>CAVZYR010000001.1:0-27585 GCA_963779605.1 uncultured Solirubrobacteraceae bacterium
GCACGACAACAAGCACGGCTCGAGCCACACGCGCCCGCCCACGGACTACGACGCCGACCACCTGCTGGTGCGCGTGATCGAATGCATCCAGGGCGACGTGCAGGTGGAGATCGTCTGTGAGCCGATGCTCGAGTACGGCTCAACGCCCGCGCGCTGGACGCTCGTGCAGACCGGTGAGGAGGGCGAGGCATGCCTGGTGGACGCCGTCAGCGAGATGGACGCGACCGATAACGAGGACGCCGATGACCCTGTCGCGATGAGGCTGTTCAGCGACATCCGCATGGGCATCGAGGGCAACCGCACCCATGG
Organism: uncultured Solirubrobacteraceae bacterium; assembly: GCA_963779605.1. Lineage (GTDB taxonomy): Bacteria > Actinomycetota > Thermoleophilia > Solirubrobacterales > Solirubrobacteraceae > Palsa-744. The sequence continues at coordinate 310 of CAVZYR010000001.1, forward strand.
GCGCCACACGATGTCCGAGGGCGAGAAGCGCTTCTGTGCGCTCTCCTGGACCGAGGGGGCAGGCGGTCCGCATACGGTCGAGCAGGCCGAGGAAAACTCGAACGCACGGGCCACTTCTGGCGCACGTGGCTGGCGGAAGGGAGTCTATCCCGATCATCCCTGGCGCTTTCATCTGCAGCGCTCGGCGCTCGTGCTGAAGGGCCTGACGTTCATGCCGACGGGCGCGCTCGTGGCGGCGGCGACGACGTCGCTGCCCGAGACGCCCCAGGCGAGCGCAACTGGGACTACCGCTACTGCTGGATGCGCGACGCCTCCTTCACGCTGTGGGCGCTGCACGCACTCGGTCTCAACTGGGAGGCCGACGACTTCATCCAGTACGTCGCGGACATGGAGCGCAACGAGGACGGCTCGCTGCAGATCATGTACGGGATCAAGGGCCAGAAGGACCTGCCCGAGTCCACGCTCGAGCACATGTCCGGCTATGAGGGCGCGCGTCCGGTGCGGATCGGCAACGGCGCCTACAAGCAGCGCCAGAACGACGTGTTCGGGTCTGTCCTCGATTCGGTCTACCTGCACTCCAAGAACCGCGACCACATCCCCGAGCGCCTGTGGCCGGTGTTGACCGATCAGGTGCAGTGCGCCGCAGCGGCGTGGAGGGAACCCGACCAGGGCATCTGGGAGGCGCGCGGCGAGCCCCGCGACTATGTGTCCTCGAAGCTGATGTGCTGGGTGGCGCTGGATCGCGGCGCGCGACTTGCAGAACGGCGCGGTCAGGGCGAGAGCGCCGAGAAGTGGCAGGCGATCGCCGACGAGATCCGCATGGACATCCTCGAGCGCGGTGTCGATCAGCGCGGGGTCTTCCGCCAGCACTACGACACCGACGCGCTCGACGCGTCGTGCCTGCTGGTGCCGCTGGTGCGCTTCCTCGCCCCCGACGACGAGCGCGTGCGCGCGACGGTGACGGCGATCCGCGACGAGCTGACCGAGGGCGGTCTGGTGCTGCGTTATCGAACCGATGAGACCGACGACGGTCTGCACGGCGAGGAGGGCACGTTTCTGATCTGCTCCTTCTGGCTGGTCTCGGCGCTGTCTGAGATCGGCGAGGACCGCGAAGCCGAACACCTGTGTGAGCGGCTGCTGTCCTACTCCTCGCCGCTCGAGCTGTATGCGGAGGAGCTCGAGGCCTCGAGCGGGCGCCATCTCGGCAACTACCCGCAGGCGTTCACCCACCTCGCGCTGATCAACGCCGTGACCCACGTGATCGAGGCTCAGCAGCGCCCCTGATCAGTAGCCGGGATCGCCCGGCAGAAGCACGCGCGCGACCTCGCCCTCGAGCACGACCCTCGGCTCGACCGGCTGCACATCCCTGCCGCGAGCGTGCGCCAGGAGCGCGTCCACGGACGCGAACTGCTGAAGCTGTTCGAGGTGCTTGATGGTGGGAAAGACGAGCACGATCTGCTTCTCGGCGTGCGCGTCGAGCGCGCCCTGGGGCGTGAACCAGCCGAGGTCCACGCACTCCTCGCCATCGACGCGCGGCTCCTGCCCGCGCGGCATGGCGACGAGGAAGAAGTGGGTGTCAAAGCGCGTACGCACCTGCGCCGGGGTGATCCAGCGCGAGAACTCGACGAGCTCGGCGGGGTCGGTGAGCGCGATTTCCGCCTCCTCGCGCAGCTCGCGCGCGGCCGCCGTGCGCAGCGCGCCCGCCAGGACCTCGCCCTCCGGCTCGGCCGATGCCCGAGATCCGCCCGCGATGTCCGCCTCGTCGACCGCCCCGCCGGGAAACACCCACACGCCACCCATGAAGCGCGCCTTGGGCGTGCGCCTGACGAGCAGCACCTCGAGCGACTCATCGCCGCCGCGCAGCACGATCACCGTCGCTGCCTGGCGCGGCCGGGTCGCCGGGCCGGGGTTGTACTCCTCGCCCGACCCCGGCTCGGCGTTGCTGAGCCGCTCCTCCTCCCCGTCCTTGCTCATCCATTGACCCTACCTGCATGAGGGGCCGGTAGTCTTTGCGCCATGAGCACCAAGACCGAGACCCTGCAGCGCTGGATCTGCGAGTCCTGCGGCTACATCTACGACCCCGACGAAGGGGACCCGGACGGGGGCATCCCGGCGGGGACCGCCTTCGAGGATATTCCCGACACCTGGTTCTGTCCGGTGTGCGGCGCGCGTAAGCGGGACTTCAACCCCTACCAGGACTAGGGTCCGGGCTGAGCGACTGGGACGAGCTGCTCGCGGTCGACCGCGAGCGCGTGTGGCATCCCTACGGCGCTCTGCCGGCGCCGCTTGAGTCGCTGCCGGTGGTCTCGGCCGCGGGCGTGCGCCTGAAGCTGGCGGACGGGCGCGAGCTGATCGACGGGATGGCGTCGTGGTGGTGCGCGATCCACGGCTATCGCCACCCGGCGCTGGACGGTGCCGTGCGCGAGCAGCTGGAGCGCATGGCGCACGTGATGTTCGGCGGCCTCACGCACGAGCCGGCGCTGCGCCTGGGCGAGCGCATGCTGGAGATGGCGCCGCAGGGGTTGGAGGCGATCTTCTTCGCCGACTCCGGGTCGGTGTCGGTGGAGGTCGCGCTCAAGATGTGCCTGCAGTTCCAGCGCGCGCTCGGGCGGGCGGGGCGCCGGCGGCTTCTGACGGTCAGGGGCGGCTACCACGGGGACACCTTCGGCGCGATGGCGCTGTGCGACCCCGTCGGCGGCATGCACAGCCTGTTCACCGGCGTACTCGCCGAGCACGTCTTCGCAGAGCGCCCGCCCGACGGCTTCGACGCAGGCCTGGATGAGCGCTGGGCGGGGCAGGTCAGCGAGCTGGTCGCCCGCCACAGCGACGAGCTGGCGGCGATCATCGTTGAGCCCGTCGTGCAGGGAGCGGGCGGCATGCGCTTTCACTCTCCGCAGTGCGTGGCGCTCCTGCGGAGGCTGTGTGACGAGCACGGCCTGCTGCTGGTGCTCGATGAGATCGCCACCGGCTTCGGGCGCACGGGGGCGCTGTTCGCCTGTGAGCACGCCGGCATCGTCCCCGACGTGATGTGCGTGGGCAAGGCGCTGACGGGCGGCTACATGACGCTCGCCGCGACCCTCTGCACACGCGAGGTCGCCGACGCCGTCTCCTCGGGTGAGGGCGGCGGTTTGATGCACGGGCCGACGTTCATGGCCAATCCGCTCGCGTGCGCGGTCGCGCTCGCCTCACTCGAGCTGCTCGCGGGCGATCAGGGAGTCGCCTCATCGGCCGATTGGCGCGAGCAGGTGGCCGGGATCGAGCGGGGGCTGTGCGCGGGTCTTGAGCCGCTGCGGGAGCTTCCGGGCGTCAGCGACGTGCGCGTGCTGGGGGCGATCGGGGTGGTGCAGCTCGAGCGGGACGTGGAGATGGCGGCGGCCACCGCGGCCGCGGTGCGCCGGGGCGTGTGGCTGCGCCCCTTCCGCGACCTGATCTACACGATGCCGCCCTACGTGATCAACGAGGAGGAGCTCGCGATGGTGACGGCGGCGATCGCCGATGCCGCCGGCGCAGCGATGGCGTAGGCGACGGCCCGGCGCCTTTAGAGCGTCAAGGCGAGCGCGCGGTCGCCGAGCAGCTCCGCACCCGCGTGCGCGAGCTGCCAGGGATCGGGCGCCGGCACCCGGGCAAGGCCCGCGACCGCGACGCGGCCCAGGCGAGCGACGGTGGAGCGGTTGGAACGCTGCATCGCCGTCGGATCGCTGGGCCACGGCGTGAGCACGATCGCTCGCACGTCCAGGCCCGCGGCGCGGGCGGCGTGGAGAGTGAGCAGCGAGTGGTTGATCGTCCCGAGGCCGGGACGCGCCGCGATCAGCATTGGCAGCGCCAGCGCGGCCGCGAGATCGCACACGGTGTAGTCCTCCCCCAGCGGCGTCAGCAGTCCACCGACCCCCTCGACGATCAGCGTCTCGGCGCCTGCGCCGGCGCCGGGGCCGGGCGCCTGCGCGCCGGCCAGCAGCCGCGCGGGGTCGATGCGCTCGCCCGCCAGCTCGGCCGCGAGGTGGGGGGAGACGGCCGGGCCGTAGCGAAGCGGCGAGACCTCGTCGGGGTCCATGCCGGCCACGCAGGCGAGCAGCTCGTGGTCCGGCGGCCACTGCCCTCGCGCCGCGATCTCAGCCTTATCCTCGAGACCGGTCACGACGGGCTTGTAGGCGCGAACCGACACGCCCTCGTGCACCATCGCCGCAATCACGGCGGCGCTCAGGATCGTCTTGCCGACGCCGGTGTCGGTGCCGGTTATGAACAGCCCTCGCACCTGCGAGCTCGCGGCGCGGAGCTACGCCGCGCGGGGGACGGCGGCCGTCTCGCGCTCTATGTCAAACGGGCCGCTCGCCGCGATCGGCGCCGCCGGCGCGGGCTCATCGACCGCGCCATCCGCGTGCTCGGCGTCGAACGGGGCACGCGATCGCAATCGTGACCGCACCGACGCTGCCAGGCGCTCGCGCCCGGCGGTGACGACGGCGCTCACCACGTCAGGGTCCGGCTCCGGCTCGGTGAGGAAGAACGGCTCGGGGTCGGCAACGAGGGGCTCGGCCTCGGGGATGCGGCGCTCGACGAGCGGCGGCCCGATCGCGGCCGGGTCAAGGCCGATCCCGCGCGCGACCTCGCCGAGCACGCGCGCTGCCATGCGGAGCTCCTCGGTCGTGTGCGAGGCCATCGCGGTCAGTCGCAGCCGCGAGGTTCCGTCCGGCACCGTCGGGGGGCGGATCGCCTGGGCGAACACACCCCGTTCGATCGCCCCCTGGCAGAGGCGCATCGCCACCTGCTCCTCGCCCACGACCAGCGGCACGATGTGCATTTCGTCCTGCGCGACGGCAAATCCCTCATGAGCCAGCGCGCGGCGCAGCGCGCCGGCGTTCGAGCGCAGCCGCTCGACGCGGTGCGGGCGTTCGCGCAGGAGCTCGAGCGCGGCCAGCGCCCCGGCCACGGCGGGCGGCGGCGGCGCGGTCGAGAAGATCAGCGGGCGGGCGGTGTTGATCAGGTAGCGCACCATCTCGGCATCGGCGCACACGTAGGCCCCGTAGGAGCCGAGCGCCTTGCCGAGCGTGCCGACCACCACATCGACCTCTCCCTCGAGACCCGCATCGGCGATCGCCCCGCGCCCGTCCGGGCCGAGCGCGCCGATGGCGTGCGCCTCATCGACGACGGTGCGCGCGCCGTGCACGTTCGCCAGCTCGACGATCTCTGTCAGCGGCGCGAGCTCTCCGTCCATCGAGAACACCGAGTCGGTGACGATCAGCCGCCGGCTTGAGCCGTCGCGGCGGCCGCGATGGCGGTCAAGGCTCCAGTCGAGGTGCTCGACGTCCGCGTGCCGGTAGACGACGACGTCGGCGCGGGACAGCCTGCAGCCATCGATGATCGAGGCGTGGTTGAGCTCGTCGGAGAAGATCGTGTCACCGGGCCCGGTGAGCGCGTCGAGCACGCCGACGTTCGCGAGATAGCCGGAGCCGAACAGCAGGCACGCCTCGCTCCTCTCGAACGCCGCCAGGCGCTCCTCCAGGCGACGGTGGATGGTCATCGTGCCGGACACCAGACGCGAGGCCCCCGCGCCGACACCCCAGCGCATCGCCGCCTCGGCCGCGGCCTCGCGTACGCGAGGATGGTCGGTGAGCCCGAGGTAGTTGTTCGAGCACAGCAGCAGCACGGGCTTGCCGTCGAGCAGCACGGTCGGGCCCTGCGGCCCGCTCACCAGGCGCAGCCGGCGATCGAGACCGAGCTGCTCCAGTTCCTCGAGGTGCTCTTCGATGTCGCGCATCAGGCGTGCGCGGGGTGGGCCGGTCGCGTGATGGCTCTATTCTCGGCGCCGTCGGGGCGCGGCGGCACGGAGCGCTTGGCGCGATAGCGAAGCTGTGTGGAGGGATCCCACAGGCGTATGTTGAGCTCGGCGGCGCCTTCCGGCACCTGCTCGCTCGAGCGTGCGCCCGGGTGCGGGCCGTCGAGGAACTCCTCGAGGAGGTCCGGCGTCTCGCCCGACAGCCAGCCCGAGCGGTTGTCGGGACGGGGGTTGGCGGCATTGTCGGGCTGGCGCGCGACGTTCAGCCCGTGCTCGGTGAACATCGCGCGGTCCTCCTCGGGCTCGGCGCCGAGGGTCGTCAGGAAGTTGCCCATCATCACGCCGTTCAGCCCCGCCTTCACGGCCAGCGGTTGCAGCTCGCCGAGGTTCTCGACACGCCCGCCGCACAGGCGGAAGAGCGCTTCGGGCAGGATCAGCCGAAAGATCGCGATCCACTTCACCGCCTCCCACGGATCGATCAGCTCGCGGTCGCCGAACTTGGTGCCCGGGCGGGGGTTGAGCAGGTTGATGGGAACGCTGGTGGGGTCGATGGCGGCCAGCTCGAAGGCCATCTCGACGCGCTGCTCGCGGGTCTCGCCGAGGTTGAGGATGCCACCCACGCACGTCTCGAGCCCGGCCTCGCGCACGGCCTGAATGGTCCGCAGGCGCCCCTCGTAGCGCACCGTCGAGGTGACCTCGTCGTAGTAGCTTGAAGCCGTCTCGACGTTGTGGTGTACGCGCTGGATGCCGGCCTCTTTGAGTGCCGCCGCGCGTGCGCTCGACATGTGTCCGACCGAGGCGCAGCGCTTGAGGTTCGTGTGCTCGGCCACCAGCCGAACCCCCTCCAGGTACTTCTCGAAGTCCCGCTTGGAGAGACCCTGGCCCTGGGTGACCATGCAGAAGCGGTGCGCCCCCGCGGCTTCCGCCGCGCGGGCATGCTCGAGGACCTGCTCGGGATCCATCATCGCGTGCATGGGGGTCTCGGCCTCGGCGAAGCGCGACTGCGCACAGAAGCCGCAGTCCTCGGCGCAACCGCCCGACTTGGCGTTCACCAGCGAGCACATGTCGGTGGAGTCCCCGAACCGCTCCACGCGCGCCTCCCAGGCACGCGCCACGAGTGCCTCGATCTGCTCGTGCTCCTCGATCTCGCCGAGCTGCCGGGCTTCCTCGCGGGTGATCAGCGGCGGCATGCGCCGCACATTAGGCGGCTCGGCGGACGGTTATTCCCCGCGCCAGCGGGGGGGACGTTTCTCGGCGAACGCGCGCATCCCCTCGCGCATGTCCTGCGAGGCGAACGAGGCGCGACGCAGCTCGATCAGCTCCTCCTCGACCTCCTCGGCCAGCTCGCCGTCACGGTCGAGCAGTGCGGCGATCACGCGCTTGTTGCCGGTCTGCGCGAGCGGGGCGTTGCCCGCCAGCTCGCTCGCCAGTTCGAGCGCGACCGTGTCCAGCTCGGCGGCCGGGGCGACACGATTGACGAGCCCCCAGGAGAGCGCCGTGGCCGTGTCGATGTAGCGCCCGAGCAGAAACAGCTCGCGCGTGCGCGCCGCACCGATCGCATCGAGGAAGCGGCGCAGGCCCGTGTGCGAGTAGACCAGCCCGAGCTTTGCGGGCGGCATGCCGAGCATGACCGCCTCCCCGGCAACGCGCAGGTCGCAGGCCAGTGCCAGCTCGAGGCCCCCGCCGATCGTATGGCCCGAGAGGACCGCGAGCGTCGGGTAGGGAAACGTGGCCAGCGCGTCGATCGCCTCGCTGAAGGGGTGAGCCACGAGCCGCTCGGCGCGCTCCTCGAACTCCTCCTCGGGAATCTCGCCGATGTCGTAGCCGGCCGAGAACATTCCGTGGGCGCCGGTGATGACGACGCAGCGGGCGTCGTGCTCGCCGGTGTCGCTCGACGCAGGCCATGAGGAATCTCCGCCGGCGTCGTCCCAGGTCGCGAGCTCGCTGAGCGTGGTGGTGATCGCGTCGAGGATCGGGTGGTCCAGAGCGTTGCGCTTGGCCGGGTTTGAGATCGTCAGGCGGACAACGCCGGCGGCCGGCTCATCGATGAGCAGCTTGCCGTCGGCGAGCTCGCGTGGGAAAGCGCTCGCAGACATCGGGGACAGGCTAGTCGAGCGCGGCCGCCCACGTGCCAACCGGTCGCGCCCTTGCAGGCCTGCCGGCGGGATCCTCGCAGGGGCTACTCGAGCACGACGAGCGTGTCGCCCTCGTTGACCGCCTGGCCCTCCTCGCAGCGGATCTCGGCGACCGTGCCCGAGTCCTCGGCCTCGACCGGCATCTCCATCTTCATCGACTCGAGGATCGCAACCGTGTCGCCCTCCTCGATCGTGTCGCCGACAGCGCACTCGATTTTCCAGACCGTGCCGGTGATGTGTGCCTCTACCTCAGCCACGTAAACCTCCCGAACGCAGATCGCCAGTGACGGCTCCGGACCGGACAATAGCCTCCACCTCCGACAACCATGGCCGCCGACATCTACGTCATCGTCACCGCCCACAACGAGGCCGACCGCCTCGGGGCGACGCTGGGCGCCCTCGCATCGGCCTTCCCCGGCGCACCCGTGCTCCTGGCCGACGACGGCTCGACCGATGCCACGCCCGAGACCGCCCTCCTGGCCGGCGCGCGCGTGGTGCGAAGCGAGCGGGTGATCGGCAAGGGCGGCGCCGCCACCGAGGCCGCTCGCAACGCGCTGCGCGACGCCCGCATCGACGCGGGCGCCGATGAGCAGGGGGCGAGCGGCGAGCACGAGGTGATCTTCCTCCTGTGCGACGCGGACCTGGGCGAGTCGGCGGGGCAGCTCGGCGAGCTCGCGCAGGCCGTCCGGCGCGGGGAGGCGGATATGACTGTGGCCGCGTTCGCACAGCGCGCGGGGGGAGGCTTCGGGCTCGCGGTCGGCTTCGCGCGGTGGGCCGTTCGCCGCCGCTGCGGCCTTCAGACGACGGCGCCCATCTCCGGCCAGCGCGCTCTTCGCGCGGGGGTGCTCGCGGATGTGCTGCCGTTCGCACACGGTTACGGCATGGAGCTGGGGATGACGATCGACGCGGTCCGCGCCGGTCATCGAGTGCTCGAGATCGAGCTCGACCTCGCCCACCGCGCGACCCGCCGCAACCTCGCCGGATTCGCCCACCGCGCGCGCCAGCTTGTGGACTTCGTGCGCGTGTACCTCGCCCGGAGGTAGGCTCGCGCGAAGATGATCCTCGCCATCGACCAGGGCACCACCGGCACAACCTGCCTGGTGTTCGACGAGCAGGCCGAGCCGATCGGGCGGTCTTATCGAGAGTTCGAGCAGCACTTCCCGAAGCCCGGCTGGGTCGAGCACGACGCGCTCGAAATCTGGGAGGTCAGCCAGGCGGTCGCGGGGGAGGCGCTCGCCGACGCCGGGCTGCGCCGCGGGGAGCTGACGGCGGTGGGCATAACCAACCAGCGCGAGACCGTGTGCGTGTGGGACCCGGCCAGCGGGGAGCCGCTGCATAAAGCGATCGTCTGGCAGGACCGCCGCACGGCGGCGCGCTGCGACGAGCTGAGAGCGGCGGGACATGAGCCGCTCGTGCGCTCGCGCACCGGACTGGTGCTCGACCCGTACTTCTCCGCCACGAAGATCCAGTGGCTGCTCGAGCACGTGGAGGGGCTGCGCGAGCGCGCGCTCAGCGGGCGCGCCGTGTTCGGGACGATCGACTCCTGGCTGTCCTTCAAGCTGACCGGCGAGCACGTGACGGACGTCTCCAATGCCGCGCGCACGATGCTCTTCGACATCTCCGCCGGCGGGTGGGACCCGGAGCTGCTTGAGCTGCTCGGCATCCCCGAGCGCGCGATGCCGCGCGTGGTGGACAGCGCGGGTGTCCTCGGAGAGACCCGGCCCGAGGCGCTCCACGGCCACGCGGTGGCGCTGGCGGGCGTCGCGGGCGACCAGCAGGCGGCTTTGTTCGGCCAGGCCTGCGTCGAGCAGGGCATGGGCAAGAACACCTACGGCACCGGCTCCTTCGTGCTGCTCAACACAGGTTTCACGGTGCCCAGGCCGCCGCCGGGGCTGCTGGCGACGGTGGCGTGGGGCATCGGTGGCGCGACCTCCTATGCGCTTGAGGCCTCGATCTTCGTGACGGGCGCCGCGGTGCAGTGGCTGCGCGATGGCCTTGGCATCATCGAGCACGCCGCTGAGGTCGAGGGGCTCGCGGCGTCCCTTGAATCGAACGACGGCGTGTACTTCGTGCCGGCGCTCACCGGCCTGGGCTCGCCGCACTGGGACCCATACGCGCGCGGAACGATCGTGGGGCTGACTCGCGGCGCCGGCCGCGCGCATCTCGCGCGCGCCGCACTCGAGGCGATCGCCTACCAGACTCTCGACGCGCTCGAGGCGATGCAGACGGCCTCGGCACAGCCCTTGAGCGAGCTGCGCGTGGACGGCGGGGCCAGCGCCAACAGCTGGCTGATGCAGTTCCAGGCCGACATGCTCGGCGTTCCCGTGGTGCTGCCCGAGATCACCGAGACGACCGCGCTGGGGGCGGCGTACCTGGCGGGCGTGGGCACCGGGCGCTGGACGGTGAGCGACGTGCGCGACGGCTGGCGCGAGCGCCGGCGCTATGAACCGAACATGGGCGAGGACGAGCGCGCGACCCTGCGCGCGGGCTGGAACGATGCGCTCGGCCGGGCCCGAAGCGGCGGATGAGCGTCTGCCTGCGCTGGCGGACGTGCCCCTCGCGCGTAACTTTGGGCCCCCGTCGAGGTAGGACGCTCAGATGAGTGATCTGGCGTCGATGCGAGAGCAGGTCTACACCGATCCCCGGCCGAAGGAGCACTTCGACCGCTTCCACGAGCGCGCGCGTACGCGCGAACCGGACTGGGTCTATGAGGTGACCCGCGTGATCACCTCGCTTTACGCCTACACCTTCCTGCGCGCCCGGGGCATCTCGACCGAGAAGGTGCCCGGCTCGGGCGCCGTGATCCTCGCTCCCAACCACTTCTCGTTCATGGACCACTTCCTGATGGGGTGCTACATCCGGCGCAAGGTGCGGTTCATGGCCAAGTCGCAGCTGTTCAAAGCGCCGATGGATTTCGTCTACACCCATGGTGGCGTCTTCCCGGTGCGCCGCGGGGCGCGTGACGAGGAGATGTTCCTCACCGCCGAGACGATTCTCGCAAGGGGCGGGGCGATCACGATGTACTGCGAGGGCGGGCGCTCGCGCACCGGCAAAGTCGCCACCGAGGCCAAGCGCGGGATCGGGCGCCTGGCGCTCGAGACGGGCGCGCCGGTGGTGCCGATCGCGATCTACGGCTCCTCGCGCGTGCGCAATTGGAAGCGGCTTCAGTTCCCCAAGGTCACCATCCAGTACGGCGACGCGCTGCGCTGGGAGCGCGTCGAGAACCCGACGCGCGAGCAGCAGCAGGCGGTGGCCGACGAGGTTCTCGGCGAGATCCGCCGGTTGTATGCGGGCCTCGAGCAGCACGGCCGCAAGGGGATCCTCAGGCGCGTCCGCGCCCAGCGCCAGCTCGAGCGGCGCACCCGCCGGGCGGCCCCGGCCTGAGCGCATGAACGCCTCACTCGACGTCGGCACGGTGATCCGTCGCGTGTTCTCGATCTACGTGGACCAGGCATCCGTGCTGATGCCGGCGGCGGCGGTGGTGTTCGTGTTCACGGGCATCCTCAGGACCCTGCTGATAGCGGCCGCGCCCGTGCTCGCCCTCGTCGCCGCGATCATCGCGCTGGCGGCCGTGACGCTGTTCACGGGCATGGTCGTCGAGCTGGTGGCCGACGTTCAGGACGGCCGCCGCGACGCCACCGTGGGCCAGCTGCTGCAAGCGGTCACGCCGGTGCTCGGCAGGCTGGCGCTGATCGGCGTCCTCGCCGGCGTCGGAATCGTGGTCGGCTTCATCCTGATCATCGTGCCCGGGCTGATCCTCCTGACGATCTGGTCGGTGATCGCCCCGGTGATCGTGCTCGAGCGCCCGCCCGGCCTCGGCGCATTCGCCCGCAGCCGCGAGCTCGTGCGCGGCCACGGCTGGCAGGTGTTCGGGGTGATCGTGGTGCTGGTGGTCGGCGTCAACGTGCTCGCGGACCTGATCGAGGTGGCCGGCGACTCGGCGGGGACCGGCGCCGGCATCGTCGTGACCGTTGTCGTCCAGATCCTGACCGCGCCTCTGGCCGCGCTGGCGGCCTCGGTGCTGTACTTCGAGCTGCGCGAGCGGGCGCCGGTCGCCGTCAGCGAGGGCGCCCCGCTGGGAACGGCCTGAACGCCGGAGCCGCGGCCGTCAGGCGCCGATCGTGGGCGTCCAGTTGACCGCCAGCGGGAAGCGGCTGAGCAGGCGTGTCTCGCCGTCAGCCTCCACGAACAGCACGTTGTACCAGTAGGTCCCGCCCGTATCGACGGTGAACGGCGCAGGCGCTATCAGGTTGACGCCGCTGGGCCCCGTCTGTGGGAACTGGACCTGTCCGTTCGCGGCCTCTCGCGTCGTGCCGTCGGGCGCATGCGGCTGAATCCTGATGTCGTAGCTGCCCGGCGGGACATCATCGGCCCACAGGCAGATCACGAGCGTCAGGTCGCTGATCGGGACCGCGGCACCCTCGGGGCCTTCGATATCGACTTTGTCCACGAGCGTGTTGAGCCTGAGCGGCGGCCCCAGCTCGACGTGTTCGCACAGCGCCGCCACCTGCACCCATGGACCGTTTGGCATCGATCACCGCTCCCTGTCGCAGGCCGCCCTCGCCGAGCGGCCGATGCCTCAGCCGGTCATCCCGCCGAAGATCCCGCCCGTCACGTGAAGCGTCTGGCCGTGCACGTAGTTGGACCAGGGCGAGCATAGGAAGAACACGCCGCCCGCGGCCTCCTCGGGCGTCGCCGGGCGCCCCAGCGGGATGATCGCCGAGGCCATCTGGCGCATCTGCTCGGGAATGCCCAGCTGGATGCTCTCGCCGTCCTTCTCCATCGTGTTCTCATCCACCTTCGCCTGCGTGAGGCGCGTGTCGATGAAGCCGAAGGCGACCGCGTTGACGTTGATTTTGAACTGACCCCACTCCTTGGCGAGCGTTTTCGTGAGGCCGACCACGCCGGCCTTGCCCGCGGAGTAGTTCGCCTGGCCGGCGTTCCCGAATGTGCCCGAGGTGGAGGAGATGTTGACGATCTTGCGGAACACCTCGCGGCCTTCCTCGCGCTCCTTCTTGGCGGGCTCGCGCAGGTGCGGCGCAGCCGCGCGGATCACGCGAAACGGGACCACCGTGTGGATGTCGAGCATCGCCTGGAAGTGCTCGTCGGACATCTTGTGGATCGGCGCGTCGAGCGTGTAGCCGGCGTTGTTGACGATGATGTCGATCTTGCCGAAGGAGTCGACGGCCTTCTGCACGAGCTGGTCGGGGACGCCCGGCTTGGTCAGGTCGCCGGCGAACACCGCGGTCTCGCCCGCGATCTCCCCGGACGCCTGCTCGGCGATGTCGCCGTCGAGGTCGTTGATGAGGACCTGCGCGCCCTCCGAGACGAGCAGCTCCGCGGTGGCGCGTCCGATCCCGCGCGCCGAACCGGTGACGATCGCCGCCTTGCCGTCGAGTACTCCCATAGCCGTTGCGTCTCCTTGTCGTGGTTGGGGGAGCGCAAGTTATATACGGCCGCTGCCGATCTCAGGCCCCAGGTGCGTCGATGCGGCTGTCCGGGAGCTTCCCGTGCGCAGCCTCAAGATCGTGCAGATCCACGTGGTCGCGCTCTCGACCGGCGCCCGCACGATCGATTGGCCGAGAACCCTCAGCCGGGGATGATGACGCCGAAGTCCTCGGTGTAGATGCCACCCGCCTGGTTGTGGGCCAGGGAGGACGGCGGATGCGGGGAGACGCCGACGCCGGTGTTCCGGAAGCGTGCGTCGAGGATGTTGGCGCGGTGCCCGGCGGAGTTCATCCAGGCCGTGACGACCGCGCGGGGAGTGCCCTGCCAGAGCGTGCCCCAGCCGATGTTCTCACCGACTTCGTAGGCGACGTGAGAGCTCGATATGTAGCCGGTGGCGCGCATGCGCATGAGTGGGGTTTCACCATGCGGTCCTACGTGTTCGAAGTAGTTCTGAAGGGCCATGCTTTCGGTGTGGGCCTGGGCCGACTGGGTCAGCTGCGGATCGGGCATGAGGGGGCGCTCGCCGTGGGCGGCCCGTTCCCGGTTGACCAGGCAGACGACGGCGGTGCGGACGGCGCCGATATTGGCCTTGTTGGGCCGCACCGTGGCATCCGGACAGGCCCCGCCGCCCGCGGCTGACCGCGGCGCGGCGGATCGTTTGAGTTGCGCGAGTGCTTCTCGTCTGCCCGCGTGCCGCAACAGGGCGCGTCTGCGTGCCTCGGCGCGGCGCTTCAGACAGCGCGCGCTTCGGCGGATGTGCATGCGATGCCCGGCTGTTCGGTGAAAGCTGCTGCGAATGGCGCATGCCAGTGGGTGGTGCGCCCGGGCCTCGTGGGCAACGGTCCTGCGATTGGCATGCGCTTGAGCCGCCGGTGCGGCGAGCGCAGGCGAGCTGGGACCCGCGGCACACAGGCACAGTGCGGAAACGACGGCAGCGAGTATCGCGCGCGGGTGGGCCATCGTTGCTGTATCGGAGCGATGGCGCGAGCCCATGAGCCGCACAGGGCCCGCCTGGACGCGGTCAGGGGCACAGCTTGTGAGGGTTTAGGTCCGCCTCGGGCCCCGCTCGGCCGGGCCCGGCGGCCGCGAGCTACAGCTCGAGGACGCGCCCGAGGATCTCGCGCATGATCTCGTCAGAACCGCCGCCGATCGGACCCAGGCGGGCGTCGCGGGCGGCGCGCTCGACCCAGTACTCGCGCATGTAGCCGGCGCCGCCGTGGATCTGCAGGCAGGCGTCCATCAGCTCGAAGGCGGCGCGCTGGGTGACGAGCTTTGCCATCGTCACCTCGCGCAGAGGCTCCTCGCCTGCGACGAAGCGGCGCAGGGCGTCGTATGTGACGCAGCGGGCGGTATGCGCCGAGGTGGCGAGGTCGACGAGCCTATGGCGGATCACCTGATGGCCTGACAGCCGGCGCCCGAACGCCTGGCGCTCGCGCGCGAACTCGGCGGTGCGCTCCCAGGCGATCTGCATGGCCCCGACCGCGCCGAGGGCCATCGCAAGCCGCTCCCACTGGAAGTTGGCCATGATCAGGGCGAAGCCCTCGTGCAGGCCGCCGAGCAGGTTCTCCTCGGGGACGAACACATTCTCGAAGCTGATCGTGGCCGTGTCCGAGGCGTGCCAGCCGAGCTTCTCGAGCTTCGAGGAGCTGACCCCCTCGCCGCGATCGATGATCAGGAAGGAGATGCCGTGATGGCCGCCCTCGGCGGTCGTCTTGACCGCCGTGACGATGAAGTCCGAGCGCACGCCGTTGGTGATGTAGGTCTTCTCGCCGTTGACCACCCAGCCTCCCTCGGCGGGCTCGGCGCGGGTGCGAAGCGCAGCTACGTCGGAGCCTGCGCCCGGCTCGGTGATGCCCAGCGCGCCGATCTGCTCGCCGCGGATCGCGGGCGCGAGGTAGCGCTGCTTCTGCTCCTCTGAACCGAACTTCCAGATCGGCGGGGTGGCGATGTTGATGTGCGCGCCGAGCCCCGCCGCGGTGCCGCCCGAGCCGATCCGCGCCATCTCCTCACAGAGGACGGCATCGTGCAGATAGTCGCCACCCTGTCCGCCGTACTCCTCGGGGTACTTGAGGCCGAGCAGGCCCTGGGCGGCGAGCTTTCCAAACAGCTCGTCTGGAAACCAGCGCTCGTCCTCCCACTCCTGCGCATGCGGCGCGAGCTCGCGCTCGATGAAGCCGCGCGCGGAGGCGCGCAGCTCCTCATGCTCCTCGGTGAACGGTGGGGTGGGCGGCAATCTGCTTGGTTCCCGTGAGGAGCTGGCGTCGCGGGTCCGACTGCGGCCCGCGCCCGCCCGTGCCCCTACAGCCCGTAGGAGCGCCCGATCACCTCGAGCATGACCTCGTCGGTGCCCGCGCCGATGCGGTTCAGGCGCGTGTCGCGCCAGATGCGCTCGACGTTGTACTCCTTCATGTAGCCGGCGCCACCATGGATCTGGATGCATTCGTCGGCGACTTCGCAGGCGATCCGGGAGGAGTGGAGCTTTGCCATCGAGATCTCCCGCACGGGGTACTCGCCGTTGGCGAAGCGCCAGGCGGTGACGTACACGAGCTGGCGGGCCGTCTCGATTTTGGTCGCCATCTCCGCGAACTTGTGGCGTGTGACCTGGAAGTGGCCGATGGCTTTGCCGAAGGCTTCGCGCTCCTTGGCGTACTGGAGGGTGATGTCAAAGCATTTCTGCGCGCCGGCCACGCTGCCCGCCGCGCCGATCATGCGCTCGCCCTGAAGCTCCCACATGATGTGGTAGAAGCCCTTGCCCTCCTGTCCGAGCATCGCCGAAGCCGGTACGCGCACGTCCTGGAAGGCGAGCAGCGCCGTGTCGGAGGCGTGCATGCCCAGCTTCTCGAGCTTCTTCTCGCGGATCACGCCGGGCGCGTCCATCGGCACGAGGAACAGGCTGAAGCCGTCGTATCCCGCATCCGGGTCGGTCTTCGTGACGAGCACGATCACGTCGGCACGATGGCCGTTGGTGATGTAGGTCTTCGAGCCGTTGATCACGAAGTCATCGCCGTCGCGGACGGCGCGGGTCTTGATGCCTTTGACATCCGAGCCGGCGTCCGGCTCGGTGATGCCGAGGCACAGGATCTTCTCGCCCTTGATCGCCGGTTCGGCCCACTCGCGCTTCTGCTCCTCGGTGCCCAGCGCGAGGATCGGCGGCATCGCCATGTCGGTCTGCACCGCCACGCCCATCGCGAGGCCTCCGCAGTTGGCGTTGGCGATCGCCTCGCCGAGGACGATCGCGGAGAAGTAGTCGCCGCCCTGACCGCCGTAGGCCTCGGGCTTGTCCAGGCCGAGGAAGCCGAGCTCGCCCATGCGCCGGAAGACGGAGTCCGGGAACGTCGTCTCCTCCCATTCCTCGGCGTGCGGGGCGAGCTCTTTGATCGCGAAGTTGGTGATCGACTCGCGCAGCTGTTCGTGCTCGTCGGTGAAGATGAAGTGCCTGCGGTTGGCTTGGAAGTCAGGCTTCAGCACGCTCTCGGCGGTCGCGGCCATGGCAATGGTCTCCTCGGTGTCGTTACGTGGGCCGTCGATCGGCGATCGGGCGGCGTCGTTGCGGACGCTAACGTAGGCGCGCGCAGAAGTAAACAGTAGAGCTATCTACTCGCGACAGATTCACGCTCTCGACCGGTGGCCGCTCGAGGCGCCACCGATGTCTCAACGACGTCAATACTCGCTAGCTTGTGCCGGGTGGTACTTTCCCCGGGACGGGTCTGGCGATGGGCTGGGCCGAAAGGGAAGGGAGGTCGGCATGGCCGACCATCTGCTGTTCATCGGTTGGGGGACGCCTGTTCGTGGACGCGAGGAGCGCGGTCTGGAGGTATTCAACGAGACCATGGGGCTCTGCGGGAAAATGCAGCAGGACGGTCGCATCGAGAAGTTTGACGTCGTCCTGCTGTCTCCCAATGCGGAGCTCGCCGGCTACATCGAGCTGCATGGCTCTGCCGAGCAGCTATTCGCCGTGCAGGAGAGCGAGGACTTTCGACGCAACCAGGCGGACGCGAGCCTGATCGTCGACGGCTTGCGCCAGATCGAGGGAGCGACCAACGAGGCGATCGCCCGAGACATGGCGCTCTACCAGCAGAGCATCGCGCGGGTCCCGCAGACCGCGTGACGCTCAGTCGGGTCTCGTCGGCGCCTCACCAGTGATGGCGGGGCGCCGCAGGCCCGGCGGAAGTGAGTAGTAGAGCTGCTTACTTCTCGCGCGGACAGATCCCGTTAGGATGGGCGCGTGGTCGCCGACCCAGTCCTGTATGAGCTAGACGAGGCGGGCGTGGCGACGATCACGCTCAACGACCCCGACACGCGCAACGCGCTCTCGCCGCAGATGCTGAGCGGCCTGATCGAGGCCTTCGAGCGCGCTCGCGACGATGACGACGCGCGCTGCATCGTGCTCGCCTCCTCGCACGAGAAGACCTTCTCCTCGGGGGCCAGCCTGGGCGGCTTCGCGGCTGAGACGCCGCTGGTTGAGAGGCACTTCGGCTCCGAGCGCTTCGTGGGCCTGTTCAAGCTGATCGGCGAGCTCGGCAAGCCGACCATCTGCGCCGCCGGCGGGCACGTGCTGGCGGGCGCGCTGGGGATCGCGCTGGCGTGCGATCTGATCATCGCGTCCGAGCGGGCCAGCTTCGGCACGCCCGAGATCAACGTGGGGACGTTCCCGTTCATGATCATGGCCCTCATCTACCGAAACGTCCCGCGCAAGAAGGCCAACGAGCTGCTCTTGCTGGGCGAGCGCCTGAACGCGCAGGAGGCGCTCCAGGCGGGGATCGTCAACAAGGTCGTCGCGCCCGGCGAGCTCGACGCGGCGGTGGGCGAGTGGGCGCGGAAGCTGGCCGGCAAGTCGCCGGTGATCATGCGCCTCGGCAAGCAGGCGATGCGCCGCCAGCTCGACATGCCGCTGGACGACGCGCTCGACTACCTGCGCGCCCAGCTGACGCTGGCGATGTCGACCGAAGATATCGTCGAGGGCGTGAGCGCCTTCTTTGAGAAGCGCGAGCCGCAGTGGAAAGGCCGCTGATGAGGAAACCGCCGATGAAGAGAGGGCAGGAATGAGCACACTCCAGAAGACTTCGCTGCTGCGCCCTCTGGTCGAGGACCTGCTGGCGCGGCGCGAGCAGATCGCACTGGGCGGCGGCGAGGAGAAGATCGCCAAGCAGCACACCGCCGAAAAGCTGACGGCGCGCGAGCGCCTCGCGCTCCTGATCGATGCGGGCACCTTCACCGAGATGGGCATCCACGGCCGCCCGCACTTCGCGCAGCGCGCGATGGACGGCAAGGAGGCGCCGGCGGACGGCGTGATCACCGGCTACGGCAAGGTGGACGGGCGCATGGTCGCCGTGTGCGCCTACGACTTCACCGTGATGGCGGGCTCGATGGGCATGACCGGCGAGCTCAAGGTCACGCGCCTGCGCGAGCTGGCGCTGACCAAGCGCATCCCCTTCATCTGGCTGCTCGACTCCGCCGGGGCGCGCATCCAGGAGGCCGTCGGCTCGCTGTTCGCGGGCTCGGGGCACCTGTTTCGCGAGGAGGTCGTGATGAGCGGGGTGATCCCGCAGATCGCCGCGCTGATGGGCCCCTGCGCGGCCGGCACCGCCTACATCCCGGGCCTGGCCGACTTCGTGCCGATGGTCAAGGGCCGCGGCTCGATGGCGCTCGCCGGCCCGCACCTCGTGCGGGCGGCGGTGGGCGAGGACGTGAGCCAGGAGGAACTCGGCGGCTCGCGCGTGCACTGCCGCAAGTCGGGCGTGGGCGACCTCGAGGTGGCCGACGACGAGGAGTGCATCGAGCGGGTCAAGCAGTACCTCTCCTTCATGCCCCAGAACTGCGAGTCCAAGCCGCCGCTGCGCGTCAGCAGCGACCCCGTCGAGCGCATGGACGAGGAGCTCCTCGATGTGCTGCCCGAGTCGAACCGCAAGCCCTACGACATGTATGAGGTGATCCGGCGCATCGCCGACGACGGCTTCTACTTCGACATGAAGCCCCAGTGGGCGAAGACGATCATCACCTGCTTCGCGCGCTTTGACGGGCGTGCGGCGGGGATCGTCGCCAACCAGCCCAAGCACCTCGGCGGCATCCTCGACAACGACTCAGCCGACAAGGCCGCCCGCTTCGTGAACCTCTGCAACGCGTTCGCGATACCGCTCGTGTTCCTGATGGACGTGCCCGGGTTCATGGTCGGCAGCAAGGTGGAGGCGGGCGGGATCATCAGACACGGCGCGAAGATGCTCTACGCGGTCGCCAACGCGACCGTGCCCAAGATCACCGTGATCACGCGCAAGGCCTACGGCGCGGGCTACTACGTGATGAACGGCCGCGCCTATGAGCCCGACCTGATCGTGGCCTGGCCGAGCGCGGAGATCAGCGTCATGGGCGCCGAGGGGGCGGTCGAGATCGTGATGCGCAAACAGGTCGAAGAAGCGGACGACCCCGAGGCCAAGAAGGCCGAGCTGATCGCGGCCTACCGCAAGATCATCGACGTCTACATCGCGGCCGGCAACGACATGATCGACGACGTGATCGACCCGCGCGAGACGCGCCCTGTGATCTGCAGAGCGCTCGAGATGGCCGAGGGCAAGCGCATCGAGCGCCCATGGAAGCGCCAGGGGGTGGTGCCGGTATGAGCCTCGAGGATCCCGTCGTCATCACCTGCTCGATCTCGGGGGCGATCGCCAACCGCGAGCAGTGCCCGGCGATCCCCTATACGCCCGAGGAGTACGCCGCCGAGGCGCGGCGGATCGTCGACGAGGGCGGGGTCATGATCCACATCCACGCGCGCTGCCCCAACGGCGCGCCGAGCTATGAGATCGAGGACTTCCAGGCGATCACCGACGCCATCCGCGCCGAGGTTCAGGACGCGGTGATCGTGAACTACTCGACCGGCACGATCGGCGTCCCGGTGGAGAAGCGGGTGGCCTACCTGAGGGCCTGCCGCCCGGAGGTGGCGGCGCTGAACATGGGCTCGATGAACTACGCCAAGTACTCGCGCTCGCGCAAGGCCTTCGTCTTCGAGATGGTCTTCACGAACCCCTTCGCGGAGATCATCGAGCTGCTCGAGGCGATGAACGAGCTCGGCATCAAACCCGAGCACGAGTGCTTCGACATCGGCCACGTGGGGAGCCTCGAGCCGCTGATCGACATGCGCCTGCTGAAGACCCCCCTGCATGTTGACTGCGTGATGGGCGTGACCGGCGGCATCCCCCCGACCGCGCGAAACCTGGCCGCGATGGTCGACAACATCCCCGAGGGCTCGCACTGGGGGGTGATCGGCATCTCCCGCGACCAGTGGATGCTGATCTCGGCCGCGCTGACCCTGGGTGGCTCGATCAGGGTTGGCCTCGAGGACAACCTGTATCTGCCCGACGGCGAGATGGCGCGCTCCAACGGCGAGCTGATCGCTAAGGCCAGGCAGATGACCGAGGACATGGGGCGCCGTCCGGCGACCGTGATGGAGGCCCGCTCGATGCTCGGCATCTCTCATCGCGAGCACGTGATCAGCGCATGAGCCTTCCGCTCGAGGGGATCCGCGTGCTCGACCTGTCGCGCCTTCTGCCCGGCGGTTTCTGTTCGCTGCTTTTGGCGGATTTCGGCGCGGACGTGGTGAAGGTCGAGGACACCGGCGTCGGCGACTACATCCGCTGGTCCCCGCCCCACTACGAGGGAGCGCACGAGAGCGCCGGCTCGGCGCTGTTCCTGGCGCTCAACCGCAACAAGCGCTCGATCCGCCTGGACCTGAAGAACGAGCAGGGCCGCGAGGCGCTCCTGCGCCTCGTGCGCTCCCACGACGTGGTGCTCGAATCCTTCCGCCCGGGAGTGCTCGAGCGTCTCGGCGTGGGCTATGAGCGCATGCGCGAGGAGAACCCCGGCCTCGTCTTCTGCGCGATCTCCGGCTACGGCCAGGACGGCTCGCGACGGGGGGCCTCCGGGCACGACATGAACTACCTGGGGCTGATCGGGCTGCTCGGCCTGACCGGCGAGCGCGGCGGCGAGCCTGTGCAGGCCGCCGGCCAGATCGCCGATCTCGGCGGCGGCGCGCTGATGGCGGCGTTCGGCATCATGGCCGCCCTGCACGAGCGCGAGCGCTCGGGCGAGGGCCAGCTGGTCGACGTGTCGATGTCCGACGGCGCGCTGTCGTGGCTTGCGATGGTGGCCGCCACCCACTTCGCCGACGGCACGGTCCCGCGCCGGGGCGATCTGCCTCTGGCGGGAGCGCTGATCTGCTACCGCCCCTATGAATGCGCCGACGGCTGGGTCTCCCTCGGCGCGCTCGAGCCGAAGTTCTGGCAGGCCTTCTGCCGGGGCGTCGATCGCGAGGACCTGATCGCCTCTCAGTTCGACAGACCGGGCTCGCAAGCGCACACGGAAGTGTGCGACATCTTCAAAAGCCGTACCCGCGCCGACTGGGAAGCCTTCGCCTCCTCGAACGACTGCTGCCTTGAGCCGGTGCTCGAGCTCGACGAGGCGCTCTCCTCGGAGCTCGTGGCCGAGCGGGAGATGGTCGTCGAGATCGAGCAGCCCGGCGTCGAGCGGCCGGTGCGCCAGCTCGGCATCCCGGTCAAGCTCTCGCGCACCCCCGGCGAGCACGCGCGGCTGCCCGGGCCGGCCCTCGGCGAGCACACCGAGGAGCTCCTGCTGGCGGCCGGCTACTCCGAGGCCGAGGTGGCCGCGCTGTTGCAGAGCGGAGCCGCGGCGGGCGCCGCCGGCGCACAGCAGGGCGTCGCGTTCCGGGCGTGAGAAGGCCGTGAGCGCCACCGTCGAACGCACGGGGGAGGCCTCTCTGGATCGGCCGCTCCTGAAGATGTCAGAGCTCGCCGAGCGCTCGGGCGTGAGCGCGGGGACGATCCGCTACTACCTGCGCGAGGGTCTGCTCGGCGAAGGAGCCGACATCGTGCGCACCAGCCGCAACATGGCCTACTACCCGCTCTCCTACGTGCAGCGGATCGAGCTGATCAAGCGCCTGCAGGAGGAGCGCTTCATGCCGCTGCGGGTGATCAAGGGGGCCCTGCAGGATGACCCGGAGCGCCTGCACGCGCTGATCGAGCTCGAGGACCGCATCCTCGAGCGGGCGCTCAAGAGCGCCGAGGAGCGCACGCGGGTGTCGATGAAGGTCGTGCGCGAGCGCTATCAGATCCCCCGCAACGTGCTCGAGCGCCTCGCGGAGATCGGCGTGCTGACGCCGACCCGCTCGGGCTACGACCAGGATGACGTGAAGATCATCGAGGCGATCGCGAGCTTTCGCGCGGGCGGATACGAGGAGGCGCTGGGCTTCACCGTGTACGACACGCTGCGCTACCGCGAGGCGCTCGAGCCGCTCGTGCGCGCGGAGGTGCGCGCGTTGCTCGACCGGCTCGCCGGCGAGGTCGAGGTGGAGCGCGCGATGGAGATCGTCGCCGCCGGCGTCGAGCCGCTGCGCGAGCTGCTCGGCGCGATGCACTCCAAGCTGCTCCTGGCCGAGCTCCGCCGCCAGCGCGCGCGCTAGGCGACCCCTACCAGAGCGCGCGGTGATGCTCAGAGACGCCGAGGCCGTGCGCCAGCGGAATGGCGCCGGGGAGGGTTCCTGAGAAGGTGCCGAACGGGGCGCGGTAGTCGCTCTTCACGATCAGCAGGTTCTCCGAGCGGCGGCGCTCGGCCTCCGGATGGAACTCGAGCACCGAGCCGTCCCCACAGGAGATCCGCTCCAGGTCGCCCGTGAAGCTCACGGGCGCCGTCTCATGGGGCTCACCGGCCACCCACACCGCCCGCTCGGAGCCGCTCTGCGGATCGTTCACGCCGGACACGAGGTTCCAGGCGAGCGCCGAACCGTCGGGGCCCTCGCCCACGCCCGCGCTCCACCACCACTCGGTGTGGCGCGCGTGGTAGCCGGCGGTGTCGTCCACCACCGCCAGCGCCTCGACCTCCCTGAACGGGCGCCCGTCGAGGGAGATCCTGCCGCGTGCGCGAATGCCTGCCTGCTTGCGCGTCCACACCTCCTGGCGGCCATGTTGGCAGAGCGCTTCGATGCCCCCTTCTTCCTCGAGGGTCAGATCGAGGAAGACGCCGTCGTCGTGGACCTGCATGCGGCCCTCGCCGAGCCCGACGGTTCCCCGCCGGGGCACGAGGCGCGTGCGCTCGAGCAGCCGCCCGTCGCCGCGCGAGAGGACGGCCCAGAAGGATTGCCGCGCGGGCCCGAGTTGCACGAGTGCCGCGCACGTCATCAGCTCCTCGCTGAAGACGCCGACATAGCGCCAGCGCTTCAGCGGCCGCCCGCCACGAAACAGGCTCATGCGAGCGGGCGGCGCGACCCCTTTGGCCGCCGCTCCCGCGGCGGCTGGCGTTATGCTTGAAGATGTTGACTGACCAGTCAATCTATTCCGTGGTTGGGACGTCGGGGAAGCCGTGGGCGTGCCGGCCGTGGGGGAGGATGCGCCAGTGAGGGTCGCAGCAGTACAGCTCAACTCAACCGCCGATCCGGCGGTGAACCTCGCCTGCGCCGACCGCCTCACCCGCGCAGCCGCCGCCGACGGCGCAACGCTGATCGTACTCCCCGAGAAGTGGACGGCGATGGGCTCTGACGAGGAGCAGGCCGCGGCCGCCGAGACGCTCGCCGGAGGAGCGGTCGAATGGGCCCGGCGGACGGCGCGCGAGCTCTCGATCGACCTCGTCGCCGGCTCGATCCTCGAGCGCATCCCGGGCCGCGAGAAGCTCTCGAATACATCTGTGCATATCGATCCCCGGGGCGAGCTGAGAGCGAGCTATCGCAAGCTCCACATGTTCGACGTCGAGGTCGCCGGGCGCTCATACCGGGAGTCTGAGATCGAGGAGCCGGGCGATGAGATCGTCCTCTCGCAGACCGCCGAGGGTGTCGATCTCGGCCTGTCCATCTGTTATGACCTGCGCTTCCCCGAGCTCTATCGCATCCTCGCCGTGCGCGGCGCCCGCGTGATCGCGGTGCCGGCGGCGTTCACCCTCGCGACGACCCGCGACCACTGGGAGACGCTCCTGCGGGCGCGCGCGATCGAGAACCAGGCGTTCGTCATCGCCGCCAACCAGGTCGGCCGTCACCCCGGTGGCCACCACTCGGGAGGGCGCTCGATGATCGTCGACCCATGGGGCTGGGTGGCACAGGCACCCGACCAGGAGGGCCACATCGTCGCGGACCTCGACCTCGAGCGCCAGGACGAGATCCGCGCGCGCTTGCCTGCGCTGGCGAATCGCCGACCGGACGTCTACCGCTGGCCCGAGGAGGTGCGCCTATGAGCGCCGAGCCGCCCTCGAACGGTCGCGCAAAGGCGCAGGCCGACAAGCGCAGGATGATCCTTGATGCGGCCGTGCGCGTGTTCGCGCGCCGGGGCTTCCACGCCTGCCGGGTATCGGACATCGCCGATGAGGCGGGGGTCGCCTACGGGCTCGTCTACCACTACTTCGCCTCCAAGGAGGAGGTGCTCGACACGCTCTTCTCGAGCGCTGGGACGTGATGCTCGAGATGATCCGCGAGGTCGATGCCCGGCCGATCCCGGTGCGCGAGAAGCTCGAGGAGATCGTTTCCTTCATCGTCGACAGCTACCGCCACGACCCGGACATGATGAAGGTGATCATCGTCGAGGTGACGCGCGCGGCCAACTCCTTCGGGCGCACCCACATCGAACACATCCGCACCGCCTATGACCTGATCGGCGAGATCGTGGCCAAGGCCCAGATCGACGGCGTGTTCAAGCCGGAGATCGAACCGCGCTTCGCCGCGATGGCGTTCTACGGAGTGATCGAGCAGCTGCTCACCGGCTGGATCTTCGGCCTGTTGCCGCAGGACGACGAGGACTTCGAGTCGGCCAAGTGGTCGGTGCTCGAGACCGTCTACCGGGGGCCTCGAGATACTTCCGTCGATGAGGCCAATAGACTGGCGCGATGATGGAGAACGACATCGTCAAGCGCATTCTGTGGTCCGGGCTGCTCGCGGGGATGAGCGCCCTGTCAAGCATCCTCGCCCACCGCGCCGCCGGGGCGGTGTGGATGCGCCTGTTCGCCGAGGGCCGCCGGAGTGAGCGAGGCGCCGCCACAGTCCACAGGCGAGCACCGCTCCGAGCACCCCGAGAACATCGCCACGACGATCACCGAGGTGTCCGAACGCGCGACGCTTCTCGTCCGCGAGGAGATCGAGCTAGCCAAGGCGGAGGTCACCGAGAAGGCGATGAAGCTCCTCAGGGGCGCCGTGGTGGGGGTGGCGGCCGGGGTTTTCTTCGTGATGGCGCTCATATTCGTGCTGGTCGGCTGCGCCTGGCTGCTCTACTACTATCTCCCCGTCAGCGACTTCGCCTACTTCTGGGGCTTCTTCGCGATGGCCGTGATCCTGCTCCTGCTCGGAGTCCTGGCCGGCTGGATTGCCGCCAAAGTCGTCAAAAAAGGCGCGCCGCCCGTGCCCACGATGGCGATCGAGGAGGCGCGCCTGATCCGCGAGACGGTGAGCTCGGGCGACGGCGCTCCGCCGCCCGGCGGGCCTGCGAACGGGGCCCCAAGGCCGCCCGGGCACCCGGCGCCGCCACAGGCCGCGCCGGTTCCGCCGCCTGCTCCGTCGCAACCCCGGCTCCGCCTGGGGCCCCACCCTCCCGCCGCCCGGCCCATCTGTGGCCCCGGCGCCGCCTGAGGAGGACAGGAGCTGATGGCACAGCGCAGTCCAGCTGAGATCCGCAGCTCGATCGAGAGCAACCGCGTGGAGCTCGGGGTCTCGCTCGAGAAGCTGCGCGGCGAGGTCGCATACATCACCGACTGGCGCGGGCACGTCGAGCGCCATCGCGGCGAACTGATGATGGGTGCCGCGGTCGTGGGCCTTGCGCTCGGCGTCCGCTTCCTGCGCCGCCGCCGTCGTCGTAGCTGAACGGGCCGAGCGGCGCTCGCGCCAGCACCCGCACGCTGTTCAGGCGAGCATTGCTCGCGGGACTCCGCCGACGCCGATCAGACCCGGGCCGGTATAGGTGCCGATGACCGGACCGACCTCGGAGGTGAAGAGGGGCTCTGAGTCGAAGATCTCGCGGCAGCGGTCGATCAGGCGCTCGGCCTGATCGGGTGCCTGGATGTGCTGCACGACCCAGCCGTCGGATCCGGAGTCGTTGAGTTCGCGCGCGTTCTCGACCATCCGCTCGAACGCCCGCCCGGCGGTGCGCACGCGCTCGACGGGCACGATCTCATACTCCAGGGACAGGATCGGCTTGATCTTCAGCGTGCCGCCGAGCCAGGCCTGGGCCTTGCCGATGCGCCCGCCGCGCCTGAGGTACTCGAGCGTATCGAGGCAGAACCAGATTTTGAGCAGCTTGCGCGCCTCGCGCACGCGCGCAACCACGGCGCTCTTGTCGGCCCCGCCGCGCGCGGCCGCGCAGGCCGCGAGCACGAGCATGCCCATCCCGCCGCAGGCCGTTTCTGAGTCGAGAACCTCGACCCGGTCGCCGAGGCCGCGCTCGGAGAGCAGTCCGGCGCCTGGCGGGCCGCCTCGCACGTGCCCGAGATGCCGCCGGCGAGGTGGATCGAGACGACGTCCTGACCGGCCTCGATCAGCGGTTCCCAGGCGGACAGGAAGTCGCCGATCGAGGGCTGGGAGGTGGTGGGGATGTTCGGGGTCGCGGCCGAGCCGCTCGTAGAAGGCGTCGAAGTCGGCCATCTCCAGCTCGCGCTGGGGTTCACCCTTCCAGCCGACGTAGAGGCTTACCTGGTGGACCCCTTCGCTGTCCGCCAGCGCGCGGGGAAGGTAGTGCGTGCTGTCGGTGGCAACCGCGACGGGGGGCATGCGGCGCGGGACGCTACAGCAATGCCTCCGCGAGCTCCCCCGACTCGTACATCTCGCTGACGATGTCGCAGCCGCCGATCAGCTCCCCGTTGGCGAACAGCTGGGGAATCGTCGGCCAGTTGGAGATCGCCGAGAGCTCCTGGCGGATGCGCGGGTCCGGCAGGATGTCCACGGCGGCGAAG
>CAVZYR010000002.1:0-183607 GCA_963779605.1 uncultured Solirubrobacteraceae bacterium
GAGTGCTGGACAGTCTCGATCCCCGCCTCGTTTGCACGATCTCGAAGCCTCGAGACAGGTCAAGGTCGACCGAACTCCCTTGTCGAGCTCGCGTTTCCGCTCGTGCTCGAGCGTCCACGACGCGCGGTGTTTGGTACTCGCGGGTGGTACCCGCGACGATCTGAGAGGCTACTGGCCATCCATCCCGACGGCCAAAACCTGCCGATTTGCAGGCAATTCGCAGAAAGCGGATGAAGGGATTCGAACCCTCGACCTTCGCCATGGCAAGGCGACGCTCTAGCCAGCTGAGCTACATCCGCACGGTCGGGCCATTCTAACCCCCGCCCGCTCCTACGTCGAGGAGGGCCTTCGCGCGCGCACCTGATAGACCGCCGTCAGAGCGATGTCAAAGCCACGCCGGGCGGCGCGCAGATACAGCCGCCAGACACGTGTGCGCTCCTCTCCGGCGAGCGCTCGAGCCTCGTCCAGATGCTCCTCGAGCCGTTTGGCCCAGTGGTCGAGCGTGACGGAGTAGTCCTCCCTGAAGGCCTCCACATGCTCGGAGTGAAAGCCCGCACGCTCAAGCGCCAGCTGCACCCGGGAGAGCGCCAGTGGCTCACCATCGGGGAACACGTAGCGCATCGAGAAGAGGTCCTCGAGCGGGTCATCCTCGGGGTCCAGTGCCGCGATCGCGTGGTTGAGGAGCACTCCGCCGGGGCGCAGGAGCTCGAACAGCGACTGGGCGTAGACATCGATCTGCGCGTCGCCCACATGCTCGGACATGCCGATGCTCGCGATCGCGTCGAACGATGATCGCGGCAGCTGGCGGTAGTCGGTCACGCGGATCTCGACCTCATCGCCGAGGCCCGCCTCGATCACCTTCTCGCGCGCGAGCTGCGCCTGCGCCGGGGAGAGCGTCACGCCGGTGACCTTCACTCCGTGGTTGCGCGCGGCGTGGATGGCGAAGCTGCCCCAGCCACAGCCCACGTCGAGCAGCCGCATGCCGGGCTTCAGGTCGAGCTTGCTCGCGACCAGGTCGAGCTTCGTGTGCTGGGCCTCCTCGAGCGTCTGCGCGCCCCTCGAGAAGATGGCACAGCTGTAGGTCATCGACTCATCCAGAAACAGCGCGAAGAAGTCGTTGCCGACGTCGTAGTGGTAGCGGACCGCCTGCGCGTCGCGCTCGATGCTGTGGAGCTTGCCGCGCAGGATCAGCTCGAGGCTCGGACGCCGCGGAATGCCCCCCGGCAGCGCGGCCGCGACGAGCGCGGTCCCCAGGCGAACACGGTCGCCACCGCTCATCGGCGGCGGCTCCCATGTGTCGACGACGGCGAACGCTGCGTCGAGGTCGTCGACCGCCAGCGAGCCGTCGACGTAGGCGCGGCCCAGTCCCAGTGTTCCGGGAGCCCTCAGGAAGTGCGCGAGCGCCGAGGGCCGGCGCACGAAGAACGTCGGGGCGTCCGCGGCGGTCGCCGCCACGGCCCCGCCGTCCCAGAAACTCACGCGGAACGGCCGCGACGGGAGCAGCTTTTGAAGCTGCCTGCTCAGGGGAGCGCTCGCGCGGATCAATGCCACGGCCGTAACATCGCAGATGAGCCGCGCGCGTGCAGGTGCGCACGAACGGCGCCTGCGATACTTGCGCCCATGCCCAGCGACCGCACGCTGTCGCGGTTCTCGATGTCGCTGCCCGCCGGCGTGCTGCGGAGCGTGGGCAAGCTGAACGTGCCGCTCTACCGCGCGAGCCGAGGGCGCCTGTTCGCGACCTGGGGCCGCGCTCCGGTGCTGCTTCTCACGACCACCGGCCGGCGCTCGGGTCAACAGCGCACGGCGCCCGTCGTCTACATGGACGACGGCGGCCAGCTTGTGGTGATCGGATCCAATGCCGGCAACGAGCGCCCGCCCGCGTGGTCGCTCAACCTGCAGGCCAACCCCGCCGGCACGGTGCAGATCGGCGCACAGCGAAGGGCTGTGAGAGCGCGTATCGCGGAGGGCGACGAGCGTTCCGAGCTGTGGCGCAAGGTGAACGAACTGTACGCGGGCTTTGACGACTACGACGAGCGCACGTCGCGCGATATCGCCGTGTTCGTACTCGAGTCCGGGTAGCTGGGAGGCGCTGTCCGCGATGCTCGAAGCGCCCGCCCGGCTGATGAGGTTGCGCCCGGAGCGCCCGTGGCAGGAGCACGCCGGCCTGTACCGCGACCTGTTCGCCGACCCGGCGGTTGCAGCGACGCTTTGGCCGGGTCCCCACGGCGGTCCCCGCAGCGATCGCCAAGCCTCGATGATCCTGGCCACCGACCTGTTGCACTGGCAGCGGGAGTCGTTCGGGCCGTGGCTGTTCTTCGAAACGACCACCGGAGTGTTCGTGGGCCGCTGTGGGCTTCGCCGCGCAACCGTGCTCGGACGCCAATCGGTGGAGCTGCTGTACGCCGTCCGCTCGGACTCCTGGGGCGAAGGGCACGCAACGGAGATGGCCACGGTGGCGATGGCGCACGCGCGGCGCCTGGGGCTCGAGGAGGTGCTGGGCTTCACGGCGACCACCAACGGCGCGTCGCGGCGGGTCCTCGAAAAGGTGGGCATGCGCTTCGAGACGATCTTCGAGCACGCCGGGATTCCCCACTGGCTCGGGCGAGCGCTACCCTAGGTGCCACGATGCTGTTCACGCGCAAGCAGGCGAGCCCGGTGACCGCGGAGTCGGCGCTCCCGGGCCGCTCCGAGGAGAT
This sequence comes from uncultured Solirubrobacteraceae bacterium, assembly GCA_963779605.1. Classification (GTDB taxonomy): domain Bacteria; phylum Actinomycetota; class Thermoleophilia; order Solirubrobacterales; family Solirubrobacteraceae; genus Palsa-744. The sequence continues at coordinate 2,697 of CAVZYR010000002.1, forward strand.
GTCTGTGCCGGCAAGGCACGAGGTGCTCGGCACGCCGCTGAAGGGGCCTTTCCCCGACGGCGTCGAGACGGCGGTCTTCGGGATGGGCTGCTTCTGGGGCGCAGAGCGGATCTTCTGGCAGGCCGACGGCGTCTACACGACCGCGGTCGGCTACGCCGGGGGCTTCACCCCGAACCCCACCTACCAGGAGGTCTGCTCGGGGCAGACGGGCCACGCCGAGGTGGTGCTGGTCGCGTTTGAGACGGCGGCCACGAGCTATGAGCAGATGCTCAAGCTGTTCTGGGAGGGGCACGACCCGACGCAGGGGATGCGCCAGGGAAACGACGTGGGAAGCCAGTACCGGTCGATGATCCTGTGCTACAGCGAGGCCCAGCGCATCGCGGCGGAGGCCTCGAGGGACACCTACCAGGAGATGCTCACGAAGGCCGGCCACGGCGAGATCACGACCGAGATCGTGAAGGCTGGACCGTTCTACTACGCCGAGGACTACCACCAGCAGTACCTGGCGAAGAACCCGGGCGGCTACTGCGGGCTCGGCGGCACGGGCGTCAGCTGCCCCGTCGGCCTCGCGCGGCAGGCCTAGCGCCCGCCGCTCGCTCGGAGCCGCGCGCGCGGCGCGGCGATCTCACGGCCGCATGACAGCAGCGACCCCGCCGAAGCGGGGCCGCTGACCGTCGCTGTCGGCCTGAACACGTCCGTAGGGATGGCGCGTCCAGGCCGACAGGCTTATCTGCCGCTCTACGTGCCGGCGGGCGCCGGATCCGGGCGCCACGTCGGGCCACTCGAGCCGCCGAGTGTGGGCACGTCCGCGGGGTAGACCTCGTTGCCGTGGATCGCGTGATCGCCGATCTCGGCTTCTTCGTCGGTGACCCGCAGCGGTACGAAGATGCTGAGCACCTTCAGGATGATGAACGTCACTATCGCCGTGTAGACGATCACCCATAGCGCCGCCTCAGCCTGCCACCGCAGCAGCGTCCAGCTGCCGTTGATCAGCAACCCCGATTTCCCGGGCAGGTTCGATGCACCGCCCACGCCGATGTACTCGACGACGTTCGGATCGGCCAGCAACCCCACGAGCAGACCTCCTGCCAGGCCGGCGATCCCGTGCGTATAGATCACCCCCAGCGTGTCGTCCACGTGTCTGAACATGGGGGCTCGGCTGAGGTAGCGGATCGCCATCCACACGATCGTCGCGTCGACGAGCCCGATGATGATCGCCCCATAGCCGTTGACGAACCCTGCCGCCGGCGTGATCCCCACGAGGCCCGTGATCATCCCGTTGACGGCACCTATCAGCGACGGCTTGTCGCGGAAGATGTAGTCCCAGGCGATCCACGTCATCATCGCCACCGCCGTGGCGAGGTTGGTGTTGAGCACGGCCGCAGAGGCGTCAGCGCCCGCGTAGTAGGAGTCCCCGCCGTTGAAGCCGTTCCAGCCGAGCCACAGAAGCCCGGCTCCGCAGGCGACCATCAGCAGGTTGTTGGGCGCATCGACCTCGCGATCTCGCTGCAATCGCGGGCCGATCACCCACGCGAATACGAATCCCGAGATCCCTGCGGACAGGTGGATCACGTAGCCACCGGAGTAGTCGAGCGCGCCGTGGGCCGCGAAGTAACCACCACCCCACAGAAGGAACGCGTTGACCGCGTACACGGCCGTGATCCACAACAGCACATATGGGATCCACGCCTTCAGGTTGACCCGCCCGAGCACCGAGCCGAGCGCCAGGATCGGGGTGATCGCGGCGAACACGAACTGGAAGTACACGAGCGAGGCCTCCGGGAAGTGGAACGGCGGTCCTTCCGTGACCGACGGGATCAGCGCCTGACCCTCCTCGCCGACGTGCCCGAGCACGCTGCCCGGTTCGCCGAGGAACGTGCCGAGGAACCCCTTCGTCCCGAACACGCCCGACCCGCTGTGCGCGATCGGAGCCCCGAAGCCCATCTTGAACGCCCACAGGCACCACACGATGAGCGTCACGCAGAACGCCACAAACGTGAGCATCATGCTGTTCACCGACCAGCGCTTCTGCATGACACCGCCGTACAGAACCGCCAGGCCCGGGAGGCTCATCAGCCCCACGAACGTCGCTGCGGTCATCTGCCACGCGTTATCCCCCGCGTTCAGCCAACTTGGATATGACAGCCAGGTCATGTGCCTCCGTTCCCTACGTATTTTCTGTTCGCGCACCCACCGCGCAGCGGCGAAGACGCACCAATTTGCAGTCGAGGTATGAAATCCGGCCGAGCAGTGCGCGCCTAGGGCCACCCTGGCCAACACTTCACCGGCGGCTTTCGACATTTGTCTAGATGGCCTTCTCAGGCCATCTGCGATGGCGCGTTTAGCCTGCTCTGAAGGGGAATCCGGCCCGTCTGCACGCGCTCGCGAGTTCTTGCGAGATCGCGTGGAAGGAGCCGGATATGCAGATGCGCCTGGCGCGCGCGCCGCAGCCGTGCAGCTGAGCGCCTCCGAGCGTGCTCGCGAAGGTCACGGTCACGCAGTCCCTGCGCGCGGGCGCGCCGGTGGTGAGCGCGTAGGCGCCCAGCCCGATCGCCGCGAGCACGACACAGCTGAGCAGAACCGCGATCACAGTCCGCTCGCGACGTCCCCAGCGCAGCGGCTCGGACAGCCGCCGCGACTGATCGAACATGATCATGCGATCGCGGTGTCTAGGGCTCGCGCTCGGCGGGCTCGCCGTCATCGGCGGGCTCGCTGGCGACAGACTCGGCGGGCGCGAACTTCAGCGCGGCCGAGTTGATGCAGTAGCGCTCGCCCGTGGGTCCCGGGCCGTCGTCGAAGACGTGACCCAGGTGCCCGCCGCATGTGACGCAGACCACCTCGGTGCGACGCATGAAGAGACTGTTGTCGGGGCGCAGTTCCACGGCCTCCGCGACGGCGGGCTCGGTGAAGCTCGGCCATCCGGTGCCGGACTCGAACTTGGTGTCCCCGGCGAACAGCATCGCTCCGCAGCCGGCGCAGCGGTAATCGCCGGAAGCCTTGTTGTAGACGTACTCCCCGGTGAACGGCGGCTCGGTGCCGGCCTTGCGCAACACGTCGTACTGCGCCGGCGTCAGCTCCTCGCGCCACTCCCGCTCTGACTTGCTGACCTTGGGTTCGCTCGATGCCATAACCCATGTTCTAGCACCCGCGGCCCTCCGTCGGCACCCCGAGACGCCATCGGCCGCTTGCTATTATGATCCTTACGTTCACGTCAACTTTGGCCGCAGCGGCCCAGGAGCGAAACAGGTTGTCCACCGCCCCCCTCGCCCACAAGATCCCGAACGGGAAATCTCGCTTCGGCGTCGCCGCCGGCGATCAGAACTACAAGTGGTGGGCGCTCTCCTGTACGAGCCTCGGCATGCTCCTGGCGGCGACCAACTCGGGCACGTTGATCATCGCGCTGCCCGACCTCGAGCGTTCGCTCCACGCCAGCCTGCTCGCGCTCGTCTGGGTGATCCTCGCCTACCTGATTGCCGCCACGGTACTCGTGCTGACGGCCGGGCGGCTGAGCGACCTGTTCGGTCGCAAGCGCGCATACGTCGGCGGCTTCCTGGTGTTTGCGCTGGCCTCGCTCGGGGCAGGATTCTCGCCCAACGTGGACGTCCTGATCCTGTGGCGCGTGCTTCAGGGGATCGGCTCCGCCTTCCTGTTCGCGAACGCCGCCGCGCTGGTGACGGACGCCTTTCCCAAGGAGCAGCTGGGCCTTGCCATGGGGGCCAACACGATGGTCGCCGCGGTCGGGCTCGTGCTTGGCCCGGTGCTCGGCGGCGCGCTCGTGGCGATCTCCTGGCACTGGGTTTTCTGGTTCAACGTCCCGCTCGCGCTGGCCGGTGCCGGATGGGGTGCGCTGATCCTGCGCGAGCTCGCCAAACCGGATGCCGTGCGCGGCTATGACGTGCTCGGCACGACCACCTTCATCGTCGGGCTCACCGGTCTCGTGCTCGGCGTCTCACGCGGAGGGCTGAGCGGCTGGGACGACCCCGTCGTGATCGGCGGATTGCTCGCCGCGGCCGTGCTGCTGCCGACGTGGGTGCTGATCGAGCGCCGCTCGCGCGCGCCGATGCTCGACCTCGACATCTTCAACAGCCGCCTGTTCGCGGCGGCGACCGCCGCGGCCTTCATCAACGGGCTCGCGCGATTCGCCCTGATGTTCCTGTTCGTCTTCTACTTCCAGGGCGCCCAGAGCAACTCTCCGATCGAAGCCGGCATCAAGCTGATCCCGCTCGCGCTAGGCATGCTCGTCGCCTCTCCGTTGGCGGGCATCTACGCCGACCGGCACGGCTCGCGCACGCTGGCCGCCCTCGGCATGCTCGTGAGCGCCGCCGGCCTGGCCGCGATGACGACGCTCGAGGTCAACACGCCCTACTGGCAGAGCGGCCTGTGGCTGCTCGTGGTCGGGGTCGGCTCGGGCATGTTCAACAGCCCCAACACGGCCGCCATGATGGGCGCCGTGCCGGCGTACCGCCGCGGGATCGCCGCCGGAGCGAGAACGCTCGTGCAGAACACCGGCGCGGTGCTGTCGATCGCGTTCGTGCTCGCGATCGTCACCTCGGCGGTACCGAAATCGACACTGTTCGCGGTCTTCTCGGGCCTGACAAAGGGTCTCTCCGCAGAGAAGCTCGCACCGTTCATCGCCAACATGCACGCCGCCCTGTGGGTGCTGGCCGCGACCTCGCTGCTGGGCGCCGCTGTATGCCTGATGCGCCCGCGCCACGCCCCTGACCCCTCCGCGGCGCGCGCCGGTGGAAGCGTCGATCGCGAGCCGCTCGCGCGGCCGGCGCCGGCGAACGGCGCTGTGCGCCCGAGCACGCCTGCCGTGCCAGCGGCGGCAGCGGCGCGGCCCCTCCCCCACCAGCTCCCGCTGGAGCACGCCGAGACCCAGTGACCGAGATGACGAGCGGACCCTCTGACGAGACTCCCACCACGACGCGCACCGACAATCTGCGCATCGGGGACGTCGCCCGCCTGGTCGGCACAACACCGCGGACGATCCGCTACTACGAGGAGATCGGGCTGCTCGCGGACGCGCCCGCGCGACCCTCCGGCCAGCACCGCATCTACAGCCAGGCCGAGGTCGAGCGGATGCGCGAGGTGATGCGCCTCAAGGACCTGCTCGGCGTCTCGCTCGAGGAGCTGAAAACGCTGCTCACGGCCGAGGATGCGCGCGCCGAGGTACGCGCGCAGCTGCGCCGCGAGGACGTCGACCCCGAGCGCCGCCGCGAGCTGCTCAGCGAGGCGCTCGGCCACATCGACCGCCAGCTTGAGCTCGTGCGCGGGCGGGCCGCCGAGCTCGCCAAGCTGCAAGAGGAGCTGTGCGAGACGCGCAAGCGCGTTCGCCGCAAGATCCGCGGCCTCGACGCCGCCACCGAGGGCACGTTCCCGCCCGCGGAGCAGCCCGCGCAGGAGGCCGCTGCGGCGCCGGCCGAGGAGCTTCTCCCTCGGTGAGCGCGCCCGCGGTCCTCGTCGACGACCTGGTCGTGCGCTTCGACGAGCTCACGGCGGTTGGCGGCGTCTCCTTTGCCGTGGCGCCCGGCGAGGTGTTCGGCCTGCTCGGCCCGAATGGCGCCGGCAAGACGACCACGATCCGCGTGCTCACCACGCTGCTGGCACCGACCGAGGGTCGTGCGCTCGTGGCCGGCTACGACGTGCGCAAAGACAGCCTCGCGGTGCGCGCCAGTATCGGCTACATCCCGCAGGCGATATCGGTGGACGGCGCGCTCACGGCCTATGAGAATCTCGACTTCTACGGGCGCGTCACCGGCGTCCCCAGGCGCGAGCGCCGCGAGCGCATCGAGCAGGCGATCGAGACGATGGAGCTTCAGCCGATGCTCGACCGCCTCGCCCGAACGCTCTCGGGCGGGATGCTGCGTCGTCTGGAGATCGCCACCGCCCTGCTCAACCGCCCGGCGGTGCTGTTCCTCGATGAGCCCACGGTCGGGCTCGACCCGACCGCTCGGCGGATGGTGTGGGAGCGCCTGAACGCGCTCGTCGAGCAGGCCGGCACGACGATCCTCGTGACCACGCACATGATGGAGGAGGCCGAGCGCCACTGCGACCGTCTCGGCGTGATCGACCGGGGCCGGCTCGTCGAGCAGGGCGAGCCGGCCGAGCTGCTCGAGCGCCACGGGACGGAGAGCCTCGAAGAGGTCTTCAGCGCCGTCACCGGACGGCCGATCGCCGGCGAGAGCGACGAGGATGAGGGGAGGCTGTCCGATGTCCGCGCCCAGCGCCGCGTCGCCCGCCGTCTCGGTTGACCGGCGCCCGCCGGCACTGCTGACGGGCCCGCTGACACGCATGGCGTCCGGCACGCTGGCCATGGCCCAGGCCGAGATGCGCAAGCTGCGCCACGACCACCTGGACATCCTCACCCGCTCGGTGCAGCCGCTTCTGTGGCTGTTCATCTTCGGCACCGCGCTCAGCCATACGCACCTGCTGCCGATCGGAAGCCTCGAATACCGCGCCTACATCGCGCCCGGAGTGATGGCGCAGGCGGCGATGTTCATCGCGATCTTCTACGGACTCTCCGTCATCTGGGAGCGCGACGTCGGCCAGCTGCAGCGCCTGCTCGCGACGCCGCTGTCGCGCTCGTCGATCGTGCTCGGCAAGGCCGCCGGCGCGTGTGTCCGCGCGCTCGTACAGGCGGTCTTGCTGCTGGTGGTGATCGCCGTGTCCGGGATCGGTGTGCGCTGGACCTTCACGGGCGTGCTCGGCACGCTCGTGATGCTGACGCTCGGAACGGCCGCGTTCGCGTGCATGTCGATGCTGCTCGCCGCCGTCGTCAAGGAGCGCGAGCGCTTCATGGGTATCGGCCAGCTGATCATGATGCCGCTGTTCTTCGCCTCGAGCGCGCTCTACCCGCTGGCCGTGATGCCCGGCTGGCTGCGCGTGGTGGCACGCGCGAACCCGCTGACCTACGAGGTCCAGGGCCTGCGCCAGATGCTCGTCGGGTTCGGCGGCGCCGGGGTGCTGTGGCTGGACTTCGTGGTCGTGGCGAGCTTCTTCGCCGTCATGCTCGCCGCCGCCACCCGCGCCTATCCGAAGGCGATCCTGTGACCGCGGCGGCCCCCGGGGCGAGAGGAGTAGCGGCGATATGCCCGCCATCGAGGTGACCGCGAGTCCCGCCGGCGTCCCAGGCGCCCTGACGGATCCGGCCGGGGTGACCGGCGAGGAGCTCACGTTCACAGGTGCCGAGGGAACGCCTGTCAACGGGTATCTGGCGCGGCCCCGCGATCCGCACCCCGCCGGTCCCGCCGCCGGCATGATCGTGATCCACGAGGCGGGAGGGCTGAACGATCACATCCACGACGTCGCCAACCGCATCGCCAACCTCGGCTACGTTGCGCTGGCCGTCGACCTGTATACCCGCGAAGGCGGCCCCCCGCCGGCGGGCGACATGCAGGCGATCATGAAGCGCCTGTTCGCGATGTCCGACGCAAGGGCGCTCGGCGACCTCGAGGGCGCCGCCGACTTCCTGCGCGCGCGCGAGGACGTGAGCGAGCGAGTCGGGTGCATCGGCTTCTGCATGGGCGGGCGCTATACGCTCTTGTTCGCGTGCGCGAGCGACCGGCTGAACGCGGCCGTGGACTGCTGGGGCGGGTTCATCGACAAAGCCACGCCGCAGGAGCGCTCGACCCCCGAGCGCCCGACGCCACCGCTCGAGCTGGCCGAGCGCCTCGGCTGCCCGCTGCTGGGGGCCATCGGGGCGGAGGACACGAACCCGTCTCCAGAGCTCGGGGAAGCCCTGCGCGAGCGTGCCGCGGCGAGCGGACAGGAGGTCAAGGTCGACATCTACGACGGCGCCGGGCACGCCTTCTTCGCCGACTACCGCCCCACCTACCGGCCGGCCCCGGCGGAAGCGCTGTGGGCTGAGGTGGTGCGGTTCCTGGCACGCCACCTCATCGCCGCGGGCTAGGGATGGGGCACGCGTCCTTCACGGACGTGCGGCCGCAGACACTCCGGACGGGGTGAGCGCCCTTCATATAGTGCCGTGCGAGTTCGATAAACGACGAGCGAGGAGCAGGGTTGGAACGCAAGTGGTGGACGCTGATCGCCGTGTGCGTGGCGATTTTCATGCTGTTGCTCGACATCACGGTGGTCAACGTCGCGCTGCCCGACATCCAGCGCTCGCTGCACTCCTCGTTTGCGGATCTGCAGTGGGTGGTGAACGCCTATGCGCTGACGCTCGCCGCGTTCCTGCTGACGTCCGGGGCCGTCGCCGACCTGATCGGGCGAAAGCGCGTGTTCGTGGCCGGCCTCGTCGTCTTCACCGCGGCCTCGGCCGTCTGCGGGCTGTCCACGACGCCGCTGATGCTCAACCTCGCGCGCGCCGTCCAGGGCACCGGCGGGGCAATGATGTTCGCGACCTCGCTGGCGTTGATCGCACAGGCTTTCCATGGCAAGGAGAGGGGCACCGCCTTCGGCGTGTTCGGCGCCGTCACCGGTGCGGCGGTAGCGGTCGGCCCCGTCATCGGCGGGCTCATCACCTCGGCGATCGGCTGGGAATGGATCTTCTTCGTGAACGTGCCGATCGGCGCGGTCGCTGTCTTCATCACGCTCAGGCATGTCGCCGACTCGCGCGACCCGAACGCCACCGGCGTGGACTGGGCTGGGCTGATCAGCTTCTCGGGGTCGCTGTTCCTGCTCGTGTACGCGCTCGTTCAGGGAAACGAAAAGGGCTGGGGCTCGGCCGAGATCGTCTCCTGCCTGGCCGGCGCCGTGATCCTGATCGTGGCGTTCGTGGTGGTGGAGCACCTGCAGAGCAGGCCGATGCTCGACCTGGCGCTGTTTCATCGTCCCGCCTTCGCCGGGGCGAACATAGTCGCGTTCACGCTGGCCGGCTCGTTCTTCGCGATGTTCCTGTACCTCACGCTCTATATCCAGGATGTGCTCGGCTACAGCCCGCTGCAGGCCGGCCTTCGATTTCTGCCCTCGACGATCCTGTCCTTCATGGTGGCACCGATCTCCGGCAAGCTGAGCGTGCGCGTGCCCGTGCGCCTGTTGCTGGGCTCGGGGCTCGCGCTGATCGGCATCGGCCTGCTGACGATGACCGCCGTCGACGCCGCCTCGAGCTGGACCGTCCTGATTCCGGGCTTCGTGCTCGCCGGTGCCGGCGTCGGCCTTGTCAACCCTCCGCTGGCGGCGACCGCGATCGGCGTCGTGCCCGACGAGCGCAGCGGCATGGCCTCAGGCATCAACGCGACATTCCGCCAGGTCGGCATCGCGACCGGTATCGCCGGCCTCGGCGCGGTCTTTCAACACAGCGTGAGTCACGGCACGACGAAGGCGCTAGTCGCCTCCGGCCAGGCCCGTGAGGCGGTGCGCGCGGCTCACGGCAAGCTCGCGACGCTGCTTGAGTCAGGTGAAGTAACGAAGATCGCCCACTCGCTCTCCCCCGCAACCCGCACCGCGCTCAATCACGCCTATCGCGTCGGCTTCACCGAAGCGTTCACCACGATCGCGGCGATCGCGGCGATGGTGGCTCTGGTGGGGGCGGTGCTGGCGTTTGCGCTCGTCCGCGGCCGCGATTTCGTCGCCTCCCGGAGCGCGACCCAGGCGTCGGAGGCGGAGCCGGTCGCCACGGCGGCGGGCTGAGGCGCGCAAGCTTGGCTCATGTCCGAGGCGCCCCAACCGCCACCGGTCGAAGGCGCAGCGGCAGGGCTGTGCGACAGCTGCATCCACCAGCAGCAGGTGCGCAACACCCGCGGTTCGACGTTCTCGCTGTGCAGGCGCTCGCGAGAGGATCCAGCCTACCCTCGCTACCCGCGCCTGCCGGTGCTCGCCTGCCGCGGACATGAGCCCAGAGTGCCCTGAGCCCGCGCTTGCCTGCGATACTCGTTGACTAAGCAACTATGACCACCTTCTACAGACTTCTCGGGTTCCTGCGCCCCTACAAGCGCGCGCTGATCGCCTCCTGGCTGTTGGCCAGCGCGGCGATGGTGGTCACGGTGGCGATCCCGCTCCTCACCGGCGAGGCGGTCGACGCGCTGCAGAGCGGAGCAAAGCACGCCCAGCACAATCAGGTCCTCGCGCGCGACCACGACCGGCACAAGCTGCTCGTGCTCGCGATCGTGATCGTCGGGGTCGTGCTCATCCGCTGGGGGCTCACCTACTTTCGACGCCTGATCGCCGGCCGTGTCTCACTGGCGATCGAATTCGACCTGCGCGAGGTGCTCTACGGCCACCTCCAGAAGCTGGAGCTCGGCTTCTTCGACCATCAGCAGACCGGCCAGCTGATGTCCCGAGCGACCGTCGATCTGCAGGCCGTGCGCTTCTTCCTCGGCTACGGCCTCGTGTTCATCCTGCAGTCCGCGCTGACGCTCGTGCTCGCCGGCGCCGCGATGATCTACATCAACCCCGAGCTCGGCCTGATCGCAATGGTGCCGGTGCCGTTCGTCGTGCTCATCTCACAGCGCTACGGACGCCGCGCTCGGCCCGCCGTCCAGGAGGTCCAGCAGCGGATCGCCGAGCTGACCGCGAACGCCGAGGAGAACATCTCCGGCGTGCGCGTCGTGAAGTCCTTCGCCCGCGAGCCGCTGCAGCTGCGCCGCTTCCGCCACAGCGTCTCCCGCGTGTTCGACCAGTCGATGATCGCCACGCGCCTGGAGGCCAGGTACAACCCGATGATCGGATTCCTGCCCCAGCTTGGGCTCGCGGCGGTGCTGCTTCTGGGCGGCGAGGAGGTCATCCACGCGCACCTCACGCTGGGGCAGTTCAGCGCCTTCATCCTGTACCTGAACATGCTCATCTCACCGATGCGCTCGCTTGGGGTCACGCTCGGCCTGGCCCAGCGCGCGACCGCCTCGGGCGCCCGCATCTTCCAGGTCCTCGACCGCCCGCCGCACCTGACCGCTCCGCCGGACGCCCCGCCCCTACCTCCCGGCAACGGGCACGTGCAGCTGCGCGACGTGACCCTGCGCTACGAGGACGCCGACGAGTTCGGCGCGACCTACTCGCATTCACGCGAAGACGAGGCCGCGGCGAGCGCCGACGGCACCGGCGCCCCGACCCCGGCGCCCGCGCCGCCCGCGCTCGGTCCAGCTCGCCCGGCACGCAGGGTGCTCTGCGACATCGACCTCGACGTCCCGGCCGGGCGCACGGTCGCGCTGGTCGGCGCCACCGGCTCGGGCAAGACGAGCCTCGTATCGCTGATCTCGCGCCTGTATGACCCGAGCGCGGGCTCTGTCCTCATCGACGGTGCCGACGTCCGCGGGGTCGATCTGCGATCGCTGCGACACGCCGTCGCGGTGGTGAGCGACGACCCCTTCCTGTTCTCTGCCACCGTCGCCGAAAACATCGCCTACGTGCGACCGGATGCGACGCTCACCGAGATCGAACTGGCGGCGCGCCGCGCCCAGGCAGAGGAGTTCATCACGCGCCTGCCCGACGGCTTTCAGACGCGCGTGGGCGAGCGCGGGCTGAGCCTGTCCGGCGGCCAGCGCCAGCGCATGGCGATCGCACGCGCGCTGCTCGCAGACCCGCGCGTGCTGATCCTCGACGACGCCACCTCCTCTGTGGACTCCTCGACCGAGCGGCTGATCAAGCTCGCGCTCGACGAGGCGATGGCCGGTCGCACCACCTTCATCATCGGCCACCGCCTGTCGACGATCGCGCTCGCCGATGAGATCGTCGTGCTCGACCGCGGACGCGTGATCGCACACGGAGACCACGCCCACCTGCTCGAGAGCTCCGAGCTCTACCGCGAAATCGTCGCCAAGGGACTGCCCGACCAGGTCTTCCTCACACGCAACCCGACCGAGGCCCAGGTGAGCGGCCTGTGAGCCCGGCGGTCGGCAGGGGTCCGGGCGGCGGAGGCGGTTTCGGCCGCAGCCAGTGGGACGGTGAGAGGGCTTCCAAGGGAACCCGCGGGCGCAATCTCAGGGGCCTGCTCGGCCTGTTGCGACCCTACCGCGTGCGCGCGGCGGCAACGGTCGTCGCCCTGCTCGTCGGCACCGCCGCCGCGCTCGCGCCGCCGCTGCTCGTGAAAGTGGCGATCGACCAGGGCATCGAAAAGCACGACACCAAGGTGCTCGTGCTCGTCGTCATCGCGTTCCTCGTCTCGGCGGCGCTCGTCTGGGTGATGACCTACGCGCAGACCTACCTCGTCGGCTGGGTCGGCCAGCGGGCGCTCGCCGACCTGCGCATCCGCATCTTCAAGCACCTGCAGTCGCTGCCCATCGGCTTCTACGAGAGCCGGCCGGCCGGCGTGCTGATCTCGCGCATGACCAACGACATCGAGGCGCTCGACAGCCTCGTCACCGACTCCGTGGTCACGCTGTTTCAGTCCGGCCTCACGCTGCTCGGCACGGTCGTGATCCTGATCATCCTCGATCCGACGCTGGCGCTGATCACGTTCGGCATCTTCCCCTTCCTGATCGCGGGCTCGATCTGGTTCCGCCTGGTCTCGACCGGCGCGTTCCGGCGCACGCGCGAGACGATCGGTGCGATCACCGCCTACCTGCAGGAGACGCTCTCGGGAATCCGTGTCGTGCGCAGCTTCGGGCAGGAGCCCTTCCACGAGGCGCGCTTTGCCGAGCTGAACGCGGATAACCGCGAGGCCAACATGGTCACCGTGCGCCTCAACGCCACCTACTTCCCCACCGTTGAAATGCTCTCCGGCGTCGCCGTCGCGGTGATCATCATCTACGGCGGGCTGCAGGCGATCGAAGGCCATATCACCGCCGGAACCGTCGTCGCGTTCGTGGCCGCGCTGTCGAACCTGTTCGAACCGATCAACCAGCTCTCCCAGCTCTACACCACCTACCAGTCCGGCATGGCCGCGCTCGAGAAGATCTTCCAGCTCCTCGACGTCCGCCCCGACCTCACAGACAGCCCGGACGCGATCGAGCTGCCGCGCATCGACGGCTCGGTGTCCTTCGAGGACATCTCCTTCGCCTACGCACCCCTGCGCGGGCAGAGCGCGCGGTCCGCCAACGGCGCTCCCGCTGCGGCCAACGGCTCGGCCATCGCCTCCAACGGGTCCGGCACGGTCGCAAACGGGTCCGGCAACGGCGTGCCCAAGATCGACGCCTCGGCTCCGCGCGCAGACGGATCCGGGGAGCAGACGCGACTCGCCCTCGACCACGTGAGCCTCGACATCCCCCCCGGTGAGACCGTCGCCCTCGTCGGCGCCACCGGGGCGGGCAAGTCCACGATGGCAAAGCTCCTGGCCCGCTTCTACGACCCCACCGAAGGGCGCGTGCTCGTGGACGGTCACGACCTGCGCGACATCTCAAGCTCCTCGCTTCGCTCGCAGCTCGGAATCGTGCCCCAGGAGGCATTCCTGTTCTCCGGCACGATCAGGGAGAACATCGCCTTCGGGCGCCCAGATGCAACCGATGAGCAGATCCGCGCGGCGGCCGCGGCGGTGGGGGTCGAGGAGTTCATCGCAGAACTCGACTACGGCTACGACACCGAGGTGGGTGAGCGCGGCGCTCAGCTGTCCGCCGGACAGCGCCAGCTGATCGCGTTCGCGCGCGCGCTCATCGCCGACCCGCGCATCCTCGTGCTCGACGAGGCCACCTCCAACGTGGACCTCCACACCGAGGGCCACATCGAGGAGGGCCTGCGCCGCCTGCTCTCCGGGCGCACCTCGATCGTGATCGCCCACCGCCTCTCGACCATCCGACAGGCCGGGCGGATCGTCGTACTCGAGCACGGCCACATCACCGAGCAGGGCACCCACGATGAGCTGATCGCCGCCGAGGGCTCCTACTACCAGCTGTATCGCGACTGGGCCTCTCAGACGGCGGTGTAATCGCGGCCACCACGACGCGCCGCCCTGGGACGTCCTACCCCGGCGGACAGCCGGGTCCTTGGCCGCCGCTCGGCCGGGCCTACGGCAGCCATTCCTCGATCCGCTGGCTGCCACTGTCGGCGATGAAGATCACACCGGCGGAGCTCACGGCGATCCCCCGCGCACCGGCGAGCTGGCCGGGGCCCAAGCCGCTTGAGCCAAATGTGGTGATGAAGCCGCCTTCCGGTGAGAACTCCTGTACCCGGTTGGCAGCGGCTCCCGCGAGGATGCTGGCGCCTTCGACCACGTAGAGGTTGCCCGTCGTCGGGTCTGTCGCCACCCCCAGCGGCACTTTGGATTGGCCGTTGCCCGAGCCCTTTTCGTCAAACACCCTCACGTATTCGCCAGTCGGGGAGAACTCCTGGACTCTGGCGCCGTAGGGTTCTGAGACATACAGGTTCGCGCCCGATACGGCCAGCCCGGTCGCCCAGCCGAGTTTTCCTTCTGCCGTGCCCGCTTCGCCGAACTTGGAGATGTATTCGCCGGTCGGGGAGAACTCCTCCACGCGGTAATTGGCGGCGTCGAGCACCCAGATATCGCCGCTTTGGTCAAGCGCGATCGCGCTCGGAGAGCACAGCTCCCCGTTCCCCGCACCGAGGGAGCCGAACTTGCTCAGGTATTTGCCTTCTTCGTTGAACTCCTCCACGCGGTTGTTGCCGGAGTCGACCACGTAGAGGTCGCCCGAGGCGTCCGTCGCGATGCCGCCGATCTGGTTGAGCTGCCCTCCGCCCGAGCCGGCCGAGCCGAACTGCCTGAGGTATTCGTGTTTGGCGTTGAACTCGAGGATGCGGTCATGCGCGTGCGAGCCGTCAGCGACGAAGATGTCGCCGCTGGGGCTCACCGCCACAGCGCTCGGTTCGCCGAACGGCAGTCCTCTGGCTTCGGTGTGGGTGAAGCTCGCGGCGAACGTGACCGCGAGCGCGGCCTGCGTTTTGAACGTTTCGTCAGAGCCCACACTCGAGCCGCTTCGGTCGGTCGCCGAGATCCTGAAGTGGTACGTGGTGCTCGCGGCAAGGCCGCTCACCGTCGCGGAGACTTCAACCGGATATTCGACGGCTTCGGGCAGCGAGGAGCACGGCGCGCTTGACCCGTAGGCGTTCGTCGTTCCGTATTCGAGCGTGCATTCCTTGAGTTCTTCGCCGTTGGGATTGACCGCGGCGTTCAGCGTGGCCGCACCCTGTGTGACCGATGTGGCCGACCCGGTCACGACCGTCGGCGGATCGGTTGTGAGCTTTTGATCCACGCCCTTGCTCGTGCCGCCGGGGTTGGTCGCCGAGATCCTGAAGTGATACAGGGTATTTGTTTCAAGCCCAGTCACCGGCGCGGACACCGCCACCGAGCCGCTCCCGGACCCCGGAAGCGAGGAGCACGGAACGCTCGATCCGTACGCTTTCGTCGTGCCGTATTCGAACCTGCAGTCGCTCACTTCCCCGCCGTTGGGGTTGACGCGCGCATTCAGCGTCGCCGAGGTCAGGGTGACCGCTGAGGCGGCCTTTGTTTCGACCGTCGGAGCGGTGCCGGCCGGCGTCGTTACGAGCGTCTGATCCGAGCCCCTGCTCGTGCCACCCGGGTTGGTTGCCGAGATCCTGAAGTGGTAGGTCGTGTTCGGACTGAGACCCGTCACCGGGGCGGACACTTCGACGGGGCTGCCACCCGACCCGGGTGACGTCGTGCACGGCGTGCTTGACCCGTAGGCGTTGCTGGTGCCGTATTCGAACTTGCATTCGCTCACTTCAGCGCCGTTGGGGTTGACCGTTGCATTGAGGGTCGCCGCGGTCTGCGTGATGGCCGACGCCGGTTCGGTCACGACCGCCGCCGGGCTCGCCGGGGTCGTGAACCGCTGGTCGCCGCCGTAGCTGGTCCCACCGGCGTTGGTCGCCGAGATCCTGAAGTGGTATTCGGCGTTCGCCGCGAGGCCGCTCAACGGCGCGGTCACTTCAACCGGGAGACTTCCGCTTCCCGGTTCCGGAGCGCATGGCGCGGTTGATCCGTAGGAGCTTGTGGGGCCGTATTCGAAGCGGCATTCGCTCACTTCCGCGCCGTTGGGGTTGACGGTCGCGTTCAGGCTTGCCGTGTTCTGGGTCACCGTCGAGGCCGGCTCGGTTGCGACCGTCGGTGGGTTCGCAAGCGTGTTGAAGATTTCACCAGAACTCGTGTACGTGCCGCCCGCGCTGCTCACCGAGAGCCTGAAGTGGTAGGTCGTGTTCGGACTGAGGCCCATGATCGAAGCGGACACTTCAACGGGGCTGCTGCCCGACCCGGGTGACGGCATGCACGGCGCGCTTGACCCGTAGGCGTTGGTGGTGCCGTATTCGAACTTGCATTCGCTCAGTTCTGCGCCGTTGGGGTTGATCTTCGCGCACAACCGCGCCGAGGTCTGCGTGATCGGCATAACTGGACACGGCGTGTACGTCGGGGGATTCGGAGGCGTCCTGAAGGTTTCATCAGCGCCTCTGTTCGTACCGCTCGAGTTGGTCGCCGAGACCCTGAAGTGGTAGGTGGTGTTGGCGGCGAGGCCCGTGATCGAAGCGAACACGGCGACCGGGCTGGTCCCGGATCCCGGCGGCGACGCACACGAGACGGTCGAGCCGTAGGCATTGGTGGTGCCGTATTCGAACTTGCATTCGCTCACTTCAGCGCCGTTGGGGTTGACCGTGGCGTTCGCGGTGGCCGACGTCTGGGTGAGCGAAGAGGCGGGCGTCGTCACGACCGTCGGCGCGTTCGCCGGCGTGTTGAACGTTTCATCGGCGCCCTTGCTCGTGCCGCTCGAGTTGGTCGCCGAGACCCTGAAATGGTAGGTGGTGTTGGCGCTGAGGCTCGTGATCGAGGCGGACACGGCGACCGGGCTGGTACCCGATCCCGGCGGCGACGAGCACGAAACGCTCGATCCGTATGCGTTGGTCGTGCCGTATTCGAACTTGCATTCGCTCACTTCCGCGCCGTTGGGGTTGACCGTGGCGTTGAGCGTGGCCACCGTCTGGGCGACAGCGGAGGCGGCTTTGGTCACGACGGCCGGAGCGTTGGCCGGCGTTTTGAACGTTTCATCAGCGCCTTTGCTCGTTCCGCCGGCGTTGGTGGCCGAGATCCTGAAGTGGTAGGTGGTGTTGGCAGTGAGGCCCGTGATCGAGGCGGACACCGCGACCGGGCTCGTCCCGGATCCCGGCAGTGAGGCGCAGGATCCGCTCGAGCCGTAGGAGTTGGTGGTGCCGTATTCGAACTTGCATTCGCTCACTTCAGCGCCATTGGGGTTGACCGCGGCATTCAGCGTGGCCGACGTCTGGGCGAGCGAAGAGGCGGCTTTCGTTTCGACCGTCGGTGCGTTCGCCTGCGTTTTGAACGTTTCATCAGCGCCTTTGCTCGTTCCGCCGGCGTTGGTGGCCGAGATCCTGAAGTGGTAGGTGGTGTTGGCCGTGAGGCCCGTGATCGGGGCGGACACGGCGACCGAGCTCGTCCCGGAACCCGGCAGCGAGGCGCAGGACGCGCTCGAGCCGTAGGAGTTGGTGGTGCCGTATTCGAACTTGCATTCGCTCACTTCAGCGCCATTGGGGTTGACCGCGGCGTTGAGCGTGGCCGACGTCTGGGCAAGCGAAGAGGCGGCTTTCGTTTCGACCGTCGGTGCGTTCGCCTGCGTTTTGAACGTTTCATCAGCGCCTTTGCTCGTTCCGCCCGAGTTGGTCGCCGAGACCCTGAAGTGGTAGGTCGTGTTCACGCTGAGGCCTGTGATCGGGGCGGACACGGCGACCGGGCTCGTCCCGGAACCCGGCAGCGAGGCGCAGGACGCGCTCGAGCCGTAGGAGTTGGTGGTGCCGTATTCGAACTTGCATTCGCTCACTTCAGCGCCGTTGGGGTTGACCGTGGCGTTGAGCGTGGCAACCGTCTGGGTGGCAGCGGAGGCGGCTTTCGTCACGGCGGCCGGAGCGTTGGCGGACGTTTTGAACGTTTCATCAGAGCCTTTGCTCGTTCCGCCGGCGTTGGTGGCCGAGATCCTGAAGTGGTAGGTGGTGTTGGCTGTGAGGCCCGTGATCGAGGCGGACACGGCGACCGGGCTCGTCCCGGAACCCGGCAGCGAGGCGCAGGACGCGCTCGAGCCGTAGGAGTTGGTGGTGCCGTATTCGAACTTGCATTCGCTCACCGATCCCCCGTTGGGGTTGACCGTGGCGTTCAGGCTCGCCGTGGTCTGAGCGAGCGAGGAGGCAGCCTTCGTTTCGACTGTCGGCGCGGACGTGGCCGCTTCCGTGGTTTTGAGCGTTTCATCAGCGCCCTTGATCGTGCCGCCGGTGTTTGTCGCAGAGACCCTGAAGTGGTAGGTGGTGTTCGCGGCAAGACCCGTCACGGAGGCGGACACGGCGACAGCGCTTTCACCCGATCCCGGCGATGTCGAACACGAGGCGCTTGAGCCGTAGGAGGTGGTGGTGCCGTATTCGAGCTTGCATTCGCTGACCGAGCCGCCGTTGGGGTTGACCGTCGCGTTCAAGCTCGCAGCTGTCTGAGTGATCGATGACGCAGCTTTTGTCACCGCGGTGGGCGGGGCCTGCGGGGCGCCCCAGGGGGTGCCGGCGCCGGTCGGGCCGTCATAGCCGACCCCGGCGGTGCAGAGGTATTCGTGTTCGGCGGGGGGTGTGCATGTTCCGTCGCTCCCGGACACGACATCATTGACCCCGCCCCCGGCTGCCTCCTCCAGGTAGAAGGCGTGGCCGCCGACAAGCGATCGCGTGTAGGGGCTTGCCAGCGCCATCGCCCCTGCGACGAGCGGTGTCGCGGCGCTCGTTCCGCCCACCAGCGTCCAGCCCGGTTGGGTCGATCGTTCGGCGAACTTGGTCGGGAGTTCGTATGAATCCGCGACCGACAGGGGCGTTTCCACCGAGGCATCGGCGGCCGTGTCATTGTTCGTCTTGTGCGTGCAGCCTTTGTCGGTCTGCCAGCTTGGCTTCGGCTCATAGGCGCTGCAGCCGCTGCCGGTTCCCTGCGTCGGTTTTTCGCTCCAGACGGTCTCGGACCATCCCCGCGAGTTTGATGCTTGACTGAGCTTTGTCCCGCCGACGGCGATCACATACTGGGACGATGCCGGATAGTTGACCTGGTAGCCGCTGTCACCGGACCCAGCCGTGATCGGCACGCCGGGGTGATCGAAGTATTTGTCGTTCGAGGTCTCGCCCGATTCCTCTCCGCCCACCCAGCTGTTGCTGATCTCGGTCGCACCGAGCGTGGCCGCCTCGTCCTCTGAGGCGTACAGGTTGGCGCTCGAGCTCGAGGAGGCCTCGACGAGCAGGATGTGGCAGTTCGAGCAGGCCGCCGAGACCATGTCCACGTCGAGGGACATCTCAACCGACCATTCGGCATTCGACGCTGGGTAGCTGGTGGTGCCGCCCGTCTGGTTGACCTTCTTGAAGCAGCCGTTCGCGGTGGTGCAGGCCGGTAGCCCGTACTGCGAGCGATATGCGGCCAGATCGGATTCCGCGTCGGGATCGTTGTAGGCGTCGACGATCCCAACCGTCTGGCCGGTTCCCTGTGATCCCGTCGGAAGGTTGTATGCAGAGCGAAGATCCGCGGGGTCGTAACCTCCGCCGATGCCGGTGCCGGTGTAGGCCGGACTCGCCGAGGCCGGATCGGCTTCTTTCAGCGATTCTGTCAAAGAGCCTGCCGAGTAGGGCGGAACGACCACCGCCAGGCAGGCGGCATGGCCGGGTGTGGGATGGCCGCACGTCGCATAGGGCTCGGTCTTCGAGGGCGTCCAGGAGAACCCGCGTCCATTCGCGCTCGCTGCCTGTGTGTGCAGAGCACCCGCCAGCGCGAGCGCCGTCAGGACGACGGCGCGCACCGCCCAGCGACCGCCGAGCACTCCCCGGCGACGAGCCGGCAGCTCGCAGCCATCTCCCCCGCATTCGTCCGCCATGACTCCCTCCCAGCTTTCCGAGCCTGAAAGTGTACTCGGATCCTTCCGCAGGCGGACATCGCGGGAGCTACGGGACGATGCGGCGCGTTTTCGGCAACGCCGCGCGCCACATTGGCGCACCACGGAGCACCGGGGACTTGATCCAATTGGTGAGTGCTCTCAAGGCTCAGCGGAAGCTCATCAGATGTCTCGGAATAGGCGAACCGTAGGGCGCCACACTGCCCACGCCCCGGGAAGGGGGACTGCGAGGTGCTGGCGCCGCACCTCGTGTCCGGGGATCCCGGGGTGGGCGCTCAGGCACCCGCCGATAGCCTGGCTATCGCCGGGGCGAACCCGCCCATGCTCGCGGCCTCGGCTCCGATCTGCGCGGCGACGGCATCGGCCATCCTCCTGATGCGGCAACCCTATGCCTCGAGTCCCACGACCCTGAGACGGTCGCGCGGCGGCTATGGATTTCGTGGAGTTCGATCGTCTCCTCCGACACGGCTTACTCCTCAAGTCGGGCACAGGCTGACACCGCTATCGCGCCGCCCAACTCCGGGACAGGGACTCGAACCCCAAATTCGTGCTCCAGAGGCACGCGTGTTGCCAATTACACCATCCCGGATCGGCCTGAGAAGGATAGTCAACCCGTGCTCGGAGCCGAGAACCCATGGCTCAACCGGCCGGCGACGGCACACACCACGCGCTGCGCGGATCCCTCGCTCAGGACACCGCCCCGTTGGGCGCGAAGTAGGCGGTGATCGCCTCCTCGAGGCCCGGATCGAGCACCAGCAGGACCTCGTCGCCGGCCTCTATCACCGTGTCCGGCTTCGGCACGAACCCGGACCCCTCGCGCAACACGGAGATGATCAGACTGCCCTCGGGCAGCGAGATCTCGGATACCCGCTCGCCCACCGTCGGGGCGTCGGTGCTGACCTCGAGCTCGATAATCTCCAGGCGCTCCTCTTCGAGCGCGAGCAGGTGCACGAGACCGTAGCGCGGGACCTCGTGCTCGATCAGGCGCAGGATCAGGTCGGTCGCCGACACCGCGGGCTGGATTCCGAGGAGTCGGAAGTGGTCGTGATTGCGGGGGTTGTTGACGCGCGCGATGATCCGGTCGCACAGGTACTTCTCCTTGGCCACCTGGCATACGAGCATGTTGTCCTCGTCGTCACCTGTGACGGCCACCACCAGGTCGGCACGCTGGATGCCCGAGCGCTCCAGCACCCACAGCTCGGTGGCATCACCGTACTGCGCGGCGTGCTCGAACTCCTCCTCGATCGCCAGGTAGCACGATCGCGAGGACTCGATCAGGCTGACCTCGTGCCCCTTGATGATCAGCTCCCGCGCGAGGTTGCGCCCCACCTTGCCGGCGCCGACGATGATCGCGTACATGAGGGCTAGGCGAGTTCGGGTTGCAGCGCGCGCTCGAACATCTCGATCGCATGCTGGGTCGGGGATATCGTGTGAAGGCCCTGCTCGCCGTACCAGCCGGCGCGCGCCGGGTCCATGACCCGCACAATCGCCTTCTCCACGCCGAACCGCTTCTGGGCGATCTGGGCGATGATCAGGTTGGTGTTGTCGCCTGCCGTCGAGGCGATGAAGACATCCGCGCGTTCGATTCCGGCCTGGATCAGCGCGTCCGTCTCAAGCGCCGTGCCAACCGTGAACTGACCGTCCGCGTCCTCCCAGGTCTGGCTCTGGCCGGCGTCGAGGCGCTCATGCGAGAGCGGGTCCTCGTCGAGCACCGACACTTCATGACCGGCCGCCAGCGCTGACTTGGCGACCGCCGAGCCCACGCGCCCGGCACCGACGATCAGGATGAACATTGGGCGGAGGTTAGACGATGGGGGCGCCTGCCTGATCCGCAGGGGTCGACAGCGGGCCCGCGAAGTCACGCGCGGCAGGGGCTGTGACGATCACGCGGCACTCCGCCTTGCTCACCACGTACTTGGTGATGTCGCCGACGAAGTTCTCAAGGCGCCCGCCGCGGCCGCCCAGGCGCGCCCCGCCGCGGATCAGCGAGGGCTCCTCCGCGCCGAGCACGATGGCCTCCACCCCGCGCCGGCGCGCCTCATCGACGATCGCAAAGCCGGCGCGCCGTGTCCGCACCGTCGCCGTGGCGACCTGCACTCCGGCGTACTCCTCCCCCACCGCCTTGGCACGCGCGAGCGCCTGACGAGCGTGCTTGATCTGCTCCTCGGGCAGGCGCGCATCCAGCGGCAGCGACATCGGTATCACGAAGATCCACACGGCCTCGATCGTCGCCTCGTCGATCGCCGCCTCGTCCGTCGGTTCGCCGGAGACCAGACGCGCCGCCGTCTGCACGATGTCCTCGTCGAGCTGGGTCCCGAACAGGGGCACGAGGATCGAGCCGTAGTCATCGGGCGGCGGCTGCTCGGCGCGCAGGACCTGGGGCGATACCGTCACGCGGCGAAGCAGCGAGGTCTCGTCCGCGCGGCGATAGACGACGTACAGCACGGTCCCGATCAGCATCCACGCCAGCCCCACGTATCGGGCCGGTTCGTGCACGACCATCACGGCCACAAAGCCGGCCGCCGAGACCAGCGCCCCGAAGGCCGCCGGCAACGGCAGCTCGCCCCCACGCACCCTGATCGACAGGGGCACCCTGTAGGGACGATCGCGGTCGGGCTCTGAATAGCGCAGCCGGCAGATCGACAGATGGGCGATCGTGAACGCGAGCATCGCACCGAAGGCGTAGATCCCGATCAGGAATTCGAGGTCCTCCGGAACCACGAGACATGCCGCGATTACCCCGGCCAGGATGATCAGCACGTACGGGGTCGAGCGCTGCGGGTGCAAGCGCCCGAGCCCGCTGGGGATCTGGCGGTTCGTGGACAGCGAGTAGGCCAGCCGCGAGAGGCCCAGCATCGCCGAGTTCGCTGCGGCGACGAGCGTGACCGAGGCCAGGCCCGCCACCAGGTACCTCAGCACCTGTTTGAGCCAGTGCGGATGTACCTGGTCGACGATCCCGATCATCGGCGCGTTCTCGTAGCGAGTCGCCAGGGCGGTGTGGCCACCGTGGACCGGTAGCGCCGTCACCGCGACCAGCGCGATACCGACGTACAGGAACACCACGGTCGCGGTGCCGCTGGCTACCATCCGCTTCAGGCCCGCGCGGCTGATCCTGACCTCGCCTGCCAGCCCGGCCGCCGACTCGAGGCTCGTGAACGAGATCACAGCGATCGTCAGGGCGAAGACGAGGCCGGACCAGGTCGGGGCGGTGCCCAGATGGATCGGCGCAAGCCATGTGTGCGGGTTGAAGAACAGCACCAGCCCGAGCACAACGATGAACGCCTGCAGCACGAGATCGCCCGCCACGAGCATCCCCACCCGCCGTGCGCGGCGCCCACCAAAACCGCGGATATTGCTCAGCACGACGAGCGCGATGAAGGCGAGCGCGAGGCCGAGCGCCTCGCCGCGATGGCCGAGCGGATGCCAGAACACGCGCAGATACTGGGTCGCCGAGAAGGCGGTGACGGCGATCAGGATGATGTAGTCCAGAACGATCGCCCAGCCGGCGATGAAGCTCACGAGCTCGTTGAAGGCATAGCGGGCGAACACCGTCGAGCCCGCCCTGTCCTGATGCAGCGACGCGCCCTCGGCATAGGTCATCGCGGTCAGCGTGAACAGCAGCGCCGCGAGCAGGAACACGAGCGGCGTGAGCCCGAGCGCATGACCGGCGATCACTCCCAGCGAGAAGTAGATCGCGCTCGCCAGCGAGGAGTAGACGACCGTGAACAGAATCGGCGAGCCGATGCTCCGACGGAGCATCATGCGTGAGCGCGATCCGAGCTCCGGGCTGGCGCCGCCGCCGTTTCCAACGTCCTGGCCATCCTGGCCGCCCTGCGCGCTCATGCCCTGCGACCCCTCCCGAGCTGCAGGTAGAACCGGCCGGCGCCCGCGGCGAGGAACAGCACGCCGAGCAGCAGGCGGGGCGAGATCACGCCGCCGTGTCCCGCCACCGCCTCGACGATCAGGCCCACGCCGATCGCCGCCATCACCAGCGAGAGCACGAACGTGACCATGCGATGCGCCCCGTGGCCGATCATCTCACGCTGAGCTTAGGGCCCCGCCCACGCGCACGGGGTCGTTGGTCTGCGCAGCGGACGCGCCGCGCGCGGTGCGGCACTTCCACAGCCCCCGCGGGTCGGCAAACCCGCGTCTCAGGTGATCAGCGGAATGATCAGGATCGCGACGATGTTCGCCACCTTGATCATCGGGTTGATCGCGGGGCCGGCCGTGTCCTTGAAGGGGTCGCCCACGGTGTCGCCCGTCACCGAAGCGGCGTGCGCCTCCGAGCCCTTGCCTCCGAAGGCGCCGTCCTCGATGAGCTTCTTGGCGTTGTCCCAGGCGCCACCGCCTGCGGTCATCAGCACCGCGAAGAAGTAGCCCACCACGATCACCCCGATCAGCAGGCCGCCGAGCGCCTGGGAGTCGATCAGGCCGACGATCAGCGTCAGCACGATCGGCAGCAGCGAGGGAAGAATCATCTCGCGCTGGGCCGTCTTCGTGACGATGTCCACGCACGTCGCGTAGTCGGGCTGTTCGGTGTAGTCCATGATCCCCGGGTGCTCGCGGAACTGGCGGCGCACCTCCTCGACGACGGCGCCACCGGCGCGGCCCACGGCCTCGATCGACAGCGACGCGAACAGGCAGACCATCAGCCCGCCGAGCAGCAGACCGATCAACACCGGCGGTTCGTTGATCCCGAACGAGATCAGGTGCCCCGCCTTGAGCTCGAGTTCTTTCTCGAAGCCGGCGAACAGCACGATCGCGGCGAGCACCGCCGAGCCGATCGCGTAGCCCTTCGTGACGGCCTTGGTGGTGTTTCCGACGGCGTCCAGGCGGTCGGTGACTTTGCGCACGTCCTCGGGCAGGTCGGCCATCTCCGCGATGCCGCCCGCGTTGTCGGTGATCGGGCCGAACGCGTCGAGTGCGACGATCAGGCCAGTCAGCGAGAGCAGGCCCACGGCCGCTATGCCGATGCCGTAGATCCCGGCGATGCCACCGCCCGCGAGCTTCCACGAGCCGAAGATGCCGAGCACGATCACCAACGCCGGCAGCGCGGTTGCCTGAAGGCCGGAGGCGAAGCCCTGGATGATGTTGGTGGCGTGCCCGGTGACCGACGCTTTGGCGGTTTTCTGGACCGGCGGGAAGCGAGTCGAGGTGTAGTATTCGGTCAGCCCGAAGAGCAGCGCTGTGACGCCGATCCCGATCAGCGAGCACAGGTAGAGGTGTCCCCAGCTGGGTGTGTTGACGGTGTTGCCGACCACCCTGAACGTGAGGTCGCGCATCAGCCAGTAGGTGATCGGCGCGAACGCGGCGGCGGCCAGCACGCCGGAGACGATCAGACCCTGAAGCAGCGCACGCTCGACGTTGTCGGTTTTGGTGCGCACGGCGAAGGTGCCGATGATCGACGCGATGATCGCCACGCCGCCGATCACGAGCGGGTACAGCACCACGCGCGTGACCTCGTGGAAGGTGAGGACACCGAGCAGCATCACCGCGATCGCGGTCACCGCGTAGGTCTCGAACAGGTCCGCCGCCATGCCGGCGCAGTCGCCGACGTTGTCGCCGACGTTGTCGGCGATCGTCGCGGGGTTGCGGGGGTCGTCCTCGGGAATGCCCGCCTCGACCTTGCCCACGAGGTCCGCGCCGACATCGGCGCCCTTCGTGAAGATCCCGCCGCCGAGCCTGGCGAACACCGAGATCAGCGAACCGCCGAAGCCGAGCCCGATCAGCGCGTCGACAGCGGTCTTCGGGCTGTCGTTGAAGATCGACGTCAGCGCCCCGTAGTAGCCGGCGACGCCGATCAGCGCCAGTCCCACGACCAACAGGCCCGTGATCGCGCCCCCGCGGAAGGCAACCTTCAGGGCCGGCGAGACGCCGTCCTGCGCCGCCTCGGCCACGCGGGCGTTTGCGCGAACGGAGACGTTCATGCCGATGTACCCCGTCGAGCCCGACAGCAGGCCACCGATCGCGAAGCCGCACGCGACAGCGATGTTCTGGATGAAGATCAGCGCGACGAACAGCACCACCCCGACGACGGCAATCGTCGTGTACTGGCGGTTCAGGTAGGCGCGCGCGCCCTGCTGAACTGCGAGCGAGATGCTCTGCATCCGCTCATTGCCCGGTGAGAGCGCGAGCAGGGCTCGCGTCGTCACGAGCCCGTACACGACAGCGCAGGCGGCGCAAACGAGGGCGACGACGACCCCATGGTTCGTCAGAAAGCTGCTCAACAGAAATCCTCCGCGGTCTGATTTGTGTGCCGCGCGAGGATATTCGCGCGCACATTTGCGGCACGGATCGCTCGACACGAGCGCTTACCGGGCGCAAACGCGCGCGCAGTCTATCGTGCCGGCCGTCGGAGTGCCGGCCAGCGAACGACCGAGGAGCGGAACTTCAGCTTCCCGGTACCCACAGCCTGCCACTCGACTGCGCGGGCCCGGGAGCGCCGGGCTCATCCTCGGCGCTGGAGGGCTTGCCGCCGGCGTCCGGCTGGGCCTCGCCGGCCGGGCGATCGGCCCCGCTGGGAGCCGGGGCCTCGCGCGCGTAGGCGATCTGCAGCTGCGAGAGCGCGTCGCGCAGGGGGCGCAGCTCCTCGGGCATGCTGCGCTCGAGGATCGCCAGCAGCGCCCTGACGCCGTCGATCGCGTCACGCACCTGCCCGAGATCGTGCTCGGCGCCCCCCGGCGCTCCGGCCGCGGCGTCCCCCGAGTCCGGGCGCTCGGGCCCCCCGGTCAGGCCCAGCCGGCGGGCGCCCAGGTTCAACAGCGACACCGCCGCCTGCAGCATCATGTCCGCGGGGGTGATGCGGCTCAATTCCGCCTCATACGCCGCGCGCAGTTCGGCTTCGCTCGGCCCCTCCGCGGCCCCGCCCGGAGCGGGTGGCGAGTCGCCGGGATTCCCTGATGGATCGGTGCTCACACCGTCACCTCCTCTGAGTAGGTCTGTCGAGTCTCCTTCACCGACGCGCTGAAAACGTCCTCGCGCGTCGCCCCCTGCTCGATCATCCGGCGCTGGCGCTGGGCGCCGTTGCGCTCGGGGAACGCGGGCTCTATGCCGAGCTCCCCCCGCAGCGGCGCCGTCCACGCACAGAGCCGCTCGATCGCCTCGCGCGCCGGGTACTCGGCGCCATGCTCCAGGTCGATCAGCCGGCCGTCGAGGCCGTAGCGGATCGCCCGCCACATGTTCTCCTCGATCAACCGCGGAGCGGGGTCTGAGAAGGGAACTCCCTCATCGACGTCGCGCATGGCCTGCGCTATGCACGCGACCATCAGCGCGGCGAGCGCATCGGACTCCTGTGCCGTCGCCTGCGCATCGCAGATGCGCACCTCGACGGTGCCGAAGCTGAAGTGCGGGCGCACCGACCACCAGACCTGGGTGAACTCGACGATCGAGCGCGTCCGCACGAGGAACTCGATGTACTCGCGGTAGGCCTGCCAGCCGCCGAACACATCTGGCACCCCGCAGCGGGGAAAGCTCTTCGTGAAGCTCTGTGTGCGGGCCGAGTGCAGCCCCGTGTAAACGCCGTCGAGGTAGGGCGAGTTCGCGGAGATCGCGAGCAGCAGTGGCAGCACGCCTCTGAGCCGGTCGCACACCTTGATGGCGCGGTCGATGTCGCGGACGCCCACGTGGACATGCAGGCTGAACGTGTTGTTGCGCCAGGCCACGTATTTCAAGCCCTCCTCCACGCGGCGATAGTGCTCGGTGTCGATGATCGGCTGCTCGCGGTAGTCGGCCCACGGGTGGGTTCCGGTCGCGCCCAGCGCCACGCCCTGGGCTCCCGCCAGCGCGAACAGGCGTCCGCGGCGGTCGCGCTGGCGCGCAAGCGCGTCATGAAGGTCGGCTCCGGCACCCGAGATGATCTCGATCTCCGAGCAGATGAGCTCGCCGGTGATGCCCTCGTGCAGGATCGGATCGGCCTCGGCCGCCACGCGCAGCTCCTCGAAGCGGGGCAGCAACTCGAGGCTCCGCGGGTCGAGGATCGAGAACTCCTCCTCGACGCCGACGGTGAGGTCGGACGCCTCCGCGAAGGTCGCGGCCGCTTGGTCTAGGTCCAGGCTCATGGTGGCGTACCCCTCTGCGCTCAGAGCTCTCAGATGTCCAGTGTGATGCGGCTCGGAGAGGCCACGACCCTCAGGTCAGATAGAAGTACAGAGCGTAGAGCAGGTCAACGGCGGGGCTCGAGGTGTGTACGGTCACCTCTGGCGGTACGACCAGCAGGGACTCCGAGTAGTTGAAGATGATTTTCACGCCGGCCTCGACCAGCTCGTCGGCGAGCCCCTGCGCCGCCTGCGTGGGCACCGCCAGCACGCCCACGACGATGTCCTCGTCCTCCACCAGCTGGCGCAGCTCGCCGATGTGGCGCACGCTCTGCGCGCCCACGCTCGTGCCGACCTTCGCCGGATCCACGTCGAAGATCGCCACCACGCGGAAGCCGTGGTCGGCGAAGATGTCGGAGGAGGCGATCGCCTTGCCGAGATGCCCCGCCCCGAGCAGAGCGATGTTGTGTTGTCCGGCGGTTCGCAGGATCTTGCGGATCTGCGACACCAGCGCCTCGACGTTGTAGCCCACCCCGCGCTTTCCGAACTTGCCGAAACCCGACAGATCACGCCGGATCTGGGTGGAGTTGACGTGGGTGTAGTCGGACAGCTCCTGCGAGGAGATCGTCTCCTTGCCCATCTTCTTGGCCTGGGTGAGCACCTGCAGGTATCGCGACAGCCGCGCCGCGACCCCGAGTGAGAGCCGCTCGCCGGAGGTGGTTCCCCCCCGCTCGGCGCCCGCCGGGCCTGTGGTTGCTTCCACGGAGCTCATCGTCGTGACTCTAGTCGTTCGCGCAGGACCGACTCCTCGACGAAGTACTCGAACAGCACCTCGCCGTCGAGCGCGATCACGGGAATGCGCTCGAAGTAGGCGCGCTGGAGCGCATCGTCTGCGCTGATGTCGCGCTCGGCCAGCTCGAATCCGAGCTCCGCCTGCAACCGCTCGAGCAGCGTCATCGCCTCGGCGCAGAGGTGGCAGTCGGGCTTGGAGTAGACCGTGAGCGTCGTCACCGCGCCCGTTCCCCGGTCGCGTAGGCGTCGAGCCCGAGGTAGTGCGGGTAGCGCAGTTGCTCGCCGAAGCGGGCGGCGCTCGCGATCATCGCCGCATTGTCGGTGCACAGCACGCGCGGGGGTACGTGAAGCGTCGCGCCGAGCCCTCGCAGCCGCCGGCGCAGCTCGCCGTTGGCGGCCACGCCGCCCCCCACCGCAAGGCGCCCGAGCCCAGTCCGCTCGAGCGCCTGTTCGGCGCGGAGGATCAGGCTGTCCACGATCGCCGCCTGATAGGAGGCGGCCAGGTCGGCGGCGCGCGCGCTCGCCTCCGCTTCTGAGAGCTCGCGCAAGCGATACAAGAGCGCGGTCTTGACGCCGGCGAATGAGAAGTCGAGGCTCCGCGCGAACTTCTGCCGGCTGGTCCCCCGCCCGCCACGCGAGCGCTCGCCGCGCGAACCCGGGAAGGAGAACGCCTCGGGATCGCCCCCGGCGGCCAAGCGCTCCAGGGCGGCGCCACCGGGATAGCCCAGCCCGAGCATCCTCGCCCCCTTGTCGAAGGCCTCGCCGGCCGCGTCATCGAGCGTGCGCCCGACGACCTCGAAACCGTCGTGCTCGTTCACACGCGCCAACAGCGTGTGCCCGCCGCTGGCGATAAGGCATAGGAAGGGCGGCTCGAAGGGCCCGCCCGCCGCCTGGGCGCCGGCAGCGTTCTCGACTTCCCGATCGGGCGCGGGCGAGGCGAGGAAGTTGGCCGCGACATGACCCTGCAGATGATCGACCGCGGCGAACGGCAGCTCGCGGGCGGCGGCGAGCGCCTTCGCGGTGGACAGGCCGACGAGCAGCGCCCCCACCAGCCCAGGCCCCTGGGTGGCGGCCACGAGGCCGATGTCGGCGAGCGTCGTCTCAGCCTCGGCCAGGGCTTTCTCGACGATCAGGTTGACCAGCTGCAGGTGGTGGCGGGAGGCGATCTCGGGGACGACCCCGCCGAACTCCTCGTGCACCTGCTGCGATGAGATCACGTTCGCGCGCGTGTGCCCGTCGCTGCCGATCACCGCCGCGCACGTGTCGTCGCAGCTGGTCTCGAGCGCCAGGATCTGGCTCATACGGGTCCTGGGTTTGGCACATCCGTCAACGGCGCCATCCCCGAGGGGTCGGCCAGCGTCGCGGGCGTGCGCCACATCACGAGGGCATCCTCGCCGTTGTCCTGGTAGTAGCGGCGGCGCACGCCGGCGGCGCGGAAGCCCTCTCGCTCGTACAGATGGATGGCGACGTGGTTGGAGCGGCGCACCTCGAGGGTGAAGCGCGCGTCCTTGTCGTTGACCCGCGCGTACAGCTCGGCCAGCAGCGCCGAGGCCAGGCCCATGCGCTGGCGATCGATGTCCACCGCCACGTTCATCACGTGCCAGACCGTGTCGTAGCGGGAGCAGATCAGATATCCGACCAAGCGCTGCTCGCACACGGCCGCGAGGCAGATCCCCGACTGCTTGGACAGCTCCAGCACGAACATCGCCAAGGACCACGGCGTCGGGAACACGCGCCGCTCGATCCCGATCACCTGGGGCAGATCGGTGTAGATCAGCCGGCGGATCTCGATCGGCGGTGAATGACTTGCTCCTAGCTGGGCAGCGGATAGCTCTGTCACGGTTCTAGGCCCCCCAGGGCTCAAACGCCCTCCAGAGCGATCTCGGCATCCGGCCGGCGCCGGTAGTCCGGCACGATCTCCTCATAGCTGGCCACCGCCGGGGCACGTGCCCCGAGGTCGCATACAGCCCGCGCGCCCACCACATGCAGCGGCGAGGAATCCGCGGGGACCACAACGCCGGCAAGCTCCAGATGACCACGGAAGCGTATCGCCCCGTCGCCGAAGGCGAGCCACGGTGCGAGGCTCTCGCCGCCCACCGCCTCGGCCTGACCGACGATGCCCGCGAGCTCCTCGGGGGCCAGCGCGCGCGCCGGCACGAGCTCGCTCAGCACTCCCCCGTCGCCGACGCCGTAGGCGGCTGCGAACGCCTCACCGCGACGCGCGTCGATCACGGCCACGAGCCTGCCTGCCTGCGCGCCGCGCTCGCAGGCCCCCTCGGCGAGGGCGCGCAGGCTCGAGACGCCGACGAGCTCCACTGCCAGCGACTGCGCCAGCCCGCGGGCGGTGGCGATCCCGACGCGCAGACCCGTGAACGTGCCCGGCCCCACTCCCACCGCGATCCGGTCGAGCGCGCTCCAGGCGACACCGGCACCGCCGAGCAGCTCGGCGCTCATCCCCAAGAGCCGCGTCGCGTGCCCCGGGCGCTCGTCGCGGCCGGGATCGTCGCGTGCCTCGAGCGTCGATCCGTCGTCGAGGCGAAGCCCCACCGTCGTCGATGGCGTGGCCGTGTCGAAGCCGAGCACGATCACTGCCCGCCGCCCTCATCGCGCCCGCGGGCGTCTGCCAGCTCGATGCGCCGGCGGTCGCCGCCGCGATGGCTGAGCGTGACCCGCACGCGTGCGCCGGACAGCTCCCGCTCGGCGTGGGAGGGCCACTCGACGAAGGCGATCCGGCCGGGGCCGAGGTAGTCCGCCAGCAGGGCCGGATCCTCGTGCTCGAGTCCCGCCAGGCGATAGAGATCGAGGTGTGAGACGGTCCCCCGCGAGGAGCGGTAGCGGTGGCCGATGCTGAAGGTCGGGCTGGTCACGGGATCAGTCACCCCCAGGGCGCGCGCGGCGCCCCGAACCAGCGTGGTCTTGCCCGAGCCGAGCTCGCCGCCGACGAGCACCAGGTCGCCGTCCTTGAGGCACGCCGCAAGCTCGGCGCCGAGCGATTCCGTGCCCGCGGGATCCGAGGTTTCGACGACGCGCAGGGCCACGACGAGACTCTAGAGCCAACCCACCGCTTCCTCCATCCCTACCCGTTAACGCGGCCGGCCCGCGGGAGGAAGGAGCGCGGGCCGGTCGGTACTGCTTGCGGGAGGGAGACAGGGCCTTCATCGGCAGTCATCACGACTTACTTTAGGACCTGTGCCCAGGAATTCGACATTCGGCGGGAATTCCCTTTTCCCGCGATAAACAGGGCGAAACAGGCGTCCAGAACGGTCCAGAACGCGTCCAGAGGGGCGTCCAGAAGGCGCCCTTCGGAACCCCTTGCTGCGCCTAGAACAGGCCCAGCTGGTCAACTTCTCCCGGGGGCGCGCTTTCCGCTTGCGAAGGCGGATCGGCGGCCGCGGCGGCCGCCGGTGGGTTTTCGGGTGCGATCTCCGGCAGCTCGAGCGGCGGCGGTTGCTCGGGCGCACCCAGCGCAAGCAGCTCCGGAAGCCGCACGAAGTCCTCGCGCAGCGTCTCGAGCATGCTCGGGGTGTAGAGCGCGGCCGCCGGGTGATAGATCGGATAAAGCCGCACCGCGCGCCGGCCCAGCGCGAGCACCTCGGCCTGCCCGTGCACGCGCGTGATGCCCGTTGGATCACCGCGCAGCAGCTTCGTCGAGAAGTTGCCGAGCGTGCAGATCACGTGCGGCTGGATCAGCTCGACCTTGCGCAGCAGGTAGTCCTGACAGTTCTCGATCTCGACGGGCTGGGGATCGCGATTGCCCGGAGGCCTGCACATCAAGGTGTTCGCGATGAACACCTCCGAGCGCGCCATCCCGATCTCCTCGAGCAGCTTCTCGAGCAGCTTCCCGGCGCGACCGACGAACGGCACGCCCTGTTCGTCCTCGCTGGCCCCGGGCGCCTCTCCGATGAACATCAGATCGGCGTCCGCGTTGCCGGACCCGAACACGACCGTCCGGCGCGTCGCCGCGAGCTCCGGGCAGCGCATGCAGCCCCGAGCCTCCGCGAGCAGGAGCTTGAGCGCCTCACGCCGCTCGGACGCCGATTGCAGAGACTCCCCAAAGGACATGCGCCCGGATGGTAATTGCTGCTCGCGGGCCGGCGCGCTCGGCGCCGACGTCGATCGCCTCCGGCGCGACCCGACCGACCGCGCGCGCGTGAGCGATGATCTGCAGATGGCCTCCGCAGCCCGGCATTCGGTGACGGCCCCGTTCGCCGGCGTGGTCGTCGCGATCCCGCACTCAAGCGAGGCGCGCGTGGGACCGGGAACGCCGGTGGTCGTGCTCGAGGCGATGAAGATGGAGCACGAGGTCCTCGCCGAGTCCGGCGGCGTCGTGCGCGATCTGGCGGTCGCCGTCGGCGACGCGGTCGAGGAGGGCCAGCTGCTGTTGACGCTCGAGCCGAGCGCCGCCGGTGAGACCGATCAGACGGAGGCGGAGAGCGGGCACGAGGCCGGCGAACGCTCAGACCTGCGGGCGGTCCGCGAGCGCCATGCGCTGGGACTGGACGCCGCGCGGCCGGACGCGGTCGCCAAGCGCCGCCGGCGGGGCCGGCGGACGGCGCGCGAGAATCTGGCGGAGCTGCTCGACGAGGGCACGTTCATCGAGTACGGGCCGCTGCTGTTCGCCGCCCAGGAGAGCCGGCGCTCGCGCGAGGAGCTGATGGCCCGCACACCGGCGGACGGACTCGTGGCCGGCGTCGGCGATGTCGACGGCCATTCGTGCGTGGCGATGTCCTACGACTACACGGTCCTCGCCGGCACGCAGGGCATGCGAAACCACGCGAAGAAGGACCGCCTGTTCGATATCGCCGAGCGGCGCCGGCTTCCGGTCGTGCTGTTCGCGGAGGGTGGCGGGGGCCGGCCGGGCGACGTCGACATGCCGATCGTCGCGGGTCTCGACTGCCGGGCGTTCCAGCTGTTCGCCCGCCTGAGCGGGCTCGTGCCGCTCATCGGCATCGCCGCCGGTTACTGCTTCGCGGGCAACGCAGCGCTGCTCGGTTGCTGCGACGTGGTGATCGCCACCGAGGACTCGAGCATCGGAATGGGCGGTCCCGCGATGATCGAGGGTGGGGGGCTGGGTGTCCACGAGCCCGCCGAGGTGGGCCCGATCGAGGTGCAGTACGCAAACGGCGTGGTCGACCTCCGCGTCGCGGACGACGGCGAGGCGGTGGCCGCGGCCAAGCGCTACCTGTCCTACTTCCGCGGGCCCACCGCCGCGGGGACCGTGGGCGACCAGGCGCTCCTGCGGACGCTCATCCCCGAGAACCGCAAGCGCGTCTACGACGTGCGCCGGGTCTTCGACACGCTGTTCGACGAGGGCTCCGTGCTCGAGCTGCGCCGCGGCTTCGGGCCCGGCGTGATCACCGCGCTCGCCCGCGTGGACGGCCATTCCCTGGGTGTGGTGTCGAACGACCCGACACACCTGGGCGGCGCCATCGACGCCGATGGCGCCGACAAGGGCGCGCGCTTCCTCTCGCTGTGCGACGCATTCGAGCTGCCCGTCCTGTTCCTCTGCGACACGCCGGGGTTCATGGTCGGCCCCGCGGCGGAGCGCACCGCGACCGTGCGCCACTTCGCGCGGCTGTTCCTCACCGGCGCCAACCTGAGCGTGCCGACCGGGACGATCGTGCTGCGCAAGGGCTATGGGCTGGGGGCGCAGGCGATGGCCGGCGGCGGATTCAAGGCGCCGCTGTTCACGGTCGCGTGGCCGACATCGGAGTTCGGCGCGATGGGCCTCGAGGGCGCGGTGCGCCTCGGCATGCGGCGCGAGCTCGAGGCGATCGACGACGCCGAGCAGCGCGAGCGCGCCTTCGAGGCGACGGTCGCCTCGGCCTACGAGCGCGGTCAGGGGCTGAACATGGCCGCCTACGGCGAGATCGACGACGTGATCGACCCCGCCGACTCACGGCGCTGGATCGCGACCCTGTTCGGCGAGGGCTCCGGCGAGTGGTGGCGCCATCCCGGCAAGAAGCGCCCCTACGTAGACGCCTGGTGATCAGCCCGTGGGTGACCATGTGTGACGTCGCGCACACAACGCGGCTCCGCCGCCACGCTTCCGCAACGGCCTGTATCATCGTTCACAGGCCGTTAACGGGTTCGCCCGTAATGGACCTCGAGCAGGACTCGCATGACCGCCTCTAGTCGCGCCGGTATCCGCAGGGAACTGGACCGAAACCGATGAACCATCAACCGACCTTCGAGCGTATGAGGACGGTGCGCGCCGTCGCCGAGCTGCGCGCCGTGCTCTCGCCGGCGAGACGTGAGGGGCTCGCGATCGGGCTGGTGCCGACGATGGGAGCGCTGCACGAGGGCCATCTCTCGCTGATCGGACGGGCACGGGAGCAGTGCGACCTGGTGGTCGTCTCGCTGTTCGTCAACCCAGCCCAGTTCAACGAGGGCTCCGACCTCGAGCGCTACCCGCGCCGCCAGCAGCACGACGCCGAGCTCGCGGCCGGCGCCGGCGCCGACGTGCTGTTCGCGCCATCGGTCGAGGAGGTCTATCCGCCCGGCTTCGCCACCAGCGTCGAGGTGCTCGGCCTGACCGACCGCCTGGAGGGTCGCGTTCGAGGCGCCGAGCACTTCCGCGGGGTGACGACCGTCGTGACGAAGCTGCTCTGCATGGTGCAGCCGGATGCCGCCTACTTCGGCCAGAAGGACGCCCAGCAGGCCGTCGTCATCGCGCGCCTGATCACAGACCTGAACCTGCCGGTCCGCATGGAGGTCTGCCCGACGGTGCGCGAGCCCGACGGCCTGGCCATGTCCAGCCGCAACGCCCTGCTGTCAGCGGTGGAGCGCGCCCGCGCGCAAGCCCTGCCGGCCGCGCTGGCCGCCGCCCGTGAGCGCGCCGGTGGCGGCGAGCGTGCCGCGCGCGCCCTGCTCGACGCCGCGCTCGAGGCGATGCAGGCCTTGGGCGTGGAGGCCGAGTACGTGGCGCTCGTGGACCCGGAGACGCTCGAGCCGTGCGAGCTGCTCACGCGGCCGAGCCTGCTGGCCCTCGCGGCGCGCATCGGCGAGGTTCGGCTGATCGACAACGCGATTCTCGAGCCGGCCGCAACGGTGAAACCACGTCAACCGCTCCCACGAAAGGCGATCGCCTGATGCAACGCGTGATGCTCAAGTCCAAGATCCACCGCGCGACGATCACCGGCTCGGACCTCCACTACGTAGGGTCGATCACGATCGACCCCGACCTGCTGGAGGCCGCCGACATCCTCGAGCACGAGCAGGTGCACGTGCTCGACATCGACAACGGGGCCCGCTTCGAGACCTACACGATCACCGGCGAGAGGGGGTCGGGGACGATGCGGGTCAACGGCGCCGCCGCCCGGCTGGTCCATCGAGGAGACACGATCATCGTGGTCTCCTACGCAAACTACGAGCCTGCCGAGCTCGAGCACTACGAGCCTCGCGTGGTCCACGTCGAGGCGCACACCAACCGGATCATCACAGTCGACGACGCGGTGGCCACCCTGCTCTCCTAGCGGGAGTCAACCGGCGTCAGAGAGGAACAACCGTGTCCAGTTATCCCGATCCCGCCCTCCAGTCCGTCTACCCCCAATCGCCATCTGACCCGGGGCGCCTGCCGATGACGCTGCCGCTCCTGGCCGAGAAGAAGCGGCTGAAGGAACCCGTCGTGATGGTCACCGCATACGACTACCCCTCGGCGCGCGCCGCCGAGGCCGGCGGTGTGGACCTCGTGCTGGTCGGCGACTCCGCGGCCACCACCGTGCTCGGCTACAACGCCACGACGCCGGTCGAGCTCGACGACATGCTCGTGCTCGCGCGCGCCGTGCGCCGCGGACTGCGCACGCCGCTGATGATCGGCGATCTGCCGTTCGGCTCCTACGAGGTCTCTGATGAGCAGGCGATCACCACCGCCATGCGCATGGTCAAGGAGGCCGGCTGCGAGGCGGTCAAGCTCGAGGGGGGCGGCGAGGCGTCGGTGCGCCGGGCGCGCGCGATCGTCGGCGCCGGCATCCCGGTGATGGGCCATGTCGGCCTGACGCCCCAGACCTCCACCGCCCTCGGTGGCTGGAAGGCGCAGGGACGGACCGCGGGGGCGGCAGAGCGGATCGCGTGCGAGGCGCTCGCCCTGCAACAGGCAGGCTGCTTCGCGCTGGTGTTCGAGGCGATTCCCGCCGCCGTCACCGAGGAGCTGATGCCGCACATGCGGATACCGGTGATCGGCATCGGCGCCGGGCCGGCGACCGACGGACAGGTGCTCGTCTTCCACGATCTGCTCGGCATCCGCGACGGTCTCGGGGCGCGCTTCGTCAAGCGCTACGCCAACCTCCAGCAGGACATGAACGCGGGCGTGGCGGCCTACGCCGAGGACGTGCGCGCACGCCGCTACCCGGGTCCCGAGCACACCTACTCGATCGACGCGGCCGAGCTGACCGAGCTGAAGGCCCGCCTGGCCTGAGCGGGATTCCGGGCCCGCCCGGGCCCGGCGTCTACAGGGCCTCGCCGTAGCGCTCGGCGAACGCGAACTCCTCGACGGGGCCCGCTTCACCGCTCGGCGCAGAGGCTCTTCACGCGCTTGTACAGGGCGGTCGCGGCGGCGATCGGAACGGCGTTGACCTGCGATGGTGTCGAGGAGGACTTCAGCTCGTCGCCGACCAGCACGAAGCAGTGACCGGTCGTGAACAGCACGTTGCCCGCGGGACCTTCGCCCACGATGATCGACCCCGGGATCGCCGCGACCTTTTCGCTCTCCACGTGCAGCCCGTAGTGCGGGTCCACCTCGAGGTAGTGCCTCACTTCCTCCTTGGCGCCTTCAGGGGTGTTGAACACGAGCGCAAGCGACAGCGCGGCAGCGCCGGCCGTGCCGTTGTAGTGCTGTCCCACGCCCTCGCGGAAGCCCGCGCTCGTCAGCCTGGCGGCTTCGTGGGCGACTTCATCGCCTTCGCTGCTGCCCTGGGCCCAGCCCTGTGGAGATGTCGCCGTCTGCGCTGCACCGGAGGGCGAGAATCCCTGCATGGCGCCCGTGGGCACGAGCGAGGCTGGGTGTATCAGCGCGGCCGCCGCCGCTGGCGATGTCACGGTCTGTGCGGTCGCCGTCGGGGTGCTGCCACCACTGCTGCCGCCGCAACCGGCCGCCAGCAGGCTCGTCGCCAGCAGCCCGGCGAGGATCAGCCCGCCTCGGCCGGAAACGCATGTGGTGGGGCGGAGCTCGGTCATCTCGGCCCCGCGCAAGCTATCGCGTCCCCGTGCCCTCCGCCTCCGCGCCGTGCTCGGCGCCGGGGTGCTCGATGGCGCGGATCACGCGCGCTGGCGCGCCGGCGGCGATGGAGAACGGCTCGATGTCCCTCGTGACCACGCTGTTCGCGCCGATCACCGAGCGCTCGCCGATGCTCACGCCGCTGGTGACGACCACGTTGGCCGCCAGCCAGCAGTTGTCCCCGATCCTCGTCGGACCCTTGCTCTCGAACCCCTGCCAGGTGATCGGCTTCTGAAGGTCGTCGTAGCGGTGGGAGGCGTCCGAGACGAAGCAGCCGTTGGCGAGCATGCAGTGGTCGCCGATCTCGACCAGCTCCTGCGCGGCCACCATCACGCCGAAGTTCAGAAAGCTGCCGGCGCCGATGCGCACGCGCGCCGGCGCCGGAGCGGTGATCCACACGTGCGGCTCAAACAGCGTGCCGGGCCCGATCTCCAGGCGTCCCTCGTGCAGGGCCTCGAGCACGTTGCCCTGTACGGGCCAGCGCAGGAAGGCCTCGCGGCGCATGAACTCGCGGTGGATGCGCGCCCTGTTCCAGGGCAGCGAGTTGCGCTCATACCAATGCCACTTCTGCGCCCACAGCCGAGCCTCGCGCGCCCCTTCAGCCACGCTCAAGCGGCGACCCTCGGCCGGCGTTTGCGCGGCGTGCCCTTGCCGGACTTCGACCCGCCGCGCTTCACGGCGGGGGTGAGGATCTGCGCGAGAAAGCGCCCGGTGTGGGAGGCCGGCTCGGCCGCGACCTCCTCGGGCGTGCCCACGGCGATCGCCATCCCCCCCTCCTCGCCCCCCTCGGGGCCCATGTCGATGATCCGATCGGCGGACTTGATCACGTCGAGGTTGTGCTCGATCACGACCACGCTGTTGCCCGCCTCGACCAGCCGCTGCAGCACCTCCAAGAGGCGCTGCACATCGGCGAAGTGCAACCCGGTGGTGGGCTCATCGAGCATGTACAGCGTGCGGCCGGTGGCGATCTTCGACAGCTCGGTCGCGAGCTTCACGCGCTGGGCCTCGCCGCCCGAGAGCGTCGTGGCCGGCTGGCCGAGGCGCACGTAGCCGAGCCCGACCGCGTTCAGCGTCTCCAGGCGCCTGCGCACCTTGGGGATGTGCTCGAAGAACTTGAGCGCCTCCTCGACGGGCATGTCCAAGACGTCGGCGATGCTCCTGCCCTTGAACTTCACCTCGAGCGTCTCGCGGTTGTAGCGCTTGCCATGGCACTGCTCGCAGGGCACGTACACGTCCGGCAGGAAGTGCATCTCGATCTTGATCTGCCCGTCGCCGCGGCAGACCTCGCAGCGCCCGCCCTTGACGTTGAAGCTGAAGCGGCCGGGCTTGTATCCGCGCGCGCGCGCCTCCTGGGTCTTGGAGAAGAGGTCGCGGATCACGTCGAACAGGCCCGTGTAGGTGGCCGGGTTCGAGCGCGGCGTGCGCCCGATCGGAGACTGGTCGACGGCGATGATCTTGTCGAGCTGCTCGAGGCCGTGGATCGCGCGGTGCGCGCCGGGGCGCTGGCGCGCGCGGTGCAGGCGATTCGCGACCGCCTTGAACAGCACTTCGTTGACCAGCGTCGACTTGCCCGATCCGGAGACCCCGGTCACGCAGGTGAGCACCCCCAGGGGAATGTGCACGTCGATGTCCCTGAGGTTGTGCTGGTTGGCCCCCACGATCTCCACGTATCCGCTCGGCGTCCGCCGGCGCTCGGGCACCTCGATCGTGCGCACGCCCGAGAGGAACTGCCCGGTCAGCGACTCCTTCACCCGCTGGACCTCCGCGGCGGTCCCCTCCGCCACGATCCAGCCTCCGTGTTCGCCCGCGCCCGGCCCGAGGTCCACGAGATGGTCGGCGGCGCGCATCGTCTGCTCGTCGTGCTCGACCACGATCACGCTGTTGCCCAGATCGCGCAGCCGCTCGAGCGTTCCGATCAGCTTGGAGTTGTCGCGCTGGTGCAGCCCGATCGAGGGCTCATCGAGGATGTAGAGCACCCCCACGAGCGAGGAGCCGATCTGCGTCGCAAGTCGGATCCTCTGCGCCTCCCCGCCGGACAGCGTCGCCGCGGCGCGATCCATCGACAGGTACCCGATGCCCACGTTCTCGAGGAAGCGCAGCCGCTCTGAGATCTCGCGCAGGATCAGCCGGGCCACGTGCCTGTCGGTCTCCGAGAGCTCGACCTCATCCAGCCACTCGAGCGCCCGCACCGCCGAGAGCGCGCAGAAGTCCTCGATCCTCGTCCCCCCCACGAGCACCGCGCGGGACTCCGCCCGCAGGCGCGCGCCCCCGCACACCGGGCAGGGGCGCAGCGACATGAACTCCTCGATCTTCTCCCGCGAGTACTCCGAATCCGTCTCGCGGTAGCGGCGTTCGAGGTTCGGAACGATGCCCTCGAACTTCGTCGCATACGAGCGCTGGCGCCCATAGCGGTTGCGGTAGGTCACATGGATCGGCTCCCCGTTCGTCCCATACAGGAACAGGTCCTGCTGCTCGCTGGGCAGGTCCTCCCAGGGGGCTTCCAGGTCCACGCCGTAGCGTTCGGCGATCGCCTCGGTCACCTGCCCGTAGTAGCTCGAGGTGCTGTTCGCCCAGGGCGCCAGCGCCCCTTCGCCGATCGACAGCGTCGCGTTCGGCACGACCAGCTCGGGGTCGATCTCCATCTGCGAGCCGAGCCCCGTGCAGCGGTCGCAGGCCCCATGGGGTGAGTTGAACGAGAAGATCCTCGGCTCGAGCTCGGTCAGCGACGGGCCGTGCTCGGGGCAGGCGAACTTCTCAGAGAATGTGAACACCGTCCCCGGCTCGGGCGCCACGCCCGGGAGGATCTGCGTCGCCGCGGCGCGAGCGCCCTTGGCGCCGGTCGCGTGAGCACGCTCGCCCGCGCCCTCATCTTCCCCGCCCGACGCCTCCGCGGAGCCCGACCGGGCGGAGCCGATTATCTCGATCTCCACCAGCCCGTCGGCCAGTCCGACCGCCGTCTCGATCGAATCGGCCAGGCGCTTGCGCACGTCGTGGCGCATGATCAGCCGGTCGATCACCACCGAGATGTCGTGCTTGTAGCGCTTGTCCAGCACGATCGACTCCTCCAGCATGCGCACCCGGTCGTCGATCTTCACCCGCGCGAAGCCGTCGCGACGGAGCTCCTCGAGAAGCTTCCCGTACTCGCCCTTGCGCCCGCGCACGACCGGCGCGAGCACCATGAAGCGCGTCCCCTCGGCGAGCTCCATCGCCTGGTCGATGATCTGCTCGGCCGACTGGCCGACGATCGGCCGGCCGCAGATCGGGCAGTGCGGCTTTCCCACCCGCGACCACAACAGGCGCAGGTAGTCGTAGATCTCGGTGACCGTCCCGACGGTCGAGCGGGGGTTGCGCGAGGTCGTCTTCTGATCGATCGAGATCGCCGGCGAGAGCCCCTCGATCGAGTCCACGTCGGGCTTGTCCATCTGTCCCAGGAACTGCCTGGCGTAGGCCGACAGCGACTCCACGTAGCGCCGCTGCCCCTCCGCGTAGATGGTGTCGAAGGCAAGGCTCGACTTGCCCGAGCCCGACAGCCCCGTGATCACCACGAGCGCGTCCCGCGGCAGCGACACGGAGATGTCCTTGAGGTTGTGCTCCCGTGCTCCGGAGACGACTATCTGGTTGCCGGCGGGCATGTGAGGGTCATTCTATTAGGGCGAACAGATGTTCGCCTGACCCGCCCGGCGGCGCAGTCAGCACGGAGCTTCGCTTTAGATGAACTTGAGCAGGGCTTTAGCCCACCTTGACACGCGGTTAGACTGATCCGAACCAGCGGAACCAGCGGCTCGAGCGAACAGCGAGTCGAGGGCGAGATCGAGTCGGGGGACGCCACATTCATACATCTGTACGCAGTATGCGCGAACGTGCCGGGGGTTTCCCGGTCGCGCCTCGACGCGGAGCTAGGCGATCTGAGCCGGGAGTTCGGCCTTGATCCTGGGACGTCCTGGAGTGCGGCCTCGGCGACCGAGTCGCTCCTGGCCGGCGGCATCCACCACGGCCCCGATCGATGCGGGTCGCGTAACTACGTCGCTCGTGAGGGTTCTACGCTGGCCTGGTTTGACGGTCTGCCCGTCGAAACGAGCGGCCGTTTCGCGGCCCATGACGCGAATGCATTGCGAGAGCGCTGGGGCGAGCTCGATGGAACACTCGAGGGCCAGTTCAGCGCAGGCTACATCGATCTTCAGAGCGAGCGTGTCGAGCTGCTGCTCGATACGCTCGGGCTGGCTCAGGTGTTCGTCGCTCGACAGGAAGGTGGCATCCTCGCGAGCAACAGCGCGACGCTGATCGAGATGCTCCTCGGCAGTCGCTCGCCTGACCCACTGGGGGTCAGCTCGTTCATGGGGCTCGGCTGGGCGGCGGCCCACCGTACGCTGAGTGCCGAGGTCCAGGCCCTTGAAGGCGGCTCACGCCACGTGATCGAGAACCGCCAGATGCGCACGATCACCACCTTTGACACGACCACAGTCCCGCGCCATCGGACCAAACCGGTCCCCGTGGCCGAGCTCGTCGAGCAGCTCGTCGGCCTGACCGCGAGTGCCGTGCGCGGCATGCAGCCGGTGACCTGCGCCCTGACCGGCGGGCGCGATACCCGCGTGCTCACCGCGCTTTCACTCGCGGTGGGCGAGCCGACCGAGTACTTCACCGGGGGGGGGTGGTGGACGACGAGGACGTGATCATCGCCCGTGAGATCGCCGCGCGCTTCGGCCTGCCCCACACGGTCACCCTCCACGACGCATCGAGTACGGAGCTTGACTGGACCGACGCGGCGGCCGGCTACATCGTTCAGAACGATGGGCTCTCGAGCCTGCACTCGCTGTCCAACTACCACGACCTGTCCGGGCCACAGCCCCCGCTGGAGGTGAGCCTGTCGGGGATCGGCGGTGAGATCGGCCGCTCCGGAACGGGAGCGCTGACCCCGGCCGGGAGCAACGTGCCGCTGTTGCGACGCTCGCTCGCGGCGCAGCGCTGGCTGCTGCGGACAAAGAGCCGCGACGCAGGCGGCCTGATGACCGAGGACGCCACAAACGCCCTGAACGGCTACCTCGATGAGTTCATCCACACCCGCCTGTCGGAGGGGTGGAAGATGCGCGAGATCCAGGAGGCCTTCTACACGTTCGAGCGGGTCGGACGATGGGGAGCCACCGGGGTACGCCTCGGCGCACCGCGCCGGGACGTCTTCAGCCCATTCTGCTCGCGCGCGTTCATCGACTACTGCTTCGCGGTCACCCCCGGGGAGCGCCTCGTGGAATCCGTCCACTACGACATCCTCAGCGCACTCTCCCCCGAGTTGCGCGACCACCGGTTCGACGGACCCTACCCAGCCCAACATCCCCGCCTGGCCTCGGCGATGGCGACCCGCAAGCTGCTGGGAGCAGTCGTCGAGCGCGTCGGGATCAACCAGCGGCAAAACGCCGGCGCCCCCAGCCAGGGCCAGACACCACCTTCCTCGTTCCAACAACAATGGCTCGAGGCACGCCTGGACCTCCTGCGCGAGCTGTTCTCCGACAGCGACAGCGACCTGTGGAACTACATCTCCCGGTCCCGCATACATGCTCTGCTTGATGCCGGCGAGAGCGAGCGCGCGAGCAACCTGGCGGGCCTCCTGCGTGCGGCCACCATCTTCTGGCGCTTCCACGGCCCTGCTCACACAGCTGTGCAGGCTCCGCCTCGCGTGCGACCAATCACCGGCCGACGGTCTCGCTCCGGTGCCGTCAGCACTGGCGCCACAGGCGCCGGCTCGCACTGAGGGGCCGGGTCGCTCAGCCCTCGATCGCCGCGTACACCTCGTCGATCAGCTTCTTGCGGTCGGCCAGCTGGAAGTTCTCCGACAGGTATTGATCGGCCGCGGCTCGGGGTTCGCCGTTGAGGGCCATGTTCAACGCGACCAGCCGGGCGCTGTCGAGGTCGCCGTTCGCGCCGGCCGCGGCCGGCGCGCTCTCCTGTACCGGCGCCGGCGCGATCGCTGGCTCGGGGCGCACGGCCTGAGGTTTGGCGCGCACCGGCGGCTCCGGCTCGGCCGGTTCCTCCTCGGCCGCTGCCTGCGTCGGGACCGGGGCAACCGAGGCCAGGCGTGGCGGCGCGGGGGCGGGCGGCCCGAACGCCGATGAGGCGACGGCCGGCGGAGGCGCAGCGTCGCTCGCCGGCGACGGATCGCCGGGGGCGCCCCCCGAGGCCGCGTCGTAGAGCTCGCCCATGTTCGTCTGCACCGCCGTCAGGTCGCCGGCCAGGCGACCCGCGCCGGCGCGCACGCTCTCGAGCAGGGCGTCGACCTCCGCGTCCATCGTCGCGACCCGCTCCAAGAGCAGCGCGGTCGCCGCTGCGACGGCCGCCACGTGCGCCTGGGCCTTCTCGATCGCCTCCTGGCGCGTCCGCTGCGCGTCCCCGGCGGCCTGCTCGCGCGCGTCCTTCGCGTCGCTCAGCGCCTGGCGCTCGATGTCCGCCGCGGCCGCCTCCGCGGCCGTCAGGATGCTCTGCACCTGGGTGGCGGCGGTGGTCGCCAGCGAGGGTTCCTCGCCG
Organism: uncultured Solirubrobacteraceae bacterium; assembly: GCA_963779605.1. Classification (GTDB taxonomy): domain Bacteria; phylum Actinomycetota; class Thermoleophilia; order Solirubrobacterales; family Solirubrobacteraceae; genus Palsa-744. The sequence goes on from CAVZYR010000002.1 coordinate 46,952, forward strand.
GCGCCGGCGCTCGCGCGCTGGAGCTCCTCGAACTCGACCGCGAGCGCCCTCAGGTGCGCATCCACCGCCGTCGGGTCGTACCCCCTGCGGCCGATCGGGAAGTCACGCCTTTCGATCGCCTGCCGGTCGATATCCACGCCGGCAATCCTAGGCCATGTCGCCCGTCGGGGCCTCACTTGCCTGGATCTCGCGCAGGTCCCGGCGCAGCTCGCGCAGCTCGTCGCGCAGCTGCGCCGCGTACTCGAAGCGGAGCTCCTCGGCGGCCAGGCTCATCTCCTCCTCGAGCTCCACAACCATCCGCTCGAGCTCGTGCTGTGGCAGCTCGCCGGCGGATGCGCGCGCGCCGCGGCGGCGTTTGCGCCCACGCGGAACCTTGGACTCCGCCTGCAGGAACTCGGCGATGTCGGAGATGCCCTTGACGATCGTCGCCGCCGTGATCCCGTGGCGCTCGTTGTAGGCCAGCTGGATCTCGCGCCGGCGGTCGGTCTCGGAGATAGCCGCGCGCATCGCCTGCGTCTCTTTGTCGGCATACATCAGCACCGTGCCGTCGACGTTGCGCGCGGCGCGGCCGATCGTCTGGATCAGCGATGTCTCTCCGCGCAGGAACCCCTCCTTGTCGGCATCGAGGATCGCCACCAGCGAGACCTCGGGAAGATCGAGACCCTCGCGCAGGAGGTTCACGCCGACCAGCACGTCGTACTCCCCCAGCCGCAGGTCGCGGATGATCTGGATGCGCTCGAGCGTGTCGATCTCGGAGTGCAGGTAGCGCGTCTTGAAGCCCATCTCGAGCAGGTACTGCGACAGGTCCTCGGACATCTTCTTGGTCAGCGTCGTCACCAGCACCCGCTCGTCGCGCTCGACCCGCCCGCGCACCTCGTTCATGAGGTCGTCGATCTGGTTGCGCGTCTCGCGCACGTCCACGACGGGGTCCACGATCCCGGTGGGGCGCACGATCTGCTCGACCACCCTGCCCGAGCGCGTGCGCTCGTACTCGCCCGGCGTGGCCGAGACGAACGTCATCTGCGGCGTGATCGAGAGAAACTCCTCGAACGTCTGCGGTCGGTTGTCCAGCGCGCTCGGCAGGCGGAAGCCGTAGTCGACGAGCGTCTGCTTGCGCGAGCGGTCGCCGACGTGCATGCCGCCGATCTGCGGCACCGTCTGGTGGGACTCGTCGATGAAGCAGATGAAGTCCTTGGGGAAGTAGTCGATCAGGCAGTAGGGCCGCTCGCCCGGTGCGCGGCCGTCGAGGATCCGCGAGTAGTTCTCGATGCCCGAGCAGAAGCCCACCTCGCGCAGCATCTCCATGTCGTACTGGGTGCGCTGGCGCAGCCGGTGGGACTCGAGCAGCTTGCCCTCGGACTCGAGCTCCGCGCAGCGCTCGTTCAGCTCGCGCCCGATCTCCGCCACGCCGTCCTCGATCGTGCCCTCCTTGACGTTGTAGTGCGTCGCCGGCCAGATCGCCACATGCTCGAGGTCGTCGGCGATCAGCTCGCCCGTGAGCGGGTCGAAGTGCGACAGCCGCTCGACTTCGTCGCCGAACATGCGCGCGCGGAAGGCCGTCTCGGCGTAGGCCGGAAACACCTCGAGCGTCTCTCCACGCACGCGGAAGGTGCCGCGCGCGAGCGCCGTGTCGTTGCGGGTGTACTGGATCGAGACCAGTTTGCGAAGCAGCGCGTCGCGATCGATCTCCTCGCCGCGGCGCAGGATCTGCATGTTCATCTCGTAGGTCTCGGGCGAGCCGAGGCCGTAGATGCAGGACACCGAGGCCACCACGATCACGTCGCGGCGGGCGAACACCGCGGCAGTCGCCGCATGACGCAGGCGATCGACCTCCTGGTTGATCGCCGAGTCCTTCTCGATGTAGAGGTCCCTCGAGGGGACGTATGCCTCGGGCTGGTAGTAGTCGTAGTAGGACACGAAGTACTCGACCGCGTTGTCCGGGAAGAACGTCCGGAACTCGTTGCACAGCTGCGCCGCGAGCGTCTTGTTGTGGGCGATCACGAGCGTCGGCCGCTGGACAGCCTCGATCACGCCGGCCATCGTCATCGTCTTGCCGGTTCCCGTGGCTCCCAGCAGCGTCTGAAAGCGCTCGCCGGCATCCACGCCTTCGGCCAGCGAGGCGATCGCCTTCGGCTGGTCGGCCGTCGGCGTGAAGACGGAATCGAGCTTGAAGTCGGGCATCGCCCTCTACCGTAGCGCGCCGGCGCCGGGCCCCGAACGGCCTCGCGCCGGAACCGTGAGCAGCTTCGCGCCGGGGCCCGCGCGAGGGTCCGGCGGCCACGGCGGAAGCCCCACGCTCGCCCGCACCGGCACAGCCGAGATGCAGCGCACTCCTACCTGCGAGAAGCTCGCAGAAACTCGCGCCATTTTACGACTTCACCATGTTACGGTCACCGAAATTGACCCGCACTATCAGTCGAAGGTGAAAGGAGTTTCACCATGGATAACAAGTTGAGCCGCCGATCATTTCTGAAACCACGAATTGGCTTGGTCGCCCCCGCCCTGGCCGCCGGCGCGGCCGGCGACGCAGCTGCTGAGGAGGGCACCAGCCGGCGCGCGTTCCTGCAGGGAACAGCCGGTGCCGCAGCCGGTGCCGCCGTGATTTTCGCGACCCCGAAGGTCGCGGCGATCGCGCTCGATTCTCAGGGCAGCAGCGTCGCCGCCGATCCGAAGGCCGTTGTCACCAAGGCCTCGGGGCCGGCGCCGGCCGAGCCGGTTACCGCCTATGTCCGCGACGCCGCTCGCGGCGAGGTGACGGTGATGTCCGGCAAGCAGGAGACGACCTACAAGGACCCCGCGCTGGTGAAGCGGCTGCTCGACGCGGCCCGCTGAGCGGCCGAGTCACTCTCGACAATCGATCACGAAAGGCAATACACATGTCATCGCACCGCGAGGCTCCGGAGATAAGCAAGGATCCGGTCGCCGACAACACCGACACCTATGCGTTCGTCTCACCCGACGATCCGGGGACCGTCACGCTGATCACCAACTATCTCCCAGCCGAGGTTCCGGCCGGGGGGCCCACCTTCTATGAGTTCGGCAACGACGTCCTCTACAAGATCCACGTCGACAACAACGGCGACGGACTGCCCGACGTCACCTATGAGTTCAGCTTCGACTCCGTGATCACCAACCCCGACACGTTCCTCTACAACACGGGAGCGATCAGCTCGCTCAACGACCCCAACTGGAACAAACGCCAGTTCTACAACGTCACGCGGATCGATCACTCAAAGCACGGCAGGTCCTGGGAAAGGGTGCTCGGCGAAGGCCTTGCGTGTCCTCCGTCGAACATCGGCCCCCACTCGACGCCGAACTATTCGGCGCTCGGACAGGAAGCCGTGCACTCGCTGGCGGGAAATCAGACGGTGTTCGCCGGCCAGCGTACCGATCCGTTCTTCGTCGACATCGGGTCGATCTTCGACCTCGCCGACCTGCGGCCGTTTCAGGAAGCACATGTGGTCCCGATGCCCGCCGCCGGGGGCGTGGACACGCTCTCGACGGTGAACGTCCACACGATCGCGATCCGCGTCCCGATCTCGAGCCTGACCGTGGACAGATCGGTACCGACCAACGTCATGAGCTCGAAGGCCGTGCTCGGCGTGTGGGGCTCGGCGAGCCGCCGCAAGGTTCGCATCTCAGACGGTGCAAACAGTGAACACTCGGAGGCCGGACCGTGGGTGCAGGTCTCACGGCTGGGGAATCCATTGGTGAACGAGGCGCTCATCCCGATGAGCCGCAAGGACGACTGGAACTCGGGCCACCCGGTCGGCGAAAAGGAGTTCCTGCAGTACGTCCAGCACCCGGAGCTCGCGAGGCTTCTGCCTGTGCTCTACCCCAAAGTGTTCCCGAGCCTCGAAGCCCTCGAAGCGAAAAAAGCGCCGCGTGAAGACCTCGTCGCGATCCTGCTCACCGGTCTGCCGGCGGGTGTGGTCGCGGGCTTTCAGAACAACACGGGCAAGGTGGTGGCCGACATGCTGCGGCTGAACGTCGCGGTGCCGCCCGCCGGCAGCCCCAACCCGCTGGGCATCCTCGGCGGCGATCTGGCAGGGTTTCCCAACGGCAGGCGCGTGATCGACGACACCACGACGATCGAGCTGCGCGCCATCGCGGGACTCACTGTGCCACTGGTGAACAAAAGCTACAAACCGGACGGAGCGGCGGAAGCCGTCACCGATGACACCCCGCCCCTGTCGGTGCGGTTCCAGTCGACATTCCCATACATCGGCATCCCCCACGACGGCTTCGACTTCCCGTCAACCACGAAATAGAGGGCGCGAGCGGATGCACACCCATGATCGCAGTCACACTCACAGCCACGCGGCGAGCGGGGAGAACCACGCCGCGCGGCGGCACCCCGAGCACGTCGTGCTGGATCTCGGCGGCGACATCGGGGCGTTGATCCTGCACACGCCCGCCGAGATGCTCGGCGTGGAGGTGGAGATCAGCGCGGCCGGGCAGGACGACCGCCGCAGCCACAAGGACGTGCTCGAGCGCGAGATCAACGGCCGGCCCGCGTACACGGCGGTGTTCGACAACGTGCGCGAGGGCGCCTACACGCTGTGGATCGACGACGTCGCGTGCGCGCGCGACGTCGTCGTAAGCGGCGGCGCCGTCTCGGAACTCGCCTGGTCCGCCAGGCCGCACCCGCTGGACCTCGAGCCGCTCCTGCGCGACTGATGAGCGGGCTGATACCCGGCATCGCGCGAATGCTGCCGGGTATCAGCCCGTCGTCTGACCCCTGCGCGGCCGCGCTTCTGACGCGGTCCCCCCTCGTCGGGTCCTCGCGATGCGACTGACCCCCGTCGCGGTCGTCGCGAGCGTCAGCGCGTTCGCACTGATCGGCGCCGCCGGCACCTCCGCGCAGCAGACGGACGTCTCGCTGGAGCTCGCCGGCGTGCCGGCGAGCCTTGCGCTCCCCGGCAGCTTCACGATGACGGTGAGCGGATCGACGGGAAGCGCCTCGGGCGCATCGATCTACGAGATCTATGGTCCGGCCCCGTGTGCGGCGAGCGTCGACGCCCAGCTCGAGGCCAGTCCCGAGGAGAACCTCCTCACCCCCGAAGCCGGCGAAGCGCCCGCGTCGGGCCTTGCCGGGGCCTTCACGCTCCACGCCCGCGGTGTGGGCGAAGCCCTCAGCGTCCCCGGCCTGTACACCGTGTGCGTGTTCATGGAAGCCCTGGAAGACCCCGAACCCGAAGAAGGCTCAGAAGAAGAAGACGTGATCGCCGTCGCGTCCGCCAGCTTCACCGCGCGCCCAGGCGCCGCCGGCGCCCCGCCCAACCGCTTGACGCGGGGCGCGGTGAGAACGTGTCTCGCTCCGCGGCTGAGGGGCCGACGGTCGAGCGCGGCGGGGAAAGCGATCCGCGGGACCCGCTGCGCGGCTGCGCCGAGGTGCCTCGTGCCGCACATCAGGGGCCGCAGGCTGAGATCGGCCGTGAGGGCGATAGCGCGAGCTCACTGCGCGCTCGGCCGCGTCCGCCGGGCCGGCTCAAGGCATGTGCGCGGGGGGCGCGTGCTGTGGCAGAGCCGGCGGGCGGGCAGGTCGCTCCCCACCGCGACGAGGATCGGCCTCGTTGTCAGCGAGGGGGTGAGCCGGCGCTCTCAGCCGCCACCTGCGTGCGCGGGTGCCGCATACGCGCGCGGCCGTCGCCAGGGATGCCCGAAGCGGGCACGCTGAGCTACCCCGCCGCGTCGACGCCGTCGGCGACCACGTCTCCGGGCTTCAGCCTGGCGCCCCACTTCTCCTCGACGCGGCCGAATCTCCAGAAGGCCAGGGCGCCCGCCCAGCAGACGACGAACATCCCGACGATCACGAAGCCCGCCTTGTTGATGTCGAAGTTGGCCATGTAGCTCCAGAAGCCGCTGTGCAGGCCGGTGAACTGCCTCGGCAGCAGGCCCAGCACCTCGATCGTGCCGATGAAGAAGCAGATCGCCACCGACAGCCCGGTGATCGCGAGGTTGTAGTAGACCTTTCGAACCGGGTTGAAGAAGGCCCACGAGTAGGCGAAGTTCATGAAGATGCCGTCGATCGTGTCCATCAGGGTCATACCCGCGGTGAACAGGATCGGGCAGGCACATGATCGAGTAGAAGGGAAGGTGCTGGGAGGCGAGCAGGGCGGTCGTCGCGAGCAGTGCCACCTCGGTCGCGGTGTCAAATCCCATGCCGAACACCACGCCCACCGGGTACATCTTCCACTCCCTGTCGATCGTCTTCATCCACCTGCCGAAGATGCGGAACATCAGCCCGCGATTGTTCAGCTGGCGCTCGAGCTCCGCCTCGTCGTAGCTGCCCGCGCGCATCGACCGGAAAACGCGAAAGATCCCGGCGAGGATGATCACGTTGAGGAGGGCTATCAGGTACAGGAACGTCGCTGAGACGACCGTGCCGAAGACCGCGCCGAACTGCTCGAGGTTGGAGCTGCCGTTCGAGACCGCTCCGTAGACGGCCTTCTCGGCCACGACGATCCCGACGCCGATCGCGACCACGATCGACGAGTGTCCGAGCGAGAACCAGTAGCCGATGCTGAGTGGTCGCTTACCTTCACTCATCAGCTTGCGCGTGGTGTTGTCGATCGCGGCGATGTGATCCGCGTCGAACGCGTGACGCAGGCCCAGCGAGTAGGCGAGCCCGGCCACGCCGATTCCCAGGCCCCTGTAGTGCGAGGGGGCGACGAACGCGAGGAACACGCCGAGCCCGATCAGGTGGAGGGCCGTGATGCTCGCGAACATGAGTCCGGCCCGGCGCCGCTCGGCCGGGGTGAGCGCCCTCACCACTCGCAGCACGTCGCCCGGACGATTGCCAGCACCAAGCGGGAAGCTCATGGCGCTCACTCCGGTTGCTCACGGTCCGGCTCGAGAGATGTTCGCGGCTGATCGCGCGACCGCGGCGGCGCACGGCCGTCGGACAGAGGCCAACGATCGGGAAGTGGATGAAGCTCGCGCGGTAGCCGAACTGGCGCTGTATGAGATCGCGCACCGCGTCGAGCTCCTGTGGTGCCACGGCGCGGTAGTCCGCACAGCGCTCGCATGTGAGGTACTCGCGCTCGCCGGTCACGGCCAGCGCGTGAAGCCCCGGTCCGTGGCCGAGGTGCACGTGTCGAACCACGCCGATGTCCTCGAGCGCCTGCAGGTTGCGATACACAGAGCCGATGTCCGAGGACGGCACGCGGCCGCCGATCCCTTCAGCGATCTGCTCGGCGGACATCGGTCCGTCGGCGGCCAGGAGCGCCTCCAGCACGAGCCGCCGAGCGGCCGACACGCGAAGGCCCCTCGCGCGCATGACCGCCATTGCGCCGCCCAGGTCCTCAACCGCGAGCGCCCCTGCGTGGGTCCCAGCGTCATCCGCAGCGGCTCCTCGATGCTCAGCCGAATAGTCCACCTCACGCGTGCTCACTGGTCTCCTCCCATTGCCGGATATCGCGGGCACAGCTCCTCGTGTGCCGTTGGTTTTCTATACGCCCGACTCTCAACTGCGGATCACTCGCAGTGTTCTTCGAGTTGGCCGGACACCCGGCCGGCGCCGTCACCGGAACGGTGAGGAGCCGCTCGGGAAGGAGTGGAGACCTACAGCCCGAGCTCTCGCGAGTAGTCGGTGTGATACTCGCGCTGGGCTTCCAGCACGCGCTGCACGTAGGCGCGGGTCTCCGGGAACGGGATCGTCGCCACCGTCAGCGAGGTGCCCGCGGCGTTGGCCTGCGCCACCCAGCTGTCGACGTTGGCGAGGCCCGCGTTGTAGGCGGCGACGGCGAGCATCTCATTGCCGTTGTAATGCTGGAGCAGGTAGCGCAGGTAGTAGCTGCCGTAGGCGACGTTTATGCGCGGCGTGGACAGGTCACCCGCGGTGAAGCGGGTCCCACCCGACAGATGCGCGATGAAGTAGGCGGTGCCCGGGAGGATCTGCATGAGCCCCTCGGCACCCGCCGGCGAGGGACGCGGATCGAACTTCGTCTCGGCGTAGATCACGGCCGCGATCAGCGCCGGGTCAAGATGCTTCTGGCCCGCCTGTTCGCGAATCACGCTGGCATCGCTGAGCGGCAATCCGAGCCTGCGCACGACGTCATCCACGCCGGACACGATCAGCCCCAGGACCAGTGCCGCGAGCACGAGGCCCACGAACCAACCAAGTGCCCGTCCGCTCATCTGGACAGCTTGTCAAGAACGGCTGACAGGCTCAGCTCGAGGTCCTCCTCGCTACCGTCGTTGCGCACGACGAACGTCGCCCGGCGTGCCTTCTCCTCCTGGGAAAGCTGGCGGGCGGCACGCTCGTCCGCCAGCGCATGCCCGCGCTGGGCGGCCCGCTCGCGGCGCAGCGTCTCCTCGGAGACGACCGCGATCGTCGCGTCGTAGAGCCCGTCGAGGCCCGCCTCGAACAGCAGCGGCACCTCAACCACCGCCGCCCGCGGTCGCGAGGCGTCCGTCACGGACCCGCCGCGCACCTGCTCGAGCCAGGCGGCGACGCGAGCGCCCACCTGCGGCCACAGGAGACCCTCCAGCCAGGCCCGGTCCTCATCGCGCGCGAACGCGCGCTCGGCGACCGCGGCGCGGTCGACCACCCCACCCGGCGCCATCGCGGCGCCCCAGCGCCCCACGACGGCCTCTCGCATCGGCTCTTCAGCATAGAGCTCATGGACCACCGCATCCGAGGACAGCACGGCGGCACCCAGCCGCTCGAGCGCCGCCAGGGCGGTCGACTTGCCCGCCCCCATGCCTCCCGTCAGCCCCACGAAGGGCACGGCCACGTCCACCCGCTCGGCGTTCCTGCGACCGCGTCAGTCCGGCGGGGGCTCGGCGGCGATCTCAGGCTCGGGCCCCGCGGTCTCAGCGGCCGGGGCCTCATCGTCGCCCTCGGCTGCGGTTGCGGCGTCCCCCTCGGCCGTGGCGTCGGGCTCCTGCGAAGCCTCGGTGGACTCCGCCGACGCCTCTGGCTCAGCGGAGGCCTCTGGCTCAGCGGAGGCCTCTGGCTCAGCGGAGGCCTCTGGCTCAGCGGAAGCCTCTGGCTCCGCGGGCGCCGGTGCGTCGGCAGCCTCGGCGGACGGCGCGTCCTCGACAACGACGGCGGCCTCCGCGGATGGCGCCTCGACGGCCTCGACGGTCTCCGCCGCGCCGGCGTCTGCGGTCGCCGGAGCGCCTGAGGCGTCCACGACCCCGGCGGCCTCGGCCTGGGGCTCCTCGGAGGCCGCGCGCGTCGTATCTGCAGCGTCGTCCTGCGAGTCGGCCGCGGGGGCCTCATCGGGCTGACCCGGGCGTGAGATGGGAAGAATCTGATCCTCAACCCGCTTGGCCGACAGGGAAAGGCGGCGCCGCTCGGAGTCGATCTCGAGAATCCTCACGCGGATCTCGTCGCCGGGATGGACGATCTCGCGCGGGCTCTCGACGTGGTGGGGAGCGAGCTCTGAGATGTGCACGAGACCCTCGACGCCATCGAGGATCTCGACGAACGCTCCGAAGGTGACAACCTTCGTCACCTTGCCGTCGAGCTCGTCGTTGACGTTGTATGTGTCCACGATCCGCTGCCAGGGGTCCTCCTGGGTCTGCTTGAGACCGAGGGAGATGCGCTGGCGGTCACGATCGATGTCCAGCACCTTGACCTTGACGGTGTCGCCGATCGTGAGGATCTCCGAGGGGTGGTTGACGTGCGACCACGACAGCTCGGAGATGTGGATCAGACCGTCGATGCCGTCGAGGTCGACGAACGCGCCGAAGTCGACGATGTTGGAGATCTGCCCGTCGACGACCAGCCCCGGCTGGAGGCCGTCGAGGATCTGCTGGCGGACCTCCTTGCGCTCCTCCTCGAGCACGGCGCGCCGGGAGAGCACGACGTTGTTGCGCGAGCGGTTGAGCTCGATCACCTTCGTCTCGATCTTCGTGCCCATGTATTCGTCGAGGTTGGGCACGCGGCGGATGTCAACGAGCGAGGCGGGCAGGAAGCCGCGCACTCCGAGGTCGATGATCAGGCCCCCCTTGACCACCTCGATGACGGTGCCCTCGACCGGCTCACCGGACTCGGCTGCCGTTTCGATGCGACGCCACGCCTTCTCGAAGCGCGCGCGCTTCTTGGACATGATCAGGCGCCCGTCCTGGTCCTCCTTGGTGAGGACGATCGCGTCGACCTCCTCGCCCAGATGAACCTCGTCTGACGGATCGACGGACTTGCGAATCGACAGCTCGTTGGCGGGGATGACGCCCTCGGACTTGTAGCCGATATCGACGAGCACCTCGTCCTTGTCGATCCGGACGACGTTGCCCGTCACGACCTCCCCCTCCTCGATGGGCCGGAACGTGGCCTCGTAGTTGGGGACGATCTGGCCGTCGATCTCCAACAGGAGCCCGTTCGACCCCTCGACCACGCGAGCGTCGGGGTTCTCCGTCAGTGTCTGCACCGACGAAAGCCTAGCGCAGCCGTATCATTGCGGGGCAGATGCCGGTGCGAGCGACGAAGCGGGGAGCGGAGCGTACCCCCCTGCAGCGAAGCGACTGCGATGTGCTCGTGTGCGGGGCGAGCTTCGCCGGACTGGCGGTTGCCCGCGAACTCGCCGGATCCGGTGCCCGCGTGCTGATGGTCGATCGCTACGAGCTCGGCGAGCGCCAGACGTCGGCGTGCGCGATGCCCACCGCCTGGATGGAGGCGCTCGAGCTGATGGGCTCGCTGCGCCAGCGCTTCGAGAAGATGACCGTGCACACCCGTTTCGGCAGCGCACGCTGGTCGTTGCCGTTCTCGTTCGCCACGTTCGACTACCCCGAGCTGTGCGCGCTCCTGCGAAGCCAGGCGCCCGAGCCCGAGGTCGAGTTCGAGACCGCGACGGTCGTCGGCCGCGACGGCCACACCGTCCACACCGACCGCGGCTCGCTCACCGCTCCGCTGATCGTCGACGCGCTCGGCTGGCGTCGCGTGCTGTCAAACGCGACCGCGATCCAGCCGCCCGATGCGCCACTCTCGCGCGGGCTCGAGGTGCACCCCTGCGGGCGCTCGCAGGAGATGGAGCTGTGGATCGATCCCGGCTACGTTCGCGCCGGCTATGCCTGGAGCTTCCCCGCTCGCGACGAGGTGCGCGTCGGCGCGGGGTCCTTCTGGCCCTCCCACCATGTCAAGGAGCCCACCGTCAGGCTGGCGGGCGATCTCGGCCTCGTGCCCGATGGCTACCAGGGCAACTGGATTCCGCATCGCCTGCGCGCCGGCGTCGAGGACGGGATCTTCTTCGCCGGGGACTCCGCCGGGCACTGCCTGCCGCTGACCGCCGAGGGCATCCGTACGGCCCTCTACTTCGGTCTGGCCGCGGGACGCGAGCTGCGCGCGGTGCTGGACGGTCGCCGCTCGCGCGCGCACGCGCTCGAGCGCTACCGCGCGTTCTCGGATCGACACGAGCGCAAATACCGCTGGCTGCTCGGGACCCAGCATCTGCTCGCGCGGATGACGCCGAGCCGCGCCGTCCTGGCCTGGGTCCGCCTGCTCGAGAACCGCCGTGTGTCCACATGGATCTTCGAGCACTACCTCGCGATCGCGCCGCCGTCGTTCGTAGCGGCCGGGCCGCCCGGCAGCTCCTCGAGCGCCCGCGCGAGCCGCCGGATGCCCTCCTCGATCGCCGGCTCGGCGAGGTTGGCGTAGCCGAGCACGAGCCCATCGTGCATGGGCTTCATCTCCATGTAGGCCAAGCCGAGCGGATACACGCCCACCGACTGGCGCCGGGCGGCACCGATCAGCTCGATCCCGTCGACGGGCCGGCCGAGGCGCACGATCGCGTGCAGGCCCGCCGCGACCCCCGTCACACGCGCGCTGGGAAGGTGTCGCGAGACCGCCTGCACGAGCGCATCGCGCCGAGTCTTGTAGCGCCGGCGCGCCTGGCGCAGATGGCGATCGTAGGCACCGCTCTCAAGCAGGCGCGCGAGCGCGAGCTGGTCGAGCGTGGGGCTGCCGTGGTCGGCCAGGCTCTTCTGTTCCACGACCGGGGCGATCAGGCGCGAGGGCAGCGCCAGCCAGCCCAGGCGTATGGCCGGCGCAAGCGTCTTTGAGACCGTGCCCATGTACACAACGCGATCCGGCGCGAGACCCTGCAGCGCCGCGAGCGGCGGGCGGTCGTAGCGGTACTCGGCGTCGTAGTCGTCCTCGATCACGACCCGTGCCGGGCTGCTCGCCCACTCCAACAGCGCCGCCCGGCGCGCGGGCGCGAGCGCCACTCCCGTCGGCGACTGATGCGCCGGCGTGACCAGCGCGACCTCGATCGAGGGCTCGCGGCCGTTGTTGCGCGCCGTCGGTGCTTCCAGGGCCTCGCCCAGCTCGTGCACACGGGCCCCTTGCTCATCGACCGCGAGCGGCACGAGCAGGGCGCCGTGCGCGGTCAGGATCGCCCGATGCGGCGCCAGCCCGGGGTCCTCGACCGCCATGCGCGGCCCGCCCAGCGCCCGCGCCAGCAGGCCGAAGCCCTGGGCCGCACCCGAGCAGATGACGATCGACTGGGGATCGGCGACGACCCCGCGCACACGCCGCAGGTGCTCGGCCAGGGCGCGTCTTAGCTCGGGAGCGCCGCGCGGGTCGGGGTAGCCGAAGGCCCGGTCGGGCGCCTCCCGGATCGTCTCGCGAATTGCGCGCAGCCAGGCCCGGCGCGGAAAGGAGGCCAGATCCGGATAGCCGGGGAAGAAGTCGAACATCGGCGCGCGCGACTCGGGCTCGACCGCCGGGGCGGCGACGGCGCTTGCGGCGTCGGCCACGAACGTGCCCGCTCCGCGGCGTGCGACGAGATAGCCCTCGGCGAGCAGCTGCGCATAGGCGTCGACCACGAGCCGGCGCGAGACCGACAGGTCCGATGCGAGGGCGCGTGTGGCGGGCAGGCGTGCGCGCGCCGGCAGGCGGCCGCTGCGCACCGCCTCGCGCAGGCCGTCCTCGAGCTGTGCCCGCAGCGGCCTGCGGCTCGCGCGGTCCAGCTCGACGAACAGCTCCGGGCCGGAATTGGTTCCCTTTTCCGCGATCAAGGTGGTCCTTTACGGGGCTCCACCGTCAGCATATCGTTGAGCCTCGATGACCGTCGCCGAACACCCGACGCGCTCTGCCTCCCTGACGGCGCCTCCTCCGGGGACGCTCGCCGTGGGCATCGCAGCGTTCGCTGTCGTAGAGCTTTCGCTGGCGGTGTTCATGGCGGCCTCCCCGCACGCCTTCTACACGGCGATCGGGCCGTTCGGCGCCTTCAACGCCCACTACATACGCGACGTCGCGAGCTTCGAGGCGGCACTGGGCCTGGCTCTCGCGATCGCCGTGCGCCGTCCCTCCTGGCGTGTTCCCGTGCTGGCGCTGACGACCGTGCAGTTCGCGCTGCACAGCCTCAACCACCTGATCGACATCGGCAATGCGCATCCGCGCTGGACGGGCTACTTCGACTTCGTCTCACTCGCCGCCGCGACCGTCGTGCTCGCCTGGCTGTGGCGCGTCGCGAGCCTCGACGCCGCCGATCGGGCGCGGCCCGCCGCCGCCGTCGAGCTGCACCCTCCACCTCCCCTGTCCCCCACTGCCGGAAGGAGCATCACATGAGCCGCATCGAAGGCGTAACCGAGAAGCAGGCCAGCCCGCTCGTTCGCGTCATCTATCGTCTTGCACGCCACGAAATCCGTAAGCTCACGGGGCAGCGCGACCGGCTGACCGGGGACATCCCGATCCGCGCCCACCGACCGCGGACGCTGATCGGCTACGGCATGCTCGAGAAGGCGGTCGCGTCGAAGCCGCTCCTCGACGAGCACCTGCGCGCGCTGGCCGTGCTCAAGTCGGCGGTGATGCAGGGGTGCGAGATGTGCCAGGACATCGGCTCCTATGAGGCACGCGCCGCCGGTATCTCAGAAGCGCAGCTGCTCGACCTCTACCGCTACTCCGACAGCGAGCACTTCGATGAGAGCGAGCGCCTCGTCCTCGATCTGGCGGTGGGCATGACGGTCACGCCGTTGGCGGTGAGCGACGAGCTGTTCGCGGCGCTGCGTGAGCGCTTCGACGATGCCGAGCTGGTCGAGCTCGTCAACCTGATCGCCGTCGAGAACCTGCGCTCGCGCTTCAACGGCACGTTTCAGATCGGATCGACGGGCTTCAGCGAAGGCATGGCATGCGCGCGCATGGAGCCCGCGATCGCGCTCGACGGCCGCGACGCGCACGCCGCAGACGAGGCCGCGAAGCCGCCGGCGAGCCTCGCCGGCGTGCCGGGCGGGCCATGAGGGTCTTCCTGGCCGGCGCCACCGGCGCGATCGGCGCCCCGCTCGTTCGCCTGCTCATCGAGGACTCCCACGAGGTCACCGGCATGACGCGCTCGCCCGCGAAGGCAGCTGCGCTGCGCGCCGCGGGTGCGGAGCCCGTGATCGCCGATGCGCTCGACGCCGACGCGGTCATGAGCGCGGTGGCCGAGGCGCGCGCCGACGCTGTGATCCACCAGCTCACCGCGATCCCGGCGCGCATCGACCCGCGCAAGCTGACGCGCGACTTCGCGCTCACCGACCGTCTGCGCACGGAGGGGACGCGCCATCTGCTGGCCGCCGCCCGGGCGAGCGGCGTCTCGCGGATCATCGCCCAGAGCATCGCCTTCGCCTACGCGCCCGGGCCGCCCGGCACCGTACACGTCGAGGACGACCCCCTCATCAACAACCCTCCCGGGCAGTTCAAGCGAACGGCGCAGGCGGTCGCCGAGCTCGAGCGCGCCGTCCTCGGCGCCGGCGGGCTGGTGCTCCGTTACGGCTACTTCTACGGCACGGCGACGGCGATCTCCGCCGGCGGCTCGATCGGCGAGGATGTCGCCCGCCGCAGGCTGCCGATCGTCGGCACGGGTGCCGGTGTGTGGTCGTTCATTCACATCGAGGACGCGGCCCGAGCGACCGTCAGGGCCCTGACCGACGGTGAGCCCGGTCCCTACAACATCGTCGACGACGAGCCGGCGCTCGTCTCGGAGTGGATCCCCGCACTCGCAGGCGCGCTCGGGGCCAAGCCGCCGCGGCACGTCCCCGCGTGGCTCGCGCGGCCGCTCGCGGGGGAGTACGGCGTGATGACGATGACGCGCGCCCAGGGCGCCTCCAACGCCCGTGCCAAGGGCGCGCTCGGCTGGACGCCGCGCCACCCGAGCTGGCGCCAGGGCTTTCAGAGCGCGCTCGGCTGAGGGGCGCCGCGGGCGCTACCTGCGCACGACCAGCAGCACGCCGGCCGCCAGCAGCACGAGACCGGCGATCCGTTGCACGCCGATCGCCTGACGGGCGACCCCGAGCAGACCGAAGCGATCTATCACCACGGAGATCGTCAGCTGGCCGGTGATGACGACCGCGGTCAGCCCGCTCGCCCCGAGCGTGCGCACGGCGACGAGGGCGACGCTCACGTACACGGCACCGAGCAGCCCGCCGACGAGCGCCCACCACGGCGCCCGCCCGATCTGACCGAGATCGCCCACTCCACCGCGTGCAATCAGGAGGATCAAAACGAGCGCGACCGTGCCGACGAGGAAGGACACGGTGGCCGCCTCGATCGAGCCCACGGTCCTGCCGAGGCGTGAGTTGATCGGCGCCTGCATGCCGACCAGACAGCCGGCCCCGACACCGAGGAGAACGGCCAGGCCGCGGCTCATCGCGCGACCCGCCGCCTCACTTGGCCTCCAGCCAGTTCTGGCCGACGCCGACGTCGACCGCCAGCGGCGGATCGTGCTCCCACACAGCGCACATCTCGCGCTCGATCAGCTCGCGCGCGGCGTCCTGCTCAGAAGGCGGCCCTTCGAACAGGAGCTCGTCGTGGATCGTCAGCAGCAGTCGCGTCTGGAGGCCGGAGTCGAGCAGCGCGGCGTGCGAGCGGACCATCGCGAGCTTGATGATGTCGGCCGCCGTGCCCTGAATGACCGTGTTGACGGCCAGGCGCTCGCCGAGCGTGCGCACCTGGTAGTTGCGCGCCTGAAGCTCGGGGATCTGGCGGCGGCGCCCCCACAGGGTCTTGACGTAGCCCTCCCGCTTGGCACGCTCGATCGTCTCGGCGATGAACACCGCCACGCGCGGAAAGCGCTCGAGGTAGGCGTCGATGAACTCCTTGGCCTCCTCGCGGGGGATGTTCAGGCGATCGGCGAGACCGTAGTCGGACAGCCCGTAGACGATCCCGTAGTTGATCATCTTGGCCTTCGAGCGCATGCCCGGATCGATGTCCCCGGCGGCGACCGAGAAGACCTGCGAGGCCGTCGCCGTGTGCACGTCTTCCCCCTGTAGGAAGATCTCCTTCAGCACCGGCTCCTCAGCCGCGTGCGCGAGCACGCGCAACTCGATCTGCGAGTAGTCCGCGGAGATCAGCACGCTGCCGGGCTCGGCCTCGAAGCAGCCGCGGATCTCGCGCCCGAGCGGGGTGCGGATCGGCACGTTCTGCATGTTCGGGTTGGTGCTCGCGAGCCGGCCCGTCTGCGCCCCGGCCTGCAGGAACGTCGTGTGTATGCGCGAGCGCTCGTCGACCACCTGCGGCAGCACGTCCAGATAGGTCTTGGTCAGCGTCGACAGCTCGCGCCAGCGCTCGATCTTGGGCACGATCTCATGCTCGGTGCGGATCGCCTGCAGGACGCGCGCGTCGGTGGAGAAGCCCGTCTTTCCGCGGCGCTTTCGCGAGAGGCCGAGCTTCACGAACAGGATCTCCCCCAGCTGCTGCGGCGAGGAGATCAGGAACTCCTCTTCGGCGAGCGCGAAGATATCGCCTTCCAGAGCGGCCAACTCCTCGCGTACCCGGCCCGTGATCTCGGCCAGGCGCTCGAGGTTCAGGCGCACGCCGAGCAGCTCCATCTCGCGCAGCACCGCCACCAGCGGCAGCTCGATGTCGCGCATCACGGGCTCGAGGCCGCGCTCTGAGATCTGCCCCCGCTGCCAGCCGGTCAGCGCGCGGAGCAGCACCGCGTCGGCCGCCGCGGGATCCTCGAGGTCGCTCGCGAGGCCGCGCTCTTCGCAGAGCTCGGCGAACGGATAGCCGCGCCGCGCCGGGTCGAGCAGAAAGGCGCCCAGCAGCGTGTCGTGGGTCAGCCCCGGCGGCACGACCCCGAGCGCCTTGGCGTCGTGGGCGACCACGGCGCGCTCCTCGCACGCGCGCGCGACCTGCTCGGGCCCGTCGCAGTCGCCCACCAGCACCTCGGCCGCCTGCGCGCCGTCGCCGTTCTTTCTGCCGCGATCGCCGGCGGCGGCGGCCGCCGCCGCGAAGCGCCAGGCGGGGCCCTCGGCGAACAGAGCCCCCTCGGGCGCCTCGGCGGCGCGGGCGACGAGCGACAGCTCCGCCTCCGGCTCACCCAGGCGCGCGATGTCCGCCGGGGTTCCCGAGCGTACGCGGGCGCTCAGCTTCACCTCGGCGGGGGACGCCGGCGCGGCCACCTCGGGGTCGCCCAGCGCCTCCTCCAGGCGCCTCAGCGGATCGCGCAGCTCATACTCGCGGAAGACCTCGCGAACCCGCGAGCGGTCGGGCTCGCGCACGGACTCGGCGGCGATGTCGAGGTCGACGCCGACGTCGCGCTGCACCGTCGCGAGCTGCTTGGAGACGCGCGCATCCTCGGCGTGCTCGCGCAGGTTCTCTTTGCGCTTGGCGCCTTTGATCTCGTCGATGTGCGACAGCACGCCCTCGAGCGAGCCGTAGCTCTGGATCAGCTCGCTCGCGGTCTTGTCGCCGATGCCCGGAATCCCCGGGATGTTGTCGGAGGTATCGCCCTTCAGGCCATAGAAGTCCGGGATCAGCTCCGGCGGTATCCCGTAGCGATCGAGGACCGCCTGGCGATCGTAGATCTTCGTGTCGGTGATCCCGCGCGATGTCGCCATCACCTTGACGAGGCCGTCGCCGTCGATCAGCTGGAAGGCGTCGCGGTCGCCGGTCACGATCATCACGGGCACCGGCGGGCTGGCGCGCAGCGCCTGCTCGGCGAGCGAAGCGATCACGTCGTCAGCCTCGAAGCCCTCGAGCCGCACGTTGCGGTAGCCGAAGGCATCGACGAGCGGTTCCATCGCCGGCCACTGCTGCTTGAGCAGGTCCGGGCGCGAGCGGCGCTGGGCCTTGTACTCGCTGAACAGCTCCGTGCGCCCGGAGCTGCCGGCGTCCCATGCCACGACGGTCGGACACACGCCGTACTCGGTCACGATCTTGACGAGCATCGAGGCGAACCCGAAGATCGCGTTGGTGGGCACGCCGGTCGAGGTCGCGATCGACTCCGGCAGCGCATAGAAGGCGCGATAGACGAGACTGGGGCCGTCGATCAGGAACAGGCGCCGCTCGTGAGCGGCGTCGGCGCCAGCGGACGCGCTCGCTCCGGCTGTGCTGTTCAGGGCCATTGACCGATCACTCTACGAGGACGCTCGGCCTCTGCGCCGGGCGGCCATCGAGCCCGACCGCACGGCCCGGGCCCCGATGCTGTCTAACATGCCCTGCCGCCAACAACCGAGGGAACGTAAACGATGAGCGCCACCCCGAGCGCCCAATACCGTCTCACCATCCGCGTCAAGATCGAGGATGCTCCGGGCACGCTCGGCGTCCTGACGGGCGCCATCGGCGAAGCCGGGGGCATGGTCGGCGCGGTCGACCTGGTGGAGGTCGACGGGGGTCAGAGCCTGCGCGACATCGTCGTGGACGCCTCCGGACGAGAGCACTGGGAGCAGATCATCGCGGCGATCGATGCACTCCAGGGCGTGGAGGTGGTCGACGCCACCGATCGAACGTTCCTGCTGCACGCGGGGGGCAAGATCGAACAGCACAACAAGCACCCCCTGAAGACCAGGGACGATCTGTCGATGGTCTACACACCGGGCGTCGCGCGCGTGTGCCTGGCGATCGCCGACGACGAGGACAAGGCGTTCCAATACACGATCAAGCGCAACACCGTGGCGGTCGTCTCCGACGGCACCGCCGTACTCGGGCTCGGCGACATCGGTCCGTCGGCCGCGATGCCGGTGATGGAGGGCAAGTGCTGCCTGTTCAAGGAGTTTGCCGGGGTGGACGCGTTCCCGATCTGCCTCGACACGACCGACACCGATGAGATCGTGCGCGCCGTCGAAGTGATCGCGCCCGCGTTCGGGGGGATCAACCTCGAGGACATCTCCGCCCCGCGCTGCTTCGAGATCGAGGAGCGGTTGAAGGAGCAGCTCGACATACCGGTCTTCCACGATGACCAGCACGGCACCGCGGTGGTCGTGATGGCCGCGCTCCTGAACGCCGTCAAGCTGACGGGCCGGCGCCTGCAGGATCTGAACGTGATGATCATCGGCCTCGGGGCGGCCGGTATCGCGGTCACGAAGATCCTGCTCACTGCGGGCGTCCACCAGATCATCGGGGCGGACTCGCGCGGCGCGCTGCACGTCCAGCGCGAGGACTACCTGGACGGCTCCATGAACCTGCTCAAGCGCTGGTTCGCCGCCGCCACCAACCCACAGTGCCGCGACGGCGCACCGGCCGACGTGATCGAGGGCGCGGACCTCTTGATCGGGCTATCCGGCGCGCGAGCGCTGCCGGCAGAGGCGCTGTCGCGCATGAACCCCGACGCGATGGTGTTCGCGATGGCGAACCCCAACCCCGAGGTCAACCCGGAGGAGGCGGCTCCGTACGTGCGAATCATGGCGACGGGCAGATCGGACTACCCGAACCAGATCAACAACGTGCTGTGCTTCCCGGGAATCTTCAGGGGCGCGCTGGACGTTCGCGCGACGGCCATCACCGAGGACATGAAGATGGCCGCCGCGCAGGCGATCGGCGCGATCGTCGAGGACCGGGAGCTGCGCGAGGACTACATCATCCCCTCCGTCTTCAACCGCGACGTCGCCCCCGCCGTGGCGGCCGCCGTCGCCGACCAGGCGCGCGCCACGGGCACCGCGCTCGCCGGCCAGGAGATGGGCTTCGCGCACGGGGACACGATGACGGGCAGCTCCTCGGGCGACTCCTACTGAGCGCGAGCTGCCCTCGCCGGCGAGAACCGCGTGTGAGAAGCTGACGGCGTGAGCGCTCTGCGCGTGACCGTGACAGGAGCGACGGGGCTGATCGGGCCGGCACTCGTCGCCGTCCTGGCGGAGCGCGGCGCGCAGGTGACCGTCCTCTCTCGCGACCCCGAGCGCGTGCCTGAGAGATTCGCCTCCGGCGGCGCGCGCGGCGCCGGGGCGGTCGAGGGCGTGCGCTGGGAGCTGATGAACGAACCGGCGCCGGCCGCGGCACTGGCGGGGCGCGACGCCGTCGTGCACCTGGCGGGCGAGAACGTCGCCCAGCGCTGGACCTCGAAGGCAAGACGGGCGATCCGCGAAAGCCGGGTGACGGGCACGCGCCACCTCGTCGAAGGACTGCGCGCGGCCGACCCGCGGCCGCCCATGCTTCTCAGCGCCTCGGCGATCGGCTACTACGGAGCACGGGGGGAGGAGCCGCTCGACGAGGACGCGCCGGGCGGAGAGGACTTTCTTGCGGAGGTATGCGCCGACTGGGAGCTCGAGGCGGCGAGGGCCTCACAGCTCGGCGTGCGCGTCGTGCAGCTGCGCACGGGCGTCGTGCTCGATCGTGACGGCGGGGCGCTCGCGAAGATGCTGCCCGCCTTCCGGCTCGGCGTCGGCGGCCCCGTGGCCGGCGGGCGCCAGTACATATCGTGGATCCACCGCGAGGATGAGATCGGGATCATGCTCGCCGCGATCACCGACGAGCGCTGGAGCGGCGCGGTCAACGCGACGGCACCGGAACCCCGCTCGAACCGCGACTTCTCGCGGACGCTCGCCGGCGTTCTCAAACGGCCCTCGTGGCTGCCGGTGCCGGAGGCGGCACTGCGCCTGCTGTACGGCGAGATGGCCGGGATCGTGACGACGGGGGCGCGCGTCGTGCCCGCCAAGGCGCTGGTGCTGGGCTACGAGTTCAAACACCCTCGCCTGCAGGAGGCGCTGCGCTCGGCGCTGCGCTCCGGCTAGCGGCGGCGGGCGCCGCTCAGGCCGATGCCGGCACGCTCTCGCGCGGGCGCGCCGGGCGGTTCTGGGTCTCGATGATCACACGACATGGGCGCTTGCTCAGGAGGTATGCCGCGGTCGGCCCGATCCGCTGCTCGCCGGCGGGCGCGTGGATGGTGGACCAGTAGATGACATCAGAGCCGACGCGTTCTGCTTCCTCGACGAGCGCCGCGCCCGGGTTGCGTGTGCGAATCAGCCCGGTGTGGATTTTGATGCCGGCGCGCCGCGCCTTGATGCGCGCGCTCTCGAGCACCGAGCGACCCTCGGCCTCCTCCTCCTCCAACCCCGCCTCGAGCGACAGCTGGCTGGGAACGGGCAGCACGAAGATCGCGTACACGACCCCCTCGGCGCCGATCAGCTTCGCCGCACTCGACAGCGCCGAGGCGCTCACGTCGTCGCCGAAGATCGGCACGAGCGCCGTGCGGTACTCGAGCGCCTCGAAATCCGCGGGGCGCTCCGGGCGGGCGATGCGGTAGTCCTTTTTCGGATCGAGGCCCTGGCTGTGGCGGTAGTAGAAGTAGCCGCCCATACCGACGATCATCCAGGGGATGCCGACGTAGCGCGCCTCGGTGTGCAGGACGACGACCGCGACCCAGGCGGCGGACGTACCGATGCCGCCGATGACCGCCGTCAGCGGAATTTCAGCTCCGCGGATGCGCACGTTCCAGGGCATGCGGTAGGGGCGCTCGCGCTCGGGGTCCTTGACGCGCAGCGCGATCACCGCCGCGTGGGCGATCGTGAACGACAGCATCGCGCCGAACGAGTAGAGGTTGCCCAGCACTTCGGTGTTCCCGTACAGGATCAGGGTGCCCGCGAGGCAGGAGAAGAACACGAGCGTGAACCACGGGGTCCGGAATTTCGGGTGAAGCTGGGAGAACAGGCTGGGAAGCTGGCGGTGCTCGGCCAGCGACCAGGACAGCCGTGAGATCCCGATCATGCCCGCATTGGTGGCGATGAAGAGGATCGTCGCGGCCAGGATGCCGACGTAATAGTTGGCCAGTTTCAGGACGGCGCCGTGCAGACCGAGCCGCGAGATGATGCCGAGCACCGGATCGTTCTGGAAGAAGCCCCCCAGCGCGGTGGCGTAGCCCGGATGCGTGAAGGTTTCTTTCAACTCCGGGCTGTAGCCGGCGGCGTGGTGGACGACCGGCAGCGCCGACAGTGCCACGACCGAGATGCCGGCGTACACGCCGAGCACGGCCAGAACGACGAGGTTGACGGCCTTCGGGACCTCGCGCCCGGGGTCACGCGACTCCTCGGCCATGTTCGCCACGGTCTCGATGCCCGTGTAGGCGAGCATCGCCAGCGACAGGGCGAAGATCAGTTCTTTCCAGGTCGGCACGCTGCCGAGGTGCACCTGGTGGACCAGCAGCGACGGGTTCAGGACGAGCACGCAGCCGAGGGCCACGAGCAGGATCTGCGTGCTCAGATCGAGGATCGCAAGGACGAAGTTGAGCTTCGCCGACTCGCCCAGGCCGCGGATGTTCAGTGCGGCCAGCACCACCACGACGATCAGCCCGCCGACGATGTCGCCGGGATTGTGCTTGAGCGAGTGCAGGCCCGGGAAGGCGCTCAGGTAGTGGGGCACGAAGAACGCCGAGATGGCGATCGTGAGGATGTAGTCGAGGCTGAGCGCCCAGCCGGCGAAGAACGAGACGACGTCGTCGAAGGCGTGACGCGCGAAGGAGGAGGAGCCACCGGCTTCGGGGAACATGGCGGCGCCCTCGGCATAGGTTTTGGCCGTGAGCGCGAACAGGCCGCCGGCAAACAGGAACACCAGCGGGGTGAGCCCGAGCGCATGCGCGGCGACGAGCCCGAGCGCGTAGTAGATCGAGGAGCCGACGTTGCCGTAGGCGGTGGCGAACAGCCCGGAAACGCCGACCGAGCGCCGCAGTCCATGCTCCGTCAGGCGTGCCATCACCGGAGAGCGTATACGGCCGCACACCCGGCGATTGAGTGCAAAATCCCGTGCACCGCAGCCCGAAAAGCAGGAAGCGGCCGTATCATGCCGACGACCCGGGTTTCTGGCGATTCCCGGCCCTTTTTATGATGTCGCGACGTGGAAACTACAACTCGGGAGAGGACTTCGTCCTCGAATACGGTGAGCTGCGCTTCACCTTCAACGAGGGCGACTTCTCCGAGCGCTGCGAGCAGGCGGCGCTGAGGCTCGGGTTCGTCGGCGGACGCCTGGGCGAGGAGGAGCTGGAAGACCTCGTCAACCTCGCGGTCAACGGCGAGATATCCGACCCCGCCTCCGAGCTGGGCGAGCACGTCAACGACTGCTGGCCGGAGCTGATCGGACCGGCCGAGCGCTCGCTGGTGCACTGGCTGCGCCGCCTCGTGTTCCGCGGCGCGTGGCTGGACCAGCGCGTGAACGAGGGCGAGCTGGACGTCGCCTTCGACGAGGATGCCGGCGGCTTCGCCTACGTGCAGGCCGACCGCAGCGGCGAGCCGATCGAACTGGCCCCCGAGCCCTCCTGGGGACGGGTCGCCTACCGCACCAGGAACGTCTAGGTCTAGCCTGCCGCCTCCATCGCCGCGGCACGAGCCTGGGCGATGGCACGAGCGCCATCGGGCCCGACGAGCAGCTCGGGCTTGAGCGTGCTCGAGTTGAGCAGATCGAGGATCGGCTGGCGCCCGGTGGAGGTCAGCCCGACGTCGAGCCCGATCGCGGTGGTCTCACCGCCGAACGGGCCGCTCGCCGTGGCGATCACCGTCAGCGAGCCGCCATCGCGCAGGTTGCGCGCGAGCGCGAGCGCCTTGCGCGCGGCCTGAGGGTGCAGGCCGTCCAGGCTGTCGATCAGGACCAGCGCGTTTCCGCCGCGGCCCGCTACGCGCTTGGCGGTGTCAAGCGCGCGCTCGACCGCCTGACCCTGGGCGTCGGCTGAAGCGGCGAACGTGAGTGCGGCCACGGGCGCCACCGGGCCCTCCTGCCACTCTGCGATCTCCTCGGGCCTGACACCGGCCAGCACGACGCTCACCTCCAGCTCCTCGCGCCCGGCGACGCTCTCGAGGAGGCTGCGCAGGGTCTCCGTCTTGCCGGCATGCGCGGCGCCGACGATCACGGCACGCGAGCCGAGACCGAGCGGCGTCAGCCACTCGATCGCCTCCAGCGTGGGATCCTGTGAGCCCAGCGCCAGCCGCTCGCTCGGGTAGGCCACCGGCAGGTCCTCGTAGCGGGCGGCCTCGGACACCGTCTCGGCGGGCGCGCCGTTGATGGTGTCGATGCGTACGAGCGAGGGGTAGCGCTCCGAGCGCCGCGGCGTGCGGACCGGTCCCGTGACCCTGTCGCCGGACACGAGCTCGCAGCGGCGAACCTGGGCCGCGGAGATGTAGACGTCGTTGTCCGAGGGCTCCGGCGGGGCGACGCGCAGGAAGGCCGAGCCGTTGCCCAACAGCTCAACGACGCCCTCGACGACGTGGCCGCTGTCGCGCGCGCCCTGCGCGTCGGCCTCAGGACGTTCGCCCGCGGCATCGCCGGCGTCGTCCTTCGATGCCGCCGCCGAGCGTCGCGAGCGGCTCGAGGAGCGTCCGCCCCGGCGTTTGCTGCGAGTGGGCTCGGCGCGATCGGGCTCGGACGTGGTCTCGGAGAGCTCCTCGGAGTCGAGTGTCGCGGGGGGGTTGGAGCCGTCTGCCGGCCCCTCCCCGAGGATCGCTTCGATCAGCTCGGCCTTGCGCAGGCGGCGAAAGCCGTCGAGGCCAAGCTGGTCGGCGATCGCGTGCAGATCAGCCAGAGTGCTTGCCTGAAGCTCAGAGCGCTCGAGTACAGCCATATGTCCACTTCTCCTTCGCTGGTGGTAAAGGGCGGTTGGCGTCCCAGCGCGTTGGACAGCGGCGGGCACCCGTGATGGTGTTCACCCTAGCGGCCAGCTCGGCCGGCTCCTGCATGACCGCCAGCAGCGCGCCTGCTACCCGCTCGCTGAAGGCTCCCGGCGAAGCTCCTCGGCGAGCGCCAGATCGCGGCTCGGCTCGAGCTCGCCCGACAGCGCCGCGCGCACCGTCAGAAAGTCGCTCGCGGCGGAGACGTCGTGGAGGCGGAAGAGATGCGCGCCGGCGTCGAGGCCGTGGGCGAGCGCCGCCAGCGTGCCGCCGAGGCGCTCGCGCGGGGGGCGCCCGGTGAGTGCGCCGATGAAGTCCTTGCGCGAGATCGCGAGCAGAAGTGGCAGTTCCAGCTCGTGCAGGCGGCCGACCTGCGCGAGCAGGCGGATCGTCTGTGCGGGCGTCTTTGCGAAATCCGGGCCCGGGTCGATGATGAGCTGCTCGCGAGCCATGCCGGCGGCCAGCGCCAGCGCGACGCGCTCGCGCAGGAAGGCGAGCACCTCGCCGGTGATGTCGCCGTAGAGATCCGCGTCCTGCAGGCGTTCGCGGGGAGCGGCTCGCGTGTGCATCACGACCAGCGCCGCTCCCGTCTGCGCGCACAGCTCGGCCAGCGCCGGATCGCGCAGGCCGCTGACGTCGTTGACGATCCTCGCCCCGGCGGAGATCGCCGCGCGGGCGACCGCCGGCTTGTAGGTGTCAACCGAGACGATCGCGCCCAGCTCGCCGGCTGCCCGCTCGATCAGCGGCACGACGCGCTCGATCTCCTGCTGCTCTGGAACCGCCGGACGGCCGGTGCTCGCGGACTCTCCCCCGATGTCCAGGATGTCCGCACCGGCCTCGAGCAGCTCGTGCGCGAGCTGCACCCGCGCTTCGAGCGTCGTGTGGCGCGAGCCATCGCTGAAGGACTCCGGCGAGGCGTTGACGATGCCCATCAGCCAGGGCCGCGGGCCCAGCTCGAGCACGCGATCGCCGGCGCGCACGCGGTGTGGTGGAGCACTCACGGCTGCGGCGCGGAGGCCTCCTCGACCGCCGCGCCGAGGCTCTCCGCCGGCGGGCCGGCGCCGATGATGCCCTCTGCCGCCGCCTCCTCGGCGAAGCGGCGAAGCTCGAGTGCCCTCCGCTCGGGACTCCAGCTCAGCTCCCGCGCGAGGATGTCAGCGACACGTTCGACCGGACCACCCCCGGTCGCAGCCGCCGACCCCTCACCGACGAGCTCCCGCGCGGCCAGCAGGCCCAGGCGCGTGCGTCGCAGCAGCACGTCGCCGATGCTGCGGGCCTGCTCTCGGCGTGCGGCCAGGGCGACCTCGGCGAGCAGGTCCGGGAGGCCGGGAACGATCGGCTGAGCCAGCTCTCCGCGCTCGGCCGCCAGCGCCAGCACCTGGTGGGCCGAGTAGCCGTAGCGGGACGCGAGCGCCTGATAGGACTCGGCCGGCACACCCTCCACGCGAGGCAGCTCCTCGACGGCGATGGCCTGTCCGAGCGGGATTTCCTGTGTCCTGCAGGGGGCGTCCCTCGCGTCGCGCTCGACTAGGCGATCGACGGTCATCTTCGCCATCCGCCGCCACGTCGTGAGCTTTCCCCCGGTGATCGTGATCATCCCCGATGAGGTCTCATACAGCTCCGCCTTGCGCGAGATGTCCACCGACTTCTTCGGGTCGCCGGTCGAGATCAGTGGTCGCACGCCCGCGAACGCGCCCGTCAGATCAGCGGGGCCGAGCGTCGAGCCGAAGAACTCGTTGACAGCCTCCAGCAGATAGCCGATGTCCTCGCCGGACGGCTTGACGTGGTCGAGCGGCCCCTCGTAGTCGTTGTCGGTCGTGCCCACGAGCGTGTGTCCCAGCCAGGGAAGCGCGAAGATCGTGCGACCCGCGCCCGCCGGGACGATCGCGCCGCCGTTCAACGGCAGCGCCTCGCGCGCCAGCGTCACATGCGTGCCACGGCTCGGCCGGATGCGCGGCAGCTCGGCCTCGTCGTGCAGCTCGTCCGGGCGCAGCTCGTCGGCCCAGACACCCGTGGCGTTGACCACGTTGGCGGCGTGGACCTCGAACGACTCGCCGCTCTCGCCATCGAGGGCGCGCACGCCGTAGGTGCGGCCGTCGCGCACGAGCAGGCCGGCGACGTCGACGCGGTTGGCACAGACCGCGCCGAAGCGCTCGGCCTCGCCGAGCACGGTCAGCACGAGGCGCACGTCGTCGGTCTGGCAGTCGTAGAACAGATACCCGCTCGTCGGCTCGCGCGCGGCGAGCGCGGGCAACAGCTCGGCGACCTCCTCGCCCGAGATGACGCGATGGCGCTCAGGGCTCCAGGACTCGCGCGCCAGCGAGCGATCGTCCGGCGGGCGGGCGCCGGGCGCGGTGCGATCGCTCGGGCGCTTGCCCTGCGCGCGTCCACGCGAGCGGCGCCCGCGGCGCGCGCGCAGGCGGTCGCGGTCGACCGACATGACGTCATACAGGTTCAGCCCGACGCCGACCAAACGGTCCGGGCGCGCGCCCTCGAAGGCGGGCACGACGAGCGGCAGCGGGCGCACCAGATGCGGCGCCAGCGTCACCATCAGCTGGCGCTCGAGCAGCGCCTCGCGCACGAGTCCCAGATCGAAGTTCTGCAGGTAGCGCAGACCTCCGTGCACGAGCTTGCTCGAGCGGCTGGAGGTCCCCGAGGCGAAGTCCGCGCGCTCGAGCAGCGCCACGCTGTAGCCGCGCGTGGCGGCGTCCAGCGCAACACCGGCGCCGGTGATACCTCCGCCGACGACCGCGACATCGAACTCGTCCTGCGACAGCGACGCAAGGGCCTGGCTGCGCTCGATCACGACCAGCAGTGTGCCAGAGCGCGAAGACCGTCACGGCGGCCGCGGCGCCGGGGAGCCCGGCTCCCGCTGGCCTCAGATGTGGGCCAGCTCGGCGGTGATGTCGGTGACCGCCGACTTGGCGTCGCCGAACAGCATCGTCGTCTCGGGCTCATAGTAGAGCTCGTTTTCGATACCGGCGAAGCCGGGGTTCATCGAGCGCTTGATCACGATCACCGAATGGCTCTCGGAGACTTCGAGGATGGGCATGCCGTAGATCGGCGAGGAGGGCGTGTTCTTGGCCGCCGGGTTCGTCACGTCGTTGGCGCCGATCACGAGCGAGACGTCGGTGCGGGAGAACTCCTGGTTGGCCTCATCCATCTCCTCGAGCTGGTCGTAGGGGACATCGGCCTCGGCCAGCAGCACGTTCATGTGTCCCGGCATGCGCCCCGCGACCGGGTGGATCGCATAGCCGATCTCCACGCCGCGTTTTTCGAGCTCCTTGGTGAGCTCGCGGACCGCGTGCTGGGCCTGCGCGACGGCCATGCCGTAGCCGGGCACGATCATGACGCGGTTCGCGTAGGCGAGCTGGATCGCGGCGTCGGCGGCGCTCGTCGAGCGCACGCTTCCCGCGTGCTCGCCGGCTCCGGATGCCCCCTCCACCGCCCCGCCGCCACCGAACCCGCCGGCGACGATCGCTGGGATCGAGCGGTTCATGGCGGTGGCCATCAGGTTCGTGAGGATCGAACCCGATGCGCCCACGATCATGCCGGCGACGATCAGCGCCGTGTTGTCGAGCGCGATCCCGGTGGCCGCCGCCGACAGGCCGGTGAAGGCGTTCAGCAGCGAGATCACCACCGGCATGTCGGCGCCGCCGATCGGGAGCACGACGGCGTTGCCGAGCAGCGCGGCGCATACCAAGAGCCCGATGAAGACGCCTTCGGAGTGGTCGCCCCCGACGATGTCCACCCCCGCGGCGATCGCCAGGATCAGCAGCACCAGGTTCACGATCTGCTGCGCGGAGCCGAAACTGATCGGGCGCCCGGGGATGATTTCCTGGAGCTTGCCGAAGGCGATGTTCGAGCCCCAGAAGGAGACCGATCCCACGATCGCCGCGAACAGGGAGAAGATCGCGATGTAGGTGGGGGTGTGCGCGAAGCCGTCGGTCAGGCGGAACTCAGACCAGGAGATCAGGAACACCGCGCCGCCGCCCACGCCGTTGAACAGCGCGACCATCTGCGGCATCGCGGTCATCTTCACCTGCCGCGCCGCCGGGACGCCGACGGCCGCGCCAAGCGCGACGCCGAGGGCAATCAGCCCCCAGTTGCCCTCGAGCGGGTTGATCAGCGTCGCGATCACCGCGATCGCCATGCCGACGGCGGCGATGCGGTTGCCGCGCACGGCGGTGGTCGGGCCCGACAGGCCGCGCAGCCCCTGGATGAACAGCGAGAAGGCGACGATGTAGAGGATGTCGCGGAAGCTCTCGCCCTGCAGGAAGGAGGTGGCGAGGATCACGGCGCCTCCTGCTTGCCCTTGCCGGGACCCTCATCGCCCGCCTTGCCCTCGGGCTCCTTGGCGGAGCCCTTGGGCTTTGACTTGAACATCTCGAGCATGCGATCGGTCACCAGGAAGCCGCCGACGATGTTGATCGTGCCGAACGCGATCGCGATGACCAGGATGATCTTGTTGAAGGTGTCGTTCCCCGCCAGCCCGATGACGAGCAGGCCGCCGAGCAGCACGATCCCGTGGATCGCGTTGGTGCCCGACATCAGCGGGGTGTGCAGCGTGTTGGGCACCTTCGAGATGACGACGAAGCCAATGAAGCCGGCCAGCACGAGGATCGCCAGGTTGGTGGTGAGGACGCTCGCGAGGATCATGACGCGGCCTCAACGGCGGCTTTCGCCCCAGGGTGGACGATCTCGCCGTCGCGCACGATGCATGCCCCCGCGACGATCTCATCCTCGAAGTCGAGCTGCAGGGAGCCGTCCTCGCCGACGAACAGCTCGAGCAGGGCGAGCACGTTGCGCGCGAACAGCTGCGACGAGTGCTCGGCCATGCTGGCCGGCAGGTTCAGCGGCGAGATGATCTTCACATCGTGGCGAATGACGGTCTCGCCCGGCTCGGTCAGCTCGCAGTTTCCGCCCGCTTCGCCGGCCAGATCGACGATCACCGAGCCGGGCTTCATCCCTTCGACGGCCTCCGCTGTGACGAGCTTCGGCGCCGGGCGCCCCGGCACGAGCGCCGTCGTGATGACCACGTCGAAGGCCTTGATCGCGTCGGTCAGGGCCTGCTGCTGGCGGGCGCGCTCCTCCTCGGTCAGCTCGCGCGCGTAGCCCCCCTCGCCGCTGGCCTCCAGCCCGAGATCGAGCCACTGGGCTCCGAGCGACTGCACCTGCTCGGCCACCTCCGGGCGCACGTCATATCCGGTCGTGCGCGCGCCGAGGCGCTTGGCGGTCGCGAGCGCCTGCAGCCCCGCCACGCCGACGCCCAGCACCAGCACCTTGGCGGGCGGGATCGTCCCGGCCGCCGTCATCAACATCGGATAGAAGCGCCCCATCGTGTCGGCCCCGAGCAGCGCCGCCTTGTAGCCGGCGACGTTGCTCTGCGAGGACAGCGCGTCCATCGACTGGGCGCGGGATATGCGGGGGATCGCCTCCATCGCGAAGGCGGTCGCGTTCGCATCGGCCAACGCGCGCGTCGTCTGAGGGCTCGTCAGCGGCGCGAGGAACCCGATCAGGATCGAGCCGGAGCCCAGGCCGCGGATCTGCTCGGGATCGGGCGGCGCGATCGTGACGACCACGTCAGACGCCCAGATATCCGGGGCGTCCGCGGTCATCCGCGCGCCGGCCTCGGCGAACGCGGCATCGGGCAGGAGCGCGTCCGCGCCCGCGCCATCCTGGACGACGACCTCGAGGCCCTTCGCCTTCAGTTTGCTCACGACCTCCGGCACAAGCGCCACCCGGTGCTCGCCCGCCGCTGTTTCCTTCGGAACACCAATCCGCATGTGCAGGGCGGGAACGTATCCGATCGCAGCGATGGGCGGCGGTCCGGGTATGCAAGACTCGAACTGCCATGACCGTCAACCTCACCCGCATATACACGAAGCTGGGCGACGGCGGTGAGACGCATCTTGGCGATATGAGCCGCGTCTCGAAGGTACACCCCCGCGTCGAGGCCTACGGCACCGTGGATGAGCTGAACGCCACGATCGGCGTGGCGCTGTCCCAGGCGGGCCTGCCCACCGCGTTCGCCGAATGGCTGCGCCGCGTGCAGAACGACCTGCTCGATGTCGGCGCGGACCTGTCCGTGCCCGACTCCGCCGACGGGGCGGCGAACGAGCGACTGCGCATCGGGCCGGCCTACACCGAGTGGCTCGAGCAGGCCTGTGACGAGGTCAACGCGACGCTTCAGCCGCTGCGCTCGTTCGTGATCCCGGGGGGAAGCCCTGCCGCCGCGCAGCTGCACGTCTGCCGTACCGTCTGCCGGCGCGCCGAGCGTCGCTCGATCGCGATCGGCGAGCAGGCCAACCCGGAGGTGGTTCGCTACCTCAACCGGCTGTCAGATCTGCTGTTCATCCTGAGCCGCGCGGTCAACGCGCAGACGGGCGCGGGCGGCGAGGCGGAGTCGCTATGGGACCCGGGCGCGCACGGCGCGGGCTCCGGGTCGCCAGCCTCGTGAGCGCCTGAGGGACACCGCCCGCGGCCAGCGCCGGTCGGCGGCGCGCAGGCCGGCGAGCGCCAGCGCCGTCCACAGGCCCGCCACGAGGTAGCCCCCGAACACGTCGCTGGGCATATGCCAGGCGAGGATCAGCAGCGAGCAGCCGACGGCGAGGGCGAACGCGGCACCGATCCCCGCCACGAGCGGACGCCGGTGGACCGGAGCCACGAGCACGGCGCAGAGCACGAGCGCGAGCGCGGCGGCGGAGTGACCGCTCGGCCAGGAGGCGGCGGAGATGTACCTGGCGCCGGTGATCTGCAGGTGCGGATGTGCCAGCAGCGGCTTCAGCACCTCTGCCGTCAGCGGAGCCATCGACATCACGACCGCCACGGCCACCGCGACGCGGGGGCGTCCGCGCGAGATCGCGACGGCGACCAGCGCGAGTCCCCAGCATACGAACAGCGCCGGGGCGAGCAGATGCAGGAGCGCATTCGCCGCGAAATCGACATGGGGGCGGCTGAGCAGCTCGAAGTCGCGGAGCGCCGCCGAGTCGCGCACCTGGCCCGCCGGTAACAGGTCGGCCACCATCCACGTCAGGGCGAGGCCCGCGAGGCACAACCCGGCGAAACCAAGCGCTCCCGCCGGTGCGCGCCGCCCTGAGCGGCTCGCGATGGGTCGCGCGGGCATGGCCCGGGCGGTGTATGCATCTCCCGACATCACCAATAGGGTATGACGGCGGCTAAAGCGAGGTTGAAGCGGGCGCGCGTGGCCGCCGCCGCGCCCGCTCAGGCGACCGGGAACGTCCTTCCCGACAGGGCGATCAGCGCCTGGGCGGTCACCCACACGGGCGTCTGGGTTCCGGTTCGTGAGTAGCGGATGCTGCCGTCCGGGGAGACGAGGCTTTCCAGGTAGCCGAGCGGCGAGCGGCTGCCGCGCCGGCGGACGTTGCCCGGGTTGCGCCCGGCCGCGATCAGACCCTGCACCGCCCACGCGGTGGACTGGGCGTTGGATTCGCCGCCGGGCTGCTGCGGGTAGCCGCCGTCCCGGTTCTGGGCGCGCACGAGGAAGCCGGCGGCGGCCGCGAGCACGCGGCTGTTGCGGGCGTACGCGTCGACGAGCGCCTGCAGGGCGGCGGCCGTATCGTCGACGTCGCTGGGCGAGCCGTGGGAACCGAAGCCGAAGCCACCGTCACCATTCTGCTGGCGCTCGATCCAGCCGGCCGCTTCGCGTATCGCCACGAACGCCGGCGAGTGGCCGACCGCGATCAACGCAAACACGGCGAACGACGTCAGGTTGACCTGGTGCTCGAAGGAGTTGTCGCTGCCGCGCGCATGCATCACTTCAGAGACGAGGTCGTGCCCGGCAAACGAGTATGCCGACGCGCCGCAGGCGCGCGCCGCCAGAATCGTTCGCTCGGCATCACCGAGGCCCGCGAGCGTCGAGGCTTCATCGCGCAGCGCGTCGAGCACGGAGTGCCCGCCATGGCGCACGCCGGCCGGGTTACGACCGGAGGCGGCGAGGCCCATCGCAGCCCACGCGGTGTAGAGCTCGCCGCTCGACTGCCCGCGGGCGCCGCCGAAGCCGCCGTTGGCGTTCTGCGCTCCGGTCAGGAAGGACAGCTCGCGGGTGAGCGGCGCCGCAGAGGCATCACGCGCTCCCGCGAACACGAGGGTCACGGCGAGCAGCACCGCGACGAGCGACGCGGCCGCGCCGAACGTCGGTGAGGCGCCGCCCACCGTCGGCTCATCGCCGCTCGTGACGGGGGCGTCCGCGCGCTCCCAGCTCACGCCCATGCGCGCGCGCATGCGGGCAAGCAGCCTGGCCAGCTCGGGTCCGAAGGCGAAACCGAACACGAAGCTCGCGATCGTGTCGGTGATGTCAAAGGGCAGGGCGGCGACGGCGATCGCCAGAAACGCCGCCGGGGTGTGGCTCGCGCCGAGCGTCCACGTGTAGAGGTTCATGACCTCCTTGGCGGCGAACGCCGCCAAGGCGCAGGCGAGGGCGAGTTGAAGGCGCCCCAGCCGTCGCCGACTGAGCACTCCGAGCCCGGCGCCGGCCAGGCCCACCATCCCCCAGGCGGCCATCTGCCAGGGCGTATAGGGGCCCTGCCCGAGCACGATGTTCGAGGCGAACATCCCGAGCGCGCCGACGGTGAAGCCGGGCAACGGACCAAGCGCGTACCCCACCACCAGGGTCATGGCGGTGATCGGCTTGACGTCCGGCAGAGCCACAAAGGCATCGCGTCCGAGCGCCGCGACAGCCGCCAGCGTGGCGACGACCGCCGCCAGACGCGCGGACGGGCGCCTGCGCTCGAAGGCCAGCCAGCCGAGCACGAGCACGAGGCCGACGATCGCGAACGAGGCCAGCGGCCAGCTCACAGGACAACCTCCGCGGTGGCGTCCACCGGTACGAGCTGGGCGCGTGCGCGCACGAGCTCGGCTCCCTCGTCAGGCAGCAGCGCGCCGCCGGCGCCGCCGAGGATGCGGGCGGTCTCGGTCGCAAAGTACCAGCCGCCGGCGAGCAGCTCGGCGGCGGGACCGTCTGCGATCACGCGCCCGTCGGCGAGCAGAATCGCGCGACGCGCGCACGCGGCCGCGAACTCGGGGTCGTGCGTGGCCACGATCACCGCCTGCCCCTCGCTCGCCCTCCGCCGTAGCTCAGCGGCGAGCTCGGCCTTGGTTTCGCGGTCCATGCCGCGAGTCGGCTCGTCGAGCGCGAGCATCGCCGGCCTGCCGCTGCGCGTATCCCCGTCGGCGCCGGTGACGATCGCGAGCGCCAGGCGCTGACGCTCTCCGCCCGAGAGATCCCGAGGGTTGCGGTCGGCCATCCCCGCTAACCCCACCGCCTCGAGCGCCTCGGCCGAGGCCTCCTCGCCAACGCGCTCGTGGACGAAGTAATCGCCCGGGTTCTGCAGCAGCAGGGCCACTCTCCCGGCGCGCTCCACCCGGCCCCGCGTGGGCTCGAGCAGGCCGGCCGCGTGGCGCAGAAGGGTCGACTTGCCGGCACCGTTTCGGCCCATAAGCGCGACGCTCTCATCGGGTGCGAGGCTCAGCGTGACCCCGCGCAGGATCGCCGGCCCATCGCGCAGCTCGTGCCAGACCCCGCGCATCTCGAGCGCTGGCTGCGGCTGGCCGCGTCGGGCCTTGCGCCTCGGTCGTGCACGAGCCTCGACCCGCTGCGCATCCTGCTGGTCACGACCCTCCACCGGCAGGAGGCCCTGGGCGCGCAGCGTCGCCCGTGCGGCCCTCACGCCCGCCGGCGGCGGGTGAAGGCCGGCGAGCGAGAACAGCTTTGCGCCTGGCGTCTGCAGAGCGGGCACCCGCTCGCCGGCCCAGGTGAGGAACGCACCCGGATCACCGTCGCAGGCGACGCGCCCATGCTCGAGCGCGATCACGCGGTCGGCGCTGCTGAGACAGCGCTCAAGCCGGTGCTCGGCCAGCAGGATCGTTGTCTCCCACTCCTCGTTGAGGCGGCGCAGCAGCCCGATCAGCTCATCTCCGGCAACCGGATCGAGCTGGGAGGTGGGCTCGTCCAGCAACACCATCCGCGGCCTGCCCGCTAGAGCTGCGCCCAGCGCGACCCGCTGCTTCTCTCCTCCTGAGAGCTCATGCGTGGAGCGATCCAGCAGCGAGTCGATGCCAAGCGCGAGCGCCACCTCCTCCACCCCGCGCGCGACCGCGGCTGCGGGATTGCCGCGACTCTCAAGGGCGAGCGCAAGCTCCGCGCGCACGGAGCTCATCACGAGCTGGGTCTCGGGGTCCTGGAAGAGCACGCCCACGAGCGCGCCGAGGCGGGCGGGTCCGTGCTCGCGCGTATCGAGCCCGGCGAGCGTGACCCGACCGGCGAAGCGTCCGCCGTCGAAGTGCGGCGCAAGGCCACAGGCCGCGCGCAGGAGCGTCGACTTGCCGTGTCCGGAGAGACCCGCCAGCAGACAGAACTCGCCCGGATGGATCTCGAAGCTGACGTCGTCCAGCGCCGGGACATCGCAGCCGGGGTAGCGATAGGTGACCTGCTCGAAGCAGAGCAGCGGCTCGCTCATGGCTCGATTCCCCGGCGGTCGCAGAAGGGAAGCAAGGTGGCGGCGATGAGCGCTGCGCACAGCGCCAGCGTGCCGGCGCTCGTCGAGGTGTGAACCGTTGGGTAGGCCGTGAACGATGCCGCTCCGGTGAGCCTGCCGGCGACAGCGAGGACGAGGATCGCCGCGGCGGAAGCAGCAAACGCGATGTCGTGACGTGAGAATGGACGCGCCACGTGCGGAGCTCGCCGCGCGCCGGCGAAGCCGCGAACCTCGAGCGTCGCCGCCACGTCCATCGCGCGGTCCAACGACCCGCCGACAACGGCGCCAAGCAGCGCCACGCGCGCACGCGCGCCGGTCGGAGCACCGTTCGAGCGCGTTCTCTGCGCTTCGGCCAGGCGCTGGGAGTCCGCCGCGAGCACGGGCAACATGCGCGTCGCAAGCGACGCCGTGAGAGCCGAGCGGAATGACAGGCGCCGGAACACCCGCAGCAGCTCGTCGGGGTCGACCGCGAGGCCGGCGAGCGTGGTGATGAGGATGAGAAGCGTCACCTTCAGGGCGATCACGGCGCCATATACGAGCGCCTCGAGCGTGAGGTCGCCCTGCCCGAACGGGCCCAGGTCACCGAGCCTCGCGAACACCGTGAGACCGTCGCGCGAGACGAGCACGTTGATGAGCACGATCGGGAGCGCGACGATGAGCGCGGTCCTGAGCGAGCGTGCCACCTGACGGCCAACACCGGCGCCGGCGCCGGCCACGAGGACCGCCACGAGCAGCGTGAGGAGCACGACGGGGTGAAACAGGATGAGCGTCGCCGCCGTCAGAGACAGCGCCCAGGCGGCGCCGGCACCCGCCCGCGCCGCGTGCAGCGGGCTCGCGATGCGGCGATAGAAGAGCGTCATTCCCATCATCGGCTTCATCCGTCGGCCTCCGGCAAGGCGAATGCGCCAGCGGGCGAGACGGCGAGGGCGAAGCGATCACGCAGCTCGGCTTCGTCGAATGCTCCGGCGGCGGCGCTCACGCCCGCCGCGTCGGTCCCAGTCACCACCCACACGGGTGCATCTTCGCCGCTGCGCGTGGCCGCGATCAAGCCGGCCCCCGTGCCGAGCACGCGGGTCGTGCGCCCGTCCTGATCGAGCAGCGTGAGCGTGTTTCCGTTCGCCGAGAAGCGAGCGTAGACACCGCTGGCGCTCGGTCCATGCTCGATCGCCTGGACGCTCGGTTCGCTCTCTACAGCTGTCCACGGCGCCACCGCCACGCGCAACGTTTCAGTCTCGCCGCCGCCGCTCCCGAGCGCCGCGACCGCCGCCGGCACGCCGAGCGCGCCGAGTCGCCGAAGGACAGTCCGGCACGCGCCGCCGGACACGACCGCGCATTCGACGCGCACCGGCAGCCGCTTGCCGTTCAGGCCATTCAGGAACGGCTCGGGAAAGGAGCCGACCACCGCAGGCACATCCTCGGTCTGGCTCCAGTCGTGGCGATCCCACCAGATGTGGTCGCCCGGATGCACATTCGTGGCCGCCGCACCCTGCGGCGCCTCGACGCCATTGACGTAGTAGAACCAGTCAACCGGCTCACCGCCTTCCTGACCGCCGGAGAGCCCGCTGATGCTCTGCACGAAACCGCCCGAGTAGCGCGTGCTCACGGTCGCGTTGCGCATCAACAGGCTCATGACCGTCTCCTGACCGTGCACGTGCGGCGGCCCGATTGAACGGATGAGCGAGCCTCCGAAGTCACGCGTGACGGTGAGGTGCACGGCGCTCGGCGCCGGGCCCGCGCCGAGGCCGCAGCCCGTGAGCGCGAGGGCGGCCACCACCAGCGTGACCGCACCCACGCCGAGCGTCGGGAAGCTCTGGGCGAGCCGGATGGCACCGTCGCTAGCTGGCATCGCTCCTACCCGACATAGAAGACGACCCTCGAGCTGCCGCGTGCGAGCGTCGTGCGGTTGCCCGCGGCGTCGGTCGCCTGCACGTCGAGCACGTAGCGCCCGGGCCGCAGCGCTTCCGGCAGCAGATAGGAGAAACTCGACTGCGTTCCCACCTTGAAGAAGCTGCCCTCGCCACAGCGGGCGGAGCCGAAGCGGTCACTGGCGCCGTTGTAGGCGTAACAGCGGCCCTTGTATGAGCGCCGCAGGCGCAGACTCACGGAGGCGACGCCTGTGTGAGCCAGCACTTTGCCGGACAGCACCCGGGGAGCGCGGCCCTTCGCATAACGGTGCCCGTCGATGAGTCCCGCGATCTTCGCGACGACTGCGTAGGGGCCTTTGTAGGAGGAGCTCGAGTAGCCGAGGACGCCTCCGCTGCCAGACGAGCCGGTCGAGGACCCGGAGGGACCGGACGCACCGCAGGCGCCTTCGTTGGCGTTGTGGACGCAGATGGTCACCTCGTCGCGGACCAAGCCGGGCGCCGTGGCCTGCACCGTGTACTCACCGGGGCTCGGGAAGTTCAGTGTCGCATGACCGCCCGCTTCAGTTGTGCTCGACGCATCCGTCACGCTAGCCCCGGCGACAGGCGACGCCTGCCCGGTCGCGCTGTACTTCTCGACCGTGATCGGGACCTCGCCGATGTCGGCACTCGCCGGTGCTTCTATGCCAAGCGGACTCGGGCATTCCGCCGCTGTTTCAGAACAGGGGAAGAGCAGGATTTCCTGCCCCGTTTCCGGTTCGGCTTCGCACGCCCCGATTTCTGAGTACTTGTGATTGATCCATAGATCCCAGTACGCACCGCTTCCGAATTCGTGGTTCTCACCGTCTATAGAGAAGAGCACGTACTGCTTGTACTTTGGTTCCCACGGACCGCTCCAGTTACCGCCGGTGGCAAGCTGAAGAGCGCCGAGAGCGCTGGTCCCGGGACAGGAGTGTTCCGGGTCGCCATCCTTGATCATCGGCGCGATCGTGGTGGTGACGACGGTGGGCGGAACGAGCGTCGCGTTCGCTCCCTCGACCCTGACCGTGACGGACGTGGGCCCGGACGCCAGGGCCGCGGACGCGAAGACCAACAGGCACACACAAACGGCGCTGAGCGCCAGAGAAGCACGACGGAATGAGACCATGAGCCAACCCCTTTCCACGAGGGCTTGTGGGCTTTCGGTCGGAGGCAGGTCTCCTGGCTCCCGGGCCTACCCCTCCGCGCCTTCCCGGCCCGCCGCAGGCGGATCGGTGGCTTCGCGCGATAGCCGCGCGCCGCGGTGGGCATCCCCGGTCACAGTGGCGGGTCCGCGCCGGATTCGCACCGGCTTCCCTTCACCACCGACCGTTGAACGTATGGATCCTACTCCCGCTGTCGATCACCGTCCGACTTGGTCCAGATCGGCGTCGCGATCGGCGAGCCCCCGTCGCTCGGCCTCGTCCAGTGCTGCTCCGCCGACAATCAGACGCCGCGCCTGGTCGAGGTCATCAGAGCGTCCGAACGTGAGGGCGGCCTTCACGACCCCGTCCTTCAGGTACCAGGTGGTGAAGGCCCCGTCCCCCATCGACCCCCGCACGATCTCGTCGTCCCACTCATATGCCGGGCCTACGTACTCGAGTTCGCCCCAGTCGGCGAAGACGGAGAAGAAGTATGGAACCACCTCGTGGGGAACATCCTTGCCGAGCATGTTCAGCGCCACCGTCTTGCCGTGGTTGAAAGCGACGTCCCAGTGCTCGATCCGCACCGGCGCGCCGCCGTGCACGACCGAGTCGTATTCACAGATGTCGCCCGCGGCGAACACCCCGGGCACCGCACTCTGAAGGCGCGACGAGCAGCGCACGCCCCCGCGCTCGCCGATCTCGAGGCCTGCCCGCGATGCGAGCTGCACATCGGGCGTCACCCCGGCGCCAATCACCACCGCGTCCGCCGTGAGCTCGAGGCCGCTCCTTGTGACCACCTTGGCGACGCGGCCCTCGCCCTCGAAGCGCTCGAGCTCGTCGCTCCCGTGGACGGTCACGCCGTGCGATTCGAGCAGCTGCTGGAAGAAGCGACCAACCGGCGCGCCGAAGCCGCGTTCGAGCGTGGCCTGCTCCTGCATCACCATCGTGCAGTGCTTGCCGATCAGCGTCAGCGACGCGGCGACCTCGCAGGCGATGTAGGAACCGCCGATCAGCACCACCTCGTCGGCATCCTCCACCGCGGCACGAATCGCATCGGTGTTGCCGAGTGTGCGCAGGTAGTGGATCTGCTCGAGGTGGCACCCGTCCACGTTCAAGCGGCGCACGTTCGCCCCAGTCGCGATCAGCGCCTGCTCGAACTCGATCTCGTCCTTGCTCGAGAGCTTGGCCGTACGCGACTCCAGGTCGAGCCCGGCCACGCTCGTGCGCGTGAGCAGCTCAATGCTCTGCTCCGTCCACCACTCGTCGGGGCGGAAGTAGGCCGCCTCGCGCGCCTCTTTTCCCTGCAAATAGCCCTTCGAGCAGTCCGGCCGGTTATACGGCGGGTCTGGCTCGCGGCCGACCACGAGCACCTCCCCGTCGGCGCCTTCCTCGCGCAGCCAGCGCGCGCAGTTGGCCGACGCGAGGCCTCCGCCGATCAGCAGGTAGTCGACCTTGCGCTCCGCCATCAGAACGCAACCTTACAACCCGGGCGGATGACGGATCGACCAATGAGCCCAGGTCGGAATGTGGTCGAGGATCCTCCAGCGAGGACCCGCTTGATCGCGGTTGGGGCCGACGTCGGTACCGTTGAAGCTCGTGTCAAGGCGGAGACCGGCAACGAGCATGAAGACGTGTGGGGTGGGGCTGTCCGTCGCGTAGATCGTCACCCACCGTCCCGGCCCCGGCGCTCCCCAGGTCACGTAGTCCTGGGCGACGGGGTTGTCCCTGAGGATTTCCGCGATTCCTCGTACGCCCGATCTGTAGAGCACATAGTTGACGGTGCTGGAGCAGTCCTCTTCGGAGGCTCCCCGCGGGTCGGGGTGACCGCCGGGACCATAGGGCAGTTCCTGGAGCTCGTTGCCGGCGACCACCATCGCCTGTACGACCGCGGGAGCGCCTGCCGGGACCAACGCGAGGTGACCGTCGCCGGGCGAGAGCACGGCACGTCCCCCACCCACGAACCGCACGGGAGTGGGACTCTCCCCTTCCAGGGCCCTGTCCGCCCCTTCCCCTTCCCCCGCTGCGCCGGCAGCGAGGGGTGTTTGCGGCGACGTCGCTGACGCATACAGGGCGGCCCAGTGCTCGACCTCGGTCACATACCAGCCGCCGTGGTTATAGGCGAATAGAGCCTCAGCGTAGTCGCCGGGCGCGCCCGAGGCGCGCAGGTAGTTGGCCGCTCCGTTGATCGCATCGGCAGGATCCCAACGGTCCACTCGTCCGTCGCCATCGCCGTCAACGCCGTAACGCACCCAGGTCGCCTCGAGGAACTGCATCGGCCCCCCGGCGCCGGCCGAGTTGACCGCACCCTCCCTGGTGCATGAGGGGTCAGGGTCGCGCCCGTGATCGCACTCGACCTTGCCGATACCTGCCAGGATCGCCCAACTCAATCCGTACCGCCGCGCGGCCGCCTGGTAGAGAGCCAGGTACCGCGGCGGAATTTCCCTGAGTGCGAGCGCTGAGACGCCATAGCTCGGCGCATCGACTTCCGGCGTACCGTCGGCGGCGACCGTGAATGAGAGCGTCGAGAAGACGATCAGCAGGATCGTCATTAGGAGACACGCCCCCAGCGCCACTGCGCTGGCCAGCACCAACCGCACCGGCCTCGATGATCCGCTCGCGAGCGATCCAACTGCACCGGTCACGGTCATCAACGGCTCTGATCCCTGCCCAGCTGGCGTTTGCGCCGCGCGGCCACCTCGCGGGCATCGCGCATCACGCTGGATTCGCTCCTGCCGTCGGATCCCCGAGCAGCCGTTCCAGCGTTGCGCCAGAACTCGAGCGCACGGAGCTCCCGGCGCGAGCTGGGCATGGCGTGGCCGCCATCACGCATCCGCTCCTTGAGCTTGCTGTCGAAGTCCTTGCTCGCGTGGCGTTTCTCGCGGCGCCCAAGCGCCGAAGGCACGCTGTCCGCGGCGAGGTTCGCAGCTGTGGCGCTCAGCTCCTTGCGCAGCGCGAGCTCGCGATCGACATCCAGCCGCGCTGCCCGCCGGCCGCGCGAGTCCAGCAGTTCGTACTCGCTGCGCCCGTACCCCGCCAGCCCGGCCAGCCCGGCGTAGTCGCGCCGCTCGCCTGCTCTGGCGCCGCCAGCCCGCACGCTCGCCGGCAACGCGGCCTGGGCGTCCAGAAACCGCTCACGCTCCTCGGCTTGTGCGCTCGTGTACACCCTGCCGGTCCTACTTCGCGCCCGTTCGCCCTCGCCGGCCAGAAGCCGCGCAGCGTTCAAGTCACGCTGGGACCGCCCAACCTCCTCTTCGATGCGCTGCGCGCGATGCGCCAGTTCGGCCGCCCGCCGTTCATCGCCTGATGCCAGCGCCTTGCCGCGCTCTCCGGCCACGCGCTCCAGTTGCGCGCGCCTGGCCGATAGCTGCGCCTGGCGCTCGGCCTCGGCCTGCGCCTGTGCGACGGCATCGCGATGCTCGCTGTCCAACATGCGGCCCGCCTGCTCCTCGGCACCATCGCGAGCGCGCCCGCGGGCGATCTCGGCGCGCTCGCGAGCAGTATCGGCATGCTCGCGGGGGGCTTCGGCATGCTTGCGGGGGGCTTCGGCATGCTCGCGGCGGGCATCGGCACGCTCGTGCCTGTTCTTGTCCCTCCCGGTCGCCGCTGATAGGCCGCGTTTGACCGCACCCGCGGCGCGCAGGGCCCCGCGCGGCGTCTCGAGCGCGCCGCTCACCCGTCGCGCAAGCGACTGGGGCGCAGGCCGGGCGCCTTCGCCGTGCGCGAAGCCGAGGACCTGATGGCGTCGGCTGAATACTCCCCACCACATCGCCGATATGAGCAGCCACTGGGTGAACCAGCCGAGCGCCGTCAGATCGACCGTCAGGATCCGCTGCATCAGCAGCATCACGCCGAGCAGAAACGAGTAGATGAGCTTCGACATCACGGCGCCGAGCAAGCGCGCCGCCCATGCACGAAAGGCCGCCCGACCCCCGTCGCCCAGCGCTGGGGCCAGGACGGCTGCCGGGGCGACCAGCAGGTAGAGCAGGCTGGCGATCGCCGCCCCGAGCAGATGCATGGCGATGAAGCCGAGCAGCAGGAGCATCCCCAGGGCGCCGGCCCAGATGAATACGACGCCTATGAATCGCCATTCCGTTCCGTGCTCGGTGCGGAATTCCGCCTGCGCCGCCGTTGCTCCCGTGCAGGGCGTTTCGCTGCCACCGCAGAGAACGTTGAACAACGACCGGGGGTCGTTGATCGAGTTGCGCATCAGCTGATTCGCGGGAAGTGCAAGGAAAAGTCCACCGTTCGTGCGCGCGTGCTGCAACTGCTCGACGCTCTGGCCGAGCGCACGTGCCGACTCGCTACCGGGCTGCGAGCAGGCGCCGAGCGCGCCCGAGCTGACCCGACAGCCGACCTGAGCTCGCTCGAGTCCAGCGATCGCCAGGGCCGCCGCGCGCAGCCTGGGGTCCATCAATGCGGGATCGCGGCACCACCGCACGTTGCCGAACTCGAGAAAGCACCAGGGGTCGCCGATCGCGCCGCTGAAGACGTCTCCCATGCTGTCGGCGAGGGTCCGATCCGGAGAGTCAGGCGTGCCGCCCGCAACCGTTCCCAGCACTCCGACGCCCGCCTGGTTGGCCCACTGCCCCAGCGAGCCGACGGTACCCGTGGGGTCCATGATCACCCACAGCCCTCCGGCCATCATCGCCAGCATCATCAGCGCCTGACCGATCGTCTCGGCGACCCGGCGACGCACAAGCCCGTGATAGGCCGCAAGCACTGACGCGACCGCGAGCGCCGTCACCAGCCAGGGCTGGGTGAAGGCTGTTTGAGTCGCGCGCAGGCCTCTTGCAACACCGCTCATCGCCGAGCTGTCGAGCAGGTCGAGCGTGTAGCACCACTCGATCATCACGATCACCCCGTGAACCGCTGTCACGAGCGCCGTCCAGGCCAATTGGAGAAGGTTCTGGATCGTCGCGGCCGCATCGTTCTTCCATTTCGTGACCGCCGTGTTGATGTGCACGTCGAACGCGTAGTTGCCTGTCGGCGCCGGCGCGGCCTCAAACCCCGACGTTTGGCAGTTCCTCTCGCTGGCTTGCGAAAGGTCGTCTTCGCGGCTGCCGGCGCGGCACATCGGGCTACCGAGCCCGTTGCTGATCAGCGGGTCTCCCGCGCTCGAGGTTCCCGCGTCAGGGGATTCTTCTTCTGCACTCGTGCCCGCTTCCGCCGCCCCGGAGGTGAGAGGCGGGTTGCTCGGGGCCTTCTTCGCAGGAGCGCTGGGACGGGTCCGGGGCGCCGGGGAATCGGCCGCGTGGCGTGCGGCGGTGGCGGCAGCATGTGCGACCGCGGTCGCTCCGTTGATGGCGGCGCAGGCGATCGCGACGAGTGTTGCGACCCGTCTGAAACCGGTCCTCACGCGGGTTCGGGGGTCGTGGAAAATGCCTTCAGCAAGGCGGGCACCACGAGGTCCACCTGAATCGCCTCGACCCGTCCGCGGTGGTCGCGAAACAGGCAACGCCCGGCCTCCAGCTCCAGCAGGCTTTGACGCATTCGCCTGTTGTCGGGGTCGAGCCCCAGCAGCGTCAGGGCGCGCCCGGCCTCCGCCTCAGAGCGCATCCCGAACACGAATGTCGCTCCGATCAGATTCTCCAGTGACTCGCGCTCGCCGATCAGCGTGTCGGTCACCAGCTGGGTACTGATGATCGGCACCGCGAGCTCTGAGCGGCCCATCCGCTGCAGCGAGCCGAGCAGCGCTCGGCCCGCGGGATCGCCCAACAGGCGCCAGCCCTCGTCGAACGAAAACAGCTTCAGGCGCCCACGCTCGGCGCCCATCAGGTGCATCGCGAACATCGCGATCAAGCGCACTATCTGCTCGCCGACACGCTCTGCCTGTGAGTACTCCGAGCGCGGCAT
The DNA here is from genome assembly GCA_963779605.1 of uncultured Solirubrobacteraceae bacterium. Lineage (GTDB taxonomy): Bacteria > Actinomycetota > Thermoleophilia > Solirubrobacterales > Solirubrobacteraceae > Palsa-744. The sequence goes on from CAVZYR010000002.1 coordinate 91,055, forward strand.
ACCGGGCTCAGGTCCGGGTAGATCCCGGATCGGCAGGTAGGTGACCTGCTTGTGCCCGACCGGCGGTAGCTTCAACTGCGGGTCGGCAAACCCGAGTTGTGTGAGCCCCGAGCGCGCGTACACCTCGAGCGCCCTGCCGACCTGGCTCTCGATCTCATCCCCCTCGCGCAGGGCTCGGACCACCTCCAGACACGTGGGCTCACGCGAGTTGCGCAGGACGCGGTCCACGGCACCAACCACCGCTGTCTCCCACGCCGGCTCCGCCCTTCCCGGCAACAGGTCGCGCAGAAATGAAACCGCCGTGTCCTGGCGCAGGTGCTCAGGCGCCACTCGCAGGGGGTCGAGCACTCCGCGCAGGGCCGGGTCCGGGCGTAGCGTCACGCACTCCGTGTGCGGCGCGACCTCGTCGAGGAGGTGAAAACGATGGTCGCCCTTCGGGTCGCAGTCGATCACCCGCGCACCGAGCAGAAATCCCTCGTACTTGAGCTTCTGATCGAGCGTCGTCTTGCCCGACCCGAGCGCGCCCACGCTGAGGATCGTCGTGTTGCGATCGCCGTCCGATCCCTCTCTCAGGTTGAACCGCACGGGCTGCCGGGAGCCCGACAGCGTGTATCCGAGATAGAACCCCCGTCGTGAACCGACGACATGAGCCGCGGCCGGCATCATCGCCGCGACCTGCTCTGTGGTCAGCGTGTCGTCGTAGCCCGCGACACGTGTCCGTTGCGCCGGCAGGTGCTGCAGAAACAGCTGCAGCTGATCCCCGAGCGGCCGGTACAGGCGGATGTCGCCATATGACCGCCTGCACATCTCGACCCGCTCCTCCAGCTCGTGCTCATTCTCGGCTCCGATCGCGATCGCGAGCGTCGCGCGCAGCAGCGGTGGACGACTCGAGGCCTGTAGGTGGGTCAGCAGGTCGCGGGCCTCTTGCGTGCGCTCGTAGGCGAGGTCGGAGACGCCCTGCTCGCCATCGGACTCGGCTCGCATGATCTGATCGGCGTCCTGGATCCTTCGACGCGCGATCCGCAGCGCCAGCTCGTTGGGCAGGAAACGGGCGTTCAGGGAGAGGTCTATCCCGAACGGCAGACTCTCGGACGGAGCGAACATCAGCTCGGCGCCGGCGCCCGGAAACTGAAGCTGTTCGGGAAGCGCCCCCAGCACGAGCTGTGCCTGCCAGCTTGTACCGAGCTCCGATTCGACTCGGAGCGCTCGCCCTCGGTGCTCGACATATCCGTCCATCCAGCGCAGCACGTCACCCTCGAGCGGCGCGAGCATCGCCTCGCCGTTACGCTCGAACATGAGCGCTCGGGGCTCATGCAGCTCGTCGAGGATCGGCTCCCCCAAGCCGCGGCAGAACGCCCTGCGGACCAGCCACTGCACCTCGACCCCGCGCGCCTGGCGCACCGGCAGAAAGTCCGCCAAGCGCGCGTGCGCCTGATCGGCGCGCACCCGCGCCCGCTCGAGCTCAGCGATCTTCAACAAGCGCCTGTCGCGTACCGACAAGGCGCGCTTTACGCCCTTCCACCAGTCCCTTGGATCCTGCTCGGCGACGCGCGAGACATAGGAGGCGACGTCGCGCTCGGGGTCGCGCAGGCTCACGAGCAGGAACACGGCGGGCCTCGCCCTGCCGATGTCCTTGAGCCGACGCTGGTGCTCGTTGACGTATCGCGTGCGCGCACGCGTGTGGGTGTACGCCGAGGCGGTCGCACGATGATTTCCGTCGAGACCGCTCGCGTTCTCGCTGTCGCCGCCCGGGGCATCAGCGACCCCATGCACCTCGTGCGCGTATCGACCAAGCTCCCAGCGCCGGCCGACCCGAAGAATCTGCAAGTCCGCTTCGACGGCCTCCAGCGCGCCGAGCATCGCGAGGAACTGAGCCCGCTTGCCGTCCTCGCTCAGCCACTGATACGAGGAGACCTCCACCACGAAGGCCGCCCAGCAGTCGTCGAGTCCGTCCGCAAACACGCAGTTGCCGTAGACGAACCCGAGCGGCGCCCTCACCTCGTCTATCCCTCAGGGCGGACGCTCGAGCGCACCAGCAGCCGAGCGCCGGCCCCAAGAGCGATCACCTGTCCGCTTGGGTGCGCCGAACCGCACGACGGCTCGCGCACCGTCAGCGCCGGGCGGTGCAGCGCACTCACGCTTGGCAGCCAACGAAGGCGCGCCCGCACGACGCGCTCGTGCTCGACGGCGACAAGCACCGCACCGGGCCCGCTGTAGCGAAGCCGGCGCATCCTCGAGTCTGAGCCATCCGGCAGGAAGACGACCTCGGCTGGATACCAGCGCATTCCGACGGCCGGGCAGGGACGCATCCCGGCGAGCCATCGATGTCCGGTGCGGTAGCGACCGAGGACGTACGCAGCGACGTGGAACGGCCGACCCTCCACGCGGATCATCGTGAGCACCGCGGCGAGCACCGCGGGCAGCGCGAGGTCGCTCATGTACCACGGAATGACGCTCGCGACATTCGCCAGCAGGGGCAGCCGCCCTGTGATCAGGGCTGCGGCCAGGGTCACGAGGAAGTACACGACTCCTCGCACCGGGACACCACCCGGGTTCAAGCGCAGCCTGTCGACCCGGTAGATGCGCCGCTCGAGATCGAACACCCGCCGGTATGAGCGGATCTCCATCAGCTCGACCCGAACAGCGAGGTGACCGTCGCGCGCAGGAGATTCACGCCCGCCGGTGTCGCGAGCAGCACGGACACGATCCCGACCGCGAACACTCCGGCCGCCTCCTTGAAGTCCCGGCGGAAGGCCAGCACCGTGGCGGCCACAGCAAAGGCCAAGCCGATCAGGCTCATCGCCACCGCGCGTCCCGTGCTGCCCGCCTTCGCGGCCGCCGATTCAAGCGAGCTACCTTTCGCTTCAGCCGTACTCGGCTGCTGCGCGCTCGGCGCGGCAGAGCTGTTGACGGCAGCGTGCGCGACAGCCGGCGCGACTGTCAGTCCCGCACAGACGAGCAGTATCAAGATGCCGGCATCCATCGGCGAGCGGCGCACGAGTGCCAGCCATGGCTTCCAGCAGCGGTTGGGCCTGTTCACTTTGCATCTCCTTGGGTTGGGGGCGTTGGCTGTCTCGCGCGCGTCCGAGGGCGGCGCGGCGATCACGCGTCGGGGTCCATCTGCACGGCCGCCACCTCCCAGCGACCCTCGGCGCTGACGACGTCAAGTTCGTAGGCGAGCGTGTACTGAGCACCGCGTGCGTCCTGTGCCAGGACGACCGCGAGCACTGAGCCGCCGTTGGCTGACCAGTCGAGGTGCTGGACGGACTCCAGGGTCAGCGCCAGCGCCGGAAGTGAGACGCGGGCCGTGGTCGTCAGATCGGCCGCCAACTCACCAGCCGCGGCGGCCAGGTAGTTGCGCAGAGCGCGTTCGACGACGGTGGCGAGCGCGGGGTCCGCGACTTCTCGCAGGCGGGCGGGAGGCTGCGCTGGACCGGAGGCCGGTGCTCCCACGAAGGCGGGGTAGCCGGCAATCGCAAGGCCGCCGTCCTTCAGTCGCACCACGGTCACCGTCATGTAGAGCAGGCCCGCGGTGTCAGTCTGCGCAGCCACCGTGTAGACGTGCTCGCCGACAGCCGGCTCGCGTTCCTGCACGACTTCCTCCCATTCGACGCGCTGCTCGCCGCCGGGCGGGAGCTCCAGCCCAGCATCGGATTCCATCCCTCCTCCGACAAACGAGGCGAGCGCTCGCTGACTGCCCTGGGGTTCCGCCGCGTTCCAGGTCAGATACCTGCGCGCGAACAGCGAGGCGTAGCCTTCGGCCGCCCGATCGGGTGCAGCCGGCGCCGGACGAGCGCCGGCAGCAACGATCGGGCGAGGAGGAGCGATCGCGAATCGCGCACTCGCCGCGAGCCCTGTCACCGCCAGGGCGAGCAGCACGTACCTCACGAATTCGCGGGCGAGCCTGATCCGCCACAGCGGCATCGCGCGCACGCTCACACTTGGCCGGGACCTCGCTGACTCCGTCAGCGGCATGTCAGCGCTCAAACCCGAACTCACTCTGGGTCGCCGCGGCGCTCGCGGCCTCGGTGGAGACGCCCGGGCTTCGGCCATTCACCAACGCCCGTGGGCTTTCGACCGGATTTGCACGAGAGACGGGCACGCTGGCCGACATCCGCGGGGAGGATCCTGCGCTCGCCGCATGCACCGGGCGCTTGAATCGGCGGAAAGACGAGCGCTCACCGGGCGCCGATCGCCTCGCAGCCACGCGAGGTCGGCTCACCGGCCGCGAGTGGCCCACCGACGCCGGCGGGACGGCCGCGGTCCTGTGCGCGCCGCGAGGCGGGATCGCTCGCGTCTGTGGCGGTCCGCTCGCGGCGATCTGCCGACCCGCCGCGCGTCCACCGACGCCGGCGGCGACGATCACGCCGGCGACCGTTCCCACGGCTCCGGTCAGGGCCGCCACTCCGGCCAGCCGGCGCAGCCGATGATCGCGGGACACGCGACGCTCCGGCGAGACGGACCAATCGCCGAGCTCGTCGCCGCCCGCGAGGTAGCTCTCCTCGCTATAGACGCGGTAGACCGCACGGGGATTCCTGCGGAAGACGGGCATCACCGATCAGCCGGACGCACGCCTGGCAAGCCATAAACGCGTGCGACCGGAAGCCAAGCCCGGGAAGTGCCCGGCTTCCGGCCGCGTGCGCTGGTTCGGGTGTCGCCGTGCCGTCGTGGGTGAGACCGACGGCCGGCGCCCCCGCGGGACAGGTCTATGAATGGGGGGAGAGTTGGTCATAGACGGGCCCTGTCTCCTGTTCCGACCGGTACCCGCGAACGGGACATGTGAGCGCACGGAAACTCGGGCGGATGCGCGGGCGAGTGCGACTCGAACCACCCCGCGGACCGTCATGAGAAGGTGCCTTTCACACCCCCCGCACTCGGCTCAGAGATCGTCCGCGCGTCAACCCCTCATGCAGACGGCCGCCGACAGTTCCCTCAATTGAGTGAATCCGGCCGTCGTAGCGGCGAGCAGTCGCCTCCGTCGACGGAGCGCCGCGCTAACGGAGGCGAGTAGAAACGCCTCCGATGCGGACGTGATATTGCGCGTAACGTGGCACGAGCCCGAGTTCAAGCCCGACTGACTCAGCCGCCCGGGGACCGCAAGATGGCGCGCGAGCTGAGGCCGAACTGTCGCGTGCAAAGCTGGGCGCGCACGCTAGAGCGCGCTACCGTTCTACCGACCATGACTGCCAAGGAAAAGTTGCACGCGACGGTCGACGAGCTCTCGGAGGCCGAGGCCGCTGACGCGCTCGATTACATCGCCAGTCGCCGTCACGGCGACAGCAACGCGCTGGGCGATTTGCTGGCCAAGGCTCCGCTTGACGACGAGCCGACGACGGCTGATGAGGAGGCGGGGCTACCGGAGGCGCGCGATCAGGCTGCACGCGGTGACGTGGTCTCCGCTGAGGAGATCCGCCGCGAGTTCGCTTGAACGGCTGAGTATTCACCAGCCGCGCAAGACGTGACTTCCAGCGCCTCGATCCTCCCGTACGACGACGCATCATCGAGGCTCTCGATCGGCTGACCGGGGGCGCGCCGGCGGGCGACGTTGTGAAGCTCGCGGGAGCCGACGAGGAATGGCGGCTGAGGGTTGGTGACTGGCGCGTGCGTTTTCAACGCGATAGCTCGGGGGTCGTCCAGGTACTGCGCGTACTGCCCCGTGGGCGCGCCTATCGGGACTTAGCTGTCCGGCACTCGCTCTCGAACACTGCGTTGCCTTCTATAGATCGCCAGCGCCGATGACGGCCCGCTCGCCGGGCGACGGCGCCACCCGTGCGCGACCAGCTGTGGACGCCGGAGGGTCACAGTCCGCGTGTTCCTCGGCCGCCATCAGCGCTCGCAGGCGTGAACGGGCGCGCTGAGCGACCTTGCGGTACTTCTCGGTGGACCAGCCGAAGCGGCTGCAGAAGGCGGCTCTCCCGACCTGCCCGAGCTGACCCGCGAGCACGAGCCTCTGATCCGGCGTCAGGCCGGACGCGAGCCGTGCGATGCAGCGCAGGTCCTGGCGCAGCATCACCAACTTCTCAAGCTCGGCACGCACGTCGGCGATCTCGAGCCCCTCGTCGCCGCTGCCGCCGAGCGACAGAGATGACTCCAGGGCGGCTTGCATGGGACTACGCCCGGAGAGCGCCCGACGACGATCGCCGATCCGCGACATGTATCGCTGCTCGAGCATGTTGCCCAGGTGCAGCCGGCTCGCAAACGCACCTCCTCGGCGAACGTACGCCACCAGCTCGAGCGTCGCCTGGCCGTAGCAGTCCTCGAGATCCTCGTGGCGCAGCCGGTAGCGGTAGGCACGCAACAAGAGATCACGCTTTGCCCGCGCAACCAGCGCCACCTCCTCGGCCGGGTCGAGTCCCGCACGAGCCCGCCCGTTCCCCGGCCAGCCCCGACCCAGGGCTCGTCTTTCGGTCTCATATCGGATAGACACATGGACATGTCGCGCGCGAGCACCCGCACACCCCCCTCCCAAATGCCGAAGCCCTCGCACCGGCACGCCTCGGCCGGCCCGGCGATGGCGCTCCGATGACGCTCACCGACCGCCTCCACGCGCTCGATCGCCGCCAGCAGAAGGCTCCGCGGCTGAGCTTCGTGGCCGCCGTCTTCAAGAAGTTCTCAGACGACGGCGCCAGCCAGCTGGCGGCGCTGATCGCCTACTACGGCTTCTTCTCCCTGTTCCCGCTCCTGCTCGTGTTCGTGACGGTGCTCGGCTTCGTGCTGCAGGGCAACCCCAGCGCGCAGGAGAGCGTGGTCCACTCCACGCTCAGCCAGTTCCCGATCATCGGCAACCAGCTGCAGGAAAACGTCCACTCGCTGAAGGGCAGCGGCATCGCGCTGGCGATCGGCCTGATCGGATCGATACTGGCCGGCCTGGGCATCACCGGCGCCGCCCAGAATGCCTTCAACCAGGTCTGGTACATCCCCCACAAGCGCCGCCCCAACTTCCTCACCTGGCGTCTGCGCGGGCTGGGACTGCTGTTCGTGCTGGGCGTGATGGCAATCGTCTCCACCGCCGCCGCCGGCTATGTCACCGCCCAGACGACCGGCGCGGCCACCCTCGTCGGCGGAATCCTCGTGGCGCTGGCCTTCAACCTGCTGCTCTTCTTCACCGCCTTCCGCCTGCTGACGAGCGACGAGGTCAAAACCCGCAATCTGATTCCCGGCGTGATCGCGGGAGCCGTGATGTGGCAGCTCCTCCAGCACGTCGGCGGCTACTACGTCGATCACGTCGTCCGTCACGCCAAGCAGACCTCGGGCCTGTTCGCGTTCGTCCTCGGACTGCTCGCCTGGCTGTATCTGGGGGCACAGGTGACGCTGATCGCCGCCGAGATAAACGTCGTCCGCGCCCGCCACCTGTGGCCCCGGAGCTTCTTCTCAGATCCGCTGCTCGAGGCCGACAGGCGCGCGCTGACCGCCTCCGCCGAGGTACAGGAGCGCATCGACGAGCAGAACGTCGAGGTCACCTTCGACGCGCCCGAGTAGCCCGGCGGAGGCCCGAAACACCCCGCAGGGGGACCGGCGAGGTCGCGCCCAATACGGGCGCGAGGCGACGTTGTCTCCCCAAATCTGGCTCTGCAATGCCATTTCCCGGTGATGCACAGAGTACTTGCGCATGCAACGAACGCGCGCTATACTACCTATACTTTTGTAAGCTCATATGGAGCCAATACCTATGCCCGCTGCCACAGAGAACCCCCAGATACAGCCCTCCGAGCCCAAGCCGCTGCTGCGGCTGATCCCACTCGACGACACCGTCGTGTTCCCCAACATGGGCATCACGCTGACCGTCGACGTCGGTGACGACGAGCGCGTGGTGCTCGTCCCCCGCCACGAGAACGAGTTCCTCGAGGTGGGCACGATCGCCGAGGTCTCAGAGCAGATCCGTCTGCCGGGAGGCGGCCGTGCCGTCGCCATCTCAGGCGTCCACCGCGCGCTGATCGGCGCGGCCCAGACCGGCCCCTCCGGAGAGCTCCGCGTCGAGGTCGACGAGCGTCCCGACGACGTGCCCGTGGACGGGCGCACGCGTGAGCTCGAGCGCAACTACCGCGCGACCGTCGAGGAGATCCTCGAGCTGCGCGGCGACGATGGGCGCATCTCCGCCTTCCTTCGGGCGATCGCAGAGCCGGGAGCCCTGGCGGACTCCGCCGGCTACTCCCCCAACCTGTCATACGAGCAGAAGGTCGAGCTCTTGAGAACGCTCGACGTGACCGAGCGCCTCGAGCTCGCGGTCTCCCTGCAACGCGAGTCCCTCGCCGAGCTGCAGGTGCGCAAGCGCATCCGCGAGGACGTCCAGGAGGGCGCTGAGAAGCAGCAGCGCGAGTACTTCCTGCGCAAGCAGATGGACTCGATCCGCAAGGAGCTGGGCGACGACGACGCCTCGGTCGTTGAGGAGTACCGCGCAAAGATCGAGGAGGCTCAAATGCCCGAGGCCGTCTCAGAGCAGGCCCTGAAGGAGCTCAATCGTCTCGAGCGCATGGGCGAGCAGACGGGCGAGTCGAGCATGATCCGCACATACCTCGACTGGCTGATCGCGGTGCCGTGGTCAAAGCGCTCTGAGGAGCATCTTGACCCGGTCGCGGCCAGAGCCGTGCTCGATGCAGACCACGAGGGCCTCGAGGACGTCAAGGACCGCATCACCGAGTACCTGGCCGTGCGCAAGCTGCGCGCAGACCGGAACATCGAGGCCGACCCCAAGTCCGGGGCCATATTGACGTTGATCGGCCCTCCCGGCACCGGCAAGACCTCGATCGGCGAGTCGATCGCCCGCGCCACCGGGCGCGAGTTCGTGCGCATGTCGCTCGGCGGCGTGCGCGATGAGGCCGAGATCCGCGGGCACCGGCGCACCTACATCGGCGCGCTCCCCGGTCGTCTTGTCAGAGCGCTCCGCGACGCCGGCACGATGAACCCGGTGATCCTGCTGGACGAGGTCGACAAGGTCGGCGCCGACTGGCGCGGAGACCCCTCCTCGGCCCTGCTCGAGGTGCTCGACCCCGCCCAGAACCACTCCTTCAGAGACCACTACCTCGACGTCGAGCTCGACCTCTCCCAGGTCATGTTCCTGGCCACCGCCAACGTCGCCGACACGATCCCCGGACCGCTGCTTGACCGCATGGAGGTGATCCGCTTCGACGGCTACACCACTGATGAGAAGCTCGCCATCGCCAAGGGCTACTTGTGGCCGCGCCAGCGCGACCGCAACGGCCTGCGCGAGGACGAGGTCCAGATCTCTGATGAGGTGCTGCGCACGATCATCTCGGAGTACACCCGCGAGGCGGGCGTGCGAAACCTGGAGCGCGAGCTCGGCACGGTGCTGAGGAAGACGGCGACGAGGATCGCCTCCGCGCAGGTCCGCGACGAGAGCGACGGGCAGCCGAAGGCAGCCGAGGCGGACGCCGCAAAGGCGTCGGGCAAGGACAACGGCAAGGTCGCTGTTGAGAGCGAGAAGAGGCCCGCCAAAAAGACCAAGACCACCAAGGCCGCAAAGCAGGCCCCCGTGACGATCGACGTGGAGGCCGTGCGCGACGCGCTCGGACGCCAGAAGTACTTCCAGGAGTCCGCGGCGCGGACCGCGACACCGGGCGTCGCCACCGGACTGGCCGTCACCGGTGCTGGCGGAGACGTGCTGTTCGTCGAGGCCACCGCCATGAAGAGTGGCGGCGGAAGCTCGAGCCTCGTGCTCACCGGTCAGCTCGGCGACGTCATGAAGGAGTCGGCGCGAATCGCCCTCTCCTACGTCCGCGGGCACGCCGAGGAGCTGGGCATCGACGAGGGCTCATTCGAGAACCGCGAGTTCCACGTGCACGTTCCCGCCGGCGCGATCCCCAAGGATGGCCCGAGCGCGGGCGTGACGATGGTCACCGCGCTCGCCTCGCTGCTGTCCGGACGACCGGTCAAGCACACGGTCGGCATGACCGGCGAGGTCACGCTGCAGGGACGCGTGCTGCCGATCGGCGGGCTCAAGCAGAAGGCGCTGGCCGCCCACGCTGCCGGTCTGACCGACGTGATCCTGCCGGAGCGAAACCGCGGCGATCTGGATGAGATCCCCGAGGAGGTCAGAAAGCAGATGACCTTCCACCCGGTGATGACCGTCCAGGAGGTCCTCGACCGCGCACTGGAGCCGGCTCGCGATGTCGCGCACGCGTAGATGTGAGCCCGTCCCCGAGGAGGTCCGCCAGACCGCGGACCTCCTCGAGCGCCGCTGGCAGCTATCGATCATCTACGCCGCCCTCACCGGGGCGCTGCGCTTCAACGAGTTCTCCGACGCCGTCGCGGGCATCTCCCCGCGGATGCTCGTCGAGCGCCTGCGCGACCTCGAGGCGGCGGGGCTGATCGAGCGCACGGTGATCCCCTCGAGCCCCCCCACCGTGGAGTACCGGCTCACCACCCGCGGGCGCCGGCTCGGCCCGATCATCGATGCGATGCGCGCCTACGCGCGCGAGCCCGTCGGCTGAGCCTCGAGCGGAAGCCCGCGCGGCGGCTCTGACACCTCGCTGCTGGCTCCGACCAGGGAGCCGGCGGGGCAGGACGCCGCGTGCACCAGTTTGCTGGGGTTGCGAATCCCCACCACCCCCACCACGCCCCCCGCCGCGACCAGCGCTGCGGCGATCATCATCCCCAGGTGGAAGCTGTGCAGCGAGGCCTGTTCGGCGGCGGCGGTGAGCGCCCGCCCCTGGGCGGGCGGCAGCCCATGCACCGACGGGCGCCCGAGCGGCAACCGCTTGGCCTGCTCGAGCGCGACGCGCGCCGAGGCTCCCAGCGTCGTGCCCGCCAGCCGGCTCTCGAGCGTCGAGGCGAACGAAGCCGCCACGATCGCCCCGAGTGCCGCCGTGCCAAGCAGTCCCGCCACGCGGGCGATTGCGTTGTTCACGCCGGAGGCGATACCCGACTGCTCCTTGCCCGCCCCGGCCAGCACCGCCGCCGTCAGCGGCGCGACGGTCATCGACAGCCCCACCGCGAACACCAGCAGCGCGGGGAGCACTTCAGAGACGTAGTCGACCTTCAGGCTCACGCGCTGGAACAGGAGCAGCCCCACGGCGGCCACGAGCGGGCCGCCGCCCATGAACATGCGCGGCCCGAGGCGATCGGCCAGAGCACCGAAGCGCCGCGACAGCACGAACATGATCACGGTCACCGGCAGCGTCGCAAGGCCGCTCTGCAGAGGCGTGTAGCCGCCGATCTGCTGCAGGAACAGCACCAGGAAGAAGAACAGGATCGAGAGGCCCGCATACATCGAGAAGGTCTCGATGTTCCCGGCCGAGAAGTTGCGACGGCGGAACAGCCCCAGCGGCAGCATCGGGTCTGAGGCGCGCGCCTCATACGCAAGGAAACCGCCGAGCAGCACGATCCCGCCGACCAGCGGGATGAACACGGCCGGGCTCCCCCAGCCGAGCCGCGGCTGCTCGATCAGCGCGAACACGAACCCCCCGAGCCCGCCCGCGCACAGGAGCGCACCCGGCAGGTCAACCCGGCGAGAACCGCGCCCGCGGGGTGCACTTTCGGGGACGGCCACGAGGATCAGCACGGCGCACACGGCCGCCAGGGGGATGTTGATCAGAAAGATCAAGCGCCAGGACCCGATCGCGAGCAGCTCGCCTGCGACGAGCGGTCCGAGCACCCCCGCGATCGCGCCCCACGCGGTCCAGCTGCCGATCGCCCCCCCGCGCTCGTCTTCGTCAAACGTGTTCATGATCACCGCCAGCGAGCTCGGCACGAGCAGCGCGCCGGCGACGCCCTGCACGGCGCGGGCGATCACCAGCACGCCGATCGACGGCGACAGCGCACACCCGAGCGAGGCGACCCCGAAGCCTGCCACGCCGATCGCGAACACCCGCCGCTCCCCATACAGGTCGCCCAGCGAGCCGCCGATCAGGATCAGCGCGCTGAGCGTCAGCAGATAGCCGTTCACGATCCACTGCTGCGCCGCCAGCCCGCCCCCGAGCGCGATCTGGATCCTCGGCAGCGCGACGTTCACGACGGTGCCGTCGAGGAACACGATCCCCGAGCCGAGAATGCAGGCGATCAAAGTCAGCCGCTTCACCGACGCCGGGCTGCCCGTGGCCATGCTCCGGACGGTATCGGTCCGGGTCCGGGTCCGCCGGCCTCGGCCTGCCTCAGGCACCCGCCCTCAGGACACCGCGCCCGGCGCCGGGCGCTCGGGCTCGCTCATCAGCGCCAGCGGGATCGACACACCGGCCGATCGCCGTACGGTCGCGATCCGTCGTCCCGGCTGGACCGCGGGGCGGATCGCCCCCACGTGCTCGCCCAGCTTCTCGACGGTGCGCTCGAGGTCTGAAACCCGCAGCGCGAGCCCCCAGAAACGCACCGGCCGCTCCGGCCCGCCGGAGCGCGCGACGACGTCCTCGGGCTCCGCCACCAGCTCGAGGATCTCAGCTCCGAGCCGGAAGAACGCCTGGCGCGGCGCCCCCGCCGGCGTCGGCTCCTCGCGCACGCGGCGCAGATCGAGACCGGCGGCCTCCAGCGCCGCGACGCTGCGCTCGAACGCCGGTGAGATCGCGACGACGTGGTCGATCGCGAGCACGCCGTTCGGGTGCGCCTCAGCGGCAGGCGGAATCGGCCGCTCGGACACGCTCGTCCTCAGCCCGTCGAGCTCGGTGTGGGAGATCCCCCGCAACGACCACCCGACGATCCCTCGGGGCGCCTCGCGATCGCTGAACGCCAGCCGCACGCTCGCGAGCTGCAGGCTCTCCCCCGCCACCGTGAACCCGAGCGCCGCCCAGCGCTCGGCCTCGTCGGCGAGCACCAACTCGTCTATCGTCGCGCCCGGCACCGGCCAAATACAATCGCAAACTCGCGAGAGGACGCCCTTCATGGACTTCGAGCAGATCACCACCGAGCTCTCACAGGGCATCCTCACGATCACGCTGAACCGTCCCGAGCGTCTCAACGCGTGGACCGCGACGATGGGCACGGAGCTGATCGAGGCGTTCGACCGCGCCGACGCCGACGACGATGTCCGCGTCATCATCATCACCGGCGCCGGCCGCGGCTTCTGCGCGGGCGCGGACCTCGGTGGCGGTGGTGAGACGTTCGACTACCGTAAGCGCGAGGGCGCGAGTGCGGGGCCGGTGCCACGCGACAACGGCGGCCAGTTCACACTCAGGGTGTTCGCCTCGACCAAGCCGGTGATCGCCGCGATCAACGGTCCCGCCGTCGGCGTCGGCGCGACGATGACGCTGCCGATGGACATCCGCCTCGCCTCCGAGGACGCCCGCATGGGCTTCGTGTTCGCCCGCCGCGGGATCATCCCCGAGGCCGCCTCGAGCTGGTTCCTCCCCCGCGTCGTCGGCATCAGCCGCGCGATGGAGTGGGTCGCCACGGGACGCGTGTTCTCCGCGCAGGAGGGACTCGAGGGTGGCCTCCTGCGAAGCCTTCACGCGCCCGCCGAGCTGCTCGATGCGGCGCGGGACCTCGCGCGTGAGATCGCCGAGAACACGGCTGCGGTCTCGGTCGCGCTGGCGCGGCGGATGCTGTGGAGGATGCTCGGTGCCGAGCACCCGATGATCGCCCACCGCGCCGACTCCCGGGGCATGCTCTACCGCGGCCAGTCGGCCGATGCCGTCGAGGGCGTCACCTCCTTCCTCGAGAAGCGCCCGGCGCGCTTCTCAGACCGCGTCAGCGACGGGCTGCCGGAGATCATGCCGGGGTGGGTCGCGCCGGAGTTCGAGTAGCGCCGATCGCCGTCGAAGCCCTGGCAGGGCGGGCACCGGCCGGCCGGCCGGCCGGCCGGCCGGCTGCGCTCAGCGCGAGCGCGCCAGCTCGGCCATCTGCTCGAAGCAGACCACAGCGTTCAGCGGCTCGGGATCGCCGGCGAGCTCGGCGTAGATGTTCGACACGTTGACGACCAGCCGCTCTGACTCCCCCCAATCCGACCAGCGCTCGAGCGAGATCGCGCGCGCGGCCTGGGGCGCGGTCATCCCCTCGTCGCGGAGGGCCCGCGCCTGCTCGTAGAGATACTCGAAGTACGCCTTCAGCTCGCGCACCCCCGCAGGACCCGCGAGCGGGCCGTGCCCGGGCACGATCACCTCGACGTCCATCGCGAGAATCCGCTCGCAGGCGGCTATCCAGTTCGACACCGGGCCGGCCCACACGATCGGATGGGCCTCAGAGAAGAGGATGTCTCCGGAGAACAGCACGCGCGCGCCGGGCACGTGCACGAGCGTGTCCCCGCGCGTGTGCGCGGGACCGACCTCGATCAGCTCGAGCGCGCGATCGCCGACCGCCAGCTCGAGCCGGCCGTTGAAGGTCTCATCGGGCAGCGCCAGCTCGATCCCCGAGAAGTCGAACTTGGCGAAGCATTCGAGAAAGAACGCGCCCAGCTCGCCCATCTGCGGCGCCTGCTCGATCAGCGCGAGCATCGCGGCAGGCGGAAGCTCGGGCATCTCCGCCGCAGTCCGCTCCGAGGCGAGGATCCGGGCGCCGCCGACGAGCTGGTTGCCGTAACAGTGATCCCCGTTCGCGTGCGTGTTCACGAGCGTGTCGATGCGCGCCGCCGCCGGCACCGCGTCGCGCATGCTCTTGAGCATCCGCTCGGTGAGGGCGAGGTCGAACAGCGTGTCCACCAGCAGCGTCGCCTCGCCGTCGACGATCAGCCCGGCATTGCTCCAGCCCCAGCCGCCGTCCGGCTGCAGGTACGCATACAGGCCGTCGCCGACCTCCTGCAGGCCGGCGGCGTAGCTCATTTGACGAACCGGTTTCGCAGCACGCCGATGCCGGCCACCTCGAGCTCGATCACATCACCGTCGGAGAGGAAGCGACCCTGCTCAAGACCACAGCCGCTGCCGACCGTTCCCGAGCCGAGGATCTCCCCCGGATGAAGGGTCTCCGAGCGCGAGACGAACTCGATCATGTCCTCGAAGCGGTGGTGCATGCTCGCCGAGTTGCCGCGGCTCCACTCCTCGCCGTTGACGCGCGCCACCATCTCGAGCGCGTAGGGATCCCCGAGCTCCTCGGGCGTGACGATCCACGGGCCGAACACGTTCCCGCTGTCGAAGTCCTTGCCCTTCGCCGGTCCCAGCTGCCCGCCCATCTCGACCATCTGGGCGTCGCGCGCGGAGGCGTCGTTGAAGATCGTGAAGCCGAAGATGTGCTCGCCGGCGTCGGTGCTCTGAATGTCCCGCCCGCCGCTCCCGATCACGCAGGCCAGCTCGAGCTCGTAGTCCATCACCTCCGAATACGACGGCCACACGACGTCGCAGTCGGGGCCGTTCACCGAGAAGCGATTGGCCTTGTAGTAGATCGGCTGCTGATACCAGACCGCCGGGATCTCGTGCGCCTGGCCCGTGAGCTTGGCCGCCTGCGCGAACGAGTTCTTCAGATGCTCCTCAAAGCAGAGGAAGTCGCGGATCTGCGCCGGCTCGGGAAGCGGCGCGAGCAGCCGCACCGCGGCGAGCTCCTCGCGGCACTCCACCGGCGCCTCGCGCGCCAGCTCCGCGGCGAGCGTGAGCGCCTCGGGCCCGCCGCGAATCAACGCGAGCATGTCTGCGAGCGCCGGAGAGGGCCCTCCGCGCTGCAGCTCGTGCGCCGCCTGCAGCGCGATCACGCTGTCGTCCTCGACGACGCCCACGGCCGCCGCCTGTGAGGGGCTCGCGAACGTCGCGAGCTTCACTTGACCGCCTTCTCCGAGCGCCGCTTCGATCCCGCCCGCCCCGCCTTCGCGGCTTTCTTCTTCGCCGCGCCGCGCGGCTTGCCGCCGTTGCGAGTCGCGGACTTCGCGGGCTGAACGAGGGCGAGCAGATCGTCCATCCCGTGCTCGATGCCCGCCGCCAGCGCATCGATGTCCGGGGCGCCGTCGTAGTCGCCGGTGATCCCGAAGTAGAGGCCGCCGTCGTAGGAGAAGATCGCCACCACGATGCGGATTGACCCCACGACGGGCACGAACGGGTAGGACTCGAGCATGCGCCGGCCGAGCGTCTGCACCGGCTGCTGGGGTCCCGGCACGTTGGTCGTGGCCGTGTGCATGTTCAAGCGCGGCGACAGCGTCACCAGCCGGCTTCCGAGCGCCAGCAGCATCGGCGGCGCGAACCCGGACATCGACGTCAGCACGTCGCCCGCGACGGCCTGCTTGGACTGCTTGATCCCGTCCATCTCCGCCCGGATCTGCGCGAGGCGCTGGACCGGGTCGGTCCGCCCCACCGGCAGGCCCGCGAACACCGCCGAGACGCGATTGTTGTAGACCCCCTGCTCCCCGCGCCGGCGCACCGACACGGGAACCATCGTGCGGATCACGCGATCCGGCGTGACCTCCTCGCCGCGCGATTCGAGCAGCTCGCGAAAGCCGTTCGTGATCAGCGTCAGCACGACGTCGTTGACGGTGCCGCCGAGACTGACGCGGACCTCCTTTACGTCGGTGAGGCGCGCCTGCGCCCAGCTCCAGCGGCGGTGGGGGCCGATCGGGCCGGTCAGCGAGGAGGGCGCCACCGGACGCAGGGTGCGCCCCGCCGAGATCGTCGCCCGCGCGATCTCGCCGAACGAACGTAGCGTTTCCCTGGGTGTGCGCAGCGCGTTCTGGAGCGCGTCCAACTGCCCGGCGGGGCTCGCACGGCGCACGAGCGTCCTCACGAGAACCTCGATCGATGAGGGCTCCGGCCCCGGCGACCACTGCTCGCCGCCCGCGCGGGTCGTCTCATCAGAGAACATCACCGACATCAGGTCGGTCGCGGCGACACCGTCGACCATGCAGTGATGAACCTTCGACAGCAGCGCCCAGCGTCCCTCGGTCAGACCCTCGACCGCCCACAGCTCCCACAGCGGCTTGTTCCTGTCGAGGTGCTGCGAGAACACGCGCGCCGCCATCTGCCGCAGCTGACCCTCGGTGCCGGGAGCCGGGATCGCCGTGTGGCGCATGTGGTAGTCCAGGCTGAAGTGCGGATCGTCGATCCACGCCGGCGAGCCCGCGGCCAGCGGAACGAAGCGCACCTTCTGGCGGTAGCGGGGCACCAGCTCGAGCTTGCTCGCGACCATCGCGCGCAGGTCCTCGAAGCGCGGCGGCGGACCCTCGAAGATGCTCACTCCGCCGATGTGCATCGGCGTCGTGTCGTTCTCGATGTGCAGAAACGACGAGTCGATCGGGCTCATCCACTCCATGCGCCCTCCTTCTCGGTGTCGAGCACGTGCTCGAGCATCCGGTAGACCTCTGGATGGACCGCCATCCCGCAGTGGCTCGAGCTGACCTCGACGGGCTCGGCGTGAGGGTCAAGGCACGCGCGCCAGTCGACGATCCCGTCACTGCGCGAATGCACGGCGACGGCCTCGATGTGCGACGCCAGCGGCACCGTCAGATCGTCGCGAAACCGAGCGCAGCAATCGCCCTCCGCGCAGGTCCTCGAGAACAGGCGGGGAAACCCGCGGTCGCCGAGCCATGCCATCCAGCGCACGGTCCGCAGCACCGGCGCGGAGACCGCGAGCGGATCGCACACCGGCGATCCCAGCATCACGAGCCCGGAGACGATCTCGGGATTGCGCACGGCCAGCGAGCGGGCGATCGTGCCGCCCCGGCTCTGCCCGATCAGGAACACCGGCTGGCCGCTGTCGACGGCGAGCGCACGAAGCCGCGGCTCGACCCGGCCCACGACCCGCTCGGCGCAGTCGACGTTGGCGCGGATGCCGCTGGTCGAGACCCGATGTCCGCCCCGTCGCAGCCAGCGCTTCAGCACGGTCATCGAGGAATCGCCGGCCATGAAGCCGGGGATCAACAGCACCGGGGGAGCGTCGCGCCGGCGCGCGGGGGTGCGCCACGCGCGATCCGCCAACAGACGGGCGAGCTCACTGCTGTAGCGCAGCTCGCCCCACAGCGGCGCGACCGGCGACCCTGTGGCGGTGGCCTCAGCGGTCATGGGTCAAACAGACTACGCCCAGCGGAGCTTTCCCACAGGCACGTCGTACCTGCCGGCGGCGCCTGCGCCATCGCACCGTGCGCGAAGGCCGGGCCACCGCCGGCGGCTGGACCCGGCGTCGCGCGCCCGGCCTCAGCTGACTTTGGCGGCTTTCGCCCTCCGTTTGGGGGCGCCCCGTTTTGCCGTCGTGCGTTTCGCGGTCGTGCGTTTCGCCGTCGTGCTTTTCGCGGTCGTGCTTTTTGCACTCGCGGCTTTGGCCGTCGCGCGTTTCGTCGTGGTGCGTTTGCTCGCGCGTTTTTTGCGTGCGGTTTTGCTCGCGCTCGCGCGCGCCGAGCTCGCCGTAGCGTTTGCGCCCGCACGCGCGGGCGCCTTGCCTTTCACCAGTGCATGTTCGAGGTGCTCGATGTCCTTGGCGATCCGCCGGCGGCTGCGGGTCAGGTTCCGCTGAGTCGCCCTGAGCGTCTTACCGATGTCCTTGAGCAGGTCGCGTGAGTCGCGGCTCACCTCGCCCTGCAGATCCTTCAGCGCGTTTTCAGCGGCGTCGATCGAGGCGCGCAAACGGTCAAGCGCTGCGCTGCCGGCCTGCTTCGCACGGCGGGTCTGCGGCATGTCTCTTCCTCCGAATCGTTGCTGGCGACGGTGCGCCAGCGATGGTCCGCGCAAGCGTACGCCAATACGCAAGCCGAGGACTTCAGCCCGCCAGCAGCGCCTCCAGCAGCGGCTCACCTGTGCTGTGCTCTGCACCTGGGGAATCGCTCTGCGGCGAAGCGCCGCCCGGCGCGGTGGCCGTGACCGTCGAGCCGTCCGCCCCGAGCTCGACACGCAGCAGCGCGCTCCCGCAGGAGTCGGCGATCGCGCGCGCGTGATCGATCGTGCTCGCGATCTCGCTCGCCGGAACCTGGCACTCCTCGAGGAAGCGCCGTACGTCGTCTTTGCAGAGCGCCTGGGGATCGGCCTCGAGTTCCTCGACGTGGATGCGCGCCTCGCCGAGCGCCTGCTCCGGTGCAAGCACGCACGCGACCATGTCGTCGGGTGCGCCTTCGGCCGCCGCGCGCACGTGCTCGAGCACGTCGCTGGCCGCGGGCTCGGAGCCGAGGCCGGCGAGGATCTCGCGCAGGCGCTCGCGCCCCAGCAGCTCACCGTCGCTGCGCGCCTCGATCAGGCCATCGCTGAAGAAGCACGCCGCTGCGCCCAGGGGAAGCGACACGGTCGTCTGGCGACGTCCCGTCGGCGCGCCCCATCCGACCGGCGGAGAGGAGCAGACGGTCAACGGCTCGCGCGCCTGCACCCCGCGCATGATCGGCGGAGGATGGCCCGCGAGGGCATAGGTCAGCTCGTTGCGCGAGCCGTCGTAGACGCCGACCGCGACCGTTGCATAACGCTCCCCCAGTGGATCGGCGAGCACCCGGCCGGCGAGCGCTAGAGCCGCGCGCGGCTCGAGTCCCGCCTGCAGGTAGGCGCGCAGCGTGTAGCGCGTGAGCGCCGCGTGAGTCAGTGCGGCATGCCCGTGTCCGGCGACGTCTCCGAGCATCATCGCCACCTTGCCCGGCTCGGGGGCGAACACGTCGTAGAAGTCGCCACCCGCGGCGGGTCCCTCTGCCGGCCGGTAGGCGACCGAGACAGCCAGGCCGCCGAGCAGCGCGGGGACCTCGGGCACGAGCGCGGCCTGCATCGCACCGACGTCGCGCAGCAGCAGCGTGCGCTGGCGCTCGAGCCGGCGGGCGCGAACGGCGGCGAGGCGAGAGCGGACGCCGAACCACAGCGCCAGGAGCAGCAGCGCGATGATGATCGGCTTGCTCCAGTCCGGGACCGGGATCGGCAGCGGTATCTGCCCGCCGAGCTTCGCCAGAGGATTGCTCGACTCCTGCGACGCCGGGCGCGAACGGGGGCGCGGCGCACGATCCGAGGGTGAGGCGGCCTGCGTGAAGGCGGCCAGGGCGGTGCCCGCGCTCGCCGGCAGGCCCGCGGCCCCGCCGCCGCCTCCAGACGCACCGCGGCGCGCCCTCGCACCCCTGACGCCCGAGTGCGCGGCCGGGCTCGAGCCGTGAGGAGGCTGGGCGCTGCTGTTCAAGATCGTCGGGGCGGCCGCGCCGGTGCCCTGGGAGGGTGGAACCGTGGTTGCGACCGTGGCGGGGGCGCTCGGCGCGGCGCTCGGCGGGGCGCTCGGCGCGGCAGAGGTGGCCGCTGAGCCCGAGGTGCCCTGCGATCCGGCGCCGTTCGATGAGCTCGGCGAGGTCTTGGCCGGGTTGTGGGATGACCCGGTGGAGGAGCCGTTCGAGGAGCCGTTCGAGGAGCCGCCGGAGGAGCCGCCGGAGGGGCCGGACGGCTTGCGCGAGCGATGGCGAGTTCCCCCACCGCGGCCGTTGCCGGCCGCGCGGGAGTCAGCGCCGCCACGGGAGTTGCCGGCGCCGCCGGAATCCTGAGCAGCGGCCTTGCCGGCGCCCCCGGCCACCGCGGAGCCCGCAGCCGAGGCCGCGCCGGAGGAATCTCCATTGCTCGGGGACACCGGCTGCTGCGAGCCGCCGGCGCCGGAGGAGCGCTGGCCATGCCAGCGACCGTCCTGGGGCGGCCCTTCTCCGTGGCCGGGATCGCGGCGCGGCGATCGCCCGGCCGCTGGAGACCGATCCGGCGGCGGCGGGCCGCCCACAGGAGCGCTCTGAGGCGCGGGTTGAACCTTTGTCGCGGGCTGCGCCGGCGGCGGGGGTGGGGCGTTTCTGTCGTGCGACGGGAACGCCGCGCGCGGCGACTGCCGTCCCTGCCAGGCGCTGTCGGCCAAACGAGCGACCGGCGGGCGCGACGGCGCGACCGAGCGCGCATCGGCATAGCCGGCGGCGAGGGGGATCGCGCAGACGCCGATGGCGAGGATCCTCACCGCCGTGCTCAGGGGGCTGGATCGCAAGCGCACCATCCTCAGCCGGGATGTGGGCTTGCGAGGGGGACGGTCATGTGCGCGCCTTCGACAGACGAACGGTGGTGCCTCCCGGCTCGATCTCAAGCTGCACCTCGTCGACAAGGCTGGCCATGAGGGCTAGGCCGCGGCCGTGCTCGGCGCTAACCGAGCCGTCCAGGACCGGCATCACGAAGGTGCCCCGGTCGCGCACCGAGAAGGTCAGCCGCTCGGCGTCGGCGACGATGCTCAGGTGGATCTGCCCGTTCTCGTCGGAGGCGCCGTGGCGAATCGCGTTCGTGACCGCCTCGTTCACCGCGAACACGAACTCGAAGCAGGTGTCGGCATCGAAGCCGAACTCCGCGGCCACGTCTGCGGCGTACTTGCGGGCGGCGCCCAGTTCCGAGCGCTCGGCCGGCAGCTGCAGTTCGCTTTCGCTGTGACTCCCAGCACCGTTGTTAGCGCCGTTCTTGGCCGGTGTGCTCATGTCAGCCCGCCAGGGAGAACGCCGAGACTGCCTCCTCGCGGGAGCTGTGCAGCGCGATTACGCTGTCGAGGCCGGTGATCTCGAAGATCTGCAGGACCTTCTCGTTTGTGGACACGACGGCAAGCGAGCCGCCGCCGGCGTCGTCCAACCTCGCGACGGTACCGGCGAGAACGCCGATCGCCGTCGAGTCGATGAACGTGACATCCGAGAGGTCGAGCACCAGACGCCGTCCTCCCGCCTTGATCGCGCCGACCAGGCGCGCTCTCAGCTGCGGGCTGGCCTCATAGTCGAGCTCGCCGCCCATGGCGACGATGGCAAGGTCGCCGTCCCGCATGTGTTCGACTGCCACGTTGTCGCTGATGAAAAAAGATCGCATTCTCGGTCCTCCAGGGCTAAGGCCGTGAGCTGGACAGGTTCGCTGACGAATTGCAGCTTTCCTTGCTCTTTTCGACAGACCGGAGCCGTCCCTTTAGGCCGATCTCGACAGATGGACGCCCAACGGATCCCGCGGCCGGACGCGCCGTCGATCGCCGCGGCCGGGAGCTGGCGTTAGGATTCAGCGCATGGGTGAGCTTCCGTCGGTGTGCGTGATCGGAGCCGGTGTGAGCGGGCTCACGGCCGGCAAGGCGCTCGCGGACTTCGGCGTGCCCTACACCTGCTTCGAGGCCTCTGACGAGGTCGGCGGCAACTGGTACTTCCAGAACCCCAACGGAGTCTCCTCGGCGTACCGATCGCTGCACATCGACATCTCCAAGCCGTCGATCTCCTTTCGCGACTTTCCGATGCCTGACCGCTACCCGGACTACCCCCACCACACCCACATCTTCGAGTGGCTGCGCGACTACGCCGACGCGTTCGCGCTGCGCGAGCGGATCCGCTTCAACACGCGCGTCGAGCGCGCCGAGCGCGGGCCTGACGGGGGCTGGCAGATCACGCTCGACGACGGCACCGGCGAGAGCTTCGACGTGCTGCTGGTCTGCAACGGGCACCACTGGGATCCGCGCTTCCCCGGCTTTCCGGGGACCTTCGACGGACCGCAGATCCACTCGCACGACTACATCGATCCGAGCACCCCGCTCGACCTCTACGGCAAGCGCGTGCTCGTCGTGGGGATCGGCAACAGCGCCGTCGACATCGTCTCCGAGCTCGCGCGCAAGACGGTGTCCGAGATGGTCTTTCTGTCGACCCGCTCGGGCGCGTACGTGGTGCCGAAGTACATCTTCGGCCGGCCCGCCGACCAGGTCGTGAAGACCAACCCGCGGCTGCCCACCGGCCTGCAGCGCCGAGCCAGCCGGCTGTTGCCGCGGATCTTCTCCGGTCGCATGGAGGACTTCGGGCTGCCAACCCCAAACCACAACTTCCTCGACGCCCACCCGACCGTCTCGAGTGAGCTGCTCGGGCGCCTGGGTGCCGGCGACGCGGTCGGCAAGGGTGACGTGGATGAGCTGCTCGGCGACCGCGTGCGCTTTGCCGACGGGACCGTGGAGGCGGTCGACGCGATCATCTACGCGACCGGCTACAACATCAGCTTTCCCTTCTTCGACCCCTCCCTGCTGGCGGCGCCGGAAAACGTGCTGCCACTGTACAAGCGGATGTTGAAGCCCGGGCTCGACGACCTCGCGTTCATCGGGCTCGGCCAGCCGATTCCCACGATCTTCCCGTTCTCCGAGCTGCAGTCAAAGCTCGCCGCGCGCTGGCTATCGGGCAACTGGGCGCCGCCGCCGCAGAGCGAGATGGAAGCGGAGATCCGCCGCGACGAGGCGTTCCACAAGGCCCACTTCATCGACAAGCCCCGCCACACCATGCAGCTCGAGTGGTACGCCTTTCAGCATGAGCTCAACACGCGCTCGATCCCGGCCGGTCAGGCCCGCGCGCGCGCCGGCGCGGCCACGGGCCGCTCGCTGGCAGGGCGCGCCGCGGCGCTTCAGGCCTCCGGGCTTGCAGCATGAGCGAGATCTCATTCGACAGCGGCGGCGTCCGCTGCGGGGGCGTCCACCTGTGCGGCGACGCCGACGACGCCTTCGCCGATGAGCACGGCCGGCGCCCCTGCGTCGTGCTCGCCCATGGCTTCGCCGGCACCGTCGATTCCGGGCTTCTGCCCTACGCGCAGCGCTTCGCCGCCGCCGGCGTGGATGCGCTCGCGTTCGACTACCGGCATTTCGGCACAAGCGACGGCGAGCCGCGCCAGCTGCTCTCGATCCCCCGCCAGCTCGAGGACTACGCCTCAGCGATCGCGTTCGCGCGCTCACTGGAGGGCGTCGATCCGGATCGCATCGTCGTGTGGGGCTCCTCCTACTCCGGCGGACACGTCGTGCCGGTGGCGGTCGCCGACGGCCACGTGGCCGCGGTCATCTCGCAGGTGCCCGGCATGGACGGCCTCGCGACGCTGCTGAACGCTGTGCGCTACGCGGGCCCCGGTCTGCTCTCGAGGGCGGTGCTCGCCGGCGCGCGCGACCTCGCCGGCTCGCTCTACGGGCGCCCGCCCGTGATGGTCGCGGTGGTGGGTCCGCCCGGCAGCGTCGGCGCGATGACCACCCCGGACGCCGAGCCCGGCTACCTCGCGCTGGCCGGACCGACCTGGCGCAACGAGGTGGCCGCCCGGATCTTCCTGTGGACAGGCTCATACCGTCCCGGTCTGCAGGCTGACCGACTTCCCTGCCCGATCCTCGTGCAGATCGCCGATCACGACGCGATCGCTCCCGTCAAGGCCGCGCAGGACGCCGCCTGGCGGGCGACCGGCCGCGCCGAGGTGCGCACGTACCCGATCGGCCACTTCGACATCTACACCGGTGCGCCGTTCGAGCAGGCCATCGCCGACCAGCTGCACTTCCTGCGCCGGCACGCCGGCGTCTCATCGCGCGAGCCGTCGCCCGCTCAGGTTCGCTAGCCGCGCGCCTTTGCCGGCTGCGCCTGCGGCCCGCCGCGGATCTGGGAATCCCACCCGTCCGGGAAGCCCTCGGGCTGGGGAAGCCCTCGCGCACAAAGCGCCGCCGCCCCGTGTGCACGGGGCGGCGGCGTCCAGCAGGTCCTGCGCCCTGTGAGCGCGTGCTAGCGCGTCACGAGCACAGCGGGTTCTTGGGTACCCCTTCGCACGGGTTCCGCATGCTCTGCTGTGGTGGCGGAGCAGGCTGTCCGACGGGCGGCACCGCTTCTCTGATTGCGTTGGATTCCTCCTGCAGTCCGACGAGATATTCGACCGCCGGCAGGCCGCCACCGGGGCTCGGGGTGGTCTTGTTCTGGCAACCCCAGGTCGTCTGGATCCTTGCGGGGAAGGTCGCATCGGTGAAAGCGTTGCCGCTGGCGCAGTTGTTCACGGAATTCGACGGGGGATACCCAAAGATTTCGCTGAAGCCGCCCGCGAGCGTCAAATCACCGGTGAATGCGTGGCCCCTTCGGCCGTTGTTGACGAACACGTTGTTGCTGATCCGGTTCCCCGCCAGCTGGAAGAAGAGCGTGCCTTCAAAGCCGTTTTCCGGGGTGAAGGGGTTCGGATACTCGAAGCCCAGCACGCCGTTGTTCGGGTTGCCGAAGATCACGTTCCCTTCGACGAGATCGGCGTAGTCGCCCGGAAGCTCGACGCCCGCTCCCCACGGTGCGACACCGGTCGATCCGTTGACGGGAACCGTGAGGTTGCCGTTTTCGGCTATCACGTTGCCACGGATCGCCGTGCAGCGTGGAATGTTGGTCGTCGTGATGATCGGTGTCGGGTTCGGGTTTTCGATGTTCGGCCGGTTGCATTCGCCGTCCTGTGGCGGGGGCCCATCGCCCGGGTTTTCCGAGTTGGGTGCGATGCCCACCAGGTTGTGGCGGAAGAGCGACCATTCGATCGCCAGCTTGCCGCCCGCGTTGGAGCCCGAGTAGCCGAGGGCGTTGTTTTCCATCACCGCATCGGTGACCGTCGCGTTGCATTCCTGACAGGCGCCGATGTAGATGCCCGAGTCGGCGAAGCCCGAGGCGTAGATGTTCGACCAGGAGCCGGTGGTCTCGTTGCCGGTGAATATCCCGTAGCCGCCGGTCAAGCCGGTGTCATACGCGGTGAGGTAGCTCCCGTACCAGCCGTGAGCACCGATTTTGCCTGACCCCGAGCCGCCGTTCCACCAGATGTCGTTGCCGCACTCTTCGTCCGGGCAGCCCGGTCCGAAGTCGAAGTTGCGGACCGTGAGGTTTTCGACCCACACGTTGTTGGCCTTGATGATGTCGATGCCGTTGCCCACTTTGTGCTGGCCATCGACGATCACGGTGTTGCGGTTCATGCCCCTGATCCAGATCCCTGACTGAGCGCTGGTCACCTTCACTTCTTCGTAGTAGGTGCCCGGTTCGATGAGCACCCAGGTGCCGGCCGTCGCCGCGTTGACCGCGGCCTGAATCGTCGTGAAGTAGTGGGTGTTGGCCGGGATTTTGGCGGGAGGTGTGCCCTGTCGAACTATGTTCACCGGGCCTTCGCCTCCGCCTCCGCCTGCCGCGGCGGCGCTCGCGAAGGCGCCGAACGCGATCGCTACGAGCGCGACCGCAGACAGCTGCCACATTCTCGTCAATCTGGTGCGCGAGCTACGTCGATACCGACGCATGAATGACATCTTGTCGTCCCCTCTCCTGGATGTGGACGGGTGCTGATCCCCGGTCTGCGACTGGCGTACGGGCCCTCCTGGCGTGCACCCTACGGTCTACGTCCCCCGCTACGCGCAGTGCTCCAAGCCGCGGCTCTACCCTCGAATTGCGGGAGATTGTATACCGCACCGGGCCAGGGCGGCGCCAGGCCGGCCGAGCGGAAACGACGCTTCGAGCGCGCTGCCCGAGTCACGGAAAGCGGCGCTAAGCGTCCACGGCCCACGCCTGGGTCGCGCTGGCGGTGAGGGCGGTCGATGGCCGTCACAGATGATCTTCCGCCGAACCCACTCAAAGTTCCTGGCTCCGATCGTGGTGCTCGCGGTCACGCTGTCCGCGATAGCGGCCGTATGGCTGCTCGTCGGCAGGGCCAGCTCGAGCCGCGAAGCGCAGCTGCAGGTCGCCTCGATGAAGCTGGCCCTGGCGGACCTGCACAGCGCCCCCTTCAGCGCCGACCCGGACGCTGGCGGCTCTGCGAGCGCAAGTCTGGTCGCGATCGAAGCCGACAAAGGGTCTCTTGCACGCGGTCTGACGATCCACGCCCAGGGTGGTGTGCCGCTGGCGCTGCTCGCGGCCGGCCGTTCGAGCCTGACCGGAATCGAGCCCGTGGTGATGACGATCTACCACGCCGCGCTGGCAAAGGGCGGCCTGGCCGGCGCCGGCTCGCTGATCCCGGAGCTGCAGGGACTTCTGCTCGCCCGCTCCGCCGGCCTCACACGAGTGCTCAACGAGATCAGCGACGCGGACGCCACGCGCGCGGCCAACGCCAGAGCACAGACCAAGCTCGGGACGGCCGCGGCGCTGCTGCTGCTGGTCGCGGCGTTCGCGTTCTTCTACTTCCGCTCGATCGCGGCCCGCGAGGCCGTCGAGCGCCTGGTCGATGAAAAGCAGGCCCTGCTCGGAGAGAGCCGCGTCGAGGCCAGAACCGACGCCCTCACCGCCCTCGCCAACCGGCGCGCCCTCGCCGGCGATCTCGCCCGCGAGACGGCCCGCCCGCGCGGAGCGCAGGAGCTGCTGCTCGCCATGTTCGACCTGGACGGCTTCAAGCAGTACAACGACACATTCGGCCACGCGGCGGGCGACGCGCTGCTGGCCCGCCTGGGCAGCCGCCTGGCCGATGCCACGAGGCAGGTGGGGACCGCCTACCGGATGGGCGGCGATGAGTTCTGCATGCTCGCGCGCTGCGACCCCGATGCGGCCGAGCAGTTGCTCGACAACGCGGTCGCGGCGCTGCACGCCAGTGGCGAGGGGTGGCAGATCGGCAACTCCCACGGCGCCGTGTGGATCCCCTCCGAAGCGGCCACCGAGACCCAGGCCCTGGCGCTGGCGGATGAGCGCATGTACGCCAACAAGGCCACTCGCTCATCGGCGAGCCGACAGGTCACCGACGCCCTTCTGCAGGTGATCACCGAGCAGAACGTCTGTCTTGATGAGCACGTCGAGCGCGTGTCGGAGTTTGCCGGCGCGGTCGCCGAAGCACTTGGCGAGCCCGAGCATGAGGTTTGGCGCGTGCGGCTGGCCGGGCGCTTGCACGACGTCGGCAAGACGGCGATCCCCGCTGCGATCCTCGACAAGCCGGGCCCACTCGACGAGAAGGAGTGGGAATTCATGCGCCGACATCCCCTCATCGGCGAGCGAATCGTGATGGCAGCGCCGGCGCTGGCGAGCACCGCTCCACTGATCCGCTCAAGCCACGAGCGGATCGATGGAGAGGGCTACCCGGACGGCCTGATCGGTGCGGACATCCCGATGGGCGCGCGGATCATCACAGTCTGCGACGCCTTCGACGCAATGACCTCCGAGCGGCCCTACCGGGTAGCGACGGACGTCGATGCGGCGCTGGCGGAGCTCAGGAGCCACGCCGGCACGCAGTTCGACGAGGACGTCGTCGAGGCGTTCTGCGGCCTGAGCTCGCTGCATCGCAGCTGTGCGGGCGAGCAGCACGCGAGCATGGCCGCCGCGTGAGGCCATCTCAGCCTTTAAACGTCGAGGCGCCGTAGTCGCCGAAGGGCTCGTCGCGCTCGCGCACCGCCTGCTTGAAGCCGACCTGCGCTGCACGCTGCTGAAAGGCGTAGCCCTCGCTGGTATGCCGCGTGATCCCGTCGAAGACGGTGCCGAGGATCTGGGTCTGGTGCAGGCCCAGGGCGTAGAGGGACTGGTTGACGAGCAGCTTCATCATCTGCAGCTGGTTGAGCGGATTGCGGGCGATCCGCTCCGCGAGCAGCTCGGCGCGCTGATCGAGCTCGGCGCGGACCGGCGCCTCGATCGCGAGGCCCCACTCGAGCGCCTCGGCGCCCGACAGCGAGTCACCGGTGAAGAGCAGCCGCTTGGCGCGCTGGGGACCCAGCCTGAAGGCCCACATCGATGTCGTCGGCGAGCCCCACACGCGCGCCGGCGGATAGCCGATCTTCGCGTCCGCGGCGATGATCAGCAGGTCGCTGCACAGCGCCATGTCGGTGCCGCCGGCGACGCAAAAGCCGTGCACCTTGCAGACCACCGGCTTGGAGCAGTGAAACAGCGACATGAACGCGCGGACGTTGCGGCTCATCATCGCGTAGTCGACCATCGGATCCCACGTGCCCGCGGGGTCGTGGTTGGCGGCCATCACGCTCGGGTCGAGCGGCGAACCGGGCGCTGGCGTCTCCCCCTCCCCTCCCATTCGTCCCTGGCCCTCGGCCGACTCGACGAGGTCATATCCCCCGCAGAAGCCCTTGCCGTTGCCGGACAGCAGCATCACGTGCACGGCCGGGTCGAGATCGGCCTGCTCGACACGGCGCTCGAGCTCTGAGAGGAGGCCGCGGGTGATCCCGTTGCCGCGCTCCGGGCGGTCGAGCGTGATCCGGGCGATGCGGCCGGTCACCTCGTATGCGATGCTCGACGGCTCGCTCATCTTGCGAGGGCGCCGTCAGCGCCGCGAGAGCACGACGACCGGGATCTCTCGCTCGGTCCTGGCCTGGTAGTCGTCGTAGGCCGGCCACACCTCGGCCATCAGAGACCACAGGCGACTGCGCTCCTCGCCCTCGGCCGCGGCCGCGCGCACGGGCACCTCTTCGCCGGGAATCTGGATCGTGGCGTCGGGGTCCGCCTTGAGGTTCTCAAACCAGCTCGGGTTTTCCGGCGCGCCCCCCTTCGACGCCACGACCACCCAGCGATCACCGTCGGTGCGGTGAATCAGGGGCGTCGTCCTCGGCTCGCCGGAGCTCCGCCCCGTCGTGGTCAGCAGCAGGACCGTCGTCCCGCGCCAGTGATAGCCACGCTCGCCGTCGGTTTCGCGGTAGACGCGAACGTGCTCGTCGCCGAACAGGTCATCCTCGGATTGGGCCATCGGCACGCGAGTCTAGCGAGGCACGCCCTTTGCGAGGGGGAACCTAGAAGTAGCTCTTCGCGGGCGAGGACAACAGCGCGTAGATCTGCACGATCGCGGCCTGCACGAGCAGCTGCGCCGAGGGTGGCGATCCGGCGACGAACAGGTCGTTCTTCAGGCGCAGGTGCTGCCAGGCGTAGTCGACGTAGCCCTGGGCGATCGTCGGGCCGGGCGCTTCGCGGGTGACCGAGTCGAGGTAGAGCAGGTTGCGGAAGTAGATGGACGGGAAGAAGGGGATCTCCGCGCCGAGCCGTTCGGGCGTGAAGTAGGCGAGCGCGGCCTTCGCCGTCTGACGGGCCTGGAACAGGTATCCCGGGTTCCCCGTGGCCTCGTAGAGCAGCGTGCCGGCGCCGATCATCGTGCCCTGGTTGTAACTCCACAGCATCGGTTCGACGACGCCCTTGCGGCTGACGTGGTCGGCGTAGAGGCCGCTCGGCTGAAGCAGGCACTGGCGCACCCACAGGTAGGCCATCACCGCGAACCGCAGATACTCGACGTTGCGGGTGATGCGGTAGAGCTGGGTGGCGAGCTCGGCGGCGGGAGCGGTGGTGACGGTGTTGCGTTCGCTGTTCGCTGCGGCGTTCGAGAACGGCACGCCGCCCGGGCAGCCGAGTTCGGGGTTGCTCTGCCAGCCCGCCATCTCGAAGGCCATGATCGTCTCGGCGCCCTGTAGCAGCGAGGGGCTGCGGCTGAGCTCATACAGACGCGCGAGCTCGATCCCGATCCAGTCGTTGTCGTCGTAGTACTTGGTACCGCCCGCGCCCACCGGAGGGGCCACCGCTCCATCGAAGGCGGGCAGCGTGCTCGTGAACGTCCCTTCCGGGGCACCGGAGTTGGAGGTGTCCAGGTAGTCGTGCAGTCCCACGAGGCGCGCGCGCAGTTCGGGCGTGAGCGAGATGCCAAGGTGCGGGACGTTGGCCATGCTCACGGTGGCGGCCAGCGCCTGCGAGAAGGGCCACATGTAGGAGTACGGTTCGCCCACATAGAGGCCCTTGCCCTTGACGTAGTAGGCCTTCTGCATTGCCTGGAAGGCGACGAGCGCCCGCTTGGGATCACCGTGCAGCGCCGGCTTTCGAGCCTTTTCGGCCGAGACGCCGGCCGAGCCCGGAGCGGCGGCGCCGCCGGGCGAGCTCGCGGGCCGCGCGGAGCCCGGCGCGTGCGCCGCGTGCGCGAATTCGGACGCGAGCGGACGGATCGAGGGCCGCGACGCGCCTGCCGGGTAGCGCGCGGCGCCCGCGACCTGCGCGCCGGCCCCGGCGCCGAGGACGCCGAGGAGCAGCGAGCCACAGAGCACTGCGGAGGCACGGCGATGATCAAGGCTGGGCAACATTGGAACCTAACCGGCACAACATTCCGCGACGGCGTTCGATTTGGTGCGACCGGCAGGCGCCAACCCTACCCCGCCGGGTCGCTGTGGCCTCAGACGAGCACGCTCGGGCCGTGGCGGCTGCGCGTGCGCTCAGGCGGCCTGACCGGGCTGAGGGCTCGCGGCGCCGGATGAGGGCTCGCTCGCGGCCGCCCTCGAGGCGACCGGACGCAGGAGCACGGCCGTCGCGACCGCCCCCGCCACGCAGATCAGCGCGCCCACGCCGAAGGCGAGCTGATAGCCGCTGCTGAGCGCGCTCAGGGCGGAGGCACCGTGGACGAGCTGACTCTTCGTGTGGGAGGCGGCCAGCGTGCTGAGCACGGCCAGCCCGAGTGCTCCTCCGGCCAGCCGCGAGGTGTTCAGAAGCCCGGACGCGAGCCCGCTCTGGGCGCTCGTGACACCCTGCACGGCGGCGATCGTCGCCGGCACGAGCGAAAGCCCGAGGCCGGCCGCTCCGAGCACGCCGCCCGGCAGCACGGTCTGAAAGTAGCTCCCGCCCGGGCGCACGCCGATCAACAGCGCAAGACCCGCGGCGGCGCTCAGCATGCCCGCGGTCAGCACCGGGCGCACGCCGAAGCGGGCCACCAGGCGCGGTGCGAGCGCTGAGGTCGCAACGATGCTCAACGTCATCGGCAGGAACGACAAGCCCGCGCGGATCGCGCTGTAGCCGAGCACCTCCTGGAGGTACAGCGTGAGGAAGAACCACATCGCGAACACCGCCGAGTACAACAGGGCGATCACCAGGTTCGCAGCCCGCAGGCGCGGCATGCGGAAGATCGCAAGCGGCATCAGCGGGGCGCTGGCGAAGCGGCCCTCGACGAGCGCGAACAGCCCCAGCAGGAGCGCGGCGAGAGCCAGCGGGACGAGCACGCCGGCCGCGCCCCAGCCGAGGGCCTCAGCGCGGACGATGCCGTAGACGGCGACGACGAGACCCGACGTGACGAGCACCGCGCCGGCGACGTCGAAGTGCCTCGGCATGTCCTCGCGCCGGCTCTCGGGCACGACCCGGCGACTGGCGATGATGACCGCGATTCCGACCGGCACGTTGATCAGAAAGATGGCCGGCCACCCGAGCCCCTGGGTGAGCAGTCCTCCCAGCAGCACGCCGCAGGCGCCGCCGAGCCCCGCCATCGCGCCCCACACCCCAAGTGCCCGGTTGCGCGGAGCGCCCTCGGCGAAGGTGGTCGTGAGGATCGAAAGGCTCGCGGGAGAGATGACCGCGCCACCGAGGCCCTGAAGCGCCCGCGCGCCCACCAGCAGCCCGCGCGAGCTGGCCAGGGCGCACAGCAGCGAAGCGAGGCTGAACAGCGTCGTGCCGGCGAGGAACACGCGCCGGCGCCCGAGCAGGTCGGCCGCGCGCCCGCCGAGCATCAGAAAGCCGCCGAAGGTGATCGTGTAGGCGTTCACCACCCACTGCAGACCGGTCGTCGAGAAGCCGAGCCCGGCGCGGACCGACGGCAGCGCGACGTTCACGATCGAGACGTCGAGGAT
This sequence comes from uncultured Solirubrobacteraceae bacterium, assembly GCA_963779605.1. GTDB lineage: Bacteria > Actinomycetota > Thermoleophilia > Solirubrobacterales > Solirubrobacteraceae > Palsa-744. The sequence continues at coordinate 123,104 of CAVZYR010000002.1, forward strand.
GACCATGAACTGGGCCAGGCAGACGAGCGCGAGCACCGCGTTCGAGCCGCGCGGCAAACGCAGCGCCGGAGCGCCGGAGCGCCGCTGTCCTGCCGTTTGAGCGACCGCTGGTTGCACCCGCTGGGCCATTCCGGTTCCTCTCGTTTGCTGGTACGATGAATACCGTATCATATTGTTCGATAATCGTCGTACCAGACCATGAAGCTCTACCACCCCGACCGCGATGAGATCGAGCTTGCCGGAGTGCTGCACGCGCTCAGCGATCCCCATCGCCTCCACATCGTGCGGCTGCTCGCCGGCGAGGACGCGCCGGTTGCGTGCGGCAGCATCAAGCTCGACGTAAGCAAGTCCACGGCCACCCACCACTTTCGCGTGCTCCGCGAAGCGGGTGTGATCCAGCAGTCACCCACCGGCACCACGAAGCTGACGACGCTTCGCCGGGCCGACCTGGACGCCCGCGTCCCGGGCCTGCTCGATGCGGTGCTGGCCGCCTCGCCGGCGCTGGCCGCAGCGAGCTCCTGAGCCGTTCGCGCGATATCGGCGCGAACGCCCCCGGGGCGCTCCCCCTAGACGGCGCTTGCGGCGGTCAGGCGGGCGCGCCATTCATTGGCATCGCGCTGCGAGGGCTCGCTGTCGGCGAGGAACCGCTCGAGCACGGCGACAAAGCGACCGGGCGCCTCGATCTGTGGCAGATGACCGGCCTCCTCGAAGATCTCGAGCCGGCTGCCCGGAATCGCCTGACAGGCTTCTTCGCCGTGGCGCACTGGGATGATCGGGTCGCGAGCGCCCCAGACGATGAGGACGGGGATGCCCTCGGTCAGATACAGCCGGTCGCCCGCATTGACGCGCTGGCCGCCGGTGCCGACAACCGAGCGCAGGGTGGCGAGGAACGCCGCGCGATGGTCTGGGTCGGCGAGCGAGGCGTAGCCGCGCGCGAGCTCCGCGACGTCGGGATTGGGCTGCAGCCCGACCACGGCAAGGCCCCGCGCGAGCGCCGATCCGGCGGCGCGTCCGGGACCGGCGGTCGCGGCGATGAACAGATTTGCGCCCGGCAGCGCCGCCGCGCGCAGGACGCGGCTGACCTCGGAGCCGAGCCCACCGCTTGAGACGAGCACGAGGCGCTCGGTGAACTCGGGGAACTGGTAGGCAAACTGCATCGCGATGCCGCCGCCGAGAGAGTGCCCCACGAGCGTCGCTCGCTCGTGGCCGAGGGCGACGAGCAGGTCGCGGAGCCCAGCCGCAAAGGCGCCGATCGAGTAGTCGCCGGCGCCCGGGGCCGACCCGCCGTGCCCCGGCAGGTCCGGGGCTACGACGGTGTGCCCGCGCGCGAGCAGCTCGATCACTACCTCCCAGTTCTCGAGCGTGCCGCCCATCCCGTGTATCAGCAGCAGCACCGGCCCGCTGCCGGCTTCCGCATAGGTCACGTCGCGGCCGTGCAGCGTCACCATGTTGGTCTTCATCGCGGCCAAGCATACCTGCACATTCGGTGCTCAACGGCGCTCCATCTCCGCGACTTCCCGATTTGCGTGACTTCCCGCTAACGTCTACGCCCACCGATGGTCCAGGAGGCCCAATGAGCACCAGCGACACCACCATCCCGCAGCGCACGATCGAGGGCGTCGACGGCCTGCGAGCCCTCGTCGGGCAGGAGATCGGGGTCTCGGGCTGGCGGGAGATAACCCAGGATCTGATCAACCGCTTTGCCGACGCGACCGAAGACCACCAGTGGATCCATATCGACGTGGAGCGCGCCCAACGCGAATCCCCCTTCGGGACCACGATCGCCCACGGCTATCTGATCCTTTCGCTCGTGGTCCCGTTCAACGCCGAGATCTTCACCGTCGCGGGCGTCAAGCTGGCCGTCAACTACGGTCTGAACAAGGTCCGCTTCGTGTCACCGGTTCCCGCCGGTTCGCAGCTTCGCATGCGCGCCCGGCTCAACGAGCTGACGGAGGTGACGGGAGGACATCAGGCGGTGATGGGATTGACGCTCGAGCGGGAGGGCGAGGAGAAGCCCGCGTGCGTGGTCGAGCAGCTGGTCCGCTTCTACTAAGCCGACGAGCCGCTCTCGTGCGGCCGCCGGTAGGGGCCGAGCAGCCGGCCTCAGGGCACGACCCTGAGCGTCGTGTGCATCCCCAGGCGCGCGTGTTCGGGCAGCGAGCACCACAGGTGGTAGACACCCGGCTTCAGGCGCACGACCCCGTTCCAGCGCTGTCCGGACGTCAGCTCCGGAGCGGCGATCTCTCCTGAGGAGCCCCCCGCCCGCAGGCGCAGGTCGTGCGGGTCGAGGCCGCGGTCGATCGCCTCGAGGTTGACGGGCCCCGCCTTGACGGTGCCACTGGACAAAAGCAGGCGGTACTCGACCTCGGTGACCTGCAGGTGTGAGCCGGCCGCGGCGGCGGCCGCCGGACCGGGGCTCGAGCGGGCAGGCGCGCTGTTTGAGTGGGCGTGCGCGCCGCCCGCGAGCGCCAGCGGGCCGGCGGCCGCGAGCAGCGAGAGCGCCACGGCGGCCCGCGACCTCATGTGAGCACCGCGGCGCGACGCCGGCCGACCCGCGAGCGCCGCCACCGCCCGCTCGGCGATGCTCGGCGCATGCGCGTACACGTGCCAGACATCCCCCCAATGATGGGCGCTCGGGGCACGCGGCTCAATCGGAGATCCGTCTAGGCGCTTGTGGTCTCGTCCTCGCCCTCGCGCCGGCGCAGGTAGCGCTTCAGGCCGAGGAAGTTCTGCTGGGAGGACGTGGCGCGCGCGTAGGCGGCGGCCGTGTCCGTGTCCGCTTCGCCGGCCGTGCCGGTCGCGGCCGAGCCGGCCACGCGAGCGCGGATCGCCGCAGCGAAGGCCTCCGCGTCGTGCTCGCGCGCCAAAATCTCGACCTCGTCGAGGTGATCGCGCAGGGCGCCGAGATGCGCATCGACGTCGTCATATGCGCCGAAGTGCATGAGGGCGAGGCTGCGCGGCCGCCAGCCCGCGATCAGCTCGAGCGAGGCACGCCACGCCGGCAGGTCGATGTCCGGGGGCGGCGTCGGCGCCAGCACGGGCCCCTCGCCGATCCGCACGCCGGTGACATCGCCGGTGAACGCGCGGGCGGCCGGCTCGTGCAGGTAGGAGACGTGATGCCAGGCGTGGCCGGGCGTGTAGGCGATGCGGAAGGGCGGTAAGCGCTCGCCACCGTGGAGCACCCTCAGGCGATCGGCGGGCACGGGCCGCACCTCGCCCCAGAGCTCCTGCATCTGCGCCCCGTACAGGCGGGCGGCGCTCGCGATGAGCCTGCCGGGGTCGATCAGATGCGGTGCTCCGCGCTGATGCACCCAGACCTCGACATCGGGGAAGCGCTCGACCAGCGAGCCGGCGGCGCCGGCGTGGTCGAGGTGGACATGCGTGAGCGCCAGCGCCCGCGGCGGATGCCGTTCGAGCACCGGAAGCAGGACGGGCAGACAACTGCTCGGGCCTGGATCGACGACCACGTCTCCCACCCGCCATGCGCCGAGGATCCGCCGGCGGCCCAGGTGCATCAGGTCGATCAGTTCTGGCTCGGGGTCGAGTCGGGCGGACATGGAGGAGCGGCGCGTGCGAGGCTCGCCGGCGCCGGTCGAGGATCCTACCTTCGAGCGCTCGAGCCTCCGGGCGCCGAGCCGTTCACGGGCGTTCGTGAGAGGAGCGGCCGTTCCGGCCGCGCGCGGGCGCGGTAATGTCACACCACAGCGAACTCGCCGAGGGAGGCGATGATGTCGACAACGAGTCCCAGCCGTCCTTCAGCCACGCACGAGGTCCTCAACCAGCCGCCACCGCTCCTCGACTACAACGCGTTCGAGGCCGACCCGGCGCTGGCCGAGGCGCTCGTTCGTGGGGGCGGCGAGTGGGGCCTTGACCGGGTCCGCGATTTCGGCGCCGTGGTCGCCTCCGCCGAGGCGCTCGCTCACGCCAAGCGCGCCCAGCGCAACATCCCCGTGCTCAATACGCACGACCGCTACGGCAACCGCGTCGATCAGATCGACTACGACCCGTCGATGCACTGGATGCTGCGCCTTGGTGTCGAGCGCGAGGTCAACTCGCTGCCGTGGCGCGAGCCGCGAGCAGGCGCCCACGTCGTGCGCGCGGGCCTGTTCCACCTCTTCAATCAGCTCGACACGGGGCCCTGTTGCCCGATGTCCATCAACTACGCCGCGGTCCCGACGATGCGCCAGGACGCGGCCCTGGCCGAGCAGTGGGAAGAGCGCCTGACGCTGCCCGACTACGACGCCTTCGCGCAGGCGGGGATGGTCATGACCGAGAAGCAGGGCGGCTCGGACCTGCGCGCCAACTCGACGATCGCGGAGCCGAGCGGCGACGGCTGGTATGAGCTGACGGGCCACAAGTGGTTCTGCACCCACCCCGTGTTCGAGGTGTTCTTCACGCTCGCGCAGACCGACGCCGGCATCACCTGCTTTGTCGCCGAGCGGCCGCATCCCGGGTTTCGGCTGCAGCGGCTGAAGGACAAGCTCGGCGGCCGCTGTCTGGCCTCCTCGGAGGTCGAGTACGACCACCTGCCGGCACGCATCCTCGGTGAAGAGGGACGCGGGACGGCGTTCGTCGTGGAGCAGCTGATCTGGACGCGGCTGGACACGCTCACGGCAGTCGCGGGCATGATGCGCCGTGTCGTCGCAGAGGCGATCTGGCACGCGCGCCACCGCGCGGCGTTCGGCGCGCCGCTGGCTGAGCAGCCGGCGATGGTGAACGTGCTCGCCGACATCGCGCTCGAGTCCGAGGCCGCGACGGCCTCGGCGCTGCGGATCGCAGGTGCCTTCGACTCGGATGATCCCGAGGAGGCCGCCTTCCGTCGCCTCGCGCTCGCGGTGATGAAGTACTGGGTCTGCAAGCGCGGCGCTCCGCTGGCGGCGGAGGCGCTCGAGTGCCTCGGCGGCAACGGCTATGTCGAGGAGGCGCCGATGGCGCAGTTCTACCGCGACATCCAGCTCGGAACGGTGTGGGAGGGATCGGGCAACGTGATCGCACTCGACGTCCTGCGCGTGCTCGATCGCGATCCCGAGGGAGCCACCGCGTTCCTTGCGCAGTGCGACCTTGCCGCCGGCTCCGACCGCCGCTTCGATGCCCACATGCAACGCGTGCGCGAGGGGCTCGCCGCGCTCGCGGCCGACCCGGCGTCGGCGCAGTGGAGCGCTCGCCGCGTCGTCGAGGACATGGCGCTCGCGCTGCAGGCCAGCCTGCTCCTTCGCCACGCGCCGCGGCCGGTGTCCGAGGCCTTCTGCGCCGGGCGCCTGCAGGCGCGGGGTCTCGCGTTCGGCGATCTGCCGCGCGGCGTGGACGGTCCGGCGATCCTCGAACGCGCCCTGGCGCTGTAGAGACGGCCCCCCCCGCGGCCGTCAGGCCGCGGGCAGCTCGCCGGCCAGGAAGCGGTCGCGCAGCACGAACTTCTGCACCTTGCCCGACGGCGTCATCGGCAGCTCGTCCACGAACACCCAGATGCGCGGCGCCTTGTAGGCGGCGAGCTCGGAGCGGACGTGGGCGTCCAGCTGCTCGCGCTCCGGAATCGCACCGGGCGCCGCGCGGATGAAGGCGCAAACCTGCTCTCCCCAGGTCTCATCAGGGATTCCCACGACGGCCACGTCGCCGACCGCTGCGTGCGTGAAGAGCCGCTGCTCGATCTCCCGCGGGAAGATGTTCTCGCCGCCGCGGATGATCATGTCCTTCAGCCGACCCTCGATGCGGCAGTAGCCGCGCTCGTCCATCGAGGCGAGGTCGCCGGTGTGGAGCCAGCCGTCGCCGTCGATCGCGGCGGTCGTGGCATCGGCCATCTCGTGGTAGCCGTGCATGACGAGGTAGCCCCGAGCGCACAGCTCGCCGACGACGCCGCAGGGAACGGTCTCGCCCGTGGCGGGATCGGCGATCCGCACCTCTGTCTGGGGCAGCGGGCGACCGACCGTGGTGGCGCGATCGTCGAAGCTGTCATCGAGGCGGCCCTGGGTGATCACCGGCGAGCTCTCGGTCTGGCCGTAGATGATCGAGAAGCGGACACCCAGGCGATCCTCGATGCGCTTGACGAGATCGGGTGCGACCAGGGCGCCACCCGAGAGCGCCGCGCGCACCGATGACAGATCGCGCGTGTCGAACCCCGGGTCCTCCGTCAGCGCGATCAGCACGGTCGGAACGCCGGCGAGGGCCGTCGCCCGCTCCGCCTCGATCAGGTCGAGCACGAGGCCCGGCTCGAACGCCAGCACGGGAACGTGGGCGAGCTGGTGGGAGACGCAGCCGAGCGCGCCCAGGCCGCATCCGGCCGTGTGAAACAACGGGAACGGATTGACGTAGGCCTCGCCCGGCTCGAAGTCGAACTGGCCGAGCGTCATGCGGGCATTATTCGTCAGGCCACGGTGGTGCAGGAGCGCGCCCTTGGGAAAGCCGGTCGTTCCCGACGTGTACTGGATCTGGACGGGATCATCAGACGCGACATCCGGGAGTCGCTCGCTCGGCGAGCCGGACGCCAGAAATGCATCGAAGTCCTCGAGTGCGATCGCCTCACGCAAGGCGGGAAGCTCGCCACGGACGCTCTCCAGCGAGCCCGCCATCGGATTGCCGCGAAATTCGCTCAGCAGCAGGATTCCGGCCGACGCGGATTGGTCGAGGACATACCTGAGCTCCGCCGGCCGGTAGGCCGGGTTGACCGTCACGAGGATCAGGCCCGCGAGCGCCGCGCCGAACTCCGTGACCTCCCACTCCGGGACGTTGGGGGCCCACACGGCGACGCGCTCGCCCGGCTGAAAGCGCGCAAGCAGTGCGCGCGCACAGCGTTCGGCGTCGTCGAGCAGCTCGGCGAACGTCCAGCGACGGCGCTCGGCGGGATCGGGGTGCCCGCCGATCAGCGCGAGCTGATCGGGAGCCGCCTCGGCGGCCTCGCGCAGTATCCCTCCAAGCGTCGTGTCCAGGACCCGGTCGCTCTGGTCCGCGGGGTAGTGGGACTCACTCAGCGCCGGGGTCGTGACCGCCATCCTGCTCCTCCCTCCTCAGTCTGCGCACACTACCCCTGCGCCCGGCGACGCGCAAGCGCGCGGGCGCCGTCGCGACCGGCGGATCAGTGTGCGCCCAGCACGTCCACGCTCACGGATTCGATCGTGAAGTGGCCGCCGCTGCCGCCGTTGGCCGTGCAGTCGTCGGCCGCCTGCACGGCGAGCGTATGAGGGGTTGCCGTGAGCGGTTCAAACAGCCACAGCGACGGGCGGCTTTCCGTGGCGACGCTGAATTCGGCCTGGTGGCTCCAGTTGACCGCAATCGTCTCGGTCGTTTCGGCCGAGGGGCTCGCGAGGAAGGTGTCGGCCACCGGGTTGCCATCCAGCAGGACCTGGACGTCCGCGCCGTCGCTGCCGGCGCTCGCCTGGCAGGTGCCGGCGGCGGGCGTCCTGATGCTCGCCTGACCAACGAGCTGATCGAGCTCTTCGGTGCCCTGGGTCCAGGAGGCGCCGGTGAGCGCGTCGCTCGTCCCCGGCGGTGTCGAGACCGTCGAGACGGCACCGGAGCTGCGAACGCGTGCGACCACGCTCATCTCGGCCGGGCCAGTGGGCCCTGACGGACCGGTCGCGCCGGTGGCGCCGGTGACCCCGCTCGCACCGGTCACCCCCTGGGCTCCGGTCGCCCCGTTCCCGCCCGAGGAGTCGGTTGCGGCTGGACCGGTCGCTCCGGCCACCCCCTGAGGTCCGGTCGCTCCGGTCACACCCTGCGCTCCCCCGGGACCTCTGTCTCCCGCCTGCCCCGTCGATCCCGTCGGCCCGGTGGCCCCGACCCACCGCAGCTTCACTTCGCCTCGCTTGCATTTGGTTCCTGACGTGACTATGTGCACCGAGCCACCCACCTGCTTGGCGCAGGCGAAGATGATCTCCCCGTCGGCCCTTGGCGCGAGCGCGAACGCAGCGAGCAGCGGTGCTCCGACTGCGGCAAGAGCAGCGGTCGCGCGCCGTGCGAGAGTGGGCATTGAGTGGATTCCTTTCCGGTGTTCTGAGGAGCGCCGCAGCGCAGACACCGCGGGCGCGGTCGCTGAGGGCGCCCATTGAGTGTCCTCACTCTGCGGTGCGGGAGGAATGCGCCACGTGTCCCATCTTGCGTTCAGTGCGCTGAACGCCGCGCGCGACTCGCTGCCGGTCTCTCGCGATCGCCGCACTCGGAAGAGGCGCGGGCTCACTCGGTCAGGCAGGTGTCCTCGTCTGAGTAGGCCGGTGAGCAGGCGCAGACGATGCGCAGCGGAGCCCCACCGATGTTGAACACCTTGTGGCGGCTGCCCGGCGGGATCAGCGCGCAGTCACCCTCGCCGATGATCCGCTCCTCGCCGTCGATCACGAGCCGTCCCTGACCGGCGCTGACGAGATACAGCTCCTCGCTGGTGCGGTGGTAATGCTCGGTGGTGGCCTTCCCCACCGGGATCATCGCCTCGGCGAGGCTCTGGTTCTTGGCCGGGGCCGACAGCCGCCCCGCCCACTCCCGGATCTCCGAGCCGTCCAGAGTGATGAAGGGCTCAAGCTGCGGGTAGGAGGAAACGTCCATCGCTACCAGCGCGAGCGATGCACGACCTCGTCGAACGGCCTGCGGTCGGGGTTTTTGATCGGCTGCAGGGGGCGGCCGGCGGGATAGCCGAAGTCGATCAGGTAGGCGGCGAAGCGGTCATCGGGGAAGCCGAGAAGCGCGCGAGCGTGGTCCTGATCGGCAACGGCGGCGTGACCTGAGCCGATGCCGAGATCAGCCGCCGCGAGCAGCATCGCCATCGTCGCCTGCCCCATGTCGTACTGTGCGCGGTCGCGCTCGCCCGGGTCGCTCGCCTTCGCCGTGATCAACGCGATCGTGGCCGCCGAGGCGGCGACGTGGCCGGCCCCCTGCCAGACCTTTGCCAGCTCCGCGAGCTGCTCACGGTCGGTGACCACGATGAAGTCCCATGGCTGCCAGTTTCGCGAGGAAGGTGCGCGGCGGCCGGCCTCGAGGATGCGATCCAGATGCTCGGCGGGCAGCGGTCTATCCTCGAACTCCCTGACGTTGCGCCGGGAGATGATGGCATCCCATGTCTGCATTTCTATGCTCCCTTGCGGTGGTCCCACGCAAGAGTAACCCGAAAAGTTCCCACACCGGACGCGCCATCGCTCGCCATATCTCAACGTCATCCGCAAGAGCAAACGCGCGGCTGGGCCGCGGGCGCGAGCCGCTGACACAGTGAGCGCCGTCGACACCGGTCCACAGGACGCGGCCAGGGTGAGCGCGAGCGATCTGGATGTTCCGGAGGAGCTGAGCGGGCGCAGGCTGCGCTCGCGGCTGCTGTTCGCCGCCGGGCTTCTGCTGGCGGTGATCGCGGTCATCACCCTGCTTCCCGGCCTCGGGGCGCTGCGCTCGCGCCTGTCGGACGCCCAGCCCGGATGGCTGCTGCTCGGCGTCGGGTTGAAGGTGCTCTCGGGTCTGGGCTATGTCGTCGTGTTCCGGATGGTCTTCTGTAGACGCATGAGCTGGCGCGTCAGCTATCAGATCGGCATGTCCGAGCTCGGCGCAAATGCGCTCTTCCCCACCGGCGGCGCGGGCGGACTGGCGCTCGGAGCGTGGGCGCTCAAACGCGGCGGCATGCCCACCGATGAAATCGCGCGCCGCTCGGCCGCGTTCTTCATGCTCACGAGCGTGCCCAACGTCGTCGGCGTGATCATCGTCGGAACCGGGCTTGGCGTGGGAGTGTTTCCGGGAGAGACCAACCCAGCCCTGACGTTCCTGCCGGCTGTGATAGCCGCCGCCGCGATACTGGGAGCGCTGATCGCCGGCAACACCTCCACCGGGTTGCACCGGCGCCTCGAGCGCAGCGAAAGCGCAAACGCGTCACGTCGCACCACCGTTGCGCTGAAGACCGTCGTGGCGGTGGCAGACGGCGTCAACGAGGCGGTCGCCCTGCTGCGCGAGCGCGATGCCTGGCTGATCTGCGGGCTGATCGCCTACCTCGTCTTCGACGTGATGATCCTGTGGGCCACATTTCACGCCTTCGGCGCCGCTCCGGCGCTCGCGATCATCTGGATCGCCTACCTGCTCGGCGAGCTGGGTGGACTGATCCCCGTGCCCGGCGGGATCGGCGGCGTCGACGCGGGACTGGTGGGAACGCTGGTCCTCTACCACGTGCAGATCACCGCGGCCACCTCGGCGGTGCTCGCCTACCGCGCGATCGCGCTGTGGGTCCCCGCCGTGCTCGGCGCCGCGGCGTTCGCCGCCCTGCGCCGCACCTTGCGGCGCGAGTCCTCGCAGATTGCGATCTGCGCCCCCCAGACCGAGATGGAGGTGATCGGGCTCGGGCGCGTCGTGATCGACCCCGGCTGGGCGCAGGACCACCGGCCGGCCGTGACGGATAGGGCCTAAGGTGCGCGGCGTGCCGTCCGCCGCCGTACGCCAGGACATCGACCGACTCGCGGCGATCTCGCGCGGCTCGGCGAGCGACGGTGAGGCGCGGGCGGCGGAGATGCTCGCGGCGATGCTGAGAGAGCGCGGGCTCGATCCCGCGCTCGAGCACGAGATGGCCGTCGGGGGCTACTGGCAGTCGACAGGGCTCGCGGCGCTGGCCGGAACGCTGGCGGGCGTGCTGGCAGCCCGATCGCGCTGCGCCGGCACGCTGCTGGCCGGCGCTGGCGCGGTGCTGATGGCCGACGACGTCGACAACGGCAGGCATCTGCTCCGGCGCCTGCTGCCGCATCGCAGCACGACCAACGTGCTCGCCTGGGCCGGCGATCCGAGCGCCTCGGAGACGGTCGTGATCGTTGCCCATCACGACGCAGCCCACACCGGCCTTTTGTTTCACCCGGGCCTCGTGCCGCTGGTCAACCGCATCGCCCCGGGCTGGTATGCCAAGCAGACGACCTCCATGCACACCGGCCGCGTGCTCGTGTTCGGCCCAGCGCTGGTGGCGCTCTCGTGCGCGCTCGGGCTGCGGCGCCTGCGCCGCGTCGGCGCGGTGTGGAGCGCGGCGACGGCGGCGCTGCTCGCCGACGTGGCGCGCTCGCCGGTGGTCGCGGGCGCGAACGACAACCTCAGCGCCGTCGCGGTGCTGCTGGCGCTGGCCGAAGAGCTCGCCGAGCGTCCGCTCGCGGGCGTCAGGCTGCTGTTGCTGTCGACCGGCAGCGAGGAGTCCTTCATGGAGGGCATGCGCGGCTTCGTGCGCCGCCACCGCGCCGAGCTTGATCCGGCGAGAACCCGCGTTCTCGCGCTCGAGTGCGTGGGGTCCCCGCACCTCATCCTGATCGAGGGAGAGGGGATGCTGCGGATGCGCGACTACGACGCGTCGCTGCGCGATGAGCTGCAGGCCGCCGCCGCCGAGGCGGGCGTGGCACTGTGGCGCGGACTGCGCCTCGGCGCCGGCGGCACCGATGCGCTGCCGGCCCTGCGCAGCGGTTACCGCGCCGCCTGCATCGCGGCCTGCACGGATCTGAAGACGCCGGCCAACTACCACTGGAGGACCGACGTGGCGGCGAACCTCTGCTGGGCCACGATCGAACAGGCTGCGCGCGTGGTCGCGAGCCTCCTCAGAGCAGTGGGTGAACAGCAGGCGGACACGCTGTGACGGCGCGCCGCTGAGGATGGACTACGCGGGGCCGCAGGCGATCTGATGCAGAAGCTCGGCGAGGGGTGCGCCGAGAGAGAACATCGCCCAGTGACCGGTGGGCAGCTCATGGAGCTCCCACTCGGCGCCGGCGAAGCACGCCGCCCTCGGATCGTTTCGCTCGATGAGCTGTTGCAGGAGCGCGAGGCTCATGCCCCCGTCGGCGCAGAAGATCGCCGCGCGCCGAGCCGCGCCCGGGGCGCCCGCGAGACGAAGCTTCGAGGTGAACGTCGCGTAGGGTTGCGCGGTCCCGCGAGACTGGATCAGACGGAGATGCGAGGGCTCGAGGCCGCTGGCGCTTCCGTAGGTCCCGCTCGCGATCGTGTCGTAGTCCGGGAGCGGCCAGCGCCAGCCGTCGCCGTTCTCCTCGACCTCGAGATACTGGCGCTGTCGCTCCCCGGGGCTCTGCAGGTCCGTGATCGCGGCGCCGTCCGCGAGGGGGGAGGTGTCCAGGTAAACGACGGCCTCGAGCTGCTCGCCGCGCCGATCGGCGACACCGGTGACGACCGCGCCGGCGTAGCTGTGACCCACGAGCACGACGTCGTCGAGCGCCTCGTAGTCGAGCAGGTTCACGACATCGGCGATGTGGCAGTCGAGGTCGACATCGCTCGAGGCGAGGTGCACGCGCTCTCCGAGCCCCGTCAGCGTCACCGCATAGACGTCGTGATCGAGGGCTCGCAGGCGCGCCGCGACCTCCCGCCACGCCCATCCGCCGAGACAGGCGCCCGGGACGAGGACGATCGGGCGAGGAGGCCCGCTAGCCATCGGCGCCGGCCGGCTCGGCGTGACCCTCTGCGTGCTCGGTCGCCTCTCCCCGCGAGAGCCACCCCAGCACCGCGGCGCGCGCGAACCGCCACTCGCCGGCGATCTGCCGGCCGGGGAGCTCGCCCTCGCGCGCGAGCTCCTCCAGAGCGGCTGGCGGTATTCGCAGCAGGCTCGAGAGCTCGGCCAGCGTCAGCACCTCTCCCGGCGAGGTGGCCGGGCCCTCGCCGACGTCGATGCGACCAACCTGGAGCTGGTCCGCGAGCAGCTCGCTGACGACGTGCTGCTTGCGCTGTCCCGTCGCGTCAACCAGCCTGTCGAGCGCGGCGGCCTGGTCGCGAGGGAGCCTTACGTAGAGCGGGACGCGATCCTGCATGAGGCGGCATGATAGCAGTTGCTATCTGCGAATAACACGAGGCGACTCCGGTCTCGTTTGCCTGCTCGCCGCGAGCGCGAGCGACGCCCGTGGGTGTACGGTTGAGCAATGAGCCCCCGCCAGCGCATCCTGGCGTTTGGCACGGCCGCTGTGCTGGTGGTCGCGGGCGGCGTGTGCGCCGTGCTGGTCGGCGGCGTCGTGGGCGAAGTGCTCACGATCGTGCTGATATCGGCGGGCCTGGCGGGCGCCCTGCTGCTCGTCTTCCTGGAAGTGGGGCTCAGCGAGGAACGGGAGCTCGCACGGGAGGAGGAGCGGCGGCGCGCCACGAAACTGCGGGGACTACGCCTACGCCGTGGCTCGCGCCAGCGCCAACTGCCACGGCGTCCGCGCTGAGCGACCGCGCTCGCCGCCGTCCGCGCCCGCGCACTCAGAGCTGAAAGCCGGCGCGCTACTCCACGAACGGCTCGTGCGCCAGCCCAAAGGGAGTGCCCTCACAGTCCTTGCAGATCGCCCAGCGCTCACCCGGGTGCACCACGCTCCCGCCGAGCGCCCGCACCCTCGTGAGCGCCTCGGCGATGTCGCTCACCGCGAAGTAGGGCAGGCAATGGGAATCGCCGGGCCCACCTCCGCGCGCGTGGACGCCGACCGCGGGGGCCGGCGAGCGCGTTTGCCAGCCCTGACCGGCCGCCGCCTCGCGCACCTCGAGCTCCACGTCAAGGAGCTCCGACCAGAAGCGCCGGGCGCGCTCGGGATCGTCCGCGGGAAACTCGATCAGCGATGGTGAGAGGCGCGGCTCGGGCATCAGGGCAGGTTGACCGTGGGCACCGGCTGACCACGCCGTGCCGCCTCCGCCTTCACTCGCGGCGCCAGCTGTCGGCCCTTGCGCAGGAAGCCGATCGCTATCTGCGCCCGGTTCCCCGCGAGGCTCCAGTCCGCCAGTGCCCGCTCGACGCGCAGGCGAGGTCCCTCGCCACCGGGCACCAGCGTTCCCACGAGCGTGTGGTTCTCCTGAGTGGTGAACCGCTCGTCGTGCCCGTGAACGGTCAAACAGGCCGGCCCCGTCGGCGGCTCGGGGGCGCCGGGGCCGATCCGCAGCGGCACCTCCTCGCCCTCCAGTGCGCCGGCGCTGACCGGCACACTGACCGGGTAGCCGTCCTCGCCGGGGACCGTGATATCCGCCAACGGCAGGAGCTCCAACGCGCGGGCCGCGACCTCATGCCAGTCCCGCGGAGACTCAAGCCAGGCGGGCGGCTGGCGCCCCGGCGGGGCCGGGTCTGACGGCGGCAACGCCACGGCCGGGTCGGCTCGCCACTCCTCGGGCTGCTGCGCCAGCTCACGATCGGGCCACCAGCGGATGCGCAGGGGCGTGATCTCCACCCATATGCGCGCGTAGTAGAAGCCAAGGCGCCGCAGCAGCGCCTTGGGTTGGCCCTTGGATGCCGCCGGGAGCTTCGCCATCGACAGGCGCACGTAGCGGTCTGTGTTGAGCTGCAGGTCGGCGTCGCGGACGGCGGCGTGGCCCTGCACGAGGACCACGGGCGCAGCGCCCGCGCCCGCGCCGAGCGGGTCGGCGAACAGCAGCGCCACCTTGGGGTTGCGCCGGGCGCGCTCGGCCTTGGCCGGGTAGCTGAGGCCGGTCGAGACATCGAGGCTGCCGAGGGCGACGTAGGGGGTCGTGGGCACGGTCACGGGTGCCCCGGCGCGCGTCAGGCTCGCGTACTCGCACGTGATCGCGCGTTCGAACACGCCCAAGAGCTCCGCCGGCCAGGTGCCGGCGGCTGTGTCCTTCACATTCACGACGCGGACTCTACCCGCCGCTTCGCATCGCGAGTCCTCCTACCCGCTTCGTGCCCGGCCCCGCACCTTTCGGAGGGGATGTACGAACGTAACAAATCGCGTCGCACATCTTTGGACGACCGACCCTACGCCCGGCGCGGCCGCTGGCGGAGGATGATTGCGGCGCGTGGATGGACGCCCGAATGCAAATCGATGACATCCCGGGCCGCTTCTTCTCCTCCTGGCGGCCCGGGATGCGTCTTGCCCTCCGCAGCGACACCTCTAAACTGTCGTGTCGGGCGACAGACGACGCGAGAGGGAGTGTTGCGTGACCACAGAGGCTGACTTCAGCGAGCAGGAGTGGGAGCTGGTCCGTGAGGGACCGACGAGCGCCGGAATGATCGTCATCACGGCCCAGCGCGGCGGGACATTTCGCGAGACGATCTCGATGGCGAAGGCATACGCCCAGGCGCGCCAGCAGCATGGCCAAAGTGAGCTGCTCGACGCGATCGTGTCGGCGAAGCCGGAGCTCGACCACTCGCGCTACCCCTCGGCCGAGGAGCTCAAAGAGCACGCGCTCGCACGAATACGGGACGCCGTCGCGCTGGTCGGCGGCAAGGCGACGGCGCAGGAGCTCGATGAGTACAAGCACTTCATCGTCAACCTCGCGGAAGAGGTCGCCCGCGCACACAGGGAGGGCGGGCGCGACGAGGATCCGGTCGGCGACGCCGAGCGGGCGGCGATTGCCGCGATCGTGACCGCCACCGGGTAGGCGGAGACCGAGCCACTCACCGTCAATGGGTGCTCGAGCTCCAATCGTCATCTCAAGGAGCTCGGCCGCTGCTCTGCTCGGCGGTGTCCTGATCGCCGCCGTGGTCTTGGCCATCGTCGTCGGTCACGGAGGCTCCGCGCGCACCCTCCCGACCCTGCCGCCGGGGACGCTTGCGCTGTTCGCACAGCGCGTCTTCCATCCTAGCGGCGCACCCGCGAGCGCAAGCCCGAGAACATGCTCGGTGGCCACCGGGAAATGCGTGACAGGCTGCACGATACCGGTGGTGGCCGGAGCTCCGGCGAGCACGCCGCCGGAGCTCAGCGAATGCCGGGGATCCAGATCGAGCCGACCGTGTGCGCTGCCGGTCTCGGCCACGGTCGCGAGCGCGCCGGCGCCCGCAAACGTCTGTAAACCCGAGCCACTCGCAGCGACGAGGCCGAGCCGACAGACGCGAATTCCGCGCCTGGGGCGCTAGCGTCGGAATTCGATGCATAACTTTCCCCAAAACGGGGTAAGATCATCATTGAATCCTTGGATTCCAACCTGGGGAGGGAGGCAGATGGTGTCCTCAATCGCAGCATCTGGGGCGGCACAACGGACCTGCCCGTCGAACAGCGGCGATGCTGGTCGTCTGTTCTTGCGCTGGCAGCAGCAGGGCGACGAGATCGCGAGAGAGGAGCTCGTGGAGAAATTCATGCCGCTTGCCCGCAGCCTCGCGCGCAGATACGGCCGCTCCTCGGAGCCGTTCGAGGATCTGCTGCAGGTGGCTTCACTTGGGCTGCTGAAGGCACTGGACCGGTTTGACCCGCGCCGCGGCAACTCCTTCCCATCGTTTGCCGTGCCGACGATCCTCGGCGAGATGCGCCGCTACTTCCGCGACTCGGGCTGGGCCGTGCACATGCCGCGCGGAACGCAGGAGCGGGTGCTGAAGGTGCGCGTCGCGCAGGAACGGCTGACGAACGAGCGTGGTCATGCTCCGACCGTCGGGCAGCTGGCTGAGTACCTCGAGCTCGACACGGAGGAGATCCTGGACGCGCTGCAGGCGCTCCAGGCCTACGAGACCCTGTCGCTCGACGCCCCTCCGCCGAGCGCGGAGGAGGAGACGATGACCTACGGCGATGCCCTGGGCCACGACGATGAGCGCTATGAGCTGATCGAGCTGGACGCCACCGTCAGCGCGGCGCTCGCCCACATACCGGCGCGCGAGCGCCTGATTCTGCGCATGCGCTTCGTCGAGGATCTCACGCAGACGGAGATCGCCGCGCGCGTCGGTGTCTCACAGATGCAGGTCTCGCGTTTACTTCGGCGCTCTCTGGATCAGCTGCGAACCCTGACCGAGGCCGCCGGCGCGCTCCGCTAGAGGCCGCTTGCTCGGGGACGATCCTGCGGCGGGCGCACAGGGTTGAAACACGCGCAAAACGGGCATCTGAATGCCCGACAAGAACGGGCGCCTGAATGCCGGGGCGCGGACAGAGGGACGGATCGGTGGCGACAGACGCATCGGAGGCGTGAAGATGGATGGCGCGGGCGGCGCCGAGCGCGTGGAGCGCTTCCACCACGAGGCGCTCTTCTACAGCGGCGAGGATCGCTTCCTCGAGGGGACGTTGCCCTTCATCAATGCCGCAGTGGCCGCGGAGGAACCCGTGCTCGTGGCCGTCGGAGGAGACAAGATCGACATGCTCAGAGAGGCTTTGGGCCCGGATCGCGAGCGCGTCCGCTTCACGGACATGCGACTGCTCGGCCACAACCCCGCTCGCATCATTCCGGCCTGGCAGCAGTTCCTCGCCGATAGCGCGCCGGCGAACCGCTCGGTGCGGGCCATCGGAGAACCGATCTGGCCCGGACGGAACCGGGCCGAGGTGAGCGAGTGCCAGCGCCACGAGTCGCTGCTCACCCTGGCCTTCGGCGAAGGCCCGCCCTGGCGCCTGCTGTGTCCCTACGACCTCGATGGCCTGGACGAACAGGTGATCGAGGCGGCGCGGCGCGGTCATCCCTTCCTCGCAGAGCATGGCCGCAGTCGAGCGAGCGCGGCCTACCCGCAGGGCGCGACCGCGTGCGGGCCATTCGCCGGCACGCTCGAGCCGCCTGGGGTGGCGACGCAGAAGCTGGCATTCACCGAAAGCGGGCTGGGATCTTTGCGCAGACTGCTCGGCGAATGGGCATCCGGGTTCGCGCTCGGCTACGAGCGGACCGAACACCTGGTGCTTGCGGTGACCGAGCTCGCGTCCAACAGCGTGCGTCACGGCGGCGGGTGCGGGACGGTGCGGATGTGGCGCGAACAGGGAACCCTGCTGGTCGAGGTTCACGATCGCGGTCACATCGAGGAGCCGCTCGTGGGACGGACGCGTCCGGCCCCGGGGCATCCCGCAGGCCGGGGCCTGTGGCTCGTCAATCATCTCTGCGACCTCGTACAGATCCGCTCGGCTCCCGCCGGGAGCGTCGTTCGGGTGCACATGCGCCTGACCTCGCCGGCGACGCTCTAGCCCCGCTCGCGAGCCGCCCTCGACGCCCTCGCGCCGCGCCCCACGCCGACATCCGCTCCCAGCAAGCGCCTCACAAACCTCGGATCGCGAGCGTTTAACGCTTGTTCCTCGAAAACGACGCCGCGAGCTGATGATCTTTCAACTACACACCTTTCTGTTCGCCGATCTCGTCGGCTTTGCGGAGTTCACCGCTCGGCACGGCGACGACCGCGGCGCAGACCTGGCCGTGTCCTTTCATCGGCGCATCTGCACGCTCGCGGCCGAGCTGGGATGCGAGGTCGTCAAGGCGATCGGCGACGGGGTGATGGTGCGCAGCGAGAACGGAGACGCGGCCGTCGAGCTGGCAACACAAATCCTCGCTCTGGCCGAGCGGGAGGGCTTCCCGCCCGCGCGCGTGGGCCTGGACACCGGCCCGGCCGTCGAGCGCAACGGCGACTGGTTCGGATCCACCGTCAATATCGCCTCGCGGGTCACCTCAGCGGCAGACGCGGGGGAGCTCCTGATGACCGAGCGAACCCGCCTGGCCGTCGCCGGAATCGCGCGCATCGAGCTCGGCGCGTGCGGCCGCCGGAGCCTCAAGGGCCTGCCCGAGCACGCTCTCTTCGGCGAGGCGGCGCACCGCCTGCCAGGCTCGCCGACGGCCGCCGCGCATCAGGTTCCCGCGCGCACCGCTGAAGCGTTGAGCCGAACGTAGTCCAGTGGCAGGCGCACTCCTTCAATGACCGCGCTGGCAAACGGCTCCCGTCGCTCCGCGGGCAGGCGCTCGAGGTGCGCGGCGAGGATCGATGTGCGCACAAACGCGCCCACGTCGCGTGGAAAGGTCGGGCGCTCCTCAAGCCAGCATCTGATCGCGGCAAAGCCCGCTCGGCGCAGGCGCAGCTCCGTCTCCGCCGGTCCGGCGAACACCCACGGCGACCAGCCGACGAGCTCCGGCGCGACGTCGCGGGCGACCGCCTCGATCACCGCGCGAACACCGTCGATGTTGCCCTCGCCGCCGCACTGGATCTCGAGCACGCCGCCCGGGCGCAACGCTCGCGCAAGGCGCGAGAAGAGCCGATCGTGGTCGCTGACCCAGTGCAGCGTCGCGGTTGAGACGACTGCGTCGACAGGTTCCGCCAGATCAAGCTCGAGCACGTCCTCACACCACACCTCCGCGCTATCGCCGAGCCGGCTGCGAGCGAGCGCCACCATGTCCGCCGAGGCGTCGATCGCAAGCACGCGGCCGTTTGGCACGACCGCCGGCAACGCCTCGGTGACACGCCCCGTCCCGCAGCCGACGTCGATCACGGTCGCGTCCGGCGCGATGCCCTCGAGCCGTGAAAGGACATCCACGGCCCACGCCTGCTGCGGCTCGCTCGTCTGGTCATACGTGCGCGCATCCCAAGGGGTCGCCATCGGAGCCTGAGGCTATCGACCGGCGAAGGCGGGCTGTGCGCCAATCGCGCGAACGTTATGGTGAGCCGGTGATGCGCGTCTTTCACCGGGAAAAAGCCGGACGGCCGCTGCGGGTCGTCTGGACGCTCGAGGAGGTGGGCGAACCGTACGAGCTGACCGTCATGAGCCGCGAGGAGGGGCGCGGCGAGGGTCACCGAGGCCGCCATCCGCTGGGCCGCGTCCCGGTGCTCGAGGACGACGAGGGCTTCCTGTTCGAGTCGGCGGCGCTGTGCCTGCACATCGGTGACCTGAACCCGGACGCAGGCGTCGTGCCGGCGCCGGGCACACACGACAGGGCGCTCGTGTATCAGTGGGCCTGCTTCGCTCCGGCCGAGCTCGAGCCCGCGCTGTTTGAAGCCTGGAGCCAGGCCGAGCTCGACCCCGAGCGCGCCGCGGCGGCGCGCAAGCGCTTCGATGAGGCCGCGGACGCCGTTGCCAAAGCTCTCGATGGCGGCGACTATCTCGTGGGCGGGCGCTTCACCGTCGCCGACGTGCTCGTCGGCACCGCGATCATCTTCACCACGCGCGCCGGCATCGCCGAGGAGCTGCCGCCGAGCCTCAAAACCTACATGGGACAGCTCACCGAGCGGCCGGCATTTCAGCGGGCCGCCGAGCGTTTGTTCGGCTGAGCGCCCCGCTCACGCCGCCGTGCGCGAGCCGCGCAGGAAATGCGCGATCGCGTCGGCGACGAGCTCGTCCAGCTGCTCGGCGTCGACCATGCCGCCCGTGACCAGCGCGGCAATTCCCTGAATCGTCGCGAACAGTACGAGGCCGACGCGCTCGGGCTCGCCCGATTCGAGCGCGCCGTCTGCCTGCCCCTGCTCGATCAGCTCGAGCATCACCGAGAAGGCACGGTCGGCGTCCTCGTGCGATGCGCCGTGCTTGCCCGCGAACATCAGCTCGAGGAGCGCCGGGTCGCGCGTCGCGAAGCGGACGTAGGCCGTTGCGGTGGCCCGCAGGCGCGACGGAAAGTCACCTCCCGCGCCGTCGACGGCGCTCTGCAGCTCCGCGCCGAGTCGCGCGAACCCGGCCTCGGCGAGAGCGTCGAGCAGGGCCTGGCGATCGGGGAAATGGCGGCGCGGCGCGCCGTGGCTGACGCCAACGTCCCGCGCGAGCTCGCGCAGCGAGAGGTCCTGAACGCCGCGCTCGCGAACGGTACGCTCGGCCTCGGCGAGCAGGGCCATGCGCAGGTTGCCATGGTGATACGGTCGCTCGGTCATCGCCTCCGAAGCCTAGCGGACGAAGTTGTCGTTGACATCATTGTGGACATCGGCTACATTGTTGCCCATGACTACTTCAAGCGACACCCACATACCCGACGTGAGCGGCCGCCGCGTGATCGTCACGGGCGCCAACAGCGGCATCGGCCGCGCCGCAGCCGCCGCGTTGGCCGGTGCCGGTGCACACGTCGTCCTCGCCGTGCGCTCCCTCGACAGGGGCCAGGCCGCAGCGGCGACGATGCCGGGTGAGACGGAGGTTCGCCAGCTCGACCTCGCGAGCCTAGCCTCCGTCCGCGAGTTCGCACAGGCATGGCAGGGAGACCTGGACCTGCTGATCAACAACGCCGGCGTGATGGTGCCGCCGCTGACACGCACCGCCGACGGCTTCGAGCTTCAGTTCGGCACCAACCACCTCGGCCACTTCGCGCTGACGAACCTGCTCCTCGGGCACATCACCGGCCGCGTGGTGACGGTGTCCTCGACCGGACATCGCATGGGCAGCATCGATTTCGACGACCTCAACTGGGAGCGCAAGCCCTACCGGGCGTGGCGCGCCTACGGGCAGTCCAAGCTCGCGAACCTGCTGTTCACCGCTGAGCTGCAGCGGCGGCTGGCAGCCGCCGGATCCCCGGTGCTGGCAACCGCCGCCCACCCCGGCTACGCGGCCACCAACCTGCAGTTCCACAGCGGCAACCGGGCGTTCGACGTGCTCGGAGCCGTCGGCAACCGCCTGCTCGCCCAGGATGAGGAGGGCGGCGCGCTGCCCACGCTCTACGCGGCGGTCGCGGACGTCCCCCCCAACAGCTTCGCCGGACCCGGCGGGTTCATGGAGCAGCGCGGCCCGGCCAAGCTCGTGGGGCGCTCCAACGCCGCCAAGGACGCCGACGTGGCCCGCCGCCTGTGGGACGTCTCTGAGGAGCTGACCGGCGTTCACTTCCCGCTCGGCGTCAGCGCCGCTGCCTAGCGGTGCGCGCGGGCGCCCGGGCGCACCGGATCGAGAACGCTAGCCGCCGGGCTGGGTGATCTCGACCGCGCCGAAGCCTTCGAGCGGGCCGTCGATGAAGAAGATCTCCATCGTGATGTCGGGCTCGACGTGGGCCTGGCTGAGGAACGCGAGCACCTTACGGCCGGTCAGCTCTTCGATCGTCTCCCTGTAGAGTTTCGCCATCACGCGCTGGAAGTCCTCGCGCATGGCGATCACGCGATCGGGCTCGCCGCTGTCCATGATCGTCTGCTCGAGCGCGGTGAAGCCGCTGCCACGCATGACGACGACGATGATGTCGTCGAGCGCGTAGGTCTTGGCCTTCATCGGGCCGCGTCCGTAGTGCTCGCGAAGCAGGCCCACGATGCGCGTCGAGATCGCCGCCAGGAGATGCCCGCCGGCGAGCGGGTTGGCGCTCAGCGCGGGCTTGGCGTGCGCGCCGGCGGCCAGGCGATGCCCGCCTGGCGCCTCGGTGACCTGGTGGGCGGACTCCGCGCGCGCTCTGGCCGCACCTGCGCGATCGCGCGCGGCGCGGGCGCGATCATCCGCCGCACTCGCGCGATCGCATGCGGCTCTGGCGGCACGCTCATCCTGTGCGGGCAGGACCTCCGACTCCTCCGCCCGATCCTCCGTCTCCGCGCCGGCGTCCGGCGTCTTCATCCGGCTCTGACCGGCGGCGTCTGTGCATTCACCACATGTCCCTCCGCGAGCCGGTCGGTGCGCTGCACCACGAGCACCGGCTCGCCACGCGCTTCCGCACGGCGTTCGGCATGCTCGCGGGCCTGCACCAGCCCATCGCCCCGGCTCTGGTTATGCGCAGAGCTGGCCTCAGCGCGATCGGTGGCGCCAACGGTCCACTGTTCGCGCCCGGCCGTCGCCGTGCAGTCGGCTCTCTGCATGGGGATCGATCCTTGTGCGCACTTCGTGGTCTTGGAGGCGTTGTCCACCGCCGCGATCACGATCCCCTGCTGGCTCATGGCCATTCCCTCCCACGCACCCCTCCATTCATATCGAGGGACGCCGCGAGCCGTATCGTCAACCCCGGTTTTTGCGGAGACATTCATGTCCGGCCAGGGTCGGCGTCGGTGGCGGAACCTGGCCCATCTGGGGCGATGTTGCGGTCCGACGAGCTCGGCTCATGGGATACCCTCATCCACACTCGACTTCAAAGCACGAAAGAGGGGACCCAGATGAGCAGCCGCACGTTCGTGATCGGAGTGGGAATGTCGAAGTTCGACAAGCCCGGCACCAAGGAGGGCGACTACCCGGAGTGGGTGCTCGAGGCTGGATCGCGCGCGCTCGCGGACGCCGGCGTCCCCTACGAGCGCGTGGAGCAGGCCTTCGCCGGCTACTGCTACGGCGACTCGACCTACGGTCAACGCGCGATCTACGGTCTCGGGCTGACCGGTATCCCGGTCGTCAACGTCAACAACAACTGCTCGACCGGGTCGAGCGCGCTGTTCCTCGCGCGCCAGGCGGTCAAGGGTGGCCTCGTGGACTGCGCCCTGGCGGTCGGCTTCGAGAAGATGGAGCGCGGCTCGCTGGGGATGAAGTACACCGACCGCACGCCCGCGATGGACAAGCACATGGCGCGCATGTTCGAGATCCGCTCGCCGGAGGAGTCCCCGTTCGCGCCACAGATGTTCGGCAATGCCGGACGCGACCACATGGAGCGCTACGGCTCAACGCCCGATCACTACGCTTGGATCGGCTGGAAGAACCACAAGCACTCGGTCAACAATCCCTACGCACAGTTCCAGGACGAGTACTCGATCGAGGACATCAAGGCGGCGAAGGTGATTCACGAGCCGCTGACGAAGCTTCAGTGCTCGCCCACCTCCGACGGCGCCGCGGCGGCGATCGTCGCCAGCGAGCGTTTCGTCGACGAGCACGACCTGTGGGGGCAGGCGATCGAGATCGCCGGGCAGGCGATGGTCACTGATCTCGCGTCCACGTTCGACGAGACGGCCGACTGCATCAAGATCGTGGGCTACGACATGAGCCGGGAGGCAGCGCGTCAGGCTTACGAGGAGGCGCAGGTCGGACCTGAGGACATCCAGGTGATCGAGCTGCACGACTGCTTCAGCGCCAACGAGCTGATCACCTACGAGGCGCTCGGCCTGGCCGAGGAGGGCCACGGACATGAGCTGGTCGACTCGCAAGACACCACCTACGGCGGACGCTGGGTGGTCAACCCGTCCGGCGGGCTGATCTCGAAGGGCCATCCGCTCGGCGCCACGGGGCTCGCGCAGTGCAGCGAACTCTGCTGGCAGCTGCGCGGACAGGCGGATGCACGCCAGGTCGACGGTGCGAAGCTCGCCCTTCAGCACAACATCGGCCTCGGCGGCGCGGCCGTCGTGACGGTCTACAAGCCCGCCGCCGGCTGATCGCACGGCGGGGCGGGCACCCCGGCGATGAGCGGCTCGCGCTCTAGGCGTTCCGCTCGCGCCGGTCGACGATCGTCGCGACCAGCAGGCTGACCTCGAACAGCAGATACAGCGGCACCGTCTCGAGCAGGAGCGTGAGCGCATCGCCCGGCAGGAAGGCAGCGACCGCGCCACAGGCGAGGATCGCGTAGCGGCGGTTGTGACGCAGCTGATGGGTTGTCACGATGCCGGCGCGCGTGGCAGCGAGGATCGCGACGGGCACCTGGAAGACGAGCCCCATCGCGAGTAGCGTGATCGCGGCGAAGTGGTAGTACTGACTCGCCTGCACGAGCACGTTGAACTCGCCGCTGTTGAAGTTCTGGAAGAACCGCAGGGCGGATGGAAGCACGACGAAGTAGCCGAAGGTGACCCCGGCCACGAACAGCAGCGGAACCGCCAGCATCAACGATGTCGCGCCGCGCCGTTGATCGGGACTGAAGGCGGGCAGCAGAAAGCCGTACAGCTCGTACAGGATGATCGGCAGCGCCAGGATGAACGCAAAGATCAGCGCGACGCCGACGGTTGTGGTGAACGGCTCCCCGATCCCGAGTGTGACGGGTCGATCGCCCGCGGGCGCCCTGGACAGGTCCGTGATCGCATTCTGCAGACGCGGGCCCACGCCGTGAAGCGACGCGCGGGTGGCCTCAGATGCGCCGCTGCCCGGACGCTCCAGCGCGCCCACCACGAGCTCGAGCTGCGTCGCGACCGTGCGCGCGCTCTGCTGCACGGTGTAGGTCGCACCGATCGGGCCGTTGCCCGCCCGGACCTGTTTTTGAGTCTGGTGGGAGAGCGGCTTGTTGATGATCTCAAGCAGCGCATGGTTCTGCCACATGCAGAATCCGAACGCGACGGCGAGCGCCGCCAGCGAGACGATCAGCCGCCCGCGCAGCTCCTCGAGATGATCGACGACGTTGAGTCGGTCTTCGTGACCGATGGGGGCTACTGCTACAGCCATGTTCTCAAGCTCTCAGCTCGCGGTTTCCGCTCCGGGGCCCTCAGGCCGCCGGCGCCTCGGGGTTGTTCACGGGCTCGGGTAGGCGCTGAAGGACCGGCGCTGCCTGGGCCTGGGCCACGGTCGCGACGGCTCGCGGCTGCTCAGCCGCGGGCGTCGGCTGAACACCCTCACCTGTGAGCGACTCCTTGAAGCCCCGCATGCCGCCGCCGAGCGAGCGACCCATCTCGGGCAGCCGCTTGGCTCCGAACACGAGCAGCATCAGGATCAGAAGAAAGGCGATGTGAATTGGATTGTCGAGTCCCATTTGTGATGCAGCTCCTTTGACTTGGGTGCGCATGGCATGCGCGATGGGTTGATGAAGTCGGTTACTACGGACGCGCCCCGGGATCGCCGCGACGGCGATGCCTGGCAGTTGTTACGCAGCGGCCAAACGGGTGGATCACTCGCCTGTCGCCGCGTCCCGTAAGTCGGCTCAGAAAGGGGAGGGTGGCCGCCCGACGGACGTCGGTCCCGTCGGACGGCTCGATCCTCCCTACGTCTCAGCCGACGATGAAGCCGGTGCCTTTCACTGCCTGCAGCACCTCTGCGGCCGTCAGTGGCGTGTCAAACGGGCCATCGGGCGCAATGTCCGCGCCGGCCGGTTCGTTCAGCAGGCCGATCACGCTCGCGTGACGTGCCTCGATCGTGAGGATCGAGACGGCGGCCTTCACATAGGCGGGTGACTTGATGTTCAGCGCCTGCCCCGAGTAGGCATGCACTCCGGTGTTCTCGAGCACCTGAGCCGTCTTCATGAACATTTCGGGGTTGGTGTTGGTGCCTTTGAAGTCGAACTTGGGAGCCTTGGCGGCCCTCGAGCCGAGCGCCGTCTTGAGGAATTTCACGTGTGCGTTCTCATCCTTGGTGACCACCTTCAGGAAGGCGGACGCCTGCGAGCCGAGCGACAGGTTTGCCGCGGTCGCCCCGTTGTAGAAGGCCGCCTCGAGGTACTCGAGCGTGAGCGCGTAGTTGAGGATGCCGATGTCGCCCTTGCCGAACGAGCTGGGGGGACGCCCGCCACCGGCACTGGCAAACGCGCTCGGCGCGAGCGCGGAGATGACCGCTCCGCCACCCACGACCGCACCGCCGGCGACGCCCGCCTTCTTGAGAAAGCTCAAGCGCGTGTCGCCCGATACCTCCGCGGCCGCTTCGCGGACCGCACCGTCCACATCGATCTCATCGAGATTTATCGCATATGTCATTTGTGCTCCTTCTCGGTTGCCGAAATTGCGGCCGCCGGGAAGCTCCCTGGTCGCGCCGTTGACCCCCTATACGTGCACGGCGCACACGCGGATCACCCAGGTCACCCGCAGGTCTAGGCGGAGTCAGCAGCTGGCGCTGACCGATTTCGTCGCGAGGTCGCCGAAGTAGGACGGCAGCCGGTCGTAGGTTGTACCTACGTAGACGTAGCCGACGTTCTGCTGAGCGAGTGACCTGCAGGCCGAGGCCGGCTGCGCCGCGCTGGCGCCATCTGGTGCGTTGTGGATCAGGGCAGCGAAGTCGTGAGCCGGATGGCCCAGCTCCCAGGGCGCCTGTGTCCAGGACGTGTACGGGTTTTCGTCAGGTGTGTCGTAGGAGCCCTCGAAGGTGACGACGATGTTCGCGTTTTCAGTGCTGCCGGCGCTCAACATCCAGTCTGAGCTTGGATTCTTGCCGAAGTTGAACACGACCTCAGCGTTGCCGCCCTCGTGGCTGTGCACGTACGCAGCGAGCGCCCGGTAGAAGGTCTTGTTGCTCGCGCCAGTCCCGGGAGCATCGTCTGAGACACCGTCGAAGAAGATCCCCGCGATCTCGCCTGGATAGTAGGAGTACCACGCGCTGATCTGACGCTCGATGCTCGCGATGCTTTCCCGGCGGCCCTCGCCATAGTCGGTCCACACGTAGCCGATCACCGCGGCGCGACCGTAGCTGGAGCAATCTTTAATGACGCTCGCCCACGCCGGCAGGGCGGCGCTTCCCGGCCCTCCCGAATTTGGCGCGGCGTCGGCGATGATCCACGAGCCGCCGCCTGTGCCGCTGGCCTGTGAGCACGCCTGTGTCCAGTCGGCAGGATCGGCATTGTCGTAGAGCGGGATCAGCTGATTCTGACCGCGCGGCCGCTTAGCACCGTGGGCCCCCGACGCGATGGTCGAGGCCACTAACACGCCGACGACTGTGAGCACGCTCGCGCAGAGCAGGCTCAACGGGATTGCGAGGTGCTTTGATCTCATCGTGTCTTCTCGAGCGCCGACGCAACGCCCACCGGCAACGCCGATGCAGACTCGGTTAGAGCGACGGCAGTAGGGATTGACCAACTGGCTTGGGGTTGGACCGACCCCTGCAGTCTCCTCGGGACTGGGCCGGATCACAATGGGCCACCCGCCTGCCGTCTGTTCAGGGTCTGAACGCCCGCGCCGCCTGCTCAGAGACCCCGCCCCGGCGACGCCTCAGGACGCGAGTTTGGCGATCATGTCGCTGTGATCAGCCAGCGGGAGCTCAAGCCGCGCCCGATCTTCGCCGAGAAGCTCTGCGCACCGGACCTCAGCACCGTCGTGGTCTCGCTCGTCGACGCCGGGCCGGCGGCCCGCCTTGGCTAGCGCAACGCCGGTGGGGCCGCGCGAGCTAGCCGACACGCGAGCCGTTCGGGCGATCGCGGTCGGGGCCGTCCAGGGCGTGGGCTTCCGCGAGGCGACTCGACGGCGGGCGCACGAGCTCGGCGTAATGGGGTGGGTGCGTAACGCAGACGACGGCACGGTGGCACTTCATGCCGAGGGTCCGTCCGCCGCGATCGAAGCACTCATCGCCTTCGTACGGGCCGGTCCGCCGGGCGCGACCGTCCGCGACGTGAGCGTAGAGGACGCGCCGATCGAGGGCCATGAGCAGTTCGCGATCCGCGGCGTAAGCGCCGGCGCATTCGTGGTTCAAGAGCATGCCGCCACCGCACGCCACTTCGACCTGCGCCTCGAGCTCGCCGGCATCATGCGTTCCTGGGCGGTGCCGAAGGGCCCCTCGCTCGATCCCTCCGTCAAGCGCCTGGCGGTCGAGGTCGCCGACCACGACATCGATCGCAACGCTTTCGAGGGACCGACCGAGCATGGTGGCGTCGTGATCTGGGATCGCGGCCTCTACGAGCAGGGCGGGAGGGTGCCCTGGCCGGAGGCGCTCGATCGCGGACACGCCGTCTTCGTGCTGCACGGCGAGAAGCTCCGCGGGGGCTTCGCGCTGCAGCGAACGCGCGGCGGCACGAAACCGCAATGGCTGTTGGTGAAGCGGCGCGACGACGAGGCACGCCCGGGTTCCGACATCGTCGCCGAGCAGCCGGCGTCCGTTGTCAGCGGCAAGACGCTCGATGAGCTACTCAGCGACGCAGAGAAGATGTGACGCGCCACCAATTTCACGCTTGAGATCGGCCCCGCGGGGGTAAACCCGTTATCGTCTAGGTGCTTGACCACACAAGTCTGGCCGGTTTGCCTCGGTGGAGCTCAAGTCTCCGGCAGGCCCAGGCTCACTGGTCACGCGCCACGCACGGAGGAGAACGTGGCTGACAGCCAACTTGGATGAGTCGGTCACGGAAGGCTAGAAGCGTCGCCGATACAGGCTTCGCTGCGCCAAGCTATAGGAGGTTCACCATGCGCGCATTTTGCCGCTTGCTACCAGTATCTGCTGTGCTGTTCCTGCTGTTTGCGAGCAACGCCTCAGCCGATCATCACGGCCACGGAGGGCGCCACGAGCGCGGGATTCACCACCACCACAGCCAGGAAAGCGGCAGCGGGCCAACACAACCCACGGGTCCAACAGGAGCCACGGGTCCCTCGGGAGAAACCGGGCCTACGGAGCCCACTGAACCACCTGAACCGATAGGCGAAACCGGCCGCACCGGTGCGACCGGTGAAACCGGAGCCACCGGCGTGACGGGCGAAACCGGAGCCACGGGGCCGACCGGCTCCACGGGCGAAACCGGGATCACCGGCGTGACCGGTGAAACCGGCGCAACTGGCCCGACAGAACCAACTGGACCGACGGGCGAAACCGGGACCACGGGCGTGACGGGCGAACTCGGGCCCACCGACGAAACGGGCCCCACGAGCGAAACCGGCCCTATAGGCGAAACGGGCAGCACCGGGGTGACCGGTGAAACCGGCGCAACCGGCCCGACAGAACCGACTGGACCGACGGGCGAAAGCGGTCCCACGCAACCGACCGGTCCCACGGTGGAAACGGGGCCCACCGGCGCGACCGGTGAAACGGGCGGAACGGGGCCCACCGTCACAACGGGCGAAACCGCGATCAACGGCGAAACCGGGACCATCGGGGGACCGACGGGAGAAACCGGGCCAACTGACTCGACCGGGCCGACGGGAGAAACGGGCGCCACAGGGCTCACTGGTCCGACCGAAGGGGCAACTGGCCCCACAGGGCCGGCGGAAGGACAATGGCGCCCGGCGACCGCGCTGACCTGGTACTGGCAGCTGCAGGGCGCGATCAACAACTCAGAGCCGGTGGACGCATACGACATCGATGGCTTTGAAAACTCAGCGTCGGAGGTTGAAACGCTTCACAGCAAAGGCATCCATGTCATCTGTTACATCGACGTGGGGACCTACGAGCCGTTTCGGCCCGACGCTTCATCGTTTCCCGCCTCGGTCGAGGGGCACAGCGTCGAAGGCTTCTCTGAAGAGAAGTGGCTTGATGTACGCGCACTGTCAACGCTTGAGCCGATCATGACCAAGCGCTTTGAAATGTGCCGGGAAAAGGGCTTTGACGCCGTTGAGCCCGACAACATCGACGGCTGGGAAAACAACACCGGCTTTCCGCTGACCGCGGCAGAGTCAAACGCCTATGACCAATGGGTCGCCGAGGACGTGCATGCCCTCGGTATGGCGGTGTTCCAGAAGAACGACGGCGAACAGACCGGCGCTCTGGACTCCTACTTCGACGGCGCGATCACCGAGCAGTGCAACCAGTACGACGAATGCTCGAACTTCGCGCCCTACCTTGCGAAAGGCGAGCCTGTCCTCAACGCCGAGTACAGCGAACCGACGAGCGCGTTCTGTCCTTCGGACATCGCGGCGGGGATCGAGGGAGCGCGCTTCGATTTGGAACTGGATGGCAAGGTGTTCGAACCGTGCTGGGAGACGGAATGAGCACAGGCGCCGGTTGAGTCGGCCGGCCAACCACGCCTGCTGCTTGCCGCCGGCGACCCGGCTCCTGCCACGTCTGGCCAGCAGCAGGCGGAGGGGCCGCTAACGTGAGGCTCACGATGATGACGATCGAGCCGATGACCACCCGTGGCGCGCACTACACGGCGCTGATTGCGATCATGGATCATCAGGGCGCGACCAAGCTGCATCCCAGGGAGCGTGAGCAGATGCTGGGCGCGGCCGACGCGTTGCTGTTCGGTGAGCCCGATAGCGAGCCGCTTGTTCGGTCAGCCGAGGCCCTGATCGAGTCACTGGAGACGAGCGAGCGCTGGTCGGCAGAGAGCTGTGATCAGCTGCGCGAGCATCTGTACGGCTGCGGGGACACCGACGAGGCGTCGTAGCCCGCGACTTGGAGCTGCGCCGAATCGGCGGCTCAAGAGCCCCTAGAGTGGTGTGATGCAGCCGATGGCGGTCAGCGCCGACGTCGTCAGACCACTGCGTCAGGAGGTCCTTCGGCCGGGCCACCCAGGCGAGACGCTCGTCTTCACCGGAGACGAGGACCCCGAGACGCTCCATGCCTCGATCAGCGTCGAGGGAGCTGTGGTCGGCGTTGCCAGCGTATTGCGCGATTCCCATCCCAATGACCCACGGCCCGGTGACTGGAGGATCCGCGGGATGGCGACAAGCCCCGGGCAGCGCAACCTCGGGATAGGCACGGCGCTGCTGGCTGCCTGCGAGGCCCATGCGCGCGATCACGGCGCCAGGAGGCTGTGGTGCAACGCGCGTGTGAGGGCCCGAGCTTTCTACGAACGAGGCGGCCTAGTCGTCGAAGGCGGGCTGTTTGAGATAGCGACGATCGGCCCTCACTACCTGATGAGCAAGCTCCTCCACGAATAGATATGTCTCTTCTCAGCTGCTGTGGGCTGCGCTCACCTGGGTCGTATTTCGCTTGCCCTTGACCGCGAACTGAACTCGGTCGGCGCGCAACGGGAGGCTGAGTGATTGCAACGATGCCGTGTGCCGATCGCGCCGGGCGCCCTCTGTTCCCTCGGCGTCGCTGACGGCCCAGGCGAGCCGCTGAATGAGCTGGGCTGCCGCGTGGCTGGTGCTCAGATGCACCGAGTGCACCTGCTCATCGAGCAGCACAGCCGTGTCGTCGGGAAGTTGCGATTGGTCAGTTGTGACGATGATTCTGGGCATGGAGTCTCCTTGAAGTCTCGATCCCAATCGAGTTGTGGACACGTCCGCCGAGTAGCGCCTTCAGACCTGGCGCACCCCGTGGCCGAACCGAGAGAGTGGCCCGGGATATCACCCCGCAGACGGCGCTCCATACAAACGCCTCAACTGCATGGTGCATGCCGTCGAAGGCGAAGCGAATGGTCCATGGTCCAAAGATGCGCGTCCACGACTACGACGTTTGCAAGCCGCGAGCGCAGCAAGAGGCGGTGTTTGGGCTGACGAGCTAGAGCCCGTGATGCGGCCACTCGGGCGTAAGGTTGCCCGCCTTGAACGCCGCCGCTCCGAGCGTGTGAGGATCGCGACGCATGAACATCGAGATCACCATCTCCGCCTCGATACGCAGGCGTTCCTCGAGTGTGTGCCCAACGCCGCGCATGATGCTCTCCTTGTCGCTGCGGATCGCGCCCTGGGGCAGCGTCGCGATCTCGCGCGCGAGTTGCTGTGCGCGCTCGAGCGCACCGCCACGCGGCACGATCTCGTTGACGAGACCGATCTCCCGCGCCTCCTCGGCGCCGATGCGGCGTCCTGTGATCACCAGCTCCATTGCCTTGGCGAATCCAACTACGAGCGGCAGCCGCACGGTCATGCCGTCACCGCCGACGATGTTCCAGCGGCGCTCGAGCGCTCCGAACTCGGCGTTCTCGGCCGCAATGCGAATGTCGGCCAGCAACGCCGTCTCGAGCCCAGCTGCGAACGCGTACCCGTTCACGGCTGCGATCACCGGCTTGAAAATGTCCGCCTTGCGCGTATAGCCGCACGCGCCAGGGCTGTTGTAGAGGCTCACGCGGAAGTCGTCATAGTCCCCGATCTCAGTTAGATTCGCCGCGTCCTGCAGATCCCAGCCGGCGCAGAACGTCGTCTCACCGGCGCCGGTGATCACGAGGACGAACGCGTCATCGTCGTCGCGAAATCGCTCCCACGCATGGTGCAACTCGGCGTTCATCGTTCGGTTGACGGCGTTGTGCTGATCCGGGCGGTTGTAGGTCAGCGTCACGACCTGCCCGGCCTGCTCGTAGAGCAACGTCTCGTAGTCGGTCGAATTCATCGGTCCTCGCTCGTGTCCGGGCTAGCCGGGATGGGTGGTCGGAAGCCTGCTCAAAGTGCTGGCGCATCATCGTGATCGGCGTCACGGCGCGACGAGCGCGAAGGTGAGTGTCACGGGCTTGGCTTGCTCGAGCGCGTCGCGCATCCTGGCGCCGTCGGCGTAGCGCGCCTCCAGACGCCTCGCCTCGCAGCGCACGTCGACACGCCGATGGCGGAACGGCCACGGATCGAGCGTAAAGGCGCCATCTTCGCGATCACGCAGTTCGACATCGGTGAGGCCGTCGGCCGTCGGGACATCGCGGACGGTGAACGGCCGCCACGCGCCGCAGAGAGCGAGCGAAAGGCCATCCCATGCCCACATCTGGCGCCGCGTCCGCTCAACCTCGCCCGCGCACAAGCCCAGCGTCGAACGAAGTCGCCTCTGGCGGGCGCGCTCCTCGGCGATGTGCGCTCGCAGCGCCTTAGTCGGCCCGGCCGCGTTTCGCTCTCGCAGTTCCGACAGCGAGCGACCGTGCAGCGAGACGACCAGGGCCGCGTGGAGACTCTGGCTCGCCAGTCGGTCGGGGGCGCCGCGCCAGATTCTCAGGTGATCCTCGACCGTGACCTCGAGGAAGCTCCGCGGCAGGCCGGTCTCGGGGTTGAAGCGGGGCTCCAAGTCGAACAGGGCCCAGCCGACGTCATGCTGCTCTGCCCCGAGCGCGACCTCCTCGTGCGGCTCGACCGCCCCGAAGCGCTCATTGCCCCACGCCCGTGCGAGCTGGCCCGAAAGCCATGCATGCGAGAGCTGACCGATGGCGAGCGCGCCGTCGTCGTCGAGGCGGACGAGCACGCATCGAGCCTAGCGCTCGCGGGTTACACCCAGCCGTCCCAGGACCTCACCACCATCGGTGCCGTACGCCCACAGCACGTGCTCGAAATCCGCACCGTAGACCCGCATGACGGCCACGAATACGTCGCGTGTGTCGATCTCCCGCGCACGGCGCGCCCGGGCAACGCGGACGGCATGCTCCGTGACCGCCGCGACGGCATCCCGCTCGTGCGACGTTGCCGCATCGGGCGGCGCGCCTTGAGCGTGATCGCTCGAGTCTTCAAGTGGAGCCTCGCTCACCCCCAGCGCCTGCAGAGCTCGCCCGACATCACCGTGCAGGCGCATGATCCGCAGCCAGCGCTCCGCCTCGGCTTCCGCAGAGCGAGCGAACGGAATTGCCGTCGACCCCATGCCGAGGACGATCGCAGCGTCGGGACCAAGGGCCGGCGAGGCGCTCATCGCGGGGGCCGGCGCGAGCCACGCCTTGCGCTCGCCATCAACTCGCCGCCGTGGCGTTGCCGCGGGCGTAGGCGAGCGCGGGCTCGAGCGTCGAGAAGAGTTCGAAGGTTCCGACCAGGCCGGTGAGCTCCACGATCTCCAAGACCTTGGGGTTTGCGCACACGATCGCAAGCCGCCTGCCATCGGCCAGCCTCCTCTGGACACCGACGAGCACGCCAAGGGCGGTCGAGTCGAGAAAGGTGACGAGCGTGAGATCAAGCACCACGCTGTCCGAGCCCCCGCTAAGCAGGTCGGTGAGCGCCCACTTGAGGCTGGGTGCCGAGGAAAGGTCGAGCTCACCCGCGACTGTCAGGACGCTCACCCCCTCCTCGAGCTCGCGCTGGGTGATCGCGAACGCCGTGGAGCTCGGGGGCGAAGCGTGTGATGCCCTGCGTAGGTCGTGCATCGTGGTCCTCACCTCGAACGGCTTTCGGTTCTCTCCGTCCTACACCCATACGGACCAGATGAGCGCCTTCGCTAGACGCGTGTTCGACTGTCAAGGCCGCAAACAGCGCACGAATTGCAAGGGCGTTCAGCCAACAGATTGACTGGGGAGCCGTGGCACGCCATCCGCCCACAGGGCTGTCCGACCGGCGGGCTTCAACGCACAGCTCCGATATCGTCGGCGCAGCCAAAGGAGGCAACACGCGTGTTTTCGCGCCTGTCGAGAGCAGATGCCACGTGCAGCTTGATAGCGGGTATGCGCGGTCCTTGGCCCATCGTGGCCGCGACCGTGCTGGCCGGCGCACTTGCGCTGTCCGCACCCGCCGCAGCCGCACACAGGCGCTGCGCGACCATCGCAGGTAGGCGTCTTCTCAGCACGCGCGCTGCCAAGGTGGTGGAACAGCCCGTAGGGGAAAGCGGCGCGTATGTGTTCACCTGTGTGCCGCGCAACGGACAGGTTCATCTTGCCGGATCCGCACACGATGCAACCGGCTCCGGCCTCTATTCGATCAGCGTGATCGCCCATGCCGGCAGTTGGATGGCACTCGACTTCGTAAGCCGCGTCGATCCCGATAGCAGCGAAGAAATCGAGAAGGTCTGCGATGCCAGGAGCGGTCGTTCGTACCGCTTCTTCGAAGCGGGCGTACTCGAAGTACCCGGCTTCGAACCGCGAGAGGGCCAGTCCGCAATCGAACGGCTCGCCCTCAACCGCTTCGGAGAGCTGGCGCTCGCGCTGTCTGACGGCGCTGCGGTTCGGATCATCGCTTATGGGTCGAGCGGCGTGTCACGCACGCTCGACGCCGGCTCGCCAGCGCAGATCCCAGCGTCCTCCATGAAACTCGACGGCCAGACCGTGTCCTGGACGGACGCAGGGGTCGCGCGCAGCGCGACCCTATAGTGCCTCGGCTCTGCGGGCGGCAGCCGCGTTAGACGAAGCGCTCGAGCACGCGCCCGATCGCGCTCGTCCCGAACGCGAGCGCGTCCGCCGGCAGGCGCTCGTCCTCGGCGTGGATCAGCTCCATGAACGCCAGGTCCGCGGGCAACTGCATGGGCAGAAAGCCGTAGGTCTGAATCCCGAGCCGGGAGAAGAAACGCCCGTCGGTGGCACCGGGAAGCAGCAGCGGGATCGGCTTTGCGGTCGGATCCAACTCGCGTAGGCAGTCGGCCAACGTGGTGAACAGAGCGAGGTCGGGCTCGGCCGCCACTGCGTCGTGGCGGATTATCTCGAACTCCATCTCCACACCCGCGAGCGCGCGTAGCTCGGCAAACAGCTGCTCTGGGCTGAAGCCCGGCAGCAGACGGCAATCGAGTTCCACCGACGTCTCTCCCGGAATCACATTGATCTTCTCCCCTCCCTGCACAACGTTGGCGCTGGCGGTGTTGTGGAGCAGAGGGTCGAAGACTCTGGCCCGGTCGCCGAAGACGTCGAGCAGGCGGTCGGTGATAGGCGGCTTGAGCAGCCCACGGAGCGGCACGGCAAGCGCAGCCGGCACCTCGCTCGCTATCGCCTCGATCATCGCCCGGGCAGAGGCTGTCACGTGAACCGGGAGACGGCGCCGATCAAGCCTCTCGAGGAGACGGCCGAGCTTGCCCACGGCGCCACCGCGAGCGGGAAGAGAGCCGTGACCGGCGGGTCCGCGGATCGTCGCTCGCGTCCAGCAGACCTGCTTCTCGGCCACCATCACCGGATAGAAACGCTTGCCCGCCAACTGCATTGAGAAGCCCCCGAACTCGCCGATCGAGTAGCGAACGCCCGCGAACAGCTCGGGGTGCTCTGAAACCAGGAACTCGGCCCCTTCGTCGCTTCCGGCCTCCTCGTCTGACATGAGACACAGGATCACATCGCCTGGCGGCTTCAACCCGCTGGCCTTGACGC
Organism: uncultured Solirubrobacteraceae bacterium; assembly: GCA_963779605.1. Lineage (GTDB taxonomy): Bacteria > Actinomycetota > Thermoleophilia > Solirubrobacterales > Solirubrobacteraceae > Palsa-744. The sequence goes on from CAVZYR010000002.1 coordinate 158,945, forward strand.
GCATGAATGCGGCGAGCATCATCGCGACGCCGCCCTTCATGTCAAGCGCACCCCGGCCCCACACATAGCCATCTGCGAGCTCACCTGCAAACGGAGCGTGGCGCCAGTCGCCGTGTGCCGCCACGACGTCGACGTGGCCCTGCAGCAGAAGCGGCGCACAATCGCCTCGACCGTCCAGCCGCGCAATCAGGTTGGGGCGCGCGGCGTCGCGGAACTCGATTCGCACGTGGCAGCCGAGACTCTCGAGCAGGCCCTTGATCCACTGAATGCACTCGCGCTCGTTTCCCGGAGGGTTGGTGGTATCGAAGCGCAGCAGTCGCTGGAGGAGCTCGACGGGGTGGTCCTGGATGCCATCCTGCTGCACCGTGACAGTCTCCCTCATCTGGTGTTGAGCTAACCAGCGACCCAGCTCGTTGCCTCCTGCAGGCTGTCGAGGTCGCCGATCATCACTTCGCCGGGGGTTAGCCAGGTGAACATCCGCATGGCTTTGGCGACCCACTCGACGTCCGTGACGAGGGCGAATCGCTTCCAAGCGGAGTGATCGCGCATCCAAACCCTGAGCCCGGTCTTGACGTCCTCGATCCAGGCGCCCGGCTCCAAACCCCCAAAGTCGGTGAGAACGAACAGGAGGCGCAGCTCGCCGGACTCGACCGCCTCGCTCAGCGCCGGCTCGAGCACCTCGCGATAGTCCTGCTTCGTGAGTTTGCCGTGCGCCCTCAGGCCCACCGTTCCGGCCGGCATATCCTCGATTCGTTCAATCATCATTCGTCCTCGCGGCCGATGGTAGCGACCGCCAACACACAGAGGAGGGCCGTCGAGATCGCGGGCTACGACGCCGTCCCCAGGGTGGACACCGGACGACCCGCAATGGTAGGGTTCGGGCGCTGGTTGTTAAGCCGGGGGAGGGTACGGTGATGAGAGGGTACGTTCGCGTAGGCTCGAGCAGCACGGCGGTTTTCAGAACCAGGTACTGGCTGGTGCTGGCCTCGGTCGCTGCGCTCGCCCTGGGCCTCGCCTCCACTGCGTTCGCCGCCGCTAGCTCACTGACGCTGCACGGCCCTCACGCCAACGTCGAGGGGACCCCGTTTCAGTACACGGCCTCCGGTCGGACCGGCGGCTCCGGCAACTACATCGTCGCGTGGGAGGCACCCTACACGCCCACCTGCGCGGGCAAATACACGGTCGAGGCCAAACGCTCCGGGATTTTCAAGTTCGCGAGCCAGACGCTGGCAAAGAACAAGCGGTTCTCTGTGGTCATTCGCTTCTTTGCCCAGAACCTGCTCAAACACAGGCTCTGCGCATACGTGATCAACAAGTCCTCCCACGCCACGTTCGCGCATGCCGACGCGTCGTGGCAGAACTACGCGGGGCCGAAAACCCAGACCACGCCGAGCTCGAATGCCCTGCAGCCAACCGAAGTCGGCTCAGGCGATTGCCAGGCCAAGAGATTCCCCGACGAATCCGCTTACGCACAGATCGCCTACGGCGGCGGCGCGACCTGCACGCTCGCCGAAGAGGTTGGCTATGGCGCCGACGGCGCGAAAGGTGCGGCCTACAACAAGGATGGCTTCTCCTGCAGCGCCATCGCCGAGAGCGCGGGATCGAAATGGGCGTCGGCCTGGACCGGCACCTACTACGACTACACCTGCGCAGAGGGCACCGAGCAGATCGCATTCAACTGGGGGACCGACTACGCCTACGTCCCGGCCTCCACGTTGCCGACGATCACTCCCTCGGGCTGAACGCCCCGGCGCCCCCGCCCTTCCGAGACGTCAATGCCCGGGTGCGCCCGTGGATCGGACACCAGCCGACGGTCACTGGACGGTAGCCAACGGCCCCGCCGGGAGGAGGCGAGGTGCCGGTCCCGATGGGCTGGCGGTGTCCACCGGGCCGCCGTCCGGCGCGACGGGGTCCACGGGAGCCATCGGGGCGACCGGCGCCACCGGAGCGACCGGGCCGAGCGGAGCGACTGGACCAACCGGTCCGGCGGGAGTGACGGGCGCGATCGGAGCCACCGGTGCGACGGGCGCTACCGGGCCCGCGGGCGCTCGCGGTGTCAGAGGTGCGACCGGTCCTACAGGTCCGACAGGCCCGACGGGACCGACGGGACCCGCGGGCACCGGCGGCGGCAAGGGCGCGACCGGTCCCACTGGTCCAGGCGGTCCCAGCGGCTCCAAGGGCGCGACCGGCTCCACCGGCCCAGCAGGCTCGATCCACGTGTACAGCGCGACCGGCCGCGACGGGAGGGCTCCTGACACGCTGACCCTGACAGCACCCGCGGGAGCCGACTACACGGCGAGCGCCGACGCAGAAGGCTTGGCGGCGAACAACACGGATCCGCTGCGCTGCACGCTCAGCTTCGGGCAGGAGCCGATACAGACGATCATCGTGCACCACACTCACTGGCCGCAGGAGGTCGTCCTGCAGGGGAGCGGTCAGCTCGCGGGTGGCCGCATCGCGTTCGCGTGCTCCAAGGAGGCCGGGCAGAGCGGCGTGGTGAGCAACCTGAGTCTCGACGCATACCCCGTCTCGCAAATCAACTGACGCCAGCCGTGCCGCGCCAAGGGCCGTACCGGCCCTTCGCGATCCCCGCCTCGTCGGAGTCGTCGGGGCGGGGAGGCTGGCCGGCGCTGTCGCCCGCGACGAGCACCACTCGTACGCCGGTCGCCAGGCTCCCTGCTGGTTTCGATCGAAGTCAGCAGGCCGGCGAGCTTGCTACTGACAGGAAACTATGTATTGCTTCAGATCGCTTGCCCCAGGCCACTAGCCCATGGTCTTCATTGAGTGCGTCGAGCCGGCCGAGCCCGGCACCACGAACCCCGGCAGCTCGTGCGGCGCAGCGAGGATCGTAACCGCGAGCACGATAAAAACGGAGGCTGTCGCGATCCTGGACGCGCGCTCGCGGGGCCCGAGCTTCTCGAGCGCCACCAGCCCTGAGATCAGTGCCATCGAGGCGAGGCTCATGACGCCGAGCGCGAACAGCGAGGCCATCAGGGCCCAGGAACATCCGAGGCACCATCCTCCGGTGCGCAGACCCGTCGTGAATGCCCCGCGGCGGCTGCCCAGCCACCTCGCGTCCCGGTCTCCTAGCGGGCAGCGGCAGCGCATCAGAAAGGCGCGCTTGATCGTTGTCAGCTGGTAGAGCGCCGCGAGCACCAGCAGGCCCGCGGCGAGCCAGCGACCGCCACCGCGCCATGCCAGGGAGGCGGCGAAGGAGCTCCTCCCGAGCTCGAAGAGCTCGTAGGCCACGAGTCCAACAGCGCTCCAGACGAGCAGGTAGCCGCCCGCAAACAGGAGAACGCGGCCCGACCCGCGACGCATCGGGGCCGCCAGAAGGGCCGCCGCTGGCGCGAGTGACGGCAGCATCATCGCGGCCATCATCACGGTCCACAGGCCGGCGAACCAACCGAGCGGGCCGAGGTCGCTCCCCGGTCCGGCGTTCATGCCGGCCATCCGCTCGGCCGTCCACCACCACGCCAGGCCGGCCGCCGCCAGCAGGGCCACGACCATCCCCGGCTCTGCGCGCATCGCGCTCAGCGGCGAGTGACGCGGGTCCGCGTCGTCATTCAGCGAAGTCGCGGTCCACTCCACGGCCACGGTTCACTCACCGCCGTATTCGTCGTGGCGGCGCCACCAGATGCCGGTCTCGTTGCGTCCCAGCGGCGCTCGGTCGAGCCACTGGTACATGCCCCATAGGCTGTCGACACCCCGCGCATAGGTCGAGTAGGTGTGGAACACGACGCCATCCTCGAGCGCGAACGCGCTCATACCCGGCCCCTCCTGCCTGAACGTCGCCGGGTCCGTCCCGGCAGCCGAGGCGATCTCGATGAGCGCGGGATTCTGCTCGGCCGGTCGAAAGTCCGACGTGTGGAAGTTGTACTCGACGGCTCCCGACTGCCATTCCTGCTGGCTATGGGTTACATGGAAGTCGTAGTTGAAGTCACTCTCGAACGCGGACGCCCACGGGAAGCTCCAGCCCATCCTCCGCTTGTAGGCCTGCAGCTTCCCAAGCGGTGCCCGCGAGACCGCCGTGAATGCGACGTCGTGATTGGCCAGATGCGCGACGGAACCGGAGAAGCCGTCTGCGATCGCCGAACAGGACGGACACCCAGCCGTGAAGTCGGGCCCGAACATGAAGTGGTAGACGAGCAGCTGCGAGCGCCCTTTGAAGAGATCCGCAAGCGACGCGGCACCGTCGTCGGTCGCGAAGCGGTACTCCTTCTCGATCGCCACCCACGGCAGCGCCTGGCGGCGCCGCGCAAGCTCGTCGCCGTGGCGCGTCAACTCCTTCTCGGCGTCCAGCAGCTCAAGCCGCGCCGCAAGCCACTCCGCGCGCGTCCCGGTCGTGTGCTCGGTCATCAGTCGTCTCCTTCTCGTAGTTTGGAATCGGTCCCGGCTTGCGCCTGCGCGGACTCGGCCAGCCGCTTGATCCGCGACAGACGTCTGTCCCATTGAGCAGCGACGCGAGCCATCGACTCGGCAGCTGTGTCGAGCCGCTCTGGCCGCACGACATAGCGAACTTCACGGCCATTCCGCCGGCGTGCGACGAGACCGACGCGGTTGAGCACGGCGAGGTGCTTGGCGACGGCCTGCCGGGTCACCGGCAGCCCCGAGGCCAGCGTGGTAGTGCTTCCACCGCCGTGCTCGAGCAGCGCGTCGAGCACTCGCCGGCGCGTCGGATCGGCGACAGCCGCCCACAGTGCGTCCTCCTCAGCGACCGCGGCGACCATCAGCGCGTCGCGCCGCGCGAGGACGCCGCAACGTGGTCGAGCAGTTCGCCGAGGTGCCTCTCCCAGCCGTGTTCGTGACTCTCGAGGTAGGAGGCCTTGCCGTCCTCATCATGGGTAACGGCATTGATGCCGCTCTCGCGGACCCGCAGGCGCGTTCCCTGGGGCCCTTCGATGAGGATGAACTCGACAAGCGCCGAGTTGCTCTCGTCGGGCCCGGCGCCCTGCGGATGGTTCCAGCGGAAGCAGAAGCGGCGATACGGTTCCGCCTCGACGACTCGGATCGGAACAACCATGTCGACGTCCCGGGCACCTCCGCCACGGCCCCCGGGTCGCCATGTGAGCGTGCCGTCGGCTCCGTTGCGCGGCTCGAGCTCGGCCTCGTCGCTGAACCAGCGACTGATCTGCTCCGGCTCGGTTATCACGCCCCACACGATCTCGGCGGGCGCCTGGATCAGGATCTCTCGTTCGACGCTGTCAGCGGCCACTCTCTCGCCTCCTGTTTGATATGCAACCTATGGTTGCGAGAGCATACCAGCAACCAACGGTTGCATGTCGACGGGCCCTGGCGAGATAGGGCCGCGACTACGCTGAGCCGTCGTGACCGTGCTCCTCGCCCTCCTCGGGGCTCTATTCATCGGCATCTCGGACTTCTTGGGCGGAGCGGCTAGCCAGAAGGCGAGCCCGCTGACGGTGAGCGCGGTGCTTCAGCTCACGGCGCTACTCACGCTCGCGCCGATCGCTGCCGTCCTCGGCGCTTCGGCTCTGACGGCCGGCGACCTCGGCCTCGGCGCCGTCAGCGGGGTGCTGACGAGCGTCGCGTTCCTCGGTTTCTTCACGGCACTGGCCCATGGGCGCATCGGGGTGGTGCTCCCGGTCTCCGCCGCCGTCGCGGCGCTGTTGCCGGCAGTGGCCGGCGTCGTGGGCGGAAACCAGCTTTCGGCGCTTGCGCTCGGCGGGGTCGTCTGTGCGCTCGTCGCAATCCCGCTCGTTGCCTACGAGCCCGAGGAGGGTGCCGCGGAGCCGCAGGAGGGTGCTTCCGAGCGCTGGTCCGCCGCGAAACAGGTGTTGGTCTCGACGGTTTGCGGTGCGGGCTTCGGGGTCTACTTCATCTGCATCGGGCACACGAGCACCGATTCCGGGCTATGGCCGACGGTGGCCAACCTGGTGGTCGCGGTCGCCGTGACGATTCCGGTGGCGGCGCGGGCCGGGCTGATGCCGGGCCCGGCGACGGCTCCGCGCCTAGCGATATTCGGCGGTCTTGCGCTGGGCGTGGCCGACGCAACGCTCACAACGGCACTCCAGCGCGGGCCGCTGACGGTTGCCTCCGTGCTTGGGAACCTCTATCCGCTCGTCACGATCGTTCTCGGAGTGGTGCTTCTCAAGGAACGGGTTCATCGATGGCATGCGGTGGGCATCGCGCTCGCGCTCGCGGGCGTCACGATGATTGCGGCGGGATAGCCGCCACGGCCGTCGTCGGTCAGCTCCGCCGCATGGTCGACGCCGCGAGCCAGCGCGCCCACCGAGGAGCGATCCGGCTCTGAAAGTGAAGCGCTCAAAAGCGGCTGAATGCGCCGGGCCGCGCCCGACACTTCGGGACCATTGCCGCGGCACTACTGCTCAGCATCGCTCCGCTCCGCGGGGCGGGGGCCGACTCGAGTTCGGAGCGTCAAGCTTCTACGGGCCAGTGTCGATATTGCGACTGTAATGTCCTCGTGGGATCAGGTCGGTCGTGCGACGCCGCGGTTGCGCAGTCGTGGCGCGAGTGCGCGGGCGAGAAGTGCGGCGAGGTCGCGCGGGGCGGCGCTGTACGGCGTTGCGGTGTTCGTGGCCGCGTTTCTGCTGTTTCAGGTCGAGCCGATCATGGGGCGGCTCATTCTCCCGTGGTTTGGAGGTTCCGCCGCGATCTGGATGGTGACCGTCATGTTCTTTCAGGTCGTCCTCGTGCTCGGCTACCTCTACGCGCATCTGCTGGTCCGCCACGTCAGGCCCGCGAGGCAGATGTTCGTGCACGTGCCGGTCCTGCTCGCGAGCCTCGCGGTCCTGCCGATTCTGCCGGCCGCGAGCTGGAAGCCCGTCGGCGGCCAGGATCCGACCTTGAGGATTCTGGGGTTGTTGGCGGTGACGGTTGGTCCCCCCTTCTTTGTGCTGTGCACGTGCGGGCCGCTGCTGCAGGCGTGGTACGCCCGCAGCCACGGCCGTCCGTACCGGCTCTTCTCGCTATCCAACGGCGCGTCGCTGCTGGCGCTCCTCAGCTACCCACTGATTGTCGAACCGCGGCTCGGCCTGCACGTGCAGGCGTACTTGTGGTCTTCCGCCTACGCGCTGTTCGTCGCCCTGGCGATCGCGATCACGGTGCGCGCCGGTCTCGCGGCCGACCGAGCCGCGACCGTCCCACAGGCCAAGGCCGGGACGAGTGCGCCGCGGTGGTTGGACCGCGCGCGCTGGCTCGCGCTCGCCGCGACGCCTTCGCTGCTGACCCTCGCGGTGACGAACCGTCTAACTCGCAACGTCGCCCCGATCCCATTGCTCTGGGTGCTGCCGCTCGCCGTCTACCTGCTGAGCCTGATCATCTGCTTCGAGAGCGATCGGGGATACCGGCGGTCGTTGTTCTTGCCGCTGCTACCCATCGTCCTGTGCCTCGTTGCAGCTAACCTGCTTCCCGGCGAACTCGGGGTCGGGATCGTCGGGCAGATCGCCTTCTTCACCGGGGCGCTGCTCGTGTTCTGCATGGTCTGTCACGGCGAGCTCGCACGATTGAAGCCAGCTCCCGAGCACCTGACAGGCTTCTATCTGATGGTCGCGCTGGGTGGGGCGCTGGGCGGATTGTTCGTCGCGATCGTCGCCCCCCAGATCTTCTCCGACTACTTCGAACTGGCGTTCGGCATCGTCCTGTGCGCACTGGTGGTGGTCGTCGCGGTTGCCGGGGACCTACTCAAGCGCACCTCTGCTCGGATCTGGCCACGCCGGGCACTCATGCTCGTCCTGGCCGCAGGCACAGCGCTCCTTGGCACGTATGTGCTCGGGAAGGTGCTCGTCTACGACCGCGGTGACCGCATGGTCGCGCGTGACTTCTACGGAGTGTCGAGCGTGCGCGACTTGGGAGGCTCAGAAGGCGTGCGAACGCTCTATTCGGGAACCATTGTTCACGGCGAGGAGCTCCTCGCCCCGGGAGGCGCGCACTCCCCGACCAGCTACTACGGGCCGTCATCGGGCCTCGGCCTGCTCATGCGCGAAGAGAATCGTAGGTCCGAACCAAACCGTGTCGGCGTAGTCGGCCTGGGTGCCGGCACGATCGCAGCGTACGGCCGGCCGACCGACAGCTACCGCTTCTACGAGATCGACCCCCTCGACATCTCGATCGCGAAATCTTGGTTCAGCTTCCTGCGAGACTCGCCGGCGCACGTCAAGGTGATCTCCGGAGACGGGCGCCTATCGCTCGAACGCGAACCCAGCCAGCACTTCAACGTGCTCGTCGCCGACGCGTTCAACGCCGACGCCATCCCGATCCAGCTCATGACCCTGCAGGCCTTCGAGCTCTACTTCAGGCAACTCGCTTCCGGCGGCGTGCTCGCGGTCAACGTGTCCAACCGGTTCCTCAACCTCGCGCCCGTCGTCGCTCGCGCAGCCGGCGCGCTCGGCAAGCAGGCCATCCGCATCGAAGACCCCGGCGACAGCAGCGAACGCATCTACCGCAGGTCAGATTGGGTCCTTGTCACTGCGAACCGGGAGCTCGCGACAAGGCTCGCTCGCGCCGGTCACGGCGAACTCCTCGACCCGAACAATGGGACCCGGCTCTGGACCGACGACTACAGCGACGTCCTCGCAAGTCTCAAAGCATTTCAGTAAGCACCGCCGAGCCGTCGATCCGCAGGGCTTTTCTTAGTCGGCAAGACAGGATTTGAACCTGCGACCGCCCGGCCCCAGCCGACAAGATGGGGTGTCGCTCGGTTGATAGGGCCCGGATTCATTGGGTCCTATACGTCCGCGTGTGTCCCAAGTATTCCTCCGTTTGTTCCCCGTGTTGTTCCCCTATTGGACACATGACCCACGCCTAACGGTCACATGTCCTGTAGACTGGCAACATGCCGCGTCCGATCCTCGGCCCGGCGAGGAAGGTGTCCTCGCCACCGGGGGCAAGCTCGACGGTCAGACGCTCGCGGCGCTACTCGAGGAAAAGCTCTCCCGGCGCGAGGTGAAGGAGATCCAGTCCGGCTACAAGGATGCAGATCGATTCGAGAAGTGGGTCGCGGTGCTCCAGGAGCGGGTCGCCTACGCTGACTCGATCGTGCTGCCGGCGGGTGAAGGGCTGAACATCGTGCGGCGCCGGCTCGATGGACAGCTCACCTACCGCTGTGACTGCGGGCACGACTTCTGTGCCCACAATCGCAATTGGAAGATGGACGCCGTGGTCCATGTCCGCGAGACCGAGGAGGCGCTGCTCGAGATCTACCCCAAGATGGCCGGGCCGGATCCGAAGCTGCAGCAGATCCGCGAGTACTACTGCCCCACCTGCGCGCGCCAGCTCGAGGTGGAGGCGCTCCAGCCAGGCTACCCCGTCGTCCACGAGTTCCTTCCGGACGTTGAGGGCTTCTATCGTGGCTGGCTGGGGCGCGAGATGCCGGAGTAGTAGCGCGAGCGCCAACAAGGTGCGGGATCAGCCCACGCCCCAAGGGTTACTACTAGTCCTCCAATTCAACAACATCGGTAGGGCTTCGCTCACTTCGATGCCGCTTCATTTACGCGTTAACCGGTAATTGCGAGCAGCGCTTGGCCTGCCTTATCAAGCCTCCATCCTCGGCGCCAGCGTTCAAAGAGCCCCGTTTTCTTTTCTGTTTCCGCGGCGGCAAAGTACCAAATACCCTTCACCTCGGGAAACGAAAGCAGTTCCGCATACTCTGCCTTGGCTTCCACGGCCTGCAATGATCCCGACGTCGTGAAGCCCAGCTCAGTGACATACACCGGCAGATTCTCGAGGCCGAGCTCCCGGGCCTCTTCGTAATCGTACTTCAGCGCCAAAGTCCCTGAATCGTGCCGACGTTCTTTGGCGGCTTCCCATTCCCCCTTCGAATTGCGCACCCGTGTTTCGTAGGGGTGAAAAGTAAAACCTTCTATCCTGTTCCTCAGTTCCTTCCCCACTTCTTCAGGCGCTTCCAGGGCATCTCCGAGCCATCCATGGTACTTACCTGACGACAGAGCGACTTCAGACCAATGGTCGCTAGATTCTTCGTATTCTCCGAAGAGGTCAAACAGCAGTCTGACGCCTGATGGCAATTTGTAGCCTCTAGTTCGGTGCTTGGCGTCGTCGACGGCCCTAGAGAGGGCCACAAACATGTGAGCGTAAGCCTTTGGCTGAGGGTATTTCGATCCAGGGAGGGCGGCTACGAGGAACATCTCGTTGCCAACCTCCATAAGCGTGTTTCCGTATCTTGCCGCTTCTTCAACTTCACCCAACGCCCTATCGGTCCATCGCTTCAGGCTGGGTTCTCTCGCCCATTCCGACAAGGATCGTTCGCTCCTGCGCGGGCCACCATCGTTGATGTCCCCCACGACCACGTCATTGTTAATGAACCCGAACGCTCGCGCGATCTTCGGAACATTTTCATACGAAACATCTCTGCCACCTACCAGCGGTTCTATTCTGTCAGACGTAAAACCCGCGGCATGTACAGCTTTGGCGAATTTGTCTCCACGGCCAAGCGCGGCATTTACACCGATGATCGCCTTCGGAGTGCGCGGCTTCAGCGCACCCTGTGACGCGGAAGAGTGCGGCCACGAGAGAGTTCTAGCAAGCGCCACGCAGCCAAAGCTGAGCGCCAAAGGTGCGAGAGCCGCCGCCACTAGAATCGGGCGGGAAAGGGTCGCCACTAGCTTCCGAAGCATTGTCGTTTCCCGTTCTTGTCGATACAAGGTCCTTCCAGGGCCTGCGCAGGCCGGCCTTCGGCCGAGGTCTCCCCGGAATTGTGCTGAGCGACAAATGCCCCCCAGCAGAGCGCAGGCTCGGATCGTCGTAGCGTAGCGTCCAGGCCTCTGTGCCCGCGCCGCTTGCCCGGCGGCGATCGGTGCGTCCTGCGAGGCCGGGCTCCGCTGAGAGCGGTGGCTTCCCTTGACAACGATTGAGCGTGGTCGTCAGCCGGGAGGCTGTCCACCGCCGCGCCGTTGCGTCCTATCGCGCTCATGTCTGCGCCCGAGCTTGGCGGCCCCGTCGCCTGAGGTGTGGCGCCCCTCGCCGAGCTCGGCCATCGCTCGCGTGTATGGGCGCTCCTGGTGGTGGTGACGCGCTGGATCCGCACCTCATTGCTGCTGGCGTCGAGGGCCGCCTGCACGATTGGAATCGCCGCCTGGTCATCCGACGTCGTGATCGGCGACCCCCACTTGGCCATCCGGTGAACCGTCGATTCTGAAGGGATTTCTCCAATCGGGGAGGCAGGATTTGAACCGGCGACCGCCCGGCCACCAGCCGACAAGATGGGGTATCTCTCCGTCGATAAGGCCCGGATACCTGGGTTTGGTGCCTCAGTTTTTTCCCCGTTTTGTTCCCGTATCGGACACATGACCTACAACTAACGGTCACACGTCCTCTAGACTGTCCACATGACTGAGCTTGAGCACCTGGCCGACGACTTGGGAGTCCACGAGCGCACACTGCGGCGTGCGGTCGAGCAGGGGACCCTGCGGGGCAAGAGACTCTCCCCGAGGACCCTCGGGGTGTCCTTGGCCGAGCGACGCTATACCCGCCGGGCATGGCCGCTGCTCAGCGCCCTGCGGGGGGCTTTGCGAACCGAGCAGAACGTCCGCTTTGCCTTGCTGTTCGGCTCCGCTGCCACTGGAGCCGACATGCCCTCGAGCGACGTCGATGTGCTGGTCGACCTCCGGGACGACGGGCTCGAGCGGGTCGTCGACCTGGAGACGAAGCTCACGGCAGGTGTCGGGTGTCAGATCGATCTGGTCCGGCTTTCAGACGCCGAGCGGGATCCTGCGTTCCTCGCGGCTGCCCTTGCCGACGGACGCGTACTCGTCGATCGCGAGCAGCTGTGGCCGCGCCTGCGCGAGCGCGAGGCGACCATCCGCCGGCACGGCCGCGAACGGGAGCGTCGCCGTACCCGCAACGCGCTTGCCGGCATCGATCGCGTCATCGCCGGCTGAGAATGCCCAGAGCCAAGCCGCGGCCGGCAGACGTCAATCGCTGGCGCAAGAACATCGTTCGATGTCTCGAGGACTTCCCACGTCAGTACGCGGCGCTTGAGAACTCAATGGGCATGTTTGGCGAGGATTTCGATCTTGGGCCCTTCAAGGAAGCGTTCGACACGGCGGATGACATGGACGCCTACAACCGAGTGCAGGCGGTCGAGCGTGCCGTCAGCCGAGTCCAGAACTTCATTGCCGAGCTATCCGAAGACGGCGTGAAGCTCGCGCAGTTGCCTTTGAGCACGGGCAAAGGGCCGGGCTCGCCCGCTCAGCGTGCGTTTGAAAGCCTGCGAGATGCGGGAGTCATCGATGGTGGCGTCTGCCGCAGGCTCGTCCGGGCACAGAACGCGCGATCGCGCATCGAGCACGCCTACGTGCACGTTCCGGCGGGGGATGTGCATCGCACGGCGACGCTCGTGCTCCCGACCGCACGTGAGTTCATCGGTCCGTATCGAGTGTGGATCGCGGATTATCTCTAGGTGGACTGCGTGCCTGCGATGTTTGGACCGCCGGCGCTACCGGTACAGCCAGGTGAGACCAGCTGCCTATCGCTCGTCTGGGCCGTCCTTGACCTGATCATCACTCACGCCACCAATGGCGCGACCTTCACCGACCTGGACCGCCAACACCTCTACCAACTCAAATGCCAGCCGGCCGAACCCTCAAACCTCCAAGAGGTCACAGCCGCCTAACTCACTACCAAAGGAACTTACACCCGGCGAAATTACAGCAGCAAAGGAACGCGACCCCGCGTCCGTCGGGACGACTACTTCGCCATGGAAGCAATCGCACCGGAGGCATCCTGGGAACCCACAAGGATGCCCTGATGGAGAGCTGGTGACCCGAGTCGTTAGTTCGCAGGATGGTTGTTTGTGGCCGCGCATGTCGTCGTTATCAACAACGATTCGAGGTGGTCATGCCCAAGCGTTCGGAGGTTTTGCTATTCCATCGACGCGCTGGCACGGATTGACCTAGACTGCACCCGCCGGGCTGATCGCGTCCCATGCGCGGTTACCGGAGAGCCGGTGAGGGACGGCAAGCCACATCCGAACGAGCGCCAGGTCACGCGGCGGGCGTGGACCTCCGTATCGGCCTGCCTGGCGCTCGTGCTGCTGGCCCTCGCGGCGGGTTGTGGAAGCAAGTCCTCGACCGCGTCGCAGAGCACCTCCACGGCCACCGCGTCGGCCGTGGCGAGCGCGTTCACGAGCCACGCGAACGCGCTGTGCGCCCAGCCCCAGCCACCGCCGCCCAACGGACCGTTCCCCTACCCGTCGTTTAACCCGCTGCATCCCGAAGGCTCGAAGCTGCCGGCGATCGGTCGCTACTTCGAGCGGGCCGGCGGACTCGCGATTGTGACGAAGGAACTCGCCCAGCTCAGAGCGCTCGGAACACCGCCGTCAAACGAAGCGGCTTGGCAGCGGCTGCTGGCGGCCAAGCAAGCGAGGGTGACCGCCACCGCCAAGCAGATTCAGGCGGCGCTCGCGACCGACGTGCCGACGTTCATCGCCACCGTGAACACACTAACCGCGGTCATGGACCAGGAACGTGCAGCCGCGTCGGCCCTCGGCGCCCCCGCCTGCGCGCCGCCACCCGAAAATCAGGCGCAGGGAATCCCCTTGGCGGGCGGTGCCCTCAGCCAGCTGGCCGCCTGCATGCGCGCCAACGGCATAGCCGTGCAGGTGAACAAGAGTCCGGGCAACGGCCCACCGCTGACCTCGACCGTTCCCCTGACCGATCCCAAGTACCGGGCGGCCGGAGCCAAATGCCGCGCGCAGCTCGCGAGTCGATTCCCGGAACTGGCACGGGTTCCGACGCCGCCGTAGTGTCCCGAGTCCAAGCTCCGAGGAGGCTGTGGAAATGATCTACGACATCACAACCCCGCACGACCTGCGAGTCGTGCTCGGCAAACCCAGCATCACTACGGAGGAGGTCGACTCCTTCATCGCTGACGCGGACGCAGACCCGGCGGTCAAGCTTAGACTCCTGGAAGATGTGGAACCACAGGGCTACGGACCGCAAGGCGATGCGTGATGGCCACGCGAGACGAGACGCGCCGGTCCCGAAGCAGGTGTCCCAGGGCTGAGCACCCGGTGAGAGAGTGAATCGGCACATCCGGTACCGGCGGTGTCCCGCTACCTGCCGCCGCCAATCGATTGCTAGGTATCGAAGCGCCAGCGCGAAGCCCCGTGCGGCTCGACGGTGGCGACGCCGAACGCGGTGTGGAACACGAAGCGGTATAGGTGCCACGGTGGCGGCCCGGCGCTCGGCGCGCTGTAGGGCGCCGTGAATGCGTCGCCCTCGACCTCCGCCGGCCAGCCGGCCTCGCGGTAGGACGCGGCGAGCCGCTCGAGCGTACTGGCATCGGTGACTCGCTCGGCGTGGCCTTCGAGCACGACGTCGATCCCGGGCAGCCGGGACGCGATCGTGCACGCGGGGTTGGCGGTGAGGCTGCGCGCCTTGCGGGTCCGAGGGCCGGTCACGAACCACAGTGCGTCATCCGCCCAGACCGCGCCTATCCCTGAGGCGTGCGGCGTCGCGTCCGGGCGCACGGTGCCGAGAAAGAACGTGAATCCAGGGCCGTGGCTCGCCGCCAAGGCCTCGCGCGCGCGGGTCCAGGGGATCGGTGCATGACCGTAGATGTCGAGGTTCTTTGTCTCCATGCAATGAGCGAGACTATTGAGGATGTAGGATCGGCGAGCTAGAGAGGGGCCGTGGGATGCCTGATAGTGCCGCAGCGACAGAGGCGGACCGTCAACTCGATTTCCATCCTGCAATGGGCGAGCGGTGGGAGATCACGCGGAGCACCGAGGACACCTCCGGGGAGGTGTTCGAATCGATGGTTTGGTTCGATCCTCGGATCCCGGGGCCTCCCCCTCATCTGCATCCGAACAGCGAGGAGAGCTTCGAGGTGGTAGAGGGGTCCTTCGATGTCTTCAAAGATGGGCAATGGACGACGTTGCGTCCCGGCGCGACGGCGGCTGTCCCCCCCGGCGTGCCGCATACGTTTCGGAACGGGGCCGATGAGACGGCGAAGGTTGTCATCCGGATCCGGCCCGCGGGGAGGTCGGAGGCATTCTTTCGTCACATGCACAAGTTGGTCGGTGAGGACAAGGTCAAGCGGCTGCCGCCGAAGGAGCCGCGGTCCGCGATCTACGCGGTGATGCTGTTCGACGCGTACCCCGATTGGACTCGCCCGACCGGGCCCATGAACCGCGTTTTCAAGGCACTCGCGCTCGTCGGCAAGACGCTTCGGTTCGAGCTCTAGCTCGACCAGTTCTTCGCGACGGACGGAGTAACGCGTCCGCATCAGAGCACGTGTCGGCCCCGGGCGCTCCGCGCACCCGCTCGTCGCCAGCACGGGTTTCGACGCTGGCGCGACGTCCTCGTCAGCAGCGGGCTCGCGAGTCTGCCGTCCTTGAGGGTGTGGACGTAACCGCTCACAAAGCGGTCTCGCCGGTACCGCTCCTGCCCGTCAAAGACCCACCGACCGATACCGTTACGCCGACATGTCGCTTCCGGCCGAGGGCTACCAGCTCAAGGGGATCTCGTCGAAGGCGTTTGAGCATCCTGCCGACAGAGCCGCGACGGCCGCACTCAAGGCGATCCCGCGCCTCGACAACGTAGTGCGGAAGATCATCGAGTACGGCTACGAGAGGGCATTGCGCCGGGGCATCCTCGGCTCGGCAGTGCGGCTGGGCGAGGATCAGCTCAGCCACGTGTGGCATGCCCACGCACGCGCATACGCAACACTCGACCTTGCGCCGACGCCGGAGCTCTATCTCATGCCGTTCCCGATCGCCAACGCTCTGACGGTCGGTGCCGGTCAGCCGATCGTCGTTGTCAACTCCGAGCTGGTGCGGCTGCTCGACAGCGAGCAGCTGCGCGGCGTGTTTGGCCATGAGGCGGGCCACGTGCTTTCCGACCATGTGATCTATCGCACGGCCCTAGTGATCCTGCTCAGCGTGTCGGCGCTGCCCGGCATCCCGGTGCCGCTGTTCCCGCTGCGAGCAGCGCTGATGGAGTGGTCCCGCGCAGCCGAGCTGAGCTGCGACCGCGCCGCAGCGCTGGTCACCCGTGACCCACTCGCGATCTGCCGCACGCTGATGGTGATCTCCGGCGGCGCGGAAGCAACGAACCTCGATCTCGACGTGTTCATGAAGCAGGGCCAGGACTACCGCGAGAAGGTGTCCTCTTTCGACCGCGTTTCGCGGCTGCTGAGCGACATCAACCTCTCACACCCGATGTCGGTCCAGCGCGTGCACGAGCTGATGGAGTGGGTCAAGTCCGGCGACTACGACCGCATCGTGGGAGGCTCCTATGTATCGCGCGATGAGCCGCAGAGTCCTCGTGCCGAGGCAAGCGATGCCGTCGCCCATTACGCGGCGCGCTTCCGCGACACCTTCAGCGAGCTCGGGGGGTCGATCGACGACGCCGGCAAGCAGCTGAGCGAGTGGCTGCGTAAGGGGCGCCGGACTGATGAGTAGACCAGGCGAAGCTCCCTGTGATCGCAATCGGCGCGGCGATAGCAGTAGTCGCTCCGGGCCGGCGCGTGTGGATCGCCCAGCGAGCTCGGCGCTGCGCCCCAGGCTCGTGTCCCCGCATCGCCCAGTGAGGCCTTCGTGTTCTGTTCTTCGTGCTCGCTCGAAGGCAAGCCGAGACGCCCCTCCCAATTGCTTCGGGTAGCGAAGGGAGATGCCGTGACGATTCTTGCCAGAGGAGCAGTCGCACCTGTCCAGGCCACCCCGATGCCGAACGAGCTCGCGAACCTCATGGACGGCGTCGGTCCGTTCGCCGCTGGAGCGGCCAACGTGATCATGCAGCTCTCGCGTCTACCGATCGGGCGAGGGGTCGCCGAGAGCAGAGTCGATAGTGGGCGACTCGACAAGCACCCGATCAAGCGCTTTCGCACCACATTGAGCTTCCTCGTGGTCGCCATGTGGGGAACCGAGGAGGAGCGTAACGCGCTGCGTCACGAGATCAATCGAGTACACGCCCGGGTCAAGTCGCGCCCCACCGATCCCGTGGCCTACAGCGCGTTCGATCCAAAGCTCCAGCTCTGGGTTGCCGCGTGCCTTTACAAGGGCCTCGAGGACACATACCTCTGGCTACATGGGACTCCGGACGAGGCAGCGCGCGAAGCGATCTATCGTCACGGCGCGCGTTTTGGGACCACGCTGCAAGTGCCTGCCGACATGTGGCCCGCCGACCGAGTTGCGTTCGAGAAGTACTGGGACGCCGAACTCGATCAGATCGAGATGGACGACGTGACCCGTGCCTATCTCACCGACCTCGCAAACCTCGCCTTTCTGCCCGCACCATTGAGCATGACCCTGGGCCCGCTCAACCGGCTTGTCACGATCGGATTCCTCGAACCGCGTTTCCGCGACGAACTCGGGCTGCCATGGACTGATCGCTATCAGCGCCTCTTCGACGGCATAACTCGCGTGGCGGCGGCCACGAACCGGCGACTGCCGCGCGCGCTGCGCGAGTTCCCGCTGAACGTCTACCTTTGGGATGTCCGCCGGCGGCTCCACAGCGGGCGCCCAGTCATCTAGAGGTCCTAAAGTGCATTCGGAGCAGTCCTCTGGCGGTCAGCCCGGTCGTGCCCGCTGCGCTGCGACTGGCTTGCGTTCCCGCTCGGTCTCGCGCTCCGAGCGGTATCCATAGGCGGCTTCGCGCACGGCGGAGTCGCTCTCGAGGCCGGCCCCGAGGGCTCCTGCGACGGTGGCGAGCGAGCTGACCATCCAGGCGATCCTCAGGTAGGTGGCGAAGCTCGCATGGGCCCCGATCGACTCCGACACGACGCGATGGTCGAGCATCAGCTCCCCGGCCCCCAGCGCGATCACGAACAGCGCGCAGTACAGCGATGCGACACCGATGGTCAGCGTCAGGGTGGTGGCGACGTTGAAGAGGATCGCCTGCTCGCGACCGGCGCCCGCCGGGCGGCGGCTCCACAGACCGTGGACGAGGATGAGGAAGACGACGACGGCCGCCATCGAGATGACGCTGAGCGCCCCCAGCCTCCACGCGCTGAGCGCGGCGGCCAGGTCCCACACTTCGGCCGTCACGAGCGCGAAGACGAGCGTGGCTCCCGCTGCGGCAAGCGCGCGGGAGAGTCTTGCGATCAGCCGCCATGGCCGGTTGGCGCGGAGCATCCCGGCAAGGAGCCGGGCGTTGCCGCGCACGACGGCGGCGACTAGCCGTACGTCGACGTTGTCGTCATCGGGGTGCAGGGTCCGCTCCGCTCGTGCGATCTCGTGCAGGCGCTGACGGACGCGCTGGCGCCGCTCCCCGCCTTCGCGTCCGCCGAGCTCGAGGCTCTCTCCGACGAGCCCGTCGACGAGCCGGACCACGGCATCGCGTGCGCGCCTTCGCATCTGCATGGCTCCGAGGGCCGGGAGCGAGACGACGGCGACTCCGTGGGTGGCGCTGGCGTCGGCCACAACCGGCCGGCGTCCGATGCGCAGGGGCAGGTCCGTCAACACGACCCCCAGGTGCCAGTCCTCGCCCAGCACTCGCTCGTGCGCGGCGTCGATGACCTCCGTGCCGCCACCACCGCGGGTGGCCAACTCGTCGGTCACGACCGGGATCTCCCACCGCACCTCGGAGGAAATCCGGGCTGCGAGCTCGCCCGGAAGTTCCTCGGCGAGTTCCGTGGCGAGTTCCTCGGCGACCCCTGCCGCGGTCATCAGGCCGAGCCTGATCGTCGGGTCGTCGCGAGCCGTCGAGGCGGGGTCGATGAGCGTCTTTCCGATCGTGGCTGTGTTCTGTGCCGGACTCTATCCGGCAGGGCAGGCTACCCCCAAGCCCAGCAGCACCCGGGCGCCCACGCCCCAGCCTGGTCGATGGGCGCACCGAACCATGGGCCTGGCGGCCGCACACGCGATGCCACGCCGTCCCACCCACCGCGGAATCCCGCAGAACACTGGATCACGAGGCAAGCGCTTCGTGCAGCAAGACCCGCAACTCCGATCGCCTGCCTAACTGCAGCGCGAGCGGATGGCCGCCGGGATGGTCGCGGACGCCGAGGAGCGGACGGGTTCAGGATGGTGCAGTGAAGTTCTGAGTTCAAGCCTCCACCGCGGCCCGCCCGGTGACCCGAGCGTAACTATCTCGTCGTTGGTGGCGATGTCCCGAACACGAGGGGCTCGATCCGGTCGCCGCCTGGGCTCCCGTCGTGTTGCGGTCTCTCTTGCCCACCGCTGGGGTCCTCTTTCGGTCCCCCGCGCCGGGAACAGCCGGGAACAGGCGCGAACAGCCGACCGCGAGCCCCAGCGTCTTTCCGGGTTTTCCCACGTGTTGCCGCCTGTGCTCGGACAACGAACGTATCGGGGAGACAGGATTTGACCCTGCGACCGCCCGGCCCCAAGCTCGACGGCTCCAGGATCGCTAAGTGCACCTGAGTTGCTCTCAGTTGCGCTGAGTTGCCCTCGGCTGCAGTGGGTTTCGCTCACTTTGGACCCCGAATTGAACCGCGCCAGGTTTTTGTGGCAGGGGCATTCGATCACGCCCCGTTCAGGGTGGCAGCCGAGCGCAGGAACGACGCGACGGGCCGTTCGACGTCGGTCAGAGACTGGTCGGGAGCTCGGCTCGCTTCCTCACGCACCAAGGCGAGCGGAGTGCTGGTTGTCTCATTCTGGAACCGAGCAGAAACGGGCGCGGATCGCGTCGGGGTGTGGCCCACACGATCACACGTGATAGCTTCGTTGGAACGGGACGAGGTGAGGAGATTGGATGTCCGATAGCGGCGCACGAGTCCCACGCGTCCTTGCGATCGACGCCGGCGGCACGATGACCGACACGTTCATCGTGGATGGGCGCGGCTCGTTTGTCGTCGGCAAGGCGCAGACGACTCCCGAGGACGAGTCGATCGGCTTCATGGCATCAGCGCGCGATGCGCTGGGCCAGTGGGACTCGACCCCAGAGGACGGCTTCCCCCCGATCGTCTCGGGCATCTACTCCGGCACCGCGATGCTGAATCGGCTGCTCCAGCGCCAGGGGCTGAAGATCGGCTGCATCGTGAACGCCGGCCACGAGGACTACCTGCGCCTCGAGCGCGGCATCCAGACATACCTCGGCTATTCCTACTCCGATCGCCTTCACCTGGCCACCCACTTCCACAATGAGCCGCTGGTGCCTCGCACCCGGATGAAGGGTGTTCGTGGTCGCGTCGACGTGTTCGGTGAGGAGGTCCTGCCGCTGCGCGAGCAGGATGCATGCGAGGCGGCGATCGAGCTGCTCGACGACGGGGTCGAAGGCATCGTCATCTCGCTGCTCTTCTCCTACCGCAACGCCGCGCACGAGATCCGTGTGGCCGAGATCGTCGAGCGCGAAAAGGCGAAGCGGGGTGTCAACGGCGCTGTCCCGATCTTCCGCTCGTCCGAGCTGTATCCGATGCGGCGGGACCTGCCGCGACTGAACTCCACCGTGATCGAGGCCTATGCCGCGGAGCCCTCGCGCACCACCCTGAAGACGGTGCGCGACGTTACCAAGGCCCACGGCGCACCGTTTGAGCTGCGGGTGATGGCCGCGCACGGGGGCACCATCTCGATTGAGGCGAAGGAGCTCGGGCGAACGCTGGTCTCCGGACCGGTCGGCGGCGTGGTGGGCGGGCAGGCGCTTGCCCAGCGGATGGGATTGCGAAACCTACTGTGCACCGACATCGGTGGTACCTCCTTCGATATCGCGCTGATCACCGACGGACGCTTTGAGATCACGCAGACGCCCGACATCGCGCGATTCCTTCTGAACATCCCGCTTGTGCGGATCGATTCGATCGGCGCCGGCACCGGCTCGTTCGTGCGCGTGAACCCGAACTCGAACCGGCCAGAGCTGGGGCCCGACTCCGCGGGGTCGCGCATCGGCGTCTGCTGGCCTGAGGGAGGCACCGACACTGTGTCGGTCACCGATCTGAACCTCGTGCTGGGCCGTCTCAATGCGGAGTACTTCCTCGGTGGCGACGTGGAGCTGGACGTCGAGCTCGCGCGCACGGCGATCGAGCGGCAGATCGCCCGGCCCCTGGGCCTCGAGGTCGACGCGGCCGCCGCGGGCGTCATTGAGCTGTTCGAGCAGACCGCTCAAGAACGAGGCTGTCGGGCGGATCCTCGGCAAGGGCTACTCCCCCGCCGACTACACGCTCCTGTGCTACGGCGGAGGCGGTCCGCTGCATGTCGCCGGGTACACCGAGGACGTCACCTACAAAGAGGTGCTCGTGCCCGCCTGGGCCGCGGGATTCTCCGCGTTCGGCTGCGCGTGTGCGGACTTCGACTACCGCTATGACCAGACCGTGGACATGCCCCTGCTGCCGACCTTCGGCACGCCGGAAAGGGAGGGGATCGGAGGCATGATCACCGGCGCCTGGGTCGGCCTTCAGGATCGTGTCGCCGGCGAGTTCGCGAAGTCCGGGATCGCGCGCGCGAACATCCGCTTCACGCACGCCGTGCGTATGCAGTACTACGGTCAGCTCAACGACATCGAGTTCGTCTCACCGCACCCGGCGCTCGAAGACCACTCGCAGGTGGACGATCTCGTCGCCACGTTCGAGGACGCCTACGCGAAGATGTACGCATCCTCAGCCCGCTCACCGGAGTTCGGCTACCTGGTCACACACGTGATCGTCCACGGAACCGTCGACGTGGAGAAGCCCGCGTTGCCGCAGCTGCCCGAGGAGCCCGGCAAGCCGCCGCTGAAGGCGAGTAGGCAGGTCCACTGGGGCCGCGCCAGCCTCGATCAGTTCGTCGAGACCGAGATCTTCCAGCTCGAATCCGTGACGGCCGGCAATTCGATCGATGGCCCGGCGATTGTCGAGCACTCGGCGACCACCTTCGCGATACCGCCGGGACGCCGCGCGACGCTTGACGGTCATCACATCTTCCACCTCACAAACGTGGAGGGATCTAGAGATGGCAATCATTGACGCCACGAGTGACCGTCCGAGCGCCACTGCCGGGATCGGCTGGGAGGGCAGGCGCCTGGACGAGATGCTCGCTGAGTCCGAGCGCCTGTTCGCGGACACCGGGCACTACGGCGGGCTGCGCGAGCTCGAGATGATGGGCACAGACCCGATCGGCTACGAGAAGCTCTTCTCCCGGATCCGCGGTGGGCTAGTGTCCGCGCGCGAGACGGCGCTCAACATCTCAGCCTCGCCTATCGTGCGCGAGCTCGGCGAGCTGTGCTTTGCGCTCTACACCCCTGAGGGCGACTCGCTCGCCCTGTCCACCGGCATCATCGTCCACGTCCACACGATGTCCGACGCGATCAAGTGGATGATCCGCAACGGCTACGAGGACAACCCCGGGATCCGGCGGGGCGACATCTTCGCCAACAACGACCCGACGATCGGCGACGTTCACAACGCCGACGTGCAGACCTTCGTGCCGATCTTCTGGGAGGGCGAGCTGGTTGCCTGGGCGGGCGGCGTGACACACGTACTCGACATCGGTGCGAGCACGCCCGGCGGCGTGCCCGTGGGGCCGACGATGCGCTACGAGGACGGCATCGACCTGCCGTGCATGAAGATCGGGGAGCAGGACGAGTTGGCGAGATGGCACCTCGAGCGCTGCAAAAAGCGGACCCGCGCCTCGGTCTACTACCTGCTCGACGAGCGCACGCGCCTGGCCGGCTGCCACATGGTGCGCGCGGCGGTCGAGCGCATTCTCCTCGAGGAGGGGGTCGATCGGCTCAAGCAGTTCAGCCGCGAGGTCATCGAGGAGGGCCGGCGCTCGTTCAAGTCGCGCATCCGCGAGATGACTGTCCCCGGTCGCTACCGCTCTCCAGCCGGGTATGACGCGGAGTTCGCCGACAAGGCGCAGCTGCCGGCGCGCGCTCGCCGGGACGTCATCATGCACTCCACCTTTGAGGTGCGGATCGGCGGGGACGGCACCTATGAGCTCGACTACGACGGCTGCTCGGCCTGGGGCTGGCACTCGATGAACTGCACACCGTCGGGAATGCAGGGGGCGATCTGGGTCATGTTCACCCAAACGCTGATCTGCAACGACAAGGTCAACGACGGCGCGTTCTTCGCGATCGAGACCAACTTTCCGCTTGGCACCGTCGCCAATATCGGCGACGCGGAGGGCTCGACGGCGATCGCCTGGGCGTTCCTGCAGCCCTCGTTCACCGGCTTCCCGCGCACGATCTCACGGGCCCTACAGGCCCGTGGATTCATCGAGGAGGTGTTGGCCGCCTACTCGGTGTCCGGCAACGTGCAGCAGGGCGGCGGCATCGATCAGTACGGCAGCTCCTCGGCGATCATGAACTTCGAGATCTCGGCGCAGGGCATGGGCGCCAAGTACGTGCTCGACGGCACCGACTACTGCGCCGCCATGTTCAACCCGGAGGGCGACATGGGCGACGTCGAGATGTGGGAGCTGATCTCGCCGTTCGTCTATCTGTCGCGGCGGATCAAGGCATCCTCCGGTGGCGCCGGGCGCCATCGCGGCGGCTCGAGCTTCGAATCGCTGTTCATGGTGAACAAGACGCCCTTCTGGGAGCTCCAGAACCTCGGCACAGGACGCGTGCTCTCCTCCTCGGGTCTGTTCGGCGGCTACCCCGGAGCCACCGCCTACATACACAACATCCATGGCGCCGACCTGATCGAGCGGGCCCAACGCGGCGAGGCCTATCCGGTCGCCGACGGTGACTTCGAGCATCCGGCACTGATGGAGATCCAAGGCAGCTCCCGCGACTACAAGAACGACGGGCTTACGCTGCTTGAGCCATTCGCCAACGGAGACCTGTACCTATCGGTGATGAAAGGCGGCGCGGGCCTGGGCGACCCGCTGCTGCGCCCGCCCGAGGCGATCGAGCGGGATGTCCGGGAGGGGCACCTGCTGCCGCGTTTCGCCGAGTCGATCTACGGCGTCTCCGACCGCGAAGCGTTCCGAGCACGCCGGCTGGCGCGGGCGGTTCCGGTGCGCGACTGGGTAGCGGCCGAGCGCGAGCGGATCCTCGCCCAGGAGTTCGCCGAGGTGGTCAAGGTCATGTACGCAGAGTCGATGCGGCTCTCGCCCCGATGGGCAGCGGAGTACCGCGGATTCTGGAATCTGCCGGAGGACTTCGAGTATGACGTCGCCACCCCGACGGTCGCGGTGGAGCGCTCGGCACCCGGCAAGCTCGACCCCGATGACGCTGCCGATGCCTTCCTTGCCGCGTCCGATCCTCGACCCGGCGAGGAAGGTGTCCTCGCCACCGGGGGCAAGCTCGACGGTCAGACGCTCGCGGCGCTACTCGAGGAAAAGCTCTCCCGGCGCGAGGTGAAGGAGATCCAGTCCGGCTACAAGGATGCAGATCGATTCGAGAAGTGGGTCGCGGTGCTCCAGGAGCGGGTCGCCTACGCTGACTCGATCGTGCTGCCGGCGGGTGAAGGGCTGAACATCGTGCGGCGCCGGCTCGATGGACAGCTCACCTACCGCTGTGACTGCGGGCACGACTTCTGTGCCCACAATCGCAATTGGAAGATGGACGCCGTGGTCCATGTCCGCGAGACCGAGGAGGCGCTGCTCGAGATCTACCCCAAGATGGCCGGGCCAGATCCGAAGCTGCAGCAGATCCGCGAGTACTACTGCCCCACCTGCGCGCGCCAGCTCGAGGTGGAGGCGCTCCAGCCAGGCTACCCCGTCGTCCACGAGTTCCTTCCGGACGTTGAGGGCTTCTATCGTGGCTGGCTGGGGCGCGAGATGCCGGAGTAGTAGCGCGAGCGCCAACAAGGTGCGGGATCAGCCCACGCCCCAAGGGTTACTACTAG
>CAVZYR010000003.1:0-1151211 GCA_963779605.1 uncultured Solirubrobacteraceae bacterium
GGAGCTGGCGTCGCGGGTCCGACTGCGGCCCGCGCCCGCCCGTGCCCCTACAGACCGTAGGAGCGGCCGATCACGTCGAGCATGATCTCGTCGGCGCCGGCGCCGATCCGGTTCAGCCGCATGTCGCGCGAGGACGCGCTCGACGCCGTACTCCTTCATGTAGCCGGCACCGCCGTGGATCTGGATGCATTCGTCGGCGACTTCGACGGCGATCCGCGTGGCGTGCAGCTTCGCCATCGAGATCTCGCGCACGGGGTACTCGCCGTTGTTGAAGCGCCAGGCGGTCGTGTACATCTGCCGCGCCGAGTTGATTTTCGTCGCCATCTCGGCGAACTTGTGGTGGATCACCTGGAAGTTGCCGATCGATTCGCCGACCGAGCGCCTTGCGGTCCGTGCGCGTACTGAGCGTCTTCTCGAAGCACTTCTGCGCACCGGCGACGCATCGAGCGGCACCGATCAATGCGCTCGCCCTGCAGCCCCCACGTGATGTGGTAGAAGTCTTTGCCGACTTGCCGAGGACGGCGGACTCCGGGACGCGGACGTTCTGGAAGGCGAGCAGCGCCGTGTCGGAGGGCGTGCACGCCGGCTTCTCGAGGCGTCTTCTCGCGGATCACGCCGGGCGCGTCCATCGGCACGAGGAACAGCGTGAAGCCGTCGTAGCCGGCGTCCGGGTCCGTCTTCGTGACGAGCACGATCACGTCGGCGCGATGGCCGTCGGTGATGTAGGTCTTCGAGCCGTTGATCACGTAGTCGTCGCCGTCGCGGACGGCGCGGGTCTTGATCCGGCGATGCCGAGCCGGCGTCCGGCTCGGTGATGCCGAGGCACAGGATCTTCTCGCCCTTGATCGCCGGGTCGGCCCACTCGCGCTCTGCTCCTCGGTCCGAACGCGAGGATGGCGGCATCGCCATGTCGGTCTGCACCGCCACGCCCATCGCCAGGCCGCCCAGGTGGCGTTGCGATCTCCTCGCCGAGGACGACGCGGCGCAGTAGTCGCCGCCCTGGCCGCCGTCGGCTCGGCTTGTCGAGGCCGAGGAAGCCGCTCGCCCATCCGCGGAAGACGAGTCGCGGAACGTCGTCTCCTCCCATTCCTCGGCGTCGGCGCGAGCTCCTTGATCGCGAAGTCGTGATCGACTCGCGCAGCTGTTCGTGCTCGTCGGTGAAGATGAAGTGCCTGCGGTTGGCTGGAAGTCGGCTTCAGCACGCTCTCGGCGGTCGCGGCCATGGCGATGGTCTCCTCGGTGTCGTTACGTGTGGCCGTCGATCGGCGATCGGCGGCGTCGTTGCGGACGCTAACGTAGGCAGCGCGCAGAAGTAAACAGTAGAGCTATCTATTCGCGACAGATTCACGCTCTCGACCGGTGGCCGCTCGAGGCGCCACCGATGTCTCGACGACGTCGATGCTCGCTAGCTTGTGCCGGGTCGTACTTCCCCCGGGACGGGTCTGGCGATGGGCTGGGCCGAAAAGGAAGGAGGTCGGCATGGCCGACCATCTGCTGTTCATCGGTTGGGGGCGCCTGCGTGGACGCGAGGAGCGCGGTCGGAGGTTTCGACGAGACCATGGGGCTCGCGGGAAGATGCAGCGGCGGTCGCGTCGAGAGTTTGGCGTCGTCCTGCTGCCCGATGCGGAGCTCGCGGCTACATCGAGCTGCATGGCTCTGCCGAGCAGCTATTCGCCGTGCAGGAGAGCAGGACTTCGACACAACCAGGCGGCGCGAGCCTGATCGTCGACGGCTTGCGCCAGATCAAGGAGCGACCAACGAGGCGATCGCCCGGACATGGCGCTCTACCAGCAGACATCGCGCGGGTCCCGCAGACCGCGTGACGCTCAGTGGGTCTCGTCGGCGCCTCACCAGTGATCGCGGGCGCGCAGGGCCGGCGGAAGTGAGTAGTAGAGCTGCGTACTTCTCGCGCGGACGTTCCCGTTAGGATGCGGCGCGTGGTCGCCGACCAGTCCTGTACGCGCTCAGACGAGCCGGGCGTGGCGACGATCACGCTCAACGAGCCGGAGCACGCGCAACGCGCTGTCGCCGAGATGCTCGCCGGGCTGATCGAGGCCTTCGAGCGCGCGCGCGACGATGACGACGCACGCTGCGTCGTGCTCGCCTCCTCGCACGAGAAGACCTTCTCCTCTGGCGCGAACCTGGGCGGCTTCGCGGCTGAGACGCCGCTCGTTCACAGGCACTTCGGCCGCGAGCGCTTCGTCGCGCTGTTCAAGCTGATCGGCGAGCTCGGCAAGCCGACGATCTGCGCGGCCCGCGGGCACGTGCTGGCCGGCGCGCTCGGGATTGCGCTGGCGTGCGATCTGATCGTCGCCTCCGAGCAGGCCGCGTTCGGCACGCCGGAGATCAACGTCGGCACGTTCCCGTTCATGATCATGGCGCTGATCTACCGAAACGTGCCGCGCAAGCACGCCAACGAGCTGCTGCTGCTCGGTGAGCGCTGGAACGCGGAAGAGGCGCGTCAGGCCGGCATCGTCAACAACGTCGTCGTGCCCGCGCGAGCTCGATCCGACGGTCGCCGAGTGGGCGCGGAAGCTCGCCGGCAAGTCGCCGGTGATCATGCGACTCGGCAAGCAGGCGATGCGCCGCCAGCTCGACATGCCGCTCGACGACGCGCTCGACTACCTGCGCGCGCAGCTGACGGTGGCGCTGTCGACCGAGGATATCGTCGAGGGCGTCAGCGCGTTCTTCGAGAAGCGCGAGCCGCAGTGGAAAGGACGCTGATGAGGACGAGCCGAGCAGACGCCGGCAGGAACGAGCGCGAGCCGCAGCCAAGAGTTCGCTGCTGCGCCCGCTGGTCGAGGATCTGCACGCGCGCCGCGAGCAGATCAAGCTCGGCGGCGGCGAGGAGAAGATCGCCCACCAGCACGCGGCCGAGAAGCTGACGGCGCGCGAGCGCCTGGCGCTGCTGATCGATGAGGGCACCTTCGCCGAGCTCGGCATCCACGGCCGCCCGCACTTCGCGCAGCGCGCGATGGATGGCAAGGAGGCGCCGGCGGACGGCGTGATCACCGGCTACGGCAAGGTCGACGGCCGCATGGTCGCCGTGTGCGCCTACGACTTCACGGTGATGGCCGGATCGATGGGCATGACCGGCGAGCTGAAGGTCACGCGCCTGCGCGAGCTCGCGCTGAGCAAGCGGATGCCGTTCATCTGGCTGCTCGACTCCGCCGGCGCACGCATTCAGGAGGCGGTCGGCTCGCTGTTCGCGGGATCGGGCCACCTGTTTCGCGAGGAGGTCGTGATGAGCGGGGTGATTCCGCAGATCGCCGCGCTGATGGGCCCGTGCGCCGCCGGCACGGCCTACATCCCGGGCCTCGCCGACTTCGTGCCGATGGTCAAGGGCCGCGGCTCGATGGCGCTCGCCGGGCCGCATCTCGTGCGCGCGGCGATCGGCGAGGACGTCACACAGGAGGAGCTCGGCGGCTCGCGCGTGCACACCCGCAAGTCGGGCGTCGGCGACCTCGAGGTGGCCGACGACGAGGAGTGCATCGAGGGGATCAAGCAGTACCTCGCTTTCATGCCGCAGAACTGCGAGTCGAAGCCGCCGTTCCGGGACAGGCCGACCCGGTCGAGCGCGGGGACGACGAGTTGCTCGACGTGCTGCCGGAGTCGAATCGCAAGCCGTACGACATGTATGAGGTGATCCGCCGGATCGCCGACGACGGCTTCTACTTCGACATGAAGCCGCAGTGGGCGAAGACGATCATCACCTGCTTCGCGCGCTTTGACGGGCGTACGGCCGGGATCGTCGCCAACCAGCCCAAGCACCTCGGCGGCATCCTCGACAACGACTCAGCCGACAAGGCCGCCCGCTTCGTCAACCTCTGCAACGCGTTCGCGATACCGCTCGTGTTCCTGATGGACGTGCCCGGGTTCATGGTCGGCAGCAAGGTGGAGGCGGGCGGGATCATCAGACACGGCGCGAAGATGCTCTACGCGGTCGCCAACGCGACCGTGCCCAAGATCACCGTGATCACGCGCAAGGCCTACGGCGCGGGCTACTACGTGATGAACGGCCGCGCCTATGAGCCCGACCTGATCGTGGCCTGGCCGAGCGCGGAGATCAGCGTCATGGGCGCCGAGGGGGCGGTCGAGATCGTGATGCGCAAACAGGTCGAAGAAGCGGACGACCCCGAGGCCAAGAAGGCCGAGCTGATCGCGGCCTACCGCAAGATCATCGACGTCTACATCGCGGCCGGCAACGACATGATCGACGACGTGATCGACCCGCGCGAGACGCGCCCTGTGATCTGCAGAGCGCTCGAGATGGCCGAGGGCAAGCGCATCGAGCGCCCATGGAAGCGCCAGGGGGTGGTGCCGGTATGAGCCTCGAGGATCCCGTCGTCATCACCTGCTCGATCTCGGGGGCGATCGCCAACCGCGAGCAGTGCCCGGCGATCCCCTATACGCCCGAGGAGTACGCCGCCGAGGCGCGGCGGATCGTCGACGAGGGCGGGGTCATGATCCACATCCACGCGCGCTGCCCCGACGGCGCGCCGAGCTATGAGATCGAGGACTTCCAGGCGATCACCGACGCGATCCGCGCCGAGGTTCAGGACGCGGTGATCGTGAACTACTCGACCGGCACGATCGGCGTCCCGGTGGAGAAGCGGGTCGCCTACCTGCGGGCCTGCCGCCCGGAGGTGGCGGCGCTGAACATGGGCTCGATGAACTACGCCAAGTACTCGCGCTCGCGCAAGGCGTTCGTCTTCGAGATGGTCTTCGCGAACCCGTTCGCGGAGATCATCGAGCTGCTCGAGGCGATGAACGAGCTCGACATCAAACCCGAGCACGAGTGCTTCGACATCGGCCACGTGGGGAGCCTCGAGCCGCTGATCGACATGCGCCTGCTGAAGACGCCCCTGCATGTTGACTGCGTGATGGGCGTGACCGGCGGCATCCCCCCGACCGCGCGCAACCTGGCCGCGATGGTCGACAACATCCCCGAGGGCTCGCACTGGGGGGTGATCGGCATCTCCCGCGACCAGTGGATGCTGATCTCGGCCGCGCTGACGCCTGGGTGGCTCGATCAGGGTTGGCCTCGAGGACAACCTGTATCTGCCCGACGGCGAGATGGCGCGCTCCAACGGCGAGCTGATCGCTAAGGCCAGGCAGATGACCGAGGACATGGGGCGCCGTCCGGCGACCGTGATGGAGGCCCGCTCGATGCTCGGCATCTCTCATCGCGAGCACGTGATCAGCGCATGAGCCTTCCGCTCGAGGGGATCCGCGTGCTCGACCTGTCGCGCCTTCTGCCCGGCGGTTTCTGTTCGCTGCTTTTGGCGGATTTCGGCGCGGACGTGGTGAAGGTCGAGGACACCGGCGTCGGCGACTACATCCGCTGGTCCCCGCCCCACTACGAGGGAGCGCACGAGAGCGCCGGCTCGGCGCTGTTCCTGGCGCTCAACCGCAACAAGCGCTCGATCCGCCTGGACCTGAAGAACGAGCAGGGCCGCGAGGCGCTCCTGCGCCTCGTGCGCTCCCACGACGTGGTGCTCGAATCCTTCCGTCCGGGAGTGCTCGAGCGTCTCGGCGTGGGCTATGAGCGCATGCGCGAGGAGAACCCCGGCCTCGTCTTCTGCGCGATCTCCGGCTACGGCCAGGACGGCTCGCGACGGGGGGCCTCCGGGCACGACATGAACTACCTGGGGCTGATCGGGCTGCTCGGCCTGACCGGCGAGCGCGGCGGCGAGCCTGTGCAGGCCGCCGGCCAGATCGCCGATCTCGGCGGCGGCGCGCTGATGGCGGCGTTCGGCATCATGGCCGCCCTGCACGAGCGCGAGCGCTCGGGCGAGGGCCAGCTGGTCGACGTGTCGATGTCCGACGGCGCGCTGTCGTGGCTTGCGATGGTGGCCGCCACCCACTTCGCCGACGGCACGGTCCCGCGCCGGGGCGATCTGCCTCTGGCGGGAGCGCTGATCTGCTACCGCCCCTATGAATGCGCCGACGGCTGGGTCTCCCTCGGCGCGCTCGAGCCGAAGTTCTGGCAGGCCTTCTGCCGGGGCGTCGATCGCGAGGACCTGATCGCCTCTCAGTTCGACAGACCGGGCTCGCAAGCGCACACGGAAGTGTGCGACATCTTCAAAAGCCGTACCCGCGCCGACTGGGAAGCCTTCGCCTCCTCGAACGACTGCTGCCTTGAGCCGGTGCTCGAGCTCGACGAGGCGCTCTCCTCGGAGCTCGTGGCCGAGCGGGAGATGGTCGTCGAGATCGAGCAGCCCGGCGTCGAGCGGCCGGTGCGCCAGCTCGGCATCCCGGTCAAGCTCTCGCGCACCCCCGGCGAGCACGCGCGGCTGCCCGGGCCGGCCCTCGGCGAGCACACCGAGGAGCTCCTGCTGGCGGCCGGCTACTCCGAGGCCGAGGTGGCCGCGCTGTTGCAGAGCGGAGCCGCGGCGGGCGCCGCCGGCGCACAGCAGGGCGTCGCGTTCCGGGCGTGAGAAGGCCGTGAGCGCCACCGTCGAACGCACGGGGGAGGCCTCTCTGGATCGGCCGCTCCTGAAGATGTCAGAGCTCGCCGAGCGCTCGGGCGTGAGCGCGGGGACGATCCGCTACTACCTGCGCGAGGGTCTGCTCGGCGAAGGAGCCGACATCGTGCGCACCAGCCGCAACATGGCCTACTACCCGCTCTCCTACGTGCAGCGGATCGAGCTGATCAAGCGCCTGCAGGAGGAGCGCTTCATGCCGCTGCGGGTGATCAAGGGGGCCCTGCAGGATGACCCGGAGCGCCTGCACGCGCTGATCGAGCTCGAGGACCGCATCCTCGAGCGGGCGCTCAAGAGCGCCGAGGAGCGCACGCGGGTGTCGATGAAGGTCGTGCGCGAGCGCTATCAGATCCCCCGCAACGTGCTCGAGCGCCTCGCGGAGATCGGCGTGCTGACGCCGACCCGCTCGGGCTACGACCAGGATGACGTGAAGATCATCGAGGCGATCGCGAGCTTTCGCGCGGGCGGATACGAGGAGGCGCTGGGCTTCACCGTGTACGACACGCTGCGCTACCGCGAGGCGCTCGAGCCGCTCGTGCGCGCGGAGGTGCGCGCGTTGCTCGACCGGCTCGCCGGCGAGGTCGAGGTGGAGCGCGCGATGGAGATCGTCGCCGCCGGCGTCGAGCCGCTGCGCGAGCTGCTCGGCGCGATGCACTCCAAGCTGCTCCTGGCCGAGCTCCGCCGCCAGCGCGCGCGCTAGGCGACCCCTACCAGAGCGCGCGGTGATGCTCAGAGACGCCGAGGCCGTGCGCCAGCGGAATGGCGCCGGGGAGGGTTCCTGAGAAGGTGCCGAACGGGGCGCGGTAGTCGCTCTTCACGATCAGCAGGTTCTCCGAGCGGCGGCGCTCGGCCTCCGGATGGAACTCGAGCACCGAGCCGTCCCCACAGGAGATCCGCTCCAGGTCGCCCGTGAAGCTCACGGGCGCCGTCTCATGGGGCTCACCGGCCACCCACACCGCCCGCTCGGAGCCGCTCTGCGGATCGTTCACGCCGGACACGAGGTTCCAGGCGAGCGCCGAACCGTCGGGGCCCTCGCCCACGCCCGCGCTCCACCACCACTCGGTGTGGCGCGCGTGGTAGCCGGCGGTGTCGTCCACCACCGCCAGCGCCTCGACCTCCCTGAACGGGCGCCCGTCGAGGGAGATCCTGCCGCGTGCGCGAATGCCTGCCTGCTTGCGCGTCCACACCTCCTGGCGGCCATGTTGGCAGAGCGCTTCGATGCCCCCTTCTTCCTCGAGGGTCAGATCGAGGAAGACGCCGTCGTCGTGGACCTGCATGCGGCCCTCGCCGAGCCCGACGGTTCCCCGCCGGGGCACGAGGCGCGTGCGCTCGAGCAGCCGCCCGTCGCCGCGCGAGAGGACGGCCCAGAAGGATTGCCGCGCGGGCCCGAGTTGCACGAGTGCCGCGCACGTCATCAGCTCCTCGCTGAAGACGCCGACATAGCGCCAGCGCTTCAGCGGCCGCCCGCCACGAAACAGGCTCATGCGAGCGGGCGGCGCGACCCCTTTGGCCGCCGCTCCCGCGGCGGCTGGCGTTATGCTTGAAGATGTTGACTGACCAGTCAATCTATTCCGTGGTTGGGACGTCGGGGAAGCCGTGGGCGTGCCGGCCGTGGGGGAGGATGCGCCAGTGAGGGTCGCAGCAGTACAGCTCAACTCAACCGCCGATCCGGCGGTGAACCTCGCCTGCGCCGACCGCCTCACCCGCGCAGCCGCCGCCGACGGCGCAACGCTGATCGTACTCCCCGAGAAGTGGACGGCGATGGGCTCTGACGAGGAGCAGGCCGCGGCCGCCGAGACGCTCGCCGGAGGAGCGGTCGAATGGGCCCGGCGGACGGCGCGCGAGCTCTCGATCGACCTCGTCGCCGGCTCGATCCTCGAGCGCATCCCGGGCCGCGAGAAGCTCTCGAATACATCTGTGCATATCGATCCCCGGGGCGAGCTGAGAGCGAGCTATCGCAAGCTCCACATGTTCGACGTCGAGGTCGCCGGGCGCTCATACCGGGAGTCTGAGATCGAGGAGCCGGGCGATGAGATCGTCCTCTCGCAGACCGCCGAGGGTGTCGATCTCGGCCTGTCCATCTGTTATGACCTGCGCTTCCCCGAGCTCTATCGCATCCTCGCCGTGCGCGGCGCCCGCGTGATCGCGGTGCCGGCGGCGTTCACCCTCGCGACGACCCGCGACCACTGGGAGACGCTCCTGCGGGCGCGCGCGATCGAGAACCAGGCGTTCGTCATCGCCGCCAACCAGGTCGGCCGTCACCCCGGTGGCCACCACTCGGGAGGGCGCTCGATGATCGTCGACCCATGGGGGCTGGTGTTGGCACAGGCACCCGACCAGGAGGGCCACATCGTCGCGGACCTCGACCTCGAGCGCCAGGACGAGATCCGCGCGCGCTTGCCTGCGCTGGCGAATCGCCGACCGGACGTCTACCGCTGGCCCGAGGAGGTGCGCCTATGAGCGCCGAGCCGCCCTCGAACGGTCGCGCAAAGGCGCAGGCCGACAAGCGCAGGATGATCCTTGATGCGGCCGTGCGCGTGTTCGCGCGCCGGGGCTTCCACGCCTGCCGGGTATCGGACATCGCCGATGAGGCGGGGGTCGCCTACGGGCTCGTCTACCACTACTTCGCCTCCAAGGAGGAGGTGCTCGACACGCTCTTTCTCGAGCGCTGGGACGTGATGCTCGAGATGATCCGCGAGGTCGATGCCCGGCCGATCCCGGTGCGCGAGAAGCTCGAGGAGATCGTTTCCTTCATCGTCGACAGCTACCGCCACGACCCGGACATGATGAAGGTGATCATCGTCGAGGTGACGCGCGCGGCCAACTCCTTCGGGCGCACCCACATCGAACACATCCGCACCGCCTATGACCTGATCGGCGAGATCGTGGCCAAGGCCCAGATCGACGGCGTGTTCAAGCCGGAGATCGAACCGCGCTTCGCCGCGATGGCGTTCTACGGAGTGATCGAGCAGCTGCTCACCGGCTGGATCTTCGGCCTGTTGCCGCAGGACGACGAGGACTTCGAGTCGGCCAAGTGGTCGGTGCTCGAGACCGTCTACGGGGGCCTCGAGAAGACTCCCGTCGATGAGGCCAATAGACTGGCGCGATGATGGAGAACGACATCGTCAAGCGCATTCTGTGGTCCGGGCTGCTCGCGGGGATGAGCGCCCTGTCAAGCATCCTCGCCCACCGCGCCGCCGGGGCGGTGTGGATGCGCCTGTTCGCCGAGGAGCCGCCGGAGTGAGCGAGGCGCCGCCACAGTCCACAGGCGAGCACCGCTCCGAGCACCCCCAGAACATCGCCACGACGATCACCGAGGTGTCCGAACGCGCGACGCTTCTCGTCCGCGAGGAGATCGAGCTAGCCAAGGCGGAGGTCACCGAGAAGGCGATGAAGCTCCTCAGGGGCGCCGTGGTGGGGGTGGCGGCCGGGGTTTTCTTCGTGATGGCGCTCATATTCGTGCTGGTCGGCTGCGCCTGGCTGCTCTACTACTATCTCCCCGTCAGCGACTTCGCCTACTTCTGGGGCTTCTTCGCGATGGCCGTGATCCTGCTCCTGCTCGGAGTCCTGGCCGGCTGGATTGCCGCCAAAGTCGTCAAAAAAGGCGCGCCGCCCGTGCCCACGATGGCGATCGAGGAGGCGCGCCTGATCCGCGAGACGGTGAGCTCGGGCGACGGCGCTCCGCCGCCCGGCGGGCCTGCGAACGGGGCCCCAAGGCCGCCCGGGCACCCGGCGCCGCCACAGGCCGCGCCGGTTCCGCCGCCTGCTCCGTCTGCAACCCCGGCTCCGCCTGGGGCCCCACCCGTCCCGCCGCCCGGCCCATCTGTGGCCCCGGCGCCGCCTGAGGAGGACAGGAGCTGATGGCACAGCGCAGTCCAGCTGAGATCCGCAGCTCGATCGAGAGCAACCGCGTGGAGCTCGGGGTCTCGCTCGAGAAGCTGCGCGGCGAGGTCGCATACATCACCGACTGGCGCGGGCACGTCGAGCGCCATCGCGGCGAACTGATGATGGGTGCCGCGGTCGTGGGCCTTGCGCTCGGCGTCCGCTTCCTGCGCCGCCGCCGTCGTCGTAGCTGAACGGGCCGAGCGGCGCTCGCGCCAGCACCCGCACGCTGTTCAGGCGAGCATTGCTCGCGGGACTCCGCCGACGCCGATCAGACCCGGGCCGGTGTAGGTGCCGATGACCGGACCGACCTCGGAGGTGAAGAGGGGCTCTGAGTCGAAGATCTCGCGGCAGCGGTCGATCAGGCGCTCGGCCTGATCGGGTGCCTGGATGTGCTGCACGACCCAGCCGTCGGATCCGGAGTCGTTGAGTTCGCGCGCGTACTCGACCATCCGCTCGAACGCCCGCCCGGCGGTGCGCACGCGCTCGACGGGCACGATCTCATACTCCAGCGACAGGATCGGCTTGATCTTCAGCGTGCCGCCGAGCCAGGCCTGGGCCTTGCCGATGCGCCCGCCGCGCCTGAGGTACTCGAGCGTATCGAGGCAGAACCAGATTTTGAGCAGCTTGCGCGCCTCGCGCACGCGCGCAACCACGGCGCTCTTGTCGGCCCCGCCGCGCGCGGCCGCGCAGGCCGCGAGCACGAGCATGCCCATCCCGCCGCAGGCCGTTTCTGAGTCGAGAACCTCGACCCGGTCGCCGAGGCCGCGCTCGGAGAGCAGTCCGTGCGCCTGGCGGGCCGCCTCGCACGTGCCCGAGATGCCGCCGGCGAGGTGGATCGAGACGACGTCCTGACCGGCCTCGATCAGCGGTTCCCAGGCGGACAGGAAGTCGCCGATCGAGGGCTGGGAGGTGGTGGGGAGTTCGGGGTCGCGGCCGAGCCGCTCGTAGAAGGCGTCGAAGTCGGCCATCTCCAGCTCGCGCTGGGGTTCACCCTTCCAGCCGACGTAGAGGCTTACCTGGTGGACCCCTTCGCTGTCCGCCAGCGCGCGGGGAAGGTAGTGCGTGCTGTCGGTGGCAACCGCGACGGGGGGCATGCGGCGCGGGACGCTACAGCAATGCCTCCGCGAGCTCCCCCGACTCGTACATCTCGCTGACGATGTCGCAGCCGCCGATCAGCTCCCCGTTGGCGAACAGCTGGGGAATCGTCGGCCAGTTGGAGATCGCCGAGAGCTCCTGGCGGATGCGCGGGTCCGGCAGGATGTCCACGGCGGCGAAGGGCGTGTCGAGCGCCTCGAGGATCGCAACCGTGCGCGCCGAGAAGCCGCAGGCGGGCGCCTCGGGCGTGCCCTTCATGAACAGGATCACCTTGTGCTGCTCGATCGCCTCGGTGATCGCGTCGCGGATGGGGTTGGACTCGGCCGTCCCGGAGGACGTCTCCGCCGCGGGGGCGGGGGCGGGGGCCATGGGAAGGTCACGGACGGGGCTTTGCTCGGGACTGGACATGGAAAGCTCCTGGCTCATTGAGTGGGTGTCTTCAGGGGTGTCTGGGTCTTCAGCGAAAGGGCGTGGATCGCGCCGCCGATCTCGGCGCCGAACACGTCGTAGACGAGACGGTGCTGCTCGATGCGGCTGCGCCCCTCAAAGGCGGGCGCGGTGACGGTCGCGCGGAAGTGGTCGCCGCCCCCGGTGGTGTCCTCGACGTCGGCTCGAGCCCCGGGGATGGAGGCCTCGATACGCTGCTTTATGTCCTCGGGTGACGGCATTTCCACCCTGAGCTTAGCCGCTATACTTTGGAAAGCGATGCTCACCATCAGCGACAAGGGTGCGGAGAAGGTTCACGAGTTCCTCGCCTCGCAGGAGGCGGACGTGAGCATGGCCGGCCTACGCGTAGGCGTGCGCGGCGGCGGCTGCTCGGGCTTTCAGTACCAACTCGCCTTCGACGAGCAGCGAGACCAGGACGCGGTGTTCGAAAGCCACGGCCTGAAGCTGCTCGTGGATCGCGAGAGCCTGCCCTACGTGAGCGGCTCGACGATCGACTACGAGGAGAGCCTGCAGGGCGCCGGCTTCAAGGTGAACAACCCCAACGTCGTCGCCGCCTGCGGCTGCGGCTCCTCCTTCCGGGTGGCCGAGGAAGAGCAGGTCTCGGCGGTCTGACGCATGCGATTGACATGCTAGCATCGGAAATGCATGTCATCCATGATCCAGATCCGCAACGTCCCTGAGCAGCTGCATCGCGACCTGAAGGCGCGCGCCGCGCTGACGGGCATGACGCTGTCTGACTATCTGCTCGCCGAGCTTCGCGCCCTCTCCGTGCGGCCCACCATGCAGGAGTGGCTCGCGCGCAGCGAGACCTGGGAGCCGGTGCAGGTCCGCGAGTCGCCCGCTGCCGCGATTGCGTCCGAGCGGAGCCGCGGCGCGGCGTGATCGTCTCGGATGCGGGCGCGATAGCAGAGTTGCTTCTAGCGCGCCCCTGTGCCGGCGCAATCCGCGAGGCCCTGGCGCCGCATCCCGAGCTGCACGTACCGGAGCACTTCCACGTCGAGTTGCTGTCGGCGCTACGCCGCTACGCGATTCGCGGGGAGTTGAGTGGACGCCGCGCGGCGGAGGCGCTGGCCGCACTGGCCGATCTGCGCGCGGTCACCTATCCGGTGATCGACTTGGCCGCGGTGATATGGGACATGCGCGCTGAGCTGACGGCCTACGACGCCGCCTATCTGGCGCTGGCACGGCGGCTTGACATCGGAGTGATCACCGTCGATACGGGTCTCGCGAAGGCGGCCGAGGCGGAGGGACGCCTCGTGGCGCTGTAGCAGGCTGTGCTCGTCTTGAGTCCTCTCCCCGCCCGTCTGCGTCGCCTCACACCGCCCCGCCTGCGCGACGACGTGCGCCTGCGCACGCTGGCGGTCGGGCTCGGGCTGATACCGCCGCGGACGATGCACTCGCCCGAGGATGCGCGGGTGCTCCTCGAGGCCGCCGTGGGCGCACGCGTCGTCGTCGAGATCGGGGTCTACGAGGGCGCCTCGGCGGTGGCGCTGTGCGACGCGCTCGGCCCAGGCGCGGAGCTTCATCTGATCGACCCCTTCGGTCATCACCCCGACGCGCTGCCCGGGGGCTGGGGCGCCACCGAGTGGGCCACCCGGCGTGTGCTGGCGCGTGCGCTGCGCCGCCGCGGCGGGCAGGCTCCGAGGGTGTGCTGGCACGTCGCCCTCTCCCACGAGGTCGCCGAAGGCTGGACGGGGGAGGTGGACGTCGTGTTCATCGACGGCGACCACTCGGAGGCGGGGTGCGAGCTCGACTGGTCCTCTTGGCATCCGTTCGTCGCGGCGGGGGGGTACGCGGTCTTTCACGACGCGCGAGCGGGGCAGGACGGCGGCCGCGGGCTGCCGGGCCCCACTGCGGTCGTCATGCGTCATTTCCGCGACGGTGGTGGGACGCCGGGCTGGGAGATCGCCGCAGAGGCTGACCGCGCCGTCGCGGTGCGGCGCGTGTTTTCAGACGCGCGCCAGCGCAGGGACCCCCGTGTTTGACCCAGATGACGCCTTCCCGTCCGTGGAGGTACCTGTGCATCTGGCGCAGCGTCACGGGCTAGACGAGTACTACTCGCAGTGTCAGACCAGAGAGCGCTCGCGATGACTCGAGACCGTCACCGGGACGCCGCCGCTCGCGAGCGAGCACTCGGCCGCCTCGGCCAGCATCACGACTTGGCGCGCGAGCTCGAGATGGGCATACGTCTCCCCACTGCGGATCAGGCGCACGAACTCCCCGAGCTCCGTCACGAGCGGCTCTGTCGCCTCGATCCGAGGCGACAGAATGTCCCCGCTTCGATACGAGAGCTGGTACTCGCCAAACGTGGCGGGGTCCTGGTAGACGACGCCCCTGTCGAATACCCGCACCGGCTCGGCGGTGCCGTCCTCATAGACGACCATCTTGTTGCTCCCGACGATCGTCGTGCGGCGCAGCTTGCTTGGTGCAAGCCAGCTCAGCTCGACGTTTGCGACGATTCCCGAGGGGAACTGCAGGCTCACGAAGGCGACGTCGCAGATGTCTCGTACGATCGAGTCGCGTCCCGCGGCCGTCATCGAGTCCGGCACCTCACCCAGCCAGTGCAGCAGGATCGAGAAGTCGTGAGGCCCCAGGTCCCAGATCACGCTGACGTCGCGCTGATGCAGGCCGAGGTTCACGCGGCTCGAGGAGATGAAGAATATGTCCCCGAGCTCGTGGGTATCGATCAGGCGCTTGACCTCTCTGACCGGCGGGCTGTATAGGAAGGTCTGCCCGCACATCAGACGCAGATCCCTGTCCTCGGCGAGCTCGATCAGCTCGCTGGCCTCACCCGTCGACGCCGCGAGCGGCTTCTCGACGAACGTGTGCTTGCCTGCCCGCAGTGCGGCCGCGGCCAAATCGAAGTGCGTGAAGACCGGTGTCGCGATCACGATCGCGTCAAGCTCGGGATCCTGCAGAAGATCCTCGTAGCAGCTTGTCGGCGTGGCCCCGGGATAGCGCCGGGCGAAAGAGCTCAGACGCTCCTCGCTGAGATCGCAGATGTACGTGACGTCCACACCGGGCAACTCGAGCAAGCCACGGAGCAGGTTGGGCCCCCAGTACCCCAAGCCGACAACTCCTACGCGCAACGCGTTCACTGCCCCCCTTCGAAAACGGGCCACCTTGACATCCTCATGTTGTCGTCCCCGACGCAAGCTGACGTCTCGCCCGATTCGGGACCCCGTCTATGCCTGCGCCCCGAATCCTTTGGCCTTCGGACCGTCTGCTACCTATGTGTGCTCCTTATGTCCGCCACGTATGCTACTGGATGCCAGCCGTCAAAACACACTCGCACTTTGCGAACGTTTTCGGGTTCTACGGACGACGACAGTGGGCTGGCCTCGCCCTGGCGGCGGGGCCGTGCGGGTTGTACCGTGGCTGCCCGCGGTAGGGCGCGATGAGCGAGCAGGCGCCGGGACGCCGCCGGGTCGTTCCATTTGCGGGCTTGAGTCGCCAGCACGCGGCGCTGGATGGCGAGTTGCGAGCGGCCTTCGAACGAGTGCTGCGTGCCGACGCGTTCATCCTCGGTGATGAGGTCGAGGCGTTCGAGCGCGAGTTCGCCGATTACTGCGGAGCAGCCGAGGGCGTGGGCGTGGCCTCCGGAACGGCCGCTCTCGCGCTGACGCTGATCGCGGCCGGGATCGGGCCGGGCGACGAGGTGCTGGTGCCCGGACACACGTTCGTCGCATCGGCACTGAGCGTGCTCCATGCCGGGGCCACGCCGGTGTTTTGCGATGTGCAGCGGGACACGGGGCTAATCGACCCGGATAGCGCGGCCGCGCTGGTGGGCTCCCGCACAGCGGCCGTCATCGCCGTTCACCTCTACGGGCAGGTGTGCGACATGGGGCCGATCAACGTATTCGCCGCTCGCCATGGGCTGTTCGTTCTGGAGGACGCGGCGCAGGCTCACGGTGCCACCTACGACGGACAGCGCGCAGGCGCGCTGGGCCAGGCGGCCGCGTTCTCGTTCTACCCGAGCAAGAACCTCGGTGCGCTTGGCGACGCGGGCGCAGTGTGCACGAGCGACTCCCAACTGGCGGCTCGTATCAGGGAGCTTCGCAATCTCGGCCAGCGCGGCAAGGGAGAGCACGTCGCGGTCGGCTACAACGAGCGGCTTGACGGCCTGCAGGCGGCACTGCTTCGGGTCAAGCTGCCCCACCTCGAGGCCTGGAACGCGGCGCGTCGCAGCCACGCAAAGCGCCTGCGTGACGGACTCCCCGATGAGCTCGTCGTCTTGGCAGAGCGTTCACAGACGCCCTGCGTCTACCATCTCTTCCCGGTGCGCCACCCGGCGCGCGATCGGCTGGCCAGCCGCTTGGGGGCCGAGGGGATCCAGGTGGGTCTGCACTATGCGTCGGCTGCGCATCGGCATGCCGCCTTCGCCGGTCTGCCGGTGAGCTCCCGCCCGATCGAGCTGCCCGAGTCAGAGGCGTGGGCCGGCGAGGAGCTCTCGCTGCCGATGTTCCCCGAGCTCAGCGACGCGGAGGTCGATCGGATCGCGGCGGCCTGCCGGGCGGCCTGTTCAGCAGTCGAGCGCCGGTGATGTCGCCGGATCACCGTACGCGGTCCAGTTCTGCTGTTGATCACGGCAGCCAGTTGGATTCGCCGTCGACGGCGCCGGGCTGGGGTCTCTAGCCCGGCTTGGACCCCCGCGCGTTCATACATGATCGTCCTGTTGGACTGGGACATGCTTTCCCCGCGCGCCAGCCGCGTAGTCGCAACCTCGCCATCAGCCGGCCTGTTGCCTTCAGTAGCTCGTGCTCGATATCGTATTGGGATAGATAACGCCACGCAGACCAGATGTTGCGTCCAGCAGCCTAGGGGCAGCCGTTTTGTATCTGCGCGCATTGATCGAGGAGGAGGGCCGTTGGATCTCTCTGCTCGACCGGGCGATGGGCTCGGTAACCGTCAGCACTCGCCGGTTACTACCACTCCCCCCGCGGACCCCGCAGCGAACGTCCTCACAGACTCACGGCGGCCGTGCTCTGCGGCCCGGCCTCCTTAACGCATAACGAATAGCAACATGTGCCGAGCATGGTCGCCGTGGTTATTACCACTGGAGCCGTGGTGACGCTAGCGAAGTCACAACACCCGCTGCAGGCCTCACCCCGACGGGAGTGACCCACGCGCTAGGCCGACCATCCGCAGGCGGGGGCATTAGCGATGCCTGGCGGCCAGACATGAGATAGCGACCAGTGGGACCCGTTAGAGAGGCGGAGCTCCCGACGAAACCACAACCGGCGACAAGTCCGGAAATGCTCGCCCAGTCGCTCGGTGAGGCACAGCCGAGGTTTTTCACCATCGTGTTGCCGGCGCACTCCCGGTGTAGCATGGACCGCCAACAGACGGACCAGTCGATGGGCAACTCACGAGCGGGTGGGAAGGCAAGTTTGCCGGAATTGCAACGGATAGCGGACGACCTCGTCGGCGGACGCGTCGTCGTTTCGGATTCGGTACTGGATCCCAACTGGGATGCATTCGTCGATGTCGCGCCCGGCGGTCATCATCTGCAGACGAGCTTGTGGGCGCAGGTCAAGGCCCCGCAAGGCTGGCGGCCACTGCGCTTGCAGCTTCGGCGGGACGGAGAGCTGCTCGGAGGCTGCCAGCTGCTGGTGCGGCCGCTGCGCGTTGGAGCGATCGCCTACTGCCCGCGGGGCCCGCTCGCACGTGAACGTGACCCCGCGGTGATAGCGAGCGTGCTCGACACGCTTGCGCCGCTGGCCCGACGCGAGCGGATCCCCTACCTCAAGGTGCAGCCCCCCGCGGGAGGCGCCGCAATCGAGCCGCTGCTGGTTGACCGAGGGTTCGTGGC
Organism: uncultured Solirubrobacteraceae bacterium; assembly: GCA_963779605.1. Taxonomy (GTDB): domain Bacteria; phylum Actinomycetota; class Thermoleophilia; order Solirubrobacterales; family Solirubrobacteraceae; genus Palsa-744. The sequence goes on from CAVZYR010000003.1 coordinate 17,725, forward strand.
CAGCGCGTTCTCTGTGGCCCAGGTGGCGACCGTGCGTGTCGACGTACAGCGCGATCCTCAGGAGATCCTTGCCGGCATGCGGCATTCCAAGCGACAGGCCATCCGCCAGGCGGCGGAGCGCGGCGTCGTTATCCGAGATGCCGGCGCGGCCGGCCTGTCCACGTTCGGGGCGCTGCTCGCGGACACTCGAGGGCGCCGTGGCGAGGGATTCTCGGCGTACCCGGTCGAGTCCTACGCCGAGATGCTGCGACAGTTCGGCGAAGGCCAACATGCTCAGCTGCTCTTGGCCGAACACGACGGTGAGGTGCTGTCAGGCGCATTCAACATAGGTTACGGCGATACAGTGGTCGGCCTGATGAGCGCCTGGTCCGGGCGGCACGACAAGCTGCATCCGAATGAGCTGTTGCACTGGCATGGCATGCTATGGGCGCACGACGGCGGTTATCGCTACTTCGACTTCGACGGAATCGACGAGTCGGTCGCTCGGGCGAAGCTGGCAGGAGAGGAGCTTCCCGAAGAGGGGCGGCGTGGAACCACGGCATACAAGCTCGGAATGGGGGGCGAGGTGACAATGTATCCGCGCGCGTATGACCGCTCGTTTCACCCGTTGCTCGCGTGGCCGACGCGGGTGCTCGCTCCGCGACTGGATCCGGGCCGGATGAAGGTCATTCGGCGTCTGCGCGGACGAGACGTCTAGTGACAGCGTCCGTCGTCGCGGAGCGTACTCGGCCGCTTGGGGCGGCGAATCGCCGATGGTGGTGTACAAGCTGGCAAGTGGTCCGGAGAGCGCGCCGACTGGGCGCAACGAGTAGATGCATTCCCACGCGAGGCGGCGGGAGCACGGCGCCCTTGTCACTATTCCATCCGCTAATGTTTACGAGTGTTCGCTCCGCGACTGGCTTGCCTCCGTGCATGGGCACATCAGTTCCTCGACTGCGGCCAACCGCGTGACAAGGACACGTGCGGCGCGTCGCGCGACTGATCCTTCGCCTGGTCAAGCCGGTCTACTTGCCTCTGCGCGAGAGGCTGGGGGCAGCAATCATCGTTCCGGGCGCCGAACTGCGCACGGAGAGCGTGATACCGCTCGAGGAGCTCGATCTCGCGAATCCCGAGCGCAATCCTTACAAGGCAACTGGTTGGTCGATCCTGCCGCGCATCCTGCCCGCGCGCGAGATCTCCCGCGCGGATGTGTTCATCGACTACGGGTCCGGCATGGGCAGGATCGTCTACGAGGCGGCGGCCCGCTACCCGTTCCAACGTGTGATCGGACTCGAGCTGTCTAGACAGCTGAACGAGATCGCACGATCCAATCTCGACCGCAACGCCCACTTGCTGCGCTGTCGAAACGTGGAGCTGATCACTGCAGACGTACTCGACTACCAGCCGCCCTCCGATATCACCGTGGCGTTCTTTTACAATCCCTTCACGGGCAGGGCGTTCGAGACCGCCGTTTGCAGACTGCTGGATGCCGTGCAGGGGCCACTGCGGATTATCTACGTGAACCCGGTCGAGCACAGCATGTTGGTGCAGACCGGCCGGCTGAAGGTCGTCAGGCGCCTGCGCGGCTGGCGTCCGGGGAGAGAGTGGTCGCACCCTAACGTCACCCTAATGTACGAGTACGATCCTCGCTAAGCGCGGTTCGTCATTGAGAGGACACGTGCGGCCGATTACGCGTTTGATCCGGTTCTCGTCGATAGCGCGCATGTGTGCGCCAACGCGTCGCTGAGGCTGGCCGCTAATTCGACCCTTGCACCTCCGATCCGCTGGTCGGGACGTGCGACAACGTGCTGATTCATAAGGACCTCTGCCCGCAGGAGACAGTCGTCGGTCATCACGCGCCGGAAATGTCAAGGCGCGAAGCACGGGCGAGCTGCCTCTGCGCACAAATGAGGATAACGAGAACGCGATTGACCCACGAACAGCGCGGAGTTCGCGAGCAACGTGGCCACTGTATCATCAAGTGGGAATAGACGTGCTGGGGCTTAGCCACAACCGGGCCGTAGGGGCGACTGTAACGGTGGTCAGATCTCTCGCGAGCGCTTGAACCTCCCAGCACGGGCCGAGTTGTGGACGCAGACGGGAGCCGCGTGAGTTCACACGTCGGCGCCGTCCCACACGCCGACATAACTCTTTCCGAGTCGCCCCACGATCCCGAGTGGGACGCATTCGTCGACGCCGCACCTGGCGGGCACCATCTCCAGACAAGCCTCTGGGCGCAAGTCAAGGCCAAGCACGGGTGGCATCCGTTGCGGCTTCGGCTGCAACGGGACGGAGAGCTCGTGGGAGGCTGCCAGCTCCTCTTACGTCCGCTGAGGGTTGGTTCGATCGCCTACTGCCCGCGCGGGCCAGTCACGCGGGACCGTGACCCGGCGGTAGTCGCGAGCCTACTGGACGCGTTGGCGTCGGTCGCACGCCGCAAGCGGATCCTCTACATCAAGGTCCAGCCGCCCTTGGGAGGCAGCGACATCGAGCCGATGCTGCTCGAGCGAGGTTACGTGGCCAGCGACTTGTCCGCCGCCCCGGTGGCCACCGTTCGTGTCCACCTCGACCACGATCCCGGCGAAATCCTTGCGCGTATGCGGGCTTCCGCGCGACGCAACATCCGTCAGGCAGCGCGCACGGGCGTCGTTGTCCGGGAAGCCGGTGCCGACGGATTGCCTGCGTTCGGAGAGCTGCTCGCGGAGACCAGCCGGCGCCAGCGCTTTCAGCCGTATCCCCTCGACTACTACGCCGAGATCCTCACGCAGTTCGGTGCACACCAACGCGCCGAGCTGTTGCTAGCGGAGTACGCCGGTGATCATGTGTCAGGTGCCGTCATCATCGGATACGGCGACACGGTGATATACAAGATCGGGGCCTGGTCCGGCCGGCGCTCACAGCTGCATCCAAACGAGCTTACCCACTGGCACGCCATGCAATGGGCACGCGAGCGCGGTTACCGCTTCTACGACCTCGATGGAATCGACGAGTCGGTCGCCGTGGCGAAGCTCGCAGGGGAGGAGCTGCCCGAGGAGGGTAGGCGTGGCACCACCCGATTCAAGCTGGGGATGGGCGGTGAGGTGACGCTTTATCCGCGCGCCTACGACCGTTCATTCCACCCGCTGCTGGCGCGACCGGCACGGCTGCTCGCACCGCGCCTGGATCGCTTCACCGCCTTGGCGCACCGCTTTCTCGGTCGCGAACCGTCGCGGGCGTAGGAGTGGACTTACCCGGTTCGGTGGACAGTCAGCCTGGCCGCTGGAACCCTCGGCGAGCGAGCGCCTCGACACCGGGGTTTTGTTGCCTGCGATGCTCGAGGAACCGATTGGCGAGATTGGGTGATAGGAACGCGACCGCGGCCTTTACCCTGCTGGACGGCGTGCAGCCCCTCCCCACCATCAACTCAAGCGACCGTCGCCGTGCGTCGGCGGCGCCCGAGTCGATCGCCTGATGAGCGCGCTCACGGGTCATCCGACCTCGGTAAGCAGCAAGTGCAGACTCGGCCGCAACGCGCTCGCTTTCCGTCAGGTTTGAATTTGCCAGCGTCTTGGTCATCATGCGTATCAGGGCCCTAGCGTTCGCCAGCCCATCCAACGACGACCGGCTCCCAGGGGTGAGTCGCCAACGGTACAGCGGCTCATCGACGTATGCGACGGTCGCACCGTCTAGGACGAGCCGTATGAAACACTCCCAATCCTGCATGACCGGGAAGCTCTCGTCGTAGCCACCGACTGCGATGAGACGGGCGCGGCGAATGGCAGGCCATAGGAAGAAGCACACCCGCAGGATTCCGGTTCGCTGGTCGACGGTCTGAAACGGATGGACCTCGCCAAGGGTGACGACGCGCTCCCCCGCGTACTCGACGATTGCATCGGTCGCAACGATATCGGCATGTGGGTTAGCGGTGATCGCGCCCGCGATTGCCTCGATCCTCCGCGGGAGAAACGCATCATCTTGGTCCAGCTGGACCAAGAACTCTCCACTGGCTGCATCGGTCGCCGCGTTCATTGCCGATGCAATACCGCCATTTTGCTTGCGTACCACCTTGACATGTGCTCGAAGGGAGCCGAGGGCTTCATCCAGATCGTCTGGGGAGCCGTCGTCGCAGATCACGATCTCCTCGGGCTGCAGCGTCTGGTCGAGCACTGACTGGACCGCCTCACGAATCACTTCGCGACCACGATAGTACGGGATGACAACGCTGAAAGCAGGCAATTTTGCAAGCTTAGCCGTTGTGGGCCGGCCCCCGGAAGGCTGGACCGGCGTTGAGAGACTAGGGTTGTCATTATGCCCAGAGCTGCCCGTATACCGAGGGTCGATTCCTATACCAGCACTAGGACCGATGTCACCGATATGCTGCCTCGCGTTCCGCGGCGTCTGCTAGATATCGGCTGTTCTGACGGCAGTCTTGCTCGAACCGTCAAGGACAGGGGCTCAGTAGCGTGGGGCATCGAGCTGGTTCCGGAGTATGCCGCGGCTGCTGCCGAGCGCTTGGACAACGTGCTGCAAGGCGACGCCCTGGACCGCACCGCCGAGCTTGTCCAGGCTGGTGAGCGATTCGATGCGATCATATGTGCTGATTCGCTCGAGCACATGGTCGATCCGTGGGCTGTGTTGCGCAACGTGCGTAAGTTGGTTGATGACAACGGCGTGGTCATCGTTAGTCTGCCGAACGTACATTTCTATACGACGTTTGTGGGGCTGCTGTTCAATCGTCGCTGGCGCTATCGTGAGCGCGGTATTCATGATCGGACTCACCTTCGCTGGTTTACCGATCTCAACGCTCGCGATATGTTTTCCGAGGCTGGGTTTCAGATCGAGGACACGGTGACGTACTATCGGATGGTCGATCGACCGGCCCGGCGCAACCGCCTGGCGCCGTATTTCGCGATCGGTCCGCTGAAGCGCTTCCTGGGTTACCAGTATCTCTACCGTCTACGCCGACTCGCGTCTCCTGAGACCACGTCACGATAAAAGACTTATCACCGCCGGGCATTGACACCTGGTCGAAGATCGCACAAGGAAGACCAAGGAGCACGTCATCGCGCCCGCAGGCGACGCCGATCCTTCTCCCGTCTAATCGTCGGAGCGGCTGCATCATTCTCAAGCCGGTCCAAAGTAGGTTGAAGGTTCGCCGGCAAGCGGGTGGGTCGCCCGCGGCATGAGGAGGCCGCATACGTGCCTCGCGCAACACAAGCGCCGGAGGGCGGGTCGGGGCGACTGTCAGGGCGCCGCGGCGTTCGCGCGTGAGCGACACAGCCGCTCTTGGCCCGGCAAGGACTCAGATCACTAGGTGCGCTGTGCTCGACGGTGTCGGACCGTCTTGCGACGCTCGCAGGTCGCCGTGGCGCGATCGAGGCCGCCGCGATGGGGGTGACGGGTATTACACCCGACATGGTCTTCCACCGCGGCCCACCGGGCGTCGCCTGCGCCCTGCTCTACAACCCCCGTGTTCTCGCTGCCCGATGAAGTCTGACTTGGCTCCATAGGTCACGTGGGTAGAGCGGCACCGCTCGATTGGCGCTTGTCAAGATTGCACGCTAACGAATGGCGCACCGCAGGTCGATCGAATCGCCGGCGGCGGCCCCGGCCGGCTTGCGCGGGCCCGGGCTCTCCTTTATAGTCCGTGTGACCGCTGATGCCTGATGTCACACCCTTGGCCACGGAGGTCCAATTGGCATCGGTCGATGCTGCCCTACAGCCGCGCCGTCTGAAGGCCAGTTTGCCGGCGGAAAGCACGCTGGTGGCACACGCGTATGGGCGACGGGATTGGCTGCTGCGGAGGTTGCTGGCGGTCAGCGACGCTTTGTGGCTCGCCGTGGCGATGGTGATAGCGACGGCGACGGCCAGCGACACGCGTGGGCACTCCTGGCCGGAGCTGCTGTGCTGGGGGTTGATCACGTTGCCCGGGTGGGTGGTGCTTTTCAAGGTGTACGGGCTGTACGAGCGGGACGCCAAGCGGCTGAGCCATTCAACGCTCGACGATATTCCTTCGCTCTTTCATGCTCTTCTCGTGGGATGCCTGCTGATGTGGTGTTGGTTTGTCGTGGTCGCCCCCGCAAAGCTGACGTTCACCGCGATCCTCGCGTTCGGCGCCCTGGCAATGGTGCTAGTGCTCTCCGGTCGTGCGCTAGTGCGTGCTAGCTTCCTGCGCCGAATCTCGCCCGAGCGCGTGTTGTTGATCGGGACGGGTCGGACCAGCGGCGCGCTGATCGAGAAGATGCGCGCGAAGGCGCGCCTGCGCCTTCAACCGATTGGCATGGTGAGCTGCGCTGAGGACGCGAGCGAGGGACTCGCGCTTCCGCGTTTGGGCCGCCTGGACGACGTCGACCTGCCGGCGCTGATGGTCAGGCATGGCGTGGGACGGGTGGTTGTCGCAGATGCGGAGGTTGAAGGCCAGCGGCTCTTGGATGTGCTGCGCGACTGCAAGCGGGTGGCGGTCAAGGTCAGCCTGCTGCCGGCGACCGGCAGCGCGCTGGGCCCGTCCGTAGAGGTCGACGACCTCGAGGGCGTGACGCTGCTTGGCATCAACCCATCGGTTCTCTCACGCTCCTCGCGCATTGCGAAGCGCTGTCTGGATCTCGTAGGGGCCGGTTTGCTGAGCCTGCTCGTGCTCCCGCTCCTCGCAGTGCTCGCGGTCTTGATCAAGCTCGACTCGCGGGGCCCGGTGTTCTTCAGCCAGGAGCGCATCGGGCAGGGCGGACGTCGCTTCCGGCTTCTGAAGCTGCGCACGATGGTCACCGACGCCGAGGCGCGCCGGGAGGAACTGCTCACAGACAGCAAGGACCCCGGCTGGTTGCACCTCGAGCACGATCCACGCATCACGCGTCTGGGGCGCCTACTACGACTCGCAAGCCTCGACGAGCTTCCGCAGCTTTGGAACGTGCTTGGAGGTCACATGAGCCTGGTGGGCCCGCGTCCGCTGGTCGCCGAGGAGGACAGCATGGTCGATGAGTGGGCACGTGGACGGCTCGACCTCACCCCCGGGATCACTGGGCTCTGGCAGGTACTCGGTCGCACGAGCATCCCCTTCGAGGAGATGGTCAAGCTCGACTACCTGTACGTCACGAACTGGTCATTGTGGGGGGACGTGCGGTTGATTCTGCGGACGCTGCCCGTTGTGCTGAAGCGCGACGGCGCGAACTGAGATCACCAGTCGCGCATGTGCTCCTTGTATCCGTCGCCTCATGAAAGATCCGGTCGCCGACAATGACTACGCTGTTCGTCAGCAGCGCGGGCGGTCATTTGGCGGAACTTCATAGCCTCGCCCCTCGCTTGAAGGGGGTTGATTCCGATCACGTATGGGTCACCTTCGACACTCCACAAAGTCGCTCGCTGCTCGAGGAAGAGAATGTCATCTACGTGGATTACACCGAATCCCGCGACCTAAAGAGCGTGTTGCGGAATTCCGTTGTGGCGCGGCGTCTATTCCGGAGCCGCCATCCTTTCTCAACCGTCGTCAGCGCTGGCTCTGGCATCGCACTGTCTTTCCTACCTATCGGTCGGATGCGCGGCGCCTCGTGTCACTATATAGAGGCCTCGGCGCGCAGTGTGGGTCCCTCTGTGACCGGCCGCTTGCTGGGTCGTGTACCCGGTATCGCGCTCTACACACAATATCCGAGCTGGGCGAAGCCGCCTTGGAAATACGCCGGCTCGGTGCTCGACGCGTTTGCTCCGGGTCCCTCACGCCCAGACAACGCCCCGATCACGCGCGTAGTGGTCATGGTCGGAACGATGGAGCTGTACCCATTTCGCCGGCTGATCGAACGGGCACTGACGATAATACCGGCCAACGCGGAGGTGTTGTGGCAGACGGGCTGCACGGACGTCTCGGACCTACCAATTGAGGCTCACCGCCAACTGCCGTCGCGCGACCTGCAGGACGCCATTGAGGCTGCGGATGTCGTCATCGCTCACGCCGGATGCGGATCGTCGCTTGCTGCGCTCGAGGTCGGCAAAAAGCCAGTGTTGGTTCCTCGGCTCCGAGTCTATGGCGAGTGCGTGGACGACCATCAGCTGCTCATCGCCGGGCAATTGGCAGAGCGTGATCTCGCTGTTGCTCGCTCTGTGGATGAATTGACGCTTGCAGACCTCTGCCTCGCTCGACAATCGACCGTGCGTACCGAATCGGGATCTGCACCGTTCCTACTTGCTGACTGATCGGGTCGAACATCAATGACCCCTTATGCAGGGCCGGTTGGCAATGGCCGCCTGAATCAATTCACTATTCATCACTTCGGACCGGACCCGGCCTACGTAGGCGGCATGGGTAGTGTAATTCGGCTGCTAGCGGAGCAACAGGTAGGTGGCGGGGCAGTCGTATCCCATCCAACATACAGGCCAGATGCAAGACTCGCGAGTCTGCCCCTAGCCGCTCGGGCGGCGCTGAAGATTTCCTTGCTGCGAAGAGCGGCCGTCGTCCATGTCCACCTAGCGGAAAATGGGTCGTTTGTCCGCGAGGGAGCACTTGTGATTCTGGCGCGGCTGCTCGGCAAGGTCACCGTTGTCACTATTCACGGCTCCGAGTTTCTTCCGTTCGCACGAAGATATCCGTGGCTGGCGCGGTCTGTGCTGAGGCGCGCCCAGCTCATTACCTGCCTGGATCAAGATGTGGTTGAGATGGTGCGCGGTATCGCACCGCAAGCTCTGACGGCGCTTGTGCCCAATCCGGTTCAGATGGACAGCGGCTCGGGCGGGGCGGACGAGACAGACGAGATCGTCCTCTTCGCGGGCGAGATCGGTCTCAGAAAGGGTGCGGATGTGCTTTGCCGCGCGTGGCGAGTCGTGGCAGAGTCTCGTCCTCAGGCTCGCTGCATCATGGTAGGGCCTGTCAGGGATTTCGTCGTCCCAGAGGTCGAACGCTTGGAGGTCAGGCCGGCGGTCGACGCAACCGCCGTAAGGGAGCTGATTCGGTCCGCACGAGTGGTCGTACTGCCGTCCCGCGCGGAGGGTATGCCGATGACGTTGACCGAGGCGATGAGCGCCGGGCGTCCTTTCGTCGGCACCCCTGTGGGCGGCATCCCCGAACTCGCCCGACAAGGCGGTGTTCTCGTGCCTGTCGAGGACCATGTCGGGCTGGCGCAGCACTTGATTGATTTCCTGGCCGACCCGCGACTTGCAAGAGAGCTGGGCGAGAAGGGCCGGGAGTTTTGCGCCGCGACGCGGAGCGTCGACATTATTGACGTGCGGCTGCGAGAGTTGTACCGGGCGTCGGCGAGCATCTCCGCAGGTAGGCACCGTGCGATGCTTTGGCCTACGGAGTGAGTTCAGAACTGCCCATCGCGCTCACTTCGAGAACCAGCTGCGGGCAACGTCGAGTTTGGCGACGCTTAAGTCGGCGCCGGGACTCTCAGGGGAAGCTCGTTGCCGACCTCGGTTGCAGGTGCCACGCCTTGTTGGTCGATACTGCGCGTGATGCAGCGATCGTCCTCAGGAGTTAGCTCGATGTCTGATCCGGTCCATCTTGCCCTGCCGTTCTCGCGGGGCGTAAGCCCCTTCGCACGACGACGCCACCAGTCGGCGATGTCCCGCGGAAGCGCTACCCATACATCGTCGTGACGCGCGATCGTCTTAAGGACATCCCGATATGCGCGGCCTATAACGGGTCGCCCGAGATACTGGCTGTCGGGGTGTGTAAGGAGCTGGAACAGGCCGCTGCAGGCCACGATCCGCTCGAGTTGCTCCTGCCACAGCGTGCCATCTCGGTGGCCGAGGAGATTAAACAACGTGTGGTCCTGTGGCGCGGTGTATGGCAGCTCGACGACGTCGCCGTGAAAGAAGGGCCATGTGGTGGTAGTGCCGCCCGGAATGGGCTCGTAGGGATCGGAGTGAGGCATTGTGCAGTCGTAGGAGAAGGGAAGCTCGTCAAGCCACTCGACCACGCGATGCGTCGCGGGAGACCTGAAGCCGACCGCGCCGAGTCGCGTAGCGGCCTCGCGTAGTAGAGGGAGTTGTCGCTCGAACGCCTCGCGTGAGGCGAACAGGGATCGGTCGTGATGGATCGCATGCGAACCGATCTCGTGTCCTCGGCTGGCCAGATGGTGCACCTGGCCCATGTCAACCGGATACCAGTCGCTCACTATGTTGAAGGAGGATCGGAAGCCGTGTTGCTCCTCCCATCCGGCGACGATCGAGGCCCACGCGAGGCCATCGGCCGACTCTACGTCGTGCGTGAGGGTCACCGCTGCCGTGACGCCCGCGGGCCAGAACCAAGGAAAGTTCACGACGTCGACGCCCCTATCCAGCAGAGCGTCAGCGAGGGCAATTCGGACGAGGTCGCTCCCAGCTACCTCGTAGGGCCAGGCAGGAAACACCGGCGAGCCCTGTCGCTTTATCAGCCTGCGCCGGAGGTCGAGTTGCACTGAGCGCGGAATCAACCGCTTTACGCGGTAGAACGCGGAAAGAGCGGCCGGTGGAAGGCCCCCGGTGTGGGCGTTCTCGCACCACTGCTCGTATACGAGATGCTCGTACCAAGCACTCGCCTCGCGCACGATCATGGGGCCCGCCCGGCACTCAAGTTCTGTCCAGCGCTCATCGCGCCAGCGTGCGATGTCTTCGCGTTCGCCGGCCGTGAGTGTCCCGGCCTCCGGTGCCTCAGCGAGCGAACCTATAGTTGTGGCCAGGATGCCATCAGTTTGGTGGAACGTCTGCATGGCGGTGGCCATCACGCGAAGAAGAGATGCGGGAGTGAGCCGACACCCCGTCCGTGGGCTATTCGCATAGCTGAAAGAGTAGCGGTTTTTAGATGTTGCGTTCTGAGTATGCTCCCCAGCATGGGGAAGTGCGCCTGCATTCTGGATTTCTTCTTGGATACCTTGCGGGAGCAGGACGCTCGGGTACCTCGGGAATCCTCATGAGCTTGGCCGCCTCTCGGAGCCGACGGCACGCTTCCCCCCCTCGCTTTAGCGCGCCTACTCAGCGTTTACCGCGTCTACCCAGCGGAGCGGCTCCTCGCCCGGACTCGGTGGGGCGCGTTACGGTGTAGAGAACTCTTAGCACCTCTGATGCAGCTCCTTCACATGAGCCCTGAAGAGCCCAGCTGGCGGCAGTTCGCCCAGCGCGCGGCGACCACGCCGCTTCAGCTTCCGGCTTGGCTCGATGTGCTAATTCGGGCGTACCGCCTTCACGCGCGCGTGCTTGCGCTTGCCGACGGAGCAGGGGCCGTGAACGCCGCATTGCCGATGATCCGCAGCAAGTTGCCGTGGCGACGAGGCTGGACCTCGCTTCCGTACACCGACATGTTCGACCCCGTTGCACTGGGCCGAGAGCGGCGCGATGAGCTGCTTGGCAAGATCGTTGACGATGCCACCGACGGACCGATTCTCATTCGCACCAACGTGGCACTTCCAGGCTGGACGTCCCGACAAGTCGGAACCGTGCAGGTGATCGACGTATCGAGCGGCGCCGAGGGGGTCATGCGAGACGCTTCGTCGGCAACCCAACGCAACCTCAAGCGCGCCCAGCGACAGGGCGCCGGGCTCAGTGCGAGGCCTATCACCGAAGCCTCCGAGTTCCTGGGAGCCAACCTTGCGCTGATGGCGCAATCGCGTCGACGGTTGGGCGCTCCCACACAGCCTCGACGCTATTGGGACGCGGTCTGGGGCCTGCATGTACGAGGAGGTGCGCTGACCGTTGGGGTTTACCTGGCCGGTAGGCTCGTGGCATCGGGTATTTTCATCGTCGGCGAGAAATATGCCGTCTACAAGTACGGTGCGTCGGACTCGGCAACCTGGAAACTACGACCGAACCACCTCATGTTCGCGACAGCCTTCGATGAGCTCGCCGCGCGCGGCGTGCGAACGATGGACTTCGGCATCACCGATCTGGCAAATCGTTCACTGCGGGAGTTCAAGTCCCGCTGGGGAGGCCAGGAGAAGCCCGCTCACTACTCGGCTACCGATCCTCGCCTGCTTCCGGACTCGCTTGAGCCCGGTCAGCTGCTGACGCGAACAATCCAGCACACACCGGAGCTCGTCGGGCGGGGAGTGGGTGCACTCGCGTATCCCCTCATCGCTTGAATCGCGCCCGTCGGTCGAGCATGTCACTTTGATGGAGGCCTTTGTTTGCTCGAGTCGACCGGAAGCAAGCTTTCAAACAGGTCCAGATAGGCCTGCGCGCAAGTGTCGATGTGAAATCTCTTGATCGCGCGAGCACGAGCTGCGGCACCGTGCTCCCGCCGCAGGTCGGGCTGATCAGCGTAGCCGATGAGGGCTTCGGTCAGATCAGGCACATTTCCGGGGGCTACGAGTGTTCCGCTGATGCCGTCGACTATCAGCTCCGGTATGGCCCCATTGCGAGTGGCAACGATCGGCTTGCCGCAGGCCATCGCCTCCAAGGTCACCATCGAGAAGGACTCGATGAACGTGTCGGAGGGAACCGCGGCGACGTCGCACCTACGCCACAGCGCTGGCACGTCGTTGACGACGCCGAGAAACTCGACGCTCTTGTCAGCTCCCAAGCTCTTTGCGAGGGATGAAAGGCGCCTACGCTCGGGCCCATCGCCGGCGATCAGAAGCCTCACGCGGTCCTGCATCTCCATCTGCGAGCAAGCCCGGATGAGATGATCCGCGCCCTTACCCGGAACGAGGCGACCGGCGAACCCAACTGTGATAACGGCGCTGCGCTCAGTCCGCTCCGAGAAGCGGGGTACGCGTCAGGGTCAACGCCGTTATAGATACGCATGCTTCGACGGGCGTGCGCGTAATGGCGCATCCGCTCGAGCATGAAATCAGACACCGCGACCTCTGCGTCGACGGTCCAGGCCCCGGCGATCCGGCCGATCCGCCGAAGTACCCTGTTCGGCCCGGAGCCGGGGTGCTTCTCAAAGAGTAGAGGACCGTGCTCCACCGCAACGATGGGCCCGCCGTAGCCGCCCGCTCGTAGGGTTGCTCCCTGAAAGCCGCGCTCGACAAGCAGTGCCCCGTCGGGACCGGAGCGAGCGATCTCCTGGGCGTACATCCGAGGATGTCGGAGCACATCGCGCCCCCGCTCGAGGTTGAGGCTCCGATACTGGATGTCCGCGAGCAGCAGACGCTCGGAGAGCGGTCGTGGACTTCCGATGAAGACGATCGTGACGGTTGCTCCCAGCCGGCGCATATGCTCGGCCAGCGAGGCAGTCAAGACCTCCGCGCCGCCGACGTCGCCGTTCCACAGGACCAGCGCAAGCTTGCGGGCGCGTCCCTTGCGGGCGCGTCCCGGCTCGGCCATGATCTCAGCGCGCGGCTCCTCACTCATCAAGACGTCGGCGCCAGCGACAAAATGCTGATGGATCTAGGCGCCCGGCTGTATCCGGTGAGCACGGTCGCTCGATCTTCTCAGGTGCTGTCGGGGGGTTGTGCGCATCCGTCGCCCACTTGGGAGCGCAGAGCTGCTGTCGCGCGCGGGTAATATGGCGCGGTGAAGCCCCAGCCGGCGGGGTGCCGCAGGTAGCTTCGGACGCGTAAAGCGCTGCTCGCCTTCCGAGCGCCGCGGTGACCGATCCACGGCAGGCCACGAACTGATCGGCCGACGATCGCGATCATGCCCAACAGCCGCAGAGCCCACCGCGCTGCGGCACACGACATCGCGACGCCCTCCCACTTGCCGGTTTGCTCGATCAGGCTCATGAGTACCCAGCTTATTATCAGATCATCGTTTCGAGGCGATGACGCGCGTCCGAGGTGCTCGAGTGTCACCGCGTCGGTTGCCGTGAGCGGAAGGCCGTGCGCAGCGTAGGCCCGTGAAAGATCGAAGTCCTCGTAATAGAGAAACAACTGCTCATCGAAGCCGCCCACCTGCAGGAACTCCTCGCGATTGACGATGAACGCTGCCCCGGCTATCCATATATTTGAGTGGCGACGAGGGCCTGGCCGAAGAAGAAGAAGATTGAGCTGGCGCGGAATGAGATACCATGCGGCGAGAGTCCAGCAGAGCTCTCTGCGCCAGCCCCAACGCACCTGGACCACGCGTCGATTGTGACCAGCTTCGCGCACCTGGCAGCCGAGCAATCCGAGTGGACTCCTGCTGGCGAGTGCCGAGAGGGCCCTGCCGTCTGCGGACGTTGGGAACGCGTCAGGGTTTATCACCAATAGGAGCGTGCCCGCAGCAGCTTCTGCCCCCCGGTTTACGCCGGTTCCAAATCCCAGGTTGCTGCGTCCGCCGATCATGCGTGCCTCGGGGCACTGCGCGATGAGATCACACGTAGCGTCCGTGGAGCCGTTGTCCACCACAATGATCTCTGCATGCGGCAGATTCGCACGGACCGCACACAATGTAGTCGCGATTACTTCAGCAGAATTATAGGTCACGATGATGACGGACACGGTGACCGCGGCACCGTCGCTGTCGGTGACTGCGGCGCTGTTCAGGGAGATGACTGCGCCCTCGACGAGTTCAACGCGTCGGCGACGCGATCCCGAAGTCGCCCCGTCTGGACAGGTGCGGCAAGGTGTAGATTGGTCCTCGGGTCAACCCATAGCGTCGTTTCCATGGTGAGCAAAGACGGTTCATCTCAAAGGTTCGCGGCCAGCGGGCTCTGGTGTTCGGCGCGTGGCTGGATGATCTCGCCAACGGTAGCGGGAGGCGATCCTCTGCGGGCTCGAGGCGCGGTCGCCAGGCCGACAGCCATCCAGAAGAGCAGCGCAGTGACTGGCCAATAGAGAACGCTGAAAAAGAACATGGCGGCCGCGGCCGCGACCAGCGGAGCCAGCAGCCTTGCTCCCGGTCGCGCGCGAATAACTCCGAGGAGGATCAAAGCAACGGCCGCGAGCACAACCGGCAAGCCACTGTCGAAAAGCGCGGTGACGTACTCATTGTCGTAGTTGCCAAAGCCATATTGGGCCGTCCTCGTTTGAGCAAGGTAGCTATTGGATCCCTCAAGTCCGCGTCCAAGCCACAGTTCTCGCTTGTTCTGAGAAAAGGCAGTTCGAACTTCCTGCAACGAGTTCAGCCGAATCTTCTCACTCTGAGCGCTTGCGTGTAGCACCCGCGAATCGAAGGACGTGTGGAAGGCTGGCACGAGGGAGACCAGAAGCCACCCGATAAGTGCTGTCACGGCAATCGCACCTACAATCTGGGACCGCTGCCTGTGACTGCCGATAAGGTATGTCAACGCACCGCCAGCGAGCCCCACTAGTGCACTCCTAGATACCGTAACAATGGCGCCCGCCGCAATGAGTGAAAACAGGATGGCGCTTCGCGGTCCAGGTTTGGCCAGCACCAAGAATGCGATGATGATGAGGGCTGTGCCGGCAGTCAATGGATGGCCGAAGGTCGACGCTACGCGGTCTTCGCCGGAGACATAATCGAACCCATTGGCCCCTACCAGATCGCTGTAAAGTGTCGGCTTAACGAGCGCCGACTCAATGATCGCAAGGATGGCCAGCGGCAGCACGACTAGCCCGATGCTGTCGGCTATTCGTAGGTCTGACACAAGTATCGATCCAAGGAGCAAACCCGATATCCAAAAGGGAAGAAGCTGGTAAAGCGGAACAATCGACGCGTACCGTGATATGCCGAGTTGCACTATAAAGCTCACTACGAGGATGATCAGACTCGCTAGTGAGTAGCCACTCAATGGTGGAGAATGCCCCGTTGCCCTCATGTACCACCACAAAGCAAGGACAGCAGCAAGGGTAGCGAACGCTAGTGGAGCGTAGACAGGTATTCCATGTATTCTGTCAGAAGGGAATGCATTCGTTGGTATGAGTAGGGCACCCAGCATGATGACCGGTACTGCCGCACGACGCGGGCCGGCCCAAACTGCGATCCCGCATAGCAGAAATACCATGATGAGAAACAGGGCGTAGCCGCGCGAAGCCAGCAGTCCGAGGCACATCGCGAAAGTCACAAGGACCAGAAAGGCAACTAGTGCGCGTAGTCGCGAAGAAGGCCATATGTTGACGATGCGATATGAGATGGCTTTCCTTTACGTACCTTGCCAGATTGACGTTGCGAGGATGTGTTTCGCTGGCCGGCGGGTAGCTGGTGGAGCGGGATTGCGTAAGAGAGTACAGACGCCCGAGCCGATGAGTGCATGAGACCTTGCCTGGATAGAGCGCCGACGGTCTATCGACGGAATGTACTATCGCGAGGGTGCGGCATCCCGAGCGAGGCCGAAAGGATGTCGCAGACATTCAGGCGTCGCGCGGAGGGCAGTCGTGGCTAGGATGCGCACGCGTTTGGGTCGCCGTGGGAACCGCGGAGTCGAACGCGAATCGGCTACGAGAGCCGAGCCGTTCGCTCATCCTCGAAGACGTGTGGGCCCTTACGTGTGGGCCCTTAGGACGTAAGACGTGATCGCGGGGCGCGGGCTTGGCGGCGTCTGTCCTGCGGCGTCGGAGGTATGCTCGTGCGTGAACGCCCCGAGGAATGCGTGGAGGCTGGCCGGTGCTGGCGTCAGAACCCCGGCTGCCGCCATGGTTTCTCGGCGAGCGCTTCCTTGACCCAGCCGACGTATTCCTCCTGGTATTGGCTACCCCACGGGTATCCGGCGCCGCCAGGGAAGTACCAGGCTCCAATCGAGTTCCACTCGTCGCCGGTTTTGTAGCCGCCCTCATAGACGCACCATGAGCAGTAGCCATCGAAGTAGTAGCGCACCTGAGCGGCCTGGTAGTCGACGTTGAAGGCCGTGGACTTCCACCGCAGCGGTTCGGTGCCTGGGCCGATCAGGTCTTGTTCCCACTTGATCTGGGTGATGCCCATTGATTGGTAGACCCTGCAGACACCGCTCGAATCGCTGATCCGCGCCTGCGGCGGGTACTCGCCGTACCATGCGCACGGCACTTCCTTTTCGTCGCTCACCCTGCTCTGATGCCAGCCGGACTCAACGTCGTACTCGGCCATCAGCCATTCTTCGGGGATGCCCCACTTCTGAGCTGCCCACTGGATCAAGTCGCCGGTGGACGGTTTGGTCAGGCCGTCTAGGCCGTCGACGTAGGCGTCGAGCGGGTTGGTGTGGAGATAGCCTTCGGAGCCTCCGTATTCCGCTGAGTGGAAAGCAGTGAGTTCGCTGGCGTTCGGCACGAAGTCGTTGGCCGCTTCGTTTTCAGGACGAACCTCGGATTCGGGTCTGATTTTCGCCGCTGCCTCTGCGTCCGAGAGCGGCGGTGTACCAACCGGCGCCCAGGTCGTCTGTGGGCCCGGCGCACCGGGTGCTTGGGAGGAGACCCCGGGGTTCACAGACACGCCTGTCGCGCTCGTCTTCTTCGTGTTCCCGTGTGCCGCGCGCTTGCGCGCGGCATCGGATACACAACGGCTTGGGTTGTGGTGATGCTGCCGTGTACGTGAGACGTGGCCGCGCATCCAGGGCCTGGGCTTGGGCGCGCGCACGCGGCGCGCGGCGCGCGAACCACATCTGTGATTGGGCTTTGCGTGGGTCGCTCTGTGGTTGGTCTTGGCGTGGGTCGTGCCGGAGGCGTGGGTGGATGGAGCCAGGCCGATCGCAGCCGCCACGATCAGCAGCGGCAGAAAGGAGATGCTTCCTGCGGCGCAGTGCCTTATGCGTGCCATCGGGTTCCTTCCCTCTCGGCCTGGCAGACGGCGTCTCATTCCGCCCTGGACAAATCGAGGCGGGGCGAGCGCTCCTCCGTATGTCGACACGATCCGGGGGGACTTGAGCGCAGCTGCACCGCGATGGACACTCGGTCGTGATCGAGCTGTAGCCCGAGTCGGCGCTGACCGAATCCCGGGGCCCCGTTCCTCCCATGATCCAAGCCCGTTCTAAGCGCCGTAAGGCTGATGCAGGCGGATGACGGTGGCACGTCGCATATCCGCTGGTCTCGCTGCACGTGGCGGGTGCGCGAAAACGGGTTGGGCGCCCGCCGACTTCCAAGGTGTCAAATACGTATGAGATTGCGATCGAATACGCGAAGTAACCAGGCTGCCGCCACGAAGGTGGGGATCGCGACGGCGATTTGCACGAGTGCGCCGCCAACCGAGCGGGCACTGAACATGGCAAGGGCCATTATGCCGACAGCGCCAGCCCCCCGTATGAGTCGACCCGTATCAAGCGCAAGGGGGCCAAGACGCCGACGGACTCCCACCAGCGTCAGCGAAGTCAGACCGACCTCGCCGCCGACCGTGGCCAGCGCTGCACCGATCGCGCCGAGCGGCGGAATAAGGACGAGGCCAAAGAGAGCGACGAACGCCGCGGCGACGGTCACGACGGTGGCGTAATATCGTTGGCTTCCACCCGCGAGCAGCACAATGGTGAAGTTGGCCTGCACCAGCACCAGCGCAGCCCAGCCAGACAGCAGCGCAAATGGTACGGCGGCCGCGTGAAAAGAGGGACCAAACAGCGTAGTCATCAGCGTTCCCGCGCACAGGAACGCTCCAACCGTCGCAGCGACACCAATCACGATTGTCGCCGTGACTATCCGGCCCAGGTCCTCCGCCACGCCACGGGTGTCCGCAAGGAGCCGTCGCGCAACGTGGGGAAACAGCGCGCTGAGCCAAATGTTTGCGAACACGACGAGCGCCACCGGCAGCTTGTTCGCGACTGAATATATGCCGACTGCGTGGGTGGAATAAAGGTAGCCCAAAAGGAGCGTGGCGATCCCGCCATAGATCTGAAGCATTATCATCGAGTAGGCAAACGGCATGCTGCGGTGAAGTCGCAGCCACAGTGCGCTCGCGCCGCCTATATGTAGCCTGGTAGTGGCGACCCGGGAGTACGCCCACATCAACCCCATGGCAGTGACTGCGAGGCCGAGCATGTTCAGCCAGGCATAGTGAAAAATGCCACTCCTTCCCCCCACGACGAGCAGAGGGACAAGCGCGGCATATACCACTTGGCCAATCAGCCGCCACCATGCAACAGTGCGAGACCTCCCAAGGGCGAGTAACACCCAATCTATAGTAAAAGTGCTAGTGAACAAGATGAGCCCAACTATGGGGATCATCCGCTCGACCTCGCGGTTCGTGGCAAGCAGGGGGGCGAGGGCAACGAGGGCGATGTAGAGGATCACCGACAGCACTCCCTGTAGGAGAAGCGTCTCTCCGACTATCGAGCCGACCGGCTGTCTGTCCTGAGCGACGTCACGCATGGCGAGATAGTCGATACCCAGGCTCGCGAAGAGGTTAAAGTAAGTCGCGAACAGAAACGCAAAGGCGTATGCGCCGAGGTTGGTAGCGCCTGTCCGACGGGCGACGTAGATCAGTACCGCAAAGCCTATGAGTTGGCTAACGAGGTTGCTGGCGGCAAGAGCCCCGAAGGATTGAACTACCTGTCCGACGGAACGTGTGTCGTCAGTCTTTGTTGGGGTAGTGGACAAGTTGGCTGCCATGGGTCAGATGCACTCTACGTCGATGCCGGAGCCGTGGATTATCGATACCGAGTCCGCAGCCGACCTGGTGTGGACTGACCCTAAGTTCTCGCGAGACCTGCGAGCGATGACCTCCCTCGCGTGTCCAATGATGGCGCGGCACAGTTGATACCGGGTCAGAGAAACGCGGGCAGCTCCTCGGTCGGAACCGACTGCAGTTCGAGTGCACGCAGAAGCCGACCTGCCATTGCATGCGGCGTGTAAAGCGACGATCGCTCCTGGGCGAGGCCACCGAGCCGAGCTGCCGTTGTTGGATCGGACAGCGCCCGCATCGCGTCCAGCAGTCCATTGTCATCGAGCGGATCGACGATGATCCCGCCATCACCGACGAGCTCGGCGCTGCCACCGTTGGGGGTAACGATGCTGGGGATCCCCCACGCCGACGCCTCGACGTAAGCTTGCGCTGACGCCTCGTGAAGCGAGGGCATCACGAAGCACGTGGCGCTTGCGAACAGCGCAGCGAGCCGACTGCGATCGGAGTCGTCGTCGAGTCTCAGGACCCCATGCCCCACGACCCCATCGGCCCGTAGTGGCGGGTGACCGCCGACGACGTCAAGCCGGGCGTCGGAGACCTCGGCGCGAAGACGAGCAAACGCTCCGAGGACTCGCGGGCCATTCTTTCGCTCCCACTCGCGGCCGACGAACAGAAAGCGCGGGGGGCTCCAGCGATGCGCCACCGTCGCTCGTCCCGGCTCGAAGTTGCGGCCGACGCCGACGACGTGCACCTTCTCGGGAGGGATGCCGTAGTCCGAGATAATTGATGACGCCGCCCAGTGGGTAGTGACGCAACACGCTCGCGCGCACTGGTATGCGTCCTGCTGGCGTGCCACGCAGGCAGCGACCGCGCGGGCGGGCATATAACGCCATCCCGCGTAGCCGGCGTCGCGCGCCTGCACGATCGTCATGTCCTCGAATGTGACTACCGGCAGCGTCGTCATGACGGAGTAGCCGGTGCCGATTTGGATGAGTCCGTCAAGCGGCGGGGAACTGCGCAACCGCCGCCCCGCGATCCCTGACATCATCGCCGCAACTGTCGGACCGAGGTAGCCGACGCTCTGAAGCAGAGATCTCGTCGGGCGCACTCCCGAACGAGCGATCGAGGGTGCCATTGCGCCGCCGGCTGCCAGCGACACGGCCAGAGATATCGGCCGGGGCGCATTGACGTCGATGCTTTGGACCTCCAGGCCCAGCTCGCCGAGGCCGTGAATGACCTCGCTCGGTGTCCCAGACCACGTTTCCGGCGCGGTCGGATCGCCGGAACACAGAACGCCAATCGTTCGACTCACGATGCGCAGGACACTATCTCGTGGCTCCGCGAGCGCTGCTCCCATCGACCTCACCCCATGCGACTGGGAGGGGTCGCCGGATGTCGGATGCTGGAGCTCGCTGGCACCACGGATACCGAACGTTGCGGGACTTGCGCATGGAACCGAGCGTGGTCTACCATCAACACCCCCGGGGCATTCGACCGAATCGCCTGCAAGCGGGCGGTTTCGTTGGCGTGTCCATGGATGCGGCGAGTCAGGCAATTGAGTGGACCATAAACAGACGAAACCAAGCCTCGAGCGGATGCTGGACATCCTTCGGCGCCGCACGCCGTGGGTCCTGCTGTGCGTCGTGCTCGTCGCCGGTGCAGCCTACGTTTTTTCCAAGCACGAGGCCAAGGAATACACTGCGACAGCGTCGCTCGTCTTCAACAACGAGCAGCTCGGCCAGCAGATCGCGGGACTTTCGGTGGCGAGCAATGAAAGCCCGCAGTCTCAGGAGAACACCAACGTCAAACTCGTCCAGCTCGGAAACGTGGCGGCGAAGACCGCGGGCGTACTGGGCCAGGGGCTGACGAAGGAAGAGATCAGCTCGGATCTGAGCGTCACGGGGGAGGGGGAATCGAACATCGTGTTCGTGTCCGCCACCGCGACCTCCCCGACGCTCGCGAGAGATATCGCGAACACCTACGCCGAACAGTTCGTCACCGAGCAGCAGAACCTCAACCGCCGCTACTACGCCTCCGCCCTGAAGCTCGTCAACAAGCAGCTGGCGGCGATACCCCCGAAGGAACGGTCAGGCACTGCGGGTCTCGCCTTGCAGGAGCGTGCGCAGTCGCTGGCGACCCTGGCCGAGCTGCGCAGCGGCAACGTCCAGGTCGCGCAGGCCGCCACCTTGCCGACCTCGCCATCCTCGCCGAAGACCGCCCGCAATACGCTGCTTGGCGCGATCCTGGGGCTGCTGCTCGGACTCGGGGTCGCCCTGCTTCTCGAGCGCTTTGACCGGCGGATCAGGGACCCGTCGGACCTAGAGGCGATCTACGGCCTTCCGCTGCTCGGCGTCGTCCCCAAGAGCGCGGCGCTGGCTCGATCGGCAAAGGCGTCTCGTTCCAAGAGAAGGAAAAGAAAGGCCAACAGAGCGTTGCCACCAAGCGAGGCCGAGGCCTTCCGTCTGATCCGCGCGCATCTGCGCCACCTAAACGTCGATCGCGAGCTGCGCACGCTGCTCGTCGCGTCGGCCGCTCCGGGCGACGGGAAGACGACCGTCGCGCGCCATCTGGCGAGTACGGCGGCGAGGATGGGTTCGCGGGTGCTGCTCTTGGAGGCCGACATGCGGCATCCAACGCTCGCCCGACAGCTAGACGTCCAGTCTGAGCCAGGGATCTCCGACGTATTGATTGGAGCGGTGTCGCTGAGCGAGGCGACGCAGACCATCAATTTGGACTTCCCGCTTGTCGATGGCTCGGGCGGGCAGATGCTAGACGTCGTCGTAGCCGGCGCCGCGTCCGCGACGGATCCGGGTGAACTGATCGAGAGCCACGCCATGGTGGCTCTGCTCGAGCGTGCCGAGTCGACCTACGATCTTGTCATGATCGATACGCCGCCGCTGGCCGCGGTCTCCGACGCGTTTCCATTGCTAGGAAAGGTCGACGGTGTGATTATCGTGGGCCGCATGGGACGCAACCGCCGCGACGTCGCCGAGCATCTGCATGGGATTCTGGCGGGCGCGGGCGTCCCGCTTCTGGGGGTCGTCGCTAATGGTCTCAAGTCCGGGCTCGCTTCATACGGTTACTCCTCTGACTACGCCCTCGCAGAGGCCGAGCGGATCCCCATCGTGGGTGGCTCGGCCAACGGAGCCTCGGCCAACGCAGCCTCGGCACACGGAGCCTCGGCGAATGGAGCTCCGGTCAATGGAGCAGCGGCCAATGGAGCGCCCGCCGACGGAGTCCCTGCGAATCGGATCCCTCCGTCTGTGGAGCCGATGCCCACGCAACCCGTACACGGGATAGCAGAGCCCACTTATGGCGAAGCCGTCGATCTCTTGGGCCGTCTCGGTGATCTCTCGGGTGAGACGTCAACCGGCCAGAGCAGGCGGTCCAGTCGCCGGCGCAGATCCTCTCGGGGGGACTAGAGTCCGTTCGCGGGGCGAGAACGCTGCATGGCGAAGCCGTGGTCTCGTCCACCATCTCCGTGACCTCTCCGGCGAAGAGACTAACTAGCTTCGAGGGCAGGTTGTCCGGTCGCCGGCGCGCGACCTGAACTTCGTCGCCTACGGGAACGATGTCGACATCTGGAACGTATCGACATCCTTGGCGACAATCTGGTAGCGTCGCGGCGTTTCTCCCGATGGGTGGGGAGAACAATGCGATAAATAAACGTGCGTTCTCAGGGGAACGCCAGGGTGGGGGGAGACGAGCATGGAAGCGCAGCGCGGCCGAGAAGGCAAGCAGGGCAGCAGGTCACCGAGAGTTCTAGGGGGACAAGTGACGAGGCGCATAAGTCTCCTTGGCGTATTGCTCGGCCTAATCGTGTTCCTTGGCAGCGCGTCGGCTGCATCGGCGTGGCATCTGACATCGGTCTCCCCGACGTCCGGATGTCCCGGCACAGAAGTCGCATTAACCGGGACCTTGTTCAGCGGAACATCATCGAAAGTCAAGTGGACTGACCCAACCTCGCTGATCATCACCTCGCAAGAAACAGCCGCAAAAGTCATCAGCAGCACAAAAGGCACAGCGATCGTTCCGCTCTTTTTCCAGATAGAAGGCTCTGGCGTGGGAACTGTCGCCATCGACGGCAGCAACTCGGTCGCCTTCACTTACCTCCCAATCGAGAGCTGCTTTAAAGGCGCAGGGACCGGCGCGACGGGAGCTACCGGTGCGACCGGAGCTACAGGCGCCACGGGTGCCACCGGGGCGAAAGGTGGCACCGGCTGCAATGGCGTTACGGGAGCGACTGGGTCAACCGGAGCGACCGGCAAAGAAGGAGCCACTGGTAAAGCAGGAGCCGTGGGCGCCACCGGAGCAACCGGCAAAGAAGGCGCAACCGGCAAAGAAGGGGCGACAGGCAAAGAAGGAGCCGCGGGCGCCACCGGGGCTACAGGCCCGACCGGACTCGAAGGCAAAACCGGAGCGACCGGCAAAGAAGGCTCAGCAGGCAAAGAAGGAGTCACAGGCAAAGAAGGAGCCACCGGCCCGACCGGACTCGAAGGCAAACCCGGAGCGACAGGCAAAGAAGGCGCAACCGGCAAAGAAGGCGCAACCGGCAAAGAAGGGGCGACAGGCAAAGAAGGAGCTGCGGGCGCCACCGGGGCTACAGGCCCGACCGGACTCGAAGGCAAAACCGGAGCGACCGGCAAAGAAGGCTCAGCAGGCAAAGAAGGAGTCACAGGCAAAGAAGGAGCCGCGGGAGCCACCGGAGCCACCGGCCCGACCGGACCCGAAGGCAAAACTGGAGCGACGGGATCAGAAGGCAAAGAAGGAGCCACCGGCAAAGAAGGAGCCACCGGCCCGACCGGACCCGAAGGCAACACAGGAGCGACCGGTTCAGAAGGTAAAACCGGAGCGACCGGATCAGACGGCAAAGAAGGCGCGACAGGCAAAGAAGGAGCCGCGGGCGCCACCGGAGCCACTGGCCCGACCGGACCCGAAGGCAAAACCGGAGCGACGGGATCAGAAGGCAAAGAAGGAGCCACCGGCAAAGAAGGAGCCACCGGCAAAGAAGGAGCCACCGGCCCGACCGGACCCGAAGGCAACACAGGAGCGACCGGTTCAGAAGGTAAAACCGGAGCGACCGGATCAGACGGCAAAGAAGGCGCGACAGGCAAAGAAGGAGCCGCGGGCGCCACCGGAGCCACTGGCCCGACCGGACCCGAAGGCAAAACCGGAGCGACGGGATCAGAAGGCAAAGAAGGAGCCACCGGCAAAGAAGGAGCCACCGGCCCGACCGGACCCGAAGGCAACACAGGAGCGACCGGCTCAGAAGGTAAAACCGGAGCGACCGGATCAGACGGCAAAGAAGGCGCGACAGGCAAAGAAGGAGCCGCGGGCGCCACCGGAGCCACTGGCCCGACCGGACCCGAAGGCAAAACCGGAGCGACGGGATCAGAAGGCAAAGAAGGCGCGACCGGCAAAGAAGGGGCGAGCGGGCTTCAGGGAGTGACCGGCGGGACGGGAGTGACCGGCGGGATGGGAGCCGAAGGCTCCACTGGAATGACCGGTGCGCCTGGTGCAACGGGCGCCCCCGGTGCCACGGGAGGGACGGGCCCTGCCGGCGTAACTGGTGCAGTCGGCGCAACCGGAACCACTGGGGCCACGGGCGCGACGGGTGCAGCCGGGGCGACGGGTGCAATCGGACCAACCGGTACAGGCGAAAAAGGCGAAACAGGCCCGACCGGTCCGAGTGGCTCGAACGGATCTGGTGGTAACGCTATCGCGACGTTCGCCACCATTCACACAGCGGTGCCCGAAGGCGAAAACTGCATCGAATACACGGAACTTGCCAATCAAGAGACCGGACCGTCGGTGGGGGGTTGTCCGAAACCCACCAGCGGCTTGTCGGAAAGCGAGTTCCTGGCAGGACCAACGCCCTTCGGCGGAGCGATTGTGACCGACCTCTACGCGGTCGCCGGCGGTTCCGGTGGTGGTTACCAGCCGCCCGGCCCCGGAGAAGTCGTGACGGTCTCGGTCATCGACAACACGACATCCACGCTGCTGCTCTCATGCGATGTCAAAACCGGCGAAGACCACTGCTCAAACGGCGGCTCGTCGAGCACCGTGGCGGCCGGCGACTACATCGAGGTCAAGCTGTCGATCCTCGGCACAACCGGAAAGGGCGGGCGCTGGCTCGTGAGGTTCCGCTACTAAGCCGAGATGGAGTAGGCAGACGTGAGCGTGGAGGCGGGCCGTACGGCCCGCCTCCCGTCTCGGCGGCAGCCCTGGCGAAGATCGCCGATTAGCATGCGCCGGTGGCCGATGGCGTTGCGGTAGACCCGGACGCACCCGCAGGCGTCATACCTTCGGCGGCGTGGGAACGGCGCTGATAAACGGATGCTGCGACGACGTCCCAACGCTCGACTGGCGCAAACCTTTGCACCGTCTTCTTCGTGGTGGTCACCCTGGTTTGTTCCGTGGTGCGTTCATCCAGGTTCGTTCTGCAGCGAGCGCCATAGGAACCGACACGCCAGCGTGCGATACGGGCGCCAGGGCTCGGCGATCGTCTCGATCGCCGCGGCCTCGGGCAGCTCGTCGAGGCCGTAGGCGCGTTCGATCGCTCGGCGGATGCCGAGGTCGCCGACGGGCAGCACATCAGGGCGATCGAGATGGAACATCAGGAACATCTGCGCCGACCACATGCCCAGCCCCTTCACCGCGGTGAGCTCGGCGATCACGTCCTCGTCCTCGAGCTCGTCCAACCGCTCGAGTTCGAGCTCACCGGAGATCACGTGCTCGGCGAGCGAGCGCAGGTAACTGGTCTTCGCTCTCGACAGGCCGGCGGCGGAGCGCAGCTCCTCGGGATCGTCGGCAAGGATCTCCTCTGGCGTCGGTGGGCGATCGCCGAAGCGATCGGTCAGCCGCCCGTAGATCGCGCGTGCCGCGCGAACCGACAGCTGCTGGCCGACGATCGCGCGCACGAGCGCCCCGTAGTGGTCGTCGCGATCGGGCCGGCCATCGCGAGGGTTGCTCAGGGGCCCGGCTTCGTCGATTAGCTGCGCCAGCACCGGGTCCGCGGAGCGCAGGTGGGTGAGCGCCCGGCGCGAAGACGGGGGCACGGCCTTCAGGCCGCCGGCAGCGCGGTCTCGAACGCGACCGGCTCGCCGTCGAGCGCATTCAGCGCTCGCTCGAGCGACATCCTGATGCACGTAAAGCTCGGGGTGTCGCGCACCGTGTAGCGCGACGCCTCGGTGGTGCGCAGCCGCTGCACGAGATCCAGGAAGGTGCCCACGTCGTCGGTGTCGAACGCGACCACGAACTCCTGGTCGTCCAACCCGAACGAGTAGGCGGTGTGATTGTCCACGCCCGGGTATTCGCGCCCGACGGCGATGTGTCCCTGCATGATCTGCCAGCGCTCGTCGGCAGGGAGCCCGTACCAGTCCCGCGACTTCACAAACGGATAGACGAACACGTACTTCCCCTTGAAGGCGCGCGGGGTGGAGCGCTCGTCTTCGGAGTACTCCGAGCTCTTGCGCATTCCCAAAAACGAGTACGGGGTCTCAGCCCACTTCATCAGCCCGCTCTGCGCCAGCACCACGTGGAACTCGTGGATGCGCTCGAGGTTCTCGGCCTCGGACAGGAGCATCAGCTCGGCGTCCCCACGCGTGCCCATGAGCGAGAAGGCCTGCAAAAGGTGTCCATCGGCGAAGTCCTCGCATGCTGCCATCAGCTCGCGCTTGTCCTGGCCGCGGCGCGCTGCATCGAGGCGCCGCCAGGCGGGGTCGAGCTTCAGGAAGGTGTACTTGACGAAATGACGCGCGCTCACAGCATCGATTATGCCTTCCAAACGGATACAGTGTGCAACTGTGCGGATCGCGCTGCTTTCGCCGTACTCGTGGACCTACCCGGGAGGGGTCACACGCCACATCGAGGCCCTCGCGTCCGAGCTGATCGCAAACGGCCACGAACCACGCATCCTCGCGCCCTTCGACCCCGACGACGCCCTGTCGGCACGGCTTCATCGCGGGGCGTGGCCGCAGAGTCGTTCGACGCCCGAGCAGTTCATCTCTCTGGGGCGCACCGTCGGCATTCCCGCCAACGGCGCCGTCTCGAACATGGCGCTCACCCCGTTCGCGGTCTCGACGCTGCGCCGCGAGCTCCGCGACGGCGGCTACGACGTCGCGCACCTCCACGAGCCGGTCGTCCCCATGGTGGGCTGGGACGCGCTCTGCTCGGCCCGCGATCTCCCGCTCGTCGGCACCTTTCACACCTACTCCGAGAACGTCCTAACGAACGGCTTCGCGGCCGTGCCGCTCGGCGGGCGCAGGCGGATGAACCGGCTGCACGCCCGCATCGCCGTATCCGAGGCCGCGGCGTGGACGGCCCGGCGTTTCTTCGGCGGGCGCTACCGCATCATCCCCAACGGTGTGCAGATCCCGGATGCCGAAGCCGACTCGCTCAAAGATCCCGGTCTGCTCGCGGACGCCGGCTCGCTGACGTGCGCTTCGGAGACCGCGGAGTCTCGATACGCAGACGCCGACCCGCGGCAGCGGCAGCTGCACATCCTCTTCATCGGCCAGGCCGTCGAACGCAAGGGTCTGCCGATCCTGCTGCGCGCGTTCGAAGCCCTGCGCGACCACGTTCCCGCGACGCTCACCCTCGTCGGCGCCGGCCCCGAGGAGGTTGCCCACATGATGCTCGACGACCGTGGAGTGCACGCGCTCGGCAAGGTCTCCGAGGAGCGAAAGCTCTCAGAGCTCGCCCTCGCCGACGTACTGTGCGCGCCCTCGCTTCACGGTGAGAGCTTCGGCATGATCCTGACTGAGGCCTTCGCCGCCGCCACGCCCGTCGTCGCCTCGGATATTCCCGGCTACCGCGATGTCGTCCGCGATGGTCTGGATGGGCAGCTCGTCCCACCCGGTGATGCGCTGGCCCTCGCTCAGTCCCTGCGCCAGCTCGCGCTCGAGCCGAACCGCCGTGCGCGCATGGCTGTCGCGGCGCGCGAGCGCGCCGAGCGGTTCGCCTGGCCGCACGTCGCCGCCGAAGTGCTCGACTGCTACGAGCAGGCCCGCGCGGTCGGATCGCCGGCGACCCGCCTCGGCCGCGTGGCGGTTCGCCATGGCCTTGCTCCCGCCGACCTGCTCCCCCGCATACCGGCCCAGCGTCTCGCAAGCCTCCAGACCGCCCCCCTCCAGGCCGTTGGCTCTGCTCACGTCCGCACGCTCCGCCGGGCCGCGCTCCTTACGAGCTGGCTGGCCGGCGCAGGACTCGCCGCGCTGGCGCTTCAACGCGTCGGCGTCGGCCACGTCGCCGCCTCGCTCGTCGCCTCCAAGCCCGGTCTGCTCGCGGCCGGCCTCGCCCTGATGTGCGCCGCCATGTTCGTGCGCGCGCTCGCCTGGCACGCGATCCTCGTCGCCGCTCCCACCTGCCGTCGGGCCAAACGCCGCGACGCGATGCAGGGCACGTTCATCGGCGTTCTCATGTCCTCCACGCTCCCGGCGCGATTGGGTGAGCCCTCGCGTGCGCTGATCGTCGCCCGCCGCCTCGGGCGCGCGCGCGACACGCTGCCGGTGGTGCTCGGCACGATGGTGTCTCAGACTCTCCTCAATCTCCTCGCGCTCACCATCCTCGCCGGCGTCGGCGTCTCGAGCGTCAGCGTTCTCGACGGTCACGACCGGGCGCTCCTTTTGGTCGCGCTCGCCCCGCTCGCCGCATTGGTCGCGATGCTGCTCGCGCCCGTGATCATCCCGCCCACCGCCGTCTCGCGCTCGCGGCGCGTGCATGCGCTCCTCACGGCTCTTCGCCGTTCGCTGTTACGCCTGCGCGACGGCCTGAGGGTGTTTCGCCAGCCCGGCCAGGCGGCCTTCGCGACCGTGGCCCAGCTCGGCGCGTGGGCGCTTCAGTGGCTCTCCTGCTGGCTGCTCCTGATGGCGCTCGGCCTCGACGGCCAAGCGGGCCTCGCGGGCGCCGCCGCGGTGCTCTTCGCCGTCAACGTCACCGCCGTCATTCCCGCCACGCCCGCCAACGTCGGCGTCTTCCAGGCCGCGTGCGTGGCGGTGCTCGCCGGTGCCTACCACGTCTCCACGCCTGAAGCCATCGCCTACGGCATTGTCCTCCAGGCCGTCGAGGTCGCCGCTGCGCTCATCATGGGCCTGCCCGCGCTCGTCAACGAGGGCCTCTCCTGGAAGGACGTGCGCCTGCGCACCATTCATGCGACTCCCGTGAAGCTCGCGGCGCTGCCGGAGTCGCGCTACGACGTGGTGCGCAGCGACTGATCCTGTCCGAGGGCGCCCCGCGCGCGGCGCCGGAGCGACATCGGAACCGCCGGTTCGTGCCGTCCCGGCTCCCTACACGATTCCAAGAATTCTGATAGCCTGCCCGTCTCTTCTCCTAGGAGGGAGACAGAGCGCGGTAAGAACAGTGCGTTCTTAGGGGGGACGCAACAGTGTGTCCTTAGGGGGACGCCCGGGCGGGAAGGCGGAGCGTGGAAGCGCAGGACCACAGAGAAACCAAGCGTGGCGGCGACGCCGGGCGTAGGGGTTTTTGGCGACAAGCAGCGGGCCGAATCGGCCTTCTGGCCAGCGCGCTAAGCCTGATCGTTCTCCTGGGCAGCGCCCAGGGCGCCTCGGCGTGGCATCTCACGTCGGTCTCTCCGATGAACGGATGCCCGAACGTCACCATCAAATTCACGGGCACCAACTTCAGCGGGAAATCATCACTCGCCGAATGGTATGACCCGAAGGCGTTTCTCTTCAACTCTGCCACGACGCCAGCAACGGTGACCAGCAGCACGACGGCCACAGCGCCCGCGCCGCTGTTCTTCTCGCTTGAAGCCGGTTTGGGTACCGCCGCGATCGACCACAGCAACACTGTCACCTTCATCTTCCCCGCCTTCACCAGCTGCTTCGGCGCGGGCGACGGGGCGACGGGCGCGACCGGAGCAACGGGCGCAACCGGACCCACGGGCGCGGGCGGAGCGACGGGCGCCACCGGTAAAGAAGGAGCCGCCGGAAAAGAAGGAGCCAAAGGCGCGACAGGCTCTACCGGCGCTGCAGGCGCGACGGGCGCTACGGGCCCGACCGGAGCAGCTGGCAAAGAAGGCGCCACCGGTAAAGAAGGAGCCGCCGGAAAAGAAGGAGCCATAGGCGCGACAGGCTCCACCGGCGCTGCAGGCGCGACGGGCGCAACCGGCCCAACTGGATCTGAAGGCAAAACCGGCCCAACTGGATCTGAAGGCAAAACCGGAGCCACCGGTGAAAAAGGCGCCACCGGCTCGGCCGGAGCGACTGGAGCCGCCGGCGCCACCGGAGCCACAGGCCCGACCGGCGCCGAAGGCAAAACCGGAGCGACTGGATCTGAAGGTAAAGCCGGAGCTACCGGTGAAAAAGGCGCCACCGGCTCGGCCGGAGCGACTGGAGCCGCCGGCGCCACCGGAGCCACAGGCCCGACCGGCGCAGAAGGCAAAACCGGAGCGACGGGCGCGACCGGCTCTGAAGGCACAACCGGCAAAGAAGGCAAAGAAGGCAAAGCTGGAGCGACGGGCTCAGAAGGCAACACCGGCGCGACCGGCTCAGAAGGAGCCACAGGCGCAGCCGGAGCTACCGGAGCCACAGGCCCGACCGGCGCAGAAGGCAAAGCTGGAGCGACGGGCGCGACCGGCTCTGAAGGCACAACCGGCAAAGAAGGCAAAGAAGGCAAAGCTGGAGCGACGGGCTCAGAAGGCAACACCGGCGCGACCGGCTCAGAAGGAGCCACAGGCGCAGCCGGAGCTACCGGAGCCACAGGCCCGACCGGCGCAGAAGGCAAAGCCGGAGCGACGGGCGCGACCGGCTCTGAAGGCGCAACCGGCAAAGAAGGCAAAGAAGGCAAAGAAGGCGCCACGGGCAAAGAAGGCAACACCGGCGCGACCGGCTCAGAAGGAGCCACAGGCGCAGCCGGAGCTACCGGAGCCGCAGGAGCGACCGGAGCCACAGGCCCGACCGGCGCAGAAGGCAAAACCGGAGCGACGGGCGCAGAAGGCAACACCGGCGCGACCGGCTCAGAAGGAGCCACAGGCGCAGCCGGAGCTACCGGAGCCGCCGGCGCCACTGGAGCCACAGGCCCGACCGGCGCAGAAGGCAAAACCGGAGCGACGGGCGCGACCGGCTCTGAAGGCACAACCGGCAAAGAAGGCAAAGAAGGCAAAGCTGGAGCGACGGGCGCAGAAGGCAACACCGGCGCGACCGGCTCAGAAGGAGCCACAGGCGCAGCCGGAGCTACCGGAGCCGCAGGAGCGACCGGAGCCACAGGCCCGACCGGCGCAGAAGGCAAAACCGGGGCAACGGGCTCTGAAGGCAAAACCGGGGCGACGGGCGCAGAAGGCAACACCGGCGCGACCGGCTCAGAAGGAGCCACAGGCGCAGCCGGAGCTACCGGAGCCGCCGGCGCCACCGGAGCCACAGGCCCGACCGGCGCAGAAGGCAAAACCGGAGCGACGGGCGCGACCGGCTCTGAAGGCACAACCGGCAAAGAAGGCAAAGAAGGCAAAGCAGGCGCGACGGGCACAGAAGGCAACACCGGCGCGACCGGCTCAGAAGGAGCCACAGGCGCAGCCGGAGCTACCGGAGCCGCAGGAGCGACCGGAGCCACAGGCCCGACCGGCTCTGAAGGCAAAACCGGAGCGACGGGCGCAGAAGGCAACACCGGCGCGACCGGCTCAGAAGGAGCCACAGGCGCAGCCGGAGCTACCGGAGCCGCAGGAGCGACCGGAGCCACAGGCCCGACCGGCGCAGAAGGCAAAACCGGGGCAACGGGCTCTGAAGGCAAAACCGGGGCGACGGGCTCAGAAGGCAACACCGGCGCGACCGGCTCAGAAGGAGCCACAGGCGCAGCCGGAGCTACCGGAGCCGCAGGAGCCACCGGAGCCACAGGCCCGACCGGCGCTGAAGGCAAAACCGGAGCGACGGGCGCAGAAGGCAACACCGGCGCGACCGGCTCAGAAGGAGCCACAGGCGCAGCCGGAGCTACCGGAGCCGCAGGAGCGACCGGAGCCACAGGCCCGACCGGCGCAGAAGGCAAAACCGGGGCAACGGGCTCTGAAGGCAAAACCGGGGCGACGGGCGCAGAAGGCAACACCGGCGCGACCGGCTCAGAAGGAGCTACCGGAGCCGCAGGAGCGACCGGAGCCACAGGCCCGACCGGCGCAGAAGGCAAAACCGGAGCGACGGGCGCGACCGGCTCTGAAGGCGCAACCGGCAAAGAAGGCAAAGAAGGCAAAGAAGGCGCCACGGGCGCAGAAGGCAACACCGGCGCGACCGGCTCAGAAGGAGCCACAGGCGCAGCCGGAGCTACCGGAGCCGCAGGAGCGACCGGAGCCACAGGCCCGACCGGCGCAGAAGGCAAAACCGGGGCAACGGGCTCTGAAGGCAAAACCGGGGCGACGGGCGCAGAAGGCAACACCGGCGCGACCGGCTCAGAAGGAGCTACCGGAGCCGCAGGCGCCACTGGAGCCACAGGCCCGACCGGCGCAGAAGGCAAAACCGGAGCGACGGGCGCGACCGGCTCTGAAGGCACAACCGGCAAAGAAGGCAAAGAAGGCAAAGCTGGAGCGACGGGCTCAGAAGGCAACACCGGCGCGACCGGCTCAGAAGGAGCCACAGGCGCAGCCGGAGCTACCGGAGCCGCAGGAGCCACCGGAGCCACAGGCCCGACCGGCGCAGAAGGCAAAACCGGGGCAACGGGCTCTGAAGGCAAAACCGGGGCGACGGGCGCAGAAGGCAACACCGGCGCGACCGGCTCAGAAGGAGCCACAGGCGCAGCCGGAGCTACCGGAGCCGCCGGCGCCACTGGAGCCACAGGCCCGACCGGCGCAGAAGGCAAAACCGGAGCGACGGGCGCGACCGGCTCTGAAGGCACAACCGGCAAAGAAGGCAAAGAAGGCAAAGAAGGCGCCACGGGCAAAGAAGGCAACACCGGCGCGACCGGCTCAGAAGGAGCCACAGGCGCAGCCGGAGCTACCGGAGCCACAGGCCCGACCGGCGCAGAAGGCAAAGCTGGAGCGACGGGCGCGACCGGCTCTGAAGGCGCAACCGGCAAAGAAGGCAAAGAAGGCAAAGAAGGCGCCACGGGCAAAGAAGGCAACACCGGCGCGACCGGCTCAGAAGGAGCCACAGGCGCAGCCGGAGCTACCGGAGCCGCAGGAGCCACCGGAGCCACAGGCCCGACCGGCGCAGAAGGCAAAACCGGAGCGACGGGCGCGACCGGCTCTGAAGGCACAACCGGCAAAGAAGGCAAAGAAGGCAAAGCTGGAGCGACGGGCTCAGAAGGCAACACCGGCGCGACCGGCTCAGAAGGAGCCACAGGCGCAGCCGGAGCTACCGGAGCCGCAGGAGCGACCGGAGCCACAGGCCCGACCGGCTCTGAAGGCAAAACCGGAGCGACGGGCGCAGAAGGCAACACCGGCGCGACCGGCTCAGAAGGAGCCACAGGCGCAGCCGGAGCTACCGGAGCCGCAGGAGCGACCGGAGCCACAGGCCCGACCGGCGCAGAAGGCAAAACCGGGGCAACGGGCTCTGAAGGCAAAACCGGGGCGACGGGCGCAGAAGGCAACACCGGCGCGACCGGCTCAGAAGGAGCCACAGGCGCAGCCGGAGCTACCGGAGCCGCCGGCGCCACTGGCCCGACCGGCGCAGAAGGCAACACCGGAGCCACTGGCTCGGCCGGAGCCACCGGCTCGGCCGGCGCGGCCGGAGCCGCCGGGGCGACCGGAGCTACAGGCCCGACCGGCGCGAGCGGTGGAACAGGCGCGACCGGCGCTGAAGGCAACACCGGAGCCACTGGATCGGCCGGGGTAACAGGAGCCACGGGCCCGACCGGATCCGAAGGCAAAGAAGGCAAAGCCGGCTCAGAAGGCAAAGAAGGCAAAGAAGGCAACAGCGTGACCGGAGCCACGGGCCCGACCGGATCCGAAGGCAAAGAAGGAAAAGAAGGCAAAGAAGGCAAACAAGGCAACAGCGTGACCGGAGCTACGGGTCCGACCGGACCCGAAGGCAAAAAAGGCGAAACCGGCGCTACGGGTCCCACCGGGTCGGCCGCAAACGCTGCCTCGATCGCGCAGTTCGCGAACATTGGCAACGGCCCCGGGAGAGAAAGCGAAACCTGTCTCTGGTACTTGGAGGCGCCACCGGGTGGCTTGCCTGGCAGCAACGGGGAAGAAGAACCGAAGGCATGTCCCGGAAAAACCGCTGAACACGAATACACGACCGTCAGGTCTCTGGCGGGGCCGGTGCCGGCCGGCGGAGCGACGGTGAGTGACCTATATGTGGCTGTCGGTGGCACCCATGGTTACCAGGCGCCGGGAGAAAAACCAGGCGAAACTGTGCCTGTCACGGTGATCGACAACACGACCGGGGAAACGATGGTCTCGTGCGAAATCACCGAATCGACCAAAAACCACTGTGAAAATACAACCGTGTCGGGTAAAGCAAAAGCTGGTGATTGGCTCGAGGTAAAGATAAAAATTGGCGCCCAAAACGGCGGAAAGCAGGGGGATTGGCTGGTGACGTTCCGCTGGTGAGCTGCCGTACGAGCGTCGACAGAACAAGCTGAACCCAGGAGACGGCGGGCCGCAAGGTCCGCCGCCTGTGTCTCCAAGGCGCGTCGTGCAGCCGTTTCCAATCGCCGCGATGGGGTGGTTGACGGCGTAAGACTGCTGAAACCAGCGTTCTGTCGCGGTCATGCGCGCGGCACGTTCACCGAGGACGCGCACCGATGACCGCGCAAGCAGGCATCCGCCCCCGCGCGGCGTATCGAATGAAGATGCCTGACGCTTGGGTCTACATCCTCCGTTGCGCCGATGGATCGCTCTACTCCGGCTGGAGCACCGACGTTCCGCGTCGTCTCGCCAGACATCGCACCGGCAAGGCGAGCAGATACACGGCCAGCCGCCTGCCGCTTGAGCTCGCGTTCGCCGCGCCAATGGCCGACAGGACAGCCGCCCGCCGCGAGGAGGCCCGCATCAAGGCACTCGATCGGGCCGGCAAGCTCGCCTTGATTGCTGCCGCTGGGCCTTCGTTTCCCGGGCTCCGTTGATCAAACCGCCGGGGCGGCACCCCGTTTAGGGCATGATGGGGGGTATGGCCAGCCGACCCTCTGCCCGCAGCGTGAAGATTTCAGCCGACGAGCGTACCGGCTGGTCCTCAGATCGTCCCCGTCCCGACGGAGCGCCCGCGCGTCCAGCCAACATCTCCGTCCACTGTCGCGTGCTCTCGCCGGCCGATCGCCTTCGCTACTCGCCTGGAAGCCTGCTGATTGCGGTTTCGGCGTCGGTTGCCGAGCGCGACAGCTTTCTCGAGCGGCTGATCGAGGACCGGGCAAGCCTACTGTCGCTCGACAAGGTTCGCGCCTTGCTGGCGGGGAGGGTCGCGGCCGAGGAGTTGGAGGCGCGCGCGGAGGAGCTCTTGCAGGCAGCTGTGCAGAAACGCCTCGAGAGCAGAGAGACCGTCGTCCTCGGCGCGGATAGCTTGCGCGCCGAGGAGCGTGAGCCGTTTGTGCGCATGGCCTCGCAGCTGAAACGCCCCCGCCATCTGATTCTGCTCGAGACAGCTCGCGATCAGGTTCAGGAGGAGGATCACACCACGCTCAACGAGCTGCGACGGGCCCTGGATGCAGGTGAGCTGGGCGCCGAGGGCTTCCAGACGGTGCTTCGCCTCAGTGGTGCGTCGGCCTCGGAGGTCAAGCGCATCCTGTTTCGGCCTCCACCCCGCGATGACTAGGTAAGCGCCGGCTCGTCCTCCTCCTCGACGGCCCCCTCCGGCGGGTCGTCATCATCCAAATCGGCGAACAGCGACGGATCGCGGCTCGAGCCGCGGATCAGGTCGTCGGGCGAGCCGTCCGGCAGCAGACGGCCCTGGCGCGTCCCGAAGTAGATCGCCTGCGGATGGTGGGCGATGAGCGCGAGCGTCGACTGCTCGGGGTCGGGGGCGTAGCCGTCGGTGATGGTCATGCCGATCTGCTCGAGGTTGAGCAGCTTCTCGACCTTCAGATGCTCTGACTGCTCGGGCACGGCCGGATAGCCCCAGGAGTAGCGGCGTCCCTGTGCGGCGTCGATGCCGAGCATCTCGCGCACGCGGAAGTGCAGCCACTCCGCGAGACCCTCAGCGGTCTGCACGCCGAGGCCGTGCACGAACAGCTGCTCGGCGAACTCTCCTTCGGCCTCCAGCTTGGCCATGAGCTCGGTCACCTCCGAGCCGACGGTCACCGCCTGCACGACGATCACGTCGAGTTCGGGCGGCGGTGCACCGTCGATGGCCGGGCGGAAGAAGTCGGCCAGGCAGATGCGATCACCCTTCGGCTGGCGCGGGCAGACGAACCGCGTGAGCTCGGTCTTGCGGTCCTCGGGGTCCAGCACGATGATGTCGTTGCCGAGCGAGTAGCAGGGGAAGAAGCCGAGCAGCGCGCGCGGATGCAGGTAGGTCTGCTCGCGCCACATCCGCTCAAGCCGCGGACGGAAGTCATCGCGCAGGAGCGTCTGCCACGCCTCGCCTTTGACGCCCTTCCCACCCCAGTGCAGCTTGAACAGCACGTGCGTGTCGAGGTGCCGGTAGACCTCGTCGAGATCGATATCGATCTCGCGCACGCCCCAGAATGGCGGCGTCGGAACGGGAACGTCGGTCCGCGCCGGAGAGCGGACGGAGTCGTCTGAGAGATCGACCTCCTCGACCGGCGCATCCCCCTTCTCGCGGAACTCGGTCGCACCGGCGCGCAGCTTGGACAGCAACGCTGCGTGGGCGTCCTCGTCGATCAGCTGGTCCATCACCGCGAGGCCCTCGAAGGCATCCTTGCAGTAGAAGACGCCCGGCTCATACACCTCCTCTGAGTCTTTTCCGCCCGGGTAGAGGGTCCGGTAGCTGA
This sequence comes from uncultured Solirubrobacteraceae bacterium, assembly GCA_963779605.1. Classification (GTDB taxonomy): domain Bacteria; phylum Actinomycetota; class Thermoleophilia; order Solirubrobacterales; family Solirubrobacteraceae; genus Palsa-744. Next base: position 54,808 of record CAVZYR010000003.1, read on the forward strand.
ACGCGCGGTTGATCGCGGCGCCGCCTATCAGGACCGGATAGGACATGCCTTTTGAGTGGAGCTCCTGAACGCAAGCGGGCATCTGCTTGGACGTGGAGACGAGCAGCGCGGACAGCCCGATCGCGGTGGCCTCGTGCTCCACGGCGGCGTCGAGGATCGTCTGGATCGGCACCTGCTTGCCGAGGTCCACGACCGTGTAGCCGTTGTTCGTGAGGATGGTGTTGACCAGCGACTTGCCGATGTCGTGCACGTCGCCGAACACGGTCGCGAGCACGACCGTGCCCTTCGTGTAGCCCTCGATCTTGTCGAGGTATTTCTCAAGCTGCGCGACCGCCTTCTTCATCACCTCGGCGGACTGGAGCACGAACGGAAGGATCAGTTCGCCGGCGCCGAACTTGTCGCCGACCTCCTTCATCGCCGGCAGCAGCACCTCGTTGAGGGTCGGCACTGCGCCGATCTTCTCGACGCTCCGGTCGATCCAGACCTCGACGCCGTCCTTGCGCCGGCGCAGGATGTGGAAGTGAAGGGCTTCCTCGGGCTCCATCCCCTCAGTCGGGTCGGCGGCGCCCTGGACCTCCTCCTCGCCTTTTGACTCGAAGTGGGCGATGAACCGCTCGAGCGCGTCCTCACGTCGGTTGAATACGAGGTCGTCTGCGAGCTCGCGCTCTGAGTCCGGGATCTCCGAGTAGGGGGTGATGTGGTTGGGATTGACCATCGCCAGGTCAAGGCCTGCGTCGACGCAGTGGTGCAGGAACACCGAGTTCAGAACCGCACGCGCTCCGGGGGAGACGCCGAAGGAGACGTTCGAGACCCCGAGCGAGGTCTTCACCGAAGGGATCTCCGCCTTGATCGCTCGGATGCCCGCGATCGTCTCGACGGCCGACGGTCGCCACTCCTCATCGCCGGTGGTCAGCGTGAATGTGAGGCAATCGAAGATCAAGAGCTCGGGGTCAAGGCCATGCTCCTCGCAACACAGATCGCGGATGCGCTTGGCGACCTCGACCTTGCGCTCCGCGGTCTTTGCCATCCCCACCTCGTCGATCGTCAGGGCGATCAGCGCCGCCCCGTGGGCGAGCGCGACGGGGACGACACGGTCGAGCTTGGCGCGGCCGGCCTCGAGGTTGACGGAGTTGACGATCGCCCGTCCGGGGATCTGCTCGAGTGCCCGTTCGATCACCTCCGGCTCTGTCGAGTCGACCTGGATCGGCGCTGGCTGGGTGAGCGAGACCTTCTTGGCCACTAGGCGCATCTGTTCATCCTCATCGGAGCGCTCGGTCAGCGCGACGCACAGATCGAGCACGTGCGCGCCGCCGGCGACCTGGTCCTCGGCGATCTGAAGCAGGCCGTCATAGTCGTCGGCAAGAAGCAGCTCCTTCGCCTTACGGGAGCCCTGCGAGTTGACGCGCTCTCCCACCATCGTCGGTGCCGGCTCCTGTACCAGCGTGACCGCGGCGATCATCGATGAAAGATGCGCGGCACGGGGGGCAGGGCGTGGCGCGACCGAACGCCCGGCGACTCGCTCGACGATCGCGGCGATGTGTGCGGGCGTGGTACCACAGCAGCCACCCACGATGCCCACGCCGTAGCGCTCGACGAACTCCTGCAGCGCCTCCGCCAGCGGCTCGGGCCGCTCGGGGAAGATCGTCTCGCCGTCGGGGCCCTGCAGCGGCAGCCCGGCGTTGGGGATGCAGGCGACCGGCACCGGGCAGAACTCGCCGAGGAAGCGGATCGCGTCGCGCATGTCCTCGGGGCCGGTGGAGCAGTTGAGCCCGATCACGTCGACCTTCAGCGCCTCAAGAGTGGTCAGAACCGCCGAGATGTCGGTCCCGAGCAGCATCTTGCCGCCATTCGGCAGAAGCGAGACGGAAGTGTGGATCGGGAGCGTACGCCCGGTGCTCTTGAAGGCCGCGCGCGCGCCGAACACCGCTGCCTTGACCTCGAGGATGTCCTGCGCGGTCTCGATGATGAGCAGATCCGCGCCGCCGTCGATCAGCCCCGCGGCCTGCTCGCTGAAGACCTCGACCAGCTCCCCGAATCGGATCTGCCCGAGCGAGGGATCCTCGGACGCCGGCAGGTACCCCGTGGGTCCGATCGAGCCGGCCACAAAGCGATCCTCGCCCGCCGCGCGCCGTGCGATCTGCGCAGCGCTCGTGTTGATCTCGACGGTGTAGTCGGCGAGCCCCCACTCCCCGAGCTTGATCCGCGAGGCCTGAAAAGTGTCGGTCTCGAGGACCTCGGCCCCGGCCTCGAGCATCGAGGTGTGCACCCCCTCGATCACGTCCGGGCGGTTGAGCACAAGAGCCTCATGGCACTTGCCGGCCAGGCCGCCGTAGTCCTCGATCGTGAGGTCGAACTGCTCCAGCGTCGCACCCATGCCGCCGTCGTAGACGACGACACGCTCGGCGATCGTTTTCAGATAGTCGCGTGCCATTAGCAGTTCATGCTAGCCGTCGGCTGTGCTGTCCGCCGGTCATCGGGTCAAGGTGCGCTTCTCAGGCCCGTATGGCCTTAAGGACGACACGATTTTGCCCCACTCGGGTAGGTCGACGGACACGCCGACCGACACGGTCGTATGGCCTTTCGGGAAGGACGTAGATCGTTCGTCCAAGAGTGCTGGACACGTGGTGGACACCGTGCATTCTTGCAACCTGCAATCGCTGTTGCAGGCGATCGATCGAGGAGGGTAGCGCTCACAGGGGGTGCTTTCCGCGACAGAACGATCGACACCCGCAGCTGACAAACCAGGGACGACTGAGTCAGGAGATCGTGAAATGCGACCCGTTCAAGGATCCGGACGCGCACCACAAGACCTTTCATCGCCGCACCACATTCCACCACCGCGGAACGTCGAACGCTCCGCGCCAACTTCACAACTCGCCAAGCGCATTCGGCCGGCTTTGGCTTTCCTCGCCGGCACCCTCGCCGCCCTGGGGGCGGTGATGCTCTCCGTAGCCTCGCTTGGCGTGACGGCAGCCGGCGCGCATGGTTTCCCAGGGTGGCCGGCTCCGGATCCGATCGGCATTACGGGCCCGACGGGACCGACTGGTGCTACGGGTGCAACCGGAGCCACCGGCGCAAAAGGAGCCAACGGTCAAAACGGTCAGAATGGTCAGAATGGCCGAAATGGACTAAACGGTCTAAACGGAGCCACTGGAGCCACGGGAGTCACTGGTGCAACGGGCGCTAGCGGCGTGACCGGCGCAACCGGTGCCACGGGGGCGACCGGAGAAGCTGGCGCTAATGGGGAAAACGGACGGAACGGGGAAAACGGACTGAACGGTGAAAATGGACGAAACGGTGAAAACGGCGCCGCCGGCGCTACTGGGGCCGCAGGTGAACCTGGAGCGACCGGTGCGACCGGTGCGACCGGAGAAGCCGGAGCCACCGGTGTGACAGGAGCAACAGGAACGACCGGCGCCACGGGAGCGACCGGAGAAGCCGGAGCGACTGGTGCTACCGGAGAAGCAGGCACCAACGGCTCCAACGGCTCGAACGGCGCCACAGGAGCCACGGGTGCTACCGGAGAAGCCGGCACCAACGGCACCAACGGCACCAACGGAACGAACGGCAGCAACGGCGCCACAGGAGCCACAGGTGAAGCCGGAGCCACAGGAGGTACGGGCGCAACCGGAGAAGCCGGAGCGACTGGAGCAACTGGAGCCACCGGGGAATCCGGAGCAACTGGAGCAGCCGGAGCCACAGGTGCTACCGGCGAAGCAGGAACCAACGGCTCGAACGGAGCCACAGGAGCAACCGGTGAAGCCGGAGCAACCGGGGCCACGGGCGCAACCGGAGAAGCCGGCGCCAACGGCTCGAACGGAGCCACGGGAGCAACTGGAGCTACGGGAGAAGCGGGTACCAACGGCTCCAACGGCACGAACGGCAGCAACGGCGCTACGGGAGCCACCGGTGAAGCCGGAGCGACAGGAGCCACGGGCGCGACCGGAGAAGCGGGAGCAACCGGAGCTGCTGGAGCTAACGGCGTGACTGGAGCAACCGGACCAGCCGGAGCAACTGGCGCGACCGGTGAAGCCGGAGCGACGGGATCGACCGGAGCGCAAGGCTTCGAAGGCGCTGAAGGTCCCGAAGGAGCAACAGGTGCAACTGGAGCTACCGGAGAAGCGGGCACCAACGGCACCAACGGCTCGAACGGCGCCACAGGAGCAACCGGTGAAGCCGGAGCAACCGGGGCCACAGGCGCAACCGGAGAAGCGGGCACCAACGGCACCAACGGCTCGAACGGCGCCACAGGAGCAACCGGTGAAGCCGGAGCAACCGGGGCCACAGGCGCAACCGGAGAAGCCGGCGCCAACGGCTCGAACGGAGCCACGGGAGCAACTGGAGAAGCGGGTACCAACGGCTCCAACGGCACGAACGGCAGCAACGGCGCTACAGGAGCCACCGGGGAAGCCGGAGCGACTGGAGCCACGGGCGCGACCGGAGAAGCGGGCGCGACCGGAGAAGCGGGAGTAACCGGAGCTGCTGGAGCCAACGGCGTGACTGGAGCAACCGGACCAGCCGGAGCAACTGGCGCGACCGGAGAAGCCGGAGCCACAGGTGCCACCGGAGAAGCAGGCACCAACGGCTCGAACGGCGCCACAGGAGCCACCGGGGAAGCCGGAGCGACTGGAGCCACAGGAGCCACCGGAGAAGCCGGAGCAACTGGAGCAGCCGGAGCCACAGGTGCTACCGGCGAAGCAGGAACCAACGGCTCCAACGGAGCCACAGGAGCCACAGGTGAAGCCGGGTCGACCGGTGCGACCGGTGCAACCGGTGAAGCCGGAGCAACCGGGGCCACAGGCGCAACCGGAGAAGCCGGCGCCAACGGCTCGAACGGAGCCACCGGCGCAACAGGTGCTACCGGAGAAGCAGGCACCAACGGCACCAATGGCACGAACGGCAGCAACGGAGCTACAGGAGCCACCGGTGAAGCCGGAGCTACAGGAGCCACGGGCGCGACTGGAGAAGCGGGAGCAACCGGAGCTGCTGGAGCCAACGGCGTGACTGGAGCAACCGGACCAGCCGGAGCAACTGGCGCGACCGGTGAAGCCGGAGCCACCGGAGCGACGGGATCGACCGGAGCTCAAGGCTTCGAAGGCGCTGAAGGTCCCGAAGGAGCAACAGGTGCAACAGGAGAACCGGGCACCAACGGCACCAACGGCTCGAACGGCGCCACAGGAGCCACCGGAGAAGCCGGAGCAACTGGGGCCACAGGCGCAACCGGAGAAGCCGGCGCCAACGGCTCGAACGGAGCCACGGGAGCAACTGGAGAAGCGGGTACCAACGGCTCCAACGGCACGAACGGGAGCAACGGCGCTACAGGAGCCACCGGTGAAGCCGGAGCTACAGGAGCCACGGGCGCGACCGGAGAAGCGGGAGCAACCGGAGCTGCTGGAGCCAACGGCGTGACTGGAGCAACCGGACCAGCCGGAGCCACCGGTGCGACCGGTGAAGCCGGAGCCACCGGAGCCACCGGGGAATCCGGAGCGACTGGAGCAACAGGAGCCACCGGAGAAGCCGGAGCGACTGGAGCCACAGGAGCCACCGGAGAAGCCGGAGCAACTGGAGCAGCCGGAGCCACAGGTGCTACCGGCGAAGCAGGAACCAACGGCTCCAACGGAGCCACAGGAGCCACAGGTGAAGCCGGGTCGACCGGTGCGACCGGTGCAACCGGTGAAGCCGGAGCAACCGGGGCCACAGGCGCAACCGGAGAAGCCGGCGCCAACGGCTCCAACGGAGCCACCGGCGCAACAGGTGCTACCGGAGAAGCAGGCACCAACGGCTCCAACGGCACGAACGGCAGCAACGGAGCTACGGGAGCGACCGGTGAACCAGGAGCCACAGGAGCCACCGGAGAAGCCGGAGCGACTGGAGCTACGGGAGCTGACGGCGTGACCGGAGCAGCTGGCGCGACCGGAGCCACCGGCGCGACTGGTGAAGCCGGAGCCACCGGAGCAACAGGTGCGACCGGAGAAGCAGGCACCAACGGCTCCAACGGCACGAACGGCAGCAACGGAGCTACGGGAGCGACCGGTGAACCAGGAGCCACAGGAGCCACCGGAGAAGCCGGAGCGACTGGAGCTACGGGAGCTGACGGCGTGACCGGAGCAGCTGGCGCGACCGGAGCCACCGGTGCGACTGGTGAAGCCGGAGCCACCGGAGCAACCGGAGCCACCGGTGAAGCAGGAACCGACGGCACCAACGGGGCCACAGGAGCCACAGGTGAAGCGGGAACCGATGGCACCAATGGAGCAACGGGAGCTACCGGTGAAGCCGGAGCAACCGGAGCCACCGGAGCCACGGGAGCCACCGGAGAAGCGGGCACCGATGGAACCAACGGAGCCACGGGGGCGACCGGTGAAGCCGGCGCAACCGGAGCAACTGGAGCGACCGGAGCCGACGGGGTGACGGGCGCGATGGGGGCCACCGGAGCGACCGGCGCCACCGGAGAAGCCGGTGCCACTGGAGCAACCGGAGCTCAGGGAGCCACCGGAGCCGAGGGCGTCACCGGAGCCACGGGCGCGACCGGCGCCCAGGGCTTCGAAGGCGCCGAAGGCGCTGAAGGCGGCGACGGGGCCACCGGTGGAACGGGGGCAACCGGATCGACCGGAGCTCAGGGTGCCACAGGTGCCACGGGGGCGACCGGTGAATCCGGATCTCCGGGTGCCACCGGCAGCACTGGTGCCACCGGCAGCACGGGTGCGACGGGCGCCACGGGGACCGGCGTGACCGGCTCCGCGGGTTCGACGGGCCCAACCGGTGCCAATGGCGCCACCGGCAAAGTCGGTGCCACCGTGGTGCCGGGAATCGAAGAAAAAGTCAGCGCGACCAACCGTGGAACCACGGTTGAAGATGTCGCTACCTGCCCGAGCGGGGTGGCCATCGGCGGAGGTGGCACCGTAACCACGGTCAACGGAGCCGTAGGTGCTCTCCTCAGCTCATACCCGAGCGCCTCAAACGCCTGGACCGCAGTCGCGGTCACGACCACCGGGAAAGCCGGCGGCGAAATAGGCGTCAAGGCGTACGTGATCTGCGGGAACGAATAACCGCGGGTCTGATGCGGGTGGGGTAGACCACCGGCAGTGACACACTCGGCCGCCGGAGACCCCGGCGGCCGAGCTGTGCTCAGAGTGGCAGTGCGACCGGGCTGCCCGGCTACTTGATGAAGAGCATCTCCGCGTACTTCGGCAGCGGCCAGAGGTCGTCGGCAACGAGCTTCTCCAGCCGGTCGGCGACATCGCGGACGTCTTCCATCGCGGGGATCACCGTGTCGCGCATGTACACGGCCCACTTCTGGGGCGAGTCCTCGGGCTGGTTCTCGTCGAGGTTGGCATCCTCGAGCTTCACGAGCGCGAAGTGGAGCTCTTTGACGAGTGGCTCGACCTCGCCCACGAGATCCTCGATCCCGCTGTCCTGGAGTTCGCTCAGGTAGCGGATGGCCGCCGGCAGGAGCATCGTGCGGGCGATCGCCGTCTCAGTCTCGGACTCGATGTTGATGTTCACCGCGTACTGCTCGGTGAAGACCTCATAACGCGCCTCGAGCTCGCGCTTGGAGAGGACTTTGTACTTCTTGAAGAGCGCCAGCGTGCTTTTGTCGATCAGCCACGGCAGCGCGTCCGGGGTGGTGCGCAGGTTCGCGAGCCCCCGTTTTTCGGCCTCCTTGTGCCACGCCTCGTCGTAGTTGTCGCCGTCGAAGACGATTCGTTTGTTGGCGGCCCAGGACTCCTTGACGACGCTCGTGACGGCCTTCTCGAGCGTTGCCCCCGAGCGTTTGAGGGCGACCTTCAGCTTCTCGGCCAGCTCGCCCACCGACTCGGCGACGATCGTGTTGAGCACGGTGTTTGGCCAGGCCGGGGAAGCGCTCGAGCCGAGCGCGCGGAACTCGAACTTGTTGCCGGTGAAGGCGAACGGGCTCGTGCGGTTGCGATCGCCTCCGTGAAGCGGCAGCGGCGGCAGCACGGGGGTACCGAGCCCGAGGAAGGAACCGGGTTTCGAGGGCTGCACTTTGCCCGAGGCGATTGCGCTGAAGACCTTCTCGAGCTCGGCGCCGAGGAAGATCGAGATGATCGCGGGCGGCGCCTCGTTGGCTCCGAGGCGGTGGTCCTGCCCGGCGCTCGCAATCGACGCGCGCAGCAGCTCCTGGTGCTGGTTGACGGCCTGGATGACGGCCGCGCAGAAGAACAGGAACTGGAGGTTCTCCCCGGGCGTGTCACCGGGGTCGAGCAGGTTCAGGCCGGTGTCCGTGCCCATCGACCAGTTGTTGTGCTTGCCCGATCCGTTGACGCCGGCGAAGGGCTTCTCGTGCAGGAGGCAGACCAGCCCGTAGCGGCGGGCCGTGTTCTCCATGATCTGCATCGTCAGCATTTGGTGGTCGGAGCCGACGTTGGAGTTCTCGAAGATCGGCGCGACCTCGAACTGGTTGGGCGCGACCTCGTTGTGGCGCGTCTTGATCGGGACGCCGAGCTTCGCCAGTTCCTGCTCGACCTCGAGCATGTAGGCGAGCACCCGCTCGGGGATGGAGCCGAAGTAGTGGTCGTCCAGCTCGTGGCCCTTGGGGGGCTTGGCGCCGAACAGCGTGCGGCCGGTCGTGACGAGGTCGGGGCGTTCGAAGAAGTACTGCTCGTCGATCAGGAAGTACTCCTGCTCGCAGCCGGTGGTCGTGAACACGCGCGAGGCGTCCTCGACGCCGAGCAGCTCGAGCGCCTCGACGGCCGCTCCCGACAGCGCGTCCATCGAGCGCAGCAGCGGGATCTTGTTGTCGAGCGCCTCTCCGGTCCAGGAGGTGAAGGCGGTGGGTATGCACAGCAGCGCGCCGTTCGGGTTTTCGAGGATGAAGGCGGGCGAAGTGGGGTCCCAGGCGGTGTAGCCGCGGGCCTCGAAGGTCGCACGGATGCCTCCGGTCGGAAACGACGAGGCGTCGGGCTCGCCCTGGATCAGCTCCTTGCCGGAGAACTCCGCAAGCGCGGTGCCCTCGCCCGTCGGTCCATAGAAGGAGTCGTGCTTCTCGGCGGTCGAGCCGGTCAGCGGCTGGAACCAGTGGGTGTAGTGGGTGGCACCCTTCTCCATCGCCCAGTCCTTCATCGCCAGCGCGACCGCGTCGGCCAGCGATGTGTCCAGTGCCTCGCCTCGCGCGAGCGTCCGCTGCAGCGCCTTGTAGACGTGTTTGGGCAGGCGGTGGCGCTGGACCGCGGAGGAGAACACGTTCGCCCCGAAGACCTGGTTCACCGAGACGGTCAGATCGGGAGACCCGAGCGCGGCTCCGTTGGGACTCCACTGCGCGGCGGTGACGTTCTGCTGGCGAGTTCTTGGTGGCATGAGCGTGATTTTTCCTCCTAGAGAAAGGGTCGGGGCACAGGCCGCCCGACAGCCGTTCGTCCGGCCGTCAGCCGTCGTAGGACTGCACGAACTCCCATGGGTGTGGGCGCAGATCGATCTCCTTGGCCTCCGCGCGCTTGTATGAGATCCACTCGTCGATGAGATCACCCGTGAACACGTCACCGTCGAGCAGGAACTCGTGGTCGGCCTCGAGTGCGTCCATCGCGTCCGCAAGCGAGGCCGGCACGTGGTCGATGCGGGCTAGTTGCTCCTCGTCTAGATCAAACAGGTCGGTGTCGACCGGCTCGCCGGGCTTGAGGCCGCGCTTGATCCCGTCGAGGCCCGCCATCAGCAAGGCGGAGAAGCCGAGGTATGGGTTCATCAGCGGGTCCGGTGGGCGGAACTCGACGCGCTTGGCCTTTGGCGAGGCCAGGTACATCGGGATGCGTACGGCGGCCGATCGGTTGCGCTGTGAGTGCACGAGGTTGACCGGCGCCTCGTAGCCCGGCACCAGGCGCCGGTAACTGTTGCACGTGGGCGCGCAGAAAGCCATCAGTGCGCGGCCGTGCGCAAGCACGCCGCCGACATAGTTGAGCGCCAGCTCCGACAGCAGCGCGTAGCCGTTCTCGTCGAACATCAGGGTCTCGTCGTCCTTCCACAGCGACTGGTGCACATGCATTCCCGAACCGTTCTCCTCGAAGATCGGCTTGGGCAGGAAGGTCGCGCTCTTGCCGGCCGCGCGAGCGACGTTCTTGACGATGTACTTGTGCATCATCAGCGTGTCGGCCATCCGCAGGAGCGGCTGGAAACGCAGGTCGATCTCGCCCTGTCCGGGGCCGCCCACCTCGTGATGGTGGAACTCGCAGCGCGTGCCAAGCGCCTCGAGCGTCAGCACCATCAGCGCCCGCAGGTCCCCCATCGTGTCCAGCGGCGGGACTGGGAAGTAGCCCTCCTGCGAACGCGGATGGTGGCCCACGTTGTGCTTTGACTGCCGATCGCCGAACCCCTCGCCGCGGTTCCAGTAGGCCTCGGCGTTATCGACCTCGTAGTAGGCGGTGTGTGTCTGCTGATCGAACGCGACGTGGTCGAAGACGTAGAACTCGGCCTCGGGTCCGAAGTAGGCGGTGTCGGCCACGCCGCTCTGCACGAGGTGCCGCTCGGCCTTCTGCGCGACGTAGCGCGGGTCGCGCGAGTACGCCTCACGCGTGATCGGGTCGATCACGTTGCAGATCAGCGACAGCGTCCGCGTTTCGTAGAAGGGATCGATCTTCGCTGTCGTGGCATCCGGCATCAGCAGCATGTCGGACTCGGCGATCTGTTGGAACCCGCGAATCGAGGAGCCGTCGAAGCCGAGGCCGTCGCTGAATGCCTCCTCGTCCAGGCTGGGACACGAGAGGGTCATGTGCTGCCAGGTCCCAGGGACATCGGTGAACTTGAGGTCGACCATGCGCACGCCGAGTTGCTCGGCCATGCCGAGCACGTCCGCAGCGCCCGGGTCGCTCTTGCCGGAGAACTTCTCGATGGTCAGGGGCTCATCGCCGGCGACGAGGTCATGGATTGCGGTCTGCTGCGCTGTCACGGACATCGGCAGGTCGATTCCTCCTTGCAGGGTTGGGACGGCTCTCGGCGGACTACCGGACGACTTCCACGCGCGGCTGAGCGTGGTGCTGGGGCCGAACGCAATCGTAGTGCCAAGCCCATCAAAAAGCATCACCGTTTGGCGAAATCGGCCGGGCGATCTTTCGACAGCGGGCCAAACACCGCGGGCGCGGCCCGGCCTTCGGCTATTGGCTCGAGCGGCTGGCCCCCACCTTTGCCCTGAGCGGGTGCCGGGGGGCTCTTGGCGGCGCCGGGTAGATGCCCGGCGCGACTTCGCCGGTGTTGGGATTGACCTGCGTCGGCGGGGGCGAAGCGGTGACGTAGACGCCGAACACTCCCTGCACCGGCCCGCCGCTGGCGTTGACCGCGCGGGCGTTGCCGCCGAGGCCGGCTGAGACCGTGTACTTGACCGTCCGCCGGCCGGCCTTCACCGGCGCGAGTAGCCAGCGGAAGACCCGCGTGGCTCCCGGTGCCAGCGGCCCGAGCGCCCACACGTTCGAGGTCGCGGTCTGACCGCCTCCGGCCGGGCTGACGGTGGCGGTCTGCGCGGCGTGGCCGATGTCCCCGGGGCCCGCTTCAACGACCCAGATCGGTCGTTTGTCGGAGGCCAGTTCCGGGAAGTTTTCGGTGTATTCGAAGGAGTCGATCGTGACCGCCACGTTCGGCGCCGTGCGCAGGCCGCTGTTGTGAACCGCCAGTGTCAGCGCGGTCCGGCGTGCGATCGACTGGATGGCCGGGAAGCTCGCGTGGACCACGTCCAGCCTGTAGCTGCTCTTCGCTTCGTGCGCGTCCTGGCGCGCGCCGCCGCCGCAGCCGCTCGCGAACAGCAGCGCGCCGGTGAGGAGCACGGCGCCGGGCCCCGCCGAGAGCACGCCCCGCGCACGGCGCGGCCGGCGCGGGGGCATCCCACGCGGGACCACCGGAAACACAGGCCTCCCCCTCACGATCGGGCCACGATACCAGCGGCCGTGACGGGCCGTTGAAGGGGTGGCGGGCGCGTCGGCGGCGGTGCGTGGCATGGCGGGGACGCATGGCGTAGAGTTCGCTTGAGCACCGACCGCGACCGGAGGAGGACTGGGAGAATGGTTCGCACTGCCACCGAGCGGGTATCCCTGCCGGTGAGGCACGTGCTCGAGGAATTCGGGGACATGATGATCCTCACGGGCAGGACGCTCACCTCTGCGCTGCGCCCTCCCTATCCCTACGGTGGCGAGCTCGTCTCGCAGTTCCTGTTCACCCTGCGCCTGTGCTGGTTTCCGCTGCTGGTCTCGACCGTCGCGATCAACTACGGCGCGCCGGGATTGCAGGCCGCCAACTTCCTGAACCTGATCGGCGGGCTGGACCGCCTGGGCGCGTTCTTCATCGTGATCGTCGTGCGCGAACTCGGCCCGTTCATCACCTCGATCGTGATCGCCGGGGTCGCCGGCACCGCGATCACGGCCGACCTCGGCGCGCGCAAGGTGCGCGAGGAGCTCGACGCGCTGCAGGTGCTGGGCGTGGACCCCGTCAAGAACCTCGTCGTTCCCCGCTTCCTCGCGCTGATGCTGGTGACGGGGTTGTTCAACATCTACGCGGTCCTCTTCGGGCTGTTCGGCGGGATCCTCGCCGAGCTCCTCAACGGCGGCACCCTGGGGCCGTTCTGGGCGACGCTGTTTGAAAGCTCCTCGACCACCGATCTGTGGGGCTCCGAGCTGAAGGCGGTGATGTACGGGGCGATCATCTCGATCGTCTGCTGTTACAAGGGCATGAGCGCCTCCGGCGGCGCCGAGGGAGTCGGGCGCGCGGTCAATGAAGCCGTCGTGATCGCGTTCCTCGGGATCGGGGCCTTCAACTACGTGTTCACGCAGACGCTGCTCGCCACCCATCCGCAGATCCTGGTGATCAGATGAACGAATTCTTCGCGGTCCCTCGAGAACTGCTCGCCTCCACCGGCGAGATCGGGCGCTTCTCCGCCGGCGTGGTGGGCGACGTCTGGAGCCTGCGCGTGTTTCGCTTCTTCGGCGAGACGCTGCGCCAGTCGGGCATCCTCATCATCTACTCGACGCTCGTGATCTGGAGCCTCGCCTTCCTGATCGGCTTGGGTGCCTGCGGGATCGAGGCCGCGTACTTCAACCAGTCGATCAACGCGCCCTCCTACTCGGGCGTGTACGCGGCCTGGTGCAACCTGCGCGAGGCGGTTCCCTACGTGTTCGGCTACATGATGGCCGCCAAGGTCGGCACCGGCATCGTGGCCGAGCTCGGCGCGATGCGGATCTCCGAGGAGATCGACGCGCTCGAGGTGATGGGCGTCAACTCGATGCTGTTCCTGTGCGCCACCCGTCTGCTCGCGGCTTGGCTGGTGCTGCCGTTCATGTACATCGGCGCGATCGGCGTCGCCTACCTGGCCTCCTACCTGGCGATCGTCGATCAGCTCGGCTACGTCTCCTCCGGGGGCTTCCTGCTGGTCTTCTGGCAGTTCCAGAATCCGCTGGACTTCTTATACAGCGTGATAAAGGGGATGACGATGGCGACCGCCATCGTGCTCGTCGCCTGCTATTACGGATACAACGCCAGCGGCGGCCCCGTCGGTGTGGGAAGAGCCACGGCCAAGTCGATGGTGCTCAACCTGGTGCTGATCCACCTGATCGGCATGATGGGCACACAGATTTTCTGGGGCGGCAACGCCCGAGCCCCAGTCGGAGGATGAAGTGAGCGAAGAGCAGTCAGAGCAGGAGCCAGCTGAGCAGGAGACCCCAGAGTCGGAGTCCGACCCCACGCCCGCGGGCGTCACGCTCGTGCCCGAGCAGCGCCCCGGCGAAGGCGATGAGGAGTTCCGTTATCACACCGGAACGATCCGTCCCTCGAAGGAGCCGGACGCCGTCGAGTTCATCGATGTGCACAAGTCCTTCGGGCGCAACCACGTCCTGCGCGGTCTCAACATGGGCCTGCCGGAGAACCAGATCTCGATGATCATCGGCCCGTCGGGAACGGGCAAGTCGGTGTGCATCAAGCACATCGTGGGGCTGCTCTACCCGGACGAGGGCGATGTGCTCGTGCACGGGGTGTCGGTGCCGAGCCTGTCCGACAACGAGCTGTTTGCGATGCGCCGGAAGTTCGGCGTGCTGTTCCAGGACGGCGCGCTGTTCGGCTCGCTGAACCTGTACGACAACGTCGCCTTCCCGCTGCGCCAGCACACCGAGAAGGGTGAGGATGAGATTGCCGAAATCGTCAACGGGCGCCTGCGCGAGGTGGGCCTCGGGGGAGAGGGCAACAAGATGCCCAACGAGCTCTCCGGCGGCATGCGCAAGCGCGCGGGTTTCGCGCGCGCCCTCGTTCTCGAACCGGAAATCGTGCTGTTCGACGAGCCCGACTCGGGCCTTGATCCCGTGCGCACGGCGCTCCTGTGCGAGCTGATCAAGGAGGTCCACGCCGAGAACGGCGGCTGCTACGTCGTGATCACGCACGACATCCGCAGCGCGCGGCGCGTGGCCGAGCACATCTCGGTTTTGTGGAAGGGCCGCATCGTGGAATCCGGCCCGGCGGAGGAGCTGTTCGCCTCGGAGAACCCGTTCGTGCGCCAGTTCCTCTCCGGCGAATCCGCCGGCCCCCTCGGCATGGAGTAGCTCCGGCGCTGGTGCCTCTCCGGCACCGGGGAGCCATTAGCCTCTCTCAATGACTTCCGCCAAGCTTCTGGGCGCCCTCGCGCGCGGCGCGGCCCGCCGGCCGCTCCTCACGGTCGCGATCGCGCTCGTGCTGGGGTTGGCCGGCGCGGCGCTCGCGCTGCGGCTGCATCCGACCTCGGCCACCGACACGTTCGTGTCGAGCTCGAGCTCGGAATACAAGGCCACGCAGCGCTTCTACGGGAGCTTCGGAGAAGAGCCGGTGGAGGTGCTGGTCAAGGGCAACCTTCAGCAGCTCGTGCTGAGCTCGGACATCTACCGCCTGGTGGGGTTGGAGGGATGCCTGTCCGGCAACGTGCCGACGAGCGCGCTGGCCGCCGAGGGCGGGCTGCACGGGCCGTGCGGGGCGCTCGCGCGCGCGCACACGGTGAAGGTCGTGTTCGGTCCCGGCACGTTCGTGAGCGAGGCCGCGAGTCAGATCGATGAACAGCTGACGGTGCAGACCAAACAGGCCGAAGCGCAGGCCAAGCAGGCCGAGCAGGTCGTCTACAGGGCCGCTCTGGCCCGCGGCCTGTCGGCCGGCGAAGCCGGCGCGCTCGGCGCGCAGGCGAGCAAGATCACGACGGGGCGCTTTCAGGAGTACCTGGCCACGCTGGCCCTGCAGTACGGGCTGACCTCGCGACCGAGCGTCAGCGATCCCAACTTCCTGTCCGCGCTCGTGTTCGATTCGACCAAGCCGGCGGGCACGCCGAAGGCGCGCTTCGCCTACCTGTTCCCGAGCCCGAAGGCGGCCCTGATCTCGGTGCGGATGAAGGCCGGGCTCTCAGAAGCCGCCCGCTCTCACACGATCGATCTGATTCGCAGCGCCGTGGCGATGCCGCAGTGGCACCTGCGGCACGGCGAGAGCTATCTGATCACGGGCGAGCCGGTGATCGTCTCCGATCTGAACAACTCGATCACCCACTCGATCGAGCTGTTGCTGGTGGCCGTGCTGCTGGTCATGGCCGGGACGCTGGCGCTGATCTTCAGCGGGCGCCCGCGGCTGTTGCCGCTCGCCGTGGCGCTGCTCGCCGCGGCCATCACCTTCGGTGCGCTGGCCGTCGTCGGGGCGTCGCTGACGATGGCCTCGGTCGCCGTGCTGCCCGTGCTGGTCGGCTTGGCGGTGGACTACGCGATCCAGTTCCAGTCGCGCGTGGAGGAGGCCCTGGCGAATGAGCAGGGCGGCGATCGAATGGCGGTGATCGTGCGCACCGCCGCCCTCAGCGGTCCCACGCTCGCCACCGCCGGGGCCGCCAGTGCGGCCGCGATCCTGGTGCTGGCGCTCTCGCCCGTGCCGATGGTGCGAGGATTCGGAGTGCTGTTGGTGGTGGGGCTCGCGATCGCCCTGCTGTGCGCGCTGACCGTGGGCTCGGCGGCACTCGTGCTGTTCGCGGGCGCGGGCGCGGAGCGCCGCTCGCGCCCGCGCACGCCGGCCGCGCCGCGCGTGGGCGCCGCGTGGCGGGGCGCGCGCGAGCTGTTGCTCGACAACCCCATCAACCGCTTCGTCTCGAGAATCGCGCTGGTCGTGGCCGTGCGCCGCCCGGCGCGGGTGCTCGCCGTCGGCCTGGCGCTCGCGGCGCTCGGCTGGGGGCTCGACACGCAGACGAGGGTGGAGACCGACATCACCAAGCTCGTGCCCCAGAACCTCAGCTCGCTGCAGAGCCTCGATGCGCTCGAGCGGACCACCGGGGTGGGGGGTGAAATCGATCTGATGTTGCGCGGCAGGAACCTGGCGAAGCCGGCGACGATCGAATGGATGCGGGCGTATGAGAGCGCGGTGCTGAAGCGCTTCGGCTACAGCTCCGCCGGCGGCTGCGCCAAGGCGAGGCTGTGCCCCGCCTTCTCGCTGACCGACCTGTTCCAGGGGCAGGCGCCGACCCCGGGGCAGCCCACGGCCGAAGCGCCGGCCGGCGGCTCGGCGACGCCCGCCAAGCTCACGCAGGCGGACGTCAGCGGCCTGCTCAGCGTGATCCCGCCCTACTTCTCCCAGGATGTGATCACCGCCGACCGGCGCGCGGCGACGCTTGCCTTCGGGATCAAGTTGATGGGTCTCGCCCAGCAGGAGCAGCTGATCAACGACATGCGCTCGAGCCTTCACCCTCCCGCCGGCGTGAGCGCGCAGCTCGTCGGACTGCCGGTGCTGGCGGCCAGGTCCGGATCTCAGGTGGCCTCGCCATGGCGGCGCATCCTGACGTTGATCGCCGGCCTTGCGGCCGTCGCGTTCGTGCTGCTGATCGCCTTCCGCGGCGATCGCCGCCGCGCGCTCGCGCCGCTCGTGCCGATCGTGCTTGCGACCGGCTGGTCGGCCCTGATCCTGTTCTGCGTGCGGGTTCCGCTGAACCCGATGTCGGTCACGCTGGGGGCGCTCGTGATCGCCATCTCGACGGAGTTCAGCGTGCTCCTGTCCGAGCGCCACCGTCAGGAGCGCCTGGCCGGTCACGACACCGTGCAGGCGCTTCGGCGCAGCTACCAGCACACCGGCGCCGCGGTGGCGGCCTCGGGGGTGACGGCGATCGCCGGATTCGGCGTGCTCGCGCTGTCAGACATCCGGATGCTCCGCGACTTCGGCCTCGTGACGCTGATCGATCTGACGGTATCGCTCGTCGGCGTGCTGATCGCCCTGCCCGCGGCGCTCGTGATCGCCGAACGCTCACAGCCCGTGAGGTTGCGCCACAGCCTGAGCGCGGCCGTCGCAACCCTGACGGGCGCCTTCGGCCGGCGGCCCGGTTCGGGCCATGAGCCCGCCTGAGCCTGCGTCGGGCCAGCGCTGGGGCCGCTACCTTGCTCTGTTCGCGCTGGGGCTGTTCGTGCTCGTCGCGGTCCACACGATCGTCGACAAATCGACCCTTTTGCGCGGCATCGAACCCGGCCACCGGCTGCCGCCGTTCGCGGTGCCGCTCGCTGTCGGGGACGTGAACGGCGACGCCGACGTCGCCACCCATGCCAACGACGGCAGCGCCGGGCGCGTCGCCGCATGCAGCGAGCGCGGGGCGGGGCTGCTGAACGTCTGCGAGCTCTATGAACAGGAGCCGGTGGTGCTCGCGCTGTTCGTCGATTCCAGTTCCTGCCCGGGCATCCTGAGCGACATGCAGGCGCTCGCGCCCGCATTTCCGGGGGTGCGGTTTGCGGCCGTCGCGATCAAAGGCAATCGCGCTCGCCTGCGCCGGCTGGTGTATGGGCAGCGGCTGAGTTTTCCGGTCGGCATCGACAAAGATGGTGCCGTGGCGACGATCTATAACGTGGCCAGCTGCCCGCAGGTGACGTTCGCCTATCCGGGGGGAGTGGTGCAGAGCGCCGCGCTGCTCACGCGCCCGTCTCGGGCGACGCTTCGCGCCCGCGTGAGCGAGCTCGTGGCGGCCTCGCGGGCACGCGGATGGAGGGGCGGCGCCGCGTGAGCGCCTCCGGGGCGTTCGAGCCGACCGTCGGCTGGTGCGCGCGCGAGGTCGAGCAGGAGCTCCCCGAGTTGCGCGTGCTGTTCGCCGAGGTGCAGGTCGCTCAGGAGCGCTCGCTCACGGGCCACTCCACGCGGGAGGTCAGAGAGCGCCTGCGCGAACTGTCCAATGGCTTTCGCGGCGCGCGCGCGGTCGCTGTCCGCCGCGAGCCCGTTCCCGCCGCCTACCGCGTCTTCTTTCGCCAGATCGGCCTCGACCCCGACGTCGCGCGCACGCCGATCGAGGCGGTCGTGCTCGAGCGGATGCTGCGCGGAGGCTTTGTCTCGCGCGGCCTGCTCTCAGACGTGCTGCTGGTCGCGCTGGTGGATACCGGTGTGCCGCTGTGGGCGCTCGATTCCGAGGCGGTCGACGGCCCGCTCGGCATCCGCCCGAGCCAGCAGGGCGAGCGGCTCGGGCGCTCTACATCCGCCCCGCCTCTCGCGCTCGGCCAGCTGGTCGTCGCGGACGCTTCCTCGGCGCTCGCGGTCCTGTTCGGAGCGCTCGCCCCGGGCCACGAGCCCGCTGCCGGAAGCCGTCGGCTCACGCTGTTCGCCCTGCAGGTGGCGGGGGTCCCCGGGCTGTATGTAGAGGAGGCCCTGTGGAGCGCTCGCGCGGCCCTCGAAGGGCCATGAGGCCCGTTCTCGGCGATCCCTCAGGGGAGCGGTCGGGCTGCTCGCGGCACTGGTAGAATCGGCTCTTCCGGCGCTAGGAGGAGAAGTTGGGCCCGACCCTGTCCGAGCAGCTAGTTATCGACCGCGAGGCCGGCGAGCGCGCGGCGAGACGGGCGCTGCGGGCACAGGTCGCGAAGCTCGAGCACGAACTCTCGGCGATCGTGGCCGAGCGCTTTCCGCACATCCCCGCGCCGGCTCCCTCGGCCGAGGTGTTCGCCGGACCGCGCCTTTTGAACCTCGAGGAGCTCGAGCGCTCGCGCGACCGTCTCGCGGGCCGCCTGCAGGAGTTTCGCCGGCTGGCGGCCGAGCGCACGGAGCACGAACGCAGCGCGCACGAACTGCTCGAAGACATGAAGCTCGAACCGGGCCGCTACAAGTTCGCGCGCCTGCCGGTCAAAGATCTCGGCCAGGGAGGCTGCGGGGTCTGGCAGGTGCGCCCGCGGCTCGGCCTGATCGGCATGCTGGCGGGATGGTGGCAGGTCAAGCTCTCGTCAGGCTGTCCGTTACCCAGGGGCCTGCGCTCCAGGCGCGGCCCCGCTGCTGAGTGGCGTTGAGCAGGACCGCAAGCGTCCGTCGCTGACGCTCGGTCATCGAGCCCACCGTCTTCTTCTCTGACATCGGGATCTGCGAGAGGAACTTGCGGCAGCGGGTCTGGCCCCAGCGGCGCTGGCTCATCAGCAGGTCGGCCACCGCCATGCTGTCCGCCTCCCACGGGCACTCGAGGATCACGGCGGCCACATCGACCTCACCCGTCGCCACCCGGCGCTTGAGCTCGGCACGGGCCAGGCGAACCTTGTTCGCGCGTTCCAAGGCGCGCATGTGCTGTGGACCGGGTGGGGCGACCGTCACCGTCGCGTTCATATGAGCACTCTCCTGGTTGTCGTCGCGGCAGCGGCCGCAACGCACAACACCCTTGCGGTTTTACGAGTACGCGCCTGCCATGGCCATCTGAAACCCTCCCTCAGGAGTCGCGGCTGGTCCCGGCACATCACCTCCCGGAGGGCTGGCCCGTGGCCGCCCCCGGCTGGTCATGCAGTGCGCTGTTGCAAGCTACGAGGCGCGGGCCCGGCGGTCAACCTCGCGCTCGTGGGTTCGTGCGCTAGAAGCGATCTTTTTCGTGCTCGCCATGACTTGTGAAGAAACGGACAAGTCCCGTCCGGCGGATCGGGGCCCGCGCGAGCGCCCTCACCGGCGGCCCTCGCCGGCGCCGCGTTCGCCGCTTCAGGCGTCCTCGCCCTGCCAGATTCCTCCGTGCTCGGCCTCGAACTGGCGTTTGACAGACGCGAACACCTCGAGCGCGCGGTCTAGCGTGTCGTGGTCGTGGGTCGCCATCACGCTCGTTCTCAGGAGCGCTCCCGCGGGGGGCACCGCCGGATGCAGCGCGCAGTTGGTGAACACGCCGCCGTCGTAGAGGGCCCGCCACAGTAGCGCCGCCTTCCAGTCGTCGCCGATCAGGATCGGGATGATCGGCGTGAGAATCGTCTCGAGCGGGGCGTCCTCGGACGGCCCCATCCGCACAGGCTCGCCGCTCAGCACCTCATAGCCGAGCGCGTTCAGGCCGGCCGCGAAGTAGCGGGCGTTCTCGAGCACGGCCGCCAACAGCGGCGGTCCCTCCGGGGAGCGCAGCACCCGCAGCGCGGCCTGCGTTGCGCCGAGCGCCGCGGGAACCGCGGACGCCGTGAACAGGAAGGCCCGCGAGGAGACGCGCAGGTAGTCGATCACCTCGTGGTCGCCGGCGAGGAAGCCGCCGCAGGCGGCGAGCGACTTCGAGAAGGTGCCCATGCGCAGATCCACGCGGTCCTCGACCCCCAGGAGCTCCGAGGCGCCGGCGCCGCGTGCGCCGAGCACGCCCGCCGCGTGCGCCTCATCGACCATCAGGCGTGCGCCGAAGCGGGCGCACAGCTCTGAGATCTCGACCAGCGGCGCGAGGTCGCCCTCCATCGAGAAGACGCCGTCGACCACGACGAGCACGCCGCCGCCGTCCTCCTGGGCGCGCGTCAGCGCACGCTCCAGCTTGTCCATGCGGCCGTGGCGGAAGGGGCGCATCTTTGCCCGCGAGAGCAGCACGCCGTCGAGTATCGAGGCGTGGTCGCCGGAGTCGACGATCACCGTGTCGCCGGAGTCGAGCAGCGTGCCGAGCGCCCCCAGGTTCGCATGGCTGCCGGTCGTGAAGACGATCGCGTCCTCGCTCTCCATCCACTCCGCCAGTTCGCGCTCGAGCTCCAGATGCAGCGGCGTGGTGCCGTTCAAAAGGCGCGAGCCGGTCAGCCCCGTGCCGTAGCGCGCCAGCGCGTCGCGCGCGCCCTGCATCACGCGCTCGTCGCCGGTCAGCCCAAGGTAGTTGTTCGACGCCAGCATGATGCGGGGATGACCTTCCATCTCCACCACCGGCATCGCCGGCGACTCGACGGTGCGGAAGTAGGGCAGCAGGTCGGCCTCGCGCGCCGCGCGCAGGAGCTCTTCGCGCTCGTGGCCGCGGACCTTTGCGAAGACGTCTATCGAGGTGGGCATATAGGGTGGGCGCCGCGATGGCAGTAGAGATCCGGCCTGTGGCATCCCGCCGCGATCTGAACACCTTCATCAAGCTGCCTTGGCGCCTTTATCGTAACGAGCCGAACTGGGTGGCGCCGCTGTTGATGGATCTGAAGGAGCAGCTGGATCCCTCCAAGAACCCATTCTTCGAGCACGCCCAGGCACAGTACTTCCTGGCCTTCCGCGACGGACGCGCGGTCGGGCGGGTCAGCGCCCACATCGACCAGCACCTGCAGGAGTTTCAGGGCAACGACTGGGGGTTGTGGGGCTGGTTTGAGTGCGAGAACGACCCCGAGGCCGCGCGCGCGCTGCTGGCGGCCGCCGAGTCCTGGCTGAGGGAGCACGGGGCGGGCACGATGGTCGGCCCGATGAGCTTCACGACCAACGACGAGTGCGGCCTCATGATCGAGGGCCACGAGCGCCGGCCGATCATCCTCAACCCCTGGCACCACGCCTACTATCAGGCGCTCTTCGAGGGCGAGGCGGGCCTGTCCAAGGCGATGGACCTGTACATGTGGAGCCTCGACGTCTCCGGCCGGGACAAAGTCCACCCCGCGATCTGGGAGATGGCCCGGAAGGTCGAGTCAGAGCACGGGATCGTATGCCGGAACTTCAAGAAGAAGGATCTGCAGGCGGAGGTCGGGCGCTTTCTGGAGGTCTACAACGCCGCCTGGGAGCGCAACTGGGGCTTCGTGCCGCTGACCGAGCGCGAGGTTCGCCACTACGCCAAGAAGCTCAAGCCGATCCTCGATGAGAACTGGGCGATGGTCGCCGAAAAAGAGGACACCGGGGAGGTCGTCGGGGCGGCGCTCTCGCTGCCCGACTACAACCAGGTGCTGGCCAAGCTGCGCCCGCGCGGGCGCCTCTTCCCGGTCGGCTGGCTGACCGCCCTGCGTGCGCGCTCGAAAATCGATCAGGTGTACGTGTTCGCGCTCGGGGTGAAGCCCGCCTACCAGCACACGGGTGTCGCGGCGCGCTTCTATGAGATGCACTTCGACGCCGCCGAACGCACCCCGCAGAGGGGCGGTGAGATGGGCTGGATCCTCGAGGTCAACAAGCCGATGAACCGCGCGATGGAAGGCATGGGCGGCGAGATCGTGCGCCGCTACCGGGTGTATGAGCGAAAGCTCTAGCGGGCGCGCCGTTTCGCCCGCAACGTGGGCACACCGTCGCGAAGGGGTCTGAGGGGCCGTCTACACTTCGCGGCGTGAGGGAGCACTTCGAGTCCCAGGAGGCGCAGCTCGGTGAGGGCGACGGCGCCGAGCTCGCCTCGGCTGCCGGCGGCGATACCGAGGAAATCGACGCGCTGCCCGTGCTCGCCGATGAGGCCGAGGTGGTGCGCGCGTACGCGCGCGAAGGCGCGCCCGCGACCTACTGGCGGTCGACGAGCGCCGCGATCCCGGCCGTACAGGCCGCCGCCGCGGCCGCGGGCGGATTCGTCGCCGGAGCCGCCGTCGTGCGGCTGTTCAACCGCCGCCATCGCGCCGCCGCGCCGCTGTTGGCGCCGCGTCGCCGCGGGCGGGCACCGGCCCGCGGCTCGCGCGAGAAGCGCGGGGCCTCGAAGGCCGGCGAGCTGATCCAGATCGTGGGCAGCCGCTCGCTGCTCGTGGACGTGCATCTGCTCGGCGGGCGTGACTGAGCGCGCGCCGGCGGCCGGGACCTAGGGCGGGATGGCGAGATCATGGAGCTGCGCGAGGAGGTGCGGCCCGCCGGTCCGTTTCGCCTGAGCCTGCGGGCGGGCGTGGACGGCGTGCTCAGACGGCGGGGAGAGGTGCTCGAACGCCTGCTCCACCACGGCGAGCAGCCCGTGGTCGTGCGCGTCGCGCAGACCGCGCCCGACCGCGTCCTGTTCGGAGCGCGCGCCGACTCCCGCGCGGCGGCGGCCCACGGGATCGCGCGGATGCGCTTCGCAGTCGGGGTCGACGAGGACGTGGGCGCCTTTCGCAGGCGCTTTCTGCGCGATCCGCTGATCGGGGGCTCGCTGCGCCGTCGTCCCTGGCTGAGGATCAGCCGCCGCCCGGAACCGTTTGAGGCGCTCGCCTGGGCGATCTGCGAGCAGCTGATCGAGTTCGAGCGGGCGGCCGCGATCCAGCGGCGTGTCGTCGCCTCGCTCGGACGGCGCTGGGACGGGCCCGGGAGGGCCGATCGCCCCCTGCGCGACCTGCCGGCGCCGGCGGTGCTGGCCGGAACGCCGCCGGCGCTGCTCGAGTCCTTCGATCTGGCCGGCGCTCGCGCGCTAGTGCTTGTGCGTGCCGCGCGCGAGGTCGCCCGCGGCGCGGTGGACCTGCACAGCTCCGAGCACGAGCGCGGCTGGCGCAGACTGCGCGCGATCCCGGGCATCGGCTCCTGGACGGTTGAGATGCTCGCGCTGCACGGCCAGGGCCGAAACGACCAGGTCCCGGCTCTCGACGTGGGCCTCTTGAAGCTCGTCGGGCGCTCGCTCAGCGGAGGCGATCCACACGCCCGCGCCGATGAGTCGCAGGTGCGCGCGTTCTTCGCTCCCTATGGGGAGTGGGCGGGCCTGGCCGCCGCGCACATGTATGCGCTGTGATCCGCCGCGGCGGCTCGCGCGGCGGCGCCCTGCGCTCAGCGCGTCAGCTTCGCTTCTGGCCGCGCTCGCGCTCGAGCAGCAGGGCGAACGTCGGACACGCCTGCGCGGCGCGCCTTGCATGGTCAAGGAGCGCGGGTGACAGCGGCTCCTCATCGAGGATCGGATAGCCCCACTCGTCGAGCGTGATCCGCTCGGGCAACAGCTCGGCGCACATGCCGTGAGCCTCGCAGGCAATCGGGTTGACACGCAGGCGCTGGCTCATGACGTCCACACCGGCTCGCGCTCTGAGCTCGTGCCTCGCATGCGCACGGGAACCGGCAGCTCCGAGGAGCCGCATGCCTCGCAGCGCCCGTGGCGCGCGTGGTCGGCGAAGTCCGGGGCGAATGCTCGCAGCGCGCTCACGATGAAGTTGACCGCTCCGTCGGGATGGCCGCATGCCCCGCGCCTCTGCGTGAGCGAAGCCAGGCGCTCGATGCGCTGGGCGGCCTGGGACTCGGGCATGCCGGCCGCGACCTGTTCGACCGTGCCGGCGAGGGCGTCGAGACCGTTGACGCACGGTCCACACTGGCCGCTGCTCTGAGAAGCCAGCCAGCGTGCGACGCGGGCGGTCTCTGAGACCGGGCAGGCGTGCTCGGACAGGAGCAGCACGACTCCCGCGGCGAGCGAGGCGCCGTGCGGCGCAAGATGTTCATCGGAGAGGGCGACCCCGCGCAGCAGCTCACCGGCGATCCAGGTGCCCGCGTAGCCGCCCAGGAGCGCCCCGCGCACGCCGGCCGTACTCCCGCCGGCGGCTTCGATCAGGGACGACAGCGATGCGCCATGCTCGATCTCATAGACGCCGGGGTGCGCTACCGGTCCCGACAGGGTGACGAGTGCCGAGCCCGGTTGCGTGGGCGTGCCGAGCTGGCGGAACCATTCCGATCCATGACGGGCGATCAGGGCGACGTGGGCGAGCGTCTCCGGGTTGTTGACGAGCGTCGGGCGGCGCCTGACGCCCTGTTCGAAGCTCATCGGAGGTGTGAAGGTGGGCTTGGCCGGCCCTCCGTTGAGGTGGTTGACGAGGGCCGTCTCCTGACCGGCGACGTAGTCGCTGGGCACGGCGCTCACCTTCACCCGCGAGGGAGCGCCCGGCAGACGTCGGCGTTCTGCGATCGCCGCGGTGATGCTGTGGATGCTCGGGGCGGCCGACTCGCACACGCACACGATCACCTCATCGGCGCCGACCGCCTGGGCCGCGAGCTGGGCGCCGTCCAGCACCAGGTGGGGAAGCGACTGGCACAGGGTGCGGTCCTTGAGGCTCGCCGGCTCGCCCTCGGCTGCGTTGACCACGACGATGGCGCGCCCGCGAGCGCCCGCCACCGCGCGCATCTTCGTGGCGGTGGGAAAGCCCGCTCCGCCGCGACCGCCCAGGCGCGAGCGCTCGATCCGCCCGATCAGCGGCGACTCGACGCGGCGTCCGCGCTTGTGCGCCAGCGGCAGGGGTCCGTGGACGTCCATGTGCGACTGCAGATCGAGCGCCCCGTGCGCGGGGATCCCCTCGAGCAGCCGCGGAAGCGAGGGCGCCGCCGGCGTCTCGAGCGTCGGCGTGTCGGTCAGGAGCGACGAGGGTTCGCTCATCAGTGCCCCCGACTCGATGTGGTCGCGTGGGAATGGCCGAGCAGCGCAGTCGGGGTGCCCGAGCGGCGAGCCCATTCCGAGCCGAGCGGCCCGCCCGGGAGCCAGAGCACGAGAAACAGCGAGAACACGGCGGCTCCTCCGAGGGCGGCGCTGCGAAGCCGCCGGTTCGAAGGCCAGCCGTCGATCACGCGCGCGAGCACCGCCGCGATGACGATCGCGATGCAGAGGATGCTGAGCCCCAGGAGCCAGGTGCTTTTCACGTCGCTGCCCGTGCCGAGGCCGTGCAGCAGCGCGATCGGCCAGCTGGCGTAGGTCAGCCAGTGGACGGCGCGCCAGCTCTGAAAGCCCATGCGCTGGCGCAGAAGGCTCGTGATCGTGACGGCCAGCAGCAGATCGAAGGAGACCGCCCCGAGCCCCAGCCAGAACGGGCGATAGGAGCCCGCGAACGGGACCACCGCGTCGATCAGCGAGATCGGCGCGAAGCTGTCGAGTACCGACGTGAGGATGTGGAGCATCAGAAAGACCATCGCCAGCAGCGACACGTTGCGGTGCAGCGAGTCCACCACGAAGCGCGGCCACCGCGGCGAGCTCAGGCGGCGCACGTCGATCACGCCGAGCGCGATCGCAAAGGTCAAAAGCAGCAGGGCGACGGCTCCGGTCGAGCGCGTCAGATACCAGTAGACGCTGGGCCCCGCGCTGGCCAGCGAGAGGCTCATGCCGCGCGCGCCTTCTCGTAGCCGCTCAGGGACTCGGCGGGCCAATCGCCGACGTTCGTGACGCGCTCGTCCCAGTCGAGCAGCCGGGCGTGCAGCCCGCGCTCCTCGAGCCATGCCGGAGCGCGCTCGCCCCGAACCAGGGCGGCAGTCGCGGCGATGTTGGCGTCGGTGCAGTCGCCGGCGGCGACGCTCACGGTGCGCCACCTCGTGCGCGCGGGCGCTCCCGTCGCGGGATCGATGATGTGGTGCATGGTGTGACCGTTGTGGCTCCAGCGGCGAACCGCCGTGCTGGAGGTCGCAAGACCGCCTGCGCGGATGTGGACGGTCTGTCCCGGCGCCGAGGGATCGCTGCGGTGGTCGTCGGTCACCCTGATCCGCCAGCCGCCCGCCGGCGACGGCCCGGAGGTGGCGACGTCGCCGCCCAGGCTCACGAGCACGCCGCAGCCGCTCGCGCGCGCCGCCGTGGCCGCTGCGCGATCGGCGGCCCAGGCTTTTGCGGTGGCGCCGAGGTCCAGGTGCACTCCCGCCGGGACGCGGATCCAGCCGGCCGGTCGGTCGAGGCTCACCTCCTGCCAGCCGGAGCGGATCCGTACTGTCAGCGTCGGCGGTGCAGGCTCCTCCCCGGCGGGGGTGAGCAGGCTCCAGTCGCGGTCATAGCCGGCCAGCTCGAGCGCCCGGCCGACGGTCGGATCGACGTCGCCGTCGGTCAGATCGGCGGCGCGCAGGGCCACCTCGAGCGCTTCGATCAGGAGCGGAGAGGCCTTCATCGGGCGGCCGGCGCGCGCGTTCAGCCGTGACAGCTCGGAGTCCGGGCGAAAGCGGCTGCAGGCGCGGTCGATCGAGTCGAGCTCTGACTCGACCTCCGAGCGCGCCCGTGCCAGTGCGCCGTCGTCGGTCACGCCGAGCACGACGCTCGAGCCGAGCGCCTCCCAGCGCGCGAACGTGGGCTCATCGGAGATCGGCGGTGGCGGCGACAACTCAGGAGCCTCCGGAGACGACGGTCCCCGAGGATTCGCCGCCGCTCGAGGTTTCAGCGCTGTTGGAGGATTCGCTGGCGCTCGAGGATTCAGCGGCTGCTGAAGGTTCAGAGCTCGTTGAGGATTCGCCGGCGCTGGAGGATTCGGTTGATGACGATTTCGCGGTTTCCGTGGAGGCCGCGCTCGGGGCGGCTGTCGCGGCTTTGAGCTTCGTGCTCGAGCTGGCGGCCTTATCGCTCTGCGAGCTCGAGCCCGTGGATGCCGTTCCGCTCGCCGTCGAGCTGCCGGCCTCCGTCGTCGTCGATGCGGCGTTGACGGTCTTGCCGGAGAACGTCTGGGCGGCGACGGCCGACAGCACTCCGGTGGCGGTCACGCTGCCGGCGATGAGCCAGCGATTTATGCGGGTGAGCTTGCGCAGCGCCGCGTCTCTGGATTTCACGTCGTGAGTCCCTGCCATGGGATCAGTGTCGTGAGCTTCGATAAGGGGCGGCTAACCGCTTGGTTAGAAAGCTCATCGAATGCCCCGCGAGACGGCTCGCGCGCGAGCATCTCAGGATCCACCGGAGACGACGGGAGGCGAGGATTCCTGCGGCGGAGCGGCTTCCGGAGCGGGCGCCGGGGTGGATTCGTGCGTTGGCGCCGGGGTGGATTCGTGCGTCGATTCCGGCGGAGTCGACTGTTCCTGGGGTGCCGATTCCGGGGCCGGGGCGGATTCCGCGGGCGCTTCTGCGCTGTGGGGGGATTCCTGCACCGTTTCCGGCGCAGCTTCGGTCGTCGTGCGGGGAGCGCTCGCCGTTGGCGCCGGGCGCTTCTGCGCCGGATCGCTCGAGGGGTGCGTCCCGCCATGCTTCCCGGCCTGGCTCGAGGCGCTCGCCTTCGCCTTGCCGGGGAAGGCCTGGGCCGCCGCCTCCGAGAGCACCGCGGTCAGGGCCACGCTGCCGGCGACCATCCAGCGATTGATGCGAGACAGCTTGCGCAGGGCCGCGTCGCGCGTGTAGGTGGTCTGGGAGCGCATGTCGCTTTAGTGGTGGTGGTGGAACAGGCCGGACGCGTGAACCCAGGGGCCGAATTCGGGTATCACGAGGATTGCTAGCACGATTCCGGCGACGAGCGCGCCGGCGAGCGAAAGCATGCGACCGGCGCGACCGGTCACATCGTGGCTCAACGGTGCGGAGGTTCCGTAGTCGGCCCGCAGCGCTTTTGGAAGCGCCGGCAGGTGACCAAGGAGATGGACTCCCGTGAACGCCGCCCAGACGATGAAGCTCACTTTGTGGATCGGCAGCAGGGTGTCGCGCGACTGCGGTCCGGCGAATAGCAGTGCGACTCCGCTCGCGAGCACCACGACCGTTGACAGCACGACCATCGGCGCGATCACACGCAACAGCGCGGCTGGCGGGCCGACTCTGCGATAGCTCGTGTTTCCCGAGTAGTAGCGGAGGAATCGATAGCCGGTGCTTCCCATCTTCAGTGCGACCGGCCCGATCAGCAGCATGCCCACGAAAAGGTGAATCCAGAGGAACTGCCGCAGCGAGATTATGGTGACACCGATTACGGCCAGAGGCAGGAGCAGGGCGGCACCCGTCACCGCTGTCAGGCGCTCGTTGCCGGTTGTTCCCCCCGCGGTCAGGTTGGCGACGCGCGGGCGAGCGGCGTGCGCGGCCGGGGCCCGCAGATTGCTCGTCATGGTTCGAGTCTCGGCGCGTTGGCTAAGGACCGGATAACCGCTTGATGAGAAAGCTCATGAAATCAGCGGCGAGGGAAACACAGGCCGCGGCGGCACCTATGCTTGACAGATGACAAAGGCCGCTGCTTCAGCTCGGCCCGACTCGCCGCCGGGTCACGCGCTCGAGGACGCTCGCGGGGCGCCCGCAGCGCCAGCCCGCGTGCTCCTGATCGAGGACGAGCCGGGGATCGTCGATTTCGTGCGCCGCGGCCTCGAGGCCGAGGGCTTCTACGTCGATGCCGCACTGGACGGGATCGAGGGGGAGCGCCTCGCGCTGAGTGGCGACTTTGACGCGATCGTGCTCGACCTGATGCTCCCCGGTCGCGGTGGTCTTGAGATCCTCGCGTCCGTGCGCCGGACGACTCCTGGCGTGCCGGTGATCGTGCTGACTGCGCGCAGCGAGATCTCCGATCGGGTGGCCGGGCTCGACGCCGGGGCCGTGGACTATCTGGTCAAGCCGTTTTCGGTGGCCGAGCTCGTGGCGCGCGTGCGCGCCCAGTTGCGGGTGCTCGCGCAGGCCTCGACCAGCGCGCTGCGCGCCGAGGACATAGAGGTGGACCTGCTGACGCGCAAGGTGCAGCGGGCCGGTCGCCCGGTCGTTCTGTCGACGACGGAGTTCGAGCTGCTCGTGTATCTGCTGCGCCACCACGGGCACGTGCTCACGCGCGAGCAGATCCTGAGCTCGGTCTGGGGCTATGAGCACGACCCCGAGACCAACGTCGTGGACGTATACATCGGCTATCTGCGCCGCAAGCTCGGCCGCCCCGGGGACCCCGCGCCGATATTCACGATGCGCTCGGTCGGCTACCGTCTCGGCAGCCCCGGCTGATCGATGCAGAGGCCCCGGGTCCGCCTGTCCGCGCTGGGGTTGCGCTGGCGCCTTGCGGGGTGGGTCACGCTGGTCATGCTGCTGTGCACGGGCATCGCCTTCGTGGCCGTCTACCGTGGCACCGGGACGCAGCTGCGCCACCAGATCGACCAGGAGATCTCCGGCGATGCCGGCGAGTTCGCCGACAACCTCGCGCTCGTCAATTCGAGCTCCCCCACGCGGGTGGCCGCGGCGGCCACGCGTTATGTGCGCGATCAGCCCTTCGGGGTCAGCTCGACGTTGTTGTTCGCGATCGTCCCGGGCGCGCCGACGAGCACGAACCGCCCCGAGCTGTTGGGACGGGCCGCGCCGGATGAGGGGGAGACGGCGGCAAAGCAGGCACAGGAGAACCGCCTGTCCTCCCGGCTGCTGACGGTTCACGACGGCTTCTCCACGGTCGCCTTTCCCGACGTGGGCAACCTGCGCGTGCTCAAGCAGGTGGTGAGCCTGCCGGGCGGCGAGCGGGTGACGGTGGGGGTCGGCGAGCCGCTGGCGTCGGTCAGGCATGCCCAGCACGGCGTCGCGCGCGCGTTCATCCTCGCCGGGCTGCTCGCGCTCGTCGCCGCCCTGCTCGGTTCCTACCTGATCGGCACCCGCGTCTCGCGGCCGCTGCGTCGCATGGCGGGCGTCGCCGCGCGGGTCGACGCGGGGGATCTGCATCCGCGCATTCATGACGACGGCGGCCAGGGCCAGGAGGTGGCGGTACTCGCCGACGCCTTCAATCACATGCTCGATCGGCTGACCGAGGCGTTCGCCTCTCAGCGCGCGTTCATAGCGGATGCCTCCCACGAGCTGCGCACGCCGCTGACGGTGATCCGCGGCCAGCTGGAAGTCCTCGCCGCGCAGCCGAGTCCCTCCGGCGCCGAGGTGCGGCGCGTGGAACGGCTCGTACAGGCCGAGATCGCACGGATCAGTCGCCTGGTCGATGACCTGCTGCTGCTGGCCAACGCCGAGCAGACGCAGTTCCTGCGGACCGAGCCGATCGACCTCGCACCCTACGTGCACGAGCAGTGGGCCGCCATGAGCCTGCTCGCGAGCCGTCGCTTCGAGCTGGGGCCGGTCCCGCAGGGGACGTTGGACGCCGATCCCGACCGCCTTGCACAGGCGCTGCGCAACCTCGTGGCGAATGCGATCGAGCACACCTCCGAGCAGGTGGGGCTCGTGCGCATGCGCGTCGAGCGCGGCCGGCTCGGGCACCTGCGCTTCATCGTCGAGGACGACGGCCCGGGCATCCCGGCCGAGCAGCGCGAGCGCGTGTTCGATCGCTTCCATCGCACCGACGCCGGGCGCGACCGCGCTTCGGGCGGAGCAGGGCTCGGGCTCGCGATCGTGCGCGCGATAGCCGAGGCTCACGGCGGGCGGGTCCTCGCCGGGTCCTCGCTCGACGGGGGCGCGAGCGTCGAGCTCGACCTGCCGGGATTCACCTTCGTGCGGACGCGCCCGCGGGGCTTCGGCGAGCCCGCGCAGGCGGCCGGGCAGGGGAGATCGCGCGATCCGGGCTTCGAGCTTGAGCCCTCCGGCGCCGAAGGGGATCCACAGCCGCTGGGCGCCAGTGACGGCGGGGCGCCGGTTGAGCGCGCCTGAGCGCCGGACCGTGCATGGGCGCCGGCGGGCCGGTGGACGTGTGAGCCGGCGCACGCGGCGCGCGCGGACCCTCGCGGTTCTCGCCGCGCTCGTGCTCGCCGGCCTGCTGATCGGCCTGCTGAGCGGCGGCGGCGCGTCTCGGCACCCGGGCATCAAGGCGCCGGCGGGGGTCTCCGATCGGGCCCGCCCGGCGAGCTTCAGCGTGCACCGGCTTGCGGTCGGGCTGCCGTCGCCGCTGCAGGACGCTGCCGCGGTCGCCCTCCCGGGCGCCGGTCTCGTTCTGTTCGGCGGGCTCGACGCGAGCGACACCTCCACCAGCGCCGTGATCGAGATCGCCGGCGGGCACGTCTCGACCGTGGCCCGTCTGCCGTTGGCTCAGCACGATGCTCAGGGCGCGCCGATCGGCGGAGCGGCCTACGTATTCGGGGGCGGCCAGGTGAGCTCCTACGACCACGTGCTGCGCTTCGACCCCCGCGCGGGCAGCGTCTCTGAAGCGGGCGTGCTGCCGAGTGCGGCGTCCGACGTGGCCGTCGCCGCGCTCGGCGGGAGCGCATACGTGATCGGCGGCTACGACGGCAGCCAGGCGCTCGACACGGTGCTCGCCTGGCGGCCCGGACAGCCGGCGAGGGTCGTCGCGCGCCTGCCGCACTCGCTGCGCTACGCCGCCGCGGCGGCGGTCGGCGGAGCGCTCATCATCGCCGGCGGATCGCACGGCGAACTCGCGCAGGATGAGATCCTGCGGCTCGAACCCGCGAGCGGACGGCTCCAGCAGATCGGTCGCCTGCCGCGGCCCCTAACCCATGCCTCAGCCGTGGCGCTCGGCTCCTACGTGTATCTGCTCGGCGGGCGGGGCGCCGATCAGCAGAGCCAGAGCTCGCAGATCCTTGCGATCGACCCGCGCGACGGCGCGGTGAGCGGCGCCGGGCGTCTTCCGCTGGCGCTGTCGGACACCGCGGCGGCACTCGTCGGCGGGCGCATACTGCTCGCGGGCGGTCAGAGCGCGAGCGGGCAGACGCAGTCCGCGGTCATGGCGCTCGAACCCCGGGTCCCCGGATCTGGCGCCTAGTCTCCGTGCCCGCGCCTCAGGGTGCACGCAGGCTCGAGCCGAAGCGCGTCGCCAGCGAGTACGGCGGCGCCAGATCGACGCCGTCGGGGTTCGACAGGAAGCCTTCGCCCGAGCCGGGCACGCCGGTGTGGCCGTACTGCCACACGATGCGGTTGCTGCGAGGGTCGATCACGATCACGCGATCGTTCTTGTCGTCATTGGCGAGAACGTCCCCATTCGGGAGCGGCAGCGCCAGCGACGGCTGGTTGAGGGCGAGGGCGCCGCTCGGCGCATAGCGCCAGCGCAGCGCGCCCTGCCCGGTGAAGGTCTCGATCGCTCCCGGGTTCGTGTAGTCGGCCGACAGGAACAGCCCGGGACGGACCTCGTTGGTGTCGGATGGGTAGCTGAAGCCGGGCGGGTTGGTGTCTGAGACGGCGCGCCCGCCGGGCGCGATCACGTCCAGCCAGTCGCCGTTGATCTCGGTGATCGCGGTGTCGCCGTTCATCATCGGGAAGGCGCCGTTGGGGCTGCCGTAGGTGCTGCCCAGCTGATGTTCGCAATCACCGGTGCTGCCGAGCTGGCGCAGCGGGCGATGTTCCGGCGGGCGGACCACCAGCACCCGGCAGTTCTTGATGTCGGCGAACAGGAGTTCCCCGGACGGGGTCATCAGGGCGTCATCGGGATTGTGCACGTAGCCGGGTTCTGAGCCGGGAACGCCCGGGTGGCCATAGCGGTAGACGATCCGCCCGCTGGCGATGTCGACGACGCTGATCACGAAATCGTCCTCCTGCGTGACGATCACCTCGCGGCCGTCGGGCGAGAAGAAGGCGTCATCGGGTAGCTTGAACGTCTCGCCCGCGGCCAGCGAGCCGGGCGTCGGAAAGCGCCACAGCACCCGCCCGGAAGGACTCACCTCGAGCAGCCGGTTGTTGTCGCGGTCCGCGATCAGGACGGGGCCCGGCAGGACGCCGGGGTCCGAGCCCGCGACGAGGGCGGCGCTCGGCGCCTGACCGGCGTGCGCGCCCGCTGAGACGCCGCCGGCCGCGGAGCGGTCCGCGTGAGCGGGCAGGCCGCCGCCCTGCTCGCCGACGGCAACCGCCGCGGTCGTCACCAGGGCCAGCAGTCCCGCCACCGCCACCGCCCGGCGGCGCCTGATGGCACGCCGGCGCGCGGCTCTGCGCCCAGATGACATGGCCCTGCATCCTCGGGCCGGCCGCTAAAGCCAAGCTGAGCCGGGGATGAGAACCCGCTTAGGGCGCGATCGCCGCGGCTCCGGCTCGCGTCAGCCGAAGAACAGCTCGGCCGTCTCATACAGCGCCGGATCCAGGAACTTCGGCTCGGCGAGGGCCTGCGCCAGCGGAACCTCGACGATCTCGGTGCCGCGCAATCCCACGATCGCGCCGAAGCGCCCGCCGGCCGCCGCCTCCATCGCGGCCACGCCGAAGCGGGTCGCGAGCACGCGGTCGAACGCCACCGGCGAGCCGCCGCGCTGAACGTGGCCGAGGATCGTCACGCGCGTCTCATACGAGGTCCGGCGTTCGATCTCCCGCTCGAGTCGCAGGCCGATTCCGCCGAGTCGCACGTGTCCAAAGGCATCGGTCGCGGTGCCCTCGATCGCGTGCAGGGCCCCCTCGCTCGCGGTCGCGCCCTCGGCCACCACAACGATCGAGAAGCTGCGCCCGCGCGCGTGGCGGCCGCGCAGGTGCGCCACCACCTGATCGATGTCGAACGGTCGCTCGGGCACGAGGATCGCGTCGGCCCCGCCGGCGATGCCCGCATGCGTTGCGATCCAGCCGGTATGGCGTCCCATCACCTCGACGACCATCACGCGGTTGTGAGACTCGGCGGTCGTGTGCAGGCGGTCGATCGCGTCGGTGACGATCTGCACGGCCGTCTGAAAGCCGAACGTCACGTCCGTGCCGCCGAGGTCGTTGTCGATCGTCTTGGGCACGCCCACGATCGGCACGCCCTCGTGATGCAGGCGCAGGGCCACCCCGAGCGTGTCCTCGCCGCCGATCGGGATCAGCACGTCCACGCCCTCGGCCTCCAGCGTGCGCCGCACCGCCGCCACGCCATCGCGCCCGTCGGCGAACGGGTTCGTGCGCGAGGTCCCGAGAATCGTCCCCCCGCGCGGGAGGATCCCGGCCGTGCTCTGAAGCGTCAGCTCGGTCGTGTCGTCCGCGAGCACACCGGCCCAGCCGTGGCGAAAGCCCACGAAGCTGCTCCCGTCTTCAACCAGCCCGCGCCGCACCACCGCGCGGATGACCGCGTTCAGGCCGGGGCAGTCCCCGCCGCCGGTGAGCAGTCCGACCCGCGCCATCTCGGGATCTTTTCACGATCGCGGCGAGCGTCGCCGGGCAGGGTTGCTCACCCGGCGGTCATCGCGGCAGCGCGCTTCTCCATCTCAGCGGGGCCCGCGTCCTCGACGTGAGCGGCACCGGTACTGCGATCCGCGCATAGGACTCAAGCCGGTTGCACCAATCGCAGGGCGAGCATCTCCCGGTCACCCGAGTCGAGCGTCGTCACTCGCTGCTGAGCGCTCAGCTTGCCGATCACCGGGCCCAGGTCGTCGAGCGCCGCGTCCGCGAGCAGCCGTTTCGCGTGTCCAGCAGGCAGTGGCGCTATGCGCAACTCCAGCTCATGCGGCTGGACACCAATGCCGACGCTGAGATGGCCGCTGCCGATCGATCTTTCCACGCCGGCGGCGAGTTCGTCCGCCAATAGCTGGCCGTCGACAAGGCGGTCCGTTGTGAAGTGAGCACGCGCGGCGAAGACGCTCAGCAACCGAGGAAGGATCGTCCGTGACAGGAGCGTGGGCCCGAGGGTGATCCGGATCGCGGGGTTCGGTCCAAGCTCCTCGGTGGTCGGCAGCTCGAGCCGTCCGGCGGCGAGCGGATCGAGCGCACTTGACCCGGGGGTGTCAAAGGTCATCCAGACCTTGGTCCCGCTGTCCGCGCCTGCGCTCACCGCGACGGTTTGGGAAAGCGCCTGCATCACGGACAAGCCAGTGCCGGCGGCCTGTTCGGCCCCCGGCTGCAGTCCAACGCCACGATCGCGCACGAGGACCTCGACCGCGGCCGGCCGCACCCAGACCTCTACCTCGAGTGGGCCTTCATCGCCCCGGTAGGCGTGGACGACAACGTTGTTGCAGGCCTCTGTGACGGCGACAGTGATCTCGTACAGGTCTTTCCGATCCAGATCGATCGCTTCGCCAATGCCCGTCAGCACCTGTCTGACGAGCATGACGTTCTCCGGTCGGTTGGGCAGGCTCAGATGAACGTTTGGAGGAGGTCTCGTGCGATCAGCGTAACCGGCGGGCAAACGCGCATGCCTCCACCTACGGCGTCGAGCTAGCCTCGGTCAGCGCTCGCAGCTCATCGAGCGAGTGGCGCAGCAATCTCGAGACCTGCATCTGTGAGACGCCGATACGCTCTGCGATCTCCGTCTGAGTAAGGTCATCGACGAAGCGCATGCGAAGGATCAGGCGCTCGCGCGGTGCAAGATGCTCAAGCACAGCGCTCAGGGTCGCGTCCAGCTCCACGAGCTCGTAGCGCTCATCATCGTGGCCCAGCGTTTCGCCACACGTCACGTCTTCGTCCTCGCCACCCGGAGGCGGCGCGTCCAACGACAGCGTCTCGTATGAGAGGAGTGCCTGCAAGGCGTCGATCACCTCCTCCATGTCCAGCTCCAGATACTCCGAGAGCTGCCCGACCGTAGGGGCACGACCACGCTCGTTGGTCAGATGCTCTTGGGCGTCGCGGACCCGCAGCGCCCGCTCTTGGGCGCCGCGAGACATGTGGACAGCCCAACCGCAGTCGCGGAAGTAGCGCCTCATCTCGCCCAGGATCGTCGGGACTGCAAACGACGCGAAGGCATAGCCGCGTTCGGGGTCGTAGCGATCGAGCGCCTTCAGCAGGCCCACCGAGGCCACTTGCAGGAGGTCCTCGAATGGCTCCGCCGAGCGGCCGCCGTAGCGGCGAGCGAGACTACGCGCCAGCGGCATGAACTGCTCCGTGAGCGCCTCTCGTGCCGTCGCATCGCCCTGCTCCTGCCAGCGCACGAACAGCTCGCTGGAGGCCACCTTCGTCGATGAGCTCGCGTGTTGCGGGCTTCTCCTCGTGGCAACTGAAGACATCGTCCTTCTTTCCTCCCTCCGTTCGGTCGGTTAGACGTCTCTTACCCGCTTGATCGAGGATTATGCATCGTGCAACGGGGCGACCCCGAACCTCGCCCTGCCCGCTGCCGGGTGCGTTTTGGCTTGCTCTGCCAGGGGTAGATCAGCTCACTGAGATAGAGCTAATACGAGGAGCAGACCATGAGTACTGGAGCGATCATCGCAATCGTCATTGCGGCCGTCGTTGTAGTCCTGGCAGTGGCCGTCGCTGGCAGGGCGGCGAAGCGCAGGCGGCTCGCCGCGCGCCGTGAGAAGGCCGGAGAGCTGCGCGAGCAGGCCAGAAGCCGTTCGATTCAAGCTGAAAGCGCAAGGGCATCGGCCGACGAGCAGGCTGCTCAAGCCAAGCGCGAACAAGCAGAAGCAGACGAACGAGCCGCGCGGGCCCGACAGCGCCACTCAGTTGCAGAGCGACGTGCAACTGAGGCGCAGGGGGCGACCGAGGATGCCCGTGCTCATCACGACCGAGCTCGTGCGCTGGATCCGGATGTGAGCGACAGCGGCGAGGATGAAGCCCTGGCCATCAACAGGAGCTCTCGCTAACGCCTGGCCTCGGCGGGGCTCCCAAGCGAGAGTTCGCCGGTGGGCGCACTCGTTTCTGGAGTAGAGAGGTGATCCCTGGTCGTTCGTCTACGTGCCGCGAGGTCATGCGCCTCCGGTGCGCCGAGCGCGTGGTGTGGCCCTGGGCCGAGCGTGGCCTGGAACCGACGGGACGTAAACGATGGCGAGACTTCGGAGATCCAACTGCGCCGCGCCTGGGATCGCACGTCGCGGTCGCGGCCGCGGCTTTGAATACCTCGATTCTGACGGCGAGCGGATCGATGATCCGCAGGTCCACGAGCGCATCGCCCGGCTCGCGATCCCGCCGGCCTGGCGAGAGGTCTGGATCTGTAACGACCCGCTTGGGCACCTGCAGGCGACGGGCATAGACGCGGCCGGGCGCAAGCAGTACCTCTACCACGAACGCTGGCGTGCGCATCGCGATCGGGTGAAGTTCGACACCATGGTCGCCTTTGGCGCGGCCCTTCCGCGCCTGCGCCGGCGCGTCACGCGCGACCTCGCCCGTGTGGGACGCGCACGGCTTGGCCTCGAGGACCTCACTCGCGAGCGGGTCCTCGCCTGCTCGGTGAGGCTGCTTGATCTTGGCTTCTTCCGCATAGGCTCTGAGGACTACGCCGAGCGCAACGAGTCCTACGGGCTCACCACCGTGCTGCGCGACCACGTGAAGATCGCCGAGGGCGAGGTCGTCTTCGACTTTCCCGCCAAGTCGGGACAGCGCCGAGTCCAGTGCATCACCGACAACGACGCATTGGCCGTCGTGGCCGCGCTCAAGCGCAGGCGCAGTGGCTCGCAGCTGCTGGCCTATCGCGAGGCGGAGGGCTGGCTCGAGCTCCGCGCAGAGGACGTCAACGCCTACATCAAGCGCTACAGCCCAGGAGACTTCACCGCCAAGGACTTTCGCACATGGAACGCGACAGTTCTTGCCGCGGTCGCGCTCGCTGGGGCGGACGCACCGGGGCGCACCCGCGCGAGCCGCGAACGCCAGGTCAGCCGCGCCGTGAAAACGGTGGCCGCCTACCTCGGCAACACTCCAGGCGTGTGCCGCGCGTCCTACGTCGACCCTCGCGTGATAGATCGCTATCACGCCGGCGTCACGATCGCCCCGACGAACAGGGACCTCCCTCCGGATGGCCCCGACATCGCTGACGCCCGCGTCCGCGGGCGCATCGAGGCCGCAGTGCTCGAGCTTCTCACAGACGCAGACCCGCCGCTAGGCAAGGCCGCCTGAGGGTGGCCGGCGAAGCGCCGACGGAGCGCCTCACGGTCGAGTTGGCGGGTGAACTGCCCAAGGGCTGGGTAAAGGTCTGGTCTCAGTTCGACCAGAGCAGCCTGCCGGGCACAAGCGCGTCCTCGTCCACTCGATAGGCGGCCGATACGCGGTGATAGCCGTCGCCGATAACCAGATAGTCCCTCACGCCACCGACCAGGAGAACCGGCGATATGGGTATCCCGCCCTTGATCTTCTTGAGCTTCTCGGCGACCTCGGCGCTCTGCTTTGGCTTCAGAGGCGGGAGCCCGGCTGCGCGCAGCAGATCCTTGGCGGCCCAGTGGCCGAGAGGAGCGTGACGAAGAGCGTCGATGCTCTCAGAGAGTGAGGACGGCGCGAGCACCATGCTGAGAAAGCTACGGGCGGCGAGGTAGTCTTTCTCTTCGGGCTCATCGAGCCAGCGGATTGTTTGAGTGCTCGGCACAGACCTTCTGGCTCAGCTGTCCTCTAGGCGTGGGAGGGTGATCTCGTCGTGAAGCAGCTTGAGCGCGGCTGCGACCGGAATCGCAACCAATGCCCCTACGATGCCGAGGAGCGCGCCGCCCAGCACCGTCGCCAATACGGTCACAAGACCGGGCACCGCGACTGTCCGCTTCATGATGCGCGGCGTGAGCAGGTAATCCTCGAGGAAGCGATACACGGCATAAAAGGCACCGGTTGCAATAGCGACTGGAAGCGAGACGGTCAGCGCGACGACAGAGACGATGATGCCACCGATCGTTGAGCCGATGATCGGGATCAGGTCGAGCAGTGCGACGAGCAATCCTTGAAGCAGCGCGTAGGGGATCCCGAAGATGAGTGCCCACGCGATCGTGAGGGCCGCGGCAATCACCGAGAGCAGGACATTCCCCAGCACGTACCCGCCAACGCGGTCGAATATCTCGTCTGTCAGAAGCACCATCCGGGGTCGCCGGCTGCGGGGGGCGAGCAGGTAAACCGCGCGGCGCACGCGGGGAAGGTCGACCAGCAGGTAAACGGCTACCACCGTCACGAGCAGGAAGGACGAGATGAAACCCAGCAGAGCCTTGCCAAGACCCACCACGCTCTGGAAGGAGCTTCCGCCGCGGAGGAGGTCCTGCAGCCCCCGGACGATGTGAAATTTCGCGTCGAGCTTGCTGAACGTCGGACTCTTCCGGTCGAGATCGTGAAGGTAGCGAGGTAGCTCTTGCGAGAGGTTCGACGCCTGTTCGCTCACCAAAGGTATGGCCAGGGCGAGAAGGCCGCCGACCACAACCATCAGGAGCACAACCACGCCCAAGACCGCTGCCCACCGGGGAACACCGCGACGGTACAGCCACAACACTACGGGGTCTAGGCCAACTGCGATGAAGAACGCCAGGCCCAGGAGGACCAGCACCTGCCCAGCGGTCACGACGGTGTAGGCGAGCGCAATTGCACATGTCACGCCGAGTGCGCCGGTGAACCCGACGAAAAACGGCGCGCGCCTATCGAAGGGCCGCCCGACCTCGCCGAAAGCCGTCGCCTCGGTAACGCCTGCCTGCGCCTCCGCCCGGGCGCGTATGTCGTCGACAATCTCCTGCGAGGGCTCCTCAGTTGCCAACTCCGAGGAGATATCCTGAGCGAGCTGCGCGGCGGTGTCCCCATCGACGCCGGGGTCAGCCGTCGCGGATCTCGGTGAGCTCGAAAAGTCTTTGACGGTCACTGACGTCCTTCCTCCTCGGGTCTGCTTCGCGCAGGTGGCCGTGTGCTCCGTTTGACTGCGGGTCGCTATGCCGGGTCGGGGCCTTCCTCGCCCGGCCAGGTCCCGGTCAGCTCAAAGAACGCTTCCATTTTTGTGAATTCCGGCTACACCGAGCTCTTCTGACGCGCTCACGGCTGACCCCCTGCGAGCTGGCTCGCAGGGGGTGTTCGCCGCAGGCCTCTAGAGGCGTGGTTCTTCGTACGCTCTGCCGACCGCGCGGTTTCGAGCAGTGGCGATGTAGATCAGAGACAGCACGACGCCGACGATGCCAGCGATGATAAGGATCAAGCCGATCATGGGGCGCGACACTCCCGATACGTTAAATGTCAGTGCGTATCTGATGATCGCGCCCACGGTGATGAGGAAAATCGATGTTCCGAGACGCATAAGCTAGATCCGTCCGCCTCGGCGATAGCCAAATCCGCCGCCCGTCAAGAACAGAACGAGGGCAACCACCAGCAGCAGCCAGAGCAGCGGGCTTACACCTATCCCGCCCGCGACGGCAGCGACTATCAGGATAATCAAGAGCAGCTCCAAGAGCCCCATACGGCCTCCTTACGGTAATTCTTCGTTGCTAGTTCATTGCCCTAACTGCATGCTCGGCAAACATTCGCGACCTTGGGATCCGGAACGTCGACCACTCCGACCAACGCCGGGGTTACGGGCGGTCGCGCGCCGCGCCCGGCAGACCGTCGGCTGGTTCAAGAACTGCCGCTGCGGGTAGGAATGACTTGCGGCACGGTCCGGTCCGTCGCTAAATCGCACTACCCGGCGTGCCGGGCTGAGCGAACTAGAGAAGGAGGACGCTCGCCCCCTATGGGGAGAGGGTCTGGGGGCTGTGCCGCTTTTCACCCGTCCAGGTTTTCCGGCGCACTTCATCGGGAGGGTTTTGGGGATGCCTTGCGAGGACCCGAACGCATTCGGCACGGGAGAGCCGTTCACAGTCGGCGTCGAGGAGGAGCTATTTCTCGTCGATCCTGTCACGGGCGCTCAGACGAACGCCTCAACCGCGGTGCAAGAGCGTCTAGGTCCGGTCGACGGAACCGTTGAGCGTGAGCTG
Organism: uncultured Solirubrobacteraceae bacterium; assembly: GCA_963779605.1. GTDB lineage: Bacteria > Actinomycetota > Thermoleophilia > Solirubrobacterales > Solirubrobacteraceae > Palsa-744. The sequence continues at coordinate 95,836 of CAVZYR010000003.1, forward strand.
CACGCCTGTCAGGTCGAGCTGATCACCGACGTATCTCGTGGCGCCGGCGAGGCGGTGGGCACGCTTGCCGGACTGCGCCGGGCGGTCGTCGCGGCGGGAGCGGGCTTGCTCGGCTCGGGAACTCATCCGACAGCGCGTGAGGGCGAGGCGGACATCACCGATAAGGAGCGATACGAGCGAATCCACGACCTGCTCGGAGACGCGGTCGCGACGCCGGTCGGCGGCTTGCACATCCACATCGGAATGCCGGACGCCGAGACTGCGATCCGGGCCTTCAACGGCCTGCGTAGCCATCTGCCCCTGTTGCAGGCGCTCGCCGCCAACTCGCCGTATCGCCACGGCCGGGATACCGGCCTGGCATCCGCACGCGAGGTGACCATGCGTGGCTGGCCGCGCTCGGGCGTACCACGCGCGATGCGTGACTTCTCAGACTTCTGTGCGATGGCAAGATTGCTGGCGCGCGCGGCCGATGTCCCCGACTACACGTGGTTCTGGTGGAAGCTGCGCCCGCATCCGCGCCTCGGCACAGTCGAGATCCGTGCCCTGGACGCGCAGACATCACTCGAGGACGCGGCCGGCCTCGTGGCGCTTACGCATTGCCTTGCTCGTCATGCGGCAGAGGCCGATCCGGAGCCCAACCCGCCCGCCGAGGTGCTCGATGAGGGTGCATTCCGGGCAGCCCGGTTCGGTGTACGCGCACAGCTGCCCGATGCCGAAGGGCGGCTGAGGCCTGTCGCCGAACTGCTCGATAGAGCGCTACTGACCGCAGGCACCCATGCGGGGGAGCTTGGCTGCGAAGAGGAGCTCGGGGCGCTGCCGGCGCTGGTGGCACGTGGCGGAGGCGCGGGGCGCCAGCGTGCGGCGTATGAGATCACCGGAATGAGTGGGCTGCTTCGGGAGCTGACACGGGCGACGGCGCTCGCAGACAGGCCCGCGAGCCGTAGCGGCGCTTGCTAAAGCTGTCGCGAAAGCTCGAACCAGACCCGAGTGCCGCCGTCCTGGTCGACACCCCACCGGCTTGCTGCTTTATCCAGCAGGTACAGCCCGTACCCTCCGTCGGCCCGCGGGTCCTGGCGTCTGGGCGTGAACCCGTGACCGGAATCGGTCACGGCGATATGCACGATCTCCTCGCCGACGGCCGCTGCGAGAAGAACAGGGGCGCCGGCTGGCCCCGGGGAGTGCTGAACCGCGTTGCTGACCAGCTCGGAGACGAGCAGAATCAGGGTGTGTTGCGCCGAGCGACTCAGATCGAGCTCGTCGCAGAATCCGCTCAGCGCTGAGCGAGCGATCGCCGGCGCCTCGACATTTCGTTGCAGTTCGAGCTCAAGGCTTGCCGGTCGCGCGGCCCCGGCGAATGTTTCGCTGCGGTGAGGACTCACGACGGACCCGGATCCGCGATGAACGGCAGGTTTTCGTCAGCCCCCGTGAGCGTGAGGATTGTGAGGGCTGGGCCGGTTGGCTTCAGGAGGCGAAGCGTCCAACCCTCGTTGCGGGCGCGCTCGTTCAGGACGATAAGCAGGCTCAGCCCGGACGAGTCCATGAAGCTGAGCTCTCTGAGGTCGATCGTGAGGTCGCGACCGCCACGCGCGATCGCTGCGTGTGCCGCCTCTTCGAGTCGGGGCTTGGTTGCAATGTCCAGCTCTCCTACGACGGTGAGTCGGTCCGTGCCCCCCTCAACCTCGCTTCGGACCTCGAATGATGCGGGCTCAATCATGCCTATACCCTAATCATGGTGCGCGGACACCACACTTTGAGCTGGCACGGGCACAGAGGCTTGGTGGCCGGTGCCCGTGAAACGCATGAAGACAGCCGCCGTGTCATCGGCCTGCTCTCCTACCTGAAAGCCCTCAAGCGCGGCCGCAAGTCGTTGACGAACAACGCTGGGCCCCTCGTCGTTGACCTCATCCAGGATCGCATGGAGGCGTGCGAGGCCAAAGCGCTCGGCGTTGGCGCCGACAGCGTCGGTGACGCCATCGGTGAAGCCGACGATGGTCTCGCCGGGCTGGAGCTCAAACGTGGTCTCGGGCCAGTGGGTCTCGTCGAAGGCGCCGAGTAGCGTGCCGGACTGGCCGACCGGGCGGACGCCCTCGGCGCTCAGGCGCAGCGGCAGGGGATGTCCGCCGGCGGCAACGGTTCCCTCGCCCTCAGAGAAGCGGATACAGAGGGCGGTGCATATCGAAATCGAAGGCTCCCGCTTGAGAGCGGCGTCGACGCGGTCGAGGATTCCCGCTGGGCGCGGATCAAAGTCGGAGGCCGCTCGGGCGCTGTGCCGAACCAATGACGTCAGGGCGGCGGCGCCCACACCCTTGCCGGTGACGTCGCCGATCATCATGAGCCAATCGCCATCGACCCGCCAGAAGTCGTAAAAGTCGCCGCCAACCTCGGTGCCCTGGCCGGCGGGGCGATAGAGAGTGTCGACTTCCCAGCCGGGAATCTCAGGCAGCGCTTCGGGCAGCAGGCTGCGTTGCAGGGTACGGGCAACCTCGGAGCGCTCGGTGTATAGGCGGGCGCTCTCCACCAGCAGACCCGCACGCCGAGCGATCTGCTCCGCGAACTCCACGTCGCTCTCATCGAAGGTTCGGCCCGACTCCGCGCTGACCATCGTCAGTGCGCCGATCGTGCTGCCGCGGACGGTCATCGGGACGGCCAGCGCCGAGCGCATCCCCACCGCGCGCAGGAGCTCGAGGTGCTCAGGATCAATGGCGGCGTTCACGAGCAGCTCGTCGGTGATGTCCCTGAAGAGCAACGATTCGCCCGTCCGCCTGACTCGGCCGAGGCCCTGCTCAGGATCGAGCTCGTCCGCCTCGAACGCGCGTAGCCGTTTAGCCATCGCGAGCTTCGTGGGATCGGCGTGCGCGACAGCCACCGATTCGCGTCCACCGTGGCTGTTGAAGAGGTCCACCGCGCACCAGTCGGCGATCTGCGGAACGGCCAAGCCGGCGACGCTGCGCAGCGTCTCCTGGTAATCAAGCGATGAGGCGAGGACCTGATTGGTGGTCTGAGCCAAGAACTCAAGGCGCAGCGTTCTCCGTCTGGTCGCGGTTACGTCCTCGATGATCGTCACCGCGGCCTTCATCGAGCCATCCGCATCACGGACCGGAGCGGTCTTCAACAACGCCCAGCGCTCCTCACCGGTCGTCCGGTTGACCCAATGCAGCAGCAGCGGTTCAGGCTGCTCGCCACGCAGCAGACGAACGGACGGAAGATCGTCCATGTCGATCTCCTGCCCATCCTCGCCACTTGTTTCATAGTCGCCCATCAGCACTCGCGGGTCCGCATCGCGCAACTCCTCCGCTGAGGCGAACCCAAGGCGATCCAGTGCCGCCTGATTGGCGTAGATGAGGCGATCATCGAGCCCGCGTATCGTCACCGCCTCTCCGAGTGCGTCGAGTACCGCCCCAAGGGGCAAGTCATCGCCGTCGGACGCCTCGCGCAGATCCATCATGGAATTATCCCGCAAGTCGAGTGATCAGCTGACCGGGGTCCGGATCTGTCTGACGCAGCTCCACACCCCGGTCGCATCGGCGCCGCGGGACGACTGCTGACCGCGATGCGGGCGCGAGCTCGTCACTTCAAACGCGCCGTGGCGGCTTTGCCGGCGGCCTTGAGCGCCTGTCCGGCCGACTTGGCGGCCTCGCCGACGCTCCCGACCGCGCGCTCCGCCGACTGCTTTGCGTCCTGCCCGGCGCGCTTGCCTGCATTTCGCTGGCGCGTCGCCGCTGCCTTTTTTGCTGCCTGCGAGCGCTGAGCTTTGGTCTGAGCCATGCCGTCTCCTGTCTCTATCGGGGTGATTGGGGTATTGCGTTCTATACCCGTCGGGCGAGCTTCCTACTCGAGGCCCGCGGTCGCCCTCCAGGAGCGAGATCGTGACAATCGTTGTTCCGGGCGCGTCTTCGCCTCCCGCTGCCCCCAGCCATTCGCAAGCGCCTCGGCCAGCTCCCCGAGCTCCTCGGCCAGCTCACACACCCGCACCGACTCGGCCTCCAACGCGTCAGCTGCGCCCTCGACGGCCTCAGCTGCGGCCATCCCGTCGCGACGGCAGGCGACGCGTAGATCGTGAGCGCTGCCGAAAGTGCCCTGCAGGCCAAGGTCACCCGTTCGCTTCCTCGGCTGACGCCGGCTTCTACCATCTTCCACTCCTCTCGTCCCTGCGACAGAGTCAGACTAAGGGTAGTGAGCCGCGCGGTTTGCGGGGCGCCCGCTTCGGGGAATAGGTGGCCCGCTGACGCTCGGGCTGTACCTCTTGGGGACGATCCTCACGGCAGTGTCGTTTCACCCCTGTGGTTCTTCGTTTTTCGCTTCTTCACAGGGGCTGGTATCGGTGGCGAGTACAGTACGATCAACTCGGCCATCGACGAGCTGATCCCCGCCCGCCTGAGACGACCGCGTCACTCTGCAGCGCGCGGCGCCCGGCCTGCAGGCGCTCGCGTTCGAGTGTCGTGCGCTGGGACTCGGCCCGCGTGATCAACTCATCGAGGTTCGTCGCCGCCAGCGGCGAATATTGACCGGCGAGCTCCTTGAGCATCCGCCACAGGCACGCCTTCCCCTCGACACCGAGCGCGAGACTCTCCAAAGCCATGAACGCGCCCTGCTCGGGCGCGCCGGACAGAAGCCCGCCGAACTTCACGCGGGTCGCCTTCTCGGCGAGCCAGCCGCTGACCTGCTTGACAGGATTCCTGGATACCTCCATGCGCTCCATCAGGTCGTCGAGCGTCTGGCGGTCCTGCTCGATCTCGGTTGCGATCGACCTCATCACCTCCCCCAACGCCGTGCCCTCGTGCCGATCCCGGATGCTCTTGGCGAGATCGCTCCCCAGCATGGCCCCGGCGAGGTGGTCGTTGAGATACACCTCCACGGCTTTGTCAGTCACTCTTGCACCTCCCGCGCGTGAGATTTTCCGGCTTCTCTTACCCAACGCGCCGCCGCGAAAACGGTTGCGGCTCGAGGTTTTATTACGTGCCGGTCGCGGGTACGCCTTCCTGAGAGTTTCTAGCAAGCAGACAAGGAGGCGCGATATGCCACCGCGTGGCGTGAAGAAAGCCAGCAAGCGAGGCCGCCAGTACGAGCACATCAAGGACGCCGAGAAGGAGCGCGGCGTGTCGGAGTCGCGCGCTGAGGAGATCGCGGCACGCACCGTCAACAAGGAGCGGGCGCGAAGCGGTGAATCGCGCAGTCGCTCCCGCCTGTCAACAAAGGACATCTCCTCAGGCCGGCGCGGAGGCCTGCGCTCGGGTAAAGCCGGCCCACGCGGACGTACGCGCGAGCAGCTCTACGAGGAGGCGCGCCACCTCGGTGTGGAGGGCCGCTCGAGCATGAACAAGGCCCAGCTGAAACGCGCGGTCGACAGCCGCAAGCGTTAGCTTGGCTAGATTCCCTGCCCGGGCAGGAACTCGTTGGTGAAGGGCGGCAGCCCGGCGTTCGGATAGTGCACCAAAAGCTTGTGCGAGTACATCCAGCTGCCGAATGCCGCCCATGCCGTGGGGCTCTGCCAGCCGTAGGGCTTGCCCCCACCCGGCAGCGCGGCCGGCAGCGTCTGCTCGATCGAGGCCAGCTGGAGCTTCCCGTCAAGCGACGGGTTGGCCTTGACCACGAGGGCTGCTGCGGCCGCGGGGTTGGCCCTGACCTCGTTCTCGCCGCGGGTGAGCGCCTGCAGGAACGCGCGCAGATCCTGCCCGCGCGTGTGGGCCTCGTCTTCGCGAACCACCAGCACGAGCTCGTTGTAGCTCGGCACACCGGCCTGGTCCACGGGAATCGTCACCGGCTTCTTGTGCATCTGCTGCAGCTGGATCGCCTCGTAGTTCCAGAAGCCCCCCAGCGTCGCCGCCACCTTCCCGGACAGCATCGCCGGCACCAGGTTGAAGCCCACGTTCACTTCCTTGACGCTCGCCGGGTTCACGCGGGCGGCTTCGAGCACCGTCCGCAGCTCGGCGGCCTGGTAGGGGATGCCCGCCGTGCCGACTGTCTTGCCCGCAAGGTCTGCCGGCTTGCTCACGTGCTTGCCGGGCAGAGCGATGATCGACGTCAGCGGGCGCTGCACGAGCGCACCGATCGAGACCAGCTTCAGGCCCTGATCGCGGGCCAGCAGCAGCTCCGGCTCATAGGAGATCGCCATGTCCACCTTGCCTGCGGCCAGGAGCTTCAGCGGGTCCGCCGGTTCGGGCGGGACCTGCGGCTGCACGTCCAGGCCGACGGCGCGGAAGTCGCCGTGGGAGATCGCCGAGTAAAGCGCCGCGTGGTCGGCATTGGGGAAGAAGTCGAGCATCACCGTGAACGGCTTGGTGGCGGGAGTGGAGATCACGTCCTGCTCGGCGCCGCAGGCCGACAGGGCCAGGGCGGCGGACGCGGCAAGGACGGTGGCGAAGGCTCTCAATTCACGTCTCCTCTTGCTCTGGCGCTCCACGGCGCAAGCCGGCGCTCGGCGAGGCCAAGGGCGTAGAAGCAGGCGATCGCGAACCCGAACAGCACGACCGCCGCGGCATAGGCTCGCGGCGTCTGCAGGGCCGTGAGGTCGGCGTTTATCTCGTGCCCGAGGCCCGCGTGGACACCGCTCGTGGCGGTCTGGGACTCGGCGATGTAGGCGCCGATGACGGCGACGGCGAGCGCGATGCGAGCGCCGCTCAGGGCCGCCGGCAGCGCGGTCGGCAGCTCGGCGAAGCGGAACGCCTGCCAGCGCGAGGCGTCGAGCGTGCGCAGCAGCTTGAGCTGATCGGGGTCCACGGCGGAGAGGCCGTCGACGGTCGTGACCAGCACCGGGAAGAAGCAGATCACGACGATCACCACGAGCTTCGGGAACATGCCGAATCCCCACCAGAAGACCAGGAGGGGCGCGATCACGGCGATCGGCACGGCCTGGGAGCCGACGGCCAGGGGATACACCGCGCGGCGCAGGATCGGGGACAGATGGATGAGCACCGCGAGCACGAACCCCAAAAGCAGCGCGAGCGCGATGCCCAGCCCGACCTCCTCGGCGGTGGGCCCGAGGTTGGCGGCAAGCAGGCCGGCGTTGTTCCACATCGCCGAGGCGATCGAGTGGGGAGCCGGCAGCACGAAGGAGCTGTCAGAGCCCGAGTCCACGTACAGCTCCCACACGCCCAGCAGGGCGGCCACCACCAAGAGCGGCGGGAGCCCGGCCCGGAGCGCCCTGCGCAGGGCGCCGCCTGCGGCCGGGGCCCCCATGCCCGCGCGGGCGCTCACGCTGACGCCCGCCGTGGCGCGCCGTCCAGTGACAGGACTGCCAGCGCCCGCTCGCGCAGCGCCACCACCGCCGCGTCCGTGCGCGCCCGCGGGCGCGGCTCGGAGATCTCGAGCTCCTCGATCACGCGCCCGGGCCTGGGGGACAGGATGGCCACGCGGTCGCCCAAGAGTATTGCCTCCTCGACGTCGTGGGTCACCAGCACGACCGTGCGCGGCTCGCGCGCGACGGTCTGCGAGAGCCATGCCTGCATCTCGCCGCGGGTGATCGCGTCGAGGGCCCCGAACGGCTCGTCCAGGCACAGCACGGGCTTGCCCGAGAGCAGTGTGCGCAGAAAGGCCACGCGCTGGCGCATCCCGCCTGAGAGCTCCGCCGGGCGTGCGTTCTCGAAGCCCTCCAGCCCGAGCTCCTCGAACAGCGCCGCCGCCCGGCGGCGCGCCTGCCGGCGCGGGAGCCGCGCGATGCGAAGCGCGAGCGCGGCGTTGTCCACGGCGCTCAGCCAGGGCAGGAGCAGGTCGTGCTGTGGCATCAGCGCCGCCGGCGCGCAGGCGATCGAGCCCTGATCGGGACGCTGCAGCCCGCAGATGAGCTCGAGCAGGGTGCTCTTGCCGCAGCCGCTCGGCCCCACGACGGCCAGCAGCTCGCCGTGGCCGGCCTTCAGGGAAACCCCCGCGAGCGCCCGCACCCGCGAGCCGCCGTGCTCGCCGTAGATGCGGCTCACGTTCTCCAGATGGACCCCGTCGGCCGTCGCGGCAGGGTGAAGCGATGGTGCTGGGCGGGCCTTCAGGTCGGTTGCCACTTCACTCCCTTCGCGGGCATTACCCCACAGGTTCTAAGGGTCGGCGCCGGTGGAATCGCTTCCCGGGCACCATCTCAGCCGGCCTCCGCGCCAGCCCCCCTGGTGTCTGCGTGTCTGTGCGGCGGATGCTAGCGCGCGAGCGCCACTCCCGGGCGCGCCAGCGCCCGCACGAAGTCCTCAAGCTGGGCGGTCGTCCAGCACTCGAACGCGGTGCAGTACTGCTCGTAGGCTGAGATCACCGAATCGCCGTAGTTCCAGTACAGCCGCGGCTCCGGATTCAGCCAGAACGTGCGCCCGGCGCGCGCGGCGATCTGGGCGAAGATGTCGGCGCGCGGGTCGCGCCCGTTGGTGCGCGCATCGCCGAGCACGATTACGGTTGCGCGCGGGTCGAGGTCGTCCTCGACCTGCGCGAGGAACTCCGACCACACACGCCCGTAGTCGGTGTAGCCGGAGATGTCGGCCACGCCCGCGTCGTTGGCGATGCGTTCTGAGACGGTCTTGAAGTTGCGCTCGTGCTCGAAGATGTCGGTCACCTCGGAGATGCGCTCGATGAACACGAACGAGCGCATCTTGCGGAAGGTGTCGTGCAGCGCGTGAAGCACCGACAGGAAGAAGACGGACGCCGAGGTGACGCTGGTCGAGACGTCGCAGAGGACGTAGATCTCCGGGCGCCGGGGGCGGCGCGGGCGGAACTTGAGCACCACCGGCACGCCGCCGGTCTGAAGCGACGCGCGCATCGTGCGGCGCACATCCACGTGCGCCGGGCGGCGGTGCCCGCGCGCCTGCAGCCCCTGTGTGGCGAGCCGCCTGCGCAGCTGGGCCACCACGCGGTGGACGGCGGCGAGGTCCGCGAGCGGACCGGAGGGGAGCGCGCGATCGAGGTCGCCGAGCGGCCGCGCCGGCGGTAGATCACCGGTGCGCTCGATCTGCATGCGCTCGAGCTCGCGGCGCAGGAGCGCCTCGAAGCGGCGCAGTGCGTCTCGCGGCAGACCGTCGCGGCGCGGGTCCTCGACCGGCAGCTCGGGCTGGGGCTCGGCGCGCAGGCCGAGCGCCCGGCGGATGCGCTGCACGTCCACGCCGATCACCCCGGAGCCCTCCTGGCGGCGGGCGAAGGCCGCGATCGTCATCCGCGCCAGGTCGCGCATGGCCCCCTCCGAGCCGTCCTTGAGGGCCGCCGCGATCTGTGCGCGCAGCGCGTCGAGCTCCTCCTCGGAGAGCTCAGACAGGCTTGCCCGATCCTCCTCGCGCACGCCCTGCTGGGATGCGGCCAGCTCCACCGCGCGGAAGAAGAAGCGGTCGAACACGAGCTCGAACACGCGCCGGTCCTCCTGGCTCTTTGCGAGCGTGGCGGCGAGCGCCTCGCGGAAGTCCTCCTGCGAGGTCCAGCTGATCTCCTCGAGCACTTCGAAGGCATCGAGCAGCTCGGAGGTGCCCACCGCGATGCCCTCGCTACGCAGCTCCTCGCCCAGTTCGAGGATGCGCGCCGGCAGCCCCTCCGCTGAGATCGCCCGGCCCTGTGGCTCAGCTGACATCGCGGCGCGGTCTCTGCTCAGGTGACGTCGGCGGGGGATCTGAGCTTCAGCCCCACGCGCTCTGCCACCACGTCCATATCGGTGCGGTGCTTGACGATCACCGACATGGTCTCTGTGAACGTCTCCTCGTCGATGTCCTCCACGCCGAGCAACAGGAGCGCGCGCGCCCAGTCGATCGACTCGGCGATCGAGGGCGGCTTCTTCAGATCGAGCGTGCGCACCATGCCGATCACCTCAACCAGCTTGCGTGCGACCGCCTCTGACAGCTCAGGCGCGTGCAGCCGCACGATCTCGAGCTCGTGCTCGAGCGCGGGATAGTCAAGCCACAGGTACAGGCAGCGCCGCTTGAGCGCCTCGGTCAGCTCGCGGGAGTTGTTGGAGGTGAGCAGCACGATCGGGTGCGTGCGCGACTCGACCCGCCCGAGCTCAGGGATCGAGATCTGGAAGTCGGACAGCACCTCGAGCAGCATCGCCTCGAACTCCTGGTCGGTCTTGTCGATCTCATCGATCAGCAGCACGACCGGAAGCTCTGAGGCGATCGCCGTCATCAGCGGGCGCGCAAGCAGGAACTCCTCGCCGAAGATGTCCTCCTGGACGGCGTCCCAGCCCGTGCCCGAGGCCTCCGCCTGGATCCGCAAGAGCTGCTTGCGGTAGTTCCACTCGTACAGCGCCTTCGCCTCATCGAGGCCCTCGTAGCACTGCAGGCGCACGAGCTCGCGCCCCAGATAGGAGGCCAGCGCCTTGGCGAGCTCGGTCTTGCCGACCCCCGCCGGTCCCTCGACGAGCACCGGCTTCCCGAGCTTGGTGGCGAGGTAGGCGACGAGCGCCGTCGACTCGCCCGGAAGGTAGCCCACCGCGCGCAGACCGTCGGCTACGTCTGCGATGGAGGCCGGAGCCGGCGTCGACGTTGGCATCGTCAGCGTAATGATAGGACCCGCGTGGCGGGCGGGTCCGGCGGGCGCCCCGATCAACCGTAGTAGCGCCCGATGACGAGCAGCTGGCTGAAGATGTCGTCGGCGAGGAAGCTGAGCACGAGCACGGTCCCCAGAACGGCCTCCCAGCGCCTTCCTGCGGCTCGCGTTGCGAGTCCCAGACCGGCCGCGAACAGGGCAAGCAGGGGAAGCAGGTACCGCGCCTGCGTGTACGATTCACCTTTGGCGGGGCTGAAGTAAGACGTGCTGCCAATCAGAAGCAGCAGTCCCACGCCCATGATGGTGTAGACGAGAAGCTCGGGCAAGCGCGCCCGCACGGTGTCTCTCAGCAAAACGAGCGTCCGAGCACACGCTGCAAGGACTGCAATGGCGAATATCAGCGCTACGTTATACACCCAGTCCGGAAACGCGGTTTCAACCCAGCCGTACTGCCCGACGAAACCGTTAAACCAGACCTGTCGCGTCGTGAAAATGCCGGCGTCGTACGATTTCATGCCTGGCAGGCGTGGCAGGAAGAGTTGCCACGTGTAGCTGACCGCCGAGACGATGGAGCCATGCACCTCTGACGCGCCAGACGACACCAAGCCCAGCGTTGGCCTGTTGGACGCGAGGTTGATGAGCGCGAACAGCACAGCTGGGCTCACCGCAACGCCGACGCCCAGCGCAAATGCCCGGTAGGCGGACGCGCGGGAGGAGTGTGCTAGGCGCACTGCCAGAAAACCCAGGGCCACGAGCACGCCTGGAAACAGTCCGACGAAGTTGAGCTTCGTCAGCAGACCCGCAGCTGTGAGAGCGCCGATCAGGATGGCCCGCCGGTCGGTGAGCCCGCGGCGAAACCCACGCGCGATGGACCAGAACAGGGCGGCCGAGATCGCGAACAGCAGGGAATCGGGATTCACCGCGCCAGACATGAATCCGAGCAGTGGCGCGAAGGCGATGCTCAAGCCGCCGGCGACCCATGCAGCTCGCGAGGTGGGCAAGGTCTCCCGGACGAAGAGAAACACAAACATCGCCGTGATGCCCGCGAACAGAGCCGAGAGCAGGCGCATGAGCTCCAAACGTGTAAGCACTGTTCCCTTTGAGGCGATCGTGTATGGGATCGCCTCGAGCACGTAGTAGAGCGGCGGCTCGGAGGTGGCGACTCCGGCAGCGTTGCTGCCTTCGCCTGGTTCTTCGGCGGCCGCGCCAAGATCGCTCTGGAGCTTGTGTTGCTGCGCAAGCGACGAGATCGCCCCCGTGGGCGGCAAGATCGCACCGTTCGCCTCGTCGAGATCGATAAGCGCACGGTTCTCTTCGTGTGAGAATTCGAACGCATGTGAGGAGGGAAGTGTGTGGGTGTCGGCGAGCTGCTTGACGTAGGCGAAATGCGAGGGCTCATCGGGCACCTGAAACGGCGGCGTGATGACCGACCAGGCGATCGCGTTGAGAATGGCGACGAGGGCACAGACCCACCCGGCCGCGGGGACGGCACGGGCCAGGCCCGCCATGCTCCGCCCCCGCCAGGGAGCTCGGAAGTGCAGCCTGCGGGCGGCCGGTTGCTGCTGCTCCTGCTTGTTGACCGTTTGCCGCCCGCGCCTGAATGAGCGGCTCCCGACCGAGGCGCCCTTGCTCGGTGGCACACGCGGGGGTTTACCTTTTCCACCGCCACCGCTGCCCTTACTCATATCGCGCCTCGCGCAGCAGCAGCCAGGCGCCGAGAGTCACGGCCAGTGTCATTATGAGGGCAAGTGGAAGCACGATCCACGTACCGCTCGGAGAGTGACCGAGGCCGAGCCGCCGCGCGACGTGTTTTGCGAGCGAGAGCCACGACTGATGACCATGCGCGAGATATTCAATACGCAGTCGCCCGGACAGAGGCTTGCCATTGACGGTCGCCGCGAGAGCCCTCGGGGCGGTGTTGCCTTCGAGGCCCGCGACTGCCGCTCCTCCACCTCGCGTCAGGCAGATCGTTGCTTGCGTTGACGTTGTCACCTGCCGCTTGAGTGGCAGCGTAAGAGTGCTGCTGACCCAGCCCGCGTTACGGTGACCGCGAGCAAGGATCTGACCTTGGTGTGAAACAGTGACAGATACAGCGGGACCGACGTAGGCTATGAGGGACATTCGAAGAGCTGCGGTGGAGGGGGGGATTCGTTCGTTTGCTTGACACACCGTCGTGTTCGGGCTGAGAAGCCCCAGTCCTTGGCTGACGGGAACGTCGTTGGTCGAAATTATCTTCCGAGGAGCCTGCAGAAGCACTGCTACGAGCACGAGGGCGATAAGGGCGAGTCCGGATGCCAAGGTGATGGCTACTCGGCGTCGTGTAGTCATGGATGCAAGGGGTGCGGGGCAGCTAGTCGGAGTTGAGCGGGTCTTCGGGCTTGGTCGGAGAGTCCTCGAAGGAGAGCTGCTCGGACGGGGCCGGAGGGTAGCGTGGACGCCCCCGTGCCGGCACGGGGGCCGATCGGGCCGCAGGCGCCCGCGCGGGAGTGATGACTACCTCGTCCTCTGCTCGAGAGCAGCTGTCCGGCTCATGACCCTTGGAGGGTGCGGTAGCCCCCCCGAGCGTGTCGGGCCTGTCGGGCAGCATGGGACGATCGGCCCGAGAGCTCCGCTCAGGCGGAGCGCTCCCCTCCGGTCGCGAACCGCGCTCGCGGTTGGAGCCCAGGCGCGTCCCGCCCCCAGCCGTCAACGGTGGCCCTCGCCCTTCGCTGCTGCGCATCCGCAGGCCGGCATAGGCCAGGCAGCCGGCGGCCACGAACGCGAGGAAGAAGCCCCACTCGATTCCGACCGGGTAGCCGTGACCGGCGGGGCGGTCGAACACCCGGTAGAAGATCAGCAGTCCGGCCCAGCCGCCCGCGATCGTCACGATCGTGCCGTCGCCGCCGGGCAGGTGGAACTCGCGCCCCTCGACGCGGGCCAGCACCATCACGATCACCCCAACTGCGACGAGGAACACCGCCGCCTCGACGAACGAGACGTCGCCGAAGGCGCTGATGTTGTGCGAGTCGATCGCGCCCGTCCGGCGGTTGAGGCTCTGCAGCCCGTACCACGGGAAGAACATCGTCAGCAACAGCCCGAGCGACGCCACCACCGCCAGGCGCTGCTCGGGTGACATCACCCGCCAGGCGTGGGTCAGCCGCGTCATGCGCGCCGGTGCTCGCGCCGGATCATCTCGATGTCCGTCACCTGCGCCTAGTCTAGGAGCGCGAGGGGCGCCCGGTGCTAATGGTGCTTGACGACGATCGTGCCGTTGGCGGTTGCGAAGTTGCCCGCGGGATCGGTCGCGCTGACGGTCACGCTGAAGGTCCCGCCGCCGGCGGGAGTGGGCCACAGCAGCTTCGGCTTGCCGCGCCCCACGTAGGCGCTGTTCGTCCACACCACGCGCGTCCCTTTGCGGACGGTGAGGCGGACGGTGGAGATCTTCGACAGCGACACCTGCACGCCCGCGCGCGTGCCGCCGGCGAGGCTCTTGGTGATCAGCGAGATCACCGGGGGTGTTCGCTCGTAGCTCGTGAAGTGCTGGGCGGTGGTGCAGTAGATCTGATCGCCCGCGATCGGCGCACTCATCGCGGCGGCTGCGTGCGCCGCGCTGCTCGCCGCGACGGCCGCGGGCGAGGCGCCGCCGGAGGCGCTGCTCGGCGTGGTCGTCGCGGGCGCCGGCGCCGTTGCGGTCGTGAAGGGGGGGCCTCTGCGCGTGCGTTCGCACAGGTGTTCGAGGAATTCGGTCAGCAGTTCGTGGTAGTTGAGGTTGGATTCACCGAACTGGTCGTACATCGACCAGGCTCCCGTGTCGTAGGTGGGCACCTCCGCGCGCGCCTCGGCGTCGCCGGCTTCGAACAGCTGTAGCCCGAGCGGGTCCTTGGTGATCGAGCTGTAGTCGTAGAGCCCGACCAGCGCCTGGATGAAGCCGTTGAGGATGCGGTCGCCGGGGGCGTAGGTGTACTCGGCGTAGAGCGCTCCGGCCGCGGTCTTCACGCGCACCCCCGACGGCGGCGGGGTCTCGAAGATGCCGAGCGCCTGCTGTGCGGCGGTGAGGTACGGCGCTTCCTTGAAGCGCGAGTAGGCGCGCGCGAGCACCTGCAGCGCTGTGCCCTGCGAGAGGCCGCTCGTCCACGGGGGCAGACCGCCGTCGAAGCGGAACATGTACTCCCACGCGATCCCTCCCGCACGGTCGGTCGCCAGCGGGATGACTTCGCCCAGCAGCTGGCGCAGGTTGGAGTTTTCACGCCCGGAAAGGTAGTAGCCGTTGGCCTCGCCGAACGTCGCCAGCCACTGGATCTCGATGCCCTGTCCGGGGTAGTACTCCCACACGATCCGGCTGGGCGGGAAGCTGACCCGCTCGTCGCTCGACAGCAGCGGTTCGCTCGTCCACCACCTGCGGTTGTGTTCGAGCGTGAGGAACAGCGCTCCAAGGCGCGACGGGATGAAGCCCCCGGCGGCCGCGATCGCCTGCATGTTCGACAGCACCGCGCCGAGCTCCGTATGCCGCGTGCCGCTGAGTTTGCCAAGCGAGCGTTTGGCCGACAGGTAGGCCGCGTAGTCCTGCTGGTAGACGGCGGGCGTGATGGCGCCGCTCTGCTGGAGCGTCAGAAGGGCGCCGGAGACGCTCGGGCCGTGCGCGGCGGCTGAGCGCGCGTTCGAGCGCTCAGCGCCATGCGCCGGGGCGGCGGCCGGCCCGGCGAGGGCGAGCGCTCCGCAGAGGAGCGCCCACAGATGCCTTGCGCGCATCGCGCGCATGCTACGCGCGGGTGACGCTGTCGCTGCAGAGGCCCTTGCAGACCGCTGGGCGGTATTTGCGAGCACGCCCCAGGAACACATGGCCGCGCATCGCAGTTGCGCCCGCCCCGCCGCTCGCGCACGGGCGCGCGGCGCTCGCGCGGCAGGCCTATTCGGTGTCGACCCCGAGGCCGTCGACGTCGACGTCGAGCTCGTCGACGTCCAAGTCGTCCTCCTCGTCTTCCTCGTCATCGTCGTCGAGGTCACCGTCGAGGAGCGGATCGCTGCCGGGCTGGTAGGTGACCTGGAAGAGCTCCACCAGCTCGTCGCGCTTGTGCTCGTCGAGCGGAGAGTCCTCGGAGATGAGCACCCATTCGGCGGCGCCGAAGTCCTCCATGTTGAAGATCTCGTGGTCGACCTCGGGCGAGTCGTCGACCACTATCATGACCTCCGTCTGGGGGTTGAAGTACGTGCCCGGGCGGATCGTGAGCTCGTCGAGCTGGAAGCGGCGCGCGTCGCTCATGGCGCGTTTATACCCGACTGTGCGGCCGACGTGCTCACCGGTCGAGCTCCTCGAGCGTTCGGGCCACCTCGGCCTCCACCGCGAGCGGCTCGAGCCCCTGCCGGACGCGCCGTTCGTTGCGCGCGACGACGAGCTGGCGCACCTCCTCGGTCAGGCCCGGCTCGGGCTCCTGCGAGCCGGCCGGCTCGAGCAGGCGCGCGACCTCGGCGTCGATGTCGAGCGCCGGCTTGCCCGCCCGCACGAGGCGCTCCGAGCGGGCGCTCAGCATCTGTCGGACCTCGAGCTCGCGCTCGGCGCGCCCCGCCGGCGAGTCCGCTGGCGGGGCGATGGGCGCCGCGGCGAAGTCCATGTCCGGCGTCAGCCCTCCCTGGCCGATCTGGTCGTGCACGCTCTCACGGCTGAACAGGAACACCAGCGACATCACGACCGACAGCGCCACGGCTCCAAACACGACGAATGGAAAGGCGCTCTCCACAACTGGGATTGTTGCTCATCCGCCCGCGGTCCGCCAGCCCGCGGCTCAGGGCCGCGGGCCGCCGCCGCCGCCGGGCTTCAGCGGATCACGAGCGGCTGGCTGTAGGTCGAGGTCTGGGCGCCGTTGGTGATCCGCACGAGCACGCGATAGACCCCCGGTCTGACACGCACGGCGCGAGTGAAGCTCGAGCTGGTCTGAGTGTGGTGCACGAGGATCGTGCCGCCCGCGAGCACGCCCCGACCGTGCGTGATGCGCAGGATGCCGACCTGCATGCCGTTCTCGGCGGGTGTGACCGTTCCGAAGAAGCGCACGAAGTGACGGCGGCGGGCGTGCCCCAGGTGGGCGAGCACGCGAACGCTCACGCTCTCGACCGCCACGGGGCTCAGCACCGCCGGGTTGGTGGTCGTGGCCACCCTGAACTGGGTCATCTGGGTGAGGCCGAGGACCGGGAAGGAGAAGCTGCCCGTGGCGGTCGTCAGCTCGGGGTTGGCGACGGTCTGAAAGCCCGCGGTGAAGGGGAACTGATTGGCCTGGAGGACCACCTCGCGATTACCGTTTTCGGTGCCGGAGAGCGTGCCCTGAACGGTGACCGCCCCTCCGAACAGAACTGGGTTGGGCGAGGTCAGGATCTGTAGCGACAGCGGCACCTTCTTCGTCAGCAGGGTCCTGTCTTTGCCGATCACCGCTCCCGCGCTGTTGACGGCGACGAGGCGATAGTGGTAGACGCTGAGCGGCTCGAGGCCCGTCACGGGCAGGCTCACGTTGACCTTGCCCGTGCCCGCGCCGGCGCCGGCGATCGGCGTCTGCCCGCCGTAGGCCGTCGTCAGCCCGTACTGGAAGTAGTAGGAGGTGTCAGCACCGTTCGGGGTCACCGACCCCTCGAGCGTGGCCGAGCCGTAGCTGACGTGTGCGGCCGAGCCCGTGGACACGCCCGGCAGCGCCACCGCCGCTGAGGCGTCGCCCGCGAGGGGGCCCAGTGCCGCCGGCAGAGCGATGGTCGCGATCGCCGCGAGCGCTCCCGCGGCCATCCGGAGTGTGCCTGCTGCGCGTCGGTTCATGTCTCTCCCTGCTCGTTTGGTCGTCTCTGAACGGTGAAACCCACCGCGGGCCCCGGAGGTTCGGTTCTTGCATACCATGCTTTCCGCCAGCGGGTGCACTGCGAAGAGAGCGAGAGCCACATGTTCGTGTTCAGAGCCGCCGTCGTGGGAGCCGGGACGATGGGCGGTCAGATCGCCCAGACGATCGCGGCCGCGGGCATCCCCGTGGTTCTCAAGGACGTCGACGAGGCGCTCGTGCAGGCGGGCCTCGAGGAGGCCGCAAACGTGACCCGCTCGCAGCTCTCAAAGCTCGCCGAGCGGGGCAGGATCACGCCCGCTGAGGCCGAGGCGCAGACCGCGGAGATCCTCGAGCGCATCGCCGGGACGACCACCTATCAGGGCTTCGGCGACGTCGACCTCGTGGTCGAGGCGGTGCCGGAGCGGATGGCGCTCAAGCTGGCAGTGTTCGCCGAGCTCGACGCCTGCACGCCGTCTCACGCGGTCCTCGCCTCCAACACCTCCTCGCTGTCGATCACTGACATCGGCGAAGCCACGCTGCGCCCGGAGAAGGTGATCGGCTTCCACTACTTCTACCCCGCCTCGCTGATGCCGCTGGTCGAGATCGTCGAGGGCGAGGACACCTCCGCCGAGACCGTCGCGGCGGCGGTCACCTTCGCCCAGGCGATCCGCAAGCAGCCGATCACCTGCCGCGAGGTCCCGGGCTTCGTCGTCAACCGCATCCTCAACTCGGGCATCTCTGAGATCTGGCGCGAGCAGGAGGAGAAGGGGCTCTCGATCGAGCGGATCGACGCCGGCGTGGGCGCCGCGGGCGTCGTCCCCGTCGGCCCCTATCACCTCGTCGATCTGCTCGGCCTCGACACGGTCCTGCACGTGGCCGAGCACCTCCACGAGTCCTACGGCGAGGAGCGCTTCTACGTGCCCGAGGGCATGCGCAGGCTGGTGTCCGAGTCAAAGCTCGGCGCCAAGACCGGCGGCGAGGGCTTCTATGACCCGCAGGGGAAGGCCAACCTCGAGGGCGACGCGGACCCCGACGTGGCAGAGCTCGTGGAGCTTCTGTCGCTGAAGAGCTTCCTCGAGGCCTGCCTCGTGCTCGAGGAGGGCGTGGCCGGCCACCGTGACATCGACTTCGGGATGATGGCCGGCGCGGGGCTCGATCCGCGCCGCGGCCTGCTGCCGCCGTTCGTGAAGGCCGACAGCGAGGGCCTCGACGCGGTCCTCGAGCGCATGGAGAGCGCGGCCGAGCGCCACGGCGAGCGCTTCGCCGCGCCCGTGATCCTGCGCCGCCTCGTCGCGCAGGGCAGGCTCGGGCAGAAGAGCGGGCAGGGCTTCTACCCCTATCCCCAGCCCGACGAGCTGCAGCCGGCCGAGGCCGTCATGCTCGAGAGCCGCGGGGAGATCGCGATCGCGTGGCTCGCCAACGGGCAGATGAACTCGATCTCGCCACAGGTCGTCCAGGACCTGAAGAAGGTGTGGGATCAGGTCAAGGAGTCCGATGCGCGCGCGCTCGTGATCGCCTCCTCGAACCCCTTCCTGTACAGCGCCGGCGCCGACATCAAGGCGTTCACGACCTTCGACGAGGCCTCCGGAGAGGAGCTCGCCCGCACCGCCCACGCCCTGTTCAAAGACCTCGGCGAGCAGCCGATCGCCACGATCGCCGCTGTCAACGGCCTGGCCTTCGGCGGCGGCTGTGAGCTGGCGATGGCCTGCGACGTGCGCATCGCGGCGCGCGCGGCGATGTTCGGCCAGCCGGAGATCAAGCTGGGGATCATCCCCGGCTTCGGCGGCACCCAGCGGCTGCCGCGTCTCGTGGGCGTGAACAAGGCGCTCGAGATGAACCTCGTGGGCGACCCGATCCTGGCCGAGGAGGCCTTCGAGTTCGGGCTGGTGAACCGCGTGGTCGAGGATCACGAACTGCTCGACACGGCGCTCGCGTGGGCGCGCAAGCTCGCCGGACAGGCGCCGCTGGCGATGGAGCAGATCAAACGCGTCTCGGCCGCCGCCGATCTGGACGAGGGGATCGAGGCCGAGAAGCGCGCCTTCGTCGCCGTCTTTCAGAGCGCGGACGCCGCGGAGGGCATCGCGGCCTTCCTCGGCAAACGCAAGCCCGACTTCAAAGGCTCCTGATGGCGGGGACGGATGCCGGCGCGCTCGCCCCCGGGACGGGGGAGGCGGCCCCGCTCGAGCGTCTGGCCGCGATGATCGCCGAGGCCGGCTCGGTGGTCGCGCTGACCGGCGCCGGGGTCTCGGTGCCCTCGGGCATTCCCGACTTCCGCTCGCCCGGCACGGGCCTGTGGGAGCGGGTGAACCCGATGGAGGTGGCGCACATCGACGCGTTCCGCGAGGACCCCGAGCGCTTCTGGGGCTTCTACGCCGAGCGCTTCGCCGCGCTCGAGGACAAGCGGCCCAACGCCGTGCACCGCGCGCTCGTGACGCTCGAGTCCCACGGACTGCTCGCGGCGGTCATCACGCAGAACGTCGACATGCTCCACCGCCGGGCCGGCACGCGCGAGCTGGTCGAGGTGCATGGAAGCATCGAGCACTCGAGCTGCCCGCGGTGTGGCGGGCGTGTCGCGCTGGCCGAGGCGCGGGCGAGGCTCGCGGCCGACGAGCGCGGGGTGCCGCGCTGCGAGCGCTGCTCGGCGCCGCTGAAGCCGGACGTGGTCCTGTTCGGGGAGATGCTGCCGCCGGAGGCGATCGCGCGCGCCCAGGAGCTGTGCGGCGCAGCGGATCTGCTGCTGTGCATCGGCTCCTCCCTCGAGGTCCATCCGGTGGCCGATCTACCGATGCTGACCCTCACCACCGGCGGTCAGATCGCGATCCTCACGCAGGGTCAGACCCCGCTCGATGACCTTGCGATCGTGCGGCTTCACGGGGACCTCGTGGAGGAGATGCGGGGCCTCTTGGACGCCCTCGGCCTCGAGGAGGGGGCGGCTTGAGCGTTTGCGAACGACGAAAAGGGGAATCAAGTCCCCGAGAAGATGTACGCAGAATCCACAGCCTTCGATGCGATCAGCTGGCGCTTCAACCACCTGCCTGAGGCTCGGCGCAACCGCGCCCGGCGTACGCAGGCGCTTGCCAAGCAGCTTGCCGCGGGGCACGCGGATGTGCGCGCCGACGAGGTCCTGCCAGGCGACGTGATCAGGCTGGCGGGCAACGTCTGGGTCGTTGAGGACGCCCGCCTGGGATGCGCCGGCGTCTGCTTTCTATCGACGCTCGGCGGCCACATGCATGCCTGTGAGCGCTCCGATCGCCTCCAGCTTCTGAGCTCGCAGGGCGGGCGCCCTCCAGGGCGCGGGACTCCAGCGAAGCTCCACCGGCGCGTGCCCGCGACGCGGCGACGGGTCGTCGCCTAGGACTCGCGATCAGCGTGCGTCGTGGGCGCTCTGAGGTGCGTCCGCGAAGTGGCGCGCGAGCAGCGAGGAGCGACTACCGTAGCGATGGCTGCCTCTTCTGTTGGTGACGGAGAGTGCGGCGTGTAACCCGGTTCAAACCACTCGAGAGGGAGAGGGAGATGAGACAGATCCGTCATGGACGGCGCGTCGGAGGTTGGCGGCTGGGACGTGGCCGACTTCACTTCAATGTCATGCTCGTCCTGGTCGTGGGCATGCTCAGCGTGTGTCTACCGTCAGTAGCGAATGCCACCGGACTCTCTTATGTAGCGATGGGAGACTCATACACCGCCGGTCCGGGCATCGCGCCCGTTTCACCGACGGCTCCGGCCCAGTGCGGTCAGTCGGCCGCGAACTATCCACATCTGATCGCGTCCGTCCTTCACCTTTCGCTGACGGATGTGAGTTGCGGCGGCGCCAAGACCGAAAACTTCACAAACGAACAGTTTCCGGGAATCACGCCGCCCCAGTTCAACGCTCTGAGTTCCACCACGAACGTCGTGTCACTGGGCATGGGCGGAAACGACTTCAACACGTTTGGGACGCTGCTCGTGGGATGCATAGAGATCGACGGCGCCTGGTTGGCGGCGCATGGGAACGTTGGGGCACCGTGTAAGGCGGAGCTCGAATCGTTCGTGCAAGCCTCGCTCAGCGCGGACGTGGCGCCCGCGAACGCGGCGCTGGCAGAGATTCGCGCGCTCTCGCCTAGCGCGAAGGTGTTCGTCGTCGGCTACCCGGAGATCACACCCGCGAATGGCTTCTGTCCCACCGCGATCCCGTGGACAACGGGTGATCTGACGTGGTTCCGCGAAATCGAGCAGCAGGGCAACGCACTGAAAAAGGCCGGTGCGATCGCAAACCACGACACCTTCGTGGACACGTTCACACCGAGTATCGGCCACAACGCGTGCGAAGCCGTCGGCAAGCGCTGGATCGAACCGATCAACGGCTCGCTCACCGGCGTCCCGCTGCATCCGAACGCCACCGGGCAGCAGGCTGATGCCATCGACGTCGGGTTGTCGATGGTGCTTCACGGAGTTCTCTAGCCGGAGCCGTTCGTCTCCAGCTGAAGGACGTCGCTCTGTGCCGCCGATCGGGTTGGCGCAGAGCGACGTCGATTACAACGCATGAGATAACTCAGGCCGGCATCCGCGTCAGCGTTACCAGGTACTCAGCGGATGCGGCGAAGGTGCCGTCGTCACTCTGGTTGCTGTCCGCGTACATCGCGGTCAGCTCGGCCTTCAGATCCTCCCAGCGTCCCTGCGGCTCGAGCGCCGTCTTGGCCATGATCGCCGGGCCGAGCACGCGCTCGTTGTATTCCACCCAGCTCTCGGGCGAGTCGTGGGTGAAGGTGACCATGCGGCGCTCGAAGTCCAGCTCGGCGCCGCTGTCGGAGAAGAGCGAGCGCACGTAGTCCTCCTCGCCCCAGCGCACCGGCGACTGGAACCCGGGCGGCGGCGGGGGCATGTATGAGCCGATCGTGGCGAACATGCGGCCGTTGAGGCCCTCGGGCGTCCAGGCGGCGAGCGCGACCGTTGCGCCGGGGCGGGCGACCCGCGTGAGCTCGCTCGCGGCGTGGGCCTGGCGGGGAGCGAAGATCACGCCGAAGCAGGAGGTGACGCGATCGAAGGAGTCGTCCTCGAACGGCAGCTCCTCGGCGTCTCCCTCGATGAAAGTTCACATCGACGCCCGCATCGCTCGCCCGGCGGCGGGCGACCTCCAGCAGCTCGGGCGTGAGATCGAGGCCCGTGACGCTCGCGCCGGCGAGCGCCGCGGGGATGGCGACGTTGCCGGTACCGGTGGCCACGTCGAGCAGATCCTGGCCGGGCGCGGCGCCGCAGCGCTCCACGAGCACGTCGGCGACGGCCTGGATGTTCTTGGCGAGATCGGGATAGTCGCCGATCGACCACATCATCTTCTGGCCCTGCTTGATTGCGCTCGCGTCGATGCTCATTGCCGCTGCTCCCTCACTGGTTGACGGTTGTGACCTCGTGCTTGACGAGGGTGCGTGCGGGGTCTATGCCCCAGCGCACGGCGACGGCCGAGAGCTCGTCGTCCAGTCCCCAACGGTCCGGCCGTGGAGGTCCCTCGTGTTCTGGGCTCCCGCCCTTGAGCGTCATGCTGCCGCTGTTGTCGCCGATCGCCCGGATCGCGCGCACCTCCTCGTCGCTCAGCTGAGCGCCGGGGTCGGCTCCCGCCGCCGCGCCGCTCGCGAGCGCGGCGAGCTCGGCCCGCTTCTGCTCGATCGGGCGCGCGCCGGCGCCGCTCTCCTGGATCAGCGTGGGCGCCACGCTGCGAACGGCCGGCTGCGCGAGGTTCCAGACGCACGCGAGCTGCAGCATCGTGAGCCCGTGGCGCTCGGCATAGGGGCGCATGCGCTCGAGCTTCTCACGCCCATCGCTGACCCAGCCGTCGGCACGGAAGCGGCGGTGGTCGTGTTCGGCGAAGGCGTGTCCCTCGAGGACGTCGTCGTGGAACAGCCCGCCGTAGTCCACCACCCGGGTGATCACGTTCACGCCGTGGGTGGCGGCGGCGTCGAGCACGAGCTCGCCGGGCCAGGGCTCGAGCGGGTTGAGGATGATCATCGCCCAGTCGATATCGGCCGAGTAGCGCTCGAGGCAGTCGATCAGATCGATCGTGAAGCCGTTCGCCGGGCCGGGCGCGACCCCGAGCATCCGCGTCAGCCCGGCCTCGCGGACCGCGCGCATTCCCTCCCACACGGCCGGGCTCGTGTAGCCGATGCGGTCGGGATTGTGGAGCATCAGGAGGTCGAATCGCTCGACGCCGCAGCGTTCGAGGCTTCGCTCGGCGGCGGAGCGGATGTAGTCGCCATATGCGCGCGGCCCGCGCAGCGCGGGGTCCGTGAAGCGGGGGAAGCCCTTGGCGCCGTCGCGCTCACCGGCGTAGAAGTCGTGCCCGATCGCCCCGATCAGGCAGTAGCTGTCGCGGTCCACCCCGGCGAGCGCGCGTCCGAGCAAGAGGTCGGCCTCGCCGGCGCCGTAGGCGTCGGCGGTGATGACCGTGTCGATGCCGCCGCCGGGTCGCACGAGGGCCGTGAAGCGGGCCTCGGAGAGGGGCTCGCCGAAGTGCATGAAGCGGCCCCCGCTCCAGGTGCCGATCGCTGTCCTCGTGGGATCCATTGCCAACCTCAGCCTAGACCGGGCGCCGTGCGCGCGCGCAGCGCCGCTTCCAGACGCTCGAGCGCGTGGCGCACGACCTCCTGATCGGGCGAGTCCTCGTCGCCGGGCATGGCCGCCCGTGCCTGCCGCGAGACCCCCTCGCGCAGCTGGTCGAGCTCCGCGATCCGCAGCGCCAGATCCTGGCGCTCCTCGCCGCGCAGCTCTGTCAGCCCCAATGAGAGGGCGCGATCGAGCTCGATCGCCGCGTGGGCCGGCCGGCCCTGGTCGAGGTCAAGGCGCGCGCGCAGCGTCAGCTCCTCGCACAGCAGCGGCCGTCCCCGCGCGGCGAGCATTTCGGCCAGACGCTCTTCCGGGCGCAGCGCGGCGGTGCGACCCCGGCCGCCGAGACGCCGCCGGCCGGCGCCTCTGGCGGGCGATCTCCGATTGCCGGCGGCCGCGGCCGGCAGCTCGCGTGCGTGCAGCCAGCGCCCGTAGGCGACCTGCTCGCCCTCGCCCCATCCGGCCCTGATCACGAGCGCCTGGGCGGGCGAGACCTCGTGGATGTAGGGGTCGGCGGTTGCGATTCGATGACTGTGCAGCAGGCGGTTGAGCACCGCCACGGCGCCGTCCACGTCGTGTGAGGGGTCGAGGTCCTTCAGCCAGGCCTGTGCCTGGCGCTCGGCGGAGACGGAGATCGGGTCGACGATCGTCGCGCGCGCCGTGGCCACGCTGGCGGGCTCGGGTGTGGCCGGAGTGCGCGCCGCGGGCCGGCCGAGGCGTCCCCGCCGGCGCGCCGGGCGCCGGGCGCCGTCCGCGGATCGGCGCGCGCCGAGCGTGTTGAGCACGACGACGTGCTCGGGCTCTGCATCCAGCAGTGCGCGCAGCAGGTAGCGCCCGTCGGGCGGTCCGAGCGCCCAGGGGAACTCCATCTGGATGAACAGGAACAGCTGCTCGGGCATGGCTTCACCGTATCCTTCCCCCGAGCCGTGCACGCGGCGGGCCCGGGGTCCGTCAGGGCCCTACACAGAACGACCACCGGGAGCAGCGGATGTCCGACGGGAGCAATGTCGCCAGAAACCTGCGTGAGCGATTGAGCGGTTCGACCGAGGACCGGCTCGGCAGGGCGCTCTCGGAGCTGCTCGAGAACCCCCTGCTCACGGGGGCGATCGGACGCGCGTTCGACGCGCGCGAGAAGGCCGCCCAGGCGCAGGAGGTCGCGATGGGTGCTCTCAACATCCCGTCGGCGGCGGACATCGAACGCTTGACGCGCAGGCTGCGCTCGGTCTCGCACAGGCTGGAGGGCATCGAGGACGGCGTGCAGCGTCTCGACCGTGCGCTCGCGCCGAGCGCCGTCGACGCGCGTCTTGCCGCGATCGAGGATCAGCTGGCGGCGCTGACGAAGCGGCTGAGCGCCCAGGCCGGCGAGCCGGCCGGCGCCGAGAACAGCGTCAAGGCCCGCGCCGGCGGCTCCTCCGCGAAGGCGGCCGGGCGCGGCCGGCAGGCGGGAAAATCGAAGCCCAAGAAGCGCTGAGCGCTCACGGCGCGAGCGCCGCGACGGCGGCCCTGCCCATCGCCTCGGCGGCCGTGAGCAGGGAGTCGTCGTCGATGCGCCGGCGCGCGCCGTTTTCCCCGAAGGTGTCGGACACGCAGAGAACGCAGGCGACGGGCACCTCGGCGGCCGCCCCGACCGCGAACAGGGCGGCGGCCTCCATCTCGACCGCCAGCGCGGGATGGCTCTGGCGCTCCCGGCGCCTCTCATAGAAGAGGTCGACACTCACGATCGTGCCGGCTCGGGCGGCGGGCGCGCCGGCGATCAGCGCGTCCGTCAGCGCGGCGTCCGCGCTCACGCGCTCGCCCGCGCCGAGGGCGCGCGAGGTGCCGTCTGCGCAGATCGACTCGCGCGCGACCACGAGCCCGCCGAGCTCGAGGCCCGGGTCGAGCGCGCCGCAGGTACCGACGCGGATCGCGCGGCGGGCGCCCAGGGCGATCAGCTCGGTGAGGATGATCGCCGCCGAGGGTCCGCCCATGCCGGTGGCCTGGATCGTCAGCGGCTCGCCGTCGGACGCGGCCCCGGTGTAGCCCCATAGGCCGCGGTAGTGGTTGAACATCAGCGGCTCCGCCAACAGCGCCTGGGCGAGCGCGAGGGCGCGCCCGGGGTCGCCCGGCAGAAGCACGCGCTCGGCCAGGGTCGCGGTCGGGCGCAGGTGCAGGGGGGCGCTGTGCGACACCGGCTTCGACTTTAGACTGCGGTGCATGGGAAAGTCCGTCTCCTCGCGCGCCTGAGTGGCCAAATCCGGAGACGACCCCGTGAGTAAGGGAGGCGAGCTGACGCTCGCGCAGGTCGCCGCGCGCGTGGGCGTGTCGCCGGGGACGGTCAGGCGCTGGCTCGAGAAGGGCCTCGTGCCGGGCTTCGACGGCACCTGGACGCCGGCCGCGATCGCCTACGTGCGGCTCGTGGCGCGGCTGCGCGCGCGCGGGCACACGCTCGCGGAGATCAAGCAGGCCAGCGACAAGGGCCAGCTGGCGGTCGGCCCGATCGAGAACCTGCTGAGCGGCTCGGAGGGCCGCTACACGCTCGAGGAGGCCGCCCAGGAGGCCGGGCTGAAGCCGGAGCTGATCGAACGGATGTTCCAGACGATGGGGCTGAGCGCGCTGTCGCTCGAGACGGTCTCAGACGAAGACCTCGAGATCATGAAGTACGCCGCCGCGATGCTCGCGGCCGGGTTCCCCGCGGGCGCCTACCTGCAGATCCTGCGCGTGTACGGTCAGGCGATCGCCCAGATCGCCGACGCCGAGGTGCGCCTGTTCCACCTGTATGTCCACGAGCCGCTGATGCGTGAGGGCGTCCCCGGGGTCGAGATCGGCGAGGAGATGGAGGGCCTCACGCGTGAGGTTCTGCCGTTCGCCGCGCCGCTCATGACATATCTGCACGGCCGCTTCCTCGCGCACTTCGTCGAGCAGGACATCGTCGGCCACATGGAGGCCGATGAGACCGACCTCGACGCGAGCGCCGGCGAGGCCGGGCGCCTGCGCGTGGCGATCGCCTTCGCCGACCTCGCCGGCTACACGCGCCTGACCGTCGAGCAGGGCGATGAGGAGGCCGTCGGCATCGTCGAGCGGTTCGTCGATGCGGTCGAACAGAGCCTGCCGCTCGACGCGCGCGTGATCAAGACGCTCGGCGATGAGGTGATGGTGGTGGGCTCGGACCCGGCCGCGCTGACCGGGTGGGCGGTCGAGCTGCAGGCGCGCATCCTCGACGGGGAGCCGCCGCCGCGGATCGGCATCCACTACGGGCAGGCGCTGTATCGCGACGGCGACTACTACGGGCGCGAGGTCAACCAGGCGGCGCGCGTGGTGGCGCGGGCGGGCGGCGGCGAGGTGCTGGTGACACGCCCGGTCGTGGATGTGGCCGCCGGCGTCGACGGGCTCGAGTTCGACCGCATCGGCGAGGTCGGCCTGAAGGGGTTCTCCGAGCCGACCGAGCTGTTCATCGCCTCGGCCGCCCGGCGCTAGCCCGATGGGCGCCGAGCCGATGGGCGCCGGGGCCGCGCGGGTGCGCGAGGCGGTCCGCGCCGGGGGCCTTCTGGCCCAGGACCGCCCGGTCGTGGCGATGCTCTCGGGTGGGCGCGACTCGGTCTGCCTGCTCGACGTGGCGGTCGCGCTGTCAGAGCCCGGCGACGTGAGCGCGCTTCACGTCAACTACGGCCTGCGCGAGCACGCCGATGCCGAGGAGCGCCACTGCGTCGCGCTGTGCGAGCGGCTCGGCGTCGATCTCGAGGTCGTGCGCGAGCGCGGGCCCGCGCCGTCGGCGGGCGCCGGGGCAGGTCCCGCGGGCAACCTGCAGGCGTGGGCGCGCGAGGTGCGCTATCGCGCCGCCGCGCGCATGGCCGAGGCCGGCGACGCGTTGATCGCGACCGGGCACACCGCCTCAGACCAGGTCGAGACGATCCTCTACCGGCTGGCCGCCTCGCCGGGCAGGCGGGCGCTGCAGGGGATGGTGGCAAGCGAGGGGCGCCTGATCCGCCCGCTCCTGGGCGTGACCCGCGAACAGACGCGGGCCTACTGCGAAGCGCGCGGGTTGGCGTGGTGTGAGGACGAGAGCAACGACGCCGAGCAGTTCGCCCGCGCGCGCGTGCGCAACGCGCTGGTGGGGGCGCTGCGGGCGGTGCATCCGGCAGCCGAGTCGAACGTGCTGAGAACGGCCGCGCTGCTGCGCGAGGAGACAGAGCTCCTGGACGGGCTCGTCTCGGCCGAGCTTCGCGGACGCAGGGAGGTCGCGATCAGCCGCCTTGAGGCGATGCCCGCGGCGCTCGCGCGCCTGATCGTCGTGCGCCTCGCCGAGGAGGCCACCGGCGCCTACGTCCCGCAGGCGGGCGATCGCGTGCAGGAGATCCTCGCGCTTCACCGCCGCGGCGGTGAGGCGGAGCTGCACGTGGGGGGCCAGGCCGCGGCGGTGATCGCGGGCGGTGTGCTTTCGATGAAGAGGCTTCCGCCTCGCTCGGACTAGACTCCCCGGCGTGGCCACTCCCGCGCGCGTCGCAGCCGAGCCCGCAGTCGGAGAGGTGCTCGTCGCCGCCGATGACCTGCAGCGCCGCGTGGTCGAGCTGGGCGCGGAGATCTCACAGGACTACGCCGGGCGCTCGCTGCTGCTCGTGGGGGTGCTGAAGGGGGCGGTGTTCTTCCTGAGCGACCTGATGCGCTTCATCGACATCCCGGTCGAGGTCGACTTCATGGCGGTGGCCTCCTACGGCTCGGCCACGGATTCATCCGGGGTCGTGCGAATCCTCAAGGATCTCGATGTCGCGATCGAAGGACGCGATGTCCTGATCGTCGAGGACATCGTCGATTCCGGGCTGACGCTGCAGTACCTGATGCGCAACCTGGGCTCGCGCAATCCGCGCACGCTCGAGGTGTGCGCGCTCCTGACCAAGCCCGAGCGGCGCAAGGTCGATCTGCCGACGCGCTATGTGGGCTTTGAGATCCCCGACCGCTTCGTCGTCGGCTATGGGCTCGACTACGCCGAGCGCCACCGCAACCTCCCGTTCGTGGCGGTGCTCGAGCGCTAGATTCGGCTCCGCTCGGGGCGCCGCACGCGCCCTGTCGATCGCCGTAAAGACCCGGTTCCCATGGTACTCTAGGGGCCTGGTGGCCATAACCTCAGAGGGTGCCAGGAGCCCCAGGACCTCGCTATGAGTCGTTTCTTCAAGAGCGCCGCGTTCCCCATCCTCATCGTCGTGGTGCTGGCGTTCCTGGCCGTCAAACTGGTCAATCCGGGCGCGACCACGCACCGCTCGCACAGTTACCAGACGCTGACCTCCAAAGAGATCCCGCAGGGCGAAGTCAAGTCGGTTGAGCTCAAGAACAAGGGCAAAGCGCTCTCGGTCACGCTGAAGAACAAGGAAAGCTACGAAGTCGGCTACACCGACCAGACGACGCCCGAACTGTTCAAGGAGCTGCGCGTATACAGCGTCCCCTTCAACGTCGAATCGGAAAAGAGCTCAGCGCTTCTCAGCCTGCTGACGTACATCCTGCCGTTCGTGATCTTCCTGGGCTTCTGGATCTTCCTGATGAACCAGGTCCAGGGTGGCGGCTCGAAAGTGATGTCGTTCGGCAAGTCGCGCGCCAAGCGCATGTCGGCCGATTCGCCCAAGATCACCTTCCGCGACGTCGCCGGCGTGGACGAGGCCGTGGAGGAGCTTCACGAGATCAAGGAATTCCTCGAGAATCCGAAGAAGTTCCAGGCGCTCGGCGCGAGGATCCCGACGGGGGTCCTGTTGTACGGGCCGCCGGGAACCGGCAAGACGCTTCTGGCGCGTGCGGTCGCCGGCGAGGCGGGCGTGCCGTTCTTCTCGATCTCGGGCTCTGACTTCGTCGAGATGTTCGTCGGCGTCGGCGCCTCGCGCGTGCGCGACCTGTTCGAGCAGGCCAAGCAGAACAGCCCCTGCATCATCTTCATGGACGAGATCGACGCCGTCGGGCGCCACCGCGGCGCGGGTCTCGGCGGCGGCCACGACGAGCGCGAGCAGACGCTCAACCAGCTGCTCGTCGAGATGGACGGGTTCGAGGCGAAGGACAACATCATCATGATCGCCGCCACCAACCGGCCCGACATCCTCGACCCCGCGCTCCTGCGCCCCGGGCGCTTCGACCGCCAGATCGCTGTCGACCGCCCCGACCGCAAGGGGCGGGCCAAGATCCTCGAGGTGCACACGCGCGGCAAGCCGCTCGCGAAGGTGATCGACATCGACGCGCTCGCCGGTCAGACGCCCGGCTTCACCGGCGCCGATCTGTCCAACCTGATCAACGAGGCCGCCCTCCTGTCGGCCCGCACGGGCAAGCGCGAGATCGGCCAGGAAGAGCTCGAGGAGGGGATCATGCGCGTGATCGCCGGCCCCGAGAAGAAGACGCGCGTGATGAGCGAGAAGGAGCGCCTGATCACGGCCTACCACGAGATGGGGCATGCGCTCGTGGGCCACTTCCTCGAGCACTCCGACCCCGTGCACAAGATCTCGGTGATCTCCCGCGGGCAGGCGCTCGGATACACGATCTCGATGCCCCAGGAAGACCGCTTCCTGACCACCCGCGCGGAGCTCAAGGACACGATGGCGATGACCCTCGGGGGACGGGCCGCCGAGGAGCTCGTGTTCAGCGAGATCACCACCGGCGCCTCCAACGACATCGAGAAGGTGACGGCCACCGCCAAGCAGATGGTGATGCGCTTCGGCATGAGCGACAAGCTCGGCCCGCGCGTGTTCGGCCACGACCACGGCCAGCCGTTCCTCGGGAGGGAGTTCTCCACCGAGCCCGACTACTCTGACGAGATCGCGCGCGAGATCGACGATGAGGTGCGCCGCATCATCGAGTCCGCGCATCAGCGCGCGAAGGACATCCTCACCGAGCACCAGCACGACCTGACCAAGATCTCCGAGATCCTCGTCAAGCGCGAGACGATCGAGAAGGAGGAGTTCCTGGCGCTGCTCGCGGGCAAGTCCGAGGAGGAGGTGTTCGGCGTCGAGGAGAAGTCCGAGCCCGGGCCCGAGCTGCCCGCGCCGACGGCCCCGGCGGATCGGGCCGAACGCGAAACGCCGCGCACGATTCCCCGCCCGGGCCTGGCCGGCGGTACCGCCGAGCTCAGGGGCTCAGACCCAGAGCGCCCCGAGCTGGCCTGATACGAACCTGAAGGCCCGCCATCTCTAGCACCGGCTTCCGGCTGATGGGGATCCTCAACGTGACGCCGGACTCGTTCTCCGACGGCGGCCTGTACATGGACGCGCACGCCGCGGTCGCGCACGCCGTTTCACTCGTGCGCGAGGGAGCCGAGATCGTCGATGTCGGCGGCGAGTCCACGCGCCCGGGTGCCGAGCCGGTCTCAGAGGATGAGGAGCTGCGCCGCGTGCTGCCCGTGGTGGGCGGGATCGCCGCGCACGACTGGGGCGCCGAGCGCCCGCAGATCTCGATCGACACCTCCAAGGCGTCCGTCGCTCGCGCTGCCCTCGAGGCCGGCGCGAGCCTCGTCAACGACGTGAGCGCGCTGCGCGCCGATCCGCAGATGGCGGGCGTGGTCGCCGACGGCGGGGCCGAATGCTGTCTGATGCACATGCTCGGGCAGCCGCGCACGATGCAGAAGGACCCCCGCTACACCGATGTGGTCGATGAGGTGATGGCGTTCCTCGAAGAGCGTCTGGCGGCCGCCGTGGGCGCGGGCATCCGCGAGGAGCTGATCCTGCTCGACCCGGGCATCGGCTTCGGAAAGACGGTCGCGCACAATCTGGAGCTGCTCGAGCGCCTGGATGAGCTGACCGCGCTGGGGCGCCCGCTCGTCGTCGGGACCTCGCGCAAGAGCTTTCTCGGGCGCATCATCGCCGCCGCCGAGGGCTCCGGCGCCCCCGATCAGCTCGCCCGGCGGCTGCCCGGGACGATCGCCACGAACGTGCTCGCGTTCGAGCGCGGAGCGCGCGTGTTTCGCGTGCACGACGTCGCGCCCGTGCGCGCCGCGCTGTCGGTGGCGGCTGCTACCTTGGACGAGCGATGGACGGCGAGGAGACGGGTGACGACTCCGAGGAGCTAGACGGCGAGGATCAGGGCGGCGAGGACGATCGCGAGGAGACGGTCGAGTCCGTCACCGTCGAGATCACAGGCCTGTCGCTGTACACCCACCACGGGGTCAGCGAGGCCGAGCGCGAGGTCGGGCAGCGGCTGGTCCTCGACCTGCGGCTGGACGTCGGCGAAACCGACGCCACCGTGACGGATTCGATCGAGGACACGGTCGACTACGCGGAGGTCTGCCAGCTGGTGGCCCTGGTCGCACAGCAGCGCTCCCACAACACGCTCGAGCGGCTGTGCAGCACGATCGCCGACCGCCTGCTCGCCGACTACGCGCTCGAGGGCGTGTGGGTGAAGGCGAGCAAGCCCGAGCCCCCGATCGCCCTGACCGTGGATGAGGTATCGGTCGAGGTCTGGCGTGAATCCGAGAACTGAGTAGGGTTCTGGCATGAGCGCAGCGGACGATTTCCGTTCAGCGGTGGAGCGCGGAGACCTCGCTGGGGCCGCCGTGCTGTTCTCCCCCGAGATCGTCTTCCACAGCCCCGTGACCTTTCATCCGTTCGTCGGACGCGAGACCGTCTCGGGGGTGCTGGGGGAGGTCTCGCAGGTGTTCGAGGACTTCCGCTACACCGACGAGCTCGAGACCGAGGGAGCGCACGGGCTGATTTTCCGCGCCACGGTCGCCGGCAAGGAGGTCGAGGGCATCGACCTTTTGCGCATCGACGCAGATGGCCTGATCGAGGACTTCACGGTGATGGTGCGTCCGCTCTCGGGGCTCCTGGCCCTGGCTGAGGCGATGGCCAGGAGGGTGGCTGGCGCGGGCCTCGAGACGACGCGTTCCTGAGGCGCCGCGCGCGCTCGCCGCACGCGCGAAGGTAGCTTGCCCGGCATGCCCACGCGCGTCGGACTGCTCGGACTCGGCTCGAACCTCGGCGAGCGGCGCGCGCAGCTGCAGGCGGCCGTGGACGCGCTGCCGGGCATCGGCGTTGAGCCGAGCGCCAGCTCATCGACCTACGACACCGATCCGGTCGGCGAGGTGCTCGAGCAGCCGAGCTTCCTGAACGCCTGCCTGCTGATGAGGACGGCGCTCGAGCCGCTCGAGCTGCTCGGCGAGCTGAAGCGCCTCGAGGGTGAGCTCGGCCGGCGCGATCAGGGCGTGCGCCATGGCCCGCGCGCGATCGACATCGACATCCTGCTGCTGGGCGGGATCGCGCTCAGCGAGGAGCGCATGCGCCTGCCCCACGAGCAGCTCCTCAGCCGCCGCTTCGTCCTGATCCCGGCGCTCGAGCTGGATTTCGATCTGCGCGCGCCCGACGGCACGCGCCTGGCCGACGCGCTGGCGGCGCTGGCGCCGGATGAGGGGGTTCGCTGGGCCGGCCCGCCGCTGCGGCTCACTGCCGGCTGAGCGCTCTCAGGAGGCGACGGCGCCGGAATCGACCCAGCTGGCCAGACGAAGCAGCGTGGCGTTGTCCACGCCGCGCCCGGACACCACGCACAGATGGCCGTTGCGCAGCCAGGTGATCACGTGGGTGCCGTTCTCGCTCAGCAGGCGGTAGGGGACTCCCTTACGCCAGACCACAGCGCCACCGCTCGTCTGTGGCGCCGGCGCGCCGGCGACGATCGCATAACCCAGTCGCCGCCCGCGGGCGTCTTCGTAGAACACCGTCGTCACCGCCCTGCCGCCGACGCGGTCGCTGCGGGCGCCGGTGGAGCGCCAGCCGAAGTGGTCTTCCCAGTAGGGGAAGGCGACGCCGTCCACGGCGACGGCCAGCTGGCCGCGGTGGCTCATGCTCTCGGCGGGCGCCGGCGCGGTCGCGCCGCGCAGGGTGAGCGCGGCCGTCTGGCGCACGCTGGGCGTGGTGGAGCCACCTCCGCTCAGCCCGCCCGCCACGACGACGACGAGAACCGCGGCGATCGCGATCGTCGCGGCGAAGCCCAGCGCGAACCGCGAGCGGCCCGTCGGGCCCTCGCGATCGGCGCTCAGGCCCCGGCGAGCGGCGGGCGAGCGGGCGTCGATGAGCGCGTCCACCTTGCGCTGCAGCTCATCCGGAGCGCGGACATCGCTCGAGCGCACATACTCGACCAGCTCGGATTCATTGCGGGGACGCGGTCTGCTCACGATGTTCGCCTACCCTCAGAGACTCCGCCGGCGCGCGTCTCTTCCCGCCGGGCCGATTGTGCTGCTCTCGCCTCGGGCGCCGGGAGCGTCGCGGCGGAGGCCGGCTCGCCCGCGCCCGGCCTCGGCTCGCGCGCATCCTTGGCACTGCGACCGCCCCGGCTCGGGCCGCCGATGGGCTCGGGCAGGAGCTTCCCCGCGACCTGCTTGCGCGCCCGGAACAGCCTCGTGGTGACGGTCGACTCGCGCACGCGCAGCGCACGAGAGGCCTCGCGGTAGGAGAGGCCGAGCACGTCCACCGCGACGAGCGCCATGCGAAAGTCCTCGGGCAGCTCGGCGATCGTCGCATACACCTCCTGCATCTCGAGCGCACGCTCGGGCTGGCGCATCGGGCGGGGGTCGGCCGCGACGACGTCCTCGAGCGTGGCGACCGTCTGCGGGCGCCGTCCCGCCGTGCGACGGCTGGTCAGGAAGGTGTTGCGAAGGACGCGCATCAGGTAGTAGAGCTCGTCGTCCCCCCTCAGCACGCGCGGGCGCTGGAGCACGCGCGCGAAGGTCTCCTGGACGAGGTCCTCGGCGTCCTCGCGTGAGCCGCACAGGGCCCAGGCCGCGCGGTACAGGCGGTCCACGTGCTGAGCAAGCGAGTTGGGGTCGAGCGTGCGCATTGCCGCCTCTCAGGAGCCCACGGACAGGGCCGGCGGGTCGGCCCGCCGGCGCTGGAGCTTTCCGGGCGTCTGCGTCATCGCTCCTCCGAGCATAATGCCAGGCATGCTGCTGGTGGTTGACGTTGGCAACACGCAGACCCACTTCGGCGCCTTCCGTGGCGAGGATCTGCTCGAGCACTGGCGCTTTGCGACCGTGCGCCAGTCGACGGCCGACCAGCTCGGCGCCGCCCTGCGCAACCTGCTCGAGCTGCGCGGATACGGCTTCAAGGACATCGATGCCTCGATCGTGTCCTCCACCGTGCCCCAGCTCGAGCCCGAGTGGACGGCGATGGCGAGCCGCTATCTGGCGCAGGAGATGCACGCCGTCGGCCCGGGCACGAAGACGGGCATGGCGATCCGCTATGACAACCCGCGCGAGATCGGCGCCGACCGGCTGGTCAACGCCGTCGCCATCCGCGAGCGCTTCGGGGGGCCGGCGGTGTGCGTCGATTTCGGCACCGCGACCACCTTCGATGTCGTCTCGGGCGATGGCGAGTACATCGGCGGCGCGCTGATGACGGGTATCGAGATCTCACTCGACGCGCTCTCAGAGCGCGGCGCGAGGCTGCCCAAGGTCGATCTCGCGCCGCCCAAGAGCGTGATCGGCAAGAACACGATCGACGCGATCCGCTCCGGTGTCGTGTTCGGCTACGCGGGCGCGATCGACGCGATCCTGCGCCGCCTCTATGAGGAGATCGGACAGCGCGCCGAGGTGATCGCCACGGGCGGCCTCGCGCCGCTGGTCGTGCCCTACACCGAGGAGCTCGACGAGGTGGACGACCTGCTCACGCTCACCGGCCTGCGCCTGCTGCACGAACGCAACACCTAGCATTGGGAGGATGCCCTCGCTGAACGACCCCTGGAAGCTGGGCGCGCTCGAGGTCCCCAACCGCGTGCTGCTCGCGCCGCTGGCGGGGATCGGCAACTGGTTCGTGCGCCTGCAGGCCAAGCGCTACGGCGCGGGCATGACGGTCTCAGAGATGGTCTCCTCCTACGCTGTGCACTACGGCAACGCGAAGACCTGCTCGGAGATGCTGCGCATCGACCCGCGCGAGCGGGCGGGCGGGCCGGTGTCGATCCAGCTGTTCGGCGAGGACCCGGCGATGATGCGCTCGGCGGCGGCCCACGTGGCGCGCGTGGGAGCCGACGCGATCGACATCAACATGGGCTGCCCGGTGGCGAAGGTGGCGAAGACCGGCGCCGGGGCGGCGCTGCTGGACGACCCTGATCGCGCGGTCGTGGTCGCGCGGGCGGCCGTCGAGGGGGCCGTCGGCGAGCGCGGCGCGCTGCCGGTGACGGCGAAGCTTCGCTCGGGTGTGCGCGCCGGCGAGACGAGCGGCTTTGAGCTGGCGCATCGCCTGGTGGACGAGGCCGGCGTAGCCGCGATCGCCTTTCATCCGCGCTCGGCGGCGGTCCAGCACCGGGGCAGGCCCGACTACGAGCTGACGGCGCGCCTGGTCGCCTCGCTTCAGGCGCCGGTGATCCTCACCGGGGGGCTTGACGACGCCGCCAGCGCGCGCGAGGCGTTCGCGCGGACCGGCGCCGCGGCGGTGATGCTCGCGCGGGGGTCGCTCGGCAATCCCTGGCTGTTCACCGAGCTGTTGGAAGGGCGCGAGCTCGCGCCGACGCAGGCGGAGGTGCTGGGCGAGCTCGACTGGACGATCGCGCGCGCGGCCGAGCACCTCGGTCGCGAGCGCGCCACGCGCTACCTGCGCAAGTTCTATCCCTGGTATATCGAGCGCCTCGAGCTCGACGCCGCCGCCGCCAGGAGACTGCTGAGATCGCTGCAGACGGCGGAGACGCTCACACAGGTCGGCGGCCTGCTCGACCCGGCGCGCTGGCCGGTGGCGCTGGCGGTGTGATTTCGCCCGCAGGGCGCGTGGGCCCCGCTATACTGCTGCGCTCGCTGAAGCCCCCCGGGCCGCGGCATCCCCGCTTTTGAAGCGGGGATTTGTCTGTCGCCGGCCGAACTGTCAACCCGCGATCGAGGGTCACATGCCGAAGGACGTCATCCTCACCCCTGAAGGCCTTACGAAGCTCAAGGCCGAACTCGAGCTGCTGTCCACCGAGAAGCGCCGCGAGGTGGCCGAGCGCATCAAGGAGGCGAGGGAGTTCGGGGACATCACCGAGAACTCCGAGTACGACGACGCCAAGAACGAGCAGGCGATGCTCGAGAGCCGGATCGCGATGCTGGCCGAGAAGCTGCGCATGGCGACGGTGATCCAGACGGAGGACCTGTCGACCGACGTGGTGCAGGTCGGCTCAGTGGTGCACGTCAAAGACGAAAAGACGGGCAAGTCGGTGAAGTACACGATCGTGGGCTCGGCGGAGGCCCGCCCGGAAGAGCACAAGCTCTCCAACGAGTCGCCGGTGGGGCGTGCCCTGCTCGGGCGAAAGCGCAACGAGACGGTCGCCGTGAAGGTGCCGCGCGGCCCGGCGCGCAAGCTGAAGATCACGAAGATCGACGTCGGCCTCAAGTAGGCTCGCCGCCATGAGCGGAAGCGAGCAGGCACCCCCGGCCGGCGAGTCCGCCAGGCACGGCCTGCCCGAGCTGATCGCAGAGCGCCGGGCGAAGGCCGGGCGCCTGCGCGAGTCGGACCCGGACGCCTTTCCCTACGCCTTCCCGGGGGTCGAGCCGATCGCGGGGATCCTCAGCGCCTATGAGCACCTCGAGGACGGTGAGGAAACCGAGGATGCCCATCGCGTGGCCGGACGCCTCGTCGCGCGCCGCGGGGCGGGCAAGACGGCCTTCCTTGACCTGGTGGACCGCAGCGGCAAGCTCCAGCTGCACGCCCGCGTCGACGTGCTCGGCAAGGAGGCGTTCGAGCGGCTGACATCGCTTGACATCGGCGATCTGATCGGCGTCGACGGAGCCCCGCTGCGCAGCCGCAAGGGCGAGATCTCGCTGCGGGTGGACTCCTTCACGGTGCTCGCCAAGGCGCTTCGCCCACCGCCCGACCGCCACGCCGGCCTGAGCGACGTGCAGACGCGCTATCGCCGGCGCGAGCTCGACCTGATCGCCAGCGAGGACGCCCGCCGGCTGTTCGCCGACCGCGCCCGCATCATCTCGGCGATCCGCGCCTATCTCGATCAGCAGGGCTTCATCGAGGTCGAGACGCCCGTGCTGCAGCCCCTCTACGGCGGCGCGCTGGCACGGCCGTTCACGACCCATCACAACGCGCTCGGCCGCGACCTGTACCTGCGGATCGCGACCGAGCTGTATCTGAAGCGGCTGATCGTCGGCGGGCTCGAGCGCGTGTATGAGCTGGGCAAGGACTTCCGCAACGAGGGCGTCTCGAGCCGCCACAACCCCGAGTTCACGATGGTCGAGTGGTATGAGGCATACGCCGACTACGAGGACGAGGCACGGCGCCTTGAAGAGCTCGTGCGCCTCGCCGCGGCGGCGGTCGACTACAGCGGCGAGCTCGACTTCGAGCGCCCCTGGCGGCGCGTGGGCTTCGCCGAGGCGATCGCCGAGCGCACCGGCATCGACGTGCTCTCGCACACCGACGCCGAAGCGCTGATCGAGGAGGTCTCGCGACGGGACCTCGGTGTCCAGATAAAAGCGGACAGCTGGTTCGGCGTGGCCGACGAGCTGCTGTCGAAGCTCGTCGAGCCCTCGCTCAAGCAGCCCACGTTCGTGATCGACTACCCCGTCGAGCTGTCGCCGTTCGCGCGCGGGCACCGCTCGAAGCCCGGCCTGGTCGAGCGCTGGGAGGCGTTCGCCGGAGGCGTGGAGATAGCCAACGCCTTCAGCGAGCTCATCGACGCGGACGTTCAGCGCGAGCGTTTCGAGGCCCAGCAGCGGCTCGAGAGCCTCGGCGAGGAGGAGTTCCAGCCCTACGACGAGCTGTTCCTGCAGGCGCTCGAGCAGGGGATGCCGCCGGCGGGAGGCGTCGGCGTGGGGGTCGACCGGCTGGTCATGCTGCTCACCGAACGCGACTCGATCCGCGAGGTGCTGCTGTTTCCGGCGATGCGCGATTGAGGCTCCGAGCGACCCGGAAAGCAGCCGCCGGGGGACCGATTCTCAAGCAGTGGGCCGCCGATGACGATGAGCTCAACGGGGCAGGTTGGCCTGTTGGTAGACTGCCCCCAAGGCCGGAACACCACCACATAAGCAGGCACCGTCCTCGCAGGAAGGAACTACACGATGTTTGAGCGATTTACAGAACGGGCCCGGCAGGTGGTCGTTCTCGCGCAGGAGGAGGCGCGGACGCTCAAGCACAACTACATCGGGACCGAGCACATCCTGTTGGGACTGCTGCGCGAGGAGGAGGGCCTCGCGGCACGGGTGCTCGAGAGCCTCGACATCACCGTTGAGCGCGTGCGCGCGCAGGTCGTGCGCATCGTCGGCTCCGGCGAGGAGGTCACGTCCGGGCAGATCCCGTTCACGCCGCGCGCCAAGAAGGTGCTGGAGCTCGCCCTGCGCGAGGCGCTGAGCCTCGGCCACAACTACATCGGCACCGAGCACATCCTGCTCGGTCTGGTACGCGAGAACGAGGGCGTCGCCGCCCGCATCCTGCTCGACTTCGACGCCGACTCCGAGAAGATCCGAAACGAGGTCATCCGCATGCTCTCGGGGCCGGGCGGGCGCCGCCAGGGCCAGTCCGGCGGCGGCTCGGGCTCGGGCTCGGGCTCGGCCCCGGGCGAGGGCAAGAAGTCCTCCAAGCTGCTCGACCAGTTCGGCAGAAACCTCACCAAGCTGGCGGCCGAAGGCAAGCTCGACCCCTGCGTCGGGCGCGAGACCGAGATCGAGCGGATCATGCAGATCCTCTCGCGCCGGACCAAGAACAACCCCGTTCTGGTGGGCGAGCCCGGTGTCGGCAAGACCGCCGTGGTCGAGGGCCTCGCGCAGCGGATCACCAACTCCGACGTGCCCGAGCTGCTCAAGAACAAGCAGATCTACACGCTCGACCTGGCCGCTCTGGTCGCCGGCTCGAAGTACCGCGGCGAGTTCGAGGAGCGCCTGAAGAAGGTGATGAAGGAGATCACCCAGCGCGGGGACATCATCCTGTTCATCGATGAGCTTCACAACCTGGTGGGCGCCGGCGCCGCCGAGGGCGCGATCGACGCGGCCTCGATCCTGAAGCCCGCGTTGGCAAGGGGCGAGCTGCAGACGATCGGCGCGACCACGCTCGATGAGTACCGCAAGTACCTGGAGCGCGACTCGGCGCTCGAGCGCCGCTTCCAGCAGATCCGCGTGGAGGAGCCCTCGATCGACCAGACCGTGGAGATCCTGCGCGGGCTGCGCGACCGCTACGAGCAGCACCACAAGGTGCAGATCACCGACGAGGCGCTGCGCGCCGCCGGCGAACTCGCGAGCCGCTACATATCCGACCGCTTCCTGCCCGACAAGGCGATCGACCTGATCGACGAGGCCGCCTCGCGCATGCGCATCAAGTCGATGAGCTCGCCTCCGGCCAACCGCGAGCTCGAGGACCAGGTCGAGACCACCCGCCGCGAGAAGGAGGCGGCGATCGAGGCCCAGGAGTTCGAGAAGGCCGCCGCGCTGCGCGACAAGGAGCGCAAGCTGACCAACAAGAAACGCCAGCTCGAGCAGGAGTGGGAATCAGGCGAGTCCGGCGAGCGCCCGGCGATCGGCGAAGAGGAGATCGCCGACATCGTCTCGATGTGGACGGGCATCCCGGTGTTCAAGCTGACCGAGGCCGAGACCCAGAAGCTCGTGCGCATGGAGGACGAACTGCACAAGCGGGTGATCGGCCAGCACCCCGCGATCGAGGTCATCTCCAAGGCGATCAGGCGCTCGCGCGCCGGCCTGAAGGACCCCAAGCGCCCGACCGGGTCGTTCATCTTCCTCGGCCCCTCGGGGGTCGGAAAGACCGAGCTCGCGCGGACGCTCGCCGAGTTCCTGTTCGGCGACGACGACGCGATGATCAGGATCGACATGTCCGAGTACATGGAGAAGCACGCCGTCTCGCGGCTCGTCGGCTCCCCGCCCGGATACGTCGGCTACGACGAGGGCGGCCAGCTGACCGAGGCCGTTCGGCGCAAGCCCTACAGCGTGCTGCTGCTCGATGAGATCGAGAAGGCCCACCCGGACGTGTTCAACATCCTCCTGCAGATCCTCGAGGACGGACGCCTGACCGACGCCCAGGGGCGCACGGTGGACTTCCGCCACGCGATCGTGATCATGACCTCGAACATCGGCGCCGCCGAGATCGCGCGCAACACGCCGCTCGGCTTCGCGGTCTCAGATGACGAGACGGGCATCACCTACGAGGACATGAAGAACCGCATCATGGGCGAGCTGAAGAAGGTCTTCCGCCCGGAGTTCCTCAACAGGATCGATGACGTGATCGTCTTCCACAAGCTGCAGAAGGAGGAGATCAAGCAGATCGTCGAGCTGCTCTTGCTGCGCATCCGCGAGTCGATGGCCGAGCGCGAGCTGCAGCTCGAGCTGACCGACGGCGCCAAGGATCTGCTGGTCGAGAAGGGCTGGGACCCCTCGATGGGAGCCCGACCGCTGCGGCGTGCGATCCAGCGCTACATCGAGGACCCGCTGGCAGACTTCGTCCTGCGCGAGCAGCTCGTCCCCGGCGCCACCGTGGTGGTCGATCCCTCCAAGGATGAAGACGGCGAGGTGCGTCTCACGATCGTGAAGCCGAAGAAGCAGAAGACGCCCGTGGGCGTGGGGGCCGAAGGCGCAGGCGGCGAGGAGCTCGCCGAGGGCGAGGGCCCGCCCGAGGACCCGCCGGAGATCTCACCGCCCGACGAGGAGTAGGTGGCCTCGCCGGCCGCGGATGCTCCGCGGTCCGGCGTGGTGGGCGCCCGGCCGGGACGGGGAGTCGCTCCGATCCCGCCCGAGCAGATCACGATCGCGGAGCTCTCCGCCGCGGACTGGCCGGCGGCGGCGCGCATCTACGAGCAGGGCATCGCTTCGGGCAACGCCAGCTTCGAGCCGCGGGCGCCCACCTGGGAGGAGTTCTGCTTGAGGCGCGAGGGCTGCCCCGCCCTGGTCGCGCGCGACGCGCAGTCAGCCGTGCTCGGGTGGGCGGTGCTCGGCCGCGACTCGGCTCAGGACGTCTACCGCGGGGTGGGGACCGTCAGCATCTACGTGGACCCCGCGGTGTCCCGCCGCGGCGTGGGAAGCCGGCTCCTCGGCGAGCTGATCGAGGCCTCCGAGCGGAGCGGTTTCTGGACGCTCGAGGCGTGCATCTTCCCGGAGAACGTCGCCTCGATCGGGCTGCATGAGCGACTCGGCTTCAGGCTCGTGGGGACGCGCAGGCACATCGGGCGGATGCCGGACGGGCGCTGGCGCGACGAGCTCTTGTACGAGCGCCGCAGCCCGAGCGTCGGCTATGACTGACCGCCGTGCGGCGCCTGGCCAGATGCACCCGCATCGGGCCGAACGCCATGGCGCGGACGCCCTGCGGCACATCTCGGAGCCTCTGTAGCCTGTTGCGGGCACCCGCGCCCTTCCCACGAGAGGCCACTTCATGGAAAGCCGATGAGCAGCAGCGATCACAGCGCCGTCTACCTGGCCGCCGCGGCGGACCTCGCCAACGCGATCGACCCCGCGTCCGTCGATGAGATGGCCCACGGCCTTGCCGCCGTGCGCGAGCGCGGCGGGCGCCTGTTCATCCTCGGCGTCGGTGGCGGTGCGGGCCACGCCTCGCATGCGGTCAACGACTTCCGCAAGCTGTGCGGCCTGGAGAGCTACGCGCCGACCGACAACGTCTCAGAGCTCACCGCGCGCACCAACGACGACGGCTGGGACAGCTCGTTCGTGGGCTGGCTGGAGGTATCACGCTTGGCGGAGAGCGACGGCCTGCTCGTGTTCTCGGTCGGCGGCGGATCCCGCGAGTTCAACGTCTCGGTCAACCTGGTGAACGCGATCGAGCAAGCGCGCGCCGCAGGCGCGTCGATCTTCGGTGTCGTCGGGGCACCCGGCGGGACGCTGGCCCGTTTGGCGGACGTCGCGATCCTCGTGGATGCGCCCACCGATCTGCGCACTCCGCTCGTCGAGTCCTTTCAGGCGGTCATCTGGCACGCGTTGGTCTCGCACCCCGATCTGGCCGTCAGACAGGGCCACTGGGAGTCGCTGAGCGACGAGCCCAGGCCGTGAGCGGCCGGCCGGCCGCGTTCTTGGATCGAGACGGGACGCTCAACGAGCTTGTGCCGGACTCCTCCGGCGTCCCGGAGTCGCCTCTGAGGGCTGCGGACGTGCGCCTGATCGAGGGCGCGGCGGCGGCGGCGCGGCGGCTGGCGCAAGCGGGGTTTGCTCTGGTGTGCGTGTCCAATCAGCCGGCAGCGGCCAAGGGTAAGGTCTCAGTCGAGCGGTTGCACGCCGTTCACGAGCGTGTCCTCGAGCTCCTCCGCGAGCAGGGAGTCCATCTCGACGCCTCCCGTCTGTGCC
This sequence comes from uncultured Solirubrobacteraceae bacterium, assembly GCA_963779605.1. Lineage (GTDB taxonomy): Bacteria > Actinomycetota > Thermoleophilia > Solirubrobacterales > Solirubrobacteraceae > Palsa-744. The sequence continues at coordinate 138,790 of CAVZYR010000003.1, forward strand.
TGCACCACCCACAGGGCGTCGTGCCGGAGCTCTCTGGAACGTGCGCTTGCCGCAAGCCGGCCCCGGGGATGCTCCTGGACGCCGCCGAGGAGCTGAACCTCGACCTGGCGAGCTCGTGGATGCTCGGCGACACCGACTCTGACGTCATCGCCGGACACGCCGCGGGTTGCCGCGTGGTGCTGATCGAGCATCCGGGCAGTGCCCATAAGCGCGCCGCCAAGGCGAGCCCTGATCTGGTCGCCTCGAGCCTCGCCGATGGGGTCGCGCGGCTTCTCGACCGGCGCTGTCGTTAGCCGCCTGGGCTGAAACATGCCAACGCGATCTTCGCAAATGCGTCCGGTATCGTTGGAACCAGTGCTCGACAAGATCTCCACGCGAATTTTCGCCGACGGAGCCGATCTCGACGGGATCCTCGCGTTGGCTGCCGATCCACGCATAGCGGGGTTCACGACCAACCCGACGTTGATGTGGAAGGCCGGGCTGACCGACTATGCCGAGTTCGCCCACCGGCTGCTCGAGCGGGTCACAAAGCACCCGATCTCCTTTGAGGTCTTCGCAGATGACGCTGACGAGATGAGACGCCAAGCGCGCATCATCGCCTCCTGGGGCGAGAACGTTTACGTCAAGGTCCCGGTCACCACCACAAGTGGCGAGTCGATGGCGCCGCTCGTCCGCGAGCTCTCAGAGACCGGCGTAAAGGTCAACGTCACAGCACTGTTCACCACCGCCCAGGTCGAGCTGATCACTGCAGCTGTCAAGGATGGCGCGCCGTCCTACATATCCGTCTTTGCCGGGCGCATCGCCGACGCCGGCGTCGACCCGATCCCGATCATGGCTCGGTCTGTGGACATCATGACCCAGGCCCCCCGCTCGGAGTTGATCTGGGCCTCGCCGCGCGAGATACTCAATCTCATGCAGGCCGATCAGGTGGGCTGTCACATCATCACGATCACTCACGACCTGCTCAAGAAGCTCGAGTGCCTCGGCAAAGATCTCGAGCAGTACTCGCTGGAGACCGTCAAAATGTTCCACGGCGACGCCGTGGCCGCCGGCTTCACGCTATAGCTGATGCGGACCGCCTCTCCGGGGACTCGGTCCCTTCGTCGAGGCCCGCGTGGGTCGGCGCCGTGAGGCGCGCATGCATCACAGGTGGCGCCGGGTTCATCGGCAGCAACCTGGCTGACCGGCTGAGCGAAGACGGAGTCGAGGTCGTGATCGTCGATGACTTTCGCGCCGGACGGTGTGAGTTCGTGGCCGGCGTTTTGAAACGACCCGGAGTCAGGCTGGTCGAGGGCGACGTGCTCGATCCGGCCGTGCTCGACGATGCGTTCAAGGGCTGTGACTGGATCTTTCACCTACAGGCCAACGCCGACGTGCGCCATGGCTTGGAGCATCCTCGCCGTGACCTCGAGCAGAACACGATCGCCACCTCCAACGTTCTGGAGGCGATGCGCACGAACGGGGTCAAGCGGATCGCGTTCTCCTCGACCGGCTCGGTGTACGGGGAGCCTGAGGTCTTTCCCACCCCCGAGGACGCCCCCTTTCCCCTCCAGACCTCGCTGTACGGCGCGTCGAAGTTGGCGGGCGAGGGTCTCATCGCTGCATACGCGGCCGGCTACGGCTTCACGGGCCTGATCTTCCGCTTCGTCTCGATTCTCGGCGAGCGCTACACACATGGCCACGTGTTCGACTTTTACTGCGCGCTCAAGCGCGACCCAACGCGACTGCGCGTGCTCGGCGACGGGCGCCAGGAGAAGTCCTACCTCTATGTCCAGGACTGCATATCGGCGATCCTGGCCACAGCCGAGCGCCATCACGATGAGCCCGGCGCGCATATCTACAACCTGGGGACGGACGAAACCGTCGTGGTCGACGATTCAGTTCAGATCATCACCGAGCACCTCTCGCTCTCGCCGCAGATCCAGCATACGGGTGGGCAGCGTGGCTGGACCGGCGACAGCCCGCTGATCCACCTCGACACGACGCGCATCCGTGAGCTCGGCTGGCGGCCAACGCTGACGATCCCCGAGGCGGTGGTGCGTACCTTGGCGTGGCTGCAGAACAACGAATACGCCTGGCGCGACCAGGTCGCCGAGAGCGTCGCCTCCTCGGAGGTTTCACTGTGAGCAGGGAGCCGACAGAGTGAGCGTGATCTTCAGCCGCGCGCCGCTTCGAATCTCCCTCGGGGGCGGGGGGACCGACCTCCCCTCCTACTACCGCGAGCACGGCGGCTTCCTCGTGTCTGGCGCGATCGACAAGTACGTCTACATGCTCACCCATACGGCCTTCCAGCGCCAGTACCGCATGAAGTACTCAGAGCTCGAGGAGGTCGATGAGATCAGCCAGATACGCCACCCGATCCTGCGCGAGACGCTGCTTCGCCACTGGCGCGGCAGCCCCCTTGAGATCGCGTCGGTTGCCGATGTGCCGGCAGGCACCGGCATGGGGTCCTCAGGCGCCTACACCGTGTGCCTGCTCAAGTGTCTGGCCTATGCACGGAGGACCTCGATCACGCCTGGGGCGCTGGCCGAAGCGGCGTGCGAGATCGAGATCGACGTGCTCGGCGAGCCGGTCGGCAAGCAGGATCCCTATGTCGCCGCGCACGGTGGAATCTGCGCTTACACCTTTCATCCAGACGGAGGCGTCGACGTCGAGCCGCTCGAGCTGGACCCGGGGGTCCTCCGGCGGTTGCGCGACCATCTGCTGCTGTTCTACACCGGCGAGGCCCGCGCGGCGTCGCAGGTGCTGGCCGATCAGGACGAGCGCTCCAAGGCAGGCGACGAGATGATGCTCGAGAATCTGCACAACACCAAGGCACTGGGTAGGCGAAGCTATGAGCTGCTGATGGCGGGCGATCTGGAGGCCTACGCGGAACTCATGCACGAGCACTGGGAGCACAAGCGCCAGCGCTCGCCGGGGATGACCGACGAGCACATCGACCGGCTCTACACGCTCGCCCGACGCAGCGGCGCGCTCGGTGGCAAGCTCGTCGGCGCGGGTGGAGGGGGGTTTCTGCTCGTATACGCTCCCCGTGCGGAGGACACCCGGCAGGCACTCGCGGCGGCAGGAGCGTCGGAGCTAGCATTCGACTTCGAGTTCGGCGGTGCCTACGCCAGCGAGTACGCGTGAGCCGGCTGCGCGTCGCGATCGTCGGCTGCGGCCTGATCGGCGCCAAGCGCGCGGCGGCACTCGGAGCCACGGATGAACTGGTGGCTGGCCACGACCTGAACGCGGCGGCGGCCGCGAGCGTATGCGACCCGTATGGCGCCAAGGCGTGCGCGAGCTTCGACGAGCTGCTCGGTCTCGCCCCCGATGTCGTGATCGTCGCCACGATCCATGATCGGCTCTCAGAATTCACCGAGCGTGCGCTCCGAGCCGGAGCGCACGTGCTCGTGGAGAAGCCCGCGGGCGTGTCCTTGGCGCAGGTCGAGCACCTGATCGAGTGCCGGCAGGCCAGCGGGCACCTGGTCAAGGTGGGGTTCAACCATCGCTTTCATCCCGGGATCGCGCGCGCCGCGCAGGAGGTTCGCTCGGGGCGCCACGGGGAGCTGATGCACGTCCGCGCACGCTACGGGCACGGCGGCCGCCTCGGCTATGACGACGAGTGGCGCGCCGACCCGGTGCGTTCGGGCGGCGGCGAGCTGATCGACCAGGGCATGCACCTGCTCGACCTGACGCACTGGCTGGCCGGCCCCCTGCCACTGCACTCGGCGTTGCTGCGTACCCACTTCTGGGACACGCCGGTCGAGGACAACGCGGCCCTCATCCTGGGCGAGGTGCAGTCGCGCACCGATCCCTGGGCGCTGCTGCACGTGAGCTGGACGGAGTGGAAGAACCTCTTCTCTCTGGAGATCTACTGTCGCACGGCGAAGATCCAGGTGGACGGATTGGTCCGCTCCTATGGGGCTCAGCGGCTGACGATCTACCGGATGCGCCCCGAACTGGGCCCGCCCGAGGTCCAAGAGGTCGCTTATCCAGATGAGGACCACTCTTGGCAGCGCGAGTGGGCCAGCTTTACCGAGGCGATCGAGGCCGGGGACGAATGCCTGCTGAACGGCGACCTGAACGACGCTCGCTACGCGTGGGAACAGATCGAGGCGGCGTATGCCGCCGGGCCGTACGCGCAGATGCGCGAGGGGGTGCCAGGTTGAGTCGCCGGCGAGTGCTCATCACGGGAGGCTCGAAGGGCATCGGGAGTGCCGTCGCCCAGGCGCTGGCCGAGCGGGGCTGGCGCGTAGCGCTGCTCGCGCGTGAGGAGCGGGCGCTTGAGCTGGCTCGCAGCGAGCTGCCCGGCGACGGTCACGAGACGTTCGCCATGGACGTCGCGGACGAGGACGCGTGGGAGCGACTCGCGCCGCATCGCGGCGATGTGCATGGGCTCGTGTGCGCCGCCGCGGTACTCGATCCGGTCGGACCCATCGGCAGTTACGCAGTAGCTGACTTTCGCCGCACGCTGGATGTCAACGTGGTCGGTACGCTGCTCGCGATCGCGATGTGCCTACCGGCACTGCGCGCGAGCCGCGGCGCGATAGCAACGTTCGCCGGCGGCGGCGCGACGGCGCCGCTACCGCGCTTCGACGCCTACGCGGCTTCCAAGGCCGCTGTGGCGCGACTCACCGAGAACCTCGCGCTAGAGCTGGCCGGCGAGGGGGTACGCGTCAACTGCGTATCACCCGGTTTTGTCGCCACGAGCATCCACCAGAGCACGCTCGCGGCCGGGCCGGTGCTGGCGGGGGCCGACTACTTCGAGCGTACCCGCGCGGAGCTTGAGCGAGGAGGTGTGCCGGCGCGCGAGGCAGCCGAGCTCACCTGCCTGCTACTTGAGGACAACCCCGATGCGCCCTTCACCGGCAAGCTGATCTCCGCGCAATGGGATGGGTGGCGCGAGGCGGCCTTCCGCAGGAGGCTCGCCAGCGACCGGGATCTCGGGACGCTGAGGCGGATCGACGACGTGCTCTTCACCGCGATGGGCGAGCGTGTGAGCGTATGAGCGGGGAGCTCGCAGGAAAGGCAAGCGCGGCGGGGTTCGAGATTCTCGAGGACATCCACCTGGGCGCGCCGCTGTATCCCGTGTTCTGGGCCGTGAAGCAGCGTAATCGTTGTCCGCGGAAGCGCGCGTGAGCGCTCCGGCGCGCCCGGAAGGCTCGAGCCATTCGCCCAGCGGATCGGGCCAGCGCATGCTGAGCATCGTCGTTCCGGCCTACAACGAGCAGGACAACGTTCGCAGCGTGTACGAGCGCCTGCGCGAGGTGATGAACGGGGTGGGTCTCGAGTGGGAGCTGATCTTCAGCGTCGACCCCTGCACGGACCAAACGGAGGAGCTGATTCGGGAGTTGAGTGATCAGGATCCGCGTGTGAAGATGCTGCGTTTCTCGCGCAGGTTCGGTCAGCCGATGGCGACGATAGCCGGCCTTGAGGCTGCGCGCGGTGACGCGGTCGTTGTGATCGACTGTGACCTGCAGGATCCCCCTGAGCTGATTCCCGAGCTGCTCGTGCGCTGGCGCGACGGGTACGACGTCGTGTATGCGCAACGGCGAACTCGAGCGGGTGAGACGATCCCGAAGCGAATCGTCGCGGCCCTCGGCTACAGGTTGATCAGGCGGATCGCCGACGTCGAGATACCGCCGAACACGGGCGACTTCCGGCTGATGAGTCGCCGGGTCGTCGAGAATGTGGTGGCTCTGCAGGAGAGCCATGGCTTCCTGCGCGGCCTGGTCGGCCTGGTCGGATTTCGCCAGACGAGCGTCCCCTATGACCGCGACCCAAGAACGGCGGGAACGAGCAAGTACAACCGCTTCTGGGGCTCGCTACTGATCGGTCTGAACGGCGTCGTCGGTTTCTCGCGCTATCCGCTTCAACTGATCTCGATCCTCGGGGTCCTCATCTCCGGACTCGCCTTCATGGTGGGGATCGTGTACGTCGGGTTGAAGCTTGGTGGCCAGAACTTCCCCGTCGGCAATCCCACGATCGTGAGCGCCGTGGCCTTCTTCAGCGGCATCCAGCTGTTGTCGCTCGGTGTGATCGGCGAGTACGTGGGGCGGATCTACGACGAATCGCGCAACCGGCCCAAGTACATTCTCGAGTCTCGCTACGGGTGGGACGACGAGCCGGGCGCATGAGCGCCCTTCCGCCGGTCTGCATTCTCGCCGGCGGTCTTGGCACTCGCCTGGGAGAGCGTGTCCGCGACACGCCCAAGCCGCTGGTTGAGGTTGCCGGCGAGCCGTTCCTAGACCACCAGCTGCGGCTGCTGGCCGCCCACGGCGCCAATCAAGTTGTGCTCTGCGTGGGTTATCTGGGCGAGCTGATAGAGCAGCGCATCGGCAGCGAACGCTTCGGGCTGGCGATCGCCTATAGCTTTGACGCCCCCGGGCTCGACGGCACCTTCGGCGCGATCCTCCGTGCACGGGACCTGCTCGGTGAGCGCTTCCTCGTGCTCTACGGGGACACCTATCTGCGCATCGACTACGCAGCCGCGACTGAAGCTTGGGAGCGCAGCGGGCTGCCGGCGATGATGAGCGTACTGCGCAACGAAAATCGCTGGGACACCTCCAATGTCCTCTACGCCGATGGCCGTGTGTTGGCCTACGACAAGCATGCCCCGCGCCCGGAGATGCGTTGGATCGACTACGGGCTGGGTGGACTCGAGCAGAGCGCCCTCGATCTCGCTCCTCCCGGCACACGGGACCTCTCCGACCTCTACCACCAGCTGGCGGGAGAAGGACGGCTCTACGGTTTCGAGGCGACTGAGCGCTTCTATGAGATCGGCACGCCGGAGGGACTCGCCGCCACCGACGCGTTCTTGCAAGGTCTCGGCAGACCCGGCCGTCGGGTTGCACGCTGAGGCGGCGAACACAGGCCGGCTCAGGTCCTCCTCTACGGTTAACAGCGTGACGCGGCCTCGGCGAGCACCGGATAGCGCCGATCGACGTTTGCGCTCGGTGGTGCGGAGCTTGCGCTCACCGAGTTCCGGGCTTCTCGGTCAGGGTGTGCGCTTCGTCCTCGCGGGCGGCACAGTCGCCTTGGTCTACTTGACCACCACGATCGTGCTCGCCGAAGTCGTCGGAATGCCCTTCCAGGTAGCGCTCGCGATCGGCTTCTGCGTCGGGCTCGCCGTCCATTTCACACTCCAGCGGATGTTTGTGTGGACCCATCACGAGGAGTTCGCCCTACCCCTGCACCATCAGGCAGGCCGTTACCTGATCGTCGCCGGCGTCCAGTATGGTGTGACTGTCGCTTCAACCTCACTGCTGCCGACGGCCCTGGGCGTTCCCACCGAGATTGTCTATCTGGTGACCGTGGCAGTGCTGGTCAGCGTCAACTTCCTGGTATTTCGCCAGCGCGTATTCCACGCCAAGCCAGCCACGACTGATCCTGCTCCGTCGTCAGATACCATACTCGAGTCAAGGGTGCCCGCGCCCGACCCAAAGCGTGGATGATGCGAGCGCTGTCTAAGTTGGACCACACAATCTCGCCTGCGTGTCGCATATGCGGTGCGGTGACGCGGCCGGCGGGCACGGTACACGGCCGACACAGCGACCGCGACTATTCGCTCGCACGATGCGATGAGTGTGGCTATGCATCGGTAACCGAGCCGTGGCTCGACTTCGCCGAGATCTACGACGAGCGCTACTACTCCGGTCGGGGCGCAGATCCGATGGTCGACTATCGCTTCGAGCTGGACCATCCCGAGCGGACGATCCGCCGCTATGAGTGGGAGGGCATCACGAGCGTCGTTAGCGACCTCACCGGCGGACCCGATCCCTCCCGTCGCTGGCTGGACTACGGATGCGGTAACGGCTGCCTGGTACTCCACCTGAATGCTCGCGGGGCGGCTGCAGCTGTTGGCTTTGAGGAGGGCTCGATCGCCCTCGACGCACGCGCGCGCGGGATACCAATGCTCGACGCTGGAGATCTCGCCGCGCACGAAGGATCGTTCGACGTGGTGACGGCTATCGAGGTCATCGAGCACACGCTTGACCCCATCGCCGAGCTACGCCGAATGCGCAGGCTGCTGCGCCCCGGCGGCCTGCTCTTCTTGACCACGGGCAACGCGGCGCCTCACGCAGAGCGGCTGAGCGATTGGAGCTACGTTCGGCCGGAGATTCACATCTCGTTCTTCGAGCCCCGCACCCTCGAACGGGCCCTGACGGATGCCGGCTTTCGGCCGGAGCGGAGACCTTTGGGGCCGGGCTTCGAGGAGGTACTCAAGTTCAAGGTACTCAAGAACCTTCATATCCGCCGCCGTTCGCTGCTCACCGACGCACTTCCCTCGCGACTGATAGGTCCTCTCGCCGACCGCATGGCTCGGCTCAGTGAGCATCCGATCGGCTGGGCTGTGTGACCCCAAGCAGGGATGCCTCGGTCTCAGCAAGTACAGTCAAATCACGACCACGCGTTTTGAATTCTCTCGTCTTGCTTGACACGGCGTAGGACGCCAACAGGGTCAACCTTGAGAGCGGGGCGAGCGCCGTCGCCGGCGCCGTACCGCGGCGATCCCAGCCAGCGCAAGCAGGAGGACAGCCGATACCGCGGTCGTGATCCGACCCAGCACCACAGGCGCGCCGACCTGGGCTCTCAGTTCGACAGGGACGGGCTGGGATCCGTACGTCGTGCGCTGGAGCACGAGGTAGCCTCCTTCGGTCCGCCCGACGACGCGCACGCCTCCACCGACATGGACCAGGTAGGGACCACCGGCGATGTTCGTGGCAAACGGCTGGAGGCCCGCGGGAACCAAGAGCGAGCCGGTGTACTGATCGTCCTCCACTTGCGTCGGGTTGAATTCGTATACGACGGTCGCCGCACGGACCGGAAGAGTGCGATCGCCATAGTCGTTTGGCGCGTTCCACGATTGGGGTACGACCGTCGACGGGGCGCGCAAGACCTCGGCTCGGTTGTCCACGGACGAGAAGCGTAATTCGTGTACGTGGGTGTTCGGAACCCACAGCTGCCACGCGCAGATTGCCACGCTGAACGCGACGACGAGCCCCAACCCGAGCGCGAGGGCGCGGTCTAAGCGTGTGGCGCGTCCGCTCTGGGCCCGCCGGGTGAGCGCCAGCGCGCCCACCAGGACCAGCCCCGCGCAGGCCAGCGTCACGTACGTCTGCAGGCGGTAGGTGAACTGGGCGTGCTGAAATAGGGTTGGAAGCAATGACCACGCGGACGAGGACAGGATCAGCGCGAGCAGGCCGGCGAGCACGATCAGCGCCGTCGTCACGCCGGCACGCAGACGCCGATAGCGCCAGGAGAGCGGCGCCGCTAGGAGGCCCCAGACGAGCGCCACCACCGGAACCTGAACGTAGAGCGCCGGAAGCCAAGATGTAATCGGCACCGTTCGCAGCGGGTCGAAGATCACGCCGAAGGTGGAGAAAATTTCCCCCTGGCTCCACGAGACTGCTTCACCGCTGATGATCGTGTCGTGTGAGTAGCTGAGGTCGGGGAGCAAAAACCAGCCGTTCAGGCCGGCGCCGAGCGCGATCAGTCCAGCGACGGCGAGCACCCGCCGCCACGGCAGCTCGCGCGAACGTCCGCTTGCCAGCCAGTAGATAACCAGCGCCACAACCGCAAGCGTCGAGCCCCACAGCAGCGTGAGATTGTGGCTGCCGCTCAGCACGACACTCGCCGCCACCAGGCAGACGACCGGCCCGGCGCTCAAGCGACCGCGCACCAGACGCAGCGACGCCGCGAGCACGAGCGGCAACGCCGAGACGGCGATGAACTCCTCCCAATCTCCCCGTCCGTAGAGGTTGCTGACATAGTAGGCGCTCGTCACGAACACGATCGCCGGCGCGTGGGCCAGCACTCCTTTCACACCCAACTGCCGGGCGAGCCAGAAGAGCCCGCCATAGGCCGCGGCGATCGCGGCCAGCGTCACCACTTCGAACGCCAGGATCGTCGACCCCCCGAGAAGGGCGGCAAGCGCTCCCGTGAGCGCGAACAGCGTTCCGCCATAGAAGGCGAAGACCGGAGAGAACACACCGCCCTGCTGCGTTTGCAGGAACAGCGTCGGATACAGATGCGCGGCGATCGCGTGCTCCTGATAACCGGCGAGCCAGATGGCGTTGGTGAAATCGGGGGCAAACCCGTCGCTGGTGAACAGCAGCGGCGAGGCGATCAGCAGAATGGCAAGCGTCGCGATCGCGAAGTCGATGAGCGCGGGGGTCGCGATCCGGACCCGAGGGCCTCGAGCAATGACCGAACTCACGCGGTCGCGGTCGCGGCCCAGCCGCTCAGCAGCATGACCCCGGCGACCGAGATTGGTACCGAACAACGAACGATCCATGTCTAACACGCGCGGTGCACGATGGGACCCTACCTGGTCGGCTGCCCACCCGTCCAGGTTTGTAGGACACGCCGAGACGGCGCGTCGCCGGTTGCGCCGGGGCCGCCGGTCACAGTAGCCGGCGTGCGCCCGCCTCCGAGCCCGTCCCCACCGACCCGTAGGCTCGGGGGTCGATGTCCCCGCGCACGACCATCCACAGCTGCTCTGAGTGCGGCTTCCAATCCGGCCAGTGGCTCGGCCAGTGCCCGGCGTGTGAAGCGTGGAACACGCTCGTCGAGGAACGCCTGCAGGCGTCTCGCGGCGAGGGTCGCACGGGCGCTCGCACCCGCCGGCGCAGCGGCGGCTCCGCCGGCGGCGCAAACCCAACGCGCACGCGGCCGCGGCTCGTCCCGCTCCCGCTCGCCGAGGTGTCGCTCGCGCCGGTGAAGCGCCTGTCCACGGGGATCGGGGAGCTCGACCGCGTGCTCGGCGGAGGCCTCGTGCCGGGGTCGCTCGTGCTGCTGGGCGGCTCGCCGGGGATCGGCAAGTCGACGCTCACGAACATGGCGCTCGGGCACCTGCTGGACGACGGGCACAGGACGCTTTATGTGAGCGGCGAGGAGTCGGCCGAGCAGGTGAGGCTTCGCGCTGAACGGCTCGGATCCGGTCCGGTCCCGCCGGCGCTGAAGGTGCCGATCCTCGCCGAGACCGATCTTGAGAGGATTCTCGACACGATCGAGGCCGAGGCGCCGGAGGTGTGCGTGATCGACTCGGTGCAGACGCTCAACGCCGCCGACTGCCCCGGCGCGCCGGGCTCGGTCGGGCAGGTCCGTGAGGTGGCCACGCAGATCATGACGCTGGCCAAGGCGCGGGGGGTGGCCGTGATCCTGGTCGGGCACGTGACGAAGGACGGCGCGCTGGCGGGTCCGCGCGTGCTCGAGCACCTGGTGGACTGCGTCCTTCAGTTCGAGGGCGAGCGCGAGCGGCCCTATCGCGAGCTGCGCGCCCTGAAGAACCGCTTCGGTTCGACCAACGAGGCGGGACTGTTCGAGATGCGCCAGGGCGGGCTCGTGGAGGTGCTGGACGCCTCGGCGAGGTTCGTCGCGGAGGCGACGCGCGCCCCGGGCAGCGTCGTGCTGGCGGCGATGGAGGGGTCGCGTCCGCTGCTGGTGGAGGTTCAGGCGCTGGTGGCGCCCTCGGAGCTCGAGCAGCCCCGCAGGGTGGTCTCGGGGCTCGACCGCAATCGCCTCGCGCTCGTGCTCGCGATCCTTCACCGCCATGGCGGCGTGCGGACCGGTGGCGCGGACGTGTTCGTGAACGTCGTGGGAGGCGTGCGCGTGGACGAGCCCGGCTGCGATCTGGCGGTCGCGCTGGCGGTCGCGAGCGCGAGCCTTCAGGTTCCCACCGCGAGCTTCGCGGGCGGGCCCCGCGGCGGCGCCCCGCGGGCCTGTTTCGGCGAGCTCGGGCTGACCGGGGAGCTGCGCTGGGTGGGGCACCCGGAGCGCCGGCTGGAAGAGGCCGCCAAACACGGCCTTGAGGGTGTGATCGCGCCGAAGGACAGCGGTGGGGGGGCTCTCGAGGCGGCCACTCTACGCGAGGCCCTCGCGATCGCGATGCCCGCCCAGCAGGGGCGCGCCGCGAGGGCCGCCGCCTAGGCATTGCACGCGAGCGCCCGGCCGCCACTGGCCAGGCGGCTAAGGAAAAGCTAAATGCCCTAGAATGGAAGATCGTGGCCCTGCGATCCGGTGAAGATTTCGACAACGAGCTAAGACCGGAGCCGGGGCTGATGAGGGCACTCGAGATGATCGCCCCGGGCACCGCGCTGCGGGAGGGAATCGAGAGCATCCTGCATGCGCGAACGGGCGGTTTGATCGTGATCGGTGAGCCGGATGACCTCAGTTTCCTGAACTCGGGCGGGATCAAGCTCGAGATCGACTACACGCCCGCCTTTCTCTACCAGGTGGCGAAGATGGACGGGGCGATCATCCTCAACGCGAACGCGACGAAGATCACGATGGCAAACGTGCAGCTGATGCCGGACCCGACGATTCTCTCGACCGAGACGGGCACGAGGCACCGCACGGCCGAGCGCGTATCCAAGCAGACCGACGCGCTCGTGATCGCGATCTCGCAGCGACGCGAGGTCGTCTCGGTCTACGTGGAAGGGATGAAATACATCCTCGAGGACATCCCCGTCGTGCTCGCCAAGGCCAACCAGGCGCTGGCGACGCTCGACAAGTACCGCACGCGCCTGGATCAGGTCTCGACGAGGCTCACCGCGCTCGAGTTCGAGGGTGGCGCGACGTTGCACGATGTGCTCACGGTGCTGCAGCGCGCGGAGCTCGTGACGCGGATGGCCGTTGAGATCGAGCGCTACATCGTCGAGCTGGGCAGCGAGGGGCGCCTGATCGAGATGCAGCTCGAGGAGACGATGGTCGGCACCGCCGCCGAGAAGGCGGCGCTCGTGCGCGACTACCTCTCGGGCGACTCCGACGAGGCCTTCGCCGCCGCGCTTGAGGAGATCGGCCGCCTCGCCCACCAGGACCTGCTCGACTTCGGGCGGCTGGCCGAGCTGCTCGGCTATGACCGCAAGCTGAACACGCTCGACTATCCGGTCTCGCCGCGCGGCTACCGGGTGCTGGGACGCATCCCCAGGCTGCCGAAGCTGGTGGTCGCCCAGATCGTCACCGAATTCGGCGGACTGGACGAGCTCTTGGCCGCGACCGACACCGAGCTCGAGGTGGTGGAGGGAGTCGGAGAGATCAGGGCAAAGGACATCCGCGAGGGCCTGCGCCGGCTGCAGGAGATCAACCTCGTGGATCGTTACTTGCAGACTTGAACCACGGGCCGCCATACGGCAGGCCGCGACGAAGGAGGCACACCATTCCGCCACAAGCAACTGACGAGACAGCACTGATCGATCAGCTCGAAGCGACCCGTGAGGTCGAGTACATCGAGTTCGAGCTCGGCGACCACGTCGTCTACCCGCATCACGGCGCGGGGAAGGTGCTGAAGAAGGAGGAGATGGAGATGCTCGGCGAGCGCCGCGAGTACCTCACCATCAAGATCCTCCACAACGACATGACCGTGAGGGTTCCCACCGAGAACGCCGCGCTGGCCGGTCTGCGCAGGGTGATCGACGAGGAAACCGTGAAGAAGGTTCTCGACGTGCTGCGCGACGAGGTCTCAGAGATGCCGAAGAACTGGAACCGCCGGTTCAAGCACAACCGCGACAAGATCAAGACCGGCGACATCTACGAGCTGGCCGAGGTCGTGCGCAACCTGTCGCTGCGCGAGTCCGAGAAGGGCCTGTCGACGGGCGAGAAGCAGATGTTCACGCGCACCAAGAAGATCCTCGCCTCAGAGCTCATGTATGCGCTCGACAAGGACGAGGAGGAGGCCGAGAGCTACCTCGACGATTTACTTGCCGACTCGGCCACCTCGCAGATGGCCGGGACCGCGGCCGAGTAGCCAGACGTTTGGAGACGTTCGCGCGCGCGAGGGCACCCGACAGGGTCTGACCGGCGCGTGCGCGAACGTCCCCGAGCAATGATCATCGCGCTGATCGTGGCCGCCGGCCGCGGCGAGCGCCTCGGGGCGGGCCGGCCGAAGGCGTTCGTGGCGGTGGCCGGGCGCCCGATGTTCCAGTGGAGCGTCGATGCGCTGAGAGGCGTGGATGGCATGGATGCGATCGTCCTCGCCCTGCCGCCGGGAACGCCCGCGCCTAAAGGCGTGCGCGCTGTGGACGGCGGAGCGGCGCGCTCTGACTCCGTGCGCAGAGCGCTGGCCGCCGCCGGGCCGGGCGACGCGGACGACCTCGTGGTCGTGCACGACGCGGCCAGGCCGCTTCTGACGGGAGCGCTCGTCGAACGCGTGCTGGCGGTGCTGGCGGGCGATCAGAGCCTCGACGCGGCGATCGCGGCGGCGCCGGTCGCCGACACGGTCAAGCGCGTACAGCGAGCCGATCGCCGCGCCCCCACGACGGGGGCGCCTCAGACGCACGATGATCAGGGCGCCTCCGCCGTGCCGGCCGCTGCCGGCGTGGTGAGCGAGACGCTGGACCGCAAAGAGCTGTGGGCGGTTCAGACCCCGCAGATCTTCAGGCGCGGGGCACTCGAACGGGCGCTCGATGTCTCTCAGGACGTTCTGGCGCAGGCGACGGACGACGCCTGGCTCGTGGAGCGCCTCGGCGGCCGGGTCGCCGTCGTGTCGGTCGGCGCGGAGAACCCGAAGGTGACCACCTCGCTTGACCTGGCGATGGTCGAGATGCTGCTCGAGCGGCGCGGGCGGGCATAGGCGAGCCCCCGCCCGCGCCGACCTTGCTGGGAGAATCGCAGGCTCTCGAATGCTCACCGACTACCACCTGCACCTGCGCCCCGACGACATCGACGCCGCCACGGCCGAGTACTTCACGCAGGCCAACGTCGAGCGCTATCGCGGCGCGGCCGATGAGCGGGGGATCTCAGAGCTCGGGGTCTCAGAACACGTGTACCGCTTCGAGCAGGCGCTCGAGGTCTGGCGGCATCCGTTCTGGCTTCCCTACGCACACGACGATCTCGATGAGTACTGCGCGTTCGTGCGCGAGCAGACCGACCTGCGACTGGGCATCGAGGCCGACTTCGTGCCCGGTGCCGAAGACCGGATGGCAAACCTGCTCGAACAGCGCGCCTTCGACTACGTCGTCGGCTCTGTTCACTTCGTGCGCGAGGGGGCTGTGGACATGGACGACTACAGCGTGTGGGAGGCGGGCCGCAGCGCGGAGGAGATCTGGCGGCGCTACTTCGAGACGCTCGGCGAGGCGGCGCGCAGCGGGCTGTTCGACGTGCTGGCCCATCCGGACCTGGTGAAGATGTGGGGCCCCGAGCGCCCGCGCCCGCGGGGGGACCTGCGTCGCTACTACGAGCTTGCGATGGACGGGATCATGGAGTCCGAGATCGCGGTGGAGCTCTCGACGGCGGGTCTTCGAAAGCGCGCCGGAGAGCTGTATCCGGCGCCGGCATTCCTCGCGATGTGCGTGGAAGCCGGCGCGCCCGTGGCGCTTTCAAGCGACGCCCACCGCCCCGAGGACGTGGGCGCGGACTATGACCAGGCGCTCGAGCTGCTCGAGCAGCTCGGCGTGGGCGAGCTGTGCGTGTTCGCCGGTCGCACGCGGCGCCTTGAGGCGGTCGGGGCCGCGGCATGACCCTGACGGGCATCGGCTATGACTCGCACCGCTTCGCGGACGGGCGCCGCCTGATCCTGGGAGGCGTCGAGATTCCAAACGCGCGGGGTCTCGAGGGTCATTCCGATGCCGACGTGCTCGCCCATGCGGTGACCGATGCCCTGCTGGGGGCCGCCGGGCTGGGCGACATCGGCGAGCACTTCCCCGACACCGACGAGCGTTGGCGCGATGCCGACTCGATGCAGCTGTTGGCAAAGGTCGTCGCGAGCGTGATCGCGGCGGGATTTCAGATCGTGAACCTCGACTGCACGGTGTTGATGGAGACGCCCAAGATCGGGCCCCATCGAGCGGCCATCCGCGAGCGCCTGGCCGGCGAGCTGGGCCTCGAGGATCGACGCGTGAACGTCAAGGCGAGCACGGGCGAGGGGATGGGGTTCATAGGGCGCGGCGAGGGCGCAGCCGCGCTTGCGATCGTCAGCCTGAGTCCGGCTCGGTGAGTGCGGCTATGTCTTCGAGGTCGACCGGACGCGCGCTCGCGCGCTTCATGTCGATGAGGTCGTCGCGCCCAGCGATGGCTATGTTCATGTCTCCGAGCCTGACCTCGAGCGCGCGACGGCGAAGCTCCTCGTAGGGTGGAGCACCCGGTGCGTCGTGCAGGACGTCAATGGCCCCGTGTGGCGTGCTGAACTGCCACAGCGTCTTACGCGGCAGCATCGTGGCGTCCACCGGCGTGCCCTCCTCGCCGGCATTCAGCACCCGAGCATCCAGAGCGTTCAGGGCATCGGCGAGCCGGACCAGGTTGGATCGCTCGGGGCGGGGGAAGACGTCGATATCGACCGTGGTGCGCACATGCCCATGGGTCTGAACGGCGAGCCCGCCGACGATCACGTACTCGACGGCGTGCTCGGCCAGCGCCTGCAGGATGCGCTCCGCGTCAAGCGGCGTGCCGGGATCCATCGCTCGCCTCGCGTCCGGCCTCTCGCAGGCGCCCCGCGAGACGATTTGCCGAGATGGCGAGCTTGAGACGCTCCTCCGGCGAGCGCCGTCGCAGTGCCGCCAGGTGGACGGGATCCCATCTACCGCTCAACCGGCGGGCTCCCAGCTCGGGCTCATATCCCATCGCGAGCAGAAGTGCCCGTACGGTCTCCCAGGTCGGCGCGGTCAGGCCGCGCTCGATCCTGCTTACGGCAGCCTGCGTGGTGCCCGCGCGCAGCGCCAGCGACCTCTGGCTGAGACCGAGCCGGCGGCGGTGCTGCTGGATAAGAATCCCGGGAGAGTCGATATAGAAAAGTATATCGGCCCTCCTCTTGCGAGGTACCGCGCGAGCTACTCACCCCAGCCCTCGTAGGCGCTCGTGTGGCCCTCGGTGTCGAACCAATACTCGCGGAAGTGGTGGCAGCGCCCGTGGGTGGGGTCGAGCTGGGCGATGAAGCACCCCACGAGCGTCGCCTCTTCCTCGCCGCTGCTCCGCATGACCCAGAACTCCGCAACGACGTGGTTGCCCGCGAGAATCGGGCTTCCCATGCGAACGCTCACCGAGCCCTGCTCGGCCCTCTCCTTCTCGACGTAGTGTCTGAGCGCCTCGCTTCCCAGGACCGTGTTGTCGGTCGGATGGTCGACGTAGACGACGTCGTCACTGAACAGCGCGACGAAGCCCTCGACGTCCCAGTTCTCCCAGGCTCGCCCGTAGCCGTCGACGAACGCAGTCGCGGTCTGCCGGTCGATGCTCACAAGCTCCTCCTTCGCTGATTGATCGCAGGGGTTGGCATTCGCCGGGCTAGGCTGGCGCCGTCACAGCAGCTCTGCGAGCCTCCGGGCAGCCCTGGCGGCTCCGTCAGTCTCCACGTCGCGGTAGGCGACGTCGCGGCCGAGCTCCTCGGCGATCGCCGCGGCGATCAGCTCCGGCGGCGAGTCCTCGAAGTCCATGTGACGCCCGGCCCCGTAGCGTTCGAGGCGGTGGCGCACGTGGAAGTTCTGCTCGAAGTGGTGGCGCAGCGGGAAGTAGAGGAACGGGCGCTTCTGCGCCGTCAGCTCCATCGATGTGGTCAGACCGCCCTGCACCACCGCCAGATCGCAGGCTGCCAGGTGCCGGTAGAGGTTGTGGACGTAGGGAACCACCTCGAGCCCGGCGTGGGAGGGGAGTGACTCGGGATCTATGCGCGGGCCGGCGACGACGATCATGCGCAGCTCCGGCACGCGCTCCTTGGCTTCGGGGAACGCGGCCATCACCCGCCGCAGGAGGGCGGCGCCCACGCCCGAGCCGCCGACGGTGACGATGCACACACGCTCGTCGTCTGAGTAACCGAGCTCGGCGCGAAGCTTCGTGCGCTCGCCGAGGTCGTTCGGGTCGAAGCCGGTCACATAGCCCGTGAAGTCGAAGTGGCGCTCGGTCCAGTCGCGGATCATCGGCAGCTCGGGCCCGAGCCGCTCCGGGACGATGTCCTCGGGGCTGCCGACGAACAGGGCCAGGTCGCGGACCTCGGGGTGCTGGGCGATGTGCTCGACCATGTCGGCGTTGTAGTCGGCGGTCAGGAAGCTCTCCCGCTCGCCGCCGTCGTCCATCGGCAGGAAGCCGACGAAGTCGGTCATCCAGGCGAAGGGGACGCGCTTCTCGCGCGGGTTCTCGTGCAGGTAGTAGTCGAGCTCCCAGGCCTCGTCGCCGATCCAGAGGTCGTAGCGTTCGTCGCGCACGACATCGTGGAAGAGCATGAAGTTGGCGGCGAGTATCTCGTCCATGCGGCGCAGCGCATCGAAGCAGTGCAGGTCGTGCTCGGCGGACTCCGACTCGATGTGGCGGGACTCGTTGGCCAGGTGAGCGCTGGCGGGATGGACGCGCTCGCCCTCCGCCTCGAGTACGCGGGTAACCGGATCCTGAGCGAGCCAGTCGATCTCGAGATCCGGGTGAAGGCCTCGCAGCTCGCGTGCGATCGCGATGTCGCGCTGCGCGTGGCCGAGCCCGATCGGCGAGGAGATGTAGAGCGCACGGGGTCTTCCATCGGGCCGATGCACGGTGGGGTCGCGCGGTCTGCGCCGTCGCTCGAAGGCGTCCTCTGAGAAGTCGCGCAGCGCCAGGTTGACCTGGACCGGCTTGCGGGCGTGCGGAAAGTGGCCGGCGCCTGCGACCAGCTCGAGCCTCCCGCCACTCAGGCGGGCCAGCGCTCGGCCGTCGCGGGGAGGCGTGATCTTGTCGTGGTCGCCCTGAACCACCAGCACCGGGCAGTCCAGATTCTGCGCCAGCGCGCGCAGGGTGGAGCGATCGCGCAGCCATCCGCCCAGCGCCGTCGCGATCAGCGTCTCGGGGTCGGTGTCCAGCGCCCACCCCACCCCATCCTCGATGGCCTTGGTCGAGTGCGGCTCGGGGAGGCATCGCGAGATGAACCACTGCGCGAAGTCGGGGTAGTCCTCATACCAGTGGACCGCGTTCATGTGTCCCCACCAGCGGTAGAAGTGAACGCGCCACTGAAACACCGAGCTCGTCCGCGGGTGGAGCAGGACCGACCAGTGCGACGGTGTGTAGGGAAACATGGGTCCGATGAAGGCAGCGCCGGCCACCCGCTCGGGGGCGATCCGCGCCATCTCGAGCAGGTACTGGGCGCCGCGTGAGAGGCTCACCATCACCGCCCGCTCGGTGTGAGTCGCGTTCATCACGGCCAGGCAGTCGCGGGCGAACTCCGTGGGCCCGTAGCGCTGCGGGTCGCGGCAGCGATCAGAGCGGCCGTTGCCGAGGCCGTCCATCGTCAGCACGCGGAAGTGGCGCGCGAAGTAGGGGATCTGCATCTTCCAGTGGCGTGAGTGGACCAGCGACCAGGTCGGGATCAAAAAGACGGTCTCCTCGCCCTCGCCGTAGACCTCGTAGAAGAGCCGCATCCGATCGCGCTCGACGAAGCCCTCACTGTCGGGATAGGCCGCGCGGCTCTGCTCGCCGTCGCGGCCGATCGATCCCCGGGCAGGCGTGGGTGAGACTCGGGTTTCGGTGATCGTCTTCATGCCTTTTCCTCCTCCAGTGAAGTGAGCCAGTCGTCGATCGCCCCCAGCAGCTCTGAGTGACCGCGGTCGAAGCCGAGCAGACGCTCGTTCAAGAGGCCCTTGTTGAACTGCATGACGAGCGCCGCCCAGGCCTCGGCCGAGAAGCGGGCGCTGTCGAGGTCGTACTCCTCGATCGCCTCCGTCAGCGCGTCGCGGAGCAGCGAGCGCCAGCTGTCGTTGACGCCGTGCAGCCGCTCGCGCAGCTCGGGTCTGTCCCAGGCGAGCGCCTCGAGCTCAGCCCAGACCTTGGGATAGCCCGCGGCGAGATCCTCCTCGATGAAGCCCACCGCGGTGCGCCACTTCTCCGCGAAGGGCGCGTCGGTCCCGTACATCGCCCGCTGGCGGTCGAGGACACGGGCCGTGAACCGCTCGAGGGTCTGCAGCAGAAGCTCATCGACCGAGCCGAAGTAGTAGTGGACGAGACCGTGGTTCTGGCCGGCCTCGCGGGCCAGCTGGCGGGTCGAGATCCCCGCGGCACCCTCCCTGATCAACAACCGCTCGGCGGCGTCGAGGAACGCCTGCACATTGGCCTCCCTGATCGAGGGCTGGACATCCCCGGCCTTCACATCTGCGGTCGCAAGTCCCTTAGTCATCTGACTTAGTCAAGTATCTAAGCATGCCGCCCTGCGGCTGTCAAGCCGCGTACGGCGGTATCGCGAGCAGGTGCTCTAGGGTTGCGCCGCAATGGCTGGGATCGTCCTGCACGACACGCGCGCCGGGGAGCTCTTGGCACTCGAGCCGCGCGACGCCGGCGCCGTCGGCATCTACGCGTGCGGGCCGACCGTCTACAGCCGCATCCACATCGGCAACGCGCGGCCGTTCGTGGTGTTCAGCCTGCTCAAGCGCTTTCTCGAGCACGAGGGCCTTGAGGCGAGGCTCGTGATCAACATCACCGACGTCAACGACAAGATCTATGACGCCGCGCGCGCCGCGGGCCGCCCGAGCGTCGAGCTCGCGGCGGAGATGACCGAGCTCTATCGCCTCGACACCGACGCCCTCGGCCTGGGCCGGCCCGACGACGAGCCGCTGGCCTCAGAGGCGATGGATGAGATCATCGACTACATCGAGGCGCTGATCGCCGCCGGGCACGCCTACCCGGCGGACGGCGACGTCTACTTCCGCGTGCGCTCGGACCCGGCCTACGGCAGCCTCTCCCACCGCCACCTCGAGGACATGGAGCAGGGGGAGCCGGGCGAGGGCTCAGAGCGCAAGGAGGATCCCCTCGACTTCGCGCTGTGGAAGGCCCAGAAGCCCGGCGAGGACGCGGCGTGGGATTCGCCGTGGGGGCGAGGACGCCCGGGCTGGCACATCGAGTGCTCGGCGATGGCCGAGGGGCTGCTCGGGGTCGGCTTCGACATCCACGGCGGGGGCTCTGACCTGGTGTTCCCCCACCACGAGAACGAGGCCGCCCAGACCCGTGGCGCGCGCGGGCAGGAGCTCGCGCGACTGTGGGTGCACAACGGCATGATCCAGTTCACCGGCGAGAAGATGGCCAAGTCGGTCGGCAACATCGCGCCGCTGCACGAGGTGCTCGAGCGCTATGGAGGAGAGACCGTCGTGATGTACCTGATCTCGGGCCACTACCGCCAGCCGCTCGCCTTCTCGCAGGCGGCGCTCGAGCAGGCCCGAGCCAACGTGAACCGCATCCGCGAGGCCGGCCGGCGGCTGTCTGAGGGCGCCTCTCCCACAGAGCTCGACGAGCTGCGCGATCGCTTCTTCGATGCGCTCGCCCGCGACTTCACGACGCCGGAGGCGCTGGCGGTCATGAACGAGTGGATACACCGCGCGACCGGCCCCGAGTGGGACGCCCCAGGCGACGGCCATCTGCGCGAGATGCTCGCGGTCCTCGGCCTCGAGAGCCTGCTGCTCGAAGCCTCGCCGGCGCCGGATGCGGTGAGCGAGCTGGCCGAGCAGCGCGAGCGAGCTCGCGCCGAGCGCGACTTCGCGGCCGCCGATCGCCTGCGCGATGAGATCGCCGAGCTGGGCTGGGAGGTCCGCGACGGGCCGAGCGGCTTCGAGCTCCTGCCGCTGTGATCCTCTACGGACGCAACCCCGTGCATGAGGCGCTGCGCGGGCGCCGGGCGGCCGGCGTGGGGGAGGTGTGGGCGACGACGGGCGCCGCGCGCGAGCCGTGGCTGAAGGACGTGCAGGTGCGGCTCGCCTCGGCGCAGGAGATCGAGCGTCGCTGCGGCTCGAGCGCCCACCAGGGGGTGTGCGCGGAGGCGGGCGCCTACCCCTACGCGGGCGCCGAGCAGCTGCTGAGAGGCGCGGACCCCCTGGTTGTCGCGCTCGACCAGATCCAGGACCCGCAGAACCTGGGCTCGATCTGCCGCACCGCCGAGTGTGTGGGCGCGGCCGGGGTCGTGATCCCCGAACGCCGCTCGGCGGAGGTCACGCCGGCGGTGTGCAAGGCCTCGGCCGGCGCGGTCGAGCACCTCGCGGTGGCGCGCGTGCGCAACATGGCCGACTTCCTCGCCGAGGCCCGCAGCGCGGGATGCTGGTGCTACGGGGCCAGCGCCGCCTCCTCGGGCGGGCGCGCGTCGGTGCCCTACGACGCTCCGTCCTACTCCGGCGCGGGGGTGGTGCTCGTGCTGGGCAGCGAGGGCGCGGGCCTGCGCCCGCGGGTGGCGAAGGCCTGCGATGAGCTGATCGCCCTGCCGCTGTTGGGGCGCGTGCAGTCGCTGGGCGTGAGCGCCGCGGCGGCGGCGCTTCTGTATGAGATCTTGCAGAACCGGGCCGCGAACCCTTGACAAAGCTCAGCAGACCTGCGAGGCTCGCGCCGACATAACGCTGAACCTAAGGTTGATGAAGCCTTGGATTACATAGCTTTGGCGCCGGGGGAGGAGTGCGCCACTGAGCAAAGTTGGGGCTGCCCGTGAAGGCGGTCCCCAAGAAAGGACCTGCTCGTGGCTCGAATCTCCCATAACCCTCACTCTGAACCTAGGGTTGAAGATGGCTTTCTCATCGCTCTGGCAAAGCAGGGCGATCGCATCGCATACGACCGGCTCGTGAGGCGCTACCACGGCTTCGTGCGCCTGAAGGCGTCCTCCTACTTCCTGGCGGGCGGCGACTCCGAAGATCTCATCCAGGAGGGCCTCGTCGGCCTGTACAAGGCGATTCGCGACTTTCGCACCGACCGCGAGTCGAGCTTTCGCAACTTCGCCGAGCTGTGCATCACGCGGCAGATCATCACCGCCGTGAAGACCGCCACGCGCAACAAGCACACGCCGCTGAACCAGTACATCTCCTTCGCATCCTCGCCCGCCGGCTCAGGCGAGGATGCGCCCACGCTCGAGCAGATGCTGCCCGGCCCGACCGTGCACGACCCCGTCAACCAGGCGATCTCCTCCGAGGAGCTGCGCTCGCTGGTCGGGTGCCTCTCGAGCGCGCTGTCGGAGCTCGAGGGGCGCGTGCTGTCGCTGTATCTGGACGGCTCCTCCTACGAGCAGGTCGGCGAGCAGCTGGGCTGCGACACGAAGACCGTGGATAACGCGTTACAGCGGGTGAAGCGCAAGGTCGGCGCGCACCTGCAGTCGCGCGCGGTCGCCGCCTGAGGGCCTTTTTAAGAGCTGACACCGGCGCGGCGGCGATTCGCCGCGCCGGTGCCTTGCAGGCTGTGGAGAGGCTTAGCTCTGACCTTCAGCCGGCTGTGAGGAGTTGCCCGCTGGTTCGGGTACCAGTGCGCTGGCGGAGACGGGCGTGACCACGACGGTGACAGGCGGGGTCGCCGCCCCCTCGTTCTCCGGTCCACCGGGAATCTTCACGCGGAAGACCTTCGTGCCCGCGTCATACACCTTGTGCACGAGCGAGTAGGTCGAGCCCGTGGCCACGAAGCCCACCTTCACGACATGGAAGCCCATGCCGGAGGCGTTCTGGCGTTCGAGGTAGATCACGTGGCCTGAATGGTCGGGAGCCACTTTGCCCGAGAACGTCAGCGTCTGGCCGGCCGGGACCGTACTCGGTGGCGTACCTTCGGGGGTCAGCACGTCCTTGACGCCCTCATACAGGATCGCAGAGGCTTTGCCCGCGCCCTTCACCTGGTAGAAGGTGCTGTTGACAGGTGACTGCGCCGGGAAGGTGTAGTCGCCGCTTGAGTTGGTCATGACTTCGACCACCGCGCCGTAGCCGTGCTGGCGTGCGGTGCGGGCCTCGAGCGTGACCGGCGCATCGTCGGCCCCGCTGACGATCCCTGAGATCGTCACCGACTGCCCGTATGAGATCGGGTCGGCCGAGGCCTCGATCGTGAAGTTCGGGTTCTCTGCCTGTGAGATCTCATAGTTGTTCACATTCGAGAAGCTCGGGAGATTGCGCCTGCGGGCGCGCACCAGCACGCGGAGGTTGGCATCGCCGGGGACGACGAACGTGTGCGTGATCGAATAGGTCCCGCCGGCTGCCACGCGGCCCGTGTCGATCCGGCGCCATTCGTTGCCCGTGAGGGCGTTCTGACGCTGCAGCACGACGAGCGCACCGACGTCGGCGGGGTTCACCGTGCCGGTGAAGCTGACCTTGTTCGCCGGACCGGTGAACAGCTGAGTGCCGTCCGGCGGTTCGTTGAGGGTCACCTGCGCGGCGACGGTGACCGTCCTGTGCCCGCTCGCGGCGCCGTGGGAGCGCACGAACAGGGTGGTGCTGTTCTGCACCGCGGTGAGGTTGAACTCGTAGAACCCGTGGGGGTCGGTGAGGATGGTCTGGGCGACCGCGAACCCGCCCGACGAGGCGGTGCGCGCCATCAGCGTCACGGTCTTGGCGTCCACGTTTGAACCGCGCCCGTGGCAGCGCAGCCGTCCCCACACCACGACAGGTTCGCCGACGGTGATCTGGGCGGGTTCAACGTTGATGTTGACATTGCAGCGGCCGCTGGGGCTCGGGTGCTTGTGGGCGCGGCCGATGGCCGACGCTCCGGCGGGGGTCAGCGCAAGCAGCATCGCGGCGGCTGCCAGGCTGGGAATCAGCTTGACTGAGCGCATCTGTGCCTCTCCTTGTCAGATGGGTAGTGAGCGTGATGGTCCTGTCGCGCCTTGCGCCACACCGCCAACCGCTTAACTGGCCCTTTAACCGCCGCGCGTGCAAAACGATGCGGTCGTGTACCCAGTGCAATGTCCCTGGCGTACTCTCCGAGGGAGGATGAACCGCTCCGCGACCCTGCGCGGTCTGGCGCGCTTGGCGGCGGTCAGCCCCGCTGCCTCCGTGCCACCCGTGGAGAGCGCGCGCGCGTCCGCGCCGCAGGCTGATCCCGCGCTGCCGCGGCGATCGCGGCGCTGGATCCCTCGCGATCGGGCGACGATCGCCCTGGTGCTGCTGCTGGCGGTCGGCTTCATCCTGCGGGTCTATTTCCTGATCGTCTGGCGCCCGGCGATCACCGGATTCTCAGACAGCGGGATCTACTTCCAGGGTGGCGTTGACTCGGTGTGGTCCTCCCCCGGCAGGACCGCCGGGTACTCGATGTTCCTGCGCCTGCTGCACCTGATCAGCCCGCATCTGATCCTGGTCACGATCGTGCAGCACATCATGGGGCTGGCGGCGGCGGCGCTCTTCTTCCTCGCCGTGCGCCGCTGCTCGGGACAGCGCTGGCTGGGACTCGCGCCCGCGGCCGTGATCGCCCTCGGCGGCGATGAGCTCTTCCTCGAGCATGCCGCGCTGAGCGAGGCCCTGTTCATCTTCCTGCTGAGCGCGATGCTCTACTGCGCCGTTCGGGCGTTGGACGGTGGGCCGCGGTGGGCCGCTCTGGCCGGCCTGTGCGCCGGGCTGGGGGTGTGGGACCGCGTAGCGAGCGTCGCGCTGATCGCCGTGGTCGCCGTCTGGCTCACGTTCAGCGCCGGGCGCCCGCGGCGGCGGACGATCGTGCTTGGCCTCGTCTCACTCCTGGTCGCGCTCGGGAGCATCGGCGTCTACGTCGAGTGGCGTCACGCCTCCTCGGGCCTGAACGGCCTCACCACCAACGGCAGCTGGGCCCTCTACGGCCGCGTGGCGCCGTGGGCGGACTGCACGAAGTTCACGCCGCCGCCCGGCACGAGGGCGCTGTGCGAAGCCACGCCGCCCTCGCGGCGGGGCTATCGCAGCACCGCCGATTACATCTTCGAGGACTCGCCTGCGTATCGGCTCCTCGGACCCGCCTACTTCATCTCCAGGGTCCCCGACGCGATGGGGAAACTGCAGCGCTGGTCGGAGGCGGCGATCCTTGCCCAGCCGCTCGACTACCTGCATGCCGTGTGGCTTGACACGAAGCGACTCGTCGACCCCAATGACCCCTCCTACGGCACCTACTCCGCCAACCAACTGATCGCGTTCCTGCTGTATGGCCCGGATATGCACAGCGGCAAGAACGGGTTCGTCAGCTACTGGCAGCACAAGCTCTACCCCAACGACCCGGCCACCTACCGCGGCGACATCGGCCCGCTCAAGAGCTGGGAGCGCCTCACCCGCATCGACGGTTTCTGGATGCTGATCCTTTTGGCGCTGTGCCTGGCCGGGCCGTGGCTCTTGCGCGGCCGCGCGCGGGCGGGGGTGGTGCTGTTCGCCGTCACGGCGCTCGTCCTGCTGTTCTTCCCGATCCTCACCACGGGCTATGACTACCGCTATACGATCCCGGCGTTCGGGCCGCTCTTCGCGGCCGGCGCGCTGGCCTCATGGGGCCTCGTCGTGACGGTCAGGGCGAGAGTGCGCGCGGCACGCGAATGACCGCTACGCCTCCTTCTTGGCGATCGGGACGGGCGGGGGAACGGGCGGCTGATCGCCGGCGGGCGCCTTGGCGTGGAAGATGACGTAGCGGAGCACGACGAAGTTCATCACCGGAAGCGCCGCCACCATCACCAGGTAGACGGCCTCCGTGGGAACACCGAGCACACCCGGCAGCACGGCGGTGGCGGCGGCGGTTAGGCCATAGTTGATACCGGCCGCTGCCAGGTAGCGCCCCACCTGGTGGTGCACCGGCAGCGCGAACTCCTCGTGATGGACCCAGACGAACACCCGGTAGAGGTTGAACTGGACAAGCATCGCGACGGCGAAGCCGATCAACAGCGCGACCTGGAAGTGAAGGCCCACGACGTCGGCGAGCACGGTGGTGGTGGTCACATACACGACCACCACGATCCCCCCGGCGAACAGGAAGCGCACGCCCTGGCCGAGCACGCCCGAGTTGGGCGAGCGCAGCGCGCGAGCCGCCGCGAGCGCGCGCTCGCGGCGGGTACCGGCTGCTTGCCGGGGAATCCGTCACGCGCCTATTCTCGGTAGCTCGCGGCCGTCCAGCTCGCGGGCGCGCTCGACGAGCGGTCCCGCCGCCCCGCCGCCGGCCGCGATCAGGGCCTCGAGGCGCGGCAGCGTGACGCCGCGGCGCGTGTGCAGGATGAGGCTCGTGAGCCGGTTGGCGTGGGGCATGACAAAGAACGGCTCGTCCGGATCGATGTCATAGGGGTGAGAGTAGCTCCAGGGAATCGCCTGCTCGCCGAGGCCCGCGAGCATGCGCCGTTTCAGCGCGAGCGGCACATAGCGCAGGTAGATGCCGCCCAGGAAGGGGATCGACAGCCGGCCCGCTCCCCACACCGGGCAGGGCAGCTCGATCAGGCCGTTGCCCCAGCGGCACGGCCCGCTGGGCGCCCCGGGCCAGCCGTACAGCGGATTGGCGGCGGGAAGGACGCTCGAGGAGTAGAGGAAGCCGGCGGCCGCTATCTGCTCGACGGCCCACTCGCTCGCCGGGGTGAGCGAGAAGATGGGCGCGCGAAAGCCCGGCACCGGAACCTGCGCGGCGTCCTCCAGCAGCGCGAGGCCCTCGCTGAGCTCCGCCGGTAGACGGGCAGGCCCGACGTCGCCGAGCGTGACGTGGCGCAGCCCGTGCAGGCCGATCTCGTGCCCGCCCTCGGCGACGCGGCGCACCACGCCGGGGTGGCTTCGCGCGATCTCACCGACGATGAACACGGTGGCGGTGATCCCGCGCTCCTCGATGAACTCGAGAAAGCGATGGCTCATGGCCACGAAGCGCTCCTCCTGAGCGGAGGAGCTGCGGCTGTCCTCCAGGTCGAATGTGATGGTGACGGGCATCGCTGATCTATTCTGGTTCACCAATATGATCAACCGAGTGCCAGTGATCAACCCGGTTCGAGTATCCGCGGCCGCGCGCAGGGCCCAGTCAAGCAGCGTGCGCGGTCGGAGGCGCCTGTGAGCGATTCCGGGCCGAGCGTCGTGATCGGCGCCGGCCCCACCGCGGCGGCGGCCGCGAAGGCGCTCCTTGAGGCCGGTCAGCGCGTGCTCGTGCTCGACACCGGGCTCTCGCTCGAGCCCGAGCGCGAGGCGGCCCGCCAGCGCATGGCGGCCACGACTCCCGAGAACTGGCAGCCGGAGGACATCTCACTCACCAAGTTCACCGCCGCCGGGACGAGCGTGCGCGGCTACAAGCGACTGTTCGGCTCAGATCTCACCTTCCGCGACGACGGTGTGCTCGAGCTGTCGGTGGACCCCGGCGTGGGCGCGCGGCCGTCGTATGCCCTCGGCGGCCTCTCAAACGTGTGGGGGTCGGGCCTTCTTCGCTACACCGACAGGGACCTCGGCGGCTGGCCGATCGCCGCGAGCGAGCTCGACGACGGCTACCGGGCGGTGCTCGAGTACGTGCCCTACTCGGGCGAGGAGGACGAGTTCGCCGAGCGCTATCCGCTCATGCGTGAGCCCGATGGGCCGCTGATCCGCACAGAGGCCGGAGAAGCCGTGCTCAGCAGGCTACGCCGTCACCGCCCGGCCCTGGCCGCGGCCGGCTACTACTTCGGCGCCTCGCGCCTGGCCGTACGCGTCGGGCATCCCGCGCCCGCTAACGGCTGCGTGTACTGCGGGCACTGCCTGGACGGCTGCCCCTACGGGCACATCTACAGCGCGGCGCAGACGATCGAGGAGCTTCGCCGCGAGGGGCTGATCGAGTATCGCTCGGGCCTGCACGTCGACCGCGTCTCAGAACAGGATGAAGAGGTGCTCGTGGAGGCCACCGCCCTGGAAGACGGGGCGCCCGTCACGATCCGCTCGCCACGGGCGTTCCTGGGCGCAGGTGTCATCTCGACCACGATCATCCTGCAGCGCTCGGGGCTGTTGCCGGCACGCGCGGAGATCGCCGACAGCCAGGCGCTGTATCTGCCCTTCGCGTGGGTCGGGCGCACGGGCGAGACCGGCCGCGAGCCAGGCCACACGCTGGCGCAGGCCTCGATCGTGCTCGATGACCCCGCGGTCTGCGCCAATCCGATCCACATCACGCTCTACACCTACAACGACGGCTTGACCGAGCGCGCGCGGGAGGCCCGCCCCCGCCTCAGCTCCCTGCTCGGTCCGGCGCTCGACTCGATCACCCGCCATCTCGTGGTGGGAATCTGCTTCTTCCACAGCGACGACTCCGACCACGTCGCGACCAGCTGGGAGAAGGGCAGCGATTCCGTGCGGCTCGAGCCCGTGCCGAACGCGGCCACGCCGGCCACGGTGCGGCGCTTTCAGCGTGCGCTTATGCGCTCGCTCGGGCCGATCGGGCTGATCCCGCTGGCGCCGCTCGCGGAGATAGCGCCCCCGGGCGGCGGCTACCACTACGGCGCCTCGATCCCGATGTCCGAGACGCCGGCCTTCGGCCAGTGCGACACGCTTGGCCGCCCGAGCGCGACGCGGCGCATCCACGTCGTCGATGCATCGTGCTTTCCATCCGTTCCCGGCGGGGCGATCACCTTCTCGGGGATGGCGAACTCCCATCGGATCGCAACGGCGGCGGCGCGCGAAGATTCGCGATGATCGGCGTCACCGGCGCGAACGGGTATGTCGGCGGGCGCATCATCGCCCACCTGCGCGCGAGCGGAATCGAGGCGATCGCGCTGGTGCGCCGACCGCCCCCGGGTGACGCGCTCGCTCGCCGCTACGAGCTGGGCGAGCCGCTCGAGCGCTCGCTCCTCGACGGCATCGAGACCGTCGTCCACGCCGCGTATGACGCCTCTGCGCAGGGTCCGGACGTCCGTGTGCGCAACGTGACCGGAAGCATGGCGCTGCTGGAGGGCCTGCGCGAGCGAGCGGGGCGAATGCTGATGGTCTCCTCGCTGTCGGCGTTCGAGGGCACCGCATCGCGGTACGGCCGCGCGAAGCTCGAGCTCGAGCGTGCGGTGCTCGAGCGCGATGGCATCGTGTTCCGTCCGGGCCTCGTGTTCGGCGCAGCGGCAGGCGGCCTGTTCGGCGCGATGGTCAGCGCCCTGTCCAGACGCGCGCTCGTGCCGATGATCGGGGGCGGATCCCAGCGGCTGTTCGTCACCCACGACGAGCAGCTGTCAGAGCTCGTGGCCGCGCTCGTGACCGGCCGTGTCGACGCCGCCGGCCCGATCTTCGCCGCGCACGAGGTCCCCACCACGCTGCGCGCGATCGCCGAGCAGATCGCCCGAGCCGGCGGACATCGCCTCATAGCGATCCCGCTGCCGGCGGCGCTCGTCGCGCTCGGCCTGCGCAGCGCCGAGGCCGCCGGCATACGGCTGCCCTTTCGCAGTGACAGCCTGCGCTCCCTGTCGCACCCGATCGGGCTCGACCAGGTCTCCTCGCTGGCTCGCTCGCCGATCGCGTTTCCGGCGCTTTCGCCCGAGCTCTGGCTCGGCTGAGATGCCGCCGTCAGCCACGATTGCCGCCTTCGATTTCGACGGAACGCTCACAACCAGGGACAGCCTCTTCCGCTTCATCTCCTGGAGAAGAAGACGCGCCGAGGTCGCTCTCGATCTCGTCAGAACCCTGCCGCTGCTGGCGCTGTACTGTGCGCGCCTCGTGGGCAACGAGCGCCACAAGATGGCCCTGTTCGCCAGGGCATTCAGGGACATGCCGGCCGATGCCTTCGAACGGCGGGCCGGCGATTTCGCGCGCAGCGAGATCCCACGGATGATCCGAGCCGAGGCCCTGGAACGCGTCAGGTTTCACCAAGAGCGAGGCGACCGCGTCGTCCTCGTCAGCGCCTCTCCGATCGACTGGATCGTGCCCTGGGCCGCGAGCGAGGGCATCACAGAGGTGATCGGCAACCCGGCTGAGGTGAGTGATGGAAGGGTCACCGGGCGCCTGGCCGGTGTGAATTGCTACGGGCCGGAGAAGGTTCGCCGGCTGCTCGCGCTCAACCCGGAGCGCGACAGCTACACGCTGTTCGCCTACGGCGACGGGCGCGGGGACAGGGAGCTTTTGGCAGCTGCCGACCACCCCTACTACCGCTCTTTTGGGTGAGCCGTCCGATCGCCATCGTGAGCGATGCGCTGTGGCGTAAGAGCGTCTCTGCGATCCGCGCTCTGGGCGCATCCGGCTACTCGGTGTTCGCGCTCGGCGACGGCAGGCTCACAACCGGCTTCTACTCGCGTTACACGAGCAGGCGATTCATCGGTCCCGTGGCTGCCGAGGATCCAGACGGGTTCGGCGAGACCCTCAAGCGCGCGGTCGAGGCCACGGGCGGTGAGCCGGCCGCTCTGCTTCCGATGGAGGACGCGACGTGTGAGTGGCTCTTGTCACACGGCGGGGAGCTCGCGGAGAACGTCGCGTGGCTCTTGCCATCGGCGGACTCGTTCGCGTTCGCCCGGGACAAGGCCAGCACGTTCGCGCTGGCCCAGGAGCTTGGGATTCCCTCGCCGCGCACCTATGCGCCTGCTTCCGCCGGCGAGCTCGCTGACCTCGTCGCGGCGAATCCGATCGAGGAGTTCGTGTTGAAGCCACGGACCAGCTCGGGGTCCACGGGGATCGTCTATGGGTCCGACATTCGTGCGACATCGCTCGAGAAGCACTGGGAGCTTCATGGGCCGCTACTGTTACAGGAGCGGATACCTCGCGGCGGGGTTGCATACGGAGTGAGCCTCTTGTTCGACCGGGCGAGCCGCGAGCGTGCTGCGTTCGCCCATCGGCGGCTGCGCGAGTATCCGGTGAGTGGCGGGCCGAGCACACAGCGGGTCAGCGCTGAGCTCGGGGAGCTTCACTCCTACAGCCAACGGCTGCTCTCCTCCCTGGACTGGGCCGGCGTCGCGATGGTGGAGTGGAAGGTTCATCCCGACGGGGACCGTCCGATGCTACTCGAGATCAATCCCCGCTTCTGGGGGAGCCTCGCGCTGGCCGTCCGCGCCGGCGTGGACTTCCCGACGCTGTATGCCGATGCTGCGCTCGACCAGCCGCTTCCATCGGCGCTACCCGCATACCGCGCCGGGGTCGTTGCCCGCTGGATGCTGCCGGGTGACATCCTGCGTTATGCCACCTCACCCGCCGATCAGAGAGAGCCCATGCGGGACTTCCTGCGCGGCTCGCTGCGCGACTCCGAGGAGTTCGACGTCCACGACATCCGGGGAAGCATCGCGTGCGGGCTTTGTCAGGCGCTGCTCGCCGCCAATCCCAAGTACTGGCGCTACGTGCGGCGCGGGTAATCCGGTCAACCGGCCGCTCAGGCGGAGTCTGTGGGTCCGCTGAGCGCGCCCGCCGTGCCCGCGGGCTCTTCGGCCGCGACGTGACCGTTGGCGCCCGCATGCTCCGCGTCCAGGCGCTGCTGCAAAAGCGCGACGCGCTGGGCGAGCGCGGTGTTCTGATCGGACAGGCGCGAGATCGTCATCGAGAACTGCACGAGCATCACGAGCACGAACAAGAACGCGATCGCGAACAGCGCCGAGGGGGCGTAGGAGACGCCAAGGTCGTGCGCCACGCTCTGTATCGTCCCCTGCGCCAGCGACAGCACGAGCACCGTCGCGCCGGCCAACAGCCACAGGATCGCGTAGCGCTCCATCAGGCGCTTGCGCCTGACGAGCTCGAAGATCGCCCCACAGACCACGACCGCGGCCGCGATCTCCTCGAGCTCCAGCTGGAGCGCCCCCGGCCTGCTCGCAACGATCAGCGTCCACGCCGCGGCATGGGAGAGGTGCGCCGCGAGCGCCGTCATGACGCGCGCTCCACGACCGCTGCTTTGGGCTCCTCGCCGCGTGTGCCGGGCGCTCCGGCCGCCGGCTCCGGCGTCGCCGTTGGGCGCGCGCGGAACAGCGCCACGAACACGGCCAAGAGCACCTTCACCATGTAGTAGACCGACTGCGTCGAGGAGATCGCCGAGGTGCCGCTCGTGCGCGGGCGCATCACCACGGGGATCTCGCAGCTGTTCAGACGGTGCGCGTGCATCAACAGGATCGCCTCGATCTCGGGGTAGTCGTGAGGATAGTCGCGCGCGAACAGCTCGATGCCGCGGCGATCGGTCATGCGAAAGCCCGAGGTCGGGTCGCTCACGCGCCGGCGTGTGATCAGCGAGACCACGCGCGAGAACAGGCGGATGCCCACGCGCCGCGCGGCGGAGGAGCGGAATCCCTCGTTCTCGGGCTCGAGGAAGCGCGAGCCTGTCACCATGTTCAGGCCGGGCTCCCCGCACAGGCGCGCGAGCAGCTCGTGGATGAAGCGCGCGTCGTGCTGGCCGTCGCCGTCCACCTGTACCGCCACCTCATAGCCGTTCTCGCGCGCGTATATGTACCCCGCCTGCATCGCTCCGCCGATGCCGAGGTTGAACGGCAGGCGCAGCACCGTGGCGCCGGCCGCGCGGGCGTGATCGCCGGTTGCATCAGATGAGCCGTCGTCCACGACGAGCACGTCGAAGTCGGGCGCAGACCGGCGGATTCCCTCCACCGTCGCCCCCACGGCCCCCGCCTCGTTGTAGGCGGGCACTATCGCAAGCCTTCGCTTCATGCAAGTAAGATATCGGCAAGTGAGCGGATTCACCGTAGTTAACAGGGCGGTTGAACCGTGTCACTGATCCTCCCCTGGGTGCTGTTCCCGCTCGTGCTGGCGGCGCTCGGCCTCGGCTGGGGGAGGCTCGTGGAGCTCGCGAGCGGCGCGCGCCTTGAGGGTGCGCTCCTGATCCCGGTGGGGCTCGCCGCCGCACTCGTCGTGGCGGGCACCATCACGGGCTTCTCCGCGATCGCGCCCGCGTCGGTGACGATAACCGCGCTCGGCGGTGCGGTGGGGCTGGTGCTCGCGCTACGCGCGCGCCGCTGGCCCGGTGGCTGGCCGCTCTTGGCCGCGCTGGGCGTGCTGCTCGCCTACGGCGCGCCCGTGCTGCTGTCCGGATCGGCCACGTTCCTCGGCTTCATCAAGCTCGATGACACGGCGTCGTGGTTCAACATCATCGACAACGTCATGTCGCACGGGCGCTCGGTCGCGGGCCTGGCGGACTCGACCTACCGGCTGCAGATAGAACAGCCCGGCCCCGCCTACCCGCTCGGCGCGTTCATGCTGCCGGGCGTCGCGCGCGCGCTGACCGGCATCGACATCGCGTGGGTCTTCCAGCCCTACCTCGCGTGCTGCGGGGCCGCCGTCGCGCTGAGCGTGTACGCGCTGTTCGGGCCGCTCGTGCGCGGTCCGCGCCTGCGCGCGCTGCTCGCCTTCCTCGGCGCCCAGCCGGCGCTGCTGTACGGCTACAGCCTGTGGGGCGGGATCAAGGAGATGACCGCGGCGTTCCTTTTGGCCACAGGCGCCGCGCTCGCCGCCGCGCTGATGGCTCGCCGGCCGGCGAGCTGGCGCGGGCTGATCCCACTCGGCCTCACCGCGGGCGCGCTCATCCAGACGCTCGGTGCCGGCGCTGCCGGGTGGGTGGCGCCCGCGCTGCTGTTCCTGATCGGCGCGTGGCTGTGGAGAGAGCGCGGCGCGCGGCGCGCGCGCGGCGTGGCGGTCTCGGGTGGGTGGCTCATCGCGATCACGGCCGTGTGCGTGCTGCCCGTCTGGATCGTGCTCTCGGACTTCCTCTCCAACAAGGGCAAGCTGCTCGACGAACTCTTTTCGAGCGGACAGTCGGCTCACACGAAACTCGGCAACCTGATCCACCCGCTGAGCGCTTGGCAGCTCGCCGGCATCTGGCCGATCGGCGACTTCCGCCTGACCGCGCCCACCGTGCAGAGCGCTCTGTGGATCGGTCTGACGCTGATCTCGGCGGCCTTCGCGCTGTTCCTCGCCGTGCGCCGGCGCAGCTTCGGGGTGCCGTTCTACGTTGCGGTCGCCCTGATCGGCAGCGGCGTTGTGTATTTCTCCGGCGGCACACCGTGGGTGACTGGCAAGTCGCTTGCGTTCTCTTCGCCCGCGGTGCTGGTGGCGGCGCTCGCGGGCGCCGGACTGTTGTGGGGAGCGCGGCGAGCCGCCGGGCCGCGCGGCCTTGCCCGGCGCATCGGCGCCGGGCTAATGATCGCGGCGCTGGGCGGCGGCGTGCTGTACTCGAACGTGCTCGCCTATCACGACGTGACGCTCGCGCCACGGGCGGCGATGGTCGAGCTGCAGCACATCGGTGGGCTCGTCGCGGGCAAGGGCCCGACGTTCATGAACGCCTACGAAGTCTACGCCGACCGGCACTTCCTGCGCGAAGGCGCTCCGGTCGAGCCGGCCGAGTACCGCGACGTGACGCTGCCGCTGAACGACGGCGCGGCGTTGACCAAGGGTGCGTGGGCGGACCTCGACTCGTTCCCGCTGTCGACGCTTGAACCGTATCGCTCGATCATCACGGAGCGCTCGCCCGCGGAAAGCCGCCCGCCCTCCATCTATCAGCTGGTCTGGCAGGGTCGCTTCTACCAGCTGTGGCAGCGCCCGCTGATCCCTCAAACGACAATCATCGAACACGTGCCCCTGGGCGAATCGAACAAGCTCCCCTACTGCGGCGCGGCGTCCAACGCACAGACCGAACCCCTCTGCTCGGACAACCCCGTGGCGACGCCTCCGTGCACGCAGGTGCATGCCCTCGCCAGCCGGGCGCTGAGTGACCACGCCGAGCTCGTCGCCTATCAGCGCCCCGCCCCGATCGCCCTGCGCGGCGATCAGACGCTGTGGCCTGCGCCCTGGTATCACGAACCCGCAGCGCACACGTTGACACCGACCACCCCCGGGCAGGCGACCGCCCATATCGTCGTCGCCGACTCCGAGAGCTATGAACTGTGGCTGGGCGGTAGCTTCGCACGCGGCTTTGAAGTGAGCGTGGACGGCCGCCGCGTGGGGAAGGTCAAGAACGTGCTCAACGGCTACAACGGATACGTTCTCATCGGCCATCTGTTCCTGACTCCCGGCGTGCATACGTTCGTGCTCACCTATCCCCACGCCGACCTCGGGCCGGGCAGCGGCGCCGGCGAATTCACCGTCCTCGGCGCGATCACGCTCGTCCCCCACAATCCGCCCACTGAACTGATCGAAGTCAGTCCGCAGCAGGCCACGCAGCTATGCGGCCGTCCGCTCGACTGGATCGAGCTCGTGACGCACACGAGCTGAGCTCACGCGCATGCTCCAGCGACTTCTCGCCCTACCTGAGATCGCCGACGTCGACGTCGACGGCCTCGACCGCCTCGCGGTCCACGCCGCCGTCCTCGCGCGCAAGCCCATGCTCGCCGCCGTCTTCCGGGAATGCCACGAGCTGATGCTCAGCGTCGATCGCCGCACTTTCGGCGACACGCCCGGCCTGCGCGTCGAGCTGGGGGCCGGCGTCGCCCCCATCAAGATGACGTTCCCCGAGGTGCTCGCCACCGACGTCGTTCCCTCGCCGGGCCTTGACGCGGTGCTGGATGCTGAGTCAATGGCTCTGTCCGACGGCTCTGTCCGGGCGCTCTATGGGCAGAACTGCTTTCACCATTTTCCAGATCCTGCGATGTTCCTCACAGAGGCCGAGCGCGTCGTTGCGCCGGGCGGTGGGGTGGTGCTGATCGAGCCCTACTACGGACCCGTCGCCTCGATCGTGTTCAAGCGCCTGTTCGCCTCTGAGGACTTCGACAGGGAGATGGCGGGGTGGAGGACGCAGGCCACCGGGCCGATGCACGGAGCCAACCAGGCGCTCTCCTACATCGTCTTTCAGCGCGACCGCTCGCGGTTTGAGTCCGAGTTCCCGAACCTCCAGATCGTGGAGAGCTTCCCCTTGGCGAACTACCTGCGCTACCTGCTCTCAGGCGGGCTCAATTTCCGTCAGCTCGTGCCGAGCTCCTCAGAACCCGCTCTTCGCGCGCTGGAGTCAGCGCTCAGGCCGCTGCGACGCGTTCTCGCCCTGCACTATGTGATCGTGCTGCGCCGGCGGGTGTGACCCGGGCCGGTGAGGCGAGCGGCCGCTCCGGCCGCTCGCGCGTCCCACCTACTTGCCCACGTATGTGACGTAGCCCTTGGTGTTCTGGATCGTGACGACGAAGGGTGTTTTTGTCACGACGAAGGGTGCTTTGGTCGAGGTGGTCGTGGCGACGCATTCGAAGGTCCTGCCCACTTCGGTGGCGACCGCCGTCGGGCAGACGACTTTCGCATGAAGGTGGCGCTCTTTGAGAATGCTCTGTTCGATCGACGCCGCGACCTGGGCGGTGTTCACGGGTTTCGTCGTGGTGCTGGTCGAGGACGTGGAGGACGAGCCGCACGCGCCAAGCAGTGCCGCGCAGGCGAGGGCTACGACAGCGCCGATGCCTCCGCGACGAACTCGGAGTACACGGGCGGTGGTTGGAGTGGTGGGTTTCGTGTGCATGCGCGCATACTAATGGTTCTCCGGGCGGCGCGCGCCCGAAGCCGGGCGCCGACGGGCGAGCCCGAGATCCGCCCGACCCCCCGCGCCTGAACTGGCCTCGGGGGGACAGTAGATCGCAGACGGGCACGGGTGAGATACCGCGCGAGGAGGTCCATGCGGGGCCTACGGGGCGCCTCAGGCCCTCCGCTAGGCCCTCATCGCGCCTCCGCGCGCGCGACGCCAACGCCCGCGCAGACGGGCTTTGAGGGCCTCTAGGACCGCGCCGGCGCCGGTTTCGTCGGGTTGACAGGACGGGCGCCGTGTAGTAGCGTCGCGTGGTTAGAAGGCCCTACGTCCGCGACTTATCGGGCGTCAGGGGGGACGTACGTCCATATTCATCGTATTCCAGGAGGAGACCCTTATGCGTAAGCGCAGGGAAGCCATGCAGGGCACCACGGCTGAACCACGAGGTCTTAGGCGGCGACTGATGGGGCGGCTTAGCCTCGTCGCGAGCATGCTCGGCGTACTCGTGTTTTTCGCCAGCGCCCAAGCCGCATCAGCGTGGCATCTAACGTCAGTATCCCCGACCACGGGGTGTGCCAACACGACGATCAAATTCACAGGGACGAGCTTCAGCGGGACGGAAACACTCGCGGAATGGACCGACCCGGAAGCGTTCCTGTACAACTCGGCGACGACAAAAGCAAAAGTGCTCAGCAGCACCTCCGCTGAAGCACCCGCGCCGCTGTTCCTGTCGCTGAGGTCTGGTGTGGGCACCGTGGCTATCGACCGCAGCAACACCGTGTCCTTCACCGTCCCTGCCTTCACGATCGTGCTACGGCTCGGGTAGTGGCGGGACCGGACCTACCGGCGCTACCGGCCCGACCGGAGCAACCGGTAAAGAAGGCGCCGCCGGCAAAGAAGGAGCCAAAGGCGCGACCGGAGCAACCGGAGCAACCGGAGCCGCCGGAGTAACCGGAGCAACCGGAGCCGAAGGTAAAACCGGAGCAACCGGAGCCGAAGGTAAAACCGGAGCTACCGGAGCAGGCACAACCGGAGCAACCGGAGCCGAAGGTAAAACCGGAGCAACCGGAGCCGAAGGTAAAACCGGAGCAACCGGAGCAGGCGACAACCGGAGCAACCGGAGCCGAAGGTAAAACCGGAGCAACCGGAGCCGAAGGTAAAACCGGAGCAACCGGAGCCGAAGGTAAAAGCGTGACCGGAGCAACCGGTCCGACTGGAGCCGAAGGCAGCAAAGGAGCAACCGGATCCGAAGGTAAAACCGGAGCAACCGGAGCCGAAGGTCACAGCGTGACCGGAGCAACCGGTCCGACTGGAGCCGAAGGCGAAGCCGGCAAAACCGGTAAAGAAGGTAAAACCGGAGCGACCGGAGCAACCGGAGCCGAAGGTAAAAGCGTGACCGGAGGAACCGGTCCGACTGGAGCCGCCGGAGCAACCGGAGCCGAAGGTAAAACCGGAGCAACCGGAGCCGAAGGTAAAACCGGCGCAACCGGAGCAGGCACAACCGGAGCCGAAGGTAAAACCGGAGCAACCGGAGCCGAAGGTAAAACCGGAGCAACCGGAGCCGAAGGTAAAACCGGCGCAACCGGAGCAGGCACAACCGGAGCCGAAGGTAAAACCGGAGCAACCGGAGCCGAAGGTAAAACCGGAGCAACCGGAGCCGAAGGTAAAAGCGTGACCGGAGCAACCGGTCCGACTGGAGCCGCCGGAGCAACCGGAGCCGAAGGTAAAACCGGAGCAACCGGAGCCGAAGGTAAAACCGGAGCAACCGGCGCGCAGGGCGTGACCGGCTCAACCGGACCCGAAGGCAAAACGGGAGCCACCGGAGCAACCGGAGCCGAAGGCAGCGGCGGCACCGGCAACAAAGGTGCAACCGGAGCAACCGGAGCAACCGGAGCCGAAGGTAAAACCGGAGCAACTGGTTCCGAAGGTAAAACCGGAGCAACCGGAGCCGAAGGTAAAACCGGAGCAACCGGTTCTGCCGGAGTAACCGGAGCAGCCGGAGCAACCGGAGCCGAAGGTAAAACCGGAGCAACTGGTTCCGAAGGTAAAACCGGAGCAACCGGTGCCGAAGGTAAAACCGGAGCAACCGGTTCCGAAGGTAAAACCGGAGCAACTGGTTCCGAAGGTAAAACCGGAGCAACCGGTACCGAAGGTAAAACCGGAGCAACCGGAGCCGAAGGTAAAACCGGAGCAACGGGTTCTGCCGGAGTAACCGGAGCAGCCGGAGCAACCGGAGCCGAAGGTAAAACCGGAGCAACCGGTTCTGCCGGAGCAACCGGAGCCGAAGGTAAAACCGGCGCAACCGGGTCTGCCGGAGCAACCGGAGCCGAAGGTAAAACCGGAGCAACCGGAGCCGAAGGTAAAACCGGAGCAACGGGTTCTGCCGGAGTAACCGGAGCAGCCGGCGCAACCGGAGCAGCCGGAGCAACCGGAGCAACTGGTTCCGAAGGTAAAACCGGAGCAACTGGTTCCGAAGGTAAAACCGGAGCAACTGGTTCCGAAGGTAAAACCGGAGCAACCGGTTCTGCCGGAGCGACCGGAGCAACCGGACCGACCGGTTCCGCCGGAGCAACTGGTTCCGAAGGTAAAACCGGAGCAACTGGTTCCGAAGGTAAAACCGGAGCAACGGGATCCGCAGGGGTGACCGGAGGAACCGGTCCGACTGGTAACGCCGGAGCAACCGGAGCAACCGGAGCAGGCACAGCCGGAGCAACCGGAGCAACCGGAGCAACCGGAGGACCCGGCGCAACCGGAGCAACCGGAGCAGGCACAGCCGGAGCAACCGGAGCAACCGGAGGACCCGGCGCAACCGGAGCAGCCGGAGCAACCGGAGCAACCGGAGCAACCGGAGCCGAAGGTAAAATCAACTGGACCGAAGTGGAAACGTCGAAACTGACGGCTACGCAGAAAGAACTCTGCACGGTTCAGATCGAAAAAACCGGTCATGTCGGATGCACGCCGGGTGGTGTTCTCGCCAAAGAACTGGGCGAAGCGACCCCGGGCGCCAAGTCGAGCGAGACAGGCGTATGGTCAGCGTCGTTCAGTGCTGACGGTGAACAGAACGTCACCCAGAAACTGGCGTTGACGGTGAAAGGCACCGCCTCGAAAGAATTCCTCGAAACGACGGCCAAAAAAGCCAAAGTGGAAACGGAATCGAAAGGCGAAGCACAGGTCAGCGTGACGGTGCCAGGTGGCCACCAGGCCGAGACCATCGGCGTGGTGTCCTACCCGATCCCACTAAATCCGCACTACAAGGTTACGGCCGTCTACCGTAACGAGGCCCAGACGAACGAACCCGAAGCGCCGTGCCTCGGCTCGGCGGAGGAACCGGGAGCAGAACCGGGATTCCTCTGCATCTACTCCGGGGAAGCGTTCGGTGAGAAAGAAAGTGAATGGGAGAACGCCGAATTCTTCGGCTTCCAGAGCCCAGGCGGTAGAACCACATCCGGCCTAGAAAGCAAAGGCGGGATCCTTGGTGAATCGATTGTGTTCAGGAGCAAGGAATTCAACGAAGAAGCCCCAATCCTGCACATCAAAGCGCAGGCGTACCTCAACACGGGCGGAAGCTGGGCGGTGACATCGCCAGAAAAAGAAACTCACTGACGTCCCCCAGTTAGCGAGCGCTCTTTCCGGGCGTCACCCTTGTGGTGACGCCCGGGGGTGAGAGCCCTCGCGATGTAGCCCCGGCCCCGGCTCACCGGAACATTTGGTGAGTTGGGGCCGGAGTGGTTTTAAGGCGTCCGCGCA
This sequence comes from uncultured Solirubrobacteraceae bacterium, assembly GCA_963779605.1. GTDB lineage: Bacteria > Actinomycetota > Thermoleophilia > Solirubrobacterales > Solirubrobacteraceae > Palsa-744. The sequence goes on from CAVZYR010000003.1 coordinate 179,425, forward strand.
GGGTCTGGCTGTTCGGGCGGAGGTGGCCCAACTAGAGGTGGAGTCGAACTCCTCGAGGGTCTTGCGCGAGCGGCCGGCGCGGCACTCTGATTTGGCCCCACCCGGTCCGATGCGCCGCGGACGGTTCGAGCTTCACAGAGCTCCGAACGGAAGGCGGCGGAGAGGGATGGGATCAAGCGTGGAGCTGTTCGAGCAGATAAGGGAGGAACCGCGACCGCGAGGAACTGTCGATCAGGGCACTGGTGGAGCGTCACGGTGTCCATCGCCGTGCGTTCAGGCAGGCCGCTCGCCTCACCGCTGCCGCATCCGGGTAAACGGCCCGAGGGTCGACCGGAGCCGAAGCTCGGCGAGTATCGAGAGCTGATCGACGGTCGGCTGGAAGCCGACCGCGACGCACCGCGCGAAAGCAGCGCCGCATAGCCGGGCGAGTGTGGGAGCGCCTTGAGCGAGGAGCGCGGCGCGAAGGTCTGAGCGGTGGGCAAGCGGGTCGCTCAAAGCCGGCGTGAGCCGGGTGAGACGCCGACGACGAATGGTGGCGCTCGCGCACGACCCCGGGGGTTGGCGCGGAGCTCGATTGGGGCGAGTCGATGGTGATCCTGCGCGGGCACCCGACGAAGGCGCTCATCGCATGCGTGCGTGCCCACTCCGGCGGCGCTTTGCGATGGGCATTCCCCCGCGAGGCCGGGCATGTAGGCGCCGCGTGAATGCTCCCCACGCTCGGCCGGTTGAAAAAGGGACCCCCCGCCGGGGATGACAGCCTGACTCGGTTAGCCATGCCGAGGCCAGGAGAAGGAGTTGATCGCTGTGGAGTAGTGGGCGGAGATCCGCCGCATGCACTTCGTGCTGGGCCTCTCGATCAAAGGGATCGCGCGGCGCACCGGCAGGGATCGAAATGCAATCCGACGAAGCGAACCTAACAGCGCACGATCCATCGCCCCGGCGAGCTCGCCCAGTGCGATCTGATCGAGCCACGGCGTGAGATCCCGGTTGGGGCCACGGCCAGACCCGCAAGGGCTATGTCGTGACCTGCGAGTTCGGATGGTCATGGGCCGCCGCGGGCGTCGGCGGGGAACTCGACGTCCTTCTGCTCGAACGCCACCGCCTTGGTGTTCTCCAAGCGCTTTGAGGATCTCGCCTTCGGCATGAGCTACCGCCTCTCCTTCTTGGGCGCCCTGCCCGAGAGGATCGTCTGGGACCGCCTGGGAGCGATCCACGACGGTCACGGTGTCAGCGCCGGTGAGAAACTGACCCCCCTTCGCCGGTTGAGAATTGAACCCCCTGGGGCGGTGGCGGAGGCGTCCGGGGTGAGGTTGAGCCTGGCTCGGTCGCTGTCGCCGAGACCGGGAGAAGGAGCGTGCTGGACGTGGAGCGCTGGGCCGAGCTGCGCAGGGAGCACTTCGTTCGCGGGGTATCGATCAAGGAGCTGATGCGCCGCACCGGGCTTGCGCGCAACACGATCAGGGTCGCGCTTCGCTCTGAGGCTCCACCGGGCTTTCGCTGCCCTGAGCGCCCATCGAAGCTCGATCCGTTCAAGCAGGAGATCCACGAGCTATTGCGCTCAGACCCCAAGCTCCCGGGGGTCAGGGTCAGGGAGCTGATCGAGCCGCTCGGCTTCGACGGGGGCAAGTCGATTGTCGATGACTATCTGCGTGAGATACGCCCCCTGTTCGTGAAGACGCGCACCCACCAGCGGACCGTCTATCGCCCGGGGGAGATCTGCCAGTGGGATCTATGGCAGACGTCGCACCCGGTCCCGGTCGGCCACGGCCAGGTCCGCCGGGCATGGGTCGTGGTCTGCTGTTTGGGCTATTCGCGCGCCGGCGCCCGGGCGCTGATCTTCAGCAAGCAGGCAGAGGACGTGCTGTGGGGCATGGGTCGTTGCCTGTGGTCGATCGGCGCGCTGCCGCGGCTGATGGTTTGGGATCGCGAGGGGTGCGTGCACGCAGGCGCTGGGCGCCCGACCGATGCCTATGCCGCCTTCTGCGGGCAGCTTCGGATCGACTGGTACTTCTGCGCGCCGGCCAATCCGCAGGCCAAGGGCGCCGTCGAGCGGCTGCAGGGATATCTGGAGAGCAACTTCGAGCCCGGCCGACGCTTTGCCAACCATCTCGACCTCCAGCTGCAGCTCGACGCGTGGTTTCAGAAGGCGAACGCAAGGACTCACAGGACGCTCGGCGAGCGCCCAGTGGACCGCCTGGCGAGGGAGAAGGGTTCGATGCGGGCGCTGCCCGAGCGCTCACCTGAGGTCGACCGTCGCTGGGTGACGCGCGTGCCGGCCGATCCCTACCTGCGCTTCGACACCAACGACTACTCACTGCATCCCGATCTCGTCGGGCGCCGCGTGGAGATTCGAGCGAGCCAACAGAAGATCACAGCGGCGGCGCTCGACACCGGAGAGCTCGCGTGCTCTCACGAGCGGAGCTTCGCCAAGAACCGCACGATCACGGCCCTCGAGCATGCCCGGGCGCTGCGCAAGGGCCGTGAGGAGGGAGAGGGAGAGATGTTCGTCGAGCAGCGCCCGCTGGCCGTCTATGACCGGTTGATCGCATGAGCTCAACCTCCGAGCTCACCCACCTGTTCCGGGCGATGAAGGCGCCGGCAGCTGCCCGTGCGCTGGAGAAACTCGCTGAGCGCGCACGCTCTGAGGAGTGGAGCTATGAGCGCTTCACCGAAGCGCTCTTGTCCACCTGTCAAGGGCCAACAAGAATCCCCACTCGTGGCCAGATAATTCCCCACGCTGAAATGACCGCTGCGTAGGGATCCCGCCGATGTCTCACGGAGCGAAGCGCGTAGCGCGAGTCGAGTGAGAGATCGGCGGCGCGGTCGCCGAGCGGGCCCAGTGGGTCCGTTTCGGCCCGGTTCACCACGTGACGAGGAGGATCGGCGCGTTCTCAGGCGTTCTGCGGCTCTGTGCGGCGGTCGCGCTCGTGATCGGATGGCTGTTTTCGTCCTTCTCATGCCGGCGTGACCAGCTTGCGCGCCTCGCGAAGGCGGAAGCTCTCGCCCTCGAGCGTGACCACGTGGCAGTGGTGGAGGAAGCGGTCGAGGATCGCCGTGGCAGTGGCTGCGTCGGGCAGGAATTGGGTCCAGCGCTCGAAGTCGACGTTGGTCGTGATCGCCACCGAGCGCTGCTCATAGGCGGCGGCGATGAAACGGAAGAGATGCTCAGCGGCGATGCGGTCAAGGGCGGTGAAGCCAAGGTCGTCGATCACGATGAAGTCGTTGCGCAACAGGCGCTCGATGAGCTTGCCGACGGTGTTGTCGGCGAGGCCGCGGTAGAGCGCCTCGATCAGCTGGTCGGCCTGAAAGAAGCGGACCTTCCTGCCGGTGGCAATCGCGGCGCGCCCGAGACCCTGGGCGAGATGGCTCTTGCCGACACCGCTCGGGCCGGCCAGACAGAGATTTTCCTTGCGATCAAGCCACTCCAGGCAGGCGAGGAAGTCGAACGTGGCGCGCGGCAGCTCTGAGAGGTTGATGTCAAAGCCCTCGAGCGTCTTCTGAGCCGGGAACCCGGCGGCCTTCAGACGCGCGCGCTCGTTTGAGGCCTCGCGCGCTCTGATCTCCTCGCGCACGAGCGTTGACAGCAGTTCCGCCGGCGCCCAACGCTGGGTCTTGGCGGTCTGCAGCAGATCGGGTGCGACCTCGCGCATGCCGCGCAGGCGCAGCCGGCGAAGCCCCGCCTCGAGCTCTGCATCGAGCTCGCTCATGCCCGCGCCCGGCGGTAGTCGCTCAGAGAGCGAACCGCCACCTTCGGCAGACCCTCGAGCCGAAGCGGCTCTGCCTCTGGGACGCTCGCCGGCGCCATGCCGCCCAGCCCGTCGGCGATCGAGGCCAGATCGCCGTTCGCAAAGCGAGAGAACGTGCTCGCGCGAGACAGTGCCGCCCGCGCCTGGTCCTCTCCACGCGTGCGCGCGAGCGAGAGCGCTTCATCCAAGCGCTCGTAAAGGCGGGGGGTGCCGGCCGCCGCGGCGCTGCGCAGGTAGCCCTCGGCCTCTGAGCCCAGAGCAAGGAACGCGTGCTCTGAAGGCGTGCGCGGCCGCAAGGGGCGCACACCTGAGGGCGCCGGCGTCGGGTAGTGGGCGTCTGAGATCGACGCCTCCCCGGGCGCGAGCAGCTGATGCTGGGCGACAGGGACGCCCAGGTGCATGATCACAACGTCGCGGTCTGAGGCGGTGACCTGCACGGTCTCGCCGAGCAGGCGGTGGGGCACCGAATAGCGCGCGGAGAGAAAGCGCACCGTCGCCAGGCGATCGACCTTGCGCTCCTCGCCGCACGCCAGCGCCGGGCGCTCTGCCGGCAGCAAGCGGAACAGCCGGCGCTCGACCTCAAGGCGCTCGGCCGGCCGTGCGCGGGTCTCATAGTGGACCTCGCCGTTGACCTCCTCACACCACGCGCCAGCCGCCTGGTTGGCTTCATCGAGCGAGGAGAAGCCCTCATATGGGATGAGGTCTGACTTCGTGAAGCGGACGAGCGCCTCGACCTTTCCTTTCGACTCCGGGTCTTGGCGCTCGGTCGTGCGCGGCGAGAAGCGATAGTGGGCCGCCAGGCGCACGAGGTCCGGGTTCAGCACCGCGGCCCCGGCCAGATGCCCCGTGGCGACCGTCTTCGGGTTGTCGAACAAGACTCGCGCCGGAACCCCGCCAGCCGCCTCGAAGCTGTGCGCGAGGCCCACCGCGACCGCGCCGAAGCGCTCTGAACAGGAGAAGCTGACCGTCCGATAGCGAGACCAGCCCAGCACCGAGGAGAAGAACGACAGCTTGCGCGGGCCGGCCGGCGTCGGGACCGTCCCCGCTGCGCCCCAGTCACACAGCATCCACTCGCCCGGCTCTGAGACCCATGGCCTGAAGACCCGACCCTCGAGCGCCTGCCTTGACCGCCAGGCCGCCTTCGCCTCGGCGAGGGCCCGGCGCAGGGAGCGCTCTGAGCCCTCATAGCCCGCAGCGCGCATGATCCGTATGAGCCGCCGCCCCGTGATCCGCCCGGCGCTCTGTTCGACTCGCCCGGCGATCAGGCCTGCGAAGTCATCGGTCACCCGAGCGCGCCTGAGTGCAGGTGCGAGCTGCCCGGCCTCACCGGCCGCGTGCACATAGCGCTTGACCGTCTTGTGATCGCAGCCCAGGAGCGCACCCACCGCCCGATAGCTCCCGAGCTCCTCATACAACGCGATGATCTCCACCTGTGTCCTTCCGCTCTTCATGGGCGTCCTCCCGACGGTCGAGGGTGCATGAGCACCGCACCGTCGAGCCCGAACCGGACGGGTGGGGAATTAAGTGGCCACCAGTGGGGAGTTTCTCGTGGCCGCGGTCAGATGAAGGCGCCGGCAGCTGCCCGTGCGCTGGAGAAAGCTCGCTGAGCGTGCACGCTCGGAGATCGCCTCGCGTGACGCTTCAGGCGGATCGCTGCGGATCAAAGCCGCACGCTTCCCAGCACCCAAGACGCTTGAGGAGTTCGACTTCACCTTCCAGCGCTCGATCAAGAAGCAGGTGATCGAGCACCTCGGCCAGCTTGACTTCCTGCACGCCCGCGAGAACGTGATCCTGCTCGGGCCACCTGGCACCGGCAAGACGCATCTGGCGATCGCTCTGGGCATCCGCGCCTGCCTGACCGGGCAGCGCGTGCTGTTTCGCACCGCCACCGAGTGGGTCGCCCTGCTCACCGACGCCCAACGCCAGGGTCGCCTGGAGGAGGAGCTGCGCCGCCTCGAGCGCTACCCACTGTTGGTCTGCGATGAGGTCGGCTATATCCCCTTCGACCCGCAGGCCGCGAACCTGATGTTCATGCTCGTCTCCCGTCGCTACGAGCGCGCCAGCCTGATCGTCACCTCCAACAAGCCGTTCTCGGCTTGGGGCGAGATCTTCGGTGACGACGCCACCGCCGCGGCGATGATCGACCGCCTCGTCCACCACGCAGAGATCCTCTCTCTGAAGGGGGACAGCTATCGCGTGAAGAACCACGACACTCGCCGCTCCGCCGGCCGCCCAATCCGCACCGGCGGACTGACGACCGCCTGAAGGGGGGGTTCAATTCTCAACCGGCGAACGGGGGTCAGTTCTCAGTCGGCCTTGACACGTGGCTAACGGTGTTCGTCGATCGCATCATCCACCGCACCCGGATCATCGAGACCGGGTCTGAGCCCTGGCGCTTTCGCTACGGCCTTCGACCCAAGCAGAAGGGGGCGACCGATGACCGCGCCCGCGGCCTCAGATCTGCACTCGCCCTACGAGGCTTCGCTTCGCTCGGAGGCCACCGTGACCCCGAGGTGGGCGTCAATGAGAGATCTGCCCAACAAACCAGCACGGGATGGGGCATTTCCGGGCTACGGGCTGGGGCCACGCTGCAAGTTGGCGCTCCGAGCGCCACGCCGGTGAGGTGGCTGCCCGCCACGAGCGCACGGCAGGGGCGCCTTCCGCGTCTGCGCAAGCCTCGATCATTACCTCGAGCTCATGGCCAAGAAGCCCGGTGCGGCCCGAAGCCTCATTGGCGCTCGCCAGGGACGCAGACTCGGAGCTTCCTGGCCCTCCTGCCCTTATGAGCGGTGGGGCAAGATCTCAGTGTCGTTCTGCAGGAGCGCCACGCGTCGTCGATCTCGAGCATCACGATGCGCGGATCGTGCAGGCACCCGGTTAAACAACCACGACCCCAGCTGACCAGAGTTTCTATGCGGTGGGCTGGGGTCGAGGTCGGGACTATCTGCGCCCCCCCGGGTAACACCCGCACGAGGGTGTTACCCGGGAAAGATCGCGAGAACTAGGCAGTCAGCCTATTTGGCTGTCACCGACCAGCTTCCCTGCGTGTTCATGTACGCCGCTTTTGCGATTTCTTTGATGGGCGGGGCTTCTTCTTTGAATTCTTTGGTCCTGAATATCAACACTTCGCCAAGGATCCCGCCTTTGTGTTCTAGGCCGGATGTGGTTCTACCGCCTGGATCCTGGAAACCGAAGAATTCGGTGTTTTCCCATTCCTTTTCGAGCATTCCAAACGCTTCAGCCGTGTAGGTGCACAGGAACCCTGGTTCTGCGCCCGGTTCATCGCCACTCCCTAGGCAGGGCGGTTCGGGTTCATTCGTCTCTTTCTGAGTCCGGAAGACGGCGGTTACGTTTTCAAACGGGATCGGGATCGGATAGGACACCACGCCCTGCACCTGTTCCTGGTGTCCTTTCGGTGCGACGCTGATCGTAGCTGTCCAAAGCCCCGTCTCGGAGGCGCCTTTCGCCAGCGTGCCGAATGCGGTTGCGGGACCGCTGCTGGTACCGCCGCCTCCGGTCGGGCCGGTTGCGCCTTTGGCTCCGGTCGGTCCTTCTTTACCGGTCGGTCCTTCTTTACCGGTCGGTCCGGTTGCTCCGGTTGCTCCTGCGGCTCCGGTCGCACCGGTCGTCCCGCCGCTGCCGCTGCCGCCTCCGGTGGGTCCGGTCGGGCCAGTCACGGTTTTACCTTCGGCGCCGGTTGCGCCGGTCGCTCCGGTCGTCCCGCTGCCGCTGACGCGGTCCGGTCGGCCCGGTTGCTCCGGTTGCTTTTACCTGCGGCTCCGGTCGCGCCGGTCGCTCCGGTCGCTCCGCCACTGCCGCGGTGCCGCCTCCGGTGGGTCCGGTCGGGCCGGTCACGGTTTTACCTTCTGTTACCTTCTTTACCTTCCGCTCCAGTTGGGCCGGTCGCGCCGGTCGTCACCGCCGCTGCCGGTACCGCTTCCGGTGGGTCCGGTGGGTCCGGTTTTACCTTCTTTACCTTCTTTACCGGTCGGCCCTTCTTTACCGGCCGGCCCTTCTTTACCGGTCGGACCGGTCGCGCCGGTCACACCGCCGCCACCCGTGCCGCCCCCAGCGGGGCCGGTGGGTCCGGTCGGGCCGGTTTTCCCTTCGGGTCCGGTTGCTCCCGTCACCCCTTTGGGTCCCTGGTCGGGCCCCTCGGTCCCGTCGGGCCGCAGAAGTTGAAATAGCGGTTGCCACATGAAGACGACGTCGACTTCGACGACGACCTGTGGTCCGCTTGGGCGCTGCCGGCGAATACAAGTCCTAGCATCATCGCCACGCCGACGTAACCAAAACGTCTGGCGAGTCTGAATAGCATCCCTGAAAACATCAAAGCTCCTCCGATTTAGGTCGATCGAATGTGCCCGCTAGCCGCTCGCGCGGCCCAAGACCCACACGCAACAAATACGGTCCTCGAACTCGTCAGACTGACAACCCTCCGTGGCTCGTGGCTGCTAGTAGAGAGATCGCATTTCTAGCGCGACTTTATCAGCTGTCCAGGGATAATGTCAAGCTGGACGGGCCCCTGGCCGGCCCGGCTCGAGCGACGGTAGCCCTCGGTGCGCACGGGCCTCGCGGTGCCAGTAGGCTGCCCTCGGTTGCGCCTCCGCCGCCCTCCTGTGGCCCGAGCACGTCTGGCGTGCGCCACGGCCCTTCGAGGCTCACGCCGGGCATCACCAGAGCTAGCGGGCATATGGGCCGGATGCCCGCGGTGTCCGGCGCCGTCCAAAGAGTGCCGAAAAGGCCGCCAAACCAGGGGCAAATCCGCAACACAACTCGCGTCCGGTGTGCTAGACTTTCCGCCTTCCCCGGCAGAACGGGGCTGTCGAGACAGGAGGGCAAGGAGGAAGCTAAAGTCGCATAGACACGAGTCTTACGGCAGGTCCGCGCGCTCTTGGGCGCCGAGTTGGCTTCGGAGATCCCGACGCGATTCGGTTGCGCAGGCGGCTCGGCGGCGGGTCGGGGGACTCTCCCGACCGCCGATGCTCTGCGCGCCAGGTCGGGGCGCAGAATCGGTCTGTGAGCACCATCCGGGAAGGGGGGTGCTCGGAGCCAATACAAGGCAACAGGTTCCGGCTGCTCGGCCGGGGCCCTCAAGAACAAACGGAGGAGATAATTCATCATGAGCAAGAAGCTCCTACTCAGCATCGCACCGCTGCTCGCTGTCGTCGCGTTTGCGGCGATGCCGGCAGTGTCGCAGGCTGCACCTCAGTACTACAAGAATGGAAAACTGGTCACGGAAGGTGAAGGCGCCGTTCCGATCATCTCATGGGGCACGCTCAACCTCGCGGCAGGGGGAGTCACGGTCACATGTCAGAACGCCGCCCTCGCCGAGGCCGCGAACAAGTCGGGTGCCGGAGTAGGCGAAACCGTCAACTTCTCCACCGCCAACTGCAGCCTTTCGACCGGGGAATGTAAACCCGCACAGGGGCTGGAAGTAGTGGTAACGGCAGAAGAACTGCCGTGGGCCTCGTTCCTGGAAGCGGGAGAACTCAGCGGCAAACCTGTTGACAGGAGCCGGACAACGGCTGCGAAACCCGGCACTCCGTCACTGTCAGACGGTAATTTGTTCCAGTCGACTGAGGGTGCGCAGGTGACTACACACTGCGTGTTCCGAGGCGAGCAGATAGGGGTCAAAGAAACGATTGAATCGGTCTGTTCACACCCGAACTACCCCTCAACCTCCAACGCCACGCTCTACAACCCCGCCACGAGAGAAGTCGAGGTCGTGCCGGCGGATGGCTTTGGTGCTCTCGTCATCGAAGAGGAGACCTCATGCAGCGGAGCTGGACTGGAATTTGAAGAGGCAGAAGTCGCAAGGCGTCCATCACTTCCAGGAGACCCGGCGAAATACAATGTGCCAGGACCCGCCGTGGCCCCCTGCGAGGGCGAAAACGCGCCTCACTTGAAAAACGGAAGCTCGGCTTCGCACCCGTCTGAAGTTCTGTTCGACCAGAACGGCGAAAAATCAGGGCCTAAAGCAACCGGCACGCTGGTGTGCGAAGGCGTTGGCGACGGCATCACCACAGGATCGCTGTTCAGCCAGGGCTACAACACATCGGAAGTCATCACAACGAACCCCGCATAACCAGCAGCAACCAGTAGTCACATAGAAGCCACCCAGGTCGCAGAAGACCTGTAGGCAGATCGGAGGAGGGGCCGCGAACATTCGCGGCCCCTCCTTTTTTTGCGACCGACGGGTCGATGCGGCAGCCCGGCGGCGGATAGCGAGGCGAACTGCCGATCGAGCCTCGAGTCCCAGATCGACGTGCTGTCCCCAAAAGGGCTGCCCAGGCTGCCCAGCCTCTAATCGATCGCTTCAAGGACGGGTGGGCGCGCGCGATCGCGATCCCAACCCGCAAACCCAACCTCGGATGACGAAGTGCCGGTCCGCAACTCGTTTTGCGAAGAACCTTTCGAGGACTCGTGCAACTCTTCTGCGCAACCCTGCGCAACTCTTTAGATGTCGCCGGGTTATGTGTTCCAAGAGCAGCCAAGACGCTGTCTCGAACGCCTTGCGGTTACAGACGTTCACAGCTATGCTGTAGGCTCAGACAGCAGCGGATTTTTGAGGACCAATCGACTTTGAGGACCTGGGGAGGACCGGCAGTGATGATCAGAAGGGCCATGGCTTCAGGCCGGCGGCTGTCCGCCCCTGTGTCGGCATTGGGTGTCGTCGTGTCCGTGGCCGCGGCCCTGGCGTTGAACGCCACCCCGGCCCTGGCCGCTGGAACGTGTCCCAATGAACAGCTTCGCGAGGAAAGCAACATCAGCCCCGTTACACACCTGGCTTACTCGGCGACGCTGCCCGACTGCCGAGCGTATGAGATGGTCAGCCCGCTCTACAAGCAGTCGTATAGCGCGGGGCCGATCGACATGGTAGCCGGGGCCGCCTTCGCCGTCTCGCCCAGCGGTGAAACGGTGACTTTCTCCTCGGAAGGTGACTTCGCGGAACCTGAAAATTACAAGGTTAATTACAAACCGGCAAACACCTTTGAGTCGCTGCGTGGCGGTGGCACATCAGGTTGGAGTACGCGCTCGGCGTTTGCGCCGCGTAAACTCATCGACGATCCATTCGAGGATGGCGTCGACGGCGACTCCTCGCTCGATCTGCGCTCGGTGCGCCTGAGCTGCGGCGCTGACACCAATGTCGATGGGGAAAAACTTGGCCAGAAAGTACTCTGCGCTTTGCACCGGGAAGCCCAGCCGCTGAGCGATGAATGGGACGCGACAGCCGGCTGGGAAACCACCGAAGCCTTTCCGACCGTGAGTGGGGGAACCCTCGGCGCGGTCGAAGACTACGGAGGTGCGTCCGCCAACCTGTCGCGTGTGGTCCTTGCGCCGCTGCACAAGCTGCTGCCGGAAGACGCGGAATCGCCCAAGAGCGGCTCCGAGGGGCTCTACGAACTTGCGGGTCTGGGCGCCCCGTCGCAGCAGCTGCGGCTGATAAACATCGGCAACAACGGGAAACTGCTGCCGGATCCAGAAGAAGCGCCTCCGAAGCTCGGCAACTGGCGCCCGGTCGGGCAGGCCGTTCTCGGCAGCGACTACCACGCGATCTCGGCGAGCGGGGAAACGATCTTCTTCACCGGGTCATCAGAAGTGGCTCCCGCAGCAGAAACACTGTATGCGCGGATCCACTGCGTCGTGGGAGTCGAGCACCCATCGTGCAAAGAAGACGGCAACAACGAATTCTTTGAAACGGTCGCGGTCTCCGACCCGACCCCTGCCGAATGCGCGGAATGCGCGCCGGTACCGAGCCCCACGACCGAACTGTCGGACGCGACCTTTGTGGGCGCCTCCGATGACGGATCGAAGGTCTTCTTCACGACCGAACAGCGCCTGCTGAGCAAGGAAGAAGACGGCGGCGAAGCGACGCCCAACCTCTACGAGTACGACTTCAACAACCCGGCCGGTAAAAAGCTCGTGCTGCTCTCGAGCGTCCTGTCCCCGACCGTGGAAGGCGCTGACGTAGCAGATGTCATCAGCACCTCCTCTGACGGCAGCCACGTCTACTTCCTCGCGCACGGCGTGTTGACGAATGAAAAGAACGAATATGGGGAAGAAGCGGCGGCCGGCCGGGGCAACCTGTACGGCTATGAGACGACGGGCAGCGGCCAAATCAAGTTCATAGCCCAGAGCGGTGAAGAAGATCTCGTCGGCAAAGGGAACTCGGCCGACGGCCTGCCCTCTGGAGTCGAGGACAACGCGCAGAGCACATTAGGTGGGCGCTATCTCGCCTTCTCCACAGCTGTGCCGCTGGCGGGGGACACGAACACGAAAGCCGGCGGAAGCGCCGTCTACCGCTATGACTTCCAGACGGGCAAGCTGACCTGGGTCTCGCACGGCGCGCCTGGCTTCACGCTGGCGAGCGGAGGCGAAGGCAAGCCGGCCCTCATTCTCCCACCGCTCAGAACGCAGATCGGAGCCTACGCGAGCGTTGACGACTGGGACAGGTCGATCAGCGGTGAATCCGAAGCGGAAGCGCCGGGCAAGACCTCAGAAGAACGGCACGAAGGCGAAACCATCATCTTCGGCACGGCCGAAAAGCTGCAGGCCAGCGACCAAAACGGAAGCATGGACATCTACGAATGGCACTGCCCATCAACGTGCAAAGAACCAACCACGGAAGGCGCCGTCGAAAGGGTCTCCAACGGGGTCTATGAAACCGGCGAGACAGGCTGGGCGGCCTCGATGTCGGCGTCCGGCGCGGATATCTTCTTCTCCTCCCTGGAAGGTGCGAACGGGCAGCTTGTCGGTCAGGACACCGACCTGCTGGCGGACGTCTACGACGCCCGCGTCGACGGTGGCCTCCCGCGACCGGTCTTGGCCGAATGCTCGCCCGAACCCGAAGAAGGATGCCAGGGCAAAAAATCGACCCCGCAGTCGTTCGCGCCGTCCACGAGTTCCCAGTCCAATGCCGGCGGGAACCTTCCTCCCTCGTCGGGCGGGACCCTCGCCGTCACAGCGTCGAAACCGCCGCCATTGACGCGAGCGCAGAAGCTCGCCAAGGCGCTCAAGGCGTGTAATGCAAAGCCGAAGAAGAAGCGGGCCACGTGCCAGGCACAGGCCAGGAAGAAATACGGCGTCAAAGCCAAGGCCAAGAAGAAGGCCAAGGCGAAAAAGAGCGACCGGAGGAGGGCATGATGCTCTCCTCCACTGCGAAGCATGGCACGTGCCGCGGCCGCAGCCTGCTGCTCGCGCTCCTCGCCGTAGGGGCGACAGGGGCGTTCGCGACCCCCGCCCTTGCCGCCGGTCCGCAGCTGGGCATCACGATGACCCACCTGAACCCCTACGGTGCGCAGGCAAGCCAGTGCCCCAAAGGCGTCGCCGAACCGACCGCGCTGGAACCGTGCGGGGTCAACCCCTTCACCGAAAAGGAAGAAGGCGACAAGGGCGAAACGTTCGCGCGGGAAAGCGGCTACAACGCCTACACAATCACGGTCTCAAACAAGCTCACCGTCGGGAACATCCTGACCTGCAGCGGCGGACCTATCACGGCGACCTCTCTCGAATATCAATGGCTGCGCAACGGGGCACCGATCACCGGCGCCACATCGTCCACCTACACCGTCAAATCCGGAGACGAAGGGGCGATGATCCAGTGCCAGGTCACGGCGACGGAACCGTCGGCGAACGCGGGCAGCGCCCAGACGAGCGAGCCGGCGCTGACCGTTTCTCCGGCCCCCTCGACGGCAGCGCCCGTCCCGCCCACTGCGATGGCGGCGCCGGCTCCCACGGTCTTCAAAGCCACGGGAAAAATCACAGCAGCATCGGTCGAAGTCACCGAACTGACCTCGACCACCGGACTGGTGGTCGGAACGAGTGTCGCAGGCACCGGCATTGCCGCCGGCACGACGATCGCCAAAATCAACGGCGGCACCGCGATCGAACTGAGCAAAGCAGCGACCAAAACGGAAAACTCCGCGCTCACGTTCACGTATAGCGGTGCCCTGACCGCCGGCCTGACCCTTACCTGTGCCCCGGGCACGTGGACGGGCGGTGGGTCGTTCTCCTATCAGTGGTATCGCAACGGAGCCTCGCTGGGCTCCGCAGACGGCGCCCAGTCGGCTGTCTACACGCTGCAGCCGTCCGACCTCACTACGGCGGCTTCGTTTCAATGCGCCGTGACGGACACCACCAACGCGGGCCGCGCCGTGACCTCGTTCAGCGGGCTGAAGAACACCTCACCGGCGCCGACCAAAATCGTGACCGCGACGTCCTCGGCGAGCGGCCCCAACCCGACCTCGGAACCGGTCACCGTTGAAGACACCCTCCCACCGGGGATGGTGATCGTCGAAGAAGGCCAGGTAACGGCCACCGGTTGGCATGGTGCAACTCCGGAACAACCCTGCACGCTCGCTCCTGGTAAGACCGGTCACGGCTTCGGCGTCGTCAAGTGCACGCGCTCGGACGCGCTGGCGAGCGGCACGTCCTATCCACCGATCACCCTGCGCGTGGTGGCCGAAGCCAGCGCTGCAGACCCATCAACGAACTTCGCGACCGTCAAAGGTGGCGGCTCCGGCGAAGAAGTGAACACGGGGAAACAAGGCGAAACCCCCGTCACCGAAAAGGTGCCGTTCGGCCTCCACAAGTCCGTCGTGAGCGTCGGTTCGCTCAAGGAACCGTTCTTCCAGGCGGGCGGTCACCCGTTCGAACTCTTCACGGAAATCGTGCTCAACTACACGACCGGCGCGCAAACGGGCGAACTGGTGCCGGCGGGCGGTGGTCCGAAAGAAGTCGAGGTCGAATTGCCGCCGGGCTTCGTCGGCAACCCGCAGAACGCGACGCAGTGTGCGGCGGCGATCGAAGAGCTGATCACATGTCCGGCAAGCTCCGCCGTGGGCTTCGTGCAACTGGTGATCGCGGGGACGGGAGGCTCAGAAGCGAGGATCGTGGGTGGTAAGCCGCAAGTCTTTCCGACGGAATTCAGCAAACGGGTCAGCAGCTTGGTCTGGAACCTGAAGCCCCCCTACGGGAGTCCGGCGGAGCTGGGCCTCGTCGTCCTTGAAGGCGTGCCGTTCGTGCTCGAAGCGAAGCTTCGAAGTGACGGAGACTACGGCGTCACGGTGGGCGACGACGCCGTGGGCGAAAAGCCGCTGGCTTTCCGCACGACGACCTGCGAGAACGGCGTGAACTCCGTCGCCGGCAGGGCCCCGTACAGCTGCATCGGCCCGGTAGTACCACCCACCGCCAAACCGTTCCTGACCAACGGGTCGAACTGCTCCGCCACGCCACCGGCGTGGACCGTGCAGGTGGCCCCATGGACTGAACCTTCAAATCACCAGCCGGCGACGGTGACCACGAACGCGCTGACGGGCTGCGAAAAACTCCAGTTCAAGCCGGAACTCGAATTCACGCCGAGCGCGGGTGTAGAAGGATCTACCCAGGCGGATGAGCCGACGGGAATGACCCTCAACCTGAAATTGCCGCAGACGAACGAAGCCGGCGTCAACGCTACGCCCGACCTCAAGAACATCACGATGACACTGCCGGCGGGGATGTCGGCCTCGCCATCGGCGGCTGACGGGCTGCAGGCTTGCAGCAACGAACAGTTCGGCCTGGGGACGGAATTCGGGGCGGGCTCGAAACACACCGAACCGGCCAAACTGGCCTCGTGCCCACTCGCATCGCAGATCGGGACCGTGGAAGTCAAAACACCCCTCTTGAAACAGATATTGACGGGACAGTTGTTCCTTGCCGAACCGGAATGCTCGCCATGCTCGACCGCGGATGACGAGGCAGGCAAACTGTTCCGGCTGTTCCTGCAGATCGAGAACCCAGAAGTGGGAGTGATCGTCAAGCTCCACGGCACCACCGTCGCGAACCCGGAAACCGGGCAGTTGACCACGACGTTCGAACAGCAGCCCCAGCAGCCGTTCGAACTGCTGAGCTTGAAACTCAAGGGCGGGGCGAGGGCGACCCTGGCCAACCAGCCGAGCTGCGGCCCGGCCGTGACCTCCGCAGATCTCACGCCCTGGAGCTCACCGGACACGCCTGACGCGAACCTGACGTCATCGTTCAACGTCGACTTCAACGGCGCGGGCGAAGCGTGCCCCGGGACGCTGCCGTTCGGTCCATCGTTCAACGCGGGCACGATCGGCCCCAACGCGGTCGCCGCCGATCAGAGTCCGTCGTTCTCGCTGACCTTCTCCCGCCAGGACCGCGAACAGGACCTGGCGGGGATCCAGGTCAACATGCCGCCTGGGCTGGTGGGCAAGATCGCCGGTGTCAAGCAGTGCGGTGAAGCCGAAATACACGCGGCCGAACGAAACGAAGGGGAATGCCCGGCCGCCAGCGAGATCGGTACGGCGGAGGCCGGCGCGGGTCCCGGTCCGGACCCCTTCTTCGACAGAGGCACCGTCTACTTCACCGGTCCGACGACACTCAAATCCGGGCTCCATGGACCCTTTGGCCTGGCGGTGGTAACCCCCGCCGTCGCAGGCCCGTTCAACCTCGGCAACGTCGTCGTCCGCTCAGCGATCGACATCGACCCGCACACGGCGGCGGTCACGGCCACCTCGGACCCCCTGCCACAGATCATCGATGGCGTGCCTCTGCGGCTGCGGACGGTCAACGTGACGATCAACAGGCCCGGGTTCATGCTGAACCCGACCAACTGTGCGGCCCAGAGCATCGGGGCCAGGCTCAGCTCCGCCCAGGGCTCAAGCGCGGCGGTCTCCTCGAACTTCGGTCTGGCAGGGTGCGCGAGCCTGCCGTTCAAACCCGGTCTTCACGGCGTCAACAGAAGCGCACACCAGCAAAAATGACGGCGCGAGCCTGGACGTCAAGGTCACCTACCCACCGGGGGCCTACGCGAATATCGCCAAAACCGTGACCGAACTGCCAAACGCCCTG
Organism: uncultured Solirubrobacteraceae bacterium; assembly: GCA_963779605.1. Classification (GTDB taxonomy): domain Bacteria; phylum Actinomycetota; class Thermoleophilia; order Solirubrobacterales; family Solirubrobacteraceae; genus Palsa-744. The sequence continues at coordinate 196,029 of CAVZYR010000003.1, forward strand.
CCCTCGCGCCTGACGACGATCCAGAAAGCCTGCCCCGATACCGTATTCGAAGCCAACCCCGCCACGTGCCCGGAAGGTTCGGCGATCGGACAGGCGACGGCACACACGCCGCTGCTCAGCAACCCGCTGAGCGGGCCGGCCTATCTGGTCTCCCACGGCAACCGCGCCTTCCCCGACATCGAGATCGTGCTTCAGGGCGAAGGCGTGGAGGTTGTCCTCGACGGCGCCACGGACATCAAAAAAGGCATCACCAAAACGTCGTTTGAAGCGCTCCCGGACTCGCCCGTCACGGATTTCGAACTGAACCTCCCCGAGGGACCACACTCGGCCCTGGCGGCCAACGTGAACCTGTGCGAAAACCAGTCGGCGCTGAACCTGCCCACGGTACTCACGGGCCAGAACGGCGCCGTGATCAAACAGAACACGAAGATCGTGGTCACGGGCTGCTCGCCGATAGTCTCGATCACAAAGGCGAAGCTGGCAGGCAACGCCATCTTGCTGTCCGTCAAGACGAACAGCAACGGCACCGTGAAGATCAGCGGGAAGGGCCTGAAAACGGTCTCCAAGAGCCTGAAGGCCGGCACCTATCAGATCCGGGTCCCGCTCACGAAGGCCGGACGGTCCATGCGCTCCAAGCGTAAGAAGGTCAGCGTGAGGATCAGCTTGACGGTTGGCAAACAGGCAGTCGCGAAGGCGACGACGGTGCGGCTCTAGCTCCAGCCTCCGATGCTCAAGCGACTTTCTCTGACGGTTTGTTTGCTTGTCGCGCTAGCGGTCGCTGTTGCGGGCTGCGGCTCCTCAGAAACCGCAAGCACCGCCGCCAGCACGACTGCGTCCCAAGCAGCCACGACGGCCAGTCAGAGCACGGGCACCACGAAAGCACCGGAAACCACGAGCAAACCAGGTCCACCGAAGATCTCGGCAGCGGCTCAGGCCAAGCTTCAGAGCGAAAAGGAAACAGCGAAACGGAACCTAGAAGCCGCCGTGAACCACACCGTCAGTCCCGCGGTCGCCGAAGCAGTTCTACGGAAGACCAAACGTATTGTGAAACCGGACACAGCATCTGGCGTGCAACAGAGGATAGCGGAGGCGAAACGGCAGGTCGAACGCTTCACAGGATCCGTGCCGGTAGACCAGCAGTTCACCACGCAGGAGCAGATCCAATTCATGACGGATTGCGAATATGGCAAGGGTTCGCATTCGGCCTGCAAATGCGTTCTTGTCAAGCAAGAGCTGCACAGCGTGAAGACGGGCAGCAAATTCACGGGTAGGTCGCTCGCTGAACTACTGGCCCTCGACTTCGCGCTGCAGCAGGGCGCACTCTTCAAGCAGGCAACCGGGCCGGTGCCATTTCCGGCGGGCGGATCCCAACGCCTGCCATTGCCGAGCGGAATCCGCCAAAGCATCAAAGAATGCCTCAGCTGAGTGCTGGGTTCGACGCGCCAGTCGCCTTACCAGACGTCGTTTTCAAAGCGCCAGCGACCGCCTTCATAGCGAGCCATGACTCTGCCGGGTTCGATCCCGCCGGACAGCACGGTGTCTCCCGTGATCTGCCCGTCCCGACGGATTGAATTGAACGTCCTCGCCAGCTGCGCGAGAAGGAACGGTTTGGCTCGCGCGAGAAGGCCGGGACAACCTTCGGACGACGTCGCTGCCGACGCAGCCCGAGCCGCCGCCGTGAATGTTTCGCACGCCTTTTCGTAGCGTTCGCCTTCCACGTCCATGCGCAACTCGCGGGCCGCGGCCTGGACGCCCGCCATCGAGTGGTTGCTCGCCGGGTCTGATGAGCCACAACCAGCGAGGATGGTCGCGAGGACGAGTGGCAGGCATCGCGTTGCACGTACCGCCGAGGCTCCATGTGCCCCGGCGTCCGTGCCCATCGTCCCGTTCCTTGGCGGTGCCTTTTTCACCATTGGCGCTGAGCGCGCTGGGCGGTCGCTCCGCTGGAGAGCGCTACCCGGGTTGCTTGCACATAGCGATCAAGAGCCTCTTTTCGGCTTCCTTGATTGCGCGAAGCGGTATGTTGAAGACGGCGTCGAGGCACAGGTTCACAAGGCCTTTCTCGATCGCCGCATAGCCACGGTGGCCGTCCTTTGCGCAGACTCCCTCGAGGCTGGTCTTGGCATACGCCGGGACGGCCGACGGCAGGTTCTGGATGCGCTGCTCGCAGGCCGCCACGGCCGTCTGCACAGCCGAGGTCGCTGGTTCCGATGAGGTCGTCGGTGTCGACTCAACGGCCTTGCCTTTAGTGCCCTGAGTCGCTGTAGTGCTCTGGCCCTGAGTCGCTGTAGTGCTCTGAGTCGCTTGAGCGCCCTGACTACTCGACGTGGAGCCGCTGCCGCCACAGCCAATCAGGAACGCCGCACCCGTGAGTGCGACGAGCAGCGAGCCTGACAGCTTTCGGATCACCTGCTCCTGTTCTCCTTAGTTGAAATGTTCAAAGAGCAGCCGTAGAGCAATGGCGACGATCTAGTCCGTCAAAACGCCCGCAAGCTCGCAAAAAACCGCTGAAAACCACGGAGCGGAAGAAGCAAATGTTAGCATAACCGCAACACTGCGCCCGAGGGCGTGTTGTTATCGTCGCGTGTTGTCGGTAGGCCCACTTTAGCGGTTCGCGAACGGGAGCGATTGGAGTCAGTATGTCGAGCATGTCGCCGGGAGTCTGGGAGCGGGTAGGGAGTGCGGGCGCAAGCGCGCATCGTCGTCTCAGGCTAGCCGCGTTCGCCGCGTGCGCGTCGGCGATCGTGTTGCTTTCGGGTGCCGGCAGCGCGGTGGCTTATCAGGCGGGTGCGTTCAAGGAGTTCTCGATCCCCTCGAACAGCAAGGCGGAAGCGATCACGGCCGGTCCCGGCGGCGACGTGTGGTTCACCGAGCCCACCTTCGATCAGATCGGGCGGGTCACTCCGAGCGGCAAGGTTGCCCAGTTCAAGGTCCCCGCTTCGCTTGGCGGCCCAGAAGGGCTCACATCGGGCCCCGGCGACGATGTCTGGTTCACCCTGGGGATCGGCGGCATAATCGGGCGGATCACTCCCAGCGGCAAGGTCACCGAGTTCTCCGCCAAAGGCATCGTCGGCGCGATCACGGCGGGCCCGGATGGCAACCTGTGGTACACGGAGAGTTTCGCCAACAGGATCGGGCGGATGACTCCGAGCGGCACTGTCACCCAGTTCCCGCTCCCCACGCCGGGTGGCGGTCCGCACGCGATCACGGCCGGGCCCGATGGCAACGTGTGGTTCACCGAGGAGCACAGCAGCAAGATCGGGCGCATCACGCCGAGCGGTGCGGTCACTGAATTCCCGGTCCCGACAACGGGCCGCCCGCCCGTCCCAGCCGGGATCGTTGCAGGCCGGGACGGCAATCTGTGGTTCACCGAGACGGCCACCAACGAGATCGGGCGGATCACGCCGACCGGCACGGTGACCTCGTTCCCGGTTCCCTACTCGCAGGCGGCCCCGCCGAGCATAACGGAAGGGATTGCAGCGGGCCCCGAAGGCAACATCTGGTTCACCGAGCAGGACGCGAACAGGGTCGCACGGGTCACACCGAGCGGCAGGTTCAGCTCGTTCCCGATCCCGACAAAGGCGAGCGTCCCGGACGCGATCACGGCGGGTCCCGGGGGCACCATCTGGTTCAGCGAGTTGCTCGGCAACAAGATCGCGCGGGTCGTGCCCCGGCTACTCACCGCCGCCAAGTGCGTCGTGCCCAAGCTCAAGGGAAAGACGTTGGCTCAGGCCAAGCGGTCGCTCAGCCGAGCTCACTGCAGCCTAGGAACGGTCACCGGGCCCGCCAACCAGCATGGCCTCGTCGTGATCAGTCAGAAGCCGGCGGCAAGGAAGTCTCTGGCGAGCGGGACCAAGGTCAGCCTGAAGCTCGGCCGATGATTCCCGGCGACCCGCTCCTCGGACTGCGCGATCCGCAGATCGCCTGATCTACGGCGCCCATTCCTCGATACGCTGATTGCCCGAGTCGGCGATGAAGATCGCGCCCCAGGAGGAGACGGCTCCGCCCCTGGGACCGGCCAGCTGGCCGGCGCCCAGGCCGCTTGAACCGAAGGCGGCCACGAAGACGCCTTCGGGGCTGAACTCCTGCACACGGTTGGCTTCGGCTCCTGCGAGGATGCTCGCGCCTTCAACGACAAAGAGGTTGCCCGTGCTCGGGTCGTTGGCGATGGCGAGCGGCGCGTTTGATTTGCCTTCGCCCGAGCCCTGTTCGTCAAACTGTCTCACGTAAGCACCTGAGCTCGAGAACTCTTGGACTCTATTGTTTTCAGATTCCGCGAGATACACGTTTCCACGCGAGAGGGCTAGACCTGAGGCCCATCCCAGCGCTCCGATGCCCGTCCCGCGGGAGCCGAAGCTGCTGAGGTAGCCGCCGGTCGAAGAGAACTCCTGCACGCGGTAGTTGGATGCGTCGAGCACCCAGACGTCACCGCTTGCGTCGATGGCGACGCCCGTCGGGTAGTCGAACTGCCCGTTTCCGGAGCCGAAGGAGCCGAACTGGCCGATGCATGTGCCTTCGGCGTTGAACTCCTCCACGCGGTTGTTGCCGGAGTCGCTGACGTAGAGATTGCCGAAGGCGTTGATCGCGATGCCTCCGATTTGGTTGAACTGCCCTTCAGCGGAACCCGCCGAACCAAACTGCCTCACGTATTCGTGCTTGGAGTTGAACTCGAGGATGCGGTCGTGAAAGCGCGAGCCGTCGGCGACGAAGATGTTCCCGCTCGGCCCGACCGCGATGGCGGTTGGTTCGCCGAACGGACGGCCGTTGGCTTCCTCACGGGTGAAGCTTGCGGTTAAGCTGGGCGTCGTCAGCGTGTTGAACGTTTCATCAGAGCCTTTGCTGGTCCCGCCGGCGTTGGTCGCCGATATTCTCACGTGGTAGGTGGTGTCCGGCGTGAGGCCCGCGACCGCCGCGGACACGGCGATGGCACTGTTTCCCGATCCAGGGAGCAGGGAGCACGGTGCGCTCGATCCGTAGGACGCCGCGGTGCCGTATTCGAGCTTGCATTCGCTGACTTCCCCACTGTTGGGGTTGACCGTGGCGTTCAGGGTCGCCGATGTCTGCGTGACAGACGAAGCTGCCTTAGTCACGACCGTCGGGGAATTTGGTAGCACGACAGGAGCGCCGTAGGGCGTGCCCAGGCCCGTCGGCCCGTCGTAGCCAGGGCCCGCGATACACAGATAGCTGCCGCAGCTTTTCTGGCCTCTTTTGACATTGCTGCCGGACGTGACGTCATCGAGGGCCCCCGTCCCGTTTTGGACGGCGTCCTCATAGAGCGCCTCGGCACCGGGGAACGATCTCGTATAGGCGTTTGCCAGCGCCATCGTGCCGGCGATGAGCGGGCTGCTGACGCTCGTTCCGCCGACAAGCGTCCATCCCGGTTCCCCGATTCGAGAATTCAGCGGGAAGTTCGTATGAGTCGGCGACCGACACGGGTGTTTCGGTACTCGCGACAGCTGAAACGTCATTGTTGGTCCGATGCGTACAGCCCGAGCCGGTCTGCCACGACGGCTTTGGCTCATACGACGCTGCAGCCGCTGCCGGTGCCGCTCCACGCCGTCTCGGTCCACCCGCGCGAGTTCGAGGCCGGAGTGAGCTTTGTTCCACCGACTGCGATCACGTACTGCGAGGCGGCTGGGTACTCGACTTCATAGCCGCTGTCGCCGGCAGCCACCGTGATCGGCACGCCTGGGTGATGGAAGTATGAGTCCTCGGAAGTCTCGCCAGATTCCTCTGGGCCTCCCCAGCTGTCTGAGATCTCCGTCGCCCCGAGCGTCGCCGCCTCGTCCTCGGCTTTGTAGAGGTTGGCGTTTTCGTTGTTGTTCGCCTCGACGAGCAGAATGTGGCAGTTGGGGCACGCTGCCGAGGCCATATCGAGGTCGAGCGAGATCTCAACCGCCCAGCCGGGTTCGGGAGAGGGGTAGGTAGCGCCACCACTCTGGTTGACCTTCTTGAAGCAGCCGTTTGCGGTCGTGCACGCTGAGATCCCATAATGAGAGCGATAGGTGGCTAGATCCGCTTCCGCCTTGGGATCGTCGAAGGCGTCCACGATCGCCACCGTCTGCCCGGACCCCGCCGATGTGGACGGGAGGTTGTATGCGGAGCGAAGGTCCGCCGGAGCGAAGCCGCCGCCCACACCGCTGCCGGAGAAGGACGGGCTCGCGATCGCAGGGCTCGCTGACTGCGGTGCGAGGGACAGGGAGCCGGCGGAGGCGCTCGGAACGAGTAGCGCCAGACACTCGGCATGATGAGGCGTGGCGTTGCCACACACGGCATAAGGTTCGCTGTCGGAGGGGCTCGGGGAGAACCCCAGCCCACCTGCAAACGCAGCCTGTGGAAGCAGGAACGCAAGCAGCACAGCCGCGGGAGCCGCCAGAGACCCTGTGCGGGCGGCGAGGCAGAGGACACGACCGGCCCAGCGCGAACCGATCAACGCTTGCCGAGGAATTTGCCGCCCGGAGCCTCGTCTCATATGTCCCTCTATCGCTTCCTCTCGGCTGATTCCTACTGCTACTTTTTCTTATATTCAACTTCGACTTTGGTCACTTCGAGTTTGCGTTCTTCGGGCTTTTTCAGTTCTGCTTGCTTGGCGCGCCTCGCCGCTTCTTCCAGCGCGTGTGCGGGCGGAGGGACCGGCTTCGACTGCGGGTGCGTAGTACTGCTCCCGCAGCCGATCGGGGCGAACGCCATCACTGCAATGAGTGGTGCCATGCGACGCTTCATGTCCCTATAGGCTAGCGGACGCCGCGACGGCCGACGCACGTTACGATTGGGGCAGCGCCTGTGCCCGCAGGCCCCATTCCGACGCTCAGTTGGGATAGAAGTGTGGCCGGGGGAAGGGGCAGTAGAGTTCCAGGTTGCGGGAGGCCGGGTTTGTTCGCAGCACCCAAACGCCGGTGCCATCACTCAGTCGGGTGCAGGTCGGTGGCGTACCCGGCGCGATCGGCTCGTGGATGAGCCCAGCAGCCGTTGGACCGGCGTGAAGCCGCTTCATTTCGAACGACGGTGAAAGCCCGGCGATCATCGCGAGCGGGCGAAGGCCTTCGAAGGAGAAGTCCGCTGCTTCGCTCTGCCGCACCCCCAATACTACCTCCGCAACGCCGTTGCGGCGGAGCGCATGCAGAAGACCCGGCACATCGCCGTCGCGTTTTGGCCCGGCTACGAGAAATCCCCGATTCGAATAGAACACGATGCGGTCCGGGAACGCCTCGGTGGCCGGCGGGGAGCTCACGAGCACGGTCTCCACCTGCCCTCCCACGCCAAAGGTAGCGCCCAGGGTGTTGGCGGCGACGGCGAGCACGAGGAAGGTCGTGGCCGACAGGCGCGCAACACGGGGAAGGTGGACGATCCAGCCGGTCGCGATCACCGCGAGGTAGGGCATCAGCGGCATGTCGTAGCGCAGATCGTGATGATGGGTCAGCGTGATGGCCAGCCACGCCACGAAGCCGCCCACGAGGAGCTCGAGCCGCGCCCCGCTCGATTGCGGTCGTCGAACGACCGCACGGATCGTCCAAATCGAACCCCCGAGCGCGAGTATGAACAGGGGCGCCAGGAGCAGGGAGTTGAGGGTGCTCCAGAAGTACCACAGCAGATTCGTCGTCGACAGCGTCGGTGGCAGGTTTCCCGATGCGGCGCCCGGGGTTGCCCCGGCGAGCCGGACGATTTCACTGAACTCGGAGAGATGGTCGATGTACCACGGAGCGCCGACGAGGAGGGCGACCCCGGCGAACGCCGCCAGACCGCGCCAGTTTCGCCACCCGCCGCGCGCGAGCGCGATGAGAACGATTCCCGCGACGAAAAACGGAAACTGCACCTTGACGAGCAGGCCACAGCCGACCGCGAGGCCAGCCAGGGCCGCCATGCGCCCACGGCCGAAGTCCTCACTGGCGAGAAGCAACCACATCGAGACCGCAACGAGCGCGGTCTCGGGCGCATCGAGCATGAACACGTGGAACTGCACGATCAACAGTGGCGAGCCGAGCACGAAGATCACGGCGAGCAGGCCCGCCCGCGCGCCGAACAGGACCCGCCCGGCCTGGTAGCAGCCGAGCGCGAGCAGCGAGACGAAGACGAGGTTCTCCGCGATGATCGGGGTCGACAGGTTCACCCCGCCGATGAACATGGCGAGAGCGCCGATGAGAAGCGCGAGCGGGGGATACTGAAGGACGTGGTTGAACGGCCCGAGCAGGTCGCCGGACTGGAGCAGGTTGTGATACTGGATCGCGGTTTCCAGGTCCGCGCCGGCGTCGAAGATCGGGATGCTGTGATCCCGTGTGAGCCACCAGCAGGTGAGCGCGATGAACGCGATCGTTACCGCGATCGCGCCCCAAGCGGAGCCGCTCAGGCGCGATATGAGCACGCGGGGCTGCGGCGAGCTCGAGCAGACGCCCGACCGCGTGAGCGCTGGCCGACATTCTTCAGAGCCTAGCGGCGCAGGTGCTCGCCGCTCGCGCCGATCTGGTGGACGCGTGCAACGGGGCTAACCGGTGACTCGAGGAAGGCGGTGTTAGCCGGCGCTACGGCAGCATCCATTCCTGCACGCGCTGATTGCCGACTGTCGGCGACCAGAATGGCACCGGAGGAGCCCACGGCGACTCCCCTCGGACCGGCGAGCTGGCCGCTGCCCACGCCGCTTGCGCCGAATGCGGCGATGAAGGCGCCTTCGGGGCTGAACTCCTGCACGCGGTTGGCGCTCGCGCCCGCGAGGATGCTCGCGCCTTCGAGCGACGTAGAGGTCGCCGCTGCTCGGGTCGGAGGCGATCGCGTAGCGGACGTTGGATTTACCGGTGCCGGAGCCTTTTTCGTCGAACGCCCGCACGAACGTGCCCGAGCTCGAGAGCTCCTGGACTCTGGCGCTGTACGGTTCCACGACGTACAGGTTGCCGCCCGAGATCGCGAGGCCTGTAGACCCAGCCGAGTTTTCCGGGCGCGGAGCCCGATTCGCCGAACGCGCCGAGGTATACGCCTGAGGCGGAGAACTCCTCGACGCGGTAGTTGTCTGCGTCGATGATCCAGACATCACCGCTTGAGTCAATCGCGACGGCGCTCGGAGAGGACCAGCTGGCCGTTGCCCGAGCCGTAGGTGCCGAACTGGCTCAGGTATTTGCCTTCTTCGTTGAACTCCTCGACGCGGTTGTTGCCGGAGTCGCTCACGTACAGAACACCTGAGGCGTTGATCGCGATGCCGCCAATGTAGTTGAGCTGTCCCTGCGCCTGTGCCGGGCGAGCCGAACTGGCTTACGTATTCGTGTTTGGCGGTGAACTCGAGAATGCGGTCATGCAGGTGGGAGCCGTCGGCGACGAAGATGTTCCCGCTCGGACCCACGGCGATGGCACTCGGTTCGCCGAACGGCTGCCCGTTGGCTTCGTGTGGGTGAAGCTTGCGCAGAAGCCTTCGGCGGTGCAGCTCGGCGTCGTTTTGACCGTTTCATCCGCGCCTTTGCTCGTGCCGCCGGCGTTCGTCGCCGAGATTCTGAAGTGATAGGTGGTGTTTGCGGTGAGGCCGGTGAGCACCGCTGAGACCGCGACGGGGCTCGGTCCCGTCCCAGGCAGCGAGGAGCAGAGACGGGTTCGATTTGTACGGTTGGTGGTGCCGTATTCGAATTCGCATTTGCGTCACTTCCCCGCCGTTCGGGTTCACCTCGCGTTCAGCGTGGCGGTGGTCTGGGCGACGGACGAGGCCGGTTTGGTTTCGACGCTCGGCGGGTTCGGCGGCATTGTAAAGGTTTCGTCCGAGCCTGTGCTCGTGCCGCCGGCGTTCGTCGCCGAGATCCGGAAGTGGTAGGTCGTGTTCGCCGAAAGACCCGAGAGCGCCGCCGAGACCGCGACGCGACTCGTCTCCGTTGCCAGGCAGCGAGGAGCAGGAGACGGGGGTCGATCTGTAGTGAGTCGCTGGTCCCGTATTCGAATTTGCATTCGGTCACTTCGCCGCCGTTGGGGTTCACGCTCGCGTTGAGCGTGGCAGTCGTCTCGGTGACCGAGGATGCGCTTTCGGTTTCGACCGTCGGCGGGTTCGGCAGCGTTTTGAACGTTTCGTCCGAGCCCGTGCTCGTCCCGTTCGCGTTGGTCGCGATGATCCTGAAGTGGTAGGTGGTGTTCACGCTGAGCCCCGTGATCGCGGCTGACACTGGTTCCGCGTATTCCACTTCCGACAACGGCGAGGAGCACGGCACGCTCGATCCGTAGGCGGTCGTGGTGCCGTATTCGAACTGACATTCGCTGACCGGTTCGCCGTTGGGGTTCACCGTCGCGTTGAGGGTGGCCGTCGTCTGCGCGATCGGTGCCGCCGCTGTGGTCACGGCCGTCGGCGGATTCGTGATGAATTTCTGATCGGCGCCTTTGCTCGTGCCGCTCGGGTTGGTCGCCGAGATCCTGAAGTGGTAAATGGTGTCCGCGGCCAGGCCCGTCAGCGAGGCGGACACCGCGACGGGACTGCTTCCCGACCCCGGCAGCGAGGAGCACGGCACGCTCGATCCGTAGGATTTTGTGGTGCCGTATTCGAACTTGCATTCGCTGACTTCGCCGCCGTTGGGGTTGACGGTCGCGTTCAATGTCGCCGAGGCCAGCGTGACCGATGAGGCCGGTTTCGTCACGACGGTCGGCGGGGTCACCGCTGAGGTCGTTTTGAAGGTTTCGTCAGAGCCCTTGCTCGTGCCGCCGGCGTTCGTCGCCGAGATCCTGAAGTGATAGGTCGTGTTCGGAGTCAGGCCGGTGACTTCGGCCGCGACCGGCACCGGGAGGCTCCCGGATCCCAAGTGTTCAGGCGCGCACGGCGCCGTTGACCCATAGGAATTCGTGGTGCCGTATTCGAGCTTGCATTCGGTGACTTGCGCGCCGTTGGGGTCCACGGTGGCGTTCAGGGTGGCCGAGGTCTGGCTCACCGGCAGCGCCAGCCCGGTCACGACCGTCGGCGGGTTCGGAGGCGTCGTAAACGTTTCATCAGCGCCCTTGCTGTTGCCGCTCGCGCTGGTCGCGGAGATCCTGAAGTGGTATTCGCTGTTGGGGGTGAGGCCGGTGACGGACGCGGACACCGCGACGGGGCTGGTGCCCGACCCCGGAAGCGAGGAGCACGGCGCCGTTGATCCGTAGGCTTTCGTGGTTCCGTATTCGAATTCGCATTTGGTGACTTCCCCGCCGTTGGGGTTGACCGTGGCGTTCAGGGTGGCCGTGGTCTGGGTGATCGCTGAGGCCGGTTTGGTCACGACCGTCGGGGGGCTCGGCTGCGTTTTGAACGTTTCGTCAGAGCCCTTGCTCGTGCCGCCGGCGTTCGTCGCCGAGGCTCGGAAGTGGTAGGTGGTGTTCGGGCTGAGCGCCGCGATCGGCCCGGACACCGCGATAGGGCTGGTCCCGTTCCCAGGCAGGGTGGCGCACCCTGCGCTGGTTTCATAGGTTTTGGTCAGTTCGTAGAATCCGGCGGCGGCGTATTCGAATTCGCATTTGCTGACTTCCCCGCCGTTGGGGTTGACCGTGGCGTTCAGCGTCGCCGACGTCTGGCCGACGGACGAGGCCGCGTTCGTCACGACCGTGGGCGCGTTCGGAAGCGTTTTGAGCGTTTCGTCGGAGCCTTTGCTCGTGCCGCTCGAGTTGGTGGCCGAGATCCTGAAGTGGTAGGTCGTGTTGACGGTGAGGCCCGTGACCGGGGCGGACACCGCGACCGCGCTCGTGCCTTTGCCCGGCAGCGAGGTGCAGGAGACGGGGGTCGATTTGTATTCGGTGTTGGTGCCGTATTCGAATTTGCATTCGGTCACTTCCCCGCCGTTGGGGTTGACCGTGGCCTTGAGCGTCGCCGTCGTCTGCGTGATCGACGCCGCCGCTTCGGTCACGACGGTCGGTGCACTCACGGGCGTTTTGAACGTTTCGTCAGAGCCTTTGCTCGTGCCGCCTGCGTTCGTCGCCGAGATCCTGAAGTGATATTCGGTGTTCGCGGTGAGGCCCGTGACCGGCGCGGACACCGCGACCGCGCTCGTCCCTTTGCCCGGCAGCGAGGCGCAGGAGACGGCGGTCGATCCGTAGTAGGTCGTCGTGCCGTATTCGAAGTTGCATTCGGTCACTTCCCCGCCGTTGGGGTTGACCGTCGCATTCAGGGTCGCCGTGGTCTGGGTGACCGCGCTTGCTTTTTCGGTCACGACCGTGGGCGCGTTCGGCAGCGTTTTGAGCGTTTCGTCGGAGCCTTTGCTCGTGCCGCTCGAGTTGGTGGCCGAGATCCTGAAGTGGTAGGTCGTGTTGACCGTGAGGCCCGTGACCGGGGCGGACACCGCGACCGCGCTCGTGCCTTTGCCCGGCAGCGAGGAGCAGGACACGGGCGTCGATTCGTATTCGAGTGCTGGTGCCGTATTCGAATTTGCATTCGGTCACTTCCCCGCCGTTGGGGTTGACCGTGGCCTTCAGCGTCGCCGTCGTCTGCGTGATCGACGCCGCCGCTTCGGTCACGACGGTCGGTGCACTCACGGGCGTTTTGAACGTTTCGTCAGCGCCTTTGCTCGTGCCGCCGCGTTCGTCGCCGAGATCCTGAAGTGATAGTCGGTGTTCGCGGTGAGGCCCGTGACCGGCGCGGACACCGCGACCGCGCTCGTCCCTTTGCCCGGCAGCGAGGAGCAGGACACGGGCGTCGATTTGTATTCGGTGTTGGTGCCGTATTCGAATTTGCATTCGGTCACTTCCCCGCCGTTGGGGTTGACGGTCGCATTCAGGGTCGCCGTGGTCTGGGTGACCGCGCTTGCTTTTTCGGTCACGACCGTGGGCGCGTTCGGCAGCGTTTTGAGCGTTTCGTCGGAGCCTTTGCTCGTGCCGCCCGCGTTCGTCGCCGAGATCCTGAAGTGGTAGGTGGTGTTGGGCGTCAGGCCCGTGACGGGCGCGGACACCGCGACCGCGCTCGTCCCGTTGCCCGGCAGCGAGGAGCAGGAGACCGGGGTCGATTTGTATTCGGTGTTGGTGCCGTATTCGAATTTGCATTCGGTCACTTCCCCGCCGTTGGGGTTGACTGTGGCCTTGAACGTCGCCGTCGTCTGCGCGATCGACGCTGCGGGTTCGCTGACGACCGTGGGGGCATTGGGAAGCGTTTTGAACGTTTCGTCAGAGCCTTTGCTCGTCCCGCTCGAGTTCGTCGCCGAGACCCTGAAGTGGTAGGTCGTGTTGGGCGTCAGGCCCGTGAGCGGCGCGGACACCGCGACGGCGCTCGTCCCGTTGCCCGGCAGCGAGGTGCAGGAGACGGGGGTCGATTTGTATTCGGTCGTCGTGCCGTATTCGAATTTGCATTCGGTCACTTCCCCGCCATTGGGGTTGACCGTCGCATTCAGGGTCGCCGTGGTCTGGGTGACCGCGCTTGCTTTTTCGGTCACGACCGTCGGGGGGTTCACGGGTGTCGTAAACGTTTCATCAGCGCCCTTGCTGGTGCCGTTCGCGCTCGTCGCGGAGATCCTGAAGTGATATTCGGTGTTCGCGGTGAGACCCGTGAGCGGCGCGGACACCGCGACCGCGCTCGTCCCGTTGCCCGGCAGCGAGGAGCAGGAGACCGGGGTCGATTTGTATTCGGCGTTGGTACCGTATTCGAGTTCGCATTTGCTGACTTCGGCGCCGTCGGGGTTCACGGATGCGTTCAGGGTCGCCGTGGTCTGCGTGACCGCCGAGGCGGCTTTCGTTTCGACCGTCGGCGAGTTGTTCACGAACACCCAGGCCGCGCCCACGTTCTTGTTGTCGCCCGAGCCCCCGATCAGTGCCGTGTTGCCTTCGGAGGACAGCGCGACGCTTGAGCCGAACAGGCCTTCGCCGACCTCCACGCTACCCGTGAGCTTCGAACCCACCTGGCTCCACGTCGCGCCCGAGTGCGTGAACACCCACACCGCGCCCGCACCGCCGTTGTCGGTGGGTCCGCCGGTGAGCAGGGTGTCCCCATTGGCGGACAGCGCCACGCTGGAGCCGAGCTGGCCTTCACCGACCTCGCCGCTGCCGGTCAGCTTTGAGCCCTGCTGGGTCCAGGTCGACCCGGAGCGCGTGAACACCCACACGGCTCCGGCGTTTGTGTTGTCGCCGGGGCCGGTGATCACCGCGGTACTGCCCGTCGATGAGAGCGCCACGCTGTCGCCGAATTCGCCTTCACCGACCTCCCCGCCGCCGGTAAGCGCTCCGCCCTGCTGGGTCCAGGTCGAGCCCGAGCGCGTGAATACCCAGGCCGCGCCTGCGACTTTGCTGTTGTGGGAGCCGCCGATCAGCGCTGTGTTGCCATTGAAGGACAGCGCCACGCTCCAACCGAACGTGCCTTCTTCGGTCTCGCCGGCCGGGCCTTGAAGCTTTGCGCCCTGCTGGGTCCAGGTCGATCCCGAGAGCGTGAACACCCAGGCCGCGCCGTAGCGGAACGAGAAGCCGGCCGCTTCGTTGGGACCGCCGATCAACGCGGTGGTGCCTTCGCCCGACAACGCCACGCTCTCACCGAATTCGCCCGGATTTTCCTCTTCGCCGCTTTTCGCGGTGAGCTTTTCGCCCTTCTGCGTCCAGGTCGAACCCGAGCGCGTGAACACCCACGCCGCACCCACGGCTGTGTTGTCGTCGTTGCCGCCGATCAGGGCCGTGCTGCCGCTGGCCGAGAGCGCCACGCTGTCGCCGAATGCCCCTGGGCCGGTCTCCCCGCTGCCGGTGAGCTTTTCGCCCTGCTGAGTCCAGGTCGAACCGGAGCGCGTGAACACCCACGCCGCGCCGATACCGCCCTTGTAGCCGACGCCACCGATCAGCGCGGTGTTTCCGTTTTCGGACAGCGCCACGCTGTATCCAAAGCGACCTTTGCCCGGGGATAATTCTCCTAAGCCGACCTCTTCGCCGCTTTTCGCGGTGAGCTTTTCGCCCTGCTGGGTCCAGGTCGTGCCCGAGCGTGTGTAGGCCCATGCGGCGCCGATCTTCGCGTAGTCGCCGGGGCCGCCCATCAGCGCGGTCATCGTGCTGCCTTCGAGGGACAGCGCGACGCTCATGCCGAATTCGCCCGCGCCGGTCTCCGCGCTGCCGGTGAGCTTTGAGCCCTGCGCGGTCCAGGTCGAGGTCGTGCGCGTGAACACCCACGCCGCGCCGACGCCGCTGTTATCGGCGGGGCCGCCGAACAGAGCCGTGGTGGTGGTGCCTTCGAAGGAGAGGGCCACGCTCTTGCCGAATTCGCCCGAGCCGGTCTCCCCGGCGCCGGTGATCTTTGAGCCCAGCGCGGTCCAGGTCGTACCCGAGCGCGTGAACGTCCACGCCGCACCGGCCCGCGTGTTGTCGCCGGGGCCACCCATCACCGCCGTGGCGGTGGTGCTGATTACCGAGAGCGCAACGCTGTAGCCGAATTCGCCTTCGCCGGTCTCGCCGCTGCCGGTGAGCTTCGAGCCCTGCGCGGCCCAGGTCGTGCTCGCGCGCGTGAACACCCATGCCGCGCCGGCGCGGGTGTTGTCACCGGGGCCGCCCATCAATGCGGTGGTCGTCGTGCCTTCGACGGCCATCGCCACGCTCTTTCCGAATTCGCCCGCGCCGGTCTCGCCGGCGCCGGTCAGCTTTGCGCCCTGCGCGCTCCAGGTCGAGCCAGAGCGCGTGAACGCCCACGCAGCGCCGGCCTTGGCGTTGTCGCCGGGGCCGCCGATCAGCGCGGTGGTCGTGGTGCTCAGGACCGAGAGAGCCACGCTGTAGCCGAATTCGCCCGAGCCGGTCTCCCCGGCGCCGGTGAGCTTTGAGCCCTGCTGGGTCCAGGTCGAGCCCGAGCGCGTGAACACCCACGCCGCGCCGGCGCCGCCGTTGTCGGCCGGGCCGCCGATCAGCGCGGTCATGGTGCTGCCTTCCAGGGAGAGCGCAACGCTCTTACCGAATTCGCTCGAGCCGCTCTCGCCCGTGCGCGGTGAGCTTCGCGCCCTGCTGGGTCCAGGTCGACCCAGAGCGGGTGAACACCCACGCGCCGCCGACGCCGCCGTTGTCGCCCGGGGCGCCGATCAGCGCGGTGGTCGTGCTGCCTTCGACGGAGAGGGCCACGCTATAGGCGAATTCGCCTTTGCCGCTCAGTTCGCCTTCCGTGATCTCTTCGCCGGTTTTCGCGGTGAGCTTTTCGCCCTGCTGAGTCCAGGTCGTGGCCGAGCGGGTGTAGGCCCACGCGGCGCCGATGTCCTTGTTGTCGTGAAAACCCCCCATCAGCGCGGTCATCGTGCTGCCTTCGAGGGACAGCGCCACGCTGTAGCCGAATTCGCCCGCGCCGGTCTCCGCGCTGCCGGTGAGCTTTGAGCCCTGCGCGGTCCAGGTCGAGGTCGTGCGCGTGAACACCCACGCCGCGCCGACGCCGCTGTTGTCGCCGGGGCCGCCGAACAGACCCGTGGTGGTGGTGCCTTCGACGGAGAGGGCAACGCTCTTGCCGAATTCACCCGCGCCGGTCTCGCCGGCGCCGGTGATCTTTGACCCCAGCGCGGTCCAGGTCGTGCCCGAGCGTGTGAACGTCCACGCGGCGCCGATGCCGGCGTTGTCGTTGGGACCGCCCATCACCGCCGTGGCGGTGGTGCTGAGGACCGAGAGCGCCACGCTGTAGCCGAATTCGCCTTCGCCGGTCTCCCCGGTGCCGGTGAGCTTCGAGCCCTGTGCGGCCCAGGTCGTGCTCGCGCGCGTGAACACCCACGCCGCGCCGGCGCGGGTGTTGTCGGCAGGCCCGCCCATCAGAGCCGTGGTCGTGGTGCCTTCGACGGCCATCGCGACGCTCTTGCCGAATTCGCCTGCGCCCGTCTCCCCGGTGCCGGTGAGCTTCGCGCCCTGCGCGCTCCAGGTCGAGCCCGAGCGGGTGAACGCCCACGCGGCACCGGCTTTGGCGTTGTCGGCGGGGCCGCCGACCAGCGCGGTGGTTGTGGTGCTCAAGACCGAGAGCGCCACGCTGTAGCCGAATTCGCCCGAGCCGATCTCCCCGGCGCCGGTGAGCTTTGCGCCCTGCTGGGTCCAGGTCGAGCCGGAGCGGGTGAACACCCAGGCCGCGCCGATACCACCGTTGTCGGCCGGGGCCGCCGATCAGCGCGGTCATGGTGCTGCCTTCCAGGGACAGCGCCACGCTCTTGCCGAATTCGCCCGCACCCGCCTCTTCTTTGCCGGTGAGCTTTGCCCCCTGCTGGGTCCAGGTCGAGCCCGAGCGCGTGAACACCCAGGCGGCGCCGAGCTTGCCGTTGTCAGCGGGTCCACCGATCAGCGCCGTCGTCGTGCTGCCTTCGACCGCCAGCGCCGCGCTGTAGGCGAAGTTGCCTTCTTCCCCCTTCTCTCCGCTGCCCGTGAGCTTTTCACCCTGCTGGATCCACGGGTCGATCCGAAGCGGGTAGCGCGCGCCGGTCGCATCGACGCGGAGCAGGATGTGCCCGGCGTGCAGTTCAAGCCAGCTGTGCAGTGTGCGCCCCTTCGCGTCTGTGGCGCTCAGGCCGCTGTAGCGCAGGGCGGGCCGGCCCGCGCGGCTGAGCGTGATGGCCTGACCTGCGGAACCCAGCGAGGGACGGGCGTTGCCGCTCAGCGCCATCGCGAGCGTCAGCGCTCCAGACGGATGTGCCGATGGCGCCCTTGAGATCGTGAAGCCCTGCTCGAGGCCGACCGGCCCGTTTGCGTACCACTCGCTGAGGCCGGACGCGTTCATAGAGGACGCGATTGGCCTTGACGCGAGGCGCGACCTCACCGAGCGCGCTCAGCGAGCTGCCGTAGCCCATCGCCACGAGGCTCAGTCCAAGCTGCGTCTGACCCGAGTCGAGCGTGACCCCCGAGCGGTCAAAGCTGGCCCTGAAACGCTGTGTGGGGCTCGCCGCCGAGAGCCCGCCGTTCGAGGCGCGCACCCGGTACGCCGGGTCTTCGGCCCCCAGCGCATCAGAGATCGGACCCTGCGCCCCCAGCGGAAGGCTCGAAAGGCTCTGCTGATGAGAGGAGGGGCGCGAGCGCAGGTGCGAGGCGGCACGGAAGTGCCCGGCGGAGGGCACCGAGGCGTGCCGTGCGGCCAGGCCCTCGTACAGCGCCGCCGCGAGAGCCAGGCACAGCAGGCCGGCCACGAGCAGGGCGCGCCAGGGGACCACCACCTTCGGCCCGAGCGCTGTCCGACCGCTCAACGAGCCACCAAAGCCACCCTCCATGGACTTCCCACCCCTCCTGATCGCCTCCACTCCGAGACTCGCCGGTCCGCGACGGTCCCCGCTCCTCCAAGCCGCGCGAACACTAGCACTGCCCACGCTGCAGGACAAGCAACGATGCCACTGTCAACCGTAGAGGCGATGGTCGCCGCTGTCAACCGTAGAAGCGCGCGATGACCTGCAGCTGGCTGAAGACGTCGTGAGCCAGGAACAGAACCACGACCAGCGCGCCGACGGGCGGCCCCCAGCGCCGGCCAGCGCCGCGCGCGCTGAGGACGAGCGCGGCGCCGAGAAGCGGCAGCATTGGCAGCAGGTAGCGGGGCTCCGTATACGCTTCGGTTTCCTTTGCCAGGTACGGTCAGGTACTGGTCGGCTGCGACGAGCGCCATCACTCCCGCGCTCATGACCGCGTAGACCGCCAGCTCGACGAGGCGGCCTGCGCAGCGTCGCTCGAACCGTCGACGAGCTCGCGGATGGCGAGAATCGCGAGCAGCACGGCCGGGATGAGCGCGAGGTTGTCGACCCAGACGGGAAACGAGGTGTCGAGCCAGCCGTAGCGCCCGACCAATCCGTCGAACCATATCTGGCGTGTGGTGGAGAGGCCGGGGAAGTAGTGGGCCATCCCGGGCAGCCGGGGCAGGTAGAACTGCCAGATGTAGCTGAGCCTCGCTGAACACGGATCCTTCCGCTAGCTGAGGTTGATGGCGCTTGAGACAACGCCCAGCCCGGGGTGGCCGCGAGAACAGGTTGATCGACGATGTATAGAACGACCGGGCTTGCGGCGATCGCGAGCGCAAGCGCGAGAGAGCGATAGGCGGTGCGTGCCGAGCTCCGCGCCTCACGCACGGCGAGCACTACGAGGCCGACGAGCATGCCGGGGATGAGGCCTATGAAGTTGAGCTTGGTGAGCAAGCCGATGGCGGTCACGGCGCCGATGGCGATGGCCAACCTCGCGCGTCAGGCCGCGGCGGAACTCCTCGCGCGAGCAGGTAGAAGGTCGCGGCGGACACGGCATAGAGCATCGCGTCGGGGTTGACCGCACCGGACATGAACCCGAGCAACGGCGTCAGCGCGACAGCCAAGGCCGCCGACGGCCCAGGCCCACGGAGCCCTGGGGAGCGCCTCGCGTACGAACATGTAGGCAAACAGGGCGGTCAGCCCCGCCATCAGCGCGCGACAGGAGCCTCATCAGCTCCAGGCGGTCGAGCAGCGAGCCGCCCGAGCCCAGCTCGTAGGGGATCGTCTGAAGCGCGTAGTACAGCGGCGGCTGCGAGGCGGCGACGCCAGCGCCTCCCGGCGCCGGAGCGCGCGCAGCGGCAGGGCGAGGTCGTGTTGCAGTCGCTCGCTGTTGGGCCTGTGTGGTGACCGGCTGGTTTTCCGGGTGCCAGCGAACTTCCAGGTGATCGAGGTCCCGCAGCACGACGATCTCCTCTTCGGAGTAGTCTGATTTGCCGGACGTGGGCAGCCGCCCGGTCTCGGCGAGCTGCTGGACGTAGGCGAAGTGCGCGGGCTCGTCCGGCACCTGGAAGGGAGGGGTGATGAGCGACCAGCAGACCGCGTTCAGGCAGGCGATCAGAGCGCAGATCCAAGCGGCTCGCGGAATCCGCTCGAGCACGCTGCGAAGCCGCCTCAGGACGCTCGGATCCCGCTGAGGCCGCTGTGAACGCGCCCGACGATCCGCCCGGCGTCCAAGGCTTCTGGCCGGCTCACTGAAGCTCCCGCAGGACCAGTCGCGAGGCCAGGGTGGCGACGGTGATCATGAGCGCGATCAGAAGGAACACGATCCACGTGCCGCCCGGGGCATGACCAAGGCCCATGCGGCGTGCGACCGACGAGGAGAGCGACCACCACGACGAGTGCCCCGGGCGCAGGTATTCGATGCGAAGCCTCACGCCGCCTCTGGTGCCGCCGCCGGCGGTCGCGGGCACTCGCGCACCGTTGATTTGAATACTTTCGATGGCCGGGCCGAATGCTATGCACGTGTCCGTGTTCGGGATCGTCCGCGCGACGCGCTTGACGGGCACGGTGACGGTTTCATCGACCCCCCAGCCCGCGTCCCGCTCGCCTTCGGTGATGACGCTTGTGCCGGACAGGACCTTGAGTGTCACCCTGGGACCCGTGTTGGCGGAGGCCGAAATGCGAATCGCCGTCGTGCCTGCGGGCAGCGTCCCGCTCACCTGGCATCCGCTGCTGCCCCCCTTGATAAATGCGATAGCGGGGTTCGCGGGGATCGAGTTCGTCCCGGCGACGGTGAGCGGCGAGCGCGACAGCACCACGGCGAGCGCCGTCGCCGCGAGCACCAATCCGACCGCGAGCGCAACTCGTACGCCGGGGACCGTGCGCGTCGCGGACCGAGGATGCTTAGCAGCTATGGGCGAAGCCTACTGGCATGAACCTGGCTCGGGAGGTTTTGTCCGGCCCTGGCCGTAGCGTCGGCCGGGCATTCCCCAAGGCGATCGGCGCGTCCCGGGAGAAGCGCCTGGCCGAGGCCGCCGACTCTAGCCGGCGGCCTCGGGCTTCGCCCCGGCCCGATTGGACCGGGGCAGAGGCGACTTCATCAGGTAGCCGGTTTGCTGGCTGGTTTGCTCATGCTCAGCGAGTAGGGGTTTTCCGGCCCGGAGATGAGGGTGTTCAGGACCGTTTCGAGGACGAGGGCTTCGACCCCATGGCACACGAACGGCGGGAACGTGGTGGTCCCCGTGAAGTGCGGACCCGCTTCGTAGACTTCTTTCACGGTCAGCGTGTCGCTGAGGTTCAGGGAGATCGGTTCGGCGGTTTCGCAGGTGGTCGGCAGGAGGGGGATCCCCAGCGCGCCCACCGAGGTTATCGCCAGGTTGACCTTCACTGGGGCGGCCAGGGTCACGCAGATGCTCCCCTGCACGCCATTCGTCGGGCAGGCTTCCGACCATTTGAAGAAGTTCACCGGGATGAACGTGCCTTCCACCTTGCCCACCTCGGTCAAGTTCAGCCCGACCGTGCCAAGCGTTGCTACGGGCGCGTTCCAAGGTGGAACGAAGATGCTGCCGGTGACCGGACCGGAGAAGGTCGACAGCTTAATGACGGCTTCGCCGTTGAACGTGGAGCCCGGCGGCAGTGTGATCGGTTCGTTGAGCTTCTTGGCCGTGACGCTCCCCGACAGCACCCAGTTTTCGAATTTTACGTGAACTGGTTTGGCTTCGGCGGCAAACGCCGACGTGGCGGCGAGAGATGTCCCCCCGACGGCTGCCGTCAGCGTGACGGCCAGTATCGCGATACGGCGAGTCGTGTGAAACATGTGCGCAGAACGCCCCCTTCTTCCCGTGAATTGATCGAGGCCCGGCGATGTTCTCCCGCCCGACCACTCAGGGCCCCACCCGATGTCTGGCCCGCAGGTCCGCTACCCGGGTTGGCGAGCTTCTAAACACCATCTCGCCGCAGGCGGTCTTGATCTCGCCGCCAGGGGGTCTTTTCAGAAGCCGGAGAGCGGACTCGAACCGCTGACCCCCTGTTTACAAGACAGGCGCTCTACCAGCTGAGCTACTCCGGCGCGAGGTGCTCGAGGATGCCCGCCAACTGTAACGGCGCCGTCGGGGGCGGTGTATCTAAAGACATGGACGGCGTCAGCGAGCATGTCGCGAGCGAGCAGCGCTCGCTCAGCCTTGACGGCTTTCGCGAGCGAAGCCTTGAGCGGGGGGTCAACCCGATCCTCTACTGGACCATCAGGGCCCTGTTCGTGCCCTTCTTCCTCATCTACTTCCGCATGCAGCGCACCGGCCGCGAGCATCTGCCCCGCGACGGCGCGCTGATCCTCGCATCCAACCACCGCAGCTTCCTCGACCCGTTCGTGATCGGCACGCTCGTGCGACGCCCGGTCTACTACATGGCCAAGCGCGAGCTGTTCGAGAAGCGCTGGCAGGCGTGGGCGCTGAACGCCCTCGGCGCCTTTCCCGTCGACCGCGGAGCCGGCGATGAGGCCGCGATGGACACCGCCCGCGCGATCCTCGCGCGCGGAGACTGCGTCGTCGTCTTCCCCGAGGGCACGCGTGTGCGCTCGGGAGCGCTCGGCAGTCCCCGCCGCGGCGTCGGGCGCCTCGCGCTTCAGAGCGGGGCGCCGGTCGCCCCCGTCGCCGTCTTCGGCAGCGAGCAGGTTCGCAGGGGCTGGCGCGTACGCCCCCGCAAGGTCCGCCTGCGGGTCGGCGCTCCGCTGCTGTTCCCGCGCGTCGAGCAGTGCTCGCCGGAGCGCGCGGCGTCCGTCACCGAGCGTGTGTGGGCCTGCGTCAGCCTGCAGTGGGCCTGGCTCGGCGGCATCTCGGCAGCGCGCGAGGACGGGCGGCTGCGCAGCGCGCGCGCGCGCCGCAGGCGCGACCTCAACGAGACCCCTGCGCGCGAGGAGATCCGCGCGGCCTGACCCGCGCGGACCGTTCGTGCCGGCCGGGTGAGCCGAAGGCCGGAGGATAGGGTGTGCGATGAGTGAGCGGGAAAGGCCCTCAGAAGTCCAAGGCAGCGCTGGATGCGGAGTTCTCAGAGCTCTACCGCGCCCACCTGCGCGACGTCTACAGCTACGCCTACTATCGCGTCGGAGACCACCACGATGCCGAGGACTTGACCGAGCAGACGTTCCTTCAGGCCTACCGCCACTTCGAGCGCGCCCAGCGCGAGTCCGACGGGCGGCCGCTCAGACCATGGCTGATCCGGATCGCCCACAACCTCGCCGCCAACCTCTACCGCGACCGCTCGCGCAAGCCGTCCTGGCCGATCGACGAGACGACGACGCTCGCCGCTCCCCACACCACCGAGCAGCTCGTCGAGGGGCGCGACGAGCTGAGCCGCGTGCTGGACGGCGTCGGCCTGCTCCCGGACGACCGCCGCGAGGCGTTGATCATGCGCTTTGCGCTCGGCATGGACAACCGCGAGATCGCGCGTGCCCTGGGTCGCTCCGACGGCGCCACCAAGGTTCTCATCCATCGCGCGATCAAGCAGCTGCAGGAGATCGTGGGCGATCCGCTGGCGGGAGGCGTAGAGGATGAGTGAAGCGCTACCCAACTTCGAGGGGCTCCTGCGCGAAGCGCTCGCCCCTGTCGAGCCGCCCGAGGATCTGATCGTGCGCCTGGAGAGCACCCTCACCTCCATCACCGAGATGGCGGCCGGCGAGCTCGAGGCGTGGGAGCTCTCGACGATGCGCGACCCGCGCAACTGGGCGCGGCCGGCCGTGGCGGTCGTGGCCGGCGGCGCGGCCGGAACCGCGCTCGTGCTCCTGCGCGCGCGCCGGCGCGCGCGCAGCAACTCTCATACGGCCCTCGGCGGCGTGCGCGTTCCGGGCTTCGACGGATCGGCAGCCGAGCGCGCCCTGCGCGACCTCGGGCGCGAGACGCGCAAGCTGTTCGGCGATCGCTGAGCTGCCCGGCACCCGCTCACGGCGGCCCCGATAGGGTCCCTGCCCTTCATGGCCACCTGCTACCGGCACCCATCGCGTGAGACCGGCGTCGCCTGCTCGAACTGCGGCCGGCCGATCTGTCCCGACTGCATGACCACAACGCCGGTGGGCATGCGCTGCCCGGAGTGCTCAAAGCAGGGCACAAAGGTGGTGCGCCTGCGCGAAATGTCGAAGCTGCCGCGCGTGACCTACACGCTGGTCGCCGTCAACATCATCGCCTTCCTCACCGAGCAGGGGCAGTTCACGCTGTACGGCTCGAGCATCCACGGCACCGTCATCGAAGAAGGCGTGCTCTACCGCGCCGGGATCGCCGAAGACCAGTACTGGCGGCTCGTCTCGAGCGCCTTCCTGCACGAGAACCTCCTGCACATCGGCTTCAACATGTATCTGCTCTACCTGCTCGGGATGATGCTCGAGCCGGCGATCGGCTCGCTCAGGTTCTTCGCGATCTACTTCACCGCGCTCCTGGCCGGCGCCTTCGGCGCGCTGTTCGCCACCGCCTCGCCCACGCTGGGAGCCTCCGGGGCGATCTTCGGGCTGATGGGGGCGGCGGTCGTGGAGCTGCGCTCGCGGCGCCTCAGCGTCATGGAGTCGGGCATCGGCGGCCTCATCGTGCTCAACCTCATCCTCAGCTTCAGCCTGTCCAACATCTCGGTCGGCGACCACATCGGCGGGCTGATCGGCGGCGCCGTGGCGGCGCTCGCGATCCGCACCGCCGACTCCCACCGCGTGCCCGCGCTGGGGCTGATCGCCTGTCTGCTGATCTCAGCGGCTTGCGTGTTCGGCGCGACCGCGGTCGCCGGAGCGTCCGGCAGCGGACTCGCCTGAGCGGGGGTGGAATATGTCCGCGAGCAGCTCGAGGCCGTCGATCAGCCGCGGGCCGGGGCGCGAGAAGTAGGCCGAGCCGTTCACCGCCACGATCCGAGCGCCCTCGAGCACCGACAGCTCCTCGGCATACGCGACCGCCTCGGCCTGCGCGCGCGTGGCGTCATAGCCGCAGGGCATCACCACGACCACCTCGGGCTGGGCGCCCGCCACGGCCTCCCAGGAGACCGTCCGGGAGGGCCCACCGGCCAGGCCCAGCACGTCATCGCCGCCGGCGATCTCGATCAGCTCGGGCGTCCAGTGGCCGGCCACGTAGACGGGGTCGAGCCACTCGAGCGCCACCACCCGCGGTCGCGCTCCGGAGGCGGGCGACCGGACCGCCTGCGCGACCCGCTCGATGCGCAGCCCGGCATCCTTCAGGAGCGCGGCCCCCCGCGCGGCGTGGCCGCTCGCCTCGGCCACGGTCGTCACGTCCGAGAGCGTCTGCTCGAGCGTCTTCGGGTCAAGGGCGATGACCCGCGGCGGACTCGGCAGGCGCGCCGCCAGCTCGGCCACCTCCTCATAGGAGACCGCACACACCGGGCACAGCGCCTGCGTGACGATCAGCTCGGGCTCGAGCGCCGCGAGCGCGTCAGCGTCGAGCTCATAGATCGCCTCGCCTCCGAGCGTGCGCTCGCGCACGGCCTCGTCGATCTCGCCGGCGCTCAGCCCCGCGGGCAGCACGTCGCGGGTGATCCGCGGCAGCTCGAGCGCCGCGGGCGGGTGGTCGCACTCGTGCGTGACCGCCACGAGGTCATCTCCGGCTCCCAGCGCGAACAGCAGCTCGGTGGCGTGGGGGACGAGGCTCACGATGCGCATGGCTTGACTGTACGCGCAACGCCGCCGCGCTAATCTCGCGATCGACATGACACTGCTCCCCGACGTGGAGATCGAGCGGCTGCTGAGAGAGACCGGGGGCTGGCACCGGGGTGACGGCTCCTCGATCGTGCGCGAGCTGGCCTTCGCCGACTTCGCGGCCGCGATCGCCTTCGTCAACAGCGTCGCCGAGCTCGCCGAGGCGGCGAACCATCACCCCGACATCCTCGTGCACGGCTACAACATGGTGCGCCTGACGCTCTCAACCCACTCCGAGGGCGGCGTCACGATGGCCGACTTCAGGCTCGCCGGCGAGATCGACCGCATTGGCTGATCGCGTCCGGCGCCGGTCCGCGTCCGACCATCGCCCTTGCTAGCTTTGACTGGTCGGCACCCGATGAACGACGACGAAGAACTTCCCCGAAGTAGCGTGGCCAGGACGGGCCGCCCCTGCATCCGCGGTCCCGGTCGGGACCGCGCCCGTGCGAGACGGCCCGGCACGCCGGGCACCGCCGGCCGGGCGTGAACGGCCTCAAGCTCATCATCGCGGCCGTGCTGGTCGCGATCAACGCGTTCTTCGTGATCGCCGAGTACGCGCTCGTGCGCTCGCGCAGGTCCCGGCTCGAGGTGATGCGCGAGGAAGGCGCACGGGGAGCGTCGCTCGCGCTCGAGCAGCTGGGGAGCATCAACGAGTACATCTCGGCCGTCCAGATCGGCGTCACGATGACCTCCATCGGCATCGGCGCCCTGGCCGAGCCCGCGCTCGCCGACATCCTCAAAAGCGTGTTCGGCAGCGCGCTCAGCCATGGGTTCGCGGTCGCCCTCTCGGCGGTCCTCGCCTTTCTCATCATCGCCTCCACGCAGCTCGTCGCGGGCGAGATGGTCCCCAAGTTCTACGCCATCAACCGCGCCGAGGCGGTGGCGCGGCGGGTGGCGCGCCCGCTGCAGGCCTTCAGCGTGCTGTTCCGCCCGTTCATCGTCGTGCTCACGGCCGTGGCCAATCGCATCCTGCGCCTGCTCGGCGTCGATATGAGCCTCGAGCGGGGCGGTGGCTCCCCGGACGAGCTCAAGCGCCTGATCGCCGAGTCCTACGCGGGCGGGCACATCGACCCGGGCGAGGCGGGGATGCTCACGGGCGTCTTTCACCTGCACGAGCAGGAGGCGCGCCAGGTGATGACCCCGATCCCCGCCGTCGTCACGATCGACATCTCCCAGGACGTCGAGACCGCGCTCGCGCTGTGCGTCTCGAGCGGCCACACGAGGCTCGTCGTGACCGAGGGCGAAGACCGCGATCGCGTGCGCGGCCTCGTGCACGTCTCCGAGCTGGCGCGCCAGCTGATGCAGGAGGGACCGCACGCCCCGCTTCAGCCGATCGTCCACGACGCGCTGATCGTGCCGGAGACGAAGCCGCTCGACGACCTGCTGGCCGACCTCCAGCGCCAGCGCGCTTCGCTCGCGATCGTCGTCGACGAGTACGGTCGCGTCGCCGGCATCGTCACCGTCGAGGACATCATCGAGGAGATCGTCGGCGAGATCGCCGATGAGACCGACCCCACCGCGGGCGAGGTGCGCAGGCTGGCCGACGGCGACTGGTTCGTGCGCGGGCACGTGCCCGTCACCGACCTGGCCGACTACGGCCTCGATCTGCCCGTGGACACCGACGCATACAACTCGGTCGGGGGATTCGTGTTCGCCGAGCTCGGGCGCCTGCCCCGCCGCGGGGACACGGTCAACGCCGACGGCTACTCGATCCGCGTCGAGTCCGTCCGCGAGAACCGCGTCGAGGCGGTGCGCATCCGCGAACGCCGCCCCGCGCCGCCGCCGGCGAACGGGCCTCAGGTGTAGTTCCCCACCGCAGCGTCATGCGTACACAATGCGGTACACTGCGCCAATGGCAAAGACGGTGCCGGTCCGTGAGTTTCGTAGCAATCTGAGCGCTCTGCTGAGCGACGTTGCCGATAGGCGCAATCACGTGCTCGTGACCCGCAACGGCAAACCGGCCGCCGCTCTGGTCCCGATCGACGAGTACGACGCGCTCGAGGAGACGGCGGAGATCCTGTCGGACTCGGAGACGCTCGCCGCGATCGAGGCCGCCCTGGCCGAGATCTCGCGCGGGGAGCTCGTCACGCTGACGAATCTGCGCGCCGAGCTCGACGAGCGCCGCTCAACCCGCTGAGCGGTGGCGCGCGTCGTCCTCGCGCGCCGCGTCCGGGGTGAACTACTCGAGCTCAACTGGCCGCTCATCGACGCGATCCAGGACGCGCTCGGACTGCTCGAACGCGAGCCGCTGGCCGGCCATCTGCTGCGGGGGCGGCTGAGCGGCCTGCGCTCGCTTCGCGTCGGCGCCTACCGCATCATCTATCAGCTCGCCGAGGCTGAGCACACGGTCCGGGTTGTCGCGATTCGACACCGCTCCATCGCCTATCGCAGCGATCCCCGGTAAGCAGGGCCGACCGCGGTAGGCAGGGCCGAGGCGGCTGTTGCGAACTCGGCTCTTGGGCCCTTAAACACCTCCGGCCCGCGGGGGGAGCGGACCGGAGGTGCTTACGGAGGAGGAGGCAGGTGTGCATTGCGACCCTACGTCGCATATACAAGTATGGCCGCATCGATGAACGTTGGCTAAAAGTCGCAGAAGTCTAGATAAAGCCCCTGCGGGGCCGATCCGGGCCGGTTCTCAGGCGCTCGATGATCGCTCAGTAGGTGTGAAATCCGCGCCCGCTCTTGCGTCCGAGCGCGCCCTCTGCGATCAGCACATCGACCCGAGCGGGGATCGTCTCGCCGATCGTCTCGCCGATCGCCTTGGAGACGTCCAGGCCGACCAGATCGAGCAGCGCGAGCGGCCCCAGCGGGTGGCCGGCGCCGAGCTTCATGCAGGTGTCCACGTCGGCCGGGTCCATGCCCGTCTCTTCGATCAGGCGCACCGCGCTGAACAGATACGGGAAGAGCAGCCGGTTGACCACGAAGCCGGGCACGTCGGGGACTTCCACGGGTGTCTTCTCGAAGGCCTCACACACGGCCAGGGCGCGCTTGCGGGTGTCCTCGCTGGCCGCCACGGGGAAGATCAGCTCGATCAGCTTCATCCTCGTCACCGGGTTGAACACGTGCAGCCCGAGGAAGCGCTCAGGGCGCCCGCTCTCCTGGGCGAGGCGCTCGATCGAGAGCGAGGAGGTCGTGCTCGCGAGGATCGCCTCGGAGTCGATTATTCCCCCGAGTTCGGCGAGCAGCCCGGCCTTCACGTCGTGGTCCTCGACCACCGCCTCGACCACGAACGTCGCCTCGGCGAGGGCCTTCGCATCGGTCACGATCTGCACGTGCTCGGGGTCCACCTCCGCTTCAAGCCGGCTCAGGGTCTTCTCCACGGTCGCGCGCGCGCGCTCGGCCGAGTCGGTCGAGCGGGCCAGCAGCAGCACCGGGCCATGGTGGGCCGCGGTGGCGGCCAGGCCGCAGGCGATCGCGCCGCTGCCGGCTATCGCGAGATGCTCGTTCACTCGTGCGCTCCTCTCTCAGCGATTGACTGACCAGTCAATCTATGGGCGTGACCGCGATAGAGTAAGGGGTACGGGAGCCGGGCAACATAAACGAGCGCCCCGAATGCTGCGGAGCGCCCCGGCTCCCCTCCCATCCATCGCCGGGCAACAGACTTTAGGAGGACTCCTGAAATGAGGCAACCAGAGGGCCGCGAGGTCGTGATCGTTGAGGCTGTTCGCACACCGATCGGCCGCGGGCACCGCGAAAAGGGCTACTACAAGGACACCCATCCCAACGAGCTGTTGGGCAAGTGCTACACCGAGATCATCGAGCGCGCCGGCATCGACGCGTCGCAGGTCGAGGACGTGATCGCTGGTTGCGTCTCGCAGTTCGGCGAGCAGGGACTCAACGTCGCGCGCAACGCATGGCTACAGGAGGGGCTGCCGATCGAGACGCCCGGCACGACCGTCGACCGCCAGTGCGGATCGGCCCAGCAGGCCGTCAACTTCGCCGCCGGGCTGATCGCCGCGGGCGTGCACGACGCGATGATCGGATCGGGCGTCGAGCACATGGGCCACCTGCCGTTCGCCGCGGTGATGCAGACCCAGCAGGAGTTCGGTGGCGCCTTCACGCCCGAGCTGATGGCCAAGCACAACATCGTCGGCCAGGGCCTCGGCGCCGAGATGATCGCCGATGAGTGGGAGATCCCCCGCTCCGAGCTCGACGAGCTGGCGGTGCGCTCGCACAAGCTCGCCCACCAGGCCACCCAGGAGGGCCGCTTCGAGCGCGAGATCGTGCCGATGTCGGTCAACGGCGACACCTTCGTCGCAGATCAGGGAATCCGCCCGGACACGAACCTCGAGGCGCTCTCGCAGCTGAAGCCGGCCTTCAAGCCGGACGGCAAGATCACCGCCGGCAACGCCTCCCAGATCTCAGACGGCGCGGCCGCGGTGCTGCTGATGGCGGCTGACAAGGCCAACGAGCTCGGCCTGACGCCGCGCGCGCGCATCGTCGATCAGACGACCGTCGGCTGTGACCCCGTGAAAATGCTCGAGGGGCCGATCCCGGCGACGCGCAAAATCCTCGACCGCAACGGCATGACGATCGACGACATCGACCTGTTCGAGATCAACGAGGCGTTCGCTCCGGTCGTCGCCGCCTGGCGGCGCGAGCACAACCCGGACATGGACCGCGTCAACGTGAACGGCGGCGCGATGGCGCTCGGGCACCCGCTCGGCTCCACCGGCGCGCGCCTGATCACGACGCTCCTGCACGAGCTCGAGCGTTCAGACAAGGAAGTCGGCTTCGTGACGATGTGCTGCGGCGGCGGTCTCGGCACCGGCACGCTGATCCAGCGCGTCTGAGGAGACGGCTCAGCCGCTCGGTCCCCCGCC
Organism: uncultured Solirubrobacteraceae bacterium; assembly: GCA_963779605.1. Lineage (GTDB taxonomy): Bacteria > Actinomycetota > Thermoleophilia > Solirubrobacterales > Solirubrobacteraceae > Palsa-744. The sequence goes on from CAVZYR010000003.1 coordinate 226,061, forward strand.
GGTCCAGTCGACTGCGATCGGCGGGAGGGCCAGCAGCGCCGCCCACGTGGCGGCGCTCGTCGTGCCGCTTGCGGGGATGGCGTGGGCGGTCTGGAAGCTGCGCAGGTTGGCGGCCGTCTGGGCGCTGAAGATGCCGGTGGTTTCCTGCCCCGGGATCGCGCTCGCCAGATGCTCCTGCATCCATAGCACGGGATCGCCTTTGCTGCCGCTCGCGAGTTCGGGATAGGTCGTGTTGGGCGTTACGCTCGTGAGCGGCGCGAGCGGCGCAGCGAGCGTGGTCCACAGCGCGGTCGGGGTTTCCTGCCAGTCCCAGAAGGACACGCCGGTCGCGCCGTAGTCCACGGCCTCCTCGCGGAAGCGCAGCAGTTCGGCGCTCGAGACCCCGCCATAGGTCTGCCCCAGCGGGAACAGCGGGCGGCCGTAGATGCGGTTGGCGATGTAGGTGTTGGCATAGACGGTGTCAACGGAGGTGCCGATGTCCTTCCAGTACATCTGCGGCGCGTTGTACTGCGCTCCGTTGGGCCCGAGGAACACCGAGTAGGGGAAGGAGGGGTGATAGGAGACATACGGGAAGGACGCGAGGCCCAGCGGGTAGGCGGCGCCGATCTTCGCGCGCAGGTCGGCGATGTAGGTCTGCGCCGCGGCGTAGTGGCGTTCGTACTCCGACTCGGCGTCGATCACGAGGCAGTCGGCCCCGTTGGCCACCGCTTTCGCCCCGAGTTCGGCCTCGCCCGCCGGGTTGGTGCCGTAGACGTACTGCCAGGCGCACACCTTCAGGCCGTTGGCGTGCAGTTCGGCCACGAGCTGGGGGGAGAACTGGCTCCAGAAGTTGCTCGCGCCGTCGGAGCTCTTGATGAACAGCGTGCTGACCTGGGCGGCGTGCGCCTGGGCGATGATCGAGGCGGTGACGCCCCCGGCCGAGTCGTGCACATACCAGATCCACATCCCCTGGCCGGAGAACGCCGTCCCGCCGGCGGCGCCGGCGTTGAACGGAGGCTCGGGCAGCGGCGGCGGGTGCAGCGCGTGGCGGAAGACGTAGATCGGCCCGTAGGAGCTCGTGTGGCGGCCGTGGCCGAGCATCACCATGATGTGCCCGGAGTGCGCGTTGCTTGGAACCGTTGCGATCAGGCCCTGCACGGCGGTGTGCAGGTGCGAGGCGGGCGAGGAGCTCGTGACGCGGGCGCCGGCGCTCCCGGGGAAGGCCACGATCATCCCGCTCTTCAGCCCCTTGCCCTTCAGCAGCAGCGTTCCGCGGGTTGAGACCTGGCGCGGGTTGCCGCTGCATTTGGCGCTCGGCACGCAGCTCACGCCGGTGATCCGCACCGAGGTCACGTGCAGGCTGGAGCTCCCGGTGACGGCACCCGTGGGTGCCGCGGCGCCTCCCGCCGCCGCCGCGGCCGTGCCCGGATTCGCCGCCGAGGCGCACAGCAGCGACCCCACGGCCGCTGCCGTGAGGAACCTCGATCGCCTGTGGGCGCCTGTACTCGCCAAGAGAACTCCCTTCGCCACCGACACCCTGCACGATGGCAGGCATTTTGTGGTGCGATCGGCGGGAGCCGACCTTAGTGCCTTTTCAAGCGCAAACCGAGCAGCGATAGCGAAGTTGCGTTGCCGCCCGGGTCGTTTACAGGCGGCGCTGGCGGCCCGCGCGGGTCGGGAGCGGCGGCGCTCAGCCCCAGCGGAACCCTTGCGCCGAGGGTGCGGGGGAGAGCGGGCTGGAGGGCAGCCCCGCCGGCGTGAGGGGCAGGTTGAAGCCCGTCGGCGCGACGTCGTTGGGGGCGTCGGCGTGGAACAGCGAGGCCAGGTACTGGATCTGGCCGCGCCCGACGCCGAGCTCGAACTGCCCGCCGCCGTATGCCCCGATGTCCCGCGCCGCGCAGTAGTCGTAGGCGTCGAGCAGGTTGCGCAGGCCGCCGAGACGGGACGGCTTGATGTTGACCATCCGCGGCGGGTAGGGCAGCGCCTCTATGTCGGCGATCGAGTGGATCGGGGCATCCCAGGAGAAGCGCTCGCGGTAGGGGGCGAGCACGGCGTCGGTCTCGGGGGTGAGCTTGGGGTCCTCGATCCAGGCCTCCGGAAACGCCTCCACAACCCGTCGGTAGAGCAGCGGGTCGGCGGGCTGGTCGACGATCGAGCCGACATACAGGCCCTTGAAGTCAACCGAATCGACGGCTCCCGTGTCCTTGAGCGCCGCGATCAGCGGCTCATCCCAGGAGCTCGTGGGGTCGAGCTTGAAGCGCAGGCCCGGGTAGAGCTCGAGGCGCTGGCGCAGGGGATCGAGCGACGGCGGCTCGCCCAGGCGCAGCGAGACGACGAATCGCACCGGCTGCGGATCGCGCCCGAGCGCCGCGTAAAGCGTCGTGCGCGCCTGTGCCAGCGCGAGGTCGAGCGCCGCCGCCTCATACGCCCACGTGCGGTAGCGCGCCGAGACCTCGCGCTGCGGTGGCTCGGGAAACAGCGAGAGCCCGGCCAGGTGCTCGGCGAAGGAGGCGAGCGTGAAGCTCCCGGCGAGCTCGAGCACCGGTCCCGTCGCCTGAAGGATGTCGTGATCGACCGCGTCATAGGTGACGTCCTCGCCGATCCCCTCCTCGCCGCCGCCGCGCAGATGGATGACCGTGCTCTTGCGCTCGAACTCGGTGGATACCATCGCCGCGAGCGGCTCGAGCGCGTACTCGTCTACCTCAAGCGGCATCCCCGCCAGCAGATCCCAGGTGCTCACGCCGAGGCCTCCCCTTCGAGGCGTGCGACCAGCTCATCCAGTCGCAGCTCCTCGAGCGCGTCGCCGACGGCCTCGAGCTCCTGCGCGCACAGCTCGATCAGCGACTTGCCCTCGCGTACCAGCTCGAGGGTCTCGTTCAGCGAAGCCTCGCCGGAGTCGAGGCGGCGGATGATCTCCTCGACCCGCGCCGCCGCCGCCTCATAGCCCTGCGCCGGCTCGCTCATCCCTGGGCGCTCACGGGTGGATGATCTTGGCCGGGACGGTGTCCTTCGCGAACCGCAGCCGCACCTCGTCTGAAGCGCGAGCGCGCTCGGCGCTCAACAGCGGCTCGCCGTCTGGAGACTCGACCAGGACGTAGCCGCGCTCGAGCGTGCGCTGGGGGTCGTGGCCCGCGAGCGCGAGCGCCAGCCGCTCGAGCTCCCGCGGCCGGCGCCGGCGGCAGTCGAACAGCTCGGAGTCGGCCTTTCGTTTGAGCACGAGCGCGCGCTGGCGGGTCAGGCGCCGCTCGGACTCGATCCGCCGGCGCCCGGCCGCGCGGATCTCGCGCAGGTGCTGATGAAGGCGCGTGCGCTGGCGCTCGACGTGCGCGCCCGGCGCGCGCGAGAGCGTCGCCAGCAGGCGGGCGCGGGAGAGCACCGCCCGGCGGCCGTGCTCGCGCAGCCGCGACGCGGCAGCGGCCTGCTCGCGGCGGGCGCGCGCGCAGTCGACGCCCACGGCGGCCTCGGCGGCGTGGGTCGGCGTCGAGCAGCTGACCGCGGCGACGTCGTCGAGCAGCGTACGGTCGGTGTGGTGGCCGACGGAGGCGATCACCGGCACGCCGAGCAGGGCGACCGTGCGGCAGAGCGTCTCATCGCAGAAGCACAGGAGGTCGGCGAGCGAACCGCCGCCGCGGGCCACGATCACCACCTCCACCCGCCCGATGGCCAGCAGATCTGAGAGCGCACGCACGATCGCCGGTGCGGCGTGGCGGTCCTGCACCGGGGCGAAGCCCCACACGAGGCGCCCGGCCCAGCCGCGGCGGGCAAGCGCCGCGCGCAGGTCGTCGCGGGCCTTGCCGCCCTCGCCGGTGATCACGCCGATCGTGCGCGGAAGCAGCGGACGGGCAAGACGCTTCTGGCGCTCGAGCAGTCCCTCGGCGTCGAGCTGCTTGCGCAGGCGGTCGATGCGCGCCAGCAGGTCGCCCTCGCCGGCCAGGCGCAGGTCGGTGACGGCAAAGGAGAAGCCGGGGGAGGAGGTGGCGCTGCCGGGGTAGTAGTCGCAGCCGCCGGCCACCACGATCTGCATGCCCTCCGCCGGCGCTCCGCCGGCGCGGGCGCTCATCGCCTCCCAGTCCTTCAGCCAGGCCGCACAGGGGATGGCGCCGGTGGCGTCGCGCAGCTCGAAGTACATACGCGCCCGCGACGGGCGCAGGTTCACGAGCTCGCCCACGAGCTGCACGCGGGCGAGGGAGCGGAGCTTCTCGCGCAGCTTGGCCGCGTACTCGCCGACCGGGAACGGGCCGGCGAGCGCGCTGTTGGGAATGCCCGCGCGAGCGGTCTCCGCGGGGGACGGGGGTGTTGACATCGAAATTCAGCATAGGCGGTAGCATCGACGTCGATGCAGCGCAGCGGACCTCGGCCAGACTGCTGACGCCGTGGCCAATCGCAACAAGGGCGGCCGCGCACGCTCACGCAAGCGGCGTCCACCCCCGGCGGGCGCCCGAAAGGGCGCCGTCGCGCCGGAGGCCGCTGCGACGACCGCGCCGGCGGCGGCGGGCGAGGAGCGGGCGCAGGGGCATCGGCGCGACCCGGAGCGGCGCGGCCGGCGCGAGCGCTCGCGTGCGCGCACCTCGCCTCCGCGTGCCGGCAGCGTGCTGACCGATCGCCTGGCTGTCGGCGAGCGCCCGCACGCGCCCTGGCATCCGCTGCCGCTGTCCGAGCTCCTGATCCTGATCGGCGCGCTCGGCACCGTCGCGGGCCTGTTGAGAGGGGAATCGGGGCTGCCCGTGCTGATCGCGGGGCTCGTGGCGGTGATGATCGGCACCGTCGAGGTGACCCTGCGCGAGCACCTCAGCGGTTACCGCTCGCAGACGTTGATCCTCACGCTGCTGCCGGCGATCGCTCTGTACACGGGGATCGTGCTGATCGCGCGCCCACCGGCCGCCGTCAATCTGCTGCTGCTCGTGCTCGTCGCGGGTTTGGCCGTGCTCCTCTTCAAACGGCTGCGCGCACGCTTCCTGCACGCGCGCCGCGAGCGGACGTTCGCGGCGAAACGATGAGCGCTCGAAGGCGGGTAAAGCCCGCGTCCCGAGCGTCAGTCGCGACCGATCTCGGAGGCGTCGAGTGAGGGCAGCGGGGGCAGCGGGTGTTCGCCGGGGTCGCTCAGCTCGCCGCGCGTCTCGCCGCTGAAGCCGAGGCGTTCGAGGCGTGCGATCTCGCGCTCGCCTTCCACGCGCGCCGGATCCGAGGGCGAAAGCCCGGCGATCAGGTTGGCGATGCGGTTGCGCAGCTGGAGCGCGAAGTGCGGCGTCGATGCGCCCATCAGGCGACGCACGTCCTCGACGGTCACCGCGTTTGAGGCCTGCTTGCGAAGCAGGCGGTCGGGATCCTCGGCTTGGCTCAATTTCGCGTGCTGGCGCTCTGGTTATTCGGTGGGCGAGGCTGAGGATTCTTCTTCTGAGGAGAGGTGGCGCTGGGTTATCTCGAGCATCGAGTCGAGTTCGGCCTGGGTCTGCAGCGAGATCGCTCGCGCGTCACCGATCAGCCAGCCGTGATTGTACGTGCCGTGCACCGGCTGGTACTGGGGCGCGCTGCCGTAGGCGGGCTGGATGTCCGACAGGTAGGTGGCCAGCGCCGGCGGCACGCCCGTGGGGCCTTCCAGCAAGAGCAGCGGCGCATAGTCGCCGCTAGCGGACAGCGGCGCGCTGGCGGGAGCGTCGAACGGGCGCTGGGCGTTCGCGAACACGAGGCCGTGGCCGGGTTCTTTGACCCCCCAGCCGAACGTGCCGTCGGTGAAGCGCGCCACGGCGTTCGCGTTCTCGACGGGGCTCTGAGCCGCCGCGGGGGCCGAGCCGTCGGAGATCGCCGTGACGTGGCCGAAGCGCGCGAGCGCGGCCAGCGCGTGGCTGCCCGCGCTCGCGGGGTCGATCACGTAGATCGCCGGCCGGTGCAGGCTCCTGAGCGCGGCAGCGCTCGCCGCCGGCACCGAGCCGCCCGCCACGTAGAGGATCGGTGCGCCCGACTCGGCGGCGAGGCCGGCAGCCGGCATCTGAAGCGCCGGCGGGGCTTCGGCGGCGAGCACGATCGCCTGGTGCTGCGCGCCGCCGGCGAGGGCGATCAGCCGCTGCGCGGCCAGCGCCGTGCTCGCGGGATCGGCGCTCGCGGGCACGGCGTGGACGCGCAATCCTTCGGGCACGCTCGCCGAGGTCCCGATCTCGATCACCTGCGCGCCGCCCAGCGCCGGTGCTCCGAGCGGACGCAGCGCATGCAGGGCCTGGACGCTCGCGGCGGGGATGGTGTCGCCTTCGCTGTACAGGAGCGGTGCGCCGAGCGCCGCGCTCGCGAGCACCGAGGCCGTCAGCGACGCCGCCCAGTCGTCCATGTTCACGAGCACCACGGCCTGCGGTCGCGTGGCCGTCGTCAGCCCGGGGTAGACCGCTCGCGCGACAGCCGCGGCGTCGCTCACCGGATCGCCGCCGCCGAGACGGGTCGTGTTGCGCGTGGCCACGCCCACCGCGCCCGCGGCACTCGACGGCGAGATCGTAGCCTCGACCCCACCGGCGGAGGGCGCCGGCGGCGCGCCCGACTTGCCGCAACCGGAGATCAGCACGCCGAGCGCGACGGACACGAGCCCGACCGCGAGCAGCCGAGGCGATGAGACGGCGCGCATCGACGGGCAGCCTAGCGCGCGCGCCAGAGGGTAGGGCGTGGCAGGCGCGGTGCACGTCGTGCAAGCGTCCTTGCACTCTGCTAGCCTGCCGCGCAACGCCGAGTCCCTGATCAGATGTCAGGGAACGGGGGACCCAGATTGTTGGGGCGAATCCACGGTCAAGCCGTGTGAAGCGCAGGCTCTTTCAGCGCTAGCCCGTCAGCTAACCCCGCAGGCCGACGAAAGAGGTTGTATTGCAGGTGCGAACCCTTAGGGCGTTTCTAGGCAGCCTGACGGTCCTGGCGATGTCGGCCACGCCGGCGCTCGCGGTCTCGACAGGCGGCGTCGCCGCCGGCCCGACCAGCGCCACCGCGACGCCGACACCCGCCGCGGCGCCGAAAAAGCCGATTCACACGGCGCCGGTCACGGCTCGCACCGCCAACATCGCCTACACCGGCCCGGTCTATGAGAAGAGCGTGACCGGCCAGATCGTCCCCTACCAGGCGCCGCTGCCGGCTGCACAGGCCAGCGAAGTCACCGGTGGAAGCCCGGTGGCGGTGGGTGTGGTCGCCGACACCAAACCCGAGCTGCTGGTGCCCGGATCGACCGCGCGCTACGTCAACGGCCTCGCGGCCGCGCCGATGTCGGCGCCCGCGGCGGTCCAGCAGATCATCTGGGCGGGCGATGAAATCATCGGACTGCCCTACATCTACGGGGGCGGCCACGCCTCGTTCATATCTCCCGGCTACGACTGCTCCGGGACCGTCTCCTTCGCCCTGCACGGCGCCAGCCTGCTGACGAGCCCCGAGGACTCCTCGGAATTCATGGTCTGGGGCTCGCACGGCGTCGGTCGCTGGATCACGATCTTCTCGAACGCCGGCCACGCCTACATGACCGTGGCGGGCCTGCGCCTGGATACCAGCTCGGCCGACGATCCCTCAAACCAGCAGGGCCCGCGCTGGCGGCCGCTTCGGCCCGCCAACAGCGGCTTCACGATCCGGCACCCGCTCGGGCTCTGAGCGCCCCGGCCAGACGCCTCTGAGAGCCCGCGGGCTCGCGTCGGCTACGCTTGAAGCCTGCTGGCCGATCTCCGATCGGTGCCCCTGAAGAAAAGCAATAGGAGGATCAGATGGCCGGCTTGACCGGGCGCATGTCAACCGTCGTGAAGGCGAAGGTCTCGAAACTGCTGGATCGGGCCGAAGACCCGGCCGAGACGCTGGACTACAGCTACCAGAAGCAGGTAGAACAGCTTCAGAACGTCAAGAAGGGCATCGCCGACGTGGTGACCGCCAAGAAGCGCCTGCAGATGCAGGAGTCCTCGCTGCAGCAGAGCGTGGTCAAGCTCGACACCCAGGCCCGCCAGGCCGTCTCGGCGGGACAGGAGGACCTGGCGAGGACGGCGCTCGAACGCAAGAACGTCGCCCAGACCGAGCTGCAGGGCCTCGACACCCAGGTAACCGAACTGGAAGAGCAGCAGCAGAAGCTGACGGACTCCGAGCAGAAACTGCGCGCGAAGATCGAATCGTTCCGCACCAAGAAGGAGGTCATCAAGGCGCAGTACTCGGCGGCGGAGGCCCAGGTGCGGATCTCCGAGGCTGCCACCGGGGTCGGCGAGCAGATGGCCGACGTCGGCCTCGCGATGCAGCGGGCCGTGGACAAGACCGAAAACATGAAAGCGCGCGCGGACGCCGTATCCGAGCTCGAAGCGGCCGGGACCTTCGACGACATCACCGCGCTGGGCAGCGGCGAAGACGACATCGATCGCCAGCTCAAGCAGCTCTCGAACCAGCCCGCGATCGATGACGAGCTGGCCAAGCTGAAGGGCGAAGTCGGCGCGGGCGACGCCGCTCCGGCCGCTCAGATTCCCGCGCAGGCGTCCGGATCCGGCGGCGCAGACCCGGCGCCCGGGGGCGCCCAGCCGCCGTCCGGGGACGGTCAGACATGATCGTTCGCATCTCCGGCGAGGATCAGTACGAGCTGCCCGACAGCGAGGCCGCGCAGCTCGACGACCTCGAGAACGGCGTCGCGGCTCTCGTCGAAGGCGGCAAACAGGATGGCTTCGCCGACGCCTACCGCGAGCTGCTCGACTTCGTGCGCTCCCACGGAACGCGGGTCAGCGATGACGGCCTCGAGAGCTCTGACGTGATCCTGCCTCCCTCCGATCTCACCTTCGAGGAGGCCGGCAGGGAATTCACGGGCGAGGGCCTCATCCCCGACTGAGCGCGCTTTGAGGCGGAGGCGGGACATAAGCGAGATCTGAGCGCAATGGGCGTTGGCTCGTTAGGCTCGCCGCTGTGGCGCCCCGCACAGAGCGCAGGGAGGATGCTGGATCGGACGACGAGATCTTGCGACGAGCGTGGCGTAGCCTGCCGTCGACTCATCGACAGCTGCTGGAATCGATCGGGGCAAGCCAGTGCCAGGTCGTAAACCAGAAGCTCGGACAAGCGGCCCATGAGCGGCGCCTGTCCGCAGGGCTCACGGGGCTTTCAACGAGCGTTCGCAATCGCCTCGATCGGGCTTTGGCGGTGTGGCTCCAAGACTTGCGCATCATGTTGGTCGACGGGAGCCATGAGAAGCTCGTCGGGCTAAACGTCCGGGCCCGTGAGCAGTTCATCGCGCACCTAGCGTGGCACGAGTGGGGCCATGCTCTAAGCGTCACGTCTGCTCTTCGGAGGACGTAAAAGCGGGCAAGAGGCTGCTAAAACTGGCTCCGGACGGCGTACGTGTGGGCATCCGGTCGGCCGGGTACGGTCCTAGGGATTACACGCACGAGATAGTCGCTGAGGTTTATGCGCTTCTCACGACACGCCGTCTGCGAGGGGGCACAGGGCAACCACCATGGCTAGACGACGAGATCTACAGCCCAGTACAGAGGCTGACAAACTGGACTGGCTAGACCACCCCACCGGCTACATGCTCGGCGAGGACCAGCGAGCCGAGGACGTACTTGCCGTAGAGGCGGAGCTGCTTGCGAGCGAGGGGTTAGATCCAGCGTGGCCAGGGTTCGCACCGCATCGCCGCGGCCGCCCGGACCGCTGAACAGCGGGCGACACCTAGCACCACCCCTCGTGAGGTGATAGGCCGCCCCGCTCCAATCCTCAGATGGGGATGCCCCAGAGCGGGAACCAGCGCTCGATTTCGGGCTCGATCGGCAGTTCTGAGGCCATCTGCGCCTTGAGCTGCAGCTCGCGCTCGGTCGAGCGCTGCTCGGCCGCTGCTTCATCGCCGGTGCCCGTCTGGGCGGGCACGAACGGGTACCAGAAGCCGCGCTTGTAGTTGTAGATGAAGTAGATGCGCTTCTTGTTGGCATCGACGAAGGCGAACACCGCGCACAGCAGCCGCTCGCCGTAGCCCGCGGTCTCGATCGAACTCGACACGGCGTTGATGCCGACGGCGAGGTCTTCGACGCTGGGCGCGCCCGCGGGGCTGTGCAGGATCATCCAGCGGTATCCGTAGCTGTCGTCCTCGGTCGCGACGGTCGTCGCGCTGTCCCCGCCGGTGGCCGTGACGACTTCTTCCATGTCCTTCAGCGTCGATTCGAACTCGCTCGTGGCGAGCGCCTGGAAGACGATCGCGGCGGTGCCGACGGGATCGATCTGGTGCTCGGCCTGGAGCGTCACGTAGGCCGTGGTGATGGCGAACAGCCGGTCGGGCGCGGGGCCCTTGACCTCGTGGCGGCCGGTGAGGATGTCGCGCAGGCCCACGTCTTCAGGCGGCGCTCTGCAGCTGAGACTCCAGCCGTTCGAGTGCGGCGAGGCGCTTCTCGAGCGGCGGGTGGTCGGCGAAGATGTTCATCAGCGACTTCTTGGTCCTCGCCGGGATGATGAAGAAGGCGCTCATTCCCTCGGCCTTGCGCAGGTCTTCGCTGGGCACGCGCTCCATCGTCCCGCTGATCTTCAACAGCGCCGAGGCCAGCGCACTGGGGCGCCCGGTCAACACGGCCGAGCCGCGGTCGGCGGCGAACTCGCGGTAGCGCGACAGCGCGCGCAGCAACAGGAAGGAGATCGCGTACACGAGCACCGACACCAGCAGCACCAGCACGATGCCCTCCTCCTCTTCGCGGTTGCGTCCGTAGCCGCCGCCGAAGCCCCCGCCGAAGAAGAGCGCGAACTGGGCGATCAGCGAGGCCAGCGTGGCGAAGAAGCTGGCCAGCGTCATCACCATCACGTCGCGGTTGATCACGTGGGTGAGCTCGTGCGCCATCACGCCTTCGAGCTCGGCGGGCTCGAGCAGCTGGAGGATCCCGCGGGTCGCGCACACCGTGGTCGACTTCTTTGAGCGGCCCATCGCGAAGGCGTTGGGCATGGGGGTCTCCATCACGCACACCCGCGGCTTGGGCAGGTCGGCCTGCACGCACAGCCGATCGATGATTCCGTGCAGCTCCGGCTCCTGCGCGGGCGTGACCTCCTTTACCCCCAGCGTGGCCATCGCGATTTTGTCGGAGGTGAACAGCTGCACGAGCAGCAGCACCACCGCGATCACGACGACCGACGCGGCCGCCGCGCCGACGGCGAGCAGCACGCCGATGAACACGACGTACACGAGCCCGAGCAGGAACATCGTCAGGAGCATGCGCGCCTGCAGGCCCGTGTCCCTTCCGAAGCTTGGGTGTCGGTTCGCCATCCCTTCCCATTGTCGCAGAAGGATCGTCTGCGACCGCCCATGTGCGGGCCCGGGCGCGCGCGGCAGCGGCGCCGATTCCGGCCTGCTTCGGGCGTGGCGCATGCGCGCGGCCGTTACAGTCCGGCGAGGATCATGACCGTGCGAGCGCAGACGCCGTGAAGCCCGAAATCGAAATCCTGGGCATCTCGATCAAGACCTTCGGCGTGATGTTCGCGCTGGGGTTCCTCGCGTGCGGGGCGGTGGTGGCGCGCAGACTGCGGGAGCTTGAAAAGCCGGTCGACTGGGCGTATGAGATCACCTTCGCGGCGCTCGTCGGCGGGGTGATCGGCGCCCGCGCCTACTACCTGATCCAGAACTTCGAACACGTCAAGCACAACCTCGGCTCGAGCATCTTCTCGGGCTCCGGCCTCGTGTGGTACGGCGGCGCGATCGGCGGCGCGATCGGGGTGGTGCTGTGGATGCGCTGGCGTCACGTGCTGGAACTGAGGATGTTCGACATGTGCGCGACGGCGCTCGCGCTCGGCTACGCGATCGGGCGCATCGGCTGCCAGGTCTCGGGCGACGGCGACTACGGGATCCGCTCGAGCCTGCCGTGGGCGATGGGCTATCCGCACGGGACGGTGCCGACGCCGCCGGGGGTGAGGGTTCAGCCGACGCCGATCTACGAGACGGTCACGATGTGCCTGCTGGCGTACGTTCTCTGGTCTCTGCGCGACCGCGTGCGACCGGGCGTCGTGTTCGCGCTGTACCTGTTGCTGAGCGGGCTGGAGCGGTTCCTGGTCGAGTTCATCCGCCGCAACAACGAGGTGTTCATCGGCCTGACCGCGCCGCAGCTCGAGAGCGCTGTCCTGATCGTGATCGGATCGACCTGGCTTTTCATGATGGTGCGCCGCGGTGGGGGCATGGCCGCGCTGCGCCCTGCGACGGCCTGAGCCGCACCGTCCGACGGTGAGCCGAGCCGGCAAGCCATAATCACGGCGATGGCGACCAACACGAGTCTCTCCGAGGTGTTCCCGCTCGGCAGCCGGCTGAACGAGCGCGGCCGCCTCGAGGTGGGCGGCTGTGACACGATCGAGCTGGCCAGGGAGTTCGGGACGCCGGCCTACGTGGTGGCCGAGGAGGACCTGCGCTCGCGCGCCCGCGCGTTCCTGCGGGCGGGGCGGGACTCCGGACACGAGGACTTCCACGTCGTGTTCGCCTCCAAGGCCTTCCCCTGCACGGCCGTGCTTCGCCTGTTCGCAGAAGAGGGGCTGTGGTGCGACGTCGCCTCCGGCGGTGAGCTGCACCTGGCACTCGAAGCGGGCTTTCGCCCGAAACGGCTCGTGTTTCATGGCAACGCCAAGTCCGAGACCGAGCTCGGCATGGCCCTCGGCGCGGGGGTGGGGCTGATCGTGGTGGACAACTTCGATGAGATCGATCGTCTCGAGGGGCTCTTGGCCGAGCGCGGCGGCGCGGCTCAGCGGGTGCTCGTGCGGGTGACGCCGGACGTGCGCGGACAGACGCACGAGAAGATCTCAACCGGCCAGGCCGATTCGAAGTTCGGCTTCGCGATGTCGCAGGTGGGAGAGGCGATCGCGCGCATCGAGATGATCGAAGGGCTGAAGCTCGAGGGCCTGCACGCGCACGTCGGCTCGCAGCTGCTCGAGCTCGAGCCGTTCCTGGGCGCCGTCGAAGAGGTTTCGAGCCTCGGCGATTTTCCGGTGTGGGACCTCGGCGGCGGCCTCGGGGTCCGCTACACCGAGGGCCAGCCCGAGCCCCCGGCGATCGAGGATTACGTCTGCGAGATAGTCAAGGCGGCCTCCGCCCACGGCATGGGCGCCGACAGGCGCCTTTTGATTGAGCCGGGGCGCTCGCTCAGCGCGAACGCATGCGTGACGCTGTACACCGTCGAGAGCGTCAAGAGCAACGTCTCGCGCTGGGTCGCCGTGGACGGCGGCATGTCCGACAACCTGCGACCGATGCTCTACGGGGCCGCCTACGAAGCGCACGTTGCCGACCGCATGGTCGGCCACACCAGATGCGTGCTGGCCGGCAAGCACTGCGAGTCCGGCGATGTGATCGTGCGCGACGCGCTGTTGGATGATCCGAGGCCGGGCGATGTGATCGTGACCCCCGCGACGGGGGCCTATGGGTACGCGATGGCGAACAACTACAACGGCGTACCGAGGCCGCCGGTGATCTTCTGTAGCGGCGGTGACGCGCGCCTTGTGGTTCGGCGCGAGAGCTTCGACGATCTCCTTGCAAGGGATGTCGCACTGGAGGAGATCGCCGCGGATGTCGGCTGATGGTCGGGCCCCGGTGCCCGACTTCAAGGTCGGTCTGCTGGGCCACGGCACGGTCGGCTCGGCCTTCGCCGCGCTGCTCGAGGAAAGGGCCGGCGAGATCGCGCGCTTCAACGGCCGCAGGCCGGTGCTGTGCGGGGTGCTGACGCGCACGCGCGGGAGCTTTGAGGAGATCCTCGCCGAGGCCGACCTGCTGGTCGAGCTGATCGGCGGGATCGAACCCGCGCGCGAGTATCTGCTGAGCGCCATACGCGCGGGCAAGGACGTGGTCAGCGCCAACAAGCAGCTGCTCTCCCAGCACGGCGAGGAGCTGTTCGAGACGGCCCGCGAGTACGGCGTGAGGCTGCGCTTCGAGGCGGCCGTGGCCGGGGCGGTGCCGGTCGTGCGGGTGCTCGAGGAATCGCTGTCGGCGACGCCGATCGAGCGCATTCACGGGATCGTCAACGGCACCACGAACTTCATCCTCACCGAGATGGCCCACGGGTCGAGCTACGACGAGGCGCTCGCCGAGGCCCAGCGCTCGGGCTACGCCGAGGCCGACCCGAGCGACGACGTGAGCGGCCGCGATGCCGCCGCCAAGATGGCGATCCTCGCGCGGCTGGCGTTCGGCACGCCGGTGCATCTGAACGACGTGCGCTACGAGGGGATCGAGCACCTGCACGGCGACGACCTTCAGTACGCGCGCGAGCTCGGTTTGGGGCTGAAGCTCGTCGGCACGGCCGAGCGCCGCGGGGGAGGCCTGTCCGTGCACGTTCATCCCACGTTCCTCTACTCCGGGCACCCGCTGTCCTCGGTGGCAGGCTCCTTCAACGCGGTCACGGTCGAGTCCCAGACGATCACCGAGATCACGATGTCCGGACCGGGCGCCGGCGGCCTTCAGACCGCGAGCGCGGTGCTGGGGGACGTCGTCAGCGTGATGACCGGCGGCGCGCGGCCGCCCGCTCCGCCGCTGCCGCTGCGGCTCATCGAGGACGTCGAGAGCGCCTACTACCTGCACCTGGACGTGGTCGACCGGCCCGGGGTGCTGGCGAGCGTGATGCGCGTGCTGGGCGAGCAGGAGGTGTCGATCAAGTCGGTCGTCCAGCGGGGCCTCGGGGAGAATGCGCGCCTTGTGATGGTCACCCACCCGGTGCTCGAGTCGCGCCTGCGCGTGGCGATCGAGCAGATCGGCGAGTTCGACTTCGTGCGCTCGCCCCCTCGTAGCATCAGGGTCATCGAAGAGGAGTTCCTGTGAGCCGTCCGATCGACATCGAGGAGCGCCTGCGCGCGACGCCGCCGGTGCCGCTGCCGCGTGTCGAAGGGGCGGCCTTCACGGGCACGCACGTGCCGCTGATCGAGCGCTACCACGAGCGCCTGCCGTTCGACGTCGGCGACAAACTCGTGAGCCTGCAGGAGGGCTCGACGCCGCTGTTGCGCGCGCCCGTCATCTCGGCGATGGTCGGCGCGACCGTGCGCCTGAAGCTCGAGGGGGCGAACCCGACGGGCTCATTCAAGGACCGCGGCATGACCTGCGCGGTCTCGGCCGCCGCACGCGACGGCGCGAAGGCGGTGATCTGCGCCTCGACCGGCAACACGGCGGCGAGCGCGGCGGCGTACGCGGCGCGCGCGGGCATCACCTGCGCCGTGATAGTCCCCGACGGCAAGATCGCGCAGGGCAAGATGGCGCAGACGCTCGTGCACGGCGCCCGCGTGATCTCGCTGGCCGGCAACTTCGACCAGGCGCTGACGCTCGTGCGCGAGCTGACTGCGACGCACCCGATCGTGCTCGTCAACTCGGTCAACGAATTCCGCATCGAAGGCCAGAAGACGGCGGCCTTCGAGATCGATGAGGCGCTCGAAGGCGGCTGCGAAGCCCTCTGCATCCCGGTGGGCAACGCGGGCAACATCACCTCCTACTGGCGCGGCTTTCGCGAG
The DNA here is from genome assembly GCA_963779605.1 of uncultured Solirubrobacteraceae bacterium. GTDB lineage: Bacteria > Actinomycetota > Thermoleophilia > Solirubrobacterales > Solirubrobacteraceae > Palsa-744. The sequence continues at coordinate 241,445 of CAVZYR010000003.1, forward strand.
GTCGGGGGGTCGCCGAAGATGCTCGGCTTCCAGGCCGAGGGCGCGGCGCCGCTGGTGGAGGGGAAAGTGATCGAGCACCCCGAAACCGTCGCCTCGGCGATCCGGATCGGCAACCCGGTGCGCTGGGAGGACGCGATGGCGGCGGCGACCGATTCGCGCGGCGCGATCCGCGTGGTCAGCGACAAGGAGATCCTGACCGCCTACAAGCTGCTCGCCTCGCGCGAAGGGATGTTCTGCGAGCCCGCCTCGGCGGCATCGGTGGCGGGGCTTCTGAAGTACGGCGCCGACGGCGCGGAGCAGATCGTCTGCGTGCTCACCGGTCGCGGCCTGAAGGACCCGGAGACGGCCATCGCCAACAACGACGGCAGAGTCATCCAGTGCGTCGCCGAGACGAGGGCGATCGAGGAAGCGGTGCTGGGTGATCCGTAGGCGCGTCGTGCGCGTGCCCGCGTCCTCGGCGAACCTCGGCCCCGGCTTCGACTGCATGGCGGCGGCGCTGGCCCTGCATCTGGAGCTCGAGGTGGAGGAGACCGGTGAGTTCCGCGTGGAGTGTGAGCTGCCGGTCGCGAAGGGGCGCGAGAACCTCTGCGTGCAGGCCTTCGAGCGGCTGCATCCCGCCGACGGGTTCGCCTTCAGGATCCGTTCTGAGATCCCGCTCGTGGGCGGGCTTGGATCGAGCGCGGCGGCGATCGTCGCGGGGCTGATGGCGGCCGATCACGTGTTCGAGCTGGACGCGGAACTGCTGTCGATCGCGTGCGAGCTCGAGGGGCATCCCGACAACGTGGCCGCCGCGTTGCTCGGCGGGTTCGTCGTGTGCGCCGATGACCACGCCACGCGCTTTGATCCGCCGACGGGCCTCGAGGCGCTGGCGGTCGTGCCCGAGCAGCCGGTGCGCACGCGCGCCGCCCGGGAAGCGCTGCCCGTGGACGTTCCGCTGAGCGACGCCGTGTTCAACATCGCGCACGGCGCGCTGTTGACGCTCGGCCTGGCCAGGGGGGACTGGGACCTCGTGGCGCGCGGCCTGCACGATCGCCTGCACGAGCAGCATCGCGCGGAGCTGTTTCCACGCTCCTTCGAGCTGGCCGCGCGCGCGCGGGAGATGGGAGCGCTCGGGGCGACGATCTCCGGGGCCGGTCCGAGCGTGCTGGTGTGGTGCTTCTATGAGCAGACGGGCGTCGTGGCCGAGGCGCTGCGCCCGGAGATAGAGGGCTGGGCCACTCTGCTGCGGGCCCCGTTCGAGTCCCAGGGGGCCTACGTCGGAGAGCTGTGAGCGATCGGCGCGAGCTGCTTGCGCGCCGCGTCGAAGCCGTCCAGGCGTCCTAGCACTTCGCCGGCGAGCGCGATGTAGTCCGCGCCGAGGTCCGGGCGGTGGTCGAGGATCGAGGTCGCCCGCTCGGCCGATTCGGCATACGCGATCGAGGCCCGCACGACCGTGTCGAACACCACGTGCTCGCCGAAGCGCTCCTTCAGCGAGGCCAGCGCCTCGCGCGAGTGGACGGTGCGCATGTCGGCGAGGTTGAGCAGCACGCCGAGCAGCGACAGTTCCGGGTTGAGGCTGTCGCGTGCCAGCTCGACCACCTCCATCGCCTGCTCGACGCCCTGCAGCGCGAAGTACTGGGCCTCGGCGGTTATCAGCGCCTGATCGGCGGCGACGAGGGCGTTGACGGTCAGAAGCCCGAGCGAGGGAGGGCAGTCGATCATGATCAGCTCGTAGTCATCGGGCATCTTGGCAAGCGCGCGCTTGAGCGTCAGCTCGCGGCCCATCTTGCCGCCGAGCATCAGCTCGGCCTCGGCGAGCGTGAGGTTGGCGGGGATCATTTCCTCATGGATCGCCTTGGCCGCCGTGGAGCGCCCGGAGAGCACGTCGGCGATCGTCGGCTGGATGTCGGTGGGGAGGTCGAAGTAGTCGGACAGGTTGCCCTGCGGGTCGAGATCCACCGCCAACGTGCGCACGCCGCTGCGTCGAAAGACGTCGGTGAGGGTGCGGACCGCGGTTGTCTTGCCGGTGCCTCCCTTCTGGGAGAGCACGGCGATCGTGTGAGCCATGAGCGCGATACTACGTGGCGCGCGGAGATGGTGGCGGCGAGGCGTTCAGCCGGCGTCGCTGAGCGACGTCCGATCGGGCGCAGCGGCACCCGTGCCGGAGCCGAGCTCGACGTCGAGGAAGCTCAGGCGGTAGCGCCCGACGATGATCTCGTCGCCGTCGCGGAGCACCTTTCCCTCGATGCGCGCGCCGTTCACGAACACGCCGTTCAGGCTGCGGTCATCGAGCACGCGCACGCCGTCGGGCTGGCGCACGATCAACGCGTGCCGGCGCGAGACCGTGGGGTCGTCGAAGCGCACATCGGCGGCGAGGCTGCGCCCGATGCGGGTCCACTCGCGCGTCAGCGCGACGGTCCGCAGCTCGCCGCTCTCCGAGTAGCAGAGGTACTGCCCCGGCTGCTCGATCCCCGCGCGCACCTTCGCGAGCTGCGCGTCCTGGTCGGCGGGGGCGGGCTCTGAGAGCATTCCTTCGCGACCCACCCGCGTGCGTTCTCCGGCGGGCAGACGCTCGGTGCTGAACAGCGAGGCGCGCACGAAGTCCGTGCCCGCGCACTCGGGGCAGTCGGTCAGCGTGTCCGAGCCGGCCAGCGTTAACACGTAGCCGCAGCGCCTGCACCGGAACGATCCCGCGCCCACGAATGTGCCCGAAGCAAGTGACTCCATTGCAGTGCCCCTCCCCTTTCTCTTCTCGCCGCGGGCCCGAGGGCGCCCGTCTCTGAGGGAGCTCGTGTCGATCATTATATGACCGCCCGGGCAAGCATGGACGGAAGTTCTAATCAACGAAATATGGCCGAACGGCCAATTCGGCAGGAGCTGGCGGCCCGGCGGCGAAATCCGTGGCGATCATGGCTTCGTCTCCCACCAACGTCGAGCAGTTCCAGCGCCTTTTGCTGCGCCACGGCGTGGGCACGCTCGAGGCCGACCGCCACCCCTGCGCGGACTGCGGGCGCTCGCCGCTGATCGGCGAGGTCGTGCACCTGTACGAGGGACGCGGCGGCGGCGTGGTCTGCGAGCTGTGCCGCCAGCTCCGCCGCGAGGCTCCGGTGGCGACCGCGAGCGTGCGCCACTCGGTGCATGGCCACACGGTGCGGCTGACCGCCCGCGCGGCGTAGCCCGCCGCCGGCCCGCTGCGCGGCGCCGCGGCGCGGGCGCGCACTAGACTCACCTCCGCCGTGGATCCCATGACCGTCTCGATCGTCGTCTCCGCTCCGCGCGAGCAGGTGTTCGACTACCTGCAGGACATCGCCAACCACCCCGAGTTCACCGACCACTACCTGGTCGACTGGCATCTGACGCGGATCGACTCGGTCGGACGCGGAGCAGGCGCGCGCTTCCGCGTGAAGGCGCCGGGCAACCGCTTCTCTTGGGCCGACGTCACGTTCGTCGAGGTCGATCGCCCGCACCGGATCGTCGAGGTCGGGCGCACCGGCAAGAACAACCGCATCCGCACGCTCGGCGTCTACGATCTCTCGACCGCGTCCGCCGGCAGCACGCGGGTGCAGTTCACGCTGCAGACGACCCCGGCAACGCTGGCCGACCGCCTGATCGAGGGGCTCGGCGCCCGCGGCTGGCTGAAACGCCAGAACGGGCGCGCGATGCGGCGGCTGCGCACGATCCTCGAGCGCGATGAGGATCGCGGACAGCGGGTGACCGTCGCCGCCGGATAGACTGCCGCGTCGCATGTCCAGTCCTCAGCGCAAGCTCCCGCTCGCCGCGCTAGCCCTGCTTGCCGCTCTCGTGCTCGGCGCGTGCGGGGACTCCCACACGCGGGTGACGACCGGCACCTACGCCGGCGAGTCCGGCGCGAGCGCTCCCTATCTGAACGTGGGGCCGCTGACCTATCAGGTTCAGCTCTCGCGCCAGCTGAACCCCTACGACGTTGAAGATTCCGCCTACCTGACGGGGCTCACCCCGGCGCAGAAGAGGCTGCTGCCCGGCCAGGAGTGGTTCGGCGTGTTCATGCAGGTCTTCAACGGCAGCTCACTCGCGCACCTGGCCTCCAACCGCCTGACGATCTCAGATACGCAGGGCAACCTCTACGTTCCGATCGTGCCCGGCCCGGCCAACGAATTCGCCTACCGCGGCGGGCTCATCTCCGCGCACGGGCGGCTGCCCGAACTGAGCACGGTGGCCGCGAATGGGCCGACCCAGGGCGTGCTGCTGCTCTACAAGATCCAGGTCGTCTCGCTCGACAACCGTCCGCTCGAGCTGAAAATCGTGGACCCCACGAACACCGCCCTGACAGCCGCCGCCGAGCTCGACGTCTGAGGCATCGCTCAGTGGGCGTGGAGGCCCGCTTCGATCACTTCGCGGGCGACCGGCGCCGCGGTGGCGCCGCCGGCGCCGTCTTTGACGAGCAGCACGCCGACGACGATGCGCGGATGCAGCGCCGGCGCGAACGCCGCGAACCAGGCGTCGGTGTTGCTGGGTTCGTTCGAGGCCTGACAGCCGGCCGCCGATTCCGATTCGCCCGCGCTCGTTTCCGGGGAGGGAGAGCAGGCGCTCTTCAGTTCCGCGGTGCCGGTCTTGCCGGCGACCACGACCCCGGGAATCGCGGCCGATGTGCCGGTGCCGAAGCGCACCACCCCGATCATCAGATGGCGCACCGTGCGCGCGACGGCGGGGCTGATCGCGGGCGCGCGCTGAGACGCGGGCGCGCCCGGCGTGAACGTCGGCGTGGGCCGGTGCCCGTCATCGGCGATCGTCGCGGCGACGGTGGCCATCTCGAGCGCGCTCGCGAGCACCTGACCCTGGCCGATCGCCGTCGAGCCGACGTCGAGTTCTCCCTTGATCTGCCCGGCCGGCGGCAGCGTGCTCTCCGAGGCGCCCGCGATTCCGGGCGGCTGGTTGAAGCCGAAGCTTTCCGCCGTGGCCACCAGGCGCGGGGCGCCCAGCTTGACCCCGAGCGGGGCGAACACCGAGTTGCATGACACCGCGAAGGCCAGTTCGAGCGTGCCGCCGCATTCCTCGCCGTTGGCGTTGTTCAGCTTGACCCCGTCGAGCGTGGCGTAGGTCGCGTACGGGAAGACGCTGTGGCGGGTGGCGATGTTGGCCGCGAGCACGCCGGTGACGGTGACCATCTTGAACGTCGATCCCGGCGGCTGCAGGCTGTCCAGGCCGATTCCCGCGACGGCCAGGATCTGGCCGGTGGACGGCTGCATCGCGACGATCCCGCCGAGCTGTGAGCCGAGCGCGGTGACGGCGGCGCGCTGCACCGCGGGGGAGACGCTGCTGCGAACGGCCGGAGCCGCACGGGGAACGACCGCCGCCAGCACGCGCCGCCCCGCGAGCAGCTCGCCCCCGGGCCTTCCCCGCAGGCGCTCGTCGAGCGCCCGCTCGAGGCCGCTCACGCCCACGACCGCGGTCGGTGGGACTCCTTCGGCTTCCAGCTCAGAGCGCTGCGCGGCGGGGATCGGGCCCACCATCCCAACCACCGCGCTCGCGAGTTCCCCGAGCGGTGAGCTGCGATCAAGCCCGGTGGACTGCGTGTCGGCGGCGCCCGCGGGGCTTTCGGCGAGGACGCTGCCGTCGCGTGCCAAAAGCGTCGCACGTCTCGGCAGCGCGGTGCGGCGGCTGAGCCGCTCGCCCGGGCGCAGCCCGGGAAAGGCGAGCGAGCTCGACCACGCGATGCGGGGGCCTTCGCCGCCTTCAGAGACGCTCCCCAGCGCGAAGGACAGCGCCAGCGTGCCGAACAGGCGGGTGTGCACGCGAACCGGTACCGCCACCGCGCCGCCGTGCAGGTCGCGCGGATGACCTGCTAGCTGAAGGCTCGTGGCCGTGGCGGTGGCGAGGGCCCTGCGGTAGACCGCGGCGAAGTGGCTGATCGAGGTCGTCTGCCGCGAGGAGGCGTCGATGTCGGAGTACATCGTCGTGTAGTCGCCCCTCGTCCAGGCGCGGACGAAGCTCTGGGCGAGCGCGTGCGTCGAGGAGGAGGTGTGGTTGGCGCCGACGATCGCGCCGATCGCAAACGCGACGCTCGCCATCGCTATCACCGGGCGCGCTCGGTGCAGGCGTTGTGCGTGATTTTCGCTCGGAGAACGGTAGAACATGACAGGTGACAGCGCTCGACTGGCTCATTGTCGCGTTCGCGGCCGTGCTCGCGTGTTTCGGCTTCTGGCAGGGCTTCATCGTGGGCGTGCTGTCGCTGACCGGATTCGCCGTGGGTGCGTTCCTCGGCACCCGCTTCGGCCCGCTGCTGCTGTCGCAGGGATCAGCCTCGCCCTACGCTCCCGCGTTCGGCCTGATCGGCGCCCTGTTCGCGGGCGCGATCCTCGCCAGCGGGCTGGAGGGGGTCGGCTTCAAACTGCGACGCACGCTCGTGATCCCGGGTCTCGGCCTGCTCGACGGCCTGCTCGGCGCCGCGCTCGGCGTGGTTCTCGGCCTGGGGATCGTGTGGATCCTCGCCGCGGTGGCGGCCCAGACGCCCGGCCAGAGCGCTCTGCGCGCCGACATCCAGCGCTCGGCGATCCTGCGCGATCTCAACCAGGCGCTGCCGCCGTCGGGGCCGATCCTGAACGCGCTCGCGCGACTCGATCCGCTGCCCTCGATCACGGGCCCCTCGCCGGACGTCGCGGCGCCCGCACCCCGGATCGCGCGCACGCCCGCCGTGAGGGCCGCCGGGCGAAGCGTCGTGCGCGTGCTCGGCACGGCCTGCGGGCTCGCGATCGAGGGCTCCGGGTGGGTGGCCGAGCCGGGGGTCGTGGTGACCAACGCGCACGTCGTGGCCGGTGAGCAGGACACGACCGTGGAGGTCGGCGGACGCTCTCCCGCGCTGCCCGCGCGGGCGATCGAGTTCGACCCGAAAAACGACATCGCGCTGCTGCGCGTCGAAGGCCTCGACCTGCCCGCCCTGAGCCTCGTGCCGGACCCGGCCGCGGGCGTCGGCGGGGCGATCCTCGGATACCCGGAGAACGGCCCCTTCGACGTCCAGCCGGGACGGATCGGGCGCACCCAGACCGTGCTCACGCAGGACGCCTACGGACGCGGGCCGGTATCGCGGCTGCTGACCCCGCTGCGCGGTCTCGTGCGACCGGGCAACTCCGGCGGCCCGCTTGTGGACGAACACGGCCGCGTGCTCGCGACCGTGTTCGCGAGCACCGTCGGCAGCTCTTCGCCGGGCGGCTACGGGGTCGCGAACGCGACGGTAGCCTCAGAGCTCGCCGACGCCAACGCCTCCTCCGCAGGGGGCGGCGCGGTGAGCACGGGCCCGTGTGCGGCGGGATGACACCCGCTAGGCTGACCGCGATGTCAAAGACGCTGGTGATAGCCGAGAAGCCCTCGGTGGGGCAGGATCTGGCGCGCGTGCTGACGGGACCGTTCAAGAAGCAGGAGGGCTTCCTGGAGGGTCCCGAGGAGGTGATCACGTGGGCCGTGGGGCACCTCGTGCAGCTGGCCGAGCCGGACGCCTACGACCCCAAGTACAAGAGCTGGCGGATGGCCGACCTGCCGATCGTGCCCGAGCACTTCAAGCTGATCGTGCGCGATGAGCGCTCGCGCAAGCAGATGTCGGTCGTCACAAAACAGATCGGCCGCGACGACGTCGAGGAGGTCGTGAACGCCTGCGACGCCGGCCGCGAGGGCGAGCTGATCTTCGCCTACCTGTATGAGAAGGCCAAAGGCAAGAAGCGGGTCAGGCGGCTGTGGCTCAACTCGATGACGAGCGCGGCGATGAAGGAGGCCTTCGCGGGGCTGCGCCCCGGCGAGGAGTTCGCGCGGCTCGAGCAGGCCGCGAGGTCGCGCTCCGAGGCCGACTGGATCGTCGGCATGAACGCCACGCGCGCGGCGACGATCCGCCTGCGCAGCTCCTTCGACGGAGCCGTCTCGCTGGGGCGCGTGCAGACGCCCACGCTCGCGATCATCGCGCGCCGCGAGGAGGAGATCAGGGCGTTCAAGCCCGAGCCCTACTGGCTGGTTGACGCCACCTTCACGGCGCCGGCGCTCGAGGGCGAGGCGGGCGCCGGCGAGCGAACCTACATCGGACACTTCCAGGCCCCGGCCAACAGCCCCGGCAACACCAAGGGCCCGCGCATCGGCACCGAAGAGGAGGCGCTTGCGATCGTCGAGGCGTGCCGCGGAAGGCCCGGCACGATCACCAAGCTCGAGAAGAAAGAGCAGCGCGAGAAAGCGCCGATGCTGTATGACCTGACGACGCTACAGCGCGAGGCGAACAACCGCTACGGGTTCTCCGCCAGGCGCACGCTCGCGGCCGCGCAGCGGCTGTATGAGGAGCACAAGGCGCTCACCTACCCGCGCACGAACTCGCGCTATCTGACCAGCGACATGGTCGAGGAGATCAAGCCGATCGCCGAGCTGGTCGGCGCCCACCCCGACTACCGCAGGGGCGCGGAGTACGTCACGGGCCTGGATGTGCTGCCGCTGGGGCGGGTCGTCAACAACGAGAAGGTCACCGACCACCACGCGATCATCCCCACGCGCGCGGAGCACAAGCTCGAGAAGATGGGCGCCGATGACCGCCGCATCTACGACATGGCGGCGCGGCGCTTCCTGGCGGTCTTCCACCCGGAGGCCGTGTTCGAGAACACGCGCGTGGAGACGACGGTCGCGGCCGCGGAGACGAGCGCGAGCACAGACGGCGAGCAGGGCGGCTCCTTCCTCTTCCGCACGCGCGGGAAGCTCTTGCTCGTCCCCGGTTGGCGCGGCGTCTACGACGAGGTGGCAAGCGACGCAAAGCCCGCGGGCGAGGACGACGACGATGTCGACCAGCAGCTGCCGCGCCTTGAGCAGGACGAGCCGGTGCAGACGCGCGAGATCGAGAGCGCGCGCAAGGAGACCAAACCGCCGCGCCGCTACAGCGACGCGTCTCTGCTCGGCGCGATGGAGACGGCCGGCAAGCTCGTCGACGACGACGAGCTGCGCGAGGCGATGAAGGACTCGGGGATCGGCACGCCGGCCACGCGCGCCGCGATCATCGAGCGGCTGATTCAGGTCGGCTATGTCGAGCGCGACGGGCGCGCGCTGGTGGCGAGCGAGAAGGGCCTCAACGTCGTCAGGCTGCTGAACGGGCATGCGCTCACCTCACCGGAACTGACCGGCAGCTGGGAGCACCGCCTGGGCAAGATCGAGCGCGGCGAGGACTCGCGCAAGGACTTCATGAACGACATCGCGGGCTTCGCCGGGGAGACGGTGAAGGAGCTCGACGAGACGCTGAAAGATGTGCGCATCCCGCGCGCGAAGCTCGGGCCGTGTCCGGTCTGCGGGCATGAGATCGTGGAGAACCGCAAGGGCTACTCCTGCTGGGCGCGTGAGGATCCCGGTTGCGGCTTCGTGATCTGGAAGTCGAAGGCCGGAAAGCAGCTGCCGATCGCGGTGGCGCGCGAGCTGATCAAGACCGGCTACACCGCCCGCGCGGTGACCGGCTTCCGCGGGCGCAGCGGACGCACCTTCAGGGCCCACCTCGCGATGAGTCAGACCGAGGACGGGAAATGGCGGGTTGAGTTCAACGAGGAGTGGGCACGGGAGGGCGTCAAGCCGCCGGACGCCGACGCCGAGGCGGAGGCGACGAGCGCGGAGGCGGTCGAGACGGCCAGCGCCGCCTAGGAGGTGCGCGAGCCCAAAGAGTGCCCATCACGCTGATCACCGGACCCGCGAACGCGGGCAAGGCGCAGATCGTGCTCGACGCCGTGCGCAGCGACCTCGCGCACGGCCAGGAGCCGCTGTTGATCGTTCCGACCCGCGCCGACGCCAGTCACTACCTGCGCGAGCTCGCCGGCGAGGGCGCCGCGATGGGAGTCTCCGTGCAGCCCTTCGACGGGCTGATCGAGGCGGCGGTCAACCGCGCCGGCGTGCGCGAGCCGGCCTTCGGCGAGCTGGCGCGCGAACGCCTGATCGCCGCGCTGATCGAGCGCCACAGCGCCTTCGCGCTGTCGCCTGGGCTAGTTCACGCGCTGGCGTCGCTGTTGGGCGAACTGCGGGTGCAGCGGGTCAGCCCCGCGCGCCTGCGCACGGCGCTCGCGTCCTGGTCGGCGGCCGACGGCCCGTCCGCCTCCCGCGAGGAGATCGCGGGGCTGTTCGAGGAGTACGTCCGGGCGCTCGAGCGCCTGGGGCGCCTCGACGGCGAGCAGCGTGCCGTGCGCGCGCTGGATGAGCTGCGGCGCAGGCCCGCCCTGTGGGGCCGCACGCCCGTCGCGTTCTACGGCTTCGACGACCTCGCCCCGCTGCAACTGGACGCGATCGAGACGCTCGGGCGGGTGGTGGGAGCGAAGGTCACCGTGTCGCTGAGCTACGAGCCCGGACGCGTCGCGTTCGCCGGGCGCGCGGCCACCTTCGCGAGGCTCGAGCCGCTGGCCGACGAGCACCATCAGCTAGGAGCCCGCGCCGACTACTACGCACCACGCTCGCGCGCTCCGCTGGCCCATCTCGAGCGCCTGCTGTTCGAGACGGGCGGCGCGCGCGTGGATCCCGCCGGCGCGGTGCGCCTGCTCGAGGGCGGCGGCGAGCGCGCAGAGCTCGAGCTCGTCGCGCACGACATCGCAGGGCTCCTGCGCGAGGGTACGCCGGCGGAGGAGATCGCGGTCGTGCTGCGGGCGCCGGCTACGAACGGCGACCTGCTCGAAGAGGTCTTCACCGCGGCCGGGATCCCGTTCGCGCTCGAGCGCCGGCGCCGGCTGGGCGACATCGCGATCGGCCGGGCCCTGATCGGCCTGCTGCGCTGCCTGCCCACCGCCGCCGGCGGATTTCCGCCGGGAGAGCTCTCCGATCTGCTCGCCTGGCTGCGCGCGCCGGGCCTGCTCGAGCACCCCGAGTTCGCCGACCGCCTCGAGCTCCAGGCACGGCGCACGGGCGCCGTCAGCGCGGCTCGTGCACGCGTCCTGTGGGAGGAGCGCCACTGGCCTCTGGACACGATCGACCAGCTCGAGCAGGCGGCGCTGCGCGGCCCGGCGGCGCTCATCGAGCGGGTCGCGCGCGAGCTCGAGTGGCTGTTTGCCGCGCCCCGGCGGGGGCGGGCGAGCGTGCTGGGCGAGGACGAGCTCGATGAGGCCCGCGCGCTGTCGGTGAGCCGTGGCGCGCTGGCCGAGCTGCGTGAGCTGGCGGCGACGGCGCCGGAGCTCGCGCCGGGCGACGGGCCCGAGCTGGCGCGCTGGCTCGAGCGTGTGGAGGTGTTCAGCGGGCAGCGGCCCACGCTCGGGGCCGTGGCGGTCCTCAACCCCGCGGCGCTCAGAGCACGGCGCGTGAAGGCGCTGTTCGTGTGCGCCCTGCAGGAGGGTGTCTTCCCGGCGCGCGCCCGCCCGCAACCGCTGTTGAGCGAGGATGAGCGTCGCAGGCTCGCGGAAACCTCGGGGCTTCGCCTGGGCGAGCACGAGGACCGCTCTGCGCTCGGACAGCTGCAGAGAGAGCGCTATCTGCTCTACGCGGCCATCTCGCGCCCGGAGGAGCTGCTCGTCCTGAGCTGGCATGTGGCGGACGACGAAGGCGATCCAACGGCGCGGTCGCTGTTCGTGGACGACATCTGCGACCTGTTCGAGCAGACACTGAGCGAAGAGCGCCTGCGCAGGCCGCTCGGCGCGGCCGAGGCGGCGAGCCGCGGCGAGACGCCCGTCGCCGCGGCCGCGCACCCGCAGGCGATCTCCCAAGAGCGGGTGCTGCGCGACGAGCGCGTGCTCGCCGCTCTCCGTGAGCGGCCATGGTCTGCGTCCTCGCTTGAAGGATGGATCCGCTGTCCGATGCGCTGGTTCGTCATGAACGTGCTCGGGCCCGGCGCCTTTGAACCTGAGCCCGAGCCGCTCGTGCGCGGTGGCCTCGCACACGCCGCGCTCAACGACACGCTCGAGGAACTGCGCGCGGAGACGGGCTCGGCGCGTATCAGCAGAGGACGGCTGGAGCTCGCGCGCGAGCTCCTGCGCTCGGCGCTCGAGCGCAACGAGCGCGAGCACCCCCTGTCGGTCTCCCCCGAGCGCCTTCCGGGCGCGCGCAGGCGCCTGCGCGCCGATCTCGAGCGCTATCTGAGCTTCGCCGCCGAGGCCGACAGCCAGCTCGAGCCGAGGTTTCTCGAGCTCGGCTTCGGGATCGACGCCGATGCCGGCAGGGGCGAGGAGAGCGTGCTGCCGGCGTTCGAGTTCGGCCCCTCCGCGAGGCTACGCGGGCGCATCGACCGGGTCGACGTGAGCCAGGCGGGCGAGGCGGTGGTGTACGACTACAAGAGCAGCTTTGCGCCGGCGCCGGCCAAGTGGGTCGATGAAGGCAAGCTGCAGGTGGCCCTGTACATGCGCGCGGTCGAGGAGCTGCTCGGTCTGCGCGTGGTCGGGGGCTTCTACCAGCCGCTGAGCGGCCCGGACCTGCGCGCGCGCGGGCTGCTCGACGCCGACAGCGGCGTCGAGCTCGACTGCGTCAAGGGCGACACGCGCGAGCCCGGCGAGGTGCGCGAGCTGCTCGAGGAGGCGATCGCGAAGGCGTGCGAGGCCGTGGCCGAGGCGGGCAGGGGGGAGATCGAGGCGCGGCCTGACAGCTGCGCGTTCGGGAAGGGCGGCTGCGAGTTCCCCACGATCTGCCGCTGCGAGCGCTGATGCGCTCGCCGGCGAGCGCGGCCGTCGCCGGGCTGACCCTGACCGAGGAGCAGGAGCAGCCGGTCTCGCGCAGGAACGAGCCGCTGCTGCTGAGCGCGGCCGCCGGCAGCGGCAAGACCTCGGTGCTGGTCGAGCGCTTCGTCAGGGCGATCCGCGAGGACGGCGTCGCGCCGGCGAAGATCCTCGCGATCACGTTCACCGAGCGCGCCGCCGGCGAGCTGCGCGAGCGTGTTCGCGAGCGGCTGCTCTCGCTCGGTGAGCGCGAGGCCGCCCGCGACGCCGAGGCCGCGTCGGTCGGCACCTTCCACGCCTTCTGCGCGCGGTTGCTGCGCTCTGACCCGGTGGCGGCCGGGCTCGACCCGGAGTTCACGATCCTCGACGAGGGCCTCGCCGCGGGCCTTCGCGAGCGCGCCTTCAAGTCGGCGATGCAGAGCTTCCTTCGGGGCGAGCGAAGCGATGCCGTGGACCTGGTGGCCGCCTACGGGATCGAACGCGTGCGGAGCATGATCGAAGGCGTGCACGCGCGGCTGCGCAGCCGCGGGCAGCGGCTGCCACGGCTGCCGCTCGCGGCGCTCGGCGGGGAGGCCGATGACGATGCGCGCGACGCGGCCCGCGCATGCGCCCTCCTGGATGAGCTCTTGGCGGGCTTCACCGGCGCCTACGAGGAGCTCAAGGCCGCCCGCCGAGCGGTCGACTTCGACGACCTCGAGCTGCGCGCGCGCGACCTGCTCGAGCAGAACCCGGGCCTTCGGGCGGCGTGGAGCGAGCGCTTCGAGCTGCTGATGGTCGATGAGTTCCAGGACACGAACCCGCGTCAGCTGGCGATTCTCGAGGCTCTCGAGCGAAGCAATCTGTTCACGGTCGGAGACGAGTTCCAGTCGATCTACGGATTCCGCGACGCCGAGGTGGGCCTGTTTCGCGGCCGCCGCGTTGCGCTGGCCGAGCTCGGCTCGAGCCTCGCGTTGACCGGCAACTTCCGGAGCGTGCCGCCGCTGCTCGAGGTCGTAAACGCGGTCTTCGCCGAGCGCTTCGGCGGGTTCTCGAGCCTTCGCGCCGAACGCACTGCGGGGCAGCCGGCGGAGCCGCTCGTCGAGCTTCTGCTGACCGACCGCGGCGGCTGGGAGGAGGATGCGGAGCTCTCGGCGGAGATCGCCGACGGCCTTCCGCCCGCCGCCCGCTGGCGCCAGGCCGAGGCGCGCCTGCTCGCCCAGCGCGTGGCCGAGCTCGTGGACAGCGGCAGCGTTGAGGCCGGCGAGGTCGCGGTGCTGCTGCGCGCGGGCGGGGACCTCGAGGTCTACGAGCGGGCGCTGCAGCTGCGCGGGTTGCGCACGCTGGCGGCGGTCGGCGGCTTCTGGGCCCACCAGCAGATCGGCGATCTGCTGGCCTACCTGCGAGCGCTCGCCAACCCGCTCGATGAGCAGGCGCTGTACGGGACGCTCGCCTCGCCGCTCGTGGGCCTCTCACGCGATGGCCTCGCGCTGCTCTCGCTCGCCGCCAAGCGCGCCGGGCGCGGTGTCTGGGAGACGTGCTCGGCCCCGCGCGAGGAGGGCCTCCTGGACGAGCTCTCAGAGCGCGACCGGGGAACCCTGCTCGCGTTCTGCGCGCGCCTTCAGGGCGAGCGCGAGGACGCCCCGAAGCGCACGCTGTCCGAGCTGATCGAGCGCGCGATCGCCGAGAGCGGCTACCGCGAGCACGTGCTCGGGCTCGAGTGGGGCGAGCGCAGGCTCGCGAACGTCCATAAGCTGCTGCGCCTCGCGCGGGCGTTCGAAGCGGGCGAAGGCCGCGACCTGCGCGGCTTCCTCGACCACGCCGCGCGGCTGCAGGAGACGAGCGGCGCCCGCGAGTCCGACGCGCCCGTGGAAGGGGTCGAGCCCGACGCCGTTCGCCTGATGAGCATTCACGCGGCCAAGGGCCTTGAGTTTCCCGTCGTCTGCGTCGCCGACCTGGGGCGCACGCCGAACCTGCGCCAGCCCGAGCTGCTCGTCGACGGCGCGCGCATCGGCCTCGCGCTGGTGCGCCTGGACGGCGCCAAGGCGGTGCCCGCGCTCGACTACGAGGAGCTCGCCGAGGAGCGCCGCGCGGGGGAGTCCGAGGAGGAGGATCGGATCCTGTATGTCGCGATGACGCGCGCGCGCGAGCGCCTGCTGATCAGCGGCGCGGTCGAGTTCGCGCGCTGGCCCGAGCAGCGCCAGGGGGGCACGATGATCTCCTGGCTGGGCCCGGCGCTGGCGGCCGGGCTTCCCGAGCTCGCGTCCTCGGAAGGGCCGCCGGTCTGCGACCTGGCGGTGGCGGGGGCGCAGGTGCGCCTGCGCCTGAGCTCGCCGGCGAGCTCGGGCGTTGTCCTCGAGCGCGGCTCGATGTCCGTCGGCGCCCCGGCGGTGCCCTCATATCTGAGGGGCAGCGCCCAGCTCGACGGCGCGTTCGCTGCCGGCGTGCAGATGCATCTGTTCGCGCCCGGCGCGGAGCCCGCCCCGCGCGTCGCCGAGGGCTCTCCCGCGAGCATGCCGACGCTCAGCTACAGCTCGCTCTCAGAGCTCGAGCGCTGCGGCTACCGCTACTACCTGGAACGGGAGCTCGGCATGCTTGAGGATCGCGCCGGCGCGCGCTCGCAGGCGGCGGGCGGGATGCTCGAGGCGCGGGCTCGCGGAACGCTCGTGCACGCGTTGCTCGAGACGCTCGATTTCCGCTCTCACAGGGCGCCGTCGCCCGCGCAGGTGGGCGCTCGCGCACGCGATCTGGGAATGCGCACGAGCGGCGAGCAGCGCGAGGAGGTCGCAGGCCTGATCGACGGGGCGCTCGCGGCGCCGCCGGCCGCGCGTCTGGGCGCGGCCGCGCGCGTTCGCCGCGAGTACCCGTTCGCGTTCGCGCTCGGCGCACAGACGGGGGAGCTGCCGCTGATCATCGGCGTCATCGACCTGCTCGCCGAGGAGAGCGACGGCACGTGGCTGATCGTCGACTACAAGAGCGACCGCGTCTCAGAACACGAGGACCTCGGCGCGCTCGTCGAGCGCGACTACGCCGTGCAGCGCCTGCTCTACGCGCTGGCCGTGCTGCGCGATGGCGCGCCGCGGGTTGAGGTGCTCCACTGGTTCCTCGAACGTCCGACGGAGTGGGTGGCCGCCGGCTACGGCGCGGCCGATCGGGGCGAGCTCGAAGAGCGCCTGGCCGAGCGCATCCATCGCGCGCGTGCGCGCGGGTTCGTGGTTTCAGAACACCCTCATCGCGGTCTCTGCGAGACCTGTCCCGGACGCGCGAGGCTGTGCTCGTGGAGCGAGGCTGAGACGCTGCGCGAGACGCCCGCCGGCTGAGCGAGCCGATCGAGCCCCCGACGGGCGCGCCGGGCGCACGCTTTCGGGGGTCCGGTGACCCTCGCGCGGCTGGTTTTTGCCCACTCTGCGCTGCTACGCTTTGCTTCGCTTCCTCGTGTGCCCGCCTGCCCGCGCACCGGTGGGCGTGCCCCCACAGGGTATGTCCGCCCAGTGTGGGATGGACCACCCCAACCGAGCACTTCCATGACTTCGCAAATCAAGCAGCCGCCAAAGGCCGTCGGACTCTACGACCCCCGCTTTGAGCACGATGCGTGCGGCGTGGGCATGGTCGCGCGCCTGGACAACCGGCCGACCCACGAGGTGCTCGCGCGGGCGATCACCGCGCTTGAGAACCTCGAGCATCGTGGCGCCTCCGGCGCGGATCCCTGCACGGGGGACGGCGCCGGGATCCTGATGCAGATGCCCGACGAGCTGCTGCGCGCCTGCGCCGGCTTCGAGCTGCCGCCGCCAGGCGCCTACGGGGTGTTGATGTGCTTCCTGCCGAACGACCCCGACGCGCGCGGACGCCTCGAGGGGCTGCTCGAGCGGACCGTGCTGGCGGAGGGTCAGCGCCTGTTGGGCTGGCGCGAGGTGCCCGTGCGCCCAGAGCACACCGGCGAGGTGGCCGGTGCCTGCCGCCCGGTCATCCGCCAGCTGTTCGTGGGGGCCGGCCCC
The DNA here is from genome assembly GCA_963779605.1 of uncultured Solirubrobacteraceae bacterium. GTDB lineage: Bacteria > Actinomycetota > Thermoleophilia > Solirubrobacterales > Solirubrobacteraceae > Palsa-744. The sequence continues at coordinate 257,991 of CAVZYR010000003.1, forward strand.
GAGCAGGAGGGCGACCGCGACGCGTTCGATCGAAAGCTCTACGTGATCCGGCGCGTGTGCGAGCTGACGGCCGAGGAGCCCGGGCTGTACGTCACCTCGAGCTCCTCGCGCACGATCAACTACAAGGGCATGCTCATCTCCTACCAGCTGGCCGAGTTCTACCCGGACCTGCGCGATCAGCGCACCAAGAGCGCGCTCGCGCTCGTGCACTCGCGCTTCTCCACCAACACCTTCCCCAGCTGGGAGCTCGCGCATCCCTACCGGGTGATCTGCCACAACGGCGAGATCAACACGCTGATGGGCAACATCAACTGGATGCGTGCGCGCGAGTCGGAGCTTCGCTCGGAGCTGTTCGGCGAGGACCTCGAGAAGATCCTTCCCGTCGTCAGCCCCGGCAACTCCGACTCGGCGACGTTCGACAACGTGCTCGAGATGCTGATGCTCGGCGGGCGCACGCTGCCGCACGCGGCGATGATGATGATCCCCGAGGCCTACCGCAACCGTGAAGACCTGCCCGGGTACCTGAAGGGCTTCTACGCCTTCCACTCCTGCCTGATGGAGCCCTGGGACGGGCCGGCGGCGGTGGCCTTCACCGACGGGCGCGTCGTCGGAGCGACGCTCGACCGCAACGGCCTGCGGCCCGGACGCTGGGTGGAGACGACCGACGGGCACGTGGTGCTCGGCTCGGAGGCCGGCCTGCTCGACATCCCCAACGACCAGGTGCTCCGCCTCGGGCGCCTGCAGCCGGGCAAGCTGTTCCTCGTCGACCTCGAGCGCGGGCGCATCGTCGAGGACGAGGAGGTCAAGCGCGAGGTCTCGACGCGCCATCCCTATGGCGAGTGGTACGAGCGCAACGCGGTGCAGTTCTCGCAGCTGCCGCCCTCGAGCGAAGTCACGCTCTCAAACCAGCCGTTGCACCTGCGCCAGCGCGCCTTCGGCTACTCCCAGGAGGACCTGCGCGTGCTGCTCGAGCCGATGGCCATCGAGGGGGCCGAGCCGGTCGGCTCGATGGGCAACGATCTCTCGCTGGCGGTGCTCTCCGACCAGGCGCCGCCCCTGTTCTCCTACTTCAAGCAGCTGTTCGCCCAGGTCACGAACCCGCCGATCGACCCGATCCGCGAGGAAATCGTGATGAGCCTGTCGACGAGCCTCGGCAACGAGCGCAACCTGTTCGAGGAGACCCCCGAGCACGCGCACAAGCTGCATCTGGAACAGCCGATCCTGTTGAACGGCGAGCTCGAGACGCTCCGGCATGTCTCTCACCCCGTGTATGCCGCGCGCACGATCGACATCACCTGGCCGGTCGCCGAGGGACCCGCGGGGATGGACGCGGCGATCGAGCGCATCTGCGCCAAGGCGCGCGAGGCGATCGCCGAAGGGGTCAACATCATCATTCTGTCCGACCGCCAGGTCGGCCCCCGCCGCGCCCCGGTGCCGTCGCTGCTTGCCGTGGCGGCCGTCCATCACCACCTCGTGCTCGAGGGCACGCGCCTGCGCGCCGGCATCATCGTCGAGTCGGGCGAGCCGCGCGAGGTGCATCACTTCGCGACGCTGATCGGCTACGGCGCCAGCGCGATCAACCCCTACCTGCTGCTCGAGACGCTCGAGAAGCAGGTCGCCGATGGGCGCATCGTGCGCACCGGCGCGGACGGCGCGCAGGTGACGCTCAGCTCGATCGAGGCGGCCCAGAACCTCGTCAAAGCGATCGGCAAAGGCCTCTTGAAGACGATCTCCAAGATGGGCATCTCGACGATCCAGTCCTACCGTGGTGCGCAGATCTTCGAGGCCGTGGGCCTCGAACGGGAGCTGATCGACACCCACTTCACCGGCACGGCGTCGCGCATCGGCGGGGTCGGCACGCTTGTGCTCGCGGCCGAGGCGCTCGAGCGCCACGCCCGCGCCTACCCCGTGCGCCACGACGAGCTGCTGCCGGTCGGCGGCGTCTACGCGTGGCGACGTGACGGCGAGCACCACATGTGGAACCCCGAGACCGTCGCCCTCGTCCAGCACGCGGTGCGTGCGGCCAACGGCGACGTGAAGGCGGCGCTCGCGGGCGATGAGCAGGCGCAGGGGGCGGTGCGCGACAGTGCGGCCTTCCAGAAGTATCTCGAGTATGCGCGCACGGTCAACGAGCACGCCGCGCGCGCGGCGACGCTGCGCGGCCTGCTCGAGATCGGCGCCAACACGGTGGGCGAGCGCTCGCTCGAGGCCGGTGGGGCGCCTGCGCGGGAGGCGATCTCGATCGACGAGGTCGAGCCCGCGAGTGAGATCGTCAAGCGCTTCTGCACGGGCGCGATGAGCCTCGGCTCGATCTCACGCGAGGCGCATGAGACGCTCGCGATCGCGATGAACCGCCTCGGCGGGCGCTCGAACACGGGTGAGGGCGGGGAGGACCCGTCGCGCTTCCACGCCGACCCCAACGGCGATCGTCGCCGCTCGGCGATCAAGCAGGTCGCCTCGGGCCGCTTCGGCGTGACGATCCACTACCTCGTCAACGCCGATGAGCTTCAGATCAAGATGGCCCAGGGCGCAAAGCCCGGCGAGGGCGGCCAGCTGCCCGGCCACAAGGTCGACGAGTACATCGGCTCGATCCGCCACACGACGCCGGGGGTCGGCCTGATATCTCCGCCGCCCCACCACGACATCTACTCGATCGAGGACCTCAAGCAGTTGATCTACGACCTGCGCTGCGCCAACCCGCAGGCGCAGGTGTCGGTCAAGCTCGTGTCCGAGGTGGGCGTCGGCACGGTGGCGGCGGGCGTCTCCAAGGCGAACGCCGACCGCGTGCTCATCTCGGGCCACGACGGCGGCACCGGCGCCTCGCCGCTGTCCTCGATCCAGGCCGCGGGCGTGCCCTGGGAGATCGGCCTGGCCGAGACGCAGCAGACGCTGCTGCTCAACGACCTGCGCTCACGGATCGTCGTGCAGACGGACGGACAGCTGAAGACCGGTCGCGACGTCGTCATCGCCGCGATGCTGGGCGCCGACGAGATGGGCTTCTCCACCGGTCCGCTGATCGCCACCGGCTGCATCATGATGCGCGCCTGTCACCTGAACACCTGCCCGGTGGGCATCGCCACGCAGGACCCGGTGCTACGCAAACGCTTCAAGGGCACGCCCGAGCACGTGGTCAACTTCTTCTTCTTCGTCGCCGAGGAGGTGCGCGAAATCCTCGCGTCGGTCGGTCTGCGCTCGCTCGACGAGGCGATCGGCCGTGTCGATCTGCTGGGCGCCGAGCGGGCGATCGACCATTGGAAGGCACGGGGCGTCGACCTCACCCACATCCTCACCCACATCGAGCTGCCGCGGGGCATGCCGCGCCGGCGCGTGGAAGCGCCGCCCGAGGTGCTGAAGGACGCGATCGACTGGCAGCTCCTGGAGCGCTCGAAGGCGGTCGTCGAGGGACCGCTGAACGGCGCCGAGGCAGCCGCCGCGGTGAGGATCGAGATGCCGATCCGCAACCGCAACCGCTGCGTCGGGGGCATCCTCTCGAGCCACATCGCCCGCGCGCACGGGGCGGCGGGCCTCCCCGAGGACTCGATCGTCGTCGACTTCAAGGGCTCGGCCGGTCAGAGCTTCGGCGGCTGGCTCGCGCCGGGAGTGACGTTCACGCTCAACGGCGACGCCAACGACTACGCCGGCAAGGGGCTCTCGGGCGGCGTCTTCGCGATCCGCCCGCCGGCCGACATGGGCGCGCACTTCATGGCCGAACAGAACGTGATCGTCGGCAACACCGTGCTCTACGGAGCGACCGCCGGAAAGGCCTTCTTCCGCGGTCTCGCGGGCGAGCGCTTCGCGGTACGCAACTCCGGCGCGCGGGCAGTGGTTGAGGGCATCGGCGACCACGGCTGCGAGTACATGACCGGCGGGCGCGTCGTCGTGCTCGGTCCCACCGGGCGCAACTTCGCGGCGGGCATGAGCGGCGGCGTGGCGTTCGTGCTGGACCTGGACGGCGCCTTTGCGAAGCGCTGCAACATGGGCACGGTCGGCTTCGAAGCGCCCTCGCTCGAGGACGAGATCGAGCTGCGCGCGCTGATCGAGGAGCACCTGCTGCGCACCGAATCGAAGATCGCGGCGCGCGTGCTGGCCGAGTGGGATGCGCTGCTCGCGGCGGGAGCGTTCGTGAAGGTGATGCCCCACGACTACAAGCGCGTGCTCGCTGAACGGGCCGAGGCGGAGGAGGCCCTGGCGGCCCGCGCGGCGGCCAACGGCGAGGTGGCGATGACCCGTCGGCTGGATGTGGTCGGCGGCGCCTGATGGGCAAACTCGGCGGCTTCCTTCAGATCGAGCGCCACGGGGTTCCACAGCGCGATCCCGCAGAGCGCGCGCATGACTACCGCGAGTTCCTGCTCACCCGGCCGGTGGAGGACCTGCGCGAGCAGGGCGCCCGCTGCATGGACTGCGGCGTGCCCTTCTGCCACAACGGCTGCCCGCTGGGCAACCTGATCCCCGACTGGAACGATCTGGTCTACCGCGACCGCTTCGCCGACGCGATCGCCCAGCTGCACGCCACCAACAACTTTCCCGAGTTCACCGGGCGCCTGTGCCCGGCGCCATGCGAAGCGGCGTGCGTGCTCGAGATACAGGAGGGCGACGCCGTCACGATCAAGCAGATCGAGAACGCGATCATCAACCGTGCCTTCAAGGAGGGCTGGGTGCGACCCGAGCCGCCCCGAACCGAGACCGGCCAGGCGGTCGCCGTCGTCGGCTCCGGTCCGGCCGGCATGGCGGCCGCCCAGCAACTACGCCGGGCGGGCCACAGCGTGACGCTGTTCGAGCGCGACGAGGCCATCGGCGGTCTCGTCAGGTTCGGCGTGCCGGACTTCAAGATCGAGAAGACCGTCGTCGAGCGACGCGTCGAGCAGCTGATCGCCGAGGGCGTCGAAATGCGCTGCGGCGTGGACGTCGGGAGCGATGTGAGCGTGGCCGAGCTGCGGGCGGGCTTCGACGCGGTCGTGCTCGCGACCGGCTCGCGCGTGCCCCGCGATCTGCCGGTGGCGGGCAGGGAGCTCGACGGCGTGCATTTCGCGATGGACTACCTCTACCAGCGCAACCGCTGGGTTGCGCGCGAGCTGGGCCCCGAGCCGACGACGCGCGCGCCCACGCCGGAGCGCGAGATCACCGCACGCGACGCCGACGTGATCGTGATCGGCGGCGGCGACACCGGAGCGGACTGTGTCGGCAACGCGCTGCGCGAGGGCGCGCGCTCGATAACCCAGCTCGAGCTCCTGCCCGAGCCGCCCCCGCGGCGTCCCGACGAGAAGACCCCGTGGCCGCAGTGGCCGCTGAAGTATCGCCTCAGCTACGCGATGGAGGAGGCCAAAGAGCTCGCCGTGGGCGAGCAGGACTACTCGGTCACGACGACCCACTTCTCAGACGACGGCAACGGCGGCGTGGCCGCCGTGCACATCGCCCGCGCCGCGCCCGATCCGCCGTTTGGCCCCGTGGCCGGCTCAGAGCGTGAGCTGCCGGCGCAGCTCGTGCTGCTGGCGATGGGCTTCCTCGGCCCCGAGCAGGGGCTGCTCGAAGAGCTCGGCGTGGAGACCGATCCGCGTGGCAACGTCAGGACGGAGAGGCCCTACACCACCTCCGCCGACGGCGTGTTCGCCGCCGGCGACGCCCGCCGTGGCCAGTCGCTGATCGTGTGGGCGATCAACGAGGGCCGCCAGTGCGCGCGCATGGTCGACCGCTACCTGACGGCACGCCGCAACGGCGACGCCCTCGCCGGGGCGCTTCTAGAGGACGAGGGTCTGGCCGGTCACGCCGACGCCGATGAGGGCCCGAACGGCCCGCCCCAGCGCTCACAGGGCCCGCAGGGCTGGGCCGGTCCGGGGATCGGCGCCGGCTGAGCCCGCGCCAGCGCGGGCGACGGCCTTCCCCACCGCTTCCATGCCGACCTTCTGCCGGCACAATCGCTTCATAGAGCGTTGCCCGATCTGCTCGAAGACGCTGCCGGGCATCGAGGCTAAAGCGCGCCCGGCCCGCGGCCCGCGGCCCGCGCGTGTCACCTCGGCGCCGCGCGGCGCCCGCAGCGGGCGCTCGCGCGGGGAGAGCCTGCGCGTGCACCGCGAAGGCCGCGCGCAGGACGACGGCTACCGCTCGGCGCTGGTGCCCGGTCTGCGAGCATCGGCCGACGCGACGCGCCTGGCCGAGGAGATCGGCTTCGCGGCCGGCCGACTGCTCGAGCTGGCCGCGGAACCCCCGGGAAGCTACGCCGAGGCGCGGGCGCTCGCCGGGGACGATCTCGAGGGCGCCACGTGGATCTGCTTTCTGACGAGCTACCTCTCGCCGCTCGACGGCGAGGACCCCTTCGCCGGCATCCGCACTGCGCTGGCCGGCGGAGCGCTGCCCGATCTCGAGGGCATCCCGCTCGGCCCGCGCACGAGCCATGACCCCGCGCGCGGGGAGGAGACGCTGCGCGCCTACCACGATTGGCTCGAGCACCAGGCGGGCGGGTTCGCAGGGGACCCCGGTTGGAGCGCACAGCGGCGCTTCGAGCGGCTGTTCGAGCGGCTCGCGCTCCCCGGCTTCGGGCGCATGGGCCGCTATGACCTGCTCGTCACGCTGGGAGCACTCGGGTTGTATGAGCTCGAGGTCGACTCGCTGCACTTATCGAGCGGAGCCGGGCAGGTCGGCGAGCGACCTCACGACGGTGGCCGCCAAGCGGCTGTTCGCGATCGGCGATCCGATCTACCTCGAGCGCCGCGCGGCGGCGCTCGCCGAGGCCCTCGGCGTGCCGCTCGAGACGCTCGACCTCGCCTTCGCCAACTGGGCCTCGCCGCAGCGGGCGACGCTCGGATTTCCGCCCGATACCTGCGATCTCGCGCGCCTCGAGGGCGCTCGCGAGGCGCTCGGGCTGTGACGTGAAAGTGCCGTCCACACCGGCGCCTACAGTGCTGCTTGTAAGAGATTTGCCCTACGGCGCGGGAGTTGCGATGCCACTCTGCTTCATCGAGCCTCAGGATGCCATTCGAGTCATTGCCGAGTCCGTCGGGCGCGAGGCGCGCCGTCAGCTGGTGGGGGAGGTGGTGCGCGCATGGGTGGACGACATTCCCGACCAGGAGCTTTCGGTCCACTATGCCAAGGCGATCGCCGATCTCGACGAGGACGATCTGCACCTGCTGGCCGCCTGGCACGCCTCGCTCGAGGTCGGACAGCCGATCCCGAACACCGACTTCCTCGTGGGAGTGTTCCCGAGCCTCGGCGAGAACAGGCGCGAGGCGCTCAAGATCGCCGCGGGGTTCCGTGGGGAGGAAGCGTTCCAGGCGGGCGTCTCCGAGGAGCAGGCCCTCGACACGGTTCTTCCCCGGCTCTCCACCGAGCGGGCGATCGAGCTGGCCAACGAGTGCATCCAGCTGTACATGTGGGACCGCCTCGGTACGGACAACTAGCGGGCCGATGGGGCGAGCTAGACTCGTCGTATGAGCGAGCTCGGAATCGCACCCAGCGAGGACGACGTGATGGACGCCCTGTCGAACGTGATCGACCCGGAGCTCGGGCTCGATTTCGTCGAGCTCGGGCTGATCTACGGCGTCGAGGTCGACGAGGGCAACGTCCGCGTGACGTTCACGCTCACCACCCCGGGCTGCCCGATCGGACCGCAGGTGACCGAGCAGATCGAGGAGTTCGTGGGCGAACTGGAGGGTGTCAAGACGGTCGCCTCGGAGATGGTGTTCACCCCTCCGTGGTCGCCCGAGAAGATGAGCGAGGACGCCAAGTTCGCGCTCGGCTATTGATTCTCGGGTTTGGCCGCGCACCGTGGCCGATTCCCGGCAGGAGATCACCGGTTCGATGCGGGCGCTCCACAAAGGTGTCTACGTAGTATTTCCCCCATTTTCCGAGGTTGCGGGTAGTCGAGCGCTCAGCCGTGGGTCGTGGTGACCGACGAGCGTGATACGAAGGTTCACCGCAATCTTTCAGGAGGCCTGTGGGAATGGGAGTCATACGAAAAGCGCTGTCCGTTGCGACCCTCGGCCTGTCAGGTCGAGTGTTCAAGGACGACACGAAAAAGAAGCGCACGGCGAAAGCCAATGCGCACCAGGTGCGCGCGCGAAAACGACAGCAGACGAAGGCCACGCCGGCGAAACCTCGGGCAACTCGACGGAGGAAAGCTCCGGCGACCCGGGCGAAGCTGCAGGCACCCCAGCGGGCGAAAGCTCAGGCCACAGCGGGAAAGCCGCAGGCAACCCGACGGGCGAAGCCCCAGGCGACGCGACGCGCGAAACCACAAGCGACGCATACATCCACGGTTGCACCGATCGTCGGGGCCGGCAGTGGTACATCCGATGAGCTCGGGCGCATCGCGGACCTGCACCTGCGCGGAGCGCTCACTGATGAGGAGTTCGCTGCCGCGAAGGCCAAGATCCTCGGCATGCAGCTGTCTGCCTCCGAGTCGAGCAGCAAGCCGGCGACCTTCCCGGCTGTTGAAGCGAACGTAGCCGCCGCTCGTCATCTGGCCGACCTGGCCGCACGGGACGATGCCTCGGTCACGACCTTCGGCAGCGATTGACCGGATCAGCTAGAGGGGCGGGTTGGCTGGGTGCCGGGCCGGTGCCCGGCCGCCCGACTGCCCGCCTTTCTCACGAGGCCTAGAACGACCGTCACCGGTCGTGTGAGGGTACGCTCACGGGTCGATGGGGGGCGGCGTTGAGGTGTAGGATCGACCGATGACGCAGGAGCAGCGCGCGGGTGCGGTGGCGGTGGCCAACCAGGAAGCGGTGCGCGCATGGGACACGGTCCTGTATGAGCGGTGGAAGTCCAACCGCAACGTGTTCGTGGGCGCGCTGGCAGAGGTCACCGAGGAGGTCTTCGAGCTCTTTCCGCCGCCCGAGCGGGGGCGCTGCATCGACATCGGATGTGGCTTTGGCGAGACGACTCAGCAGCTGGGTGAACGCGTCGGAGCGGGAGGCTTCGTCCTCGGGACCGATTCCTCGCCGAGGTTCATCGAGGATGCGCGTCGCGAGGCCGTCGAGGCGGGTGTCCAGAACGTTACGTTCGAGACGGCCGACGCGCAGACCGCAGAGTGGGAGCCAATCTACGACTACGCCTTCTCGCGCATGGGGACCCAGTTCTTCGCCGCGCCGGTCCCGGCCATGCGCGCCATCCGGGGCGCGCTCCTTCCCGGCGGCAGGCTCGTGCAGGTTTGCTGGCGCCGCAAGGCTGAAAGCCCGATGTGGGCGGAGACCCAGCAGGTCGTTGAGCGGTTTCTCTCTCGCCCTGACGAGTACGAGGCCGACACCTGCGGGCCCGGGCCATTCTCGCTCGGTAACCCCGAGACCGCTCGCGGCATTCTCGAGGCCGCCGGGTTCGACCAGATCGAGCTGCATCCGCGCGACTTCGACTACTTCATGGGTGCGGACCTGAGCGAGGCGATCGACTCCCTGCTCGCGATCGGGCCCGGTGCCGAGCTGATCCGCCTGAACGGCGAGTACGGGGAGAGCCGTCGGGGCGAGATCGCCGAGGCTCTAGCGGACCACTATGCGGCCTGGCAAAAGCCCGACGGCTCGATAGTCGGCCGCGGGGCCGTCTGGATCATGGCCGCCGCGAACCCCGTTTAGCACGACCTACCCGCCCTCGCGGCAGCCCGTTCACCTGATCACCAGGATCTGCGGGTGGGTTGCGAGCAGCGTCTGCGTGAACACGTAGTTGAAGGCTCCGAATCCCAGAAACGAGATCACGACGGCTTCGTTGACCGCCCGCCCGACGCCCTCGGCGCCACCGGAGGCGCTCATGCCCTTGTAGCAGCAGACGATCGAGATGATCGCCCCAAACAGCGTGGCCTTCAGCTCTGAGCCCCACAGATCGGTGCTGGAGGAGCTTTCGAACAACGTCGCCCAGAACGGCCCCAGCGTGCCACCGTTGAGGAGCTCGGCGAGGATCCCGCCGAACAGCCCGAAGAGGACCGCGTAGATGTTGAACAACCCCGTCGCGAGCATCAGCGCCAGAAAGCGCGGCACGACGAGGTTCTTGATCGGGTCGACGCCCAGCACCTGCAGCGCGTCGAGCTCCTCGCGCACCTTGCGCGCGCCCAAATCAGCGGTGATCGCCGTACCGGCCACGCCGGCGATCACGATCGCCGTGACGAACGGGCCGAGTTCGCGCACGACGATGACGATGAAGAACGCACCCAGGCGGTCCAGCCCGCCGATCAGGTTCAGGAAGTTGGCGGCCTGCAACCCGGGAGCGCCGTAGTTGATGGCGACGGTCGAGACCAGCAGCGGAAACCAGCACAATCGCAGGGTGAACAGGAACTGCGAGACGAGCTCTCCGCCGTAGGGATAGGGAGGGCGCAGAGCGGAGGAGAGCGTTCTGCCCGTGAGGATCATCATGTCCCCGAACTCCTCGAGCTGGCGTCTCCCGGGAGCGAGCCCCCGCTCGGCGAGGGCTTGACCCCGTTCCGCCAGCGTGCGGTGATCGGCCTTGGCCGTCGTGTGTGCGCCTCCCGCCACCGTGCCAGTGTACTAGTCCACCAGCACACTGGCTTTCTGCCCTCGGGGCGACTAACGTTGAAGCGTGTCCAACGAGCACGATGCACCCCCAACTGACCGTTTTGAGCCCTCGATCGACCGCGATGCCGAGGTGCCGATCGGCGTGCAGCTCGCCTGGGCGCTGCGGGCACGCATCCACGACGGCACATTCAAGCCGGGCCAGCGACTTCCCGCCCTGCGCGAGCTGGCAGATGCCACGGGCGTCAACGTGAACACCGCACGAGCCGTTTACCAGCGGCTCGACCAGGAAGGTCTGGTCGACAGCCAGCACGGCAGCGGCACCTTCGTTGCGCCGGCACCGTCGAGGCGCTCAGACGTGGGGATGATCGCGGCCGGCGCCGCGCGCGAGGCGCAGGAGCTCGGCATCGACCCTCGCGAGGTCGCCGCCGCGCTCTACGCGTCGCCGGAGTCGTCCACCGCGCCCGCCGACAAGGCCGCCGAGCGTCGGCGCCAACTGCGCACACAGATCAGTGCGCTCGAGCGAGCGCTGGGTCAGATCGAGGCCGAGTATCCAGGCGTGGCAGCGGCGCCCACCGAGACCTACCCAGATCGCGGCCCCACGCTGCTCGGCGCAGAGCAACTGGAGCAGGTGCGCGCCCACCTCGTGCGCCGGCTAGCCGTTGTTCAGGAAGCGATCGATCGGCAGGGCCAGGCAGATGACGAGGGAGATCCGCCCGCTGCCAAGCGTCAGCCGAGAGAGCGCAAAGTAGCCGCGAAGCCCAAGCGCAGTCCCCGACCGGGCGCCACGCCCCGTGCCGCTCCGGCAGGCGGGTGAACCTGCTCGGGGCGAGTCATCACACGTTCCCAACCGTCGGGACCGCGACGATCAAGATCAAGCTGACCGCCGCCGGGAAGACCTGCTCAAACATGCAACGACCCTAAGGTTGACAGCGAACGCTACGTTCACGCCGACCGGCAAGGCACCGGTCAGCCCTGGTCCCTACAACCAGGATCCGCGGCCGCCTTGGGCGCCGTGAGCGGGTCCGAACCGACCCCGCGTCGTGTACATCCACGGCCCCGGGCGCCGATGGCGCCCATGTCCGAGGAGGAAGACGACGAGCACCAACGTGCTCCACAGCACCGTGATGGCGACCAGCGTTGCGACCGCCACAAGGGCGAGCGGAATCGCGACGAGCAACAGTGCGGGGTGGGCTTTCACCGTGCGCACGGCGTGGCGCGGGGCCGAGCGCGGTTCGACCAGTCGGCTGCCGGGAAGGTCGCTGACCGTCGCATCGAGCTCTGCGAAGGTGCGTGCCCTGAGCGCAGTGGCGACTCGCTGCTCGAGCTCGCGCACCGCCAAGCGGCCTTCGGCGGACGCCTTACGCAGGCGATCGATGATCTGGTCGCGATCGGCGTCCGATGCTCTGAGGGTTGCGCGCCTTGCCACGTTATACAGCAGGCTAGCGCGCCGCCGTGTTCGAGGCAATGGACACCCGCTCGCTGTCACGTTGCGCCCTGAAAGCGGGCCGTTACTCCACCAGCCCTACGGCTTTGAGGGCCTCCTGGCGGTCGAAGAAGATGCGAATGTGGCTGATCTTGCCGTCGATCAGGTTGTACACGTTGGCTTGTTGAGGCGCTGCCATGCGAATGCCGCTGGCTCGGCCCGTGGAGCCAGTGCGCATGAGCGCGAGCACCCGCTTGCTATCGACCTCTTTCACGCCGTCAAGCTCGATCCGGAAATCGGGTGCGGCTTCCTCGATGTCCGTAAAGAAATGCCTGATGCCGTCGATTCCTTCGTACACCCCTCCAACGGCGGCCATTGGCGTCTCCAACTTGACGTTCTCGGTGTAGCAGGCGAGATAGCCCTCGATGTCCCTCGCGTTGATCGCCGCGATCGCGCGCTCAATCAATCTCACGTTCTGCTGCGACATCGCCTACGCCCGTTCCTGCGCGAGGCGCTCGGCGGCAGCACGAGCCTCGTCGACTTCGGAGGTCGTAAGGCGTGCGACCAAGCCTCGTACCCAGACGAAGACCCATCCCTCGCGTTGTCGAAGGTGACCGGCGCTGCCAGCCGGACGACCGTTCTGAACGACCACGGCAAATACAACCCCATTGCCGAGGTCGCGGACTTCCTCAAGCCCGAACTCCAACTCCTCGTAGGCGGCAAACCACTCCTCAAGCATGCTGCGAATGGCCGCCCGTCCCTCGAATGGTCCCCCAACGCCCCTCCCGTCGAAGGTCGCATCTTCGGCGAAGCTGCCGGTCACCGCGTCGAGATCGCGACGATTCGCCGCCTCGAACGCCCTGCCCATAAGCTCGACCAGGTCGGGGGTCGTGGACTCCTCCGACAACATGCCGCGAAGTATCCAGGACCGCTGCCTCCGCGGCTAGAGCGAGCGTCCGCGCTCCAACCGAGCGGACGCCCGGCAAGAAGGCGTCTTACGTGGAATCGCCACAGATTGCTCGCCCGCCGCGGTCGTCGGACGCGGGTTCCGGCGCTCCCTGCGCGCCGGCGATTGAGTAGGTTTCCCCCGTGGAACCACCAACGTTCCTGCGACCGCCCGCTACCGTCCTCGACGCGCCTCTGCCGGGCGATCATGCGCGCCGGCTGCCGCTAACTTGGACCACGGCTTGAGCTCACTGCGATGATCCTCGAGCGCCTCGACGTAGCTCCTGCAGAGCTCGAGCTGCGCACCGGCTGGAGCATCAAACCGCAGGGCGCCTGTCGCGCCCACGAGTGCGTGCCACTGGACAGTCCGTTCGACGTACGACAGCTCGCGGCGCGGCTGGGGATGGCGCTCGTCCGGGACGAGACGCATGGGTTGTGGGCGCTCGGCCCGGAGTCGGGCGGTCGTGCTCTCACCAGCGCGGAGCTTCCCGACGTCGTGCTCCCCGACAGGCACGGTCAGGATTTCGCACTCTCGTCGCTGCGTGGCAAGAAGACGGTGATGGTGACCTGGGCGTCGTGGTGCGGATGCCGGTCAGATCTGGCAGGGTGGCGGAAGCTCCGCGAGGAGCTTTATCCGCAGGGGGTCGAGGTGGTCAGCGTGGCGCTGGACACAGGGGGCGACGCCGCGGCGGGCCCGTGGATCGACAAGTCCAAGAGCACCCACCCCGCGCTGATCGACGAGGCGCATCTGTTTGACGAGCTGTTCGGGATCGTCAATGTGCCGAGCGGCATGTGGGTGGACGAGGAGGGCATGATCGTGCGGCCCCCGGAGCCGGCATTCCCGTGGGTGCCGCGCCAGCCCAGCGACGAGCAGGTCGCTGAGCTGCCGGCGCTGAGGGCGGAGCAGCTGCGCGAGGCCCAGAAGATTCGCATCGAGCCAGAACGTTACGTCGCCGCGCTGCGTGACTGGGCCGCAAAGGGAGAGCGCTCGCAGTACGCCCTTTCGCCGGACGAGGTCGTTGAACGCTCCCAGCCTCGCGACCTCGATCACTCGCGCGCGGCCGGCTGCTTCGAGCTTGCCCAGCACCTACAAAGGGCTGGGCACCCAGAGGACGCCGTACGGTGGTTCCGAGAGGCGCACCGTCTCGCTCCCGAGAATTGGACCTATAAGCGCCAAGCGTGGTCGCTCGCCGACCCGCAACAGGGACCGACGGACAAGTATGACTCCGACTGGCTGACGGAAGTGCGGGCAGTCGGCGCCGAGAACTACTACGGGAAACTCGAGCTCTGAAACGACGCGCCGTTCGCTGAGGCCCGGCCAACGCGGTGCTGGTTTCCGGCTACGCTTGCGTTGGGATGCGAGGATGCTCCACGCTCTTGGCAGCACTGGCGCTTGCGATAGTGCCTGCACCGGCGATCGCGACGCCTCAGGATGTCGCCGCCACGCACGCCTACATTCAGGCGAACTACGCACTTGCTCAAGCCATGGTGGCCCGGATCGGTGTCGGGCAGAGGAAGATCGAGCGGCTCAACGGCGACCTCGCGCAGGAATGTCCCGGCATCGGAACCGGCTCGCCCGAGAACGAAGCGTCGCAGCCCATTAGCCATGAGGTAACCGTCGCGCTGTGGTCACTTGGGTATGGGCCGGACGCTGGACCGATCCACACGTTCACGAACCTTTCGGGCCGCCTGCATTGGAGCAGCCATGCGATCAGGCGCGCCGCCCAAACGTATGACAGAAACCTGCACGAACTGGCGACCGTGCCTCTTCCCGATCTCTGCGCAGACGTTCGCAAATGGAAGGAAAGCGGCTTTCAGATCATCCCTGTCGCGACCGTCAGCCTCGTTCAGCGGGTGGAAGCAATCGAACCGAAGGCGATCCCGCCGCGCCTGCTGGCTCCGTACGAGCGTGGAGCTGACGCGAGCATCCTCGCGCGCACGATCCGTCTGGAAACGAGGCTTGAGGAAAACGAATTTCTCGTCGGACAGGGCGATTGGATCCAGTTGCTGGAAACACTTGGGTTGCAAGAGTAGGTCGCACGGAGGAGCGGTCTAGGACGGTGTCGCTGACGGATCGCCCTAGGAGATCGTCAGGTGGGGGATAGACGCATCCAACAATCGCGAGGTTGACTTGCTGGCCACGCTGTCATGGATGCGAGCGTCCTGTCACGCCTTGGTCCGGCCAGCGGCGGATATGTGAACGCGAGCGCGCCGGGAAAGCGCAGCGCGTACAGGTGAGTTCCGTTAACAACCGACTCCCCGCCGAGTCGGTAGACGGCCAGATCGACAAACGGCCAGCCGTGGCCGAGGGGGCTCAGTAGAAGCGCAGCGACCGAGCCGGCATACAGCGCAATGCACACGCCGCGCCCGGGCAGGCGCGCGATGTCACTGGCGGGGAGTCTGACCGAGGATGCTCGCCCGACAACCAGGGTGGCGCTGCGCATGGGCTGAGCGTACAAAGCTCTGCGAGCATTCTCGCAATTGAGACTGTCCGAGTTGGACGACCTGGAGCACTGATGCCCCTGGACGACAAGACTGTCACGATGCGCCGAGCAAGCGGGCGTCTGCCTGGTCCCGGCGGCCGCACCTGAGCCTCGTTCAAAGGGGCACGTCAAGCTCGACGCTCGAGGCGCCTGCATTCCGTGGCAAAGGAAGTGTCTGCCGATCACCCAGCGAGACAGCCGTGTTTCGTCCATTCCGACACTCTCGATCGCGGCGACGGACACGCCCGCTCGGCCGGCGAAACAGCTGAGGGCCGAGGCGCGCGATGGACCGGACACCTGCTCTTCGTTCGGATGCGGAAGCGCACGCGCGTACCACCGATCGCACCCGCGAGACTATGCGACGCTCCTCCCAACGTCCCCGGCAGACTGATCAGCCGCGCATATCGTCCCTCGCGAGCACTCCTACATCACAAGACATGCCGGCAGCGGCAGGCGGCCCGACCACAAGGGCCGGGCCGCCGTGCTGCTCAGGGTCGTTTACGGAATGGCTTCGTAGTCTGTCGCGGTGAATTCAGTTTTGCCTCCAAAAATCGAGGCGTACTTACCTTCCAGCCCTGGGAAGAAGAGGCTGAGCACCCTGTTTTCAAAGCCGCCTCCGATCCACGCGTGTTCGGCAAACAAGCCGATTTCGTTCTTTTCACCGCCACTGATCGAGGAGGCGGAGTCGGGCAGGACCGTGAGCTTGATGGCGTTCGCGTGGCCGCCACTGATCGACGCGCCCCAGGAGTCTTCGATGAGGTTGCCGTCGCCGCCACTGATCGACGCGCCCAAGCTCAGCGGGCCTCCTTCGATGTGGTTCGTTTCGCCGCCGCTGATCGAGGACAACGTCCCCTGTGCGTCGTTGTCCTGGCCGCCGCTGACCGACGCACCGACGTTAGTCGCCGTGTTGAGCTGGCCGCCGCTGACGGAGGCAGCTATGCCGCTAGCCACGTTGCCGCTACCGCCGCTGACTGCGGCACCTTCGCTGCTAGCCGCGTTGTGACCACCACCGCTGACGGACGCAACTTCGCCGTTGGCGGTGTTGTTGTTGCCCCCGCTGACCGATGCAACGAACCCTTCGGCTTTGTTGGCTTCGCCGCCGCTGACGGACGCGACCTCGCCGCTGGCGCTGTTGTAAAAGCCGCCGCTGATCGACGCGACGAGATTGCTGGCTTCGTTGCCTTGGCCGCCGCTGACAGAGGCACCTTCAGCGCTGGCGGTGTTGAAAGCGCCGCCGCTGGCCGTGGCAAAGATGCCGCTCGCGGCATTGAGGCCGCCGCCGCTGATCGACGCCAGCTCCCCGCTGGCGGTGTTCGTGTAGCCGCCGCTGATCGACGCGCCCTCCCCGCTGGCGGTGTTGAAAGCGCCGCCGCCGACCGTGGCGTACGTGCCGGTTTCCGCGACGTTCCCGAGGCCGCCGAGGATCGAGCTGAAGGTGGCGGTGGCCTGGTTTTCTTTTCCGCCGCCGATCGCCGCGTCGTTTGCTTTCGCTTTGTTGGCCTGGCCGCCGCTCACCGACGCGGCTTCGCCGGAGGCGTTGTTGAGCGCGCCGCCGCTGACGGACGCCCAATCGTTGCTGGCGACGTTGTCATAGCCGCCGGCGATCGACGCGCCGAAGCCTTCGGCTTTGTTGAGCTCGCCGCCGCTGACCGTGGCGAGTTCGCTGCTGGCGGTATTGAAGTAGCCGCCGGGGATCGACGCCCACACGCCGGTCGCTGTGTTGCCGAAGCCCGCCACGACTCCTCCGTAGCTGGTGTATTCCTGGTCTTCACCCAGGATGAGGTTGTGGGACCCGCTCTGCGTCCTTGGCGCTTCGTCGTATCCGATCACGAGGTTGCCCTCGCCGTTGGTCGACCTGGTTTGGCCTTCTCCGTTGACGATCTGCACGTTGCAGCCGGAGAACTTAATCGTGGGCTTTGCGTCGATCCCACTGGCGACGTAGTTCATGCAAGGCAGGTCAGGGCCGGTCGCCCCGGTCGGACCCTGTGAGCCGGTCGGACCCTGTGAGCCGGTCGGACCCTGTGAGCCGGTCGGACCCTGTGAGCCGGTCGGACCCTGTGAGCCCGTTGGTCCTGTCGCGCCGGTCGCTCCGCCGGGTCCGCTTGGACCCTGCGGCCCGGTCGGACCTTGTGACCCTGTCGGTCCCGTTGCGCCCGTCGCTCCACCGGGTCCCTGTGGTCCGGTTGGGCCTGTCGCTCCGGTTGCCCCTTTGGGTCCCGTTGCGCCTGTCGGCCCAGTCGGGCCTTGTGGTGGTCCGGCGCAGTTGACGAACAGCCACTTCACCTGCGCAGAAACCTGACTGCCGTACTTCACCGTGATCGTCGTCTGCCCGTTGGCGTAGATGCCGCCGACGGTGACGTTCTCGTTAGCTTCGGTCGTCGTGAACGTGCCATTGATGTTGCTTCCAACCGAATAGGTATAGGTGCCCGTGTGTGGAACCAGGGCATCCAGCTGTCCGCACGATGCCACCACGATGGTGACCGGCGGCGGTGCCGTGCTTCCGTTTGCCCACGCGCCTTGTGCGCCCAGCGCAGTGAGCATCGCAGCTGCGAGCCCGCCGAGCGTTAGCGCCCGCAGGCTCCTTCTCCCAATAGACATGCTTGCCTCCGTTATCGCGATCCGTCGCGGCACGCTCTCGCACGCAGGCCCCCCCGGGGTCGCGGTCGTCCGCACCGCGCTTGCGCGGATCATAAACGGCTGATCGCTCCGCTGTCCGGCCGTCTGGCTGCGCCTCCGCTGGCTTCCGATGACCCACGCGCCCACCCTATGAAACGACTGCAGGTCTACCGCTTGAGCCTCGAAAGGGGCAGCGCCCAGGGCCTATCGCTCGACCGGCGAAGCGGGCGCGCCGAGGACGTCGGTCACGGCTATCGAGATGGACGACAGGGGAGCGCGCGAGCCGAGGACTGGCAGGCGATCGCTTTCTCGGCGCATTGCAGTCGTCTCGAGGCCGGCGAGCATCTGTGTTCCTGCTCGTCCAACGCGATACCAGCGGGCCCGGTCCGCCAAACGCTCGCCTAGCTCCGAGGCTGTTTCGCAAACGTTCTGGCGTCCGTCAGCATGGGCGTTCGCGGTAGGTTTCGCGCCCCGAGGGACGTGGTGGTCTTGGCGGCGGTGAGGCGGATGGGCCCGACTCGGCGTCCCCGGGGCCCCTTCAGGCCCCTGCGGGCGCTATCTGGTGGCTGTGGAGCTTCAATAAGTTGTGGGTCGCGGTGATTAACCGCCACTCGGCCCGTGCGGCGGATCTTCCTCGGCGTTGGAAGCGGTCGATGCGACGGTTGAACTTCGTGTGTCCGAATACCGGCTCGATCATCGCCTGGCGTCTTCGGTAGAGCGTGCGTCCGAAGTCGGTCTGAAGCACTCGTCGCATGTGCGCGTAGGCGCCGCCATCCCATCCCGGACGGGTGCCCTTGCGCTTTCCGGCATCGGGCGGGATCAATACCTGGATCCCGCGGTCGATGACGTTCTCCATCTGGCGCTGATGCCAGTAGCCGGCGTCGGCGAGTAGCACCGCGGGCGTGTCACTCACGCCGGCCTGCTCGAGCTCTCTCTGGGCGGCATCGACGATCGGCTCGAGGTGTCCGAAGTCCGGTGAGTCGACAGTTATCTCCGCAGCGATCACGATCTGGTTCTCGTTGACGGCGGCTTGGGCGTTATAGCCCTGGACGTAGCCGCGCGGGGCCTTCAACATCCGCGAGTCGGGGTCAGTCAGGTTGATCTTCCCCTCGGGGACCTCGGGCGGCGTGTATGGGGTAGGTGAGGCCCCGAGGCGGCGACCTCTGCTGTCCCGTGCATGCACGCGGTAGTGCTCATAGGCGGCGTTCGCGCGGGACTCCACCCACAGCTCCTCCTCAAGGCGGCGCTTGGACTCTTTCAACCGGGCTGGGCGAGATCGCGGGATCGGCTTGGCTTCAGCGGCGCGTTCCTCATCGAGCTGACGTTTGGCCTCGCGCAGCCAGCCGCGGCGGCCCTGGCTGGTAGAGAGGTGCTCAGGCAGCTCATCGCCGCGCTTATCCCCATAGAGCTCATCCTCGGCGGCGTCGACTTCGGCGGCCTCTTTGAGGATCTCCCGCGCGATCTGATCGAAGTCTGCGTTCTGCTCGCGGCTCGCGTTCGCGTGGACCTTGGTGCCGTCGACGGCGATCGTGCCGACCTTGACCATCCCCGCTCGCGCGCACAGCGTGAGCACGCTGGTAAAGAGTCCGGCCAGAGCGTCTGAGTGCTCTGAGCGAAAGCGGTTGATCGTGACGTGATCGGGCGCGAGGTTCGACGCGATCACCCGGTAGGCGACGTCCTCCGTGCACGCACGCTCGATGCCCCTCGATGAGCGCTGTCCCTTCGCATAGGCGTAGAGCACGATTGCGACCATCATCGCCGGGTCATACGCCGCACGACCCCAGCCGTCCTCGCGATAGCGCGCGTAGAACGCCGACAGGTCGATGTCCTTGACGGCGTCGATCACGAACCACGCCAGATGGTTCTCCGGCAGCCACTCGCGCAGCGAGGGCGACATCAGCAGCAACTGCTCACGATCACATTCGATGAAGTTCTGAGCCATGCCCAGAAGTGTCTAAACGGCGGCGGACGGACCGGGGTTTATGAAACAGTCTCCTGCCGAAAGCAGCGGTCCGCGATACTCACCTCACTGTCATGCCCGACGAGTCCACGACCCACGACCTGGTGGAGTTGCAGAAGCGGCTCACCGCAGCTACCAATCGCGGCGACGTCGATGCGATCGTGGCCTTCTACGCGCCGGATGCCGTGTATGACATGTCGCCGGTGGGAATGGGCGTCTTTGAGGGGCAGGCGGCGGCGCGTGGCTTCATTGAGGACTGGTGGACCTCCTACGAGGAGAGCGAGTTCGAGGCCGAGGAGACTCTTGATCTTGGCAACGGAGTTGGCTTTCGCGTGCTCGTTCAGAAGGGCCGTCCAGTCGGCAGCAGCGGTGAGGTTCAGCTGCGCTACGGAACCGTCAGCGAGTGGGAGGGCGGCAAGATTGCGCGAGTCACCAACTACACCGACATCGACGAGGCCCGTGCTGCCGCCGAACGCCTCGCGCTGGAACGGGGGTAGGCGATGGCTGCGGCGAGCCTGACCGAGTAGCCGTCGAAAACGTTGGCTCGACGCGGCGGGGTGTAGGGTGGATGTGGCCGGCGCAGCGGTGCTCCACATCCACATTCATAGATTCGGTCTGCGCGTACCCGCGGCTCGCCATGCGAGCCGGCTTTCAACCCAAGGAGATGCGATGCGCTTGATGATGACGGTGCAGATTCCTACCGAGGCCGGGAACGCCGCTATCAAGGACGGTAGCCTGCCGCAGATCATCGGAAGGGCGCTCGAGGCGCTGAGGGCGGAGGCGGCGTACTTCACGTCGACAGACGGGATGCGCACCGGCCTGATCTTTTTCGATATGGCGGACTCCAGCGAGATCCCCCCCGCGGCTGAGCCGTTCTTCCAGGGGCTCGGCGCCAAGATCACGTTTTCGCCGGTCATGAACGCCGACGAGATGCGCGCGGGAGTCGGCAAGGCCATGCAGGCCGCGTAGTCCTGGCAGGCACCGCTCAGCCCAGGCGATCGGTGCGGGCTTAGTGCCCTCCGAGCGACTGCGCTGGCGTGCGGTCGCGGAGTGTTTCCAGCCAGCGGGGGATGTCCTCGGGCGGGACCGGGCGTCCGAGGTGGAAACCCTGTGCGACGTCACAGCCGAAGTCTTCTAGCTGCGCGAGGTGCTCGTGGGACTCGATCCCCTCCGCGACAACAGACAGGTTCAGGCTGTGGCCAAGCTGGATCGCCGATCGCACGATATTGGCATCCTGGGCGCTGTTGGTCATGTTCATAATAAAGGAGCGGTCGATCTTCAGCGACTTGACTGGCAGACGTTTGAGCTGGGTGAGACATGAGTAGCCGGTACCGAAGTCGTCGAGGGAAAAGCCCACTCCGAGCTCGCTGATCCGCGCGATTACCGCGAGGGCGCGATTGGGATCTTGCATCAGGGTGTCCTCCGTGATCTCGAGCTCAAGGTCCGCGGGGGTGGCTTCGTGGCGCGTGATGAGGCGCTGAACGTCATCTGGTAGACGCGAGTCGAGGAGGCTCGCCGCGGAGATATTGACCGCAACCGGAACCATGTGACCGCTCTTGCGCCACCGGCGCTGTTGGGCAAGGGCGCGATCGAGCACGTCAATCGTCAGGTCGCGCATGATCCCCTCGCGCTCCGCTATAGGGATGAAGTCCGCGGGTGGTAGGAGCCCGTGCTGTGGGTGCTGCCAACGCACAAGGGCCTCAACCCCTACGAACTCGCCGTCCTTGAGCGACTGCTTGGGTTGGTAGTGCAAGAGCAGTTCTTCGCCGCCCACCGCCCGACGAAGGTCACTGACGAGCGCGAGATAGTCTCGACTGTGGACGTCGCTCTCCGCGACGTAGCTCTCGATCATGGTTCCTCTGGCCTTCGCTCGGTACATCGCGACGTCCGCGCAGCGAAGCATCTCCGAGCGGGTTGAGGCGTGATAGGGAGCGAGTCCAATTCCTATGCTCGCCTGCACCGGAATCGTTAGTCCGTCTAGAGGAAAGGGATCCTCGAACGCGTCGCGCAGCGCACGAGCCACCTTTAGAGCGGCCGATTCCTCGTCTGTCCCCTCGAGCAGCACGACGAACTCGTCGCCACCGATCCGCGCCAACAGCGACCCCACGGGTAGCGGCAGACGCAGTCGTTCGCCGACCTGTTCGAGCAAGACGTCGCCGACGTTGTGTCCGAGTGTGTCATTGATCTCCTTAAAGCGATTCAGATCGATGAGGAGAAGCGCTAGCTGGCGGTTCTCGGCCAGCGCGTTGTCGATCGCCTCGTAGAGCCTTCGCCGATTCGCGAGCCCCGTGAGCTCGTCGGTGTGCGCCTCGATCCGTGTCCGCGCAAGCACGCTCTGTTCGCGTCGCGCAAGCCCAAGACAAGCAAGCAACGCGAGTACCGCCGCCAGCAGCAGTATGTGTCCGAGGGACGGAGCGGCTGAGAAAAGCTGCACTACGAGAACGCCGACGATGGTCGCAGCAAGAAGCGCCGTCGCAACCCTGCGGCGTCGCTGTTTACCGGGCGTTCGAATTGAGCGTGGAATTCGGATCGTGGACAAAAGGTTTTGGACGGGTGAGCCCTGCACCGCCTTCACCGGCCTCTGTGCGTGGTCTGCGATGCGTATCGACACTGGGCCCGGTCAACTTGAGCACGGGATTGCGACTTCATGCAGGTCTGTGTCGACGACAGCACCCGCCTGGCCCACGTCAAAGGTCTGAGCGAATCGTGGAAGCCGTGCCGGCCGGGAGGTCGGCGTCCAAAAGACCCTCGACGCCGCTGAACGGCGTGGGTTTGCCGGCGAAAGACCCCTGAGCCAGAGTGCAGCCCATTGACTTGAGGGTGGCCATGTACTCGTCCGTCTCGACTCCCGTGGCGATCACAGTCACCGAGAGGTCCCGACCAAAGACAACGATGGCTTCGAGCAGCCAGCGGCGGTACTCCTCGTCCTCTGACGAGGCAAGCGAGCTCGTGTCTACCTTCAAGACGTCGAGCGGCACCTGTTGCAGGTCGGAGTGGCGCGCGTACCCGCTGCCGCCGAAGTCCTCGATCGCGATGCGCACGCCCAGCCGCCTGATCTCCTCGAGGCGCTCGGCGGCCGCTCCGACGTCACCGATCACCGTTGCCTCGGCGACCTCGAGCGTCAGCGATGACGGCTCAATCCCGGACTGCTGCAGTGCTCGCAGAACGTCGGTGACGAATCCCTCTCGATTCAGCTGATTGGCAGAGACCTTCACCGAGACGCCGGCCCGATGGCCTGCCACGTTCCATGCCGCCGCTCGATTGCAGGCCTCTTCGAGCACCCACCGGCCAATCGGCACGATTTGCCCGCTTTCCTCGGCGAGGGGCATGAAGTCATCAGCGGGCAGGACGCCCTGCTTCGGATGCATCCAGTGGATGAGTGCCTCGAGATCCACTACCTTCCGGGTCGACAGATCGTAGATCGGCTGATAGAGCAGGAAGAACTGCTTTTCCTGCAGCGCTGTGTTCAGCTCGTGCTCGAGCACCGCGCGACTCTCGATCACCGCGCGCATGTTCGAGTTGAAGAGCGTGTAACGGTCCTTGCCGGCAGTCTTCGCTGCAGTCAGTGCCATCTGCGCGTCGCGCATGAGGTCGTCGGGAGTCGCGTATCGGCCGAAGGCGACACCGATGCTCGCAGTCGCGAAGAAGCGTGGCCCGAAATCGTCGAGCTCGACCGGCTTATGCAGCGCCTCGATCATCCGCCGGGCCAAGGAGTCGAGCCGTACCCCGCGGGCCGCTGACTCGACCAGCACGACGAACTCGTCTCCTCCGAAACGGCCTACGGTGTCCTCTGATCGCACCACGTCCACCAGCCGTTGCGCAAAGATCCTCAGAAGCTGATCGCCGGCGGCCCGCCCGAGCTTGTCGTTGACATCGTTGAACCAGTCGACGTCGATGAACAGTGCGCCCGCCAGCATCCCGGACTGGCGGCCCGTTCGCGCGACCATACGCTCGGCGCGGTCCAGCGTCAGCTCGCGGTTGGGAAGCCCGGTGAGGGTGTCGTAGAGGCTCGCATGGGGCAGCTTGCGGACCGCCCGCGATGGATCCGATACGCGCATTGCGCCAAGGACGAGGACCAGCAGGCCGAGCAGCACGCTGAGCAGGCTTCCAACGATCAGCAGCGCGAGCGCATTTCCGTCCGTGAACACGCTCGAGACGACCGTGGAAGGGCCAAATGTCCTCGCGGCCCATCCGTTCTGTAGGTCAAGCGTCGCGCTCTGTGCGCCTGGACGTGGGCCGCCGCTGGCAAAGACGATGTTCGAGGAGCTACTGACGTGGCGCAGGCGGATTGTGTATCCCGGGTGGCCGCGCAGGATCCGTCGTAGCATGACGCCAGGTGCCAGCACCTCACGGAGCCACCCTACAAAAGCTGCCCTGCGGCCCGTGAATGTGGACGGAAGAACGTTTCCTCGATACACGGGCGTCTCGACTGCCAAACCTTCCCTCTGTCCCGCGGAGACCGGCGTGTAAGTGCTGAGCCCCGAGTCTCGCGACGACAGCAGTCCGGGCATCAGCGCGCAGTCGTCAAGGCCCGCCGGCGTGCGTTTGACACGGCTCCTCGCGAGTTCGACCGCGGCGAAACAGTAGTAGGAACGTAGACCGCCGGGAATAATGCGGAAACGGCTGCCGTCGGGTCGGGGCGAGCGTGACCCCGGCGACTTCGTCGCGGACCCCGGCGACTTCGTCGCGGACCCCGGCGACTTCGTCGCGGACCCCGGCGACTTCGTCGCGGACCCCGGCGACTTCGTCGCGTGGCCGCTGATTTGCGTCTCGAACGCTCCGAGTTCCGGCGCTCGGACCAGCACCACGAGACCGAGCTGCTCGAGCCCTGGGTAACGGCGCAGCGCTTGCGCCCATTTCGCCCAGGCGTCAAATTGCACAGGCGACGCTTTTGGACTACCAGCGAAGAAAGTGCTCGCGCTGATCGTGAGGTCTTCCTCGTGCTGAATGGCCAGCGTCAGCGTCGAATCCAGTTCTGCCGCGGTGCGAGGGAATACCTGTCGCGGTTCGGCAGCATCGCTCCGCGCAACGGCATTTGCCCCGAGTACCGAGCCGACGGCCCCCACTGCGACGCATAGCATTGCCGCCGCCCACACGGCCTTCGGAGCTCGGGCCAGTTGCTTCACGCGTCCGAGCCTTTCCCTGCGAGAGCCTTGCGGAATCGCCGCCCCGGAGTCACCGCCGCTGCTCTGCCGTGTCAGCGTGGGCGAAGCTGGGCTCTCGGCCTGCCGAGGCGAGCCGTCGACTGCCCCTCCTGCGGAAGATTGCGGAGCGCTGGCACCCTCTGGGTCCTGCGGGGGAGTTTCACTGTCCGGCAAGATGACCTCTCCTGCGGGCATGCTTCATCTGAGCTGAGCGAGCGCTTTCTATCTGCATCGTGCTCTGGTTTCGGCGAATGGTCGATGAACCTTTACCCATGCAGATCGGCGTTCTGCCCGAGTCGCCGGCAGGCAGGCGTGCAGCGAGCCCGGCTGGTCTTCTCGGGCCAGCGGGACGCTCGCACGGAGAGGCCGCTGAACCGGGCGGTCCGAAGAAGCGACCGCCCGGTTTCAGCTCAGGTCCGCCTCCTACGGACCGTAGGGCGCGGTGCCCTAGCCGCCGTAGTGGTTATGCCACGGTCCGGGATCGGCCGCGCCCGTCGAACCCGTCGCCCCGGTCGGGCCGGTCGCCCCGGTGGAGCCCGTCGAGCCGGTCGAACCGGTGGGGCCCGTCGGGCCGGTAGCACTCGTCGGGCCGGTCGGCCAGGGCTGGTGGTGGTGGTGGTGGCGACCGCGCGGGGAGCCCGATCCCACGATGCCCTGCACTTCGCTTTCGAATTCTTTCAATGCCGCTTCGAAATTATTCGCGGCTTCTTCAGTTTCTTCCTGGTAGGTTTCATTTGCGGCATCGACGGCCGCCCGGTATGCTTTCCGCGCCTCCTTGCACGTGGTGGTTGTGCCCGTCGCGCCGGTTGGACCGGTGCCACCCGTCGGATGGTGGTGATGACGACGGCCAAGGGGCCGCGCCGTCGGGCAGGCGCTCGTCAGCGTATTAAGCGCGTTTTCGAGTTCTTCTTCCCTGTATTCCAACGCGGCTTCGTCTTCGCGTTCCTCGTCCCTTGACGCCTTTGCGAGCTTCTGGCAGGCGATCTTGAGTTCATGGATCTGCATGTTGCTCAGACCACTGTCACGGTAGCCGTGCAGCTCGCGGCAGATCTGCTGAGAGTTGCTCCCCCCGGACGGGCTTGTGCGATCGCGGCCCGTTCCGTGCGCCAGGGCTGCGACGGGGATGAGGACTGCGGCTGCGGCGCAACAGGCCGCAACCACCACGAGGACTCTGTGCAATGACTTCATTCGTGCCTCCTTGCGTTTGAGTTCGTGCGTCAGAGGGCCGCTGCTCACAACAGTCGACCCCAGTGCGGAAGCCGGGCGCGAAATGCGCCGAGCGTTTTTCGCACACCGTCTATAGCCGCCGCGAGTCCTCCTGTCAGCAGAAGCTCGCGATTCTGCCGGAAATTCGACAGGTATTCAGTGTTCTAAACGGCTGGACAAAACTCTGCCGGCGGGCAGTCGCCCTGGTCCTGAGCGCAAGCCGGACCGAGACATAACGGGAGCTCGCACCGTGGCCGGAGCGTCATCGGCCGGGGCCCGGCTGCGCTCATGGTCGCTTCAGGAACCGCAAATAGAACGCCGCGAACACCAGGACAATCCCGATGTTCACGATCAGGCGTTGCCAGAACTGATGCCTGAAAAACAACACGTCCACGCCGACCACGACGGCTACCAGCCCGAGTACGTAGAGGACGACGCCCGTCTGCCTTCCCATCGCTTTCTCCTCTGTCAAGCACGGCACGGAAATTGCCAATGACCCAGTATTTACCACTGGGGCGTCAGCGGTAGGGGCGTCTGCCCACGATGCGGAGGATTGCCGAGCCTGCGAGCGGGGTATCGGCATGGACGCACCGGGAAAAGGACCTATACCGGTGCCAGGCCCCCGGCGACCCATTCGCGCGGGGGCACTGTTTAGGTGAGGTTGGGTCGGGGTAGCTGACAGACAGGGCGCGGCCCGGACGGACTCCAGGCCCGCCTCACAGGTTCCCGGCGTAACGCCCTCGCCGAGAAACCCACACGCAGTCCGCCTAGCGGCCTCCCACCCCTCCGGGAGGCTGCGGGCATTTCTGGGGTCGCGCTATCTCGATGCTCGTCGAGATAGCGCAGCGTGTCGGCAGGGTGTCGGCTGCACCCGCGCCACTACACTAAAGAGCACACCTGCATCAGCGGCGGAAACGCAGTGTTCATATGAGCTCATCGGACGCCACCACAAACCCCGACATCCGTCCAGCGCACGCCGACTTCGCACTCGGCTGCTGAACCGTTTCCGAGCGAGTGACGTGACCGGTGGGCATCAGCGCGGCCGTCATTCTGAAGGTATCGATTGGCCTTGCCATCCTCTATGGCGCCGTCATCCTGGTCTGGTACGAGCTGCTCAGATCGACGGTCCTGCGACGGCGTCCGCGGCGGAGCGACGGCGATGCCGCGCCCGTGCCGGAGATGGACCCGCCGCAACAGGCCGGGGCCGGCGAACACAAAAGCGACGACGCCGGGCGTAGGGCGGCGATGGAATCGGAGCTCGAGCGGGTGCGCAGGCACTATGACCTGGCGCGAGGAGAAGCCAGAAAGGAGCGCGACGCGGCGATCGCGGCGGCCAACCAGGCCGCGGAGGAGGCGATCGAGCGGATCGAGCGGCGCTATCGCGAGATAGACGCGGCCTTCAGCGACGAGGAGACGGAGCGGATCCTCGAGCTGGTGCGCCGTCCCGCAGGCGAGGACGCCCACTAGAGCCGCCATGCGGATGGGCCGCGGAGGGTTGCGGCCCATCTCGCATCTCCTCCTTGCACAGGCTTCCAGGAACCTGTGTCCTGCTGTGCCCTACTAGTTGCCTATTCCCTGACGGTTGCTAGTCCTTATGCGTTGTTGGGCACTCACCCATTGGATCATCTCCCGCGCGCCCCGTGGGGTGCCATTGTGGCACGGAGCACGCGCAGAAGTGCGCCATATTGTCCCGTCGCGGCGCCGGCTGTATGCCGTCTGTCAGCAGCGGCAGTCGGGGCCGCAGGAGGTCCGTCGCGGCGGGCCGGCCGCCGCCGCGGGCTAAGCGCCGAGGCCGTTGCTGGTCCCGTTGCTCGCGCGGTTGCTCGAGCCGTTGCTGGCCGCAGGGACCGGCTCGCGGGCGAGCGCCACGAGCGTGGCGAGCTCCTGTTCGATGCCGGAGCCGATCAGATCGATGTCGGGCACCGCATCGAAGTCGCTCAGCAGGCCGAAGTTCATCTGGCCGTTGTAGGACATGATCGCGATCGCGAGCGCATGGTTTTCCGGCAGGAAGGCGACCGGATAGGCCTCGAGGATCTCGCGTCCGAGCACGTACAGCGGGAACTGCGGGCCGGGCACGTTGGTCACGATCAGGTTGTAAAGGCGCGTCGAGAAGTTCAGGCGCGAGGCCTGCGCGAGGATCGTGGGGGGCGCGAAGTTCTGGGCACCCGCGATCACCTCGGCTCCGAGCGCCTGCTTGGACTCCTTCAGGCCGTCCATCGCCTGGGAGACGAAGCGCAGGCGCTGCACGGGGTCGGCGATGTAGACCGGCAGCGGTCCGCGCATCACGACGATGCGGTTTCCAAACTGATTGTGCTCGCCCTCGGTGCGCACCGAGACGGGCACCAGCGCGCGCAGCTCCACGCCCTCGGTGCGTCCGCCGCGCGAGATCAAGAAGGAGCGCAGCGCACCCGCGACGACCGCGAGCACGACGTCGTTGACGGTGCCCCCGAAGGCGTTCTTGACGATCTTGAAGTCCTCGAGCGAGTCGCCGATGCCGAGAAAGCGCCGGTGCGGGCCGATGTGGACGTTCAGCGGCGTCTCCGGTGCCGGGTTCAGGCCGGCCCAGATGATCTCCCCGATCCCCTCGGCGCCTTCGCGCGCGCGGGCCAGCGCGTGGTCGGGATGGGTGACCGCATCGATCGCCCCCTCGGCCAGCGCGATCGCCGCGCGCAGCGCCCCGCGCACTCCCGCCGCGACCAACTCCACGGTCCCCGGCTCGTGGTGGGGCTGCCACGCGCGCCCGGAGTGCTTGATCGGCGGCGGTTCGCGGGAGAGATCGAACAGCACCGTCGCGAGATCCACGCCGGCGATGCCGTCGATCAGCGAGTGGTGGGTCTTTGTGATCAGCGCGAAGCGATCGTCCTTGAGACCCTCGATCAGCCACATCTCCCACAGCGGCTTCGAGCGATCGAGCTGCTGGGAGAAGATGCGAGCGGCCAGGCTCTGCAGCTGAACCCACGTGCCCGGCGTCGGCAGCGCCGTGTGGCGGACGTGGTACTCGAGGCTGAAGTTCGGGTCATCGACCCACACCGGGCGTCCACTGTCGAGCGCTGTGGACGCGAGCTTTTGGCGATAGCGGGGCACCAGGTGCAGCCGCTCGCGGATCTGTTCGAGAAAGTCCTCCATCGCCGGGGGCGGGCCCTCGGCGACCGTCAGCCCGCCGACGTGCATGTGGGAGTGGGGACCCTCCTGGTGAAGGAAGGACGCGTCGATCGGAGTCAGCCTGTCGAGGTGGCGTTGGGGCACCAGCGCCTAGGGTACACCGGAGGCCGCTGCCCGGCTGCCCCCTACAATGGCCGGGATGGCCAACACCGTCGAGAAGCTCCTGCTGGCCGCGCCGCGGGGCTACTGCGCGGGCGTGGATCGTGCCGTGCAGACGGTCGAACGCGCGCTCGAGATCCACGGCTCGCCCGTGTACGTGCGCAAGGAGATCGTCCACAACAAGCACGTCGTCGAACAGCTGACCGAGCGCGGGGCGATCTTCGTGGAAGAGGAGACCGAGGTGCCCGAGGGCGCCGTCTGCGTGTTCTCCGCCCACGGCGTCGCCCCCAGCGTTCGCGCCGGCGCAGAGGCGCGCGGCCTCGAGACGATCGATGCCACCTGCCCGCTCGTCACGAAGGTCCATCGCGAGGCCGTCCGCTTCGCCGAGCAGGGCTACACGATCGTGCTCGTCGGCCACGACGGCCATGAGGAGGTCGAAGGCACGATGGGCGAGGCGCCCGAGCGGATCGTGCTCGTGCAGAACGAGCGCGACGTGGACGAGCTGGAGGTCGATAACCCCGAGCGCATCGCCTACATAACGCAGACCACGCTCGCGGTCGATGAAACCAGCGCGATTCTCGCTCGCCTGCGCGAGCGCTTTCCGAGCATCGTCGGTCCCCGCACCGATGACATCTGCTACGCCACCACCAACCGCCAGGAGGCCGTCAAGCAGATGGCGGGCGGCTGCGATCTGATGCTCGTGATCGGCTCGCGCAACTCATCGAACTCGCTACGCCTGGTGGAGGTCGCACGTGATTTTGGGACCGAGGCGCACCTCATCGACAAAGCCGGTGAGGTGCGCGAGGAGTGGCTCACCGGCAAGCGCGTGGTCGGCATCACCTCCGGCGCGAGCGCGCCTGAGAACCTGGTGCAGGAGTTAGTGGAATTCTTCCGCGCGCGCGGAGTGCGTGACATCTCCGAGTTCCACGTGATCCGCGAGGACGTCCGCTTCATGCTGCCCAAGCAGATCCGCGAAGCTGTCTCCGCCCAGCGCTGAGGCTTCGCGCCACCGAGGGCCCTTCGCGAGCGATGCGCACGCTGATCATCTCTGACCTGCACCTGGGCAGCCTCTCGGGAACCGATGTGCTGCGCCGCGCCGAGCTGCGCGAGCCGCTGCTCGAGGCCGCCGCCGGCGCCGATCGCCTCGTGCTGCTCGGCGACGTGCTCGAGCTTCGTCACGGCCCGCCGCGCGATGCGATGAACGCGGCGCGCCCCTTCTTTGAGGATCTCGGTCGGGCGCTCGCCGGCCGCGAGCTCATCATCACGGCCGGCAACCACGACCATGCGCTGATCGAACCGTGGCTGTCCGAGCGCGGCGAAGTGGGCGAACGGCCCCCGCTCGGCGTCGAGCAGCTGCTCGACCCGGCCGAGGCCTCGCCGATGCTCGAGCGGCTCGCCGAGTGGGCCTCGCCGGCGCGCGTGCGGGTGGCCTACCCCGGCCTGTGGGTGCGCCCCGACGCGTATGCAACCCATGGCCACTATCTGGACTGCCACCTGACCGTGCCCACGCTCGAGCGCCTGAGCATCGGCGTGATGAGCCGCGTGCTCGGGCGCCCGCCCGCGTCGCTCGCCGACGTCGCGGACTATGAGGCGCTGCTGTCGCCCCCGCTGGCATGGCGCGACGCGGTCGCGCGCAGCGGACGCACGGGCAGCGCGCTGAACGGAACGACGACGGTCGGCGCCTGGCGCGCGCTGAGGGGCGACGGCCACCGCCAGGGCGCCCGCGCCGAGCTGCGCAGGCGCGCGCTCGTGGCGGGCTTCCAGCTGACGGTCGCGGGGCTCAACCGCGCCGGGGTCGGCCCCCTGCGGGCGGACCTCTCAAGCGATGCGCTTCGCCGCGCGGGCCTTGAGGCGATGGCCGAGGTGGCTTTGCATCTCGGCTTGGGCGACGCCTACCTCATCTTCGGCCACACCCACCGCGCGGGGCCGCTGCCCGGCGACAGCGCGGCGGAGTGGCACCCCGGCAACGCCGGCACGGCCTCCTCCGCCGTGCGCCTCGTCAATGCGGGCTGCTGGACCTACGCACCGATCTTCCTCACCTCCGAGCCCGGTGAGAGCCCCTACTGGCCGGGGACGTGCGTGCGCCTCGAGGACTCCGGCCCGCCCCTGCTCGAGCACATGCTCAGCGATCGCTCGCACGCACAGCTCATGCGACCCCTGGCGTAAAGCAGGTCGCCAGGCACTCCACGCCGGCGTCGCACGCGAGCGTCAGCTCGCCGACGGTGTGGCGCTCGTGCTCGATCAGCGGGTATGCGCCCGCATGCGCGACCGAGATCTCCGCGCCGCCGGCGTCGCTGCCGCCGTTGACGCGGACCGTCCCTGAGCCGTCGAGCACCGCCCACACGCCGCCCGCCTCATACCGGCCCGAGTAGGCGCCCGGCTGATCTTCTGTCTGGGCCAGCAGCGCCGCCCCCGGCGCGTCCTCCGGGCGCAGCGGTCGCATCGGCTCGCGCTCGACTCCCACGAGCTCCTGGATCGCAAGCTCCGTTTCGCCGTAGCCGCCCTCGCCCACGTGGTAGTCGATGAGGCGCGCGCGCCCGTCGAACAGGTAGCGCGCCGGCCAGCCCTCGTTGCCGTAGTCCTGCCACACCTCGAACTCGCTGTCGATCAGCACCGCGTAGGAGATCCCAAGCCGCGCCACCGCCTCCGTCACGGCCCGCTCCCCGCGCGAGGCGTCAAAGCCGGGACAGTGCACGCCGATCGTGCGCAGGCCGGCCGCCGCATAGCGCTCGTGCCACTCCTTCAGATACGGCAGCGTGCGCAGCGAGTTCGGCCGGCAGAAGTCCCAGAACTCCACCAGCATCGGCCTCCCCCGCTGGATGATGCTCGCCTGCCCGCGACCGCCCGCAGCGTTGACCCACGGCAGCCCCGTGGGAAACAGCGGCGCAACAATCGTGTCCACCGGAGCGCGCAAAACGAATCACAGCGCCCCTGAGGGGTGCGAGTCGCGAGTCTGACACGACCGGGCCGGCGCCGCAGGACGCAGGGAGCGTGGCGTGCTGTGCACGCGAGCGACCGAGGACGCCGTCAGGCGAAGCGAATCGTGCGCCTCAGCCGATTGAGCCCACCATCTCCAGTTGTATCAGGCGGTTCAGCTCGACCGCGTACTCCATCGGCAGCTCCTTGGTCACGGGCTCGATGAAGCCGTTCACGATCATCGCCGCGGCCTCGTCCTCGGTGAAGCCGCGCGAGCCCATGTAGAAGAGCTGGTCATCGGAGATGCGCCCCACCGTCGCCTCGTGGGCGACCGTCACGTGGGGGTTCTGGATCTGGATGTCCGGCCAGGTGTCCGATTTCGATTCGCCGTCCATCATCAGCCCGTCGCACTGCACCCGTGCTTTCGAGCCCTGCGAGTGCTGGCCCATCTTCACGAGGCCCCTGTAGCCCATGATGCCGCCGTCCTTGGAGATCGACTTGGCGAGAATGTTCGAGGTGGTGTTCGGCGCCAGGTGCACGACCTTTGCGCCCGTGTCCTTGTGCACGCCTTTGCCGGCCACGCCCACGTTCAGATGGTCGGCGCGCGCCCCCTCGCCCATCAGGAACGAGCCGGGGTAGAGCATCACATACTTGGCGCCCATCGAGCCGCCGACCCACTCGACGGTGCCCTCGGCGTCCACGACCGCGCGCTTGGTGTTGAGGTTGTACACGTCCTTCGACCAGTTCTGCACGGTCGTGTAACGGGCCTTGGCGCCCTCGTGCACGAAGATCTCGACGACCGCCGAGTGCATCGAGTTGACGCTGTAGGTCTGTGCCGTGCAGCCCTCGATGTAGTTCACCTCAGAGCCCTCGTCGGCGACGATCAGCGTGTGCTCGAAGGTGCCCTCGCCGGCGCCCTCCATGCGGAAGTAGGACTGCAGCGGCAGGTCGCACTTGACGCCCTTGGGGACGTAGCAGAACGCCCCGCCCGACCACACGGCGCCGTGCAGCGCGGAGAACTTGTTGTCCTGCGCCGGAACGCACTTGTTCATGAAGTACTTCTGCACCAGCTCGGGGTACTCCGTGATGGCGGTGTCCATCGAGCAGAACAGGATGCCCTGCTTTGCGTACTCCTCCTTCAGGCCCTCATACACCGGCTCCTGGCGCCACACTCCGACCACGCCGGCGAGATGCTCGCGCTCGGCCTGGGGGATGCCGAGATCCTCGTAGGTCTGCTTCATCTCGTCGGGAACGTCGTCCCAGCTGTTGAAGCGCCCGGCCGTCGGAGGGGAGTAGAGGACGAGGTCGTCGAGGTTCAGCCCGCTCAGGTCCGGACCCCAGGTGGGGACGGGCTTGCGTTCGAAGATCTCCAGCGACTTCAGCCGTTTCTCGGCCATCCACGCGGGCTCGCCCTTGATCTTCGACAGCTCGCTCACGACCTCGTGGGAGATGCCCTGGCGCGCGCGCAGCTGCCCCTGCTCGTCCTCGACGATGGGACTGGGCTTTGCGATCCTCGTGCCGTCAATCGTGGCCATCTTCGCTCCTCGCTGGTGGTGCGTTGGTGAATCCTGTGCTCCGCAGTAGGGATTGTATCGAGCCCGCTGGTCCTCACCGGCGTGCCGTCCTCCTTACACGTCCGCCGCCCGCGCTCAAACCGGCCAGGCGTGATCGCCGGTGACGGCGCCGCGCACGACCTTCAGGTTCAACAGCGCACACTTGCGCCGCGTCGCCGACACGGGAATGCCGAGCAGCTCGATCATCCAGTCGGCGCCCAGCCCCTCGACCTCGCTCAGCTCCATCCCTTTGAGCTCCTCGGAGGCGATCGACGCCGAGGCCTGCGAGATCGCGCAGCCGTGCCCGTGGAAGCGCAGGTCCTCGATGCGGCCGTCCTTGACGCGGATGTGCACCCCCAGCTCGTCCCCGCACAGGGGGTTGTGCTCGAGCGCCTCGAGGTCGTGCGGGTCGAGCTCCCCGAAGTTCCGGGGCTGCTTGTAGTGGTCCAGGATGTAGTCGCGGTAGAGGTCGTCCATGGCTACAGCTCGAACACCTCGCGCCCCTGGAGGAGGGCGTCCACGAGCGAGTCGATGTCGGCAGGGTCGTTGTATACGCCCACGCTCGCGCGCGCCGTCGCGTTGACGCCCAGGCAGCGCATCAACGGCTGTGCGCAGTGGTGGCCGGCGCGAATGCACACGCCCCCGCGATCGGCGAGCTCGGCGATGTCGTGCGGGTGCATGCCCTCGATCGTGAACGACGCGAGGCCGCCCCGCGCATCAGCCTGTGAAGGCCCCACCGTGCGCAGGCCCGGAACCTCCGCCAGGCGCTCGAGCATGTAGGCGCTCAGCGCGCGCTCGTGCGCGCGCACCTGCTCCATGCCCAGAGCTGACAGGTAGTCGACGGCCGCGCCCAGGCCGACGGCCTCGGCCACCATCGGCGTGCCCGCCTCGAACTTCGCCGGCAGCTCGTTCCAGGTGGCCGACTGGAAGTCGACGGAGGCGATCATGTCGCCGCCCGTCAGAAACGGTTGCATCGTCTCGAGGATCTCGCGCCGGCCATGCAGCACGCCGATGCCGGTCGGGCCGAGCGCCTTGTGACCGGTCCAGCCGTAGAAGTCCGCGCCGATCGCCTCCACGTCCACGGGCATGTGCGGGACGGCCTGGGCGCCGTCGATCAGAGACACGGCGCCGGCGGCGCGAACGCGCGCGGCCATCTCCGCGACGGGGTTGATCGTGCCCAGCACGTTCGAGACGTGCGTGAAGGCGACCAGGCGCACATCGCCGCGCGCGAGCTCTGCGTCCAGGGCATCGAGCGACAGCTGCCCGTGCTCGTCCACCTCCAGGTAGCGAAGGCTCGCGCCCCGCTCGCGGCAGAGCACCTGCCACGGCACGATGTTCGCGTGGTGCTCGGCCTGGGTGATCAGCACCGCGTCGCCCGCGCCGACGTTGGCGCGGCCCCAGGCGTAGGCCACGAGGTTGATCGACTCGGTCACGTTCTTGGTGAAGATCGTCGTCTCGGGCTGCGCGCCCGTGAACGCGGCCACCCGCCGGCGCGCCCCGTCGTAGGCCGCGTCGGCCTCCTGCGCGAGCGCGTACACGCCGCGGTGGACGTTGGCGTTGTGGCTGCGCAGGTGCTCGGCCACCGCCTCGATCACCACCGCCGGCTTCTGCGAGGTCGCGGCCGAGTCGAGATACACGAGCGGCCGCCCGGCGAACCTGCGCGAGAAGATCGGAAAGTCCCCGCGCACGCCCGCGCGGCCCCCGGAGGCGCTCGTCATGAAGAGGTCGTTCTCAGCGACTGACGGCATATGCCTCGATGTCCTCGCGCGCGGCGGCGAGCTTCTCCGCCACCTTCTCGCGCACGAGTGCTTCAAGGGGTGCGTCCGAGAGCTCTGCGATCAGCGGCTCGAAGAAGCCCTCGACGATCACGCGCACGGCCGCCGGGCGGTCGAGGCCGCGGGTCTGCATGTAGAAGATCGCCGCCTCGTCGAGCTCGCCGACGGTGCCCCCGTGCGAGGCCGAGACATCGTCGGCGGACACCAGCACCGAGGGGATCGCGTCGACGCGCGCCTTCGGCGAGAGCATCATCGAGTGGATCTGCAGGTAGGTGTGCGTCTGTTGGGCGCCGGGGTCGATCTGGATCAGGCCCTCGAAGCTCGCGCGACTCTCGCCGCTCGCGGCTCCCCGCCAGTGCACGTCCCCGCCCGAGGGCCCGGTCTCGTGCAGGTCCACCGCGAACACGTCCAGGTGCTCGTGCTCCTCGGTGAAGAACAGGCCGCGGAAGGCCATGTCGCCGCCGGGCTCTGAGATCGCGAGCTCGAGGTGCTGGCGCACGAGATGACCGCCGAGCAGCGCCGGCAGCCAGTGGCAGTAGGCGTCGCGGCCCACGCCCACGAAGCGCGTGGACACGTCGAACACTTCGCCCGAGCCCCAGTCCTGCAGCTGGGAGAGACGGCAGCGCGCGCCGTCTTTGAGGTAGCACTCGAACGCGCCCGCGTGCAGCGCCTGGCCCTCGAAGTCCTCGGCCAGGTCGTACTCGGTCACACGGAACTCGCTCATTGCCCCACCGAGCACCAGCGTTCGCCCGTACTGCACGACGCCCGCCTGCTCGATCGCGTAGACGATCTCGAACGGGTCCTCGACCACCACGCCGTCGGGAACGTGCAGGAAGGCCCCGCCCGTCCAGTAGGCGGCGTTGGCCGCCTCGAGCTTGTGCCGGTCAACCGTCAGGCGCTTTGAGTACCACGGCTCGACCAGCTCCCGGTGATCGCGGAAGGCGTCCTCCAGCGAGCACAGGATCACGCCGCGCTCACTGAGCGCGGGATCGAGATCGACGTGCACGACCGCGCCCGCGCTCTGCACGAGGCGGCCCGCGCGGGGGCGCTCGGGGAGCGTGCGCGCGACCACGCCGGGGATGCCCTCGCCCGACGGCGCGCCCTCGGCCGGCGTTCCCGGCTCGAGTGTTTCGGACTGGTCCTCGAGCGCCTCCAGATCGAGGTTCTGAAGCGTCGTCGTCCAGAACCCCGAGCGCCGCCACACCGGCAGCTCCGAGGTCAGGTAGT
Source organism: uncultured Solirubrobacteraceae bacterium (assembly GCA_963779605.1). GTDB lineage: Bacteria > Actinomycetota > Thermoleophilia > Solirubrobacterales > Solirubrobacteraceae > Palsa-744. The sequence goes on from CAVZYR010000003.1 coordinate 294,948, forward strand.
GGGCGCGCGCCACCTCCCGCAGCTGCTCGAGCGTGAGTCCGTCGCCCGCCCCCGCGCCCGCGAGCGCGTGGTAGAGCGTTGCCTCGCGGTGGCGACCCGGCTTGACCGCCACCTCAGACACCGACGCCGAACTCCTGACGGATCTGGTCGTAGCCCTCGCGCTCGAGCCGCTCGACCAGCTCGACGCCGCCCTCGAGCACCACCCGGCCGTCCATCATGATGTGCACGAACTGCGGCTTTACGTAGTGGAGGATGCGCTGGTAGTGGGTGATGATCAGCGCGCCCAGCCCCTGCTCGTCGTGCAGCCTCTGCACGCCCTCGGCGACGGTTCTGAGCGCGTCGATGTCAAGGCCCGAGTCGGTCTCATCGAGGATCGCCACGTCCGGGGCGAGCATCGCCATCTGCAGGATCTCCGCGCGCTTCTTCTCGCCGCCGGAGAAGCCGTCGTTGAGGTGGCGCGAGGTGAATGCTTTGTCCACGTCCAGGAGGTCGATCGCGTGCTGTAGCTGCGTGCGGAACTCCTTGACCCCGATCGGATCCTCGCGCTTGGCGTTGATCGCCATGCGCAGGAAGTTCGCCACCGACACGCCCGGGATCGACACCGGGTACTGGAAGGCCAGGAACAGGCCGGCCTTGGCCCGCTCGTGCGGCTCGGCCTCGGTGATGTCCTCGCCCTTGAAGACGATCGAGCCCTCCGTGATCTCATACGTCGGGTGTCCCAACAGCGTGTTGGCGAGCGTTGACTTGCCCGAGCCGTTGGGGCCCATCAGCGCGTGTATCTCACCGCGGTTGATCTCGAGGTTCACGCCCCGCAGGATCTCGCGCTCCTCTATCCGCACATGCAGGTCTCTGATCTCTAGGTCGGCCATGTTGGCTTTTCAGGCTCCAGTCGTAAGCGATTTGGGTTGCGCCTCGATCGCGCTCAGGCTCGCCTCGGCCGCGAGCGCCGAGGCGCCGGGCAGCGACGGGCCGAGCACGAGGTCGGCGAGCGTCGTCTCCTGCAGCGTGCGCACGATCGAGAAGCGCACCCGCGTCCATAGAAGCTTGGTGGGGCAGATGTGCCCGGGCTGGTCGGGGTCGGCCGACTCGCGCGAGCAGACGATCGAGCCGTCGGCGCTCTGCGAGATGCACTCGATCGGCGCGATCGATCCCTCGAGCGCCTCGACCACCTCGGCCATCGTGATCTCGACAGGCGAGCGCGCGAGCAGGTAGCCGCCGCGCGAGCCGCGGCGCGAATCGACGAGGCCGGCCTTGCGCAGGCGCGCGACCAGATGCTCCAGATAGGCGAGCGGCAGGCCGTCGTGCTCGGCGATCTCCGTCAGCGGAACCGGATCCTCGCCGGCCCGCCTGGCCAGCTCGACCATCACGCGTACGCCGTACTCGGCCTTGGTTGAGAACATCATCTCCGCAATACCTACCTGCGCGCTAGGGTATCAGCGTGGCGCCCTCGCCCCGGGATTCCGCCCGGATCTAGGGTTCTGAACGCAGACGTCCGATGTCGTGCACGAGCGCTTCGGGCGTCAGCTGTTCGACCGGGTACTTCACCCGCTCGAAGCCGCGCCCGTCGATCAGGAAGACCGCGGCCGCGCCGTTGCCCACGGTCCCTTCAGAGCCCGCGTAGGCGTCGCGCAGCGCGCGCAGCTCGGAGCCCGAGCCGGTCAGGTAGCGCACGCGCCCGCTCAGCGACACCCGCGCGAGGAAGCTCCTCACGGCGGCGGGCGTGTCGGCGCGCCGATCCGCGCTCACGATCAGCACCGCCACCGCGCGCGGCAGTTCGTCAAGCGCCCCGCGGATCTGCTGGGCGATGAGGATGCACGTCGGGCCGCAGGCGGAGTCGAGGAAGGCGAGCACCACCACCTGCCCGCGGTAGGACCCGAGCGAGAGCCGCGCTCCGGACTGGTCGCTCAGCGTGAACCCGGGCGCGCGCACCCGCCCCGGCAGCGCCGCCCCGTCGAAGCCCGAGCCGGCGGTTGCGCTCAGCGCCTGCGCGCCCGCCGTGGAGGACGCGGGCGAGCGGCTCGCCGGCCGGTGCACGGCCACCAGCACGGCGAACGCGACGACCGTGGCGGCCGTCGCGGCGAGCAGCGTCGAGCGCAAGCGCGAGGACATCGCCTCCATGGTGTCTGACCGCGCCTGAAGGTGCCATCCTGCAGCTCTACGCAGCGGCCAGAACAGTCGCTATACTTTATGAAGTCACCATGAAACCCGACCTTGGTTTAGGAGTTTCCATATGAGCCCGTCAGGGGCGGAGCTGCTCCGCCAGATCAAGAGCCAGATCGATGAGGTCGACCCCTCCGAGGTCAACGAGCTGATCGATGAGGGCGTCACGGTCGTGGACGTGCGCGGCTCAGAAGAGTTCGCCACCGGCCACCTTCCCGGCGCAAAGAGCATTCCCCGCGGCCACCTGGAGTCGCGCATCGAGAGCGCGGCGCCGGACCGCTCCGCCGAGCTGATCCTCTACTGCCAGTCCGGCAACCGCTCGGCCTACGCCGCCCGCACGCTGAAGGAGGACCTCGGCTACGAGCACGTGCGCTCGATGACCGGCGGGATAACGCTGTGGAAGGACCGCGGCTATCAGGTCGAGATCCCGCGCGCGCTCACCGCCGAGCAGCGCGACCGCTACTCCCGCCACATGCTCGTCCCCGAGATCGGCGCCGAGGGCCAGCAGAAGCTGCTCGACGCCAAGGTGCTCTTGCTCGGCGCGGGCGGCCTCGGCTCGCCCACCGCCCTCTACCTCGCCGCCGCCGGCGTCGGCACACTCGGGATCGTCGACGACGACGTCGTCGATCTCTCAAATCTTCAGCGCCAGGTGATCCACACCACCGCCGGTGTGGGCACGCGCAAGGTGGACTCCGCCGAGGAGGCGATCCACGCGCTCAACCCCGACGTGAAGGTCGTCAAGTACCCGCTGCGCATCGACGCCTCCAACATCATGGAGATCATCGAGGGCTACGACGTGATCGTCGACGGCGTCGACAACTTCCCCACGCGCTACCTGCTCAACGACGCCACCGTGCGCCTGAAGATCCCGGTGGTGTCCGCCTCGATCCTCGGCTTCGACGGCCAGCTGTCGGTGTTCGCCCCCTACGAGGGCCCCTGCTACCGCTGCCTGTTCCGTGAGCCGCCGCCGGCCGAGCTCGCGCCCTCCTGCGGCGCCAACGGCGTGCTCGGCGTGCTCCCCGGCACGATGGGCCTGCTGCAGGCGACCGAGGTCGTCAAGCTGATCCTCGGCATCGGCGAACCGGCGATCGGGCGCCTGCTCCTGTATGACGCGCTCGCCGCGACGCTCACCGAGGTCAAGGTCCACCGCGACCCCGACTGCCCGATCTGCTCGCGCGAGCCCGATGAGATAACCGATGAGGAGATGGGCTCCTTCCCCGACTACGAGGCATTCTGCGCCGCCGCCGGGTAGGTTGGGCGCCCGCCATGCCGCTCCCCCGCCCGACGGGCGCGCGCCGGACGCGCGCCGCCTGCTAATCATTCCGAGATGGCCACCATCAAGATCCCCCCGGTTCTGCGCGCGTCGGTAGGCGGCGAGCGGGAGGTGAGCGCCTCCGGCGAGAACGTCGGCGACGTGCTGCGCTCGCTGTCGGAGAGCCACCCGGCCACCCAGAGCCAGCTCTTCTCCGCCGACGGTGAGCTCAACCGCTACGTGAACGTCTACCTCAACGACGAGGACGTTCGCGTGCTCGACGGCCTCGCCACCGCCGTCGGCGACGGCGACACGCTCGTCATCCTCCCCGCCATGGCCGGCGGCGCCGCGCCCCGCTGAGCGCCCCTCGCGCCCGCTCGAACAGACATCTTCCGTCCAATCGCCTTGAGCCGACGGGGCCGTCCAGGTCAGGCTGTCGATAGACGGGAATGAGAACGATCCTCCGCCCTCGGCGTCTGCACCTGCTCGTGTGCGCCACCGGCGCCTTGCTGCTGGGCGGCTGCGGCCTTGCCCTGGCGATGGCGAACCACGAAGGATGGCCCGTCATCGGCCACCACCAGGGCCACCCCAACAACGAAAGCGGCGTCATGAAGGGGGAGCTCGGGGTGCACAACATGCTGCTCGGCGGCGGCGGCAACGACACGGTCTGGGCGGGCGACGAGGGCGATGTGATCTGGGGCGATTCCCACCCCGGCGAACAGCCCACGACGCAACGCGACTTCCTCCACGGCGGCCCGGGCGAAGACTGGATATATGCGAGCCACGGCTACAACGTCATCTGGACCGGAGCGGGCAACGACCACGTCGCGCTCGTCTACGGCTACGGCACCGTCTACTGCAACGGACCGGGCCTGAAGACGCTCGTCATGCGCTTCCTGCCCGAGAACCGCCACTATCGCCTCGTGGGCTGCAACCACAAGGTGATCTACCCCTACAGGGCGTAGGGCCCCACAGACCGGGCCGGGCTGCCTTCGCCTCAGCCGCCTGAGTCGCTGACCGTCACCGGCACGCCGCCGGTGATCGTCTGAAAGACGACGCAGTAGCGCTCGGTCAGTCCCAGCAGCGTCTCGCGGTCCTCTGCGCTCAGCGAGGGGTCGAGCTCGAAGCGCAGATGGATCGCGCGGAAGCCGACGGGCGCCTCGCGGTCCACGGCCATCGTGCCGCGAAAGTCGAGTTCGCCCTCGGCGGTGATCCGCCCGCCGGCGATCGGGATCTCGCGGTTGACGGCCACCGAGCGGAGCGTCACCCCCGCGCACGCCACCAGGGCCTGCAGCAGCATGTCCCCGGAGCAGGCGAGGCTGCTGTCTCCGCCGCTGGCCGGATGAAGCCCCGCCTCGACGAGCGCGCGCCCGGTCTGCACCGAGCAGGACACCGCTGTCGAGTCGAGCTCGGCCTCGGCCGTCAACGTCACGATGCCCGCCTGCGGGTCCTCGCGGTAGCGCTGCTTGAGCGGCGCTTGCAGCAGTTGCAGCTCCTCGCGTCTCATCGCCGCGAGAGCCCCGTGGCTAGGCCGCGGCGCGGGTGCCGATGTGACCCGCCGCCGGCTCGCCGGCGCCCGGCACGTGGCTCATCGCGTGCTCGGCCAGCGCCGTGATCGTCAGCGACGGGTTGACGCCCACGTTGGCGGGGATCGCCGAGCCGTCGCAGACGAGCAGCTTCTCATAGCCGAACACCCGCTGGTGTGAGTCCACGACCCCCTGCTCGGGGCCGGGCGCGATCACCGCGCCGCCCATGATGTGAGCGGTCGTGGGGATGTTGAAGAGCGCCTCGGTGAGCGAGCTCTGGGCGACGCCGCCGGTGCGCTTGGCGAACCATTCCGCCGTGCGGTTGGCGATCGGGATGAAGGTCGGGTTGGGGCGCTCGGGATCCTGTTCGGTCTTCAGCCAGAACGAGCCGAACGGGCCTTTGTGGGGGCGCAGCGCGATCGCGTTGTCGAGCGTCTGCATCACGAGGATGATGATCGTGCGCCGCGACCAGTGTTTCGGGAACATCACCTGCGCGAGCCGCCTGGGGTGGAGCAGTACCTGCAGCAAGAGCTTCAGCGGACGCGTCACGCGCGTGCCGTCGCCGACGAGCAGCGTGTTCAGGCGATGCATCGAATCGCCGTCGTCGCCGTAGGTGACCGTCTCGATGTGCGTGTTGGGGTCGGGGTAGATGGATGAGGTGATCGCCACGCGTTTGATCAGGTCCTCGGGGTAGTCCTCGGGCACCGTCACCGCGAGGATCGACTCGGAGTTGGTGCGCACGAGCTCGCCCAGGCGAGCCGACACGCGCGGCAGCGATCCGCCCGTGCGGCAGCGCTGCAGCAGCTTGTTCGTGCCCAGCGGCCCGGCGGCCACCACCACGCCGCTCGCGCGCTGCACGCGGCGTTCCTTTGCCACCCACGACCCCGAGCGCTCGGATTCGACTTCATAGCCATCGCTTCCGTCCGCCGCGCCGATCGGGCGGATGTCGATGACCGTGCGCTCTGCCATCACCTGTGCGCCGCGGCGCTCGGCCAGATACAGGTAGTTCTTCACAAGCGTGTTCTTCGACCCGTGCGGGCAGCCGACCATGCAGCGCCCGCACAGCCTGCAGCCGGTGCGCTCCGGTCCCTCGCCGCCGAAGTAGGGATCGGGGACGGTCTCGCCGGGCTCACCGAAGAACACGCCCACCGGCGTCTTTTTGTAGGTGTCGCCCACGCCGAGCTCCTCGCCCAGCTCGCGCAGGAGCTCATCGGCGGGGTCATCGTGCGGGTTCTGCACGACGCCCAGCATCCGCTGGGCCTCCGCGTAGTGGGGTGCGAGCACGCTCTCCCACTCCTCCATCTCGGCCCACTGACTGTCCTCGAAGAACTTGCTCGGCGGCACGTACAGCGTGTTCGCATAGCCGAGGCTGCCGCCCCCGACGCCGCAGCCGGAGACCACCGAGACGTCCTTGAAGGTCGTCATCCGGAAGATGCCCTTCATCCCCACCTTCGGGTTCCAGAAGTAGCTCTTCAGGTCGGCCGTCGTGCTCGGGAACTGGTCATCGGCGAAGCGCCGCCCGCACTCGAGCACCCCCACCGAGTAGCCCTTCTCCGCCAGTCGCAGCGCGGAGACGCTGCCGCCGAAGCCGGAGCCGATCACCAACCAGTCGAAGTCGAAGTCGCCTGTCATATCCCGACGCGGCCATCCTACCGGTCGGCGAGGGCAGCCCTGCTCGTCGGCTGCAAGCGTGCTCGGGTGAGCCACGCCCCTCCGCTCTCGGCCGAGACCGTTCCCGGGCGGCGGCGTAGGCGATGAGCTGGCAGCCTATGGCCAATGTCCCACGAGCCACCGAGGGCGAGGAGGCGGTGAGGGTATTGGCACACCAGCTCGTGGCGGCCATGAGTGGCCTGCACTCACGCGTATGCGGCCCGCTGCTGTTCGTTCTATTCGCGCTCGCCGGATGCGCCGGTGCGTCCTCGACCCCCCGTGGCGAGAGCGCATCAATCGCCGCGCAGGTTCCCGCCGTCGTCAAGGCCAAGGGGACGTTGACGGTGGCTACCGACCCCACGTATCCCCCGAACGAGTTTCTTGACCCGCAAGACCACACGCTGACCGGCATGGACCCCGAACTGATGCGCGCCGCGGGCACGTTGATGGGTCTGAAGGTGAAGTTCGTGAATCAGCCATTCGACAAGATCCTTGCGGAGGTTGCAGCCGGCGACTACGACGTTGGAGCCTCGTCGTTCACTGACACCAAGAAGCGCGAGCAGACAGTCGACTTTGTCGACTACTACATCGCTGGAACATCGTTCTACTCAAGCGCCTACGTCTACACGGACGTGGAAAACCTGGCTGGGCTCTGCGGGCACGTCGTGGCAGTCACTCGTGGCACGACGCAGCAGGAAGACGCGATCGCGCAGAGCAGGCGGTGTATCGAGGCCGGCAAGAGGCCTGTCTCCGTACTGGCCTACGCAACCCAGGGCGAAGCCGGTGCGGCGGTCGCGGACCGCCACGCTCAGGTGGCAATGGCCGATTCGCCGTTCGCCTACTACCAAGCAACGCTTTCACAGGAAAATCCGGTTGAAGTGGTCGGCACGTACGGGATCGCCCCCTACGGGTTTGCGATCGCGAAGAAGAGCGGCTTGGCGGCTCCCCTGCTGTCCGCGCTCAAGGCGCTGATCGCCGGCGGGACGTACGCGCACATACTCGAAACGTCGGGCATCCAGGCGGGAGCGATCACGAGCCCCAGGATCAACGGGGCGCGGAGATGAGCTCGCCCTCACTGCAGCGCGCGGCCGAGGTAGTACCCGGCGGCGGCAGCGGCAAAGCCAAGCACGACTGAGGCAAGCACATAGATGAAGGCACGCTGCGGCTCGCCGGCGTCAACGTCCAGAAACGCCTGCACCGAGAAGGTCGAGAAGGTGGTGAATCCACCGAGCAGGCCGACCCCCAGCGCCGTGCGCGTCTGCGGCGAAGTCCAGTGCGCGACCACCACTATCCCAAGCAAGAACGACCCGAACGCGTTGATCGCGACGGTCACCCACGGGAGCGCCGTCCCATGGAATGGCGAGGAAATTCCGTACCGAAGAAGAACCCCACCCGCCCCTGCGAGTGCAACCAGAAGAACCGTCACCGATCGCATCATCTCAGAGCGATAGGCGGGACGGAGCGACACGGAGCATGATCGCCGCCGCTGGCCCGACTGCTTCGCGGGGGACTCCCCGGCATCGGCTGACACGGGACGGCAGGGCCGCTATATTCCGTAAAGTAATGAGGTCAGGGGCGTTGCGCCCCGTAACCACGGGCTACACCGCCGGTTCTGTCAACGGTTTGTCAGCGAGAACCGCAGCGACCGTTTCAGCAGCGACCTCGTCTGACTGCGGCAGCAGGTGCGCATAGGTCCCGAGGAGCGTCTCGGCACGGTCGCCCAGGCGCCCCGCCACGACATGCAGCGGCACACCGTTGGTCAATGCGATCGTCGCGGCGGTGCTGCACCTCGCGGTGCGCACGCAGTGCGTCTGCGGTCCCGACGTCGAGCGCGATGGTCCGCTCTGAGCGGTTTGACTTCGGCGGGCCCAACGTCGCACCACCCTTCGTGGGGATGAGCTGCTGTTCAACACGAAGCCGCGCCGTATCGAGGTCTAGGTGTCGCCAGCAGAGCCCGAGCAGCTCACCGCGGCGCATCCCCGTTGTGGCCGCGAGCCGCCACAGCGCGTAAAGCCGATCGTCCCTCACGTGTGCCAATGAACGTGCGCAGCTCCCTGTCGCTCCATGCCTGTGCCTTGGAACGCGACGGGGCCGGCGGATCAGCAGCTGCGGCGGGGTTGCGTGTGAGCTTGCCCCGGCGCACGGCGTCATTTAGTGCACGGCGGAGCACGGCGTGCGTGAACCTTCGCGTGCCGACCGACACGCCGTCGCGCTCAAGTTCGCCATAGAGGGCCGTCAGATGGCCACCCGATAGGGCTCACAGCGGTACGGCGGCGATGTCGTGCTTCACGACGCTCGCCACGCGCGCCTGATAGTTGCGGAGCTCGGCCCCTACCCCGAGCTCCAACCTGCCTGACAACCCGAAGGAGAACCCGACGTACCCCGCAACCGCACCACCGAGCAACGCGCAAGCCCACCAATGGAACAGTCGCCGTGGATTGCCGTCGTTCGGCTTCGAGATCCGGACGCCACAGGAGCGCTACGAGCACCGGCTTGAACAGGCCGCACGCTCGAATGAAGTCCTCCGCTACCACGAGGCCGGGCACGCGCTCATCGCGGCCGTCCTCGGATTCAAGCGCGTCGTCGTCGATATGGGTCCCGACGCCGAAGGTCGCTCCCTGACCTCCTACACCGTCCCCGGGGAATGGAGGGCGCCGGTCGCAAGGACGCACGAGCTGACCGTGCTTTACGGGGGGGTTGCGGGCGAATGTGTCCGCTTCGGTGACATCCTGAGCCGCTCGAGCGCTCTTGACCAGGACAACCGGGAAGTCCGCGCGCTTTTGACCCCAGGACAGGAGAAGAGCGAGCGCAGGGCGGCCGGCAATCGAGCGGTCAAGATGGTGAGCGCACAACAGCCCTGGTTGGAATGGATCGCCCGCCAGTTGAAGACCACGCCATACCTGCGGGTGGACGCGCACCGGATGGCTGATGGCACGCTCGAGTTCACAACCCTCGACTACCGCACCAGCTGATGCCCTCAGAGATGGTGGGTGCGATGCGCTCGCACCCCGGCTCGATCGCCTCAGAGGAAGGCGTCGAGGATGAACCCCGGTATTCCCCGGAAGAACTCGTCGCCCTGTCCGCCGAAGGGAAGGCCTGGCAGAAAAAGGACGGGAGCTGCTGCTGCGCCACCTGCGACCGTCGCGACCTACTGAACGCGATCGCCGAAGTGGAAGCCGGTCTACCGCCGACAGAAGCCGAAGCGATCAAGGAATACGTCATCGTCCGAGCACGGCTGCTCACTCTGGACAAGCTGCTGCCCGAAAGCTGGCAGTGACAAAGCTGCGCGGAGCTAGAGAGTTAGAGCTTCTGCGCCACGGCACGGCTGTAGAGAAGCGCAAGAAGCCGTCGCTCGGTTGCCGTCGGGAACGGGTGATCGCCAATGCTGAAATCAAGCAGCCCGACCTCTACCGGCCCGGCTACGAAGCTGAAGTAATCGAGGTAGAGGCTTCCGTGTGGCAATCCAAGCTTCGCCCGCAAGCCGGCGCTTCTATCAGGGAGGGGCGACGGGATTGCCAGTCGCGAGACCCTAGTTTCCTTCAAGGGAAGTTCGGCCACGTGCACGAAACAGGCCAGGCCACGACGGCTCTGACTCGCGGCGATGTCAGCGGACGCCAGCGCCTCGGTCGGCATGACCCGGACGGTCGAGATGACTCCGGAGCGTTCATCGCTGGCCTTGAAGGTGGGCGAGTTGATGACCGCTACGCGACGAGTGGCGCCAACCGAGCCGGCACAGTGGTAGAAGCCAGTTGGGGAGTTGTTCTTGGCCGATTCCGAAGGGGTGATGTTGCTTTCTGGCCAGGTAACGTGCAGTCTGGGGACATCGTCCGCGCGGAGGTTGACAGCGAGTGCATAGGCGGTGGCTTGGGCCGTGGTGATGGCTTGGCGCGAGCCTGTTGGCGGTTCGCTGGTAGTTGGCGCGGCGCTACGAGCCGGGGAGACGATGGCCAGCACGGCGGCGGAGAGGCCAAGGATCGTTGCGGTGAGTCGCACACCGAATCGATCATTCCACGCGCGACGCCAGGCGCTCGGGGAACAGGACGGGTATACGACGGTGACAACGACCAAAGCCCCCCGCGCGCAATCCCATCCACCTACTCAAAGCTGCGCGGAGTCGCTTTGCGTTCCGGCTCCCCTCGCGTGGAGGCAGCGTCCGACATGATTGGCGCGTCGGGCTCTGCCGCTGAGCCGGTGAGCGCCAAGGTCTGTGACGGCTGTGGCACAGCCATCGAGCTGAGCCGCATTCAGCAATGTGTCCAGCGCCTCGTGTCGCGGCTTCGGGGCGGCCTACGGTCCGACTATGAACTTTCTACGCAGGCCCCTCAGTTACGCCAACGTCACAGCCACGCTCGCGCTCGTGTTCGCCATGAGCGGCGGTGCCATGGCTGCATCCCGCTACATGGTCAACTCGACAAAGCAGATCAACCCCAAGGTGCTCAAGGCTCTGAAGGGCGAGACCGGGGCGACCGGCGGCATTGGCGCTGCAGGCAAGGAAGGGCCTCCAGGCAAAGAAGGGGCGCAGGGAGTCGCGGGCACAAACGGCACCAATGGCGCGACGAATGTGGTGGTCCGCTTCGCCGAAACCACCACCTCAAACAGCAGCGATGGGAGCGCCCAAGCGAACTGCAATGCAGGCGAACGAGCGACGGGCGGCGGCGTGGAAATGACCAATGGAAACAGCAAGGACGTGTGGTATTTCGAGCCCGGAGGTGCCCCTGTCCCGAACACGCAAGGCGCTACTCCTACCGGCTGGGCCAGCACTTGGTTCAACGAATCCGGGGGGACCGACAAGTTCCGCGTCTACGCGATCTGCGCTTCGCCGTAGGACGAGATCCTGCTTCGCGTTGTGTAGAGCGCACACGAGCGTCGCGCTCAGGTGCCGGCCTCAGTGGCGGTGCTGGCGGCCGCAAGAAGCGCAACGACGCTCGCCGTGGGGCTGGACTGCTGCGTGACCCGATCCCCCGGTTGCGGTTTGCGGCGATGGTACAGACAGGCAATGCTGGGGCACGCGCGCACCATTCGCGAGGACACAAACGTTCGGTCGGAACATGCGGACAGTTCGACAAGCGGCCATATGGCGGCCGGTGTGGCTCGAGTAGGTTCGCTTCACGAGCAAGGTTGGGGGCGCGCCCCCGGTCCACTCCCTCCTCCTGGACCGGGGGCACCCTCTCCACCCCATGCTCAAGCGCTGCGGGGGAGCGCCGCGAGCGAGCGAGAGAATACCCCTCGAAACCACGCTTCACGCCGATTCCGAGAGGACCGATGCACTGGCCGCAACGGGACGGGGTCCAGGCGGGCGAGTGGGAAGTGCCCCCGCGCCCGGAGGGTAGGCCGGGGGCGTGGCGTCGAGGGAGACCTTCTCCGTGGCGCAAGAGACACGTTAGAACCACGCCGAGTGACTTCTCGCCGGTTCGCTCGATCCTCTACCCTGGCGCATCGACTCCGACCGTGGGAGGCCACCCCCGGTCCAGGCTCCGTTCTCCTGGCCCGGGAGCACCCTCTCCCTCCCTGCTCAGACGCCGCCAGTGCCAGTGAGGTGTCGCGAGCGAGGGAATCCGACCGAAACGACTCGCAGGCCGGAAGGACGACCGACGCTGCGAGCGAGCTGCAGCTGGTTCATCGACATGAGGGTAAACGCGCACGCCGATTTCGAGTGGACGTTTGTAGGACTCGGCTTTGGCGCTGCACGAGAGAGGAGGCCGCCCCACGGTCCAACCCGTTCTCTTGGCCCGAGGGGCGACCGAAACGACTCGCAGATCGGGGGACAACCGACGCTGCAATCGCCAGATGGTTTATCGGCAGGAGGGCGAATGCGACGCCGCTTCCGGAAGGACGTTCGTACTACCTGGAGCGGGAGCATCGCTCTCCCGTGACACGCTGAGCTGTGGCCAGTGACTTCGCTCCGGTTCGCAGCATCCTCGCCCGCGAGCGGCAGCAGGGTCGGCCGTTTGCCGAGGCATGGAAGGTGGCCCTGAAGTCCGTCGAGGACCGGCAGGCGCGGGAAGTGCTCAGGGCGACTCGGCAAGCGTGGCAGGACGGCTACGAACGGCGCGAGTCCAAGATGCGGGCGCTCACCTTACGCACGGATTGATGGATACTCGGCGCATGGCCTCCGAGGATCCCACGACCCCCGACCTGGCGAGGTTGATGCGAAGCCAGTTCGACGCCATCAACCGTCGGGACCTCGACACCGTGATGAGCCTTTATGCCGCGGATGCGGTGTTGAGTGGGGCTGACGCCGGTTTCGGGACCTTCGTGGGCGTCGGGGCGATACGCCGGGCGGGGACTACTCAGGCGGGGGCGCGTCCGACGTCCGGACGACGCCGGAGGCGCAGGGCGCGGCCTCGCTCGACTCGCGGCTATTGGTTGCCGGTGGTGGTGGCGGCGGCGGGTACGAAGGCTTCGGATACGAAGGTGGACCAGGGTTCACTTCCGCCGGGGGACCGGGAGGCAGCGGCGGGATGTTCGACGATGGCGAAGGCGACGCCGGCGACGGCGGCACAGACCTGACTGCCGCGAGCGGTGGCGGCGGCGGCGGCGGCGGAATGCCGAGCGCAGAAGGAAAAGGTGGCGCTGCAGGCGGGGGAGAAGAGAACGGTAAGCCGGGCAGCACCGGCGCGTTTGGCGAAGGCGGCCACGGCGAAGGTGGTGGTGGCGGCGGCGGCTGGTATGGAGGTGGAGGCGGCGGCAGCGGCGGCGAAGGCGCCAACGGCGGCAACTTCTTTGAATTTGAAAACGCCGGAGGCGCTCCGCAACTTCACGGTTCACTTCACCGCCAACGTCACCAAGAGCACGGTGCTGGTCGTGGAAAAGAACGGTGCGAGCACGACCATCACCTGCACGGTCACGACGGGCAACAACACCTGCTCTGACAACACGCATACCCTCGCCTTCGCGGCGAGCGACACCATCCTCATCAAGGCCAGTTACTCGGGCGGCAACAAAGGGACGAACCCGTCGTGGAGTGCAACCTACCCGTGATGGCGATCTTGGGTGGGTAGCGCTCGTTGAAAGCATTCGCGCGCTGGGGTGGTGGCCTGTGCCTCACAGCACGGGCCACCATCCTTCGTATTGGAGTCGCACACGACGCGCCGTTCCTTCTTGTCAACGCGATGTCAGCGAACGTAGCCAGACAGTGGCGCACGGACCAGCACAGCCGTCCCGCCGCTGGGAGGCGTCCCCCGGCCTCTGTCGCTCCTCCTGACCGGGGGCACACCTCTCCGTCCCCTGCCCGCGCGCTGCCCTGAGAAGCGCGGCGAGCGGGTCATAGCCTACTCGCCCGCGCGAGATGTAGGTCGGCCACCGGGAGCCGCATCCTGCGGAAGCTGAATCAGTCGGGGGGACAACCGATCGACCCGATGGCCACTTGCCAGCGTAGGGATGTCACCTAAAGGGAGGTTCAGTCCGTGGATTTCCAAACTGACCCACTACCGGACGGCAGGGCCGCTATATTCCGTAAAGTAATGGCGGTTGACAGGCTGAGAAGCCGGCCCTGCGGCGGCCGGTACGGGGACATCGTGCAGTCGATCGGCAACACGCCGCTCGTGGAGCTTCCCGGGCTGTCGCCGAAGACGGGCGTGCGCGTGTGGGCAAAGCTCGAGTCGCGCAATCCGACTGGGTCGGTCAAGGACAGGGTGGCGCGGGCGCTGATCGAGGACGCCGAGGAGAAGGGGGCGATCGGCAAGGGCCACACGATCCTCGAACCGACATCGGGCAACACGGGCATCTCGCTGGCGATGATCTGCTCGCGCAAGGGCTATCGGCTGAAGGTCGTGATGCCCGAGAACGTGACCCCCGAGCGCACGCAGCTGTTGCAGATGTACGGCGCGGAGATCGTCTACTCGGATGGCTCGAAGGGCTCCAACGGCGCCGTCGAGAAGGCGCTGGCGATGGCCGCGGAAGACCCCTCCTACTACATGCCCTACCAGTACGGCAACCAGGCCAATCCCAACGCCCACTACAACGGCACGGCGCTCGAGATCCTCGAAGAGCTCGACGAGGTGTCGGCGTTCGTGGCGGGGCTCGGCACGGGTGGGACGCTGATGGGCAACGGCAGGCGCCTGAAGGAGACGTTCGGCGACGCTGTCAAGATCGTCGCCGCGGAGCCGATGCAGGGCGAGCCGGTGCAGGGGCTGCGCTCGCTCGACGACGGCTTCATCCCGCCGATCATCGACCTGTCGCTGCTGGACCGCAAGATCTTCGTGACCAACCGCGATGCGATCTCCTGGACGCGCAGGCTGCTCGACGAGGAGGGCGTGTTCGCGGGCGTCTCGAGCGGAGCGATCGCGAGCATCGCCGTGCGCATCGCCTCAGAGCTCGAGGAGGGGAACGTCGTGTTCGTGGTCGCCGACGACGGCTGGAAGTATCTGTCAAGCGGCATCTACACGCTGCCCGTCGAGGAGATCGAGAACCTCGACTCGACGGTGTGGTGGTAGGCGCCGGCTCCGCGCACGGGGAGATCCGTCTGACATGAACATCTCCGCAGAGCTTCTGGGCGAGCTGATCGAGCACGTCAGCGCGGACCCCCGCAACGAGCGCTGCGGCGTGGTGGCGGTCGCACCGGGATCACCGCCGCGGGCGCTCCGCGTGTATCCCGCGGTCAACATCCACGAAAGCCCGCTGAAGTTCGAGATCGACCCCGCCGAACTGCTCGAGCTGTGGAACGCCTGCCAGGAGGACGGGGGCGAACTGGGGGCGATCTACCACTCGCACGTGCGCAGCGAGCCCTATCCCTCCCAGACCGACGTCAACTTCGCCGCGAACTGGCCTGGCGTGGAGTGGATCATCGTCGGGCTGGCCGACGGCGAGGAGCCGCACGTGCGCACGTATCTGATCGACGGCGCCGACATCAAAGAGGTGACCATCGCGGAGACGAGCGCGTGAGCGAGGAGCCGCTCGTGTGCCCGGGCTGCGCGCGCACCTACCCGCGCTCGGAGCGCTTCTGTGCGGACTGCGGCATGCCGCTGGTGTTCGTGCCCGGACCCAAGCGCGAGGCCTCAGAGCGCCAGCGCAAGGCGCGCAAGATCAATCCCCAGTACGCCGAGGGCGAGCTCGTGAAGGTGGCCCGCGCGCAGAACCAGCCCGAGGCCGAGTTCATCGAGGGGCTGCTGCTCGAGGAGGGCATCCCCTGCATGCTGCGCCGCTCCTCGGGCTTCGACGTGGCCGAATTCCTCGCGGCGGGAACGCGCGATGTGCTGGTGCCCGAGTCGGGCGCGCAGGCGGCGCGCGAAGCGCTCGCGTGGGAGGCGTAGGCGCTCGCCGGCGCCGTGGGGGCGGGCACCGATCGCCGGCGCCGTGGGGGGCGCTCAGGCCAGTACCGGCTGGCCGGCGTCTTCGCTCGTGATCGCGCGGATCTCGTCAGACGCGCGTTCGAACTCGGCGTCGGAGAGGACGGGGGTGCCCTCGAAGGGAAGCTCGCGCTGCAGCTCGACCCAGGCGTGTGCGGCGGTGTACTCGTCCTTGACCTTGACGGTGACCGGGCGGGGGATGCGGTAGGTGCGCAGGAGCAGCACGTGCAGCGGCTCGTGCCTGCGCCAGCCGAGACGCTTTTCGGCGTAGTCGGGCGTCCACACGTAGAAGGGCGAGAGCGCGTCCACGCAGCGCGGGTCGGCGATCGTGAAGTGGCCGGCCACCTGTGCCCACGCGCGAATGCGCACGCGGTCGGGCTGCTGCACGGGGGCGCCGGAGGCGAACGCGGGGAGGGGCGGCTCGCCTTCTGACCAGACGCCCTCCTCGAGCGCGCGGCGCAGCTCGGGCTGGTGGGACTCGCGCACGAGGTCGCCCGGCTGGTGGTCGAAGGTGGGGTATAGGAAGAAGCGCTCGTGGGCAAGCTGGAAGGACTTGCCGGGCACGCGGATGCCACCCTTGCGAAGTGTTATGAGCTGCTCGCCTTCCGCCAGGGCGCGGACGGTGACAGCCCATTCTTTGAAAGCAATTGGCATTAAGAGACAAAGGACCTGAAGGGGGAACGGCTGCTCTACAACCCTGCTTGCCGCCCCGGGGGGACGACTGCCGGTCCATTAAAGATACGAACTCCGGGCGGAAATCCCAAATCCCCTGCAAATAGCGACATTATTTGGCATCCCTTAATGATCCAGCGCACAACAGCGCGTTCACAATCGCCATCCCGCGAGCCCCTCGGCGGCCTCGATGATGGCGGCGTAGTCCTGCTCGCCGTGCCCGCGCCCCATCGTGGCGACGAGCAGGCCGCGGGCGTGCGCAGCCGAGGGGAAGGGTACCCCTGCGGCCTGCGATTCCTCGAGGCACAGCCTCACATCCTTGAGCAGGTGTGCGGTCTTGAACAGCGTCGTGTAGTCGTGCTCGCGCATCGGCGTCGACTTCATCTGCATCTGCGCCGAGGCGCCGGAGCCGGCCGAGGTGACCTCGACGAATGCGTCGAGGTCCACGCCGGTGGCGCGCGCGAGCAGCAGCGCCTCGGCCAGGGCGGCGGCGTTGGCGGCGCCGAGGGCGTTGTTGATCAGCTTCAGCATCTCGCCCTGGCCGAGCTCGCCGACGTGCACGATCAGGCTGCCCATGACTTCGAGCAGGGGCTTGGCGCGGGCGAAGTCCTGGGCCCTGCCGCCGGCCATGATCGTCAGCGTGCCGTCCTCTGCCCGCGGCGAGGAGCCGGTCACGGGGGCGTCGAGCAGGTACACGTCGCGCTCGGCCAGGGCGGCGCCGATGCGACGGGTGTCCGATGGCGCGATGGTGGAGGAGTCGATGCACAACAGCCCCTGGCGGGCGCCGTGGATGGCCCCCTCTGGACCGAGCAGGATCTCCGAGACCTGCTGGCCGTCCACGACCATGCTCAGCACGATGTCGCTGACGCCCGCCACCTCGGCGGGGGTGGCGCAGGCGGTGGCGTCATGCTGTGAGGCCCAGTCCTCGGCCTTGCCGGGAGTGTGCGTCCAGACCGCGAGGGGAAAGCCCGCGCGAGCGACGTTGGCGGCCATGCGCGAGCCCATGATGCCGAGGCCGAGGAAGCCGATGCGTTCAGGCATGGCCAAATCCTCCCCCACCGGGCGTTTCGATGCGTAGTCGCTGGCCCGGCGCGAGCGTGCCGGTGATCTTGCCGGGGAGCGGATGCCCGTCGAGCTCGTCGCGCCCGCGCTCACCGGGCTCGCCGCCGTCGGCCCCGAGCGGCGGGTGGCGGCGGCGCTCGGCGATCAGCGAGAAGCTCATCGGCTCGCGCGCCTCGATCTCGCGCACGACGCCCTCGCCGCCGCGGTGGAGCCCTGCGCCGCCCGAGCCGCGGCGCAGGGAGTACTCGGTGATGCGCAGCGGGAATTCGCGCTCGAGCGCCTCCACGGGGGTGTTGAGGGTGTTGCTCATCGCGACGTGAACGCCGCTCGGGCCGTCCGCCTCGGCGCAGGCGCCCTGGCCGCCGCCGAGGGTCTCGTAGTAGGAGAAGCGCGGGTTGCCGAGCGTGAGGTTGTTCATCGTGCCCTGACCGAGCGCCCGTCCGAAGGCGGCGAGCACGAGGTCGGCGACGCGCGAGGAGGTCTCGACGTTGCCCGCCGCCACGGCGGCGCCGGGCAGGGCGTTGAGCACGCTGCCCTCCCGGGCGCGCACCTCGATCGGGCGGTGGGCGCCGGCCGAGGGCGGGATGTCGGGGTCGGTGAGGGCGCGCACCGCGAACAGGCACGCCGAGCGGGTGACGGCGAGCGGACAGTTGAGATTGCCCTGATGCTGCGGAGCGCTGCCGTCGAAGTCGAGCAGCAACTGGTCGCCGGAGAGGACCGCCCGCAGGCAGAGCTCCAGGTCGTCCTCGGGCGCCTCGAGCACGTCCACCGAGGCGAAGGTGCCGTCCGCCAGCGCTGCCAAGGCAGGCCCGGGTGCGGCGCTCTGAGTAGTCGAGCACCGCGTCGGTGGCCTCGCGCAGGCGCGCGCTGCCGAGGCGGCCGGCGAGCTCACCGAGGCGCTGGGCGCCGGTGCGGTTGGCGGCGAGCTGGGCACGCAGATCGGCGCGGCGCTCGAGCGGTTGGCGCATGCGCGCCACCAGCTCATCGATCGTGCGCTCATCCAGTGGGCGCGCGGATATCACGACGCCCTCCTCGGCCAGCGAGCGGCTGTCGGCGGGCATCGACCCCGGCACGCGCCCGCCGACGTCGGCGTGGTGTGCGCGGCTGGCGGCGAAGCCGAGCAGCTCGCAGGCCGCGAACACGGGCGTGATGACGGTGATGTCGGGCAGGTGCGTGCCGCCGGCGAAGGGGTCGTTGAGGATCCAGGAGACCCCCGGTGAGTGGCGCTCGCCGAGCACCGCCGCCACAGCCGCGGGCATCGCGCCGAGGTGCACGGGGATGTGCTCGGCCTGCATGACCATCTGACCGTCGCTGTCGAACAGCGCGGTCGAGGCGTCGCGGCGCTCCTTGATGTTGGAGGAGTGCGCCGAGCGGATCAGCACGACGCCCATCTCCTCGCAGGCGGCCCGCAGGGCGCCGGTGACGAGCTGCAGTTCGATCGGGTCAAGCATGCTCGCGCTCCGCGCCCCGCGGCGCGGGCTCACGCTTGAGGCGGATCGTGCCGTGCTCGTCGACGTCGCCGGACCAGCCGGGCGGGATCAGCAGGGTGGCCTCGGGAAGCGCGCACAGGGCGGGTCCGGTCAGGCGCATGCCGGATGGCAGCTCTCCGCGATGGACGGCCGACTCGATGCGAGCGCCGTCGAAGACGATCGGACGGCGCTCGCGCGGCGGGAGCGCCGGCGCCGGCGGCCAGCGGGCGCAGCGCGGGCGTCGGGCCCCACGCGGAGGCGCGCATGTTGACGAGCTCCACCTCGGCGGAGTCGTCGCGGTAGCCGTAGCGCAGCTCGTGGGCGCGCGCGAAGTCCTCGGCGAGGACGCGCGGATCGACCGACTGCGACTGCTCCACGGCGAGCTCGAAGGACTGACCGCGATAGCGGAGCTCATGGCGGACGCGAAGGCGCTCGGGCGCTGCGCCCACTCCGCCGCTCGCCTCGTCGACGAGGGCGTCGCGCTCCGAGCGGATGCGCTCGGGCGTGAGCGAGTCGCCGTGCAGCATGACGGTGCGCGAGACGTCGCGGCGGGGAGCGGCGGCGGCGAGGCCGAGCGCGCAGAGCACGCCGGAGGCGCGCGGGCAGAGGATGCGCTCGATGCCGAGCTCGCCGGCGAGCGCGGCGGCGTGCAGGGGCCCTGCCCCGCCGAACGCCAGCAGCACGAAGCCGCGGGGGTCGATGCCCCGCTCGACGGTCATCACGCGCAGCGCGCCCAGCATCTCGGCCTCGGCGACGCGGACGATGCCCTGCGCGCAGGCGAGCGGGTCCATGTCGAGCTCGCGCGCGAGCCGGGAGACGGCGTCGTGGGCGGCGGCGCGCTCGAGCGAGAGCCCGCCCGCGAGCTGGGAGTCCTCGAGCAGGCGCCCGAGCAGGAGGTTGGCGTCGGTGACCGTCGCCTCGCGCCCGCCGCGTCCGTAGCAGGCGGGCCCCGGGAGCGCCCCCGCCGAGGCCGGTCCCACGCGCAGCGCGCCGCCGGCGTCGCGCCAGGCGATCGAGCCGCCGCCGGCGCCGACGGTGAGGATGTCGAGCGCCGGCAGCGACAGCGGGCGCCCGGCGACCGTCCGCTCGGCGGTCTCCGTGACCTGTGAGTCCTCGATCAGGCACACGTCGCAGGAGGTGCCGCCCATGTCGAAGCAGAGCACGTTCGGCTCGCCCGCCAGCTCCGCCAAGAGCAGAGCGCCGCCGACACCGCCGGCGGGGCCCGAGAGCACGGTGAGCGCAGCGTGGGAGGCGGCGCGCTCGGAGTCGGTGAGACCGCCCGAGGACTGCATGATCGAGCGGCTCCGGAAGGCCCTCCTCGCGGGCCTTCCGCGCGAGGCTTCGCAGGTAGTCGCCCAGCAGCGGAGACAGGGCCGCGTCGAGCACGGTGGTGGCCGTGCGCTCGCACTCGCGGAAGGTGCCGACGACCTCGCAGGACAGCGACACGTGCACGTCGCCCGCGAGCTCTGAGATGATGGCGCCGAGCAGCTGCTCGTGCGCGGGATGCGCGTAGGAGTGGAGCAGCGCCACGGCGATCGCCTGCGGGCGGGCGAGCGCGACCTCCTCCACGAGCGCGCGCGCGCGGGCGCGATCGAGCGCCCGCTCGGGTCCCTCGGGGCCGGTGCGCTCGGGCGCGGGGAAGCGAAGCTCCGCGGGCACGAGCGGCGCTGGGCCGGAGGCGCACAGGTCGTAGAGCTCGGCGCGGTCCTGGCGCGCGAGCTCGATCACGTCGGTGAAGCCCTCTGTGGCGATCAGGGCGGTGCGGGCGGTGCGATCCTCGAGCAGCGCGTTCGTGGCGACGGTCATGCCGTGGGCGAAGCGCTCGATCATCCGCGACTCCGCGCCGGCGCGCGCGAGCACCAGGCGGATCGCGTCGAGCACGCCGACCGACTGCTCGGCTGGGGTGGAGGAGACCTTGGCGGTGTGCAGCGATGAATCCGCGCCGACGAGCACCGCGTCGGTGAAGGTCCCGCCGACGTCGACTCCCAGGAGCATTCCCGGGAGCCTACGCGGGCTTACGCTGCTTCGAGCTCGCGGTCCTCGGTGTCGGCCAGGTGCTGGTGGGAGGGGCAGTAGCCGTTGTGGGGGAGGGGCACGCGCTGGCAGGCTGTGCCCTTGCGCGTGGTCGCCCGGCACTGCGGGCTGGCGCCGCTCACCGCCGTGTAGCCCTCGTGGGGGTGTTCTTCGAGGAACTGCTGGGCGTAGTCCACATAGCGGCAGACGACCTCGTGGACGTGCTCCTGCGCGGACATCGGGAAGTAGCGGCGGATGTCGCAGAACAGCGTGCGGGCCGGGCGCGCGAAGTAGTGGCGGTCGGTGGCCATGCGCTTGACGACGGCCTCGCAGGCGCGCAGGAGCGCTTCATGGTTGCTGTTTGCGGCGGCTCCCTGCGGTGCGGCGATGATGCTGGGCGAAAGCTCCCGGTAGATCGCGCGACTGAACTGGTACATGGCGATTTCTCACCTTTCTAACTCGGATGTGGTGGTTCCGAGCACTCCTGCCGTTCCTCAAAGACTCCTGTACCTCTCAAAACCTTCCACCCGCAGAACACGCGTCTGATCTGAAAGGACCGACATAAAGACGAGCGGCCGATCTTTTTAGAAAAGGACCCCGCCGGGGTCCACGACGCCGGGCGCGGGCGTCAGTTCCAGGTCTGCCAGTCGACCGCGTGCTCGTGGGAGACGACGGCGTGGCGATGGTCGAGGCCCGGATCGCGCTCGGGGTAGTCCGAGCGACGGTGCGCGCCGCGGCTCTCGGTGCGCGTGAGCGCGCAGCCGGCGATCAGCCTGGCGAGCGGATGGGGATCTGACAAGAGCCTGTCGAGGCCCTCGCTGGAGCGCACGATGCCGGCGTCCCGCCACAGCGCGGCGCGGGTGGAGGCGTCGGCGAGCGCCGGCGGCGAGAGGGCGCGCAGCGCCTCGAGCTCCTGCTCTGTCGCCGGCGCCGGCGCGGGCGCGGGCTCGGACAGCGCGCCCGCGACGGCGCGGCGGGCGAACACGAAGCACTCGCTCAGCGAGTTGGACGCGAGCCGATTGGCGCCGTGCAGGCCCGTGCAGGAGGACTCGCCGACGGCATACAGGCCGGGGAGGGTCGAGCGGGCGTGGAGGTCCGTGACGATCCCACCCATCGTGTAGTGGGCGGCGGGGGCGACCGGGATCAGCTCGCGCACGGGGTCGAGGCCCGCTTCGCGCAGCGAGGCGACCACGTTGGGGAAGTGGGCCGGGTCGATCGCGCGCATGTCGAGCCCCACCGATTGGGCTCCCGTCCGCTCGAGCAGGGCCTGGATCGCTCGCGAGACCTCGTCGCGGGGGGCGAGCTCGTCGACGAAGCGCTCGCCGTCGGCATCATGCAGGGTGGCGCCCTCGCCGCGGATCGCCTCCGTCACGAGGAAGCCCTCGCGGCCGGCGACCCCGATGACCGCCGTGGGGTGAAACTGGAGCAGCTCGAGGTCGGCGAGGGCCGCGCCGGCGGCGTGGGCGAGCAGCAGCCCGACGCCCTGCGAGCCGGGCGGATTGGTGGTGCGGGCCCACAGCGCCGCGGCGCCACCGGTTCCGAGCACGACCGCGCGCGCCTGAACGATCAGGCCGTCTTCGCAGATGAGCCCGCGACAGCGGCCCTGTGAGCGCCACAGCGCGCGTGCGCGCGCGCCCTCGAGCACCGTGATCAGCGGCTCCGCTGCGGCCAGCGCCGACAGCTGGCGCACCACCCGCCGGCCGGTGGCGCTGCCGCCGGCGTGCACCACCCGCCTGACGGAGTGCCCTCCCTCCAGGCCGAGCGCGAGACGGCCGAAGCGATCGGCGTCGAAGCGCACGCCCAGCGCCTGCAGGTCGCGTACGCAGTCGGGCGCCTCGTGCACGAGCACCTCCGCCGCCGAGTGCCTGACGAGGGAGCGTCCGGCGAGCTCGGTGTCGCGCAGGTGCAGCTCGAAGCTGTCGTCGGCGGCGAGCGCCGCGGCGAGGCCGCCCTGAGCCCAGTAGCTGGCCGTCTGCGCCAGCGGCGTCGCCGACACGAGCACGACCGTGGCGTGCTCGCGCGCCGCACACAGCGCGGCGTAGAGTCCCGCCGCGCCCGCGCCCACGACGGCGATGTCGGCCTCACGCGAGGCCTCCGGTTGGGAGGCGGCCATCGCGGGGAACCGTATCTCCCCCGGCGCGCCCGTCGAGTCCGGCTGACGGGCGGGCCGCCGGCCGGGAGTCACTAGCGGCCGCGCAGGCGTTCGATCCGTTCGTGGAGCAGCCGTCTTTCAGAGGGCGAGGTGCTTGTCCGTTCGCGAGCTTCAGCCTTGCGGATCGCTTCTCTCGTCGCCGGCAAGAGGGCACCCGGGGATGTCGGGGCCGCCGCGTGGGTCGTCTTGGTGGCGGGCGTGGTGGCCGCCGGTGCAGTCGCCGCGGGGGTGGTGGCGGCCGGGGTCGTCGTGGCGGTGGCGCCGGGCGTGGTGGCCGCCGGTGCCGTCGCCGCGGGGGTGGTGGCGGGCGGCGCGGCAGTCCTCGTCACGGCGACCGTCGTGTTGGATCCGGAGCCGGCGAGCGACACGAGCGAGGCGGCGAGAACTCCCAGGGCCAGCACGGCCACGACCGACAGGGCGATGATCGGGCGCTTCCAGTTCGATGACGTCGCAAGGCGCGTGCGCGCGGCCGCGCCGCAGTGAAGGCACCACTCCTGGTCGGGATGAAGCGGAGCACCGCACAGCGGGCACGCTTCTGGCAGCGCTGCCGCGGGCGCCGCGGCGCCGCTTGCGCCGGGGCCGGCGCCCGGAGCGGCGGCGGCCCCACCGGGGACCGTGGTCCCGGGCGGCGGGGAGGTGGCTGCGCTCACGCGCCCGCCTTCTTGGTGGGCGGGCGGAGGATCTCCGTGGGTTCGTCATCGCCGGCCTTGACCTGTGCTGTGTCGGGCGGCCCGGCGGGGACCGGCGGAGCTTTCGGAGCGCGGCCGGCCGCCGGCTTCGCGGGCGCGTCGTCAGGCGTCGCGGCGGGAGCCGGGGGCGGGTTGGGAGAGCGGCCGGCCGGCGCCGGCCTCGCGGCGGGCCGCCGAGCTTTCGACGGCGGCGCAGGGGTCTCTGCCGGCGGCGAGGGCGCGGGTGAGCTCTGAGCCTTGCGCCGGCGCGCCGGCGCGGTGGCCGCGGGCGCGGTGGCCGCCGTCGGGGCGGCCGCCGGCGGAGGGGCTGCCGGCGGGGTGGACGCCGGCGGGGGAGCGGCCGGCGAGGCGGCCGCGGGCACCGCCTTCTGGGCCACCGTCGGCGGTTCGACCGCCGGGCGGCCGGCGGGTGCGGCGCTCGGGGGGCGTCCGGGCAGCACGTGAGCGGCGGTCGCGGCGGTGGCGGCAGTCGCGGCGGTGGCCGCGGCGGGTGCCGGCCTGGGCGTGGGCATCGAGGGCGGGGGTGAGCCTGTCCTTGCGGTGCCATCGCCACCCGGGGCGGCCCCGGCGGCGGCGGTCGCGCCGGCGCTGACGGTGGTGGGGGCGCCGGCGGCCGCTCCGGCGGCGCCGGCGATCGGCAGGTCGACGTTGCGACCCACCGAAAGCCCGCAGTTGGGGCAGAAGCGGTCCTCGCCGCTGTGGAGGGCCGCACAGCGCGGGCAGGCGGTGATGCCGGCCTCGTGCAGGACGGTCATCGGCTGGTGTTCCCCGAGGGCGCTCTCGAGCGAGCGCAGCTCGGCGTCGATGTGCCCGAGGGTGCTGAGCTTGGCAATCACGAGCGCGTCGTTTCGCTGTCCGAAGCGGTGCAGGTTGAAGACCAGTCCGCCGAGGTCGCGGTAGGCGAGCTCACGGGCCTTGCGCAGAAAGCGCGCACGCCGGCGCGCGCGTCCGCGCGTGCGAAAGCCCGGCCGGCCGGCGTCGGCGCCGCCGTCGGCGGGCTGGCCGGCGTCCGTCGCCGGAGCGGGAGCCGCCTCTGGAGTCGTGGCAGATGGCTCGTCCACAGCCGACCCATGTTAGCCGTACGGCCTAAGCGCCGTGCCTGCTCAGGCGGACGGCTCAAGCGCCGTGCGCCAGGCCTCCGCCACCCGCTCGGCCATTGTGTGCGCTGAGAAGCGCGCCGCGCTCGCGCGGCCTTCGACCCGCGGGTCCGCGGCCTTGAGGTGGGGTTCCACGGCGGCACGCCAGCGATCGAGGTCGAATGGGGCGCACAGCGTGCCGGGCACGTCCCTGAGCGCGTCGGGGTGGATACCGACCGGCGTGGCGAGCACGGGCACGTCGCAGGCCAGCGCCTCGAGCACCGCCAGCCCGAAGCCCTCGCGCTCGGAGGGAACGAGGACGGCATTGGCGGCGTTCATCCACAGCGGGACCCTGGCCGGATCGACGGCGCCGAGCGTGAGCAGCTCGACCTCGAGTGAGCGCGCAAGCTCGAGCGCGCGGTCGTGACGCTTCTCCGGGCGTGAGGGCTCAGAGGCAAACAGCAGGTAGGGGGACTTCGGGTCAAGGCCCAGCTGGGCACGGGCGTGCGCGCGCGGGAGCGGCGAGAAGCGCTCGAGATCGACGCCACAGGGGAGCACCTGCGCTCGCGCCCGCGCCGCGCGGCCGGGCAGCTCGCGCGCGAGCGCGGGCGAGGCGGCGGCGAGCAGGTCGATCAGCGGCAGTACGGTCCGCGTCGCAAGGCGCGTGCGCGGATGGCGCAGGTCGGTGCCGTGCACGGTCAGCGCGCGCACGCGCGCACGCACGGCGAGGGCCGGCCACGCGCTCAGGCCGAAGTGCGCGTGCACGACGTCAAAGCCGCGGTCGTCCGAGCGCCGCCGCGGAAACCGCCGGCGCAGATGGACGGCGGCGCCTGCCAGGGCACGTGCGCCGGGGGCGAACTCATACAGCTCGACGTCCAGCCCGTCGAGGCCTCGCAGCGCGGCCACCTGGTCGCGGACGAAGCTGCCGCGCTCGGGATGGGCCGCGTCGGGCAGCATGTCCGAGACCACCAGCGCGCGCACGATCCCCCGACCGTAGCGCTCTGGAATGATGGCGGGCATGAGCAGCGCACCCGCATCATCCGATCCGCGCACGCGCCCGATCGGCGTGTTCGACTCCGGCGTGGGCGGCCTGACGGTCCTCGATGAGCTGCTCGTGCGGCTGCCACGGGAGGACTTCGTCTATCTCGGCGACACCGCCCGCTTCCCCTACGGCGAACGCGCCCCGGAGGAGATCGAGCGCTTCGCCGCGGAGATCGCCGAGGAGCTGCTGCGCCGGCGCGCGAAGCTCTTGGTGGTCGCCTGCAACTCGGTCGCCTCCTCGGCGCTGCCGAGCCTGAGCGCGCGCATGCAGCAGACGACGCTCGGCCTCGACGTGCTCGGCGTCGTGCGCCCGGAGGCGATGCGGGCGGTTGCGGCCACGCGCAGCGGGCGCATCGGGCTGCTTGCGACGCCCACGACCGTGGCCAGCGGCGCCTACGAGCTGGCGGTGGCGACGGTCGATCCGCACGTCACCCTGCACGCGGTCGAGTGCCCGACGCTGGCTTCGATCATCCAGGCCGGGGAGCAGTTCGACGAGGAGGCCGTGGAGACCGTGCGGGTGGCGTGCGAGCCGCTGCGCCGCGCCGGGGTGGACACGGTGATACTTGGATGCACCCACTATCCGTTGATCAGCCCGCTGTTGCAGAGGCTTTTGGGTCCGGAGGTGCCCCTCATCACCTCCGGCGCGGCGCTGGCCCGGCAGGTCGAGCACGCGCTGAGCACGCGCGAGTTGCAGAACCCGCGCGCCGATGGCGAGGGCGCCTACATGTTCCTGTGCACCGGCGATGTGGAGGCCTTCCGCGAGGTGGGAACGCGCTTTCTGCAGATGCCGCTGGGCAAGATCGAGCACGTGCAGCTGGCCGACGGCCGAGGTCCTCGCGTGAGCGAGCGCAGCGGCGGGCGTGCGCCGGACGAGCTGCGCCCGACGACGATCGAGCCGGGGTTCATGCGCACGGCGACGGGCTCCGCGCTGATCTCGGTCGGCGAGACGCGCGTGATCTGCACCGCCTCCGCACAGGAGAGCGTTCCGCGCTGGATGTCCGGCCGGGGCACGGGCTGGGTGACGGCGGAGTACGGCATGCTCCCGGCGTCGACCGGCGAACGCAAGCAGCGCGACGCGACCAGGGGTCGCCAGGACGGGCGCACGGTCGAGATCCAGCGACTGATCGGACGCTCGCTGCGCGGCGTGATCGACTTCGCTGCGCTCGGTGAGCGCACCATCTATCTCGACTGCGACGTGCTCCAGGCCGACGGAGGCACGCGCTGCGCATCGATAACCGGCGCCTACGTGGCGCTGTCGCTGGCATGCGCGCGTCTGAAGGACGAGGGCCTGCTCGAGCGCTCGCCGCTGACGGGGTCGGTGGCGGCGGTGTCCTGCGGGATGGTCGCCGGCGCGGCGCTGCTCGACCTCGACTACGCGGAGGACTCGACCGCGGAGGTCGACGCGAACGTCGTCATGACGGGCGAGGGCGGGCTGGTCGAGGTGCAGGCGACGGCCGAGCGCACGCCGCTGTCGCGGGCGCACCTGGATGAGCTCCTGGCACTCGCCGGCGCGGGCATCGAGCGCCTGCGCGCCGTGCAGGCGCAGGCCGTTGCCGGCGCGGTTCAAGCGGCCAGTTGAAGCTCCTGCTGGCAACTCACAACGAGCACAAGCGGCGGGAGTTCGCGCGCCTTTTGGCCGGTCGCGGCGAGGGCGCTCGCTTCGAGGTCGAGCTGATGCCGGCGAGCGTGCGCCTGCCGCCGGAGGACGGCGAGACGTTCGCCGAGAACGCCCTCGGCAAGGCCCGCGCGGCGGCGCAGGCCACCGGCCGGGCGAGCATCGCCGATGACTCGGGCATCGAGGCGGCCGCGCTCTGCGGCGCGCCGGGGGTGCGTTCGGCCCGCTACGCGGGCGAGAGCGCGAGCGACGAGGAGAACCTGCAGAAGCTGATGCGAGAGGCGCCCGCGGGAAGCGCGCTCGAGTACGTGTGCGTGATCGCCTACGTCGATCCGGGCGGGCAGGGCGAGCACGTGTTCGAGGGCCGCTGTCGCGGACGCATGGCGCCCGAGCGCCGCGGGCAGGGCGGGTTCGGCTATGACCCGGTGTTCATGCCCGAGGAGAGCCCGTCGCTGACGATGGCCGAGCTCTCAGACGAGCAGAAGGACGCGATCAGCCACCGCGGCCACGCGGCTCGGGCGCTGATCGACTGGCTCAGAACAGGTTGATCGCCGCCGAGGCGCCGACGGCGACGCTCAGCCCGGCATAGCCGTCGTAACCGGACAGCAGCAGAAGCAGCGCTGTCAGCAGCGAGACGAGCACCGTCACGATCCAGGCCAGCCGAGTGATGGTCATCCGCGCATTCTTGCGGATGCGCCCGTCCGCAAACGGTGTTAGCGTCGAGCAACTGTTTCACGAACGAGGAGGACACAGTGACGAAGTCCGAGCTGGTCGAACAGGTGGCGGACCGCACCGAGTTGACCAAGCAGGATGCTGCGCGGGCGGTGGATGCGGTGCTGGCCACGGTGGAGGACGCCCTGCGCCGCGGCAGCGAGGTCACGGTTTCGGGATTCGGGAAGTTCCACGTGAGCGAGCGCGGCGCGCGGATGGGCGTCAACCCACGCACGGGTGAGCGCATCCAGATCGCCGCCTCGCGCGTCCCCCGCTTCACCGCGGGCAGCGGGCTGAAGAGCGCCGTGAAGGGTCGCTGATCGCGCAACGGATGTTCGGCGACACCCTGGCCACGCGAGTGGCCGAGCGCGAGTCCCAGATCGT
Source organism: uncultured Solirubrobacteraceae bacterium (assembly GCA_963779605.1). Lineage (GTDB taxonomy): Bacteria > Actinomycetota > Thermoleophilia > Solirubrobacterales > Solirubrobacteraceae > Palsa-744. The sequence goes on from CAVZYR010000003.1 coordinate 323,707, forward strand.
GCTCGGGCTCGATCCGGATCCGGCCGCGCTGTGGCCGGGGAGCGACGGCGGGCTCGCGCGGGGCTCCCCGGCCGAGCGGGCCGGGGACGCCGTCCTTCGCCATTGCCTTGCGCTGATCGACGCGACGCAGCAGGCGTGCGTCGCCGTCAAGCTGCAGCTGGCCTGCTTCGAGCGACTCGGAGCGCCGGGCTGGAGCTGCCTTGAGGCGGTCGCCGGCCACGCGCGCGCACGCGGCCTGCTCGTGATCGCGGACGGAAAGCGGGGGGACATCTCGGTCAGCGCCGCCGCCTACGCGCAGGCGCTCCTCGGCGGCGTCGAGACGCCCTACGGGATCGCGGCGGGGCTCGGTGCGGATCTGTTGACGGTCAACCCGCTGATGGGCAGGGATGCGATCGAGCCGTTCGTCTCGGCTGCGCGGGCTGCCGGCGCGGGCGTGCTCCTGCTCGTGCGGACGTCCAACCCCGGCGCCGCCGACGTCGAGGACCTCGAGCTCAAGCACGGGGGCACGGTGTGGGAGCGCGTGGCCGCGATCGTGAACGAGCTGGGCGTCGCGGGAGTGGGGGAGTCGGGCCTGAGCGACGTGGGGGCGGTGATGGGAGCCACGGCCCCGGGGCATCTCATGCGCGCAAGGGAGCTGATGGCGAGCGCGACCTTCCTGCTGCCCGGTGTCGGCGCCCAGGGGGGTCGCGTGGAGGACCTGGCGCCGGCGTTCCTGCCAGGGCGCGCCGGCGGTCTCGTCACGGCATCGCGGAGCATCGCCAACGCCCATATGCAGAGCGGCGGGGAGCCCGCGGCGGCGGCGCGAGCCGAGGCCGAGCGCCTGCGCGAGCGCGCCTGGGCGTGCTCGGATCGGCTGCAGACCGCGTAGGGCGGCCGCGGTCCCGCGGAGTCCTCGCCGGCGTCCGCAGTCCTCGCCGGCGTCGGAAGAGATTCCTAAGAGGTGTCCAGGGCTCGTGATCCATTCCGCTAGCCTTGGGGGCGCGCCGCGACAGCGTCTGCCGTGGCTGTATGGGAAGGTGGGTACAGAGCCACGATGATCATCACGGTCACGCTCAACGCGGCGATCGACAAGTCGCTCTCGGTGCCGAACTTCCGGCTCGGCCGACGTCACCGTACGGTCGAGCAGCGCACGATCGCCGGCGGCAAGGGCGTCAACATCGCGCGCACGCTGAAGGCTCTGGGCCAGCCCGTGATCGCCACCGGCTTCGCGGGCGGTCCCACGGGAACGCGCATCGTCGAGCAGCTCACCGAGGAGTCGATCCTCAACGACTTCGTGCGCATCCGCGAGGAGTCGCGCACGAACACCTCCGTGCTCGACCCGACCAGCGGGCAGCAGACCGAGATCAACGAACGCGGCCCTTCCGTTTCCGAGCGGGAGATCGAGTTGTTTCGCGACAAGCTGCTCTACCTCGCGCGCGGCGCCGCGATCGTCGTGTTCGCGGGGTCGCTCCCGCGCGGGGTCGAGCCCGACATCTACGCTTCGCTGATCGGCGATCTGGAGCGGATGGAGGTGACGACCGTGATCGACACCGACGGCGAGCCGCTGCGCCAGGCCGCGCGCGCCGAGCCCGATGTGGTCTCGCCCAACGTGCTCGAGGCCGAGGAACTCGTCGGCCACGAGTTCGCAGGCGAAGAGGAGCGCTCGCTGGTCGTGCGCGAGATCGCGGCGCTGGGCCCGCGCGAGGCGATCATGACCCTCCCCGACGGTTGCTTCGCCCAGGTGCTCGTGGACGGCCAGCCGCTGTTGAAGCGCGCGCGCATCGAGCCGCGCGAGCCGATCGCAAAGAGCGGCTCGGGCGACGCCTTCCTGGCGGGCTATCTGGCCGCACGCTACGAAGGCCGCCCGCCCGACCAGTGCCTGCGCTTCGGCGTCGCCTGCGGAGCGGAGTCCACCGGGCGCCTCGGCGCCGGTCTGATCGACCCGCGCGAGGCGAGGCGGCTGATGGGCGACGTCGACCTGTCGGTCGTCGAGCTCGGGACCGAGATGACCGAGACGGCCTGAGCGCCTCTGCTAGCCCCCGGCGACGTCGCGTCTGAGGAAGATCAGGTAGGCGGCGAACAGGGACGGGACGAGGTACAGCGCGCAGACCCACGCCGAGTGCGCGATCGGCGTCCAGTCCGTGGGGGTGCGCAGCAGCCCGTGCCAGTTCTCGAACTGTTCGGTCACCAGGTAGGGGCGAATCCCTTCAAGCCCCGGGATCTGGGCCACGATGAACAGCAGGATCACGAGGCCGATCGTGCCGACCACCGCGGCGGCGCTGTTGCGCGTGGCGGTGGACAGCAGCACGCCGAATCCGGCGATCGTCAGCAGCGGGATCAGGTAGATGGCGTTGGAGGCGAACACGAGCAGCAACGCTTCCGGTGCTGAGACGACCGTTCCCGAGAAGCTGCGCACCGAGTGAAACCCCCACGAGGCGATGCCTGCGACCGTCGCCACGGCGGCCGACAGGAACACCGCTGTCGCCGCGTAGGTCATGGCCGCCATGGTCTTCGCGGCGAACACCTGTCCACGGTTGACCGAGCGCGTGAGGATCGTCTTTAGCGTTCCGTTTCCGTCCTCGGTGGCGACGATGTCGCCCGCGACGAGCGCGGCTGCCAGTGGCAGCATGAAGACGGACAGGAACAGCAGCATGAGCACCGGTGTGGCCAGCCCGGACTGGGTGATCTGCGCGGCGAAGATGTTGTCCGCGCCGTGATCGTGGCGCTGGTGCACGTTCTGGAAGATGACGAAGAAGAGCGGCAGGATGACCACCAGCGCCAACCCCAGGTAGGTGCGCTTCTGGGAGATGAGCTTGCGCAGCTCCCAGCGGTAGACGGTCAGGGTCGAGGGGCGCCGCGCTCGTGCCGTGCGGGGGGCGGCGGCGGGAGAGCTGATGGCTTGGCTGCTCATCCGATCTCGACCGTCCGCTCCGCGGGCGCCGGCGTCGATGACGCGGCCCCGTCAGCGGCCTCGCCCGCGGGCCCGGACGTGCTCGCCTGCGATCCCTGAGCGCCGTTGCCCTCGGTCAGCCGGAAGAACAGGTCCTCGAGCGTCGCGAGCTCCGGCGTCAGCGCGAGGATGCCGAGCCCGGCCCCGGCGAGAGCCAGCGACAGCTCGCCCACGTCGTGCTCCTGAGCCTGGAAATGGATCCCGTGGACCCCGCCGGCGGCGTGATCGATGCCGGCCTGGACGCGCGCCAGCTCGAGCGCCCGCGCGTCGTCTGTGGTGTGCATGCGGTAGCCGGCTCCGCCCTGGCGGCGCAGGTCGGCGAGCGCGCCCTCGTAGACCACGCGGCCGGAGTCGACGATCGCCACGCGGTCGCACAGCTCCTGCACCTCTGGGAGCTGGTGGCTGGACAGCAGCACCGTGATTCCCTCCCCGGCAAGACGGCGAATCAGCTGACGCATGTCACGCATCCCGGCCGGATCGAGGCCGGTCGCGGGCTCGTCGAGGATCAGCAGGCGCGGACGCCGAAGCAGCGCGGCCGCGATCCCCAGGCGCTGGCGCATCCCGTGCGAGTAGCCGCCGACCCGGTGGCGTGCGCGCGGGCTCAGCTCGACGACGTCGAGCACCTCGTCGATGCGTCCCGCCGCGCCGTCTCCGTCCAGGGCGGCGAGCAGTTCGAGGTTCTTGCGAGCGCTCAGGTAGGGGTAGAAGCGGGGCGCCTCGACGAACCCGGCGACACCCTCGAGCGCGCGTGCGCCGTGGCGCAGCGGGTCGCGCCCGAACAGCTCGACGACCCCCTCCGTGGGGGTGATCAGACCCAGAGCCATGCGCAACGTGGTCGTCTTGCCGGCGCCGTTGGGTCCGAGAAACCCGTACACATCGCCGCTGCGGACGTTCAGGTCGATGTGGTCGACCGCCAGCACCTCGTCGTAGCGCTTGACCAGCCCCCGCGCTCGTACGGGGGGCGCCGCGTCACTCACGCTAGAGCCCTCGAGCGAGTGCCTCGATTTCAGCGGGCGTCACCGAGCCGGCCAGCACGTAGCGCACGCCCGAGCGCTCGAAGCTGAGCAGCGTGCCGAGCTCGGTGCGCAGCTCGCTCGCGCTGGTGCCGTTGATCGTGACCTTGGGCAGCGCTTCAAGCTCTTCGCTCGTGCTGTCGCCGGCGCCGGCCTTGCTTTCAATGACGGCGATCGTCGCGACGCCATGGCCATGGGTGGTGAGGGTCGGCTTGCCGGCTTCGCCGCTGTTGTCGGGCTGGCCGGCGCCTGAGCCGTGCGAGAACTTGATTTCCTTGATCTTGACGCCGGCCGGGGGCGAGAACGCGAACACCGAGTCGGCCACGGGACCATAGGAGACTTCGCTGGCAGCCAGTTCGATCACCGGCGAGCTGCTCGTGGAGGAGTAGATCGCCGCCCGCAGCGGCACACCGTTGGCCGCGTCGAAGGACAGCTCGCCACCGCCGAGGAGGCTCCCGCTTTCCTGCGGGGAGACGTGCACCGTGTAGGCCGGCTGGCCGGCCACATTGGCGGGCGACTCGGACACGCTTGCGTGCTTGCCCAGGCGCGCGATCGCTTCTTCGATCTTGGCCACGCTCGGGATTTCGTGTTTTTCGGTGCCTTCCTGCGGCTCCTGCGAGGTGGGCGGGGTGTAGCGGTAGAGGGTGTTGGAGGCGGCGTCGTATACCGACAGCGTCTGTCTATCGGAGTAGATCTCGGTATCGCCCTTTTCGGCCTGTAGCTCGATGCGAACGTGTCCGTGGTTGTCGATCCACAGCCGACCTGAGGCCCCGGAGATCAGCGGGCTCTGAGAGAGTTCGCCGGCCGCGCCGCCGCCGCCGCTTGCGAGGCTTGCGCCTTCGAGCAGGTGGTTGGTGAACTGGATGTTCGCGCTCACGCCTTCCACGGGGGCGGCGCTGAGCGCGTCATGAACAGCGTCGGCCAGGGGCTTGGACGGCGGCGTGGCGCCCGAGCCCACGGCGAAGGCGATCGCAGTGGCGGAAACGCCCACCGCGACGACGATGCCGCACAGCAGAAGCAGGCGATACAGGGGAAGACGGCGGAGGATGTTCACGGCGAGCGTCCGGCTCCTTGGGTTGCGGGCTACTCCCAGCGTAGCGCCGAAGCTTCGGGGCGCTTAAACATGAGAGGCCTCTCATATGGTCGATATGTGGTCGACCATGAGCCGCCGGCGAACATCGGCCAGGGCGGCGATGCGCGGCGAGCGAGCCTGACGGTGCGAGCCTCGCATCAGCTCGATCGACCCGCTCGACGGCCCCACCCGATATGTTCTCGCCTCCATGGTCATCGCGGTTGTGATCTTCTGGCTGCTGCTCGGCATCGGCGTCTTCTTCGTGGCCATGCACGGCGGCCCGCGCGGCGCGCGCCAGTCGCTGCACACCGAGTCGAAGTTCTCCCGCCGCGCGATCATCGTCGGGGTGGTGGTGGCGTTCGCCTTCGGCCTGACCGTACCGGCGCTCGTGCTGGCCTTCAACCGCGACCACAAGGCGAGCGTCGGCGTGGGCGGCGTGCACCTGACCGCCGAACAGCAGAAGGGACGCGAACTGTTCGCACACGCCTGTGCGGTCTGCCACACGCTCAGCGCGGTGAACTCGGTGGGGCGTATCGGGCCCGACCTCGACGTGCGCGTGGGTGATGACATCTCCACCGCGGCGGGACGCAAGGCGCTCGTGCTGAGCGCGATCGCCGAAGGCCGCGCGCGCGGCCTGGGCCAGATGCCGGCGCTGCTCTACCAGGGCAAGGAAGCCGAACAGGTCGCGAGCTTCGTGGCCGCCGTCGCCGGTCACTGAGCAGGCCCGCCGCCGCCCGCACGCCGCGCCGGCCCGGCCCGCGCCGGTGCGCCCGCGGTTTGGCCATCCGTCGATAGCCGCAGGCAGCGGGCATCGTCTAAGGTCAGCCGCAATGGCCGACACCGTCCGCACAGCCGAGGACGTCAAGGCGCTCGTGGCCGAGCGCGAGATCCGCTTCATCCGCTTCTGGTTCACCGACATCCTCGGCCAGCTGAAGTCGTTCTCGATCAACGTCGCCGAGCTCGACGACGCGTTCGAAGCCGGCATGGGCTTCGACGGGTCCTCGATCACGGGGTTCAACGCGATCGAGGAGTCCGACATGATCGCGATGCCCGATCCCTCGACCTTCGCGGTGCTGCCGTGGCGCCCGGAGGAGCAGGGGGTGGGGCGCATGTTCTGCGACGTCATCACCCCCGAGCGCACGCCCTATGAGGGCGACCCGCGCCACGTGCTGCGGCGCGCGCTCGAGCGCGCACATGCGATGGGCTTCGACACCTTCAACGTCGGCCCTGAGCTCGAGTACTTCCTGTTCCGCGACTCGCGCTCCACGGAGGTGCTCGACGAAGGCGGCTACTTCGACCTGACCACGCTGGACGCCGGCTCCGACGTCCGCCGCGAGACGGTCCTGGCGCTCGAGCAGCTGGGGATCCACGTCGAGTACACCCACCACGAGGTGGGGCCCTCCCAGCACGAGATCGACATGCGCTACGCCGACGCGCTGAAGATGGCCGACGACTGCATGACCTACCGCATCACAGTCAAGGAGTACGCGATGAAGTACGGCTGGCACGCGACCTTCATGCCCAAGCCGCTGTTCGGCGAGAACGGCTCGGGGATGCACACCCACCAGTCGCTGTTCAGGGCCGGCAAGAACGCCTTCTACGACCCCGATGACCAGTACTTCCTGTCAGACGTCGGCAAGGCCTTCATCGCCGGCCAGCTCAAGCACGCGCGTGAGATCTGCTCGATCTTCGCGCAGTGGGTCAACTCCTACAAGCGCCTGGTCCCCGGCTTTGAGGCGCCGGTCTACGTCGCCTGGTCGCGGCGCAACCGCTCGGCGCTCGTGCGCGTGCCGCTGTATCACCCGGGCAACGAGAAGGCGACGCGTATGGAGCTGCGCTGCCCGGACCCTGCCTGCAACCCCTATCTGACCTTCGCCGCCCTGTTGCAGGCGGGACTCGAGGGGATCGAGAAGGGCTATGAGCTGCCCGAGCCGATGGAGAAGAACCTCTACCACCTCTCCGGCGAGGAGCACCGGCGCCTCGGCGTCGAGCAGCTCCCGGCCAGCCTCGGCGAGGCGATCGAGATCACGGCCGAGTCAGAGCTCGTGCTGCGCACGCTCGGCGAGCACATGTTCAACCGCTACATCGAGATCAAGCGCCAGGAGTGGGAGGACTACCGCGTGCAGGTCACCCAGTGGGAGCTTGATCGCTACCTGTCGATCCTCTGATCAGCCTGGACTGGGGGATCGGGCAGGCGATCGGACGCATCGGCGAGAGGTGCCAGTGAAACGCCTGCAGCGCGTGTCCGAAGGCGCTCGGATGGCGCGGGGCGATGTCGCGCAGGGGCGCGAGCACCGACAGCGCGTGGCGCTCGTACTCCGTCTCGCCCGTAAGCTCCGAGAGTCGCAGGAGGCCGACCGCGGCGCTCGAGGCACCCGAGGGGATCGGCGTGTCCTCGAGGTCCTTGCGCCGCGTGATCAGCGCTTCGCCGTCGGCGGAGGTCGAGAAGAAGCCGCCGTTCTGTGAGTCCGCAAAGCGCCTGATCATCTCATCGGCCAGCGCGATCGCATGCTCGAACCAGCGCTCCTCGCAGCTCGCTTCGAACAGCGCGATCAGCGCCTCCAACAGGAACGCATGGTCCTCGAGGTAGGCGTCGATCTTGGCGCGGCCGTGGTTGTAGGTGCGCAGCAGCCGCCCGCGATCGTCGCGCAGCTCGCGCAGGATGAAGTCCGCGCAGGCGACGGCGGCCTCGGTGTAGGAGGGCTCATCGAGCGCCGCGCCGGCGTCCGCCAGCGCGGTGATCATCAGCGCGTTCCAGCTGGTCAGCCGCTTGTCGTCGAGGGCCGGGCGCTCGCGCTGTTCGCGCGCGGCGAGCAGGCGCGCGCGGATGCGCTCGGCGGCGGATCCCGCCGCCGCCTCCTCCTGCGGGCGCGGGCCGCGGTCAGAGAGCACGTTCAGTCCCGGATAGGGGTGATGGGGGTCGACGAAGTTTCCCGCCTCGCTCGCGCCGAGCCAGGCGATCGCCGCATCGGCGTCCTCGCCCAGGGCCTCTCTCAGCTCGGGGATGCTCCACACGTAGAAGCGCCCCTCCATGCCTTCGGAGTCCGCGTCGAGGGCCGAGTAGAAGCCGCCCTCCGGGCCGCGCATCTCGCGCAGCGCCCAGCCCAGCGTGTCGCGGCAGCTGTCAAGCAGGCCGTCCTCGCCGGAGGCCTCGAAGCCGTGCAGGTAGGCGCGCGCCAGCAGGGCGTTGTCGTAGAGCATCTTCTCGAAGTGCGGCACCGTCCAGGTCGCATCCACGCTATAGCGCGCGAAGCCGCCGCCGATCTGGTCGTGGATCCCACCGCGCGCCATCGCGCGCAGGGTCGAGAGCGCCATCTCGTGCTCTCCCCGCAGCAGCAGGAACTCGATCACCGAGGCCTGCGGGAACTTGGGCGCGCCGCCGAAGCCGCCGTTGCGAGCGTCGTAGGCCTCGCTCAGGCGGGCGAGCGCTTGATCGAGCGCACGCGCGTCGATCGGCTCGCTCGAGGCGGGCAGCCCGGCTCCGCCCGAGAGCCGCTCGCGCAGCTGCTCGCCGCCCGCGCGGATCTCCTCGCGGTTCTCGCTCCAGGACTCGGCGATCGCGTCAAGCACCTGCGTCCAGGCGGGCATTCCGTGGCGGGGCTCGGGCGGGAAGTAGGTGCCGCCGTAGAACGGCAGCTGCTCGGGCGTGAGGAACACGTTCAGAGGCCAGCCGCCGCGGCCTGTCATCGCCTGCACGGCCTCCATGTAGATGGCGTCCACGTCGGGACGCTCCTCGCGGTCGACCTTCACGCACACGAAGCTCTCGTTCATCAGCTCGGCGGTGCGCGGATCCTCGAAGGACTCGCGCTCCATCACATGGCACCAGTGGCAGGCGGAGTAGCCGATCGACACGAGCAGCGGCTTGTCCTCGTCGCGGGCGCGCTCGAGCGCCTCGGGGCCCCAGGGCAGCCAGTCGACCGGGTTCTCCGCGTGCTGGCGCAGGTAGGGAGAGGTCTCGGCGGCGAGCGTGTTGGCCATGGCCGGCCTCAGCGCAGGTCCGCCGGGCGATCTTCGATCAGCCCGGGGTGGGGGAGGGTGAGCGGATGCGCGGGCCATTCGCCGCTGGCGAGGACTCGCGAGAGCTTCACGCGTGCGAGGCTGAGGTCGAAGTGCCGGCCCGCGAGCGTGCCGCTGACGCGGGTGCCGGCGCCGAGCCTGACCGTGCCGCGCGAGGCCTCGGGGCCGGAGATACGTATCGTCGCCGCCTGCAGCGCTCCGTTCCTGATCGGGAACGTCCCGCTGAGCTCGACGCCCGGCACGAACGTGAAGTCCCGCAGCGTCGCCGCCGAGGAGGTGAGGCGGGCGTAGCCGCCGTGCAGGCCGCCGAAGCTCGAACCGCTCGGAAGCTGCTGATCGGCCTGCAGCGTGGCGGCCGTGACCAGACGGCTCAGGTCGAGCAGCGCATCCAGCGCCGACGTGAGCGTCCTGCCCGGCCTGCCGCCGAGCCCCTGCGGCGGATGCACGTATGCCAGCTGCGACGGCGTGATCGGTGTGGGCGAGAACATGTTGCGGCTCGACGTGCAGGACGCCACCGGCGCGCCGGCGAAGAACGCCGCCACGGCGCGCTCGGCACAGCCGCTGAAGTCGCTGCCGAGAACGGAGTGGCCGGTGAACGGGACGATCAACAGTTGTGCGTCTGCGATCAGCGCGGCTACTGTCCTGGCGTTCGAGGTCGGCGTGCGCATGTCCTGGGCGCCGGACAGGATCAGCGCCGGCACATCGGGCAGGCCGGTGGGGGTGGGGGGCGGCGGCGATGCGTCCGGCCAGGCCGCGCAGTCGGCGACGAGGCTGTTCTGAAGCGCGGTGCTCCTGTCGAACGGATAGAACACGGAGCTTCGCTGGGCGCGCAGGTAGCCATCCGCTTCGGCCAGCCGGGTCGCGGGCGAGCCGCCGCGCTGCCACGGGAAGGGGGTCTCCTCGCAGGTCGTCGTCACGAACAGCGCTTCGTCGACGCCCGCGGAGCCTTCTTCGCTCCCGGGGCTGATGGGTACAGAGGGGATCAGCCCCTCTGACAGGAGCTTCAGGCGCAGCAGCGGATCGGGGTCGTTGCGAAGCGCTGACTGAACAGCCGCGGGCAGGAGCGCGCGCAGAGCCGGGTTGAGGTCGCCGGCCTCGACCACGTCGAGCAGGCCGACCTCGTTGAGCGTGACCGCGTGGCGCCGGCCCGCGCCGTCGTAGGCCGAGCCTCCGAGGGCGTGCCTGCGCAGTGTCGCCGTCAACCGGGCGATATCCGCCAGCGGGTTGGAGGTGATGCCGGCGCAGGCGTGCCCGGAGCAGAGTTCCGAGAGCACGGATCCGATCGCCTCGAAGGAGGGGATCGCGAACGGTTCCGGCCCGTCCGTCGGCACGACCGAGTCGAGCACCAGCGCCTCGACGTGCTCCGGATAGCGTTCGGCGTACTCGAGCGCGACCTTCGTGCCGTAGGAGGTGCCGTACAGGACCAGCTTTTCATAGCCGGTGGCTTCTCGCAGCGCCTCGATGTCGGCCACCGATTCCTGCGTGGTGTAGGCGCCGCGTGCGGGGCCGATCTGACGAGCGCACTGTTCGAACAGCTGGCTCACGCTGAAGCTCGAGAAACTGCTGAGCGCCGAACATCCGAGCGGGTTCGAGCTGCCCGTGCCGCGCTGGTCGAAGATCAGGAGGTCACGATTCGTGAGCGCCGGAGCCAGTGCCTGGGCGACGAATTCCCCGAGCGGCAGGGTCGCCTGCCCCGGGCCGCCGGCAAGCGCGAGGACCGCATCGCGGCTCTGCCCGGCGCCGGCCGCCCGGCGCTCGACGCTCAGGGAGATCGTCCCGGGCATGCCGCTCGCGCGATCGAGCGGGACCGGCAGGCTCGCGCAGGCGAAGGCGGAGGTGCTCGCACACGAGGAGAACACGAGCGCGCCCGCGGCCGGAACGCCGACGATCGCCAGGGCGCCGCTCAGAAGCGCCGTCGCGAGCGTGAGGCGCAGGCTGCCAGTGCACACGCCCGAGACGTTAGCGGTAAGAGTGCCGCGGGCAGACCGGTTGGCGCCACCCGCGCGGACCTCGCGCCCGGCGATGCGCCGGGGACGCTCACCTGCTGGCCTTCCAGCACCCCGCTCAGCCGTTCGTGCGCACCCACGCGCAGCTGACCCGCCGCGGCCGCCGCGCCGGCGACCTCGAGCTCGGCCCGCGAGGCCGTGATCACGCCCGAGACCGTCACGCCCGGGACGTAGGAGTAGCCGTGCAGGGTGAGCTCGCCGGCCGTGAACCGGGCCCAGCCCGAGCGCAGGCCACCGACGCTGACCGACGACAGCGCAGCGGGGCTGTTGGAGCCCAGCTGCTCAAGCGCCTGCACCGTCAGCTGGCGGTCGAAGTCGGCGAGCGTGAGCAGGACCGCCTCGAGCGTCCTGCCCGCCCGGCCGTGGTTGCCGCGGGCCGGGGCCACGTCGCCGAGGCGCGCCGGCGGAAGCGGCGTCGGGCGCAGCAGCGCCGGCGGCGTCGCCGCACACTGCTTGATCGGCCCGGCCGCGAACAGCGCCTGAAGGGCATTGCTCGAGCAGCTGGTCGGATCCGAGTCGAGCACGGAGTGCCCCGTGTTGGGTACGACCAGGAGCTTCGACCCCGGTATCTGGGCGGCGACTTCGCGGGCGTTCGCCGTCGGCGTGCGCAGATCGTCGGCGCCGCTCAGGATCAGCGTGGGAACGGCGGGGAAGGGCGCCTGTTGAACGGCCGGGGCGGGTGTGCTGAACGGCCAGAAGGCACACGCCGGCATGTCTGAGAGATCGAGCACGTCGGCGGGCGTGAAGGGGGCGATCGCGCGCTCCCCGAGGGCGGCGATACGAGCCCTGGCTTCGGCCAGGCGGGTGCCTGCAGCGGCGCTGCGGCTCCACGGGAAGAGGTCCTCTTCACAGGTGGTCGCGTAGTAGAGCGCCGTGTCAAAGCCCTGCGGCGGGCCTTCGTCTTCAGCTTCTTCGCTTGAGCGCGCGCGCTCGAGCAGGCGCGCCATGGGGGCATAGTCGCCGTGCACGGCCGCGCGCACGGCCGCCGGGAATTCGGCTCGCAGGGTCGGTTCCAGATCGCCCGCGAGGAGGATTTCAAGCAGGCCATAGGAGGAGATGCCGATTCTGTGGCTTCGGCCGTGTCCGTCGATCCAGCGCGCGTGGCGGACGTGGTCGTGGAGGCCCCTTATGACGCTGGCCAGGTCGGCGTTGGGATCGCGGGTGATGTGCGCGCACGCGCGCCGCGCGCACAGCTGGCGCAGGATCCGCGGAATCGCCGCGAAGGTCGCGCGGCTGAGCGGATCCGGCCCGTCGGGCGGCACGACCGAGTCGAGCACCAGCGCTTCGACGTCGCCGGGGTAGGCCTGGGCGTACTCCTCGGCGAGCTTCGTGCCGTAGGAGGTGCCGTACAGGACGAGCTTTTCATAGCCCCCGGCCACGCGGATCGCCTCGATGTCGGCGACGTTGTCGGCGGTGGTGTAGAAGCTTCGCGCCGGCCCGAGGTGCTGAGCGCACTGGCCGATCGCCGGACCGGGGGGGTTGGCGGCGGCCGCGGGGGATTCGAGGCTGGGGCAGGAGAGGGCGTGCGAGAAGCCGGTGCCGCGCGTGTCGAACACGATCAGGTCGCGTGTGGAGATGATTCCCCCGAGCAGGCTCACCGTCTGTTCGGCGAACGGGATGCCCGCCTGCCCTGGCCCGCCGGCGAGTGCGATCACCGCGCTCTTCTCATCGCCCGCCGGCGCGCGGCGGCGCCGGATCGCGAGCGTGATCGTCCCGGCCGAGACCTCGCCCGGATCGAGTGCGACGGTCAGATGCCCGCAGCCGAATTCATCGTCGTGCGCGCACGGAGCAAACGCGATGCGGGCTGCCGCGGGCGCGGCCCCCACCAGCATGCAGATGGCGCCCGCCAGGAGCGCGACGGCGGTCTTCCCGGCGGAACGGCGCACCAATCGGAATCTAGTCGCTTCAGGGGCGCGATGCGCCGCGCGAGCTGGTGCGCCGGTCCACCGCGGGGCCAGCTTCCCGGTAGGCTCGCGGTCGCGATGAGGAGCGACCGTGAGATCGTTGACGCGCCCGGCGCGCCGGCCGCGGTGGGCCCCTACAGCCATGCCGTTCGCTCGGGCGGCCTGCTGTTCTGCTCGGGCCAGATCCCGCTGGATCCCTTGAGCGGCGAGCTGGTCGGGGCGACGGCGGGCGAGCAGGCGCGGCAGTGTCTCGAGAACCTGCGCGAGGTGTGCGCCGCCGCCGGCACGACGCTCGAGCGGGCCGTGCGGCTGACCGTGTACATGACCGACCTCGACGCCTTCGCCGCCGTCAACGAGGTGTACGCGTCGTTCTTCGCCGAGGAGCCCCCGGCCAGGGCGGCGATCGGCGTCGCCCAGCTGCCGAAGGGCGCCTACGTCGAGATCGACGCGGTCGTCGCGCTGTAGTCCGCCTCGGCGTCCGGCTCGGCGCCGTGCAGGGCGCGCGTGAGCAGACGCCACAGCGTCGCGCGTTCGTCGGCGTCGAGCGCCTGCAGGACCTCGTCCTCGATGCTTTCCTGCGCCTGCTCGGCGCTCTGCAGCGCGCGCACCCCCTGCTTGGTCAGCTCGACGCGGTGGCGCCTGCGATCGAGCGGGTCGCGCAGGCGCGTGATGTAGCGCAGGTCCTCGAGCTCGTTGAGCAACAGCACGACGTTGTTGGCGTCCATGCACAGCACCTCCGCCAGCTCCTGCTGCGGGCAGCCGTCGTGGTCGCGCAGGTAGCTGAGCGCCATCAGCAGGCGCAGATGCATGCCCAAGAGCTCCTCGCTGCTGCGCCGGTAGACCTGCTTCGCCAGCCGCGTCAGCAGGATCATCGATCCAAGATCTCGCCGGCGGATTTCCTGATTCATAGCGCGGCCCATTGTACCACAACGTAACGATCGTCATGTGACAAAAGATAATACTTGCTTCAAGGATTATCCTTGCTATGGTGTGTCCTTCGCCCAGATCGGAAGGAGCAACATGAGCACTCTCACCAGCACCCGAGCAGACGCCCTGGAGGCGAGCACCTCAGGCGAGGCCGAGCGCAGGCGTGAGCGCCGCCGCTGGATCGCGCTCGCCGTGCTGTGCCTCGGCCAGCTGATGATGGTGCTCGACGCGACGATCGTGAACGTCGCGCTGCCCTCGATCCAGCGCGACCTGCACTTCACCCAGGGAAACCTGACTTGGGTGATCGACGGCTACCTGATCACCTTCGGCGGCTTCCTGCTGCTCGCCGGCCGCGTCGGGGATCTGATCGGGCGCAAGCGCGTGTTCCTGGCCGGGCTCGTCCTGTTCACCGCCGCCTCGGCGCTGTGCGGGGTGGCCGACAGCCAGGGATTCCTGATCGGCGCGCGCCTGCTGCAGGGCGTCGGCGGCGCGGTCGCATCGAGCGTGATCCTCGCGATCATCGTGACCGAGTTCCCCGAGGCCCGCGAGCAGGCCAAAGCGATGGGCCTGTACGCGTTCGTGTCCGCCGGCGGCGGCTCGATCGGGCTGCTCGCCGGTGGCGCGCTCACCCAGTCGCTGGACTGGCACTGGATCTTCTTCGTGAACGTGCCGATCGGCGTGTTCGCCTTCCTGATGGGCTCGGCCCTGATCGAGGAGAACGAGGGCATCGGCCTGGACGGCGGCGTCGACGTGCTCGGCTCGATCCTGATCACGCTGGCGACGATGGCCGGCGCCTTCGCGATCGTCAAGTCGACCGAATACGGTCTTCTGTCGGCGCGCACGCTCGGCGTCGCCGGCGTCTCGCTGGCGCTGCTGAGCGCGTTCGTGTGGCTCGAGGGACACATCGAGAACCCGATCATGCCGCTGCGGATCCTGCGCCTGCGCATGCTGATGGGCTCGAGCCTCGTGCGCGGCCTGCTCGTGACGGGGATGTTCTCGGCCTTCTTCCTCGGAGCGCTGTACCTCGAGCGCGTGCTCGGCTACAACGCGATCGACACCGGTCTCGCGTTCCTGCCCCTGACCGCCTCGATCGCCGTCATGTCGCTGGGCGTGTCCGCCAGGGCGATGGCGCGCTTCGGCTCGCTGCAGACGCTGAGCGCGGGGCTCGCGGGGATCGCGGGCGGGCTGCTGCTGCTCGCCGTGGCCGGCGTGCACGAGAGCTACTTCCCGGGCCTGTTCTTCGCCTTCCTGCTGCTGGGACTCGGCGCGGGCGCCTCCTTCCTACCGCTGCTCACGATCGGCATGGCGGACGCGCCCAAGCAGGACGCGGGGCTCGCCTCGGGCATCGTCAACGTCTCGGTGCAGCTGTTCGGGGCGATCGGTCTGGCGGCGTTGGGAACGATCGCCACCGACCACACCAGGGCGCTCACGGCCAGCGGGCACACGCTGGACAGCGCCCTGACCGGCGGCTATCACCTCGCCTACGTGGTCGCCGCGGTGTGCGTCTCGTTCGGAGTGCTCGCGACCTGGCTGTTCCTGCGCCCGCCCGCCGGCGGCGTGCAGCAGGAGGTCGACGCGCTCGAGCGGGACTTCGAGCGCGCGGGCGCTAGCGCTCAGGTCGCAGAGCAGCTCGCCTGACCTTGCCGCTCGAGGTCTTCGGCAGCTCTGAGACGAAGTCGATGATGCGCGGGTACTTGTAGGGGGCGGTCTCGCGCTTGACGTGCTCCTGCAGCTCGCGCGCGAGCTCGGGCGAGGGCGAGTAGGCGCCCTCGCGCAGCACGACGACCGCGCGCACGACCGCCCCGCGCTCGGCATCGGGCGAGGCCACCGCCGCGGCCTCGGCCACCGCCGGGTGCGCGACGAGCGCCGACTCGACCTCGAACGGCCCGATGCGGTAGCCGGCCGAGACGATCACATCGTCGTTTCGCCCCTGAAAGTAGAGCCAGCCGTCGGCGTCCTCGCTGACCAGATCCCCGGTATGCCAGGGCCCGCCCGCGCGGCGGTCATCGACGCTCCAGCCGCCGTCCTGGCCGCGTTCGACGCCCTCGCCGAGGTATCCGAGGAAGAACGTCGGCACCGTCTCGGGGTCGGCGATCAGCTCGCCCTCCTTCAACGTCAGGCCCACGCCGGGGAGGGCTCTGCCCATCGAGCCGGGCCGCGCCCGCTCGCCCGGCGGGGCGCCGGTCATCTGCCCGGTCTCCGTCTGGCCGTAGCCGTCGCGTATCTCAAGGCCCGTGCTCTCCCTGAAGGCGCGCAGCACCTCCGGGTCGAGCGCCTCGCCCGCGGCCACCATCCCGCGCAGGTCCGGCAGCGGCGGCGGCGTGGCGCGCTTGGCGATCACGCGATACTCGGTCGGCGCCATGCACAGGACGCTCACCCGCTCGGAGCGCAGCAGCTCGAGGCGCTCGTGCGGATCGAAGCGCGCGTCGTGCAGCAGTGCCGCGGCGCCCGACAGCCACGGCGCGATGAACACGTTGCGCGCCGACTTCGACCAGCCGGAGGCCGCGGTGCACCACACGAGCTCGCCGCGCTCTGCCCCCAGCCAGTTGGATGCCTGCAAGAGCTGGCCGTTCAGGTAGCGCTGAGCGTGCACCACCGCCTTGGCCTCGCCGGAGGTGCCGCTCGTGAAGGTGATCAGGCAGGGATCCTCGGCGGCCAGCTCGACCGCCGGTGCGGGCGGGGCGGCGAACAACGCCTCGTCGGGCACCAGCCAGACCTCGCATTCCGGCTTTGCGGCCTCGAGCTCGGAGCGGTTGCGCTCGTCGCTGATCACCAGCGAGGGCCTGGCCACGGCCAGGCGCAGGCCGAGGTCCTTCGCGCGCAGCTGCTCGGTGCAGGGCAGCACGACGGCGCCGATGCGAAAGCACGCGCACATCGCCGCCACCCACTCCGAGCGGTTGCCGATCAGGGTCATCACGACGTCGCCTCGGCCCACGCCGCTCGCCTGAAGCGCGCCGGCCAGGCGCGCACTTCGATCGCAGATCTCGGCGAACGTCCACTCGCGCCGCCCCCCGTCGCGCGCGAGCTCCACGAGGGCGAGACTTTGCGGATGCCGGCGCTCGAGCACATCGCGGGCGAAGTTCACGACGGTATTCTCCCTGAGGAGCCGATCAGCAACCGGACAACGACCCTGGAGCGATGAGTAAATGGCAGTGGCCGCCGACCCCCACACCGACATGACCGACGAGCAGAGGGCGATCACCGAGATGGTGCATCAGTTCGCGGACGAGCAGATCCTTCCCAACGCCGAGCACTACGACCACGAGGACTCCTTCCCCGAGCCGATCGTCGAGCAGATGAAGGAGCTCGGTCTGTTCGGGGTCACGATCCCCGAGGAGTACGGCGGCATGGGGCTCGATCTGACGACCTACGCGATGATCGTGGAGGAGCTCTCGCGCGGCTGGATATCGATCTCGGGCGTCATCAACACCCATTTCATCGGCTCCTACCTGCTGATGAAGTTCGGCAACGAGGAGCAGAAGCAGAAGTACCTGCCGCGCATGGCCACCGGCGAGATCCGCGCCGCCTTCTCGCTGTCAGAGCCCGAGCTCGGTTCCGACGTGCAGGCGATCAAGACGTCCGCGCGCAGGCGCGACGACGGCACCTATGAGATCAACGGCCAGAAGATGTGGGTGACCAACGGCCTGCTCTCGACGCTCGTGTTCGTGCTCGTCAAGACCGACCCGGAGGCTGATCCGCGCCATCGCGGCTTCACCTGCTTCATCGCCGAAAAAGAGCCCGGCGTGTCCGAGAACACGGGTGCGTTCGCGGGCCTCACCGTGCCGCCCAAGATCAAGAAGCTCGGCTACAAGGGCGTCGAGTCCACCGAGCTCGTGTTCGACGGCTATCGCTGTCCCGCCGAGAACATCCTCGGCGGCGAGCAGGCCGGTCTGAACAAGGGCTTCTCGCAGATGATGGATGCGCTCGAGGTGGGGCGGGTCAACGTCGCCGCCCGCGGCGTGGGCATCGCCCAGCGCGCGCTCGAGCTCGGGCTGCGCTACTCCCAGGAGCGCAAGGCCTTCGGCAAGCCGATCGCCCAGCATCAGGCGATTCAGTTCAAGCTCGCCGACATGGCCACCCAGGTCGAGGCGGCTCGCCTGCTCACGCTGCGCGCGGCGCGCCTGAAGGACGCCGGCGTGCGCTCGGACCTCGAGGCCGGTATGGCCAAGCTGTTCGCCTCGGAGGCCGGTCGCTTCTGCGTGGAGGAGTGCCTGCGCATCCACGGCGGCTACGGCTACTCCAAGGAGTATGAGATCGAGCGCCTCTACAGGGATGCGCCGCTGCTGTTGATCGGCGAGGGCACCTCGGAGATCCAGCGCATGGTGATCGGGCGCAAGCTGCTCGAGCGCCATAAGATCTGACCGATCCCCGCCAAGCGACCGCGTCACGGAGGGAAGTCCCAGTCACATGGCCGAAGATGCCAAGACGCTGATCGAGTTGGCCACACGCAGGTTCCTCGAGGAAGTGCCCGCGCTCGAGCCGATCAAGCTCGTCGTGGGCGTCGAGCTGCGCGGACGCGGCGATGTGCAGCACTTCCGCCTGCAGATGCCCGAGATCGAGGTCACCAAGGGCGCGGCCGCGGAGGCGCACGTGCGCGTCGACATGCGCCGCGAGTTCTTCAACGTGATGGCCCGTGAAGGCAAGGTGCCCGACTGGATCGAGGCGTTCACGTACGGTCAGGCGAAGGCGACCGGCCCCGAGCAGTTCCTGAAGCTGATCACGAAAGTCGTCGAGGCCCAGCAGGAGCGCCAGCGCACGCGCAAACGGAAGCTCTCGTAGTCAGTGGTAGGCCGTCAGCTGCTGGGCCAGGAACGCAAGCGAGCCGAGCAGGAACAGGCACATCACGATGAGGGAGACGTTCTCGTTCATGATCCTCGCCGTCCGGCGACACTCCTAGGCACAGGATAGGGCCTCGAGCGCCCGGACGCCGCGCGAGGACGCGCCGAGGCCCGTCCGCTCAGGTGAGCAGAGCGTCTCCGTCGTAGAGCTTGATCACCTTCACGACGCCCGCCGGCGAGGCATCCAGGCACAGGCGGCAGAGCACGCACTCATCCACGTTCTCCTGCACGATCTGCAGGGAGTCGTCGTCTGCGCGGGTGAAGATGTCGACCGGGCAGGCCTCGGTCAGGGCGCGAGCGAGCTCGACGTCGGCGGCCGCGGCGTCGTCCACCTCGACCGCGATGAAGATCCCATCCTTCCTCACGCTGCGCTCCCGGCGGCGATCTTGGATCGGATCATCTCGGGGATGTCCTCGATCCGCTCGGCGACGGTGATGCCGGCCTGCGCGAGGCGGGCGATCTTCTCCGTGGCCGTGTCCTCGCGGCCTTCCACGATCGTGCCCGCATGGCCGAAGCTCATGCCCGGCATCTCGTCCATGAAGCGCCCCGCCATGAACGCGACGACCGGGAGGCGCGACTGGTTCTCGAGCACCCAGCGCGCCAGCTCGGCCTCCATGCGCCCGCCCGGCTCGGTGTAGATGACGATGCCCTCGGTCTGCTCGTCGGCCTCGAACAGCGGCATCAGCTCGGCGTAGCTCTGGCCGATGATCGCATCGCCGCCGATCGACACGGCGGTGGACTGTCCGAGCCCGGCGGCGCTGAGGGTCGAGGACATCTCCGTCGTCATCCCGCCGGAGCGTGAGATCACGCCGATCGGGCCGGGCGTGTATGCCTGCGCCGCGTTTCTGGCCGGTCCGCCGATGCCGCCCATCTTGATCACGTCCGGGACGATGATCCCCAGGCAGTTGGGGCCGATGATGCGCGCGCCGCGCAGGTTTGCGAGCTCGACCATCTGGGCGACGTCGCGGCGGGGGATGCGCTCGGTCACGATCACGACCAGCTTGACCCCGTTCTCGATCGCCTCGAACACCGCATCCTTGGTGAAGGCGGGGGGGACCGTCACGACCGAGCCGTCGATCGGCGAGCCGTGGTGGGCGACCGCCTGGCCGACCGTGTCGAACACCGGCACGCCGTGGACCTCGCGCCCGAGGCGCCCGGGAGTGACGCCGCCGACGATCTTCGCGCCGGCGCCGTAGTCAAGGCACTCGCGCGTCAGGTTGACGGCCTCTCGTCCGGTTATGCCCTGGACGATGAACGTCGTCTGTGCGTCGATCAGGATCGACATTACGCCGCCACCCCCTGGATCTTCTCGACGGCGCGGCGCGCGGCCTCGTTCAGGGAGACGCTGCGGTTGGCGTAGTCGACCCCGTAGCGCTCGAGGATCTTGAAGCCCTCCTCCTCCCACGCGCCGGGAATGCGGAAGATCGCGATCTTCTCGGCCGGGTCATGGCCGAGCTCCAGGCAGGCTTTGATGACGCCGCGCGCGACGATGTCAACGCGCGTGTTCGACACGATCGACATCATCACCGCGATCTTGTCGACTCCCGGCTTGCTGAGCACCAGCTTGGCCAGCCCGCAGGCCTTCGCCACCGAGGGGTTGCCGCCGATCTCGCAGTAGTTGGCCGGCCGCCCGCCGTGGGCGCGGACGGCGTCGAACAGCGTCAGCGAGCCCCCGCCCGCGCCGATCACCAAGCCGAGGTTGCCGTCGAACTCGGTCACGTTGCCCGCCACGCCGCGATGATCGGTCGCGTCAACCCGCTCGCCGGCGAGCTCGAACGGCGTCGCCTCACGGGCCTGGCGGGTCTCCTGCTCACCCACGCCCAGATCTCTGAGCAGCTGCTTGTGGCGTCCGCGCGCCTCGTTCTCGATCTCCATGTGCGCGTCCAGGGCCACGAACGAGCCGTCCGCGAGCGCTCCCAGCGGGTTGATCTCCGCCAGCGTCATGTCGTTCTCCACGAACAGCCTCGCCAGGCGGGTGACGATCGGGACGAGCTTGTTGAGCGCCGAGCCGGTGACGCCGGTCGAGGCGATCACCTCCTTGGCCTGGAAGTCCGACAGCGGCAGGACGTTCGAGAAGTGCCGCCTGCCGACCGCCTCGGGCTGCTCCTCCGCGACCTGCTCGATGTCGATGCCGCCCACCGGCGAGAAGATCATCACCGGCTGCTTCTGGATGCCGTCCCAGACGACGCCCGCGTAGTACTCCTGCTCGACCTCGGCCCGCGGGTCTACCAGCACCCCGCGCGGCAACTGCCCGCCGATCTCGAGCCTGAGGATCTCCGCGGCGTGCTCGTGCGCCTGCTCGGGGGTGTCGGCGAACTTGACTCCGCCGGCCTTCATCCGCCCGCCGGAGAGGACCTGCGACTTGATCACCGTCGGCCCGCCGATGCGTCGCGCGATCACGGCGGCCTCGGCCGGGTCGGTCGTGAAGCCGTAGTCGGTGACGGGGATGCCGGCGCGCTTGACGATCTCGCGCGCCTCGTACTCGAAGAATCTCATGATCTGTTGTCCAGTTTGGGCACGGGCGTCGGAACCCTATATGCAGGCGACTCGGCGGTGACGCGCCGGACGCCGGCGGTGCTAGTCACCCGGGCGGGGGGCGACTATCCGGCGCTTGATATGGTCATATGGGTGAAGACAACCATAGATATTGCCGACGGTCTGCTCGCGCAGGCCAAGGAGCGGGCCCGGCAGGAGGGCACGACGCTTCGAACGCTGGTCGAGCGCGGTCTCGGCAAGGTGATGCAGGAAGGTCCGGACCCAACCCACGCGGCTTTCAAGCCGGTCACCTGCCGGTTGGAGGCGTTGCCCGGCGTGGACCCCGATGACTGGGACGCGATTCGCGCGGCCATCTATGACCGCGACGCGCCGTGATCGCGGTCGACACGAACATTCTCGTATACGCCTGCAACACGTCCTCGCGAGCTCACGGGCGCGCGCTTGCCGCGATGGAGCAGCTGGTGGGCGAACCGGCGTGGGGCCTGCCATGGATCGTCGCGGGCGAGTTCTACTCGGTGCTCACGGATGCTCGTCTCTGGCGGGAGCCTCAGATCGACGCTGCTCTGAGCGCTCTCGATGCGTGGATCTCCACACCCGGAGCGCGGCTGCTTGGCGAGCCACCGGGCCAGTGGCCGCGCCTGCGCAGCCTGCTCGCCGGCGCGCGGCCGCTTGGGCCGAAGGTCCACGACGCGCGAATCGCGGCGGTGTGCCTGGCTGCGGGCGTGAGCGAGCTGTGGAGCAGCGATCGCGACTTCAGCTGGTACCCCGAGCTGAACGTCCGCAACCCGCTGGTGGCTTGATCAGCCCAGCAGCGTGAAGGTGGGGTGCTGCGCGGCGGTCGTCCTGCCGGCGGCGTCGGTGGCAACAAGCGACATCCGGTAGCTACCGGGCGAGAGGCTTCTGCCGCCGTCGAGGACGCCGTCGACGGTCGCGGGGCCCGACGCGATGCCGGCACACAGCCCGACTGCCGCGCAAAGGAGACGTCGAGATGCCCTCCGCGCGTAGTCTGCCCTGGGCCATTTCAGGCTCATGGGGGACAATCGGCAGAGATCGCGATCGACTGAACCGCGGATGCGCGGGCTGGACGGCGGATGTTCGGGCTGGACGAACCAGATCCCGCGAAGGGTCCGTCAGACGCTTGCCGGAACCAGCCCGTAGGCCTCGGCGAGCTCGGGATCCTTGCGGGCGAGCATTTCGGCGAGGTTGACCATCACCTTGCACTGCTTCCAGGTGGCGTCGTCCTGCATCTTGCCGTCGATCATGTGCACGCCGCGGCCGTCGGGGATGGCCTCGATCACCTTTTTGGCGAACGCGACCTCCGCGGGATCGGGGGAGTAGACGCGCTTCGCGATCGCGATCTGTGCCGGATGCAGCGACCAGGCGCCCACGCAGCCCAGAAGGAACGAGGCGCGGAACTGGATTTCGCAGCCCTCCTCGTCGCGAATGTCGCCGTAGGGGCCGTAGAAGGGCAGCGCGCCGACGGCGGTGCAGGCGTCGACCATGCGGGCGATCGAGTAGTGCCAGGGATCCTGCTGGTAGCTGGCGCGGGGCGCGTGCGGGTCGTTTGGGTCAGGGTCCGCGATTGTGCGGTAGCCCGGGTGCCCGCCGCCGACGCGGGTGGTCTTCATGCGCCGCGACGCGGCCAGGTCGGCCGGGCCGAAGCTCATGCCCTGGATGCGTGGGCTGGCGCTCGCGATCTCCTCCAGGTTGGCCACTCCCTGGGAGGTCTCGAGCACCGCATGCACGAGGATCGGGCGCTCGAGACCGGCCTTGGCCTCGAGCTGGGCGAGCAGGCGATCGACGTAGTGGATGTCCCACGGGCCCTCGATCTTGGGGACCATGATGACCTCGAGCTTGTGCCCGATCTCGCTTACCAGCTGGGTCAGGTCGTCCAGCACATACGGCGAGGCCAGCTCGTTGACCCGCGTCCACAGGGCGGTGTCCCCGAGGTCCATCTCGCGGCCCACCTTGATCAGCCCGGCGCGTGCCGCCTCCTTCTTGTCAAGCGGCACGGCGTCCTCGAGGTTGCCGAGCAGGATGTCCACGGTCGGCGCGATATCGGGGACCTTGGCGACCATCTTCTCGTTGGAGAAGTCGAGGAAGTGGATCATCCGGGACGGCTTGAACGGGATCTCCCGGGCCGGCTCGGGCGCGTCGATGGCCAGTGGCTTGAAGAAGTCGCGGGGGTTGCGCATGCCCACGATCGTATTGTTTTTCTGGAGACAACTTCGCCCGCGGACCGAACGGCGGTCGCCGCCGCCGGCCTCAGCGCGCGCCGGCCGAGCCCGCGCCGGCCCGGGGGTTGGGAGCGCCGGTGCGCAGAGTGACCATCTAGAGTTCTCGGTGAACAGCGGCCAAAGGAGACCCCGAGAGACCCATGAGCGTGACGAGCGAGACCCAGTCCGTAGAGACCGATCAGGCTGCGCGCGAGGCGAGCGGCGCCCACCCCTATGGCCGCTACCTGGAGGAGTTCGAGGTGGGCGACGTCTATAAGCACTGGCCCGCCAAGACGGTGACCGAGTCAGACGACCACCTGTTCTGCCTGATCACGATGAACCATCACCCGCTGCACCTGAACGACGTGTACGCGGCCAAGTCCCAGCAGGGGCGCAACGTGGTGGTGGGCCCGCTCGTCTACTCGCTGGCGCTCGGCATGTCGGTGAGCGATGTCAGCGGCAAGGCGATCGCGAACCTCGCCACCGAAGAGCTCATGCACCCGGCACCCGTGTTCCACGGCGACACGCTGTACTGCGAGTCCGAGGTGCTCGAGAAGAAGGAGTCGAGATCGAAGCCCGACCGCGGCACCGTGAAGGTGCACACGCGGGTGCTCAACCAGGACGGAGTGCTCGTGGCCGAGTTCAAGCGGCTCGTGCTCGTACCGCGCAAGAACCCCGGCGGGGGCGAGGCCGAGGGCAACGTCGACTAGCCGTGCGATAGGCTCTTCAGATCGCCCCCAGAGGGCGTTTTTCCGTTCGCCGGCGATTCCGGCGAACGTTCGATAGCGCTCAAGCAGGGGCGCACGAGCACGACCGCGACACGAGGGAGCCGCTTGGAAGTCATGAATACCACCGCCACCGCCCCCACCAAGAACGAGCGCCTGCTGGCCTGGGTCGAGCAGGTGGCGGCGCTGGCCGAACCCGACACGATCCATTGGTGCGACGGCTCGGCCGAGGAGTACGACCGGCTGTGCGCCGAGCTCGTCGAGGCCGGAACCTTCACGCACCTGTCCGAGGCCAAGCGGCCCAACTCCTATCTCGCCCTCTCAGACCCCGATGACGTCGCGCGTGTCGAGGACCGCACGTTCATCTGCTCGGCCACCGAGCAGGAGGCGGGGCCGACCAACAACTGGCGCGACCCGCAGGAGATGCGCGAGACCCTGAACGAGCTGTTCGAAGGCGCGATGAAGGGCCGCACGATGTACGTGGTGCCGTTCTCGATGGGTCCGCTGGGCTCGGACAAGAGCCACGTCGGCGTACAGCTCACGGACTCCCCCTACGTGGCCGTGAACATGCGCATCATGACGCGCATGGGCCAGGGCGCGCTCGACGCGCTCGGCAGCGTCGGCGACTTCGTGCCCTGCGTGCACTCGGTGGGGATGCCGCTCGACTCCGATCCCGCGCATCCCGTCGAGGACGTGCCGTGGCCGTGCAACGCCGAGAACAAGTACATCGTGCACTTCCCCGAGACGCGGGAGATCTGGTCCTTCGGATCCGGCTACGGCGGCAACGCGCTGCTCGGCAAGAAGTGCTTTGCGCTGCGCATCGCCTCGGCGATGGCGCGCGACGAGGGCTGGATGGCCGAGCACATGCTGATTCTCAAGCTGACCTCCCCCGAGGGCGAGGTCAAGTACATCACCGGCGCCTTTCCGAGCGCCTGTGGCAAGACCAACCTGGCGATGCTGATCCCGACGCTCGAGGGCTGGACGGTGGAGACGATCGGCGACGACATCGCCTGGATGAAGTTCGGCAAGGACGGCAGGCTGTACGCGATCAATCCCGAGGCCGGCTTCTTCGGGGTCGCGCCGGGCACCGGCGTGGAGACCAACCCCAACGCCATCCGCACGATCGAGCGCAACACGATCTTCACCAACTGCGCCAAGACGGACGACGGCGACGTGTGGTGGGAGGGTCTCAGCAGGGAGGTGCCCGAGCACCTGACCGATTGGCACGGCAACGACTGGACGCCGGAGGCCCAGACGCCGGCCGCGCATCCGAACGCCCGCTTCACCACCCCCGCCTCGCAGGATCCCGCGATCGCGCCGGAGTGGGAGGACCCCGTCGGCGTGCCGATCGACGCGATGCTGTTCGGCGGGCGGCGCTCGACCGTCGTGCCGCTGGTGACCGAGGCCTTCGACTGGGAGCACGGCGTGTTTCTCGGCTCGGTGATGAGCTCGGAGAAGACGGCCGCCGCCGCGGGCACCGTCGGCGAGCTGCGCTTCGACCCGTTCGCGATGCTTCCGTTCTGCGGGTACAACATGGGCGACTACTTCGCCCACTGGCTCGCGCTCGGACGCCGCGACGGCGTCGAGCTGCCGAAGATCTTCTACGTCAACTGGTTCCGCAAGGACGAGGACGGGCGCTACCTGTGGCCCGGCTTCGGCGAGAACTCGCGCGTCCTGGCCTGGGTGTTCGCACGCTGCGCCGGGCACGGCGCGGCGCGGGAGACGCCGATCGGGCTGATCCCGCCGGTCGGGGGGGACGGCATAGACACGCACGGGCTGGAGGTCTCCGAAGAGGATGTCGCGGAGCTCCTGCGTGTCGATGTCAACGAGTGGCGCGCCCAGCTTCCGCAGTTCCGTGAACACCTGAACAAGTTCGACCGCCTGCCGAGCGAGCTGGACGCCCAGCTGCAGGCGCTCGAGGAGCGTCTGGGCTAGTCGTGCCCGTGGGTCTCGCCGGCGGCAGCCGGCGGGCGTGACTCCTCGGCCAGCGAGGTGATCGTCAGCGCGCCGCGCGCAGCCGTCTCGAGCACGTCGGTGGCCTCCTCCAGCGAGCGCGCGTAGAGCTCGACCAGCAGGTGCACGATGATGCGCGAATCGTCTTCGTGCTTGTGGAAGCGCACGTGCGTGAAGAACTCGCGCACGCCGTGGTCTCCGAAGGCGGCGTAGGAGAGCGCGTCCCCGGCCTCCGGGCCCGAGCAGCTCTCGACGTCGTCGGCGTCCACGGCAACGGTGCACGAGGCGACCCAGGGGGTGCCCGCGATCATCCGCTCCCAGCGGTCCTCGATCGGCTCCACGCGGCCGTTGGAGAAGCCCAGGTGCGGCTGGTCGTGCATGCAGTCAAGGCACTGGACGACGGCCTCCTGCAGCTCATCGACGACTTCCGCGCGCTCGCCGGTCTCGGGATCGATCTTGTGGATGCCCTCGTAGTGGACCTGCACCTCGAGGTCCTGCGACCAGCAGCGGTAGCAGCGCAGCCAGCTGCGCGCGCTCGTCTCGGACATCGAGCCCTCCATCGCCAGCATTGTATGCCCCGCTTGCCTGCTTGCCGGTGCACGCTTGAACGGCAGGGCGCGCGCTGCCCGCTCGCCCTCGCCGCCGGCGGGCCGGGCGCTCGGGTGGGACGCTCGAATCAGCCGAACGTGAACGCGTATCCGGTGACCCCCGGAGCAAAGCGCAGCGACAGGCGGTGCTGTTCGTCGCCGGGCAGCGAGACGAGCGTGTACAGGCGCTCGCCGCGGACCGTGACGACGCCGTCGTGCACGTCTGAGCCCGCGTCGGCGGCGGGGATCGGGCGGCCGTCGAGCAGCACCCGCACCGAGCGCGGCTGTTCGCCGGCTGAGCTCAGCACCAGATAGACGTGCTTTGCCAGGAACTCCAGGTCGATCCCGGCTCCGGAGACCGCGGTGGCGGGCTGGGCTTCGATGTTCCAGCTGCCGCTGAAGGCGAAGTCGTTCACCGCGAGGCTCCCAGACGGGCTCGGCCCGTAGTCGTTGAGCCCCGATTTGGGGGGCTTCACCCAACCTTCGGCGCGAGCCGTGCCCAGGTAGGTCTCCGGGGTGGCCTCTTCGGAGGGCACGATCACGCCGGTCGGATGGCTCATCGCGCCCACGCTGTAGCCGGCTTCGGCCAGCAGCGCGCGAATGGCCGTTTCGGTCTGCGCGTAGTCGCCCTCGCCGACGGCCGTGTAGCGCACGTTCCCGTGGGCGTCGATCAGGTAGTCGGCGGGCCAGTCCTGGTTGCCGTAGGCGTTCCAGGTGCCCATGTTGTTGTCCTGCACGACCGGGTACTGCAGGCCGAACTGATGGATCGCGTTGGACACGTTGGAGGCTTCGTGCTCGAAGGCGAACTCCGGCGTCTCGACTCCGACGATCGTGAGGCCCTTATTCGCATAGGCGGCGTCCCAGGCCTTCAGATAGGGAAGCGTGCGGATGCAGTTGATGCAGGTGTAGGTCCAGAAGTCCACCAGCACCACCCGCCCCTGCAGCGAGGAGAGCGACAGCGGGCGCTCGCCGGGCGTGTTGAACCAGTCCTGGGTTTCCGTGAATTCCGGCGCCGCTCCGAGCGTTGGCAGATGCCTTGCGGCCGCGAGCAGCGTCGCCTGGCTCGCGTCGAGCGCGGCCGGATGGACCTTGGTGGCCGAACCCGAGCACGCCGAGGATCCGTTGGCGGGGGCGAACTTCGGCTCACGGCCGCTGATCTCATGCAGCCGGCCCGTGACCGTGCGCGAGCACTCGAGCGAGGCTGTCAGGTTGACGTCGGGTATGTGCTGGGCGACGAACTGGTCGAACTTGACGTCCTGGTTGGTGGCGATCGCGAGCGCCGTGAGGATCATGATCGTGCCCAGCACCCGTTGCAGCAGAGGCCCGCGGCCGGCGGCCCGCGCGCGATCGAGCAGTCTGCGTCCACCCAACGTGAGCACGAGCAGCACGAGCGCCGAGCCGAAGGCGTAGGCGAGCGCGATCAGGACCGTTTTCCCCGAGGCCGCGCTGACGGAGATGACGGCCGCCAGAATCGGGCTCGCGCACGGGGTGTAGACGAAGCCGAGCGCGCCGCCCACGAGCAGGCCCGAGAGAAAGCCGTCGCCTGTCGAGCGCGGGCCGAAGCGCGCGAGCCGCGACAGCGGCGCCTCGAGCCTCGCCGCCACTTCCGGCAGGAGCAGCACGATCCCGAACAGCAGCAGCACGACGATCGAGATGTCGCGCAGCGGATCGCTGCCGAGGCCGACGCCGTCGACCACGTTGGCCACGCCCACGATCGTGACGGTGAAGGTGATCGACAGCCCCAGCACCACGCCGAGCGGGCGCCGCCGGCCCCCGACGCCCCCGGCGGACAGCAGTGCCGGCAGCAGCGGCAGCACGCACGGCGACAGGGCCGTGCCCGCTCCCGCGAGGAAGGCAAAGACGAGAAGGACGATCATCTGCTCTTCAGGTACAGACTTCCGGGAGAGGATTCCGTTACATCTGAGTCGCGCCCGCCGGGGGCGCGCGCCTCGCCCGGGAGGCTACGCGCGGATCTCGGGCCACGCGCCGGTGGGGCCGCTCGCGCCCGTGGACGGACGCATGCGCCCTGCTCAGTGCCTGAGGATCACATACACGGTCGTTGCGGCGAACGCGATCTGCCCGAACGCCAGCGCGGTGCCGAGGTTGGCCGCGCCGAAGGCGCCCGCGAGGGCGCTCGCCAGCACGAACGCCCCGAACATCATCGCCAGATCGCGTGCCATGCTCAGCGCTCCAGCGCCTGCTCGAGCACCGCCAGCAGCGCCGGCACCTCGAGCTGGGGCTCCTGGGCGTCGAGCAGCTGCTCGGCCGCGCGGCGGCCTCCGAGGGCGCGCAGACCGCGCTCGCCGTGCTCGACCGCGAAATCGCTCAGCGCGCCGGCCCGCCGGGCGCGCAGGCGCCGTGACGGGATGTCCACCGCGGCGCGGTGCCCGGCGAGCGCCGCCACGAGCTCCTCGATGCCACGCTGCGGAGACAGCGAGGAGACCGCGAGCACGGGCGTGGAGCTCGAGCCGAGCGAGCGCAGGGCGGAGTCGAGGTCGCGCCGCGTGCGCGTCGCGATCTCGCCGAGATCGGCCTTCGTCACGACGAGCACGTCGGGTATCTCGGTGATGCCGGACTTCAGGAACTGAAGGACGTCCCCGCTGCCGGGCTGCACCACGACCACGACCGTGTCCGCCAGGTCGGCGATCTCGGTCTCGCCCTGGCCGACCCCGACCGTCTCCACGACGACCACGTCGAACGCCGCGGCCAGCGCGTGCGCCGCCGCGCGCGTGGCCCAGGCCAAGCCGCCCATGCGCTCGCCGGCGGCGGTGGAGCGGATCAGGACCGCGCGCTCGCCCGGATCGAAGTCGATACGCGCGCGATCTCCGAGCAGCGAGCCGCCCGAGCGGCGCGAGCTCGGATCGACGGCGAGTATCGCGACGCTCAGCCCTTCACCGAGCCAGGCCCTCAGGAGGGCCGACAGGAGCGTCGACTTGCCCGCGCCGGGCGGGCCGGTGACGCCGATCACATGCCCGGGCGCCTCGCCGCCGAGCGCTGACGGGGAGAGCTCGGCGAGAAGCCTCGCGGACTCTTCGCGGTCGGCGGCGGTCGTGCTCTCCAGCAGGTTCAGGGCGGGCGGGGCCGCGCTCAGGTCACGCTCGCGCAGGCGCGCGCCGAGGGCGGCTCCGTGGCTGCTCACGCGGAGCCGTTGGCGGTGGGACGCTCGCCGTTCAGCGCGGCTGCGCCGGCGCCGGCGCCGACCAGCTCGACGATGTCGCGCATGATGCGCGTGATGTCGAAGTCCTTGGGCGTGTAGACGGCCGCCACGCCCGCGCGCTCGAGCAGCGCCACGTCCTGCTCGGGGATGATGCCCCCCACCACCACCGGCGCCGTGACTCCCTCCTTTCGCAGCGCCTCGATCACGGCCGGGATCAGCTCGCGATGGGAGCCGGAGAGGATCGATAGGCCGACCACGTGCACGCCCTCCTGCAGCGCCGAGGCCGCGATCTGGGCGGGGGTCATGCGGATCCCCTCATAGACCACGTCCATACCCGAGTCGCGCGCCCGCACGGCGATCTGCTCGGCGCCGTTGGAGTGGCCGTCCAGGCCGGGCTTGCCGACGAGGATCTTCGGTCGGCGGCCGAGCGCCTCCTTGAGCCGCGAGACCTCCAGGCGCAGCTCGCTGAGGTCCGCGTCGGGCGTCGCCGGCGCTGCATCGCCGACGCCGGTCGGCGCCCGGTAGCCGCCGAACACCGCGCGCAGGGCGCCCGCCCACTCGCCGGTGGTGGCGCCCGCGCGGGCGGCGGCGATCGTCGCGACCATCAGGTTCTCGCGGCTGTCCTGATCTGCGGCCACCTCGGCCAGCGCTGCGAGAGCCGCGTCGACCGCGGCCTGGTCGCGCTGTGAGCGCCAGCGGCGCACCGCCTCGATCTGCTCGGCTTCAAGCGCCGGATCGACGACCAGGATGCCGCCCTGCGCGTCGGCGGTGAGCGGTGAGACCTCGGACTCGGTGAAGCGGTTCTGGCCGACGACGACCTGGCTACCGGCCTCGATCCGGCGGATACGCTCGCGGTGGGAGTCGACGAGGGCGCTCTTCATGTACGGCACGGCCTCGACGGCGCCGCCGTGCTCGGCCACGACCGCCATCTCCGCGCGCGATCCCTCGAGCATCTCGGCGACGAGGCCGTCCATCACCTTCGAGCCGGCGAAGATGTCCGGGTACTCGAGGATGTCGGTCTCATAGGCGAGCACCTGCTGGATGCGAAGCGACCACTGCTGGTCCCACGGCCGCGGCAGGCCGAGCGCCTCATTCCACGCGGGCAGCTGGATCGCCCGCGCGCGCGCGTCTCGCCCGAGTGTCACCGCCAGCGCCTCGAGCACGATGCGCTGGACGTTGTTCTCGGGCTGCGCCTCCGTCAGCCCCAGCGAGTTGACCTGGACGCCGTAGCGGAAGCGCAGATGGCGCGGATCGCTGACCCCGTAGCGCTCGCGCCCGAGCTCTTCCCACAGGATCGACATCGCGCGCAGCTTGGCGTGCTCCTCGATGAAGCGCACGCCCGCGTTCACGAAGAACGAGATCCGCCCGAACACCTGTTCAACGCGCTCGGGCGGGACCTTCTCGCGCACGGCGTCGAGCACCGCGATCGCGTCGCTCATCGCGTAGGCGATCTCCTGCACCGGCGTCGCGCCCGCCTCCTGCAGGTGGTAGGAGCAGATGTTGATCGGGTTCCACTTGGGCACGTGCTCGACCGTGTAGGCGATCATGTCGGCGATCAGCCGCATCGAGGGAGCGGGCGGGAAGGCGTAGGTGCCCCGCGCCAGGAACTCCTTGAGGATGTCGTTCTGGGTGGTGCCCTGCAGCTGGCTCTGATCGGCTCCCTCGTCCTCGGCCACGACGATGTACAGGGCCAGGAGCCAGGCCGCGGTCGCGTTGATCGTCATCGAGGTGTTCATCTCCGCGAGCGGGATGCCGTGCATCAGCGTGGCCATGTCGCCGCGGTGTGAGATCGAGACGCCGACCTTGCCCACCTCTCCGCGCGCGAGCTCGTCGTCGGGGTCATAGCCGGTCTGGGTGGGCAGATCGAAGGCGACCGACAGGCCCGTCTGTCCCTTCTGCAGGTTGCGCCGGTAGAGCTCGTTGGACGCCTTCGCGGTGGAGTGCCCGGCGTAGGTGCGGATCATCCACGGCCGGTCGGGCTCGGGCAGCCGCGGGGACTGATCGTCGCTCATGCCACAATTGTACGGTCGCACCGCGGGCTTTATCCTTAGGCGCGTGAGCGAGACGGTTGAGGCGCCGCGCATTCGCGATCCCGGGAGCGGCCTTGGGGGCTCGTGGA
Organism: uncultured Solirubrobacteraceae bacterium; assembly: GCA_963779605.1. Taxonomy (GTDB): domain Bacteria; phylum Actinomycetota; class Thermoleophilia; order Solirubrobacterales; family Solirubrobacteraceae; genus Palsa-744. Next base: position 355,666 of record CAVZYR010000003.1, read on the forward strand.
AGGTGATCGTGCGCAACGACGATCACAACACCTTCGACCACGTCGCGCGCACGCTCGCGCGCTACATACCGGGCATCACGCTCGAGCGCGGCCACCAGCTCGCAAACACGGTTCACACCGCCGGCCTGGCGCTCGTCTACTCGGGCCACCAGGAGGCGGCCGAGCACTACTGGGAGCAGCTCCGTGGCGCGGGCCTGACGATGGCGCCGCTCGAACAGGATTGAGGCGGACCACCGACGCGGCGAGCGCGCGCCGCGGGCCGTGTGCGCCTATGCGTCTTCGAGCGCGTGCGTGCCGTGCCCGTTGCCGTGGCCGTTGGCCGGAAGCGAGGACTCGAGGATGATCGCGCCGCTGGCCGTCTGATCCCACCAGCCATACAGCACGGGCACCTGGTACCAGCTCGAGTGGCGCACGCGGAAGTCGGTCATCTCGGGGCCGTCCCAGTAGCGTTCGAAGTCCAGGTGCTCCTGGAAGGAGGCGAACTGCTGGAAGCGGTAGCGGTCGTCGCGCGCCCGGTAGACGCCGTATGAGTCCGCTCCGTAGCGCAGCGCGGTCGCCGCGACCTGGTTGAGGGCGGTCTCGAAGTCGTTCGCGCGAAAGCCGGTCGCATACCACGGGACGATCACCGTGCCGGCCATCAGGCGCCGACCTCCGCATGGATCGCCGGCGGCCCTTCAGCCGTCCTGCCCCCGCCCTCGGAAGCGGCGCCGACGAGGATCGCGATCTTGCCGAGATGCTTGTTTTCGAGCATCAGCTGGTGCGCTTCGGCGACGCCGTCAAAGCCGAGCGTGCGCCACAGCACGGGGCGGATCTGGCCGCTCTCGATCAGCTCGTTGGCCTTCGTGCACTCGTATGCGTTGGCGAAATGCGATCCGAGGATCTCCTTCTGGCGCATCCACAGGTAGGCGACGTTGAAGTCGACGTCGATGCCGGTGGTGCCGGCGCAGATGACCACTTTGCCGAAGGTCTTGACGGTGAAGACCGACGTCGGGAACGTCGCTTTGCCGACGTGCTCGAAGACTATGTCGGGGGCGTCGCCGAGCACCTCCTTGACGCGCTTTGCGAATCCCCGGGAGACCTTGAAGCGCTCGCTCTCCTCCGCCTCGCTCTCGCCGCCCCTGCGCATCATGCCGGCGAATTCGCCGCGGTCGATGTAGTCGACCGCGCCCAGGCGCTTGACGAGCTCGCCCTTCTCGGCCGAGGAGACGACGCCGACCGAGTGGGCGCCGGCGGCCGCGCAGAGCTGCGTGGCGAACACGCCGAGGCCACCGGCCGCCCCCCAGATCAGCACGCGCTGGCCCGCCTGGAGTTTGCAGCGCGTGATCAGCATGCGATAGGCGGTGAAGTAGACGAGGCCATAGGAGGCCGCCTCCTCCCAGCTCAGCGCCTCGGGCTTGGGCAAAAGCTGCTGGGCCTGGACCTTCGCGAACTGGGCGAACGAGCCCCAGCTGGTCTCATAGCCCCAGATCTTCTGAGAGGGGGCGGCCAGCGGGTCGAGCCCGTGAACCTCGGGGTCCTCGTAGGAGGCCTGGTTGCAGTGCACGACGACCTCGTCGCCGGGCTTCCAGCGCGTCACGCCCGCGCCCACCTTCCAGACGATCCCGGAGGCATCCGAGCCCCCGATGTGGTGGTCCTCCTCGGGGTGGTAGCGGAACACCGAGACCGGCTTGCCGAGGGCCGCCCACACGTTGTTGTAGTTGACGCCCGCCGCCATCACGCGGACGATCACCTCGAACGCCCCGGGCTGGGGAACCTCGATCTCCTCGACCTGAAAGGCGTCGCGCGGTTCGCCCTCGCGCTCCTGGCGGATGACCCATGCGGCCATCGTGCGGGGCAGCTCTCCGGGTTCGACGTCCACCTCGGAGACTTGTTGAAGATCGATTGCCACGTGCTCTTGAACCTCGCCGGTCGGGGACGGATCTCCCGCAATCCTAGCCGGGCCGGGAGCCGCGGGCGTGGCGGTCGGGCGCGGCTCCTCTCGAGGGAGCGCTCAGGCGTGGACGGTCTCGGCGACCGCCTGCGGGGCGGGCGCGCGGGGTACGGCGGCGTGCTGATCGATCTTCTGCGGGGCGGCCGCGGGACTCGTCTTGCGGACGAGCAGCCACGCCAGCACGGCCCCGAGCAGAGCGACGGCGGCGCTCAGGCGCAGGCCGTCCCTGAGCGCGTAGACGAAGGCCTCGTGACTGGCAGCGAGGACCCGCGCGGGGACCCCTTGCAGCGTCGCGCCCGAGCCGAGGCTGCCGGCCAGGCGCGCCCGTGCCGCCGCCGGCACCGCCGGCAGCAGCTTGTCGAGCTGTGAGCGCCCGAGCGTCGAGACCATCGCGCCGAGGACGGCCACGCCGAAGGTGCCGCCGACCATGCGGTTCATCGAAAGGATGCCCGATGCGACGCCGGCCTTGGCCTGATCGACGGCGTTCATCGCCGCGAGGCTCATCGGCGACATCACGAGGCCCATGCCGACGCCCATCAGCAGAAAGCCGGGCAAAAGCGCGCCGTAGCCGCTTGAGACGGTCAGGTGGGACTGCCAGAACAGCGAGCCCGAGACGGCCAGAAGGCCGACCGTCATCAGCGGCCGCGAGCCGATCCGGTCCGCGAGCCTACCCGCGAGCGGGGCCACGACGATGATCATCATCGTGGCGGGAAGGAAGCGGACGCCGGCCTCGAGCGGCGAGTAGCCGCGGATGTTCTGCATGTACAGAGCCAGGAAGAAGAACATCGCGAGCATCGCGAAGCTGACGATGAACGCGACGATGTTGGCGCCGGCGAACGTGCGCGAGCGGAAGAAGCCGAAGTCGACCATCGGCACGCGCCGGTGGAGCTCGACCAGGACGAAGCTGCCCAGGCCGATGGCGGCGATCGCGAACATGCTGAGCTCGAGTTCCGAGCCCCAATGCCATTCGTTGCCCTGCACGAGCGCCAGCACCAGCGCGGCCAGGCCGAGCGTGAGCGTGAGCACTCCGGGCACGTCCACGCTGCGCGCGACGGTCTCATCGCGCGACTCGCGCACGGCGAACAGGGTGATCACGATCGCGCCGGCGGCGACGGGCACGTTCAGGAAGAAGATCGACTGCCAGCTGACGCTCTGCACGAGAAAGCCGCCGACGACGGGGCCGATCGCCAGCGCCATCGCTGAAACGCCGGCCCATGTGCCGATCGCCTTGCCGCGCTCGTGCGGGGGGAAGGCGTTCGTGATGATCGACAGGGTCGCCGGCATCATCAGCGCCGAGCCCGCCCCCTGTATCGCGCGCCAGACGACGAGCCAGGTGTCGCTGGGTGAGAAGCCGATCGCGGCGCTCGAGACGCCGAAGATGATCACGCCCGCGAGAAATATTTTGCGGCGGCCGAACAGATCGCCCAGACGCCCGCCCGTCACCAGCAGCACCGCGAAGGAGAGCGTGTATGCGTTGACCGTCCACTCGAGCGTCGAGGTGGTCGAGTGCAGGCTGCGCTGGATCGACGGCAGGGCGACGTTGACGACGGTGTTGTCGAGCATGATCATGAAAAGCGCGAAGCACATCGCCGCGAGCGCCCACCAGCGGCGGTTCTCCTCGCTCATCCTGAGGCTTGAGATGCTCCTGCTCACGACGTGCCCCCGCTTGGCGCAGGTCGCAGATCGGCGATCTCGCCGCGGTCGGCGAGGATCAGCTTGAGCGCCTGCGTGAGGGCTCTGGCCTCCTCGTCTGAGAGCGAGACGAGGAACGCCTCCAACGTCGCCAGGCGGGTCTCGTTGAGGGAGCTCGTGATGGCACGTCCCGACGCGGTCAGGCTGAGGCGCTTCATGCGCCTGTCGAGCGGGTCCTCCCGGCGATCCACGAAGCCGCGCTCGTACAGGCCGTCGATCGCGCGGCTCATGGCCGGGAGCGAGACCTTCATCGAGTCCGCCAGCGCCTTCACCGAGCGGTCCTCGCCCTCCATGTCCAGCGCGCACAGGGCCTTGATCTGCGTGAACGAGAGGTCGAGCTCGGCGATCAGGTTGAAGGCTCCGACGTTCGTGCTGCGCATCAGGTAGCTGGCGAGCGCGTACATGTCGCGCGTGAGCGCCGTGCGGTCCACCTGCGCGGGAGCCGAGGAAGATACTTGCATGCCCGCAAGTATAACCGTCACGCAACCATTGCCTGTGTGACGTGTATCACGCTTATCCCTTGACAGGGGGTAGAGCTCGTGGTTAGCTCCTGGCCGATGCTGATCGCAGCGGTCCTGTTCCTGGCGCTTGTGGGCTTCGTCCTCGGTGACATCGCTCTGGTCCGCGCCTGGACTCGCAGGAGACGCGATTCCTCCCGTTGAACGCGGACGACCGGTCCGCGCCCACGCCTTCGAATCGTCCTACCCGCTGATGGAGTTCACGCGCGAGTTCCCCGACGATGCCGCCTGCCTCGCCTGGATGTGGCGCGACCGCTACTCCGAGGACGGATCGCACGCGGAGTGCCCCAAGTGCGAGCGCGAGCGCAAGTTCCACAAGGTCCGCGAACGTCCGGCCTGGGACTGCGACTCCTGCGGCCACCACCTGCATCCGCTGGCGGGCACGATCTTCCACAAGTCCTCCACGTCGCTGCACCTGTGGTTCTTCGCGATCCATCTGATGACGAGCACCCGCTGCGGAGTCTCAGCCAAGCAGCTCGAGCGCGAGCTTGGCGTGACGTACAAGACCGCGTGGCGGATGTTCAATCTGATCCGCAACAGGCTGATGGTCGAGGATGGAAAGCCGCTGTGGGGCGACTTGGAGAGGGCCGGCCTGGCGGCTGGTTGCTAGGCCAGCGGGTCGCCGTGTGGCGGCGATGGGTCCTCGTCCTCAACCACCGGTTTGTCCGGGTCCGCCAGCTTCCTGAGGTTCGTGAAGAAGTCCTCGCGCCTGGGCACCGGTACGGTCAGGCCCTCGGGCGTCTGCTCTGTGCGCGGCTTATCCCCGTCCTTCTCCATCCCCTCCAAGGGTAATCGTGACACTGGGACTTGACCTCGCAGCCGCCGATGCGGTCTATGCCATGTCCCCGGCCACACAGAAACCGCCCCAGCAACGAAGCCTCATCGCTTGACCCGGGCAGAAATAGCGAAGCTGGATCAACGGGCTCGTGCGGAGGTCGCCGAACACCACCGCGAAATGGCAGAACACCGCGAACGCCGGCGGGGCAAATGAGGCGAGCAGATGGCCGCCGCACGGCATGCCCGCGCAGGCATACGGGTAGGGTCGCCCGATGCGCTTCCTGCACGTCTTCTCAAGCATCCCCGTCGTCGAACGGGACAGCTCGATCGAGTGGTACGAGCGCTTCGCCGGCCGCCCGGCCGACCTGATCCCGAACGACAGCGAGGCCGCATGGCGGCTGACGGACTCGAGCTGGCTCTACATTCTCGCCGAGCCCGACCGTGCCGGCAGTGCGCTGCACACCTTGCTCGTCGATGACCTGGACGCGTTCGTGAGCGGGATCGAGGATCGCGCGATCGCCCCCGGCCCGATTGAGACGATGGCCGACGGCGCACGCTTCATAGTGGTCTGCGACCCCGACGGTAACCGACTCAAGGTCGCTCAGGTGTCCGTCTAGCAGGGCGCGAAGGGCAGCTCGGCGACCTCGGCAACGGCAGCCTGTTCGCCCACGCTCACGGTTGTCCCCGGCTCGGCCTCGCGGCGGACGAGCGCGAGCGCGATCGGGCCGAACCGCGGGGAGACGGCCGCGCTGCTCACGCGCCCGACGACGCGCTCACCGAGCGCCAGCTCCTCACCGCTCGTGAGCGCCACGGACGCGCGCAGGCCGCGCAGATGGCGGTTGGGCTTGCCCCTGTAGTGCAGGCGCGCGACCGTCTCCTGCCCGACGTAGCAGCCCTTGGTGAAGCTCACCGCGCGCTCGTTCAGGCCGGCCTCCTGCGGGATCACCGTGTCGTCGAGGTCCACGCCGTAGCGGGGCCGCCCGCACTCGACTCGCAGGATCTCGCCGGCCGCCTCGCTCACGGGCTGAGCGCCCGCCTCGATCAGGGCGGCCTGCAGCGTCGCGGTATCGGTCGCCTCGCACAGCACGTCGAGGCCCGCCGGCTCGGCGGTGCGGATCAGCCGAACCGCGCAGCCGGCGATGGATGCAGGGCCGTGAGCGTGCTCTGCGGCTCCGAGCGCCGGCATCACCGGGGCCCGTCCGGTGGCCGGCACCGCAGCGGCGTCAGCCGCCGAGCGGGGATGCTCGATCGCACGCTCGGCGACGGCCTGCGCGTGCGGTCCCACCAGCGAGAGCAGGCCGCTCTCGAGCGTGCGCTTCTCGAGCTCCACCTCATAGCCGACCTTGAAGCGGCGGATCATGTCGAACAGCCCCTGCAGCGCGACCCGCTCGGTGTCGAGCAGGAGCTCCGCAGGCGCGCCCGTCTGCGTCTCGCCCGCCGCGAGGATGCGCAGGTCACCGAGCATCTTGCCCTTGTGCGTGAGAAAGGCCGCGTAGCAACCCTCGCCGGGCGCCAGCGAGTCGAGCTCGTTGGTGACCTGGCCGTTGAGGAACTCGACGGCCCCGGCACCGCGCAGGGCGAGCTTCCCGCGCTCGGAGCGGTCGATCAGGCCGCAGCCCTCGCTCAGCGCGCGGTAGGCGGCGCTCAGCGCATCGGTCTCGGTCCTACCAGCGGTTGACACGAGTTCGAGGATAGAGCGCGTTCGCGCCCCCGACTGCCCGCTAGGCTTGCGGGCGATGGGACTGGCGGACACCTTCCAGGGCATCGTGGACTCGCTCCCGGATGACTGGACCGATCTCGAGCTCGACCTGCGTCTCGCCGAGGAGGCGCGGTATGTCGAAGCCGCCGTCTATCTCGTCACCTGCAACGCGCGGCCCTACTCCCACCACGACTGGCACTGGCGCCTGCTGGTCGCCCACCGCTTCGGGCATGCGGCCGCCGCGCCGACGGTGCACGGCACGTTGCGACTGCTCGACGAAGCCGGCATCGAGGGCGAGCTCGTCGTCAGGGAGATTCGCAGCGGGCGGGCGGAGGTCGTTCAGATGTGGGGTCGACCGGAGTCCGCTCGCGAGGAGTTCCGCCGCCTGCGGGCGCAGTAGCGATGGCGCTCGTGCTGGCGCTCGTTCCGGACCTGCTGTTCGGATCGCGCGTGCAGGGCGCGCTCACCGCCGCCGGCAACGAGGTGGAGCTGATCGCGGATGCGGGCGTGGCGAGGGATCGTCTCGGCGATGGCGAGGGCGCGGCCGTGCTGGTCGTGGACCTCACCAACGAGGATCTCGACGGCGCCGCGCTCGTCGAATCGCTGGTCGCCGCGGGACTGCTGAGCGGCACGCGCACGCTCGGCTTCTACTCGCACGTCGACGCGCCCGTGCGGGCGCGAGCCGAAGAGGCGGGCTTCGACCTCGTCGTGCCCCGCTCGCGCATGGCCCGCGAAGGCGCCGAGCTCGTCGCGCGGCTCAGCTGAAGGGGGGCGTCTGGATCCCGGATCGCGCGCGGATCCGGCTCGCGCGTCAGGCCGCGGCGTCGCGGCCGGCGGCGGCTTCGCGCTCGGCGCGACCGACCAGCGGATGATCCGGTGCCGCTCCCGGCCCGGCGAGCGCACGGGCGTCGCGGACCTCGAGCGGGGCTCCGCACCGCTCGCAGATGCGGTGCTCGTCGATCCTGCCGCCGCAGCCGCGGTGTTCGAGCAGCACCGGCGGGCCGGCCTCGGGCGCGGCGTAGCGGTCGCCCCACTGCATCAGCGAGACGACGGTCGGCCACAGGTCGAGGCCCTTGTCGGTGAGGCGGTATTCGTAGCGCGCCGGGTGCTCCTGGTAGAGGCATCGCTCGAGCACGCCCTGATCGACAAGCCTGCTCAGGCGCGTCTGAAGCACATTGCGGGCAATGCCGAGGTGGGCCTGCATCTGGTCGAACCGGCGCAGACCGAGCAGCACGTCTCGCACGATCAGAAGCGACCAGCGCTCGCCCACCACCTCGAGCGCTCCCGCGATGCTGCACGTCTGCGTCCTGTAGTCATTTCCGAGCATCCTGGATGGAAGCATAGCGCCTTCAGTTGCATGATGCAACCTTGATCTGCTAGGGTGCGTTTCATCATGAAACGGAAGGGGCTGATGATGCAGCGGAAGTGGCGGGTATCCCTAATCGTGTGCGTCGGGGTGTTCATGGCGAGCCTCGACCTGTTCATCGTCAACATCGCCTTCCCGGCGATCGCCAAGCAGTTCGGCGGAGCCTCGCTCGGCTCCCTGTCCTGGATCCTGAGCGGCTATGCGATCGTGTTCGCCGCGCTGCTCGTCCCGGCCGGGCGCTGGGCCGACGCGTTCGGGCGTAAGCGCGCCTTCCTGCTCGGCCTGGGCATCTTCGTGACCGCGAGCGCCGGCTGCGCGCTCGCGCCATCGGTCGACGTGCTGATCGCAGCGCGCCTCGTGCAGGCCGCCGGCGGCGCGCTGATGCTGCCGACGTCGCTGGGCCTGATCCTGCCCGAGTTCGGGCCAGAGCAGCGGCACGTGGCGATCGGCGTGTGGGCTGCGACAGGCGGCATCGCCGCCGCCGCGGGACCGCCGCTCGGCGGCCTGCTCGTGCAGGCCGACTGGCGCTGGGTGTTCCTGGTGAACGTGCCGGTCGGGCTGATCGGTCTCGTGCTCGGCGCACGCACCCTCACCGAGCGGCGCGAGCTCGGCAGCGGGCGACCGGACGTAGTCGGCGCGCTCGCGCTGATCGTCGCGATCGGATCGCTCGTCGTGGCGATCGTGAAGGGCCAGGAATGGGGCTGGACCTCGCCCGCCATCCTCGCCCTGCTGGCGGTCACCGCCGTGCTGCTGCCGGCGATCTGGCGGCGCTCGGAAAAGCAGGCGGTGCCGGTCGTCGACCCGGCGATGCTGCGCGTTCGCAGCTTCGGCCTGGCCGTGGGCGCCTCGGTGCTGTTCTTCGGCGGCTTCGGCGCGATGCTTCTGGCGGGCGTCCTGTTCCTCACGGGGGTCTGGCACGAGGACGTGCTGACGGCCGGCCTGATGCTGTTTCCCGGGCCCGCCATGGCGACTGCCTTCAGCGTGCCCTCGGCACGCCTGGGCGCCCGCATCGGCTACCGCATCCCGGGCGTGCTCGGCGCGGCCCTGTTCGCGCTTGGCTCGGTCTGGTACATCACCCAGACCGGCGACACCCCGGCCTACTTCGCCACCTACCTTCCGGGCATGTTGATGAGCGGAGCGGGCGTCGGCCTGGTCATCCCGACGCTGACCGGCGCCGGTGCGTCCTCGTTGCCGCCCGAGCGCTTCGCCACCGGCGCGGCCGTGCTCACGATGGGCCGCCAGATCGGCGCCGCGCTCGGTGTGGCGGTGCTGGTGGCGGTGCTCGGCACGGCCACGAGCAGCGCCGCGGACTTCCACTCGGCGTGGCTGATCACGGTCGCGGGAGGCCTGTCGGCAGGCGCCGCGCTCGCCGCCATGGGACCGCCCCGGCGGGGCCTCAGCGAGCAGCCTCAGATCGCCGAGCCGATCGCGGACCCGCTGGCCGCCGAGCCGCTCGTGATGGAGCACGCGGCATGAATGCCGTCGCCACGCCGCCCACGCGGACACGCAGCTTCAGCTGGCAGGACCCGGCCCTGACCGCGGTCCGAGGCCAGAAGCTGGGAGGCCTCGAGTACATCAGGGCGATCGTCGAGCGGACGCTGCCGCCGCCTCCCGTTGCCGAGCTGCTCGGGTTCGAGATCGTCGAGGCCGAGGTGGGGCGGGTGGTGTTCGAGATGAACCCGCAGGAGTGGATGTACAACCCGATCGGGATGGTCCACGGCGGCATCGCGGCGACGCTGCTCGATTCGTGCATGGGCTGTGCGGTGCACACGACCCTCGACCGCGGCGTCTCCTATACGACCACCGATCTGCAGGTTCGCTACATCCGCCCGATGAGCGACGCGACCGGACCGGTGCTCGCGGAGGGGCGGGTGGTGCACGCCGGCAGGCGCACGGCGACGGCCGAGGGCCGCCTGCTGGTCGCCTCTGAGGAGACCCTGCTCGCGCACGCGACGACGGGCTGTGCGATCCTGCGCTGAGCGCTGCGCGATCCTGCGCCGAGCGCCCCGGCGCACCAACGTCGCCATCGCGCGCCGGTTGGATATGGTCGGCGCATGTGGTCGGATCTCGATGACAGCATCATCGGTGGCGATCTGACGGCGGCGCTCGCCTACGCCACGCCGGCCGGCGGCGCGGTGCTGACGCCGGTGGCTCCGATCGGGCTGCGCGACCGCGAGGCCGGCACCGTGGAATTCACGACCTCGCTCGGATTCGGGCGAAAGCTCGACCGCATCAGGGCGAATCCGCGAGTCGCGCTGGCCTTCCACGCGCGCGAGCACGGCTTCGCCGAGGCGCCGCGCTTCGTGCTCGTGCAGGGGACTGCGAGCTACGACAGCCGGCCCGACCGCACGGTTCTCGAAGAGCGCGTGCGCCCGGCATCGGTCCGCTTCCTGGGCGCGCCGCGCGAGGGCGTCTTCTGGGACCGCTGGCTGGCGGCCTACTACGCCGACCGGGTGCTCGTGACGGTGCACGTCGAGCGCGTCCTGTCCTGGCCCGATCTGGAGTGCGCGGGCGAGCGGACCGTCGCCGGCGCGCCGGCCGGGGATGAGCCCCCCGCCGCACAGACGCCCCCGCGCAAGGGCAGCGGCCCGCGCGTCGACGTCGCGCGCGCGGCGCGGCGCATCGCAAGGCTTCCGCACGTCCTGCTCGCGGACATCGGCGCCGACGGCTGTCCGCGCGTCGTGCCGGTGCGCGTGGGCGCCGCCGGTGTCAACGGCATCGCCCTCGAGCGCCCGGCGCCCGGTGGCGGTCGCCGCGCCGGGCTGCTCGCGCACCGCTTCGAGCCGCAGCTGATCGGCCTCGAGACGCGCCAATACACCGGCTGGCTCGAGGACTCGATCTATGCGCCCCACACCGAGAAGGGCTTTCGCGCGCCCGCGAACAAGACCGTGCTGCTGTTGGCGAACGGCTTCATGGCGCGTCGCGGGCTGAAGCAGGCGCGCGCGCTCGGCCGTGCCTGACTAGTGTCCTGATGCAATAGTTCGGTTGCAGTATCGGCTGATGGATTCGAGGATCTGGTCGGCTGTCTTGGTCCAGACGTAGGGGCGCGGATCGTCGTTCCAGTCGTTTATCCAGGTGCGGATGTCGCTGTTGAGCTCGCGCACCGAGCGGTGCGTGCCGCGGCGGAGCTTCTTGCTGGTGAGCTCTGAGAACCAGCGCTCGACGAGGTTCAGCCACGAGCTGCTGGTCGGGGTGAAGTGCAACACGAATCGCGGATGAGCGAGCAGCCATTTCTTGATGGCCGGCGTCTTGTGGGTGGAGCTGTTGTCGAGGATCACATGCACGTCCAGCTCGGCGGGAACCTCGCGATCAACGGTCTGCAGGAACTTCTTGAACTCGATCGCGCGGTGGCGGGCGTGCAGCGAGCCGATCACCTTGCCCGTCGTGATGTCCAACGCCGCGTAGAGGCTCGAGGTGCCGGCCCGTTTGTAGTCGTGCGTCGCACGCTGCGGGGTGCCGGGCAACATCGGCAGGATCGGCGCCGTCCTGTCCAGCGCCTGGATCTGGGACTTCTCATCCACGCACAGCACGACAGCTCGCTCCGGCGGGTTCAGGTAGAGACCGACGACATCGCGGACCTTGGCCACGAACTGCGGGTCCTTGGAGAGCTTCCAAGTTTCGGTGCGGTGGGGCTGAAGACCGAACGCATGCCAGATCCGCAGCACCGCTGACTGCGTGAGGCCGACCTCCCTGGCCATCGAGCGCGTCGACCAGTGCGTTGCATCCTTCGGCGTGGACTCAAGCGTCTTTACGATCACCTCCTCGACCTGCTCGTCGGTGATCGTTCGCGGTTTTCCCGGACGGGGCTCATCGAGCAGCCCGCAGAGGCGATGCTCTGAGAAGCGCGAGCGCCACTTGGTCACGCTGCTCCGATTCACGCCCAAACGCCCGGCGATCTCGGTGTTCTTTAGCCCGGCGGCGGCCGCCAGCACGATCCGGGAGCGTTGCGCGAGCGCCTGAGCACTCGTATGACGACGCGCCCAGGACTCAAGCTGAGCGCGCTCCTCTTCTGACAACTCGATGGAAACAGCAACAGGAATAGGCATAGATACTGCCTACCCCGATGCTGGTGAATTAATGCATCAAGACACTAGCGCACCTCGCGCAGCCGTCCGTCCTCGACCTGGTAGACGAAGCCGCGCACGTTCTTGAAGGGGATGAACGGGCTGGCGTTGATGCGGGCGATCGACTGGCGCACGTCCTCGTCGAGGTCGCCGAAGGCCTCGGCGGCCCACTCCGGCTTGATGCCGGTGTCCTCGAGCACCGAGCGCTTGAACTCGTCGTCGGTGAAGGTCAGCATGCCGCAGTCGGTGTGGTGGATGAGGATGATCTCCTCGGTCCCGAGCAGGCGCTGGGAGATCGCCAGCGAGCGGATCTCATCGGCGGTGATGACGCCGCCCGCGTTGCGGATCACGTGGGCGTCGCCCTCCTTCAGGCCGAGCAGGCCGTAGGGGTTCAGGCGGGCGTCCATGCACGCCACGATCGCCACCTTGGCGCCGGGAGGCATAGGCAGCTCGCCCTTGTCGAAGCTCGCCGCATAGGACTCGGCGTTGCGCAGAAGCTCATCGGTGACGGTCATCGGTCTCCTTCCTTCGCAGGGCGGACGCTCTGCTTGATCAAAGTCTACAAAGTCAACTGAAAAAGATAAGAATGCTTTCAGCTGGCCTGTGTCGCCGTGGGGTCGTTGACGAGGCCCTGCTCGGCCGCGGCGGGGTCGAGCGGGACGAGCTGGCCATTGGCCACACGCTGCCCGCCGGGCAGCCACTCCCCGTTGCGCACGGACAGCGCTGCGCGGATGACCATGCCGTGGCAGACCACGAGGGCGGGCAGCTCCGCCCGTTCGACATCCTCGAGCGCGGCGCCGACGCGAACCTCATGCTGGGCGAACGACTCTCCGCCGGGGAAGGCGAAGCTCGGGTCTCCGGCGACGAATGCCGCGAACAGCTCGGGCGCTTCGGCTCCTACTTCGGCGAAACTGCGATCGGTCCAGTCGCCGGCGTCGGTCTCCATCAGGCGCGCGTCCTCGCGCGGCGCGAGGCCGATGCGCCCCGCCACGATGTCGGCCGTTTCCCGCGCCCGCAGCAGCGGGCTGCTCCACAGCGCGGCGAAGTCGTAGGCGGCCGCGCGCTCGGCCAGCTCAGCCGCCTGAGCGCGGCCGGTGTCGTCGAGCGGGACCGGCAGCTGGCCCTGGAAGCGCCCCTCCAGGTTGTAGGCGGTCCGGCCGTGCCGGGCCAGGAACACGAGGGCTTGTGCGGGCGTGGACACGCAAGCGCAGCATATTGGGGGAGGAGCGCACGCCGGAAGGTCGAACTCCGACTCTGCCCATCCAGTGCACAACCGCGGCGCGAGCGTCGTAGAAGGAGGCAGAGTGGAAGAGCGTGGCCTGAGCGCATATGTCGCCGAGTTCGTCGGCACCTTCCTGCTCGTGCTCTTCATCACGATGATCGTGAGCCTGTACACGATCGCCGGTCCCAAACTGCCGGGCGCCAACTTCGCCGTGATCGGGCTGCTGCACGCGTTCGTGTTGATGATGCTGATCCAGACGCTGGGCGGGGTCTCGGGCGCACACTTCAACCCCGCCGTGACGCTCGGACTGATGTCGGTGCGCAAGATCAAACCCGACCAGGGGGCCGTGTATGTGGTCGTGCAGGTGATCGGCGCGATCGCCGGAGCGGCCGTCTGCAAGCTGCTCCTCAACGAAGTAGGCCACGCCGGCATCCTCCACAAGGCGAACCTCGGCAACCCGTCGGTCAGCACGCTGCTGAACGGCCGCACGGCCCTCGGCGCGCTGTGCGAGCTCGTCGGCACGTTCGCGCTCGTGTGGGCGATCATGGGCGTGGCGGTCAATCCCCGCGGGGCGCGCGACTGGGCGGGCTTCGTGATCGGGGCGACGCTGGGCTTCGCCGTGATGACCTTCGGTCCGCTCACCGGTGCCGGCCTGAACCCGGCGCGCGCGCTCGGCCCGGCGATCGTGCTCGGGCACTTCGCGGGCGGGTTCGGGCGCTTCGCGGTGATCTACCTGGTGGCTCCGGTGATCGGCGGGCTGGTGGCCGCGGTCGGCTACTCAATGCTGGTGCTCGAGCCCGAGCACAGACCCGGCGAGCGCCCGATCGACAAGCTCGCGTGAGCGCGGGCGCGCCACGCGCCGCCGATGCTCGGGGGCGACGCGGTTGAGCGCCTACACTCCGGGTCATGCGTCGCAGGGTCACCTTCTCGCGCAACCTGACGCTGTCGCTGTCGCGCACGTGCCGGTGCTTCTGCAAGTACTGCTCGTTCGCAACCCACGCCGCCCACCTGTACGCGCCCGAGCAGGTGCTCGGGATCCTCGACGGGGCGGCGCGCCGGCAGGTCAAGGAGCTGCTGGTGCTGACCGGCGAGCGCCCGGAGGTCAACGCCGAGGTGCGAGAGCGCCTGCGCGAGTACGGGCACGAGGACTTCACGGGGTACGTCGTGTGGGTGTGCGAGCGCGCGCTCGAGCGGGGGCTTCTGCCGCACACAAACCTCGGCGTGCTCGAGCGCGCCGATCTCGCGCGGCTGCGCGAGGTGACCGCTTCGCAGGGGCTGATGCTCGAGTCGGTGTCCGAGCGGCTGATGGAGACGGTGCACGCGGGCTCGCCGACCAAGCACCCGGCGCGGCGCCTTGAGACGATCCGCGCCGCCGGAGAGCTCGAGATCCCGTTCACGAGCGGGATCCTCGTCGGCATCGGCGAGTCAGAGCAGGAGCGCGTCGAATCGCTCGAAGCGCTCGCCGCCGCCCACGCCGAGCATGGACACATCCAGGAGGTGATCCTGCAGAACTTCGTCCCCCACCAGCGCTACTACGGCGAAGAGCCCGCGCAGATCGCCGACGCGGCGGCACGCGCGTACTGGCGCACGGGCGTGGCGGACGGGCGCCCGCAGCTGCCGCTGCCGCAGTGGGCCTGCCCGGTGAGCATCGAGGACATGAAGCGCCTGATCGCAGAGACGCGCCGGCTGATGGGTGACGTGGGCATTCAGATCCCGCCGAACCTGGCGGACTGGTGGGGGGAGCTGGTTGCCGCCGGAGCCAGCGACCTGGGCGGGCTGAGCGCCAACGGCGACCACATCTCGCCCGAGCATCCCTTCCCCTCGCCGCATGACGTGCGAAAGGAGCTGCAGCGCGACGGCTATGCGCTGACCGAGCGGCTGTGCGTGTACCCGCGCTACATCGACCCGCGCTGGGTGGCGCCGGCGGTGATGGACACGATCAAGGTCAAGTACTGGAGCTTCATACCCAGGCGCGGCTCCGGCCGCACCGATCCGCCGGCGCCGATCCGGCCCGAGCTCGTCGCCGGTGCGATCGAGAAGGGCCGCGATGGGCTCGCATTGAGCGCCGATGAGCTGACGGCGCTGTTCGCAGAGACGCGGGCGGAGGCCGTCGAGGAGATCCGCCAGGCCGCCGATGAGCTGCGCGAGGAGCTCGCCGGCGAGACGGTGACGTTCGTCGTGAACCGCAACATCAACGTCTCGAACGTGTGCGTCGTGGGCTGCGCGTTCTGCGGGTTCGGGCAGGGCAAGCGCTCGCCCGATGCCTACGAGCACGATCGCGAGGAGTTCCTCAGACGCGTTCACGAGGCGGTCGAGTACGGCGCCAGCGAGCTGTGCATCCAGTCAGGGATTCATCCGGACTGGACGCTCGAGGACTACCTCGGCTGGCTCGAGCTCGCCAAGCTCGCCGCCCCGCAGCTGCACCTGCACGCCTACAGCCCGATGGAGATCGCACACATGTGCGACATCTCCGGCCTGGCGGCTGGAGAGGTGTTCGCGCGGCTCAAAGACGCGGGCCTCGGGTCCACGCCGGGGACCGCCGCGGAGGTGCTCCACGATGGCGTGCGCGAACGCATCTCGCCGAACAAGCTGCCGGTGGAGCGCTGGGTGGAGATCATCGAGGCCTCGCACAACGCCGGGCTGCGTTCGACCGCGACCGTCATGTTCGGGCACATCGAGGAGCCGTGGGAGCTGGCCGAGCACATGCGCGTGGTGCGCGAGCTGCAGGAACGCACCGGCGGCATCACGGAGTTCGTGCCGCTCTCGTTCATTCCCTTCCAGACGCTCCTCGGCCGCACCCACGGCGTCGAGGAGATCTCACGCGAGGAGAACCTCAAGCACACCGCAGTCTTCCGTCTGGCGCTCGGCCGCAGCGTTGAGAGCCTGCAGGCCAGCTGGGTGAAGATGGGGATCGAGGCCGCGGGCGAGGCGCTGCGCTGGGGGGTCAACGATCTCGGCGGCACGCTGATGGAGGAGTCGATCAGCCGCCTGGCGGGCAGCTATCACGGCACGCGACTCGACCCCGCGGAGCTCGTGGCGGCCGCCCACGAGGCCGGTCGCCCGGCCGCCGAGCGCAGCACCCTGTATGAGATCCGCCGCCGCTACGAGCTGCCGGTGGCGGCGTAGGGCGGCGCGCGCGTTCTCTTCGCGCGAAGCCTCAGCGGAACAGGTCCTCCTCCAGCGGCCGCAGGAGCTCCGCCGCCCCGGGTCCGTCGGCGGCGGTGACGAAGCGCTCGAGGCCATCGACGATCACGGCCGGCTCGCGCGAGTCCTTCGCGCGCGCCAGGTCGGCGGCGGCGGCGGCGGCGTCGGCGACGGCCAGCCAGGTGGCTCTGAGCTCCAGCCCGGTCGCGTCGGTTCGCCCGCGCCAGTCCTCGAGCGGTTGCATGCCGGCGAGGCCGACCGCGACATCGAGCTGTCCATGGCGCCAGGCGCGGCCGAAGCTGTCGGTGATCAGCACGGCGGGCGCCGCGCCCGTGAGCTCGTGCAGGCGCGCCCTGATCCGCCGCGCCGAGGCGTCGGGGTCGCGCGGGAGCAGGACCAGCGTGTCGGGCTCCGAGGCGTTCGAGGTGTCGACGCCGGCGTTCGCGCACACGAAGCCGTGGCGCGTGCGGCAGATGAGCACGCCGCGCTCGGCGCGGATGACCTCAGCGGCCTCATCCAGCACGACCTGAACGGCGCGGGGGTCCCGCTCGGATTCGAGCGCAAGCTCCTTCGCGCGCGCGCTCGGGCTGATGTCGGCGAGCGCGACCACCGCACCCTCGGACTTCGAGACCGCCTTGTGCGCGATCGCCAGCACCTGCCCGTCAGCGATGCCGGCACCGTCGAGCGCGGCGAGGATCAGCGCCGCGAGATCATCGCCGGCGCGCACCTCGGGCAGGCCGCTGACGGCTCGGGCGCGGATGCCGGCCACGGCGCGCGCGTCAGCCGGCGTTCGTGATGGTGGGAACGTCCGCGTGCTCTCGCCGCCCGAGCACCGCGCGCGTGCGCGGGGCGCGCGTGCTCTCGCCGGAGAGACGCTCCCTCAGCGCCTCGAGATCCGCACCGGTGTCGATGTCGAGCAGCAGCGACGCGGGCTGCTCGAGGCGGACGGTCACGCCCGCGGCGAGCGCCAGCGCGCGGTGGCGCTCGCAGCTGCCGGGACCGAAGCTGGGCGCGATCGCGTCCGGGGGCGCGAGCAGGAGGCCATTGGTGCCGGTCCCGTGCCGATCTGGCACGATCACCACCTCGGACGGCTCGCCGCCGCCGCCGCGGGCGCTCGTAGGGGCATCGCCGTCGCCCGCCCGCAGCAGCGTTTCGAGCTCTGCGGGGTCGAGCGCCGGGCAATCGCCGGGGATGCAGAGGACGCGCTCGATACCGCGCGCGAGCGCGCGCTCGATGCCGAGCTCCACCGCGGCGGACTGGCCGGCCTCGGCCGCGTCGGTCACCACCAGCGCTCCCTGCCGGAGGGCGGCCTCGGCGACGGAGTCCTCACGCGTGACGACGATCGTCAGCGCGATCGCTTCGGTTTCCGCCAGTGCCACCAGCACGTCGCCGACCATCGCCGTTGCGAGCTGCGCGCGCAGCGTCTCGGTGACGCTTTGACCGAGTCGCCGCTTGGCCAGGGCAAAGCTCTTGACGGGCAGGATCGCGGCGGTGCGCATGTGATCGCAGACGATAGAGCTAGGCGGCGAGCGCCTCGGCGAAGGCGAGCGTCTGTTCGGCCACCCGCGCGCGGGCGGGGGCGTCGTCCATGCGGGTGTCGCTCTGCAGGGTCCTCAGCCCATCGACAGCTTCATCGGCCACGATCCCGTCGAGCAGCTCGCCGTAGAAGTCGGCCACGCCGTCGGCGCTCAGATCGAGCGCGGCGAACGCCATGAACGATGCCGTGGGGCCCTTCAACACCTCTCCGCCGACGAGCGGTGAGACGGCAACCACCGGCGCCTCGGCCGCGGCGAGCGCGTCGCGCAGGCCGGGCAGGGCGAGTATCGGGGCGATCGAGGCGAGCGGGTTCGAGGGGCCGATCACGATCGCGCGAGCGCCGGCGATGGCGGCCAGCACCTGCTCGCTGGGAGCGGCCTGCTCCGCGCCGCGGAACTCGAGACCCTCGATGATCCCGGCGGCGCGCTCGCGGATCATGAACTCCTGGAAGGGATGCCAGCCCGTGCCGGTGCGAACCCAGGTGCGCACCGGCTGATCGCACATCGGGAGCACGCGGGAGCGGACGCCGATGGCCGCGTTCAGGCGCTCGAGCGCCGCCGTGGGGGAGAGCCCCTCGGAGAGCATGCGCGCGCGCCGCAGACACCAGGCGAGGTCGCGGTCGCCGAGGTTGAACCACACGTCCTCGCCGAGCGCGCGCAGTCCGTCCATCACGGCGAAGGTGTCTCCCTCCAGGCCCCAGCCGCGCTCGTCGATCTGATCGGCCAGCCAGAAGGACACGAGGTCCGGGTCCGGAGAGACGTGCGCGCCGTAGATCTCGATGTCATCGCCGGTGTTGACGATCGCGCTGAGTTGCGCGGGGTCGACCGCGTCGGCCATTCCCCGCGCGAGCTTGGCGCCGCCGGTTCCACCGGCGAGCACGACGACGCCGCCGTGCATCACTCCCACGCCGGGTCGGGCAGGCCTGTCAGGCGGATGCCCGCGTGGGCCTTGTAGCGGGCATTCACGGAGATCAGGAGGGCCGTCAGCGACTCGGCTATGCGAGCCATCTCAAGGCGCCCGCAGTCGACGCAGCGCAGACCGTCGATCCGCTCGATCAGGCCGGCGGCCTCGCGCTTGTCCGCACGCGAGTCGCCACACAGCAGCACGTCCTGGTCGAGCGGATGCTCGAGATCGGTCAGCGAGGCTGCGCTGACGGTGTGCAGGGCCGAGACGACGCGAACGCCCTCGGGCGCCATCTCGAGCGCCTGCTGGGCGGCCGATCCCTGCCACACGCCGAGCATCCGCGTGGCCTTCCCGCCGACCGCGGCCGCCAGCGGGACGGTCGCGTCGATCAAGAGCTGGCCCGGGCGGAAGGCGTCCTTGAGGTTGCCGAGCGTCTCCGCGTGGTTGCGGAAGGGGACGCTCAGGATCACGACGCCGGCGGAGCGCACGGCGTCCGCGTTGTCGTGCCCCGAGCAGGAGCTCCCGGGAACGGCGGCGAGCGCCCGCTGGGCGGCTTCGCTCGCCCGCCCGGCGTCGCGTGAGCCGATCGCGACCGGCACCCCGGCCCGCCCCAGCCGCACCGCCAGGCCGAAGCCGAGCGCGCCTGAGGCGCCGATGATGGCGACCGGTTCGGGGGGCGACGCTGGCAAGGCGGCCGAGTATAGGCTGCGGCGGACCGCAGCTCGCCCCGTCTCGGTGCCGCCATCGGCGATGCTCGATTATGGTGGCGGTATGGATCCCGAGGGGAAGGTCATTGTCGTCACGGGTGCGGCGGGCGGTATCGGCGGGGCGCTCGTGCGCGCTCTGTCAGAGCGCGGCGCACAGCGAGTCGTCGCCGCCGACCTCGACGGCGACGGCGTCGAGCGACTGAGCCAGGAGCTCGGCGATGCGCGCGTACAGCCGCGCGTTCTCGACGTAGCCGATGAGCAGATGACGCTTGCGCTCGCCGATGAGGTCGAGGACACGCTCGGCCCGATCGATGTCTGGTTCGCCAACGCCGGGCTGGCCACCGGCAGCGGTCCGGCGGCGCCCGAGGAGGAGTGGAACAACCAGTGGCGCATCAACGTGATGTCGCACGTCTACGCCGCTCGCGTTCTCCTGCCGCGATGGATCGAGCGCGGCGAGGGGCACCTCGTGACGACGGCGTCGATGGCCGGCCTGCTCACCACCGCCGGCGACGCGGCGTACTCGGCGACCAAGCACGCGGCGGTGGGGTTCGCGGAGTGGCTGGCGTTCACCTACGCGGGAGACGGGGTGCGCGTGTCGTGCATCTGCCCGGGCGCGGTCGACACGGCGATGCTGAGGGCAGGCGCCGAAGGGGACGCCGCCAAGGCGAGCGCGGTGATCGGCGGCGGCGACGTGCTCGCTCCCGAGCAGGCCGCGGAGCGCATTCTCGCCGGTCTCGAAGAGGACCTGTTCCTGATCCTCACGCATCCGGGGATGCACGAGTTCGTCGTCGGCAAGGCGGAGGACCCCGAGCGCTGGATCCGCGGAATGACCAAGCTCTGGGCTCGCGCACAGGCGCTCCTCGGAGGCTAGTGAGCGCCCCCGGCGGCGATCCCGCGCCGCCTGCGGCCGGGGAGGGGGGCAGCGGCCTGACGGCCGCCACGCTGCCCGGCGCCGTCAACATCAGGGAGGTGGGCCCGCGCGACGGCTTTCAGAACGAGCCCGAGATCATCCCCACGGCGCGCAAGGTCGAGCTGATCGATGCGCTCGCCCGGACCGGCCTGAAACGCATCGAGGTGACGAGCTTCGTTCGCGCCGACGTGATCCCCCAGCTGGCCGACGCGGGGGAGGTGCTTGAGCGGATCGAGGTGCCCGCCGAGGTGAGCGTGTCGGTGCTCATTCCCAACGAGCGCGGCCTGGACAACGCGCTCGCGCTGCGCGACGCGCACCGCGGGGAGCGCCCGGCCTTCGACGAGGCCAACGTCTTTCTGTCGGCCTCCGAGACGCACAACCGCAAGAACGTCAACCGCTCGATCGAGGAGTCTCTCGCGGGCGCGGAGGTCGTGCTGGAAAGGGCGCGCGCGGCGGGGCTGCGCTGCGAGGGCGTGATCTCGACCTCGTTCGGCTGCCCCTACGAGGGGCGCGTGCCGGTCGAGCAGGTGCTCGACATCGCGACGCGGCTGAGCCACGCGGGCGCCGAGGAGATCGGCTTCGGGGACACGACGGGGATGGCCAACCCGAGCCAGGTGCAGGAGTTCTTCACGGCCGCGCGCGCCTCGCTGGGATCCGCGGCGGAGCTGACCGCGCACTTCCACAACACCCGCGGCCAGGGTCTCGCCAACGTGCTGGCCTCGCTGCAGGTGGGCGTTGAGAGCTTCGAGTCGAGCTTCGGCGAGCTCGGCGGCTGCCCGGTTCCCCCGGGCGCGACCGGCAACATCGCCACCGAGGACCTCGTCTCGATGCTCGAGGAGATGGGCATCTCCACCGGCATCGACCTGCCCGCGCTGCTCGCGTGCGCGGACAGCGTCAGAGAGCTCCTCGGTCGCCCGCTGGGTAGCCACACGCTGTTGGCCGGGCCGATCGAGTGGCACGGGCGCTGAGCTGATCGCCGGCCGGCCCGGCTCAGACGTCAGTGCCCGCTGAACTCCGGCTGGCGCTTCTCGGCGAAGGCGCGCGCGCCCTCGGCGAAATCGGCGCTTTCGGCGCAGATCTGCTGAATCGTGACCTCCTGCTCGAGCGTCAGCGCGAGCGCCGGCTTGGCGGCGGCGTCGATCACGCGCTTGGCGAGGCCGACGGCGACCGGGGCGCAGGCGAGCAGCTCCGCCACGAGCGCGTCGGTGGCCGAGTCGAGCTCTGAGGTGGGCGCCACGCGGTTGACGAGGCCGATGCGCTCGGCCTCCGTGCCGTCGACCATCTTGGAGGCCAGGATCATCTCCTTCGCGCGGCCGACGCCGACGACGCTCGGTAGGCGCGAGGAGCCGCCGACGTCGGGGATCAGCCCGACGCGCGTCTCCACCAGGCCGATGACGGCGTCGTCGGCCATCGTGCGCAGGTCACAGGCGAGCGCAAGCTCCATCGCGCCGCCGATGCAAGCGCCGTGGATCTGGGCGATCGTCGGCTTGGTCATCTCCTCGCACAGGTTCCAGGCGTCGAGCACGCCGGTGCGGAACTCGCGCAGCCGCCCCGGTTCGCCCGCGAGCGCGCCGAGCGAGCCGAAGTCCATGCCCGAGGAGAACATCGTGCCCTCGCCGCGCACGACCACGCACAGCACCGAGGGATCGTGCGCCGCCGCTCTGAGCGCGTCGGCGAGGCCCGCGATCAACTCGTCGTTCATCGCGTTGCGCTTGTCGGGGCGATTCATGACGATGTGGCGGACCGCTCCGCGGTCGTCGGTGAGGACGATGCTCATCTCGGGGCTCCTGACGGTGGGTGGATGCTGGCGGCGAACATCTGAGAACCGTACAGCGGCGAGCGAGCGGGGAGCAACCGGACGGGCGAGCGGCCGTGCCCGCCCGTCCGCTTGCCCTCCTGCGTCAGTGCAGGAGTTCGAGGGTGTTTGCGGCGTCGTTGACGAAGTAGATCCCCGGGCGTCCCTGCGAGACCGTCAGCCCGAACAGACCGCCGGCGCCGGCGCCCGTGTCGAACGGCTGGAACTCGGCGCCGAAGGGCGTCGTCTCGACGATGTTGCCGTTGCCGGCATTGGCCGCGAGGATGTCGCCGTTGGGTGCGAGTTCGAGCCCGAGCGGGCCTTCCAGGTAGCCGCCCTTGGCGACCGTGATCCCGCCGCCGGGAAGCGCTGAATGGCGGAACAGCGCGTTGGGGACGGCGGCGATGCGGTTGCCCTGCGTGTCGGCGACGTACAGCGTGCCTTCCTCTCCCAGCGTGACGCCGGTCGGGCCAACCACGAGCGCTTCGACCGAGGTGCGCTCGGGGAAGCCGTCGGCAATGATGTCCCGGTCGCTGAACACGGGTGCGTGGTGCCGGCTGGTGTGAACCTGTATGCGCACGACGGTGCCCTTTTCGGTCACCGTTTCTCCCGCTTCAACAGTGCCATTGAGAACGTTGGTGACGAACAGCGTGGCATCGTTCCCGTATGCGACCGCCGTCAGGTCCCAGGGACCGTTGATCGGCGGTCCGGAGACCGTCTCGACGAGCTTGCCGGTGCTGTCGAGCACGATCAGGCAGCCCGCTTCGGCGGTCGCCGCCTTGCCGTTGCTGGTGGGCAGGCTGCCGACCACCACATAACCGTTCGGCAGGACGGCCAGCGCGGTTGTCAGGCCGACTCCCCCTGGACACGGACCGGGGAGGGTCGCGGGATTGATCTGGGCGAACAGCGACTGCGTGCCCCCGGGCGTGACCTGCACGAGGGTGGTGCCCGTGCCCTGGAGGTTTTCGGAGTTGTTGAAGTTGCTGATCAAGAGCGAGCCGCGCATGAGCGAGCCGATGCTCTTTGGAACGGTGACGATTCCGTAGGGATTCTCGTCTCCGTTCGCGGGCCTGGTGCTCGCGACCAAGCTGACGGTGCTGAATTTGCCGATGAACGGATGGTCGAACGCGAGCGCGCTCGCCGGTGTGAGGGCTGCGCAGGCGAGCAGGGTCGCGAACGCTCCCAGCAGGGGAATCCTTGACATTGACGTGGACACGGCTGCCTCCTCCATCTGTTGTTCTCCTGGATCGCCCGGATTGGACGCCTTCCAGCCGTGAGACTCCACGCCCAGCGGAACCTTCCCGCTGAGAACCCGCTTCGCACGCGCGCGGGCACATATCCTCTAAAGCCATGAGCGACGCCTCCAGCATGCGCGTGGCAGACGCCGATCGCGAAGAGCTCGCCGATGAGCTGCGCGATCACGTCGTGGCGGGCACGCTGACGGCGGAGGAGTTCGAGGAGCGCGTGGGGCGCGCATACGAGGCCTCGACGCGGGGAGAACTCGATGCGCTGAAGGCTGATCTGCCGATGAGCCCGGCGGCCGTCCAGCGCTCGCTTGAAAAGCGCAGGGCACAACTGCGCCGGCGCATCCTGCAGGAGGGCGGCGGTGGCCTCGGCGTCTCGGCCGTGTGCATCGCGATCTGGGTGGCCAACGGGGCGAGCGGCAGCTTCTGGCCGGTGTGGGTGATCCTGTTCACGCTGCTGCCGCTCGTACGCAACACCTGGCGGCTGCTCGGGCCGGCGCCTGACCTCGAGGCGGTCGAACGCCATCTGAACGCCGGCGGCGGCCGGCATCGTGGGCGTGGGCGCCACGGCCATCACCGTAGGCTTGAGCGATGAGCACCCTGCGCCGGGCCGGCGAGCGCGCGCTGGCCGGCGGTCCCGAGCACCACCGCGAGAAGGCGCGCGAGCAGGGCAAGCTTCAGGTGCGAGAGCGCGTGGGGATGCTGCTCGACGAGGGGAGCTTCGCGGAGGAGGCGCTGCTCGCCAACTGGGGGGAGGATGGCCTCGGAGCCGACGGCGTCGTCACGGGAGTGGGGACGATCGAAGGGCGGGCGGTTGCGCTGATGGCGAACGATCCGACCGTCAAGGCGGGATCGTGGGGCGCGAAGACGGTGGAGAAGATCCTGCGCATCCAGGAACGCGCGCTCGAGCTCGTCATCCCGATGGTCTACCTGGTCGATTCGGCGGGGGCGCGGATCACCGAACAGGTGCAGATGTTCCCGGGCCGGCGCGGGGCGGGGAAGATCTTCCACAACCAGGTGAAGCTGTCCGGAGTGGTGCCGCAGGTGTGCGTGCTGTTCGGGCCGAGTGCCGCCGGCGGCGCCTACATTCCGGCGTTCTGCGACGTGGTGATCATGCGCGAGGGAAACGCCTCGATGTATCTGGGCTCACCGCGCATGGCGGAGATGGTGATCGGCGAGAGGGTGAGCCTCGAGGAGATGGGGGGCGCGCGCATGCACACGGGCGTATCCGGCTGCGGGCACCAGCTGGTGGCAAGCGACGAGGAGGGAATCGCCACAGCACGACGCTACCTGTCATATCTGCCGGGAAACTGGGAACAGGACCCCCCGCGGCTCGCGCCCGTCCCGGCGCGAGCGCCGGCCGATGGGCGGGCGATCGCCCAGCTGATCCCGGCTGATGAGAACAAGCCGTTCGACATGGTCACTCTGATCGACGCGCTGATCGACGAGGGCTCGCTGTTTGAAATCCACCCGCGCTGGGCGAAGGAGCTGATCGTCGGCTACGCGCGGCTCGAGGGCCGCGCCCTCGGCATCGTGGCAAGCCAGCCCAAGCACAAGGGGGGAGTCCTGTTCAGCGACTCCGCCGACAAGGCCGCGCGGTTCATCTGGACGTGCAACGCCTTCAACGTCCCGCTGCTGTTCCTGGCCGACGTGCCGGGCTTCATGATCGGCACGCAGGTCGAGCGCGAGGGCATCATCAGACACGGCGCGAAGATGATCAGCGCCGTCAGCGAGGCGACGGTGCCGAAGATCTCGGTGATCGTGCGCAAGGCCTACGGGGCGGGGCTGTACGCGATGGCCGGACCGGCGTTCGATCCGGACTGCTGCCTGGCGCTGCCCGGCGCGCAGATCGCCGTGATGGGACCGCAGGCGGCGATCAACGCCGTCTACTACAACCAGCTGCAGGCGATCGAGGACGAGGCCGAGCGCGCCCGGCGCACGGAGGAGCTGCGCAGCGAGTATGCCGAGGACATCGACGTCCTGCACCTCGCCTCAGAGCTCGTGATCGATGCGATGGTCGAGCCCGATGAGCTGCGCTCGGAGCTCATCCGCCGCTTCGCCCACGCCGGGGGCAAGCGCAGGGAATGGCCGGCCAAGCGCAACCCGGTAACACCCGTCTAGCCCGCCGGGTAGACGTCTGGCGCTTCCCGGAGAGGTCTGGCTCTTCGGGAAGACACGTTCGCGCGTGAGCCGGAGCGAACTGCTCGCGAAAGACCCTAGAGGCGATCGCGGCGGATCACTCGCCCCTTCAATAGATTGCGAGACACATGGACGCCGCCGAGCTTGCCTTCGCCGGGATCTCACGCCAGGCCGAGCTGATCGCCTCGGGCGAGATCTCCTCGCGCGAGCTCGTCGAGCTGTATCTGGAGCGGATCGCGCGGCTCGATCCGCAGCTGAACGCCTTCCGTGTCGTGCTCGGCGAGCGCGCGCTTTTGGAAGCCGACCAGGCCGACGCGCGGCGGGGGGCCGGCGGGCAGCGGCCGCTGCTGGGCGTGCCGATCGCGGTGAAGGACGACATCGACGTCGCCGGTGAGGTGACGGGGTTCGGCACGCGCGCCTACGGCGAGCCCGCCGCGAAGGACGCCGAGATCGTGCGCCGAGCGCGCGCTGCCGGAGCGGTGGTGATCGGCAAGACCAACGTGCCCGAGCTGTGCGCGGTCCCCTGGACCGAGTCGCCCACGTGGGGCGCGACCTACAACCCGTGGGCGCCCGAGCGCACGCCCGGAGGCTCGAGCGGGGGCACGGCGGCGGCTGTGGCCGCAGGCCTGATCGGCGCCGGGCTGGGCTCTGACGCGGGAGGGTCGATCCGCTGCCCGGCGGCCTACTGCGGGCTGTTCGGGCTGAAGACCCAGCGCGGGCGGGTGCCGCTTGCGCCGAGCGTGGATGCCTGGCTCGGCCTGTCGGTGGACGGCGTGCTGACGCGCTCGGTCACCGACAGCGCGCTGTTCTACGACGCGGTCGCCGACGGGCCCGCGGACCCCGGGGCCCCGCCGGTGCCGCACAGCTCGTTGCTCGCGGCCGTAGGGCCACAGGCGAGCGCCTCACCCGGGGATCGGGGGCCGCGGGCGCTGCGGATCGCGGTCGCCAGCCGCCTGCCGCCGTCGCCGCTGAGCCGCCTGCACGAGGACAACCGTGCAGCGCTCTCGGAGACGGTGCTGCTGCTGCGGCGGCTCGGCCATGAGGTGAACGAGCGCGAGCTGGACTACGGCCCGTTGATGCCCCCGGCCGAGTTCACGGTGCGCTTCCTGCGCAGCCGCCACGAAGACGCGGTCGCGCTGGCCCACCCCGAGCGCCTGGAACGGCGGATGCGCGCGATCGCTCGTCTCGGCGGCCTGATCGGCCCCGGCATCGTCGCCTGGGCGCGCGGGCGAGAGGCCGCCTACGCGGCACGGCTGAATCAGCCGCTCGCCGACCATGACGTGCTGCTGACGCCCGTGACCCCGGCGCCCCCGCCGAGGATCGGCGCCTGCGAGGGTCGCGGCTGGCTCTCGACGACGCTCGTGGCGGGCGGCACCGTCTCCTACCTGCTGAGCTGGAACCTGACCGGCCAGCCCGCCTGCTCGGTGCCGGCCGGATTCGCGCCGGACGGGCTGCCGCGGGCGGTGCAGCTCGTGGGAAGGCCAAACGACGAGGCGACCCTGGTCGCGCTCGCCGCCCAGCTCGAGGCCGAGCGCCCGTGGGCGCAGACCCGCCCGGCCGGCTTCTCGTGAGCGGCGCTCCAGCGCTGGGCGAGGAGCTGCTCGAGCTGGCGGTCGAGGCCGCGAGGATGGCGGGGGGCCTGCTGCTGGAACGAGCACGCCACGGCAGCGAGCGGGAGGTCGCGAGCAAGAGCACACCCACGGACCTCGTCAGCGAGGCCGACCTCGCCGCCGAGCGGGCGATCCGCGAGCTGCTCGCCGCGAGACGCCCCGACGACGGCTTTCTGGGCGAGGAGGGCGGCTCCTCGCGCGGAGCCAGCGGTTTCACGTGGGTCGTTGATCCGCTCGACGGTACGGTCAACTTTCTGTTCGGGATACCGCAGTGGTGCGTGAGCATCGCTGTGCAGGACGACGACGGCACGCTCGCCGGGGCCGTGTATGACCCGAACCGCGATGAGCTGTTCACGGCGACGAGACACGCTCGCCCGCTGCTGATCGGGCCCGAGGGCGCGGTGGAGCTGGCCGGGCCGGCGGGGGTGGGGCCGGGCGAGGGCGCGGCCGGCGCCGGGGCGGGTCCCTTCGCGGCGCCGGCGGCGGCGCAGCCCGGAGCCGGTGGCCTTGCGGGCGCGATGGTCGCCACGGGGCTGGCCTATGACGCGAACGTGCGCGAGGCGCAGGCGAGGGTGCTGGCGCGGTTGGCCCCGCGCGTGCGCGACATTCGTCGCCTCGGCAGCGCCGCTCTCGATCTGTGCTGGACGGCGGTCAAACGGTATGACGCGTATTTCGAGCGCTCGGTCAAGCGCTGGGACGTCGCGGCCGGGGCGCTCATCTGCGAACGGGCCGGGCTGCGCGTGCTGGAGCTCGCCGAGCTCGAAGGCCTCCCCTGGGGAATCCTCGCGGCGCCGCCGGCCCTCGCTGGTCCGCTACTCGAGCTGGTCGCCGGAGCGTAGAGGGGTTCGTTCCTAGGCGGACAGCGACGCCCCGGCCAGCTGTGAGGCGCCGGGCGGGCCGTGCGCATGTGACTGCCGCGCGGCGATCGCCATCATGTCCGCGGCGGACAGCGGCCTTGAGAAGTGGAAGCCCTGGCCGAAGTTGCAGTGCATGTCGACCACCCGCTCCAGGTGCGATCCGTCCTCGATGCCCTCGAGGATCACCTGGAGCTTGAAGATCCGTGCCAGTTCGACGATCGCCGCGGTCAGCAGGGTTGCCTCCTGGCTGGCGTCCGCGACGAATGAGCGGTCGATCTTGAGGATGTCCACCGGAAGCCGGCGCAGGTAGGTCAGCGAGGAATAGCCCGTGCCGAAGTCGTCGATGGCAAGTCTGACACCCAGTGAGCGCAGGGCGCTCATGCGACGGATGCTCAGATCCATGTCCTCGATCATCATGCTCTCGGTCAGCTCGAGGACGAGACTGTTCGGGTCGATGTGCGTCTCTTCCAGAACAGCGCGAACCTCGTCGATGAACTCCGCTCGCCGCAGCTGGAAGGCCGAGATGTTGACGGCGATCATCAGCGGCGGCTCGCGTGGACACTCCTGCTGAAGCAGCACGGCCTGCTCACAGGCTTCCGTGAGGACCCGCTGGCCGAAGGAGGCGATCAGGCCGCTCTCCTCGAGCAGGGGGATGAACTCCATCGGGGCGACCGTGCCACGCGACGGATGCTCCCAGCGGGCGAGCGCCTCCATCCCCGCGATGTCGCCCCGCGCGAGATCCACGATCGGCTGGTAGCGGAGCGTGAACTCGCTCGACTGCATCGCCCGCTGGAGATCGGCCTTGAGCTCGAGCCGCGCGAGCGCCTGCGCATGCATCTCCGGCTGGAACACCTGGTAGCCGCCCTTGCCCGACTGCTTGGCCGTGTACATCGCCGCGTCGGCGTCGCGCAGCAGCTCGTTGGTACTCGGGCCGGCGGTCGGTCCAACGCCGCCGAAGGCGACGCCGATGCTGGTGGTGAGGGTGAGCTGCCTGCCGGCGAGGGTGACGGGCGGCGCGAGCGCGCTCGTCACGCGGTGGGCGATCTCGATCGCGTGCGCCTCGTCCTCGGAGCTCTGGATGAGGACGGCGAACTCGTCCCCGCCAAGGCGGGCGGCCGTGTCCACCGGCCGCATGCAGCCATCGAGGCGGCGCCCGACCTCCTGCAGAAGCTCGTCGCCGGCTACGTGGCCGAGGCTGTCGTTGATGTCCTTGAAGTTGTCGATGTCGAGGAACAGGACCGCGACGGTGAGGCCGTCGCGCAGGCGGCCCGCCAGAGCGTGCTCGACGCGGTTGCGGAACAGCGCCCGGTTGGGCAGGCCGGTGAGCGTGTCGTGAAACGCCTGATGCTCGAGCTGGGCCTCGAACGCCTTGCGCTCGGTGACGTCGCGGAGGTTGAGCACGATGCCGTCGACGGCCTCGTCTGCGAGCAGGTTCGTGGCGAGAGCCTCGACGTCGCGCCAGCTGCGGTCGGCATGACATACACGGAACTCGGCGGCGTGGGGATGGCCGGCGGGCTGGGCTGCGGTCGCCGCGACGAAGGCGAGAACCCGGGCGCTCTCCTCCGGGTGCACGATGTCCGTGAGCCGGGCGTCGGTGAGGGCGTCGGGGAGGTACCCGAATATCCGCTCGACCGAAGGACTCAGGTAACGGATCGAGGCATCCTCCGCCGCGATGCAGATCACATCAGATGCGTTCCTGACGAGCGCGCTGAAGCGCGCCTCGGAGCGCTGGCGGAGGGTCTGTTCAGTCAGTGCGGCGCTCCGCAGAGCGAGCGCCACCTCGCTTGCGAGCGCGGCCAGCGACAGCTGTGCCGCGCGCTTGAGCGGCTTTTCAGACAGGACCGACAGCAGGCCGGTGAGCTCGGTTCGGATGAACAGTGGCGCGAGGAACTCGGTCTTTCCCAGACGCTCGGAGGCGACGGCCCGGTGCTGCTCGAGCTCTGAGCGCACCGTCGCGGGAAAGTCATCCAGGCACAGCGGCGAGAGGCTCGCGACAGCTGCATCGCTGCTTGCGACCGCGGCCAGCCGGTCCGAGCGCTCGGTGGCGATGTACATGCTCGCCACCACCTCCTCGTCTGCCAGCGAGGCCACGGTCTGCAGTGCCGTCAGATAGATGTCCTCGCGCGTGACCGCCGCCACGAGGCCCGCGCCGCCCAGGCGCAGGCCCGTCTCGCGGCGCGCCGCCTCCTCGTTTCGATGAACGACCCCGGTCATCCGCAGAAGCACGAGAGCGAACAGGATCACCGCCGCGACGGTCAGCACGTAGAAGTCGAGGGTTGCCAGCGAGGATCCACGGATGAGCAGGAGGACCGGCGCCGTCAGGGCCGAGCAGGTCAGCAGCAAAAGGCGACTGCGGCCCAGGCGCTCGTCGGGGCCGGGAGCGGGCTCGACGAGCTGGCGCATCGAGGGATGCAGCGCCGCCGCGCCGAGGAGAGCGTAGAACGCGGCCCACCCCGCGTCCAACACGCCCCCTGTCACGTAGCCGCCATGCAGCAGCTTCCATCCGTAGATCGAGTCGGTGAGCAGCACGAGTGCGGTTCCACCGAGCAGGAACAGTGATGCCGCTCCGCGGCGACGGCTGCCCAGCGCGAGGCGCAGGACGACGCCGAGCATCATGATGTCGCCGACCGGGTAGGCGATCGAGGTCAGCTTCGTTGTCAGCCCCAGCGTCTGGTCATGGGCATACGGCGCCATCAGGTAGACCCACGACAGCGCCGCCGCCGCGACCGTGAACATGAGCGCGTCAAGCAGGCTTGCGGCGTTGCGGGTCTCGCTGCGCTGGCGGATCATGAGCAGCAGACCGGCCACCAGCACCGGATAGACGGCCAGATAGAAGGCGTCGGCGACCGACGGGAAGGGGAGCGGCGCGCCGAAGAAGCGCGTGTAGTTGTAGGCGAGCACATCGCCCGTCACGAAGAACGCCTGTGCGAGCGCGAGCAGATACCAGGACAGGCGGCGATCGCGGGAGTTCCTCCTCGCGCCCACGACGAGCGCGATCACCGCCGAGGCGCCGATCAGATTGAACACGGGACCGCTGTTCAGCCAGTGGGGACCCACGAAGTGCGCCCCCACGTATGCCGTCGTGAGCGTCGCGACGGCGAGCAGGTAGGCCAACCACGCGCGTGGGTGCAGCGGTCTCGGCTCGCTGCTCCGGCGACTCACCCGTGCGGGTCAACCCCGGCGGTGGCGAAGACAGGCAGGCTCGGCGTGAACGGCAGAGGGGTCGAACGCGGCATGGCTCGCATGGTCCCTCTTCGGCATAGGCCTGGCGCAACACGACCCAATGGCCGCTTGAGTGGCAGATGTTGACCACCAGCCGCTCGTAGCAGACCGCGCGTGTCTCCCATCTCGCGGAGACATCTGTCTCCGATGTCTTGAGACACGACAAAGATGCGGCGGGTGGGATTCGAACCCACACACCCTTTCGGACAGGGCCTTTTGAGGGCCCCGCGTCTACCATTCCGCCACCGCCGCAGGAGACGGTTGCAGTGTATGCGGCCCTCAGGCGGGTTGGGCCGGCGCGTCCGCGTAGGTGTCGGCTCCGGCGGCCGGGTCGCGGCGCTCGAGCTCCACGTTCCAGCCCTGGGAGAAACCACGCATGGCGAAGGTGACGAGCAGGATCTGCACGGGCAGGATCAGCAGCGTGAGCACGCCGAGCAGACCGGCGCTCAGGTAGTCCGGCGCCGCGAAGCCGGAGTGGTCGCGGTTGAACCAGGCCGGCCCGGCCAGCATCGCGAAGATGCCCAGGAGCACCGCGAGCACCGCGGCCACCGGCAACACACCGCGGTTCCAGCGGGCGGCATAGAACGCGAAGGTGACGTAGACGGCGATATAGGCGATCTGGATAGCCACCGCGCTCTCGAGCACGTTCCAGCCGCTGATCGTGATCACGAGAATCAGTCCGGCGCTCACCAGCAGCAGCAGGATGACGGTAGCGCGCGTGGCCTGCACGACCGGCTTGTCACGGTTCGGGTGGGTGATGATCACGCCGGACCGCTTGCGATCGGTGGGTGAGGGCATCGGCGAAGACATCGCAACGATGACCATACAATCTCACGCGGCCCGCGTGCGCGCCGCGCCTCAGCTTGTGCGCAGGGCGCCCGCCGCAGCGGTCGCCGCGCGGGGGCGGGGGTATTCGTGGCTAGCTACGCTTGCGAGCGCGGCGCGGGCGTGGTGGAACTGGTAGACACGCCGGCCTTAGGAGCCGGTGGGCGAAAGCCCTTGGGGGTTCGAGTCCCTCCGCCCGCACCTCCGCCCGCACCTCCGCGCGCATTGATAGAAAAGGCCTGGTAGATACTCAACCGATGCTTGAGGAGTCCACCCCCGACCTGGTGGAGCGTTGGCGACACGCTGCCGATGCGTTCGGTCGCAGCGACTTTGATGCCGGGTTGAGCTCCTTCGCCCCCGATGCCGTCTGGGAGGTACCGCCGCTGGCGAGCAGCTTCGAAGGCCTACCAGCGATCCGCAGCTTCGTTGAAGACTGGATCGGCAACTACGACGAGTACCACCAGGAGCTGGTGGAAGGCCAAGACCTCGGAAACGATGTCGTTTTCGCCCTGAACCGCCAGGATGCTCGCCTGGCTGGGACGACGAGCAGGGTGCAGGAGCTGTGGTCTTTCACCGTCACGTGGAGAGCGGGCATGATCGACCGGGTGATCGGTCGCAACGACATCGACGACGCCCGTGCAGCCGCCGAACGCCTCGCTAAGGAGCGGACGTAGGCGATGTCGGAGGCGAACGTGGAGCTGGTTCGCATGGCCTTTGACGCAGTTAGCGTCGGCGGCACCGAAGCTGGACTGCCGTTCTACGCCGATGACGTGATTCTCTATCCGATAGCCGAGTGGGCCGAGGACCCGGCGTATCACGGTCACGAGGGCCTTCGCAGAATGATCGCCATCTGGACCCATCCCTTCGAGGACTTCGCCTGGGATGTTCATGAGATCCGCGAAGTGGATGAGCGGGTTCTCGTCCGCACCGAGATGACCGGGCGCATTAAGGGTTCTGTAGCTCCGATCCGCGAGCGGTACTCGATCGTCTGCTCGGACTTCCGCAACGGCACGATCGGCGAACTGCGCTTCTTCAAGACTTGGCAGGAGGCCCTCGAAGCGGTGGGCCTCGAGGGTAGGTGATGTCCCAGGCCAATGTGGAGATCGTCAAGCAAGCAATAGACGCCTACAACCGGCGCGACGTCGATGCCTACATTGCATTCACAACGTCCGACTTCGAATTGTTCCCGGCGCTGGACAGAACGGTCGAGGCCCGTAGCTATCGGGGACACCAGGGCATTGAAACGCACCTCCGGGACATCGGCGACACCTGGGCGGAAATTCGCTTGCTCCCTGAAGAGTGGCGGGATCTTGGCGACCGGGTTCTCATGGTCGGTCGGGTGCAAGGACGCGGACGTGGCAGCAGCGTGCCGTCGATGCGCACGTTCGGTTTGTGGTCGATTTTCGCGGCGGAAAGCTCTCGCGCGTCCGCTCCTTCCTCGACCGCGACGAGGTGTTGCGAGCGGCTGGCCTTTCGGGGTAGTGATCCTGGAGCCGGCGCCTTCCTTCGCCGCGTAAGCGATCGTCCTCCTGTCCGCGCGGAGCGGGTCCGTCCGTACCTAAGACTCGAGGCCCGTGCGGAGATCGAAGCAGGTGTCCCGTTAGCCGATTCTCTAACGAGGCATGGGTCAGCCCAACGGACCGGCGGGCTAGGCTTCAGCGATCGTGTCGCTGACCGCCCTGACCTCCGCGGAGATCTCGCTGCCGACCGAGGCCGATGGCGCGCGCGTCAGCGACCGGATCGCTGTTCTGGCCGACACCGTCGACGTCGTCGGGTTGACCGACAATCACGCCGGCCAGCCGCGGATCTCGCCGCTGGCTGCGGTCGCGCTCGCGCGGGAGCAGGGCGTGGGGACAATCGTCCACGTTTCCTGCCGCGATCGCAACCGTCTTGCCCTGCAGTCCCAGGTCGCGGGCGCGGCGGCGCTCGGCGCCGAGGCGGTCCTCTGCATGCAGGGCGATCCGGTGCCTGGCATCGAACATGTGGCCGACATGACCGCCACCCAGCTCATTGCGAGCGTCTCGCCATGGAGCGCCCCGCACCCACTGGCGATCGGGGCGGTCGTCAATCCCTTCGCCGAGGACGGCGACCGTGAGCTGCGGCTCCTTCAGCGCAAGATCGCCGCTGGAGCCACCTTCCTGCAGTCACAGATGGTCTTCGATCTCGCGCGCCTCGAAGCGTTCCTCTCGGCCGCCGAGGACACCCTCGCGGGCGTGCGGTTCTACGCGAGCGTCGCACTGCTGCGCAGCGAGCGCATGGCAGAGCGCGCCCGCGCACTGCCGGGCGTCGCGATTCCCCAGCGGGCCCTGGCGCAGATCAGTCGCGGCGGCGGCATCGACCTAGCGGGCGAACTGGCGGCCCGCCTTGCCAGCATCTCGCGCGTGGATGCGCTTCACGTATTTCCACTCGGCGCGGAGGCGGCTACGCGCGAGGTCGCCGCGGAGTTCCGCGTCGCGAGGGGCGTCAGCGCCCAGCGGCCAGCAGAGACCCCTCCGTAACCGGAACCCCGAGCGGCAACCTCATGGCGCTGAGCGAAGGGGTGTCCCGTGAAACTCGTTCGGTGATGCGTGCCGGGTGACTGGGCGACGCACGGGAGATCCACACGGCCCCGGTAAAGGCGTCCGGCACGGACATCGCATTCCCGCGCGCTGGGAGGAGAGCAGGGGCCGGCGCCCGCGCGGCCGCTTCCCGTTCTCGCCAAAGACAGGGCCGCGATGGTGAGCGATACCCAGCTTCGCGGACCACCTTGTGCCCGCTCTGGACGATCTTCGAGCGTCTGCGCCGATGACGCCCACGCGCCTGCAATGCGCTTGACAAAGCGATCGTCTCGCCGTCCTCGGCCAGCCGACGCGCCTGGTCGTCGTCGGTTGCGCGCGTGGCGCTGCCTGCGCTGCTCGGCGGGGCTTCGGAGCAGTCTCGGGCGGCCATTACAGGCTCCGCGTTCGGCCACGGTGCACGGCCTGGGTCCCGCGATATGCTCGGCCGAAACCCCCCCGGAGAGGACACACGATGGCAGTCGGGATAAGACTCAAGTTCGCAAGTGCGCAAACCCGCCAGGGTTGTCCACAGGCTGCCCCGGCGTGCTCTGGGTCATCACGACACATCGGTGCCCCGATCCAGGCTGCTTGTCCTGAGCGGCCCACCGGTCGCGAGGGAGGCGTGCTGAGCAACGTCCTCGAGCCGCTCATGGGGAGTCGCACCCGACCTTCTAAGTCGCTGTCACGTCTAAGCGGGCGTGTGCCGACCGGCGGACGGTTGGAGTGGTTGGCAGTCAGTCGCTGACGACCGCTGGATCGCGCTGACAACGATCCGGCTAATATTTCACGTGCGCTTCGGCTTCTGTGTAGGCGATGCCTTCTTCGACCTTGAGCTTCAGCACGGCTTCGCTGGTGCCGGATGCCGGGCTTGTGTATTCAAATATCGTCGAAGATTCGGCGAGGCCTGACGTGGGGATCGTGAGGGCGGTGGCATTGGTGAGCGTGCCTTCGCCGCTTGTCTTTTCGACCTTCGCCTTGCTGGCGGCGAGGTTGCTCACGATGTTCCCGTAGATGTCGGTGACGCTGGCGTGAGCCGTGAACTTTTTGCTGTTTTTAATGCTGCTTGTCGTACAGGTAAAGAGACAGATTCCTTCGATGCTGCCGGCGGTTACTGTGGCGTGCGCCCAGGCAAAGCGTTCCGCTGTGGTCGCCTTGACGGTAAAGGAGCTCGACGTGCCTACTACAGCGGCGCCTTCTTTCGCTTTGAGCGTTGTGCTCTGCGCGTCGTAGAGCGTGATCGCGGACGCCATGCCCACGCCCGCGGTGAAGGTGACCGTCGTCGCCGAGGCCGGGTATTGGGGCGCCTGCCCGCTGGGCGAGCTCGCGGGTTCGCTCCACGCTAGCGTCTTGGCGCCCGCATAGCCCGTCGTGAGGTTGCCCCATTCGTCGGTCGCCGTAAGCGTCACGTTGAATGCGACGCCGGCTTCCTGTTCTGAGGGTGTCGGCACGCTGAACTTTTTCGTCGCTGCCGCTTTGACCGTGAAAGACGCCGTGGTGCCTTCGATCGCGCCTTCGCTCGCCTTCAGCGTGGTGCTCTGGGCGTCATACAGTTTAATCGAGGCCGTGCCCGCGCCCGCGGCGAATGTGACCGTCGCGGGGTAGCCGGGCGCCTGACCGCCGGGCGAACTCGCTGGGCCGCTCCAGAGAAGTGTCTTTGCGCCCGCATAGCTTTTGGCGGTGTTGTGCCAGGTATCCAGGGCTGTCACGGTCACGTTGAAGGCAGTGCCCGCTGTCCGTTCGCTCTGCGCCGGCAGGCTTAAGCTGGCGGCAGGTCCCGCCTTGACCGTAAACGCGCCAGAAGTGCTTTGGATCGTGCCTTCTTTCGCTTTGAGCGTGGTGTTCTGGGCATCGTAGAGAGTGATCGCCGAGGCCGTGCCCACCCCCGCGGTGAAGGTGACCGTCGCCGGGTAGCTGGGCGCCTGGCCGCTGGGCGAGCTCGCCGGGCCGCTCCACGTGAGCGTCTTTGGGCCCGTATAGCTCGTGGTGAGGTTGCCCCATTCGTCGGTGGCGCTGAGCGTCACGTCGAACGCTGCGCCCGCTTCCTGTTCTGAGGGCGCCGGCAGGCTGAGCTTTTTCGTCGCCCCCGCTTTGACTGTCACGGCCAGGCCGGCGCCGTTGTTGAGCGATCCTTCTTCGACTACGATGGCCGCCGTTTCGGCGTTGTAGAGCTTCATCACGCCGTTTTTGGAGCTAGCCACCGTGGCTTTGCCTTCTGTGAACGTGATTTCGGTGGCTTCGCCGAAGCTTCTGGCTACGCCCGAGCGGTCCACCACGACCGGCTTGGTGGCGCTGGGCGATTCGCCGGCACCTTCGAAGGTGAGGCTGTGAGCGCCGGTGTAGGTGGCGACTGTTTTGTTGCTCGCGTCCTTGGCGATGATCGTCAGGTTGTCGGCTTCGCCGGCGGTGGGCGTGGCGCTCGCTGCTTCGAGCTGGAAGTGGGTGGCCGGGCCGAAGGCGACGGTGACCGATTTGGCCGTGCTCGTCGCCGTCCAGCTGCGCCACACGGCGGTGACGGTGTATTCGTGCGTGCCGATCGATACGCCCGTGTCGGTGCAGCTCGTCACGCTCGAGGGAGAGGTGGAGCTCGGACAGCCGCCGCTGGGCGCGCTACCGTCACGGGTCACGTAGTATTCGACCGTTCCGCCGGCAGGTGGGGTGACGGTCGACCAGGTGAGTGCCACCGTCCCGGCGCCAGGCGCGGCGCTGGAGATCGTGGGCGGCGATAGCGTCGCGAGGCTCGCCGTCGCGTTAGCTTCGCCGACGCTTGACCAGTACGCGAAGGCGCCCGGGACTGGCAGGCTCAGCGCCACCACGGTCGTTGCCGCGATCCACCGGAACCTGCTGAGACGATTCGGTCTCATCGATGCATCCTTTTCGGTCGGGCGACGGCCGGCCGTGGCCGTCGCCCCTTCCCTTGGCAGCTGCCGCTCGTCCGCTGATTCCAATCCGCCTACGAGGCTTTGTACTTGAGCGTGACCGAAGCGCCCTTGCACGCGTTCTGGTTGACGGCTGCTTCTTCTTTCATTTCCAGGTGCACGGTATATTCCTTGGTTTCACCCTGGGCTACTAGGACTTTTGGTTCCTGCGAGGCGGGAGAGATGACGAACCATTCCTTTTTGCATTCCGCCGCCGAGGTTTTTTCGACTTCCGCTTCCAGCTTGGTCAGATACTCGGCTTGGTTAGCGTCTTTGTTCTTGACTTTCACCGTGACCGCGGGGTTGGCTCCGGGGTAGAGTCCTTCGACCGCCGCGCTGTTGACTTCGAACGAGGTGCTGGCGGAGTTCGCTTTGACTTCGCCCGAGCCTTCGCCAGAGCTGGTCCAGTAGGCGAACGCGGCGACTGTCACCATACCCAGAACGAGCACGACGACACCGAGCGTGAGACGGTTCTTTTTTATGTTGATAAAGCGGGACATCGCGGCAAGGGCCCCCTATGTAGATTCCACAGAACTTGCCGGGCAGCTGGGCGATCTGCAAGAGACCCCTGGCTTTGCGAGCCCACCTCGCGGCGGGTGTGCCTTTTTCCAGAAGCGGCCGGCTCTCTATGAATGGCAGAGCTAGCCGCAACCCCTCTATCGGCTGGGACGCCGAAAAATTTAGCGTCGGGCAGCACATGGCCGTATCGCGCCGAGAGCGAGTCGAACAAACGTCGAGCACGGCCGCCTGCAACGCGAGTAACAACCTACCCGCAGAGTCCGCCTGAACGCGCATCAACTGCACGAAACGGGCCGTAGTTACAGGACCCGCGCACCGGGTGGCGCGACTTAGGAGCCGGTGGACGAAAGCCCTTAGGGGTTCGAGTCCCTCCGTCCGCATCGGCCGCGAGCGTGGCCGCCAAGAGCAGGCCGGCCGACGTGCGCCTAACCGCCCGTGGGTGCGGTCTCGCGTGCCACTTTCCAGCCGGTCTTCAGCGGGGACAGGAAGTAGGGGGGCTCCTCGGTCGCCAGGCGCTGGTCGTAGACGTATTCCTTGGTGTAGCCGCTCGTGTTGACCTGCCCGACGGGCCCGCGGAACTTCTGTGCGATCGCGCCGTAGACGTTGAGGTTGTTCATCTGAGAGCCGCACCTGTAGTTGTCCACGAGGAACGAGTGGCTGGTCGAGAGGATCGCCGCGTAGATGTACGGTTCTTCCATATAGCCGGGCTGATTGCCGCCGCCCGTACACGGGTGGTAGATGCGCACGAAGTTGCTCGCGATCAGCCCCAGCGTCGCGGTTCCCGTCGGTACCGTCGGTGGACTGGTGAGTTTGCCGGCAATGCTCGTCGGCGTGATGTTGTTTTTGATGACCACGTCGTCGGTTCCCGCGATCGTCAGTGATTTGCTGTAGGTGCCTTCGACATAGACGGTGCCGCACTTTTCCTCTTCGCTCCTCTCGGTGGAGGTGTCGGAGCCTTCCAGGACGTATTTGTAACCGCAGGCGCCACTGCCTTCCACATAGAGCAGGCCGTTTTTCGGCCAGGCGATTTTAATTTCCCCCTTGACTTTGTTTTTCCAGTTGTAGCCGGTGATTTCGTTCGTGCTGCCGTTCAGCACGAGTTCGGTCTCGCCGGTGAACCTGTTTGCCGCTTCCACGTAGACGCCCAGGCTTTCGTCACTTTCGGGCGGGACGAGTTCGGTGCCTTTGCTGTATTTTCCCGATTCTGTGTTGTAGGTCGGTTCCGAGCCCGCGGTGCACGACGGCCAGGTGCCGCCGCCGATTTCGACGGTGTCCGCCGGCGTGTGCCCTTTGCGCCCGAAGTTGAGTTCTTTGCTGCATGCGACCTGGGCCGCGTCGTCGGTGTGCATCGGCCCGTTGACGCTGTCTTCCTTGGAGAAGATGAGGTTCGTACATTCAGACGCGCGTTTGACGCCTTTTTCTTCGTAGTATTTGGTGCAGTTGGCCGCATTCGTGCCGTTGAGCGCTGGATCGATGTCCTCGTACTGGGTGAAGTAGACGAAGTCGAGAAAGCCGGTCACCTTGAATGTCGCGACGATGGAGCGCGTCGAGACGGCCGTTTTCGACTGGCCCGAGCAGGTTGTCAGTTCGGCTTTTCCGGCGCAGCCGACCGACAGCACCCGGAAGGTCTGGGCGGCGGCGCCGGTGGATTCGATCTCCGTTTCAAACGGGTTGGAGGGTTCGCATTTCGAGTGGCCTTCGGCGGCAAGCAGCGTGACTTCGTAGCGCTCACCGCCTTCCTCGGTGCTGCTGAGCGGTTCGCAGGTCTCCCAGTAGCTCGAGTTGGCCTCGAGCTTGTACTCGTACTCCTGCACACCCGAGAGGGCGGCGTAGTAGGCCTGCTGGTGTGTGACGCTCTCATGCGAGGCGCTGATGTCGCCGTTGACGGCCGTGAAGGCGGCGGCCAGCAGCAGGCTCGTCACGAACATCACGAGCAGGGCGATGATCATCGTGAACCCGTGCTGCGAGCGCGCTCGCAGCAGAAGTCGCTGTCCGCGCTCGCTCATTGACACGGGCCGTCTTCGATCGTGGCTTCGGGGTTGGGGGCGCTGAATGCCAGCGTGACCTGGTTTGAGAAGTCGGCCACGCCCCCTTTCGTCTTGTAGAGGCCGTCGGTGGCGCCGGCTCTGAAGCTGATAAGCACCGAGGCCACTTCCCCGGCCTTGGTCGCGCCGAGTTCTTCTTTGGGCGCAAGCGCAATCTGGGTGAGCGTGCCGACCGGAACGCCAGTTTTGACCGAACCCGCAGTCGTCGAGTATGCGTAGTACTGGAAGATGGGTACCGACGTTTCGGAGATGTCTTCGCCGATCCGCGTGCCGCTGGACGGGCTCGCGGTGGAGGCGTACGTGAAGGACGGCCAGGACCCGCCGTTTGACGGGTAGCTGTAGTCGGTCAGCTTTTCTCCGCTGTAGACGATTTCGTGTTCGGTGGCGCTCGTGGGGACGGCCTTTTCGCTATAGGTGTTGCGGAACACCAGCTTGGTGCTCGTGCTGCGGGCCTGGACCGGTGCGAATTCGGAGGCGATGCAGGCCGAGCGGAGCTCATCGACCATGCGCGTCATCGTCGCGCGACCGAGCTGGCTCGACTGGACGACGTCTCCGGCGCGCGCGGTCTGGTGCAACGAGACTTCAAGGATCGCGAACAGCGCCGCCGTGACGACGATGCCGGTGAGGATCGCGACGAGCGTCTCGATCAGGGTGAAGCCGCGCTGGTCGCGGCCGTTGCGGGAGGCCGTGGCCAGCCGCCGGGCGATGGGGGAGACGCTCAGCATTTCAGGCCCGATCCCGATTCGACGGTGACTTTGGTGCTCGTGGCTTCTTCAGTTTCTTCTTTTTCTTCTTTGGTGCGTTTTGCTTCGACTCCTTTTTCTTCTGTTTCCTTTTCTCCCCGCGCCGCTGTTTCTTCGCCTTCGCGTTTTTCTTTCGTTTCTTTTTCGGTTTTTTCTTTGGCTTTTTCGGTGTTCTGCTGGGTTTCGCGGGCGGTTTTCGTGGTGGCTTCTTCGCCTTCGCGTTTTTCTTTGGCGGTTTTTTCTTTTGCTATGAGTTCGTTTCGTTTGGTTTCCTGTTTCGTGAGGTCTTCTTTATATTTGGCTTCTGTGATTTTGCCTTCTTTTTTTTCTTTTTCCCATTTTTTTCGTTCAGCCAATTCGCTGGCTTCGCGAGTGGTCTTGGTGGTTTCTTCGGATTCTTTTGTGGTTTTCTCCGTTTTTTCTTCTTTTTCCCATTTTTCCTTGGCGGGTTTTTCTTCGGTTACCCGTTTGGTTTTCGTTTCGCCTTCTTTGGTTTCCGCTTTTTCGCGTAGTTCTTTTTCTTCTTTGATGCGTTTTTCGCTGGCGGCTTTTTCTTCGCCTTCCTTTTTTGTCTTGATTTCCGCTTTTTCGCTCGCCGACTTCGCTCCGAGATAGATTGCGGGGGAGGTCCCAGCCGGCGTGGTGTTGCTGTTTGAGTACTTGTAGCGTTTTGTCGCCGATTTGTTGACGAGGCAGAGTTCGTAGGCACCGAACGGCTGATAGGGGAATTCAAGCGCGCCCGCGCTGGTGGTTTTCTGTATGCGCGTAATGTTGAGTTTGGATGCGTTGTTGGGCGTGGGCGAGGCGGCGCAAGCCGTGTCCGTGAGCTTTACTTCGAGCCCACTCACCGGTGAGGCCGGGCTTTTCTGCGTGCCTTCGCGAGCGACCAGGGCCGTCAGGCTGATCGGGACGTTGACTTCGACGGTGGTCCCGGCTTTGACGAGGACTTCGCCGTCGCTGACCGCGGCATCGATGGTGTGCGGGTTGTTAGCCAGACAGTCGCCGGAGTAGACTAGCCACTTGTTCGGTTCGAGGAACGGGAAGAGGTCGCCGGTGGAGTAGCGGACGCCTTGGGCCGTGACGGCCGATGAGGCGTATTTGCCGGTTTCGGCCTGGTAGTTTTCTTCTGATCCTTCGTAGGAGAAGTGGTTGCTGCCGACCTCGAATTCCGGGGGCTGAGGAATTGAGGTGTTGGACGCGACGAAGCTGTCCCCGGTCACGGCTTTGCCTTCCCAGGTGAAGTTGGCCTGGATCGCTCCGCCCTGGTTGTATGTGACCGCGTCGTGGACGGTGATGTTGGGCGCGAGCGCGACTTCCTTGGGCTGGACTTTGAGGGCGCCGGTGGTCGTGACGAAGCCCGATTTTTCCTTGATTTCGACGGTCGCGGCGTTGGCTTCGAGATCGCCGAAGACCACGCAGCCGGCTTTGTTCGTGGTGGCTTCGACGGTGACGGGCGTGGTTGTTTTGAGCGGCGTGTAGGTCACCACCGCGGTCACACCCGCGACGCCTTCGGTCGGGGACGGAGCGTTGCCGACGTCGACCTCGAGGCCTGCACCCGTCGGTGGCGTGATGATGCTCGAGACGATGATTTCGGGCCGTTTGGTGACCACGAGGCGCGGCCAGGTGACTTTCGAGGTGATCTGCACATTTGCGCCGGTCTGCTTGGTGGCTTCCGTGGCGGCGCAGCCGGTGGTGTTCGCCGAGCCGTTGCTGGGCGCCGCTTCCTGGGTGATCGTGTAGGTCGTGCCGTTGACGGTCTGCGTGTAGACGTGCGGGGCGAGCTCGAGCGCCTGGAGCGTGCTCACCGGGTCCGTGCGCAGCTGCTCCTGGGACTGGGCGGCCAGGATCACCCCCTGGTCGTGGGCGCGGTCATCGGCCTGGGCGCGGTTTACGACGTCGAAGCCGTTGAAGGTGGCGACCACGATCAGCGCGACGAGCAGCGCGCTGACCATCACCTCAACGAGCAGGAAGCCGTTTTGGGCGGCCGGCTTTAGGCGCCGGCAGAGCGGCTGATCGCGGATGCAGGCGGTCGCCCGGCGTGTGCGAGCACCGAGAGCGCGAAGCCGAATGAGCTGATGGGACCGAAGGGTGGCGAAGAAAGTGCGCATAGTTACAAGAACCCATGGGGCTACATACGCTTCGGCATGCGCGAACCTCGGCTTTAGCGGGGCGAACGCCGATAAACAGGGGGACGAACGCCACACGGCGCCCACATCGGCCTAGAATTGCCGCTCCTCCGGGGGGACTGGTGTATCGGTAACACGGCGGTCTCCAAAACCGCAACGCGAGGTTCGACTCCTCGGTTCCC
Source organism: uncultured Solirubrobacteraceae bacterium (assembly GCA_963779605.1). GTDB lineage: Bacteria > Actinomycetota > Thermoleophilia > Solirubrobacterales > Solirubrobacteraceae > Palsa-744. The sequence goes on from CAVZYR010000003.1 coordinate 398,893, forward strand.
CGTTTGGCTCTGGAAAGCGAAATCCCGGCAAATCCGCCGGGTCGCGGCGGGCTCCGGCGCGCGCCGGCGAAGGATGGCGAGCGTAGAGGCGGCTCCCAAGCGCGCGTTTGGCCGGCCAGCCAGTAGTATCGATGGAGCATTCTGTGCCGGCGATCCGAGGAGGCCTCATGGCAACGATGGGCCGCGACATCGAGAGCCTTGAAATCACTGAAGGCGAGCTGTGGCACGACGGCCCGCCCCACGAGGTCTTCAAGCAGCTCCGCAGCGAGTGCCCGATCCATTGGACCGAGCACCTTGAACTGTTTCCCGACGAGCCCGGCTTCTGGTCGGTGACGACGGCCGATGACATTCACGCCGTCAGTCGCGACTGGCAGACCTACTCCTCTGAACGCGGCGGCGTGCTGGCGGCGGAGGGCGGCTTCCCGCTGGAGCTCGCGCGGGCGATGTTCATCGGGATGGACCCGCCCAAGCACGACCGTCTGAAGGCCCTGTTCCAGGCGGGCTTCACGCCGAGGCGGATCGCCGCCCACGAGGATGCGATCCGGGCGATCGCGATAAGGGTCCTGGACGGCCTGGTGGGACGGGACACGTGCGACCTCGTCAGTGACGTCGCCCAGCCGGTGGTCTCGCGCGTGATCGGGAGTTTCATGGGCATCTCCGAGGAGGACGACGCGATGTGGGCGAAACTCATGAACTCCACCCTCGGAGCCGGCGATCCGGATCTGAATCCGGACGGCGTACAGGGAGCGGTCGAGAAAGACATCCCCGAGGTCTTCGAGCGCTGCCGGAGCCTCATCGCCGAACGTCAGAAGAGCCCGACCGACGACCTCACGAGCGTGCTCGTGCACGCCGAAGTGGATGGGCAGAAGCTCGAGGAACACGAGATCGTGATGGGCTTCTTCCTGCTCATGGCGGCGGGCAACGACAGCACCAAGGCGACCTACTGCAGCGGCATGCGGGCGCTGATGGAGGATCATGAGCAGATGAGGCTGCTGCTCGATGACCCATCGCTGATCCCGGCCGCCGTCGAGGAGTCGCTGCGGATGTTCCCCGCATTCGCTCATTTCCGCCGCACGGCCACCTGCGACACGGAGCTTCACGGTCAGCAGATCCGCGAGGGAGACAAGGTGGTGATGTGGTATGCCTCCTCCAACCGTGACGAGACCCGCTACGAGGATCCCGATCGCTTCGATCTGAGGCGCAACGCCGAGCACCAGGCCTTCGGTGCGGGTGGTCGCCACTTCTGCCTCGGGACTGCTCTCGCCCGTCTGGAGCTGAAGGTGATGATCGAGGAGACGCTGAGGCGCTTTCCGAGGCTCGAGATGGCGGACTCCCCGGCCTTCGTGGAATCGCTGTTCCTCAACCAGCTGAAGATCCTGCCGGTCCGTCTTCAGTCCTGAGCCGCCGGGCCTCGCCCGCCCGGTCGGGCGCGAGCCGGCCTCGCCCGGCTTGCGCGACCGTCGCCACGTAGGCCTCAGGCAGGCCACGGTGTTCCGCGGCGGCGATGAGGCGGTTGAGATACCCGCGCGAGGGAGCGACTTCGCTCGGCTCCCTGGCGATGACGGTATAGACGATCACCTTATGCTCGGAGCCGTCGGTTGAGAGCATCACGCGCTTGTGCTCGCGGGCGTATGCCAAGCCGCGGCCCTCTTTGGCATCGAGCGCGACGAGATCCTTCTCGTCGCGCTCATACAGCGCTCCCCATACCTCCTGGCCCCGGGGCCGGCAGCACGTCCGCCACCCCGCAGCAGCTCCTGATCGAGCGGCGCGTGAACGCCAGCCGATGCGACTCGAGATGGGCCGCGCCGAGGTAGCGAGACGACGGGCAGTGCTCTTGGATCTCGCCCTCGTCCATGTTGCTGCCATAGGCGAAGTAGAGGGCTCGCATCGGCAACGGATGATGCCCCACCGAGCGACCGGCCGGCACAGAGCCTGTGCACGGGCCAAATGGCTGCGGACATGCTAATCTACATAAAACAGATCAGCAATCTCCAGAATAGGCGGAAACCTTCCGACACAAGACCCCTCGAGGCCTCGGCGCCATGATCAGGATCGACGTACATCAGCACATGTGGACCGAGCCGCTCGTGCGCGCTCTCGCGGAGCGCGATGAGTTTCCCTTCGTCCGCCACGAGCACGGGCTGACGATGCTGTTCCTCGCCAGCGAGCGCCCATACGTGATCGATCTTCCCGCCGAGGCACCGGCTCGTCGTGCGGCGCTTGTCGAGCAGGACGGCCTCGACAGCGCGCTGTTGTGCCTGTCGAGCCCGCTCGGCATCGAGTCGCTCCCGCGCGAGCAGTCGCTTCCGCTGATCGACGCCTACCACGACGGAGCGCTGTCGCTCGGCGGGCCCTTCGGCGTGTGGGGAGCGGTCGCGCTCGATCGCCTCGATCCCGACGACGTCGACCGGGCCCTCGGCCGTGGCTGCGTGGGGCTTTCGCTTCCGGCCGGCGCGCTGTGCGGTGTCGAGGCGGTCTCGCGGCTGCGCTCGCTGCTCGGGCGCCTGGAAGAGCATGGCGCGCCGCTGTTCATCCATCCCGGAGGAGGGAGCGGCCGGGCAGCCGTGGCCGCCACCGGGCAGACCTCGCTCGGCGACCCCCTGTGGTGGCCCGCGCTGACCCGTTACGTGGGCGAGATGCACGCAGCCTGGTTTGCGTTTCTCGCCACCGGGCGCGCCAACCACCCCACGCTGCGCGTGGTCTTCTCGATGCTCGCAGGCCTCGCGCCGCTGCACGCCGAGCGCCTGTCGTCGCGCGGCGGCCCCAGCCTGCAGCCGCGCGACCCGCTGGTGTTCTATGAGACGTCCTCCTACGGACCAGCTGCCGTACGGATGCTCGAGGCGGTCGTCGGGGGCCGCCAGCTCCTGTACGGCTCTGACCGTCCCGTCGTCGAGCCGGGCGAGCTCGGGATGCCCGAGGCGCTCGACTGGGATCCGATCGCGGACGGCACCCGCCGCGCGCTGGGCGCCACGGGGTCGGTGCTCGTGCGATGAAGCCCACACCCCTGGCCTCCGTCGGCACCCGCGCCGAGCCGATGCCCCTCTCGTGGATGCCCCGGCCGCAGGGCCGCGATCTGCTGGGAGGAGAGCTCGAGGACTTTGTGGGCGAGCTCGCCGACCGCCCCGAGCTGTGGATTCACCTCGTCAAGCACGACTCCACCCAGCGCGTGTATGAGGAGCTGCTCAGCGACGATCACCTGACGGCATGGCTGATCTGCTGGATGGACGACCACGACACGGGCTTTCACGACCATGACGTCTCAGCCGGGGCGGTGGCGGTCGTGAGCGGTGCGGTGCGCGAGCAACGCCTGACGATCGACGGCCCCCCGCGCGATCGGGCCTTCGCGACGGGCGACACGTTCCACTTCTCGCCGGCCGACATCCACCGCGTGCGCCACGCCGGCGCCGACCCGGCGGTCACGCTGCACGTGTACTCGCCGCCGCTCGAGCGGATGGGCGCCTACGTGATCGGCGAGGACGGCGTGCTCGCCCGCCACTCCGTGTCCTCGAGCGAGGAGCTCCGGCCGCTCGAACGCGCGAGCTAGCCGGTGTTCTTGCCGCCGCGGCGGCACTCGACGCCGGTCTCGGTCGCGATCAGGATGGTGCTGACCATCTCCGCCGCGAAAAGTCCATGCTCGACGACGCCCGGCGTGGCGCTGAGCCGCCCGGCCAGCTCGCGGGGGTCGGTGAACGGGGTCAGGTAGTCGGCGAGCAGACCTCCGTCGGGAGTCCGCTGGGCGGCGTAGGGGGTCGCCGAACCCGCCTCTGCGGGCGGGGGTCGCAGCCGTGTATCGCCCAACACTCTCAGCGTGCTGCGCAGGCCGAAGCGCATCAGCTCGAGCGGCACCGGAGGCGTCAGTTGCTCAACCGCCTTCTCCGCCGAGGCGATCACCACGAAGCGCCTGGCGGACGCGGCCACGATCTTCTCGCGCGTATGCGCCCCGCCGCCGCCCTTCACGAGCCATCCGCTCGGGTCGATCTGGTCGGCGCCGTCGATTGCCACATCCAGCTCGTCGAGCTCGTCGGACTCGGACACGGTCAGCCCCAGTGCGCGTGCCGCCCGCTCCGTGGCCGGCGACGTCGCCACGCAGCGCACGCCCCGCAGCTCGCGCTCGCCGAGCGCCTCGAGTAGGTACGCGACCGTCGAGCCCGTTCCCAGCCCCACGCACATGCCGTCCTCCACATAGTCCGCAGCCGCCCTCCCGGCGGCACGCTTCTGCTGGGCGACGACGTCGCCGCTCACTCCGGGCGGCTGCTGCCCCGGACTCGCACGAGGGGACGCCATGGCAGGGACGTTACCGCCCCGGAGGCCTCTCTGAAACGCAGGCGCTCGGGCGACTCGGGCGCGTGCAGCAGATTGCCCTGTCCGACGGTGCACTCGAGTTCGCGCGCAACCGCGAGCTGCCGATTGGTCTCGATCCCGACGGCCACGGCGGTGAGGCCGGCCTCATGGGCCAGCGCGATCATGCCGGCGACCATAGCCCGCCTGTTGCGGTCGTGCTCGAAGCCCTGGATCAGCGCACGGTCGAGCTTGAGTATGTCCAGCGGCAGGTTTCGCGGCAGGCTCAGTGAGGACTGGCCGGCGCCGAAGTTGTCGAGGGCGAGCACCACGCCGAGGCGCTTGACGTCGTTGAGCGCCGCGCGCGCGCGCTCGGGGTCGCGTTGCACGGCCTCCTCGCTCACCTCGAGGCACAGCGAGCGGGCCGGGAGCCGCGAGCTCCTGAGCTCTTTCTGGACGCGGTGGGCGAGATCGAGCTCGGTCAACTCGCGCGCGGAGATGTTCACGAAGATCGGGATCTGCATGCCGTCGCGATGCCAGATGGCCGCCTGTGCGCAGGCGTTGTGAAGCACCCAGTCGCCGATCTCGACGATCAGCTCGCTCTCGGCGGCTCTGGGCATGAACGTGGAAGGCAGCAGCTGGCCCATCTTGGAGTGATCGGCTGCGCGGGGCTGCCAACGCACGAGCGCCTCGCAGCCGACCGCGTGCCCGCCCGCGAGCGGCATGATCGGCTGGTAGGCGAGCAGCAGCTCGTCCCGCGGCAGCGCGTGACGCAGGCGGCCCTCGATCTCGAGGTGGGCGCTGACTTCCCGGCGAAGCTTCTCATCGAACAGTTCCAGGCGACTGCCGCCGGCTCCCTTGGCTCGATACATCGCGACGTCGGCCTCGCGCAGCATGCTCTCGGGATCGCTTTCGGGATCGTGTGAGACAGATACGCCGACGCTCGCCAAAAGCGAGCACTCGGCGGTACCGAGCTGGAAGGAGTTCTCCATCGCGTGCAGCACGCGTTCGGCTAGGGCGAGGGCTTCGCCGTCGCTGACGATCTCCTCGGCCAGGATCACGAACTCGTCGCCGCCGAGGCGTGCCACCGTGTCGCTGTCGCGCATCAGCTCTTCAAGGCGTTTTGAGACGGCGATCAACAGTTTGTCGCCGACCTCGTGCCCGAGGTTGTCGTTGACCGCCTTGAAGCGGTCGAGATCGATGAACAGCAGGGCAACCACGCCCGGGCTGCGGTGCAGGCGCGCGAGCGCCTGGCGCGTGCGGTCCATCAGCAGGGTGCGGTTGGGCAGATGCGTCAGCGGGTCGTGCAGAGCCTTCTGCTCGAGGTCGTTCAGGGCCTCGACCTCGAGGCCGTTGCGGTCGGTGACGTCCTTGGCCGACGCGTACCAGAGCTCACCGTCACAGCGCGCGCTCCACAGCAGCGAGTGCCACGAGCCGTCCCGGTGGCGAAAGCGGTTCGTGAAGCTCTCAAGACGCGCCGGTTCGCTGTCGCCGGAGAGCAGCAGCGCGAGCGTCTGCTCGACGTCATCGGGGTGCAGGAGCTCCCCCAACGTGTGCTCCTGCAGCTCCTCGAAAGTCCATCCCAGCAACTGCTCCCAGGCCGGGTTGACCAGCATGAAGCGGCCGTCGAGGGAGATCGTCGCGAGCAGATCGCCGGTCATGGCGAACAGGCGGGCGATCCCCACCTCGCCCCCGAGCGTGGATTCGCTGGCAGCAGGCACGCCGTCAGCGGCGTCAGATTCGCTTGCAGCGCCAGGATCGACCGGAGCGCCAGGCTCGATCGTCGGGTCGCCGTTGATGCTCGTCGTTGAGGCGCGCATGTCCTGATCACCACGTCGGTCCGCGAGTGGCCTAACTCCGGCGGAGCGCCCGCTCACTGGACGAATTGACTAGGGCGCCCGGGGGGCTCCGACGCTCGTTTGCGAACGTCTCAGGCGCTTTTCGTCCAGCCGCCGCGCGCTCGACGCGCACGGAGGCTCTTTTCAGGATTGCGCCGCGCCCACGGGTGGGGCCGGTTCAAGACCGTCCGCCTCAGCCACCGGGGAGGCGCCGCGTGACTGCACATCGCCTCGCAGGAAGCGCCAGATCGCGAGCACCGTCAGCACTGTCAGGATTATCGCGCTGGACACGCACCACTCGCAGATTTTGTGCAGCGTGAACACCTCGCGATAGGTCAGGTAGGCGCTGAAGCCGAAGCCACCGAGCGTCAGGCAGGCCGTCAGGAACCTGGTCCCCTCGCGTTCTGGCGCCAGCAGCGAGCCGAGAATCGCGATGTAGCCGAGTAGGCCGATCAGGGCCACGGGAACTCCGACGAGCTCGGAGTACTGCGATTTCTGCACCTGGGCGCAGGTGTTGCCCTTGGTGGAGCAGATCACGGTGGCGCCGGAGTAGTGAACGTACGTGAGATAACCGGCCACACCCAGGCCGATCGCCGTCAGCGCGATCATCGTGAGCCTCAGGGTTCGACTGCTCATGGCCGTGCTAGCTCTTGAGGAGTTTTTCGATTTCGGCGTTGTACGGGCCGGCTTCGCTGAACGTGCCCGGCTGGAATGGGTGCAACGTACCCCCGGTCTTGCCGAGCAGGAAGGAGGGTGTGCCCGTGAACCCGGCGTTGTTGGCCGCTTCCACGTCGCTCGTCACCTCGCTGGCCAACGCAGGGTTGTTGCGTTCGCTCGTCCATTTCGTGAGGTTGAGCCCCGGCACCTGCTGCGCCAGGTCCTGGAGGTAGCTTTCAGTGACGTAGCCCGAGTCCTCTTCTCCCTGCTCGTGGTAGAAGAGCTCGATGAAGTCCCACATCTTGTTCTGCTTGCCGGCCGCCAGCGCCGCGACCTGCTGGGTCTTGAAGATTTCCGGTTCGTGGGTCGCGGTCTCGAGCGCGCGGTATTCGATCTTCAGCTTGCCCGTCCGCACCCACTGCTGAACGATCGAAGGGAGTGCCCCGAGCGTGAACTCACGGCAGATCGGGCACTCCAGGTCGCCGAAGTACTGGAGCGTCACCGGTGCGTTGGGATTGCCCAGCACCTTGCCGTTCTGGGGGACGCCGCCGACGAGGGAGCTGACTTCCGCGACCGTCTGGTTCTTCGCCTGGGCGGTTTTGGGGATTCCTTTTTTTGAGCTGCCGCCGGTGGCGATGAGGATCACCACGATGGCGGCGACAACGACCGCCACGACGATGCCCAGGCGCGTCAATCGCGTCCGGCGGACCGCGCCGGCCGCCTCGGCCTGCTCGAGTTCGCGGCGCTGGACGCGTGCCTGCTCGCGCCGCTCCTTGCGGGTCAGATCCTTCTCGTCGTCCTCGAGGTCAACATCCCGTGAGCCGCTCACAGACGCAACTTTTACAGGTTTCTGTTCAACGGCGCCTAAGTACGTGCCACGATGAAGGGCGGCCTGCACAAAGCTCGGCTGTCGTGCTGGCGCACGTCGAGGTTGATCCTGCCCCCGTAGCTCAGCCGGATAGAGCATCGGACTTCTAATCCGAGGGTCGCTGGTTCGAATCCAGCCGGGGGCATCGTCAATGGCCTGGAAATAGGGGCCTAAATGGAACGCGTAGCCGCAGCGCTGACGCCGTGTCGCGTTCCAGCTCGCCGAGGAGCTGCTCGACGCGGCTACGGATTTCTTCGCGTATCTCGCGCACGCTGTCGAGGGGCCGATCCTTCGGATCCTCAAGGTCCCAGTCGACGTAACGCTTCCCCGGGATGTACGGGCAGGCGTCTCCGCAGCCCATCGTCACCACCACGTCGGCGCGTTCGGCCAGCTCGTCGGTGAGGAGGCGGGGCCGGCGGTCGGCAAGGTTGATACCCAGCTCGTGCATGACCTCCACCACCTCCGGATGAACGTGCTCAGACGGCGTGGTCCCCGCGGAGAGTGCCGTGTGACGGCCGCGGGAGGCGCGCTCGAAGAGCGCCTGGCTCATCTGAGAGCGCCCGGCGTTGTGCAGGCACACGAACAGAACCGTTGCCACTACGCCTCCTCGGCCGCAGCAGCCGGACGGGGAACTCGAGGATGCTCGCCTCGCACGAACTGGTAGGCGAATGCGCCTAGCGGCGCGCCGATCAGCGGCCCGGCGAGATAGACCCAGAAGTCCTTCCACTGGCCGGACACCAGCGCCGGGCCGAACGACCTGGCGGGGTTCATCGACGCGCCCGTGAGCGGACCACCGAACAGCGCATCGAGAGCGATTGTCGCGCCGATGGCTATCGCCGCCGGCGCTCCGGCGGCTCGCGTGTCGGTCGCCACGCTGAGGATCACGAGCATCAACAGGGCGCTCATCACGCCCTCGACGATCACCGCCCGCCCGACGGCGATCGACGGCACTGTCGCCCCGAGATCGGCCGGCTTGGCCGGCCATACGAGCCAGAGCAGCAGGGCACCCGCGGTGGCTCCGGCGAGCTGCGCCGCTATGTAGGCGCCCGCATCCCGCCCCGGTAGGTGTCGGGTCAGGAAGAAGCTGGTCGTGACCGCGGGGTTGAAGTGGGCGCCCGAGATGTGCCCCACGGCAGCGATTCCGGCGAGGATCACGAGGCCGAACACGAGGCTCACTCCAACGGTGCCGAGCGTCCCGGCGCGTTCGGCGTTGGTGACGATCGCACCGCATCCTGCGAACACCAGTGCGAACGCGCCGAGCGCCTCGGCCGTGGCTCGCCGGGCGAGGCTCGGGGCGCTCACAGCGTCTCGAGCGGGACGCCGATCATCTGGAGCCTGCCGGTCAGTCCGCCGAGCGCAAACTCGCGAAGCTCCTCAGCCGACGCGCCGAGCTCGGAGGCATCGGCGCCCTCAGGCACTGTCAGGGACTCGGCGACGGCGGGCAGCAGATCGCGCAGGGTCCTGCGCACGACCTCGCCCATCGCCGGGTCTTCAGCGACGGCGCGGCGCAAGAGCCAGATTCCGTAGCCGATGTGGCGATGCTCGTCGTGGTGGATTTTGGTGTAGCCGTGGACGAACCCCGGCAGCAGGCCCTGGCGCTCCATGAAGCGAGTTGAGAACTCGAAGGTCGTCAGCCCAAGCGTCGCCTCCAGGATCAGGTGATAGATCGACACGAACGCGACCTTCGCGGCGGTGTCGCCGGGGTTGGCAAGGAGGCGATCGTGCGCGGCGACGAGCTTCTCATCGAAGATCGTCCGGAAGGCGGGCGAGACCTGCCCGCGTGCGCGCTCGACGTGGGCGGCTATCAGCGCGGGCTCCCCGACCACCTCGTCCTGGTAGCGCGCGTAGAACTGCATGTGCCTGGCCTCGTCAACCTGTTGAGTGGCGAGAAACGCGATTTCCTCCTCACTGTCGTCGGCGCCCACGAGGCCAGAGAACTTCGTCGTGATTCGCTCCTCGGCGACCATCAGCGAGCCAAGCACGAAGGACACGAGCGTCCGGTCCTCGATCGCCGACCACTGTCCTTGGTCGACCGAAAGATCGACCTCCCACGGGCTCCACTGGCTTTCCTCCCAGTGGCGGTAGAGCGTCTGTGGCTCGTACAGATGGATTTGGTGAGCGCGAGCGTCGCTCATTCCGTGGGCTCGGTCGTCTGCACGTCGGCTGCCCCAGCGTCGCAGCCACAGCTTTCCGCGTCGCTCGTGCAGCAGACAGCCTTCTCAGCCGGCGCGCAGCAGGTCGTCTGCTGCTCGCGGCTGCAGCAGACCGGTGTGGGCGGCTCTAGCTCAGCCATGAGCACAGCGGCTCGAGCGCCTCGGAATCGGCGTAGTAGAACGACCACAGCCCGCGCCGCTCGGCGTGCACCACCCCGGCGGCGACGAGCACCTTCAGGTGCTTGGCGAGAGCCGGCTGTGACATGTTGAAGAGGGGCAGTAGCTCGCACTGGCAGACCGCCTCCGGTGAGGCCTTCCGCAGCGCATCCACGATTCGAAGCCGCGTTGGATCCGCGAGCGCCTTCGCCACGACCGCCAGGCGGAGGGCCTCCTCAGCGGTGAGGTCGGGTTCGACGAGCGGCGTTGAGCAGCCGCCCGGCCGGCGTTCGCGCTCGGAGATCACGGGGACGGTTACGCTCACCGCCCAAAGGATACCAAGCCAAATGGTTATGGATTCCGCCCTAGGGAGCTGACCGGCGCTGCGTTCGCCGGCGATTACGGCATCTGCGTGTTGAACCTCCCGCGCTCCGAACACCTGTGCGAGTTGTGGCGCTACCTGTAGCAGCCGGGCGCGCGCAGCTGGGATGATGCCTCGATGCTCGCGGAAGATCGACCGCCGTCCGGGTCCCGCAGAGAAGGTGCCCGGTCGTTGCGCCCGGTGAGCTCGCCGCACTTCTAGATGTTCGTCCTCACCACGTTGGTCTATCCGCTGGTGCTTGCCGTGCTCTGCCTCGGCACCGGGCTGCTCGTCGATCGATGCTGCGGCGGCTGGCTGCCGGGGCTACTGCTCCCCACGTGCGGGGCGGCTGGACTGATCGCGCTTTCGCAGTTGACGACCTACATCGTGCCCCTCGCCCCGGCAACCCCCTACGCGATGGGCGTCTGCGCGCTGGCGGGCTTCGCGCTCGCGCGAACCAGGTTTCGACGTCTGGCTCTGCGCCTGGGGGACTGCCGCTGGCAGCTCGTGGCACCCGTGCTCGCCTATCTTCTCGCGCTCGCACCGGTGCTTCTCGCCGGCCGCACCAGCTTCTCCTCCTACCTGACCCTGTCGGACTCCGCGGTGCACATGACCGGTGCGGATTACCTGTTGCATCACGGCCAGGCCTACACCCACCTCGACCTGCGCAACTCCTACGGCCTGTACATCAACAACTATTACAACACCAGCTATCCCTCGGGCGCGGACACGCTGTTCGGCGGCAGCGCCTTCCTGTTGGGCCTACCGCTGATCTGGGCGTTCCAGCCGTTCAACGCGTTCATGCTCGCCCTCGCCGCCGGCCCGGCGTGGCTGCTCGTGCGCAGGGTCGGCCTCGACGGACCTTGGGCCGCGCTGGGCGCGCTCACGGCGACGGTGCCTGCGCTCGTCTATGGCTACGAGCTGATCGGATCCGTCAAGGAGATCACCGCGCTCAGCATGATCCTCACGCTGGGCGCGCTGGTGGTGCTGTACCCGCGCTGGCTGCGGGGGCGCCCGCACGGCGCGATCCCCTTCGCGCTCACGGCCGCGGCCGGGGTGTCCGCGCTGGGGGTGGGTTTCGGCGCCTGGGTGCTGGCGGCGGCGGTGGTGCCCGCGGCGGTGATGATCGCTGACGCCGTCGCGGACTCCCGCAGTCGAATGCGCTCGCTGCGTCTGATCGGGGCCGGGGCCGTGGTCATGCTGCTTGCCGCGCTGCCGACCTGGACGCAGCTGTCGAAATCGCTTGATGTGGCCCAGAACATCGCCAACACGGGCAACCCGGGCAACCTGCGCACGCCGTTGCAGACGCTGCAGGTGGTCGGTGTGTGGCTGTGGAGCACCTACAAGCACCCGCCCACCGGTCTCGACCTGACGATCACCGACGCGCTCATCGCCGTGACCGTCGCCGCCGCGCTCCTGGGAGTGCTGCGCGTGATCCAGACGCGCGACTACCCACTTGGCGGGTGGCTCGCGATGACCATCGTGGTGTGGCTCGGGTTGACCGCGTACAGCACAACCTGGGTGGACGCCAAGACCCTGATGCTCACCACTCCCCTGTTCGTGCTGCTGGCGTGGGGCGGGGTGGCGGCGCTGCGAACCTCCCCGCTCGCACGCGCAGCGCCGCTGCTCGCGCTGGTGCTGATCGCGGGCGTGATCGCCTCTGATGCGCTGCAGTACCACAGCGCGAACCTGGCACCGACGGCGCGCTATCAGGAGCTTGCCTTTATCGACCACCGCTTCGCCGGCATGGGCCCGACGCTGTTCACCGACTTCGACGAATACGCGCTCTATGAGCTGCGCGACCTCGACGTGGGCGGGGCCAACTTCGGCTACTCGCCTCCGGCGTTGAGCCACGACGGCACGGCCTACCGCTACCCGGTCGTGTTGGATCGATTGCCGCCCGCAGCACTTCGCTCCTACCCGCTGATCGTCACCCGCCGCGATCCCGCGGCCGATCGTCCGCCGTCGCCCTACGGGCTTCTCTGGCAGGGGACGTACTACCAGGTGTGGGGGCGCGCGGCCGGCGCGCCGGCGGCGATCGCCGATGTCGGAGTGTCGGGCTCGCTGCCAGACCAGTGCGCTCGCATCGAACACCTCGCCCGCGCCGCCGCTGCCGCGGGGGCGCACCTGGTCGCAGCTCCGTCATCGGTGGTCGTGCGGCTCCCGCTGGCCCAACTGGCGACGCCCGCCGGCTGGGAGCGAATCCGAGGGGGGCTTGAAATGAGCAAGCCGGGCCGGCTCATCGCGGAATTCACGGTGCCACGGGCCGGCACCTGGGATATATGGCTACAGGGCCAGGTGATGCCCACGGTCAACGTCGGCGTGGACGGACATCCGCTTGCGTCGCTTGGCGCCCAGCTCGGAGGCAACTCGGTCGTGACCAACACCCTCACACCGCTACACGTCTTCCTCTCGGCCGGGCGACATCGGCTGTCGCTGGCTCGTGGAGGCTTCACGCTCGATCCCGGCGACGGTGGCTCCGCCGATCTCTACGGCATCTTCCTGACGCCGGCCGGCGCACCGACCCAGCTGCCGCTCGTCGCGGCCGCGCCCGCGAAGGCGCGCTCGCTGTGTGGTCGTAGCTACCAGTGGATCGAGGTCGTCCCCAGCTCCATCGGGAGCTCAACGTAACCTCATTCAGCATGTCTCACAGCTCGAGCGAGTCCGATCGCGCCAACCGGATTCTCCTCGGTGAGAACCTCGAGCTCCTGCCGAGCCTTGCCGCGGAGTCCTTCCAGCTCATCTACATCGATCCGCCGTTCAACACCGGCACGGTGCAGTCGCGCAAGACGCTCGAGACGGTGGCTGATGTGGATGGCGAGCGGACGGGCTTTCAGGGCCGGCGCTACAAGACCAAGCTGCTCGCCGAATCATCCTATCGCGATTCCTTCGAGGACTATCTGGCGTTCCTCGCGCCGCGCCTGGAACAGGCCCGCAGGCTGCTGAGAAGGCAGGGCACCTTCTACTTCCACATCGACTATCGCGAGTCCCACCACTGCAAGCTCCTGCTCGATGAGATCTTTGGTCGCGACTGCTTTCTCAATGAGATCGTCTGGGCCTACGACTACGGGGCGCGCTCCAAGCGGCGCTGGCCAGCCAAGCACGACACGATCCTCGTCTACGTCAAGGATCCCTCGGCCTACTACTTCGACTCCCAGCAAGTCGACCGCGAGCCCTATATGGCACCCGGGCTTGTCACTCCCGAGAAGGCAGCCAGGGGCAAGCTCCCCACGGACGTCTGGTGGCACACGATCGTGCCCACCAACGGGCACGAGAAGACCGGTTACCCCAACCAGAAGCCCGAAGGCATCATCCGCCGTATGGTCCAGGCTTCCTCGCGCCCGGGCGACTGGTGCCTTGACTTCTTCGCCGGCAGCGGCACCCTCGGAGCCGTGGCCGCCGGGCTCGGCCGTCACTACGTGCTGATCGACTCAAATCCCCGGGCCGTGGAGGTGATGTCCGCCCGCCTCGCAGCAACGGCCGAGACCGGCGCGCGAGCAGCCGCGATGGGGGAGGCCGGCGTCGGTGGCGTCGACACGGCCGACGGGGACATGCGAGCCTTTGACCCGTGTACCACATAGAGCTCCGCGAGTCCTTCCACAACCTCTGTCACTTCAACCTCGATCGCGGGGCTCTCGGGGCGATCGTCACGGCCTGGACCACCGAGCCCTGGGTGGAGATAGAAGGACGCAAGTGGAATCCCGATCGAGCCAAACTCAGAATCATCGAAGGTCCCGAGCTGCCGCTCGACCAGCTCACAATGGGCCGCGGCTGGCGCGCCGCCGAACGTCAGGGCACCGACGTCTCAGACCGGATCCTCGCGGCCGCCAAAGAGGCCACGCGCGCCGCCGGGCAGGGCACTCCCGAGCATGGCGCAGCGCAGACCGGCGTGCAGCAGGCTGTACCCGACGCGTCCCTGGAGGCCGACTCGCTGGGCCTCGAGCTGCTGTCCCTGCTCGCCGACGGCCCCGCGCCGCTCTACTACGCGTGGAGGCTCGCCGCCAAACGCTTCCCCGAGCGCACTCCAGGTGAGGCCCTCATGCTGGCCGAGCGCTCCGTCGAGTCGCTGCTCAATACCCGCCTCATCGTCCTGCTCGCGCCGGCTGCCAACAGCGACGGCGCTCCTGGCGGCTCGGGTTCCGACGAGGTCTTCGTTGGGGAGCAGGAGCTTCAGCAGGTGCTCAACGCGCACGACAGCTGGGCCCGGCCGGACCACGCGACAGCGGTCCGCATGCGCCGGGCCTGAGCTCGCGCGACGGACGCTAAACTCCCGTTCCTCCCGTGGTGGGCGTAGCTCAGTTGGTAGAGCTCCTGGTTGTGGTCCAGGCGGTCGGGGGTTCGAGTCCCCTCGCTCACCCTTTGTGAAAGGCCTGCAAATCTACTTGGTTTTTTGGTTTTGCTTTGCGGGTTTGGTGGCTGGTTCGGGCTCAGAACCCTCAAGCCTCCAGGAGGTCACAGCCGCCTAAACTCACCACCAAAGGGACCCTACGCCGCGGCGAATTTACAGCAGCAGAGGGACGGGACCCAACGCCGGCCTATGCGCTCGGATCCCCCCGAAAGCAGGAGCCCGGCACCGGATCACATCGCGAGTTGACTCCTCCTGGGATGTGCGCGGCCCGCAATCGAGCGCGCCTGGCTTGGAAGCCGCATCTAGCGGAATTGGAGCTCCTGCGCCATCGAGCACACGATCTGCCGTTCGCCCCCGTAAAGAACGCCGCGGATCGTCCCGCGTCCACCGGCGTGAACGAGCGACTGCACGTCGTAAAAAAGCCAGTCGTCGGCCGGGGCAGCCCGGTGAAACCACATCGCGTGATCGATGCTGACCATGCTGGACCGGTCGGGAGGACTGGAGAGGTCCCAGGGGCATGCGGCGTTCCAGCTCAGGTCACCCATGAAGGCCAGCACGGAGTCGTGCAAACGCGGATCGTCCGGGAGGGCCGTCGTCATTCGCATCCACGCGCGGTGCGTGGAGTCGCGCGTGCCATCCTTCCTTGCCGGCGTTGGTCCAACGAACGCGAACTCCCACGGGCCGGGGCCTGGCCTCGACGCGAGCGAGGAGGGATCAGGCACGTCCTTGCCGCGAGCCAGCTCGTAGGCTCGGCCATCCCGGTCGGCGGCGAACGAGCACAGCATCGTCAGCACCCTCTCGCCGTTCTGGGTGGCACTCACCGCACGCGTGTGCGCTAACCGTCCATCCTTGAGCGTGGTGACCTCGTAGAACAATGGGACGGTAGCGTCAGCTGCACGCAGGAAGTATGCGTGTAGTGATCGCGCTCTGCGGTCATCCGGCACGGATCCGGTCGCGGCGTCCAACGCCTGAGCGAGAAGGATGCCGCCGAACACGTGTGGACCGAACCACACTGGCGATTCCCCGACCAGCTGAGCACCCAGCCGACGCACTCGAAAAGCCGAGAGGACGTCCTCCATCAGCTGCCGATCCACTGTGTCACGATGTCACGCAGCCTAAACGGCCCCTCCGTTCGCAGCAACATCAGCCGGGGGCAGAGCGCGGTCTGCTGCCTCGGTCGGTGAATGCGGCAGCGGGACCGCTAGCCCGGTTCACGCCTGCAGGTCGTCCAATCCCGCAGCGTACGTGGTATCCGTTGTCGGGCTCGTATCCACCCTCAAGCAGGCGCCCGCTTGATTGACAGCGCTGCGACCCGCGAGGGGATACGTCCCGCAAACCCAAGGTCGAGGGATCGTGCACGACCTTCCACTCGTCTTTGCCGTCTGAGACCCGTCCCCGCCAGATCGGTCCTCCTACAATGCGCCGATGTGCCGGGCCACGGCGTTCCTAGCTGTCGGGGTCCCTGTCGTTCTGCTGGCCGCGCTCGCCGGCTGCGGATCAACGGGACACATCGCCCGAGCGGGGGTGAGCACCGGTTCTACCACCTCCACGGATTCCGCGCTCAACTCGACCGCGGGACACTTGCAAACCAGACCCCCGCGCGCGGCCCGCGACACCACCTCCCGATCCGGACAGGGGACGACTAGCCCCTCATTGAGTCAGGCGCCGCGGGTTTCGGGGCACGCGCGAGAGGTGTCGGGGAAGGTAAACGGGCCCGACGCGCTCCCAGCGGCCGCCAGGTACACGGTCGCTCCGGGGGCTCCGTCGGACGCGGAGATCCGCAAGGAGGTCGCTAAGGCGCGAGCGGCCGGTGCTGTCCTGCCGAGTGGAAACAACGCTCGGTCTTTTGAAGAGGAAGCCGCCGCCAACGTCTACGCGCCGAACGGAGGAGACTGGGCCTTCCCGATTCAGCCTCTGTCTCTCGTGCTCTCGCCATCCACCTGGACGGAGGATCAGGGCGTGGACGTCGCCACCGCGGGTGGCGCGTGCGGCAACGCAGCCGTCGAGGTCGCCCTCACCGGCGGCACCGTCGTGCAGGAGGGAATTTCAGGCTTCGGCACCTACGCACCCGTGATCCATATCGACGCCGGCCCGTATACGGGCTGGTTCGTCTACTACGGTCACGCAGCCCCGGCGCTCGTGCCTGTCGGCGCACATGTAGTTGCCGGGCAGCCCATCGCGGAGGTGGGATGCGGAATCGTCGGCCTCTCCTCGGGGCCGCACCTTGAGATCGGGCTGACGCCGCCGGGGACGACGCCGTGTTGCCCGGGTTGGCAGGTCACCTCGCCGGCTATGAAGGCGCTTATGGAACAGCTTTACGCGCGCTCGCAACACAAGGTCTCGTCCGGGAGTTCGACGCCGTGAGCGCGCGCCGGGCAAAGCCGTCCACGATCGCAAACCGGCACAGAGCGACCGGTCCCTCGGCTCGCTCCTGCTTTTCACAGAAGCGGGTGTCTCAGCCTGACGCCACCACTCGGTTCGCGCATGCCTCGGCGTACAACGGCTCGGGGCGCGAAGTCGATCCCGTTGGGCCAGGCGATAGTGCCCATCTGGTCATCAACGCTCACTTCGGCGAAGACCCGAGGATCGCTGAGCGGCTTGAGCACGCCTTGCCACTCCCGACCCTCATATGAGACGTCGCCGACCGTTCCCGTCCTCGAAGCTCAGACGGAGCCGATGATCACCGACTACCTCGACGTGCGTGACACGGGCTAGCGGAGGGCCCTCGCTCATGTATCGATCCTAGGGGAGCGGTGGGATTGCGTCGAGGGCTTCTTGGCTGTGTGCTCGTTGCCAGTTGTGGAGCAGCTCGTCATGGTGCAGTTGCGCCCACTCCCGCACGAGTCGATACGCGCGTGTCGGAAGAGATCCGGCCAAGCGGTCCCGTCAAGTGCGATCGAGGCGAGATCGCCGCCGTACTCCGCGTGAAAATGAGCGACCTGATGGTCGCGCTCGTCCCAATACATGGCAATCGTAATCCCGTAGAAGTAGGCGGCAAGCATCCGATGGAGCCAGCGCCGAGACGGCCGTCAGACGAAAGGAAGGGCGTCTCGAGCGACCGCCCCGGAGTAGGTTCCGGTTGAAGTCGTCGATAAGTCTAAGCAGCCTGCTCGCGGCGTTCGCGTCGATGGCGATGGCATGGACGCCGCTGTGGGTGCGGCGAGCACGCCGCGAGTCCCGACCAGCGAGTTTCGATCCCCACGGCCGCCAGCGCCATGGCCGCCAGCGCTCCGCTCGCGGTCGCGCGCGGCACGATCACCGAGTTTGCCATCCGGTCCGCCGGAGGCCCCAGCGCCGGTCCGCCGAGCCCTTCGACGTTGCTCAGCTGGCTGAAGCAAGCGTCTCCCGGGCTCAGGACGTGACGGTCGCCAGCTTCCGCGGCCCCGGCTCGCCGGCGATCTCCCCCACGTCGGGCGAGCCTCGGCGGCCGGGTAGTGGCGGCTTGGCGAGCTTGACGATCTTGCGTACGACGCTCCCGAACTGCCTGTGCAGCGGGCCGGTGTTGTAGGGGATGCCGTAGCGTTCGCAGATCTCGCGTACGTCCACCGCGATCTCCCCGTAGCGGTGTGCGGGCAGGTCGGGGAACAGGTGGTGCTCGATCTGGTGGCTGAGGTTACCCGCGAGGACATGGAACAGCGCATCGCCGGTCAGGTTGGCGGAGCCGAGCAGCTGGCGGTAGTACCACTCGCCGCGGGTCTCGCTGTCAGCCTCCTTCTCGGTGAACTCGTGTGTCCCGTCGGGGAAGTGACCGCAGAAGATGATCGTGAACGCCCACAGGTTGCGGGTTAGGTTCGCTGTCGCGTTCCCGGCGAGCACGAAAGGCGCCGAGGGACCTGAGAGCAGGGGGAACAGCACGTAGTCCTTGAGCGTCTGGCGTTTGACCTTGCGCCAGATGTCCGCGAGCATGCCGCGCTTCTCCCCCAACGTCAGCTCGCCCGCGGCAATCCGCTCGGCTTCCAGGTCGTGCAGCGCGACACCGTACTGGAACAGGAGAGCGAGCAGCGCCGCCCACACGGGGTTGCCCAGATAATACGGCCGCCACGCCTCCTCCTCGGACATACGCAGGATTCCGTAGCCGATGTCGCGGTCCTTCCCGACGATGTTCGTGAAGGTGTGGTGCATGTAGTTGTGGGAGTGGCGCCACTGGTCGGCTGGGCACGCCGTGTCCCACTCAAAGCTCTTGCCGTTCAGGCGCGGATCGCCGGTCCAGTCGTACTGCCCGTGCATGACGTTATGACCGATCTCCATGTTGTCGAGGATCTTCGACAGCGACAGCGCGGCGGTACCGCCGAGCCAGGCGGGCGGCAGCAGGCCCAGGAACAGCAGGCCGCGGCCTGCGACCTCAAGGCTCCGTTGGACACGGATCAGGCCGTTGATGTAGTCGACGTCGCGCTGGCCGAGGTCCGCGACGACGCGCGCCCGGATCGCGTCAAGCTCCTGGCCGAAGGCCTCGAGCTTCTCCGGGGTCAGGGCGGGTTCAGCGGTGGGCATGGCTTGCTCCTTATCGGGTCGGTGTTCTAGAGGTCGAGCGCGACGTCGCCGACGGGCACTGACACGCAAAGGCGGATTTGCTCCTCGCCTCCGCTTGACAGCGCACCGGAGATGACGTTGCGCACTGTGCCGGTCTTCTTCCAGGCGCTGCACGTGTTGCAGATGCCCATCCGACAGCCGTGTTCGGGCGCGAGCCCGGCGTCCTCGGCCTGCTCGAGCAGCGGCAGGCCGCTGTTGGCGGCCTCGCGTCCGCTGCAAGCGAAACGGACGACGCCCTCGGCGCCGTCTGTGTCGAAGCTCGGCGCAGGCGCAGCGAAGGTCTCGACCGCCGGCTGGGGCAGGCCGTCCTTCGCCCAGATTGCACGAACGGCGTCGATCAGTGCGGGCGGGCCGCACACGAACGTCGCCGCGGCGGTGTGATCAGATATAACCGTTGGTAGGTGCTCGCGCGAGAAACGCCCTGCGAGCCGCGAGCCACGCCCGCGAGTGAAACCCCGTGCGACCCCCAGCCCCCCCTGGCGCAGCGCAAGCTCGCGCAGCTCCGGCTCATACAGGGCGGCAAGGCGCGAACGCGAATAGTTCAGGAAGCCGATCTCGCCGGCGAAGTCCTCATCACAGAGCGTCCGCAGCATCGCCATCACTGGCGTGACCCCGCTACCCCCGCTAATCAGCAGGACCTGCTCGGGCCGAGGCTCGCCCAGCACGAACTCCCCCTGTGCCTGGGTCAGGTCAACGATCACCCCGGGCCGCGCGTGATCGCGCAGATGACGCGAGACCCTGCCCTGCGGGTGCGTGGATACTGTCAGCTCGAGCTCACCCCCTGGCGCATGCTCTGAGCCGGCGGGCGAATACGGCCGGGTCAAGCGAACCCCATTGACCGCGACGCTCACGCCGACGAACTGCCCTGCTCGAAAGCCCCGCCAGTTCTCATTCGGACGAAGCCTCAGGGTGACGCTTTTCGGTGTCTGCCAGCGAACCGCCGTCACCTCAGCGCGCACGTCGCGTGCGAGCAGTAGCGGACGCACGAGCTCGACGTAGCGATCGACCCCGTGCGGGTAGGTGAGCGCATTCAGCACGCGCGAGCGCACAAGACGCCGCCCGAGACCACGAGGACGGACTGTGGCGCGGAGGGGGAGAGCTGGTTCGCTCATGACCTCGATCCATGATACCTCAAATGAGGGAGCATAGGGTTGGTGTATACCCTTTAATCGGCGATGGCACACACAAGCTCTCCCATCGGCGACTCGCCAGCTACCGCGCGAAACTCGGACTCCGCGCTGGCGCGGGACCTCACCATCGAGCAGCTTGCCGCCGAGGTCGGCATGTCGGTGCGCAACATCCGCAACCATCACAGCCGCGGCCTGCTTCCCCCACCCGAGGTCAGGGCGCGCGTCGGCTACTACAACTCAGAGCACGTGGCGAGGCTGCGGCTCATCCTCGACCTGCAGGCCGATGGCTTCAACCTCACCGCGATCGAGCGGCTCCTCAGCGGATCAGACGGCTTGGCCCAGCGTCTGCTCGGCCTGCGCGAGGCGGTCACCACCCCATTCGAGCCGGAGACCCCGGAGATCATCACCGTCGATGAACTCGCCAAACGATTCGGAGAGCTCAACGCAAAGGACATCGAACGCGTCCGCAAGCTGAAGCTGCTCGTCCCCCTCGGCGAAGGCCGCTTCGAAGCCCCCAGCCCCAGCCTTCTGGACGCCGCGGAGCAGGTGATGGCCCTCGGGATCTCGCTGCACGCCGCACTCTCGCTCGTCGAGCGAGTCAGCCACAACTGTGAGTCGATCTCACGGGCTTTCGGACGGCTCTTACTCAGGGAGCTCTGGGAACCGTTTGAGAAGGCCGGCCAACCCGACGAGCAATGGCAGGAGATCATCGACGCGATCGACTCGCTCAGACCGCTCGCCTCAGAGGCGCTTCTCGCGCTCTTCAAGCAAAGCATGACCGCCGAGCTCGAGGACACCTTCGGCAAAATGATCGAGCATCAGGCCAAACGGAAATAGCGCGCGCTGGGCTGGTGGGCGACAAGCCGGGCGTCGGTCGAGGTGACGGCGTCCATGCTGCCGGCTACGTGCGCGGCCTCGCTCGCGAGTACTGCATCCTTGGCGTCCCGGTCCAGTACGTCCAGTACGAAAACCTCAGTCATATCTCAGCACGCTGGCGTGGCTCCCCGACGCGGTAGGCCTCGATCGAAGCCACGCTTGCTCGCGCCGCGAACATGAAGTTCGGGCCCAACCTCGCCTCCAGATACGAGCGTCTGCGTGTCACCAAGTTTCTGTTTGGCGGCCCGTTGATGCGGGTAGGGACAGCCGCGGGAACGCACGGTAGCTACCCGAAGGGAGGGGCTGTGGCGAGAATCATCGTGACGACGGAGCAGAGCAAACGCCCAGACGGCCCTGTACTGCTCGATGAGTCCGTCTGTGCCGCTCATCTCAATGATGATCATCCCGCAGCACAACTTGTCGAGCGCCTTAGCTGGGCGGTGATTGACGCCGAACAGCAAAGCGTCGGATGGCGGCGAGGGGCTGACGCTGTCTAGCGAGCCTCAGCTTCGGGTACGGCGCCGCTAGGCAAGCCCTCAGCGGTGCCCTACTCTGGCCCGAGTGCGAGCGTGCGGTCACGCACAGGCTTGCGGCATCAGGCATCCTGAAGCGTTACCGGGTTGGCGCTGATCCCTCGGAAGTCAAGGAAAAGCAGTGCCGTCCGAAATCTTGGCCCTCGCTGCGCGGCACAGCGGGATGGGCACGAACGCGGGACGTGTCGACCGCCCAAGATGGCGATGAAGTACGATGCGCGTCTACGGAGACCGACGCCATCAGGGAGAGCGAGCGTTGCTACGGATAGCGGTTCTATTGCGGAAGGGGTGGCGTGCCAGCACCCGTCGCGCCCCGCGGCGCGGCTCCACGATCGAGCCTGTCGATCGTCGGGACAACCACCGAGTCTCTTCCATTTGTAGCGCCACGCTAGCCATGATCGCCGCTCTATTGGTGATGCCGGTTGCGACGCTAGCTGAAACCACGACCCTAGTGAGCGGAGACACAGACTCGCTCTGCATCAATCCCGTCAACGGCTTCGAACCTACCGTCAACAATACCAACAACTACCTTCCTCTCGTCACGCCTCACACCGGTCCCTTTCCCGACACCGGCGACGCATGTGGTGTGCAGTCTCCAAACCGGGCAGTCGTTGTTCCCCCGACCGCCCCGGTCGTGTCGGAAATCTGGAATGGAGTGATTCCTGGAGCCAGCTGGGTAGGTATTAACCACGCCGGGGAAGACCTCTCGAATCCACCGCCGGCGTACTACATCTACAGCACGAACTTCACACTTTGCGCCGACCAGGTCGCGGGCGCACACATGGCATTAGCTATGTATGCCGATGACACTGCGGGAGCCTTCCTGAACGGTGTACCCATCGGACATATGCCTTTTGAACCGTCCACCCTTGAAAACTTCAAGAGTCCACCCGGTCCCGCCGGTGGATGGCCCTCAGTGTCCGGCACGGGTCCCGCCGCTGGGTTCACTACAGGCGTTAACAGCCTGCAATTTGTCGTACGCGACGACAAAGCCGACAACATTGGTCTTGAGTTCGGCGCCACCCTAACCTCGTCTGCTTGCGCCGCCGACACGTTCGGGCCCTCGGGGATCGTGCGGGCACCTACGAACCAGAAGTGCATGAGCCGCCGTTCGTTCAGGATCCACATACGCCAGCTTGCAGGGCTGATCCCATATCGGCGGGTGACCGTGTATCTCAACGGGCACCGAGTCGACGTGACTCGTGGACGCGGGATCATGGTCCCTGTGGACCTACGCGGGCTTCCCAAAGGCCGCTACACGGTCAAGATAGTGGTGACCACCAGGACCGGGAGGCAGATCAGCGGGACGCGGATCTATCGCACCTGTGCGCCCAAGCCACGGCCGACGAGCGGTCCGCCCCGGCTCTGATCGCGGGCATGCTTTGATGTTTTTGGATTTGAGGCGAGTCGTAGAAGGCTCGCCGGGGAACACTCGCCGCCTTTATCTACCACACGCGATGGAGAAGCCGGCTAATCGGCGCCGACGACATTGAAGTTCTGGCTGACGAAGATGTGGTGCGGCCAGTTGACGCCGATGTTGTGGACCTCGTACTCGCCGTTGCTGAGCTTCACAACGCGGTCGACGATGCCGCCGGGGTACGCCGCCAGCGCGGCTTTCGTGGCCTTGTTCGCGGTGGTTCCGCTGACGATTGTGCCGGACCCCTGCTTGTAGCTCGCCGGGATCTGACCGGCCTGCTTCGACGCGGACGGTGAACCCTGTTTGAAGGGAACCACTTCTGAGGAGGTCTGTGACCCGCGCGATGCGGATTGCACGATGACCTGGGTCGCCGTGATCGTCGTGTTGTCGGTCGTGCCCAGCACGAGTGCGGTCTCACCGTTGGTTACGGCCCTTGCCGACGCAGACTTCGTGCCTTTCACGTATTTGGTGGACGAGCTCTCCTTGATCGTCACTTTCTCGCCAGCCGACGTCGACAGCTTGAAGCCCGAGATGGACACGCTGCTCACCGTGCCGACTGATCCGCCTGCGGCCGGTCCAGACCGAGCGTTCGATCCCCCACTGGCGGAAGCGTGTGGTGCTGATCTTGCCGAGATCGAGGACGCTGTTGTCGCGGTGCCTGAGTCCGTGTTAGCTGTTGCGCCGACGATGCCGTAGGCACCGCCACCGAGCACGACCGCCGTGGCGGCGATCGCGATGGGCCTAATGAGTCGCTGGGAGAACATGACTGGTCCTTTCCGGCTGCTGATTGCGGGTAGCGGCTATCTCCCACGATGCGCGACCAGCCTCTACGCCGCCTATGACGGACCGAAGCGTCTCGTATTAAGGACGGTGAGCGGACTGGGCGCGAGCGCTCTGTGGAGATCCTTAGGTCCCTTTCATGCTGCTCAAAGGGACGCCGACCATCGTGGCGTTCATACCCGGGGACGTCCCGGACCACGGCAAGGAACAGCGATGACCCAGAAGCGACTCAAACAGCTCGTAATCGGTGGCGCAGTCCTGGCCGCGGTCGCCTTCGGCGGCTCGGCTAGCGCTGGAGCCGCCACTGGCAGCAGCGGCTCATCCTCGACTATCACCACGCTTCGGGCAAGCCGCGGCGGAGCATCTCCCGTGGTCATCTCTACCCGCACGCCCGGAACGGCCACGCACAAAGACTCCGAGACGACGATTACCGCAAATGACGCGGCTAAAGCGGGCGCTGCCCCGTCCACCCGGGTCCGCGGCGGCGGCTCGGTGGACGCGATGCACCACGTACGTGACACTTGGATTCATGACCTATATCTCACCGATCATCAGCAATACGTCAGACACCACCAGCGCCTGGCGTCTAGCCTCGATGACGAATCATGAGGACTCGAGAAGCTGCCTCGCGCGCGCCGGCCCCTCCGCCAAGCCGTGCGCGCCGGCAAATGACCGCGTCGCCGTCGCTCCGCGTCGCCGTCGCTCCGCGACTCGATCCTCAGAACCAGCGCGCCGTCCTCGAGCCGCGTGAAACCAAAGAGCCCGTCGCGCGCCCATAACTCGGCGGTGCCGTACTCGGCCTCTTCGGGAAAGTCGACCAAGAACAGCATCGCGAACGATCCAAACGCCCCGAACAGCGCCAGCGTGGGGTCACCGATGACTTCCTCGCCCAAGGCGAACACGCCCGGCAGCACGATCGCGGCCCGCCCAGCGCGGCGCAGCGCGGAAAGGCCGGCATCGCGCTGGCTGAGCCATTGCAGTGGATGCACCGACTGTCGTCCAACCCGACCATCCGATCGGTGCAAGGGCCGGCGCCACTGTGCGATTGGCCGTCGGCCAGCGTCGCCACCGGCCGCGAGAGGGGTCTTGAGTCGTTCGTAGTTCGCCATGGATGCCTACATTTGTGCGGCCCGAAGAGAGGGACATGAGTGCGGTTGCTGGCTCGCAGCACCTCCTGGTTGTCAGCGCGAAGCGCGGTAGGGCACGAGCGGTCTGATCGCGACCACGCAACGCGAGCGATGAGTCGCAGGCCTTGCTGCCTCCCGTGGAAGTCTTACTAGCAAGCTGCGGATGGCCGCGGCAATAAACTCTCGGTCGGTGCGATTCGCAATCTCGATCCCACAGTACGCTCGCGACAGCCGCTTCGACGAGGCGGCCTTCCGCTCCCACCTTCGCCGCGTCGAGGAGCTCGGAGTGTTCGAGAGCGGCTGGGTTCAGGAGCAGGTAATCGGCGCCGCTGGCGTCCTGGCGGCGCTCCAGACGCTCACCTATGCCGCGGCTTGCACCGAACGGTTGCGGCTGGGCTGCGCGGTGTTCGTCCTGCCGTTGCACAACCCGCTGCATCTCGCGAAGGCGATCAGCTCGCTGGACTGCCTCAGTCATGGCCGCGTGGAGGTGGGCGTCGCCACCGGTGGCCGGGAGCGACCGTTTGCGGCCTTCGGCGTCGACCCGGACAAGCCTGTCGCGCGCTTCAACGAGGCACTGGCGTTGATGAAAAGCTGCTGGACCGACGCGCAGATCGACTTCGAGGGACGCTTCTGGACGCTCCGCGGAGCGACGATGGAGCCCAAGCCGGTGCAGGAGCCGTACCCGCCGGTGTGGTTCGGCGGCAACGCGCCTGCCGGGATGAGGCGCGCCGCTCGACACGGCGACGGGTTCATGGGCGCGGGATCCCAGACCACCGCTCGGTTCGCCGAACAGGTTGCGATGGTGAAGGACGAGCTGGCGGTCCAGAACCGCGACCCCCGGAAGTTCCGGTTCGGCAAGCGTGTCTACGTGCACGTCGAGGACGATCCCGCCCTCGCGCGAAGGCGGCTCGATGACGCCCTCAGACATCACTACGGCGGCGGCGACTGGTCAGAGCAGATGCTCGCGGGCACGGTGGAGGAGTGCGTCGCAGGGATCCGCGCGGTTGTGGACGCAGGCGCCGAGCTGGTCCTGCTCAACCCGCTCGCTGACGATCAGCGACAGCTGGAGCGGCTCGCGGTTGAAGTCGTCCCGGCGCTCGTGTGAGCGCTCGCTAACAGTTGGTTGTCATGTGACGGCCGCCACCGATCCCGTTGCTCTTAGCCACTGCCGGGAGCCTACTTCCCAGCAGCGGCCATGGCTTAGCCAAGTTCGCAGCAAATCCAGGACCACATCGCTACGCTCAGCCGCTACGCCAGCTACCGGAGGAGGGGGTCTCGGCGAAGCACTCCCGCGCCCTCGGGGGTTTGAGTCCCCTCGCTCACCGTTATCAAGTGCCTGCAAATGGGCACGCCTTGGGTACCAGACCATGAGCCAAAACAGGCACTACAGCGAGAAGGAGTTTGAGAAACTCGTGAGTTCAGCGCTCGATGAGCTGCCGATCGAGTTCCAACGTGCGCTGGAGCATGTAGCGGTCGTCGTTTCCGACCGTGGTGCCGAGAACCACGCCTACGGCATGTACGTCGGCTCCAGGCAGGGCGGCATGCCTTTCTTCGGCGGCGGCGGCGTTCCAGACGAGATCCTGATCTTTCGCGACACGCTCGTGCGCGACTTCGGGAACGATCCCAATCGCCTCCGCCAGCAGGTCATCAAGACGGTGCGTCACGAGGTCGGTCACCACCTCGGCTTCGATGAGACGGGCGTTCGCAAACTCGGGTTGTAAATCGCGCTCAGGCGCATCGGCTTCGCTGGCGAGCTCCCGGCGAACCCGCGGGACAACCCGTCGCGGCTCACGCAGCGCCCTGCCCGCCAGCGCGCTCTTTAGCGCTGCGCGGTATAAGGCGCGACCATGGGCCCATTACAACAACGGAGGTCAGCATGAGCACCATCGACGAGCAGATCGTCTTGGCCCACTTCATCGTGTCCGATGACGTCGAGCGTTCCCGCCGTTTCTACACCGAGGTACTCGGCGGCAAGACGGTCATCTCCGGCGAGTCAGACGACGAGGTGACCTACGTCGCGCTAGCCAACAGCTGGATCATCATCAACGTCGGAGGAGGTCCGACGGACGACAAGCCGACCGTCACGCTCGAGACGCCGCCCGACCCAGATCGGGTGAGCAGCTTCCTCAACATCCGGGTTGCGGACATCCAGGCCGTGTACACCCAGTGGAGCGAGCGGGGCGCGCAGTTCCTGACGCCCCCCAAGCAGCACGAGACCGAGATTCGCTGTTACATCCGCGACCCCGACGGCTACGTGATCGAGGTGGGTCAGACGACCCTGCCCAGAGGTTGGCGTCCACCTTCTTGATCACCCGCGGGGCGCGCTGCCCGAGGACGGCCTTCGCGTCGCCGGCGCCGATCCGACTGCTTGCTGATCGCGCTAACCGGCACGCCCCGTCACGATATGGTCCGCCCGTGGCCTCCTACGACCTCAACGGCAAGGTCGCACTCGTGACCGGCGGGGCGCGCGGGATAGGGTTCGCCACGGCTCGCGCGCTGGTCGCACGCGGGGCCTCGGTCGTGATCGTCGACCTCGACGCGACCGCGAGCGAGCGGGCGGCGGCGCAACTGCACGACACCAAGACACTCGGTATCGGCAGCGATGTGACCGACCGCGGTTCGATGCAGCGCGCGGTTGCGACAGCGGTCGAGCGCTTTGGCGGGCTCGACGTGGTCGTCGCGAACGCCGGGATCGCATCGCGCGTGGCAACGTTCCGGGCGATGGCGAGCGAGACCTTCGAACGCGTCATCGAGGTCGATCTGATGGGAGTCTGGCGAACCGTCGATGCGGCGCTGCCCCAGATCGTCGCCCGCCGCGGCCATGTCGTCGTGATCTCCTCGGTGTACGCGTTTCTCAACGGTGTCGGAGCGCTGCCATATGCGATGAGCAAGGCGGCGGTCGAGCAGTTCGGGCGGGCGCTGCGCCTCGAGCTGACTCCGCACGGCGCCAGCGCAAGCGTTGCCTACTTCGGCTTCATCGACACCGAGATGGTGCACCGCGCGATCGATGCCGACGAGCTCGCGAACGAGATGCTCGCGAACTTCCCGAAGCCGCTGCGCAAGCGGCTCTCGCCGACCGTCGCCGGCGAGGCGATCGTGCGTGGCATAGAGCGGCGCCAGCCGCGCATCATCAGGCCGCGGCGATGGACGTTCTACTCGGCGCTGCGCGGCGTGCTCAACCCGCTGACCGACGCGCGCGCCGAGCGCGACGAGGCCGCTCAGGATCTGATGCGCCGGATCGATGAACGAGCCGGTGAGGACCAGCCCACGACGGCCTGAGCCAGCCGGCCGGTCAGGGCCGCGGCCCTCGGATCTTGGCGACTGCGGAAGCGCCGCTAGTGTGTCGTTTGGGTGCGAACGACGAATGGCGAAACCGGCGGTCCGTTTCTTTCGGTGATGTTGATCGTCTCCGACGCCGACGCCGCGATCGGCTGGTACAAGGCTGCACTCGGTGCGGCCGAGCTCTGGAATCTCGATGGAGTCGCCGGGCTCCACATCGACGGCGCCCCGTTCTTCATTCACGAGGCCGTACCGGGCCGCACGACAGAGCCGAGTCCGACCGACGTCGGGCTGACCACTACGCGGATTGAGGTCTTCGTCGACGAGCCGGGCAGCTTCATCGATCACGCCGGTGAGGCCGGCGCGACGGCGGTGGAACCCCCAACCGATCACGAAACCCCCTGGGGAAACCATCGCCAGGGCGGCTTCACTGATCCGTTCGGACACCGGTGGTCTGTCGGGGACCGGACGCCGTTGGAGCCGTTCCCGCGACTGTAGGATCACGCTCCATGCTTGCCCGCCTGGGCATCCGCGCCGCTACCTCGCTCGCAGGCATTGCGGTCGGACTCCTGCTCTCAAGCGCCGTGCTTGACAAATTCTCGCTCAACGCGACCGCCGTCGTCGAGGCGACTCTCGTCTTCTGGGTCGTCCACCTGGTCGTTGGCTTCGTGGCTCTGAGAGTGCTCGTCCGCGAGCCCTCCCTGGCGCTGGCAGGGCTGCTTGCGCTCGGCTCGACGATCGTCTCGCTGATCATCGTCAACCTGATCGTCAGCGGGCTGTACATCAGCGGCCTTCAGACCTATGTCCTCGCGACCGCGATCGTGTGGCTCACGACGGCGATCGGCGATACGTCCGGACGACGCATGATTCGAGCGCGGCGCAGGGCATGATGGGGGGATGCGGCCGAAGCACATCACGCGGCCCGCCGGGCTCTCACTCTTGGCCCTGACAACGCTGCTCGCCCTCAGCGGCATGGCCGCCCGGGCACGTGCGTATTCGCCCGGCTGCGGGCAGATTCCGATCGTCTATGGGATTCCGCCATGGGGCTTTCACACCGGTCCCCCGATCGGCGAAACGGGCAGCTTCGCCCGTGGCCACGGAAACATCAATCTGGATGCGAACACCGTCTCGGGGATCCTGTGCCAGGAAGAACGATTCCGAAATCGGCCAACCCGCGCGATCACGATGACGGTCGAACACCGCCTGATCTACCACTCGCACGTCGCCGTGATGTGGGGCTTCCCGGGGAACATCATGAAGGTCCGCGTGCGCGTGCGGGCCACCAACGACCCGAAGTGTGCGTCGGGCACCGTCGGCCGCGCGACCCTGTTCGCGAGCTACAACGGCGTCCGGAGCGACAGCGTCCAGTTCAGGTTCCCGGCCGCGTGCGGCGACCACAGCCACCTGTACCACGGCGCGCAGGTAAACAACCAGGTCCCGCCGCTTTAGCCGGCGCGCCGCTCCTGACGGCGAGCGCCGGCCGAGCGCGTCGCCTACCAGCTTCCGTTCTGACAGCCTCCGCCTTCTGATCCCGTCTTTCCAGTCGGGGTGCGGGTGCGTTCGGTGCTGCCATTGGCGAGTCGCTTGATCGTGAACGTGTGACCGTCGGTCGCCTGGGCGGTGACTTCATTTGTTTCATACGGCGCGGCGCCGACGGTGACGCTTTCCAGACACGCGTTGCTGGTGTTCGGGCATGACACGATCGTTTTCTCGTATCCTGAAGTTCGGCGATCGTCATGTTCTGGTAGCTACCGCAGTGATCGGTCGCGTAGGTCTCCGCCGTGGTCTGGGCCGTACGCGCAAGCTCCTTCGCCGAGGCGTCGGTGGCCTTGCTCTTCTGGCTCAGGAACGAGGGAATTGCGATCGCGGCGAGGATGCCGATGATGATCGCGAGACGTTGACGTGGACGGCGTCGGCCATACCGGCGCGATCGCTTAACCTTGCGGACCGATGCCGCAGTATCGTCCTCACCCTGATCGAGCTCAGCTGAGCGGCTGCCGGTGAGCGAGGAGTCCAAGACCAGGGGTGTCGGGCAGCCGGGGCTGTATTTCAGCCATCCGGCGTGCCTGGAACACGATCCGCGTGTGTACATGCCGGAGCATCCGGACACGCCGGAGCGGCTTGAGGCGGTCGAGCATGTCCTGAGGTCGAAGGACTGGCTCGGCTGGGAGCGGCGTGAGGCTCCGCCCGCGACGCAGGCGCAACTCGAGCTCATCCACAGCGTGCGCCACATCGAGAAAATCAGGGAACTGTCCCTGGTGGGGGGAGGCGCGGTCGATCCGGACACGATCGTGGGGGAGCCCTCCTATCGCGCGGCACTGCACGCCGCCGGCGGTGCGTGTGAGATGACGCGCGCGTTGATGGCCGGCGAGGCGGCCGTGGGATTCTGCGGCGTGCGACCGTCGGGCCACCACGCCGAACCTGATCGCGCGATGGGCTTCTGCCTGTTCAACAACGTCGCGATTGCCGCCGAGTTCGCGCTTCGCGAGCTGGGGGCCGAGCGGGTGTTCGTGCTCGACTGGGACGTTCATCACGGCAACGGCACCGCCGAGGCGTTCCGCCGCCGCGCGGATGTCCTGTTCGCGAGCATCCACGAGTCCGGCATCTATCCGGGCACAGGTGCGCTCAGCGACGTGGGCTCCGGCCCAGGCGAGGGCTACACGATCAACCTGCCCGTCCCCAGCGGCTCGGAAGAGGACCTTTGGCTATCACTGATCGAGCACATCGTGCTGCCCGCCGCGGGGGCGTTTTCCCCGGATCTGGTGCTGCTCTCCGCCGGCTTTGACGCCCATCGCGAAGACCCGTTGGCGGGCTGTCTGCTGGAGGATGAGTCGTTCGCGGAGATGACCCGTCACGTCCGCGAGCTGGCCGCGGCGCTCGAGGCTCCGCTCGGAGCGGTCATGGAGGGCGGCTACCACCCGGCCGCGCTGGCGCGATGTGTGGGGGAGACTCTGACCGCGCTGAGCGGCGATGAACCGGCGCGAACCTCCGCGCCCGAGCCGCTGTTCACCTCGCGCGCGGCCGCTCACATCGCTCACTACTGGCCCCTGTAGAGCTTCATGCGATGAGAGCCAAAGCCGCCGACTCGCCTGACGGTGCGCGGGGCAGCGGCGATCCCGGCGGAGCGGAGTTCGTGCGATTGCGAGATCGCTCCTCGGTGGCGGTACGTCCCGCCAGTGCACGGGATGAGCCGGCGCTCGAGTCGTTCCTGTCCGGACTCTGCCTTGAGGCACGGCGTCTTCGCTTCTTCTCCGGCGGGGCTGACATGAGCCTGGCCGCGCATCTGATGGCGGCCGCGGGCGCCGGACGCTTCGGGCTCGTGGCACATGACGAAGCGGGCGTGCTCGTCGGGCATGCCGTCTACATCCAGATCGATGAGACGCGGGCGGAGGTTGCGGTCGAGGTCGCCGATTGCATGCACGGTCTGGGCCTCGGCACGATCCTCATCGAGCGGCTGGCGCTCGTCGCCGAGCAGCGCGGTGTCACGCACTTCCTCGCCGAGGTGCTACCCGATAACCGGGCGATGCTGGACGTGTTCCGCGACGGCTTCGACGCGCGGCTCAGCTTCCATGACGGAACCGATGCGGTCGAGTTCCCGACGGCGTCCTGGCGCCTGGCGCGGGATCGCTTCGGCGAGGGTTGAAGGGCGCCCCGCGGAGCGATCGGAATGATTCTCGAGTGATCCAAGCGTCGCCGAACGAACTAGACGAGGAAGGCGCGAACGGGCCACGTGCGGTCGCGTGCCAAATGTGGGAGATCCCGCATCGACGCAGGGGGTTTCTGCGGACGTGTTCCAACCGCCCCGCGATATAGGGTCGATCCAATCTTCCTACTCGGAGAGGGGCATAGCTGCATGAGCGTGCTGGCGGCGGTCTTCAATCTGAACCACCCCGCGCATACGGTGGATTGGAACTTCATCCACCTGTCGGTGGCGAACGTCGTGGTCATCGGGCTGATGCTGGTCGTCTTCGCCCTCGCGATCCTTTTGCCGTTCCCGGGCGCCGCCGGGCGAGACGCCGCCCGCCGCGGCGGAGATGCGCGATGAGCGCCGTGCCGGGCGCGCGATCGAAGTCCTGGACCGTCAAAGTCCGCGAAAAAGGCGTCGAGGCGCTGCCGCCCGAGAAGCTCCTGCCCGACGGCCAGCCGACCTACGTGGACTCCTGGATCTACGTGTTCGGGGTGGCGAGCATCGCCTCCCTGATCGTGATCATCGGATCCGGCTGCATTCTCGCCCTGAAGGGACCCGCCTGGTGGCACGAGACCGGTATCGGGCACTTCTTCAACAGCATCCACATGTGGAGCGTTGAGCTGTTCTTCTTCGCGATGGTCGTGCACCTGTGGGGCAAGTACTGGATGGCGGCCTGGCGCGGAGGCCGCGGCCGCGTGTGGGTGACCGGTGCCATCACCTTCCTGGTCGCGGTGCCGTGCGCGCTCACCGGTTACGTCTCCCAGCAGAACTTCGACGCGCAGTGGATCTCAACGCAGGCCAAGGACGCGATGAACTCGGTCGGCGTCGGCGCCTTCTTCAACCTCACCAACTTCGGCCAGATGTACAGCTACCACATCCTCCTGCTCCCGATCGCGATCGTGGTGCTCGTGAGCCTGCACGTCCTGCTCGTTCGTCGTAACGGGGTCGTGCCGCCGTTCGAATTCGACGAGAAGCTGAGCGCCGTGCGCGCCGCGAGCCCCGATGCCGACGGTTCCGCCGAGGCCGCGAGCGGCACGTCCTCATGAGCTTCCTTCAAGGAAAGGACGACACGCGTCCCTGGAGAGGCCGCTACGCGCCGTATGACCTCGTCAAAGAGCTGTGCATCGCGGTCGCCGTCATCGCGCTGCTCTCGGTGCTGCTCACGGTGCTGCTCTCCTCACCGGATGACAAGCCGAGCACGATCGCCCAGTGGTCGCACGAACTGCCAGCCGACTTCGCCACGACAGCGGCCACTGAGCTCGCCGGAACCAGCGCCACGGCCGAATACGGCCCCCCCTACAACCACGCCTCGGGCAGCGTGCAGCACTTCCTGTTCCTGCACCCGCAGCGGTGGCTCGGCGTCAGCCATCCGATCAACACGGCTGAAGACTACGTCGTCAAACCGCTCGAAACGATCCCCAACGACCCGGCCCTGAGCAGAGCGCTCGCCGAATACAAGGCCGCACCCGAAAAGCAGAAAAAGGAATGGTCGGAAGCCTACGCCAAGCCGCTTGAAGAATATTCAACGGCGGTGGAAGAAAAGAAGACGCCGCCCGCCACGGTCTCGGTCGATCAGAGCACGGGCACGGTGAGCGTCAAGTCCAGCGGCAGCGGTCCGGTGCCGCTGATGATGGCGAGCCTGCAGGGCCTCGCCCAGAGCGGCGGCCTGGAAGGGGGGCTCCTGTCCAGCAGTCAGTTCTTCCAGACCGACTACACCAAGCCGCTGTTGTTCATGGCCGACGGCGGGCTGCTCCGCGAACGCGCTGAACAGCAGCACCTGCTCGGGGAGCAGTGGGGCCTCATGAACGAGACCGGCAGCTATCCCGGCCAGCCCTGGCTGTGGCTTTATGCCCTGTGGTACCAGGTCGAACCGATGAAGTCGTCTCCGAACGCCGACATCCAGGTGCTCCTGATCATGGGCCTCTTGAGCCTCGCCTTCATCTGCATACCGTTCATTCCCGGTATCAACATCCTTCCGCGCAAGATCCCGATCTACAAGCTGATCTGGAAGGAGCACTACCGCTCGCTGAAAGACGGCACCAGCTGAGCCAGGGGCCGCTCAGCTGACTGGGCCCGCGGCCGATGCGCCGGGGTTCTCAGGCGTTGGCCGTCGCGCTCTGACCGGCTTCGCCGGCCGCGCCATCGGCGGCGGCACGCGGAAGCACGAGCAGCGGGCAACGGGCATGGCGCTCCAGATAGTCGGAGGTGCTGCCGAGCACGAGACGTCGCACGGGACCGTAGCTTCGCGAGCCGACGAGCAGGATGTCGACCTCGTTCCCGAAAGCGGCCAACTCCTCACCGGACAGGCCATATACGGCGCGGCCCTCGACATCCGGGAGCTCCCGCAGGACATCGTCTGCTTCCTTCACCATGTCCTCGATCACGTCTCCGACATCCGGCGCGATTATCCCCGTGTAGGCATAGCTCGTTATCGCGACCACATACAGCGCATGCAGGCTTCCGTTGGTTTGGGCCGCCAGCTTCCTCGCCGCGTCGAGCGCCGTCCTGCTCTCCGGCGAGCCGTTGTATGCGATTCCTATCCTCGTGATCGGCGCAGGCCGCTGCGCGTAGCCGTGTGTGGCGATCGCGACCGCGCACGGGGCTCCGTTGAGTGCGGCGCGGGTGTCGTTGCCGAGCATCGCCCGTCCCAAGGCGCTGCGGGCGGAGGATCCGACGACCAGCAGATCGGCGTTCTGCTCCTCGGCCTGCATGTGCAGCCCGCTGCCGGGGGTCCCCGCCACGATGCTTACGAGCTCCGCGCTGACCTCCGCCGCGGCACGCTCCTGTTCGAGCAGCTGCTGTGAGGCGGCGCGCTCCTCTCGGACCGCGCCGGGGCTGATCGCGTGCGATAGACGCAGCTCGCCGCCGTGGGCGTGGACGAGGGTCAACCTGCCGCCCGGGCCGATGAGCCGGGAGGCGAGCGCGATGGCGTCGCGACCGCCGGGCCGGCCCTCGACACCCACAAGCACGTTCGTGAACATTACATCTCCTTGTCGGGATCGATGACACTCTAGATCGCGACCGCGGGCGAGCCGCGCGATCCTGCGATCCCTGCGCGGGCGGGCGTACGATGATGCCACCGTGGCGGACCCATCAGGCCCCCTCTCAGGCGAGGAAGAGCGCACGCTGCACGCCTACTGGCGGGCCGCCAACTACCTGTCGGTGGGTCAGATCTACCTGCTCGACAATCCGCTGTTGCGCGAGCCTCTGAAGATCGAGCACGTCAAGCCGCGGCTGCTGGGTCACTGGGGCACCACGCCGGGACTGAACTTCATCTACGCCCACCTGAATCGCGCGATCAAGGCGCGCGAGCTGAACGTCCTTTACGTGACGGGTCCCGGCCACGGCGGGCCCGGCATCGTCGCCAACACCTATCTGGAGGGCACATACTCGGAGGTCTATCCGCACATCGGTCGCGACGAGGAGGGCATGCGGCGCCTGTTTCGCCAGTTCTCGTTCCCGGGCGGTATTCCGAGCCATGTCGCGCCCGAGACGCCGGGCTCGATCCACGAGGGGGGCGAGCTCGGATACGCGCTCGTGCACGCGCACGGCGCGGCGTTTGACAATCCGGGCCTGCTCGTCTGCTGCGTGGTGGGCGACGGGGAGGCGGAGACCGGTCCGCTGGCCGCGAGCTGGCACTCCAACAAGTTCCTGAACCCCGCGCGCGACGGCGCCGTGCTGCCGGTGCTGCACCTCAACGGCTACAAGATCGCGAACCCGACGGTGCTGGCCAGAATTCCACGGGGCGAGCTGCGCTCGCTGCTCGAGGGCTACGGCTACGCGCCCCGTTTCGTCGAAGGATCGGACCCGGCGCAGATGCACCAGCTGATGGCTTCAACCCTCGATCAGGTCCTCGAGGAGATCGCGGCGATCCAGGAGCGCGCACGATCACACGGCGACCTCGGCCGGCCGCGCTGGCCGATGATCGTGCTTGGCACCCCCAAGGGCTGGACCGGTCCCAGGGAGGTGGACGGGCTGCCCGCCGAGGGGTCCTTTCGCTCACACCAGGTTCCGCTCGCAGACCTGGCCGCAAAGCCCGAGCACCTGGCACAGCTGGAGAGCTGGCTTCGATCCTATGAGCCCGAGGAGCTGTTCGATGCGGAGGGGGCGCTCCGTTCCGAGCTGGCAGCGCTGGCACCCGTGGGCCAGTTGCGGATGGGGGCCAATCCGCACGCCAACGGCGGCCTGCTGCTGCGCGAGCTCGAGATGCCGGACTTCCGCGATCACGCCGTCGAGGTGCCGCGCCCCGGCGCGAGCACGAGCGAAGCCACGCGCGTGCTTGGAGGGCTGCTGCGCGAGGTGATGCGACGCAACCGCGAGAACTTCCGCCTGATGGGCCCTGATGAGACCGTGTCCAACCGGCTGGGCGCGGTATTCGAGGTGACCGACCGCGTCTGGGAGGCTCAGACGCTCGCAAGCGACGACCACCTCGCGGTCGATGGGCGGGTGATGGAGGTTCTTTCAGAGCACCTCTGCCAGGGCTGGCTCGAGGGCTACCTGCTGACGGGCCGCCACGGGCTGTTCAATTGCTATGAGGCGTTCATCCACATCGTGGACTCGATGTTCAACCAGCACGCGAAGTGGCTCAAGGTGACCCGCGGCATCCCGTGGCGCCGGCCGATCGCTTCGCTGAACTACCTGCTCTCCTCACATGTGTGGCGCCAGGACAACAACGGGTTCTCACACCAGGACCCCGGATTCATCGACCACGTCGTCAACAAGAAGGCGGAGATCGTCCGCGTGTACCTTCCCCCGGACGCGAACTGCCTGCTGTCCGTCGCCGACCACTGCCTACGCAGCTGCGATTACGTGAACGTGATCGTTGCCGGCAAGCAGCCGGCGCTCAACTACCTGGACATGGACGCGGCAATCGCACACTGCACCCGCGGCATCGGCGTGTGGGACTGGGCAAGCAGCGATGAAGGCTCTGAGCCCGACGTGGTGATGGCCTGCGCCGGCGACATCCCGACGCTCGAGACCGTCGCGGCCACCGCGATCCTCGCACGCGAGCTGCCCGAGCTGAAGGTGCGGGTGGTGAACGTCGTCGATCTGATGCGCCTCGAGCCCGACAGCGAGCACCCCCATGGATTGCCGGAGGATGAGTTCGACGCGCTCTTCACGACGCGACGACCGGTGATCTTCGCCTACCACGGCTACCCCTCGCTGATTCATCGCCTGACCTATCGCCGCGCTAATCATTCGAACATCCACGTGCGCGGCTACAAGGAGGAGGGCACCACCACGACGCCGTTCGACATGGTGATGCTCAACGACCTCGATCGCTTTCACCTGGTCATGGACGTCATCGACCGCGTTCCGGGCCTGGCCGAGCGGGCCGCGCACCTGCGCCAGCACATGATCGACGAGCGTCTGCGCCATCGTGCCTATACGCGCGAACACGGCGACGACCCGCCGGAGCTGCGCAACTGGATCTGGCCGGCCGATCTCGGAGGCCGCGCCGCCCGGGCGCACCCAACCTCGCCTGATAGCGGCCAGTAGTTCGAAAATGCGCGTGCTCGTCGTCAACGCGGGCTCCAGTAGCCTCAAGCTGCGTCTGCTCGGCGAGCAGGATGCGGTCCTCGCCGAGCAGGAGCTGCCGGGGTCTAGGCAGGAGCTCGACGTCACCGGCCTGCGCCGAGCGCTCGACTCCCCCCTCGGCGACGCGGACGCGATCGGTCACCGCATCGTGCACGGTGGTGAGCGCTTCCGCGCGGCCGTGAAGATCGACCCCGCCGTCGAGTCTGAACTGCGCGAGCTTGTCGAGCTGGCGCCGCTGCATCAACCCAAGTCCCTGGCGGCAATGGATGCGGTCAAATCGATATTGGGAGAGCTGCCTGCCGTAGCCTGCTTTGACACGGCATTCCACGCGAACCTGCCCGCCGCGGCGGCGACCTACGCGCTGCCGGGTGAGTGGCGCGAGCGCTTTGGGCTGCGGCGCTACGGCTTCCACGGGCTCTCGCACGGCTGGGTCGCACGACGGGCACCGCAGCTGCTCGGTCGAGAAGTTGCGGATCTGCGGATCGTGAGCTGCCACCTGGGCGCCGGCGCCTCGCTGTGCGCGATCAGGGCCGGCTCCTCGCTCGATACGACGATGGGGTTCACGCCACTGGAGGGGCTGGTGATGGCCACCCGCTCCGGGAGCGTCGATCCGGGGATGCTGTTGTGGCTGCTCGAGCGCGAGGGGATGCCTGCGCGGGAGCTGGCCGAAGCCCTCGAGCGGCGGTCGGGGCTACTGGGGCTGTGCGGCACGGGCGATATGCGCGAGCTGCTGGCGCGCGTGGAATCCGAGGACCCCGCGGCGCGGCTTGCGCTCGAGGTTTACCTCCACAGCCTGCGGGCCGGGATCGCCGCGATGACCGCTGCCCTCGGCGGTCTGGACATACTGGTGTTCACGGGAGGAGTGGGGGAGCGATCGGCCGCGGTGCGTGAGCTCGCCACCGACGGGCTCGGCTTCCTCGGCGTCGCGATCGACCGCGAGCGCAACCGGGCGCCGACCGTGGATCGCGAGCTGTCGGCCGCGCAGGCGTCCGTGGCCACGATCGTGCTCGAGGCTCGCGAGGACCTCGAGATCGCGCGTCAGGTCAGAGCGGTGTTGGGAGGCTCCTAGCCGGTCCGCCGAACGACGTGCCGGAGATCTCCGCCACCACGCTATGCACCCAGAAGGTCGCGCCGGCGGAATACCCACAGCGCGGAGAGCGAGGCGAGGGCACCGAGCGCCACCATCGCGAGCGCCGCCGTCGCCCGGAAGGGCTGCGCCGGAATCAGGCCCACGTGTGCGAACGGCGTCAGTTCGACGAGCCACTTCGGCGCGCCGAGCAGGGAGCCGAACAGATTCCAGAGGAACGAGACCGCGACCAGGCCGTAGGCGATCCCGGCACTCGCCCGCGGCACGAGCGCATACGCAAGCGCGGCGATCCCGAGGAACAAGATCGCGACGGGAAGGCAGTTCGCGCCCGTCTCGAGCAGGCGCACGAGCGAGATGCGGACGCCCGCCGACTCAGCGCCCGCCCAACTAAACAGACCGGCAGCAAGCGAGATCGCGACGGAGGCGCACGCCGCCAGAAACAGCCGTCCGCCGAGCCAGCCGCTGCGGCTGACCGGCAGCGACAGCAGCGTCTCGAGCCGCTGCTCGGCCTCCTCCGCTCTGGCCGCCGCGACCTGTGCGCACGAGAACAGGCTGACGGCGAGAATGAAGAAGATGAACACGAAGGCGAGGTATCCGGAGGGTGTCAAGATCGAGCCCGAGCCGAGCTTTGCGAACTCACGCTGCAGGCTCTCTGAGATTCCGGCGGAGGAGATACTGTGCGCGACGACGCCGATGATGTAGGCGAACGCGCCGACGCTTGAAAGCCACACGATCAGGCTGGCGCGCTCGCTGCGCAGCGCCTGTGCGGTGGGGGAGAAGAGCAGATGCAGACGCGGCTCGGCGGTGTCCCGTGCCGGCAGGATGCCGGTGCCGATGTCGCGATCGGCGGCCATCCGCGCCGCAGCCGCGAGCAGCAGCAGGGTTGCGAGGGCGGGCAGCACAAGCACGAGCGGA
This sequence comes from uncultured Solirubrobacteraceae bacterium, assembly GCA_963779605.1. Classification (GTDB taxonomy): domain Bacteria; phylum Actinomycetota; class Thermoleophilia; order Solirubrobacterales; family Solirubrobacteraceae; genus Palsa-744. The sequence goes on from CAVZYR010000003.1 coordinate 438,452, forward strand.
TCGGCGCCGGTGAACGGCTTCAGTTCCTCCGCCCATCCCAGCGGCGTGGCCCAACGAACCCAGCCGGCGCCATTCGAGGTGTCGGCGACGACGCGCAGCACCAAGGACAGCCCGACGGCTGCGCCGCCCAGCTCGAGCGCCGTCCTGCGGGTGCTCGCAATCTGGCTCACGACGGCCCCGACGCCCATGAACACCAGTAGGACTGACGCCGTGGCGACGGCGAGATAGGCCGAGGCGCCGGCCGGAAGGCTGCCCAGGAGAAGGCCGGCGAACTCCGCGAATGCGAGGATCAGGATGCTGGCCGCGATCGCGGCGAGCGCCGAGAGATAGGCGGTCCTTCGTCCGAGGGCCTGTGCGAGAACGAGCTCGATCCGGCCCGCGTCCTCCTCGGTCCGCAGCGCTCGTACTGTGGCCAGCAGGCCGAATATCGCCGCGAAGATGGCCAGCGTCCCGCCCACGCGCCAGGCGGTGTAGCCACCGACCGTGAGCAGGTCGTGGGGCGCGCCGTAGAACAGGCGGATCGCCTTGTTCTCGGCGAAGCTGTGGGCGAACGCGAGACGGCTCGCCGTCGTCGGGTATGCGTGGCGGTAGGCGGCAGGCTGGATGTAGGTGATCGCCGCGAACAGACAGGCGAACGACACGGTCCGTACCCGGGCGTCGCGAAATGCGCGCACCGCCAGCGCCCTGGCGGGGAGGAGACCGATGTTCGCGCCGGACGCCGCCGCGCTCGCGACGGGGGCTGCTCCACTAGCCGCCGACACGGTCCTCAGGGCCTTCGTAGTGGTGCAGAAATATCTCCTCGAGCGATGGCTCGCGGCTCGTGAGGGTCGCGACGGGGTGCTGCGCCAACAGTGCGATCAGCGGCCCGACGCTGCCCGAGACCTCGAAGCGCAGAGCTTTGGGCCCGGCGCTCGACACCTCGACCCCCGCCAGCGGCGGCAGCCGCGGCACCCCGTCGGTGAACGTGACCTCGACCGTCTGCACGCTGAGATGACGGAGCTCCTCGAGGGTTCCCTCATCCACGAGTCTGCCGCCTCTGAGGATGCCGACGCGGTCGCAGACCGCCTCCACCTCGCTGAGGATGTGCGAGGAGAGAAAGACGGTCTGCCGGCGCTCCTTGGCTTCCTTGATGCAATCACGGAAGGCCATCTCCATCAGCGGATCGAGCCCGCTCGTCGGCTCGTCGAGCAGCAGCAGCTCGGCGCGCGTGGCGAGCGCCGCGATCAGCTGGACCTTCTGGCGATTGCCCTTCGACAGAGCACGGATCAGCTTGTCGGGGTCAAGCCGGAAGCGCTCAACCAGGAGGTCGCGGTAGGCGACGTCGGTCCCGCCGTGCAGGCGGGCGAGAAACTCGAACGTCTCGGCGCTCGTCAACCCCGGCCAGAGGGACGGCTCGCCCGCGACGTATGCGATGCGCCGGTGGGCGCTCACCGGATCGCTCCACGCATCCAGGCCGAACAGCTTCGCCCGGCCGCTGCTCGCCCGGTGCAGGCCCAGCAGCAGGCGGATGGTGGTGGTCTTGCCGGCGCCGTTGGGGCCCAGATAGCCGTAGACCTCGCCCTCTTTCACGGTCAGCTCGAGCCCGTCGAGCGCCAGCGTTGCCCCGTAGCGCTTGGAGAGCGCCTGCGTTTGGATCACGGGCTGCATCGAGGGATCTTCCATCACTCGCCCCACGCGGTCTCGGCACTTGAGCGGGTCGCTGTCAGCAAAACTACGCAGTGCGTCGGTCACGAGCAGTTGCGATGATGCGCGCTGTGGCGGCGACGCGCGATCTCAGCGACAAGCAGTATGAGAAAGAGCTGCTGCGCCTGCAGACGGAGCTCGTGTACATGCAGGAGTGGATCGTGGCCAGCGGGCAGCGGCTCGTCGTGCTGTTCGAGGGGCGCGACACCGCCGGCAAGGACGGGGTCATCAAGCGCATCATCGCCTTTCTGAATCCGCGTACGTGTAGGGTGGTGGCGATCCCCACGCCCGGCGAGCGCGAGCGCACGCAGTGGTACTTCCAGCGCTACGTCGCGCATCTGCCGGCGGCGGGGGAGATCGTGCTGTTCGATCGCAGCTGGTACAACCGCGCGGGGGTCGAGCGCGTGCTGGGGTTCTGCGGCGAGGCCCAGTACGAAGAGTTTCTGCGTTTCTGTCCGCTGTTCGAGCAGGCGCTGCAGAACGACGGCATCATGCTCGTCAAGTACTGGCTGTCGGTCTCAGACGAGGAGCAGGAGCGTCGCTTTCAGAAGCGCCTGTCAGATCCCCGCAAGCGTTGGAAGTTCAGCCCGATCGACCTGCAGGCCCGTGCCCGCTGGGTGGACTACGCCGAAGCCAAGGACCGGATGTTCGCCTATACCGACACCCAGCTGAGTCCCTGGCATGTTGTCGAGGCCGACAGCAAGCGTGCCGCCCGCCTGAACCTGATCAGTCACCTGCTGTCGCTGGTTCCCTACGAGCACCTCGACAAGGCGAAGCCCGTGAAGCTCCCGGCCCGTCAGCGGCGCGGGTATCTGCGGCCCCCGAAGGGGACCGAGCATCTCGTTCCCGTCCGCTATACGGTTGGGGCTCGCTGAGCGTGGGCGTAGTGTTGCTGTCATGAGCGTCGAGTCCCCTCCTTCACAGAAGCTTCGCGTGATCATCGCCGGCGGAGGCGTCGCGGCCCTCGAGGCCCTGCTGGCCCTGGCCGATGTGGCCGGCGATCACACCGATGTGAGCGTGCTGGCGCCGGGCGAGGAGTTCGTCTACCGGCCGATGACCGTGCGCGAGCCGTTCGCCTACGGGCCCGCCCACCGTTACCCGCTGGCGCCGATCGTCCGCGACGCCGGCGCAAGGCTGCTGGCCGATCAGCTCGTGCGGGTTGAGCCGGCGACGAAGACGATCCATACCAAGGGCGAGCAGTCGATCGCCTACGACGCCTTGCTGCTCGCGCTTGGAGCCAAGATCACGCCTCGCTATGCGCATGCGCTGACGGTCGACGACCGCCGCATGGACGAGACGATGCATGGCCTGATCCAGGACGTCGAGGGCGGCTACGTCCGCAGCCTCGCATTCGTCTCACCAGGGCGGATGGCCTGGCAGCTGCCGCTGTATGAGCTTGCGCTGATGACGGCTGGGCGCGCCTACGACATGGGCGTGGAGGTCGCCATCACGATCATCACGCCCGAGGATTCCCCCCTGGCGATGTTCGGGCTGACGGTCAGCAGTGCGGTGAGCGCGCTGCTCGAGAAGGCGGGGATCGAGACGATCGGCTCGGCTCACGCCGAGATCCCGGAACAGGGGCAGGTGGTGATCAACCCGGGCGACCGCCGGCTTCATGCTGACCGGGTCGTCGCCCTGCCCGAACTCTTCGGGCCCTCGATCCACGGGCTCCCATTGGGGGAGCACGGCTTCATCCGCGTCGACCCGTTCGGCCAGGTTCCCGATGCGGGACCGATCTTCGCCGCCGGCGACGCGACCGCGTTTCCGATCAAGCATGGAGGCATCGCCGCCCAGCAGGCGGACACCGCCGCGCGGTCGATCGCCGCGCTCGCCGGAGCAGCGGTCACGCCCACGCCATTTGACCCGGTCATCCACGGCATGCTGCTGACCGCCGGCAAGCCGCTGTATCTGACCGCGCAGATCAGCGGTGGCCACGGCTTCAGCTCCGCCGTCACAGACGCGCCCACATGGCCCTCCGGAAGCAAGATCGACGCAAAGTACCTTGCCCCCCGCCTGCAGGAGTACGACCGCCAGGCGGCGTGAGCTGTAACTAGAGCGCGCCGATGAGCGACCGGGCGGCGCCGCCGATGCGCTGTCTGGCGATCCAGCTGTCATCGAGGATTCGCCGAGTGAGACCTACGCCGGCCACGTTGAAGCGTCGAGCCGCCCGCTGCGGATCTTCAAGGTCGCGGCGCAGCCGTCCGGTGTGGCCGCGCCGGACCTGGCCCGCCGCCCGGCGCAGGCTGAGACCCTTCTCTGAGGGCAGGTGCCACAGTGCCGGCAGGCGGGAGCTGTCGGGGCGAGGTGCTTCGTGACGGGGACCGGTCGGAACTCGCCCGGCCACCGAGGAGAGCTCGCGGAAGCGAACCCGGCGAAGCGCACCGGCGAGGGTCAGCACCTGCTCCTCGGTCAGAAGCGCCTTGCCAAGCCCGGCCAGACGCGCGTCGATCTCCTCGCAGGCGGTGACCAAGTCTCGCAGCGCGGCGACGCTTCCGCTGAGCAGCTCTCCACCGATCCAGGGCGGTGAAACATCGGGGTGGGAGCCGTTCATGCTTGCCGCAAGCTCGCCCATCGCAGTGCGGGTCACGGCGAAGTCGCCGGTTCCCACTCCGTCCCAATCGAGTGGGTAGTCGATCTCGAGGCAGCCGATCTCATCGGCCGGTGGCCTGGCTTCAAAGACGCGCTCGGCATCGAGCCACACGCAGTCGAGATCGGTCAGCCACAGCTGCCGATGCTCAGGCTGGTCCTTCGCGGCGGCCAGGATCGCGTCGAGCACGTAGCGCGAGGAGACGTAGAAGTCGTTGTCGTCGCCCGGCCGGTGGCGGTACTCGGAGAAGATGATCGAGACGCCGAGTGATTCGATTCGCTCGAGTAGCTCAGTGCCCCTGCGGCCGAGCACACGCCTGTCGGTGACGTTGGTGACGAGCGCCTGCTCGCAGTCGGCCTCGCGCAGGGTCAGCGAGGCGGCCTGCACGAGCGCGCACTCGAGGTAGCGCGCGGCGACGCGTGCCACCGAGGAGCCAGAGCGAGCGGTCGGGTAGGAGAAGCCTTCACCCGGTTCGTGGACGTACAGGTACTGGACGACGAGTGGGGTTGATTGGTTGTACATGGGATTGCTTTCCCCCGCTACGCTCCATGAGGCGATGCACCGCCTCGCGACGAAGGTGAGCCACTACTCGCCGCGTCGGGCACTCGTTCCTCGGAATCCACGATAGAGCCCCGTGGTTAAAGGTTTCGTAATAACGAGCCATCCTCAGCCTGGCCGCTGTCCGCCGAAGAGTCAAAGTTCTGTAAAGGCTCCTGTTCGGGGGTCAAGCTGTTGGCGCTCAGCCCCGGTCGATGTGGCGCTTTTCGATGAAATTTTCACTGCGATGCCGTCAGCGGCAACCGGGACGTTTCAGTCATCGCCCTGATAGACACCGTAGCGGCGCCTATCCTTCGCGGCCATCCCTCGGATGGGCCATGTCGCGTTCAGGGGGTGAACGCGAGATCGAGCAAGCGAGGCGGCCACGGGAAGGTTCCCGGCGGCGGCCGGCGAACTGATGGGTGTGCTGGTGCTGACTCGCAAGCCGAAACAGCGCATCATGATCGGCGACGATGTTGAGATCACCCTGCTGTCCGCCGCCGGCGGCAAGGTGCGGATCGGCATCCGGGCGCCCGCGGACGTGCCGGTATACAGACGGGAGATCTATACGGGGCTTCAACAGGAGCGCCGCGTGGAGGGAATCGCCGAGACTCCCGCTCGCGGGTAGACGATGTCGTGAGCCGCCGGCTCGTATTGTCTGAGCCATGCTGCGCTTCGCACCGAGCGAGCTGACCGACGCCGAGCTCGGGCTCCAGTCAGAGGTGCGGGCGTTTCTCGAGGCCGAGCTGCCGCGCGGGAGCTTCCCTCCGGGTCTCGGCATGGCGGGCGCTCGCGACCAGGACTTCTCGCGCGCGCTCGCCGCACGCGGCTGGCTCGGCATGGCCTTGCCGCGTCGCTATGGCGGCGCCGAGCGCGGCGTTGTCGAGCGCTTCATCGTGGTCGAGGAGCTGCTGCGCTGGGGGGCACCGGTGCGCTTCCACTGGGTCGCCGATCGCCAGAGCGGACCCCTGATCCTGCGCTACGGAAGCAAGGCCCAGTGCGAACGCTTCCTGCCCGCGATCTGCCGTGGCGAGGTGTCGTTCTCGATTGGCATGAGCGAGCCTGGCGCAGGCAGCGACCTGGCCGCCGTGCAGACGCGAGCGACGCGAGCCGACGGCGGCTGGCGGGTGACCGGGACGAAGCTGTGGACGGGCGGCGCCCATGAGAACGACTGGCTGGTGGCGTTGTGCCGTACGAGCGATGAGGAGGATCGCCACGACGGGCTGACGCAGCTGATCGTCGATCTGCGCGACGCGAGCGTCGCCGTGCGGCCGATCGCATACCTGGACGGCAGCGAGTTCTTCAACGAGGTGCGCCTCGACGACGTGTTCGTGCCGGACGAGCTCGTGATCGGCGACGTCGGCGCCGGCTGGGCGCAGAACACCTCGGAGCTGGCGCTCGAGCGGGCCGGTCCCGAGCGCTGGCTGTCCACCTATCTGGTGGTGGAGCAGTACCTGCGCGAGCATGGAGCCCGTGACGAGCGCGCGCAGGTGGTGCTGGGGGAGGCGACGGCTCGCTGGTGGGGAATCCGCATGCTGTCGCTGTCGGTTGCCCGGCTGCTGGACGCCGGCCAGGCGCCGGTCGCCGAGTCGGCGCTCGTCAAGGAGCTCGGCACCCGCTTCGAGCAGGACGTCCTCGACATGGTGTGGCGGCTCGTGCCCGAGGACCCCGACCCGGCGGCGGAATCGCTGTTCGAGCGGCTGCTCGCTGCGGCGATTCTGGGGGCTCCCTCGTTCACGATCCGGGGCGGCACGAACGAGATCCTGCGGTCCGTCGCGGCGAGGGCGCTGCGCGCATGAGCGTCGCAGAGGCGCTGGGCGTGCTGCGCGAGCGCGGCCCCGACAGCGCGGCTGAGAGCGAGCTGCTCGGCGAGTGGCTGCTCGAGCGGGCCGGCATACAGGGACAGGCCGGCGAGGTGACCGTGGCGCCGGGCGGTGCCCGCGATGACGTCGTGCTGCGAGACGGCCGGGCGATCGGAAAGGCGCATCGCGTGCCGTGGGCACGCGATGCGGATCGGATCGCGATGCTCCTCGACGGTCGCGTGCTGGTGCTCGAGCGCGTCGATGTCGTGATCGAGCCGCACGCGAATCTCGCTGGTGAGGCGCGCGACACGCTCGTATGCGACGGCGTCGAGGCGCGCTTGGGCTCTCCTGTGGACCCCGGCGAGCTCCTCATGCGTGGCGCGCTGACCCGGATCGCGCTGATGGCGGGAGCGCTTGATCGCGTGTATGAGATCGCGGTCGCGTATGCCGGCGAGCGGCGTCAATTCGGGCGGCCGATCGGCTCCTTCCAGGCGGTGCAGCAGCACCTTGTGACGATCGCGCAACAGGTCGCGCTGGCAGGTGTCGCCGCGGATGCGACGGCACGCAGCCCGGGTTCATTCGAGATCGCCGCCGGGAAGGCACTCGCCAACCGCGCGGCGCTGATCGCGGGGCGTGCGGCCCATCAGGTGCTGGGCGCGCGCGGCACGACGCTCGAGCATCCACTCGGAGCGCTCACCTGCCGGCTGTGGGCGTGGCGCTCGGAGTACGGTGACGAGCACCGCATGAGCACCGCGCTGGGCGCCGCGCTCGCGCGCGCCGGCGCCGACAACCTCTACCCTGCGATCACCGGCGGCTCCGCCGTGCTGAGCCTCTGATGGACAACATCTCCTACACCGTGCACGGGCCGCCGGGCCCCAGGGCGCCGATGCTGCTGACGCACGGGTTCGGCGCGAGCGCGGCGATGTGGGCGGCCAACCTGGAGGCGCTAGGCGCCGACCGTGAGATCCTCACGTGGGACCTCCCCGGGCACGGCGCGAGCGTCGTGCCCGCTGGACTCACGCACGAGCGCTGCATCGCCGACATGCTGGCACTGCTCGACGTGCTCGATGCGCCGCGAGCGGTGATCGGAGGAATGTCGCTGGGCGGGTTCCTGTCGTTGCTGTTCTGCGCGCGCCACCCCGAGCGGGTGGCCGCGCTGCTGCTCGTGGATACCGGCCCGGGGTTCCGCGACGAGGGGTCGCGCGAGGCATGGAACGGCTGGGTGCGAGGGTTCGCGGACGGGCTCGACGAGCGTGGAATCGCGGCGCTGGGAGGAAGCCCGGAGTCCGCTGGCGCCGAGCATGCGAGCGGCGGCGCGGGCTTGGCGGCGGCTGCGCGCGCGATCCTCACCCAGCGCGACGCCGAGGTGTTCGAGTCGCTGGGGACGATCGCGGCCCCCACGCTGATCGTCGTCGGCGCCGAGGACGATCGTTTCCTCGCGGCGGCTGACGCGATGGCTCGGCGCATTCCCGGCGCCCGCAAGGTCCTCATCGAGCAAGCCGGTCACGCCGCGAACATGGAACAGCCCGCCGAGTTCAATCGCGCGGTGCTCGAGTTTCTGGAGGACCTGTGAACGGGGAGCTGACGGTGCTCGTTGGCGAGGACCACGTCGCGACGGTCGAATTCGATCGCCCGCCGCACAACCACTTCGACGTCGAGCTGATCGCCGCGCTCGCCGACGCCTACGAGGCACTCGACGAGGACCCGGCGTGCCGGGCGATCGTGCTGTGCTCGGCGGGGCGTCACTTCTGCGCCGGCGCGAACTTCGCGGGCGCCGGCGAGGTGTCCCGAGAGGCGCTCTACGTGCAGGCCGTGCGGCTGTTCGCCGCCGCCACTCCGGTCGTCGCCGCTATCCAGGGGGCCGCGATCGGCGGCGGCCTCGGCCTGGCGCTGTCGGCGGACTTCCGGGTGGCGAGCCCAGCCTCGCGCTTCGCGGCGAACTTCGCGCGCCTGGGCTTCCACCACGGCTTCGGGCTGACGGTGACGCTGCCTGCGGCCGTGGGGGCGCAGGCAGCGCTCGAGCTCCTGTACACGGGCCGGCGCGTGAAGGGCGAGGAGGCCTACGCGCTCGGGCTGTGCGACCGCTTGGCCAGCGATGACGGCCTGCGCGACGCCGCGCACGCGCTCGCCGGCGAGATCGCGGCGTCGGCGCCGCTGGCCGTGAGGTCGATCCGCGAGACGATGCGCGGCGATCTTCCAGAGCGGGTGTTCGCGGCGACCCAGCGCGAGGCTGAACAGCAGGCCGAGCTGTTCGCGAGCGAGGACTTTCGCGAGGGCGTTCGCGCGACGGCCGAGCGGCGCACACCACGCTTCATCGGTCGCTGACTCGCCCGCAGACGCTGTTCTCAGCGCGAGACTCGCGCATGGGCGAGGTGCGAGCCGGGGCTGGGATGAAGGCCGTCGCTGCGACCGCGGCAGTAGCGCGCGCCCAGCTCGTCGGGGCCGAGGTTCTCGACGAGCTCGAGTCCCGCCCGGCTCAGGTCGCTGGCGATCTGCTCCGGGTCAAAGCCGGACACCCACGGCTCGCCGACCGACGCGACCAGTGCTCGCGCCCGCTGCATCGGGCTCGGCGCGTCGTCTGAATCCAAGAGGCGCCGGTCGATGTAGCTGAAGACGAGCTCGCTGCCGGCGGGCGCACAGGATGCGATCGCCTCGAGCGTGGCGAGGTTGGCCGCGCGGGTGAGGTAGGGCGATACCCCAAGCCACGAGAAGAAGGCAGCCCGATCGGGGCGAAAGGACGAGTTTGCGAGCGCCGCGTCGAGGCTCGTCTCGCTGAGATCCGCGGCCACGAGCTCCACGCCGGGCGGCACCGGGATATCGCACCGCGCAAGTCGGCCGATCTTGAAGTGTTGCGTGGCCGGGTGGTCGACCTCGAAGATCTCAAGGCCGCGTGCAAAGGGCGGTCGACGCAGCGAGAAGCTGTCCATGCCGGCGCCGATGAGCACGTACTGGCCGGCCCCGCGAGCGACCGCGTCCGCCAGCGCATCCTCGGCGTAGCGGCTACGCATGATCACCGTCCCGTAGGAGGGGTGGCCGCGCAGAACCGTGTCCAGGTCCTCGGTGCCGGCGCGCGCGGCCATCGCCTCGCGTTCGGCGGCGAGCACGAGCCGATCGCCCCACGGATCGTCGATCAGCGCCGGGCGGTCCAGACGCGTGTGCGCCGCCCGCATGAGTGCTGTGCCGATCGCCGTCGTGCTGGCCATCCCGTCATCCATCCCCGCGATTCTCGCACGCGCGTCGTGCGCAACCGAGGCCGACCACCACGACTGAGGGGCGCCCGATCCGGGGCCCAGAGGCAATCGGAGTTATGGGGTATGGGGATGATGGCGTGGCAACTCGCATGAGGCCTGCGGCTCGTGCGCGCGACGGCGCGACGTCGGCGGTCCGCCCGCGGAGAGCCGAGGGCGCAACGAGCCACGGCCGTCGCCGGCGCCGAAGCCGGTCAGGTCTCGCCGGCGCCGCTTCAGATCGGGATCCTCGACCGCGACTCGGGGAAGGACACCCGCCACTGCTTACCCACGCAGCTCGGGCCGCTGAGCTCTTCAGAACCACTCAGCTAAACCGCAAGCCGCCATCCCGGACGTTTGCAGCTGCGTTCACTACCTGAACACGATATGAGCTGGTTGACGGATAGTTGGAACTCACACCCGGCGGTAGCGTTTGGAAGCTTTGCCAAGCAAGGGTGCACCGAGTGGGCGTCAGGACAACCATGCGAGAGCTTTGCAGCCTCGGCGCTGGTGTCTGTGCGTCGCGATCGTGACGGTCTGCTTTCTTGCGCCGAGCGCCGCCGCCGCGAGTGAACCGGCCTACACGCCCGCGCCGGGATCACCACTTCAGCTCTCGAAAAATGGAGGATCGGGCCTGGCTTTCAGTCCTAACGGTGGGCTGCTCGCGAACGGCACCGAGATCCTCTCGGTGAGCGCTTCGGGAGCGCTTACCCCGGTGGCCGGTTCGCCACCCGACCCCTCGGCCACCTCGGTTGCTTTCAGCCCTAGTGGGGCATTCCTGGCTGCCGCGAACGAAAGCAGCGACAGCATCTCCATCTTTTCGGTCAGCCCCTCGGGTGCTCTTACGGCGGTTCCGGCCTCTCCCTTCACGCTTGGCGCCAAGCCCACGTCGGTCGTGTTCAGTCCAGATGGAGAACTGCTAGAGGTGAGCGCGGGTGAATCGGTGTACATCTTCTCGGTGGCCTCCTCGGGCGCCCTGACTGCGACAGCCGGCTCGCCGTACGCGGTGAAAGGCGCCAGCCACGCGGCCTTTAGTCCGGCGGGCACCCTGCTTGCGCTGCCGGATGCCGCCGGGGTGAGCATGTTCTCGGTCGGCACGGCGGGCGGGCTCACGCAAGTGTCCGGATCTCCGTTTGCCGCCTCCGGCGTGACCGGCGAACACGCGGTGTTCAGCGGTGGCAATACGCTCAGGGTGGCCGGATGGTCAGCGGGGGGTGTAGGCGAAGTGGTGACCTCCTACTCCGTCGCCTCATCGGGGGCGCTCACCTCGATCGGCAGCGGCACGATCTCGCTCGCCCCTTCGTACGGGAACGGGCTCGCCTTCAGCCCCGACGGCAGCAGAGTCGTTACGCATGGATACGACAACTCGGCGGTGGACGTTTACTCGATCGGCTCCACCGGTGCCCTTAGCCTTGTCCAGTACTACGAGGCCCCGGATCCGGTGGAACCCATTGCCGTAAGCACGCGCGGCGTGATCGTGACCGAAAGCCTCGACAGCTCCCTGGCGGTCTTCGTACCCTCCTCGACCTCGAGCGCCACCAACTGGGTCGGGGCCTTCGGCAGCCAAGGCTACGACCTCGCCGGCTGGAACGGCACGAGCGACCTCGCCAACCTTCCTGACGCGAGCGTCAGCCTCCTGAAAGGTGGCCGCTGCATGTGGGCGGCTAACACGAGCGATGTGCGTGCGCTCACCGGTCCGAATGGCCTCACACGCACTGCGGCGGGCTACTGCGACCCGGCAGAACTGCAGATCAAGCTGACCTTCCGGGAAGCCTACAGCGGGAACCTGCGCCTCTATGCCGTGGAGTGGGCAGGGGGAGGATCGAAAGAATACGAGACCGCCACCGTCGGCAGCGCCAAAGCCGGCTTCTCGAACAACGTGGACATGGGCAGCCGCGGGTTCGAGGAAGGTCAGTGGGCGATCTTCTCGATCAGCGAGCCGGCCGGCGGGAGTCTCACGATTACGGTCAACGCGCCGGAAGTATTCAAAACCGACGCAGTGCTGTCGGGCATCTTCCTCGGCGACGCACCCGCCGCGGTTTCGGTCTCAAGCTCCCCCCAGGGAGCGTGGACCGGCGCGGCCGGCGCCCAGGGCTATGACCTCGCCGACTGGGACGGCGTCGGCGACGTCGGCTACATGCCCGAGGCCTCGCTCAGCCTGCTGCAGGGCAGCCGCTACCAGTGGGCCTCATCGACCGAGGACATGCGGGCGCTGCAGAGCCCCGACGGCCTGACCCGCTCGGCGGCCACCTTCTATGACTCGAACGAGCTCAAGCTCAAGCTGAGCTTCCCGGCCGCCTACACGGGCAGCCTGCACCTCTACGCGCTCGACTGGGACTCGACGGTGAGGCGTGAGACGATCACGGTCGACGGCCAGAGCGCCGCCCTGTCTGGCAGCTTCAACCAGGGCGCCTGGGTCAGCTTCCCGATCAGCGTGGCGGCCGGGGAAACGGTCTCCGTCTCGGTCGAACGCACGGCCGGCGCAAACGCTGTGCTCTCGGGCGTCTTCCTCGGAGAAGGCGGCGCTCCCCCCGGACCGACCGTCACCAGTGCCCCGCAGGGAGCCTGGACCACGGCGGCGGGCGCAGAAGGGTATGTCCTCGCCGGCTGGGACGGTGCGGGCGGCGAGGTCTCTGACTTCCCGAAGGCCTCGCTCAATCTCCTGCAGGGCAGCCGCTGGGAGTGGGCCGAAGGCACGAGCGACGCCCGCGCCCTGTCTGACCCGAGCGGGCTGCGCCGGGACGCGGGGACCTACTACGACCCCAACCAGATCCAGCTGAAGCTCACCTTCCCCTCCGAATACAAAGGCAACCTGCACCTCTACGCCGTGGACTGGGACTCGACCGCGCGCCGGGAGACGATCACGGTCGACGGCTCCTCTGTTGCGCTCGGCGAATTCAACAAGGGCGCCTGGGTCAGCTTCCCGATCAGCGTCGCCGCCGCCGGCACGGTCGCGATCACGGTCGATCGAAGCGCCGGCGCAAACGCGGTGCTCTCGGGCATCTTCCTCGGTGAAGGCGGAACGCCGCCTGCGATGGCGCTCTCGAGCGCGCCTGAGGGCAGCTGGGTGGGGGCCTACGGGTCGGGCGGCTATGACCTGCTCGGCTTCGCCGGCGCAGGCGACCTGTCCACGCTCTCAAACCCGGCCGTGAGCGTCGAAGCGGGGGGCCGCTACACATGGGCGGCTTCGACGACCGACGCCCGAGCGCTACAGAGCCCTGACGAGAGCACCCGCGTCGCCGCCACCGTATATGACCCCAACGAGGTCAGGCTGCGCCTGAACTTCAGCGCTCCCTACACGGGCAACCTCGAGCTCTACGCGCTCGACTGGGACTCCACCGCCCGCCGCGAGCTGATCAGCGTCAACGGCCAGAGCGCGGTGCTCTCCGGCGAATTCAACAAGGGCGCCTGGGTCAGCTTCCCGATCACTGTCGCCGCGGGCGCGAGCGTCACCGTCACCGTCGATCGCCTGGCCGGAGCGAACGCCGTGCTGTCGGGGATCTTTCTGGGGTGAGGCGGTAGCTCGCGGCGAGGCTGCTTGCCCGGGGGACCCCATGCCGCAGACCCGCGGGGGCATCCCCGCCGCTCAGGTTCGCTGTGCTCGACTCCGCGTCGGAGGCCTCGTTGCCTCGGCTATCGCGCGTACCGTCTCCAGATGTCCGATCTCGCCCGAGACCTCCACGTCCTGCCCGTCCTGGACGTTAGCGCCGAGCGTCATCGCCACGTCGGCCAGGGCCTCGATCTTCGCTCCACCCAATCGCCCAGTCGGATATACGTCCGTCGTCCTTAAGGGGCAGGTTTTGCTGCCCGATACTGCCCGGGAAGGACTACAAACCAATCATCACTGAAAAGGCAAACTCGTCGCGAGGCGAGGACGCAAAACCAGAGGTCTCAACCGATGAGATAGCTCGGTCGCCAGTGGAACGTCACGGAGGACGCTATGTCTCTGTCTCGCCCCACGGCACACACGATCGCGCGGCAGCTAGGCGTAACCGCAGCGATCTGCTCGGCAGCATTTGGTCTCTCGGCCGCATCCGCGCTCGCGGCTTCAGTCTCACCCGCTCCAGCCACCTGCACGGGTCAAACGTTCTCGCAGGCCTTCGCTGCCTTCGGGGATACCAACGAGTACACGCTCGTCCAGGACGGCAACTTCAACAGCGGCTCCGAAGGCTGGGAACTCTCCAAAGGCGCGCAGATCGTCACCAGCGGCGGCCCCCACGGGTCAACTGGCGGAGTACTTGACCTGCCAAGCGGAGCAACGGCGGTCAGCCCGCCCGTTTGCGTCACGCTTGAATACCCCACCGCACGGGTATTCGTCCGGGACGTCAAGGGCTCCGAGGGCGTCGCCGTCGGTCTCGCCTACGCCGGCACGAACCGCACCGTAGCCAGCCCGCAGAACGTCGGGCAGGTGCACGGCCAGCAAACGGACTGGACGCTGTCCAACCCGATCAACGTCCAGCCGCAAATCGCAGGCTCCGACGAAGGAACACGCGAAGCCCGGTTCGTATTCACGGCCGGAGGCAACACCAGTGAGTTCCAGCTCTCGGGTCTGTACGTCGACCCCCGCATGAGGTAGCTCGCCAGCTTCAGATTCAGCGATGGGTGGCTGCCTCCGTGGCCACCCATATGCTGGCGCGAGCCGGCGAGTTCGGATCTAGCTGGCAGTCCCAACGTGGACCGATCGAGGACGAGCGTGGAATCTGGCCCGGAATGTTCAAGAACGGAGCGTGTTGGTCGATCACAGACCATGCACACAGACACGAGCGCGGCGGCTGCTCCAAAGGGCATCGATCGGGACATCTGCTGCACGGTGACCAACGTTGTGTTGGGACTTATACGCTCGGCTGGAGGAGAGGCGGCCGTTGCGGCTCTGCTACAGCGAGCGGCCACAACACGGCAAGCTTCATACCTCGAAGACATCGACAACTGGATTTCGCTCGACGAGGCGTGTGCGTTGCTGGCGGCGGGAGTTGACCAGACCGGCGATCCGACGTTCGCGCGGCAGGTCGGCGAGCAAACACTGCGTAGACACCTCGGCACGCAGGTCGCGACGATGTTGCGCTCCCTCGGCTCACCAGAGGCGGTCCTGGAGGCCGTGGCGCAGGCGGCGCCGAAGTTCAGCGCGGTCACGGAGCTTGAAGCGATCGAGGCCGGCCCGGGACACGCCGTCGTCAGGGCGACGGCGCGGGAGGGCTTCACTCGCCGTCCTCTCCTGTGCGACTGGACGGCCGGGATGCTCGCGAACGCACCAATCCTGTTCGGGCTTCCCCTCGCACACGTTGAGGAGACCGAATGCCAAGCGCGCGGGGGCGCGCAGTGCCTGTACACGGTTTCTTGGGACGCCGAACTGGCAGCGGCGGCGGCGGATCCCCAGCAGCGCGTGACAGCGCTCGAGGCCCAGCTCGCGTCCGTGTCCGAGCGACTGCGGAGCGCCTACGCCACCGCAAGCGACCTTGTCTCCACCGAGAACCTCGACACCGTCCTGCATCGCATCGTCGAACGGGCGGCCAACGCCGTCCGCGCCCCGGGCTTCGTCCTGGCAGTATGCCCGGAGCCCGGTGCCCAGTTGCAGGTCTACGGGTACGGCATCGAGAATCGCGAGGCACAGGTGCTTGCGCGCGCCGTACAGGAGCGCACATCCCGCGCTCAGCGACTCAACCCTGGTCGTCGACGTCACCTCCAGCCGGCGCCATTACGGACAGCTGATCGCGCGCTACCCCGGCACGATCGAGTTCTTCCCCCAGGACGAGGAGATGCTCAGCCTTTACGCCAAGCACGCCGCCGCGGTGCTCGATATGGCAATGGCGCTGCGGGAGTCCGCGCGGCGCCACGGCCAGGTGAGTTCGCTGCTCTCCCTCTCCCATTCGCTGCTCTCCCTCGCTCATGCCCTGGCACAGGCGGGGACCAGCAAGGAGGTCGCCGAGCGACTTGCCGTGGCGGTCCCGGAGGTCGTGGACTGCGACCGCATCGGGGTTTGGCTGTGGGATGACAGTGAGGAGCGCCTGAGTTCCCTCGCGGTCGGTGGACAGCAATCCGACCACGACGAATACGTGCTCGGTATGACAATCACTCCCGCGGACACTCCCTATCTGGGTCGCATGATCACCGAACCGCAGCCAGTGTTCTTTGACGACACGACAGAGGACCCGTTTCTGGGCCAGCTGATGGCAACCCTCGACGTCGCCGTACTGGCAGTCATCCCGATAGTTGCCCGCGGCCTGTTCTTGGGCGCGGTCAGCGTCGCCGTGACCGACCGCCCCGAGCGGCTACGCCCGGACGGCGAGCTGCTCGAGCGGCTCACCGGCGTCGCAGCGCTCGCGGCGCCGGCGATCCAGAACGGCCGACTTGTCGATCAATTGCGCCATAACGCCAGTCATGACGGACTGACCGGGCTGGTGAACGCAGCCGGGTTCAGACAGCACATCGACCGCGTTCTGGCCCGCGCGCGCCCGGGAGAGGAGCAGGTCGGGCTCTTGTTCATCGACCTCAACGACTTCAAGCGAGTCAACGACATTTACGGTCACGAGGCCGGCGACGAGTTGCTCAGCCAAGCGGCCGGACGTCTGGTCGCGTGCGCTCGCGTCGAGGATGAAGTCGCCCGTCTCGGGGGAGATGAGTTCGCCATCATCCTGGCGGATGTCGACCGGGACGATCAGGTGCGCGCAGCGGAACGACGCGTGCGCGCCGCCTTCGTCGAGCCGTTCCTGCTGGACGACGTGCTGGTCTCGATCGGCACAAGTGTCGGAGGTGTGATCTGGCCCGCGGACGGTGACACCGTGACCGAGCTCGTCAGGCGCGCTGATGCAGCGATGTATCGAGACAAGGCGAGGCTTCGAGGTGCAGCTCAGATGCACACAGACCTGCGGGCGGCGGCGATGTCGCACGGCGCACAGGATCGGCCGTAACCGCTTTCGTTGCCGCGTCTCGCCGCGTCGAATCGGCAGCGACAGCTACATCCAAGACCCGGTGCAGCTGCCACCCGGCGACAAAAGGCGTTCAGCGCTGATCGGACACGCCCCGCCTTCTGCCTTTCCAGTGCGCTTGAGTGGACACTACTCAAACCCTCCAGAAGCTCCGGCCTCAAGTATTGGCGGCGAGAAGCGCGGCCTTGGTGCCTGCGCCGCGCCGCCGCGGCAACGGCGCGCTCCAGCAAGCGGTGATCAGGCCCTCGAGGAGGCCGTCCGCCGGTGAGCGTGGGCGAGGTTCCTACCCGAGCAAACCAGCGGGGTGGGCGTCGATTGCCGGTGACGTCGAGGCTCGTCCTCAGCTGTCGTGGATGGCAGTCCCGTCGGCGAGCCCATCCCAAGACCAGTGTGGGATCTCCAAACCGTCCGGCACATCATCTGGTGACGTGGGTAGCGGGACATGGTGGTAGTGGTCTCCCAGTTGAAGTAGTCATGGAGCACCTGGCGTAACCGGTCGTCCCCAGCGAGGCCGATGTCTTCCAGCGCCTGATCGAAACACGTGATCGCCCGGCGATCCATCTCCTCGTGAGGGCCGTTGCCGCTGTGGATCCGCACTACCGAGGTCTCGTCGCCGTACTCGGCCGAAAATGTGGCCGGCCCTCCAAGTGCCTCCGCCCAGTATGCGGCGAGCCGCTCGTCGTGTTCGGGGCGAAAGCCGTGGCTGAAGGCGTGACTCACCACCTCGTCCGCCATCACTCTGGCATGCCAGGCCCGGGCTAGGCGTAGCAACCCCTCATAGCCACCAGCCGCCTCGTAGACCGTCTGCACGTTCCGATGATCGTATTGGACGTGGCGCCACAGGGCTCTCGCTCGGCAGTCGGAGCCACTCGCCCGGGACCGGCTGTTCCGTCGCCGTGCGCGTTTCAGCGCTGGTGTCTCCGGCCTCGCCGTGCGCGCATGCGGAACCGGCGGGACCGATAGCTCAAGACAGCTGGTCGCTCACTCAACCCTTCTGTAGATCAGGTCAAAGTCGGTCACGTAGTTCTTGCCGTCCTCGGCCTTTTCCCAGCGGCCGACGATCGTGTCGCCATCGTCCTCGAAGCTGCTGGTGAAGCGCTGCGCGAAAGGCGCGCCCCGGCGCCAGAGACTCCACTCGCCGTCGCCGATGCTCATCTCGTACACGCGGCAGACGCCGCGATCGTCTGAGTAGAGCTGGTAATAGGTTCCGTTGGCCGCGTCGCATCCAATGATCGATATTGCATTAGGCGCGCCGGGCATCGTCACCGTGGATCGCCCGATCAGGTGAGCGCCGGAGTCGTGCCACTCAAAGCTGGCACGCGCCCGGCCGGGTAAGGGCCGGCCCTCAGGGGGGATCGCCTCCAGTGTCCACTCCCCAATGAGTAGCTCGAGTTTCTGCAGTGCTTGCTCCGCTGTGGGTTGATCCATTGCGCTCGTCTCCTCACTCAGCTTGCTGGTAGATCTTGATCCGGATGCCGTCTGGGCCGACGGCCGAGAGCGGAGCTTGCATCTTTGCGGAGCAAGCTCAGCGGTTGCCCGGCGAGACGCTCGCGGCTCGACGACGTTCGGGCGTCTAGGCCGAGGCTAGGGGCACAGCTGCTCACTGGGCGCAATGCGGCGGGATTGCCGTCGCCGCGCGTCAGTGCCCGCCTTCGTCCGTTACGACATTCTCGATCGCGGCGAGGTCGCGGCGACACGCCCGTAAGCGCGCGGAAGCGCAAGCGCCGCCCGCCGACTGCCGCTCTCGAATCACGATCCACACGGACGCCGAGGGCTGGGATCTACGCAAGCCACCCGTGTGCTCAATCCCACACACGTAGGGATGCGCTAGCCGTACGCTGCGCGCACATAGTCATCGACACCCAGGGGGAAACAATGTCTTTGCCGGCCGCAATAACCGTCATCGTGGCTCTCGACCTCGCTTTGGTTGGCTTCCTCGCGTGGATGATGTCTCACCCACGGCACCTGTCGCCGCACAGATCTACCCGGTACAAGTCATCCGTCGAGCCGGACGTAATGCAGCTAGTCGAGTAGGACTGTGGCGATCCGGGCGCACACGCCCGGGTCGCCAAGACAGCTAGTAGATCGTTGAGGGCCAGTGCGCGGCCGTTGACCAACGTACCGGCGCCCATCGCAATGGCGTTTAGTGCCATCACCGGGCGGGAAGCCGGTTGGTTCGGCGTTCGCACTCACGCCGAGATCGCCGCGCAGCGTCGTGTGCGGAGCACCCGCGGCGTCGACGGTGTTGCCGACGGAGGCTCCGCTCAACACCGCGTAAGTCGATGCCTGACCGAGTTCCACCATCGCTGTCGGTGCGGCGACCGCAGCTGGGACGGCCGGCCCTAAGCCGGCGATCAGGATGCCGGCGGCGAGCGCCCCCAGATGAGAGCACGACTCCAGACCGGACATGGACGAACCCCTTCCAAGAGGGGGGCTGTCCGAGCCCGGCGGCTGACTTTCTGTCAACTCCGTCCCTCGACCGTCGGTGTCGCGCTTGACGGGAGCTATCTCCGGCGGACTGGTGATGTGAGCCGCCCAGCGCTTAGTGAGGGTGCAACGACGGTGGACCGGGCTCACGCTCGCGTCGGACGAGGCTCAGGCGCGGCCGCCGGGACCAGGCAGACGCCTGCTTGCTCGGCGCATTACGACAGTTTGTCGTCCACGGGCATCAGTGCTCCAGGTCGTCCAACTCGACAGTCTCAATTGCGAGACTGGTCCCAGAGCTTTGTACGCTCAGCCCATGCGCAGCGCCACCCTCGTTGTCGGGCGAGCATCCTCGGTCAGACTCCCCGCCAGTGACATCGCGCGCCTGCCCGGGCGCGGCGTATGCGTTGCGCTGTATGCCGGCTCGGTCGCGGCGCTTCTACTGAGCCCCCTCGGCCACGGCTGGCCGTTTGTCGATCTGGCCGTCTACCGACTCGGCGGGGAGTCGGTTGTTAACGGAACTCACCTGTACGCGCTGCGCTTTCCCGGCGCGCTCGCGTTCACATATCCGCCGCTGGCCGCTATGGCGTTCGCACCACTCGGTTCCTTAAGCATGGGGATCCTCGGACCCACGGTGACGGTGGCGAACATCGTTTTGCTGCCGATCATGCTTCGCTTGGCGTTAGGCCTTGAACCCGTGTCGAAGCGGATTAGCAGCGGTCCGGCCGCGCGCCTGTCTCTGCTCGCAGCCACGGCCGCGTTGTGGCTCGAGCCGGTGTGGACGACCCTTCGCTACGGCCAGATCGACATCGTCATAGCCACGCTCATCCTCTACGACCTCAGCCGGCGGGACGCATTCCGAGGGAAGGGTGCTGCCATCGGACTGGCTACCGGCCTGAAGCTCACACCGGCGATCTTCATTCTGTACCTGCTGCTGCGCCGTTCCTATCGCGCGGCCGCGGTCTCGTTGACGGTCTTTGCGGCCACGGTCCTCGTCGGATTTGTAATCGCGCCACGCGACTCCGGCGAATTCTGGGGCGGCGCGTTCATCGACCCCCGACGTGTCGGTCGAATCGAGAACGCCGCCAACCAGACGTTGCGCGGCGCGGTTGCGCGCCTGTTGCATTCGACGAACGTCGAGTTCTGGTGGCTCCTCATTGCGGCAATCGTGGGCGTCGGTGGAATGCTCCTAGCGGCGCGCGCTGGGCGCCGTGGAGACGACGTGGAGGGTTTCTCGGTGTGCGCGCTCACCGGGCTGCTCATCTCACCGATCTCATGGTCACACCACTGGGTGCTGGCCATTGCGGCACTGCTGCTGCTCACGCTCAATGCGGTCCAGGGGTCTTCGACCAGTTGCCTTGTCGCCGTTGCGATCGCCGTTGCGATCGGCCTATCTCACATGATCTGGTGGGTGCCGGTCAACCATCCCGAGCACTCGGAGCTTCATCTTGTTAGCGCGCAGCTCGTGTACGCGAATGCATACGTGCTCCTCGGCTTGGCTGCTCTGTCTGCCGTTACCTGGCGGGCGGCGAGCACGAGCCTTGGATCGCAAAGAAGCGCGTCTGCTGTCGATTCAAGTGGGACTTCTCTTTCCGCGTACTTGCGGGCGAGCCTGCGTCAACCCGAAGACGCCTTTGGCGGTCCCGAGACGCCTGCTTCGCCGTGTATCGCCGCGACCAGGCGGAAGGGAGGTCGAGGCGTACCGGTGGCGGGCCTGGCCCAGAAGGCCCTCAGCGCGCTAGGCTCGATCCCACACTTCGAGGAAAGGGGAGCGCATGGCCGTCGGACTCAGGATTAAGTTTGCGGGAGGGACGCAGGTGCAGTACGACGCAATTCACGAGCGCATGAACGTGGAGGGTGATCCGCCCGCGGGCATGATCTTCCACTCGGCGGGACCGGTTGACGGAGGATGGGGCGTGATCGACTTCTGGGAGTCACGCGAGGCGTTCGACAGCTTCGTGGGATCCCGGTTGCAGCAAGCGAGCCAGGAACTTGGCGATCGAGGGCTTCCAGGTCCGCCGGACATTAGGGAGTTTCCGGTGTGTCACATCCAAACGACGTAGCGGACCATCGGCTTGACCTGGAGATCAGGTGCCGGGGTCTGTGAGAGGCCGAGGGTGAGAAGTGTCCGAGACGAGTGCTTTCACGGGAGGCTGTTTCGCAAACGTTCTGGCGTCCGTCAGCATGGGCGTTCGCGGTAGGTTTCGCGCCCCGAGGGACGTGGTGGTCTTGGCGGCGGTGAGGCGGATGGGCCCGACTCGGCGTCCCCGGGGCCCCTTCAGGCCCCTGCGGGCGCTATCTGGTGGCTGTGGAGCTTCAATAAGTTGTGGGTCGCGGTGATTAACCGCCACTCGGCCCGTGCGGCGGATCTTCCTCGGCGTTGGAAGCGGTCGATGCGACGGTTGAACTTCGTGTGTCCGAATACCGGCTCGATCATCGCCTGGCGTCTTCGGTAGAGCGTGCGTCCGAAGTCGGTCTGAAGCACTCGTCGCATGTGCGCGTAGGCGCCGCCATCCCATCCCGGACGGGTGCCCTTGCGCTTTCCGGCATCGGGCGGGATCAATACCTGGATCCCGCGGTCGATGACGTTCTCCATCTGGCGCTGATGCCAGTAGCCGGCGTCGGCGAGTAGCACCGCGGGCGTGTCACTCACGCCGGCCTGCTCGAGCTCTCTCTGGGCGGCATCGACGATCGGCTCGAGGTGTCCGAAGTCCGGTGAGTCGACAGTTATCTCCGCAGCGATCACGATCTGGTTCTCGTTGACGGCGGCTTGGGCGTTATAGCCCTGGACGTAGCCGCGCGGGGCCTTCAACATCCGCGAGTCGGGGTCAGTCAGGTTGATCTTCCCCTCGGGGACCTCGGGCGGCGTGTATGGGGTAGGTGAGGCCCCGAGGCGGCGACCTCTGCTGTCCCGTGCATGCACGCGGTAGTGCTCATAGGCGGCGTTCGCGCGGGACTCCACCCACAGCTCCTCCTCAAGGCGGCGCTTGGACTCTTTCAACCGGGCTGGGCGAGATCGCGGGATCGGCTTGGCTTCAGCGGCGCGTTCCTCATCGAGCTGACGTTTGGCCTCGCGCAGCCAGCCGCGGCGGCCCTGGCTGGTAGAGAGGTGCTCAGGCAGCTCATCGCCGCGCTTATCCCCATAGAGCTCATCCTCGGCGGCGTCGACTTCGGCGGCCTCTTTGAGGATCTCCCGCGCGATCTGATCGAAGTCTGCGTTCTGCTCGCGGCTCGCGTTCGCGTGGACCTTGGTGCCGTCGACGGCGATCGTGCCGACCTTGACCATCCCCGCTCGCGCGCACAGCGTGAGCACGCTGGTAAAGAGTCCGGCCAGAGCGTCTGAGTGCTCTGAGCGAAAGCGGTTGATCGTGACGTGATCGGGCGCGAGGTTCGACGCGATCACCCGGTAGGCGACGTCCTCCGTGCACGCACGCTCGATGCCCCTCGATGAGCGCTGTCCCTTCGCATAGGCGTAGAGCACGATTGCGACCATCATCGCCGGGTCATACGCCGCACGACCCCAGCCGTCCTCGCGATAGCGCGCGTAGAACGCCGACAGGTCGATGTCCTTGACGGCGTCGATCACGAACCACGCCAGATGGTTCTCCGGCAGCCACTCGCGCAGCGAGGGCGACATCAGCAGCAACTGCTCACGATCACATTCGATGAAGTTCTGAGCCATGCCCAGAAGTGTCTAAACGGCGGCGGACGGACCGGGGTTTATGAAACAGCCTCACGGCGATGCGGGCGTCTCGCGAATGCCCGGCGAAACGCTTGGACCTTGTCCAACTCGAAACGGACGTCGCTGGCGTGTACACGCCTGCCCCCCAGCTAATCGACGGTCTGGGGCAATCTCACCCGGCGCTGGCGTCGCGTCAGGGGCTCTCCAGGCTTGCCGCCGTGGCGCGTGGCCGACGCGCCGGTGGTGCTCAGCTCGTGAAGAACTGCTGGTAGAGCAGGAAGACGTTGAGCAGGCTGATTATGCCGGCGCAGCCCCAGGCGAGGATGGTCGTGAGGCGCCGGTTGACGTGCACGCCCATGATGTCTCGGCGGCAGGTGACCATGACGAGCGGCACGAGAGCGAACGGGATGCCAAAGGACAGAATGACCTGGCTGAGCACGAGCGCACTGGTAGGGCTGACACCAATGGCGAGGACGACGATCGCCGGGATCATGGTTACCGCGCGACGCAGCATCAGCGGGATGCGAACGTTGATAAAGCCTTGCATGACGACCTGGCCGGCGTAGGTGCCGACGCTGGATGAGGAGGCGCCGGAGGCGAGCAGCGCAACCGCGAACGCGAGCGCGGCAGTGCCGCCGACGAGGTGGCCGAACTGCGCGTGGGCTTCGGGGATTGAGCTCAGACCCGAGAGGGCAGGTGTGTGGAAGAGCTTGGCTGCGACGGCGAGCATCGCCATGTTGACGAGGCCGGCGAGACCGAGTGCGACGATCACGTCGAGGCGCTCGAAGCGCAGCACGCGGCCGCGCTCCTTGTCGTTGCGGCAGGGCATCCGGCCCTTCGTCAGCGCAGAGTGCAGGTAGATGACATGTGGCATCACGGTCGCGCCGATGATCCCGACCGCGAGGTAGAGCGAGCCACTGCCGCGCAGGCCGGGCAAGAGGCCGCGCAGCGAGCCATGCACGGAGGGCCCGATGCGCAGCGTCTCATACAGAAAGCCCAGGAAGATGATCCCGAGCAGCGCCGTGATCGCCAGCTCGAAACGGCGGAAGCCGTGGGTCTGCAGCTCTAGGATCGCGAATGCGATCACGCCGGTCATCAGGCCGGCGGGGAGTAGCGGCACCCCGAAGAGCAGGTTCAGCCCGAGCGCGGCGCCGAGGAACTCGGCGATGTCGGTCGACATCGCCATGATCTCGGCCTGCACCCACATGCCCCACGTGAACGCGCGAGGGAAGCGCTCGCGCACGATTTCGGGATAGTTGCGGTCGGTGACGATCCCGACCTTGGCCGAGAGGTACTGGATCAGCATCGCCATCACGTTCGCGAGCAGGACAACCCACAGCAGCAGGTAGCCGAACTGGGCGCCGCCTTCGATGTTGGTGGCGAAGTTGCCCGGATCGACGTAGGCGATCGAGGCGACAAAGGCCGGGCCCAGCATCAAGATCGTCGCGCGCACGCGACCTCTGGACAAAAGCTGCTCGAGCGCGCTCGGCCCGACGAGCGCTCCCCCCACCTCGCCCGGTAGCGCTACCGAGGCGCCCTCTGCGGCGCCCTCGAGCGCAGGAACCGGATTGGGGGGCAGCGGTGTTATCCCTGACCCTCCTCGTTCTCGATGCGCATAGCACGCGCGAGCGCGCCGCCGATCGGATGCTCGCGCTCGCCGAAGCGCACAAACACCGGTCCGCCAAACGGCTGACGGTCGACGACCTCAAGGCGATCGCCCAGCGCGATCCCGTGCTCAGCGAGGTAGCGGAGCATCTCGGGGTCAGAGTCCGAGACCCGCGCGAAGCGTCCGGCGGCGCCGACCGACAGCTCGTCCAGACTTTGCGTAGAGCGCTCTTCGATCCCGAACTCGACCGTGGGGATCGGGTCGCCGTGCGGATCGATTGTCGGGTCCCCCAGGCGCGCCGCGATCAGCCGCTCGAGGTCCTCGGAGAGCACATGCTCGAGAACCTCGGCCTCGGCGTGCACGCGATCCCAGGGCATACCGAGCTCCTCGGCTAGGAACAGCTCTATCAGCCGGTGGTGGCGCAGCACCTCAAGCGCGACCCGGCGACCCTGATTGGTGAGTCTCACGCCGTGGTAGGGCTCGTGCTCAACCAGCCCCACGTCGGAGAGCTTCCGCAACATCGCCGAGACCGAGCCCGGCGTGACGCCCAGCCTCTCGGCCAGCTCGGTGGTCGATACCGCGCCACCCTTGCGGGCCTCCAGTGCGTAGACCGCCTTGGCATAGTCTTCAACCGAGGCGGAAATAGATTCAGTCATAGCCATCGAGAGATCTTGGCACAACTAAACCTTCTTATCAAGGAGCCATACTCGAACGTTCGTTGATCCGACGCGGTCGCACTCTCAGCGCAACGTGCGTTAGTCTGACCTCGTGGCCGAGGATCGCTGCGATTTGCTTTGTCTGGACCTGCCGCGCGCCGAGGCGATCCGTCAGCGCTTGGACCTCGATCTCGCCCCAGCCGCAGCGACGCGTGCAAAGGCGCTCGCAGACCCGACGCGGTTTCTCATCGCCCTGGCTCTGCGCGACGGAGGGGAGCTGTGCGTCTGCGACCTCGCATGGATTACCACGCGAGCCGAGAACCTCGTAGGCCACCACTTGCGCACGCTGCGCACTGCCGGCCTTGCCAGCTCGCGGCGAGAGCACAAGATCGTCTTCTACACGCTGACCGACGCCGGCCGGCAGTTGCTCGAGGCATGCCTCCAAGTCGCGCAGGTGACGTCATGAACACGCCGTCGCTTGAGCTGCCCACCATCGACGGGGTTGCGCGCCCTTCGCGCCAACAAAACCCGCTCGATCTCGCCGAGCGCGAGCGCCTGGTCCACCGCGCGAAGGCGCTGGCCTGGCTCAGCCTCGCCTACATGACCGCCGAGGGCGCAATAGGGATCACCGCTGCGATCCTTGCCAGCTCTGTGGCGCTACTTGGCTTCGGCCTTGACTCCGTGATCGAGGGCCTCGCATCGATCATCGTCATCTGGCGCTTCACCGGCACCCGCCGACTCTCCGAGCACGCCGAGCTACGCGCCGAGCGGCTCGTCGCGATCACATTCTTCCTGCTGGCCCCGTACATCATCCAGGACGCCATCCGCACACTCATCAACGGTGAGCAGCCCCGCACTAGTTGGCTGGGGATCGGCCTGTCGATCTCGAGCATCATTGTCATGCCGCTCCTCGGCAAAGCCAAGCAAGGCATCGGCCAACGCCTTGGCTCAGGCGCGACCGCCGGCGAGGGCACGCAGAACATGCTCTGCGCCTACCTCGCCGCTGGGGTCCTCACCGGCCTAGCGCTCAACGCCGCCTTCGGTCTGTGGTGGGCCGATCCCGCCGTCGCGCTCGGCATCGGTGCGCTCGCGCTCAACGAGGGCCGACAGACCTGGCGCGGCGAGGGCTGTTGCGCCGCCTCGCCACTCCCCGGCGAGCCGCTCGACGTCTGCCAAGACGACTGCTGTTGAACGCAGGCGAGCGCGCGGAGGGCCGAGCTCGACACGGCCCCTTTGGACGAGCGCCGAGCGCGTCGGCTGAGGCTGGCCTAACGCTCGCTTTGTTGGCGCATTGCGGGCGTCTCGGGTCCCACGAGCGTCCGTACTCCCGCCCGTCCAACGCGGCATGTGGCGCTGAGCAATTGAGGGCACCTGATTTCGGTGGAACGGATGACTCTCGCTCGGCCGTCATCGTTCAACGGGCGCCGGTGCCAGCCCTTGTAGAGTCGCGCCACGATGGATGCCCACGAGACGTGTCCGCTGCCTGAGGATCCGACGCTCGCCGCGTGGGCGACGGCATTGAACCAGGCAGGGCAGTGGGCTGAGATCTTCGACTCCGACTGGCGGTTCGTCTACATGACGGATGACGAGCGGCTCATGTACGGTGGCCAGGTCGAGCTTGCCGAGGTCCCGCTCGGCCTCTTTGCCACGGCCCCGAGGCGACTGACATTTGGATGCAGTGGCCCGGTGGGCAGTTTCCGCTGGAGATCATCCGCCAGGGATCAACGCGTCGCTGTCCAGCCTGCTGAACGCGGCATACGAGCGTTGCGTGAGTGCGAGATCAGGTCGCGAGCCTCGGCGCTCCGCTGTCGTCCGTAGCGGTCGTCTCCCGCGGCCCTCGCGAGAGTGCTGCTTGTCGGGCGTCTAGACAGCGGGCGGTGCAGGGGCGCGATTGGAGATCCCCCTGCGGCAGGCGGGAGCGCGGGTCTCACGGGCCGCTGAAAGTACAGGCACGCGCGGGCCCGCCGGGCCGACGCTCGGCGCATGCGCGCCCGCGCGGGCGGGCTCCTCGCTCCGACGCTGCGGCCGGATCGAGCGAGCCCGCCTTGCGGCGACCCTCAGTCGGTCGCGGTGGCGACTACGGGTGCGTGAGTCGGTATATGCCTCCCTGGACGCCGACGTCCGTCACGAGGTTGCCGAGCTGCGCGTTGACGTCCACTAGGTGCTGGCCCCATTCCGGCCCGAGCGTGTTCACGAGCGCCGTTTCAGTACGCGTGTCTTTCGGGTCAGTCGGCGTCAGCTGCAGCCAGCTTGCGCCGTTGCGGGCTTCGCACTTCGCCGAGTACTGAGCCGGCGTGGCCACCCAGGGCGTGGGCGCTTTGGGCGCCTGCACGTACGGCGCAAGGTCGCCGGGGAATTTGCCCGAGGGGACGAAGGCGTTGTACGTCGGGTAGTACGACAGCGACGGACCCGCATATGGCCCCTGCATGAAAAACACGGTCGGGTTCACGCACAGCACCTGCGGATGTTCGACTTCGGGCAGGCTGCCGCCGAGGATGGTGGTTGCTCGTCCGAAGAGGGCTTTTTCGGGTGGTTCTTCGAGGAAGCTCGAGTACGCGATGACGCACCCGGTCTGACCGACCACTGAGCACCCGGGGATCGTCTTGAACGTGCCGCCGACGTTCTTGCCTTCGGGCACGATCACCTGGCCGCCGAGTACGATCGCGCCGACGAGCTGCTTGCGCAGCGCCGGTTTGGTTTCGATCACTTCCTTGATCAGCTGCTCGAGCATCGCCGATCCCTGGGAGTGCCCGATCAG
The DNA here is from genome assembly GCA_963779605.1 of uncultured Solirubrobacteraceae bacterium. GTDB lineage: Bacteria > Actinomycetota > Thermoleophilia > Solirubrobacterales > Solirubrobacteraceae > Palsa-744. Next base: position 466,337 of record CAVZYR010000003.1, read on the forward strand.
CTCGAAGCCGCGGCCGTCGTTGTAGCGGGCGATGTATTCGAGGAATGCGGTCACCACGCCTGTGTAGGCCCTCACGGAGTCTTCGGGTTCCACTTTGCCGAGGTAGCCATTGATCGCGGGGATCGTCAGCTGCGGGTATATCGGCGCGTAGACCTTGCACACCTGCGAGAAGCGCGAGGCCTGGCTTTCGGCGATCGCGATCTCTTCGGGGTTGATTTCTTCGTTGGCGTTGATCGTGAGCTGGCTGCTCACGGTCGGGTAGACGTAGAAGCAGTCGATCGGCGGTTCCTTAGCGGGCTTGGCGTGTTCGACGAAACCCCCGCCGTGGTCGTACTCGACGGTCGTTTCCTCGCTGTTCAAGCACGGGTTGCTCGCGAGCCCAGGCCGGCACAGCCACGTGGTTTCGGCTGAGGCCGAGGCAGCCGCGAGCCCTGACACCATCAGTGCCGCGGCGCCAACCGCTGCGACCAGCCACACCCGTCCGACCAAGCAGGTCGAACGGGCCTTGTCTGCTGTAGGCATTGTTCCCTCCCGAATCGCGCGGCGCGCCCCTCCAGGCAATGCGCCGCAGGTTGGCGCGGCATTATAGGGCTTTTTGGGAAAAATGACGCAAACGCGTCAAGACTCGCGCACGCTGAGCAGATCCGCCAACACGTCACGCTGGCGATCGGCGCCACCGGGGATCCCGGCGAACGAATCGTTGTAGAGGAACGCCTCCGCCATTCGCACAAACACGTACGCCAGAATGTCCGGGGGGAACGGCGAAACGAAGTGACAGCCTCAACCTCCGTGCCGATCATGCGGTCGATGCCCGCCACGACCCGTGGCTGCACAACCCCAGCGCTCGATGTGAGGATTCGCAGAGCGCGTTCGTGCTTGCGGGCGAGCAAGACATTCATCCCACGGCTGGCGGCGATCTCGCGGTTGAAGCGGTCGAAGGTCTCGAGCAACGCAGGGCCGCCACGACCGCCGACCTCACGACGGATCGCCAAGAGCCGTTCCTCAGCGAGGGTTGCCAGCAGCTCGCCCAACAGCAACTCGTGCGTTCCCGAACCAACTGTGCAACGTCGCCCGTGCCAGGCCGAGCTCCCCCGCGATCCCCCGCATGTCCACGCGCTTCCCCGCTATGAAACGATCGGTCGCCAAAGCGAGTGCGGCCTCCCGCGTGGAGGCGGCACGGCGTCCCGGAGCGCGTGTGGCGGCCCGCGTCATCATCAAAGCCTAACCGTCGCCGAGCACCCCTACATCCCGCTGCACTTGACGGTGCCCGGGATCGGCTGGGTCCTGGCCTTCACCGTCGCCGCCGAAAGCGGGGGAGTCGCCTTCGTGATCGCGCACGCGACGGCGGCTTTCGCGATCGGAGGAGGGTTTGCGTACGGCACCTCCGTGACGCCGCCAATGCGCCCGAGTGGACTCGAACCACCACGGGGAAAACTCCCCACAAGGCCCTCAACCCGATCGAGGGGGTGTAGATGGGTTAAGGGGCGTCCAGACCGTCCAATTTGCGAGGTTTTCTGGACGCGCTTGACGCATCAGACAGGGTGGATGTTGCCACGGTGTTGTCACGAATCGAGGTGCTGCGTCCATGCGGGTGGCCGGCGCCTCCGTGTGCAACCGCGCCCACTGGCGTACGAGGTGCAATGCGCGCGGCGGAAGCGAGCCGCCGAGTATGCGAAGTGTGGCGAGCTCGATCTGGGCGACATCCTCGCCGTACTGGGCGTGGAAGTGCGGAGGCGGATGATCGGGACGGCACATCCAGATCACGATTCCGTAGAAGGTAACAAGCGAGTGCGGGGCTCGGCGGCGGAAGCGGCCCAGCAGCGGAGCGGCACGCTGTCGGTTGCCAGGGCGCATCTTGATGCCGATATGCCGAGGTGCTATGGTGCAATGAGGATGTCCAAGGTTCGCACCACGCTCACGATCGACGAGTCCGTCATGAAGGCGGTGAAGATGAGAGCGGCCCGCACGGGCCGTGGTGACAGCCAGGTGATCGAGGAATCGCTGCGTCGCGACATGGGGCTGGACCTGCTCGAGCGTCTGTGGGAGCGAAACGACGTTCCAGAGCGTGACGCCGAGGCGCTCGCCGTCGAGGCGCAGCACCGGACGCGTCGTCGTCAGCACTGAGGCGTGCGGGCCGTACTTGACCCCAACGTCGTGATCTCCGGCGTCCTGTCCTCACGTGGTGCACCCGCAGATGTACTGCGAGTGCTCGCCGCGGGTGAGTTTGAGCTGATCGCCTCCCAGGCGCTGCTGGACGAGCTCGAGCGCGCGCTTGCATATCCCAAGCTGCGGCGAAACATCAGCGAGCCCGACGCTGCCGAGCTGGTCCGTTGGGTCGCCGGCAGCGCAACCGTCGTCGCCGATCCAGAGACCGATTCGCCAGTGCACTCTCGCGATCCCGATGACGACTATCTGATCGCGCTCGCATCAGCGCATCGTGCGGCTCTGGTTTCCGGGGACAAACACCTTCTCGCGCTCGAGGGGGAAATACCCGTGTTCTCCCCGCGCGCCTTTCTGGACCTGCTCGCCGGCGCCTGAGAGACGCGGCTGATGACCGGCGGGCCGAGCAAGCATCCGGACTTCGCCGTGTCGAGCCTGCGACGAAGTACCGAATGCAACGCCATGCTCGGGTACTGGGGAAAGGCTGGCGCGGCGGCCCGCTCGCGACAGGCCGGGGCGGGATCCACGGCCCAGCACCCTGTGTCAAGGAGCGCTGGAAACTAGAGTGGCGAAATGATCCAGCCTGGCGAGGGCACTGCAGCGGCGCAGCCGGCCCCCGAGATCCGATCGTGGTTGATGGATATGGACGGCGTGCTCGTTCATGACGAGCACGCGATTCCGGGTGCCGGCGCTTTCCTTGAGCGCCTCAATGAGCTGGCGCTGCCGTTCCTGGTGCTGACGAACAACTCGATTTACACACGCAGGGACCTCTCTGCGAGACTCCGTGCCACTGGGCTGGAGGTTCCCGAGAGTTCGATCTGGACCTCCGCACTGGCGACCGCCCAATTCCTTCGTGCTCAGCGCCCGGGCGGCTCGGCGTTCGTGGTCGGCGAGGTGGGGCTGACGACAGCACTGCACAACGTGGGCTACACGTTGAGCGAGCGCGGTCCCGACTACGTGGTGCTGGGCGAGACGCGCACCTACAGCTTCGAGCGCATCACCAAGGCGATCAGGCTGATCGTGGGGGGTGCGCGCTTCATCGCTACGAACCCTGACAGCGTCGGCGCATCTCCGGACGGACCGACGCCATCGACGGGTAGCGTGGCGGCGCTCATCAGCCGCGCCAGCGGCGCCGAGCCCTACTACGTGGGCAAGCCCAACGCGCTGATGATGCGCTCGGCGCTCAACGCGATCGAGGCCCATTCCGAGCACACGGCGATGATCGGCGACCGCATGGACACGGATATCGTCGCGGGACTCGAGGCCGGGCTACACACGATTCTCGTGCTCACCGGCGTGACCACGCGCGAGCTCGCCGAGCGTTTCCCTTACCGGCCGTCGCGCATCGTGGACTCGGTCGGCGATCTCGTGGCCGAGCTTACCGGCTGATCGTCGGCATCCTCGCGCTGATGATCGGGTGCCGGCAATCGCTGCGCGTCACCTCGTGGCTGGTGGATGCCGCCAATGACCCGACAATCATCGTGCTAACGCAGCGCCAACCTCACCGGCCCACCCCGTGGGCGGTCAGCCAGGCCGAGACGTCGACGGGTGGGTGCTGGTGCCACTGGGCCCTGGCGACCAGTCGCATCAGCTCGCTCGGGTTTGCGGTCATAGTCGGCCTTGCCGCGCTTCGCCGCGAGGTACAGAACCACTGCGCTCGCGACGGAGACCGCCGGGTCCTTGACGTGGAAGTCGGCACCATCCAGCGCGAGTGAGAGCCGCTCCTGCGGGTTCTCAACCGCGGTGACCGACCGAAGAGGACGAAACCGCGAGTCAGGGGTGTGGCCGTGCGGTCGAGCGCCGCGAATTGTGAGAAGCTCGGCGACAGAGCGTCCTGTAGTTCAAAGACAAGGAGCATCGATGCCGCCGATCAAGAAAGCCAAAGCACGCAAACCCACGACCAGCAAGGCATCATCCTCGCGTAAAGCGGCCGCCCAAAAACCGGCTGCTGGCGCACGTGTGACCGCAGCCGCGCGTGCACGCTTCGAGCAGAACGGACGTGCGATCGCTCGCATCAGGACAGCACTCGAGGCCACCGAGAAGGAGCTGGGTGCGATCCGCGGCAGCGTCCGGACCGGGGGCAAAGACCTTCGCAAAGACGTGGCAAAGCTCCTGCGGGACGCTCGTCGCGACGTCGAGAAGATGAACAAGGCCGTGCTGCGTGACCTCGAACGGCTGCAGAAAGATCTGAGCTCAGGCGGCGCAAGAGGTTCGGCCGCGAAACGGGGCTCTGCCGCGAAACGAGGCGCATCCAAACGGAGCTCGACCGCGAAACGCACCGCGAGCAAAGGCCGCTGACGCATCGCGGCGGGAGCTACACGCACCCTTGCCCCGCGGGCGCGGCAGGCTCCAGCCTTGAGTTGCCGGCGTTGACGTTAAGCCGAACTGCGAGCCTCTTATGCGCCCGAATGGACTCGAACCATCACGGGGAAATCTCCCCACAAGGCCCTCAACCTTGCGCGTCTACCAATTCCGCCACGGGCGCAGAGGTGGCGAGTATAGCCCCGGCAGCTGGGCCGGCCACGGGCCCTTGAACCCGGGACTTGCATCCGTCCCCTGGCGGCGCTACAGTGCGAACACACGTTCGTTTCATGCTGCACATCGGAACTGGGAGTCCAAACATGGATCTGACCAAGCGCCAGCAGGAGATATTCGACTTCATCCGCAAGTACTCCGCCAAGTACGGGTACCCGCCGACGGTGCGCGACATCGGCAAAGCCGTTGGGCTCGCTTCTTCCTCGACCGTGCATGCGCATCTCGCCAACCTGGAGAAGATCGGACTGCTGCGACGCGATCCCTCGAAGCCACGCGCGATCGAGCTGCTCGATCGCGCGGTGGAGAGCGTGCGCGGCATCGTGCGCGGGGAGGGCCTCCCACTCGTCGGCTCGGTGGCCGCCGGGCAGCCGATGCTGGCGGAGGAGAACGTCGAGGAGTACGTATCGGTGCCCGAGATCGCGGGCGGCGGTGATGGCGAGTACCTGCTGCGGATTCGCGGCGACTCGATGAAGGACGCCGGCATCCTCGAGGGCGACTTCGTCGTCGTGCACTCTCAGGACACAGCCAAGGATGGCGACGTCGTCGTGGCGCTGCTTGGAGAGGAGGCCACGGTCAAGCGCTTCTTCCGGGAGACCGACCACATCCGACTGCAGCCTGAGAACGACGCCTTGGAGCCCATTCGCAGCAAGGAGGTCAAGGTGCTAGGGCGTGTGGTGGGCCTGCTGAGGACGATCTGATCGCAGCATTGTCCGGATCGGGGCGCCCTTCCTGCACATCTGCGCGCGCGCCTTCACAGGGGTTGCGGCACGCGCTAGGTTGAGCAGTGCAGGTCAGACAGCCGCGAAGGCCAAGTGCCGTCGAGGAAAGTCCGGACATCACAGGGCAGGGTGGTCGAGGGATCGACCCGGGGAAACCCGCGGGAAAGTGCCACAGAAACAAACCGCCGACGCCCGCCGTCCCACGTGAACGGCGGGCAGGCAAGGGTGAAATGGTGCGGTAAGAGCGCACCAGCGTCGCGGTGACGCGGCGGCTGGGCAAACCCCACTCGATGCAAGGCCAAACGGGACCGTTTGCAGGTAGCCCGCCAAGGTCCAGGTAGGCCGCTTAGATGGATGGTTGTCCAACGACAGAATCCGGCTTATCGACCTGCTAAGGAAAAGCCCCGCTCCGGCGGGGTTTTTCTATATGTCGAGTCGCTGGGTTCTTGACGGGGTAAGGGTTGCCGGCATCTCGGAGGCGATTTCTATGGAATCGCTCGGCGCGGGCGTTCGGAATACGTCTCCGACGACGATCCGCGCTGCGGGAGCATTTCTAGCAGTTGCAGCGGACGCCCGCAAGGATCACTCCCAGGCGGTGAGCTGCTCGGGGTGGATCCCGAGTTCTGGCCCGGAGGCGTCGCTCGTAGTCCGGGGCGAGGATGGCGATCGGTCCCCGGGGGGCCCGTCGGCGAGCGCCTGGGTGGCGGCGTGGAGCTCCTCGCTCGACGTGGGCATAGCGGCTCACGGTCGAGAGGTCTGCGTGACCGAGGTACTCGGCGACCAGGCGAGCGTCGCCGGTCGCCTGGCGCAGCCACGTCGCGGCGGTGTGGCGCAGCGTGTGCGCGGTCACGTGCTTTGAGATCCCGGCGCGCGTGCTCGCCCGGCGGATGATGTCGGCGAGGATCGCCGGCTGAAGCCGAGCGCCGTGGAGGCCGCAGAAGACGGGGTCGGAAGGCGATGCGTGACGCTCGTCGTGTAGGCGTTCGAGTCTTCCTGCGAGCTGCGTCGGGAGCGGTTGCCGCCGCGGCTTGCCACCCTTTCCGCAACGCACGAGCAGCGACGGCCGCGGGCCGTCGAGTGTCACATCGCCCCAGTCCAGCGCGATCAACTCCGAGCGGCGCAGGCCGGTCATCGCCAGGGTGAGCAGCACGAGCTGGTCGCGCTCGGCCAGGCCAGGACGGCGGCGCGAGGGGTGTCCGGCGGCGTGCAGCAGCTTGACGAACTCCTCGCGGGTGAGCCAGTCGCTCTCCTGTCGCGGCTTCGGAGGCGCCTGCAGCTCGAGGAAGGGGTCGGGCAAGCCGTTGCGATGGCTCACGCACCGCATGAAGCAGCGCAACAGCAGAAAGCGGCGATGGTAGGTGGCCGGCGCCGGCTCACAGCGCTGGCGGTACTCGTCGAGATAGTCGACGATCGTGCGCTCCTCGAACAGCTCCGCGGTACGCTCGCGGCGCTCCGCCCAGGAGAGGAGGTCCTCGATCGCGTGGCGGTAGGAGCTGATGGAGCTCGCGCTGCGTTCGGCGCTTCGCAGACGCATGAGCCATCCGTCGCGGTCACGGGTCAAGAGACGCGCCGAGCGCGTGGTGGCGACCGCCCGCACCCCCATCTCGGCGAGCGATCCGGCGAGCACCTCGAGCGCAGGGCGGTCCTCTCCGGATTCACGGGCCAGGAGGAGTGCTGCATCCAGCGCGCCGATCGCGATTCGATCCGCGGATCGGCTGAGTGGCGAGGACCGGCTCGCCCTCGGCGAGCAGGGAAGTGGCACCTCGGCGTCGACCTGCACGCCAAGCTGATGCGAGCTGAGCGGCGCGGGAGCCATTTCGTTCAGACGTTCCATGAGGCCTTCGCTCATAAAGCCGAGCAACGCCCCTCCTGAGCGAGCAAATTTGCGCTCTGAGCCGACCGACACACGCTGAGCCCGCCGCGAGCATCACCATTAAGCCCGTAACCTGCCGTCCCGGGCGTCGATCGTGCCGGCCGCGCCGATCCATGCCGATGACGTTCGGGCCCTTGCAGCGCTCGCGCCCCCTCGGTGATGCTGTTCCGCTGCGCTCGCCGCGCCCCGGCCGACCGAGTCGGTACCCACCGTCCTTCACCCGGCACCGTTCACTCGCGCGCGCCCGCCCTATCGCGTGCCCGCGCCGTCGCCGACCATCGTCACTACACAGCGTTCGCATTGCTGCCGTCCATTTCCCGTCTCCCCGGCCCGCGGTTGCCACCAACAGCGCTGCCCCGCCTGCCCGCTTTCGTCCCCCCGGCCAGCTTTGTTGTAGCTGTTCGTCCCTCTGACTGCTGCTGCTGCCCGCCCGCTCCCGCTCACCACTCTGCATCTGGCCTCGCCATAAACATCTGTGATGTGTTGGTCGAGGAAGGGGGTCCCCGGGTCGAAGCGAAGCGGAGAGGCGGGGACCCCCTTCCTCGGGCCAGCTGCGGAGCCAAATTTCCGGAGCGAGCGGGCAGCAGCGTGCTCGTCTGGGTGCACGGCTTATAGACGAGCACCCCAGACGAGCACCCAAACGACCACCCTGCACCGTCAACTGACACCCCGACGGACAGCCAACGCGTCGCCTCTGCACCCGCCGGAACGACTCCTGATGCTACGTTGAGCTCAATGACACGAGCCGAGCTGCACCGCCTTGTAGACGAGCTACCCGACGAGAGTGTGGACGCTGCTGGCATCCTGCTTACGCGCGCCCAGGACCCGATGGTGGCGGCCCTTGAGGCAGCGCCATTTGACGATGAGCCCTACACCGAGGACGACCGCGCGGCATCCGACGCGGGATGGGCGGCCTACCGGCGGGGCGAGGCGATCAAGGCAGGCGAGCTGCGCGCGGAGCCGGAACCTGACGCCTGAGCTGCCCCCGTGGGACGCGGTGATCGCGCCCGCTGCGACGAAGGCCCTGCGCAAGCTCTCTCGCAAAGAACAGGAGCGCATCCTCGGAGCAATCAGGCGACTGCCCGCAGGAGACGTGCGACGCCTCAAAGGCCGACGAGACGAGTGGCGCCTGCGTGTGGGGGACTGGCGAGCGCTCATCCGTCTCGACCAGAACGCCCGCCTGATAGTTGTCACGGCAGTCATGCCACGCGGCCGAGCCTACGACCGCTGAGCCGAACGGCACCGGCCACCTCAAGGGCCAGCCAGGTCACACTCAGAGATCGGAGGCAACCTCTCAGCCTTCGTCGCTTTGACGGCGCTCGGAGTGACCCCGACTCCACGGCGTCGATCCTGCCGGTCTCGCCGATGCCGCCGATCACTTTTTGGCCCCTGCGGCGCTGCTCGCCGCCGCCCGCTGTTCCCGCCGCCATTCGCCCCAGCGTGTTCGTCTCCTCTCACTGGCGTGCGGACCTCTTGCTGCTCTCGTCTCTCTGGACTGTCCCCGCTTTCGTGGACACTTGATTCCATGGGAGACTGGCTCCCGAGAAAGGCGATCGTGTGCGCAAGGCGAGGAGGTTCCCACCGGAGTTCCGGCACGAGGCCGTGGAGCTCTATCGCAACTCCGACAAAACGCTCGAGCAGGTCGCCAAGGAACTGGGGATCGGCGCGAGCACGTTGCAGCGGTGGCATTACAAGCTCGACTCTCTGGCCAAGCAGGAGGATCAGCCAACGGGCGATGAGCGCTCGGAGCTCAAACGTCTGCGCCGCGAGAACAGGCGGCTGAAGGAAGAGCGCGACATCCTGAAAAAAGCCGCGGCCTTCTTCGCGCACGAGAGCGAGACGCGGTGAGCATCTACCGCTTCATCGCAGCGGAGAGGGCCAGCTACAGGGTCTCGTTGATGTGTGAGCTGTTGGGCGTCTCGCGCTCTGGCTTCTACGCCTCACAGCGCCGGCCTGTGTGTGAGCGCGCACGCGAGGATGAGCAGCTGCTCGAGCTGATCCGCTCGATCCATGAGGAGGCGAGAGGCGTCTATGGAGTTCGCCGCGTACACGCCGAGCTGCGTCTCTCCCACGAGATCCGGATCGGCCGCAAGCGTGTGGAGCGCCTGATGCGTGGGGCTGGGATCTCAGGGCTCGTTCGCCGCCGGCGTGGGCACACGACGATCCGTGTGCCAGGCGTGCGCGTCGCTACAGACCTCGTCGAGCGCGACTTCAATCCCAAGGCTCCCAACCGGCTGTGGGTGGCGGACATCACCTACCTGCCCACCTGGGAGGGATGGCTCTACCTGGCCGCTGTGCAGGACGCCTACAGCCGTGCGATCGTCGGCTGGAGCATGGGCCCGCACATGCGTGCCGAGCTCGTCGTCGACGCCCTTGAGATGGCGCTCGCGCGCCGCCGCCCGGCCCGTCAACTCCCTCATCCACCCAGCCGGCCTGCCCATCAACACCTCCACGATCGGTGTGTTGCGAGGGCCAGTTGAGTCCAGCCAGTACGTCTCGCTGATCTTCGGCCACACAGCCCGCCAGGCCGAGATCGCCATCTCGATGGGCGCCACCGGCAACGCCTACGACAACGCCCTGGCAGAGACGTTCTTCGCAACGCTGAAGAAGGAGCTCGTCAACCGGCGTAGCTGGGCCACTCGACGCGAGCTCACAAGCGCCCTGTTCGACTACATCGAGACCTTCTACAACCACAGCCGACGGCATTCAACCCTCGGCTACCTATCACCGCGACAATACGAGCAATCGACAGACAGACATCAAGCACGACAACTACAGACAACTACCTGACAAAACTGTCTACGAAACTGGGGACACTCCACTCTGCTTGCTTCTGCCCGCTCGCTCCCGCTAACCACTCTGCATCTGGCCTCGCCATAAACATCTGTGATGTGTTGGTCGAGGAAGGGGGTCCCCGGGTCGAAGCGAAGCGGAGAGGCGGGGACCCCCTTCCTCGGGCCAGCTGTAGAGCCAAACTTCGGGAGCGAGCGGGCAGCAGGGGGTCGTTAGGGGGGTCGCTGTGTACCGACCCCCCTAACGACCCCGCAGCCATGCAACCCGGGTCGTGTCCGGTTCATATCCGGACACCCAACCGGCCACCCGAGACCAACACGAAGAGCGTCCGGGACGACTCCTCAACGGTCTCCGGCGAGTCGAGGATCATCACGCAGCGGCGGTCCAGCATTCCAGCCCCGCGCAGCTGCGCGAAGTCTTGACTGGTCATACCTCGCCATCGGCATCCGGTGCGAGCGTCTTTAAAGCGACCCGTCTCGTGGCCCGAGACGGCATCCCGGCGTCGAGACGGTTATCTAGCAGGCGTGCCTAGACGAGGCGGCTCAGGCGGCCTACGCCTCGGCAGTCGCAGGTGATCGGGGTAAGAGCACGTGGTCGCCGTACGCGGCGCCCGCTTAGAGGGAGAACCGCCAAACGGGGGGTCAACTTTCGGCCGGCGCCGCCGGCCGGGTGGCCCACTTTTCAACCGTTGCAGGTGGCCCACTTTTCAACCGCGTCTTGACAGGCGAGCGCTCGAAAGGCCGGGGGTGGTGTCCTTCTGGCAGTGCCGACGGCCTGTCCGAAGAATGTGAAGCATGATACGATTCGGTGCTCGATCGTCATCGGTGGCCCGTCTCGGAAGTACGGGCATCTCGAAGCAAGAGCGCCCTTGATAACCGGAGGGGGCCGCGCGGTGGCAAGGATGGCAGGGCACGCCACGTTTGGTAGGTCCTGCCTGCCTGGACAGAGTGACGCCCTCGGTGAGTTCTCCGACGAGCGAGCGGCTGGACAGAGCTGGCCAGGCGGCTCGCGCCTCCGGCTACTCAGACTGGCATTCGCCTGCCTGGCTGCCGCGGCGTCACTCACGCTGGCGGCCGGGCCAGCTGGCGCAGCCGTAACGGTGTCGAACTTCACGGGCACCGGCATCAGCGAGCCGGAGGGGATTGCGGATGGGCCGGACGGCACCCTGTGGTTCACCAACTTCGGCAACAACTCGATCGGGTGGATCACGACCGGCGGGGTCGTCACCAACTACACGGGCACCGGCATCAGCTCGCCGTTCGGAGTAGAGCAGGAGGCGTCGTGATCGCGGCGAGCACGGACCGGCTTCGCGAGCGTCTGGGTGCCCGGCGATCAGAAGCGGCACGCGGCTGGTTGTCTGGAGGCTGGCGGCGATGGACGCTCGCGGCCGTGGTCGCGTGTATCGGCCTAGCGACACCGCCGGCAGCCGTGGCGAGCGCGGGCACGACGATCGCCGCCGGCCGCTTTTACACGTGCGCGCTGACGAGCGCCGGCACCGTCAAGTGCTGGGGCGAAAACTTCGACGGTCAGCTCGGAAACGGCACGACCACCAGCAGCACCACCCCAGTCGAAGTCAAAGGCCTCACCGGCGCCACCGCGATCGCCGCCGGCGAATATCACACTTGCGCGCTGACGGGCGCCGGCACCGTCAAGTGCTGGGGCCAAAACGGAGCCGGTCAGCTCGGGAACGGGACGACCACCAACAGCTCGACCCCAGTCGAAGTCACAGGCCTCACCGGCGCCGTCGCGATCACCGCCGGCACCGAGCACACGTGCGCGCTGACGAGCGCCGGCACCAGCAAGTGCTGGGGCTACAACGAATACGGGCAGCTCGGGAACGGGACGAACATCAACAGCTCGACCCCAGTCGAAGTCAAAGGCCTCACCGGCGCCATCGCGATCACTGCCGGCGTCGCTCACTCGTGCGCGCTGACGAGCGCCGGCACCGTCAAGTGCTGGGGCTACAACGAATACGGACAGCTCGGGAACGGGGCGAACACCAACAGCACGACCCCAGTCGAAGTCAAAGGCCTCACCGGCGCCGTCGCGATCACCGGCGGCGCCTATCACACGTGCGCGCTGACGAGCGCCGGCACCGCCAAATGCTGGGGCTACAACTTCGACGGTCAGCTCGGAAACGGCACGACCACCAGCAGCACCACCCCAGTCGAAGTCCCAGGCCTCACCGGCGCCGTCGCGATCACCGGCGGCACCTATCACACGTGCGCGCTGACGAGCGCCGGGACCGCCAAATGCTGGGGCCTCAACACATACGGCGAGCTCGGGAACGGGACGACCACCTACAGCACGACCCCCGTTGAAGTCACAGGCCTCACCGGCGCGACCGCGATCGCCGCCGGCCGCGAACACACGTGCGCGCTGACGAGCGCCGGCACCGCCAAATGCTGGGGCCTCAACACATACGGCGAGCTCGGGAACGGGACGACCACCTACAGCACGACCCCCGTTGAAGTCACAGGCCTCACCAGCCTCGCTCGGATCAGGATCAGCGCCGGTGAACAGCGCACGTGCGAGTTGACGAGTGCCGGCACCGTCAAATGCTGGGGCCGCAACGAATACGGCGAGCTCGGGAACGGGACGACCACCAACAGCACGACCCCCGTCGAAGTCGCGGGCCTCACGGGCGCCGTCGCGATCACCGCTGGCGAGTATGTCACGTGCGCGGTGACGAGTGCCGGTACCGTCAAATGCTGGGGCTACAACGCATACGGTCAGCTTGGGAACGGGGCGACCACCAACAGCTCGACTCCGGTCGAAGTCACGGGTCTCACTGGCGCCGTCGCGATCACCGCCGGCTTTGATCACACGTGCGCGTTGACGAGCGCCGGCACCGTCAAATGCTGGGGCGCCAACTTCAACGGTCAGCTCGGGAACGGGACGACCACCAGCAGCACGACCCCGGTCGAAGTCACGGGCCTCACCGGCGCCGTCGCGATCTCCGCCGACGGCGATTACACGTGCGCGCTGACGAGCGCCGGCACCGTCAAATGCTGGGGCTCCGGTGCGCTCGGGAACGGGACGATCACCAACAGCACGTTCCCGGTCGAAGTCACGGGCCTCACCGGCGCCATCGCGATCACCGCCGGCGCGAGTGAGTCGTGCGCGCTGACGAGCGCCGGCACCGTCAGGTGCTGGGGCTCCAACAAATACGGTCAGCTCGGCGACGGGACGACCACCAACAGCTTGACTCCGGTCGAAGTCACGGGTCTCACTGGCGCCGTCGCGATCACGGCCGAAGAACACACGTGCGCAGTGACGAGCGCCGGCACCGCTAAGTGCTGGGGCTACAACGGCTCCGGTGAGCTCGGGAACGGGACGACCGCCAGCAGCTCGACCCCGGTCGAAGTCACAGACCTCAGCGGCGCGGTCGCGGTCGCCGCCGGTGAAGTTCACACGTGCGCAGTGACGAGCGCCGGCACCGTCAAGTGCTGGGGCTACAACAGCGTGGGTGAGCTGGGGAACGGGACGACCACCAGCAGCACGACCCCAGTTGATGTCACCGAGTTCACGATCGAAAAGCAGCAGAAGATCGAAGGTGCCGGGTCATTCACGAGCTCGCAGCTGACAAGCGAAGTCGGCCAGACCGTGGACTACGAGATCATCGTCAAGAACACCGGCAACGTGTCGCTGCGCTTCGGGAAACTGACCGACGCCAACTGCGAAGCCATCTCGCCCAGCGCTGAAGAGACGATCGCGGCGGGCGGCGAACAGGTCTACACCTGCAGCCACAAACTCACCACGATCAGCGTCTACAGCAACGAAGCATCAATCGAAGGCGACGAAGGCACCGGCACCAAGACCTCCAACAAGGTCGAAGTCGAAGTGTTTGACCAGCCCACAGTCACGACCGGTGCGGCGTCATCGGTCACCCAGAGTATGGCGACCCTGGAAGCGACGGTGAACCCGAATGGCGGGACTGTGACAAGCTGCGCGATCGAATACGACACCTTGCTGCTGTCGGGCACAACCGCGCCGTGCTACCCATCGCCCGGGTCCGGTACCAGCCCTGTGGCGGTGTCCGCCATAGTCGGAGGGCTGACCGCTAACACGACCTACCAGTACCGGGTGATCGCAACAAACGCTCACGGGACTACGAGCGGGAACACCGAGAACTTCACGACGCTCCCGAACCCCACCGGCGAAACCGGAGAAACCGGTGCGACGGGAGCGACCGGCGCAACCGGGCCAACCGGAGCCACCGGAGTGGCTGGAGCGACCGGCGCGACAGGACCAACGGGAGCTGCCGGCGCGACGGGAGCTACCGGAGAAACGGGTCAAACCGGAGCGCAGGGCCTCACCGGCGCAACCGGAACGACCGGCGCCGCCGGAGCGACCGGCCTGCCGGGAGCGATCGGCCCAACCGGAGCAACCGGGGTCTCTGGTTCAACCGGAGCCACCGGAGCGACGGGAGAAACCGGGGCGACTGGAGCAGCCGGGACCAACGGAGCAACAGGCGGGACTGGAGAAACCGGCGCCACCGGGGCCGCCGGCACGACGGGAACCAACGGAACGACCGGCGAAACCGGAGCCACCGGAGCGACCGGGGCCACTGGAGCGACCGCTCCGACGGGAGCTACCGGAGTCACTGGAGCGGCCGGTCCGACCGGAGCCACCGGACCAACAGCAGCCACCGGCGCGACCGGAGCCATCGGAGAAGCGGGCCAAACCGGAGCTCAGGGCGTGACCGGGGCGACTGGAGCAACCGGACCCGCTGGCGCGACCGGAGAAACCGGAGTCACCGGCGCAAGCGGAGGCACTGGAGCGACTGGAGTGACCGGTACCAACGGCGCCACCGGTGGGACCGGAGAAACCGGGGCCACCGGCACAACCGGCGTGGCTGGAACGAACGGAACGACGGGCGCACCCGGAGCCACAGGTGAAACCGGAGCAACCGGAGCGACCGGAACCAACGCAGCAACGGGCGCAACCGGAGCGACCGGCTCAACCGGAGCGAGCGGACTCCAGGGAGTGACCGGAGCGACCGGACCCCAGGGAGTCACCGGAGCCCAGGGAGCGACCGGAACAGGCGGGACCAACGGAGCACCCGGAGCAACCGGGGCCACCGGAGCGACCGGCCCGACCGGTACCGCAGGAGCTACCGGTAGCGAAGGAGCCAAGGGCACAACCGGAGCGACCGGCCCCGCCGGCGCAACTGGAAGCACTGGGGTGACGGGAATCACCGGGGCCAGCGGCAAAGAAGGCGCCAAGGGCACCACGGGAGCCACCGGCGCGACCGGAGCCACCGGCAGCACAGGTGCCACGGGCCAAGCTGGCAACGCCGCGGGCGCGACATTCGCGAGCTTCCAACGCGTGCCGAGCGGCAACTGCCTGAACTACACGCTAGTAGCGGGGCCGGGTACTGGCCCCTGCCCGCCGAAGACGACCGGTCTCTCCTCAAGCCCGCTCCTCACAGGTCCTACGTTCGCCAACGGGGCGACGGTGACGAACCTCTATGCCGAAACCAACGCGACGCTGGGCGGCAGAGAAGAAGCGACAGTCGTGGTCATCGACAACACGACCGGGGCCGCGCTCCTCTCATGCACGGTCAGCTCAACGACCAACGGCAGCTGCGCAAACTCCAGCGGGTCTGGCCCCGCGGCGCCCGGCGACAAGATCGAGGTCAGGGTGACGGCCAGCGGCTCTGGCTCGAACAACAAGCAGTGGGACGTGAGGTTCCGCTACTAGGCGTGGTGGAGAGTCCTCGTGAGACTGCAACATAACCGCCCGCGTGCGTGCGCCGCCCTGGTGCTGATGGTCGTCGGGGTGCTCGGCTTCGGAGCCGCACCCGCCGGCGCCGTCGCGAACGTGAGCATCGGCAACGGCTCGAATAAGACCAACGGAACGTACCTGAACGCACAGAACCTCGCCAGCGAGCTCGTCTTCACGAGCATCACCGTTCAGGCCGCCGGCGAGATCACCATCGTCGAACCGACCGACCTGTCGACAAGCCCAAATGGAACGCCGCAGTACAACCTGTCCCTGGTAACGCCCACGCTCAACGTCGAAGGCAATCTCAACCTCGCCGCGGCAGGAAACCTCTTCGTCACCTGCAACACCCTCAACCTCAACGCCCAGATCACCTCGGGCGGGACGACGATCGCCCCCAGCCGCGTGAGCAGCACCGCGACACAGGTCAACGTCCTCAGCAACGCGGCGAGCATCCAGCAGGCGCTCGACGACTCCTCGACGACCGCTCCCGTCGTCGTCCAGGTCAGCTCCGGCAAGTACACCGAAAACCTCACGATCAATGATGCGAATATGGCCCTCGACGGCAACGTTGGCACGCGGCCCGAGGGCGCCGACCCGAGTGCACCGCTGATCGTCGGCACGCAGGCCGGCGGCCACCTGGTCACGATCCAAGCGAACAACGTCAACATTAACGGTCTCCACCTCAGCGGCTCCGTCGACGAAGGCTTGGAGCCGAGCAGCCAGAACGGCATCTTCGCGAACGGCGTGGACAGTCTCACCATCAATCACAACACCCTGGAAGGATTCGCCGGTCCGGCGATCGAGACGCCGGGGGCCACCAACCTCACGGTGAACGCGAACGAAGTGATCGAAGCCACCCGCGCAGCCGGACCAACCGGACCGACCGGACCGACGGGGCCGACCGGCCCCGGCGGAAGCACCGGAGCAGAAGGCGTGACCGGGGCGACGGGAGCGACGGGAGCGACCGGGCCAACCGGCGCGACAGGAGCCACCGGGAACAGCGGAAGCACCGGAGCCAACGGCGTGACCGGGGCTACCGGCCCGACGGGGGCGACCGCGCCAACGGGTGCGAGCGGAGCGACTGGAACCAATGGCACAAATGGCGCGACCGGCGCCACGGGCGCGACAGGCGCAAGCGGCGTAAACGGCGTGACCGGCCCGACCGGCTCGACGGGAGCCACCGGCGCGACCGGGAGCAGCGGCGCGACCGGAGCGACCGGCCCGACCGGTGAAACCGGAGCGACCGGAGCGACGGGCCCCACAGGAGCGACCGGCGCGAGCGGATTGACCGGAGCGACCGGTCTAACCGGGGCGACCGGACCTACGGGAGCGACCGGCCCGACCGGAGCCACTGGAGAAACGGGCCAGACCGGAGCGCAGGGCGTGAGCGGCGCAACCGGAGCCACCGGAGCTACTGGAGAAACTGGAACCGAAGGAACCACAGGCGCGAACGGTGCGACTGGATCGACCGGGGCCACCGGAGCGACCGGGATGGCTGGAGAAACCGGAGCGACTGGAGAAGCCGGAGCGACCGGAGCGATCGGCGCCACAGGTGAAGCCGGCACGACCGGAGCGACCGGAGCAGCTGGAGCCACCGGGGCCAGCGGACAGACCGGAGCAACCGGGACCACTGGAGCGACCGGAGCAGCTGGAGTCACCGGAGCGAGCGGACAAACCGGAGCAACCGGGGGCACCGGAGCGACCGGCCTTCAGGGGGTGACCGGAGCGACCGGACCGACCGGAGCACAGGGAGCCAGCGGAACGAGTGGAGGCAACGGAGCGCCCGGCGCGACGGGGGCCACGGGAGCGACCGGCACGAGCGGTAATGAAGGAGCCGCCGGCAAAGAAGGAGCCAAGGGCACAACCGGAGCGAGCGGCCCCGCCGGCGCAACTGGGAGCACTGGGCCGACCGGGGCCACCGGGGCGAGCGGCAAAGAAGGAGCCAAGGGCAGCACCGGAGTCACCGGAGCGACCGGAGCCACCGGCAGCACGGGTGCTACCGGCCAGGCCGGCAATCGCGGCAGCGCGGCATTCGCGAGCTCCCAGGGCGTGCCGAGCGGCAACTGCCTGAACTACACCGAACTGGCAGGTCCGGGCAACGGCCCCTGCCCGTCAAAGACGACCGGCTTCTCCGCCAGCCCGCTCCTGGCGGGTCCGACGTTCGCCAACGGGGCGACCGTGACAAACCTGTATGCCGAAACAAACGCGACGCTGAGCGCCAAAGAAGAAGCGACCGTCGCGGTCATCGACAACACCACGGGGGCGACGCTGCTCTCCTGCACGGTCACCTCGACGACCAAGAGCAGCTGCTCAAAAGCCAACGGATCGGGTCCCGCGGCGCCCGGCGACAAGATCGAGGTCGAGGTGACCGCAAGCGGCTCCGGCTCCAACGACAAGCAGTGGCAGGTGACGTTCCGCTACTAGGGCAAGCAGCTAACCCATGCGACCAGACCATGAAGACAGCGATATGAGGTACAGAGAGCGACTGATCAGGTCCTCTGCGCTGACTGCGCACGGGGCGCCGGCACCGATCGGATGGTCTCGCCGCGGCGGCTCGCGCCTGCGGCTACTCAGGGTTACGTTCGCCTGCCTGGCTGCCGTGGCGTTGCTGGCGCTCGCGGCTGGGCCGGCTTGCGCAGAAACCGGAGTAACCGGCGCCACCGGAGCGACCGGCGCAACGGGAGCCACCGGAGCCCAAGGCGTGACCGGCGCGACGGGAGCCCAGGGGGCAGCCGGAGCCATCGGAGCAACGGGAGAAACCGGCGTGACTGGAGCCACCGGAGCGCAGGGCGCGACCGGCGCGATCGGAGCCCAGGGGGCACCCGGAGCCACCGGAGCAACTGGAGAAACGGGCGCGACCGGAGCGACCGGGCCCACCGGAGCAATCGGCCTGACCGGAGCCACGGGCGAAACCGGGCCCACGGGAGTGACCGGAAACCAGGGGGCAACCGGGGAAAGCGGCGTGACAGGAGCAACCGGTCCCACAGGACCGAGCGGGAACACCGGCGCGAGCGGCACAAACGGCGCAACCGGTGAAAACGGCGCGACCGGAGCAACTGGCACGACCGGCGACACCGGCGCGACCGGAAACAACGGCGCCACCGGCGAAAACGGCGTGACCGGAGCAACCGGCCCGACTGGAAACACCGGAGCAACGGGTGAAACCGGCGTGACCGGAGCAAGCGGCCCGACTGGAAACGCCGGAGCGACCGGAAACACGGGAGCCACCGGTGAAAGCGGTGTGACCGGGGCAACGGGCGCGACTGGTGACACCGGCGAAGCCGGAGCGACCGGAGCCACCGGCCCGACCGGGGAAACCGGAGCCACCGGAAACAGCGGGAACACGGGCCTAACCGGCGCAACCGGCCCGACTGGCGCAACCGGGGCCACTGGCCCAACCGGAGCCACCGGAGCGACGGGGTCGACCGGAGCGACCGGAGCGACTGGAGAAGCCGGAGCGACCGGCGCAACCGGAGCGACCGGACTGCAGGGAGTGACCGGAGCGACCGGGTCCCAGGGAGCGACGGGAGCCCAGGGAGCCGCCGGCGCAAGCGGAACCCTCGGAGCAACCGGAGCATCCGGGACCACGGGAGTGACCGGCCCGACCGGTAACGCAGGATCTACCGGTAAAGAAGGGGCCAAGGGCACGACCGGAGCGAGCGGCCCCGCCGGCGCCACTGGAAAAACTGGGGCGACGGGAGCCACCGCGGCTACGGGCAAAGAAGGAGCCAGAGGGACAGCGGGAGTCAGCGGAGCGACGGGGGTCACGGGCAGCACAGGTGCCACCGGGCCGGCTGGCTATGGCGCGAGCGTGAGGTTTGCGAGCTTCCAGGATGTGCCGAGCGGCTGGTGTCTGAACTACACGGCGATTGAAGGGCCGGGCAACGGCCCCTGCCCGCCGAAGACGACCGGCTTCTCCTCGAGCCCCCTGCTGGCCGGGACGTTCGCCAACGGGGCGATGGTGACGAGCCTGTATGCCCAAACGAATGCGACCCTGAGCCGCAGAGAAGAAGTGACCGTCGCAGTCATCGATAACACCAGCGGGGCGATGCTGCTCTCCTGCACGGTCAACTCGACGAGCAACGGCAGCTGCTCAACTGCCAGCGGGTCGGGTCCCGCGGCGCCCGGTGACAAGATCGAGGTCAGGGTGACGGGCAGCGGCTCCAGCTCGGCTAGCAGCTCTGACCACGACAACGAGCAGTGGGACGTGAAGCGGTGGGACGTGAGGTTCCGCTACTGACGCCGCGCATTAGCAGGGGCTTTGCTCACTCGCTGCGCGTACGTGCATTCTCGTCCTGCGGCGGCAACCTATGGCGGGGGGAGTGTCGAAATCTGGGTCCGGGGACCTTCGGCGCGGTCGCGCCGCCATCGACCGAAGCGAATCGAAGGCGCCGCACCGCGCCGCGAAGCTGATGGGCATTCACGCGGGTGTAGCGCTGCGTGGAGTCCAGGTGCTTGTGCCCGAGCAGCTCCTGGATCTGACGCAGGTTGGCACCCGCGCTCAGGAGCTCGGTGGCGAACACGTGGCGCAGCGTGTGGGGCGTGATGCGCTTGCGCTTGTTCACTCCCGCCGTGGTTGCGTAACGACGAAAAGTCAGAGCCATGATGGTCGGTGTCAGGCGGCGGCCATGGACGCCCACGAATAGGGCCGGGTCGCTCACGGAAGTGCGCGCAGCGGCGTAGGTCACGAACGGCTGCACGAGGCCCGGGTGGATCGGCACGACGCGCTGGCGCCCGCCCTTGGCGTTGCGCACGCGGATGAGGCGACGGTCGAGGTCGACGTCGTCGCAGTCGAGGCCAAGTAGCTCTGAGCGGCGCAGGCCGCCATAGGCGAATAAAGCGAGCAGCAGGCGGTCGCGCTCGCGCTTGCCGGCGTGCACGCGCTTCCACACGCCCTCACGAGCGGGGACGTCAAGTAGTCGCGCGAGCTCCTTGCGGTCGAGCACGTCGGGCAGCGCTTCGCGCTTCTTGGGTGTGCGCAGGACGTGTGCGGGGTCGCGCTCGAGGTAGTCGCTCTCGACGCAGAAGCGAAAGAAGCAGCGCAGCGCCGCGACCGTCCGTGCCTGGCTTGACGGCGCCGGGCGATGGGTCGACTCCTCGGCCAAGAAGCGGCGCAGCTCAGATGTGTGAATCTCCGCGAGCGCGCTGATCCCCTGCGAGCGCAGGAAGTCAAGGCAGGCGCTCACGTCACGCTCATATGCCTTGCACGTCAACTCGGCGAGACGGCGCTCGACGCGGCAGTAGATCAGGAAGTCAGACAGGGCGTTCAGCATCGGGGCTGGTCCTTTCGGGCGGCCTCCGAGCCCCGGTGCTTCCTACCCTGTCCACTCTCCGGCTTATCGATCTGCTAAGGGAAAGCCCCGCTCCGGCGGGGTTTTCCTATGCCTGCCGTCCCTCTGCCCATCGGCTCTGAGAGGGAGCGACGCTCTCCTCCACGGAGTGGATCGCCAAAGCGAGCGACCTAGCAGCCATAAAGGAAACGCCTGCCGCCCCTCGATGCGGCCGTAGACCGGTCTCGGTCTGATGCCGGGGGTGTTCAGCGAGACCCGGTTGGGACTGGCACACCCAGCTGGCGGCAGATGCCGCGTGCGGTCGGCGGCTTGATCTTCTTGTGGCGCGGCACCGTTGTGCGCTGGCCCGTCGCCGTGTTACGCCAGACTCGTGGTTAGCCGCCTGGCGAGCGAGGACGCAACCGTTGGTGCTGAGGTGGCGTTCGAGGTCGCGCTTCTTCACGCAGCGATCTCGACGGACTCGACCGGAGCCCATCCAGTCGCCGGAATGGAGTCGCCGCGTTCGCGGCGGTCCTGGATCACGAGCTCGATCGCCTCTCGCACCATGACGCGCGCCTCGTCGAGTCCCTCGCCCTGCGTGTGCACCTCGGGAAGCTCAGGGACGTGTGCGTACACCCAGCCATCGCCGGCATCCTCGAAGACTGACCGCGGCCACGAGAAACTCCCCACTGGTGGCCACTTAATTCCCCACCCGTCCGGTTCGGGCTCGACGGTGCGGTGCTCATGCACCCTCGACCGTCGGGAGGACGCCCATGAAGAGCGGAAGGACACAGGTGGAGATCATCGCGTTGTATGAGGAGCTCGGGAGCTATCGGGCGGTGGGTGCGCTCCTGGGCTGCGATCACAAGACGGTCAAGCGCTATGTGCACGCGGCCGGTGAGGCCGGGCAGCTCGCACCTGCACTCAGGCGCGCTCGGGTGACCGATGACTTCGCAGGCCTGATCGCCGGGCGAGTCGAACAGAGCGCCGGGCGGATCACGGGGCGGCGGCTCATACGGATCATGCGCGCTGCGGGCTATGAGGGCTCAGAGCGCTCCCTGCGCCGGGCCCTCGCCGAGGCGAAGGCGGCCTGGCGGTCAAGGCAGGCGCTCGAGGGTCGGGTCTTCAGGCCATGGGTCTCAGAGCCGGGCGAGTGGATGCTGTGTGACTGGGGCGCAGCGGGGACGGTCCCGACGCCGGCCGGCCCGCGCAAGCTGTCGTTCTTCTCCTCGGTGCTGGGCTGGTCTCGCTATCGGACGGTCAGCTTCTCCTGTTCAGAGCGCTTCGGCGCGGTCGCGGTGGGCCTCGCGCACAGCTTCGAGGCGGCTGGCGGGGTTCCGGCGCGAGTCTTGTTCGACAACCCGAAGACGGTCGCCACGGGGCATCTGGCCGGGGCCGCGGTGCTGAACCCGGACCTCGTGCGCCTGGCGGCCCACTATCGCTTCTCGCCGCGCACGACCGAGCGCCAAGACCCGGAGTCGAAAGGAAAGGTCGAGGCGCTCGTCCGCTTCACGAAGTCAGACCTCATCCCATATGAGGGCTTCTCCTCGCTCGATGAAGCCAACCAGGCGGCTGGCGCGTGGTGTGAGGAGGTCAATGGCGAGGTCCACTATGAGACCCGCGCACGGCCGGCCGAGCGCCTTGAGGTCGAGCGCCGGCTGTTCCGCTTGCTGCCGGCAGAGCGCCCGGCGCTGGCGTGCGGCGAGGAGCGCAAGGTCGATCGCCTGGCGACGGTGCGCTTTCTCTCCGCGCGCTATTCGGTGCCCCACCGCCTGCTCGGCGAGACCGTGCAGGTCACCGCCTCAGACCGCGACGTTGTGATCATGCACCTGGGCGTCCCTGTCGCCCAGCATCAGCTGCTCGCGCCCGGGGAGGCGTCGATCTCAGACGCCCACTACCCGACGCCGGCGCCCTCAGGTGTGCGCCCCTTGCGGCCGCGCACGCCTTCAGAGCACGCGTTCCTTGCTCTGGGCTCAGAGGCCGAGGGCTACCTGCGCAGCGCCGCGGCGGCCGGCACCCCCCGCCTTTATGAGCGCTTGGATGAAGCGCTCTCGCTCGCGCGCACGCGTGGAGAGGACCAGGCGCGGGCGGCACTGTCTCGCGCGAGCACGTTCTCTCGCTTTGGGAACGGCGATCTGGCCTCGATCGCCGACGGGCTGGGCGGCATGGCGCCGGCGAGCGTCCCAGAGGCAGAGCCGCTTCGGCTCGAGGGTCTGCCGAAGGTGGCGGTTCGCTCTCTGAGCGACTACCGCCGGGCGCGGGCATGAGCGAGCTCGATGCAGAGCTCGAGGCGGGGCTTCGCCGGCTGCGCCTGCGCGGCATGCGCGAGGTCGCACCCGATCTGCTGCAGACCGCCAAGACCCAGCGTTGGGCGCCGGCGGAACTGCTGTCAACGCTCGTGCGCGAGGAGATCAGAGCGCGCGAGGCCTCAAACGAGCGCGCGCGTCTGAAGGCCGCCGGGTTCCCGGCTCAGAAGACGCTCGAGGGCTTTGACATCAACCTCTCAGAGCTGCCGCGCGCCACGTTCGACTTCCTCGCCTGCCTGGAGTGGCTTGATCGCAAGGAAAATCTCTGTCTGGCCGGCCCGAGCGGTGTCGGCAAGAGCCATCTCGCCCAGGGTCTCGGGCGCGCCGCGATTGCCACCGGCAGGAAGGTCCGCTTCTTTCAGGCCGACCAGCTGATCGAGGCGCTCTACCGCGGCCTCGCCGACAACACCGTCGGCAAGCTCATCGAGCGCCTGTTGCGCAACGACTTCATCGTGATCGACGACCTTGGCTTCACCGCCCTTGACCGCATCGCCGCTGAGCATCTCTTCCGTTTCATCGCCGCCGCCTATGAGCAGCGCTCGGTGGCGATCACGACCAACGTCGACTTCGAGCGCTGGACCCAATTCCTGCCCGACGCAGCCACTGCCACGGCGATCCTCGACCGCTTCCTCCACCACTGCCACGTGGTCACGCTCGAGGGCGAGAGCTTCCGCCTTCGCGAGGCGCGCAAGCTGGTCACGCCGGCATGAGAAGGACGAAAACAGCCATCCGATCACGAGCGCGACCGCCGCACAGAGCCGCAGAACGCCTGAGAACGCGCCGATCCTCCTCGTCACGTGGTGAACCGGGCCGAAACGGACCCACTGGGCCCGCTCGGCGACCGCGCCGCCGATCTCTCACTCGACTCGCGCTACGCGCTTCGCTCCGTGAGACATCGGCGGGATCCCTACGCAGCGGTCATTTCAGCGTGGGGAATTATCTGGCCACGAGTGGGGATTCTTGTTGGCCCTTGACAAAGACTACGTTGAACGTGAGCACGCTCACCTCAAGAACGGTAGAGCTTCTCTGGACCTGATCGAAGAACGCCGACGTGCGAGCTACTCCTCCCCTCCTGCCTTCACAGCCTGTCCTTGACATTTTTAGAACTGACGTCCTGACATGCCTGCATTAGCTCTTCTTCCTCCGAACACCTCAACGACTTTGACGACTTCTGAGATGACGTGGTCGAAGCTCATGCCCAAAATCGATGCTACTCCGTGCCCTAAGACGGCGGGCGTAGCGACTGCGGTTCCAGCGGCGTCTCTCAGCTACGCGATCCCGCTCAATCCGCACTGCCAAGTTGCTCCGCGGTCATGATACGCGTGCCCTCAGAGCAGATAGAGATGCCGCCCGTCAGCGCCCGCTAAGGGTGCTCATTTTTCTCGGCGTACATGGCGTCCACGCGTGACATACCCTTCGGAGGGATTATGCCGCCGATGATCCAGAACGGGAAAAAGAACAACCCGAGGATAAACATCACCCAGTGGCCCCCTTTGATTGTTTTGAGGCCAAAGTAGACAAGAAGGAATACGTAGAGAATGAACGCTAGGACCCCGATGCCAGCGTATCCGGCGCTGCTCACAGCTAGGAACACGGAGAACTCCATCCTGGTCGAGGACGGTCAAGTCTAGCTCGTGGCAGATTCGCGCCGGAGCTCAGAAGCTCGGTGGCGAAGACGTGGCGCAGCCGCTCCGGCGGGGCTTCCTATTCTCACGCGCCCGCGGGCGCGCTGCCACTGAGCACGCGCTCGACGCGAGCGCGGTTGCCAACATGGGCGAGGGTTCGGTAACATACATACATGTCTGTACGTAACTTTGGGAGCGACCCACGCATCCAGAACGGGCCCAACCCCCTCAGCAGGCGCCCCTCAACCCAGGCCGATCGAAGTGCGCGCACACGGAGCGCGTTGCTCGAGTCGGCGGCTCGCGGCCTCTCCCGACACGGCTACGGGAAGCTCGTTCTGGAGGAGGTGGCACGCGAGGCGGGATACACCCGCGGTGCCCTCTATCACCAGTTCGAGGACAAGGAAGACCTAGCGCTGTCCGTGGTCGCCTGGGTGGACAAGACCTGGCGGCAGGAGGTGGGAGAGCGTATCGAGGGCGAGTCGGATCCGGTGGTCGCGCTGATCACGCTCGCGCGCGGCCATGCCGTCTTTTGCCGGCGTGACGTGGCACGCGTGGCGATCGCCCTGCGACTTGAGTTCGGCGCCCAGGATCACCCCGTCGGGCGCGAGGTACGGCGCGTCTCAGAGACGCTTGTCAAACGCTGCGGCCGTCTGATCCAGGACGGGCGGAGAGCGGGGTCGATCCCGCCCGGCCCGCCCGCCCGAGCGGTGGCACTCGCGTTCGTCGGTGCGCTGGAGGGCGCGGTGATCGAGCTCGCCGGACAGGCGCCCCACGACGAGTTGCTGGCGGCACGCGCCGTGGCTGGAGTGCTCGGGTTGGAGGAGCTGCCGGCGTTGCCCGGTGAGGGCGAGATTCAGCTATGAGACTCCCTAACGCCGCGCACACTCAGCGGCCGTGGCGGATCCACGAGCTCACCTCCGATTTCCGGCTCGAGGACGTGTGGTCGCTGCCGACGCCGGGCGGCCTCGACGACTTTCCGCGGCTGGTCACGGCGATCGCCTCCGGCGATCCGGCGCGAGGCTCCTCCGGCGCTGCCCGCGCGCTCTGGGCGATCCGCTGGAAGCTCGGGCGGCTGCTGGGTTGGGATCGCCCGGACGCCGGTCTCGGCGCGAGGGTGCCGACGCTGCGCGATCGCATGCCGGCGGATCTGCGCGAGGCCCCATCGGGCCCGGACTTCGACGGGCTCTCGTTCAAGTCGCTCTATCTGCTCAAGGACGAGTGGGCGGCAGAGATCGCCAACCGCACCGTTCATGGGGTCATGCACCTGGGCTGGGTGTCAGACGGGAGTGGCGGCTATCGGGGCCAGATGGCCGTTCTCGTGAAGCCGAACGGGCTGCTCGGGATCGCCTACATGGCCGCCATCAGGCCGTTCCGGCACCTGATCGTCTACCCGCGCATGACGCGGCAGATCGGGCACGACTGGCGCGCGCACAGCCGCGCCGGCGCCGGCGTGGGGGGAGCGGCTTGAAGGTAAAGACGAGATCCGGCTGCGAGCCTGCAACGAGCTCGGCGCCCATCTACTGGTCGGGCAGATGCTCCTCGTCGGCTTCTCCGTACACCGAGGAGGCCGGCTCCTCCTCTGGTCCCGCATCGCGGATGATGCGCGCGGGCGTGTGATCGTCGCCGTGGGAAGCGTGCTCGATCAGCTCCTGCTCGGCGAGCTCGAAGCCCTCTGACTCGCCGCCGCCGGCTTCCTCGACCGCCAAGCGCTCGAGGCGTCGACGCTCCTCGAGCGGAAGGATGTGGCCCGCGGGGGTGCCCTCGTCCATACCCCCAACTGTACTCGCCCGGCGGCACGCGCCTGATCGTGCACGACCTCGATCACGCGGCTGGGTACCGGTCTGCTGCTCGACTGCGCTAGGCGTGCAGCTGCTCGCGCGCTGAGTCCATCAGCGTGCCGCCGCTCTTCAGCTCGGTCAGCGCCACGAGCATCGCGTCGAGCTCGCAGTCGATCTTGTGCGGCCACGGCTTCTGCGGGTGATCGTCGAGAGTCTTCAGCCCGTTTCCGGTGATGATCGCGACAACCGTGTCGTCGGCCCCGAACCGGCCGCTGGCGGCGAGTTTCTCGAGCACCGCCACGGTCGTGCCACCGGCCGGCTCGGTCAACAGACCCTCTGTCGCCGCGAGCAGGTCGATCCCGGCGAAGATCTCGGGGTCGGTCGCGAAGCCGCCGGTGCCGCCGCGTTTGAGTACGGCGTCGACCACGAGATAGCCATCGCCCGGCGCCCCGATGGCGAGAGAGTGGGCAGCGGTCTCGGGCGTCACCGGATGAATCTCGGCCTCCTCGGCGAGGATCGCGCTCGCGATCGGATTGCAACCCCACGGCTGGGCGATGTGAATTTGCGTCTGATCGGTGTCTGATAGACCCAGCAGCTGCAGCTCGCCGAGACCCTTGTGGAGGCGTGATGAGAGCGTGCCGCCGGCCGCCGCCGTGACGATGTGTTCCGGTGCCTTCCAGTCGAGCTGCTCGACGATCTCGAACGCGGCGGTCTTGGCACCCTCCGCGTAGAACGGGCGAAGCGTGATGTTGGCGAAGTCCATGCCGGTCGTTTCGGCGACCTCCCGGCAACGGCGGTTGGCTTCGTCGTAGTTGCCCTCGACCTGACAGACCTTGGCGCCAAGGGCCATGCACGCGCGGGCCTTGGTGTCCTCGAGGCGGTTGGGATAGAACACGTAGGCATCGACACCGGCCTTGGCCGCGTAGGAGGCCACCGCTGTGCCGACGTTGCCGGTTGAGACGCAGCCCAGCTCGGTCTTGGCCCGCTCCAGGAGCCTCGCGACCGACATCGCGACGACACGGTCCTTGTAGGAGAGGCTGGGGCGTGAGGTGGAGTCGTCCTTCAAGTAGAGGTTGCTCAGCCCGAGCTCGGCGCCCAGTCGGTCTGCGCGGATCAGCGGGGTGTAGCCGGCGTGGAGCCCGACGCGCGCCTGCGCGGAGGCGTCGACGATCGGCAAGAGCTCCTCGAAGTGCCAGATGTTCTGTGGGCGCTCGGAGCCCGGGATCTGCTTGAAGTGGTCGGCAGCGCGCTCGTAGTCGTAGACGACGTCAAGACCCTTGCCGCAATCAGGACAGGAGAACACGGTCGACTCGAGCGGATAGTGGTGCTCGCAGCGGTGGCAGGCCAGGCCGGTCGCGCACGAACGCGTCCGCTGTCGCGCCCCGGTCGTGGCGCCCTGTGCAGTCTGTGTGCTCATGCTGGCACCTGCAACGATACGGCCGGCCACGGCGTCTGTGCGGGCGGTCCGTCGTGGCCGAACGCGATCCAGAGCTCCTCGGCGAGGTGCGGAGCCAGGGGACCGAGCGTCTGCACGAGCAGCGTGAGCGCATCGATCAGCGCCTCCAGGTTGGCACGGCTGAGCTTCCCCTCGCGCGCGACCACCCGCTTCTCGAAGTCCTTGATTCGGTCGAACAGGCGCATGACGTTGCGTACGGCGCTGTGCATCTCGAGGCCCTCCATGTCCTGAGTGATCTTCTCGACAGCAGTCTCGCACCATTGCGAGCGTAGTTTCAGCCTGAGGTGCTCGGTCGTGTCTCTGATCGGCTCGCCGTCATCACCGAGCTTGGTTGCCTCGGCGCGCTCAGGATCGGCACTTGCCTCTGCGAGCTTTAGATGCGAGTACTCCCAAACCTGCGTGAGGAACCGGTGGCAGCGAAGCACCGCTGAGTCACTCCAGTTGAGCGACCGCTGCGGCCGGGCTGCGTAGAGGACCGCCAGCCGGACCGTGTCCGCGCCGAAGCGCTCTACCAGAGCGTCGGGGTCGACGACGTTGCCCAGGTGCTTGCTCATCTTGCGTCCGTCCGCGATCACCATCTCATGAAACAGGCAGCCGGCGAAGGGCTCGCCGTCGCTGAGAAACGCGAGTGGGCCGATGTCGCGCAGTGCCTTCGTGACGATGCGCTGGTCGAATACGAAGTTGCCGCTGTCCGATCCGGCGACGACCCGCTCCGACGGCAGCCAGTGGCGCAGGTCGGGCAGCGCGAGGATGTCCTCGAGGGGCTCCTCGCGCGCCTCGGGCGGGACGCAGGCTGGGACCCACAGCCACAGCGCGTCGAAGTGGCAGTCGAGCGTGTCGGTCTCGCGGCGGGCCGGCCCGCCGCAGCCGGGGCAGGTGGTCTCCACGAACTCCCGCGACTCGGCCAGCGGATTGCCGGTGCCCGTGGGGGTGATGTCCAACGGCAGCAGCACCGGCAGCTGCTCGCGCGCCACGGGCACCGTCCCGCAGCTGTCGCAGTAGACGATCGGGATCGGCGTTCCCCACGAGCGCTGGCGGGAGATCGAGAAGTCATCCGCGCGATAGCGCACAGCGGGGCGTGCCGGCGAGCCAGCGACGGCTCCGCCTGGCAGGGCCTGTCCCGGTGGAGCGGGTGTCCGCCCATCGGTATCTGCCGGGGCAGGCACGTCCATCCCCAGGCGCTCGGCGATCATGTGATCGGTGCGATCGTGCTCGGGTATGCCGAGAACGGCGGTCGCGCCGAAGCGACCGTCGACCACCGGCGAGATGAGCACGGGGAGGCTGGCCTCGCCCGCGGGCGCTTTCAGTGAGTGTCCGGTGTCGATCAGCGAGATCTCATCGGCGTCGCGCGAGCTGCGCTCGAGCCCGCCCGAGCGCACATCCTCCACGCGCGCGCGCACGGCCGGATCATCCGCCCAGATGTCGATCTCGGGGTGCTTGGGGGAGATCAGCACGAAGCGCGCCAGCTCGAGCGCGTCGGCGTGCGGCGTGAACACCGTCAGCTTCCTCTCCGAGCTGTCGCTGAGGTCGACCTCGACACCATCGACGCGACCGAGAACGAAGCGCTGGCTGGCCAGCGAGTTCTCATCCCAGTTCTCGAGCTCGTCCAGGCGCCTGTCGTTCTCCTCGACGTATGCGCTCACGCGGAGGTTCCACTGCGGCCGCTGGATCAGCCGCACGGGGTTATGACAGCGCCAACAGAGGCCGTTCTCGACCTGGATCGTGGCGAGGGTTGTCTGGCAGGTGTCGCACCAGTCGACGTTTCCGCTCCCCCGGTAGACGAGGCCGGCCTCGAGCAGGGTGAGAAACAGCCACTGCGACCAGCGGTACATGATCGGGTCGGAGCTGAGGAACGCGCGCTGCCAATCGAATGAGAAGCCGAGGCGGTCGAGCTGCCCGGTCATGTGCCGCGCGCAGCGGCTGACCCACTCGCTCGGAGGCTCTGCGGCCGCGATCGCGCCAAGCTCGGCGGGCAGGCCAAACGCATCGAAGCCGAAGGCGAACAGCACCGCGTCGCCGCGCGCGCGCCAAAAGCGAGCGTAGGCATCGCCGATCGAGTAGCTGCGCACGTGCCCGATGTGGATGTTCCCCGAGGTGAACGGCGCTGAGGGCTTGATATAGCGGTGCGGCTGCTCCTCGAGCACGGCCGGCGTGCGAAACGCATCGCGCTCGCGCCAGGCGGCCTGGCGGCGAGCCTCGATCGCCTGCGGGTCATAGCTCGTGCGCGTTCCCTCGCTCATGGTCAAACGAGCATAGCCAACGGGACTTCATCCGATGTGACCATTGCTATGCTCAAAGTCGCTTGGCTTTCGTCCCTCACAAGGCCCCACCAGAGCTCCGCCGACCCCCCTTTGGCCCCGTCAGGTGCGGGGTTTTCTTGTCCGCATCGACTGCGAGGATGCCACGATGGAAATAGAGATAGGACGCGGCAAGAAGGCGCGCCAGGCGTACGGCTTCGACGACATCGCGATCGTGCCGTCAAGGCGCACGCGCGACCCGGACGACATCGATATTTCCTGGAAGCTCGGCCCGTATCAGTTCGAGCTTCCGATGCTCGCCGCCGCCATGGACGGCGTCACCTCTCCGCGGACCGCCGGCATCATCGGCGACCTCGGTGGGCTGGCCGTGCTCAACCTCGAGGGCATCTTTACGCGCTATGAGGACGCCGAGGAGCAGCTCGAGCGGATCGCCTCGCTGCCCAAGGAGGCGGCCACGCGCGAGATGCAGGACATCTACCGCGAGCCCGTCAAGCCCGAGCTGATCGCACAGCGGATACGTGAGATCAAGGAGCAGAAGGTCGTCGTGGCAGCGTCGCTGACGCCTCAGCGCGTGCTCGCCTACTACGAGATCGCGATCGAGGCGGGCCTCGACGTGCTCATCATCCAGGGCACCGTGGTCTCCGGCGAGCACGTCTCGACGGTCTCCGAGCCGCTCAACCTGAAGGAGTTCATCCCGACACTCGAGGTACCGGTGGTCGTGGGTGGTTGCGCCTCCTACCACACGGGCCTCCACCTGATGCGGACCGGTGCCGCCGGGGTGCTCGTCGGAGTGGGGCCTGGTGCGGCCTGCACGACGCGCGGCGTACTGGGCATCGGTGTTCCGCAGGCGACCGCGATCGCTGACGTCGCGAGCGCGCGCTCTACGCACATGCTTGAGACGGGCGAGTACTGCCAGGTGATCGCCGACGGCGGCATGCGTAACGGTGGCGACGTGTCCAAGGCGATCGCACTCGGCGCCGACGCTGTCATGATCGGCTCACCGCTGGCGCGCGCCTACGAGGCACCCGGGCGCGGCTTTCACTGGGGGATGGCCACATTTCATCCGACGCTCCCCCGCGGGGCGCGCGTGGCGACGACGCAGAACGGCACCCTCGAGGAGATCCTCGTCGGCCCGGCGCGCGAGAACGACGGCACGTTCAACCTGTTCGGCGGGTTGCGCACGTCGATGGCCACATGCGGGCACAAGGACCTCGCCGAGTTCAACCGCGCTGAGGTCGTGATCGCGCCCGCCCTTCAGACCGAGGGCAAGGCGCTGCAGCGCGACCAGGGCGTGGGCATGGGCGCCACCAACGGGAAGGCTGCCGCCCTCGTCAATGACTGACGCGTCAGAGTCGGTCCCGGCTTCCTCTGGCGGCGTCATCGATCGCTCTCGCGCCGAGGGCGCGACGCTGACCGCGGCGCCGGCCGCCTCCGCGCGAACGGCCCTGAGGCCCGCAGCCGTCGAGGAGGTCATCGTCCTCGACTATGGCGGTCAGTACTCGCAGCTGATCGCTCGCAGGATTCGCGACTGCGGGGTGTTCTCGGAGATGCTGCCGCACGATCTGCCACTGGATGAGATCGAAAGGCGCAAACCGAGCGGCGTCATCCTGTCGGGCGGGCCGGCGTCTGTGTATGCGCCGGGCGCCCCGCGCCTTGAGCGGGGCCTGTTGGAGCTGGGCGTGCCCGTGATGGGTATCTGTTACGGCATGCAGCTGCTGATGCACGAGCTGGGCGGCCGCGTCGAGGAGGCCGATGTGGGCGAGTTCGGGCGCTCGGAGCTCCACGTCAGCACCCCGGGTGTGCTGCTGCGGGAAACACCGCGCGAGCAGACATGCTGGATGTCCCACCGGGACACCGTGTTCGAGCCGCCGCCCGGTTTTACGGCGCTGGCCTCCTCAAGCGTCTCGCCGGTGGCGGCTGTCGAGAACGCAGAGCGAGGCATCTACGGAATCCAGTTCCATCCCGAGGTTGTGCACACCCCATATGGCCAGGAGATTCTCACGAGGTTCCTGACAGACGTGTGCGGCTGCGAGCGAACCTGGACCGCCGCCTCGATCGTCGAGGACCAGGTGCGCCGGATCCGCGAGCAGGTGGGGGACGGCAGGGTGATCTGCGGCCTGTCGGGAGGGGTGGATTCCTCGGTGGCCGCGCTGCTCGTGCATCGCGCGGTCGGGGAGCAGTTGACGTGCGTGTTCGTCGACCACGGCCTGATGCGCAAGGATGAGGGGGAGCAGGTGGTGGGCGCGTTTCGCGACACCTTCAAGGTGCCACTGGTAGCCGTCGACGCGGAGACGCGCTTCCTTCAGAAGCTCAAAGGGGTGACCGAGCCCGAGGCCAAGCGCAAGGCGATCGGGGCTGAGTTCATCAGAGTGTTCGAGGAGGAGGCCGCGAAGCTCGCGGGACCGGACGGTGGCGCCGGCGCGCAGTTTCTGGTGCAGGGCACCCTCTACTCGGACGTGATCGAGTCCGGCGGAGGGACCGGTACAGCGACGATCAAGTCCCACCACAACGTCGGCGGTCTGCCCGACGATCTGCGCTTCGAGTTGGTTGAGCCGCTGAGGGCGCTGTTCAAGGATGAGGTGCGCGCGGTCGGTGCCGAGCTCGGCCTGCCCGAGCGGCTGGTGTGGCGCCAGCCCTTCCCCGGACCGGGTCTGGCGATCAGGATCGTCGGCGGTGAGGCGACGAAGGAGCGCTTGGATGTGCTGCGCGAGGCCGATCACATCCTGCAGGAGGAGATCCGCAATGCGGGCCTCTACCGCGAGCTGTGGCAGTCCTTTTGCGTGCTGCCCGACGTTCGCACGGTGGGCGTCCAGGGCGACGAGCGCACATATGGCTACGTGGTGGTCCTGCGGGCAGTCACCAGCGACGACGCGATGACGGCGGACTGGGCGCGGCTGCCCTACGACCTGCTCGAGACGATCGCTTCACGGATGATCAACGAGTTGCGGGAGGTCAACCGGGTGGTGCTCGACATCACCTCGAAGCCGCCGGGCACCATCGAGTGGGAGTAATCGCCTATGATGGTCATCGCGCCGCGCGCTACCGCGTGGCCTTTTTTGCGTGATGGCCCCCTCGACTAGAACTTACGTAGCGAAGCCGACCGACCGCGAGCGCAACTGGCTCGTGGTGGACGCCGACGGCAAGACGCTGGGTCGCATGGCCACGCAGATCGCGGATGCGCTGCGGGGCAAGCGCAAGCCCGAGTACACACCGCACATCGACACCGGAGACTTCGTCGTCGTGGTGAACGCCGAGAAGGTCCACGTGACCGGGAACAAGCGCAAAGACAAGCGCTACTACCGCCACTCGGGCTACCCCGGCGGATTGCGCTCGCGAAGCTTCGAGGAGATGCAGGCGCGCCGGCCCGAGGAGATCATCCGGCTGGCCGTCAAAGGCATGCTGCCACGGAACCGGCTGGCTCGACGGCAGATCACGAAGCTCAAGATCTACGCCGGACCCGAGCATCCCCACGTCGCGCAGAAGCCCGAGCCAATGGAGCTCGAGGGATGATGGCCGACGAGGAGAAGCCCGACACGCCCGAGACTTCGGAGGAGACGCCTGAGACGATCGTCGAGCCCTCGGCCGAGCGGCAGGCCGACGCCGCGGCCGCGGAGCAGCCAGAGCCGCCCGCCGAGGAGCAGGCGGAGCCGACGGCGCAGGAGCCACAGGAGCCGACCGCGGAGATCGTCGAGATCGTGGCCGAGGCCGCGGATGGGCCGGCCGAGGGCTCGCAGGAGCCCGAGGCGCTCGAGGGGGCGCCCGCCGGCGCGGCCGAGGAGGACGGGGAGGAGGAGTCGGCGCCGCGGGGCAAGCCGTCGGTCCCGGGAGCGCACCTCGAAGTGGACATAGTCCCCGAGGGTGTCGATCCGCTCGGGCGTAGCGAGGCCTACGAGGATCCCTATGCGATCGAGGATGACGGCGCTGAGCCGGTTGACAGGAGCGACGACGAGGACGAGGAGACGCTCGTCGAGCCGATCTCCACGGCCGCCATCGACCTCGCCGCGGGCGCGCGCTATCGGGCAACGGGCAAGCGCAAGACGGCGATCGCACGAGTAACCCTCAGGCCCGGTACGGGCACCTATCTCGTGAACGGACGCGTGCTCGAGGAGCATTTCCCGCGAGTGACGCTCCAGCGGAACATCCGCCAGCCGCTTGAGGCGGTTGGCTATCAGGAGCGGATGGATGTGGTTGCGCGCCTGCACGGCGGAGGCATCTCCGCTCAGGCCGGGGCGCTGCGCCATGGGGTGTCACGCGCACTGCTCGAGGCCGACCCGAATCTTCGTGGCGAGCTCAAGCGCAGAGGTTTCCTTACGCGTGATTCGCGCGCGAAGGAGCGCAAGAAGGCCGGCCTGAAGAAGGCGCGCAAGCGTCCGCAGTTCTCCAAGCGCTGACATGGAGCGTGGTTTGTCAAGCGCACAGGGGTGAGGGTGACCGCAGTTAGCGGCTTTTGCTTGCCGCTGACGCTCCCGGGGCGGCACGAGCGAGGCTCAGCGTCGTCGACTTCCGAGTCAGGCTGACATGCGAGGGCTGGTTACCTCATGACCTTTGTCCGTCGCGGCCCGCTGTCTAGGAACGGGCGCCGCCGGTGCTGCCGGCTGCCCATAGCGCTTTCGCGGGCCTTCGGTTGCGATGGACCCTGGCCTCTCGGTGCTCGTGCGCGCCCCGGCAGCGCCGGTGGCGCTATGTCAGTGGCAGGCTCAGAGTGTTGCCGCCTCCCAAACGAACATGGCCAGCTCCCGTGCGCAAGCTACCGTCGCAACGTTGGCGGGGCGGCCGCGGTGGGTCGCGAGCTTGTGCCACTGGCGGTGAAGGCGCCATTGGGCGCGCCAGGCAACCTCGACGACGCGGGGGTCCTGGCCCTGTTGGCGCCTGCGCAGCTTCTCCGAGAGCGCCGGGCGGCGCGAGGAGTGCTTTGCCGCCTCGACCAAGAGTCTGCGCGAATGCTTGGGCCCGGCCTTGGTGATCGCCCCCTGGCGGCGTTTCTCGTCAGAGGTCCGCTCGCTGGGTGCGAGGCCGAGGAAGCCACCGAGCTGGCGAGGGTGAGCGAAGCGCTCGAAATCACCGATCTCGGCGCACAGGCCAGCTGCTGCGAGGGTGTCGATGCCGCGAAAGCAGCGCAGCCGCGCAATCGTCTGCGCCCATGGGCTCTCAGGGGCGAGCTCCTCGAGGGTCGCCTCCACGGTGTCGCGACGATGCTCGATGGCGACGACCGCGGAGAGGTAGTCGCCGAACGTGACCTCAGAGGCCCGGTCCTCGAAGCGCAGTTCGCGCAGCCACTTGCGGTGGGCTTGGGTCCAGTTGCTGGCGCTGAAGCTGAGCGCACGGCGACGCAGGAAGTGCGAGAGGCGCTGACGAGCACGGTTGAGATCGCCGCGCAGGTCCTCGCGAGCTCGCACCAGATCGCGCAGCTGCTCTTCGTCGACCGTCGGGATACGCACGAAGGCGAGTTCACCGGCGGCGAGCAGCCGTGCCAAGCGCTCGGCGTCGCGAGCATCGGTCTTCACCCGGTCGGCGGGCTTTCTGGGGATCAGCCCCGGGGCGCACACGCGGACGTCAAGACCGCGGGCGGCGGCCGCCCGGGCGAGGGTGAAGCCTGTCGGCCCAGCCTCATAGACGGCGAGGGCGGTGGGACCAAGCGCGTCGATGACGGGCAATGCGGCGAGTGGATCGCCCCGCAGGCCACGGCGCCGAAGCTCTCCCGTGCCGCGATCGAGAATGCCCATGTGGGTCTGGTTGGCGTGGACGTCAAGGCCCACGAAATGCGTAACCTGCGTCATGTGGTCGGCACCTCCCATAGTTGGGGTGTCGGTCGGAGGCCCGTCCTCCGACCCAGTCCCCGTACTTCTATGCAGTGGGGTGCCGACCCATCAACCTCAACGAGCCGGCAGAACCCGCTCCATATGGTCTAGTGCATCGTCCGCAAGGGAGAGAATGACCCGCAGGCTGTTCGGGACCGACGGCGTTCGCGGTGTCGCCGGGCAGTTTCTGAGTGCCGAGCTGGCGCTTGCGCTCGCCAGGGCGGCCACGCGAGGGGCCGGCGCCGAGCGCCCGCAGGTGTTGATCGTGCGCGACACGCGCGAGTCGGGGGAGATGCTGCAGGCCGCGGTCGCGGCCGGCGTCAGCGCCGCGGGGGGAGATGCATTGCTGGGCGGCGTGCTTCCAACCCCCGCGGCACCGCTGCTGCTGGCACGCTACGTATTCGATCTCGCCGTCGTTATCTCGGCTTCGCACAATCCCTATCAGGACAACGGGATCAAGTTCTTCTCCGGCGACGGCTACAAGCTCTCCGACGAGGCCGAGCTTCAGATCGAGCGCGAGCTCGAGCGGGATGACCGCTCGCAGCTCGACCGGCGCGAGAGCTCATCGGCGATTGGACGCGTGCGCGAGCTGAGAGGCGCGCCGGAGGACTATCTGCGCGAGCTCCACACCCACTTCTCCGGGCTTGACCTAGCAGGATTGGACGTGCTGCTGGATTGCGCAAACGGGGCCACCTACCACGTGGCGCCGGAGATCTTCCGGCGGCTGGGCGCGAAGGTGACGGTCATCGCCGACGCACCGGACGGGCGCAACATCAACGACGGCTGCGGCTCCACCCACGTCGAGGCGCTCGCCGAGCGGGTGCTCGAGGGCGGTCACAGCGTGGGATTCGCGTTCGACGGCGACGGAGACCGGGTGCTGGCCGTGGACCGGCGGGGCGAGGTGGTCGACGGGGACGAGCTGATGGCGCTGGCGGCACTTCACCTGCGCGACTCGGGGCGGCTCGCCGGGAACGGCGTGGTCGTGACGGTGATGACCAACTACGGCTTCCATGCGGCGATGGAGGGCGCCGGTGTGGAGGTGGCGACGACGAACGTCGGCGATCGATATGTGCTCGAGGAGCTGCGTGCGCGCGGATGGGCGCTGGGCGGGGAGCAGTCCGGGCATCTCATCGACATGAGCTTCAACCGCACCGGTGACGGCATCGCCGGCGCGTTGCTCACCCTGCAGGCGCTGTCGGGCAGAGACCTGAGCGAGCGCGACGCGATGGCAAAGCTTCCCCAGCGCCTGGTGAACGTGCGTGTGCGCGACCGCAGCGCGCTCGAGGGTGCCGGGGACGTCCATCAGGCCGTGAGCGCCGCGGAAGACGCCCTGAAGGGACGCGGGCGTGTGCTGGTGCGCCCCAGCGGCACCGAGCCGCTCGTGCGGGTGATGGTCGAGGCTCCGACCGACGAGGAGGCAGAGAAGGTATGCCGGCGGCTCGCTGAGCTGCTCGCGCGCGAACTCGGTTAGTGGCCGAGCCGGCCAGTCCTCCGTCTCGGTTGCCCTTTGGGCCGCTGGTATCTTCGATGCGATGTGCGGCATCGTTGGTTACGTGGGCAGGCGCCCCGTCCGTGAGCTTCTGCTCGCGGGCCTGGCCAAGCTCGAGTACCGCGGCTATGACTCGGCCGGCATCTCGGTGATCGCCGGGGACCGCATCGAGGCGGTTCGCGCCGTCGGCAACCTCGACGCGCTGCGCGCCAAGCTCGACGGACAGGCTCAGGCCGGCGGAGGGGGTGTCGTGGCGATTGCCGCTCCGCCTGCCACGATCGGCATCGGGCACACCCGCTGGGCGACCCACGGGCGCGTCAGCGAGGAGAACGCGCACCCCCACTACGACAGCGCCGACCGGCTGCATGTGGTGGTCAACGGGATCGTCGAGAACTACATGTCGCTGAAGGAGCGCCTGGTCGCGGAGGGCAGCACGTTCACCTCCGAGACCGACGCCGAGGTGATCGCGCATCTGATCGCCTCCCACCATGACGGTGACCTTGCCGACGCGGTGCGCTCGGCCTACGCCGAACTCGAGGGCCACTACGCGTTCGTCGCGATGAGCCTGGACGAGCCGGAGGTGCTTGTGGGAGCCCGCAAAGAGTGCCCGCTCATCGTCGGTCGTGGCGACGGCGAGCAGTTCGTCGCCTCCGCCGTGCCGGCGTTCCTCGCGGCGACCCGACGGGTCCAGTACGTGGAGAACGGCGAGATCGTCGTTCTGAGCGCGGACGCGGTGACGATCACGACGCCCACGGGCGAGGTGCTCGAGCGAGCCGTGCAGACGGTCGACTGGGACGAGGAGACGGCCGAGAAGGGCGGCTATGAGACCTTCATGCTGAAGGAGATCAACGAACAGGCGGACGCCGTCGCCGATGCGATCTCCGATCGAACGGCGCGCGGCGACGGGGTCGATCTGGACGAGCAGGGAGCCCTGGATGAGGCGCTGCTGGCGAACGTGAAACGGGTCGTCGTCGTAGCGTGTGGCACCTCCTACCACGCGGGCCTGATCGGGCGCTACGCGATCGAGGAGTGGGCGCGGCTGTCGGTCGAGATGGATATCGCATCGGAGTACCGCTACCGCAATCCGGTCGTCGGCGAGGGTGATCTGGTGATCGGGATATCCCAGTCCGGCGAGACAGCAGACACGCTCGCGGCGATGCGTCTGGCGCGCGAACGTGGGGCAACGGTGCTCGCCATCACCAACGTTGTGGGCTCACAGGCCACACGCGAGGCCGACGGCGTGCTGTTCACGCGAGCGGGCCTTGAGATCGGCGTGGCGGCGACGAAGACGTTCCTGTGCCAGGTCGCCGTTATCTACCTGCTCGGCCTGCGCCTGGCCGAGCTGCGCGGCACGATCGAGCCGGCGCAGCTGAGCGAGCTGGTCGCAGAGATCAAGCGCCTGCCGCACCGCATCGACGAGGTCCTGGCGTCGGCGGGCGAGCCCGTCGCTCGAATCGCCGATGCCTACTGGCAGAGCGAGTTCTTTCTCTACATCGGCCGCCATGTCGGTCTGCCCGTCGCCTTGGAGGGCGCGCTGAAGCTCAAGGAGATCTCCTACATCGCCACCGACGCCTACGCCGCGGGGGAGATGAAGCACGGTCCGATAGCCCTGCTCGACGACTCAACGCCGGTCGTGAGCGTGGCGACGGACTCACCCGTCCTCGAAAAGCTCGAGTCGAACATCCAGGAGGTGCGCGCGCGGGGTGCGCATGTGATCGCGATAACGACCGAGGGTAACGAGCGGATCGCCGAGCACGCGGACGCCGTCATCAGGTTGCCCGCGGTGAACTGGATGCTCCAGCCGATGCTCGCGGTCATACCGCTGCAGTTGCTCGCCTATGAGATCGCGCGGCGACGCGGGTTGAACGTCGATCAACCGCGCAATCTGGCAAAGACCGTCACGGTCGAGTAGGGCGCGGGCACGCGATCCCCTGATACGCCGAGCCCGCCGTCGTGCTGGGCCGGCCCAGCCCGTGCCCGTGGACCGACCATCTAGCATCGCTGTTCGTGGAGACCCTGCCGGACTGGCTGACCCCTCTGCCCGATGCCGAGACGATGCGGGCGGTCGACCGCTGGGCGATCGAGCAGCGCGGGGTGCCGTCGCTCGAGCTGATGGAGCGCGCCGGTGCCGCCGTCGCGCGCACGGTCGAGCGGATCTCGCCGGACGGCCCACTGGCGGTCGTCTGCGGGAAGGGCAACAACGGAGGTGATGGACTGGTCGTCGCGCGCCTGCTTCGCGACGCCGGCCGCGAGGTGGCGGTGGTCTGCGTCGCACCGCCGCAGGAGTTCTCCGGGGACGCGCGCGAGAACTTGGACAGGCTCCGGGGCGATGCGCCGCTGTTGCTGCATGGAGCGGCGGAGCCCGATCGCGATCAGTCGGGCGCCCGTGCGATCGCCCGCGCGGTGGCGCTCGTCGATGCATTGCTGGGGACCGGCTTTGAGGGGGAGCCGCGTGGCGCGATGATCGAGGCGATCGACGCCATCAACGACTCACCTGCGACGGTCGTGAGCGTCGATGTGCCCAGCGGCGTGGCTGCGTCGAGCGGCGTGGTCAGCGGGCGAGCCGTGCGTGCCACGGCGACCGTCACCTTCCACACGGCCAAGCCGGGTCTGTGGATCAGACCCGGCAAGGCGCATGCGGGCGTCGTTGAGATCGTCGACATCGGAATACCCCGCGGCGCACCGCAAGCGGCCGCGATCGGACTGCTGGAGCCCTCGGTGCTCGACCTGCTCCCGCGCCGAGGGGCCTCGTCGACGAAGTTCACGAGCGGCCATGTGCTCGTCGTGGGCGGCTCGCTTGGTCTGATGGGCGCCCCGCGGATGGCGGCGCATGCGAGCATGCGCGCGGGAGCGGGCTACGTCACGGCCTGTGTGCCCGCCTCGCTGCAGCCGACCCTCGCGAGCGCGGGCCCCCCGGAGCTGATGAGCCGTGCGCTCCCCGACGACGACGGCGCGCTGACGATCGAGGGGGAGGAGCGCGTGTTGAAGGAGACCGAGCGGGGGGGCACGCTGGCACTGGGACCCGGGCTCGGTCGCGCGGACTCCTCGTTCGCGCTCGCGCGAGCGCTCGCAGGTCGCGCCACGGTCGCCCTCGTGCTGGACGCCGACGGCCTGAATGCGCACGCGGGATGCCTTCCAGAGCTGGCGGTGCGGCGCGCGCCCACCGTGCTCACGCCGCACGCAGGTGAGCTCGGGCGTCTGCTCGGAGTGGACAGCTCGGAGATCGACCGCGAGCGCCTGCACCACGCGCGCGCCGCAGCCGAGCTGGCCGGTGCGGTTGTCGTGCTGAAGGGCGACGACTCGCTGATCGCCGATCCCAGCGGTCGCGTCGCGGTCAGTCCGGGGGGCACACCGGCGCTCGCCACCGCGGGCACCGGCGACGTGCTCACCGGCGTGATCGCGGCGCTGCTCGCGCAGGGTCTCGAGGCGTTCGATGCGGCTGCCGTGGGCGTGTGGCTGCACGCCGCCGCGGGCGCGGAGGCGGCGCGCCGTCAGGGGGCCGCCGAGGGAGTCGTCGCTTCAGATGTGATCGACGCGCTGCCCGCGGCTCGCGCCACTCACCGAGCGCCGGGGCCGAGACGCGCGGGGGTGCGCCAGACATGACGAGCGCACGCGCGCTTGCGAGCGTGAACGTCGCGGCGATCGAGCGCAACTGCGCCCGCCTGCGCGCGGAGCTGCGCGACGGGGCGGCGCTGTGCGCAGTCGTGAAGGCCGACGGCTACGGTCACGGCGCGGCGGAAAGTGCGCGGGCCGCGCTCGCCGGCGGCGCGAGCTGGCTGGCGGTGGCCGGCTCGCAGGAGGCGCGCGAGCTTCGCGAAGCTGATCTGAGGGGCGTGCGCGTGCTGGTGATGGGAGCGCTCAGCCCGGGTGAGCTGGAGGAGGCGCTCGCCGCCGACGCGGATGTGGTCGTCTGGCACGAGCGCGATGTTGAGGCCGTCGCTGCGCTCGGCGGGGGAAGGGTGCACGTCAAGCTCGACTCCGGCATGGGACGGCTCGGCACGCGCGACCCGGCCGAGGCATCGCGCGTGCTGGCCGCGGCGCGGGGCGCCAGCGGGGTCGACCTGGCCGGGGTGATGACGCATTTCGCAACCGCCGACGATCTCCGAGACGGCGGCTTCTTCCAACAGCAGCTCGAGATGTTCACGCGCTGGGCTCGGGCGGCGAAGGCCGAGCAGCCCGAGCTCCTTCTGCATGCCGCCAACAGCGCCGCGATGTTTCGCGACCGCGAGGCGCACTTCGACATGGTGCGCTGTGGAATCGCCGTCTACGGCATGGACCCCTTCGGGGAGGATCCGTCGGAGCGCGGGCTCGAGCCCGCGCTCGAGCTGAGCTCCTACGTCGCAGAGGTCAAGCCCTGTCGCGTGGGTGAGAGCGCCGGATACGGTCGGCGCTTCATCGCCGAGCACGACACGCAATTGGGGGTGCTGCCGATCGGCTACGGCGACGGCTGGCGGCGGGGGCTGTCCAACAACGCCGACGTGCTCGTCGCCGCACGGCGATACCCGCTCGTCGGGACCGTCAGCATGGACAACGTCACCGTCGACCTCGGGGCCGCGGCGGCTACGCAGCGGCTGCGCGGCGAGCGGGCAATCCTGATCGGCGCCCAGGGGAAGGAGCGGATCACCGCTGAGGAAGTGGCCGCGCGGCTCGCCACCATCAACTACGAGGTGACGTGCGCGCTCACGCCGCGGGTGCCAAGGGCATATCACCGCGATGGCGCCGTTGTCACCGACAGCGGGGCGAGGTCGGGCGCGCCGTTGGCGCCCGCAACGCACAGATGAGCGACGGCCTGCAGGTGGCGCGCGCGGCGCTCGAGGGCGAGCGGGCCTGGCTCGTCGGCGGCGCGATCCGCGACCGCGTGCTCGATCGCTCGACCATTGATGTCGACGTCAT
The DNA here is from genome assembly GCA_963779605.1 of uncultured Solirubrobacteraceae bacterium. Lineage (GTDB taxonomy): Bacteria > Actinomycetota > Thermoleophilia > Solirubrobacterales > Solirubrobacteraceae > Palsa-744. The sequence continues at coordinate 509,020 of CAVZYR010000003.1, forward strand.
CGTCGACGGCGATCCCGCCGCTGCGGCGCGCGCCGTGGCTCGGGCGGCGGGGCGGGCGGCCTGCTTCACCCTGTCCGAGGAGTTCGGGGCCTGGCGGGTGGTGCCGCGCGACTCCTCCTGGCAGATCGACGTGGAGCCACTGCGCGGCGGCTCCGTTGAGTCCGACCTGAAACTGCGCGACTTCACCGTCAACGCGATCGCCGAACCGCTCGCCGGCGGGGCGCCGATCGATCCGCTCGGGGGTTTGGCCGACCTGTCGGCACGACGACTGCGTATGGCCGGTCCGGGAGCCTTCGCCGAGGATCCGCTGCGGGTGTTGCGGCTGGTGCGGCTCGCGGTCGAGCTGGACCTGCGGCCCGACGGCGACACGCTGAGCGCCGCCCGCGCTCATGCCGGTGGGCTTGAAGGCGTCTCGGCCGAGCGCGTCTTCATGGAGTTGCGGCGCATCATGGCAGCGCCGCAAGCGCCGCGAGGTCTTGAGACCATGAGCGCAATCGGTGCCACCGCGGTGGTGCTCCCCGAGCTCGAGGCTCTCCGCGGGGTCGAACAGAATCGCTTTCACCACCGCGACGTCTACGGCCATACGCTGGAGGTCTTCGAGCGGGTTGTCGCGCTCACCGCGGCCGAGGCTCACGACGCCTCGAGCGCCCTGAGCGTGCCGTCCGAGCTCGGCGAGGAAGCGGCGCTGCTGGGCGAGCAGCGCGCACCGGTCGACGCGCTTCTCGCGGAGCCGCTGGCGGACCAGCTGACGCGCGGAGACGCGCTTCGCTGGGGAGCGCTACTGCACGATGCGGCCAAGCCCCTCACGCGTGAGATCCGCCCAGCGGACGGGCGTGTGACGTTCATCGGCCATGACGTTCGCGGGGCCGAATTGGCGCACGCGATACTGGGGCGCCTGCGCGCCTCAGAGCGCCTGCGCGTCCACGTGGCCGCGCTCGTTCGCCATCACCTGAGAGCCGGCTTTCTGGTGCACGAGCCCCAGCCGCTGTCGCGTCGCACGGTGTTCGGCTACATGCGCGCCTGTTCGCCGGTCGAGGCGGACGTGACGCTCCTATCGGTCGCCGATCGCCTGGCCACCCGTGGGGAGCACGCTCAAGAGTCGATCGAAGCGCACCTGCGCGTGGCGCGCGGACTGCTCGCCGATGCCTTGAGCTGGCGCGCTGCTGGACCCCCACAGGCGCTCATACGAGGCGATGAGCTTGCCGGCGAGCTGGGCATACCGCTCGGCCCCCGCGTCGGGGAGCTGCTCGAGGAGCTGGCCGCGGCGCAGTACGCGGGCGAGCTGTCAACGCGCGAGCAGGCACTCGCCTATGGGCACAGCCTGCTTGCCAAAGCGTGACGCCCGCGGGCACGGCGACCATCTAGGCTTCCGGAATGGTCGATCCGGACTGCATCTTCTGCAAGATCGTCGTCGGCGATCTTCCTGCGGCCATCGTCGATGAAGACGAGCGGACGATCGCCTTTATGGACATCGCTCCTGCCACGCGCGGACACGCGCTGGTGATTCCGCGTGAGCACGCGCCAGACCTGTTGAGCGTCGACCGCGAGGACCTGCAGGCAGTGGCAACGGCGAGTCAGCGACTTGCCGCACGCGCCAAGGAGCGCCTCGGGGCCGACGGCGTGAATCTGCTCAATGCCTGCGGTGCCGCCGCCTGGCAGACGGTCTTTCACTTCCACGTACACGTGATTCCGCGCTACAAAGACGATCCGCTGCGGCTTCCCTGGGTGCCCGAGCCGGGAGATCCGAGCCTGATCGCAGCCGCCGCGCAGGATCTCGGGCGAAAGTAGCGAACTAGTTCGACCGCTACCTGAAGCCGGAAGTCGTGTTGAATGGGAGACATGAAACGCATATCCATGGCGATCCTTGCGAGTTTCCTGCTCGCCCTCGTGCTGCCCGCCGCCTCGCCGGCGACGCTCACCGAAGTGGGCGTGATTCCGCCCACGAGCCCGGAAACGGTGCCCAGCTGCCCCGCGACCCCGTGTCTGGCCGTAAGCCGCACGACGGGCTTCCAGGTGAAGGTTGCCAGCGCCAACAACCCCCTGGGGGCGCCCCGCAACGGCACCATCGTCGCCTGGACGATCATGTTGGGTAAGCCGAACGCGACGCAGATCAAGTACTTCAACGCCAACGAGGGAGGGGTTGCCGAAGCGGGTATCGCGGTCCTTCGCCCCCAGAAGAAACCCAACCTCACCTACAAGCTGATCGCTCAGAGTCCGCTGGTCAAGCTGCAGTCGTACTTCGGCAAGACGGCTCAGTTCCCGCTCGAAACCACGCTGACGGTCAAAAAGGGCGACGTCGTCGCCCTGACGGTGCCCTCATGGGCTCCCGCGCTGGCGCTCGGCTTCGGCAAGAACACCTCGTGGCGTGCCAGTCGCCAGAAGAGCCAGTGCACGAGCACGAGCACCCAGACCGCGCACACGCAGGTCGGCACCCCGGTGCAGTACTACTGCCTGTACCAGACCGCCCGTCTGACCTACAGCGCGACGCTCATCTCGACCCCGTAGGCGCCCGACCGCCGGCGTTTCGTCCGGGCGCCGGCGGTTTAGGTTTAGTCGGCCCGCTGTGCCCGCGACGCCGGTGCTGTCCCTGTCGGACACCCCGATCCCGCGGGCGCCGTTGCGCTCTGGCGGTGCTCTGCTATTCGCCCTACGGCGCGTTGGCGCCGCCGGTGGGGCTTGCTTCGCCCGTGCCTTTGGCGGCGCCTTCGGTGCCGGCCGCTTTTTCTTTTTCTCCCGCGGAGGTGCCACCGGCCGCGCCGCCGCTTCCGGATCCGCTCGAGCTTTCGCTTTTCGCGGGTTCTTCGCTCGGTTCGCCGCTCGTGGGTTCTTCGCTCGTCGATCCCGAGGAGGAGCTCGTGCCTTTGGCCGTCGTCGAGGTCGAGGTCGTCTGCGCGGCGGCCTTTTCGGCGCAGGTGTCGGTCGGCGGGGTGATTTCGGGGGTGCTCTTGGGCACCGCGTCCGAGCACGCGCCTCCGCCTCCGCATGCAACCAGCGTCAGGCTGGCCAGCACGACGCATGCGGCGAGGGTGGCGCGCGGAACCAAAGCCCGGGGCTTCAAGCGTCTCTCGGCTGGCGCGGGAGTGGTCCCATGCGCCGCCCGCACGTTGGGCAGTCGTTCAGGTCCTTCTGGGCGAGCTGGCCGCAGTGGGGGCAGAAGCGCAGGTTCTCGACTGCCCATGGTAGGCGCGAAGAGGAGGGGGCCAGCGGCAGCACCTTGCCGACCACCTCGAGCTGATCGCCGGAATCGCGGTCCAGATAGATCTCTCCGGGCTCGGCCTCGACCATGATCTCCCGACCGCTGGCGGGGCTTCGCAGCCGGTAGCGCTGGCTCGTGCTCACCTCCGGAACTCTACCTGAGCGGGTGGCGCACCAACCCCGAGGAGCAGCCGCGATCGGCCCCCGGGCGCCCCGGAGCTGACCGACGATCGACCGCAGGTAGGGTGCCGGTCCGTGCGCATCCTGATCTTCCACGGCTACCTGCTCGGCGGGACCGGATCGAACGTCTACAACGCGCGCCTGGCCGAGGCTCTCGTGGCGCTCGGTCACGAGGTGCACCTGCTCAGCCAGGACCGCCATCCCGCGGAGCATCCGTTCGTCGACGCCGTCGGCGACTGGGACGAGAGCGTGCTGCGCGTGCACAGGCTGCCTCGCGTGGACTCCGACTCGCAGGTGCGCTGCACCGTCTACCGACCCGACATCGGGGGCCTGCTGCCCGTGTATGTGGCCGACCGCTACGAGGGGATCGAAGCACGGACCTTCGCCGAATGCAGCGACGAGGAGGTCGCCCGTTACATCGCCGCCAACGTGGCGGCCGTGCGCGAGCTCGTTGCGCGGGTGCACCCCGAGGTCGCGCTCGCCAACCACCTCGTGATGGGGCCGGTGATCCTCGCGCGCGCGCTCGCGGGCGAGGTGCCCTACGCGGTCAAGGTCCACGGAAGCGCGCTCGAGTACACGGTCAAGCCACAGCCGGAGCGCTTTCTGGGGCTGGCCGCGCGAGGGGCTCGCGGCGCGCTCGCGCGATCCTCGTCGGCTCGCACCACACCGCGGGCAGCCTGTGGCGGGCGCTTGACGAGCCGGAGGCGGTCGTGGCGCGAACCCGTCTCGGCCCACCGGGCGTCGACGTCGAGCGCTTCGCTCCCCGCGAACCCGAGGCGGCCGCGGCCGCGGTCGGTCGCTGGTCGAGCATCTTCGTGGTGCTGACGCGGGCGGCGAGCCCGCCAGCGCGTTTGCGCGCGACGAGCGGGCCGCCGCACAGGCGCTCGCGCGGCTAGATCCCGGCCGCGACCGGCTGGTGGCGTTCGTCGGCAAGCTGATCGTCAGCAAGGGCATCGACCTGTTGATCGCGGCCTGGCCGCTCGTGCTCGAAGAGGTGCCGCGCGCTCGCCTCGTGGTGGTCGGCTTCGGCGCCTACCGGCGAGGGGCTCGAGCGGCTCATCGCGGCGCTCGCCGCTGGCGAGATCGAGCAGGCGAGGGCGATCGCCCTGGCGGGCAGAACGCTCGAGGGATCCTCCGATGATCGACCGCTGCGGTCACCTGCTGGCGTTTCTCGACGGTCTGCGCGGACAGGCGCGGGCGCGCTACCTGACCGCGGCGCGGGCGCTGGCAGAGGCGGTCGTGTTGACGGGGCGCCTCGACCACGAGGAGCTCGCCGAGCTGCTGCCGGCGTGCGAGGCGCTGGTCGTGCCGAGCACCTTCCCCGAGTCGTTCGGGATGGTCGCCGCCGAGGCGGCCGCCTGCGGCGTCGCTGCCCGTCAGCGCGGCCCACTCGGGCCTTGCCGAGGTGAGCGATGCGCTGGCCGGTGCCGTTCCCGAGCAGGCGGCCGGGTGGCTGTCGTTTCCGCTCGACGACGGCGCCGTCGGGGCGCTGGCCGCCTGTCTCGTGGGCTGGCTCACGGCCGACCCCGCGCTGCGCGTGCGCACGCGCGCGGGGCTCGTCGCGACGGTGCGCGAGCGCTGGTCCTGGGATGGCGTCGCGCGCGGCGTGATCGCTGCCGCGCGCGGGCGAATCTGGACCGTTTGGAAAGGCCGTGAGGGTTGGCGCGGGGCCTGCAGGGGGGCGCCGAGGCACCCGCTCGTTCGGATAGTGTTCCGCGCGCTCATGAGGCCCGTGACCGCTTCCATCACCGCTCGCGCCCCCGCCGCGGGGAGCCCGCGCAGGCGTCGCCTGCCCGCGTGCGCCGGGGGGCTGCTGCTCGCGCTGGCAGTGGCTACGAGCGGCTGCTCGGTGAAGGGGGGCGAGAACGCGAACCTGATCGTCGGCAAGCAGGCGTTCGTCGCCAAGTGCGGCTCCTGTCACACGCTGGCGCGCGCGGACACGAAGGGCATCGTCGGCCCCAACCTCGACGAAGCCTTCCGCGCGAGCATCGCCGAAGGGCTCGAGCGCAACACGATCCGCGGGGTCGTCGAAGACCAGGTGCGAGTACCCGAACCGCGAAGGCGTGATGCCGGCCAAGCCTCGTGCAGCGGCGCGACGCTCACCGACATCGCCGCCTACGTCGCCCAGTCGGCCGACCGCCCGGGTCCGGACACCGGGCTGCTGGCAAGCGCCGTGGACGCGCCGGGCGCGGGCAAGCCGGCGGTTGAGAAGGCGGGCAAGCTGGAAATCGACGCCAACCCGACGGGCCAGCTGGCCTACACGGCGACCAAGGCCACAGCCACGCCCGGGGCCGTCACGATCACGATGGCGAACATGTCCGGCGTATCGCACAACATCGCCGTCGAACCCGGTACCGGCGGTGCCAACCCCACGACGGCGCGGTGCTCGGGGCGAGCAGCTTCATCACCAAGGGCAGCACCTCGGTCACGGTCACGCTGAAACCAGGCAGCTACACGTTCTTCTGCCAGGCGCCCGGCCACCGCGCCGCGGGAATGTACGGGACCCTGACCGTCAAGTAGCGCCGGCGGCGCTCACAGGATCGCGCGCAGGATCGCGATCACGGCCGACGATCACCGCTGTCGTGGCGACCGCGTAGAGCAGCAGGCGGAAGGCCTCGCCCTCCGAGCGCATCGGGTTCAGCATCGTGCGCTCCTACTGTGTGTGGCCCGCCGGCATCCGCTCGTAGCTCGGCCGGCTAGAGGACGTAGACGGTCGTGTAGACGACGATCCACATGATGTCCACGAAGTGCCAGTAGATGCCGGGCACCTCGACGCCGCGATAGGAGTCCGGGCTGTAGTGGCCGCGGAAGGCGCGGATCGTCACGCTCAGCAGGAGCAGCAGGCCGATGAACACGTGCGCGCCGTGCAGGCCCGTGAGCGAGTAGAAGATCGTCTGCTGCGCGTGGTCCTGGGGGGCGAAGCCGATGTTCGCGTACTCGTTGATCTGGATGAACAGGAAGGTGCAGCCGAGCAGGAACGTGAGTCAGGATGCCGGCCTTCAAGCCGAAGCGGTTGCCGCGCTTGATCGACGTCTGCGCCCAGTGCAGCGTGAACGAGGAGGACACGAGGATCGCGGTGTTGACGCCGGCCACGAGCTCGGGGAGCTGCGTCCCCGGCGCCGGCCACGGCTCGCCCTGGGCGATGCGGATGAAGAAGTAGGCGGTGAAGAAGGCCCCGAAGACCATCACCTCGGAGATGATGAAAAGCAGCATGCCAAGCAGCGGGGCTTCGACCCGCGAGCTGCGGTTCGCGGCCGGCGGGTGCGCGCCGTGGCCCTCGTGGCCGGCCGCGTGCGCGATGCTGGCTGCCTCCATCACGGCGCTCGCTATGCGGCCGGAGCCGCGGTCGCGGTGGCCTCTTCGTCGACGACCACGTGCTCGACCGTCGCCGAGGTCGCATGGCTGACGCGCTCGATCAGGTTTGCGCGCAGCCAGCCGGAGCGCTCGTCCGGGAGCGTGGAGATGACGACGTCGTCGACCGTGAACAGCTCAAGCGCGTTGATGGCGGCGTTGTAGGGGTCGGGATCGCCGATCATGCCCGAGCTGAGCAGGCCGGCGGCCTGCAGGCGGTCGAGCATCCTCGCCAGCCGCGCCCGCGCCTCGCGCGGAGCCGTCCCGCTGCCGTCCTGCTGGGGAACGACCGCGATGAACAGGTGCCGCCCGCCGTGCGCGGCCTTCGCCTTCAGGCGCTCCATCAGCTCCTCGCCGCTGGAGGTCTTGCTGGCGAGCACCAGCGTCACGTTGAACGGCAGGCCCTCCTGCTGGATGTCGGTGACGATGTGCGCGACCGGCAACCCCGATGCGTTCTGGATGCGCTCGATCAGATCGCGCCGCAGCCAGCCGGAGTGGATGGCGGGGTAGGTCGAGACGATGATCTCGTCGGGCCGGTGTGCGGCGACGGCGTCCATCGTCGCGAGGAAGGGGTCGGGGTCGCCGACTTCTCCGCTGGCCTCGATGCCCTCCGCGGTGACCGCCGTGACGGCGAGGTCGACCCGCACCTGGGCGGATTCGCGCACCGCCTCGTCGTAGATCACAAGCCCGGCCGACGGCTTGGTCTGGGGCACCACCAGGCGAAAGCGCACCTCGCCGGACGCCGCGCGCTCGCGCACCGCGTCGAGCAGCTTTGCGCCGCCGAGCGTGCGGTTGGCCACGACCAGAACCTCCTTCATCGGATCCCCCGAGGTGTCATTGGCTCGGCGTCCCGACGCCGCTCGAACCGGCTCCCACCGTCGCCGGCGCCGGAGCCGGGGCGAAGGTGCCGTGGACCGCGCCGGGGACGCCGTACTCGTAGGGACCGCCCACGACCGTCGGCAGCCGGTCGAAGTTGAAGACCGGCGGCGGTGAGGACACCTGCCACTCGAGCGTCATGCCGCGCCATGGGTTGGCCACGCTCACGGGCCGCCGCGCCAGCTGGTGACCATGTTGTAGACGAAGATCAGCGTGCTCAGCCCGAGCGCGAAGCTCGCGATCGAGATGAACAGGTTGAGGTCGGCGAACTTGGCCGCGTACGTTGCAACACGCCGGGGCATGCCCTGCAGCCCGAGCACGTGCATCGGCCCGAACGTGAGGTTGAAGAAGATGAACGTGGTCCAGAAGTGCCACTTGCCGAGGCGCTCGTCGTACATGCGCCCGGTCATCTTCGGGAACCAGTAGTAGACGCCCGCGAAGATCGTCATCAGCGAGCCGCCGAACAGCACGTAGTGGATATGCGCCACGATGAAGTAGGTGGCGCTGACGTGGATGTCGAAGGGGATCATCGCGAGCATCACGCCGCTGATTCCGCCGAGCGTGAACGTCGTCAGGAAGCCGAGCGCGAACAGCATCGGCGTGTCGAGATGCAGCACCCCTCGCCACAGCGTCGCAAGCCACGAGAAGATCTTGATGCCCGTCGGAACCGCGATGATCGCGGTCGTGATCGCCATCGGGATGCGGATCCAAGCGGCCATTCCCGATGTGAACATGTGGTGCGCCCACACGGTGAAGCCGAGGCCCACGATCGCCAGCAGCGAGAAGGCCATCATGCGATAGCCGAAGATCGGCTTGCGCGACTTCACGGCGATGATTTCGCAGATGATCCCGAATCCGGGCAGCATCATGATGTAGACGGCCGGGTGGGAGTAGAACCAGAAGACGTGCTGATACATCAGCACGTCCCCTCCCTTGGCGGCATTGAAGAAGTTGAAGTTGAGCGCGCGGTCGAGCAGGATGAAGAACTGCGAGGCGGCGATGAAGGGCGTGGCGATGACGACCAGAAGCGAGGTCGCGAAGTTCGCCCACACGAGCAGCGGCAGGCGGAAGAAGCTCATGCCCGGAGCGCGCATCGTGATGATCGTCACCAGGAAGTTCAGGGCGGTCATGATCGAGGACGCGCCCGCGAACTGGACCGCGACCGAGAAGAAGCTCTGACCGATCGGTGCGTTGGTCGACAGCGGGGTGTAGGCGGTCCAGCCGTCGGCGAAGGCGCCGCCGGGTACGAGGAAGCTCGCGAGCATCATGATCCCGGCGACCGGCAGCAGCCAGTAGGAGAGCGCGTTCAGGCGCGGGAAGGCCATGTCCGGCGCGCCGATCATCAGCGGGATCACGAAGTTGCCGAGGCCCGCGAAGACGGGGATCACGAACAGGAAGATCAGCAGCGAGGCGTGGACCGAGAAGAGGCCGTTGTAGGTGTTGGCGTCCACGAAGTGCGAGCCCGGCTGAGCCAGCTGGGCTCGCATCAGCATCCCGATCAGCCCGCCCACGAGCAGGAAGAAGAAGGAGGTGACCGTGTACTGGATGCCGATCACCTTGTGGTCGGTGTTGATGCGGAAGTAGTCCCTCCAGGTGTAGGCGCCGTGGCCGGAGTGGTCCTCCGGACGCGTCGGGCGGCCGGTGGCCCAGTAGAACCAGTAGTCGAAGCCGCCGATCCCGACGAGGAAGGCGAGCGGCACCGAGAACAGGCAGACCGTCAGGATCGCGTCGGTGTTGAGGTAGTGGGTGTAGGTGCTGTGGCCGTTGGCCATGCGCACGAGCCACGTCAAGCCGAGCGCGAGCGCCAAGCCGAAAACCATCCACAGCGTGGCGCGGTAGAAGCCCGGCGCGCGAAGCCTCGCCGCCATCAGGATGTTCCCGTGAAGGTCATCTGGCTGGGACACATTATCCCGTAGTCCCCCCGGAGGCGATGCCCTGGCTGCTCGCCGCGCTCGCGCCGCCGGCGCCGCCCGCAGCGGTGCTCTGCTGGCTCTTGATCCACGCCTGGAAGCTGGCCGGGGGGACGACGTGCACGGTCGAGCGCATCAGCGAGTGCCCGACGCCGCAGAGCAGGTTGCAGACGACCGGATAGCTGCCGAGCCGATCGGGCGTCACGCGCCAGTGCGTCGTGATGCCCGGCACCACGTCCTCCTGCAGGCGGAACGCCGGGATCCAGAAGGCGTGGATGACGTCCTTCGAGCGCAGGTTGAAGTACACCGTGTAGTTCTCCGGGATGTACAGCTGGGTGCTTTTCAGCGGCGCTCCGCCGGTGATCGCGCGTGGGTATTCATAGGACCAGAAGAACTGCTGGCCGTTGACGTTGATCTGCGCTTCGGGCAGGCCCTTCGGTTTTTCCTCGTTCTTGTGGAGGATCACGAACGAGTAGCCCACCATCCCCAGCAGCAGCACCGCCGGCAACGCCGTCCAGAAGACCTCGAGACGAGTGTTGCCGTGAATCGGCGGTCCGTCCTTGAGCTCCTCGCCCGGTCTCATGCGGAACTGCCAGACGCAGTAGAGGATCACCGACACGACCAGCACGAAGATCGGGATCGTCGCGATCACGAGGACGTGGTACAGCTTGTCGCTTTCGTGGGCCTGCGTGGAGGCCTGCACGGGGAACCAGTGGATCACGTAGCTCAGCGCGATCCCGATCGCGGTGGCGATCACCGCGAGGACGGCGGCCAGCGTGATCGAGGCCCGCCTAGACATCGGCGGCGTCACCGGCACTTGCGAGGCGTGTGTCTTGGGCGATCCTCTCCATCGGGAGGCGTGATCCTAATGCCTCTGTCACTCGAACGGCCGGGACCTTGACGCCCGAGGCCCCTCCGAGTAGATTGAGGCAATCGTTGCAAATAACTGGGCCAGCCGCTTGCCTCGAGGCCGAGAGCGAAAGGAGCCGGGAATGCAGGTTCGGGAAGGCATGACCCCCACGGTCCTCACCGTCGGACCGGGGCACACCCTGCGCGCCGTCGCGCGGCTGATGTCCGACCGCGGGGTCGGCGCGGCCGTCGTCATCGACCCCGAAGGTCATGGCCCCGGGATCATCACCGAGCGTGACATCCTGCACTCGCTGGCGCACGGACAGGATCCCGACAGCGAGCCGGTCGCCGATCATCTCACCCGCGAGGTCGTGTTCGCCGCTCCCGACTGGTCCCTTGAGGAGGCGGCCGTAGCGATGGTGAACGGCGGCTTTCGCCACCTGATCGTGCTCGAGCGCGGCGAGACCGTTGGCATCTTGTCCGTCCGCGACGTCGTGCGCTGCTGGACCGGGGACGGCGCGATCTGCTCCGTGCCGGCCAGCGCGGCGGTGGGGTGAGGGGACCCCGAGGGCGAGAGGGGCCGGAGGTGTCGCGCGCGGTGGGGGCAACCTGCGCGACGCCCCCGGTCAGTCGAGCGGGAGCTCGTCGATTTCGTGTCGGGTGTCTTTGATCCAGCGCACGATGCAGCCGATTGTGAGCACCACCCCGACGACCGTGAACTCGATGAAGGTTGTGATGCCCACGAGCGTGAGCGTGATCCCGACCGCTGTCAGCACGGGCAGGATGCTCCCTCCCGGGAGATGAATCTCCTCGCCGGCGGGCGGGATCTCGGGGTCGAGCGGGCTCACGCCACGTAGACGGCCGCCACCACGAACGTGATGCCGAACATGAACATGCAGATGGCGCTCACGATCAAGCCGGTGCGGATGTTCTTGTTGGCGAGGCGTCGGTTCATCGCGGGCGCAAACAATACCCTGCGCGGGGGGGCCTACAGGTGGACATCGGCGACCATCGCGCAGAACAACAGCGCGAGATAGGCGAGCGAGTACAGGTACAGCTTCAGTGCCGAGCGCCGGTCGGCGCGGCGGTACAGACGGATCGCGCCCGCGACGAAGCCGAGTCCCAGCACGACGGAGGCGACGAGATAGATCGCACCGAAGCCGCCGGCGCAGAAGGGCAGCTGCGTGACCGCGTACAGGAGCACCGAGTAGAGCAGGATCTGCCGGCGAGTCTCGGCCTCTCCGCGCACCACCGGAAGCATCGGCACGCCGACCTTCGCATAGTCGTCCTTCATCAGCAGCGACAACGCCCAGAAGTGGGGCGGGGTCCAGAAGAAGACGACGAAGAACAACAGCACCGCGGTGCCGCTGACGGACCCCGTGACCGCCGCCCAGCCGACGAGCGGGGGGACCGCCCCGGCGGCTCCGCCGATCACGATGTTCTGGGGTGTGCGCCGCTTCAGCCAGACCGTGTAGACGAACACGTAGCCGAGGAATCCGGCGAACGACAGGGCCGCCGCGAGCGGGTTCACAGCCAGCGACAGCTCGAGCAGCGAGAGCCCCGCGAGCGTGATCCCGAACGCCAGCGCCGCGCGTGGCGACACGCGCCCTGAGGGAACCGGTCGCGCGGCCGTGCGAGCCATGCGCGCGTCGATGTCGCGATCGAACCAGTGGTTCACGGCGCCGGCGCCGCCGGCCGACAGATAGCCGCCCAGGCAGGTGAGGGCGACCAGCAGCGGCGAGGGGTCGCCGGCGACGTACATAGTTGCGATCGTCGTCAGCAGCAAGAGCGACTGCACCTTCGGCTTGGTCAGCTCGATGTAGTCGCTGAGCAGCTGTCGCGCGCGCGGAGCCGGCGCCACGTAGACGGCGCCACCGGAGCCCTGCGGCTCGAGCGCGGTCGTCGCGCCGACGGGGGGCGCGCTTGCCATCAGATACCCACCTGCGTGGCCCCGGCGGGAACCGTGACGCCATCGTGGGTCCCTCCCGTGCCACCCCGTCCGCTGCTCCGCTGCTCGACCTCGCGGCGGATGTCCTTCATCGGTTCGGCCGAGCGCACGAGCGGCAGCACGTCGAAGTTGTTGGCCGGCGGCGGCGAGGTCGTAAACCACTCGAGCGTGTTCGCCCGCCACGGGTCCGGACCGGCCACCACGCCGACCTTGAGGCTGCGCGCGACGTTGATGATCGTCACGAGCACGCCCGCCCCGAGGATGAACGAACCGACCGTCGAGATCAGGTTGTACAGCGCCAGGTGGCCGACGTTCGGGTACTCGTACACGCGCCGCGGCATGCCGTCGAGACCGATCACGTGCTGGATCAGGAAGGTCACCAGAAATCCCACGAACATCAGATAGAAGCTCAGCCTCCCCAGGTCCTCGCTCAGCATGCGCCCCGTGATCTTGGGGAACCAATAGTAGATCGCCGCGAACACCGTGAACACGGCGCCGCCCATCAGCACGAAATGGATGTGGGCGACCACGAAGTAGGTTTCGTTCAGTTGCCAGTCGACCGGGAAGACGGCCAGGAACACGCCTGAGATGCCGCCGATCAAAAACAGCGCGATGAAGCCCGCGCAGAACAGCAGCGGCGTCTTGAATTCGATCGTGCCGCGCCACAGGGTGGCGATCCAGTTGAGCATCTTCACGCCCGTCGGAACGGCGATCAGGAACGAGCTCAGCATCACGAACACGAGGATCGCCTCGGGGATGGGAGCGGTGAACATGTGGTGGGCCCAGGTGAGGAAGCCCAAAAAGGCGATGGCCACCGTCGAGGCGGCGATCGCCTTGTAGCCGAAGATCGGCTTTCGCGCGAACACCGGCAGGATCTCTGAGACCAGGCCGAAACCGGGCAGCACCATGATGTAGACCTCGGGGTGCCCGAAGAACCAGAACAGGTTCTGCCACAACAGCGGCGACCCCCCCTCGCTGGGGTCGAAGAAGTGCGTGCCGAAGTGCCGGTCGGTGAGCAGCAGCGTCACCGCCGCGGCGATCACCGGCATCGCAAAGATGATCAGCACCGAGTAGGTGAGGATCGCCCACACGAACAGCGGCAGCCGCCCCCAGCTCATTCCGCGCGCGCGCATGTTGGCGACCGTCGCGTAGAAGTTGATCGCCCCCAGGATCGAGGACAGGCCCGTCAGGTGGATCAAATAGATCCACGCGTCCTGGCCGCCGCTGGGGGAGTAGATCGCGTTGGAAAGCGGCGCGTAGCTGGTCCAGCCCGCTTCCGGCGGGTTCCAGAAGATCGAGGCGTAGAAGACGATGCCACCCGCCAGCAGCAGCCAGTAGGAGAGCGCGTTCAGGCGCGGAAAGGCCATGTCGCGCGCGCCCACCATCAGCGGCACGAAGTAGTTCGCAAGCCCCGCCATCATCGGCACGACGAACAGGAACACCATCGTCGTTCCATGCATCGTGAACAGCTGGTTGTAGGTCTCCGGCGTCACCAGCGTGTTGTTCGGGGCGCCGAGCTGCACGCGCATGATCAGCGCCTCGACTCCGCCCAGGCAGAAGAACACGAACGTCGTGACCATGTACATGATCCCGATGCGCTTGTGGTCGGTCGTCGTGATCCAGCTCGTCCAGCCGCGCGCCTCGGGTTCGACCCGGTGGGTGCTGACCTGGGGGATGGGGGCTAGGTAGGTGGCCATGTCGCGGGCGGGTCTCCTCGGTCTCCTATGGGTTTTCTACCTGTCCGGCGCCCGTCTGGGCGTTCAGTTTCGCTCGTGCCACCTGCGCCGCGGCATTGGCCTGGGCGATCAGCTTCTTCTGATAGGCCAGCCAGGCTTCGAACTGGGCGGGCGGCACCGCCTTCACGGTCGCGATCATGCGCGCGTGGCCGCGCCCGCACAGCAGGGCACACTGCCCGTGGAAGAGTCCGGGCTTTGGGATCTTGAACCAGGTGTAGTTGTGGTACCCGGGCACGGCCTGGAACTTCCCTCCGAGTTCGGGGATCCACCACGAGTGCACGACGTCCTCGGAGACGATGTCGAGGGTGACCGTCGTATTGGTTGGGACGACCATCTCCTCGTAGGAGTACGGGGCGCCGAGGCCGTCGGGTTCGTTTGCGCCCGGATAGATGTACTGCCAGATGTACTGGCGCCCGATCACCGTGATGTTCAGGGATTTGCCGTTGGGGGGCAGCTTGCGCTCGGCGCTCGCGTACAGCAGGCCGCTGTCGCCGAACAGCTGATCGCCGGTCGGGCTCGAGTTGGGCGGGTTCTGGATGGAGGAGAGCTTCGCGAACGTGACGACCGCCAGCGCGAGCAGGATGACCGCCGCGGCGGCCGTCCAGCCGACCTCGAGACGGGTGTTGCCGCGGATCTGCGCGGGTACCGCGCCCTTGCGCGCGCGGAACTTGACGAGCGCGTAGGCGAGCGCGCCCTCGACCAGGACGAAGATGACCAGCGCGATGTAGAGGGTGATCTTGTAAAGGCTGTTGATCTGGTCCGCGTTGGGGGATCCGCCCGACCGCGGGGTGAAGAACGCAAGCATTGAGGGGACGAGATGGCCCAAGGCGGCGGGGATTCTATTCAGCCCCGGGCGGGGCGCGCTTGATGACTTTTGCCACGAGCGCGGGCTAGCGCCCGGAGAAGCGCGCGGGACGCTTCTCCACGAACGCTCTCGCGCCCTCCAGGAAGTCCTCGTTTCCCGCCATCTCCTGCTGGATGCGCGCCTCCAGATCAAGCTGCTCGTCCATGCGCGAATACATCCAGCTGTTGATCAGGCGCTTGGTCCCCGCGTAGGAGCGCGTCGGCCCGACGGCCATCCTGCTCGCGAGCGCCGTCGTCTCCTCGGTCAGGGCCGCGTCGGGGACGACACGGTTGACGAGGCCCCATTCGAGTGCCTGCGCTGCCGCGATCCGCTCTCCCAGCATCGCCATCTCTGTCGCACGGGCCATTCCCGCGCGGGTGGGCACGAACAGAGACGAGCCGCCGTCCGGGACCAGGCCGATGTTCACGAACGCGAGCAGGAAGTACGCGCTCTCCGCCGCCACGATCAGATCGCAGCACAGCGCGAGCGAGCAGCCGATGCCAACGGCGCCGCCGTTGACGGCTGCGATAACCGGCTTCGGCATCTCACGGATGGCGTACATGATCGGGTGGTAGCGCTCGGTCAGCATCCCGTACACGTCCGGGGTACCGTCGGCGCTGCTGTCGCGGGCGCTCATGTCCTTCAGGTCGGCCCCGGAGGAGAAGCCGCGCCCGGCGCCGGTGAGGATCACCGCACGCACCGTCTCCTCAGCGGCCGCGTCACGCAGGGCCGCGAGCAGATCCGCTCCGAGTTGCGCGTTCCAGGCGTTCAGCACCTCGGGTCGATTCAGCTCGACGGTCGCGAAGCCGTCGGCCAGGTGCACGTTGACCGTCTCAAACTGGGTGGTGGACGCGGTCATGGTCTCCTCTCCTGTAAGCGGGTCGTCGGTGGACTGCGCCAACGCGGTGGACGCCCGTCGGCCTGGTTGATCCTATGGTGTAAGGCATGAGGCGACCGATCATCGGCATCTGCACCGCCGTCGAGCAGGCATGCTGGAGCGTGTGGGAGCAGCCCGCCCTGCTTCTGCCGCGCAACTACGTCGAGGCCGTGCAGCTGGCCGGGGGCTTCGCGCTGATGCTCCCGCCCGATGAGCGGATCGTCGAGGATCCCGCCGAGGCGCTCGAGCTGATCGACGGCCTTCTGCTCGCCGGCGGCGCCGACATCGACCCGCTCTCCTACGGGGAGCCGGCGCACGCCGAGACCGTCGGCACGGTGGCCGAGCGCGACGCCTTCGAGATCGCGCTCACCCGTGGCGCGATCGAGTTGGATCTCCCCGTTCTCGGCATCTGCCGAGGCATGCAGCTGATCAACGTGGCCCGCGGCGGAACACTGCTTCAGCATCTGCCCGAGCGCTTCGGCCACGAGCAGCACCGGCGCGTGGCCGGCTCCTTCGACGGCGCCGATCACGACGTCGAGCTGCTCGAGGACACGCTCGCCACGCGCGTGGTCGGCGAGGCACGACACGCCGCCAAGTCCCATCACCATCAGGGCGTCGATCGGCTGGGCGAGGGTCTGCAGGTGAGCGGGACCTCGTCACTGGACGGGCTCCCGGAGGCGATCGAGCTTCCGGGCAGGCACTTCGTGCTGGGCGTGCAGTGGCATCCGGAGGCCGACCCGGCGAGCCCGGTCGTGGAGGGGCTCGTGCGCGCCGCGGGCCAATATGCGCAGGCGCAGATGACGGAGTCCGTCGCCGCCGGTAGCTGAGCGGGCGCGCGCCGGAGCTCGCCATATACTTGAGTGGAGTGCGGCGGTCGAGCATGAGGAGGGCCCTCACAGCAGCCGCCTGGGGTGTCGTCGCCGCAGGAGTCGCCGCGCCGCTCCTGCGCAAGCGGGTGCCGGCCCCCGCGGTCTTCACGCAGGCCGTAGCCTTTGCCGCTCCGTTCGGCCTATGTGTCGCCCTGCCCCGCTCTCGAGCGCGCGACCTCGGCACATGCGCTCTGCAGATGTGGGCATACGTCGCGGCCTACAAGTCCCCTCACGACGATCCCGCCGCCCAGGCGAGGAGGGTGCACATCGACTACCCGATCGTCGCCGACCGCCTGCTCGGCCTGGGCGAGCTGCCGTCGCTGCGTCTGCAGCGCGCGCTCGCGCGCGGGCGGCCTGAGCGAGCGCAATGGGGGGTGCTCGACAGCGGGCTCGTGTGGGCCCACTGGATGTGGTTCATGGTGCCGCACGGCGCGCTCGTGTACATCCTCGCGCGTCACCCGGAGCGTTTTCCCCGCGCCGCCGTGATGACATATGCGGTGTTCGATATCGGGGCGAGCGTCTACTGGCTGGCACCGACGGCGCCGCCGTGGTACGCGGCCTCCGCGGCAGCCGAGAGCAGCTCCGGCAAGCCGGCAGTGCGGCGGATGATGGTCGAGTACGGAGAGTTCTTCTGGCGAGACGGCTGGGGCTCGCTCTACAGTGTGTTCGGAGGTAATCCCCTGGCCGCGATGCCCTCGCTGCACTTCGCCACATCCGTGATGGCTGCACTTCTGCTAGCCGAGGTGGGATGGCTGCCGGGCGCGCTCGGGTTCTCCTACGCGACCGTGCTCGGGTTCGCGCTCGTCTACCTGGGCGAGCACTACCTCGTGGATCTGCTGGCGGGAGCGGCGCTCGCGGGCGCTGTGCGGCGGCTCGAGCGGCCGGCCGCACCGGTGTTCGCGCGCGTGGGGCGCGCGGTCGCCGCGCTGGAGTCGATCGCCCACGAGACGACCTGAACGGGGAGTGGGCGCGAGGCGATGTCGCAGGAGAACCGGCCCGAGGCAATCTGCGAAGCGCACGAGATGACCGATGACGGCGGTGGGCCGGCGCAGGACGGGCGCGAGCCGACGATCGGCGCCGCGCACGAGGCACCGGCGCCCAGCGCCGCGCCGGAGCGGGGGGAGGCGGCGCACGAGGAGGAGATGCCGCGAGTGCAGGTCACGCGCCGGCGAGCGGTCGGCTTTGCCGTGTTCATCCTCGCGGGCGTCGGCTTCCTTTACTTCGTGCTGCCCAACCTCGCCGGGGTCGGCAAGGCGGTGCACCACATCGAGCACGGAGACAAGTGGTGGATCGCGATCGGCGTGGTGCTCGAGTTGCTCTCGTTTGCCGGATATGTCGTGCTGTTTCGCGTGGTGTTCGTGCGCGGGCCCGGTCGCATCGGCTGGCTCGAGAGCTACCAGATAACAATGGCCGGCGTGGCCGCGACGCGCCTGTTCGCGGCCGGCGGGGCCGGGGGGGTGGCGTTGACGGCCTGGGCCCTGCGCCGCTCGGGGATGGAGCCGCGGCTGGTCGCCTGCCGGATGGTCGCGTTTCTGGCGCTGCTGTATTCGGTCTACATGGGCTCGCTGGTGATCGTCGGCATCGGCCTCGGCACCGGCCTGTTCGCGGGCGGCGGCTCGTTCGCGATCACGATCGTGCCCGCCATCGTGGCCACCGCCGTGCTCGCGCTGGCCGGTGCGGTGGCGATGCTGCCGGGCGACATCGAGCGGCGCCTCGCGCGCTGGGCGTCCGGCTCCGGGCGCCTGGCCCACTGGGTGGCTCGGGGGGTGACGGTGCCGGCGCTGGCGGCGAGCGGCATCCGCACGGCGATCGAGCTGATCCGCTCGCGCGACGTCGGGCTGCTGGGAGCGCTGGCGTGGTGGGGCTTTGACATCTCGGTCCTATGGGCGATGTTCCACGCGTTCGGCTCGCCGCCGCCGTTCGCGGTGATCGTGATGGCCTACTTCATAGGCACGCTCGGCAACCTGCTGCCGCTGCCGGGCGGGCTGGGGGGTGTCGAGGGAGGCATGATCGGCGCGTTCGCCGCCTTTGGCGTGAACTTCAAACTCGCCGTGCTCGCGGTGCTGTCCTATCGCGCGATCTCCTTCTGGCTGCCCACGCCGCTGGGCGCGGTCGCCTACCTGCAGCTGCGCCGCACCGTGGCGCGCTGGCGTGACGAGCAGAGCGCGCCCCCGGCATCCTCGGCCCACGGTGAGCCGGCCGCGGCCACCGGAGCGGCCGGAGCCGCCGGAGCGCTCCAGGGTTCGTGATAGAAAACGAGGCGCAGGCGCTATACTTTACAAAGTAAAGTGACCCGAGGCAGTCGGGCGAGGATCGGAGATGAGATGGACATCGAGAACGTGATCGTGATCGGCAGCGGCCCGGCCGGATATACGGCCGCGTTGTACACCGCGCGCGCCAATCTCCACCCGCTCGTGATCGAGGGCTTCGCATGGGGTGGGCTGCTGCAGCAGACGACCGATGTCGAGAACTACCCGGGCTTCCCCGACGGCGTGATGGGCCCGGACATGATGCAGAAGTTCCGCGATCAGGCAGAGCGCTTCGGCGCCCGCCTCATCACCGAGCAGGCCGACCGGGTGGCGCTCGCGAGCGAGCCGGGCGGCGTGCACAGCGTTTGGGTCGGCGACACAGAGCACAAGGCGCGCACCGTGATCCTCGCGATGGGCGCCGAGCACAAGAAGCTGTGCGTGCCGGGAGAGGTCGAGCTCGGTGGCCGCGGGGTCAGCTACTGCGCGACCTGCGACGCAGCCTTCTTTCGCGACGCCCAGACGGTCATCGTGGGCGGCGGGGACTCGGCGATGGAGGAGGCGATCTTCCTGTCGAAGTTCGCCAGCAAGGTGACGATCGTGCACCGTCGCCCGGACTTCCGGGCCTCGAAGATCATGCTCGAGCGCGCTCGCGCGCAGCAGAACATCGAGCTGCTGACGCCGTATACGGTGAAGGAGTTCGTGGCCGGCGAGAACGGCGCACTCGGCCATGCGACGCTGACGAACACCGAGACCGGCGGGGAGCGTGAGCTGCCTGTGACTGGCGCCTTCGTCGCGATCGGCCACGAGCCCCAGTCTGAGATCGTCAAGGGCCAGCTCGACATCGACGAGGACGGCTACCTGATCACCGCAGGCAAGTCGACCCGGACGAAGCTTCCCGGGGTGTTCGCAGCAGGCGACCTCGTGGACCACACCTACCGCCAGGCGATAACCGCCGCCGGGTCCGGGTGTGAGGCGGCGCTCGACGCGGAGTGGTACCTGCGCGACACGCCCGAGGTGCCGACGCCGACAGAGATGCCGGTTGGTGACCTGGCCGAGGCGCAGTGGGCGCCGCCCGCAGCGGCGCGGCAGCCGGCAGCCGGCTGATCTGGACCGTCCCGCTGCATTGGCAGGAGGCTCGTCTCAGGGCGCGGCGGGGGCCGATCGCCTGAACTCGGCCTGGCGCCACGGCAGGCGCCGCTCGAGCGCCGGCTGCTCGACGAACCGCCACAGCAGGTCAGCCGCAATGAACGTCACGATCGTGACCCCGATGAGCAGTAGCACGAACGTCGTCCTGACCCCGTGGCTGTGCCCGAACCGGGCGAGCACATGTTCCATCAGCCCGAGGTGGATCAGGTAGATCCCGTAGGAGCGGGTGCCGATCCAGTGCATCACCCGGTTGTCGAACACCTTCCAGCAGCCCCCGGTCGTCCACTGCAGCACCAGCGGCGCCCCCAAGAGCGCCCCGCAGCCGAGGCTCACGAGGACGACGCGAGCGCCATAGTGGGGAACAGGCACCGAGATGAACGCGGCGAACAGCGCCAGGCACAGCGCGAGCATTCCCCATGTCCAGATGTGACCCGAACGCGTCCCGCGCAGACGCGGCGCGGCGAACGGCTCGATCGCCGCCAGCGCCACGCCCGGGATGAACGCGAACAGATAGTCGCCGAGGTTGTAGGTGAGGGTGATCGGGTTGCCGGTCTCGTGCTTAAAGTACAGGCTGAGGACGTAGGCCCCGAGCAGCACGGTGAGCACGATCGCCAGGCGCACCATCGGCGTTGTCTGCATGCGGCGCTTGGTGGCGAGCGCGAAGGCTGAGACGATCGGCAACAGGATGTAGAAGGCGACCTCGATATCGAGCGTCCAGGCCTGGCCGATGATCGAGGCCGCGGTCGTCGAGTAGTAGTTCTGCGAGAACCCGTACACGGCCACCAGCCCGGCGATGCCTCCGCCGTTGGCGCCCCGGCTCCAGATCACATACACGGTGGTGACGACCCAGAAGGCGGGGATGATGCGCAGCGCGCGATTGCGAAAGTAGCGCGACACCGAGGGGGTCGGGGTGCCCAGCAGGTAGGCGGCGAGGAACGGGCGGGAGAGCAGGTAGCCGGAGAGCACGAAGAAGATGTAGATCCCCGCGCGCATGTTCACGAACTCGGGCGAGAGCGGGCCGAAAATCGGTTTGAACTGGCTCGCGGTTCCTTCGCCGTTGACCGAGCCGTGGCCGAGCTTCCACAGGAGCGTCGCGATCGCGGCATGGAACACAAGCACGAACATCACCGCGATTGCGCGCAGCCCATCGCCCGCGGCGAGGCGGCGCGGGACCGCGTCGCTGACCACCCCGACTTCGCCGCTGGCAGGATCCATCGCGCCAGTATCGGCAATCGGCGGGCGAAACGTTCGCCTGGGGCCGATTTTTCAGGGGCTCGGCGGCCTGCCGGAGTCCGTGCTCCTCGATGCGCGCGCGCCCTCGAGCTCGAGCAGCCAGCGCTTGCGCTCGAGGCCCCCGCCGTAGCCGCCCAGCGCGCCGCCGGCGCGCAGCACGCGATGGCACGGTATGACGATGGGAATCGGGTTCGAGCCGAGAGCGTTGCCCGCGGCGCGCGACCCGCGCGGGCTGCCCGCGTCGGCGGCCACCTCGCCGTAGCTGAGCACTCCGCCGTAGGGGATCTCGGCGGTCACGCCCAGCACCCGCCGTCCGAACCGCCCCACGAGCGTCCAGTCGAGCTGTAGCTCGAACTCGCGCCGACGCCCGCTGAAGTACTCATCGAGCTCTCGTCGCACCGGGTCCAGGGGCCTCGGCGTCTCGACGATCCGCGGAGAGATTCGTCGCGCGAGACGTTCCAGCACCGAGTCGACGTCCTCCTCGGGAAACGCAAGCCGCACAAGACCCCGCTTGGTGTTGGCCACCAGCAGCGTGCCGAACGGCGAATCCACGGTCGCGTAGCCGACGTCCGCGAGCCCCTCGGCGCCGATGCGGGCAGCGAGTCGCCGGGCGGCGTCGCCGGCCTCGCGTGCCCTCGCTGTGCGCCCGCCCTCGAGCGCCTCGCCATGCCGTGGCGCTGCGCCGCGTCCGAGCGCCTCCTCGATCGTGTTGGTCTGATGCGGCGTGCGACTCTTCATGCTGGCACCACCTTCCTTAATCTCGTCAGTCCCTCGTGCAGCGAGCGGCGAGCCGCCTCCTCTGAGCAGCCGATCGCGGCGGCGATGTCACGGTGGGGGAGATCGGCCACGTAGCGCAGGACGACCGCCGAGCGCTGGCGCGCGGGCAGATCTTTGACGGCCTGCCACAGCGCCTCGTCGCGTGCCGGGCGCGACGCCGCCGCACGTCCGTCGAGGACGGCGGGGTCGGCCACCGGCAGCGCGCGCCGGCCGCGGCCGCGGTGCGCGTCCAAGGCCTTGCGGTGGGCGATCGTCAGCACCCAGGCGCGCAGGTTCGAGTCCTCGCGCAGCCGCGGGTAGGCGCGCAGCGCGGCGATGAAGGTCTCCTGGAAGCAGTCCTCGGCCTCCGAGTAGCCGACCGAGGAGACCAGGAAGCGCCACACGGCGTCGCGATGGGCGTCGAGAAATCGCTGGAAAGGCGGCAGCGCGCTACTCACCCTGATTGAACGCCGCTGCGGATGAGAGCGTGAGATTCGCGCTCAGGCGTCCGCGTCGTAGTCGAAGAAGCCCGCCCCCGCCGCGCGCCCGAGCCGTCCTGAACGCACGAGGCGGCGCAGCGCCGGAGCGGGCCGGTAACGGTCCTCCTGGTACTCCTCGCACAGTGCGTCGAGCACCGTCAGCACGTGCTCCAAGCCGATCGCGTCCGCCCACGCCAGCGGGCCGCGCGGGTGGCTCAGCCCGAGCACCATGCCTGTGTCGATGTCCTGCGCGTCGCCCACGCCTTCCCCGAGCGCGAATGCCGACTCGTTGATCACCTGGCAGACGATCCTGCCGAGCACGAGGCCCGGCGCGTCGCCGACCCAGCTGGTGTGCTTGCCGAGTGCCTCAAAGAAGCGCTCGGCGCGCGCCGCGGCCAGCGGAGAGGAGCTGTCGCTGCGGGTAAGCTCGACGAGCTCCGCCTGATCGAGTGGCCCCAGCACGTGAAACCCGACCGCGCTGCCGCCGGGGTCGAGGGCGCCGAGCGATCCCTTCGCGCACAGCAGCAGGCGCGCGCCGCCCTGGGGCTGGACGCCCGCCCGGCGGTCGGGCCTGCCCGCCTCCGCGCTGCGCGCGCCCTCTCGCGGCGGCGGATCGCAGCCGCAGTCGACGATCAGTGCCGGCAGCACGCCGCCGGTGGGTGCGTGGGGGGAGCGCACCTCATAGCCGGCCTGCACCGCCGCGGCGCGAAGCTCATCCGCGAGCACGCACTCGCCGGCGATGATCACGACGCCTTCGCCGTGGCCCGGCGTGCCCGTCTGAAGCGGGGCGGGGTCCTCGCTCCGGTACTGACCGCGGCCCGCGCCCTCGCCTGAGCCCCCGGCGCCATATTGGTAGTAGCCGCGCCCGCTCTTGCGCCCGTGCAGCCCGGCCGCGACGTAGCGTGCCGCGATCGGCGACGGGCGCCAGCGGGGCTCTCCGAAGCTCTGCTCGAAGAAGCTCTTTGAGACCTCGAACCCCGTGTCCACGCCGACCAGGTCCATCAGCTCGAACGGCCCCATCCGAAAGCCGCCCTGCATGCGGCAGATACGGTCGATCGTCTCGATGTCCGCGATTCGTTCCTGCAGCAGCCGCAGCGCCTCGAGTCCGAACGGCCGGTTGCAGCGATTGACCAGAAAGCCGGGTCCGTCGTGCGCGCGGATGACGGTCTTTCCCATCGCCTCGCCGGTGGCCTGGGCGAGCGCCAGCGCCGCCTGCGAGGACTGCTCGCCCGCGACCACCTCCAGCAGGCGCATCACCGGCGCGGGGTTGAAGAAGTGCATGCCCACCACCCGCTCGGGGTGGCTGGCGGCCGCCGCGATCGCGGTTACGAGCAGGGAGGAGGTGTTGGTCGCGAGCACGCACTGCTCGGCCACGATCTCAGACAGCGCTCGGTAGAGCTCATGCTTGAGATCGAGACGCTCGGGCACCGCCTCGATCACGAGCTCACACGGGGCCAGTGCGCCGAGATCGTCAACCCCCTGCAGGCGTTCGGCGGAGGCCCCCGCATCCTCCTCGCTCAGGCGCCCGCGTGCGGCTTCTTTCTCAAGGCCCGCCCGCGCGCCCTGGATGCCTCGCTGCAAAGCCTCCTCGATCGGGTCATACAGCAGCGTGTGGGCACCCGAGCGACACGCGAGCTGCGCGATGCCCGCGCCCATCGTGCCTGCCCCGAGTACCCCTATGACGCTTGCAGGCTCGCCGACCGGGCCGGCGCCGCCGGCCGCTTCATCCTCCATCACTCGCTCGCGTGGGGCATCGAGATGGCGTCCGCCGCGTCCACCTCAGGCGGGCACGAGCGCATTGATCCCGGTCATCCCGCGCCCGATGATCAGTTTCTGGATCTGCGAGGTTCCCTCATACAGGGTCGTCACGCGCGCGTCGCGGAAATAGCGCTCGACCGGGTGGTCGTCGACGTAGCCGGCGCCGCCGTGCACCTGAATCGCGAGGTTCGCACACTCGAGCGAGGCCTCCGTTGCGTGCAGCTTTGCGATCGAGGTCTCAATCGTGTTCGGGCGCCCCTTGTCCTTCAGCCAGCCCGCGCGCCAGACCAACAGCCGCGAGGCGTCGGTCTTCAGGACCATGTCGGCGATCATCGCCTGCACCAGCTGGAAGCTCGCGATCGGCCTTCCGAACTGCTCGCGCTCCTTGGCGTAGTTGACGGACTCATCCACACAGCCCTGGCAGATGCCCACGCAGCCGGCCGCAACCGAGTAGCGCCCGGAGTCGAGATTGGACATCGCGATTTTGAAGCCGTCGCCGACCTCCCCGAGCATGTCGTCGTCTGAGACCTCCACGTCTTCAAGCGAGATCGACCCCGTGTCCGAGCCGTGCAGGCCCATCTTGTGCTCGATCGTCTGCGCGCTGTAGCCGGGTTGGTCGGTGTCCACGAGAAAGCATGCGATCCCCTTGTGTCCGAGCTCCGGGTCCGTCTGGGCGAAGATCAGCGCCAGCTTGGCGTAGTTGGCCATCGAAATCCACATCTTCGCGCCGTTGAGGACCCAGCCGGAGTCTGTCTTCTTCGCGCGCGTCTTCTGGTTGGCGGCGTCGGAGCCCGTGTCCGGCTCGGTCAGCCCGAAGCACCCGAGCCACTCGCCCGAGCACAGCTTGGGCAGGTACTTCTGCTTCTGCTGCTCGGAGCCGAACTTGACGATGCCCGAGCACACCAGCGAGGTCTGAACCGAGATGACCGTGCGGATCGCGGAGTCGCCGCGCCCGATCTCCTCCACGACCAGGCCGTAGCTGAAGTAGTCGAGGCCCGCGCCACCGTACTCGGGCGGGACGATCGCGCCGAGATAGCCCTGCTCGGCCACCTTCTTGACGAGCTCCACGTCGAAGTGGTGGTTGCGCGCGTTTTCGCGCGACTGCAGCACGATCTCGTTGTCGGTGAACTCCCGCGCGGTCTCCTTGATCAGGCGCTGCTCGTCGGTCAGGTCGAAATCCATGTCTCTCCTTCTCAGCCTAGCTTCGGGTATACATAAAAGACCGGGCCTACTCAGCCTAGCTTTGGTGTCTTCCAGGGGGCGATGATGCGGTTCTCGATCTCCTCGGCGATGCCCTCGATCGCCAGGCGCTCCTGCGCCAGCGAGTCGCGATCGCGCAACGTGACGGTGCCATCCTCGAGGCTCTGATGGTCGATCGTCAAACAGAAAGGCGTACCGATCTCATCCTGACGGCGGTAGCGCCTGCCGATCGCGCCGCCGCCATCGTACTCCGCCTGCACGCGCGCGCGCAGCGCGCGATGGACCTCATGCGCGAGCTCCGGCTGACCGTCCTTGCCCACGAGCGGCAGCACCGCCGCCTTGATCGGAGCCAGGCGCGGGTGCAGCCGCAGCACGGTCCGCGTCTCTCCCTCGCCGGTGCCCTCGCGCGTGATCAGTTCCTCCTCGTAGGAGTCCACCAGGAACGCCAGCGTCGCGCGGTCGGCTCCCGCCGCCGGCTCGATCACATGGGGCACGTAGCGTTCACCGGTGCCCTGGTCGAAATACTCGAGCTTTTCGCCGGAGAACTTCGCGTGCTGGGTGAGGTCGAAGTCGCCGCGGTTTGCGATTCCCTCGAGCTCTGACCAGCCGATCGGGAACAGGTATTCCACGTCGCTCGTCCCCGATGAGTAGTGCGAGAGCTCGTCGGGGTCGTGCGCCCGCAGGCGCAGGTGGTCGGGCCGGATGCCGAGCTCGACATACCAGCGCTCGCGCTCGGACAGCCAGTGCTCGAACCACTGCTGGGCCTCGGCGGGCGGCACGAAGTACTCCATCTCCATCTGCTCGAACTCACGTGTGCGGAAGATGAAGTTTCCCGGCGTGATCTCGTTGCGGAAGGACTTGCCCACCTGCGCGATCCCGAAGGGGGGTTTCTTGCGCGAGAACTGCAGCACGTTCTTGAAGTTGATGAAGATCCCCTGCGCGGTCTCGGGGCGCAGGTAGGCGGTCGCGCCGGACTCCTTCACGGGACCGATCGTCGTCTCGAACATCAGGTTGAAGTCCCGCGCCTCCGTCAGCGAGCACTCGTCGCTTTCACCGGGATGCTTCGACGGTTTGCGCCCGCACGGGAGCTCCTGCAGGTGGTCGGCCCGGAAGCGCTGGCCGCAGGTCTTGCAATCGACCAGCGGGTCGGTGAAGCCGGCGAGATGGCCGGAGGCCTCCCACACCCGGGGGTGTTGCAGGATCGCCGAGTCGATCGCCACGATGTCGTCGCGCTCCTGCAGCATCGCCCGCCACCACTCGTTCTTGACGTTCGACTTCAACAGCACGCCGTAGTGGCCATAGTCGTAGGTGGAGCCGACCCCACCGTAGATCTCAGACGACGGGAACACGAAGCCACGCCGCTTGCACAGCGCCACGATCTTCTCCATCGTCACCACATCCCCGGCGGGGGCGTCAGCGGATTGGGCGTCGGCGCTCATCGCGGGCTCGCGTTCGCGTGGGCGGGTTCTGAGGGATGCGAGGTCATGGTCTTTGGGCGCGTCTGCTTCCCGATCGCCGGACGCGGATGCTAGTGCAGGTTTCGCGCCTTCGAGGACCCGGAGGCTCGCTCGCGGCTGCACGGCCGGGCGCAGGCGGGGCTCGAGCCCGGCGAGCGGGGTGCGTAAGATGCGCCGCCGTGGCGCGGATCCTGATGCTAGGCGGCGGCTGCAGAGGCAGGCAGCTGGCCTCGCGGATGGTGGCCGATGGGTTAGCGGTGCGCGCGAGCACCCGCACGGAGGCCGGGCGCCCGGCGATCGAGGCGACCGGAGCGGAATGCTGGATCGGCACACCCGATCGTCTGGCCACTCTGCGAGGGGCGCTCGAGAACGTCACGATCGCGTGCTGGCTGCTCGGCTCCGCCTCAGGCGCGCCCGCACGGCTGCGCGCCCTTCACAGCTCGCGCCTTCAGTTCTTCCTCGGGCAGGCCATCGACACGACCGTGCGCGGCTTCATCTACGAGGCGTCCGGCACGACCGTGCCCCCGGAGGTTCTGTCCGAGGGCGAGCGCATCGTCGGAGCCGCGGGCGAGCGCAACGCCATGCCGGTGGCTTTTCTGAGAGCCGCTGCCGAGGATTCTGAGGCCTGGCTGACCGCCGCTCGAGCGGCGGTCGATGCGCTGCTTGAAGGCGGCTGAGCCTAGGCTCCGGTGGGACGGGCGGCTGCGCTGAGACCGGCGGAGTCCAGCCGCACCAGCAGGTTCTCGAGGATCCGCGCGGTGGCGCCCCAGATGAGGTGCTCATCGACGACGAAGGCATCGGTCTGGAAGGAGATTCCGCGACGCGTCAGCCGCGCTCGCGTCTTGCTCGCACGGAGCGTGGCCAGTGGCAGCTCCAGCACCTCCTCCACCTCCTCGGCCGACACCCGCCAGGCGAGCCCGGCCGGGATCAGGCCGACGAACGGATGGATCAGGTAGTTGGTGACGAAGGTCGACGTCAGCGGAAGCTCCCACAAGAGGCTCACCTCCTGCCGGGGCAGGCCGATCTCCTCCTCGGCCTCGCGCAGTGCCGTCTCTGAGAGGTCCGCGTCCTCGGGGTCGCGCCGGCCGCCGGGAAACGAGATCTCCCCGGCGTGGCGGCGCAGATCGTCGCGGCGCTTGGTGAAGACCGCGTGAGGCTCCTCCTCCGCGGAGCTCAAAAACAGCGGGACGAGCACCGCCGCGTGGGTCTGCTGTGCCGACGCGATCTGATCGATGGCGTGGTGGGAGGACGCCTAGGCGGCCATGTTCACGCGCTCGAGGCGCTCCTGGAACATGACCTCGCCATCGAGCACACGATGGACCGGACACTTTGCGGCGATCACGCGCAGGCGCTCCACCTGCTCCTCGGGAAGGTCGTCGGCGAGTCGCATCACCAGCTCGAACTTGGTCGGACATCCGCGCTCGGCGGGGGTGTACTCGACGTCGATCTCGACGTGGCCGATGTCCCAACCCTTGCGCGCCGCGTACATCTCCATCGTGATCGCCGTGCAAGAGGCGAGGCTGACTGCGAGCAGCTCCTGCGGATCGGGCCCGGTGTCGTGGCCGCCGAGGTCCATCGGCTCATCCACCGTCAACTGGTGCTCGCGCACCTGCACCGTATGCCTGAACGTTCCATCGTCTCGTCGCGCCGTGGCTCTCATCCTTGTCAGCCCTCCCGTTTGGGTCATGTAGTTCCCCTGTTTAGATACCTGTGTTTACATGGTACTCCCGCAACAGCTGTTCCTTTCACTGCAGCGGGTTGAACAGCAGTCCGGTGAGCAGCTTAGGGAAGAAGTAGGTCGACTTGGGCGGCATGTTCTCGCCCGCGGCCGCCACGTCGCGGACCTGGGCCACGGGTGTGGGGCGCATCAGGAAGGCCGCGTCGTACTCTCCCGAGCGCACCATCGCCAGCGCCTCGGCGGTGTCTCGCGCGTAGAAGAGGCCGTTGAAGTGTGCGATGTCCTCGTCTGAGAGACCGAGTGCGCCCTTCAGCACGAGCGCCTCGAGCACGCCGGTGTCGAGATGACGGTAGGCCTCTGAGCGCCCAGGCAGCGCGGCGTCGGCGATCGCCTGATCCTTCAGCCTCAGGCGCAGGGGGCGCCCGTCGCGAGCGTTGAAGTAGCCGAGTTCGAGAACCGCCGCCTCGGAGGAGGCCGGCGGAGCGAGCTCTTCGATCGCAACCTCGGATATCTCGAAGTCCTGCGCCAGCGCCGCCTCGAGCGCCCGCTGTCGCTCCTCGTCCAGCCCACGGACCAGGCGATGCGTCGGGAACACCGTCAGGCCCGGGTCCTCGAGTGCGACGAGGCACATCAGGATGAAGCGGTGCTCGCCCTCGCCCCCGACCTCCTGCGCATAAGCCTGCATCGTCTCGTAGCGGTGGTGGCCGTCGGCGATCAGCAACTCTGAATTGCTCGCGGCGGACTGCACCGCGGCGATCGCCCCCGCGTCGGTCACTCGCCAGACGCGATGGACCGTCCCGTCGGAGTCGCTCACCTCGCCCCACGGCGCCTGCTCGGTGGACGGCGACAGCGCCTCCCATGCAGCGTGGGAGGGATCGGAGTAGAGCGAGAAGATCGGCGAGATGTTCGCCCGCGTCGCTCGCGTCAGACGCAGCCGATCCTCCTTCGGGCCGGGGTGCGTGCGCTCGTGCGGGCGAACGCGACCGGGGCCGTAGTCCTCGATGCGAACGCGGCAGAAGAACCCCCTCCTCGTGAGCCTTTGCCCGTCCGGTCCCGAATAATCCTGCGTATGAGCCCACACGGCGGGCTCCTCGTCGCGCACGATCGCGCCCTGCAGCTGCCAGCTCTCGAACAGTTCCCGCGCGACCGCATAGGGATCCGGGTCCCCCCGCGGAAGATCGACGGCCACGACGTTGAACGGCGAGCGCGCTATCAGCGCGGCGCGCTGGTCGTCGTCGATGACGTCGTACGGCGGCGCCACCACGTCGGCGAGCGGCCCCGCCACCGACTGCTCGTAGTGAAGGGCGCGGAGTGGTTGCACGTCGGCCATGACGGTGGCGCACCCTAGCAGCGGCCGGCCCCGGCGGCGAGCGCCCCGGCGCTGCACGGCGGACGCCAGAGTGCGCGAGTGCCGTCGCGGGCTCTACCCTTGAGTGCAACGGGGCGTGGCGCAGCTTGGTAGCGCACCTGCTTTGGGAGCAGGGGGTCGCCGGTTCAAATCCGGCCGCCCCGATCACAGGAGACCCTGCAAATCAGTCGCTTTCGAGTCAGACAGGGTTGATGCGGGGGCGCTCGGTTCCGGCGCATCTGCCACGGATTGCGACCATTCGGCCCTCAACGAGCGCGTGAGCTTCGGCCGCTATCGGCATGGCCGTGTAGCAACGAGTTCGAGCGCTTGGAGGACTTGACGCGCACCCTCGTCCAGGCCCGAAGCGAAAGGTCGAGGTCGGCGTTCATCGAGGCCCCGTCGGTCGGCGATGCCTATGAGCACCGCCGACTTCGACCCTGCTACTTAACAAACCCTCGAAAACCATGGCCGCCGCCGGGGAATCACACCTGGGTGGAGGTCGCCAGGGTCTGGCTCCTGCGTTGCGAAGCGGTCGAGTGAGGCCTGGCGAGCGTTTGCACGAGCAGCAGGAACACGATGCCGGTGCACGCATCGTAGAGGAGGCTCGAGGGTGCAACTCCGATCACGCTCGAGCTGAGGCGATCGAACAGCACGTAGGCGACCACGGTTGCGGCGAGGGCGCGAATTGGGATGCGCTCACCCGCCACGGCGTCCCAGGCGAGCAGGGTCAGAAACAGCCCCGCGTGGTAGTACTCCGCCGTCTCGGTGCTGAGCGTACAGCGCAGAAGCAGCACGAGCGCCATCAGTGCGAAGGCGTCGTCCCTGCGCAGCGGAAGACCGCGCACGCGGGCGACGATCGCGGCGACCAGGATGTCCACGACGATGACCAGCGGGCGCAGCGCCCGCTCGACCGCAAGCGGGAGGGTGTGGAACGTGAATGGCACCGTGGTGCCTTCGACGGTGACATGTTTCGTGACATTGGGTGTCAGCGCCCACCACCAGGTCCATTGTGTGGAGCCGGAGCTGGAATCATGGGAAAGGGCAAGCTGGTTGTGCAGGTAGCTCGCCGGCGCTCCCACCACCTCGGGTATGGTCACGACGGCCGCGACCGCGAGCGCACCGCCAAGGGCACGCACCCGGTCGCGCTCCAGCGCCAACAGGACCGGCAGGATCGCGACCACCGACCACTGCTTGCAGGCAATCGCGAGTCCCAACAGCACGGTGCTCAGCAGCGCTCGACGCTCCAACGCCGCCACCAGGGCAGCGACGCAGAGGCTTGCGGTCATCAGCTCCTCGGGATGTCCCAGGGCGATCGCGGACGTGACCAGTGGATTGAGGACCGAGAGCAGCACGATCGCCCACTGCCCGACCGCGCCCGTGCCGCGCGTGCGGGCGATCCTCGCAAGCCACAGACCCAGCACGGCGAGCGAGATGACGCACGGCAGCACGCCCCAGCGGTAGACGGTCACTTCTGTTGGGCGCCAGATGTGGGCGATTCCCGCAAACGGCGCCCGCACGAGCAGGGAGAGGTCGCCCATCGCCGGATGTGCCCGTCCGAAGGCATCCAGGTCGCCATGAAGAAGGGCCGTGAGAGCCGGACTCGCATCGCCGCGATAGTCGCCGACCGATGCCGCCGAGAAGGCGGCGTGGACGCTGATCAGAAGCGCCACCACGGCCAGCGCGGCGTTGTTGAGGTGCCCAACCGTCCTCACAGACGAGTTCTCGGCATCCGCCGCTGAACCCTTGATCGAATCACGGCCGCGCCACTTCAGCCCGGGTGATGGTCACTGGTGTCCCGGGCCGATCCGTCCGGCGCGAGGAGAGTGCAGATAGTTTGACTTGCGCTCGCCGAAAAATGTCGCAATTTGCGACAAACAACGTGGCGGAGATTACGATCTGTTTGCGCTATGCGGGGAAGATGTTAAGCTGGCTGTCCAGCAAGGAATGAGTGGGCGCGCCCCCGGTTTCAAAGCTCCTCCGGCCGGGGACGCGCAAGTTTGTGCAGCTCGTTTCAGGTCGCGAGCGCCGCGGGCCGTGCGATCACTGCCGCAGCATCGCCAGCATCGCCTCGAGCAACTGCGGCTCGGCGGGAAGCTCCGCCAGGCAGCCCGCCAGCTCCGCCGCGGTCTCCACCCTCGGCGCGCGACTCTCGCTCAGCCAGCGCGCCAGCCAGCGGCAGGCCCACGCGTCGTAGGTGCTCTGCTCGGCCGCCGCCAGGGAGACCAGCTTGAGGGCGAGCTCCAGCTGTATCGGTCGTCCGTACTCGCGCTCGGCATCCCGTGCCAGCGCAGTGGACATCGCCAGGTCGCCGCGGGCGATCGCGCGTTCAAGGTCGCGTATCGGCCGCCAGGGCCCGAGTCCCATCATACGAACACATGTTCGCATACCTGGTCGCGCACTGGAGCGGCGGGTTTCTCAGGGTCGTAACAGGTCCGTCTCAAGGCCGTAACAACCGTCGGAGCGCGCGCCGATTACCTTGTCCTCACAGCGGTTCGGTCGGTACCCTCCTCTCGCACCCGCTGTCGCCCGAACATAGGAAGCTCAGGAGGAGAAGCCCGGCTTGGTCCGGGCTTCGGGCGTTGTAGGGGGCTCTGCGTGGTGGGGGGCTCTCGCGCGCCGGCCCTGGCACGCCGGTCAGGTTGGCGGGCGCTCACCGCAGCGCGGGGTTGTGGGCGGGCTCCGTCCGTTGGTGCCAAACAACGCCCGAAGCCCGGACTAGTCCGGGCTTCCTTACGCAATCCCCAGTGCGCGGCCTCCATACCCCGCGGGCGGCAGCGGCGTGGGGTTCGCTGCTGCTTCCAAAGAATAGCGCGCAAACACCACCGTCGCTCGCTCGAAAATGATCGCAAAATGGGCGGTTTCGCCTTGCGGGCGAGGACGGAGGGCGAGCCTTGCGTGCTCGCGCGCCGGTCATCGGCGCCGGCCGCGGGACGGGTCACGCCCGGCGGCCGGTAGGGTCCGTTCATGTCCGACGCCACACCCGATCTCCAGGCGTCGCCGTTCGCGGACTTTCAGAATGAGATCTACGCGCGGGGCCTGGCCGGTGAGACACCGAAGGTGCCCCTCGGCTACTCGCAGCTTGAAGAGCGCGCGCGCGAGGTCCTCAGCGCTGAGGCTTTCGGCTACGTGGCGGGCGGGGCCGGCGCCGAGCGGACGATGCATGCCAATCTGCAGGCGTTCGAGCGCTGGAAGATCGTTCCGCGGATGCTGCGCGACGTGTCGGTGCGCGACCTCGGCACCTCGCTGCTCGGCACGGCGATGCCGGCGCCGGTGCTGCTCGCCCCGGTCGGCGTCCAGTCGATCGTGCATCCCGGGGGCGAGCTCGCGGCGAGCAGGGGCGCGGGCGCCCTCGGCGTTCCGTTCATCGCGAGCACGGCCGCCTCGCACACGATCGAGGAGGTGGCCGAGGCGATGGGGGAGGCCAGTCGCTGGTACCAGCTGTACTGGCCCCGCGACCGCGATCTGGCTCAGAGCTTCCTCGATCGCGCGGGCGCGTCCGGCTACGGCGCCGTCGTGGTGACGCTCGACACGTGGATGCTCGGTTGGCGCCCACGCGACCTGGGACAGGCCTATCTGCCGTTCCTGAAAGGCGAGGGCGTGGCCAACTACTTCAGCGACCCCGTATTCCGGGCCGGGCTCGAGCGCACGCCCGAGCAGGATCCGGGGCCGGCCATCGGCCAGTGGGCGTATCAGTTCGCCAATCCCACCGTGACCTGGGCCGACCTGGCGTGGCTGCGCGAGCAGACCAGGCTGCCGCTGGTGCTCAAGGGCATCCTTCACGCCGACGATGCACGACGGGCGGTCGATGAGGGAGTCGATGCGCTGATCGTCTCAAACCACGGTGGCCGGCAGGTCGACGGATCGGTCGGCGCCCTCGATGCCCTCCCGGGGGTTCGTGCGGCCGTCGGCGGCGAGCTTCCGCTTCTGTTCGACAGCGGCATCCGCACGGGAGCGGACATCTTCAAGGCGCTTGCGTTGGGGGCCGACGCCGTCTGTCTCGGACGACCCTACGTGTGGGGCCTCGCCGTGGACGGCCAGGAGGGCGTCGAGCAGGTGCTGCGCCAGCTGCTCGCCGAGCTCGACCTGACGCTCGCGCTGAGCGGATACACCTCGCTGGCACAGCTGGACGGCTCAAGCCTCGTCGCGGCGCGCTGAGCGGTCCGCGCGGCCGGCTGTGTGTCGGCCGCCATCCGCCCGTCGGCGCGGCGATCAATCGACGCTCTGGCCGTTGGCGCTCAGCCGCACGTCGATGTTGCCGCGGGTCGCGTTGGAGTAGGGGCAGACCTGGTGGGCGGCTCGGACGAGCTCTACCGCCTTCGCGGGATCGCTGATCGCGGGAAGCGTGACGGCGAGCTCCACGGCAACCGTGAAGGCGCGCTCCTCGGTGGTGACGAGCATCACCTTGGAGTCGATCGCCACGTCGCCGGTGTCCTCTCGCGCGCGCCGGGCGACCGTGCCGAGGGCGCCCTCGAAGCACGCGGCGTATCCGACGGCGAAGAGCTCCTCCGGGTTCGTGCCCTGGCCCTCCCCGCCCATCTCCTTGGGGAGCCGCAGGTCGACCTCGAGCGCGCCGTCGGAGGTGCGGCCGTGGCCGTTGGCGCGGCCACCCGTGACATGTGCTTCGGCGGTATAGAGGGTTTTCGTCATGGCAGTTGCCTCCGATCGGGTTCATGCGCCGGGCGGATTCCGCGCTCGCCTGAGCCTAGCCGCTGCCCGGCGGGCCGAGCGCTGTGCGGGTAGGCTCGCCCGTGCGATGCCGGGCCGGCTCATCTTCCGCGAGCGCGCGGCTGCGGCGGACCCGTTGGGGTTGCTCGTCCTGCACCACGGGCGCGGTGCCGACGAGCACGACCTGCTGTCGCTCGCCGACGCGCTTGACCCGCAGCGGCGACTGCACGTGGCCGCCCCGCGCGCGCCCCTGTCGGTGCCCGGTTGGCCCGGCCACCACTGGTACCTCGTGCCACGGGTGGGCTTCCCCGACGCCGAGACGTTCCACGCCGCCTACCGGGAGCTGGCGGCCTTCCACGACGAGCTGTGGGAGCACACCGGGATCGCGCCTTCGGCCACCGTGTTCGGCGGCTTCTCGATGGGCTCGGTGATGAGCTACGCGCTCGGCCTCGGTCCTGAACGACCGCCTCCCGCCGGGATTCTCGCGTTCTCCGGGTTCGTGCCGACCGCCGAAGGCTGGCACGCGGACCTCGACAGCCGCGGCAAGCTGCGCGCGTTCATCGCCCACGGACGGCGCGACCCGGTCATCGACGTCGCGTTCGCGCGCAGCGCTCGCGATCTCCTGCGCGCGGCCCATCTGCAGGTCGACTACCACGAGTCCGACGTCGGCCACAGCATCGACCCCGCTCACGTGCCTCTGGCGATGCACTGGCTCGAGCGTATCTTCGCGCCCGAGGAACCGAGCCGTAGCGCAGCGCCCGAGCGCTGACGCGGGCGGGCCGGGCGTCGCGGCCGCCGGCTCAGGCCGCGCTCGGGCCACCGTCGCCGAGCGAGAACAGCGGCCAGCGGCCGGGAACGCCCTTCAGCTCATGGAACCCCCGGTCCTCGAAGGCGAAGGGGCCGCCGACGACGGTCCCGCGCACCGTGCCCGAGACGAGCACCTCGCCGGGCCCCGCGAGGCTGTTGACGCGGGCGGCGATGTGCACGGCCATGCCCCCCACATCCTCGCCAATCAGCTCACACTCGCCCGTATGCATTCCGATGCGGACCTCCACGCCGAGCTCGCGCGCCGTGGCCGTGATCGCCAGTGCGCAGCGCAGCGCTCGCGAGGGTGGCCCGGCGAAGGTCGCGAGGAAGCCGTCGCCGAAGGTCTTGACCTCGTGGCCGTCGAAGCGGGCGAGATCCCTGCGTACCTGCTCTTCGTGGCGGCTCAGCAGATCGCGCCAGCGTCCGTCTCCGATCCCAGCCGCGCGCGCCGTCGCATCGACGATGTCGGTGAACATCACGGTGAGCAGCGCCCGCGCGAGCTCCCCGCCGCCGCGTCCACCGGTGAGGAACTCCTCGATCTCTTCGAGGATCGCGTCGCCATCGCCCACGAACGGAAACGAGTCGATCCCCTCGAGCGCGACGTAGCGTGCGCCCGGGATGTGCTCGGCCAGGTACAGCGAGTGGCGCACATCCCACACCGTCTCCTGCGGGCGATGCATGATGAGCGTTGGCACGCGGATGCGCGGCAGGGCGTCGCGCACGTCGAGGTCGATCATCGCCCGCGAGATGATCCGCGCCTCCCCCGGGCTGGCGGCCAGGCGCTGCAGGCGTGCGAACCACGCGACCAGATCGGGGTCGTCGGCCATCGAGGGCGCCCACGCCGACATCGCCTCGCTGTTCTCCTCGCCCCAGGTGGCGATCGTGCGCTCGCTCAGCGCTTCGCGATCCTCGCGCGTCATCGCCCAGTCGTAGTCCGCGGCCCACGAGGTGCGGGCCACCGATGCATACATGATCAGTGCGCCGATTCGCTCCGGGTGGTCGGCCGCGAGGACCGAGCCCACGAGTCCCCCCTGCGCATATGTGAGCAGGGCCGCGCGTTCGCTGCCGGCCGCGTCCAGCACCGCCAGGGCGTCCTGTGCCTCCTGCTCGACGGAGTAGCTCTCAAGTACGCGCTCTGACAGGCCGGTGCCACGGCTGTCGAACAGGATCAGACGGCCGAAGGTCGCCAGGCGCTCGAGGAAGCGGCGGTTGGCGGGCGCCTCCCAGAGGTGCTCGATCTGGGTGATCCAGCCCGTCACGAACAGGATGTCCAGGCCGCCCTCGCCCACGACCTGGTAGGCGATGCTCGCGTCGCCAGTGTGCGCGTATCGGGTGACGGGCACCATCAGTCGTCTGCTTCGAGCAGCGTGCGGAAGGCGTTGGCCGGCTCCACCGTCGCGCCGGCCGCATGCACGCGATCGGCCAGCCAGCCATCGGATGTGACCACGCGGACGGCGCCGGGCTCGGTGTCGGCGATGAGGCGGCGAACGATCTCGTCATCGGCCGAGTCCCGGCGCGGCCGCGGCGCGTGCGCGACCTCGATCACGGTCGAGGAGATCGGCGGAGACGGCGGCTGCTCGAACACGACGGTAACGTCCTCGCCACTGACGGCCACCCAGATCTCGAGCTGGTGGACGAGGCGAACCATCGCCCCGTGGCGGTCCTTCCACCAGCTGTCCGGACGCGTTCCGATTACGTTCATACCGTCTATGAGCCACCGCACAAACAGCAAGCCTACGTCCTCGCCGAGCCCGCCCGCCGGGATCGCGGGAGCGTGGCACGCCGTGCTTTCGCCGAAATCCTGCTGGAGTTGGGAGCCACGTGCGGCTTGAGGGCATTCAAACCGGGGACATCGTCGAGGTCGACCACAACGGCCGGCGCTTCTACGCGATCGTGACCGGGCCCGCCGCCGGCGGCCTGGCGCTCCAGCCGACCGACCGCCGCGTGAACTACTACAGCGCGCGCAGCCGCGAGGTGGTCGGTCACTGGGCCAAGCGCGGAAGGCCGCGCGAGACCGACGCCCCGCTGAAGCCATCACCGCGTCAGCTCGAGATAGACCTCTAGCGCGGGCGCGCCTCCACGGCGATCGTCGTCGCGGCGCTCATCCGCCGAGCAGTGAGCGGTGCGCGGCCGCCGCCTGATCGAGACGATCATCGCCCCAGTAGAGCTCCTCGCCGATGAGAATCGTCGGCACGCCGAAGACGCCGAGGGCGAGCGCCTCGTCGGTCGCGCTTCGCAGCGCATCCTTGATATCGGGATCGGTGAGAGCGTTCGCCAGCGCGCCCGTGTCGATGCCCGCCCTTCGCCCGGCCTCGAGCACGGCGCTCTGCTCGCCGAGGTCGGCGCCATCGAGGAACGCCAGGCGCATCGCCGCGAGCCCCAGCGCCTTCACGTCGGCGCTCCGCGAGCCCGCGCCAAATGCGGCGAAGGTCAGCCCGCGCGCGATCAGCAGGTCGCTCGTCGGCCAGGGATCGGGCCAGCGGATCGGGCCGAGCCCGTGGGCCGTCGCTCGTGCCTCGCAGTCGGCGATCCCGCCGGCCCGGTACTCGGTCGATCCCCAGGAGACGCGATCGTGGGCCTTGAAGATCGCGCCCGCGAAGACCCCTCGCCAGCGCGCCTCAGGCAGCAGCGCGTCGATGCGCTCGGCGGCAAACCAGGAGTAGGGCGACATCGCGCCGAACAGGAACAGGGGCGGCGCCGGCCGTGATGACACCTGCTGATCATCGCGCATCGTTCACCGTCGCGGGTGCCACCCGTCCGCTTGCGGCGGGACGGCGCGAGAGCGCGAACAGCGTCGTGAACAGCACCAGCGCGAGGATGTTGGCGAACAGCCTGTAGTCGACGCTCACGCCGTTGAAGATGCTCGCGCGCGTGGGTCGCACCTGCGGAATCAGGCCGGCGGCGCTGAACAGCCCGTCGACCACGAGCGCGCTGAGCACGATCGTGACGAACATCAGCG
The DNA here is from genome assembly GCA_963779605.1 of uncultured Solirubrobacteraceae bacterium. Lineage (GTDB taxonomy): Bacteria > Actinomycetota > Thermoleophilia > Solirubrobacterales > Solirubrobacteraceae > Palsa-744. The sequence continues at coordinate 547,390 of CAVZYR010000003.1, forward strand.
CCACGATCCGCACCGTGAAGAGCCCGCCGTAGTACTTGCGGTAGATCAGCACGATCGGCACCACGAGCAGATCGGCGAAGATGAACGCGATCACCCCGGCGAAGGAGATGCCGCCGGACCACAGCACGGCCGCGAGCGGGACGTTGCCGACGGAGCAGACGAAGCTGAGGATGGCGATCAGCGGGCCGACGAGCACGTTCTCGAGCATCCGCAGCGGTTCGGGGGCGTTCACGATGAACAGGCGGTTGAAGAAATCGTTGCCCAGGAGGCCCACGAACCCGGCCAGCAGGAAGCCGAGCGCGACCTCCTTGTAGACCATCCTCCAGTCGTGGCGGAAGTTCTCGGCAACCTCCGACCAGGCCTCGCGCGAGCTCAGCCGCCGGCGCAGGGGCATGCCCGCGCCGGCCGAGGCGTGATGCTCGTGGCCGGACTCCACGGCGCTCGCGTGCTCGCGCGCGTCGGCCTCCACGCGCCGTGAGACGAATAGGCGAAGCAGCAGCGTCATCACGGCGATCAGCACCAGGCCGCCGACGAACTCGGCGAGCGTGAACTGCCAGCCGATCAGCACCCACATGACCAGTCCCAGCTCGAACACGAGGTTGGTCGAGGCGAACTGGAACGCCAGTGCGCTCGCCGCGGAAGCACCCTTCGCGAACAGCGAGCGGGCGATCGCGACGGCGGCGTAGGAGCAGGAGGAGGAGGCCGCACCGAGTCCGGTCGCGGTCGCCACGGGGCGCCACCCGCCGCCGCCGAGCGCCCGCTGGATGCGCGCGCGCGGCACCCAGGCCTGGACGATCGCGGAGATGGCAAAACCGAACACCAGCGCCCACCACACGGTCCAAGCCATCAGGAAAGCATTGGAGAGCCCTTCCCAGATGGTGTTGATGACGCTCATCGCGCTCGTCCCGGCCGCGGTCCTGCCGTGCGGTCCCCGGCGCCGCGCGGTCCGCTCACGCCTGCACGGTCTGGGCCTCGGATACCGCCGCCGGCGCCGGCGACGCGCGGCGGTGGAAGTCCCGTATGCGCACGAGCGCGAGCGCGCCGAGCGCGCCGAGGAGTACCACCGCGGCACCGATCAGGAGGATCTCGTTGAGGCCGGCCGCGAACGCACGCATCGAGGCCGCGACGATCTCCGAATGTCCATGCGCGAGCGTCGCGGCCGCACGCGTGCCGCCCGAGGCGACCGCCTGCTCAAGGTTGTTCTGCCTGCCTCCGAGCGACGCCTGCAGGCTCGTCGCGATGCGCTGCTGGAAGATCGCCCCCAGCGCCGCCACCCCCACTGCCAGCCCGCCGATGCGGAACGTGTTGCTGATGCCGGACGCCATTCCGCTGCGCTCGGGCGGGACGACGCCGAGGGCGATGTTCGCGATCGCCGGATTGGCAAGGCCGATGCCCGCCCCGACCAGCAACAGGCCGAGCAGCAGCGCCGTCCACTGCGAGCTCGCCGTGATCCCGTGCATCGCCACGAGCCCGATCGAGGTGAGGCCGAGACCGCCGCCGAGCAGCAGTCCCGGCGAGCGTGGGGCAAGGCCGCGTGTCAGCAGGGGAACGATGAAGGTCAGCACGGTCGCCGGCAGCAGCCGCAGGCCGCCCTGCAGTGGCGAGTAGCCGAGGGCGTTCTGAAGGTAGAGCGTCAGATAGGGGAACATCGCGAACATGCCGGCGCCGAGCGTGAAGGTCGCCAGCGAGACGCCGCAGAACGACCGGTTGCGAAACAACGAGAGGTCGAACATCGGGCGCGGCTGGCGCAGCTCGACGAGCAGGAACGCTCCGAGCAGGAGCACCGACCCCGTGAGCACTGACACGATCAGTGTGCTTCCCCAACCCTCCTCGGGGCCACGGAGCAGTCCGAAGATGAGCAGGAAGAGCGTGCCCGAGAACGTGACGAGGCCCGCCCAATCGAGCCGCTCGGCGTCGGGGTCGCGTACGTTGACCATGCGCGTCAGCGAGATCGCGATGGTGGCGAGGCCGATGGGGACGTTGACGAAGAAGATCCACTGCCAGCCGAGCCCGTCGGTGAGCACGCCGCCGATCAGCGGGCCAACCGCAACGGCGCCGCCGACGGTCGCGCTCCATGCCGCGATCGCACCGGCGCGCTCCGGCCCTTGGAACTCCTGCGCGACGAGCGCCAGCGAGGTCGCGAACATGGCCGCGCCGCCAATGCCCTGCAGGGCGCGGGCCAGGATCAGCATGGTCATGCTGCCTGAGAGCCCGCACAGCAGCGAGGCGAGCGTGAATACCGCCAGGCCGCCGATGAAGACCCGCTTTCGCCCGACGCGGTCGGCGAGGCTCCCGCTCGTGAGAATCAAGGCCGACAGGGTCAGCGCGTAGGCGTCGATGACCCACTGCAGGTTCGTGAAGCTGGCGTGCAGTTCCCGCTGGATCCGTGGCAGCGCCACCTGCACGATCGTCACGTCGACGAGCAGCATGAAGGTCGCGCCGCAGATCGCGATCAGCGCCCACCACTTCCTTGAAGAGCCCTGCACAGAGTGCTGGGCGGCGGCCTGCGGGCTCCGCCTAGTGTCCACCGCCAGCTCCGTTTACGATCCGACGCCCGACTACGTACACGGGCTCACACTAGCGTCGCCTCGCGGGCGCGCCGTGCCCGCTTCGGTGCCAGGCTAGGTAGGGTCCCGGTCGTGAGCAATCGCGTGCTGCTTCTCTCCTGGGAGTACCCGCCCGTGATCGAGGGCGGGCTGGCGCGGCACGTGCGCAAGCTCGCCGAGGCCCTGGTCCGCCAGGGGGTGGCGGTGGACGTGCTCACGCGCGGGGTGAGCGAGGAATCGGAGCTGGCGCGTCCCGGCGTGCGCGAAGTGGGCGGCGTGAGGGTGCACCGCGTGCGCGAGCCGGGCTGGCCTCGCGACCTCGATCGCTTCGTCGCGTGGGTGGAGCAGATGAACGACGACATGCTCGCGGCCGGCGAACTGCTTGGCGAGGAGCACTCATACGATCTGGTCCACGGCCACGACTGGCTCGTGGCGACACGCCGCCGCCACGCTCGCGGACCGGCTGGGGGTGCCGTATGTGACGACGATCCACGCGACCGAGCACGGGCGCCACCAGGGCTGGGTGCAGGACCCGCCTCAGTCTCACATCCATGCGGTCGAGAAGTGGATGGCCGCGCGCGCCGACGCGGTCGTCGTCTGCTCCTACTACATGCGCGGGCACGTGGCCGACATCTTCGACATCGACGAGCGCCGCATCGCGGTGATCCCCAACGGCGTCGATCCGAACGACCTACAGCCCGTAGGTGATCTGCGCGCCCTGCGCCGCGGCTTCGCCACGCCGCAGGAGAAGCTCGTGCTGCTGGTCGGGCGGCTGGTCTACGAGAAGGGCTTTCAGCTCGCGCTCGACGCCCTTCCGGGAGTGATCGCGGCGGTTGGGAACGTGCGCTTCGTGGTCGCCGGAAGCGGGACCCACGAACAGGAGCTGAAGGCGCAGGCGAAGCGGCTCGGGCTATCGGCGCACGGGACCTTCCTCGGCTGGATCGGCGACGACGCGCTGCACTCGCTCTACCGGATCGCCGACCTGTGCGTGGTCCCGTCGATCTACGAGCCGTTCGGGTTGGTCGCGCTCGAGGCGATGGCCTCGGGCTGCCCGTGCATCGTCGCCGACACGGGCGGGCTGCGGGAGGTCGTGCCGATGGGGGAGCGCGTCGGGTTGCGCTTCAACGGCGGCGACGCCGAGCATCTCGGCGTGATGATCGAGCGCCTGCTGGTGGACGGCGAGCTGCGCGATCGGCTGGTGACCGAGGCCTCCGAGCACGTGCTGCGCTTCGACTGGGATGACATCGCCCAGCGGACGCTGGGAATCTATCGAGCGCTGGCCGAGCCGGCACGACGCAAGGAAGGAGCACCGAGGGGATGAGCGAGCTGTTGGAGGGCTTGATGCAGGACGACTTCCCGCTGACGCTGCAGCACATCCTGCGCCGAATGCGCTCGTGCAGCCCGGCCAAGGAGGTTGTCACGCTGATCGACGCCGATGTGACCGAGCGTGCCACCTACAGCGAGGTGGGTGAGCGCGTCGACCGTCTCGCCCGTGCGCTCGGTCGGCTCGGTGTAGAGCCGGGCGACCGTGTAGGGACGTTCGCCTGGAACAACCAGCGCCACCTCGAGCTGTACTTCGCGGTCCCGTGCGTGGGCGCCGTGCTGCACACCCTCAACATCCGCCTGTTCGAGGAGCAGCTCGTCTACATCGTCAACCACGCCGAGGACAAGGTGATCTTCGTCGACGATTCGCTCGTGCCGGTGCTCGAGAAGCTCGCGCCGAGCCTTGACAGCGTCGTCCACTACGTCGTCATGGGCGACGGCGACTCCGGGACGCTGCCGAACGTGCTGCGCTACGAGCAGCTGCTCGAGGAGGCCGGGCCGGGGAGCTTCGAGTATCCCGAGGTGGACGAGCGCCAGGCCGCCGCGCTCTGCTACACGAGCGGCACCACCGGCAATCCCAAGGGCGTGCTCTACTCCCACCGCTCGATCAGTCTGCACTCGTCGGCCACGCTGATGAGGGACGGCACCGGGCTCTCGCGCGCCGAGCGGGTGCTGGCGGTCGTACCGATGTTCCATGCCAACGCGTGGGGGCTGCCCTACGGCGCCGCGCTCGCCGGCGCCGATCTGATCCTGCCCGACCGCTTTCTCGGGGCCGAGCCGCTGGCTAAGCTGATCGCGGCCGAGCGCCCCACGCTGATGGGGTGCGTGCCGACGATCTTCGCCGACCTGTTGCGCTACGCCGATGCGCACCCCGAGATCGACCTGTCGTCGCTGTCGAACGCGGCCTGCGGGGGCTCGGCCGTGCCGAGGCAGCTGATGAAGGACTTCGAGGAGCGCCACGGCGTACGCATCTTCCAGGCCTGGGGCATGACCGAGACGAGCCCGGTGGCCACCTACTCGCGCCCGCGCGAGGGGGAGCACGACGACGCCTACTGGGACGACCGCGCCAAGCAGGGCCGCCCGCTCCCGTGGGTTGAGCTGCGGCTGGTGGACGACGACGGCACCGAGGTCCCGTGGGATGGGGAGTCGACCGGCGAGATCGAGGTGCGTGGGCCGTGGATCGCCTCCCGCTACTTTCGCGATGAGTCCGGCGATGAGAAGTTCGACGCCGGGTGGCTGCGCACGGGTGACATCGCGGCGGTCGATGGCCGGGGCTTCGTGCAGATCACCGATCGCGCCAAGGACGTGATCAAGTCCGGTGGCGAGTGGATCTCCTCGGTGGAGCTGGAGAACGAGGTGATGGCCCACCCCGACGTGGTGGAGGCGGCGGTGATCGCCAAGCCCGACGAGCGCTGGGCCGAGCGACCCCTGTGCTGCGTGGTGCTTCGCGAGGGCGCGAACACGACGGCTGAGGACCTGCTCGAGCACCTGCACGGGCGCGTGGCCAAATGGTGGCTGCCTGATGAGTTCGCGTTCGTGGCGGAGGTCCCGAAGACGAGCGTGGGGAAGTTCGACAAGAAGGTGCTGCGGGCGAGGCTGACCGAGGGGACGCTCGAGGGGCGCGTATCGGTGTCCCGAGCCGTGCGCTGAACGAGCGGCCACGGCGCCGTCGCCGGATCCGCGCATGCGATGCGCTGCGATGTCATCGCCGGCAAGCCGGTTCGGTTCTTGCCCGCAGCGCGAAACGGCAAGTCGGGCCCCTTACGACCGAGATTGCTGATAGACCTTCCACGCAACCAGGCAGGCGACGGACCCTAAATGGCGAACCAGACAGGATGCGTAGACCAAGATCCGCCCGGAAAGTCACTCAAGAGGCCCTGACGTGGGGTCGGAGCGTACATCACACCATCAACAGGAGGTTGGCATGACTCAGACCGATGTCGTGGCCTCGGTCAGGCCGCAGGCGCAAGATGCAGCACCGATCAGGAGGAGGTCGCCGCGCGCTTTGCGCAGGCTGTACGTCCTTCCGCTCGCGCTGTTGCTGACGGCGGCGCTTGTGGTGCCGACCGCAGCCCTCGCGGCCACCACGGGAACGACGGGAACCACTGGTTACAACCAGACGCCGCCGGCACCGGCGAGCGGGACCTCGCCGTCCAAAGAAAAAAGCACTCCGACAAAAGAAACCGCTCCGGCGAAAGCTACGAGCACACCGACGACGACCACCACGACGACGGCGAAAGCGAGCACTCTGCCCTTCACGGGCTTTGACCTGCGCTGGACCGTCGGCATCGGGCTGCTCCTGATGGGCACGGGCTTCTCGATCGTGGCCGTGCAGCGTCGCCAGCGCCGCGACGGCGGCAGCTGACCCACTGACAGCACTGTCGTAGACGCGAAGCGACCGCCGGCTCAGCCGGCGGTCGCTTTCGCATTGCCGGTTATCCGCTGCCGCAGCGGGCGTGCGAGGGCGACGGCTGGGCGCACGGAATCCTCGATCTCGCCACCCTCACGCCGCGCGGCGAGCCGCGGGTCGCACCCGTTGACGGACTCTTCTTCCGCGGGCAGTTCTGGTTCGGATCGGCGCACAACTCCACGCGGTTCCGCAACATCCGCACCAACCCCGCGGTCAGCGGGGTCGTGACGCGAGGCCTCGAGATGTTCCTCGTGATCGTCCACGGCCGCGCTGTGGAGACCGATCCACGCGGCCCTGAGGCCGGAGGTTTCGCCGACTACCCAAGGGCCGTCTATGACTTCGATTGGGATGCGACGTACCCGGACGCCCCGCCCTGGGAGCAGGCTCCTAGACGGCAGTGATGTAGCCGCTCATGTAACCCGTGTGCTGCATCGCCCATTCGTCACATACGAAGGTGCAGAACCAGAGGTACCTCCCCGGCTGCTTTACGAGCAGCGTGTAGATGTGGGTGCCGGGCATCACCACGATCTTGACGTTCGCTTCCGGGGCGGTGATGCTGTGAGGGACGGTGTCGGTGTTGTCGATCTTCAGCTGCTGGGGCTGGCCCGCCCGGACGGTGAATTCGGTCGTCGTGAAGGCGTCGTGCTTTTCGTCTTCCGGACCACGCTTGTATTCCGGGATGACCGACAGGGAGACCGTCTTTGCCACCGGCGGCAACGCGGCGGCCTGCTCAGCGGCATACCGGGATGCCGCGTGCGCTTCCTGTCTTTCGCCGCTCTGAGCCAGCGCGATCATCGACATCAGCACGGCGGCCAGGATGCCCGCGCCCGCAAGCGCCTTCAACCCGAACTTCCTGGCGGCTGCCTGGCCGAACTCGTGCCGGTATCTCGCCTCGGTGTCTCTATCGGGCTCCTGCGCGGTCGAGCCGGGCTCGAAGACGAGATGACGAACCGGTACGGCAAACCGCTCACGCACGAGACCCGCGAGCCGCGGTTCGAGCCCGCCATAGGCCCGCTCCCAGCGAGTTGAGACGATGACTTCGTCCGGTACGAATGTGGCGAACGCGTCCTCGATGGCTTCGAGGGGATCTGCTTCTGAAATCTCGCCCGCTACCGAGGGGTTGTTGCCAACGCGATCGAGGGCCGTCTTCAGACGGACGCGCGCCTGGTCGGAGACACTGTCGACCCCACCGGTCAAACGGGCCGCAGGAGAGATCAAGGCGGGCACGAGCAGCGACACGTGGGTGAGCGGCACGGAGGCCAGCCTCTCAATCTCGCTCAGGAGCGCCGCCTCGATCAGCGTGTCGTTGGCGACGACAAGGACGCGGCGCTCGGCCGCTGAGCCCAGATGAGGCGGGGCCATCTTCACGGGCAGCTCGAGGCCACGGAGCTTGCGCATGCGCAGCTGCGCAAAGCGCGCAGCAACAGCGCCGAGTACGACGGCAAGCACCACGAAAGCAAGCCAGTTCGGGCCGAGCGTCGCGGCGAGCGCGACTGCGATCACGGCAAATGTGAGCAGCAGCACAAAGCGGAAGGCCTCCTGCTCGCTGTGGAATGGGCTACGCACCGCCCCAATCCTCCTCGGCCACGTGCCCGGACAGGCTCTGCACCGCGGCCACGACTTGTTCGGGGCTGGCCGGTGCCAGCAACAACCGGCAACCGTCCAAGAGCTCTCGCAGGTCCGGGTCTATGTCCGACGGCACTTCCACCAGCAGGGGCGTGTCGGGATAGCGCGTGCGCAGTTCGTGCAAGATCTTTCGGGCCGTATCGTTCTCATAGCCAAGGGAGCAGACGACAATGTCGGCGTCGTGAGCGGGAGCGCACCCTGCGGGACCGGTCAGCGGACACTTCCCGTGTCCCCGCGGGCCGGGACAGACGCCGACGGCGTAGCCGGCGAAGCGCAGACCCGAGGCGATCGCGAGGCTGGTCGCCTCGTCCGGGTGCTCGACAAGCACTCGCGGGTGGTTCCAGCGCCACGGCTGCGGTTTGAGATGCACTGCTTGCGTAGGTGTGGAACCGCCGGAAGCCATACCACCAAGCTAGATTTGCCGCGACGCGAGGTCATCCGGGTGAAGCCGCAGTTTGCTCCGTAGAAGACCACCGCTGATGCCAGGGGGGCGGGGGCCGCCACTGTGGGCGCATGGCAGGGCAACCGCCGCGATCGGCCGTGCGGGAAACCACCGAGCGAGAGGGGGGCGATTCACCGATGCAGCCAAGCTCCCGTCAGAGGACCCTAGTTCGAACATGGTCACCGAGCAAGGAGTGGGCTGCATGTCAGCTGTCAATCCGGCCAGTGCGACCGTCGTACCCGTTGGCAAATGGTCAGTCGACGCTGCGCGCTCAAGCGTCGCGTTCGCCGTAAAGCACATGATGTTTGCGACGGTGAATGGTCGCTTCCGCAAGTTCGATGGCATTCTGGAGCTGGGGGCAGACGCTCCGCGGGCATCGGGCGTGGTCCAGGCGGCCACGATCGACACGAGCGAGCCGGTGCGGGACGAGCATGTGCGTCACTCGCCCGACTTCTTCGACGTCGAGCGCTATCCGGAGATCACCTTCGCCTCGACCGGCATCGACTTACTCGAGGGAGGACGGTTGCACATCGCCGGCGAGCTGACGATGCGCGGCGTCACTCGCGCGATAAAGCTCGACGGACAGATCAACGACACGGGGCTCGCGGGCACCGGCAACGGGAGGATCGAGCTCACGTTGCGCGGGGAGCTCAATCGCAGGGACTTTGGTCTCACCTGGAATCAGGCAGTCGAGACGGGCGGAGCACTCCTCGGGAACAAGGTCAAGGTGGTGCTCGAGATCTCGGCGGTGAACTCCGCCTAAAGAGACGGCTTGGGAGTGCGTCTGCTTAGGGTCGACGCAACCCGCGGTCAGCGGTGTGGTGACGCGAGGCCGGGAGAGTTCCTCGCGATCGTTCCTCGCGATCGTCGACCCCGGCGCTGTGGCGACCGATCCACGCGGCCCTGAGGTCGGAGGTTTCGCCGACTACCCAAGGGCCATCTATGACTTCGATTGAGATGCGATGTACCCGGACGCCCCCTATGCTCGCATCGACGCAAACACGATGCTCGCGTTCAGGCGACGCTAGTGCTAGGCCTTCATCTTCGACCACTCCGCCTTGTGCTGGCGCTTTGCGGCCTGGTATTGCTCGAGCGCTTCGTGGGAGTCGACGTCGCCGAGCGTCGGATGCGACGGCACCAGCCCGGCGGCCGCATCGATGCCGAAGCGCTTGGCTAGCACCGAGCCGAGCGCCTTGATCTTCATCTCGCCGAAGCCGGGTAGCTCCGCGAGGTTCGCGCGTAGTGCGTTCGCGTCGGGGGCGTCTAGCCACACACGCGCCGCGTTGCCGTCGTAGCGGTCGCAGACATGCGCTGCCAGGTCGTGGACCCGGCGAGCCATCGAGCCCGGGAAGCGGTGGATGGCGGGCTTGGCTCGAAAGACAGGCTCGAGGTCCGATGACGCCAGCATCACCGGGTCGAGCGAGCCGATGCGCTCACGGAGCACCAGCGGACCGGCGAACGCCTTCTGGACCGATACCTGCTGGTCCAAGGAAAATCCAATCAGGAGTGCCATCGGATCCTTGGCGATCAGCTCGTTGGCCTCTTCGGAGTCGGTGAAGTAGAGGTGGTCGGGCACTCGTTGATCGTACAGCGGCCGTTAGCCGGTTGCGGGCATCGAGCGCGTCCGGCTACACGCCCGCCGGACAATCCTTGCCAAGCTGTCGTGCGCCCTTGCCAGAGCGCGCGCCGTGCCGCTCGCCCCCTAGCTCGCTGCGGAATACTGCTTCGACGAATGTCGTCGAAGAACGTCGACCTGCGAGGCTTACGACGCCTACAACCGCGAGGGAGTCGGCGGCATCCTCGCCTACCTCGACCCCGACGGACGCTGATCCCGCGATAGACGTGGGGGAGGTGCACATGGCGGTCGAAGCGCTCCTCGCACGTTCCGTCTCGCGGGATTCGGTCAGCAGCTGTCTATCGACGGGTGCCCGTGCGGGGCGGTTCGGTTTCGAGCGTGTCGCGCGAGGCCGCTACCAGCTCGCGCGGTCTCGCTGACGGGCATCGCGGCGCTAGCCGCGAGCTTCTGCTCTCGGTCCGCAACTCAGTCGCGTCGGAAACCAGTGGGCGCCCCTGCTTGTGGCGAGGAGCAGGTGCGTCACGAGGCGCGAGCCGAGACCCGCATTCGTGATCGCGGGGGCATCGGAGGCGGGTAAAGAAAGCCTCGCGAAGTCTGCGGCGGCGTACGGACGACCGCCCCTTACGTGGGCGTCTAGCATGTCTCGGGTCCGTAGTTCCAGGCGAAGGATGAAGGGAGTTTCATCGTGCGGCCCGTGTACTTCAGCGACGACGAGCAGTTCTGGTTTGAGACGCTGCGCAGCTTCGGTCACGTCGCCCACGGCGGTGCCGACTTCCAGGCACGGACGTGAACCGTGCCCATCGCTGCCTGATGTGTCCGACTGTGTTCCGATCGTCGATTTTGTACGTCCTCGCGACGGCGTCGGACACATCGGACGATGCGGCTTGCGCGATGAGCCCGCCGCCCTCCTCGAGCATGCCCATGCTGCGTAGTGAAGCTTGCCTGACGGTGAAGAAATGACCCTGGAGCTAACCTCCGGCCGTCGCTTCTGGTCTTCCCCCGAAGCAGACGAGTGCTGCCGTCAATCACGTGTCCTCAGCGCCTCTGGAATACAAGCCGATAGTGGTCCAGCAGCTCACGTTCGAAGGCGACTTTGTGGGCGCTCACGTCGGAGGTAAAGGCGAGCCTGAAGTCGGCGCTGGCGAGCCAATGTGGGATGAGCCTTAGCTTGAGCAGCGTCTTTCTGAGGTTCTTTGCACCAATCCGAGAGTTCCACTGCCTGATCGTCTCGATGTAGTCGAGTCGGCCGCTGCTGCAAGACACCACGCCAAAGTGCGGCTCGGCGCAGCGCGTGAGTTGCTCTTGGCCGAAGGGGAGCCAGGAGCCAGGAAACTGGCGACTCAGAAGAGCGAGATACCACGCGTCGGAGTGCCGTGGGGGAAGCGTAGTAACGGCCTGGATCGCGTCCTCAACCGGGATCATGTTGCGTCCGTATACGCACGTTTGCAGGTAGAGGCGGCCGCCATCGGGCAAGAGGTCCGCGAGGCGGGCAAAGAATCCGCGATAGACCTCATCTTGGCGCCCCGACTCGAACTCCGTGGGAGAACAGATGTGCTCCATCAGGCCAAGCCCGGTCACGCCATCGAACGGCCCAAAGGTCTCGCGATCGATCTGCCGAGCATCGTCGAGGTGGACCTCGAAGCCGTGCCGCCGACATGCCGCCTCGTGCCCCGAGGACAGGGTCACGCCGACCCCCACGCCACCTCGATCGCGGATGAAGTTAAGCACTGGACCCCAACCGCATCCCACGTCGAGCACGCGCCGGCCCTCCCCGATCCCGATCTGCTCAGCGATGTACTCGTACTTGCGCTGCTGGGCCTCCTCAAGGCTGATGGTGAAGTCACCGTCGTACCTGGCTCCACTGAAGTCCGCCAGCTCTCCAAGACTGAGCCGCACGATCCGATCGGTCAGCGTGTAGCTGAAGTCAAGATCCTGGCGATTCGACACGGCGCGTAAATATGGCAGACGGTGCGCTGGCGCGTATTCCACGACCCGCCAAGAACGAGACAGACACCACCTCTGGGCGCGCGACAGGTCACGCATTCTCGCCGGAGCGCTCGGACCGAATGGCGGCTCCTCGCGGCCACCACGTCCTGAAGCGCCACCAGCACTTCGCGGCAACCGCCTGAGCCGCGGTGGCCCTCCCGCAGCAGCGCGGCAAAACAATTAGATCACCGAAGACCTCGCCTCGCCACGTGAGGTTGTGCGACAGCCTCACGTGACAGCGGAAGTGTGGTCCGCGGAGACCGCGGGGCCTCCTGAAGGTGGTACCTTCGGGCCATTGAGCGAGGGGGTTGCGGTGGCGGAGTCGGTTGAGCTTGCGACGATCCTGCTGACCGATCTGGTCGGCTCGACTCGGCTTGCCACCTCGGTGGGTCCTGTGCGGGCCGATGAGCTGCGCGAAGAGCACTTCCAGCTGCTGCGCGACGCGATCGCGTCGTGCGGCGGGCGGGAGGCGAAGAACACAGGCGACGGGTTGATGGTCGCGTTCGCATCGGCGTCTGCGGCGGTGAGGTGCGCGACCCTCATGCAGCAGCTCTTCGAGCGACGCTACCGCAACGCCGAGCGGGTCTTGGAGATCCGGATCGGGCTCGGGGCGGGGGAGTCCACGGTGAAGGACGGCGACTATTTCGGGATGCCGACGATCGAAGCTGCGCGGTTGTGCGCGCAGGCCCCGGCGGAGGGGATCCTCGTATCGGCGGCGGTGAGGATGCTGGCCGGCCGCACCGACGGAATCGAGTTCGAGCCCGCCGGCGAGTTCGAACTGAAGGGGTTTCCCGAGTCGGTGCAGGCGTTCTCGGTGCCATGGGCGCCGCTTGCGGAGGAGGCCGGCGAGGCTGCAGAGGTCGGAGCGTGGCCGCTGCCAAAGCTGCTGCACTCGCTGCCGACGGTCTCCTACGTGGGACGGGTCGGCCAGCGCGCGGCGCTCGAAGGTGCTCAGACGCAGGCGAGGGCCGGCGAGCGCCAGGTGGCGCTGCTCTCGGGCGAACCCGGGATCGGTAAGTCGCGCCTTTGCGGGTATGTGGCGCACGGGGCGCATGCCCAGGGTTTCGCGGTGCTGTGGGGTTCCTGCTCTGAAGAGCTCGGGGTGCCCTACGAGCCATGGATCGAGGCGTGCGCGCAGCTTGTCGAGTATGCCCCTCGGGAGCTGCTGTCTACGCACGTCGAGCGGCACGGTGGTGAGCTCTCGCGGCTTGCGCCCGACCTGCGCCGCCGCGTGAGCGAGGCGTCCGAGCCGCGTTCTTCTGATCCGGAGACCGAGCGCTACCTGCTGTTCTCGGCCGTCGCGGGCCTCTTGGGCGCGGTCGCCGACAGCGTGCCCGTCTGCCTGGTGCTCGACGACATGCATTGGGCTGATGCGCAGTCGATCGCGCTGTTGAAGCACGTCGTGCGCGCCGTCGAGCAGGAGCCGGTGCTGATGATCGCCACCTACCGCGATTCCGAGCTCGACAAGGACCATCCGCTCACCGCGGCGCTCGCCGACCTGCGCCGCATCGAGGGCGTGCAGCGGATCGCCCTACACGGCCTCGGCGCTGAGGAGGTGGCCGAGATCCTCACCGCGGTTGCGGGGCGCGAGCTCGACCGGGATGGGATCGAGCTCGCTGCGCAGATCGCTGAGGAGACCGGCGGCAACCCGTTCTTCGTGTCGGAGACCCTGCGCAGCCTGCGCGAGTCGGGCGCGATCGTCCTCGACGAGTCGACCGGGCGCTGGAGCGTCGATTGGTCCGAACAGCTCAGACTGCCGGAGAGTGTGCGCGAGGTGGTCGAACGCCGCGTCGAGCGGCTGGGACATGACGCGCGCGAGGCGTTGACGGTTGGGGCGGTGATCGGACGCTCCTTTGATCTCGAGGAGCTCTCGGCGATCATGGACGTCGACGAGAGCGCTCTGCTCGACCTCCTCGAGGCAGCCGTTGCCGCGTCGCTTGTGGAGGAATCGGACGAGCAGCCCGGGCACTTCCGGTTCGCCCACGCGCTGGTGAACCAGACGCTCTACCAGCGCCTCGGGGCGACTCGCCGCGCGCTCATGCACCACCGCGTGGCGGAGGCGCTCGAGAGGCTCTACGGAGCCCACCTCGGCGAGCACCTCTCCGAGCTCGCGCTGCACTGGCGCCTGGCGGCCGTATCGGTGGATAAAGCCAAGGCTGCCGATTACGCCCTCAGGGCGGGACAGCAGGCGCTTGCAAGGCTCGCTCCCGATGAGGCCATGAGACTGTTCGCCGATGCAGTCGAGCTGATGGGCGACGTGCAGGGCGCCGAGCGCTGCGAGGCGCTGATCGGGCTCGGCGAGGCCCAGCGCCAGGTCGGGACCCCCGACGACTTCCGCCAGACGCTGCTCGACGCGGCGGCGCTCGCCCAAGAGCTAGGTGACTCAGACCGGCTCTGTCGCGCGGTCCTCGCCAACAACCGCGGATGGAACAGCCAGCTCAACGCGGTGGATTCAGAGCGCGTGCGGGAACTCGAGGCCTCGGCCGAGGCCCTCCCGGATGGCGACCACCGGCGGGCGCGGGTGCTCGCGCTGCTTGCCTTGGAGCTTCATTACGGCGGTGAATCCGCGCGCTGCCGGGCGCTGGCGGCGGAGGCGATCGAGATAGCCCGTGCCGCCGATGATCCGGCCGTGCTCGCACACACCCTCCAAGACGCCATTCTTGCGATCTGGACGCCGGACACGCTGCGGGAGCGCGAGCGCCTGCAGCGGGAGGTGATCGAGCTCGCAGATGATCTGGATGATCCGCGCTTGAAGGCGATTGCGGGCGACAAAGCCATGATGATGGGGGCCGAAGCCGGGGACCGCACGCAGGTCGAGTCGAACCTTGCAGCGCGGCGTGAGGGGGCCGCCTCGGTCCCCGACCCCTCCTTGAGTTGGACGCTGGCGTGGTTTGAGTCTGGCTGGGCGCATGCTCAGGGTGAGCTCGAGACAGCCGAGCGGTTGGCGGTCGCGGCCCACGCGGTCGCCACGGCATCCGGCCAGCCCGACGCTGCGCTGATATTTGGGGCGCTTCTGGCCCAGGTTCGCTTTGCCCAGGGCCGCCTCGGCGAGCTCGTCGAGCCCTCGCTGCGGCTCGCCGACGCAAAGTACCGCCGCTCGCCGTGGCGGGCGGCCGCGGCGCTCGCGCTGACCGAGAGCGCCCGAGAGGATGAGGCGCGCGAGCGTGCGCTCGCCGAGGACCTCCAGAGCGTCCCTTTGGACCAGGTCTGGTTGGGAGCCATGTTGATCTGGGCCGAAGTCTGCTCCCGTCTGCGCCTCCCCGACCGCGCTGGCGAGCTCTACGAGCTCGTGGCGCCCTTCTCCGGCCAGGTGGTACAAGCCGGCTTCATCGTGTACGGATCAAGTGACTGGGCGCTCGGCACCCTCGCCGCCACACTCGAGCGCTACGAGCAGGCCGAAGGCCACTTCGCCGCCGCCGCCGAGATCGAGGAGCGTCTGCGAGCGCCGCTGTTCCTTGCCCGCACCCATGCCGGCTGGGCCCGGACGCTGATCGCCCGCGGCCAGCCCGAGGACGTCGACCGCGCACGGCAGATGCTCGAGCAGGCCGAGGAAGTTGCCAGGCGCCTCGGCGGAGGGCTCGTCACGCGGGAAGTCGCCGAGTGCCGCACGGCACTCGGCGCGATCAGCTCGTAGCCGCGCCGTCGCCCGCATCGGACGCGACTCACTGCCGCTGCGGACGAAACTCAACAGCCTCGTCCGCGACCGCTTCCTCGCCAATGCGGATGAGAGGACTCGAACCTCCACCTGGTTGCCCAGACACGGACCTGAACCGTGCGCGTCTACCAATTCCGCCACACCCGCGCGCGTACGAGCCAGCGAAGATACCGCACCTGCGGCCGGCCGCGGTCCTCATCAGGTGCGCACAGGACCCGCGACTCCTTCGGTTGGGGAGCCCAACCCGCTCTGAGCGCTTTGCTAGCCTCGAGCCGACGATTTCGCGCCGCTATCGTCCAGGGGACTAGGACGCCGCCCTCTCATGGCGGAAACCCGGGTTCGAATCCCGGTAGCGGTACTGCTTACGCCCCGTGTTTACGGGGCGTTTCGCGTTACAGAGGGTGGCTCGGGCCAGGATTTGGGCCAGTGACCAACAGCGAGGGGCGGACGTTCGTCCGAGATCGCCCGGGCTCGCTCCGATGGGACCTATCCCTGCGTCGTTGGCCGGCGGCGCCAACCGACGGATGTTGCCCCCGCGCGCCAATCCCTACGCCGGGGGCGTGGCGCCGGAGAAATGACGACTCGCAGCGCACATGTGCCACTACCCGCCGACGTGCTGAACCATGCCCAGTGACTTCGCGCCCGTTCGCAGCATCCTCGCCCGAGAGCGCGAGCGGGGCCGACTGTTTCCCGAGGCCTGGAAGGTGGCCCCGGAGGCCGTCGAGGACCGTCACGCCCGCCAGGTGCTCCGATAGACCCGATTCGCCTGGCAGGCCGGCTATGGACGAGGCCCCTCCAAGATCGCGGAGCTGGTGTGAGGATAGGGCCCCCCAACTAAACAGACCATCGGAGCGCGTCCCGGCAAGGTGGCTCCGATGGTCAATGACGTGGCCCCTTTTGTCTCGGGTAGCCATGTGCGTCATGCTCAACGCTAGCCCCCGCGGCCGTGGCGTCTAGTACTGATCGACGGATGTCCGGTTGCCACGAATCGAGGGCGGTGCTGTACGGATTGATGGATACTCGGCGCATGACATCCGAGGAGTCCACGACCCCCGACTCGTTCAGGTCCATGCGCCGGACGATGGTGGCTTTTAGCCGGGGTGACTTTGACGCGCAGATGAGCGTCTACGCTCCCGATGCCGTGCTTGACATGTCGGCCAGGGGGCTGGGGGTCTTCGACGGCCTGGCGGCGATCCGCGGCTTCTGGGAGGACTACCACCGAGCCTTCGAGGACCTCAGGTTCGAGCTTGAGGAGGCCCTCGATCTCGGCAATGGGGTGATCTTTGCCGTCGTCCGACAGGACGCTCGCCCCACAGGGAGCGTTTCGCACGTACGGACCCAGGAGGCGTGGGTCAGCGTGTGGGACGACGGCGTTTTCATCCGCGGATCGAGCTACGCCGACATCGACGAGGCTCGTGCTGCCGCCGAACGTCTCGCCCGGGAACGGGGCTAGTGGGTCGTCCGAAAACGTTGCGCCTGTAACTCGACTACTCATGCTGCGATGAGCAGGCGGCGTTCTGCCTGGATGAGCCGGCGATCGCGGTGGGGTCCGTTGCGGTAACGGATGTGCTCGGCCATAGCGGTCGCGAGCATCTCCCAGTCGGGGTAGTCGGCGTTCTTGACGACGAACTCGCCGATCGCCCAGAAGTGACACTCGATGCGGTTCAGGAAGCTCGCGTAGGTGGGCGTGAAGACGAGCTCCACGTTGTTGTTCTCGGCCCATTCGCGGATCGCCTCGGTCTTGTGGGTGGAGAGGTTGTCCATGACCAGGTAGATCCGCAGCTTGGCCTCGTAGCGCATCCGGATCTGCCTGAGGAACGCGAGCACCTCTCCCGCGTTCTTGTGCTCGCGCAGGCGCCCGTGCAGCCGGTCTGCGTGCACGTCATAGGCGGCGAACAGGTAGCGCACGCCGTGGGGGCGCTTGTAGGTCGCACGCAGCCGTCCGGGTAGCCGCCGAGGCATCCAGCTTGAGCCGTGGTGGGGGATCAGCTGGATCGGTCCCATCTCGTCGAAGCAGACGACGACCCCGTCCTCGGGCTTGGCTCTGTAGAGGCAGAGCACACGCTCGGCCTTGGATCGGAAGTCTGGGTCTGGGCTCCACTTCCAGGAGCGTGTGCGCTGGTGGGATAGGCCCGCGTCGATCAGCAGCTGACGCAGCGCCTCCCGGCTCAAGGAGATGCCCATCTGCGCCAGGTGCGGCGTGAGCTTCGAGAGCGACCAGCGCGTCAAGGGGACACCCTGCGTGTCGGGGCGGGCGCGCGCGACCGCGACGATCCGGTCACGCTCACAGGGCGTCGTCTTCTTGGGGCGCCCGCCCCGATAGTCAGGGTCAAGCGAGCTGAAGCCCTCCTCGTTGAAAGCATGGATCACCTTGCGCACATGCGACTCATCGGTGCGCATCAACCTCGCGATCTCCGGCGCGCTCATGAGCGTCGCCGAGGCCAGCACGATCATCGCTCGCTGACGCTTGGCCTGATACTTCGCGCGTTTGGAAATCGACTTCAGCCGCGCACCCTCCTGCGGGGAGAGCTCGCGCACGAACACCTCCGGCGGACGCATCGTCACCTCCTGGCTCGGGGACACACCCCGAAGTTCGCCAGAAGACGCGAGTTTCCGGTCAAACGTTTACGGACGACCCACTAGGCGATGTCCGAGATCTGGACCTCGTGCGGTCGATCTACGCGGAATGGGAACGTGGGACTACTACAGCTCGGTCGAGTGGGCGCATCCCGAAATCGAGTTCGTGGTCATGGACGGCCCCTCACCGGGCGGCCTGACCGGGGTAGCCGCAGTAGAAGGCAACTGGCGGGAGTTCCAGTAGGCGACTCGCGATGAGCTGGCACCCTGCAGCCCATGTCCGAGCCCGAGGCGTCGCGAACCAGCGCCAGCGCACCGTTCATGACGATCGAGAGGCCGCGCGGCACCGTGAGCGTCTGGAGCCTCGGCGTGAGCGGTTCCGCGTCGACGCGCCGGGCAACAAACCGGAGGTCGAGGGATACGAGCAGGCGAGGGCGCTGGAGCACCGGCTCGCCGAAGGCTTGGAGTAGGCGGGAACGCAGCAGGACGGGAGCACCGGGCCATTCCACGGATACGCCCGCCCTACTACCACCGTGCCTCAGATTTTGCAAAGGTACGCCCTCCGAGGCGCGGCAAGTAAAGACTAGCCGGGTCGCAACCCGGCAAACGACGAAGCGCCATTTTGCGGACCAACGTACGGCACACGATCCCTCCCGCCGCGTCTCTTGCTCGAGTTCAGGGCGTAGAGTTACGCAGCAGGATGTGGCGGTTCAACCAATAGCTGGCGGGCCTTCCCTCAGGCCGGTATGTCGCCTGAGTCGCGCTACTGATGTGCGTCGCCGCTTTGTCGCCGTTGTTCTCAGGCTCGTAACGGATCTAACCCAGGGCCGTAACAACCCACGGATAGCCGTCGGCGTAGCTTTCTAACGGCAGCGGGTGATCTGATCGATCGACACCAGGTCGCTGCCGAAGGTGCACGGACGCCGAGGAGGAGCGCGGGACCAAAGCCCGGCACCGGATGCCGGGCTTTGGTGTTTTCACGGTTGTAACAGGTCCGACTCAAACGGATAACAACCGCGGTTCTTACGGCGGTAGCCTGTGGTTGCAGCTATCAACCCGATCCGATAGCTGCAATGCGTGCCGTGGTGCGCGGAAGGGAAACGGGGGGTCGCTGAAAGCCTGACAACGGCCGGTCAGGCTTTTGGCGTTTTGGTGGGCGCCCCGGAGTCGGAAGCCGCAGCAGTCCCGACGGTGGCGACGGGCCGAGTCCTTGCCGTCAACCGCGTTCGGCGTCGAGGTGGCGTTTCAGGCCTTCGCTGACAAGCCCACACATGACAGCGTTGGTGTAGCGGTGGCGTTGTCGTAGCTCGGCCGAGAACTCGCGGTAGCGGTCAAGCAGGTGGTCGCGCAGCTGTTGCCGGTCACCGACTGCGAACCACCGAGTCGATGACGACAGATGGGCACGGAGCGCCGGTATGTCGGAGGCGACGACCGGCGTGCCGCAGGCCACGGCCTCACTGCACGGGATACTCCAGCCCTCTCGGTTCGCATTCTTGACGAACATGGCGCTTTCCAGGTAGAGCGCCCTCATCTGCTCGTGTGACAGCGTCGCGTCCACGATCTCCACGGGCGGGTGCTCGGCAGTGTCCGTGTGCTCGGTCGCTATGGACCGACGCGCCTGCTCGAACTCGTCGGGATACCACTCCCAAGTCTTGATCCGCAGTAGCACGCTATCGGCTGCCGTGAACGCTGTGTAATAGGCGGTGAGTGTCTCGGTCCAATCCTCCCTCGTGTGCGGTTTCGGCTCGCCAAGCGCCTCATGTACCGCGAGAAATACGCACGTGCGCCCGGTGCCCGGGTAGTACGCGTCGGGGTCTACGCCCACCGGCACCACCTCGATTGGGGTCCGCACGCCGAGTCGTTGCCACACCTCGCGATTCCACTCGGTCGGCGTGAAGATGAGGTCCAAGGCGTTCAGAATCTCCGGCCAGTCGCGCTTTGCCTCGCCAAGCGTCTCACTCTCGTGCATCGTGAAGCCAACCCGCGCGGCACCCGGCAAGTGGACCTTGCGCATGCTGAACGGAGGGCTCGTGTAAAGCGACAAATCGAAGTGCCCGCCGAGATCGAATGCGACCTCGTGACCATGGTGTGGCAGGCCCTCGGCCAGTGCCGAGGCTATGCGGCCATATCCGCTCTCCAGGCGATTGCGACGGCGCCCGTCGATCAGGAGAATCCTCATGTTCAGATCGTACTCAAAGGGCCAACACCGCTCGCCGGTGGCACGTTGCCAGGGGCCAAGGGCCAGGCCGATTAGGTGAAAGAGTGAATCGACACGCTGCACGACGGTTGGCGGCTGTGGGAGCAGCAGCTCCAGCCACCGCACGTCCAGGCGCTCGCCCGCGGCGCACGCAGGTCGACCGGCCGCTTCAGCCGCGTTCGAGGCGCCGAGGAGAGCGCCGGCCGCGAGCCGCAGCTAACGTTAGCGCCATGTGCATCACGATTCGCATGAGCTTCCTCGTGCATGTTGATCCGGAGGCATCGCCGGCCCTCCGTCGCGAGCGACCGGAGGCACTCCCGGCGGCTCTCGTCCTCTGGCGGACCGGCTAAGACGGGCGGCCAACCGCGGATCTCCCTCCGTCGCGAGCGGGGCTGTCGATTTCCGGAGCTCCCGTTCGTCCTTAAGCCAGGCAATCCCCACGACCTCAGGAGTGATCATGAGCGACTCTTCCACCCAGGGAATCAAGACCGTTCTGCATCCCGTGTCCGACCTGGCGACGGCCAAGGTGGTGTACGCCGCCTTGCTCGGAGTACCGCCCCAGACAGACGCGCCCTACTACGTCGGCTTCGAGGCCGGGGACCAGCACGTCGGGCTGTTGCCGGGCGGCGGGCCGCAGGGCATGACCTCACCGGTGGCCTACTGGGAGGTGCCGGACATCGAGGCGAAGCTTGCCGAGGTGACCGCCGCGGGTGCGACCGTGAAGGAACCGGCGCGCGACGTCGGCGGCGGCCGCCTGGTGGCCACCGTCACCGACCCTGATGGCAATGTCCTGGGGCTGCTTCAGGATCCATGAGCGTCACTTCGCGCTGCGCCTGATCCGCGCCGGGTTCGACGGGTCGCGTGGCAACGCCGTGGGAGACCGACAAAAGCCCGCTAAATGCGTCGTCGAATATCGCCATGGTGTCGGTCTTGGGACGCCGCGGAGTAGCGTTCCAATAGACGGAAGGGAGCGGGTTGACTGCAGCGCAGCACGCACGTCTGGATCGTATGTCCGCCAACGCGCGGGTGGTGGGCGTGGACCGTGAATGCCCGCTCGTGCGTGAGCCGAGCGGTCGGCTCGTGCGGATCCAGGCGAACGGGCGGGTCGTCGCGGCGACGACGATGGCGAGCCGAAAGGTAAGCGGGACACCTAAACGCCGGGGCGTCGCCGTGGCCGAGTCCTACAGACAGGTCTGGTCCTGACGGCCAGACCTCGCCAGGCCGCGGCGCCCGGCCGTCGGGGGCCGCGGACGGCGCGCGAAGAAAGTGGGAGACGGGTCTCGACTTAAGCGCTCTGAGGCATAAACATTTCGTAAGTGCCCGAGGGGCCGGTGTCTGCTCGTGCGCTCAATCGGCCGAGGCCCCATGATCGGGCAGGCCGAATCTCCCCAATTAACTGAACAGGACTACCCGAGAAAACGGACATCGATGGCTCCGCTTTACAAGACACGGGCGGCCACCCCGCGATTGCGTCCCGGTCCGAGCGGGCTGCCGCGCGTGCAGGTCACCGAGATCCAGCGCAATCGCATGCTCGCTGCCGCGATCGAGGCTGTCGAGGAGGTGGGCTACGCACGGATGACCGTGGCACAGGTCATCGGCCGCGCAAAAGTGTCGCGCAAGACCTTCTACGACGTGTTCGCCGACCGTGAGGACTGCTTTCTGGCGGCCTTCGATCAGGCGATCGCGCACGGCCGCGCGCTGGTCGTGGAGGCATACGCGCAGGAGCCGGGGTGGCGCGAGGGCATCCGCTCGGGCTTGACCAGGTTGTTGGTGCTGCTGGACGACGAGCCGGCCGTCGCAAAGGTCTGCGTGATCGAGGCGCTGGGAGCCGGTCCGAAGGTCCTTCAACGTCGTGCGTCGGTGCTCGAGGAAGCAGCCGAGGCGATCGACCGCGGACGCTCGCTGGCGAGCACGACGAGTCAGCTGCCCGACGTCGCCGCCGAAGGCGTCGTGGGCGCCGTCTTCGCCGTCCTGCACACGCGGCTGCTGGAGGGAGCCGGGAAGCCGCTCGTCGACCTGCGCGGTTCACTGATGAGCATGATCGTGCTCCCTTACCTCGGGGCCGGAGCCGCACGCGATGAGCTGCGCCGGCCGGCACTCGAGCGCAGCCGGGACGGCAGCTCGCCTCGTTCGCTCGGAAGCAGCGACCCGCTGGACGGCCTGAATATGCGTCTCACGCACCGGACGGTGCGTGTACTGATGGTCATCGCCGAGCATCCCGGCGCGAGCAATCGGGAGATCGCGGAAAGCTCGGGCATCGCCGATCAGGGCCAGATCTCGAAGCTCCTGACCAGGCTGGCGCGGCTGGAGCTCGTCGAGAACACGGGCGACGGCCAGGAGAAGGGAGCCTCGAACGCGTGGCATCTCACCGCGCGGGGCCAGCAGGTCGAGCGCGCCACCCGCCCGCACTGAGCGGTCACGGTTCGTGCGTTGACCGCGCACGGCTGTCCCACCGCCGCCTCGCGGTCGAAAGAGGAGACAGGTGCTTCGCTTCCTGCTGTGGCGGCTGCTTGGCGTGCTCGCCGTCATGGCGGGCTTTGCGCTGGCTGCGTGGTGTCTGCGGGGCGGTCCGGGAAAGCTACTGCGAGGATCCTCGCCGGATAACCCGCTGGCTGTCGTCGCCTCGGCCGCCTCCGCTCTCGCGGGCGGACTGGATCGGGCGACGCGCTCGGGCTGGGATTGGGCCCCCGTCGCAGGAGCCGCGCCGGCGAAGCTGCTCCTCGGGGTGGCGCTCGGGGCCGCGCTGATCGCTCTACTGGCGCGTCGGCAGGCTCGTGGTCGACGCCGCTATGTGCGCCTTCGGCTCGAGGTCTACCGCAGCGACAGGGCGAACGCCGAGGCCGTGGTGGCGATGTTCGAGGCATTGCACAAGCGTCTGCTGCGCCGCTGGTGGCGGCGTCTGCTGCTGGGTCAACCGGCGGTGGCACTCGAGGTGCATCACACGGGCACTGCGCACACGCCGCGCGAGGCTCATCGCTCCGCCGAGCTGCCTCCCCACTCGGCCTGGCTTGCGGTCACCTGTCCCGCGGGCGATGAGGGGATGGTCGAGGCCGCGCTGCAGACCGCCTACCCGAACTGCCGGGTGCGGCCCGCTTCTCAGCCCCTCGGCGTGCCTCCGGCGGTCCTGCGGCTGAAGAAGCACCGGGAGTTCATCAAGCGGGTCAAGCTCCTCGACCGCTTCGAGCAGGATCGCGAGCCGGCGGTGAATCGGCTGATCACCGTCATGGGAGCCTGCGGCGAGCCGGCTTTCGTGCAGCTGGCGATGACGCCCACGCCGGCGTTCTTCGAGCGGTTCGCCAAGCATCTGTACAAGCGCCACGAGACACACCTCACGCGCGAGCGCCGAAGGGGCTCGCTCATACGCGGCCGATCGATGGTCGAGGACGCCGAGCTGAAGGGTGCGCTCGAGGTGCAGCACAGGCCGCTGTTCTTCGTCGACCTGCGCGTGGTCGCGCCCGGCCGCCGCGTCTGCGAGCGAATCGCTTCTGAGCTTCGGGCCGAAGGAAGGGAGAATCGCCTGGTCGAGCGTGGCACCTCCGTCCGTCACGGCCTGCTCGGCCTCTACACCCGCCGTGTGCTGCGCGGAGAGGGGAACCCACTGCCGTCCTTTCACAAGGGCGTGTTTGCCTCGACCGAGCTGGCGGCCATCTGGCAGCTCCCTTCGATCGACTACATGACCGTCCCCTTCGCGCGTACGAGCCTTCCGCTCGCGCCGGCCTCGCCATCGATCCTTCGGCCGGGCGTGGGCGCGGGAACGCTGCGCGACGCGCTCGGCTCGGTTTCCATCCATCCGGCGCTTCGCAGGCAGAACACGGCCGTACCCGGAGCCGTCGAACAGGGCAAGTCCAGCTACCTCGTGGCGACGATCGCCGAGGACCTGCGCCGAGAGCGCTGCGCCGTGATCGTGCTCGACCCCAAGGGGGATGCCGCCGACGCCGCGGTCAGCCTCGTGCCGGCCGGGCGGACATGCACGCTGCTCGACTTCTCACATCCCACCTGCGGATTCAACCCGCTCGCGGTGGACGCTCCGGCCGACGTGATCGCCGACTACGTGGTGGCGGCGCTCAAGAACCTGTTCACCGACGCGGACATTCGAGCCTCCTCAGACCGCTATCTGCGCAACGCGATCATCGCGGTGCTGGCCTACGACCGCGAATCGACCCTGTGGGATGCGGCGCGCCTGCTGTCGGTGGGCGAGGAGGGCTACTCCTACCGAAGCAGCGTGGGCACCCACGTGCGAGCGCTGCCCGAGTTCAAGGAGATATCCCAATTTTTCACGGCGGAGCTGACAGCACAGCTCGCGGACGCGCGCAGCATGACCACGGCCAAGCTCGACGCACCGGTCAACAAGCTCGCGCGGCTGCTCAACTCCCCGTCGATCAAGCGGGTGCTGCTCAACGACTCCATGAGAGTCGACTTCGATCGCGTGATCTCCGGCGAGCAGGTGCTCGTGGTGAAGGGGGCGCTGGGCGCGATGGGCGCGGGAAACACCTCAGTGTTGATGCAGCTGCTCGTCGGCATGCTGGATGCCGCGCTCGGCCGCCAGCAGGACCTCGTGCCGGCCGCGCAGCGCGTGGCTGTGGCGCTGAAGGTCGACGAGGCGCCGCTGGTCCTCAACCGTGGCTTCGCCGAGACGATGGCGCTGAAGCGATCGGCCGGCCTCGAGACGGTCGCCTGCTGGCAGACCGACGCGCAGTGGACCGACCGGGAGATCCGCGATCAGCTGGACGCCCTGTTCGCGCACCGCGTGTACTTCGCCACGGCCTCGACACGCGAGGCAAGGGCCGCTGCCGAGCTGACGATGGCCGAGTTCTCTGACACCGTTCGCCCCGGCCTCGGGCAGCTCTCCGCGCTCGGTCATCCCGACGTCCGCCTGCATCTGCCGAAGCACCACGCGATCGCGAGTTGGACCACTCCCGAGGGGCGCCAGGCTCCATTCATCGCGCAGACGATTCCGCTGCAGGTCGATCAGGAGCGACTCGCGCTGCACGCCGCGCACCAGCTCGAGCGGGGCGGGCGCCATCGAACGGACCTTCGCCAGCCTCACTGGGACCGCCGGCGCCGTGGACCACTGAGCGCCCAGCACGACGATGGGCCGCCGGTTGGCGAGGGGGAGATCGATGCGGCGAGCGCGGCTGCGTCCGTTTCCGATGCGCGGCCTGAGGAGACTGCGGGCGCTCGGTCGAACCCCTCGGACAGCTATCGCGAGCTCGTCGAGCTCGATGGTGCCCACAGCGTGCGCTGGGCCAAGCGGGTCGAGTCGCCGCGATTGCTCGAGCCCGATCAGCTGGACCTCGAGATCCTCGCGCTGATTGCGCGCATGCGCCATGTGCTCACCAGTCAGGTGCATCGGCGGTTCAACCCCAGCCGCTCGGCGACGACGACTCAGAGGCGGCTCAAGCGGCTGTCCGACGCCGCCCTGGTGGAGCGGTTCCAGTTCCACCGTCGCGACGGGGGAGGGGTGCCGATGTGTTACGTGATCACGCTCGCGGGCATCGAGCTGCTGAGAGCCGAGGACCGTGTCACCGGCCTGGCCGACGCCGTCGCCGCTCGCGCTTCGGCTACCGCGGCCTCTCCTGAGAGCGGGCGCCTGCGCAACGCGCGTCACGACGTGCATGTGACCGGCTGGGTGCTCGCGCTGGAGCGGCTCGCGACCAGCGCGCGGCCGGCGCTTCGCGGTGCGGCCGAATCGGTGCTGTCGCCGCCGATGCGATCGACGCCTGAGGGAAGGGCGGCACTGGCGCCGGCTGATCTGCAGCTGCCGGGCGGGCGCGCAGCGCACGACTTTCTGCGAACCGCCGCGACGGGTGAGAGCGTCGAGGTCGAGCGCTTTGAGACCGTGCGCCCGGATGCGGTCGTGGAGGTTGCTGGGTCTTCGGGCGAGCCCTGCTCCGCTGACGGGGAGCCCGCGGGGCGAACGACGGCGACCGACCTGATCATCGAGCTCGACGATCGCCTCCCGGTCGGCCGTGCGGCCGGGAAGCTCGAGCGCTATGACCATTTCCTGACGGGCTGGTCGGTGCATCTGAGTCGATACGGACGCCGAGCCGAGGCGGTGCCGGTGGTGGTCTTCGTGTGCCGCGATCGCGGGCGCGCACGCGAGTGCGCCAGACGAGCCGACTCGCGGCTGAGGGCCTGCCGCGCCTACGCGGGGGAGTACCCGTTCGATTGGGAATATCCGGGACGGGAGCGGATCCTGTTCGTCTCAGAGCGCGATGTGCACGAGGGCCGGCTGTGCGCCTACGGGGTTCCCCGGCTTCCACCGCAGGTGCGGGTGAGCGCGGCCCACGGGGATCCTCGTGCGGGCGAGGCGTTGGCCGAGTTGAGGGAGATTCCCGCCCAGCAGGCTCACACCCAGGGTCCTTAGCTTAGAAAGGGCCACATGGCCCACCGGCGGAGGGGGCGATGGGTCGACGCGACGACGGTCGCCGTCACGCTCGAGCTGCTCGGGGCGCCGGCCTCGGGATTGATCGCGGCAGCCCGAACCATGGAAGCACGGCGTTCTCAAAGCGAGTCATCGCACTGATCTCATTGCCTGCGAGAGTGAAGACGAAGAGGCCGATCCCGTGGCCGATGCGTATTCGAGGAGATCGGCGACAAGACGCCCCTGCGCCTCCTCAACTCGAGCACCATCGGCGACAACCTCACCCTCGTCACCTATGAGGTCGTGAGGGCACCCTGACCGCGGCGGCGTCGAGCTGACCGGGCGCGGCGGGTGGACCTCAGGTGCGCATCAGGAGGTGAGCTCCGACTCGATCGCGTCGGTCAGCTCCTGCGACTCCGGCTCCACCATGGGGCGAAAGCGCGCCACCGGGCGCCCGTCGGCGGAGACGAGGAACTTCTCGAAGTTCCACTGCACGTCACCCGCCTCGCCCCCCTGGTCGGCGGTGGCGGCGAGCGTTCTGTACAGCGGATGGCGCTCGGGGCCATTGACCTCGAGCTTCTCCGTCATCGGGAAGCTGACGCCGTAGGTGGTCGAGCAGAACGTCTCGATCTCCTCCGCGCTGCCCGGCTCCTGTTCGCCGAACTGGTTGCACGGCACGCCCAGTACGGTGAAGCCGCGCCCGCGGTAGCGCTCCTGAAGCAGCTCGAGGCCCGTGTACTGGGGGGTCAGCCCGCAGCGCGAGGCGACGTTCACGACCAGCACCACGCGTCCCTCGAGCTCGGCCTGCTCGAACGGTGCGCCGCTCAGCGTGCTGAGGTTTTCGAAGATCGCCATCGTGCGGATCCTACGCGAGCGCCGATGCGATGCTGCGCTTGGCCCATCCCTCGCGCAGCAGCTCGAGCAACGCCTCAGGCGGTTGCGCTCCGGAGACGCCGAGCTTGCGGTCGACCACGAAGGTCGGCACCGCGCTGATTCCGAGCTCGCGGGCCGTCCGCTCGTCCTCGCGAACCTCATCGGCGTAGCGCTCGCCGGCGAGCAGCTCGCGGACCTCCTGCTGATCCAGACCCACCTCCACAGCAAGGCGCACGAGCGTGTCGTGGTCGGATATCAACTCGCCTTCGGTGAAGTAGGCACGCAGCAGGCGCTCCTTCATCGCGTCCTGGCGGTCGTGGGTCTCGGCCAGGTGTAGGAGGCGGTGGCCGTCGAAGGTGTTGCCGCTGCGGGCGATGTCGAAGCGGAAGGGAAGGTCCTCGCCCGCCGCCACGGCTGTCAGCCGCTGCTCGGCTTCACGTGCCTGCTGCACGGTCATGCCGTACTTCTCCGCCAGGCGCTCGGCGCGGTCCCCCGTGCGCGCGGGCGGCGCGCCGGGGTCGAGCTCGAAGCTCCGCCAGGTCACGTTCACCTCGTCGCGGTGCTCGAACCGCTCGAGCGCGGCCTCGAAGCGGCGCTTGCCGATATAGCACCACGGGCAGGCGACGTCAGACCAGATCTCGACATCCACAGCGGGCTCCTTTTGTTGAGCAGACAACCAATCCCACTATAGGTGTCTTGCGAAGTGCCTTAACGCAAGAAGCGGCGTCACGGCGCGCAGCGGAGACGCTGCAATGAGCGTCTCCGCTGTCGTGCCCGGAATCAGCCGTCATTCGACCGATCTCCGTCGAGTAGCGAGCGGCTCCTAGAAGACGAGCTCCTCCTCGGCGACGCTGCCGACGCCTGAGACGCCGTCGCCCGGTTCATCCTCGCCCGGCTGTCCTGGCTGCGAGCGCTCGCCGGGGCTGTCGAGAAACTGGATCGTGTCGGCTACGACACTCACAGCCTGGCGTTTCTGCTGGTCGCTCGTCTCCCACTCCCGCCACTCCAGCCGGCCATCGACGGCGACGCGACTACCCTTTCGCATGTAGTTGCTGACGCTCTCCGCCGGTGCGCCGTAGATGCTGACGTCGAAGAAGTTCGGCTTCTCCGTGTAGCCGCCGTCGCCGTCGCGCCGGCTCGAGTTGCAGGCGATGCGCACGCCGCAGACGCTCACGCCGGAGGGCAGCTCGCGCAGCTCGGGGTCGCGCGTGAGGCGTCCGACGAGAACGACGCGGTTGATGCTGAAGTAGGACATTCTGAGCTTCCTTTGCTTGATGGTTGACCCCCGGCGAGCAACCTACGCCGGCCTTGGGACGGTTCTCACGGTCGGCAGCGCCTCGAGTTGCACCACCGCGATTCGCTCGCCGGCTCGCGCGGTCTCGATCGCCCGCTCGAGCGCACGCTCGACCTCTCCCGGCACGAGATACAGCACGCCGGCAACCGAACGGCACCTCGCCCAGGCCAGGCAGATGCCGGCGAGGCGGCGGGGCGCCTTGACGGTCAACTCGACCTCGACCGCGATCGGCAGCTGTTCACACGGGCGCGACGGCAACAGAACGAGGTCGGGGCGGTGCAGGAGCGGCGCACCGGCCGGCCCGAGACCCAGATGTGCGCTCGCCAGCGGACGACCGAGCTCGCGCTCGTCGCGGCGCAGCTCGCGCTCGCCGAGCAGGTCATGGTCCGGATAGCAGTGCTCGAGCGCCGCGGCGACCTCGGCGCACACGATGCAGTGCAGCGCGTTCGACGCGCTCACGCGGCACGGATCGAGGCCGCGCTCACCGCAGGCATTGAGACCGGCGCGCGTGACCGTGTACAGGGCGGGCTCCCCCGCCAGCGGACGGCGGCGTGAGAGCAGCCCGGCGCGCCCTGCGGCGAGCAGCCGGGCGCGCGCGGAGGCGACCGAGGTGTGATCGCGATGGGCCAGCGCTTCGGCCGTGACGGCTCCCATGCGCGCCGTCCAGCGGACGATCTCTTCGCGCTCGGGGGTGAGGGTATGGCCTGCTCGAAACATTGTTCCTCCATTCCTTGGCTTGCGGGGCGCGCGCGGATCGGCGCGCCCCGATCGGTGGGTTCAGCGATTTGCGGCTGGGGAGTCAGGGACCTGCGGTGGCGGAGAGAACGCGTGCGAAGCGCACGCCGCCGGCCCGGCTGAGCACGATCACGGCGGCCCAGCCAGTGCCGAGCCTCGTGACCTCGCCCGGGTCGAGCACGTCCTCGCGCACGCGCGTGCGCGTGCTGCGGCCGTCGCTGTGGCGTGAGGTTCGCCACGCGCCCCTGCTTCCGGCGAGGCTCGCGATCATCCGCGCCGACTCGGGGACGACCTGGCGGTGGGCGATCAGCACGGACAGGTTGCCCATCACCTGCTCGAGCAGGCGCTCGTGTCCGGGCAGACGCAGATCGGAGAGCTCCTGCGTACCGAGCAGCAGGCTGAAGCCCGCCGAGCGAGCTCGTCCGAACAGGCGCACGACCTGCGCGGCGGCGACAGCCGAGAACTCGTCGATGATCACGAGCGTCGGCACCGGGTCGCCCTGCAGCGCCGCCACCGTCGTCTGCAGGTCCTGCACGATCGCCGCCCCGAGCATCTGGGTCAGCAGCGGCCGCCGATCGGACTCGAGGCTGAAGTAGACGACGGCTCGCTCCGCCACGGCCTCGAGCAGCTCGAAGCGCTCGCCGCCCGCGGTGTCGGGATCAAGCCACCTTCCCACGTCTGACTCGGACAGGATCGCCAGTCGGTCGCGCACTCCCGTCAGGTCGCCGCGCTGGCGGGCGTTCAGCGAGTCCAGGTAGTCGTGTGTCGCCCGCGCCTCGGTGTCGGGCAGGAGACGCGCGAGGCACTCGAGCTGCGCCGGGTCCATGTGCTGCACGAGCGCCCGCAGGCTCACCTCGAGGTCGGCCCCGCGCAGAGCGCGCACCGCGTGCCCGAGATAGCGCTGGGCCTGGCGCAGATAGTGCGGCTCGGTGAAGTGCTCGCCGGCCAGTGCCTTGTCCGCGACCTCCGTCTCGCTGCCCCGTGCGAACGGGTTGTATACCGAGGAGCCCGTGGGGGTCCACTCGATGAAGGCTCTGCCCGCCGCTGCGGCCGCCCGTCGAAGCTCCGCTCGCATCGCCTCGTCGCCCTTGGGGTCGACGACGACGGCGCCCATCCCGCTCGCGATCGCCCGCGCAGCGACCCAGGTCTGCGTCACCGTCTTGCCGGAGCCGGTCGCGCCCACTACCAGCGCGTGCGTGCCCCCGCTCGCGCCGGCGAACGGGATCGAGACCTCACGCCGGCTCTCGTCATGGCCGAGGATCAGCTGATCGGCGCGTCGCCGCTGCGGGTAGAGGCGCGGCAGCCGGCCGCGCAGGCGCGCTCGACGCGCCGTCAGGCGCAGCAGATCGAGCGGCCCGCGACGGCCGTCCGCGAGCACGGCCAAATCGCCGCCCGCCTCGATGTCTTCACGGTGCCAACGTCTGCCCCAGACGGCGGCGCTGACGGCGGCGACGCCCAGCGTCGAGATCAGGCCCGCGAGCGTTCCCGCGAGCAGCACGATGAGCGTCGATCCGGCGGCGGCCCAGCTCCAATGCAGATGCCTGCTGCGCAGCAGCCGCGCTGCGAGCAGGCCGAGGAGCAGGCCGAGGACCACG
This sequence comes from uncultured Solirubrobacteraceae bacterium, assembly GCA_963779605.1. GTDB lineage: Bacteria > Actinomycetota > Thermoleophilia > Solirubrobacterales > Solirubrobacteraceae > Palsa-744. The sequence continues at coordinate 578,589 of CAVZYR010000003.1, forward strand.
TGCGATGTGGTGCCCAGCAGCCAGTCGGCGAGCCGGTGCGCGGGCGCCAGCGGATCGGCCGGGGGTTCAAATTCGGAGTTCGATGGGGTCATGGTGGTGCTCCTTTCTGAGACCCACGCAAAGGCGCGGGTCCTCGAGCCGGCGGGGCCGGCGATGTGGTCGATGAACGACGGCGGGAAAGAGCCCCCCGTCGCGATGCGGTGCTGCATGCCGGCCCCTCCGGGGGCCCGCCAAGATCTGGCGTTCGAGTCCCGCGCCGGCGAGGGCCCGGGAGTGCTCAGGTCAGCCGGTAGCCGACTCCCCGCACGTTGATCACCCAGCGGCGGCCACCGTCGACGTCGAGCTTGCGACGCAGGCGGCTGGCGTGGCTGTCGAGTGTGCGCGTGGAACCGCTCGCCCGGTATCCCCACACGGTGCGCAGGAGCTCGTCCCTTTCGAACACGCGCTCGGGCTCTGAGGCGAGGTGGGCCAACAGCTCGAACTCCTGCCGGCGCAGATCGACGGCTCGACCGCTGAGCCTGACCGAGCGCGCGCTCGCATCGATTGAAAGCGCTCCAACGCGCAGTGCCCGGCGCTGTGCGGCGGGCGGGCGCACGCGGCGGAGGATCGCGCGCACACGCGCCCGCAGCTCGAGATATCGAGCTGAGGAGGCGAGGTAGTCGTCCGCCCCCGCCTCGAAGGCACGCAGCACGTCGAGCTCTTGAGCGCGCCGGCCGATCACGAGCACGGCCGTCTCAGGCGCCCATCCCGCGCACGCGCGATCGTCGCGGCGGATCTCTTCGAGCAGGGCCAGGGCGCCGCGCGGCGAGCCGAGATCGCCAAGCACGATGAGCCTCGGCGGGCTCACGCCGGCTCGGACCCGGGCGTGCTCGGCGGTGCGAGCCAACGCCGCCCGGAAGCCGTCGGCACAGAGCTCTTCGACGGTCAGCGCTCCGCGCTCTGGATCGGACTCCACGACGAGCACCTGCTCGCCGGCGAGCTGATCCTCCGCGGGCGGGCGAAGCGTCATTCCAGTTCCGACGCCGATCGCTATTTCGGGCAGGTGCTTCGCGAGGCCTCGAGCGCGACTCGTGTTGCCCGGTCGGGGGCGTTGCGCGTCTACTTCGAGTTCTTGGAGTTGCGGCACAAGGTCGAGATCCACGCGATGACTGGGCGTGTCCTTGAGTGCCCGGTCGATGAGATGAACCGGCCGCGGGGCCGCAAAGAGGCCAGGCTGCGAATCCCGCCGCGAGCCGAGGAGCTCGCCGGGTTCTATGTGCGCTGGGCGGAGGATCTCGGGGACTGCCGCAAGTTCGCGCCGAGCGCGCGCAACTACGCGGCGACGAAGCTGATGTCGGGAGTCGGGCTGCGTGTGAACGAGGCCCGCTGCCTGGACCTCGACGATGTCAAGTGGGAGCTCGGTCGCTTCGGCAAGCTGCACGTGCGCCATGGCAAGGGAGCTCGGCGCTCTGGTCCGCGCGAGCGGATGGTGCCGCTGATCGGCGACAGCGCCCGCGTGTTGCGCTGGTTCATCGAAGACGTCTGGGGCCAATTCGACGCGGACCACGAGCGCCACGGGGCGCCGCTGTTTCCTTCCGAGCGCAAGAACGCGGACGGCTCGGGCGGGCGCGTCGGCTACGACGCGCTGCGCGCGGGCATCCTGGAGGCGGCGGCGAAGCACCTGCCCGACCTGGACCGGGAGACTGACCCCGCACGTGCTGCGCCACTACTGCGCCTCGCGAGCTCTATCTCAACGGAGTGGATTTGATCTCGATCCAAGAGATGCTCGGGCACTCCTGGGTTGCGACCACGATGCGCTACATCCACGTGCACCGCACGCAGATCGAGGACGACTGGGTGGCGGGGCAGGAACGAGCTGCAGAGCGGCTGAAGGGGCTCATCTAGATGAAGTGGAACCTGCGTCTCGCTGCCGCTCAGCGCGAAATCTGGAAGGCGTCGGAGCTGCAGCGCAGCCTCGCCGAGCACGGCCTGGTGATCTCGGCCGGCAAGATGTCTGGCCTGTGGTCGGGCAAGCCGATCTCGCTGAGACTCGATGACCTCGATGTCATATGCGCGGTGCTGGGCTGCGAGATCGGCGAGCTCTTGACCCCCGAGCCGGAGAAGGTTCCCCGCCCCGGCGAGGGCCAGCCGCAGCGCAGCGCTGTTGCTGGGAGACCGCGAGCGGTCGTGCCGCGCCGCCGCGACGGGCGCTCGCTGCCACCGAGCTGAGCGGCCGTGGCCCCCCGCGAAGGCAACAAGCCCGAATATGTGAGGTCGGTGACGAGCTGCCGCTCGTGCCTGGCGTGGGGCATGACCTACTGCCAGGGGCGTGTGCCTGGCCTGTTACAACTTCGCCGGGCGAAACAAGCTCAGCGGCGATCTGCGGCGCGTGCGGTCGCGACGAGCTGCTGAAGAAGGGCTACTGCCGGCTGTGTTGGGCACAGGCGGAGCTCGAGCGCCCGACGGGCCCCCACTCGCCGCTCGCGCCCTACGTGCGGGACGTCCGCCACCAGCAGCTGTTCCTCGCCGACCTGAACCGGCGTCGCGAACAGCCATGGGTCGCCACACACCGCTACTGCACGCAGATCCGCCCGCAGCGCCCGCCGCGTCTGGAATGGCCGCAGCTGCAGCTCTTCACTACGCGCCGCATCTACCACTACGGCCGCTTCGATCTGCGAACGGACCTCATTCCCGAGAACCCGTGGCTTGAATGGGCACTGCACCTCGCGCAAAGCACTGCAGAGGCGCGCGGCTTGGGCGAGCCCACGCGCGGCGATCTGAACCGCACGCTCGTGATGCTCCTGGCGAATCACCGTGAGGGCGAACTGATCCGCGCCTCCGACTTCCACGACGTGCTGCGCGAGCGTGGCGTGAGCATCAAGCGCACCGTCGAGATCCTCGCGCGGATGGGGATCCTGGATGACGATCGCCCGGCGCTCTCCACGTTCGAGAGCTGGCTTGACGGGAAGCTCGACGGGCTCGCCCCAGGCATTCGCTCCGAGACAGAGCGCTGGGCGCGCGCATTGCGCGATGGCAGCGCACGCAACCCAGCCCGAAAGCCTGAAACACTCGCGAACTATCTGAGGGCCGTCAGGCCGGCGCTGCTCACGTGGTCTCGCACCCACCGCCACCTGCGCGAGGTCACCCGCGCCGAGATCCTGGCCCACGTTGACGCGCTGCAAGGTCGCCAACGCAACATGACGTCGACGGCGCTCCGGTCGCTGTTCACCTGGGCGAAGAAGAATCGTGTCGTCTTTCGCAACCCGGCCACCAAGATCCGGCCCAGCGGGCTCGAGCCGGTCGTGTGGCAGCCGCTGTCGGCCGCGGAGCTCACGCGCACGATCGAGGAGGTCAAGACACCGCAAGCCCGCCTTTTCGTGGTGCTGGCGGCCGTCCACGCGGCGAGGTCTCACGCCATCCGCGCGCTGCAGCTTGAGGACGTCGACCTCCCCAACCGCCGCCTCACGATCGCAGGACGGACACGACCGCTCGACGAGCTCACGCTCCGAGCGCTGCAGCAGTGGCTCGACCATCGCCGGCGACGATGGCCCAACACGCCCAACAAGCACCTGCTGATCAACGTCAGGACCGCGACTGGGCACGATCCGGTGAGCGGCGAGTGGGCCTCGGCAATCCTTCGAGGTGCACCCGTCACCCTGGAGCGTCTGCGAATCGATCGGCAGCTCGAGGAGGCACTCGCACACCGCGCCGACCCGCTGCACCTCACTGCAGTCTTCGACATGCACGAGTCGACCGCAGTCCGCTACTCGGCCTCGGCACGGCAACTGCTCCAGCGACCCTACGAAATGCAGCCTGCGGGTTACCAGTGAACCCAAGTGCCCAGCGTGGATGACAAACGCCTGACCACTCGGGTTCCCCGCGAACCACCCTTCAGTTTTCCTGAACATCAGACTTCTACCTCACGCGGACTGACTCCCAGCCCGCGGCGCGCGATCAGCGCGAGGACATCGCTGTGGATCCAGGGAGTGGGCGTGTCGCGTCCACCCTCCGGGAGGATCCCGAGACGCCGCGCGAGCCAGCTCGTCTCCCCGCTCTCGTTGCCCCGGTGATCGCGCTTGACGCGCCCGCAGCGGATGGCTATCTCGCTCATGCTCAGCTGCCGCTCCTGCATCATCTCGAGCACGCTGCGGCGAAGCTCGCGGTTGAGCACGATCGGGCTCAGAAGCACCCGCTGGAGCTCGGCCCGCAGCGCCGTTGTCGATACCCCGTCGCCGGCGCGGTGGAGTGCCAGCGCGCCCTCTGTGATCGCGCGCACGGGCTCATAGGCTTCGAGCCCGGCGATCACGTCGCGCACGCTCACGGGCCGCGGCTCTGGAGCGGTCGCCTCGCCAGCGTGCTGGCGCCAGCGCAGCTCCGGGATCGACATCGCGCTCCGGCAGAGCTCGAGCCGGTAGCAGCGGCCGTGCTCGTCCACGAGCTCCCCGGCGGCGCCGTCCGAAGCCGGCGAGTGGCCCGCCTGCATCCCTTCGGCGAACGGCGATGCATGGAAATCCTCGGGCGTCAGCGGCCGGCAGCGCCCGCGGCTGGCGTCCTTGAGATAGCGCCGGCATTCAAGCCACGCGTTCTCCTTCGGCTCCTCGGCGGCGAGATGCGCGACCAGCCGGCCGTCGTCGTGGGCGGCGAGCGTGCGATCCACCACGAGCACGCTTCCCGACCACCCCGGTTGGGCGACGACCTCGCGAGCGCGACCGCTGTCATCGCTGTAGCGGGCGAGCCGCCGACCCCCCTCGCCGCTGCTCCGGGCTGTGCGCCGGCGCGTGCGGGTGCAATTCTCGCGCGGGGCGGCGCCGCTCTCGCGGCGGGCGGATCGGCGCGCGACGGAGGGTGGGGACGTGAGGCTCGAGGTCATGGCGTTCTCCTGGCCGGTCTGAGGGAGGCACCGCGCCGGGGCGCCGGTGGCCGTTGGTGGCGCTGCTTGTAGGAGCGGACCGGGCCGGCGTCAAGGCATGAGAACGGCCACCGCTCGCCGCGCAGGGCAACTCCGAGAACCCCTTTAGGGGGTCTCGGAAATCTCGATCTCGCGCCTGCTCAGCAGGCGAGGTTGGCGGGCAAACGCTCGTCTGCGCCGGACAGCGGACTGGCTCGCGAGCGTGGCGGAGCGGGGCCTGCGATTTGCGTGAGGCCGCGGCTCAAAGGCAGCGGAGGGTCGGCGGGTGCCGTATGACGAGGCGGGAAAGGGAGAAGTGAAGGCCGTGAGCGTAGCCGCTCGCTGGGAGATCGACCGTCGCCGCGGAGCGCCGCGGGCGGAGCGCTCGCCGTCGCCCCTGCTGCATCCGTGCAGTCTGGCTCTGGAATGCGGGCATACACGCTCCTCAGATGCAGTCGCCCGGCTCTCACCGGCGAGGGCGACTGCGCGATCAGACGCCGGCGCGGGGCGGCAACTGCGCGCAGGGGGGACCCGACGGCGCCGTTTGGGGGGCAGATTCATGAGCGTTCGCGCGCCAGTGCAACGGCCGCGTTGAGCGCCGCGGCGCGGCGAGACCGCGGACGGCCAGGCCGCCGAAGAGCGCCGGCCTGGGTGCGCGGCCTCGCACCTGGCGCATAGACTGGCGCGCGAGAACAGCGTCGAACAGCCCACCCGGCAAGGAGCCCCGCCAGATGCCAGTCAATACCCAAGCGGTCGGCAAGACCTACGAGCCCACCGTCTACGCGGCCGGTAGGGAGAAGATCAAGGAGTACGCGCGCGCGGTGGGCGAGACCAACCCCGTGCACCTCGACGTGCAGGCCGCGCGCGCGGCCGGCTACGCCGATGTCGTGGCGCCGCCGATGTTCACCGTCGTCTACTCCAGCCCCGCGCTCGGGCCATCCATATTCGACCCGGAGATCGCGATCAACTTCGCGATGATGGTCCACGGCGGCCAGGAGTTCGAGTGGGGTCCGCCGGTGGTCGCCGGCGATGAGATCACGACCACCGTGAGCGTCAAGGACATCTCAGAGCGCGCGGGTCTCGGCTACTACGTGTTCGAGTCGATCTCAACCAATCAGCGCGGCGAGCAGGTCTGCCGCGGAACGTGGACGCAGATAGTTCGAGGAGTGTGATGGCGATGGCAGAGCTCGAGCCAGGAACCCAGATTCCCGAGGTGAAGGTCGTCCCTGACAAGTACGTGACGGTCCGCTACGCGGGCGCCTCGGGCGACTTCAACCCGATCCATATCGACGAGGAGTTCGCCCGCTCGGTGGGTCTGCCCGGGCGGATCCTGCACGGTCTGTGGACGATGGCGCAGGTGGCCCGCGCGCAGACCGAGGCCGCCGGCGGCCCCGAGCACCTCAAGCGGCTGTCCGTGCAGTTCCGCGGGATGGGCGTGCCCGAGCAGGAGGTGACCGTGAGCGGAACCGTGCGCGAGGCCGCCGACGGGCGCGTGGTGATCGACACCGTCGCCGAGCAGGCGGGCAAGCAGATCGTGCGCAACGCCGAGGCCGAGCTCGAGATCTAGCGTCGGGGACGCCCCCGATGGGCGCCCGGTGCGCCCCTACAATCAACCCATGCCTCGCACCCCCGTGAAAGGAACGGGCGGGCCCGTGATGCCCGTCGGCGCGCCGTGAGAGAGATGCTCACCTCCCGCCAGGAGCTGATCCTGTGCAGGGTCGTGGACGGCTACCTGCGAACGGGCGAGCCCGTGGCCTCGCGGGCGATCGCCGCCGACCCCGAGCTCGATTGCGGACCGTCCACGGTGCGCAACGAACTGGCGCTGCTCGAGGAGCTCGGCCTGCTCGCCCACCCCCACGTCTCGGCTGGGCGCGTGCCCACCGACGCCGGTCATCGCTATGTGGTCGACCGCATGCTCAGCTCGGGCCAGGGGCTTGAGCCGGAGCGGCGGATGGAGCTCACGCTGATCCGCCGCGAGGTCGAGGAGGCGATGCAGGCGACCACGGAGACGCTGTCGAAGATGACGAACCTGCTGGCGGTGGTATCGGCGCCGTCGCTGAACACCGCGACGATCAAGCACATCGAGGTCCTGGCGCTGCAGCCGCAGGTGGTGATGGTTGTGATCATCACCTCGACCGGCGGCGTCTCGAAGATGCTGACGACCTTCGATGGAGCAGTCGATCAGGGCCTCGTGACCTGGTCCGGGGAGTATCTGAACGAGCGGCTCGTGGGCCTCGGGCTGGGTGCGCGGATGCTCCACCAGCGCCTGCTCGACCCGAGTCTCTCGGTGATCGAGTCGGCCTTCCTCGAGCACCTGATCCCGGCCTTCGGCAACCTCTCCGGCGGGGCGGAGGACTCGCTGTATGTACAGGGGACCGGACGGCTCCTGTCGGCGGGGCAGATCGTCGGCACGAGCCAGATCAACGAGCTGATGAGCCTGCTGGAGCGTCGCGTCGCGCTGCTGCGCATGCTGCGCGCGGCGCTCGTCGAGCCCGGCGTCTACGTGCGGATCGGCCACGAGAACGAGATTCCGGCGATGCACTCGCTGGCGCTCGTCGCGACCGGCTACGGGATGGCCCAGCGCAAGCTCGGGACGGTCTCGGTGATCGGCCCGGTGCGCATGGACTACGCCGGTGCGATCGTCACCGTCCGCGAGGCGGCGAACGAGCTGTCGCGCTTCGTCGAAGACGCCTACGCGGAGAGTTGAGCTCCTTCCCGCATGCGTGAGCGCCGCCAAGCAGGCAGCCGATGAGTGCTACGTCCACGCCGCGTGATCCCTACGAGGTGCTCGGGGTCGGGCGCAGCGCCTCGGAGGGCGAGATCAAGAAGGCCTTCCGCCAGCTGGCCCGAGAGCTGCACCCCGACGTCAACGCGCACGACCCCGACGCCGAGGAGAAGTTCAAGGAGGCCGCCGAGGCCTACGAGATCCTGTCGGACTCCGAGCGTCGCGCGACCTACGACCGCTACGGCCACGAAGGGCTGCAGGTCCGGGGGATACGCCCCCAACTTCGATGCCTTCTCCTCGATCGGAGACCTGTTCGATGCGTTCTTCGGCGGAGGGGGCTTCGGCGGACGCTCCGGTCCCGCGCCGGGCGCCGACATCGCGGTCGCCGTCGAGGTCGACCTGCTCGAGGCGGCGGACGGCGCGAAGATCGAGGTCTCCTTCGAGGCGGTCGAGCGCTGTGAGCACTGCCACGGCAACGGCGCCGAGCCGGGAACCCCGATCGAGACCTGCGAGCGCTGCGGCGGTGCCGGACAGCTGCAGGCGAGCACGCGTACGCCGTTCGGGCAGATGGTGCGGAGAGTGGTGTGCGACGTCTGCCAGGGCGACGGCCGTGTGCCTCAGGAGCCCTGCCATGAGTGCCGCGGGCAGGGCCGCAAGGCGACCACGCGAACGCTCGAGGTGGACGTGCCGTCCGGGATCTCCGACGGTCAGCGCATCAGGCTCAGCGGGCGCGGACATGCCGGTGAGGCGGGCGCCGCGGCGGGCGATCTGTATGTGCTCGTGAGGGTGGCGGAGGACGAGCGTTTCGTGCGCGAAGGCGATCACCTGATCACCGCCCTCGACGTCGCTGCTCCGCTGGCGGCGCTGGGCGCCACGCTCGAGGCCCCTGCGCTCGAGGGCACGGTCTCGGTCGAGGTGCCGGCGGGCACGCAGCCCGGCGACGCCATCACCCTGCGCGGCCAGGGCATGCCCTCGCTGACGCGCGGTCGCCGCGGTGATCTGCGCGTGGTCGTCAACGTCGTGATTCCACGGCGGCTGAGCGAAGAGCAGCGCGAGTTGCTCGAGCGCCTGAACGAGACGCTCACGCCCGAGAACCTGCGCTCGCAGGAGTCTCTGTTTCACAAGCTGCGGCGCGCGCTTCACGGCCAGACGGCGTGATCCGTCTCGCGGTGCGCGTTCGGCGCGAGCAGGCGGAGCTTGTGCTGGCGGAGCTTCTGGAGCTTGTGCCGGCCGGCGTGGAGGAGGTCGAGGCCGGCGGTGAGACGATCGAGTACGCCGTCTATGGGGCGCCCGGAGAGCTCCCCAGCCTGCCGGATCTGAATGCGCTCGCGGGGGACGCGCTGGTCGAGATCTCAACCAGCCACACCGCTGACGACTGGCAGGAGCGCTGGAAGCGTTTTCACCGCCCGGTGCTGATCGAGGCGCCGCACACCGGCGCCGGCGGGCGCCGCGTTCCGAGCCTGTTCGTGCGGCCGCCGTGGGAGGCCTCGAGCGCGGGGCGCGATGAGGGACCGCAGGAGATCGTGATCGACCCCGGGCAGGCATTCGGGACGGGCGCACATGCCTCAACCCGCCTGTGTCTTGAGCTTCTGCTCGCACTGGCCGCGCTCGAGCGCCCGGCCGGGCCGCTAGTGGATGTCGGCACGGGGTCGGGGGTGCTCGCGATCGCCGCGGCGCGCCTCGGGTTTGCGCCCGTGCTCGGCCTCGACCACGAGCGCGAGAGCGTCGAGGCGGCGCGTGAGAACGCGGCGGCGAACGGTGCGGAGATCGAGGTGCGTCGTTTCGATCTGCGTACGGGGACGCTGCCGTGGATGGACGCGGCGCACGCTGGTCCTCACTCGATCGTCGTCGTCGCGAACCTGCTGCGTCCGCTGCTGCTCGAGCTCGCGCGCACGATGCCGCGTGCTCCGGCGCAGCTCGTGGTGGGAGGGCTGCTGGCGCAGGAGGTCGATGAGGTCGCCGCCGCCTTCACCGGGCGCCTTGGCCTGCGCGTGCGCGAGGTGCGCGACAGCGGCGGATGGGCCGCCGTCTGGCTGTGCGCGCGGTGAGCGCGATCGATCAGGCGCCGTCCGCTATCTCGGTGGCCGCGCGCACGATCGAGCGGTACACGAGATCGATCGCCGGGCGGATGCCATCCTCGCTCGCGAGCAGGGCCTCAGCCGCGCCCAGAGCGGTGCCGATGACCTCGAGCGCCTCACCGACGGACCCGGGCTCGGGGTCGCGACAGGCCGCCAGCGCCATATCGAGCATCGCCCGGGCCTGGTCGGCCGCACCGGTGAACAGGGCCGGGCCGACGAGGCTGGCGTAGCCGTACACGCGTGCGAGCCGGCCTGAGAGCGTGATCGTGTCCCCGCGTCGCGGTGGGGCGATCGCCGGCAGCGGTTCGCCGTCGAGGAGCTTTGCCATCGTGCCGCCGAGCACGGCTCTGGTCGCCGCCTCGTCCAGGCCCGCGTACCGGGCCACCCGCAGCACCATGTAGAGCGAGGTGGCGGGCAGGCCGTAGGGCGGATCGGACGCGAACACGATCCGCTCGGCCGGCACCCGCGCGAGCAGCTCGATCACGTCGAGCGGGAAGAAGCACGAGGTGTCATACAGCACGCCGGGATGGTCGGCCAGGCGCGTGGTCAGGATGCCCTGGTCGCAGATCGCGCCGTGGGCCAGTATCAGCACGGCGCCGGGATGGCGCAGGGCGAGATCGACGAGGCCCTCGGCCAGCGGTGGCAGGCCGCGTCCGGCGTGGATCAGGATCGGCACGCGCGCCTGTTCGGCGAGGGCGAACACGTCATCCATGTCCGCTCCGTCGAAGACGAAGTCCTGGGCGCGCGGGTGAAGCTTGATGCCGCGCGCCCCGGCCGCCAGGCAGCGCTCGCTCTCAGCCAGCGGGTCTTCGGCGGGGTCCAGGCGGCAGAAGGGCGACAGCCGCCCGTCGCTTTCAGCCGCCCAGGCGAGCACGCGGTCGTTGGGCAGGCTGTAGGCGGGGTGGCGCTCGGGATCGTGCAGGGGGAACACGCACGCCCTGCGGGCCTCGGCTGCGTCGAGCTGGGAGAGCAGCTGCTGAAGCGTCAGCGAACGCCCGTCCTCGTCCAGCCCGAGATGTGTGTGGGCGTCGATCACTTCGGCCTGCGCCGGGCGCAGGTCGCGCACCTCGGCAAGGAACGGGGCCAGGGCGTCGGTGTAGGGAGATGAGCTCATTGCCGGGACCCTATTCTGTCCTTTCTGTGAGCGTGGAGCGGGCCGCTGGCGATGCTCGAGCGTTCCGGGTGCCGGCTGTCGCGCGCAGCGGCCGGCCTGCCGGACGCGCGGCCGGAATACGAGCGAGGGGACGAACCGATGAAGCTGACGACCACCACGCAACTCTCCCTCGATGGGGTGATGCAGGGAGGCGGCGGGCCTGATGAGGACCGCAGGGGCGGATTTGAGCGCGGCGGCTGGGCCATGGGGCACGCCGGCGAGGAGGGTATGGCGTTCATCGTCGAGCTGTATGAGCGCGCTGAGGCGTTCCTCTTCGGCCGCTGGACCTTCGAGCTCTTCGCCGGCCACTGGGGAGCGATGCACGCGGGGGCCCACCCGATCGCGGATGCCCTGAACACGCGGCCCAAGTACGTCGCATCGAGCACCCTCACCGACCCGCGGTGGGCGGACACGACCGTCCTCTCCGGAGACCTCGCGGCCGCCGTCGGCGAGCTGAAAGCCAAGCCGGGAGGCGAGCTGCAGGTGCACGGCAGCGGCAAGCTGATTCGCTGGCTGCTCGACAAGCGGCTCCTCGACGAGATGAACCTGCTGATCGTCCCCGTGCTCGTCGGCGAGGGCACGCGGCTGTTCCCCGAAAGCGGCGCGGAGATGGCGCTTGAGCTGGTTGGCTCGCGAGCCTTCCCGACGGGCGTGACGCTACAGGTCTACCGCCCCGGCGGACGCCCGCGGTAGGCAACCGCCACGGCCGGCCGGCGTGTGACGTTGCCGTGACAGATCGTCCTGAAATCAACGGACCGGCGTATCCTAGTCCGAGGATGGCGATACTCGAGGAGATCAAGGACGACCTGAAGGGGGCCATGCGCGCGGGCGAGAAGGACAAGGTCGGGGCGCTCCGGCTGGTGCTGTCGGAGCTGCAGAAGGCCGCCAAGGAGGGCTCGGATGATGAGCTTTCGGTCCTGCGCCGCGAGCGAAAGCGCCGCCTTGAGGCCGCCAGGGCCTATCGCGAGGCCGGGCGCGAGGATCTCGCGAGCGGTGAGGAGGCCGAGGGAGAGCTGATCGGCGGCTATCTGCCGTCTGAACTTTCAGACGACGAGCTCCAGGCGATCGTCGCGCAGGCCGTCCGCGACAGCGGCGCCGAGTCCGCGAAGGACATGGGCAGGGCCATGAAGCAGGCGATGGCCGCTGTCGACGGCCGCGCCGACGGCGGCCGCGTATCCGGGCTGGTGCGGGCCTCCTTGAGCGGATGAGGACGCAGGTCGAGCTCCCGAATGACGTCGCCGTCGAGCTGGCGGGCAGTCAGGATGCCGTGCTCCGGGCGCTCGAGGCGCATCTGGACTGCAAGGTGTTCCTGCGCGGGAATCTGCTGACGTTCGATGGCGAGGAATCCGAGACCAGCGCCGGCGAGCGCGTCGTGCGGGAGCTCTCAGAGCTGATCTCCCGCGGGCATCAGATCGGTCCCGGGACGATCGCGGCGGTGACGGGCGCGCTCGACGCGCACGAGTCGCCGGCGCGCGTGCTCGAGGACGTCGTCTGGCGCCACCGCGGGCTGCGAGTAGCCCCGAAGACGGTCAACCAGAAGGCCTACGTGGACTCCGTGCGGACGAACACCGTGACCTTCGGGGTGGGGCCGGCCGGCACCGGCAAGACGTTCCTGGCCGTGGCGATGGCGTCCGCGGCGCTCGCCCGCCACGAGGTCAACCGCATAATCCTCACGCGGCCGGCCGTCGAGGCCGGGGAGCGCCTGGGGTTCCTGCCCGGCGATCTGATGGCCAAGGTCGATCCGTATCTGCGGCCGCTGTTCGACGCGCTGCACGACATGCTCGATCCCGAGAAGGTCTCCCAGTACATCGACCGCGGCGTGATCGAGATCGCTCCGCTCGCGTTCATGCGCGGACGCACGCTGAACGACTCGTTCGTGATCCTCGACGAGGCGCAGAACACGACGCCCGAGCAGATGAAGATGTTCCTGACGCGCCTGGGCTTCGGATCGAGGATGGTGGTGACCGGCGACATCACCCAGGTGGACCTTCCCCGCGAGCAGCAGTCCGGGCTGATCGTCGTGGGCGACATCCTGGATGAGATCGAGGGGATCGAGTTCGTGCGCTTCGGCGCCGAGGACGTCGTCCGGCACAAGCTCGTGCAGCGGATCGTCGAGGCCTACGACGTGCACTCCCAGCGCGACGGCAGCGACCGCGCGGACGCCGGTCGCCCATCCGCCGGCCCTCGCGGCTGAGCCGCGATGATCGAGGTTGAGGTGTTCGGCGCGGATCTCGTCCGCGAGCTGCCGGCGCTCGCGGAGGTGCGGCACCTGTGTGTATCGGCGGCGGCCTCCGCGGGCGTGCGGGACGGGCACCTGGCGATCGAGTTCGTCGATTCCGAGCGGATCACGGAGCTGAATGCCGCGCATCGCGGCAAGGCGGCCGCCACCGACGTGCTGTCGTTCCCGATCGACGGCGCCGAGCCGCTCGCGGGCGCGCGCGAGCTGGGTGATGTCGTGATCTGTCCCGAACACACCGCTGATCTGCGCGAGGCGATCGTCCATGGCGTGCTGCACCTGACGGGCTTGGATCACGAGGCCGACGACGGCGAGATGCTCGCGCTCCAGCGCCGGCTGCTCGCAGCGGAGGGCCAATGACCAGGAGCGGCTTCGTGGCCCTGGCGGGCAGGCCCAACGTCGGCAAGTCGACGCTCGTCAACCTGGTGGTCGGGGAGAAGATCGCGATCGTCTCCGACCGGCCGCAGACCACGCGGCGGGCGATTCGCGGAGTTCATTCAAGCGGCGACTGCCAGATGGTGCTCGTGGACCTGCCGGGTGTGCAGCGCCCGCGCGATGAGCTCACCGCACGAATGGCCCGGCGTGTGCAGCAGGAGCTCGAGGACTCCGACGTCGGGCTTTTGATCCTCAACGGCGAACAGGGCGTCGGCCCCGGTGACCGCTTCATCGCGCAGGCGCTCACCGGCGCGAACACGCCGGTGACGATCGCGGTCAACAAGGTGGATCGCCTGTCGCGCGCGGCGACGGTGGCGGTGCTTGAAGCAGCGGTGGAGCTCGAGGTGGCCGAGGAGGTGTTCCCGATCTCGGCCCGCACCGGAGCGGGGGTGCAGGCCCTCGTCGAGCACCTGCGCACGCTGATGCCGCGGGGGCCGTTCATGTTCGCCCCGAGCATGACCTCCGATCAGCCGCTCGAGGTGCGTCTGTCCGAGCTCGTGCGCGAGGCGGTGATCAGGCGCACCTTCCAGGAGGTGCCCCACGCGGTCGACGTGATCGTCGAGGAGGTCGAGCGGCCTCGCGAGGGCCTCGCCCGTGTACGGGCTTTGATCTGGGTCGAGAGCGAGTCCCAGAAGGGGATCCTCGTGGGCGCTCGCGGGCGCATGATCAAGGCGATCGGAACGGCGGCCCGGCGCGAGGCCGAGCGCGAGCTCGGCTGCCAGGTCTATCTCGACCTGTCTGTCCGCGTGCGCCGCGACTGGCGCGCCGATGAAGGCCTGCTCGATCGCCTCGGCATAACGTAGCTCTAGAGCTTTCGCCCCAGCTGCTCGGCGATCCGTCGTACGGCGGGCAGATCGAGCTCTGAGGCGAACACGAAGGGCACGCCGAGCACCTCGAAGCGGCGGCGGCGCAGGCGGGCCACCTGGTTGTGCTGAAAGCGCGCCCGGTCGTGCACGGCGCGCGCGGCCAGCGCGGCCGAGCGCACGACGGCCTCGCGCGGCGCCGCCCCGCCGCGCTTGCGCGCGCGGGGAGCGCCCGGGCGCTGTGCGGGTGGCCCGCCGCCGTTGAGCCGGGCGATCCGGCTGAGCTCGGCCGCGGTGAACCGCTGCGGCAGGATCCCGTTGACGACGACGGCCTCGAGCGCGCGGTCGAGGTGGCGCTCGAGGTCATCCTTCAGCTCGAGCGTCTCGGTCACGGCCATCTCCGTGGGCTGTGCCACCGCCAGAAAGCCCGAACGGTCGGGGTCGGCCAGCAGCTCTCGCACCTGCTCTGACTGTCCGGCGATTGGGCCGACGCGCGCGATCGCGCCGAACGTCGACGGCGAGCGGAGCATGCCTAGCGCATGGCCGGTGGCGGGGCCGTCGATCAGCACCAGGTCATACGGCGCCGCTCCTCTGCGCCAGCGCTCGCCCTGGGTGAGCTCCCAGATCTTGACCATGCTCACGAGCTCCTTGGCGCCGGGCGCCGCGGCCGCGAAGTACTGGAAGGTGCTGCTGGATGCGAGCACGCGACCAGAGACGCGCCCGCCCAGTTTCTGAAGCCACTCGAGCAGGGCGCGGTCCGGGTCGATCGACATGCTCCACAGGCGCCGTTCCAGTTCGATCTCCACGCCCGCGCTGGTCCCGGTGATCCCGAACAGCTCGGGCAGGCGAGCCTGGTCTCCCACCTCGACCACGATCGTGCGCGCTCCCCGCTCGACTGCCAGCAGGCCGAGCGCGGCGGCCACCGTCGTCTTGCCCACGCCGCCCTTGCCGGTCACCACGAGCAGCTTGCGTTCGAGCATCGATGTCATCGTCTTGGCAGTCTCTCTGAAACCGCGACCGACGGGCCTCGACCTACAATCGAGCGAATGAGCACACAGCAGGGCGAGGAGATCGACGAGCAGGTTGCATACGACGAGCGGGGGCTGGTGCCGTGTGTCGTGCAGGATTGGAGCACCGGCGAGGTGCTGACGCTCGCCTACATGGATGAGCGGGCGCTCGCGCGCACGCGCAGCACGGGCGAGCTGCACCTGTGGAGCCGCTCGCGCGAAGAGCCGTGGCACAAGGGCGAAACGAGCGGGAACATACAGAGGGTGCGTGCGCTGCGGCTTGATTGCGACGGTGACACGCTGCTTGCGCTCGTGCAGCCGGCCGGGCCGGCCTGCCACACCGGTGAGCGCACGTGCTTTCACCGGGGCGAGCTCGAGCCGGGCGCGCCGTATGAGACGCTGCCGTCGCTCGAGCGAACGCTTCTCGAGCGCGCCCGCGAGCGACCCGAGGGGTCCTATACGGTCGAGCTGCTCGACGATCCTCCCCGCATCGGCGAGAAGGTGATGGAGGAGGCCGAGGAGGTGGCGCGAGCCGCGCGTGAGGAGTCCGTTGAGCGCGTCGACGAGGAGAGCGCCGACGTGCTCTACCACCTGCTCGTGCTCCTGCACAGCCGCGGACGCTCGCTCACCGACGCGGAGCGGGTGCTCGATGGCCGTCGCTCCTAACCCGCCCGGAGCCCGCGCGGGCGCTCCGTCGGAGGCGAAGCCCGCGGGCGTCGAGGAGGATGACAGCGCGGCGCAGGCGCCGGTGGCGCCGCGACTGAAGCCCAGCCTCGGCGAAGCGCGCGGCCTGGCCGCCGGGCACAGCCTGATCCCGCTCGAGCACAGCTTCGTCGACGATTGCGAGACGCCGGTGTCCGCGTTTCTGAAGCTGCGCGCGCTCGCGCCCGGGGAGCCCGCGTTCCTGCTCGAGTCCGCCGAGCAGGGCCAGCGGGTCGGACGCTGGTCGTTCATCGGCTTTCGCCCGCGCGCGGTGCTGCGCTGGTCGCTGGCCGACGGCGGCGATCCGTATGCGCTGGCGGCCGAGCACGTCAGCCGTTTCAGCCAGGCGCCGATGGTTGACGCGCCGCCGTTCACGGGCGGCGCCGTGGGCTTCTTCGGCTACGACCTGGTGCGCTCGGTGGAGCCGCTCGGAGATCCCGGACCGGATCCGGTGGGGCTGCCGGACATGGCCCTGATGCTGTCCGACACGCTCCTCGCCTTCGACCACCTCAAGCACACGGTCACGATCCTCGCGAATGCCGATCTCCACGCCGAGCCCGACGTCGAGCGCGCGTATGCGACCGCCGCGCACACGATCGCGGAGGTGCGGGGGGCGCTGGCCGGTCCCGTCCCGCGCGATCGCGCGGACGGCGCGGGTGTGCGGGAGATGCCGAGCTTTCGCTCGAACATGGCCAGGGCACAGTTCGAGCGCATGGTCGAACGGGTGGTGGAGTACATCTACGCCGGCGACGCCTTCCAGGTCGTGCCCTCGCAACGCTGGTCGGCTCCGGTTCCGGTCGAGGCGTTCTCGATCTACCGCGGGCTGCGCGCGGTCAACCCGAGCCCCTATATGTACTTCCTCGACTTCGGGGACTTCCAGGTCGCAGGCGCGAGCCCGGAGCCGCTCTTGACCGTCAGCGGGCGCCACGTCAGCACGAAGCCGATCGCCGGAACCCGCCCGCGCGGCGCGAGCCCGGAGGAGGACCGGCGGATCGCGCAGGAGCTCCTGGACGACGAGAAGGAGCGCGCCGAGCATGTGATGCTCGTCGACCTCGGGCGCAACGACCTCGGTCGCGTGTGCGAGTACGGCAGCGTCACCGTCGATGAACTGATGGAGGTCGAGTTCTACAGCCACGTCATGCACATCGTCTCCTCCGTCTCCGGCACGCTGCGAGCCGAGGTGGATGCGATGGACGCGCTGCGCTCGGTGCTTCCGGCCGGAACCCTCTCGGGTGCGCCGAAGGTGAGGGCGATGCAGATCATCGACGAGCTCGAGCCGGTCAAGCGCGGCGGCTATGGGGGCGCCGTCGGCTATCTGAGCTACGCGGGAGACCTGGACACCGCCATCCACATCCGCACCGTCGTCGTCAAGGACGGGGTTGCTCACGTGCAGGCCGGGGGCGGCACCGTGGCCGACGCCAAGGCGGCGTACGAGTACGAGGAGTCGGTGGCAAAGTCACAGGCGGTGATGCGTGCCATCGAGCTCGCCTGCGAACAGCCGGACTGGTCATGAACGGGGACGCTCGCCACGCTGGGCGCCGGTCCGTGCGCGTGCTGGTCATCGACAACTACGACTCGTTCACCTACAACCTCGTTCAGTACCTGGGCGAGCTGGGCGCGGAGATGTACGTGGTGCGCAACGACCGCGCCGCCGTCGATGACCTGCTCGCGGGCGGCTACGAGCGCTGTGTGATCTCGCCCGGACCGTGCACGCCGCTGCAGGCGGGCATCACCCTCGAGGCGGCGCGGCGCCTGCCCGAAGCCGGGATACCGACGCTCGGAGTGTGCCTGGGCCATCAGGCGCTCGCGCAGGCGTTCGGCGGGCGCTGGAGGCTCAACCAGCCGGTGCACGGCAAGGCCACGAGCATCGAGCACGACGGGCGCACGGTCTTCCGCGGCCTGTCCTCGCCGCTGACGGTGGGGCGCTATCACTCGCTCGTCGTCGACCCCGAGCTGCCGGACTGCCTCGAGGAGTCCGCGCGGGGGGGCGGTGTGCTGATGGGGTTGCGCCACCGCGAGCTGCCGGCCGAGGGGGTGCAGTTCCACCCCGAGTCGGTCCTCACCGACGAGGGCAAGCTGCTGTTGTCAAACTTCCTCGGCTCTGACTGATGGCCAACGCGATCCTCACGCGCGCGATCGACGCGCTTGCATCCGGCAGCGACCTGAGCGCCCAGGAGACCGCCGAGGTGCTCGGCGAGATCATGCACGGAGAGGTCTCCGAGACCCAGATCGCGGGCTTCCTGATCGCGCTGAGGACCAAGGGTGAGACGGTCGAGGAGCTGACCGGCCTGGCCCGCACGATGCGCGAGCTGGCCGTGCACGTGCCGACGCAGCGAGCGGATCTGCTCGATACGGCGGGCACCGGGGGTGGGCGGAACACGTTCAACGTCTCCACCACGGCTGCGCTGATCGCCGCCGGCGCGGGAGCGGCCGTGGCCAAGCACGGCAACCGCTCGGCCACGAGCTCCTCGGGATCGGCCGACCTGCTCGAGGCGCTCGGCGCACGCATCGACCTCGATGCGGAGGCGGTGGGCCGCTGCATCGACGAGGCGGGCTTCGGCTTCATGTTCGCGCCGGCTCATCACCAGGCGACCCGCTTTGTGATGCCCGTGCGGCGCGATCTGGCGGTGCGCACGATCTTCAACCTGATCGGGCCGCTGACGAACCCCGCCGGGGCGCGGCGGCAGCTGATCGGAGTCTCTGAGCCACGCTTCCTCGAGACGATCGCGGGCGCGCTCTCGAATCTGGGCGTGGACCGGGCGCTGGTCGTGGCTGGGGAGGACGGGCTTGATGAGATCTCGATCGCCGCGCCGACGAGGGTGGTGGAGGTGAACGGTGAGGAGATCACGAGCTACACGCTGGCCCCCGGCGACGTCGGCATCCCGCCCGTCAGCGATGCGGACTTCAAGCGCGACTGCGCGGGGGGGACGCCACTCGAGAACGCGGCGCTCACGCGCGCGATCCTGGGGGGCGGCGATCAGAGCATGAAGCGCCCCGCGGCCGTCGAGCTCGCGGCGATCAACGCCGGCGGCGCGATCTACGTCGCCGGGCTGACCGACACGATCGCCTCCGGTGTGGAGGCGGCGCGCGCGTCGCTTCGCGACGGGCGCGCGGCGAGCGCGCTCGAGCGCTACGTCGAGGCCAGCCGCACCCACGGGCCCACCGAGGTCGCTCGGTGAGCGGTCAGGGCTCGACCATCCTCGACCGTATCCTGGCCGAAACGCGTGAGGAGGTCGAGCGGCGAAAGCGCGAGGTGCCGCTCGAGGACGGGGAGCGGGCGCCGCGGCAGGGCGGGCGCTTCCGCAAGGCTCTGAGAGGCCCCGGCATCGGCGTGATCGCGGAGTTCAAGCGCCGCTCGCCCTCGGCCGGGACGCTGCGCGAGGATCCCGATCTGCAGGAGATCCTGGCCGCCTACGAGCGTGGCGGCGCCGCCGCCCTGTCGGTGTTGACCGAGGGCCCCAACTTCGACGGCTCGCTCGAGGACCTGAGCGCGGCACGCGCGTGCTCGGGGCTGGCGATCCTGCGCAAGGACTTCATCGTCGACGCCTACCAGCTGCACGAGGCGCGGGCGGCGGGCGCTGATGCGGTGCTCTTGATCGTGGCTGCACTGCCGGCGCGCCAGCTCGGATCGCTGCACGAGCAGGCGCGGGCGATCGGGCTGGACGTGCTGGTCGAGGTCCACGACGGCGAGGAGCTCGAGTCCGCGCTCGGCCAGGGAGCGCAGCTCGTCGGGATCAACAACCGCGACCTGAGAGACTTCAGCGTCGACATGGAGCGAACCGCGCGGCTGATGCAGAGGATCCCGGCCTCCGTCACCGTTGTATCGGAGTCGGGAATCTCCACACCCGAGCAGCTCCTCAGGCTGCGCGAGGCGGGCGTGCACGCGGTGCTGGTGGGCGAGAAGCTGATGCGCGCCCGCGATCCCGAGGCAGCGCTGCGCGCGCTGCGAAACATTTAGCGGCTCGCACGTTGCGCTTTAGATCGTCTTCATAGCCGCCGATCATCCTCTCTGCAGATGAGGCGCACGTTCACCATACCTTTCATCTCGGCCCTGATCGGGGGCGGAGTGGTCGTCGCCGTGGTCGCCGCCTTCGGTGGGCTCAGCGAAACCGACAAGACGGTCACCACGATCCAGGCGGCTCCGCTGACGCCGTCGAACGCCTCGCAGCAGAGCCCGGGGCTGACCCCGCACGACATCTACGTGCGCGACGCACCCGGGGTGGCGTTCGTGACCTCGACGGTCGTGCAGAAAACCGAATCCCCCTTCAACCTGTTCGGCGGCAGCGAAGCCCAGCGCCAGGGCCAGGCGACCGGTTCGGGGATCGTGATCAACAACGACGGCACGATCCTCACCAACTACCACGTCATCGAGAACGCCATCAAGGTCACCGTCAGCTTCGAAAAAGGCCAGACGGTCAACGCTCAGGTCGTGGGCAAGGACCCCTCCAACGATCTCGCCGTGCTGCGCATCCCGACAGACGGGCTGACGCTGCACCCGCTCGCGCTCGGTGACTCGAGCACGGTTCAGGTGGGCGACCCGGTGCTCGCGATCGGCAACCCCTTCGACCTCGAACGCACGCTCACAACGGGCGTCATCTCCGCTCTTCAGCGACAGATCACGGCGCCGAACGGCTTCACGATCGACAACGTGCTGCAGACCGACGCACCCATCAACCCCGGAAACTCGGGCGGGCCGCTGCTCAACGCGGCCGGCCAGGTGATCGGGATCAACTCGCAGATCGAGACCGGGGGCTCGGGCGACGGCAGCGTCGGCATCGGCTTTGCGGTCCCGATCAACACCGCCAAGTCCGAGATCTCCGTGCTCGAGAAGGGCGGCACGGTCCGCGGCGCCTACCTGGGCCTGACCTCGCTGACGATCGACGGGTCGCTGTCGGCGCTCAACCTGCCGGTGAAAAGCGGCGCGCTCGTGCAGAGCGTCCAGAAGGGCACGGCGGCGGAAAAGGCGGGCATCCGCGGCGGCAACATCACGGGCTCCACAGAAGGCGGCCAGGTCGCGGTCGGCGGCGACATCATCGTCTCGATCGACGGCAAAACGGTCGCCGGCTCGGAAGACCTGGCGAACGACATCGAGGCCAAGAAACCCGGCCAGACCATCAGCGTCGGCCTGCTGCGCGCGACGGGCCATGGCGGCTACGAACACAAGACGGTCAGCGTGACGCTGGGCAGCCGCCCCAGCTCGGTGCCCAACCCGAACACTCCCGAAGGGTAGGTTCGGCGCCCGCTACCGTGGTGGGGGCATGGCACAGACGCCCGCCCACGCAGCCGCCCCCGCAGTCTCGCCGGAGACGACCAGCCGTGACGATGCCGGCAGCGCCCGCGAGGTGCGCGAGCCCTCCTCATCTGCGCCGAAGGTCAAGATCTGCGGGATCACCAATCTCGAGGACGCCGAACTGGCGCTTGAGCTGGGGGCCTGGGCGCTCGGAATGATCTTCTTCCCCGGCAGTCCACGCCGCTGCTCGGCCGCCGAGGCCCAGCGGATCGCCGCGGTGCTGCGCCGCAGGGTGGAGCTGTGCGGCGTGTTCGTGAACGCCCCCCTGGAGGAGGTCGTGCACGCCAGCGAGGAGCTGGGCCTGAGCATGCTGCAGCTGCACGGCGATGAGGGGCCGTCGTTCTGCGCAGAGGCCGCGCGGCGCAACGGCGCGCGGGTGATCAAGGCCGCGCAGGTGTCGGGTCCCGGCGACGTTCGCGACCTCGAGCGCTTTCATGTGGATTTCCATCTCCTCGATGCGCGCGCCTCGGCACCGGAGCGCCAGGGGCTGCGGGGAGGAACGGGCGAGACATTCGACTGGACGCTCCTGGCGGGGCGGCGCTCGAAGGTGCCGCTGATCCTCAGCGGCGGGTTGACGGCCGAGAATGTGACCGAGGCGATCGCCGTGGCTCGCCCCTACGCGGTCGATATCGCAAGCGGCGTCGAGGCCGCCCCCGGGCGCAAGGACCCGCGCAAGCTGAAGGCGTTCTTCGACGCCGTCGAGCCCCCGGCACTGACGGGCTCGAGCGCGAACGACGCGCCCGCGGCGGGCGGGGTGGGCGGGGACTCTGAATGACCGCGGCCGGCTCCGGGACGAATCTCGAGCATCGTTTCGGGCCCTACGGCGGGCAGTACGTGCCGGAGACGCTGATGCCGGCCCTCGAGGAGCTCGAGGCGGCCTGGCGGGACGCACGCGAGGACCAGGCCTACTGGGCTGAGCTTCGCGGCCTGCTGCGAGACTTCGGTGGCCGGCCGACTCCCCTGTTTCACGCCGGCAGGCTGTCCGAGCGCCTCGGACGGCCCGTGTATCTGAAGCGCGAGGATCTCAACCACACCGGCTCGCACAAGCTGAACAACGCTCTCGGTCAGGTGCTGCTGGCCAGGAGGATGGGCAAGCAGCGGATCATCGCCGAGACCGGCGCGGGCCAGCACGGCGTCGCCACCGCGACGGTGTGCGCGCTGTTGGGGATCGAGTGCGTGGTGTACATGGGCCTCGAGGACACGCGCCGCCAGCGCCCCAACGTCCAGCGGATGGAGCTGTTGGGGGCGACGGTGCGCCCGGTGGACGCGGGGGCAAGGACCTTGAAGGAGGCCACCTCCGCCGCGATTCGCGACTGGGTGACGAACGTGCAGAGCACGCACTACGTGATCGGCTCGGTCGTCGGCCCCGCGCCGTACCCGGCGCTCGTGCGAGACCTGCAGCGCGTGATCGGGGACGAGGCGCGCGAGCAGATGCTCGAGCGCGAGGGCAGGCTGCCGGCGCGTGTGGTTGCGTGCGTCGGCGGCGGCTCGAACGCGATCGGCATCTTCACGGCATTTCTCGGCGACGAGCGGGTCGAGCTCGTCGGCGTCGAGGCCGGCGGCGAGGGCATCGACACGAAGCGTCACGGCGCGCCGCTGACCGTGGGCGGGCGGCCGGGCATTCTGCACGGTTCGCGCTCGGCGGTGATGCAGGACGAGGAGGGGCAGATCGTGGAGGCGCACTCGGTCTCCGCGGGTCTCGACTACCCGGGCGCCGGGCCGCAGCACGCATTCCTGCGCGACAGCGCTCGCGCGAGCTATGTGGCGGTCACCGACGGCCGGGCGATTGACGCCTTCAGGCTGTTGGCGCGCCTCGAGGGCATCATCCCCGCGCTCGAGACCGCGCACGCGCTCGCCTGGGTGCTCGCCGAAGCGACGGGCGAGCTCGACCTCGTGTGTCTGTCCGGTCGCGGCGACAAGGATCTCGCCGAGGTGCTCGCACAGCCGTGAGCGCGGCGCGCGCAAGCGGTGTCGAGCGTATCGCCGAGGCCTTCGCGGGCACCGGCAAGCGTGCAGCGCTGATGCCCTACCTGATGGGCGGCTTTCCGACGCTCGAGGAGTCGGTCCGCATCGGCCAGGCATACGTGGCGGCGGGCGCCGACCTCGTCGAGCTCGGCGTGCCCTACTCCGACCCGCTGGCGGACGGCCCCGTGATCCACGCCGCGGGAACGCGCGCGCTCGCAGCCGGGAGCAGCATCGCGGGAGTTCTGGAGGTGGCGCGCGTGCTGGCGGCGGATGTGCCGGTCGTGCTCATGTGCTACGCGAACATGGTCCTCGCCCCTGGCGCCGATGCCTTCATCGAGCGTCTGGCCCAGACCGGTGCATGTGGGCTGATCGTGCCGGATCTGCCGGTGGGTGAAGCGCCCGAGGTGCTTGCGGCGTGCGACGCGCACGGGCTCGCGCTCGTGCCGCTGGTCGCTCCCACGACCACGCCCGAGCGCTTCCGGGAGATCGGCGCCCAGGCGAAGGGGTTTCTGTACACCGTCTCCGTCGTCGGCACGACCGGCGAGCGCGAGGCGCTGGCCGGTCGCTTCGGCGAGATCGTCGCGCGCGCGAAGGCGAGCACCGGCGTCCCTGTGGCGCTCGGCTTCGGGATCGGCACGCCCGAGCAGGCGCGGATGGCGGCGGATGCCGGCGCGGATGGCGTGATCGTCGGCACGAGGCTGGTGCGCGCGGCCGGCGAGGCGCCGGAGGACCCAGCCGGGGCCGCCGGCGCGATCGTTGAGGGATTGGCCGCGGCCCTGCTTCGCTAGGATTGCGCCGGCATGGGACTGATCCTCACCGTCACCGCCGGCCTGATCATCTGGATCGTGTTGTGGGCGCTCGGAGCCAAGGGCTTCGACGCCTTCATGCTCGCGGCGGCGATCATCCTGATCGGCGCCTCGCTGAAGATCCTCGCCGGCTATCTGCCCGGTCGGCGCAGCTAGCCCACCGGTGCGCGCGCGCTGGCTCCGCCCGGTGTCGCGACTGGCCTCGCTGGTGGCGCTGCTCGTCGCGCTAGCGGCCGTTTCATCGACCCTCGCCGGTTGCGGTGGCGTCGGCGTCTCGGGTGCGGAAACAGCCATCGGCAACCAGCTCACGATCTATTCGAGCGTGCCCCTGCAGGGGCCCTCGGCATCAATCTCACAGCAGCTCGTGAACGGCGAGAAGCTGGCCTTGGCCGATGCCGGCGGTCGCATCGGGCCGTTCACCATCAGCTACGTCTCAGAGGACGACTCGAGCCCGACGAGCGGGCAGTCGACCCCCGGCATCACCGCCACGAACGCGAAGATGGCGGCCGACGACACGACCACGATCGCCTACCTCGGCGACTACGACTCGGCGGACACCGCCGTGTCGCTGCCGTTGATCAATGCCGCCGGGATCCTGCAGGTCTCGCCCGCCAGCCCCTATGTCGGGCTCACATCATCCGAGGACGCCGGCCAGGACGAGCCCGAACGCTTCTACCCGAGCGGCCACCGCACGTTCGGGCGCCTGCAGCCGGGCGATCCGAAGCAGGCGGCCGCGCAGGTGAAGCTGATGCGCGAACTCGGCGTGCACAGCGTCTATGTGCTGAACGATCAGGAGCCGTTCGAGGTCCCGCTGTCGCAGATCGTGGCCGCCGACGCCAAGAGCGCGGGTCTCACGCTCGCCGGTGAGGACGGCGTGGATGTGACCGGCTCAACGACGTTCACGGGTGAGGTCGAAAAGATCTCAAACAGCGGCGCACAGGCGGTGTTCTTCGCCGGTGGCGGCGGGCCGGGCACGGTGGCGCTGTGGCGGCAGCTGCACAGCGCCGATCCCCGCCTGCTGCTGCTGGGGTCGAGCGCGATCGCGAACGAATCCTTCACGAGCCAGCTCGGCGCGGCGGCGGCGAGCACCTACATCACGACGCCCGTGCTCCCGCAAAGCCTGTATCCGCCGCCGGCGGCGCGCGTGCTCGCCGACTACCGCCGGCACTTCGCAGGCGAAGCCGGGCCCTATGCGCTGTACGGCTACGAGGCGATGAGCGTCGTCCTTGACGCGATCCGCGCGGCCGGCCAGCACGGCAACGACCGCCAGAGCGTGATCGATCAGTTCTTCGCCGTCAGGAACCGCGACTCGGTGCTGGGGCGCTACTCGATCGAAGCCGACGGGGAAACCACCCTGTCGCGTTACGGGGTCGATCAGGTGGTAAACGGAAAGCCGGTGTTCTACCGCGCACTCGACGTCGGTTGAGCCTCATTCGGTGTGCTGCAGGCCGAGCACCGCACGGAAGCGATCGACGCCTTCCCCGAGGTTCTTGCCGCCGCCGGCGAGGGTGGTGAACGTGCGCAGGTAGGGGACGAGCTTTGAGATCGTCGGTTCTTCGCTCAGGCCCAGGCCTTCGAGCAGGCCGAGGAAGGTGGGGAAGTCGACGGTGAGGCTCGGCCGGATGCCTTCGCCGAGGGCGGTGCTGGCCGCGCTGTAGGAGGCTGAGGACGACAGCGTGCTCGACGGGTTCAGCGCGGCTGCGACGGAGGCTTCCGAGAGGCCGATCACGAACTTCGTCTGCCCGTTGGCGGCGCGTCCGTCGACGATGTCCAGCGGGACCGGCAGTCCCGAGAGCTGCACCGACACCGCCGCCTGCGCGCCGGGGACCGAGACCGGCTGCACCGAGGCGCCCGACGTGCGCATGATCGCGCCGAGCTTGCCGACGGCCGCGCTGGAGAGGCTGGGGTTGTTGGAGGTGATGACGATCCCCGCCTTCAGATTGACGATGCCGGTACCGCTCGCGAAGATTCCCGCCGATCCCATCCAGCTGGCGAAGTCGTGCCGCGCTTCGGCGCTGTTGGCGCCGAGCACGGCGAGCGGCTTGAGGATCGCCTGTAGCAGGCTGTTGAGGTCGAAAGCCCCGGACGTGGGTGCTTCCGCGCTCGAGCTCGACAGCGAGCCGGCCAGCGAGGTGAGGGCGCGCAGCCCCTGGACATCGGCACCCAGCGACACGCCGACGTTGCCGAGGCCGACGGCGAGCCAGGATTCACCCGGCAGTTCGCCCGCGGCCTGGGCGCCTTCGGAGACCGAGGCGAGCAGTCCGCCGGAGGCCGCGCCCGAGGTGAGGGCGTCCGCGTCCATCCCGATCGAGGTGGTGGACGGGACGAGCGAGATGTTCGTCTCGCGCGTGCCCGCGAGCAGGCCCAACAGGCCCGAGCCCTGCGATCCGCCCGACGCGCCCGGGTCGAGGAAGATGTGCGCCAGCGTCCCCGGCGGAGCGACCCCGGCGAGCTTTGAATAGCCGGCGGCGTGCGCCAGCGACGGTCCCCCGAGCGTGGTGTCGATCACGCCGTGCAGGCCCTCGACGCTGCCGATGACCGCGAGGTTGTCGACGACGGCGAAGGCCGTGCCGTCGGGCGCGGCCTCGTAGGCGACGCCGCGATAGCTGGCCGCGCTCGCCCCCGCCAGCTTGGCCTGGGATTCGAGGAAGGAGCGGGCCTTGGCGACGTCGCTCGTGTCGAGCAGGATCGCGCCCTGCACGCCGTGCGCCGCGAACGGGAAGGCGTTCGCGGCCGAGGTGCCTCCGAGCAGATCGCGCGCGAGCGCCGACAAAAGGTCGCCGATCTTGGATTCTTCGCTCGAATCGAGCGAGCTGAGGAAGATGCCCGCGTTTGCTCCCAGCCAGGGGGCGATGTCGCGGTTGAAGTCCAGCGGCGCGCTGCCGGGCGTCTGTAGCGCGCTGATCAGGCGCAGGTAGGGATCGGCCTGGCGGGTGATGGTCTGCCCGGCGGCCGCTGCCGCGGCCTTCTCCGAGCCGGTGGGCCGCACGATCGCGCCGGCGAACAGGGGCGCCGAGGCGGGGACCGCGCTCGCCGGGTCGCTCGCGCTGGCGCCCTTGTGCGAGGAGCCGCAGCCGGCCATCGCCGCCGAGACCACCAACACGAGCAGCGCCGCCGCCAACTGCGATCGCCTGCCCGGCCTGGGATCGGATTGGACGGGCATCAGAGGCGATCGTAGCGCTGATGCCGGCTCCCGACGCCGCTTGCCGGCGCGCCGCCGACGGGCTCACTGGTCGCATTCGGGGCGGCCGCGCTGCAGGCGACATCCCAGCGAGGCGATCTGCACGGGCACTTGCAGCCGCCGGCGCCGCCGGCGCTCAGCCGGTCCGTCGAGAAAGCGCCTGAGAGCAGGGGTTATGGCGTGATCGTGGGCCCCCGGCGCAGGAAGTGGGAGAAAATGTGCAAGTGGGGTTGCATTGTGGGGCGAAGTGGGGTAAGTTCGCGACAGCGAGCCGGGGTGGAGGGGCTCCTCCCACTCCTCCACCGCGGCTCGGTTAACAAGCTTGGAGCACACAAGTGGTTCCCTTTCGCGGCACCTTCGACCATACGCTCGATGCTAAGAACCGCCTCACCGTTCCGGCCCGCTATCGCGGCGCCCTGGCCGAGGGGGTAGTGCTGGCGATGCCCGTGGACCAGGAGCCCTGCGTGGGCGTGTGGCGCCCGGAGGAGTACGAGCGCTACTCCCAGCGCGCCCTCGCCCAACTGCCGCCGCTGTCCCCGCGCCTGTCAGAGCTCGAGCGCTTCTTCTACGGGAGCTCCCACGATGCCGACCTCGACGCGGCCGGGCGGATCATGGTCCCGGGCTTCCTCGGCGAGCACGCCGGCCTTCGCAGGGACGTCGTGGTCGTGGGGGTGGGGGACCGTCTGGAGCTGTGGGACAAGGACCGCTGGAACGAGCATCGACCGACGCTGCTGGGCGGCGTCGCGGCGATCACTGCGAGTGTCGATGACCCTGCTTGAGATGAAACGCGCCGGCGGACGCGCGCGCCGCGGGCGAGGGCCCGGTCGAGCGCCGCGGCTGACCGCGGGGGTCGATCTGCAGGGCGCGCGCCGGGGCCATGTGCCGGTGCTCGCGGCCGAGCTGCTCGAGCTGCTCGATCCCCGGCCCGGACAGACCGCGATCGACTGCACCTTCGGCGACGGCGGTCACGCGCGGCTGTTGGCCGAGCGGCTGGGCTCGGCGGGCACGCTGGTGGCGATCGACCGCGATCCCCTCGCCGAGGAGCGATTCGCGGCGCTTGCGCCGGAGATGCCATGTACGGTGCGCTTCATCAGGGCCGGCTACGCGGAGGGCCTCGAGCTGCTCGCGAACGAGGGCATGCGCGCCGATGCCGCGTACTTCGACCTCGGCATGTCCTCGATGCAGGTCGACACGCGCGAGCGCGGGTTCTCCTACTCGTACGAGGCGCCGCTCGACATGCGCATGGACCCGGCGCAGGAGCTGAGCGCGCGCGAGATCGTCGCCGACTGGGACGAGCGCCGCCTGGCGCGCGCGCTGCGCGACCTCGGCGAGGAGCGCCACGCCAACGCGATCGCACGGGCGATCGTGCGCCGTCGCACACAGGCGCCGATCGACACCACGCTCGAGCTCGTGGACACGATCAACTCAGCGATTCCCGCTCCGGCTCGCTTCGCCGGCGGCCATCCCGCCAAGCGCGCCTTCCAGGCGCTGCGGATAGCCGTCAACGACGAGCTCGGACAGCTCGACCGCGCGCTCCCGCTGGCATGGGAGCTGCTGCGCGAGGGCGGCGTCCTCGCCGGGATCTCGTTCCACTCGCTCGAGGATCGACGCGTCAAGCGCTTTCTCTCAGAGCGCGCCCGCGGTTGCATCTGCCCGCCGGATCTGCCCGTCTGCGCGTGCGGCCGCGAGCCCGAGGCTCTGCTGATCACGCGCCGCTCGATTGTGCCCTCCGCGGAGGAGATCGCGCACAACCCGCGCGCCGCCTCGGCGCGGCTGCGTGCGGCCAGGAAGCTCAGCGAGGCTGGAGAGCAGGCGTGAGCGGGCCCGCCACCGCCGCCGCTCCTCGCGCCGCAGGCGCAGCGGCACCGGCTCGGCCGTTGAGCGTCCCGCGCCGGCCTCGTCGTGTTTCCGGCCCGGCCCGGCGGCCGGTCGAGGCGCGGCCGAGTCGCAGTCGCACCCAGGATGACGTCGGCGTCGCGCGGCGGCTCCTCGCCGCCCTGGACGCCGTCTCGCGCCATCGTGCGCTCGGCGGGCGCACATGGATCGGTCTCGTGGCCTTCGCGCTGATCGGGATCGTGACGCTTCAGCTCGGGCTGCTCAAGCTCAACTCAGGCATCGGCCGGGCGCTCGAGCAGGAGGCCGCTCTGCAACGCGAGAACGCGGCGCTCAGCATCGAAAACTCAGAACTGGCCACGAGCGGGCGTGTGATGTCGCTGGCCGCGGGATTGGGCATGGAACCCGTTCCCACCAGTGCGCTGCGCTTCCTTGCGGCGCGTCCGGGGGTCGATCTCGCAAGGGGCGCCGCGGCGCTCAGCGCGGCGGCCCGGGCCCCGGGCTCGGGGGAAGCGCCGAGCTCCGCGTCCTCGTCCTCGGCGAGCGTCTCCCTCGAAGCGCCCGCGAGCGAAGCGGCCGCGAGCTCGGCCTCGGCTGAACCCTCGACGGCCGCTGCCGGCGCGACGCCGGAATCGGCCGCCGCTGCGGCGTCGCCGGCGGCGTCCGGCGAATCCTCCGCGCGGCCGGCGGAAGCCCCCGCGGGCGCGGGCGCAGAATCCACGCAGGCTCAGGCAGCCGCCCCCGCGGCGGGCGCTCAGGCCCCGAGCAGCTCCGCCGAAAGCGCTCCGGGCGGCGGTACCCGAGCGAGCCCCTCGGGTTAGCGGTGGACGTCGTCCAGCGCCGGATCGGCGTGATCTTCGGGCTGTTCTTCCTGCTGCTCGTTCTGGCCGCCGGGCGCACCTTCTATCTGGGCGTGCTGGACGGCGGCACGCTGCGCTCGGCCGCGCGCAGCCAACAGCTCACCGATGAACCGGTGCCGGCCGAGCGTGGTGCGATCACCGATCGCAACGGGGTGGACCTGGCCGTGTCCGAGCCCGCACAGGACATCTCGGCGACCCCGTACCTGGTGAGCGATCCGCTGGGCGCGGCACAGCGGCTCGCTCCGCTCTTGGGTCAGTCGCAGGCCAAAGTGCTGAAGAAGCTGTCCGAGCGCACGGGCTTTGTGTTTCTCGCGCGTGCGCTGCCCGCCAAACAGGCGCAGGCGGTGATTGCCCTGAAGATCCCCGGTGTCGCGGGATCTCCGGTGATGCGCCGTGTCTATCCTCGTGGCACGCTGGCGGCGCAGGTGCTGGGCGTGGTCGGCACCGAAGGCAACGGCCTGGCGGGACTCGAGTATTCGCGCAACTCGCTGCTTCATGGCCGCTCCGGGCAACGGCGGGTCGTAAGCGACGCGATCGGCCAGCCGGTTTCGATCACCGAAGTCCACCGCGAGGTGCCCGGCGCCTCGCTGTCGTTGACGCTCGACGCCAACATCCAGCAGCACACCGAAGAAGTGCTGAGCGCGGTCGGAAGGGTGTTCAGCCCGAAAGACGCGACCGCGATCGTGATGGATCCGAACAGCGGCGCGGTGCTGGCGATGGCCAACTGGCCCGAGGTCGACGCCAATGACCCCGGCGCGACGCCCGCCGGCGCGATGGAGAACCGCGCGGTCGGCTTCGCCTACGAACCGGGCTCGACGTTCAAGGCTGTGACCGTGTCCGGCGCTCTTCAGCAGGGGCTGGTCACGCCGTCCACGCCGTTCAACATTCCCGACCAGATCCATGTCGCCGACCGCACCATCCACGACGACACCGAACATCCCGAAGAGACCCTCACCACCGCGCAGATCCTGGCCCAGTCGAGCAACGTCGGTGCGATCAAGATAGGCATGCTCGAGGGCGCCACCGGCTTCAACGGCTGGGTGCACCGGTTCGGCTTCGGCGCGCCGACGGGCGTCGAGCTGCCGGGCGAGGAAGCCGGCGCCGTGCTGGGGCTGAATCACTACTCGGGCTCCTCCATGGGCAACCTGCCGATCGGCCAGGGCGAGCTGGTCACCCCGATTCAGATGGCGAGCGCCTACGCGGCCATCGCCAACGGCGGCATCCTGCGCGCGCCGCACATCGTGGCAGCCGTGGCGGGTCGCGCCCAGCCGGAGCCGGCCGGCCGCCGGGTCATCTCCGCTTCCACCGCGGCGGCGCTTCGCCGGATGCTCGAGGGCGTTCTGGCGCCCGGCGGAACCGCGAGCGAGGTGTCGATTCCCGGCTATCAGCTGGCGGGCAAGACGGGTACCGCCCAAAAGGTCGACCCCGCCACCGGTCAGTACTCACAAGAAGCCTACGTCGCCTCGTTCATCGGCTTCGCGCCCGCCAGCGATCCGAAGCTGCTGTCTGCGGTGATCGTCGACGAACCGCAGGCGGGCTCGATCTACGGCGGCACGGTGGCCGCGCCCGCCTTCGGCCAGATCATGTCCTTCGCGCTGCCATACCTGGGCATCCCGCCGGGATAGCATCAGCTCCATGCGGCTCGACGAGTTGATCGCCACGGGGGCTTCGGGGACCGGCGCCGCGGTGGAGATCACCGGCCTCTCCTACGACAGTCGCAGCGTACGGGCCGGCGAGCTTCTGTTCTGCGTGAGCGGCTTTCTGAAGGACGGCCACGAGTTCGCCGCGCAGGGCGTGGAGCGCGGGGCGGCGGCGCTCGTGGTCGAGCGCCCGCTCGGCCTCGGCGTGCCGGAGGTGCTGGTCGAGTCGGTGCGCGCGGCGATGGGAGGGATCGCGGCCCGCTTCTACGGTGATCCGAGCAGCGAGCTGCGGGTCGTGGGGGTGACCGGGACGAACGGGAAGACGACCACCGCCTACCTCGTGCGTGCGCTGTTTGAAGGGATCGGAGAGCAGTGCGGGCTGCTCGGCACCGTCAAGTCTGTGATCGGGGGCATCGAGCGCCCGGTGACGCGCACCACCTCGGAGGCGGTCGAGCTGCAGGCCGACTTCCGCGCGATGCTCGACGGTGGCGATCGAGCGTGTGCGATGGAGGTCTCCTCGCACGCGCTCGCGCTGGGGCGCTCCGACGGGATTCACTTCGCCGCCGCCGTGTTCACCAACATAAGCCGCGACCACCTCGACTTTCACGACACGATGGAGGACTACTTTCAGGCAAAGCGGCGACTGTTCGCCCCCCCGGCAGGCGCGGCGGGGAGCGCGCTCGCGGATCCTCCGGGGGTGAGCGTGGTGAACGTCAGCGACCCGTACGGACGGCGGCTGGCCGCCGAGATCGAGGGTGCACGCACGTTCGCGGTCGGGCAGGAGGGAGCCGAATACCGGGCCACGGGGCTGCGCTGCACGTTCGACGGATGCAGCTTTCAGCTGCACACGCCGGCGGGCGACCGCGAGGTCGCGCTCAGGCTGCCGGGCCGCTTCAACGTCGCCAACGCGCTCGGCGCGCTCGCGGCGGTGCACGCGCTCGGGGGCGAGCTCGACGCGCTCGTCGCCACGCTCGAGCGCGGCGTGCACGTGCCGGGGCGCTTCGAGCCCGTGGACGAGGGCCAGGACTTCGCGGTGCTGGTCGACTACGCGCACACCCCGGACTCGCTGGAGAACGTGCTGCGCGCCGCGCGCGAGCTGGTGGGCTCCGGTGAGCACGGCCACGGGCGGGTCATGTGCGTGTTCGGGGCCGGTGGCGACCGTGACCGCGGCAAGCGGCCGTTGATGGGGGAGATCGCAGCGCGCCTGGCCGACGTGGCGGTGGTCACCTCGGACAACCCCCGCTCCGAGGAGCCCGAGCAGATCATCGGGGAGATCATGGCCGGGGTCGCGCGGGTCGCCCCCGAGCGCCGCGCGGGCGGGCCCGGAGCGCCGCCGGTGCGCTCGATCGCCGACCGCGGCGCCGCGATCGCCGAGGCAATCGCGCAGGCGCGCGCGGGCGACGTGCTGGTGATCGCGGGCAAGGGCCACGAGCAGGGACAGGAGCTCGCCGGGGGCCACAAGGTGCCCTTCGATGACGTGGCGGTCGCCAGGGAGGCGCTGCGTGCGCGCCAGGCCACCGCCGCGGGAGCCACCGCGTGAGCGTGCGCAACGGCGGCCCCGGGCGTGCCCCGAGGGGACCCCGAGCGTGAGGGGCTGGGACGCCCCACGCGTGGCCGGCGCCGCCGGCGCCGAGCTCGTGGGCCGGCCCTCCCCGGGCGATGGCGATCCGGGCCCGCGGCGCGCGAGCATCGACTCGCGCGGGCTGGCGGCCGGCGATCTGTTCGTCGGTCTGCGCGGCGAGCGCGCAGACGGCGGCGTGCACGCGGGCGATGCGCTCGAGGCGGGCGCCTGGGGGGTGCTCGTCGCGCCGGAGCACGCGCGCGCTGCGCTCGAGCTCGGCACGGGCGCGGCGGTGCTCGCGCACCGGGACCCCCTCGAAGGCCTGCAGGCGCTCGCGCGGGCGTGGCGGCGAGAGCTCGCGAGCGCCGGCACGAGGGTCGTCGCGATCACCGGCTCGACCGGCAAGACCTCGACCAAGGACATCCTCGCAGCGATCCTCAGCCGCGAGCTGCGCACGGTGTCTAGCCCGGAGAACCTCAACACCGAGATCGGCCTGCCGCTGGCCGTGCTGGCGGCGCCGGCGGGCACGCAGGCGCTCGTGCTCGAGATGGCGATGCGCGGACCCGGGCAGATCGCCGAGCTGACTGGGATCGCGGATCCCGACGTCGGCGTGATCGTGAACGTCGGGCCGGTCCACCTCGAGCTGCTCGGCACGCTCGAGGCGATCGCCGCCGCGAAGGCGGAGCTGATCGCCCATCTGAAGCCGGGCGGCGCGGTCGTCGTGCCCGTCGATGAGCCGCTGCTCGCGCCCCACCTGCGCGAGGATCTGCAGACTGTCAGCTTCGGCGAGGGCGGAGATTTCTCGCTCGAGGACGGCGGCAGCGGGGAGGAGGTCGTGATTCGCGAGGCCGGCCGGGGCGAGCGCCCGGACGCCCGAGCGCTCCCCGCCGCCGGTCAGCTGATCACGCTGCGTCCATCCTTCCGCCAGGCGCACAACCTGCCCAATCTGCTCGCGGCCGTGGCCGCGGCGCGGACGCTCGGGGTCACGCCGCGGGCCCGGCTCGAGGTGCAGTTCTCGCCGCTTCGCGGCGAGCGGCTGGAGCTCGCCAACGGGGTGGTCCTGATCAACGACTGCTACAACGCCAACCCAATGTCCATGCGCGCCGCGATCGACGACCTCGTCGCCAGCGCCCCCGCGCGGCGGGTGGCCGTGCTCGGCGACATGCTCGAGCTCGGCCTGGGCGCGCCGCGCCTGCACCGCGAGATCGGCGCTCACGCGAGCGGCAGCGGAGTCGAACTGCTGATCACGGCGGGACCGCTGGCCGCCGAGATGGCCGGCGTCTTCAGCGGGGAGGCCCACTCCGTCGCAGACGCACAGGCCGCCGCCGAGCTGCTCGGCAGGCTGCTTCGCGATCGTGACACGGTGCTCGTGAAGGGCTCGCGCGGCGTCGGCCTCGAGCGTGTG
Source organism: uncultured Solirubrobacteraceae bacterium (assembly GCA_963779605.1). Classification (GTDB taxonomy): domain Bacteria; phylum Actinomycetota; class Thermoleophilia; order Solirubrobacterales; family Solirubrobacteraceae; genus Palsa-744. The sequence continues at coordinate 613,136 of CAVZYR010000003.1, forward strand.
GCCGAGGTGCTCGGCGACGGATCGGCGCGCGCGCAGGGAGGCTCCGGCCTTCCGTCGGTGCGCGAGCCCAGCGCTGCGCCGGGGCGGCGCTGATGGGCCGGGTTCTGATCGGGGGGACCGCATCGCTACTCATCTGCATCTTCCTGAGCCCGAAGTTCATCGAGTTCCTGCGCAAACGCGAGTTCGGCCAGCACATCCGCGAGGACGGGCCGCAGGGCCACCATCAGAAGGCCGGTACACCGACGATGGGCGGGGTCATCATCTTCCTGGCCGTATCGGTCGCGTTCCTGATCCTGACCGACTACGAATGGCGGTCGGTGGGGGTCTTCGGCGCCGCGATCGCGTGTGCGCTGCTCGGCTTTGCCGACGACTACACGAAGCTGATCAAGCGCCGCTCGCTGGGTTTGCGGGCGCGGACGAAGCTGATCGTGACGATCGCGATCTCCGTGGGCCTGTGGCTGGTCGCCAAGGACGAGGCCCATCTCGCGAGCACGCTGCGGCTGCGGTTCGTCGACTATCAGATCGACCTCGGGCCCTTCTACCCGCTGCTGATCTACTTCGTCGTGGCCGGAACGACCAGCGCCGTGAACCTGACCGACGGGCTCGACGGCCTGGCGGCGGGCTGTGCCGCGATCGTGCTGCTGGCCTACATCGGCATCACCTTCATAACCGGCGAGTACGACCTGGCGATGCTCGCGGGGTGCCTGGTCGGCGGGTGCATCGGCTTCCTGTGGTTCAACGCTTTTCCGGCGACGATCTTCATGGGCGATACGGGGTCGCTGGGGCTCGGTGGTGCGATCGCGGGGCTGGCGGTGATGACAAAGACCGAGCTGCTGCTGGTGCTGCTCGGCGGGATCTTCGTGATCGAGGCGCTGTCGGTGGTGGTGCAGGTGATCTCCTTCCAAACGACCCGCAAACGGGTGTTCCTGATGGCGCCGATCCACCACCACTTCGAGCTGAGGGCCTGGTCTGAGACGAAGATCATCCTGCGCTTCTGGATCGTCGCGGCGGTCTGCTGCGCGATCGGCTTCACCATCTATCGCCAGAGCATCGGCTGATCGACCGGAGCCCCGGTGGAGCCGAAGCTGCGTCCGCCCGTCCCCAGCGGCCCCCATCTCGTCGTCGGGCTGGCGCGCTCGGGGGCGGCGGCGGCGCTCGCGCTGCGCTCCCGCGGCGAGCAGGTGATCGGCGTGGACGCCGGCACGCCGGCCGCGGCGGAGATGCTCGCCCGCGCGGGCGTTGAGGTCCACACGGGCGAGCCGGGCGCGGCGTTGCTCGACCGCGCACGCGCGGTGATCAAGAGCCCGGGAGTCCCCGCGGAGGCGGCCGCGATCGTCGCGGCCAGGCAGCGCGGGCTGCCCGTGCTGGGCGAGCTCGAGCTCGGGTGGCGGATGCTCTCGAACGAGTTCATAGCGGTGACCGGGACGAACGGCAAGACGACGACGGTGGAGTTGATCGGGCACATCTACCGCGAGGCCGGGCTGCCGGTCAGCGTCGCGGGCAACGTCGGCCGGGCGGTGAGCTCGCTCGTCGGCGCGCTCGCGCCCGAGGTGACGGTCGTCTGCGAGGTGTCCTCCTTCCAGCTCGAAGACACCCTGGAGTTTGCGCCCGAGGCCGCCGTCCTGCTCAACCTGGCGCCCGATCACCTCGATCGGCACGGGTCCTTCGAGGCCTACACGCGGGCCAAGCTGCGCGTGTTCGCCAACCAGGGAAACGACGACGTCGCCGTCGCCCCCCTCGACCTCGGGGTCGAGGATCTGGGCGGTTGCGCGCGGCCGATCAGCTTCGGAAGCGGCGCGGGCGCCGCCGTCTCGGTGCGGGCCGGAGAGCTGTGGTGGCAGGAGCGCCCGCTCCTGGCCGTCAGCGAGCTGCGCCTGCGCGGCACCCATAATGTGCAGAACGCGATGGCCGCGGCCGCCGTGTGCCTGGCGCGTGGCGTCGAGGTCGACGCGGTCAGCGCCGGGCTTCGCTCCTTCGCCGGCGTTCCCCATCGCCTCGAGGAGGTGCTACGCCGCGACGGCGTCCTCTATGTGAACGACTCCAAGGCCACGAACATCGCGAGCACGAAGGTCGCGCTGCAGGCGTTCGCGGATGTCGGCGCGATCCACCTGATCCTCGGCGGCCAGGGCAAGGGCCAGGACTTCAGGACCCTGCGCGAGCCGGTTCTGGAGAGCTGCGAGGCCGTCTACCTGATCGGAGAAGCGGCGCCCGAGATCTCCGCCGCGCTGGCGGGCGCGGATCTCGCGGTCAGCGAATGCGGTGAGATCGAGCGGGCCGTCGCGGCCGCCTCGCGGGCGGCCGGCGACGGGGACGTGGTGCTGTTCTCGCCCGCCTGCGCGAGCTTTGACCAGTTCACCGACTTCGAAGCTCGCGGCCGGCGTTTTTCAGAGCTCGTGCGTGGATAGAGGCTAAAGCTCAGTGACGTCGAAGTGAGAGCGGATGCCAGCAGGCGCAGCACGGCGCGCCCGCGTCGCTCCGGGCCGCAGCAAGCGGGGTTCTTCCAAGGGCGCGAAGGAGGCCGCGGGCGATCACCAGTCGCTCGAGCACCGCATCCTCCTGACCGCGACGCTGTGCCTGCTCGCGTTCGGCGCCGTGATGGTCTACAGCGCCTCCTCCGCGACGACGCTGCTTCAGGGTCAGGGCAACGGCAGCTCCTACCTGATCAAGTACGTTCTCTACGGCGCGATCGGCCTGATCGTGATGCGCGTGCTCGCCCGCGACGGGGTCGCGAAAGTGCAGAGCATCACCGCACCCCTGCTGATCGTGTCGTTCGTGCTCGTGCTCGCCGTGCACGTCCCACACGTCGGCGTGAGCGTCAACGGCGCGCGCCGCTGGATCGGGCCCGGCTCGCTGCAGTTCCAGCCCTCGGAGCTTCTGAAGCTCGCGCTCGTGCTGTATGGCGCGACGCTCCTGGCGAGGCGCCCGCAGCGGGTGCACGATCTGCGCGAGCTCTTCAACCCGCTGCTGTTGGTCGTCGGCGCGGCCTGCCTGCTCGTCGGCACCCAGCCCGACCTCGGCAGCGCGATGGTGATCGCCTTCACGACGGCCGCGCTCCTGCTCGCGGCCGGGATCCCGCTGCGCAAGCTGGCAATCGTCGCCGGCGCGGTGCTCGGGCTGGTGTTCATCTACGCGCTCGCCCGGCCGTATGCGCGAGCGCGCCTGACGTCGTTCCTGGACCCCTGGGCGCATGCGGCGGGCAGTGGCTTTCAGGCGGTGCAGGGCCAGATCGCGATCGGCTCGGGGGGCCTGTTCGGGGTCGGCCCCGGCGAGTCGGTGCAGAAGATCTTCTACCTGCCCGAGGCGCCGACGGACTTCATCCTCGCGGTGATCGCCGAGGAGCTGGGAGTCGTCGGGGTGTGCGCGCTGCTGTTCCTCTACGGGCTGATCGCCTATGCCGGGCTGCGCGCGGCGAAGGCGGCCCGCAGCCTCTACAGCGCCCTGATCGCGGTCGGGATGACGGCATTGATCGTCTCCCAGGCGCTGCTCAACGTGTTTGCGGTGCTCGGCCTCGCGCCTCTGACCGGGGTGACGCTGCCGTTCGTCTCATACGGCTCGAGCAGCCTGATCGTGATGCTCGCCGCGATGGGATTGCTGCTAAACGTCGCGGCCGGGGGAACCGCGCACGTGCGCGCCGTCGCGCCGTCGCGCTCGGGTTCTGGCGACGCTTCCGCTCGCGAACCGGCACGATGGGGCCGTGACAGCCGATCGAGCCGCGCGCCGAGCGCCGAGGAGGATCGTGATCGCCGCGGGCGGGACCGCCGGGCACGTCGTGCCCGCGCTGGCGGTGGCGGAGGCGCTGCGGGCTGAGGGCGCCGAGGTCACGTTCATCGGCGGCGTCCGCGCCGAGGCGGAGCTCGTGCCCGCCGCGGGCTTTCCACTGCACACGATCTCGGTCGCCGGCCTCGACCGCTCGAACCCGCTGCGGGCGCTGCGCGCGCTCGCGCTCGCAGCCGCGGCGCTGCCGCGCGCGCGGGCGCTCCTGGCCGGGATCGAGCCGGACGCCGTCATGGCCGGCGGCGGCTACGTGGCCGGGCCGGTGGGTCTGGCGGCGCTGACGCTCAGGGCTCCGCTGATCCTGACTGAGGCCGACAGCAGGCTGGGGCTGACCAACCGGATGCTGGCGCCGTTCGCGCGGCGCGTGTGTCTCGCCTTCCCCCTCGCCGGGCGCGACGGTAGTCGCTACAGCGTCACGGGCCGTCCGGTTCTCAGCTCGAGCGGCGACCGCCGCGCGGCACGCGAGCGCCTGGGAATCGCGCCCGGGCAGAGATGCGTGCTGGTGTTCGGGGGCTCGCTCGGAGCTCGCTCGATCAACCTCGCGGCGCTCGAGGCGTTCGCCGAATCGGCGTTTCACGTCGTGCACGTGTCCGGGCGCCGCGACTATGCCGAGCTCGCCCGCCGCCGGCTCGCGGCGGGCTACGACCTGCGCGAGCAGCTCGCCCCGGCGGAGTTCGCCGACGCCCTCGCCGCGGCCGACCTGGTGGTGGCGCGCGCCGGCGGCTCGCTGTTCGAGATCGCCGCGCACGGGCTGCCGGCGATCCTCGTCCCCTACCCCCACGCCGCCGGTGGCCATCAGAGTGAGAACGCGCGCTGGATGACCGACGCCGGCGCCGCGATCACGATCCCCGACGCGGAGCTGACGCCCGCGCGCCTTCGCGTCGAGACGGTGGCGCTGCTCGGAGACGCCTCGCGGCTGGCGGCGATGGCGGCGGCGTCGCGCGGCCTGGCCCGTCCCGAGGCCGCCTCCGAGGTGGCGCGCGAGCTGCTCGAGGCCGCTCGATGAGCGCGTCCGCGCGGGCCGGCCGGGCGGGCTCGGGCGGGCCCTGGCACGGACGCCGCCTGCACTTCGTCGGTGTGGGCGGAGCCGGGATGAGCGGCTACGCACGCGTCGCGCGCGCGCTCGGCGCCGAGGTCAGCGGCTCGGATGCCTCGAGCAGTCCCTACCTCGAGCGTCTCCTCGCCGACGGTGTGCTCGAGCCGAGCATCGGCCATGGCGCAGGGAACCTGCCCGCCGGCGAGGGGGTCGAGCTGATCTACTCCTCGGCCGTGCCCGCCGCGAACCCCGAGCGGGCGGCCGCGCGTGAACGGGGGCTGCCCGAGCGCCCCCGCGCGGAGCTGTTGGCGGAGCTGACGGCGCTGAAGCGCACGATCGCGGTGGCGGGCACGCACGGCAAGACGACCACCGCCTCGATGCTCGTGCACGCGCTGCGCTCCGCGGGGCTCGAGCCGAGCTGGCTCGTCGGCGGTTCGGTTGGCGGCGAGCTGGCCAACGCCGCGTGGGGGAGGGGCGAGTGGCTGGTGGTCGAGGCCGACGAGTCCGACCGCTCGATGCTCAGCCTCAACGTCGAGGTCGCGGTGCTGACCAACGTCGAGCTCGACCACCATGCGACATTCGCATCGCTCGCCGAGCTCAGAGAGGCCTTTCGCCTGTTCCTCTCCGGAGCGGCCCGCGCGGTCATCTGGGACCGCCCCGAGCTGCTCGAGCTTCGAGAGGGGGCGTTCGAGAGCTACGACGCCGATGAGCTCATCCTGACCCCCGGGGGCTCATGCTTTCGCTGGCAGGGGCAGCGGGTATGCCTTCACGTTCCGGGCGCCCACAACGCGGTGAACGCGGCCGGCGCGCTCCATGCGGCACGGCTCACCGGCGCCGAGGCCGCCGGGGCGATCGCCGGCGTCGCCGGCTTCCGGGGCGCGGCGCGGCGCTTTCAGCTGCTCGGCGCGAGCGCGCGCGGCGCGCACATCTACGACGACTACGCCCACCACCCGACGGAGATCCGGGCGACGCTCGAGGCGGCGCGGACGCTCGAGCAGCGCCGGATCGTGGCGGTGTTCCAGCCCCACCTGTACTCGCGCACCTCGCTGCTCGCGCGCGAGTTCGGCCTCGCGCTCGCGCGCGCCGATGTGGCGGTGGTGCTCGACGTCTACCCGGCGCGCGAGCGCGCCGAGGAGCACCCCGGCGTGAGCGGTCTGGCGATCGCGGAGGCGACCGCCGATGCCTCCGCCGGAAGGCCCGTCTACTGGCTGCCGACGTTCGCCGATGCTGAGCCGGTGCTCGAGGCGCTGCTCGAGGACGGTGACGTGTGCCTGTTCATGGGGGCCGGGGACATCGACGAGCTGGGGCGGAGGCTCCTGTCGCGATGAGCGGCGTGGCGGCGCCCTCGACGCTCACCGCGGACTTCCCGTTAGCCCGCCTGACGACGGTGCGCACGGGCGGCGCGGCCGAGTTCTTCGCGCGCGCGGGCAACGAGCAGGAGCTGCTCGAGCTGCTGGCGTGGGCGCGCGTCAGCTCCCGGCGGGTGAGCGTGGTCGGGTCAGGCTCGAATCTGCTGATCGCCGACGAGGGCGTCCCGGGGCTGGTCGTGAAGCTCGATCGCGCGCTCGCGGCCGTCGCCGTCGCGAAGCCGCGGCTCGTGGGCGGCGGCGGCGCGCGCCTGCCCGCGCTGGCGGCGCGCGCGGCCCGGGATGGGCTGTCGGGAATCGAGTTCGGCGTCAACATCCCCGGGACGATCGGGGGCGCGGTGCGAATGAACGCGAACGCATACGGCGGCGAGCTCGAGCGAGCGCTCGAGTGGGTGGAGATCGCGACCGCGAGCGGGGTCGAGCGCCGCTCGCCCTCACAGCTCGGATTGAGCTACCGCAGCTCGAATCTGAAGGAGGGGGAGATAGTGACGCGCGCCGGCCTGCTCCTCACCCCGGCCGATCCCGCGATGGTGAAGGCGACGCTCGCCGCGATGCGGTCCCGTCGCCACGAGGCTCAGCCGCAGGGGATAAAGACGTTCGGATCGACCTTCAAGAATCCCGAGGATCCGCGCGCCGGGGGGCGCTCGGCGGGTCTGCTCCTGGCCGAGGCGGGCTGCAACGGCGTGGGCGTCGGCGGCGCGCGCTTCGCGCCCAAGCACGCCAACTTCATCGAGAACACGGGCGCGGCGACCACGGCCGAGGTCGTGGCCGTGATGGCCGAGGGGCGCCGGCGCGTGCTCGAGCGCTTCGGCGTGGATCTCGAGCCGGAGGTGCAGACACTCGGCGACGTGCGCTTTCCCTGGATGTAGGGGTTCGCGCGCGAAGGTCGAACACATGGGCGATGGATCGCTCCCTTGCCGGCCGCGCCGCGATCGGCCGCTCATTTGACCTGACCGCACCGCTTGCCAAGGCTCTCGGCCCCGTGCGCGGCGCGCGCTCGTTCCTCGCCCGCCATCGGCGCCTGCGTCTCGTTCTGCTGGGCGCCCTCGTCGCGGCGCCGGTGCTCGTGGGCGGCTGGCTGTGGCTGAAGGACTCCTCGCTCGTGTCGGTTGAGCACGTCCAGATCAGCGGTGCCCGCGGCGCGGACGCCGGCAAGATCGAAGCGGCCCTGACAAGCGCCGCCAAGCAGATGAGCACGCTGGACGTTCACGGCGTCGCGCTGACGGCGGCGGTGGCGCCGTACCCTGAGGTGCGGGCGGTGCGGGCCAGCGCGAGCTTCCCCCACGGCCTGCGTATCAGCGTGATCGAACAGCCGCCGGTGGCGGCGCTCCTCATCGCCGGCGCTCGCACGGCCGTGGCCGCCGACGGGGTCGTGCTGGGCCCGGCGCTCGTGTCGAGTTCGCTGCCGGTCCTGAAGGCGGGCTCGGGCGCCTTGAGCGCGGCGGGCATCGCGGGACGGCGCGTGGAAGGCTCCTCGCTGCTCGCCTGTCTGACCCTGCTCGGCGCGGCGCCGCCGCGGCTGGCCAGGGCGGTCGCGCGCATGTACAGCGGACCCCAGGGGGTCACGGCGGCGATGCGCAACGGCCTGCTGGTCTACTTCGGAAACGCCACGCGACCCCACGCGAAGTGGCTGTCGCTCGTGCGCATTCTCGCGGACCCGAGCTCGGCGGGGGCATCCTACGTCGACGTGCGCGTGCCCGAACGGCCGGCGGCGGGCTTCGCGGGCGGCCTCGCGCCGGCGTCGAGCAGCTCGGCGGGCACACCGTCGAGCGCCTCGGACCCCACGACGGCGGCCGAACTCGCAGCGGGGCTCACGGCCGCGCTCGGCGGGTCATCTCCCGCGGGGCAGTCCAGCGGGGGCGGCGAAGCCGCGAGCGAAGCCGCGAGCTCCCAGGCGCCGGGAGCCGGCGCCGCCCAGAGCGGCTCGGGTCAGGGCGCGGAAAGCGCGCGGGCCGCGCCCGCGGAAACGCCGGCGCCGGCGCCTGCACCCGGGGGCTGAGCAACAATCAACCTAAACTTGAGGTTGATGGCAGTGCCGAGCCAATCCTAAGGTGATGGTCGAGAGTTCCCGGATCTGCAACGAACGTTGCGGGAATCGACGTTGTCGTTGACAGGGCGAAGTTCCCTGCATAACGTGCACATCCCGGCGGTTCGGTGAGCTGTATGCTCCGAACCCTAATTTCTTACTGAAGGGTTCGGACAGAACCATCATGGAGAGCAGCGGAAGCTATCTGGCGGTCATCAAGGTCGTGGGGGTGGGCGGCGGCGGAACCAACGCCGTCAGCCGCATGGTCGACGCGGGCCTGCGGGGCGTGGAGTTCATCGCCGCCAACACCGACGCCCAGGCGCTCGCGATGTGCGATGCCGACATCAAGCTGAACATCGGCCACGAGTCGACGAAGGGCCTTGGCGCGGGGGCGGACCCCGACGTCGGCCTCGCCGCCGCCTCGGAGTCGCGCGACGACATCAAGGAGGCGCTGAAGGGCGCCGACATGGTGTTCGTGACGGCCGGCGAGGGCGGGGGCACTGGCACCGGCGCGGCACCGGTGATCGCGGAGATCGCGAAGAACGAGATCGGCGCGCTGACGGTCGGCGTGGTCACGCGTCCGTTCGACTTCGAGGGCTCGCAGCGGGCTCGTCAGGCCAGCGAGGGCATCGACCGCCTGCGCGAGGTCGTCGACACGCTGATCGTGATTCCCAACGAGAAGCTGCTTGCCGTGGTCGAGCGGCGCACCTCGATGCTCGACGCCTTCCGCGAGGCCGACGACGTCCTGCGCCAGGGCGTGCAGGGGATCACCGACCTGATCACGATTCCCGGCCTGATCAACCTCGACTTCGCCGACGTTCGCACGATCATGCAGGACGCCGGCTCGGCGCTGATGGGCATCGGCACCGCCGGTGGCGAGAGCCGCTGCGCCGAAGCCGCCAAGGCGGCGATCTCATCGCCGCTTCTGGAAGAGTCCGTCGACGGCGCGACGGGCATCCTGTTGAACATCACCGGGGGCAAGGACCTCGGCCTGTTCGAGGTCAACGACGCAGCGGAGATCATCCAGAACGCGGCCGACCCGAACGCGAACATCATCTTCGGCGCGGTGATCGACGACAGCATGTCTGATGAGGTGCGCGTCACCGTCATCGGCACGGGCTTTGACCATCGCCCCGGCCGCACCGCCCGCCGCGACAGTCGCGCGCGCCGGCCCGACCGGGGTCCGCGGATCGACGATCGCCAGCGCTCCACGCTCGAGATCTCAGACGACGACATCGACGTTCCCCCGTTCCTGCGCTGAGCCTGGCAACCCTGATAGGAGCCTGAGGCGATCACACCTCCAGGCGGCGGGGGCGCGCTTCGCTAGCCTGCGCGTCGTGGCCGCCTCCACCAAGCAGGCACTCAGAAGGACCGCCCTGTTCGAGCGCCATCGCGCGGCCGGCGCGAAGCTCGTCGAGTTCGCCGGCTGGGAGATGCCCGTCTCCTACCCGGGCGGCATCCGCGCAGAGCACATGGCGGTGCGCGAGGGCTGCGGCATCTTCGACGTCTCGCACATGGGCGAGGTCGAAACCTCGGGCGCTCGGGCGCTCGAGCTGCTCCAGCTGCTGCTCTCAAACGACGTCGCGAGGATCGCCCTCGGCGGCGACGGGTCCGGCGGGGCTCAGTACGGCCTGCTCTGTCGCGAGGACGGCGGCGTGCTCGACGACCTCTTCACCTACCGGCTGGCTGACGATCGCTATCTGACGGTCACGAATGCCGCCAACCACGCACAGGATCTCGACCGCTTTCGCGCGCACGCCGGCGCCTTTGCGGACGTCGAGGTCTCAGACAGGATCGACGACTACGCGATGCTCGCGGTGCAGGGTCCGCTCGCGCGCGGAATCGTCGAGGCGATCTCCGAGACCCCGCTGCCCGCGCGCATGACCGCCGCCGGGCGGCGGCTGGCCGGCCACGAGGTGCTCGTGTGCGGCACCGGCTACACCGGCGAGGAAGGCGTCGAGCTGCTCTGCGCTCCCGAGCACGCCGCGGCGCTGTGGGATGAGATCGTCGAGCGGGGCGCCGTCCCCGCCGGGCTGGCCGCGCGCGACACGCTGCGGCTCGAGGCCTGCTTTCACCTCTACGGCAACGAGCTGACGGTCGACCGAGATCCGATCGAAGCCGGTCTCGGCTGGTGCTGCCGCGAGGACACCGGCTTCATCGGCGCGCCCGCGGTTCGCGCGGTGCGCGAGGCCGGCCCGAGCGAGAAGCTCGTGGCCTTCGCGATCGACGGACCGGGCATCGTCCGCCAGGGCAATCCCGTGCTCGGCGGCGGTGAGGTCACCAGCGGCACGCTCTCGCCCAGCCTCGGCATCGGCATCGGCCTCGGCTACGTGCCGGTGGAGCACGCCGCCGTCGGCACGCACCTCGAGATCGACGTTCGTGGAAAGATGCGCCCCGCCGTCGTCAAGGACAAGCCGCTCTACCGAAAGGGCCCGTGAATGAGTGAGGCAAGCTATCCCGTGGACCTGCTCTACCACGCCGAGCACGACTGGGCGCGGATCGAGGAGGATGGCCCCGGCACGGCCACGCTGGGGATCACCTGGTTTGCCCAGGACGCGCTCGGGGAGGTCGTGTTCTTCGAGCTGCCGGCCCTCGGAACGGCGACGGTGAAGGACGCCCCCTACGCCGAGATCGAGTCCGTCAAGGCGGTCTCGGACGTCGTCGCCCCGCTGTCGGGGGAGATCGTCGAGGTCAACGAGGCGCTCGCCGAGAATCCCCAGGCGATCAACGAGGACCCCTACGGGGAGGGCTGGCTCGTCAAGGTCCGGCTCGCCGATGACTCCGAGCGCGAGGCGCTGATGGATGCGGACTCCTATGTGGCGAGCCTGGATGGCTAGGCTGACGGCAGGCACTTGAGTCGCTACACCGCCATCACCGATGAGAACCTCGACGCGATGCTGGACGCGGTCGGGGTCGGCTCCGTGCGCGAGATCTTCGAGCGCCAGATCCCGGAGGGCGTGCGCCTCGGCCGCGCACTGGAGCTCCCGGACGGGCTGGGAGAGCAGGATGTCTACGCCCACCTGCGCGCGCTCGCCGCGCGCAACTCGAGCACTGAGGACGAGCTGAGCTTCCTCGGTGCCGGCATGTATGACCACTACGTGCCCGCGCTCGTGGACATGCTGACCGAGCGCTCGGAGTTCCTCACCCCCTATACGCCCTACCAGCCGGAGATCTCCCAGGGCGGTCTGCAGGTGATGTTCGAGTATCAGACGGCGATCTCGGAGCTGACGGGCCTGCCGGTGTCGAACGCCTCGGCCTACGAGGGGCCCTCGGCCGTGGCGGCGGCCGGCTATCTGGCCAAGCTGCACAACGGGGGCAGGCGCTTCGTCGTCAGCTCGGGCATGCATCCCCATGCGATCGAGACGCTCAGAACCCACGCCCACGGCTATGGGATGGAGGTCGTCGAGGTTCCGCTCAGAGACGGCGCCACCGATCTCGAGCGGTGGGCCGAGGCGATCGATGCGGACACGAGCGCCGCGATCTTCGCCCAGCCCAACTTCTACGGCGCGGTCGAGGACGCCGAGGCCCTGAGCGCCGCCGCGAAGCCGGCAGCGTCGCCCGAGGCGCCCGCCCGGCCGGTCGTCGTCTGCCAGGTCGATCCGATCACGCTCGGCATCCTGGAGCCCCCCGGCGAGTGCGGCGTCGATGTCGCCGTCGGCGAGGGCCAGCCGCTGGGCAACCGCCTGGACTTCGGCGGTCCCTCCTTCGGCGTGTTCGCCGCCCGCGAGGAGTACCTGCGGCGCATGCCCGGCCGCATCGCCGGGGAGACCCTGGATGTCGACGGGCGGCGCGGCTTCGTGCTGACGCTGCAGACCCGCGAGCAGCACATACGGCGCGAGAAGGCCACGTCGAACATCTGCACCGCGCAGGCGCTCAACGCGCTCGCCGGCGTGGTCTACCTGGCGTGGCTCGGCCGCCGCGGGATCGTCGAGCTGGGCGAGCTGTTGCTCGCGCGCACGCACTACGCGCGCGAGACGCTGGCGGCGCTCGACGGCGTCGAGAAGCTGCATCAGCAGCCGGTGATCCGCGAGTTCGCCGTGCGCCTGGACGCCGATGTCCCGGCCGTGGCCCGCCGCTGCGCCGAGGCCGGCGTCAACCCGGGGGTAGACCTGCAGGCGCTGAGCGGCCGCGCGGAGGATGCGGGCGGCCTGTTGGTGGCGATCACCGAGCAGCGCTCGCGCGCCGACATCGACCGCCTGGCCGAGGTGCTGGGCGCCGCCGTCGCCGCCGAGCGCGACCCGGCCGTCGCCGATCAGGCGGTGGCGGTATGAGCCCCGCCGCGGCGGCCGAGATCCCGCTCCAGCGCGAACGCGCGAAGACGATCTTCCAGAAGGGCGCGCCCGGGCGCCGGGCGTTCGTGTGCCCGGCGATCGACGTTCCGCTCGCGAGCGCCGAGGAGCTTCTGCCGGCGCGCTTTCGCCGCGCGCAGCCGCCGCGGCTGCCGGAGGTCTCAGAGCCCGAGATCGTGCGCCACTACGTCGGCATCTCCAAGCGCAACTTCGACCTCGACTCCGGCTTCTATCCGCTGGGGTCGTGCACGATGAAGCACAACCCGCGCCTGCACGAGCGCGTGGCCGCGCTGCCCGGGCACGCGCGCCTTCACCCGCTGCAGCGCCCCGAGCGCGCGCAGGGGGCGCTCGAGCTGATGTGGAGGCTGCAGAGCGCGCTGTCTGAGATCTCGGGCCTCCCGCATGTGTCGCTGCAGCCCTCGGCCGGCTCCCAGGGTGAGCTCGCCGGCGTGCTTTTGACCCGCGCCTATCACGAGGATCGCGGCGAGCGCCGCCACAAGGTGCTCACCCCCGACACCGCCCACGGCACGAACCCGGCGACGGTCGCGATGGCGGGCATGGAGGTCGTCAAGCTCGCCAGCGACGCCCACGGCGGCGTCGACGTGGACGACCTGCGCGCGAAGGCCGACACCGACGTGGCCTGCCTGATGCTGACGAACCCCAACACGCTCGGGCTGTTCGACCCCAACATCGAGGAGATCGCCGCGATCGTGCATGGGGTCGGCGCGACGCTCTACTACGACGGCGCCAACCTCAACGCGGTGATGGGGCTGTCGCGTCCCGGCGACATGGGCTTCGACATCGTCCACTTCAACCTGCACAAGTCGTTCACCCAGCCGCACGGCGGCGGCGGCCCGGGATCGGGCCCGATCGCCGTGTCCGAGCGGATCGCCCCGTACCTGCCGCGCCCGCTCGTCGTCCGCCGCGAGCTCGATCGCGCCGGCAACGGCGCCAACGGCGGAGCGCCCGCGCGCATCGGCGCGGGCCACTTCTACGACCTCGACTACGAGCGGCCGAAGTCGATCGGCCGGCTGCGTGGGTTCCACGGCAACTACGGCTGCCTCGTGCGCGCGTACGCCTACATCTGCTCGCTCGGCGCCGACGGGCTGAAGGACGCCTCCGAGGTGGCGGTGTTGAACGCCAACTACCTGCTCGCGCGGCTGCGCGAGCACGGCGTGGCCGAGCATCTGCCGCTCGCCTACGGCGAGCTGTGCATGCACGAGTTCGTGCTCTCAGGGGGGCCGATGAAGCGCGCCCTGAAGATCAAGACGCTCGATCTGGCCAAGCGGCTGCTCGACTTCGGCTTTCACCCGCCCACCGTCTACTTTCCCCTGCTCGTGGACGAGGCGCTGATGATCGAGCCGACCGAGACCGAGACGAAGGAGACGCTCGACGCCTTCGCCGAGGCGATCGCGGCGATCCTCGAGGAGGCCGCCGAGGACCCTGAGATCGCCCGCAACGCGCCCTACTCGACGCCCGTGCGGCGCTTGGATGAGGTCGCCGCCGCCAAGCGCCCGGTCATCCGCCAGGTGCTGGATTAGCCGGCCGGCGATGGCGTTCGATCAGCGCAAACTCGGCAGCACCGGAGTCAGCGTCAGCCCGCTGTGCCTGGGCGCGATGATGTTCGGCGCCTGGGGGAACACCGATCACGAGGACTCGATCGCGATCATCCACCGGGCGCTCGACGCCGGCATCAACTTCATCGACACGGCCGACGTCTACTCGCGCGGGGAGTCGGAGGAGATCGTCGGCAAGGCGCTTGCCGGAGGCAGGCGCGATTCGGTCGTGCTCGCGACCAAGGTGCACGGCAGGATGGGAGACGATTCCAACCAGTTCGGCAACTCGCGGCGCTGGATCGTGCAGGAGCTCGAGAACAGCCTGCGGCGCCTGAAAACCGACTGGATCGACCTCTATCAGATCCATCGCCCCGAGCCGGACACCGACATCGACGAGACGCTCGGCGCCCTCACGGACCTCGTGCGCGCCGGCAAGGTCCGCGCCATCGGCAGCTCGACCTTCCCCGCCTACCAGATCGTTGAGGCGCAGTGGGCGGCCGACAGGCGCGCTCGCGAGCGCTTCGTCTGCGAGCAGCCTCCCTATTCGCTTCTGATACGCGGGATCGAGGCCGACGTGCTGCCGGTGTGCGAGCAGTACGGCATGGGCGTGATCCCGTGGAGCCCGCTGGCCGGCGGCTGGCTGTCCGGCCGCTACGGCAAGGACGGCGACTCGCCCGCCTCGAGCAGGCGCGCGCAGATGATCCCCTCGCGCTATGACATGTCGATTCCCGGCAACCAGGCGAAGCTCGAGGCCGCCCAGGCGTTCGGCGAGCTCGCCGAGCAGGCCGGTATCTCGCTGATCGCGATGGCGCTGGCGTTCGTGATGCGCCACCCGGCCGTCACCGCGCCGATCATCGGACCGCGCACGATGGAGCAGCTCGAGAGCCAGCTGCCGGCGCTCGAGACGTCGCTGAGCAGCGAGGTGCTCGACAGGATCGACGAGATCGTCGCGCCCGGGGTGAACGTCAACCCGAACGACCGCGGCTGGGATCCCCCCTGGCTCATCGACGGCGCGCTGCGGCGACGCTGACGAGGACAGCCTCGTGCGCATCTTCTCCGGCATCCAGCCCACCGGGCGCAAGCACCTCGGCAACTACCTCGGCGCGATCGCGCAGTACGTCTCAAGCCAGGATCGGGGCGAGGGCATCTTCTGCATCGTCGACCTGCACGCGATCACGGTCGCCTACGAGCCGTCCGAGCTGCGCGAGCGCCTGTATGACACGACCGCGATCCTGCTCGCCGCGGGGCTCGACCCGGCGCGCTGCGCGCTGTTCCGCCAGTCGGACGTGCCCGCGCACACCGAGCTCACGTGGCTTCTCTCGAGCGTCACGGAGCTCGGGCGCCTGCAGCGGATGCACCAGTTCCGTGACAAGTCGATCGCCCAGCGCGAGCTGGTCTCCGCGGGCCTGTTGCTGTATCCGGTGCTGCAGGCCGCCGACGTGCTCGCCTATCGCGCCAACGAGGTGCCGGTCGGCGAGGACCAGCGCGAGCATCTCGAGCTGATGCGCGACGTGGCACGGCGCTTCAACGCGCGCTTCGGCGGCGGCGAGGAGGTGCTGGTAGTGCCCGAGCACCGCATCCCCGAGGTCGGCGCGCGCATCATGGACCTGCAGGATCCGACCGCCAAGATGTCCACGACCGGCGGCTCAGCGCAGGGGACCGTGTATGTGCTCGATGAGCCGGGGGTGATCGAGAAGAAGCTCAAGAGCGCCGTCACCGACTCGGGCAGCGAGGTCCGCCGTGGGCCCGAGAAGCCGGGCGTGAGCAACCTGATCGAGATTCTCGCGGCCGTTCGCGGGGTCGATCCCGCCGCGGTGGAGGCCGAGTTCGCGCAGTCGCGCTACGGCGACTTCAAGACGGCGGTCGCGGACGCGGTGATCGACTATCTGGCGCCCGTGCGCGAGGGCTATGAGCAGCTGCGCGCCGACGAGGCTGCGCTCGAGGCGATCCTCGCCGACGGCGCCGCGCGAGCGCGCGCGCTGTCCGCGCAGACGCTCACCGACGTGCGTGAGCACATGGGCGTCGGCCCGCCCGCCGGCGTCGCCGGCGCGAGCCCGCCGGCGCCGCTCGCGAGCCCGTCGGCGCCGGTCGATACGGTGAGCCGATGAGGAGGGGCCTGTCTACGCGTCGCGCGCCGGGGAGCGTATGAGCCTGGCCGCGCTCGAGCTCGACCTCGATCTCTTCAGCGGGCCCTTCGACCTGCTGCTCACGCTGGTGCTGCGCGAAGAGGTGGACCTGCTCGAGCTGCAGCTGGCGGAGGTCGTGCTCGCCTACCTCGACCACCTGGAGGGGCGCGGTGAGCTCGATCTCGAGACCGCGACCGAGTTCATCGTGCTGATCGCCGCGCTGTTGGAGCTGAAGTCGCGGCTGATGCTCACCGGCGAGGAGGACGAGCTGCTCGACATCGAGCCCGATGAGGCCGCCGAGGAGCTGTTGGCGCGCATGCTCGATGCCCGCCGCTATCGCTCCGCCGCCGCGCACCTGTCAGAGCTGTTCGCGGCCGAGCACGGCGTCCGCTTCCGGGACGCCCCGCTGCCGGCGAACCTGCGCCGCACGATCGTGCAGCCCGAGGAGGGCTCGCAGAGCCCGGATGTGCTCGGGGAGGCGATCGGCCGGCTGCTGTTGATGCCGCCGAGCATCAACCTGCGCCACCTCGCCGTCTCGCGGGTGACCGTCGCCGAGCGCCTCGCGCATCTGCGCCGTCTGCTGCGCCGGGGAGCGTTCAGCTTCGATCAGGCGGTTGCCGGCGCCGACCGCGTGACCGTGGCCGTCACCCTGTTCGCGCTGCTCGAGCTCTACAAGCAGGGCGAAGCCGGCTGGGAGCAGCGCGAGTGCTTCGGCGAGATCGCGATCCACGCCCTCTCGGCGCCCGAGCGCGAAGCGGCGATTGGCACGGCGCGCGTTGGAGGGACGGCGGGGTGAGCGAGACCGCGGACGCTCCGGCGCTCGCCGATGCGGCGCGGGCGCTGCCATTGGCCCACACGATCGAGGCGCTGCTGTTCCTGTCGAACGATCCGCTGAGCCCAGAGGATCTGGCCGACGCCACCGAGGCGGGCGAGGACGCCGTGCTGGCGGCGCTCGAGCTGCTCGCCGAGCGCTACGCCCCCGGTCTCCGCGGCATCAGGCTGCGCGAGCTCGGTGGCGGCTTCACGCTCGCGAGCGACCCCGCGGCCGAGGCTGCGGCCCGGCGCCTGTTCAGCCGCGCGCGCGCGGCCACGCTCACGCCCGCGCAGGCAGAGACGCTTGCGATCGTCGCCTACCTGCAGCCGGTGTCGCGCCCCGAGATCACGCGCATCCGCGGTGTCAGCGCCGACTCGGCCGTGGCCACGCTGCTCGATCGCGGCCTGATCGAGGAGGCCGGCCACTCCCAGTTCGGCGCGGTCCTCTACCGCACGGGCATGCAGTTTCTGAAGCTGTTCGGGCTGCGCACGCTCGAGGAGCTGCCGGACATCGCCCGCTGGGATCCCACCCCCGAGGAGCAGGCCGAGCTGCGCGAGCGCCTGCTGCGGGCTGGCGAGGCCCGCGCCGGCGACGGCGGTTAGGACGCCGTCCGCGAGGCCAGCTGACCGCAGGCGGCGTCGATGTCGCGGCCGCGCGTGAGGCGGATCGTGGCGGGGATGCCGCGCTCCTCCAGGGCGGCGCGGAAGGCGGCGATCGACTCGCGGCTCGAGCCTCTGAAGGAGTGGGCGGCGGTGGGGTTGTAGGGGATCAGGTTGACCTTGAAGATCGGCGGGGCGTCCGCTCGCCCGCGCGAGAGGACGCGGGCCAGCGCGAGCGCCTGCTCGTAGCGGTCGTTGATGCCGGCGAGCATCACGTACTCGACGAACACCCGCCGGCGCTTGCGCTCGTAGAAGGCGCGGCAGGCCTCGATCACGTCGCTCAGCGGGAAGCGCTCGTTGACGGGCATCAGCTCCGAGCGGAGCGGTTCTTCGGCGGCGTGCACGGAGAGCGCGAGGCGCACGGGCGCCGGCTCCCGCGCCAGCCGTTCGATGCCCGGGATCCAGCCGACGGTCGAGATCGCGATGTGCCGGTGGGTGATGCCGATGTCGGGCAGGCGCTCGCACGCGGCGAGCACGTTGTCGAGGTTCATCAGCGGCTCGCCCATGCCCATGAACACGCAGTGGTCGATCGCCTCGATGCGGCGGAAGTGAAGCGCCTGGTCGACGATCTCAGACGCCGTCAGGTTGCGCGCGAAGCGCATCGCGCCGGTGGCGCAGAAGGTGCACGTCAGCGGGCAGCCCGACTGTGAGGAGACGCAGATCGAGCGCCGGCCGTCGCGGTAGTGCATCAGCACCGCCTCGAGCGGCCGGCCGTCGCCGGTGGCGAAGGCCGCCTTGACGGTGCCGTCGCTGGAGCGGGCCTCCTCGCGCAGGGCGAGGCTCGAGAAGGGGAGCTCGGCGGCGAGCGCACCGCGCAGGGAGGAGGGGAGGTCGGTCATCTCCTCATACGAGCTCGCTCCGCGCGCGGCCCAGGCCCACACCTGGCGCGAGCGGAAGGGCGGCTCGCCACGGCCGGCGAGCGTCTGCTCGAGTAGTTGCAGGTCCATCGCCGATCTATGGTTGCAGCCGATGCCCCTCACCACGGACCCGAGCCCGGAGGCGATGCGCCTGGCCAAGTACCTGGCCCACGCGGGCGTCGCCTCGAGAAGGGCCGCCGAGCTGATGATCGCGGCCGGGCGCGTGAGCGTGGCGGGTGAGATCGTCACCGACCCGGCCCTGAGCGTCGACGCGGACAGCCGCGTGGCGGTCGACGGGCGCCTGCTCGAGGGGCCCGAGCCGCGCGTCCACTATGCGCTGAACAAGCCCGTCGGCGTGGTCTCGAGCGCCCGCGACACGCATGGCCGGCGCACGGTCACAGAGCTCGTGCCCGCACGCGGTCTGCGCCTGTATCCCGTCGGGCGCCTGGACGCCGACTCGAGCGGCCTGATCCTGCTCACCAACGACGGCGAGCTCGCCAACCGGCTGACCCACCCGAGCTTCCAGGTGGCGAAGATCTACCGCGCGCGAGTGGGCGGCGGGCCGGTGGCGGATGCGGCGCTCCATGCGCTTGCGAGAGGGGTCGAGCTGGACGATGGCGCCACCGCGCCCGCGCGGGTCCGCCGCGTGGGCGGGAACCTGCTGGAGCTGACCATCCGCGAAGGGCGCAACCGCCAGGTGCGGCGCATGTGCGCGGCCGTTGAGCACCCGGTACTCGAGCTGCAGCGGATCGGCTTCGGTCCGCTGCGCCTGGACGGCCTCGAGGAGGGAGAGCACCGGCTGCTCGGCCCGGCCGAGGCCGAGCGCCTGCGCGCGCTCTGACACAATCGCCCACCATGCCGAAGCGACTCTTCGCCCTGCGCGGCGCGATCAGCGTGAACCGCAACGACGCCAAGGACATCCTTGACGCGACCACGGAGCTGATGAAGGAGATCATGCAGCGCAACGCGCTCGCGCCCGATCACGTCGTCAGCTGCATCTTCACCGCCACCAACGACCTCAACGCCGAGTTTCCCGCGGTGGCGGCCCGGGCGCTCGGTTTCGAGAACGTCCCGCTGCTGTGCGCCCGCGAGATCGCCGTTCCCCGCTCGATGCCGCGCATCATCAGGGTCCTGATCCACTACCACGCCGAGGAGGGCCACGAGGCAAGGCACGTCTACCTGCGCGAGGCGGGCGCGCTGCGCGCCGACCTGCAGTCCGCCCAGTAGCGCGCCGCTCGGAGTTGATCGGCGAGCCTTTCGGCTCGCGCGCGGGCCGGAGCGCTCGGCACCTCGGGGTCGCCCGCGGCACAATAGGCGCGTGGCGATCGAGTTCTCAGAGCGCATCAGGCGCATCCCCGCATATCCGGTGGCCGGCGGTTACGCCGACGAGCTGCCGCTGGTGCGGCTCGCGAGCAACGAGTCGCCGTATCCCCCGCTGCCCTCGGTGCGCGAGGCGATCGAGCGCGCCACCGGCACGCTCAACCGCTATCCGGACCCCTCGAACTCGGCGCTGCGCGAGCGCCTGAGCGAGCGCTATGAGGTGCCGGTCTCGCGCATCGCGATCGGCAACGGCTCATGCGACATCCTGCTCGCCGCCGGCGAGGCGCTGCTCGAGCCGGGCGCGGAGGTCGTCTACGCGTGGCCGTCCTTCTCGGTCTATCCGCACCTCGGCGCCGCCTCGGGGGCGCGAGCGGTGACGGTCGGGCTCGACAGCGCATACCGCCACGACCTGCCGGCGATGCTGCGCGAGATAACGGTGGCCACGCGCCTTGTGATCGTGTGCAACCCCAACAACCCCACGAGCACCGCGATAGCGCTCGAGGAGATCGCGGCCTTTCTGGCGGAGGTTCCCCGGCAGGTGTGCGTGATCGTCGATGAGGCCTACTGCGAGTTCAACCTGCTCGATGACCCGGACGCCTCGATTGAGCTGCTCGGCCACCACCCGAACCTCGTGCTGCTGCGCACCTTCTCGAAGGTTCACGGCCTGTGCGGGCTGCGCGTCGGCTTTGCGCTGTGCGGCTCTGAAGAACTGCCTCGCGCGCTCGACCAGGTGCGCCAGCCGTTCTTCTGCAACGCGCTCGCGCAGGCGGCGGCGGTCGAGGCGCTCGCCCACCAGGACGCCGTCGAAGAGCGCGTCAACCGGACCGTCGCCGAGCGCATCTCCGTCGATGAGCGGCTGCGCGCGCTGGGGCTCGAGCCGGCCGACTCGCAGGCCAACTTCTGCTGGTTCGAGCTCGGATCTGAGCGCGACGAGCAGGCGATCATGGCGGGCCTTCTGGAGCGCGGCGTGCTCGTGCGCGGCGGCGGCGCGCTCGGCTCGCAGACACCCGCGCTGCGCGTCACCTACGGCACGGCGGAGGAGAACGCACGCTTCCTGGACGCCCTGGCCGAGGTGCTCGAGCCGCCCGCGTCGCCCTGAGCGCCGGCGCGCGCTGAGGCCGGCGCCGGCGACCTGCATGCGGGGGACCGCGCCGAGTTGTCTCCCAACACTCGACGACGGCGGCTTTGTCTGCTACAAACCTTGCAGACGACCATGCATGCATCCGCGCTCACACTCCGCAGCACCCGGTCGTCCTGCCGCACCTATTTCGCCTGGCGATTTATCTAGGCGCTTCGGCCCTGACCCGTGCGTGAGCGGGTTCTGAGGCTCGAGAGGGTCCCGCCAGGGGACCAAGCGCCATCCGGCCCGGGTGCCCAGCGCACCCTCCTCACGTCGCAGCCGGCAGAGCCGGTTCTCAGCATCTCTACCATTTCCCAGGCGTCAGTGAAAGGATGAATCGATGATGATCGTGAT
This sequence comes from uncultured Solirubrobacteraceae bacterium, assembly GCA_963779605.1. Classification (GTDB taxonomy): domain Bacteria; phylum Actinomycetota; class Thermoleophilia; order Solirubrobacterales; family Solirubrobacteraceae; genus Palsa-744. The sequence goes on from CAVZYR010000003.1 coordinate 634,434, forward strand.
GAAGGAGACGGCGACCGAAGAGGAGGTCGACGCGATAGTCGAGAAGATCGAGCGCGCCGGCGCGCTCGCTCATCGCAGCAGGGGCGCGCGCGTGACCGTCATCGGCGCGATCGGTGACGTCGAGCAGGACGTCAACGTCGACAGCCTCGGCCTCGAGGGCCAGCCAGGCGTGGACCGCGTCGTTCCGATCCTCAAGCCCTACAAGCTGGCCTCGGCGCAGATCACCCACGGCGAGCGCACGGTGCTCGAAATCGACGGGCGCAAGATCGGGGGCGATCACTTCGCCCTGATCGCCGGCCCGTGCACGGTCGAATCGCGCGGCCAGACGCTCGAGACCGCCCGCATCGTGCGCGACGCCGGCGCGACGCTGTTCCGCGGCGGCGCCTACAAGCCGCGCACCTCCCCCTACGCCTTCCAGGGACTCGGCCAGGAGGGCCTGAAACTGCTCGCCGAGGCGAAGGCCGAGACGGGCCTTCCGATCGTCACCGAGCTGATGGACATCCGCGACATCGACGCCGTGCTCGAGGTCGCAGACGTGATCCAGATCGGCGCCCGCAACATGCAGAACTACCCGCTGCTGGCCGAGATCGGCCGCTCGGGCTGCCCGGCGCTGCTGAAGCGGGGCCTGTCAGCGCCGCTCGATGAGCTCCTGATGGCGGCGGAGTACATACTCAAGGAAGGCAACCCCAGCGTGATGCTCTGCGAGCGCGGGATTCGCACGTTCGAGACCGACCACCGCCGCGTCACGCTCGACCTGATGGCCGTGCCGATCCTCAAGGAGCTCTCGCACCTGCCCGTGATCGTCGACCCCAGCCACGCCGCCGGACGGCGCGAGCTGGTGCTGCCGATGTCCCTGGCGGCGGCGGCGGCGGGCGCGGACGGCATCATCGTCGAGACCCACCCCAACCCCGAGGAGGCCGTCTGCGACGGTCCTCAGGCACTGCGCGCGGAGGGATTCGCGGAGTACGTGAGCGCTGTCCAGAGCGTGGCGGCGCTCGCGGGCAAGGCGCTCAGCGTCATCTGATGGATCCACGATCGGTGGCCCGCGGGGCCTCGCGCGCCGCCGATCCCGGGTCCCTGGGTGTGCGCCTCAGGCGCGCGCGAGGGCCGGCTCTTTGAAGGTCGCGATCCTCGGGGTCGGCTTGATCGGCGGCTCCATCGGCATGGCCGCTCGCCGGCGGGGGAATGCGCAGGTGCACGGCTATGACTCCGATCCGCGGGTGCTCGAGGCGGCGCTTTCGCTCGGCGCGATCGACGCGGCGGCGGCGGATGCCCCGGCGGCCGTGGAGGACGCCGAGGTCGTGTTCGTGGCCGGGCCCGTGGGGGCGCTGCGTGAGCTCGTCGGAGTGGCGCTCCAGAGCGCACCCGCTGACTGCGTCGTAAGCGACGTGGGCTCGACCAAGCGGGCTCTCGCCGACGCCGGCTCAGACCAGCGCTTCATCGGCGGCCACCCCCTGGCCGGGGCCGAGACCGCCGGCGTCGAGCACGCGCGCGAGGACCTGTTCGAGGGCGCCACCTGGTATCTCACCCCGGCTCGCGGCAGCACCGCGGGCGTGCTGTATGAGCGCCTGCATCGCCTGCTGACGAGCTTCGGCGCGAGCCCCACGGCGATCGACGCCGACACCCATGACCGCCTGATGGCGTGCGTCTCGCACCTGCCGCACGTTCTCGCCAACCTGCTCGTGGCTCAGGCCAGCGGCCTGGTTTCCGCGGAGGGCTCGCCGCGTCTGCCCGCGGTCGGCCCGAGCTTCCGCGACGCGACCCGCGTGGCCGGCGCCAACAGCGCGATCTGGACGGACATCTACATCTCGAACGCCGATGCCCTGATCGCGGGCATCGACGAGCTCGCGGGTCGCCTCGGCGACGTGCGCGCGGCGCTTAAAGGCGGCGACGCGGCGGCGATCTCCGCCTGGAACGACGACGCCCGCTCGGACCGCGAGGCGCTGCTCGGCCCCGGGCTGACCGGCGGCCCGGTGCACGAGCTGCGCACCTCTGTGCCAAACCGCCCCGGCGTGGTGGCCGACATCGCGCTGGCGCTCGGCGGCGAGGGCGTGAACATCGTCGATATGGCGCTGTCCCCCTCCGAGGACAATCGCCAGGGCGTGATCGCCCTGTGGATCGGCGGCGACGAGCACGCCGAGCGCGCCCAGCAGCTGATCGCCGGGCTGGGGTTCCCGGTGGTGCGGGCATGAGGGTCAGAACGCCATGAACATGCGCTTTGGGCCGGCACGCTCGCTGTCTGGCAGGCTGCGGGCACCGCCGGATAAGTCGATCTCCCACCGCGCGATGCTGATCGGGGCGATGGCCTCGGAACCGGTGCGGATCGAGCGCTACCTGCACGCCGCCGACACCTCATCGACGCTCGAGGCGATCCGCGCGCTCGGCTCGCTCGTCGAGGTGCGCGGCGAGCAGGTGGTCGTGCGCGGGACCGGCCTGCGCGAGGCGCGCGAACCGGATGGCCCGATCGACGTCGGCAACGCAGGCACGCTCTTGCGGCTCCTGCCCGGCTGGCTGGCCGCGCAGGAGGGTCGCTCGTTCACGCTCGACGGCGACGACTCGATCCGCCGCCGCCCTGTCGACAGGATCGCCGAACCGCTGCGGCTGATGGGCGCCGAGCTCGAGGCACGCGACGGACGCCTGCCCCCGCTCACGGTCCACGGCGCGAGGCTGCGGGCGATCTCCTACGAGATGGCCGTGGCCTCGGCCCAGGTCAAGTCGTGCGTGCTGCTGGCGGCGCTCGCGGCCGACGGCGCGACGACCGTCGGCGAGCCCGCGCGCAGCCGCGACCACACCGAGCGCATGCTCCTCAGCGCCGGCGTGGGCATCCATCGCAACGGCCGTCACGTGACCGTCGTCAACGCCGATGAGCTGCTGCTCCACAGCGTGAGGGTCCCCGGCGACGTCAGCTCCGCCGCCTTCCTCATCGCCGCCGGAGTGCTCGTGCCGGGATCGCGCCTGCTGCTCGAGGATGTCGGCGTCAACTGGACGCGCACGGGCTTCCTGCGCATCCTGCGCCGCATGCAGGGCATCGTGCTGGGCGATCTGGAGGACGAGAGCGGGGAGCTCGAGCCCAGCGAGCCGGTCTCAGATCTCGACGTCGCGCACGGGGCGCTCGAGGGCACGGTGGTCGAGGCCGAGGAGGTTCCCCTGGCGATCGACGAGCTTCCGCTCGTGGCCCTGCTCGGCTGCTTCGCGGAGGGCGAGACGATCGTGCGCGGCGCCGGCGAGCTGCGCGTCAAGGAGTCCGATCGCATCTCCGGTGTGGTCGAGGGCCTGCGCGGCCTCGGCGCCGACATCGAGGCGACCGGCGACGGCTTCGCCGTGCGCGGCACGGGCGGCCTGCGCGGCGGCACGATCGACGCGCGCGGCGACCATCGCCTGGCGATGCTGGGCGCCGTCGCGGGCCTCGCCTCGGCCGAGGGGGTCGAGGTGCTCGGAATGGAGGCCGCGGCCGTCTCCTACCCCGGCTTCGTCGAGGACCTGGGGAGCCTCGGCGCTTGATCGGCCGGTCGCGATGCTGATCGCGATCGACGGCCCCGCCGGCGCGGGCAAGTCGACGGTCGCGCGCGCGCTCGCAGAGAGGCTCGGCTACACATACCTCGACAGCGGCGCCATGTATCGCTGCGTCGGCCTTGCGTCGCTGCGCTCGCCCGCCGAGGAGCCGGCCGCGCTGGCGCGCGCGGCGCGCATCGAGCTGGGGGCGCGGGTGATCCTCGACGGCGTCGACGTGAGCGCTGCGATCCGCACGCCCGAGGTCTCCGAGGCGGCCTCGCGCGTCGCCGCTGACGCGGGCGTGCGAGAGGCGCTCGTGGCAAAGCAGCGCGAGCTGCTGGCCCACGGCGACTGGGTGGCCGAGGGCCGCGACATCGGCACCGTCGTCGCTCCCGACGCCAGCCTGAAGGTGTTCCTGACCGCCGATCCGCGCGAGCGCGCGCGCCGGCGCGCCGCCGAGCTCGGCGCCGAGGAGGAGACGGTGCTCGCCGAGCAGACCCTGCGCGACGAGCGCGACTCGACGCGCGAGCACAGCCCGCTGCGACCCGCCCCGGGTGCCGTCACGCTCGACACGAGCGGGCTCGGTGTGGAGCAGGTGGTCGCGCGCATCGTGGCGCTCGTGCGGGGCGGCTCGGAACCGCGCCGTCCCTGATCGCCGCCCCCGGCCGCGCCGTCCCGCTCCGGGGACGCCCGTCCCGCCGCGGGGACGCCCGTCCCGCCCGGTCATACTGGCGGTCATGAAGGTCGCCGTCGTCGGCTATCCGAACGTGGGGAAGTCCTCGCTCATCAACCGCCTCACGGGCACGCGCGAGGCGGTCGTGCACGAGCGCCCCGGCGTGACCCGCGACCGCAAGGAGCTCGACTGCGAGTGGAACGGGCGCCAGTTCAAGCTGATCGACACGGGCGGCATCGACTTTTCAGACGAGGACCCGCTGGCCGGCTCGATTCGCGACCAGGCGCGCGCCGGGCTGGCCGATGCGCAGGTGGCGGTGCTGGTCGTCGACGCGCGCGCCGGCGTGCGCCCCGGCGACGAGGAGATGGCGGATCTGCTGCGCCGCTCGCCGCTGCCGAGCGTCGTCGCGGCCAACAAGTGCGACGGCATCGCCGAGGTGCCGCTCGCAAGCGAGTTTCACCGCCTCGGCCTGGGCGAGCCGCTGGCCGTGTCCGCGACGCAGGGCCTCGGTTCGGGCGATCTGCTCGACCGGATCGTCGAGCTGCTGCCCGCCGGCGATGAGCCGCAGGACGACGACGCCGTCCGCCTGGCGGTGATCGGCCGGCCGAACGTCGGCAAGTCCTCGCTCGCCAACAGCTTCCTCGGCGAGGAGCGGGTGATCGTCTCAGAGCTCGCCGGCACCACCCGCGATGCGATCGACATGCCGCTGCTGGTGGGGGAGCGGCGCCTCATCCTCGTCGACACCGCGGGCATGCGCCGCCAGTCGAAGGTGGCGGACTCGGTCGAGTACTACACGGCGCTGCGCTCCCGCCGCGCCGCCGAACGCGCCGATGTCGCGCTGGTCGTGTGCGACGCGGCCGACGGCGTCACCGCGCAGGATCTGCGCATCGCCGAGCTCGCGATGAAGGCCGGCTGCGCGACCGCGATCGTGCTCAACAAGTGGGACCTCGTCGGCAGCGAGGAGGTTCGCGAGCAGGACCTCGACCATGAGCGCGGCCGCGTCGCCGACAAGCTGCGCCTGCGCCCGCGCGTGTTGACGGCGAGCGCCAAGACCGGGCGCCACGTGTCGCGAATTCTGACGGAGGCGATCGCGCTCGGCGACCGCATGGCCGGGCGCATCCCCACGCCCGAGCTGAACCGCTTTCTGGCCGAGGCCGTGCAGGCTCGCCAGCCGCCCGTCGGCACCCGCCGCGGCTCCTCCCAGCACCGCCTGAAGCTGATCTACATGACCCAGATCGGCGAGCGCCCGCCGCGCTTTGCGATCCAGGTCAACTCGCGCGCCCGCGTGACGCGCAACTACGCCTACTTCCTCGAGAACCGCCTGCGCGCGCGCTACGGCATGGACGGCGTGCCGCTGATCATCGACTTCGTCGAGCGCGGCCAGCGCGGGCGCGAGCGGGCCGCGTAGACTTCTGCGACTTTGCCAACCCCGCCCGCCCCGCCGGCTACGAGCCGGCGTTTCCCCGACGGCATGACCTCACGGAGCCAACCGACCAAGCCATGACCCAGCTTTCCGACAACGAGTTCCTGTTCACCTCCGAGTCTGTCACCGAGGGCCACCCCGACAAGGTCGCCGACCAGATCTCCGACGGCGTCCTCGACGCGGTCCTCAGGGATGACCCCTACGGCCGCGTGGCGTGCGAGACGCTCGTCAACACAGGCCTGATCGTGGTCTCCGGCGAGATCTCGACCGACACCTACGTCGACATCCAGGAAGTCGCGCGCGAGACGGTTCGAAAGATCGGCTACACCGACGCCGAGCTCGGCTTCTCAGCGGACTCCTGCGCGGTGCTCAACGCGATCGACAAGCAGTCCCCGGACATCGCCCAGGGAGTCGACAAGGCGTATGAGGCGCGTACGGACGCAACTGACGACGACGAGCTCGATGTCGCCGGCGCGGGCGACCAGGGCATGATGTTCGGGTACGCGACGACCGAGACGGACACGCTGATGCCGCTGCCGATCTCGCTCGCGCACCGTCTCGCCGAGCGCCTGGCGGCGGTGCGCAAGGACGGCACGCTCGACTACCTGCGACCCGACGGCAAGACCCAGGTGAGCGTGCGCTACCTCGACGGAAGGCCGGTGGGGATCGAGAAGCTCCTGATCTCAACGCAGCACGCCGAAGGGGTCGAAGGCCACATCGCCGAGGATCTCTGGGAGCACGTCGTCCAGCCGACGCTCCCCGGCGAGCTCTACGACGCCGACGCGCTGCGCAGGAACTTCCTCGTCAACCCGACGGGTCGTTTCGTGATCGGCGGCCCCGTTGGCGATGCGGGTCTGACGGGGCGAAAGATCATCGTCGACACCTACGGCGGCATGGCCCGCCACGGCGGCGGCGCGTTCTCGGGGAAGGACCCCTCCAAGGTGGACCGCTCGGCGGCCTACGCCGCGCGCTGGGTCGCCAAGAACATCGTCGCCGCCGGCCTGGCCGACCGTGCCGAAGTGCAGGTCGCGTATGCGATCGGGGTCGCACACCCGGTATCGGTGATGGTCGAGACGTTCGGCACCGAGCAGGCGGGCATCAGCCGCGCTCAGATCGCAAGGGCCGTGGATGAGGTGTTCGACCTGCGCCCGGGCGCCTTCCGCGAGGAGCTCAACCTGCACCGGCCGATCTACCAGAAGACGGCCGCCTACGGCCATTTCGGCCGCGAAGACCCCGACTTCACGTGGGAGCGCACCGACAAGGCCGCCGCGCTGCGCTCCGCCGCCGGTCTCTGAGGGCGCCCGCAGGCACACGCCCGCGCCGGGTGCGCGACGCCGCTCGCAAGCGGGTTGGCGGCGCCGAGCGGTCCGCACCCCGCACTAGGGTCCGGCGATGCCCTCGATCGCCCAGGTTGAGCCGATGACGACGGCCCGCGCCCTGCGCGGGCCGTTCGACTATCGCCTGCCCGAGGAGCTGAGCGACGGCGTGGACGTCGGCTCGATGCTGGTCGTGCCGTTCGGGCGCCGCGAGGTGCTCGGCGTGGTCGTGGGCCTGTCGGACTCGAGCGACGTCGCCGAAGCGAAGCTGCTCGCGCCGCTGCGCGCCCTCGAGCTCGGCGTGCCCGTGGACCTGGTCGTGCTGGCCCAGTGGATCGCCGCGGAGTACTGCTCGACGATCGCGCGCGCCCTGGCCCTGGTGCTGCCCCCGGGCGCCGCGCGGCGGCTCAGCGGGCGCCGGCGCCGGGCGGTTGCCCGCCCAGAGCATCACAGCGTGGGCGCGCGCAGTCCGCGCGCGCCCGAGCTGACCGGTGAGCAGCGGACGGCGCTCGAGCCGCTGATCGCGGCCCTTGAGGCGCAGCGGGCCGAGCAGCGGCTGCTGCAGGGGGTGACCGGCTCGGGCAAGACCGAGATCTATCTGCGCGCGGCGGCCGCCGCGCTCGAGCGGGGCCGCGGCGCGATCGTGCTCGTGCCGGAGATCGCGCTGACACCCCAGATCGTCGGGCGCTTCATCGAACGCTTCGGCGACACCGTCGCGGTGCTTCACTCACAGCTGCGCCCCGCCCAGCGCTACGCCGAGTGGCGCCGGCTGCGCGAGGGCGAGGCCAGGGTGTGCGTGGGCCCGCGCTCGGCGGTGTTCGCCCCGATCGACGATCTCGGCCTGATCGTCGTTGACGAGGAGCACGATGCCTCCTACAAGCACGAGGGCGATCCCCGCTACGACGCCCGCGATGTGGCCGCCGAGCGGGCGGCGCGCAGTCGGGCGCTGCTGCTGCTGGGCAGCGCCACACCGCGACCCGAGAGCCTCCAGCGGGTGTCCCGTTCGCGCATCGACGCCCGTGTGGACGGCCGGCCCCTGCCAGAGGTGCAGGTGCTGGACATGCGCGGCGAGAGCCACGGCCTGCACCCGCTCACCGCACAGGCGCTCGCCGACGTGCGCGCCGCGCGGGCGAAGGCGATCGTGCTGCTCAACCGTCGCGGCTGGTCCAACTTCCTCTCCTGCCGCTCCTGCGGTCGCGTGTGGAGCTGTCCGCACTGCGACGTGGCGCTCGTGCTGCACCGCGGCGACGGCTTCCTGGCCTGCCACCACTGCGGCTACCGCGAGCGCATGCCCAGCCGCTGCGGCGACTGCTCCTCGACCTCGGTCGCCCGCCACGGCGCCGGCACCGAGCGTCTCGCGCACGAGCTGGCGGGCGTTCTCGACGACGGGCGCTTCCCCGTCTTCCGCCTCGACGCCGACGTCGTCGAGACGGAGGGCACCGGCGAGATGCTGCGCCGTTTCCAGGACGCCGACGCGGGGGTCCTGATCGGCACCCAGATGGTCGCCAAGGGACATGACTTTCCCGACGTGAGGCTCGGCGTCGTGCTCGACGCCGACGCCACCCTGCGCTTTCCCGACTTTCGCGCCGAGGAGCGCACCTTCGCGCTGATCGCCCAGCTCGCCGGACGCGTCGGGCGGGGCGGCGAGGGGCGCGTGCTCGTGCAGACGATCGCCCCCGAGGCGCGATCGATCGTTCACGCCGCCGGCCACGACTCAGACGGCTTCCTCGCCGGCGAGCTCGAGCGCCGCCGGGCGCTCAGCTACCCGCCCTTCTCGCACCTGATCAGGATCGTCTGCTCCGCCGTCGAGCCCCGGCCGGCGCGCGCCGCCGCGATCGCGGTCCGCGAGGCCATCTCCGAGCGCCTCGCGGCCGTCGGCGACAACCCGGTTGCCGGCGGCGGCCCGGTCGTCGGCGACAACCCGGTTGCCGGCGGCGGCCCGGTCGTCGGCGACAACCCGGTTGTGCTCGGTCCCGCCAGCCTGTTTCGCCTGCGCGGCCGCGAGCGCTCGGTGCTCGTCGTCAAGGCGCCCGAGCGCCGCGTGGCGGTGCGAGCTGTCGATGCGGCCGTGCGGCGCGTCACCGACGCGCGCGAGCACGCCGGTGTGAACTTCAGCGTGGATGTCGATCCGCAGTAGCGCCGAGTCCGCATCCGGCAACCGAAATCGGCCGCAAAGTGCGAGGGTTCGTGTAGGCTCCGGTGCAGCGGCGATTTGCAGTCACTCCATTTGCCGCACGGGGGAGACGGGGGGAAACCGAGATGGGTCGCTTTCACTCGAATGTCGTCCAGGCGCATTTACGCCGCCGCGCGGATCGATCGGCCATGAGCAGACTGGTGGAGCTGTCGCTCGCGGCCGCGGTGATTTCCGGCGCCTGGTTCGGATGTGGTTCGTATGCCCTCGCGGCACCGGCGTCACCCGCCTGGGGCGTGGACGCCGGAGCGCCCGCCGATGCGGGTATGGCCATCGCCTCGACCCTGCCGGGCAGGCCTCGATCGCGTGCGGCCGAGACGGCTGTCGGGCGGCGAGCCTTCTGGCCGAGTCTCTCCTCGCCGGCTGTGAGCGCGGCAACCGGGCAGATCTCGGGCAAGGTCACCTCGGCGATGACTGCTGCGCCACTTGGAGGCATCGAGGTCTGCGCGTTCGTCGGCGAAGAACTGCTCCTCCCACGTTGCGTCACGACAGGCTCCGGCGGCGAATACACGATCTCGGGCCTGGAATCGGGCAGCTACATCGTTGAATTCAACGGCGCCCACGAAGCCAAGCTCAACTACGCAAGGCAGTACTACGACGGCACAACCTCAGAACGGAACGCCGACGCCGTGCCTGTGGGCAGTGGATCCGTGTCTGGGATCAACGCTGCCCTGGCGCCGGGCGGAGAGATCACCGGGACGGTGAAGAACGCGAAAGGCAGCCTGCTCGGCAACATCGAAGTCTGCGCACTGGACGGCGAAGAGTTCGTCGAACGTTGCGCAACCACCGACGCACAAGGCGAATATACGATCGTGGGCGTCGCCGCAGGAGGACATGACGTTGAATTTGCCACGGCGTTCGAAGGCGGGGGGAACTACGTGCCCCAGTACTACGACGGCCAGGAATCGCTGTCGAAAGCCACCGCCGTGACGGTCAGCGCCGAAGCCACAACCTCGGGGATAGACGCGGTCCTCTCTCCAGGCGGCCAGATCACGGGCACCGTCACGAGCTTCGCCACCCACCTCGGCCTTCCGGAAGTCGAGGTCTGCGCATTCGTCATCGGCGGCCCCGTCTCTGGCTGCACTGCGACCGAACCCACCGGCGCCTACGACCTCTCGTCGCTCGCCACCGGCCAGTACGAAGTCCTATTCCTCGCATTCGGCGGCGAATATGCCACGCAGTACTACGACGAAGCATCGTCTGCCGCGCACGCCACCGAGGTGGCTGTTACGGCCGGCGAAACCCGGGTCGGGATCAACGCGGCGCTCAGGGGCCCGGTCCCCGCCGACGTTACGGTGCCAACTATCTCAGGGAGCCCCGTCGACGGTCAGACGCTGACGGTCACGCACGGGTCATGGACCCATGCCCCCACAAGCTATCGCGACGAATGGGGACGCTGCGCGAACTCCGAAATCGAATCCTGCCACACGGTCGCGATGGGCCAAAGCTACACGCTGAGCGCCTCTGACCTGGGGTATGAGCTTCGGGTGAGGGAGTCCGCCTCGAACGAAAACGGCGGAGAACAGTTCGCCATCTCGGCGCCAACCGCGACCGTGACCGGGCCTACCGGAACCCATAGCGGGGGTCTGGTGGACTCTGTGCCTCCCCCGCCGGCGTTCACACCCGTTTCGCCACCTGCCGGCCGAGTGGCGGGCTACCAGGAGTCCATCCCCGTTCCGGACGCCAAGCTTGCGAGCACCGCCCTCGAGGCGAGCGCGTCCGGGGCCGTGGCTGTCAAGGTCAGCTGTCCGACGGGCGTGAGCAGCTGTTCGGGCGCCGTGACGCTGCGCACGCTGAACGCCGTCAGCACGAGCAGCGGCCGCGCCGGCCACAGCAAGAAGGCCATCCTCACCCTCGCGAGCGGCTCCTTCACCGTTGCCGGCGGCAGGGTCAAGACGGTCACGCTGCACCTGTCCGAGAAGGGGCGGGCCCTGCTGTCACGTTCGCACGAGCTGCGAGTACGAACGACGATCGTCGCCCATGATCCCGCGGGGACGGCTCACACCACCCAGACGGTTGCCACGCTGAGGGCGTCGAAGAGCACGCACGGCAAGGGCTGAGGGTTTCGCTCCGGCGTCTCGCGGTGAGCGTGGATCGCGCCGGGACGCAAACAGGGGATGTCGTCGTGTCGGTTTCGTAGTGTCGCCGTGGTAGCCGATCGTCGGTATCGTCGGAATCGTCGGATTGCGAACGCTCGACGCGGGGTAGCACGTGTCGCACAACGACAGGAGTGAGGGGCCTTATCCAGCCGAGCCGTACACGTAGCCGGGGCGCCGTCCGGTCGCTGGGCGTGCTGGCCGCCTGCGCGCTGTCGGCGGGGAGTCTCGCCGTCGCGCCGGCGGCGACGGCGGCCGGGAGGCCCGCCACGGCCGCCACGCGCTACGCGCGCGTCCGCGCGATCTGCCCGCCGGCGACGCTCGGGCGCTCCACGTGCCAGGCGCTGCTGCGCGCTCCCGTCGCCTCCTCGGCCGCGACGAGCGCAGGCGTGAGGCCCTACGCGGCGGACGATGGGGCCTCGGTATCCGGGCCGGCCGGCGGACTGACGCCGGCGGAGCTGGCCAGCGCATACGGCTATGAACCGCAGACCGGTGGTACGGGGCAGACAGTCGGCATCGTCGACGCCTACGACGACCCCGCCATCGAAAGCAACCTCGCCACGTTCGATGCCCGCTACAAACTCCCCGCCTGTTCGGCGGCGGACGGATGCTTCAAGAAGGTCGGTCAAACGGGAAGCACCTCGTCGCTGCCGTCCGCCGATACGAACGGCTGGTCGGTGGAGACCTCGCTCGACGTGGAGACGGTGCATGCCGTCTGCGGGAAATGCAAGATCCTCCTGGTCGAGGCCGACAGCGAACTCAACGGCGATCTTGCGGCGGCCGTGAACGAGGCGGTGGCGCTGGGAGCGACGGAGGTATCCAACTCCTACGCCGGGCCGGAGGAAGGCGTGGGAACCGCCGAACAGGCGGCATACAACCACCCGGGAGTTCCGATCGTGGCCGCCACGGGCGACGAAGGCTATGACGGCTGGACCTCCATCAATGAGGGCGTCCCCGGGCCTGAAATGCCGAGCGCGCCGGCGTCGCTTCCGACCGTGGTGGCCGTCGGCGGAACCGCGCTCACGCTCAACACGAACGGGACGCGCGCTGATGAGACGGTGTGGAACGACAACGGCCCGGATGACGAACTCGGGGAAGTCGATCCGCAGCTGGGTGCGACGGGCGGCGGCTGCAGCACGCGATTCACCGCGCAGCCCTGGCAGAGCGATGTGGCCGGATTTGCGGCGAGCGGATGCGGCACGAAACGCCTCACCGCCGATGTCTCCGCGGTCGGCGATCCCTACACCGGATTTGACCTCTACGACAGCTACCTTTGCGGGCCCGAATGCGAATTCGAACGGGTGGAAGGGGGCTGGGCGACATTCGGGGGGACCTCGCTGTCGGCGCCCATCATCAGCGCCATGTACGGCCTCGCCGGTGGCGGTGGCGGCGTGAAGTATCCCGCGCTCTCACTCTACGGCCACGCGGCGGATGCCTCCGCGCGCTTCGACGTAACGAGCGGCGGCAACGGCTTCTGCGGCGGCGCCCCGTTCGACTCCTGCGGCGATCCCAACGCCTCCTTTGGTCTCGTCGACTGCGACGGAACGACAGCCTGCAACGCGGCCGCCGGCTTCGACGGCCCCTCGGGCGTCGGTGCGCCGATCGGCCTTAAAATGTTCAAACCACTGCTGCCAACCGCGGCGATCTCGCCGCCCGCCTCGCTCACGGCTGGGGCGCCGGCAAGCTTCAGCGCCGCCGGCTCACAGGACCCCTATCCGGGCGGCTCTCTCACGAGCTATTCATGGAACTGGGGCGACGGCAGCGCCAACGGCAGCGGGCTCGCCTCGACGCACACCTACGCCGCCCCGGGCACCTACACCGTGACGCTCACCGTCACCGACAACTACGGCCTGACCAGCGCCGCGAGCACGGCTTCGGTGACCGTCGGCAAAGCATCGAACGCGGAAGAAGAAGCCAGGAAGAAACGCGAAGAAGAAGCCGCGGCCACCAAAAAGCACGAAGAAGAAGCGGCGGCCACCAAAAAGCACGAAGAAGAAGCCGCGGCGGCCAGAGGGAAAGGGGAAGCGGAAGCGGCCGCGAAATCGCTCGTGAATGTTGGCGGTCAGGGAGCGGCGGGCTTCCAGGCGGCGGACCTCGTAGCGGTTCCCCCCGATGCCAAGCTGGGGAGCACGGCGCTCGCCGCGAGCGCATCGGGCGCGGTGAGCATCAGGATCAGCTGCCCGGCCGGCGTCAGCAGCTGCTCGGGCACGGCGACGCTGCAGACACTCGACGCGGTCAGCGCCGGCGCTCACGCCGGCGCCAAGAAGGTCATCCTCACGCTCGCGCGTGCCGGTTTCTCCGTGGCCGGCGGCCACGTCAGGACGGTGATGCTGCGTCTGTCAGCGGAGGCGCGCGCACTGCTCGCTCGTTCGCGCATGCTGCACGTGCGCGCCACGATCGTCGCCCACGACCCGGCGGGCGCGACGCACACCGGCCAGAGCGTCGTGATACTGCGCGCGCCGAGGCCCAGGCGCAGTGCGAAGACCTAGGCGCGCCGCGTCGCAATAAACTCAGCAGACGGTGGCGGCGGAGGACAACACAGTCGAAGAGGACGCGCTCGGAGAGCTCCCGCCTCCGGCCTCCGAGGACGCCGACGTCGAGGTCGAGCGCGAGGAGGACGCTCCGGCGGCCGCGGAGCTCGACCCCGAGACGCGCGCCCGGCGCGATGCGGCGCTGCGCTATGTGCGAAAGCTCGGCGATCCCGTGCTGCGTGCCAGTGCGCTCCCGGTGGAGCGCTTCGACGACGCGCTCGCGCAGGAGGTCCAGAGGATGGGCGAGCTGATGCACGACGCGCTCGGCGTCGGGCTCGCCGCCACCCAGCTGGGCGTGCTGCACCGCGTGCTCGTCTTCTGCGCCTACACCGATGACCCGGTCACGGCGCTCGTCAACCCGGTGCTCGAGTGGACCAGCGAGGAGCTCGAGCTGGCGGAAGAGGGGTGCCTCAGCCTGCCCGGCGTGCACGTCGAGGTGGAGCGCCCGGCGCAGGTCAGGGTTCGGGCGCAGGATGCCACCGGCAAGCATCTCGAGATCGAGGCGGAGGGGCTCGAGGCGCGGGTGATCCAGCACGAGATCGACCACCTCAATGGCGTCCTCATCCTCGACCGCATCTCGCGCGCCGCGCGCAAGGAGGCGATGCGCGCGATGCGCGAAGCCCAGGAGACCGCGAGCGCCGCCTAGCGACGGCGTCCGCCCCTCAGCGCTTGAGCACCGTCTTCCTCGGCACCTCCGAGTTCGCGGCGGCCGTGCTCGAGCGCCTGGCGCTGAGCGACGCATATCGCCCGGCCCTGGTGCTGACTCGTCCCGACCGCCCGCGCGGTCGTGGGAGGCGCCTGGCCTCTCCCCCCGTGGCCGAGCGTTCACGCGAGCTCGGAATCCCGCTCGAGCAGCCCGCAAGCGTCAACGATCCGCACGCCAGAGCGCTGATTGCCGAGGCCGGCGGGCCGCCGCATGGCGATCGCGCCGACGGCGACGACCGCCGGACGGTGATCGTGTGCGCGTTCGGCGCGCTCATCAAGGAGCCGCTGCTGTCAGAACACGAGATACTCAACGTGCACCCGTCGCTGCTGCCGCGCTGGCGGGGCGCTGCCCCGATCGAGCGGGCGATCATGGCCGGCGACGAGCGCACGGGCGTCTCGATCATGCGCCTCACGGCAGGCCTCGACAGCGGGCCCGTCTGCCTGGCGGCAGATGAGCCGATTCACCCCGGCGACACCTACGGATCGCTCGCCGGGCGCCTGTCGCAGATCGGCGGCGAGCTGCTCGTGCGCGCGCTCGAGGAGCGCCCGCCGTTCGTCGAGCAGGACGAGCGGGGCGTCACCTACGCGGAGAAGATCACCGCCGAGGATCGCCTGCTCGATCCCGCCCGGCCCGCCGCTGAGCTCGAGCGCCGTGTGCGCGCGCTTGCGCCGCACATCGGCGCCCGCGTGGCACTCGACGACGGGACCTTCCTGGGCGTGCGGCGGGCGGCGCTGGCGAGCCAGCCGGCCGAGGGCGAGCCCCGCGCCGCCGTCGCCGCGGCGAGCGGCGAGCGGCTCGGCCCCGGATTGAGCGCCCACGACGGTCTGCTTCTGCTCGAGTCATCCGACGGCGTGCTCGAGCTGCTCGAGGTGCAGGCGCCCGGTGGGCGCGCGATGGATGCCGCCTCCTATCTGCGCGGTCACGCCCCGGCGGGGCGCCGGTAGCCGGTCGCGTAGCCCGGCGGAAGGATGCCGGCGCGCAGCAGCGGATCGGGCTCGGGCGTGAGCGCGGCGGCGGTGAGCGGGATCACGCCGGCCCACGCGTCCAGCGCGTAGTCCTCCTCGTCATCCACCGGCGGACCCGTGCGGATCTTGGCCGAGGCCTCCTCGATCGGGATCGCGAGAACCGCGGTCGCCTTCAGCTCGTTGTCGGCCGGCGGGCGCACGTCGCGCCAGCGCCCGGGCACGATGTGCTCGACGATCGCCTCGAAGGCCGCCAGCTTCTCCTCGCGCTCGAGCACGCTCCTGGCCTCCCCCAGGAGCATCACCGAGCGATAGTTGGCGGAGTGGTGCATGGCCGAGCGGGCCAGCACCAGTCCGTCGATCAAGGACACGGTCAGGCACGCCGGCGCGCCCGCCGCGAGCGCGCGCAGGGTGCGGCCGGCCACCGACCCGTGCAGGTAGACGAGATCGCCGCGGCGAGCGTGCAGCGTGGGGATCACGAGCGGCTGGCCGTCCTCGGCGGTGATACCGAGATGAGCGATCAGGGCCTCATCGAGGATCGCGTCGATGACCGAGCGCTCGTATCGCCCGCGCTCGCGCTTGCGCAGCAGCCGCACGCGCTCGGACGCCGGCTTGACCGGCTCGCGCGAGGACTCGGCGGGCGCCGCGCGTGGGCGTGTTCGTCGAGAGGTCTCAGATCGGCTCGGCACGCCAGCGGACACGGCCACCTCCTTCATCTGTCATAGTACAAATGGATGCGTGATCTAACACAGTATCGAATTCAGGCTGCGAGCGCAGCGGAGCTGGTGGCGAGCGTCGAGGCCGGGGTTGCCAGCGGGGCGCTCGCGCCCGGACAGCGGCTTCCCTCGGTACGGCGCCTGGCGCTCGAGGTCGACCTCAGCCCGGCCACGGTCGCCGCGGGCCTGTCCGAGCTGCGCCGGCGAGGGGTGGTATTGACCGAGCCGAGGCGGTCCACGCGCATCGGTGAAAAGCCGCCGGTGGCATCCTCGCGGGCGCTGTTGCCGGTTCCAGACGGCGCTCGCGATCTCTCGCGTGGAAACCCGGACCCGGCGCTCCTGCCCGACCTGAAGCGCGTTCTCTCAGGGCTCACGCTGCCAACGCGCCTGTACGGGGAGACCGCCGCGCTTGCGGAGCTGACGGCGCTCGCGCGAGAGCAGCTGCGCGCGGACGGCGTCCCCAGCGAGTCGCTGTGCGTCGTCAGCGGCGCGCTCGACGGCATCGAGCGCGTGCTCGAAGCGCATCTGCGCCCGGGCGACCGCGTGGCCGTTGAGAACCCCGGCTATGCCGCGCTGTTCGATCTCCTGCGTGCCCGCGGCCTCGCTCTGGAGCCCGTCAGCGTGGACGAACGCGGGATGCGACCGGCTGAGCTCAGGGGCGCCCTGGCGCGCGGTGCGATCGCCGCGATCATCACCCCCCGCGGGCAGAACCCGACGGGCGCGGTACTGGACGAGGACCGCGCCGGCGAGCTGCGTGCCGAGCTGGCCCGCGCCCCGCAGACGCTCGTGATCGAGGACGACCACCTCGGTCCCGTGGCCGGAGGCGAGCTGCACACGACCGTGATCGATCTGCCCCGCTGGGCGGCCACCCGTTCGGTCGCCAAGGCGCTCGGGCCCGACCTGCGCCTCGCGGTCCTCACCGGCGATCCCCAGACGGTCGCGCGCGTGCAGGGGCGACAGCAGTGCGGGCCGGGCTGGGTGAGTCACATCCTGCAACGCCTGGTCTTCAGCCTGTGGACCGATCCGGACACCCAGGAGCTCGTGCGCCGCGTCGCCGTGACCTACGCGGGACGGCGCGCGCTGTTCCTCGAGTGCCTGGCGCAGCGGGGCGTGCGGGCGACCGGGGCCTCCGGGCTGAACGTATGGGTGCCGGTGGGCGATGAGACCGGCGTCGTGGGCGCGCTGCTGTCGCGCGGCTGGGTGGTGGCGCCCGGCGCCCCCTACCGGCTGGGCACGAGCGCTCCCGCGATCCGGGTCACGATCTCGACGCTTTCAGAGCGGGAGGCGCGCCGGCTGGCCGCCGATCTGGCCGATGTGCTCGCGCCGGTCAGTGCCAGCCGCAGCGGATAGCCGATCATCCCCGTATGTCCGCCCCGACTAGGAACGTCATCGCGCCCGCCCGCCGCTGCGCCTACACGGTGCTGCGACGCGTGTTCGAGCGCGGCGCCTACGCCGATGAGGCGCTGCAGGCCGAGGCCGGCGAGCTCGACGCCCGCGACAGGGCGCTGGCGATGCGCCTCAGCTACGGCGCCGTGCAGCGCAGGGGCACGCTCGACCACCTGATCGGCCGTTTCGCAGAGCGCCCGCCCGGGCGCCTTGACCCGCCCGTGCTCGCGGCGCTTCGGCTGGGCCTGTACGAGCTCCTGTACCTGGACGGCTCCCCCGACTACGCCGTCGTGGCCGACGCCGTGGAGCTCGCCAAGGAGCACGGGCGCGCAGGCCACGGCCTCGTAAACGCCGTGCTGCGCCGCGCCACGCGGGAGGGCCCGGCGCTGCTCGAGGCGCTCACCGACGATACGCCCGCGCACGCGGCGGTCAAGCACTCCCACCCGGAGTGGATCGCGCGCCTGTGGTGGGAGGAGCTCGGCCCAAAGGACGCACGCGCGCTGATGGAGAGCGACAACGAGCCCGGCGAGCTGGCGCTGCGCGTGAACACGCTCGTTTCGGACACCCACGCGCTGGCCGCAGAGCTGTCCGCCGGCGCGCCGGCCGCGGCCGGCGGCGGCGAGCTCGAGCCGCCGGGCGTGCAGCTGCACCTCGATCCCGCCATCCCCGAGGCGCTCGTGCTCGACGGCCCGTTCGACGTCAACGGCTCGCCCGCGTGGCGTCGCGGTGCCTTCCTCGCCCAGTCACGCGCGGCGATGCTCGTCGCTCGCTCGCTCGCTCCTCTCCCCGGCGAGCGCGTGCTCGACCTGTGCGCGGCGCCGGGCGGCAAGGCCACGCATCTGGCGGCGCTGATGGAGGGCGGCGGAGAGGTCGTCGCGGTCGAGCGCAATCGCCGCCGGGCTGGCGAGCTCGTGCGCACGGCGCAACGCCTGCGCGCCTCGAACGTGCGCGTCGAGGTCGCCGACGCGGCGATCGACAGGCCGGAGGGCCCGGTGTTCGACCGCGTGCTCGTCGATCCGCCGTGCACGGGGCTCGGCACGCTGCAGGCGCGCCCGGACCTGCGCTGGCGGCTGACCCCGGAGAAGCCGGCGGAGATGGCGCGCGTGCAGGCCGCAATTCTCGCTGCCGGCGCCGGCGCGCTCCGTCCGGGCGGCGTGCTTGTCTACTCTACCTGCACGATCTCCCCGACCGAGAACGAGCGCCTCATCGCGGCTTTCCTTGACTCCCACCCAGACTTTGGCGTGGATCACCTCTCCGCGGGTCTGCCCGCGCTCGGATCCGGGGCCGGATCCGGGGCCTCGAGCGGCTTCGTCCTGACGCTCCCCCACCGCGACCACACGGCGGGCTTCTTCATCGCGCGCCTGCGCCGGAGCTGACGTGGGCGAGCCCGAGGCATCGGTCAAGTCGACGATCGATCTGGGCCCGGAATGCCCGCACTGCGGTGAGCCGTGGCTGCGTCCCACGAACCTGCCCGGGCGCTACCGCTGCGTCTACTGCCTGCACCGCTTCGAGCTGACCTCGGTCTGCCCCAACTGCGGTGAGCACTCGACGATCGTGAGGATGTCCTCGACGGCGATCATGAAGTGCAACGCCTGCGGCGACTCGATGCTGCAGCCGATATGAGCCCGCCCGGCGGCGCTGGACCGGCGTCCCGCTTGACATGAGCCCGTTGCCGAGCGGCGTGCATGTTGCGCCGTCGATCCTGTCGGCGGACTTTGCACGACTGCGCGAGCAGGTCGGGGAGGTGCTCGATGCCGGCGCGAAGGTCATCCACGTGGACGTCATGGACGGGCATTTCGTTCCGCCGATCACCGTCGGCCCGCTCGTCGTCGGCGCGCTGCGCGAGCAGACGCACGCGGCCGGAGCCGCACTCGACGTGCACCTGATGATCGAGCGCCCGGAGCGTCACGTCGGCGACTTCGTCAAGGCGGGCGCGGACAGCGTCACCTTTCATGCCGAGGCGACGCCGCACGTCTCCTACGCGGCCGCGCTGCTGCGCGAGCAGGGGGTGGGCGTCGGCGTGGCGATCAATCCCGGCACCGCGGTCGGCGCGCTCGCCGAGGTCGCGGGCGCGATCGACATGGCGCTGTGCATGACGGTCAACCCGGGCTGGGGCGGACAGCCGTTCATCGCCCATTCGTTCGAGAAGATCGCGCGCGTCGCCGCGATCGTGGGCGCCGCCGTGGCGGTGCAGGTGGACGGCGGCATCGACACCGACACCGCTCCCGGCTGCAGGGCGGCCGGCGCGAGCGTGTTCGTCGCGGGCTCGGCGATCTTCGGGCGCGGCGATCCCGGTGAGGCCTACCGCGCGATCGCGCTCGCCGCCGGCGCCGACTGAGCGGCGTCGCGGCCGAGCGGGCGTGAGCCCTGACGGTAGAGCGTCCACAGCAGCAGCGCGAGCAGGCAGGTGGCACCGGCGTAGCCGATCTCGGTGCGCGTCAGCTGGTTGGCCACCGCCGGCGTCAGCATCCACACGAGGAACGCGACCGCGGCGATCAGCCAGCAGATGGCCGCGGCGCGCGCCCGGTCGCGTGCGAGCGCAGCCTGGTTGAGCGCGCCGGAGGCCAGATGCAGCCCCATGCCGACGCCCACCAGCGCGAGGCCGATGCGGTTGTAGGAGTAGTGCTGTCCGAACAGGTGCCCCATCACGAACGGACCGATCACGAGCAGTCCGAGCGCGACGGCCGCGGCGAAGGCGGCGATCGCGAGCAGCGTGATGCGAATTGCGCGTGCGAAGGCGACGTGACCCGCGGTCGTCTCAAGGCCGGTGAGGTGGGGCAGCAGCGAGGTCTGGATCGCCTGGAACAGCTGCAGCGGAGCACGCGCGATCAGCAGCACCTCAAACACGATGCCCACGAGCGCCTTGTTGGGCGAGGTGGCGGCCACGGTCAGCACGGCGGCGTTCAACAGCGTCTGCTCGGAGAGCATGATGCCCGACACCCAGGCCGCGAAGCCCGTGCCGCGGCGCATCGACAGCTCGTCGTGGGCGGCCGCCTCCTGCACCCCCTCGGTGCCGGGCCCGGCCAGCGCCGCGTCGGCCTCATCGGCCGTGATCGGCCCCGACAGCGCCTCGTCGGCGGGGTGGGACGCGGCCGCGCCGTGGCCTTCTCCGCCCAGTTCGCGCTGCTCCTCGCCGCGTCGGGCGAACGCCGCGGGCACGACGATGAGCGACACCAGCGGCGCTGCGGCGATGCCGAGCGCGACCGCCGTCTGACCGCTGGCGATGCCGATCGCCACCGCCAGCGCGAAGCACAGCCGCGAGACCGACTCCATCAGCACGAGGCCACCGAACAGCGCGAAGTATTCGTGTCCCGCGAGCCACCCGCGCGCGAAGTAGCTGGCGGCGTACGCGAGCGTGCCGACGACGAGCACGTCATACAGCGCCGAGGAGCCGTCGAAGACTTCATTGACGAGCGTTTCTTTGAGGGCCAGCGCGACCACCAGGAAGGCGAGCGCGAAGCCCGCCTGGATCGCGAGCGGCACGCGCACCGAGTGCTCGGAGTGCCCGCGCGCCCGGCGCTCTGCGATCGTGCGCGACAGCAGCTGTTCGATCGGCCGGTAGATGACCGAGATGATCACGAACATGATCGACCACAACAGCGCGATCTGCGACGCCTGCTGTTCGCCGAGGACGTGACTTGAGATCGAGAAGTAGGCGAGCGTCAGAAGGCCCGTGCACGCGATCCCCACCGAGAGGATGCGAGCGCCGCTGCCGTAGGAGCGCTGGCCCGAACCCCTAGAGGCTGACAAGCAGCATCGTCCAGGGAAACGGCGAGCGGACCTCGGCCACCCCGCCGTGGCGCGAGAGCATCCGCACGAATGAGCGCCTGGACCAGTGGTTCAAATGGCCCGGCGTGTTGCCGAGCTCCGACCAGTAGGCGCCGCGGGCCATGTTGAGCATCCGCCACAGCGGCTCGCGCGGCACCGACACGAGCAGGTGGCGCTCAGCGCAGCGCGCCATCTCCGAGACGGTGCGCTCGGGATCGGGAACGTGCTCGAGCACCTCGACCGCGGTGGCCAGGTCGAACTCGTTCGCCGCGAACGGCAGGTTCTCCGCCTCCATCATCCGGTATTCCAGGTTGGGCGCCTGATGCTCGGCCCAGCCCTCCTGGATCGACTGCTCCTCGAGGTCGATGCCGACCACGCGCCGGTCACCCAGCTGCCGCGCCCAGCGCTGCACGAGCACTCCCTCCCCGCAGCCGACGTCCAGCAGCGAGCTGGGGGCGGCACGGTCGAACAGCTCGTCCAGGGCGCGCTCGAAGCCGCCCATCAGCCGGCGCACGACGGGATTCGTGGAGCCATACTTGTCGAACGTGTTGCCTGTGACGATCCCGTCCTCGGAGACGGTCACGCCGCTCACAGCTGCACCGCCTCGTGCTCGTGCTCGCTGGGAGCGCTGGGAGCGACCGACGCCTCGGCGGGGCGGGTGCCCGGTTCGTAGTGCGACGGCGCCACTCCCAGCTCGAGCTCGATCCGCCGCACGCGCTCGAAGGTCTTCTGCGTCATCACGCGCTGCGCGGCGAGCAGGTCGCCGATCACGCCCAGCGCCCACAGCACGACCGCGGCGATGAACAGCACGGCGCCGAGGATCAGCGACTGCACATGCCCCTTGCCGTTGCCATCCGCGTAGGCCACCGCGAAGCGGATCCATACGCCGATCGAGACGATGCCGATCAGCGCGGCGAGGCTCCAGAACACGCGCAGCGGCTCGTACTGCGCGTAGATGCGGAAGATCGACACCGCGTTGCGCCGCACATACGCGCCCATCGAGGGGAACAGGCGCGACTCGCGCGTCTTCGGGTTCGTGCGGACCGGGACGTGGTCCACCGCCACGAGCAGCTTGCCGGCCTGGATGATCGTCTCGAGCGTGTAGGTGAACTTCGACACGACCAGCATCTGGATGGCCGCCTCGCGGTTGTAGGCGCGGAAGCCCGACGTCGTGTCCGGGACCGAGGTCGAGGACGCCTGGCGCACGACCCACGAGCCCACGCGCTGCAGCCCCTTCTTCAGCGCCGAGAAGTGTTCGATGCTCGTCACCTCGCGGTCGCCGATGACCATGTCGGCCCGTCCGTCGAGGATCGGGCCGACGAGCCGCGAGACGTCGGCGCCGCAGTACTGGTTGTCGGCATCGGTGTTGACGATCACGTCGGCCCCCAGCTTCAGCGCGGTGTCGATGCCCGCCTGGAATCCGGCGGCGAGGCCCTTGTTGTTCGTCAGGCGCACGAGGTGGTCGACCCCATGGGCGCGCGCGACGGCAACCGTTTCGTCGGTCGAGCCGTCGTCGACGACGAGCCACTCGACGATCTCGAAGCCGGCCACCTCGCGGGGCAGGTCAGCGAGCGTCTGCGGTAGCTGGTCGGCCTCGTTGAAGCAAGGGATCTGGATGATGAGCTTCATCGACGATGATTGCCTAGACTTGGCTTCCGCCAGTATCCCAGAGCGCGACACGGGGTT
Organism: uncultured Solirubrobacteraceae bacterium; assembly: GCA_963779605.1. Classification (GTDB taxonomy): domain Bacteria; phylum Actinomycetota; class Thermoleophilia; order Solirubrobacterales; family Solirubrobacteraceae; genus Palsa-744. The sequence continues at coordinate 657,380 of CAVZYR010000003.1, forward strand.
TGGCGCCAAGCGTGTGGGCGGCGCCGGTGCCGGCCCATGACGGCCCAAGGCTCGATGGAAAGCGCGACGCACACCCGGCTCCGACCGGGCCCGATCTGGCTGGCGAGGCTACGTGCCGCGGGTCCGCGGGCGTGGGCGCCGCTCGCGCTAGCGGTGCTCTGCCTCGGCGCCCTGATCGGCTACTTCGCGTTCCCCACCTATCCCACCTACGACTCCTTCTACGCGCTTCTGTGGGGGCGCGACCTGCTGCATCTGCACCTCCCCGACTTCAGGGTCTACCGCGCGCCGACCGAGCATCCGCTGGCGATCGCCTTCGGGATGTTCTGCTCGATCTTCGGTCAGGGCGGCGCCCGGCTGATGGTACTCGGCTCGATTGCCTCCTTCGTGGCCGTGGTGGCCGGCGTCTATCGCGTCGGGCGCCTGTGCTTCGGCCCGGTCGTGGGGCTGCTCGCGGGGCTTCTCGTGCTCAGCCGCTTCTTCATCGAGAACCTCGCGGCGCAGGGCTACCTGGATATCTCCTACGTCGCCCTGATCGTGTGGGCGATCGCGCTCGAGGTCGAACGCCCGCGCCGCGGCACGCCTGTCTTCCTGATGCTTGCGGCCGCCGGCCTGTTGCGCCCCGACGCATGGGTGCTGAGCGGCGCGTACTGGCTGTGGTGCGCGTGGCCGGCGGACAACCGCACGCGGCTGCGCTATCTGGCGATGGCGGCGATCGCGCCGGTCGCGTGGGTGCTCGTGGACGCTGTCGTCACCGGCAATCCGTTCTATTCGCTGAGCTCCACGGCCGGCCTGGCTCAGGAACTCGAACGCACCCAGGGTCTCTCGAGCGTGGTCGGCTCGGTGTGGACGTTCGGGGTGCGCATCGACAAGCTGCCCGTGGTCCTCGGCGCGCTCGCCGGCCTGCCGTTGGCGATCTGGCTTGCGCCGAGGCGCGTGCTGACGCCGCTGGCGGCGCTCGTGCTGTTGGTGTGCGTGTTCGTGGCCGAGGGAGCCGTCGGCGCGTCGGTGATCGACCGCTACCTGATGGGAGCGGCCGTCGTGATGCTGCTGTTCTGCGCGGTCGCGATCGGCGGCTGGTCGATGCTCGAGCCGGGCACGACGCTGCGCCGGGTGTGGATGGCGCTCGCCGCCGTGCTCGTTCTCTACGGCGCCGCCTCGGTGGCGACGACGCTGAACCTCGAAAGCCTGCGCACGACCCTCGCCTACCACGAGGACTTCCACAAGGGGCTTGCGGTCGCGCTCGCGAACCCGCGAGTCAAACGCGTGTTTGCCCGCTGTCCGCTGCTGTCGCTGCCGAACAACAAGCTGATCCCCGACGCGCGCTGGATCCTCGACAGCGTCGGGCAGCACGACATCGTCGCGCGCAGCCAGGCGCGGGCCGACGTCGCCAAGCGCTCGCATACGCTGGAGAACCGCCTCAGACGGGGAAGCGTCGCGGTCTACCCGCTCGGCAGCGCCGTCTTCGTGGAGGCGATCGTGGACGTCGGCGATGACCCGCGCGACCAGATCCCGCAAAGCGGCTTCAGACGCATCTACACGAGCCGTTACTACGCGGTCTATGCCAACTGCTGAGATCCCCCGCCGCTGGGCCTGGCCGGCGCTCGCAGCGATTCTCATCGGCAGCCTCGCGTTGCGCCTATGGGGCTTGCGCCAGGGCCTGCCCTACGCCTACAACACCGACGAGGCCGACCACTTCCTGCCGCGCGCGGTCGCCATGTTCCAGCAGCACAGCCTCAACCCGCACTACTTCGCCAATCCGCCCGCCTTCACCTATCTGCTGCACGGCCTGCTCGTGCTCGCTTACGGGAGCGCGAGGGGGGCGGTGCACGCCTTCGAACACCACCCGACCGATGTCTACACGCTTGCGCGCGTGGCCAGCGCCGTGCTCGGCGTGGCCGCGCTGTGGCTGCTGTACGCGACCGGTGCGCGCCTGTTCAACCGCTTGCTCGGCCTGCTCGCGGCGGCGATCGGGGCGGTGGCGTTCCTGCCGGTCTTCTATGCGCACCTCGCGCTCAACGACGTCCCGACGCTCGCGCCGGCGACGCTGTCGCTGCTCGGCTCGGCCGGCGTGCTGCGCAAGGGCCGCGTGCGCGACTACCTGCTGGCGGGCGTCGGCCTGGGCCTTGCCTGCGCGAGCAAGTACACGGCCGGGATCATGCTGCTGCCGCTGCTCGCGGCCGCCGCCTGCCGGCTCGAGCGCGAGCCGGGCGCCGCGCGGCGTGCGGCCGGCGGCATCGCGCTCGCGGCCGCGGCGGCGGTGCTGGCCTTCCTGGTCGCGAACCCCTATGCGCTGCTCGACTATCGCGCGTTTCACTCCGAACTCGTTCACCAGTCGACGCTTGCCGGCGAAGCTCAGGGCAAGCTGGGCGCTCCCAAACAGGGAGGCCTCCTCTACTACCTGTGGTCGCTCACCTGGGGTCTCGGCTGGGTGCCCGCGCTGGCCGCGCTCGGCGGCGCCGTGAGCGTGTGGCGCTCGCAGCCGAGGCTGGGCTGGCTGCTCGTGCCCGCCCCGATCGTGTTCCTGGCCTTCATGGGCCTTCAGGGCCGCTACTTCGGGCGCTGGCTGTTGCCGATCGTGCCGATCCTGTGCCTGCTGGCGGCGTACTTCGCGCTTCAGCTGGCGACGGCGATCGTGAGGCGGCTCGCGCCGGCGGCCGGCGATCGGCGCGCGCGGGCGTTGTCGATCGCGCTGATCGCTCTGGCGAGCGTGCTGCTGTGCGCCCAGGGGCTCATCTACAGCGTTCACTCGGACCTCGTGCTCTCGCGCGAGGACACGCGCTCTGAGACGCGGGCGTGGATGCTCGCGCACATCCCGCCGCGCACCCCGATCGTGGTCGAGCCCGTCTCACCGGGGCAGTGGGGCTCGCCGTGGTTGAAGTACTACTCGCTCGTGTCGGTGATCTCCGCGGACGGCGCGCTCGAGCCGAGCGCGCACCGGGTCGTTGGCATCGAGGAATACGAGCGGACGCTCGCCCCGGTGTTGATCGGCTACTACGAGCGCCGGGGCTACTGCTGGGTGGTGCGCGGCTCCACGCAATCCGCGCGGGCCTTCGCGGACCCCAAGGCGGTGCCGCTCGCGCTCGCCTACTACCGCGCACTCGAACGGCAGGGAGAAGTCGTCTACCGGGCATCTCCCTACACCCGCTCGGGACACCCCGTCACGTTCGGATTCGACTGGAGCTTCGACTACTACCCGCTCTCCTACGAGCGGCCGGGGCCGACGATGACCGTCTACCGGCTGCACGGCGGCCGCTGCGCGGGCTGAGCGTTTCCGGGGCAGAGTTCTGTACGGGGATATTCTGATCAGACATGTCCACCTGCACCGACACCGACAAGCTCCATCTGACGCGGGCGATCGAGCTGGCGCGCAGGGGCCTCGGCGCGGTCAAGCCGAACCCGGTCGTCGGCGCCGTCGTGGCGCGCGACGGCGAGACGCTCGGCGAGGGCTTCCACGAAGCGTTCGGCGGCCTGCACGCGGAGGTCAACGCGATCGAGGCCTGCGGCCTTGAGGACCTGAGCGGAGCCACGCTGTACGTGTCGCTCGAGCCCTGCTGCCACGAGGGCAAGACGCCGCCGTGCACCGACGCGATCCTGCAGGCCGGTATCGGGCGCGTGGTGATCGCCTCCGATGACCCCACCGAGAAGGCCTCCGGTCGCGGGCTCGGCATCCTCCGCGACGAGGGCGTCGAGGTGATCATGGCCGACGGCGAGCTGGCCGCGAGCGCGCGCCTGCTCAACCAGGCCTTCCGCAAGCACGCCCGCGTCGGGCGTCCGTGGGTGCTGTTCAAGTCCGCGATGACACTCGACGGCAAGGTTGCGACCCGCACCGGCGACTCCAAGTGGATCTCAGGCGAGGACAGCCGCGAGCTGGCCCATCGCTGGCGCGCCTCGGTCGACGCCGTCGTCGTCGGCATCGGCACCGCGCTGGCCGACGACCCCCAGCTGACGGCGCGGCCTGACAGCCCGCCGGCCCAGCTGGCGCTTCAGCCGCGGCGCGTCGTGTTCGACTCGCTCGCCCGGCTCCCGCCCAGCTCCCAGCTCGTGGTCGCGGCGGCCGAGGTTCCGCTGACGGTGGTGGTCTCGCGTGCGGCCGCGCGCGCCGACACAGACGCGCTCGAGGCGGCCGGCGTCCAGGTCCTGGTCGCGACCGGTGAAAACGAGCCGGCGCGGGTGCGCTCGGCGCTCGACCAGCTCGGTGCCCAGGGCGTGACCTCCGTGCTGCTCGAGGGCGGCCCTCATCTCGCCGGCGCGTTCCTCGACACCGGCGAGATCGACGAGATCCGCCTGTTTTTGGCGCCGCTGCTTCTGGGCGGCTCAGCGGCCCGCGACCCGCTCGAGGGCAAGGGCGTCGAGCGCATCTCCGAGGCGCTGCGTGCGCTCACGTTCGACTGCGCCACGGTCGGCGAGGACCTGTTGATCTCCGCGCGCCTGCGCGAGTGGTGACGGGCGAGCGGCGGCGAGCGGATGTTCACGGGGTTGATCGCCGAGCTGGGCAGCGTGGCCGCGCTCGAACAGAACGGGGCCGGTGCCACGCTCCGGATCCGCGCGCAGCTCGCCCGTGAGCTGGCCGAGGGCGACTCGGTCGCCGTCAACGGCGTGTGCCTGACGGCCACGCGCATCGACGATCACGGCTTTCAGGCCGAGGCGATGGCCGAGACGCTCAATCGCTCCTCGCTCGGCCGGCTCGAGGCCGGAGCGCAGGTGAACCTCGAGCTGCCGCTGCGTGCCGGCGAGCGCCTCGGCGGCCACATCGTGCAGGGACACGTCGACGGAACGGGCACGGTCTCCGCGGTCCGCGAGGAGGGCTTCGCGCGGGTCCTCGAGATCCGGATCGACCCTCGCCTCGAGCGCTATCTGGTCGAGAAGGGCTCGGTGGCGCTCGACGGCGTTAGCCTTACGGTCAGCGCGCTGCTTGCGGACGGCTTCGCGGTCTCGCTGATTCCGGAGACGCTCAAGCGCACCAACCTGGGAGGGATTGGAGAGGGTGCTCTACTGAACATCGAGGTCGACATCCTCGCCAAGCAGGTGGAGAGGCTGATGGAGGTAAGAGCATGAGCGACGTGAGGACAACCACCACCGCCTTCGCCACGATCGAGCAGGCGATCGAGGAGATACGACAGGGCAAGATGGTCGTCGTCTGCGACGACGAGGATCGCGAGAACGAGGGCGACCTGACGCTGGCTGCACAGTTCGCCACGCCCGAGGCGATCAACTTCATGGCCAAGGAGGGGCGCGGGCTGATCTGCCTGTCGCTCACGCCGGAGCGCTGCGACGAGCTCGGGCTCGACCTGATGGCGGCCAAGAACGAGTCGGCGTTCGAGACGCCGTTCACGGTCTCGGTCGAGGCGCGCGAGGGGGTCACCACCGGCATCTCCGCACACGATCGCGCCCACACAATCCAGGTCGCGATCGACCCCGAGAGCCGCCCGCGGGACCTGGTCCAGCCGGGCCACGTGTTCCCGCTGAAGAGCCGTGCCGGAGGTGTTCTCGAGCGCGCCGGGCAGACCGAGGCCGCGGTCGATCTGGCGCGGCTCGCGGGCCTGAACCCTGCGGGCGTGATCTGCGAGGTGATGAACGACGACGGCACGATGGCGCGAGTCTCAGACCTCGTCGACTACTGCAGCCGCCACGGGCTGTGCATGATCACCGTCGCCGACCTGATCGCCTATCGCCGGCGCCACGACAAGCTCGTCGAACGCGTGGTCTCAACGGCGCTGCCGACCGGCTTCGGGGAGTTCGAGGCGGTCGGCTACCGCTCGCTCGTCGACGACAAGCACCACGTGGCGCTCGTCAAGGGCGAGGTCTCGGGCGAGCAGGACGTGCTCGTGAGGGTGCACTCGGAGTGCCTCACCGGCGACGTCTTCCACTCGCTGCGCTGCGACTGCGGCGAGCAGCTCTCATCGGCGCTCGCGATGATCGAGCGCGAGGGCCAGGGCGTGCTGCTGTATCTCTCCCAGGAGGGACGCGGGATCGGCCTGCTGAACAAGCTGCGTGCCTATCGCCTGCAGGAGGACGGCCTGGACACGGTCGAAGCCAACGAGCGCCTCGGCCTGCCCGCGGACCTGCGCGACTACGGCATCGGCGCCCAGATCCTGGCCGATCTCGGCCTCAGCTCGATCCGGATACTCACGAACAACCCAAAGAAGATCAAGGGGCTCGAGGGCTACGGGCTGTCGGTCAGCGCGCAGCTGCCGATCGAGCATGCCCCCAACGAGCACAACGAGAGTTATCTGCGCACCAAGGCGCAGCGGATGGGGCACACGCTGCACCACCAGGGCCTCAACCTCGACGAGGAGATGCTGCAGTCCGAGCGCAAGCAGGATGCCGTCCCCGATCAGCGCGACGAGCGGTGAGCGGCTCCTACGCGGTCGCCATCAGCCGCTTCTATGAGGATCTGGCCGAGCGCCTGCTGTCGGGGGCGAAGGCGGCGTTCGCAGAGGCCGGCGAGGGCGCGGTCGAGGTGTTCGACGTGCCCGGCGCCTTCGAGCTGCCGCTCGCGGCGAGCTATGCGGCCAGATCCGGGCGCTTTGCCGGCGTGGCCTGCCTGGGCGCGGTGATCCGCGGTGAGACCGACCACTACGACTTCGTCTGCGCCGAGGCCGCCCGGGGTGTGATGCAAGTGCAGCTCGACACCGGCGTGCCATGCGCCTTCGGTGTGCTCACCTGCGAGACGATGGAGCAGGCGCTTGCCCGCGCCGGCGGCGGCAAGCGCGACCAGGGCGCTCACGCCGCCGAAGCGGTGATCCGGATGGCCGCCCTGCGGGCTCAGATCGGAGCGTGAGGCCGGCGTCCATGCGCGGGACCCCGAGGGAGTCCGGACAACAGATCATCTAGACTCCTGCGATCATGGCGAAGGTATGTCACAGCTGCGGCAAGGGACCGGCGTTCGGTAACAGCCGCAGCCACTCGATGGTTGCGACCAAGCGGCGCTTTGATCCGAACCTGCAGAAGGTCAGGATCCTCGTGGGCAAGGCGCCCCGGCGCGTGTATGTCTGCACGCGCTGCCTGAAAGCGGGCAAGGTCACAAAGGCTCTCTGAGCCGCTGCTAAGTGTCGTCGTGACGGATACAAACCTCCTGCGCTTTCGCGTCGCCGTGGCCGGGGCGCTCGCGCATCTGGAATCGCGTCGCGAGGAGGTCAACGATCTCAACGTGTTTCCCGTCGCCGACGGGGACACCGGCGACAACATGGCGCTCACGCTGCGCGCCGTCCTCGATGAGCTCGATCGCCTGCAGGGCGCCGGTCAGCGCACGATCGACGAGATCGGGCGCGAGGAGATCGTGCAGTCGGTCGCGCGCGCGGCGCTGCTCGGTGCGAGGGGCAACTCCGGCGTGATCCTCTCCCAGCTGATCCGCGGAGCGGCGGAGGAGCTCGTCTCGAGGCCCGGCCAGCTGATCGACGCGACGCTGATCGGCGCGGCGCTTGCCAACGCCGCCGACCGCGCCTACTCCTCGGTCCGCGACCCCGCCGAGGGGACGATCCTGACCGTGGCGCGGGAGATGGCCCACAAGATCGTGACCGACGTCGCTCACAGCCCCGACAACGCGCGCCTTGCGCCGGCCACCGAGCGCTCGGTGCAGGACGCCGCGATCGCCGAGGCGCTGGCGAGCGCGGTCGACGCCGGCCAGGACTCGGTCAAGCGCGGTCCCGAGCTGCTCGCGGCGCTGCGCGACGCCGGCGTCGTGGACGCGGGCGGCTATGGGCTGACGATCATCTTCGCAGGCGTCGTCGCGGCGCTGCGCGGCGACGACCCCCCGGAGCTCGATCATCACGCTCCGGCGCGCATCTCCCACCCCGAGCACAGCTCGAGCACCTACCGCTTCTGCACCAACTTCGCCGTCACCGGCAGCGCTCTGAGCGCGGGCCGCTTCATCGCGCCGCTGGAGGCGCTCGGCGACTCGGTGCTCGTCGTCGGCGACACGACCACGCTGAAGGTGCACCTGCACACCGACGAGCCGGAGCTCGCCACGGCGGTCTTCGCCGATGCCGGCGAGGTCTCGCGGCTGGACGTGGCGGACATGCACCTGCAGCTGGCACAGCGCGACGAGCGCCTCGGCCGGCATGCCAACGGTGCCAGCGGCTCCGCCGGCGACGACGACGGTGGAGCGCTCGCGGGCGGGCATGCCGGCGGCGGGCCCGCCCCCGCGACGCCCTCCGCCGCCGGCGCGCGCGTGCGCTGCGGCGCCGTCGCCGTGGTCAGCGGCGACGGGCTGGCAGAGATGTACCGCGAGCTCGGCGTCAACACGATCGACGGAGGCGCCACGCTGAACCCCTCGACCTACGACCTGCTGGCCGGCATCCACGAGGTCCCGGCCGAGGAGGTGGTGGTGCTGACGAACAGCGCCAACGTGATCATGGCGGCCGAGCGCGCGGCCGAGCTCTCGGACAAGCAGGTGCACGTGGCGCCCACGACGAGCCAGCAGGCCGGTCTCGCCGCCGCCGTGGCGCTGGCGCCGGAGCGCTCGGTCGAGGAGAACGCGCGCGCGGTGAGCGAGGCGCTCGCGCGCGTGCGCACGGGGGCGGTCGCGCCCGCCGCCCGCGACGACGTCCAGGGCCGCTTCACGCGCGGTGAGGCCGTGGGCTTCGTGGAGGAGGAGGTGCTGGCCTGGGGCGAGCCCCGTGCGACCCTGCGGGCCGTGCTCGACGCGCTCGAGCACGGCGCCAACGGCTCGGGAGCGCCGGAATTGATCAGCGTGCTCGCCGGCCAGGACGCCCCGCTGGCGCTGGGGGACATCGAGGGGATGGTCGACGGCGACGTCGAGCTCGAGCTCCGCAGCGGCGGCCAGCCCGCCTACTGGTGGCTGCTGACCGCCGAGTAGCGGCCCCCCGCCATCTGCCGTTACGACCGCCGCCGCCATCATCATCAGCGGCGAATGCCCGCGACCGAGACCCACGCGCCGGCCGCGGCGTGTTCCTCCGCGAGCCGGCATCCGCCGCTCGACGCGCGCGCGTTCGCGTCCGGGCGAGCCCTCAGCAGAGCCGAGATGATCGCGGCGCCGGTGCGCTGGCCGCGGCCGTCGCGCCTCACCGAGCCGCTTGAGGTGTCCTCGGCGAAGACGCGCGACGGGCTTCAGGCGCTCGGCCTGTGCACCGTCGGTGAGCTTCTCGAACACCTGCCGAGGGCCAGCCGCGAGACGCGCACGGTGGCAGCGCTGCGGGCGGGCGAGCAGGCGACCGTGGCGGTACGGGTGCGGACGATAGCCATGCGGCCGGTGCGCCGGCGCGGGATGCGCCCGCTGGTCGAGGCGACAGTGCTCGACGGCACGGGCGCGATGCGCGCGACGTTCTTCAACCAGCCCTGGCTCGTGCAGCGCTACCCGCCGGGTACGCACCTGATGCTCCACGGCAAGGCCGATGCGAAAGGCGGCTTTCGCGTATCCCACCACGCGCCGGGCGACGGCGGCAGCGTCGAGCCGGGCGCGAGCGGCGCCGTCGCGCACTATCCCGCCGCCGAGGGCGTCTCCTCCACCCAGATCCTCACGCTCGTCCAGGGTCACAGGGGCGCATTGAACGACGTCACCGAGATGCTGCCGGCGGACATGCGCGTGGCCGAGGCGCTGCCCGACAGGGCCGGCGCGCTCGCGGCGATGCACTTTCCCAAGGATCCCCGCGACTCAGAGGATGGGCGTGCGCGGCTCGCCTTCGAGGAGCTCCTCTTGACGCAGCTCGTGTTTCTTCGCCGCCGCGCAGCGAGGAGGGCGCGCGGGGGCGCGCTCGCGCTGGCCGAGCCGCCCTCGCTGAGCGCCCGTTGGCTCGAGCGCGGGCTGCCGTTCGCCCTCACCGGCGACCAGCGCCGCGCGATCGAGGCGATCGGCGAGGATCTCGCGCAGCCGCGGGCGATGCAGAGGCTGCTGATGGGGGAGGTGGGCAGCGGAAAGACCGTGGTCGCGCTGTACGCGATGCTGCGCGCGGTCGAGCACGGCCATCAGGCGGCACTGATGGCGCCGACCGAGACGCTCGCCGAACAGCATTTCGCGACGCTCCAGCGGCTGCTCGGCTCAGAGCCGCTGACCGTCGCCCTGCTCACCGGCTCGACGACCGCGAGCAGGCGCGCAGACACGCTCGGCAAGCTCGCGACGGGTGAGCTGTCGCTGATCGTGGGCACGCACGCCCTGATCGAGCCCGACGTCATCTTCCCCGCGCTGGCCGTGGCCGTCGTCGACGAGCAGCACCGCTTCGGCGTGCGCCAGCGGACAGCGCTCGGAGAACGCGCCGGCTCTGAGCCGCACATGCTGCACATGACCGCCACGCCGATTCCTCGCACGCTCGCGCTGGCGGGCTACGGAGACCTCGACTCGAGCGCCCTGCGCGAGCTGCCGTCGGGAAGACAGCCGATCGAGACGCGCGTGGTGGTCGGCGAGGGTGGGCGCAGTCGCGCCTACGAGGAGCTGCGCGAGCAGCTGAAGTCGGGCCGCCAGGCCTACGTCATCTGTCCCCTCGTCGAGGAGCCCTCGAGCCCGGCCGCCGATGACGGGGGCGAGCCGGCGCGGCCCGGCGCGCAGCCGGAGATCGGCCAGCGGGCGGCGACGGCCGAGCTCGAGCGCCTGCGCGACGGCGAGCTCGAGGGATATGAGCTCGTGCTGCTGCATGGCGGCATGCGACCGCGCCAGAAGCAGCAGGCGATGTCCGCCTTCGCCTCAGGCAAGGCCGATGTGCTGGTGGCGACGACCGTGGTGGAGGTCGGGATCGACGTCCCGAATGCGACGGTCATGCTGGTCGAGAACGCGGAGCGCTTCGGCATCTCCCAGTTGCACCAGCTGCGCGGACGGGTCGGACGCGGCGAGCATCGCGCGAGCTGCCTGTTGGTCAAAGGAGCCACGGCCGCGAGCTCTGTGAAGCTGCGCGCACTGGTCGAGCACGGCGACGGCTTTCGCCTGGCCGAGATCGACCTCGGGCTGCGCAAGGAGGGCGAGCTCGTGGGCACTCGACAATCGGGTCTCGGCCAGTTCGAGGTGGCGAGCCTGCCCGAGGACGTGCAGCTGCTGGAGCGCGCGCGGGCGCAGGCCCAGGCGATCGCCGACGTCGACCCGGATCTGGCGGCGCCCGAGCACGCGCTGCTCGGCGACGAGCTCGCCGTCAGGTTCGGCGCCCAGGCGCTCGCGCCGATCCCGGCATGAGAGCGCTTGCTGCCGCGCGCCGCTGGAAAGCCCTACGGTGCTCGTAATGCGGGTGATCGCGGGGCGTCTCGGCGGCAGGCGCCTGAAGGCGCCGAGGGGCACGACCACGAGGCCCACCTCCGACCGGGTCAGAGAGGCGGTTTTCGCGATGCTCGGCCCGCTCGAGGGGGCGAGCGTGCTCGACCTGTTCGCCGGCAGCGGCGCGATGGGCCTCGAGGCGCTGTCGAGGGGCGCCGCGGGCGTGGTGTTCGTCGAGCGCGATGCGGGCGCGCTGCGGGCGCTGCGGGACAATCTCAGCGACCTCGCGATCGAGCCGGTCGCAGCTGAGGTGCGCCGCACGGACGCGCTCCGGGCGCTGCGCAGTGCACGAACTCGCGAAGAGACATACGATCTCGTGTTCATCGATCCTCCCTACGGACAGGCGCACGATTGGGGACCCGAGCTGTCGCTGGCCCTGCCGTCGCTGCTCAGGCCCGCGGCACGCGTCGTCGTCGAGAGCGATCGGCGAGCACCGCTCGAGCTCGGAATCGAGCTCCAGCAGGAACGGCGCTATGGCGACACTTCGATTCGAATCCACCGGCATCAATGACCCAATCTGAGAAGTCGATAGTCGTGTGCCCGGGCTCGTATGACCCGATCACCAACGGCCACCTGGATGTGATCCGCCGTGCCGCGAACCTGTATGACGAAGTCGTCGTGGCGGTCGTCAATCGCTCCGTGCGCAAGGATGCGGCGCTGTTCGGGATCGAGGAGCGCATGGGTTTCATCCAACGCTCGATCGCCGACCTCGAGCGGGTGCGCGCGGAGCCCTTCTCGACGCTCGTCGTCGAGTTCGCGAGGAGCGTGGGCGCCAAGGCGATCGTCAAGGGCCTGCGCGCGATCTCGGACTTCGAGTATGAGCTTGAGATGAACCAGCTCAACCGCCGGCAGGATCCCCAGATAGAGTCTGTCTACCTGATGGCGAGCCCGCAGTACAGTTTTCTATCCTCAAGCGGCGTCAAGGAGCTCGCCACGTTCGGTGGCAGGATCGACGATCTCGTCCCCGACGAGGTGGCCAAGCGCTTGCAGGAAGAGCTGAGGCGCTGACGAAATGGGGATCTCAGTCAAGATCTCGAATCTCCTGCAGAGAACGGGGGGCTGCTGGCTCCACGGAGGTGACCGCTAGATGGATGTCCTCGTACTCATAGACAAGCTCGACGACCTGGTGCACAACGCCAAGCCGGTGCCCCTGACCGACCAGGTGAGGGTCGACAAGGAGGAGATCTACGACATCCTCGACCAGATGCGCGCGACGATCCCAGAGGAGATCAAGCAGGCGCGCTGGATCGTCAAGGAGCGCCAGGAGATGCTGGCCGAGGCCAAGAAGGAGGCCGAGCGGATCATCAAGGACGCACGCGAGCGCCAGGAGCGGCTCGTGGGCGAGGAGGAGGTGACCAAGCAGGCCGAGCGCGCAGCCGAGGACATCGTCGAGGACGCCCGCGCGCGCGAGCGCGAGATCCGGCTGGGCGCCGAGGACTATGCCGACGAGATCCTCAATACGCTCGAGGTGAACCTGTCGAAGTTCATCGCGGCCGTACAGCGCGGTCGCGAGCGCCTGCAGGGAAAGGACGAACCCGCCGAAGTGGGTTAGCGGCGCCTCGCATCCGGCGCACGGCTTCCGCGATTGGCTAGGGTCAGCTGACGATGGATGCCAACGAAGCCAGGCACAGGCTGCGGATCGCACGGACGCTGCTCGACACGGGCATGGCTCGCCCGGTGCGCCCCGACAGGATGCTGCGCTCGCTGGCGCAGCTGCGCCGCTGGGGGCCGACATCGGCAGGCGCCTATTCGGGCGGAGCGATCAGCCACCCGCAGCGGACGGCGATCGTGGATGAGCGCGGCACGCTCACGTTCCTCGAGGTGCACCGGCGCACGAACGCGCTCGCGCACGAGCTGAGGAAGGCCGGAGTCGGAGCGGGGGACGGGGTGGCGATCATGTGCCGCAACCACCGCGGCTTCATCGAGGCGACGGTGGCGTGCTCCAAGCTGGGCGCCGGGCTGCTGTATCTCAACACCGCGTTCGCGGCCCCCCAGATCAGCGATGTGCTCGAGCGCGAAGGCCCCGTTGCCGTGATCTACGACGAGGAGTTCTCAGAGCTCGTCCACGACGGCGCGGCCACGAGGCTTCGCTTCGTCGCCTGGAGTGATCCGAAGGCTGACGGCGACGGTGCGCCGGGCGACGCCGACCCGCGCCTTGAGGCGCTGATCGCGCGCGGGGATGCCTCCGATCTGACCCCGCCGCTCGAACGCGGGCGTGTGGTGCTGCTGACCTCGGGTACCACCGGCACGCCCAAGGGCGCGCCGCGCACGCCGACCGATTCGCTCGAACCGGCCGCGGCGCTGTTCTCCAAGATCCCGCTGAGGGCGGGCGAGACGACGATGATCGCCGCGCCGATGTTCCACTCGTGGGGCTTTGCCCACTTCAACCTGTCCCTGCCGCTGGGCTCGACGCTCGTGCTGCGCCGGCGGTTCGACCCCGAGGAGACGCTCAGGGCGGTCGCCGAACATCGCGCCAGCGCGCTCGTGATGGTGCCGGTGATGCTGCAGCGCATAATGGCCCTGGGCGAGCGTGCGATCGCGCGCTATGACCTGCATGCGCTGCGCGTGATCGCGCTCAGCGGGTCGGTGCTGCCGGGCGAGCTTGCGACGCGCGCGATGGACGCGTTCGGCGACGTCCTCTACAACCTGTACGGCTCGACGGAGGTGGGGTGGGCGACGGTTGCCACCCCCGCCGACATGCGTACGGCGCCGGGCACGGCCGGCAGACCGCCGCTGGGCACGATGGTCAAGCTGCTCGATGGCGACGGCCATGAGGTCAAGCCCGGTGAGCGCGGGCGGATCTTCGTCGGCAACACATTCATGTTCGAGGGCTACACCGACGGCAGCGGCAAGGAGATCCTCGGCGGCCTGATGAGCACCGGCGACATGGGCCGCTTCGATCAGGGGGGAAGGCTGTTCGTCGACGGCCGCGACGACGAGATGATCGTCAGCGGCGGCGAGAACGTGTTCCCGCGCGAGGTCGAGGACCTGCTGGCCGACCACCGTGAGATCGAAGAGGCGGCGGTCCTCGGCGTGCCCGACGAGGAGTTCGGACAGCGGCTGAAGGCGTTCGTGGTGACGCGCCCGGGGGCCGAGCTCTCAGAGCAGGAGGTGCAGGACTACGTCAAACAGAACCTCGCTCGCTTCAAGGTTCCCCGCGAGGTGATCTTCCTGGAGGCGCTGCCGCGCAACGCCACGGGCAAGGTGCTCAAGCGCGAGCTGAAGGGCCTGGAGGCTTCCAAGAGCGGTCGCTAGCCTGAGGGGGATGGCGGCGGAGACCCATGATTTCGATCTTGCCGGGCTGCGGCTGAGCGCGGGCGAGGGACGGCGCCTGGCGCTCGACGTGCGCATCGAGCCGCTGCTGCTCGGGGGCGAGCGCTATGCGGCGGTACCGGCGCGCGTGTCGGTCACGCTCGAGGTCTCGCGCATGATGGGCGGCGGCTACGCGCTGTTGCTGCGCTTCAGCGCCGCGCTCGAGGGCGCGTGCATGCGCTGCCTGAAGCAGGCCGCCCCGAACGTCGAGGTGGTGAGCCGCGAGGTCAACCGCCCGGGCGGCGGTGAGGAGCTGCAATCCCCCTACGTGCACGGCGAGGTGCTCGACCTGGCGGCGTGGGCGCGCGACGCGTTCGCGCTGGCGGCACCCGTGAAGGTCCTCTGCCGCGAGGACTGCGCCGGCCTGTGTCCGGAGTGCGCAGCCGATCTCAACGAGGCTCCCCCCGGCCACCACCATGACTCCGCGCCGGACCGGCGCTGGGCGAAGCTCAGCGAGCTGAAGCTCGAGTAGAGCGCCGGAGGGCTGGTAGCCTTCTGCTCGCGATGGCGGTCCCCAAGAAAAAGCAGTCTCACAGTCGCACGGCCAAGCGCCGCGCCCAGCACAAGATCGGCACGCCCGCGCTGAATGCGTGCCCGCAGTGCCACAGCCCGCGCAGGCCCCACCGGGTGTGCCCGGTGTGCGGCACCTACGCCGGTCGCGAGGTCGTCGCGCCCCTGGGCCACGGCCACGAGCACGAGCACGAGCACGACGACGAGTAGCGGGGAAGTGGCTTCCGCGGGCACCTCGCCGCCCGTCCGCGCTGAGGACTCGCGCCGGCCGGTGGTGGCGGTCGACTGCAACGGCTCGGATCTGGGTCCGGCGGAGGTCGCGGCCGGCGCGGCGCTGGCCGCCGCCAAGGGCGCGCGTGTGATCCTGTTCGGGCCCGCCGAGCAGCTGGGCGAGCAGCCGAGCGGCGTCGAGATCGTGGACGCGCCCGTGTCGATCGCCAAGAGCTCCGATCCCGTGAGCGCCGCCCGCACGACACCCGAGGCATCGATCGTGAAGGCGGCCAGGGCCGTCGCCCAGGGCTCCGCGCAGGCACTGGTCTGCGCCGGCGGCACCGGCGCCGCGCTGGCCGCCGGCTCCTTCAACATCAAACGTGCTCGTGGCATCTACCGCCCCGCGCTCGCGATCCCCCTGCCCGTCCCGCGCTGGCCGGTCACCCTGCTGGACGTCGGCGCGAGCGTGGAAGCCCGGCGCGAGCACCTCGTGCAGTTCGCCTTCATGGGCGCCGCGCTCGCGCGGGTGGTGCTCGGTGTAGAGCATCCGCGCGTCGGCCTTCTGTCGAACGGCGCGGAGGCCGAGCGCGGCAGCGCGCTCGTCGTGGACGTACACGCCGAGCTGCTCGAGCAGACGCCCACCAACGCGGGTGCCTTCGAGTTCGTCGGGAACGTGGAGGGCGGGGACGTCGTCGCCGGGGTCGCCGATGTGATCGTGACCGACGGATTCACCGGCAACATCGCCCTGAAGCTGATGGAGGGCGTCTCCCAGACGATGCTGGGCGCCGTCCGGGCGGCCGCGATGTCCTCAACGCGCGCGAAGCTCGGCGGGGCGCTGTTGCGCCCCGCGCTCTCGGGCTTTCGCGAGGAGATCGATCCCGAAGCCAACGGAGGCGCCTATCTGCTCGGGTTGCGCAGCCTGGGCGTCGTCCCGCACGGGCGCTTCACGCGAACAGGCTTCGCGCAGGCGATCCTCCGAGCCGAGCGCGGCGCGCGCGCGGACATCGTCGGGCAGACCCACCTCGCCCTCGCCGAGGCAGGGGCGCTCAGGCGCTCGCCCGTGTCCGAGCCGGCCGCTAGCCTGCGCCAGACAGAATGAACCGCTCATCTGCGCCCCCCACAGCGTGGCAGTCGCCTGCGCCCGCCACGGCCCGGTTCGAGTGCACGCTCGCGCACGCCACGCGATGACCACGGACGCCCGCGAGCAGGTCTTCATCCTGATCCAGGCGCATCTGGCCGACGAGCTGGATGTCGAGCCCGCCGCCATCTCCGAGGAGACCCGCTTCAAGGAGGATCTCGAGGCGGATTCGCTCGATCTGTACACGCTGGTGCAGGAGCTCGAGGACACCTACGCTGTGCGCATGTCCGACGATCAGGCGGCGCAGATCCTGACTGTCGGGCAGGCTGTCGAGTTCGTGCTGGCCCACCAGCAGGGGACAGCCGATGTGGAGCAATGAAGCTCGGCGCGCTGCTGGACGACCTGCCCGAGGAGCTCGCGCGCCAGGTGTTCACCCACGCCTCCTGGAGCGAGCGGCGCAGCGACTCCTACTCGCGTCTGGCGTTCCTGGGCGACAGCGTGCTGGCGCTGGCGGTGACCACGCACCTGTATCCGCGGCTGGAGGCCGAGCGCTTCGGCGCCGGGCGGCTCACGAAGATTCGCGCACAGGCCGTCTCGGGAGTGTCCTGCCGGGCGGTGGCCGAGCGCCTGGCGCTGCCCGAGCGGCTACGGGCGGCCGCGCCGGCGGGTGTGCAGGAGAACGCGGCGGCGCTGGTGGAGACCGAGCGCGTGCTCGCTTCGGTGATCGAGGCGGTCATCGGCGCCTGCTACCTGCACGCCGGCTACGAGCGCACCGCGGAGGCTGTGGTCGAGGCCTTCAGGCCCGAGATCGAGCAGGCGCTCGAGCATCCGGTGGACTTCAAGTCCGCGCTGCAGGAGCTGCTGGCCCAGCGCGGCGCGGCCGTGAGCTACGAGATCGCGAGCGAGGACGGGCCCCCGCACGAACGCACGTACCTCGTGGTGGCGCGCGTCGACGGGCAGGACCTCGGCAGCGGCCGCGGCAGGAGCAAGAAGCACGCCGAGCAAGAGGCGGCGCGCGAGGCGGTCGAGGGGCTCGGGAGCTAGTGCGCGAGCCGACGGGGACCTCGCGAGGTGTTCCGGCGTGCGCCTGAAGTCGCTCACCCTGAAGGGCTTCAAGTCCTTCCCCGAGCGCACCAGCCTCGACTTCGGCCCGGGCGTCAGCGTCGTCGTCGGCCCGAACGGGTCGGGCAAGTCGAACGTCACCGACGCGGTGCTGTGGGCGATGGGGGAGCAGTCGCCGCTGGCCGTGCGCGGGCAGTCGATGCAGGACGTCATCTTCGGCGGCGGCCGGGGCGTGCAGGCGCGCAGCGCGGCCGAGGTCGAGATCGTGCTCGACAACTCCGACGGCACGATCGCGCTGCCGCTCGCCGAGATATCGATCCTCAGGCGCCTTGACCGCAGCGGTGACGGCGGCTACTGGCTGAACGGCGCACGCTGCCGCCTGAGCGACGTGATCGAGGTGCTCTCGGACACAGGCCTCGGCAAAGAGGCCCACTCGGTCATCTCACAGGGCCGAGTCGAGCAGATCGTGACCTCCAAGCCGCGCGAGCGCCGGCTCCTGATCGAGGAGGCAGCCGGTCTCGGCAAGCACCGCAAGCGCAGGCGGCGCGCGCAGCTGAAGCTGGAGCGCACACAGGAGAACCTCGACCGCGCGCTCGACGTCGAGCGCGAGGCGCGCACGCGGCTGCGGCCGCTCAAGCGCCAGGCCGAAGCGGCTGAGCTGCACGGGCGGCTGGAGCGCCAGACGCTCGAGGCGCGCTGGGAGCTGGCCCGCGAGCAGTCGCGTGGGCGTGCCGAGGAGCTCGGCAAGGCGGAGCTGTCGGTGACGCAGGCGCGAGCGGCGCGCGCTGGGATCGAGACCGAGCTGCAGCAGACGATCGCGCGGCGCGGCTTGGCCGAGCGGGCGCTGCAGGAGCGCTCAGAGCGCCGTGACATGCTCGCCCGGCGCGTCTACGACGCGCGCTCGGCGCGCGAGCGCCTGCAGCTGCGAGCCGAGCAGGCCGGCACCGGCGCGCAAACTCTGAAGCGGCGGCTGGAGCAGCTGGAGCTCGAGCTCGAGGCGCTCGGCGACGCGCCGGACGAGCACGGCGCCGGCGGCGAGTCAGAGCAGGGCGCCAGCTCGTCCGCGAGCGCGAACGGGGCACGCACCGCCGCGCTCGAGGCGGAGCTTTCACAGATCGAGCGCGAGCGCCGGCGCGAGATCGAGCTGGCGACGGAGGCGCTCGAGCGCGAGCGCGAGCGCGAGCGCGCGGGGGTCGCCGAGCTCGAGGGTGAGCTCGTCAAGGCCCGCCGCGCGCGGGAGCGGGCCGAGGAGCTCGTCGAGCAGGCGCGTGAGGGGAGCGTGTGGTCCAGCACCTGGGAGGAGGTGCGCCGGGTGCTCGTGGATGGCGTCGAGCGGATCATCGCCGAGCCCGACGAGCAGCAGCGGCTGCGCGCGACCGGGGAGGTGGCCGCCGAGGCCGAGCGCGTCGCCCGCGGCGTCGTCGAGTACGCCCTGAAGGGTCTGCGCGCGGCCGAGGACGTGCGCGAACAGGCCGATGCGGCATTGCGCGAGGCCGAACGCCGCAGCGCCGAAGCGGGCGAGCAGCTGGCGCGCAGCGAGTGGCTGATCGAGCAGCAGCGAGCCGCCGCAGAGCAGGGCCCGCTGGCCGTCCGCAGAGCCCAGCTGCAGGGCGAGCTGGCCGCCGAGCGCCGCGGAGCCGAGCGGGCCGCGCGGGCGCAGGCCGCGCGCCTGCTGCGCGTCGAGCGGTTGCGCGCCCAGCATGCGGCCGATGCGAGACTGCTGCCCCAGGCGCTGCGCCTGGCCGCCGCGCTGGGCGATGTCGGCGAGGCGGTCGCCGAGCGGACCGCCGCGCTTGAGGAGGAGCTCGAGACCGACCGTGCCGCGGGTGCGGAGCTGGCGGGCGAGCTGAGCGCCTGCGCGGGCGAGGAGGCCGAGATCCAGACACGGCTGCGCGCGGCTTCAGAGCTCGTCACCGAAGCCGAGGTCGACGCGCAGCGGCTGCGCGACCAGGCCGCCGAGGTGGAGCTCGAGGTGGCCGCGATCGCCGAGCGGCTGGGCCTCGAGGACTCGCAGCCGCCGGAGCCCCTGGGCGAGGATGAGGCTCGCGCGCTGGAGGCCCGCGTGGAGCGACTGCAGCGCCGTCGCGAGCAGCTCGGCCCGGTCAATCCGCTGGCCCAGGATGAGTACTCGCAGGCCGTCGCCCACGTCGAGGAGATGGAGGGCCGACGCGGGGACCTGGAGACGGCGCTGCGCGAGCTGCGCGCGCTGATCCGCGAAACCGACCGCCAGATCCAGGAGACCTTCCAGGCGACCTTCGCGGCCGCCGCGCGTAACTTCGAGGAGCTCGCCGGTGATGTGTTCCCCGGCGGCACGGGGCGGCTCAGGCTGGTGAGCGAACAGCAGGCGCCGCGAGGCGTGCTCGGCGGGCAGCCGCTGTCGCCGGAGCACTCGAGCAACGGCGGCGACCCCGCCGCCGCCGGCGGCGAGGCCGATGTGGATGCGATCGAGGCGGCAGCGGAGGCCGAGGCCGAGCTTGAAGACGCAGAGCAGGAGGAGCTTCTCGGAGTCGAGATCGAGATCACGCCGGCCGGCAAGCAGACCAAGCGCCTGTCGCTGCTCTCGGGCGGCGAGAAGTCGATGACCGCGCTCGCCTTCATGTTCGCGGTGTTCCTCGCGCGCCCCTGCCCGTTCTACGTTCTGGACGAGGTCGAGGCCGCGCTTGACGACCTCAACCTCGACCGCTTTCTGGCGCTCTTGCGCCGCTACTCAGACCGTGCCCAGTTCATCGTCATCACTCACCAGAAGCGCACGATGGAGGCGGCGGATTGGCTGTTCGGCGTCTCGATGGGGGGCGACGGCGTCTCCAAGGTCCTCTCGCGCAGCCTGCCGGCAGAGCGCTCGCTCGAGCCGGAGGCGGCCGAGGTGGCCTGAGCGGTCCGCTGCTATCGTCGCCCGGCTCGTGGCGCGCGACTGGAGCGATCTGTTCATCACCGCCGAGGCTCGCGGTTCCGACCCGAAGGGCGGCGCGGACGCCCAAGCCGAGTCCGCGGAAGCTCCCGGGCGCGGCGGCCTGTTTCGCCGCTTGCGCGAGAGCATGGCCAAGACGCGCCAGGCGCTCGGCTCAGAGATCCAGGCGACGTTGTTCGGGGTGCTCGACGAGCACACCTGGGAACGCCTCGAGGAGGCGCTGATCATGGCCGACGTCGGCGCCTCGACGACCGCGTCGGTGGTGGAGACGCTCGAGGCGGAAGCGCGCGAGGGAAAGCTCGAAGGCGGCGAGGCCTTGCGCGAGCGGCTGATCGGCCTGCTCGCCGAGACCGCGACCGTGGGCGACGGGCGCATCGACATCCGTGCCGAGCCGACCGTGATCCTGATGGTCGGCGTCAACGGCACGGGCAAGACCACCACGATCGGAAAGCTCGCATGGCATCTGCATCACGAGCTGGGGCGCAGCGTGCTGCTCGGCGCGGCCGACACCTTCAGGGCCGCCGCCGCCGAGCAGCTCGAAGGCTGGGCCGAGCGCGCGGGCGTCGAGATCGTGACCGCAGAAGAGGGCTCTGACCCCGGCGCTGTCGCCTTCGAGGCGATCGCCCAGGCCCGCGCCCGGGGGGTCGACGTGGTCATCATCGACACCGCGGGGCGGCTGCACACGCACGGGGACCTGATGGGCGAGCTGGGCAAGGTGCGCAGGGTGATCGCGCGCCAGCTCGAGGGCGCGCCCCACGAGACGCTGCTGACGCTCGACGCGACGACGGGCCAGAACGGCCTGCGCCAGGCCAGGCTGTTCGCCGACACCGCCGAGCTCACCGGCGTGGTGCTGGCGAAGCTGGACGGAACCGCCCGCGGCGGCATCGCGCTCGCGATCGCGCGGGAGCTCGAGCTGCCGGTGAAGCTGATCGGCGTGGGCGAGTCGGTCGAGGACCTGCGCCCCTTCGACGCCGAGGACTTCGCGCGCGCGATGATCGCGGAGGGATAACCTCAGAGCATGGACGTATGGGTCATATGGCTGGTGGCAGCCGCCATCCTCGGTGTGGGTGAGATGCACCAGGGGGGCTTCTTCCTGGCGCCGTTCGCCGCGGGCGCGGCGATCGCCGGTGTGCTCGGCCTGCTCGGCGTGGGGACCCTGCTGAGCGTCCTCGTGTTCGCCGCCGCCTCGGTCATCGTGTTCGCGACGCTGCGCCCCGTCGCGCGGCGCCACCGTCGTCTGCCCCCGTCGCTTCGCACCGGTTCCGCCGCGCTGGTCGGCCGTCCGGCGATCGTGCTCGAGCGGATCGCCAACGACGAGGGCGTTGGCTGCGTGAAGATCGACGGCGGTGAGGTGTGGACCGCGCGCAGCTACGACACCGACGAGGTGATCGATGCCGGCGAGCGCGTCGAGGTGGTCGAAATAAGGGGCGCGACCGCGCTCGTGATGCACTAGGAAAGGAACCGCTGAATGGCCGCTCTCATCGTCATCGTCGTGGTCGTCCTGTTCGCGCTGGTCGCGGCCATACGCACGATCCGCGTCATCCCCCAGGCACGGGCGGGGGTAGTCGAGCGCCTTGGCCGCTACAGCCGCACGCTGGAGCCGGGGCTCACGATCATCACCCCCTTCATCGACCGCGTGAAGCCGCTCGTGGACCTGCGTGAGCAGGTCGTCAACTTCGCACCCCAGTCGGTGATCACCGATGACAACGTGGTCGTGGGGATCGAGACGGTGCTGTATTTCACGATCACCGACCCGCGCTCGGCGACATATGAAATCGCCAACCCTCTGCAGGCGATCGAGCAGCTGACCGTGACCACGCTGCGCAATGTGATCGGCGGTCTCACGCTGGAGGAGACGCTGACGGCGCGCGAGAACGTCAACACCGAGCTGCGCGTGGTGCTCGACGAGGCCACCGGCAAGTGGGGGATCAGGATCAACCGCGTCGAGATCAAGTCGGTCGACCCGCCCGCGGACATCAGGACGGCGATGGAGAAGCAGATGCGCGCCGAGCGCGACCGCCGCGCGGCGATCCTCACCGCCGAAGGCGAGAAGCAGGCCCAGATCCTCACCGCCGAGGGCGAGAAGCAGGCCGCCGTGCTCACCGCCGAGGGCGCCCAGCAGGCGACCGTGCTCAACGCCGAGGGCGCCCGCCAGTCGGCGATCCTGCGCGCGGAGGGCGAAGCCAAGGCGATCGACACCGTCTTCAAAGCGATTCACGCGGGCAAACCGAATCGCGAGCTGTTGAGCTATGAATATCTGCAGATGCTCCCGCAGCTCGCCGAAGGCGACGCGAACAAGGTGTTCGTCGTGCCGTCCGAGTTCGCCCAGGCGTTCGGCGGCATCGGCGAGGCCCTGGCGCGCCAGGGACCGGGGCAGGCACGGCCGCCCGCGCGCCCGCCGGCGCCGCCCTCGGGCTCGGAGGCCTGACCGCGAAGTCCGCGCCGGGCGCGCGCGCCGCGGCTGCGAGAATCCGGGGTACATGTTCGACTCGCTATCGGAGAGGCTCCAGCAGGCACTCTCAGATGTGCGCAACCGCGGCACGCTCACCGAGCAGGACATCGACGCCGCGATGCGCGAGATCCGCCTCGCCCTGCTCGAGGCGGATGTCAACTTCAAGGTCGTCAGGCAGTTCACGGCGCAGCTGAAGGAGCGCTGCCTCGGCGCTGAGATCCTCGGACGGCTGAACGCCGGCCAGCAGGTGGTGAAGATCGTGGCGGAGGAACTGACCGCGCTGATGGGCGGGGCCTCCGCCGGGCTGAGCTTCAGCCCACGGCCGCCGACGGTGATCCTGATGGCGGGGCTGCAGGGGTCGGGCAAGACGACCGCCGCGGCGAAGCTCGCGCGCTATCTGCGCGAGGAGCACACCTCGACCGTCGCGCTGGCGGCGTGCGACGTGTACCGCCCCGCGGCCGTCGAGCAGCTCGTGAAGGTCGGCACTCAGGCAGGCGCCGAGGTCTACGAGCAGGGGACCGAGCGCGATCCCGTGGACATCGCCACCTGGGCCTTGGCGCGTGCCCGCGAGGAGGGCAAGGACGTCCTGATCGTGGATACCAGCGGACGCCTTCACGTGGATGAGGAGCTGATGGCCGAGCTCGTGCGGATCCGTGATGCGGTCAAACCTCACGATGTGCTGCTCGTCGTCGACGCGATGACCGGCCAGGACGCCGTCAACGTCGCCGCGCGCTTCGCCGAGGCGGTGCAGTTCGACGGCGTCGTCATGAGCAAGCTCGACGGCGACGCCCGCGGCGGGGCGGCGCTGTCGGTCAAGGCCGTCACGGGCAAGCCGATCCTGTTTGCCTCGACGGGCGAGAAGCTTGAGCAGTTCGAGCGCTTCCACCCCGACCGCATGGCCCAGCGCATCCTCGGCATGGGTGACGTGATGAGCCTGATCGAGCGGGCCGGAAGCCAGATCGACGAGGCCGAGGCGATCGAGATGGAGCGCAAGCTGAGGCGCAACGACTTCGGACTGGACGACTTCCTCGACCAGCTGCGGATGATCCGCAAAATGGGCCCGCTCACCAGCCTGCTCGGGATGATTCCCGGAGTCGGCTCACAGCTGCAGAACGCCGACGTCGACGAGCGCGAGCTCGACCGGATCCAGGCGATCATCCTCTCGATGACGCCCGAGGAGCGACGGCGGCCCGAGCTGATCAAGGGGTCGCGCAGGCTCCGCATCGCCCGTGGTTCCGGCACGAACGTCCAGCACGTGAACCGCTTGATCAAGCAGTTCGAGCAGATGCGAAAGCTCATGCGCGGGGCGGGGAGGGGCAAGATGCCGGACCTCGGCGCGCTGATGCGCGACGCGCGCTGAGCGCTCGACGGGCCGTCCTTGGCGGGGTTTACCGTCTAAGCTCTCTGCTGACAGAAGGCAAGCACCCGGCCGAGAGGAAAACGTGGCAGTGAGGCTCAGGCTCACGCGAGTGGGCGGCAAGAAGCAACCGATGTGGCGAGTGGTCGTTGCCGACCAGCGCTCCCCCCGTGACGGCCGCGTGATCGAGACGATCGGCCACTACAACGCCCAGACGGACCCGTCGACGATCGTGATCGACGAGGAGCGCGCCCGCAGCTGGCTGGCGCGTGGAGCCCAGCCCACGGACACGGTGCGCAAGCTGCTGCGCATCCAGGGCATCGAAACTCAGACCGGCTAGCGGGCCGCTGAGCCGCGATGGCAACCGAGACCCCGAGGCGCCTGCTCGAGTACCTCGCTGAGGGCTTGGTCGATGAGCCCGATGAGGTGTCGGTCGAGCAGTTCGAGGGCGATGACGGCACGATCGTCCTGGAGCTGTGCGTGGCCGCGGATGATTACGGCAGGGTGATCGGCCGCGGCGGGCGCACCGCTCATGCGTTGCGAACGGTCGTGAAAGCCGCCGCTACCGGCGATGGCTGCCACGTGCTCGTCGACATCGTCGATTGATGCCCGGCGCCTGAGTGACGGAAGCGAAGGCGGTCGTGGAGCTGGAGGGGAACGTGGACCGCGGTGCGGCAGAGCTCGAGGCGGGTCGCGTCGGGCGCCCGCATGGGCTCGACGGAAGCTTCTACGTGACCCGCGCCCGGCCGCGTCTGCTCGCGCTCGGCGCGAGCGTGACCGTGGCCGGCAGGAGCGCCGCGATCCTCCGTCGAGCGGGGACCGATGAGCGTCCGATCGTGCGCATCGAGGGCGTCGAGGACCGGCCCGCGGCGGAGGCGCTGCGAGGCCGACCCCTGACCGTCGAGCAGCGGCGCGCACCCGCGCTGGAGGAGGGCGAGTGGTGGGCGCACGAGCTCGAGGGCCTGAACGTGGTGGACGGCGATCGGCTGCTCGGCACGGTCAGCCGCCTGATCGAGCTGCCCTCGTGCGAGGCGCTCGAGGTCGTGCGCGCCGGCGGTGGCGAATCGCTGCTGGTGCCGATGGTGAAAGACGCGATCCGAAGCGTCGAGCCGTCCGAGGGTCGTATCGAGGTCAACCTCGACTTCCTCGCCCTCGAGGAGGAGCCGGGCGCGGCCGAGGACCGCCCGCAGCGCAAGCAACGCTCGTGAGGATCGACGTCTTCACCCTCTTCCCGGAGTGGTTCGACTGGTTCCGATCCCAGCGCCACGTGAGCAATGCGCTCGCGGCGGGATCGAGCCTCGAGTGCGTGAACTTCCGCGATCACAGCCCCCTCAGCGGGGGTCAGGTGGACGACACCCCATTCGGCGGAGGCGCGGGCATGGTGCTGCGCGTCGACGTGCTCGACAGCTCCCTGCGCGCGCACTACAACGTGGACCCCGTCGAGCTGCGTGGGCGCCGGCGGGTGATCGCGCTTGCCCCGGGCGGCCGGCTGCTCGACGACGGCCTCGCCGAGGAGCTGGCGGCCGAGCCCGCCCTGACGCTTTTGTGTGGCCGCTACGAGGGCTTCGACGAGCGCGTAATCGAGCACTTCACGAGCGATGTGATCTCGATCGGGCGCTACGTCCTGGCCGGCGGCGAGCTCGCGGCGATGGTCCTGTGTGACGTGGTGCTGCGCAAGCTCCCCGGCGCCCTCGGGCACGAGCGCTCGGCGGTCGAGGAGTCCTTCAGCGCGGCGCTGGGCGGCGCTCCGGAGTATCCGCACTACACGCGTCCGGCCGACTACCGCGGCTGGCGCGTACCGGACGTCCTGCTCTCGGGCAACCATCAGGCGATCGAGGAGTGGCGGCGCGAGCGCTCAAGCGAACGCGGTGAGGCCGCGCCGGGAGCAGGCGAATCCTGAAGCCGCAGGACTCGCGGCGAGGGCGCGCTCGGCTGCGGCTGAGGCGACGGGGGGTTGTGCGGCGCATCGGGACGGTCGTCCGCTACCATGGCTCCCGGCGCCGTAACACCGTTTCGCGATCTGCCCGGTCGCCGAGGCGCACCCTCCTTCACGATCATGAGCAGCGTTATCGAAACCATCGAGCGTGCGCAGCTGCGCCGCGTTCCCAACTTCGCGCCGGGCGACCGCGTGAAGGTCCACTTCCAGGTGATCGAGGGCTCGCGCCGCCGCGTACAGGTCTTCGAGGGTGTCGTCATCAAGCGCCAGGGGCATGGTGCGCGCGAGACCTTCACCGTGCGCAAGCAGTCCTTTGGCGTCGGCGTCGAGCGCTCCTTCCCGGTGCACTCGCCGAAGATCGAGCGCATCGAGCTGGCAGCGCGCGGCGATGTGCGCCGCGCGAAGCTCTACTACCTGCGCGACAGGGTGGGCAAGCGCGCGCGAGTCCGCGAGCGCCGTTACACGGGCCCCGAGGAGACGGTCGAGCCCGGCCTGATGCACGAGGTCACCGAGCCAACCGACGCGGACGGCATGACCGCGCAGGAGACGCTCGGCGAGGCCGCGCAGCAGGCCGAGGTGGACGGCGCGGCGAGCGACACCGCCGTTCAGCCCGCCGAGGACACATCGGCCCCGGAGGAGACCAGCGCCTCAAGCAGCGACGACACCGAGGCGTCCGCGGAGACGACCGCCCCGAGCTCGGACGGGGATGATCCGGAGGCCTCGGGGGCGGCCGCCGGCTCGAGCTCCGATACGGACGACTCCAGCTCCCCCTCCGATGCCGCAGACGCCGAGGGAGGCGTCCACGCCGGCGACGAGCCCGCGTGAAAACTGGCAGGAAGCGTTCGAAGTCGACGACGAATTCGATCGTCGAGCTGGCGGTGATCGTGGTGGTCGCCCTCGGTCTCGCGTTCGGCATCCAGGCGTTCATCGTCAAGCCGTATCGCATTCCCAGCGGCTCGATGGAGCCGACGCTGTCGATCGGCCAGCGCGTGCTCGTCAACCGCATCGGCATGCAGTTCTCAGAACCTCACGTCGGCGAGATCGCCGTGTTCCACCCGCCCAAGAACGCCACCCAGGAGATCTGCGGGCCCTCGCCGCACGTGGTCAAACTCGGCGGAGCCGCCTGCTCGGAACCGGAACTTGAAAAATCGAGCGTGAACTTCATCAAGCGCATCGTGGCGGGACCCGGCGACGTGATCTCGATCGTCAACGGGCACGTGATCCGCAACGGCGTGCCCGAGAAGGACTCCTACATTCGCGCCTGCGGCACAAGCCCGGAGTGCAACTTCCCGACGCCGATCAAGATTCCCGCCGGACACTGGTTCATGATGGGGGACAACCGTGGGGAATCCGACGACAGCAGGTTCTGGGGACCCGTCCCCACCAAGTGGATCATCGGAGGAGCGTTCGCCACCTACTGGCCACCCGACCGCATCGGGATCTTCTAAGCCGACCCTCGCGCGCGTGCCCGAGCGAGCACGGCGCTCACCCGGCTCCTCGGCTCGCGCCAGACGCCGCGCTCGCCGCGACGGCAGCGGGCGGCGCCTGTTCGCATTCGACCGTCGGCTCGGCGTGCGCCTGCTCGCGGGCGCCGACGAGGCCGGGCGGGGCTGTCTCGCCGGACCACTCGTCGCGGCGGCGGTGCTGTTCGACTACGACGCGCTCACCACCCGCGACCTGCGCGCACTGAGCAAGCTGAACGATTCCAAGCAGCACTCGGCCGAGGCTCGCGAAGAGCTGTATCCGCGCGTGCTGCTCAGCGCCGCCCGTGTCGTCGTCGTGTGCAGGTGCGTGCGCGGAATCGATGCCCGCGGGCTTCATAAGACGAACCTCGCCGCCCTCCGTGACGCCATGCGGGCGGTGACGCACGAGCTCGAGGGCGACGTGTTGTGCCTCGTCGACGGCTTCTCGGTGGAGGGTTTCGGCCGGCCCCAGCGCGCGATCGTCGACGGCGACGCCACCAGCGCGGCGATCGCGGCAGCCTCGATCGTCGCCAAGGTCACGCGCGACCGCTACATGCGCCACGCCGACGCCCAGCACCCGGGTTGGAGTTTCGCCGAACACGTCGGCTACTCGACGCCCGAGCATCGCGCCGCGATCCTGCGCCAGGGCGTCTCGCCCCTGCACAGGCTGTCCTTCCAGTCGCTCGCCTACCAGCAGCTGGCGCTCAACACCGCCGTCTGAGCGCTCACCAGGCCCCCTCGAGGTGCTCGATCTCAAGCAGCGAGCCGCGCACGTCGACGGTCACGCCGATCGCATCAAAGCGGATCGTGCGGGCGCTCGGGCGGGCGCGCTTCTGCTCGCTCAACCACGCGCCGGCGAGGCGGCGCAGGCGCGCTCGCTGCCGGTGACCCAGCCGTGTGAGGGGCCTCTGATCGGGACGCCTCGACGCCGCGGAGGAGCTCACGCGAGTCGTCTTGACCTCGACGAACGCGATCGTGCATCCATCGAACGCGATCAGATCGATCTCGCCGTGGCGGGTGCGCACGTTGCGAGCGAGCAACCGATAGCCGAGCCCCTCGAGGTGCGCCGCGGCCAGCTCTTCACCGAGGCGCCCTGTCCTTCGCCGGCTCTCCTCGCGCCGGCCGCCGGCCGGGCCGCGCGATCGTGATGAAGGCTTCTCGGCGCGCACCAAACGGCACGCTAGAGCGATCGCTGTGACGCGAGAGCGCACTCTGTGCCCACTCAGTGCACAGTGTGTGCCGCGACCGTGTCTGCGCGCTCGGCACGAGCGCGTCGGCGCGCGCGCGGCCGCTCGCGTAGCCTCCCACCCGTGAACGACGCCTCAGCCAGCCCCGGGGAGAGCGAGCCGGCTGGCGATCAACCCGCCAAGGGCTCCGATGGCTCGGGAGGGTCCCGGCGTGGCGGAGGCCCCGGAGCGATCGACGGGGTCACCGGCTTCATTGGCATGCGCTGGAAGGACCCCCAGACGGTCACCGTGCGGATCCGCCCCGAGCTGATCAACGCCGGCGGACTGCTCTCTGGCGTCGTCACCTACGCGCTCGTCGACTACTGCATGGGCTCGACGCTGTGGGCGCAGACCACCAGGGAGGAGCGGATCGCGACGATCAGCATCTCGATCAACTACATCCAGACGGCAACCGAGGGCGAGATCACCTGCACCTCAGAGCTCGATCGGCGAAATCGCAGCACCGGGGTGATGAAATCGGCCGTCCACGCCGAGGATGGGCGGTTGTTGGTCACCGCGATCGGCAGCTACTCGATCTTCCCCCGCCGCAAGCGTCCTTCTGGCGAGTCCGCCCGAGTCGCCTGAAATCGCCCGAGACAGGCGATACTCAGCGCGTGATGGCAGAGGAGTCCGCGACCCCCGAGCGTACGCGCACGGCGCTCAGCATCGCCGGCTCGGACTCCGGCGGGGGCGCCGGCGTGCAGGCCGACCTGAAGGCGTTCGCGCGCTGCGGCGTTCACGGCCTGAGCGCGATCACGGCGATCACCGCGCAGAACACGCTCGGCGTCTCAGCGATCCACGCGCTCCCGGCGGAGATGGTGATCGCCCAGGTGCGGGCGGTCGGCGGGGACATCGGCATCGACGCCGTCAAGGTGGGGATGCTCGGCACGAGCGAGATCACCCACGCCGTCGCGCGCGCGCTCGACGAGCTGCCCGCCGGCACGCCGGTGGTGGTTGACCCGGTGATGGTCGCCGAGTCGGGCGCGCGACTGCTCGAGCCAGACGCCCGGCGCGCGCTCGTGCAGGAGATCCTGCCCCGGGCCACCGTGCTCACCCCGAACCTTCCCGAGGCGCGCCTGTTGGCCGGACGGGAGACGCAGGGCGGTGCAGAGGAGGGCGCGGAGGCCGAGGCGCTTGCGCGCGCCCTGCTCGCGCTCGGACCGAGCGTGGTGGTCGTGACCGGCGGTCATCGCACGCGCGCGGCAGACGTGTTCGTCGAGGCGGGGGACGAGCCCCGCGTCGTTGAGATCTCGGGTGAGCGCCATCCCGACGGCGCGGCCCACGGCTCGGGGTGCACCCACTCCTCGGTTCTCGCCGCCCAGCTCGCGCTCGGCCTCGGCGCACTCGAGGCGGCGCGCACGGCCCGCGCGCTCGCGGGCGAGGCCGTCAGAAACGGCCTGCGTGACATCGGCGAGGGCGCCGGTCCGGTCGACGTGCTCCCGCTCGCCCGCATGCGCTCGCTGTAGGGGACTCAGATCAGGCGGCCGGCCGCTCTCCGATCAGGAGCTCCGAGGGCTCGGGCGGAAGCGCGCCGCTGGGGGTGGGAGCCGGCACCGGCCGGTGAGAACCAGCGCTGGGCGATCGCGGTCGGGACGATCGCCGAGAGCACGACGACCGCGTCATCGACCCGCGGAGCGAGCCTCATCGCTCCGCTTCAGCCTCGCTGAAACGCTCGGCGCCTCACCGGGCGCCCGCTCCCGCTGAAGGAAGCGGGGCAGCCGACGCGTCCGAGCCTGTTTGCCATAATCCATTAACGATGAAGCTGCTGCGTCTGAAGCCGGGTCATGGCGAGATCGTGCTCGCGGAGGGCGACGTGGAGGCTCCCGAGCAGGAGCGGGAGCTGATCGAGGCGTTCCGGCGCGAGCTCGATGCGGGCATGTGGGCCGCCGTTCCGACCGAGACCCACGGCGGGCGCCGTGAGGCCGAGTTCGTGCGGAGCTTTGACGAGGTGCCGCGTGACGCCGAGCGCGTGATCTTCTTCCCACGCGCCGCCGGCGGGGCTTCACGGACGGCGCGGTAGCCCTCATGACGCTCGCGCTGGGCACCGCGGCGGTGGTTCTGCTGGTGCTGCTGTGGGAGCTCTCGCGCCCGCGCCTGATCGCGGCGCTTGCGCATTACCGGCTGCGCTCATCGGCGCGCAGGCGGCGGATCAACGAGACGGGCTATGACCCGGGCCGCGAGCGGCGCGCGGAGCAGCGCGCGCGAACGCTTCTGCGCACCTGCATCGACGAGGATGACTGGGCGATGTATCGCGATCTGGGCTTCCTGCGCGTGTGGGGCGGGGCCGGGGACCACGCGCGAGCGGCGGGCGCACCGTATGCCTACCTGATCTACCCGCACAGGCCGATCGTCGCCTATCTCCCCGCGACGGGCGCGCTGCTGAACGAGTACTGCGTGGCGTTCCCCGATCATTCAAGGCCCTACGGCAGTGCGCGCCTGCCCGACTCCGACGACGTGCTGGCCAAGTGGATGGCCCTCACCGCCGACGAGCGCCGGCTGATCGCCGACGCCAACATGCACCTGCCGGGTCGCCAGATCGACCCCGAGCGGGTGCATCGCGACCTGGTCCGCCTCGCCCGCTGGGAGCGCGAGCGCGCCGTCGATCGCTCTGACAGCGTACGCGCCGCGTGAGCCCCGAAGCCGACTTCGACCTCAAGCACCGCAGCCGCGCCCTCACCGAGGGCCCGGAGCGCGCCGCCGCACGCGCCTACCTGCACGGCATCGGCTACTCCCACGAGGACCTCGCCAAGCCGATCATCGGGGTCGCGCACTCGTGGATCGAGACGATGCCGTGCAACTTCAACAACCGCGTGCTCGCCGCCAAGGTCAAGGAGGGCGTTCGCGCCGCGGGCGGCACGCCGATGGAGCTCAACACGATCGCGATCTCCGACGGCATCACGATGGGCACGGCCGGCATGCGCGCCTCGCTGGTCTCACGCGAGGTGATCGCCGACTCGATCGAGCTGGTCGCCTCCGCCCACCACTTCGATGCGCTCGTGGCGATCTCCGGATGCGACAAGACGATCCCGGGAACCGTGATGGCGCTGGCGCGCCTGGATATCCCCGGGCTGATGCTCTACGGGGGGTCGATCAGGCCCGGACACTACAAGGGCGCGGAGGTGACCATCCAGCAGGTATTCGAGGCCGTCGGCGAGTACGCGTCCGGACGGATAACCGAGGCGGAGCTGCACGAGCTCGAGGAGGTCGCCTCGCCGGGGGCGGGCGCGTGCGGCGGCCAGTTCACCGCAAACACGATGGCGATGGCATTCGAGGCGCTCGGGATCTCGCCGGCCGGATCCTCGATGGTCCCGGCCGAGGACGGGCGCAAGCTCGAGGTGGCGGTGCGCTGCGGTGAACTCGTGATGGACGTGTTGAGGAGGGGACAGCGCGCGAGCGATGTGATCACCCGAGCGGCGCTCGAAAACGCGATCGCCGCGGTTGCGACGAGCGGCGGCTCGACCAACGGCGTGCTGCACCTGCTCGCGGTCGCCCGGGAAATGGGCGTGCCCCTGCAGATCGACGAGTTCGATGCGATCTCAGAGCGCACGCCGCTGCTGTGCGACCTGCAGCCCGGGGGGCGGTACGTCGCGACCGAGCTGTATGAGGCGGGCGGCGTGCCGCTCGTGCTCAAGCGCCTGTACGAAGCCGGCCTGCTGAACGAGGACGCTCCGACGGTGACCGGCAGGACGATCGGAGAGCACGCCGATGAAGCCGTCGAGACGCCCGGGCAGCGGGTCGTGCGCCCGCTCGTCGAACCGCTGAAAACGACCGGCGGCTTCGCAATCCTGCGCGGCAACCTCGCCCCCGACGGCTGCGTCGTCAAGCTCGCCGGCCACGAGCGCCGAAGCCACACGGGTCCGGCGCGCGTGTTCGACGGGGAGGAGGCCGCGATGGCGGCGGTGCTCGCCAAAGACATATCCGAGGGGGATGTGGTCGTGATCCGCAACGAGGGTCCCGCCGGCGGCCCGGGGATGCGCGAGATGCTGTCCGTCACGGCGGCGCTCGTCGGCGAGGGGATAGGCGAAACGCTCGCGCTGATCACCGACGGGCGCTTCTCCGGCGCCACGCACGGGTTCATGGCCGCGCACATCGCGCCCGAGGCCGTCCGCGGCGGCCCGATCGCCGCGGTCGCCGACGGCGATCAGATCAGCATCGACGTGGACTCCCGGCGCATCGATGTGGCGCTGTCAGACGCCGAGATCGCCGAGCGCGTGCTGGCGTACACGCCCGCGCCCCGCGCCGACCTCCACGTGGACGTGGCGATTCAGAAGTACGCGAAGCTCGTGGGCAGCGCCGCAGAGGGCGCTGTTGCGCGCTGAATCGGTCCCGCTCGCCTGAGGCAGGGCAGGGGGGCCGGGGCGGCGAAATAGGATCGATGAGGGACACCTGGAAGGCTGCGCTCGAGCTGTTCGATGAGGACCTGAATCGCCGCGACGCGGCCGAGCGGACCCGGCGCGCCTACCGGATCGACCTGGAGCAGTTCGCGCGCTGGGCGAGCGCCCGGGAGCTCTCGCCCGCGCAGGTCGGCCCGAAGGCCGTGCGCCGCTACATCGCCCACCTGTCAGAGGAAGATGCCGCGCCGACGACGACCGCCCGCAAGCTGGCTGCCCTGCGGGCGCTTTTCTCAAGCCAGCGCGAGCATGGACAGATATCTCAGAATCCGGCCGATCTGGTCTCGACGCCGCGGCGTCCATCGCATCTGCCGCGCGTCCTCAGCGCGCGCGACATGGCGGAGCTGCTGGATGGGATTCCCGGCGGGAGCCCGCTCGAGCTGCGCGACCGCGCGCTGTTCGAGCTGGCCTACTCGTGCGGGCTGCGGGCCGAGGAGATCGTCTCGCTGAGGACCGTCGACATCGACCACGACGCCGAGCAGCTGCGGGTTGAGGGGAAGGGCCGCAAGACGCGCCTTCTGCCCGTCGGCGAGCCGGCGATGGCGGCCGTTGCGCTGTACAGCGAGCGCGCTCGCCCCGCGCTCGCCGTGGCCTCGGGGACGGATTCCCTGTTCCTGTCGAAGAGCGGCCGGCCGCTCGGCACGAGCGACGTCAGACGGAGGCTCAGGAAGTGGAGCGAGCGCGTGGGCGTCGGCGGTGGCTCCTCGCCGCACGCGCTCAGACACAGCTTCGCCACCCACCTGCTCGACGGCGGGGCGGATCTGAGGAGCATCCAGGAGCTGCTCGGGCACGCGAGCGTCTCCAGCACTCAGATTTACACTCGGGTAGAGTCAGCCCGGCTCAAACGCGCGTATGCGCGCAGTCACCCTCGGGCCTGAACAGGGGAGGGAACACCCTGGAGACGAACGTCAAACCGATCGAGCTGCGCGAACTCTGGCGGCGATATAAGTCCGACGGCGACAGCCGCGTTCGCGAGCGGCTGGTCGTCGCCTACTCGCCGCTGGTCAAGTACGTGGCCGGACGCACCGCCGCGGGGCTGCCTCCCCATGTCGAGGAGGCGGATCTGATCTCCTACGGCCTGGTTGGCCTGATCTCCGCGATCGAGCGCTTTGACCTGTCGCGGGACATCAAGTTCGAGACCTACGCGATCATGCGCATCAAGGGTGCGATCATCGACGAGCTGCGCTCGATGGACTGGGTGCCGCGCAGCGTGCGCTCGCGGGCCCGCGAGGTGGAGCGCGCCAACGCCAAGCTCGAGAACACGCTCCAGCGCGCGCCCACCGACGAGGAGATCGCGGGCGAGATGGGCATCTCGGTCGATGAACTGAACGAGTCGCTGATCGCCATCTCGCACTCCTCGATGGTCGCCTTGGACGAGCTTTGGACCGTCTCTGACCTGAGCGGCGATCAGGTCTCGCTGATGGACACGATCGAGGACCCCGGAGCGCCCGACCCGGCCAAGGCGCTCGACGTGGGCGATCTGAAGGACAGGATCGCCGAGTCGATCGCCAAGCTGCCGGAGCGGGAGAAGCTCGTGATCGCGCTGTACTACTACGAGAACCTCACCCTCCGCGAGATCGGCGAGGTTCTCGGCGTCACCGAGTCACGCGTCTCGCAGATGCACACCAAGGCCGTGCTGCGGCTGCGCTCGCGGATGCAGGAGGAGTCCTTCGACGACTGATTTCGGGAGGCAATCTCGCCGCTGGCCCGAATCAGGCTGCTGTCGCCGGCCTCATCGCGCCGCTCGCGAGACTGAGGACGCGTATGTTGTGAGCATGGGGGTGGTGGCGGACTCATCGACGTGGGTGCCGGAGACGCGGTATGCGCGCAATGGAGAGGTGCACATCGCCTACCAGTTGTTCGGTGAGGGCGAGGTGACGTTCGTCGGCCTGCCGGGCATCGTCTCCAATCTCGAGGTGGG
The DNA here is from genome assembly GCA_963779605.1 of uncultured Solirubrobacteraceae bacterium. Lineage (GTDB taxonomy): Bacteria > Actinomycetota > Thermoleophilia > Solirubrobacterales > Solirubrobacteraceae > Palsa-744. Next base: position 692,400 of record CAVZYR010000003.1, read on the forward strand.
CTGGGAAGACGCCGAGCTGCGACGGTTCATGACCGGCATCGCGTCGTTTGCTCGCTATGTCACCTATGACAAGCGCGGTCAGGGCATGTCGGATCCGGACGCCGGCATTCCCACGCTCGATGACCGCCTCGGCGACCTCGTGGCGGTGCTGGACGCGGTCGGCGCGGAGCAGGTCGCATTGGGAGGCGTTTCCGAGGGCGGCTCCACGGCTGCGATGTTCGCCGCGACCTACCCCGAGCGCGTGAGCCATCTCCTCATGTATGGCTCGTTCGCCTGGATTGACCAGGCGCTTGGCGACGCGTTCTTCCCCCGTTGGGCGGAGGCGTGGGGGACGCCGGAGACGCTCACCGTCAGGGCCATGGTTCCGAGCAAGGCCGGCGATCCTGACTTCCTGCGCTGGGTGAATCGCCTTGAGCGCCAGTCCACGACCCCGGGGGGCCTGCTCGCCTGCTGGCGGTGGATCAGAGAGGTGGATCTGCGCCCCATCCTCGGCTCGATCCAGTGTCCGACGCTCGTCATGCATCGAACGGGCGATCGTCTCGTTCCCGTCGAGTACGGCCGCTACCTCGCCGAGCACATCCCCGGAGCGCGGATGGAAGAGCTGGAGGGCGATACCCACCCGCCCGGATGGGGCGATTTCGAGACCGTGCTGTCGCGGATGGAGCAGTTCATCACCGGCCACGAGTCCACCGCGACGCAGTCCGAGCGCGTGCTCTCGACGGTGCTGTTCACGGACATCGTCGACTCGACGGCTCGCGCGGCCGCCCTCGGTGACAGTGCCTGGAGGCGGCTTCTTGACAGGCATGACGAGATCTCCCGAAGCACGGTCGCCGACTGCCGCGGTCGCCTTGTGAAGGGGACCGGTGACGGCATGCTTGCCACATTCGATGCGCCTGTGCGAGGTCTCCGCTGCGCGGAGACGATGCGCTCGGCGCTCTCGGACGCCGGGATCGCGATCCGCGCCGGCGTGCACACGGGTGAAGTCGAGCTTCGTGGCGATGACGTGGCCGGGATCGGCGTTCACATCGCCGCTCGCGTCGCTGCGCTGGCCGAATCAGGCGAGCTGCTCGCCTCGCGCACGGTGAAGGATCTCGTCGCGGGCTCGGACTACGCGTTCGAAAGTCGCGGGATGCACAGCCTGAAGGGCGTGCCCGAGCGGTGGGAGCTCTTGGCCGTCACCTGACATGCGTGCCGTCCGTCGCCCCTAGCGCAGCAGTGCGCGGGGCTGTATGGTGAAAGCACAGCTAAGAAGGAGATCGCATGCGAGGAAATGGGGACCGCCCACCGGCGGATCGGATTCGCAACGTCGCTCTCGTCGGCCACCGCGGGGCCGGCAAGACCTCCCTGCACGAGGCGCTGCTGTTCGAGGCCGGTGCCACCACCCGGCTGGGGTCCGTACCCGACGGGACGACCGTCTCCGACGCCGACCCCGATGAGCAGTCGCGGCAGATGTCGATCTCGGCGTCGCTGAGCTCGTTCGAGTGGAAGGAGCGCAAGATCAACCTGCTCGACACTCCCGGCGAGCCGAGCTTCGTGGCCGACGCGCTGGGGGCGCTGCGGGTGTGCGAGTCGGCCGTGTTCGTCGTCAACGCGGTGATGGGCGTCGAGGTCTCCACCAACCGCCTGTGGGCGAGGGCCGCCGAGCTCGACATCGCGCGGATGCTGTTCGTGAACATGCTCGACCGTGAGCGTGCCGACTTCTTCCGCACGCTCGAGCAGCTCAAGAAGGCCTTCGGCCCGCACGCGGTGGCGACCGAGATCCCGATCGGCTCAGAGCACGAGATCGAGGGCGTGATCGACCTCGTCGACATGACCGCCTTCCGCCAGGACTCCGCGGAGCGCGCGGGCTGGAGCGAGATCCCGATCCCGGATGCGCAGGCCGAGCTGGCGGCCGAGTATCGCGAGAAGCTGATGGACGAGGTGTGCGAAGTCTCAGACGCGCTGATGGAGCGCTATCTGGAGGGCGAGGAGATATCCCATCAGGAGATCGTTGATGCGCTGAAGGAGGGGACCAACCACGGCAAGATCTTTCCGGTGGTCTGCGGGGTCGCGACGCGCAACCTCGGCACGTCGCGTCTGCTGGACGCGATCGTCGAGGACCTGCCGTCGCCCGTGAAGCACGGGGCGCTGCAGGTCGGCGACATCGAGCTGCGCCCCTCCGAGGACGGCGAGCTGTTCGCCTACGTCTTCAAGACCAGGGCCGATCCGTTCGCCGGGCGTCTGAACCTGCTGCGCGTCTATCAGGGCACGATGGCCGGCGACAGCCACGTGCTCAACACGCGCGCGCATGTCAAGGAGCGCATCGGCCAGCTCGTGGTGTTCGCCGGCAAGGAGGTTCGCCACGTGCACGAGTTCGGTCCCGGGGATATCGGCGCCGTCGCGAAGCTCAAGGAGACGCGCGCGGGCGACTGGCTGGCCGACCGCGACGAGCCGATCGAGATGCCGCGGCTGAAGCTGCCCGCGCCCGTGATGGCGTTCGCGATCGAGCCCAAGACCAGGGGCGACGAGGAGAAGGTCTTCACAGCGCTGCGCCGGCTGCAGGAGGAGGACTCCACGATCGACCTGCACCGCGACCAGCAGACCCGCGAGCAGATCGTCGCCGGGCTCTCGCAGGTGCACGTCGAAGTCATCGTCGACCGTCTGCGCGACCGCTTCGGCGTCGAGGTCACGCTGAAGCCGCCGCGGGTGCCCTATCAGGAGACGATTCGAAGCGCCGCGATGGCCCATGGGCGGCACAAGAAGCAGTCCGGCGGCCGCGGCCAGTTCGGCGACTGCCAGATCGAGATCGAGCCGTTGAACGATCTCACAGACCTCGGGGGCTTCGAGTTCGTCGACCGGATCAAGGGCGGGGTGATCCCGCACTCGTTCATCCCCGCCGTCGAGAAGGGCGTCCGCGAGGCGATGGACGCCGGCGTGCTGGCCGGGTATCCGGTGAAGGGCGTACGGGTGAGCCTCGTCGACGGCTCCCACCACAGCGTCGACTCCTCGGAGATCGCGTTCAAGCTCGCCGGCATACAGGCCATGAAGCAGGCGCTCGAGCATGCCGACCCGGTGCTGCTCGAGCCGATCATGCTCGTGACGCTGTCCGTTCCCGAGCCCGACGTGGGCGAAGTGATCGGCGACCTCAACAGCCGTCGCGGGCGGCCCCAGGGCATGGAGCCGGTGGGCACGATGACCGAGATCCGCGCTGAGGTGCCGATGGCCGAGATGCTCACGTATGCGCCCGACCTGCGCTCCATCACGGGCGGCCAGGGTGATTACACGCTGGAGTTCCTGCGCTACGAGGAGGTGCCCGACCACCTCGCCCAGAAGGTCGTCGAGCGGGCCACCGAGGAGCGCGCGGCGAGCCACGCATGAGGCGGACCGCGACGCGCCGTCGCCCGCGCCCGGCTACCCTCGGTTGATGGCAACAAGGTCAATCGTCACCTCTCAACCCGATGTCACGTGCGACGTCTGCGATCGACGGCTGCTGCGCGGCGAGCATCCGGAGACGTTCCTGGCGGCCGGCCAGCGTCGAACGGTGTGCGAGCTGTGCGCGCCCCGCGCCACCCACGAGGGGTGGCTGCGCGAGACCGGCGAGACCCCGGTGAGCGTGGCTCCGCTGCGCACGCGGCGCGGGCGAAACCTGTTCGATCGGCTGCGTCAGGCGGGCAGGCCGAACGGCGCCTCGGCCGAGGAGGTTGCCACGAGCGCTCCCGACTCGCGCGAGGCGCGGGTCTACGACGTCCTCGACGACCCGTCCGCCGATGAGCTGCTCGCGCCGGCGCCCGAGACAGCCGCGGCTGGCCCCGCGCCCGTGTTCGCCGGCGGCCAGCTCGCATCCGAGCAGCGCCCGGCGAGCTCTGCGCCCGGCGTTGATGAGCGGGTCGAGCGCGCGATCGAGATGTTCAACGCGGGGGAGCATCCACGGCGCATCGCCGGAGTCGCCCGCTCGCTCGGCGTCGCCGGCGTGAGCGTCCGACCCGACAAGGACCTCGGGAGCCTCGTGTCGATCGTGATCGCCTGGGAGCTGTGCTGGTATCGCTACGGCGTCGATATCGACGACCAGGAGGCCGGTGTCCGGGTCCTCGCCCAGGGGACGGAGCTTTCAGAGCTCGCACGCGAGGAGCGGCTCGCGAACGCAACCGCAGACGAGTCCGGCGCATTGACGCTGAGCGCCGCCTAGCGTTCCATCCGTTAAACGACCCCGCGCGCGGGGTCGCGCATGCACGAGCAGGCGGGCGGAGCGGTACGAGCAGGCGGGCGGAGCGGTGCAACCCTTGCTTCTCGGCACGCTGTGAGTAACATCGGTGGAGCGATGATCTACTGCGTGGTACCCAAGCCGCTGGCCGATACGTTATATCCGAAGCTTCTCGACCACTACGAGAACGAGGACAACGTGACCGTGATCATCGACCGGCGCGAGTTCGACCGGCGCGCCCGCCGCGGGCGATCGGCCGCACCGGCCGCCACCGCGGAGGAGACACAGCGGCGCGTCGTCCGCGACCGCCGCAGAGCGCGCGTACCCGGCGATCTTCCCCCGCTTGTTCGCATTCCGTAGTTGCGCGCGCGCCGCTCGCGCATGCTGGTAGTCGTGGCCGGGCTGCATACTTCGCTGTGATGAAGGTGATCGTGCACGTCGACGGCGGCGCGCGCGGCAACCCGGGGCCGGCGGCGGCGGCCTGCGTGATCAGCTCGCCCTCGGGCGAGGTTCTGGGTGAGCACTCGCAGCTGCTCGGCACGGTCACGAACAACGTGGCCGAGTACCGCGCGCTGCTGCTCGGATTGGAATGCGCGCGCGAACACGGAGCGACCGAGGTCGAGGTGGTAGGCGACTCCGAGCTGATCGCAAAGCAGGTGCAGGGCCTCTACAAGGTCAAGCACGAGGCGATGAAGCCCCTGCACCGCGCCGCCATGGCCGCGCTCGCGCAGTTCGAGAGCTGGTCGATCCGCACGGTGCCGCGCGCGCAGAATGCCCGCGCCGACGCGCTCGTCAACGCCGCGCTCGATGGCGCGCGCACGAGCGCATCCGGCCCCTGAGCGCGGCCGGGACTCAGTGCAGCGATTGGGCAGAGCCCGCGATCGCGAGCATCTGGGCGTTTGAGAGTTCCTCGAGCAGCGTGTTCGTCAACCAGTAGAGGACATGGCCCGAGCGCCAGCCGATCACGTGGATGTGCGAGCCGTCGTCCACGAGCCGGTAGGAGTGGCCGCCGATCTGCTCCGTGCGCGCGTGGGCGAACAACGGCGGGTTCAGCCAGTCGGTGCCCTCGAAGTCGTAGTAGCCACCCAGCGGGTTCTGCTCCCACACGACGACGTAGGCGTGGTGAGGTTTGCCCTGCTGGTCATTGAGCGTGTACGCGCGCACCGTCTGCTGTTCGCCCTGGCCGGTCTGCAGCGACGGATACAGGACGGGGAAGGGGACGCTGAGGGCGGCTTTGACGACTTCGCTCTCGCCGGCGGAGTGTGTCGGGTACAGGTTCAGGGCGCGCGCGGCGCCGCTCGCGCTCGCCCTCGAGCCGTGATGGCTGTGGTGTGAGGGTTTCGCCGGCGGCCCTGGCGTCACCACGTTGACCTGCGAGTGGCCGTGGAGGAAGTCATTCAGCGTGGCGTCGGCGAGCGCCGGGGTGGTGGTCACGTAGGAGCCGCCGTTGAACTGGAGGTCGACGTTCGAGGTTCGAAACTTGACCTGGCGCAGGGGCTTGGTCTGTGAGAAGGCGATCAGCTTGGCCAGTTCGATCAGCTCGCTCGCCGACGAGTGGAAGGTGGAGCTGATCGCGTGCCCGACGGCTTTGGCGACGGTGTCGATCTGCCCGAGCTCGTTGCCGGGTGAGATCTGCTCGCGCAGATCGCGCAGGAAGTCCTGCTGGCGCGCGACCCGCACGAAGTCCGAGTCGGTGTGGCGATAGCGCACGTAGTCGAGGGCGTTTTCGTAGCAGAGCTTCTGGTAGCCGGGCTGCAGGTTGATGCTCGTGTAGTCGGTTTCGGTCGAGCCGACGTTCTCGTTGTAGTAGTGGTGGTCGACGTTCACATACGCGCAGCCGAGCGTGTCGACGACCCTGATGAAGCCCTGAAAGCTGACGTCGACGATCCCGTTCAGCTTCAGTTCGGGAAAGACTTCATGCTCGATCGTTTCCGCCGCGAGCACCATGCCGCCCCTGGTGCCACCGATCTTGTTGCCGATCGTGTAGGCGGCATTGATCTTTTCCTTGGGATAGCTCTCGCCGTTTTTGGTCTCGATGTTGACCATCAGATCGCGCGGGATCGACATCACCGAGGTCTGGCCCTGTTCGGGGTCAAAGCGGACGAGCAGAATCGTGTCGCTGTGCGGCGGGTTGCTGCGATCGGCCGCGTCCTTCGAACCCACGCGCCGGTCCGAGCCGAGGATCAGAAACGTCTGCGGGCCGCCGTTGTATTCGGGCGTGACGACGCCCTTGGGGGCGTTGATCTCGTTCAGCTTGGGGAACACCTCTTCGGCGATCGAGGTGATCTTGTTCAGCGCCAGCGTCGCCGTCGCGCCGCCGCTCAGGAGCACGATCAGAAGCGCTGCGAGCAGGAAGCGTTTGAACATGCTCCACCCCAGCGCGGGCGGGCGCTCGTCGTCCTTGGGTGTTACGGGATAGCTGCTCATGTCAGCAACGCAGGAGAGTGGGCAGGGGGCGGGCGCCGGTGCTGGGATGGCGCTTGCGCAGGCCCAAGCCTAGCGGCCGCACCGGGGGTCCCGCGCCGCAGGGCGAGGTACGCTCGCAGGCGTGCTGAGCCCCCGAAACCGCGAGCTGTTGGGCCTGATACCGGCCGCCCTGCTGGTCACCGCCGGCTTCACGGCGATCTTCATCCAGGCGCAGAACAACTCGCCGACCGCCTCCACCAACTTCACGCTCAACCACGCCTCGAGCGTGTCGTTCACCTATGGCGCCGTGTTTTTGGGCCTGTGCCTGGCGGGCCACCTCGTGATCCGCTTCGCCCTGCCCTACGCCGATCCCTACCTGTTTCCGCTCGCCGCCGTGCTCGCGAGCGTCGGGATCGTGATGGTGTATCGCATCGACCCGGTGCTGGCGCGCCAGCAGGCACAGTGGCTGGTGCTCGGGCTGATCCTGTTCGCGGCCTGCATCCTGGCGCTGCGCAAGAGGGGCGTGGTGGTGCTCGAGCGCTACCGCTACACGATCGCCGCGATCGCGATCTTCATGACCGTGCTGCCGCGGCTGCCGGTGATCGGCGAGCAGGTCAACGGTGCCTATCTCGACGTGCACGTCGGCGGGGTCTCCTTCCAGCCGGCCGAGCTCGCGAAGGTGGCGATCGTGATCTACCTGGCCAGCTACCTGCACGACAACCGCCAGATTCTCGTCACCGCGGGGCGGCGCGTTCTCGGGGTGACGATTCCGCCGATGAAGCAGTTCGGCCCGATGCTGATCGTGTGGGGTGCGGCGATGGCGACGCTTCTGCTGACGCGTGAGCTCGGCACCTCGCTGATGTTCTATGGCGCCTTTCTGGCGCTGCTGTATGTCGCCACCGGGCGCTTCTCGTTCCCGTTCATAGGGCTCGTGCTGTTCGCGCTGGGCGCGTGGTTCGTGGCGGGACACGTCAGCCACGTGCACGCGCGCGTGCTCGCCTGGGAACACCCATTCGACCCGGCCCTCTACAACCGCCAGGTGGGGGGCAGCTACCAGCTCGCGCAATCGCTGTTTGCGCAGGCCGACGGTGGCCTGCTTGGAACGGGCTTCGACCAGTCCCTGCTGCGCCTGCCCCACCAGGGCCAGCCGATCCTGCCGGTCCCGGAAAGCGACACCATCTATGCCGTGATCGTCAACGAGCTCGGCCTCGTGGGGGCAGCGGGGCTGCTACTCGTATACCTGCTGTTCGTGGCGCGCGGGCTGAAGACGGCGGTGCTCGCGCGCGACTCCTTCTCCAAGCTGCTGGCCACCGGGCTCTCGTTTATCGTCGCGATGCAGGTGTTCGTGATCGTCGGGGGCGTCACGCGGGTGATCCCGCTGACGGGGGTCACGCTGCCGTTCGTGGCCTACGGCGGATCCTCGGTGGTCATGAACTTCGTGCTGCTCGCGCTGCTGCTGGTCGTCTCAGACCGCGCACGGCGGCCGTTTCAGCGCTCCGAGCGCGCCTGAGGAGCCGCGTCTCCGCAGGGGACCGCGGCGAGCCGTCGAAGACCGGGGCGGAGATGGTGACCTCGACGATCGCCTGCGCCTCCACGCGCACGCTTCTGCAGCGCCCCGCCCTACCCGTGCACAACCGCTACCGGGGGCTGCCGGACGTACGCACGGTCGCTCGTGCCCTGTGCTCGCCGGCGGGGCTGCACCGGCGACCCTGGCTCGGGCGCCTGCGCCGAGCCCTTGCCGCGGACGAGTTCGTGCTGCACTATCAGCCGATCGTCTCGCTGCGGGATGGGCGGGTGTCCCACTATGAGGCGCTCGTGCGCCTGGCCGATGAACGCGACGGACGTCTGGTGGCGCCGGGCAGGTTCCTGCCGGCCGCCGAGCGCTATGGGCTGATTCGCGAGGTGGACCGGATGGTGATCGAGAAGGTTGCCGCGCTGCTCGGTGGCAGCCAGCACGAGCGCGATGTGAGCATCGCCGTGAACCTGTCGGCGCTGTCGGTCACCGACGGCGGCATGCTCGCCTACATCGAGCGCGCGCTTGCGCGGCACGCGGCCGATCCCGCACAGCTGGTGGTCGAGTTGACCGAGACGGCGGCGATCTCGGACATGCAGCGGGCAACGGCCTTCTGCACCGGCGTGCAAACGCTCGGCTGTGCGATTTCGCTCGATGACTTCGGCGCGGGCTTCGGCTCCTTCCAGTACCTCAAGCGCCTGCCCTTTCGCTACCTGAAGATCGACGGCGAATTCATCCGCGGCCTGCCCGCCTCGCCGACCGACCAGCTCGTGGTCAAGGCGCTGGTCGGCCTGGTGAAGGGCATGGGTGCTCAGACGATCGCCGAGTTCGTCGGCGACGAGCCGACCATGAGCATGCTGCGCGGCTACGGCGTGGACTACGCCCAGGGTTTCGAGGTTGGCCGACCGCATCCGGTGCTGCCGCTCCTGGCCACCGGATGACGCGCGCGGCGCCGGTCCTATTTCGGTGGCGGGAACTGGCCGCGCATGGCCGCATCCCACGTTCGGTCTGAGAGCAGGCGGCGCGTCGCGATCAGGATCCTCGCGGACGGTGTGATCTTTATCCGCGTCGGCGCCCGCCGGCGCCCCAGCGCGCGCTCGATCACCTTTGCGACGCGATCCGGTCCGCCTCCCAGGAGCCGCAGCGGGCCGTCGTAGGCGCCCTCGGTGATCGCGCCCACGGCGGCGTTGAACTGCGCGTAGGGATCGTCGCCGTCGCCGTTGCCGTTGCCGCTCGCCTCCGTCTGGCTGCGCGCGACGCTGGCGGCGGCAGCGTGGCCGAACTCCGTCTTGATCAGGCCCGGCTCGAGCAGGATCACGTCGATGCCGAAGCCCCGCAGCTCATAGCGCATGGCGTCCGAGATCGCCTCCAGCGCGTGCTTGGTCGCGTGGTAGTGGCCTGCGCCGGGAAAGGACAACCGACCGCCCATCGAGCCGACGTTGACGATCTTTCCCCATCGCTGTGCGCGCATCTTCGGCAGCACCAGCTGGGTCAGGCCGATCAGCCCGAACACGTTGGTCTCGAACTGGCGGCGAGCGGCGTCGAGCGAGACGCTCTCGATCGCGCCGCTCTGGCTGTAGCCGGCGTTGTTGATCAGCACCCCAACCGCTCCCTCGGCCTGCTCGACCGCATCGACGGCCGTGCGCATCGACTGCTCGTCGGTGACGTCGAGCGCCAGCGTCTCACAGCCGGCCTGCGTCAACGCCGCGATCGACTCCGGCCGGCGCGCCGAGGCGTACACCTTGTAGCCCGAGCGGGACAGTCGCAGGGCCGTGGCGCGCCCGATGCCCGTCGAGCAGCCGGTGATCAGCACCGCCTTGGAGGGCTCGGACATTGCCGCAGCATAGGGCTTCTCTTCGATTCCGGGCGACGCCGAGGACCGCCGCCGGACCCGCGCAGCCTCGCGGTCGTCTATGGTGGCGCGCGATGCGCGCCGTCACGTTCCAGGCCCCCGGCGAGGTGCTCGTACAGGAGGTCCCCGACCCCGAGCTCCAACACCCCGAGGACGCCCTCGTGCGGGTCGAGGCGAGCGGCATATGCGGCTCGGATCTGCACATCTACCACGGCCGTACGCCGGTCGAGCCCGGCTTCACGGTCGGCCATGAGTTCGTCGGCACCGTGCTGGCGGCCGGCAGCGATGTCGATCGCGCCGCCGTCGGCGACCGCGTGCTGGGCTGCTTCCACACCGCCTGCGGCACGTGTGTGGCCTGCGTCAGGGGCGACTACCACCGGTGCGTGCGCGGGCGCACGTTCGGTCACGGCGCGAAACTCGGAGATCTCCAGGGCGCCCAGGCTGAGCTTCTGCTCGTGCCGAACGCGAACCTGACGCTGCGGCGCGTGCCCGAGGGGATGTCCGCCGACGTGGCGCTGTTCGCCGGCGACGTGATGGGCACGGGCTATCACGCGGTGGCCCACGCGGGCACCCGCGCTGGGGACACCGTGGCGGTGCTCGGCCTCGGGCCCGTCGGCCTGTGCGCCGTGCAGGCGGCCCGGGCCTCTGGTGCCACGCAGGTGTTCGCGATCGACACGGTCGCTCCGCGTCTGGCGATGGCCGAGACGTTCGGGGCGACGGCGATACACCTGAACGAGGAGGAGCCGAAGCGGCTCGTGCGGGCTGCCACCGAAGGCCGTGGCGTCGACATCGTCGTCGACGCGGTAGGTGATCCGGGGCCGCTCGAGCTCGCGGTCAGCCTGGTCAGGGACGCCGGGACGATCTCGGGGATCGGCGCCTACGCGGGACGCGGCGAGGTCCCGATCGGGCTCGCCTGGCTGAAGGGTCTCACGATTCGCCTGGGTCTCGCGAACGTGATCGCGCACGTCGATCGGGTGCTCGCGATGATGGACGCGGGCCTGCTCGACCCGGGCCCGCTGGTCTCAAACCACATGAGCCTCGATCAGGCCAGCGAGGCCTATGAGCTGTATGACCGGCGCGAGGCGCTGAAGATCGTGCTGCGCCCCTGAGGAGGTAGGCTCCGTTCATGACGACTGCCACCGAAACCCCCACCACCGCTGAGCTCCCCGAGGCGCTGGGAGCCGGCGCTCGCGCATTCATCTCACAGCCCCATCGCCTCGTGATCGGCGCAGAGCGCCCGGAGGCCGCTGACGGGCGCACGTTCGCCACGCTCGACCCCGCCACCGGACGGGAGATCGCCCAGGTGCCTCAGTCCGGCGCGCGCGATGTCGAGCTCGCCGTCGCGGCGGCTCGGGAGGCGCTCACGGAGGGTCCGTGGAGCTCGATGCCCGCGGCCGGGCGCGAGGCGTTGATGCTCGCGCTGGCGGGAGCGATCGAGGGGCACGCCGAGGAATTCGCCCAGATCGAGTCGCTCGACAACGGCAAGCCCGTCAAGCTCGCCCAGTACGTCGACGTGGCCGGGACGGTCGCGCACCTGCGCTACTTCGCCGGCTGGCCGACGAAGATCGAGGGCGGCGTGCTGCCCGTCAGCGCGCCGAACATGCTCTGTTACACCCGCCGCGAGCCGGTTGGGGTGTGCGCGCAGATAATCCCGTGGAACTTCCCCTTGCTGATGAGCGCCTGGAAGCTCGGGCCCGCGCTGGCCGCGGGGTGCACGATCGTGCTGAAGCCCGCCGAGCAGACGCCGCTGAGCGCGCTTCGCCTCGGCGAACTGGCGCTCGAGATTGGCTTTCCTGCGGGCGTTCTCAACGTGCTCACAGGCGACGGAACCGCGGGCGCGGCGCTCGTCGATCACCCGGGCGTCGACAAGATCGCCTTCACCGGCTCGACCGAGGTCGGCCGTGAGATCGGCGCAAAGGCCGGGCGGGCGCTCAAGCGGGTGACGCTCGAGCTGGGGGGAAAGTCCCCCAACGTGATCCTCGCCGACGCCGATATACAGGCCGCCGTGAAGGGCTCGTTTCAGGCGATCTACTTCAACTCGGGCCAGGCCTGCAACGCGGGCTCGCGCCTGTTCGTTCCGGCCGAGCGCTTCGATGAGGTCGTCGGCGCCCTGGCGGAGCAGGCGAACGCGACGCGTCTGGGACCGGGCCTGGACACGGACACCCAGCTCGGACCGCTCGTCTCGGCCGAGCAACGCGACCGCGTCATGTCCTACATCGAATCGGGCCGCGACGAGGGCGCCGAGCTGATCGCCGGCGGTGAGGCCGCGCTCGGCGACAGCGGCGGCTGGTTCGTCGCGCCGACGCTCTTCAGCGCCACATCGGATGAGCTGCGGATCACTCGCGAGGAGATCTTCGGCCCGGTGCTCGTCGCCTCCCCCTACGACAGCCTCGAGGAGGTCGCCGGGCGCGCCAACGACAACGAGTACGGCCTGGCCGCCGGCGTGTGGACACGCGACGTGGGCAGCGCCCACCGCCTGGCGGCGATGCTTGAGGCGGGCTCGGTCTACATCAACGCCTGGGGGCTCGCCGATCCCGCCGCGCCGTTCGGCGGCTTCAAGGCCTCGGGCATCGGCCGCGAGCACGGCCACGAGGGCCTCGACGCATACCTGGAGACAAAGACAGTCTGGACGGCGTTGTGAGCCCCGCGACGTCGTGAGTCCTGCGGCGTGAGCGTCGCCGCAGAGGGCGAGCTCGGCTTTGCTCGCACGCGCTCTCAGCAGTGGGCGCCGATGCTTGGCACCCTGCTCGCGCTGCTGCTCGTGGCGGCGACCGCCGAGATCGTCCTGGACGGCGCGCTCGACCACTCGGCGCTGATCCCCAAATCGCCGGACATCGCCGGCTGGCTCGAGGGCATCGGAGAGCGCCTGGGCTATCGCGTCTTCTTGATCGCGCTGCTCGCCTTCACCGGCGCCTATGCCGGCATCGTCGCGCTGGCGGGGAGCTCGGATGCCGCCATCTCCAAACGCACGGCCATCGTCCTCATCGGGGCGCTTCACGCGATCGTGTTCGTCGGGCCGATCCTGCTGTCGACCGACGTCTTCAGCTACATCGCCTACGCGCGCATGGGGGTGGTGCACGGGATCAACCCGTACCTGCACGGGCCGATCGCGATCGCCCACGATCCGGTCTACCCGTACGTGGGTCAGGACTGGAAGCACGTGGCGACCGCGTATGGGCCGCTGTATACGCTGCTGTCCTATCCGCTCGCGCCGCTCGGCGTGAAGGGCGCCCTGTGGGGGATGAAGGTCGAGGCGCTGTTCGCGAGCGTCGGCACGCTCGCCCTCATCTGGCGCTGCGCGCGCGTGCGTGAGCTGAACCCCGTGAGGGCCCTGCTGATCGTCGGCGCCAACCCGCTGTACATCATCTACGGGCTGGGCGGGGCTCACAACGACCTGATCATGCTCCTCTTGATGATGGCCGCCGTGAGCTTCACGTTCGCGGGCAGGGACGCCTCGGCGGGGGCGGCGGTCGTGGCCGGCGCGCTCGTGAAGGCGACGGTCGCAGTGCTGCTTCCGTTCATGATCCTCGCGCAGCGTCGCCTGCGGGCGCTCGTGGGAGCCGCCGCCGCGCTCGTCGCGGGCGCGGTGATCGGCTACGCCGCGTTCGGGATACACGGAATCGACGTGGTGGCCGCGCTCAACCGCGACGCCGCGTTCGTCTCGACCGACAGCTTCGCGACCGAGATCGCGCACCTGTTCGGCAAGCCGGGCGTGTTTCCGGTGGACCACACGCTGCTCAAGGTCGCGCTCGTGGGGATCGTGCTTCACCTGATGTGGCGCACGTGGCGCGGCTACGACTGGGTGGCCGCCTCCGGCTGGACGCTGCTCGCGATCTCGGTGACGAGCACCTGGCTGTTGGCGTGGTACATCCTGTGGCCGCTGCCGCTCGCGGTCGTCACGCGCGACCGCCGCCTGCTCGCCGCGACGCTGTTCGTGCAGGGCCTGTTCATCGTCCATCAGGTCTCGCCGCTGTTCGCGGTGGTGCAATGAGCGAGGCCTCGACACCGGTGGCGGGATCGGGCTGGCAGCGGCTGCCCTCGTGGCTGCGCCCGCGCTCGGTCGAGCAGCCGGGATCGGGGCGCACGCGGCTCGTCGAGACGACGCTCTTGGTGCTGGCCGGCCTGCTGCTCGCGATCGCCACCGTCAACGACGTCGTCCGCCAGACCCACGTCAACCAGCGCCTGATCGCCGATCTGCGCACCTGGCGGACCTACACCGGCCACGACTACCACAACCTCTCGATCTCACAACAGCTGCTCGGCGAAACCAGTGGACGCGAGGTCGTCTGCGGCAACACGAGCCCGGGAACGCCGAAAGCCCGAACCCAGCTGTGCCTGGCGATATGGGGGCCGGTGGTGAACGGGCGGCGCACGGTCCACGGCGGCTGGTATCTGCCGCCGAAGGCCGAAGACCTGCGCGCCGATCGCTACGGCTGCTTTGGACCCGCGTCTGTGGAAGTCTGCAGACGATGAGCGTCGCCACGGCAGCTCCTGCGGCGGAGACCGCGCGGGCCGAGGACCACCTCTCGCCCTGGTGGCCGCTCGCGGCCGTGACGGTGCTGGCTGCGGCGCTGCGGTTCTCCACGCTCGGCGAGCAGAGCCTCTGGTACGACGAGGCCTTCACCCCGGTGCACGTGCTTCATGCGGGCCTCGCGGCGACGCTCCACTCAGTCGTCCACAGCGAGAACACGCCGCCGCTGTGGTACGTGCTCGAGTGGGCCGTCTCGCGTGTGCTGGGTACCGGGGCGGTCGCGCTGCGCCTGCTCTCCGCGCTCGCCGGGGTGGCGACCGTGCCGGTCGCCTGGGCGATCGGACGCGAACTGTCCTCTCGCCGCGCCGCACTGGCCTGCGCCGCCTTCGTCGCCGTCAACCCGTTGTTCGTGTGGTACTCGCAGGAGGCGCGCGCGTATGCGCTGTTCGTCCTGTTCGCGGCGCTCGCGATGCTGTACTTCCTGCGGGCACTGCGTGAACCGGTCGCGGGCGAGCGCCGGGTCGCAAACCTCGCCGGCTTCGCCGTCAGCGGGTCGCTGGCGCTGCTGACGCACTACTTCGCGCTGTTCCTGCTCGTGCCGATGGTGCTGATGCTCCTGTGCAGGCCCGGTCCCCGCCGCGCTGCCCTGGCTGCGATCGGAGTGCTCGGGGTCGTATCCCTGGCCCTGCTTCCGCTGATCTCCGCCCAGGGCGGCCACGGCACGCAGTGGATCGGGCGGTGGGCGCTCTCGAGCCGCCTTCAGGCGATCCCCCAGTACTACCTGACGGGCTACTCCGGGGCGCCGCTCGGGCATGGGGTGGAGCTGCTCGTGGCGCTGCCGATCCTCGCCGGCCTCGGGTTCGGTCTCTGGCGGGTGCTGACCCCGCACGAGGAGCGCGGTGCGCTGATCGCGCTGGCGGTAGCCGCGGGCGGGATCCTCCTGCCGATCCTGCTCGTCGCCTTCGGCGCCGACTATCTGGCACCGCGCAACCTCGTCGCCGCGATGATTCCGGTGAGCGCGCTGATAGCCGTCGTCGTGACCGCCCGGCGAACCGGGCGTGCCGGTCTCGCGCTGGCGGGCGTGATCGCGCTCTCCTTCCTCGTGATCACTCTCGACGTGGACTTCAGCCCGCGTCTTCAGCGCGGCAACTGGCGCGGCGTCGCCGACGTGCTGAGGCGCGGCGATCAAGCCCGCGTGATCACGACCGTGGAGCTCGGCGCGGCGCCGCTCGAGTACTACCTGGCGCCGCTTCACAACGTGCCGCGTGGCGGTTCGCTGATCGTGGAGGAGATCGACGAGACCGGTTATGCGCCCCTGCGTGCGGGCGCCGCCAGCCCGCCGGCGCCGGGCTTTCGCCTGCTGAGCCGCGATGACGTCGACGGGCTGATCATCTACCGTTTCCGCTCCCCGGTCGCACGCACGGTCTCCGAGGCGACACTGCGCCGTCACGTGATCACGCTCGCCCACCCCGAGGTGCTGGTCTCCGGGCTCGCGCGCGCGCCGGGATCGGCCCGTTAGGGCTCCCACAACGTCGCCTCAGCGCAGGCGCATGTCGTCAACTGTGAAAAGGATCTAGCTTTCCGGCATGGAATCGTCGACCATGGAGACCCACAGCGCGGCGGGAACCGCCCTCGAGCTCGCCTGCGAGCGCTTGCGCTCACTGCAGGACAGCGCCGGCTTCTGGCAGAGCGAGCTGCAGACGAACGTGACGATGGACGCCGAGGACATGCTCCTGCGGGAGTTTCTGGGCGTCCGCCAAAGCGATCAAACCGCCCGCTCGGCGGCGTGGATCCGCTCCCAGCAGCGAGCTGATGGAACCTGGGCGAACTTCCACGGCGGACCCGGTGAGCTGTCGACGACGATTGAGGCCTACTGCGCGCTGCGCCTCGCGGGCGATTCGCCCGAGGCCGAGCACATGTGTAGCGCGGCGCGCTTCATTCGCTCCGAAGGCGGTCTCGAGCGCGCCCGCGTGTTCACGCACCTGTGGCTCGCCCTGTTCGGACTGTGGTCCTGGGATCGCGTTCCGGCGCTTCCGCCGGAGATCATCCTGCTGCCCGCGTGGGCGCCGTTGAACGTCTACGACTTCGCCTGCTGGGCACGTCAGACGATCGTCGCCGTGTCGCTCGTCAAAGCGCACCGCCCGGTGCGTGCGCTGCCATTCGGCCTGGACGAGCTGCGCGGCGAGTCACAGCCCGCGCGCGCGGACGCAGCGAGCGATGGGCTGCCCGCGCGCGCGCCGGCCTCGCGGCAGGGCGCGTGGCTTTCGAGGCTTGACCGCCTGATGCGCTCCTACGAGCGCCGCCCGATCGGGCCGCTGCGGCGGCTGGCGCTGGCCCACGCCGAGCAGTGGGTGGTGCGCCGCCAGGAGGCCGACGGCTCCTGGGGGGGCATCCAGCCGCCATGGGTCTACTCGCTGATCGCACTGAGCCTGTGCGGCTATCCACTCGATCATCCCGTCATGAAGCGCGGGCTCGAGGGCCTCGAGGGATTCATGGTCGAGGATCACGACGACTCACGCGGGGTTGGCGCGCCGGCCGGCCCCAGCCGCCGGATGGAAGCGTGCCAGTCACCGGTGTGGGACACGGCGATGGCGCTGATCGCGCTCAGCGACGCGGGCTGCTCGAGCGAGGATCCGGCGGTCACCGGCGCGGCCGAGTGGCTGCTCGGCATGGAGATCACGGTGCCGGGGGACTGGTCGGTAGCGAGGCCGGGCCTTGCGCCGGGCGGATGGGCGTTCGAGTTCGCGAACGTCAACTACCCCGACGTCGACGACACCGTCGAGGTGGTGCTCGCGCTGTGCCGCCTCCTCGGCGGAACCGCGGCCGGCCCAGGGGCCGAATCCAGCCGCGAGCGGAGGCTCGGGGCGGGCAACGCCAGCGCGGGCTCGCAGCGACCCCGGTCGCGAATCGAACAGGCGACGGGCCGCGCCCTGCGCTGGGTCGAGGGCATGCAGAGCTCCGCCGGCGGCTGGGGCGCGTTCGATGCCGAGAACACCCGCTCGCTGGTGCGCGAGATCCCGTTTCTCGACTTCGGCGAGGTGATCGACGAGCCGAGCGCGGATGTCACAGCACACGCCATCGAGATGTTCGCCGCGCTGGGGCTCTCCGACAGCCCGCCGGCGCAGCGGGCGCTGCGCTGGCTGATCGATCAGCAGGAACCCGGGGGATCGTGGTTCGGTCGCTGGGGAGTCAACCACCTGTACGGGACAGGCGCCGCGGTTCCGGCGCTGATCGACGCCGGGATCGAGCCGACGCACGCGTGCATCCGGCGCGCCGTACGCTGGCTCGAGGAGCATCAGAACGAAGACGGGGGCTGGGGCGAGGACCCGCGCTCCTATGACGACCGGGCCTGGATCGGTCGCGGCCCGAGCACCGCGTCGCAGACCGCCTGGGCGTTGTTGGCGCTGCACGCCGCCGGGGAGCGCTCGGCGACGCTCGAGCGTGGCGTGGACTGGCTGGTGGCGACGCAGCTGCCCGACGGCGGTTGGGATGAGCCGCAGTACACGGGGACGGGCTTCCCGTCGGACTACTACATCAACTATCACCTCTACCGCATCGCGTTTCCCGTGATGGCCCTCGGCCGCTGCCTGAACGCGGCCGGCGCGGCGCACGTCCCCGCGGCGGGTGCCTCCGAGGGTCGCACAGCGGCGCAAGACACCCAGCGCGAGCGCGACGCCGAGCGCTGGGTAAAGGCCCCCGAGCGACAGGGGTGATGCCGATCGTCGACGCACCGACTGGCGCTCCCGCCGCGGGCGCGGTGATGGCGCGCGCCGAAAGCGAGAACTTCACGGTCGCCAGCCGGGTACTGCCGCGCGCGGTCCGCTCCCACCTGCTCGCGATCTACGGCTTCGCACGTCTCGTCGACGAGCTCGGCGACTCGCTCGCCGGGGACCGGCTGGCCGCTCTGGATTGGATCGAAGAGGACCTGGACCGCGCCTTTGAAGGCCGCGCCGAGCATCCGCTGCTGAGGGGTCTTCAACCGACTCTGCGCGCGTGTGCGCTGTCGCGCGCGCCGTTCGCGCGCCTGATCGAGGCCAACCGCGTAGACCAGCGCGTCAGCCGCTATCAGACCTGGGAGGAGCTGCGCGGCTACTGCAGGCTGTCCGCCGACCCGGTCGGCGAGCTCGTGCTCGCTGTGCTCGGCCTCGCCACACCCGCCCGGATCGCGCTGTCGGACTCGATCTGCACAGGGCTTCAGCTGACCGAGCACTGCCAGGACGTGGCCGAGGACTTCGCCGCCGGGCGCGTCTACCTGCCGGCCGAGGACATGATCCGCTTCGGCTCAACGATCGAGGAACTCTCAGGCGAGCACGCCGGTCAACCGCTGCGGGAAGTACTCGCCTTCGAGGTCGCGCGGGCACGACGGCTGTTGGCCGACGGCGCGCCGCTGTGCTCTGAGCTGCGCGGGAGGCCCGGCTTGGCGGTCGCCTCGTTTCTGGCCGGCGGGCGAGCCGCGCTGGACGCGATCGAGCGCGCCGGCTGTGACGTGCTGGGCGGTCCGCCCCGTGCCGGCGCGTGGCGGCGCCTCTCGGCGCTCGCCGGGACGCTGCTCGAGCGCGGGAGAAGGCCATCGTGACGGCATCGCAGAGCACGGCCGATGCCTACGCGTATTGCGCGTCGATCACGCGGGCGCGGGCTGCCAACTTCTACTACGGCATCCGCCTGCTGCCCCGCGAGCGCCGTCGCGGGATGTGTGCGGTGTATGCGTTCGCGCGGCGCATCGACGACATCGGCGACGGCACGCTCGAAGCCGGCGAGAAGCTGCGCCGGCTCGATGGCGAGCTCGACACGCTCACCGAGCTCGAGCTGGCCGATCGCCGGGCGCATCCCAGCAGTGATCCCGTGATGCTCGCGCTGGCCGACACCTATGAGCGCTTCTCGCTGCCCGCGGGTGCGCTCGGCGAGCTGATCGAAGGCGTGCGTATGGACGTCAACGGCGTCAGCTACGAGCGCTTCGACGATCTCGTGCTCTACTGCCGTCGCGTCGCCGGTGCGATCGGGAGGGTCTGCCTGCCGATCTTCGGCGCCCACGATGAAGTCTCGACGGCCGGTCCCGAGGCCGAAGCGCTGGCGGACGACCTCGGGGTGGCGATGCAGCTGACGAACATCCTGCGCGACGTGCGCGAGGATGCCGAGAACGGCCGCGTGTATCTGCCCGCGGAGGACCTGCGGCGCTTCGGTGTCCTCGGTCAGCAGGAGACCGCGGCGCAGAGCGCTCCCGTCCTGCTCGCGTCGCTTCAGCGGGCCGCGCAGGCCGGGACGGCGCGCGCCGGCGAGGTCGAGCCGCTGCGTTCGCTCGTGCGCTTCCAGGCCGAGCGCGCCCATCAATGGTTCCAGCGGGGGATGCAGCTCGCACCGCTCCTGGACAGGCGCAGCGCCGCGTGCCTGCATGCGATGGCCGGCATCTACCGGAAGCTGCTCAACCGCATCCAGGCACACCCCGAGCGGGCTCTGGCCGAGCGTATCTCGCTGCCCGTTCCCGAGAAGGCCTGGGTCGCGCTTCGCAGCATGCTCGGCGGGAACGGCTGACGGGATGCGCGGCCAGGCGGCCCACCCGGCTTTGAGGTTTGCGGGGAGCGGATCCAGTTGAGCGCCGAGCGCCGCGTCGTCGTGATCGGCGGCGGGCTCGCGGGGATCACCGCGGCGCTCGACTGCGCTGACGCGGGCGCGCGCGTGACGCTCCTTGAGGTGCGGCGCAGGCTCGGCGGCGCGGCCTACTCGTTCGAGCGCGATGGCCTGCGGATGGACAACGGCCAGCACGTTTTCCTGCGCGCGTGCTTCGCCTATCGCGGCCTGCTCGAGCGGCTGGGAAGCGGTCATCGAGTCTCGGTTCAGCCGCGTCTGGAGATCCCCGTGCTGAAGCCGGGCGCGAAGCCTGCGCTGCTGCGCCGCGACGCGCTGCCGGCGCCGCTTCACCTCGCCGGTGCGCTCGCCCGCTACCCGCATCTGAGCGTGCGCCAGCGCATCAGCGCAGCGCGGGCGGCGCTCGCGCTTGCGCGGCTGGACCCGGCTGATGCGGCGCTCGACAGGGTCAACTTCGGCGACTGGCTCGCGCGCCGCGGCCAGGGGCCGGATGCGGTCGCCGCGCTATGGGATCTGATCGCCCTGCCGACGCTGAACCTGCCGGCCGCCCAGGCCTCGCTCGCGCTCGGCGCGTTCGTGTTCGCGAACGGCCTGATGTCCGGCGCGGACGCGGGCGATATCGGCTTCCATTCGGCGACGCTCAGTCAGACGATCGGCGAGCCGGCCGCGCTCGAGCTGAACCGGGCAGGCGTCGAGGTCCGGCTCGGCTGGCGCGCCGAACGGCTGTCGAGGACCGCGGCCGGCCTCGAGGTGCACGGCCGCGGCGGATCAGCGGCCGGCGCTCGGGGCGAGCGCGATAACGATGAGGACACGGGTTCAGACGGCATCGGCGCACTGAGCCGCGATCTCGAGGTGCTGGGCGCCGAGGCCTTGATCATGGCCGTCGGACACACTCGTGCGGGGCCGCTGCTCGAGCCGCTGCTGCCGGCGACGGCTCGCCAGATCGAAGCGCTCGGGAGCTCGCCGATCGTGAACCTCCACGTGGTCTATGACCGGGTCGTGTTCGAGCAGCGCTTCGCCGCCGGCGTGGGTACGCCGGTTCAGTATCTGTTCGACCGCACCTCGGCGGGCGGAGCACCCGCCGGCTCTCAGTATCTGGCGGTGTCGCTGTCGGGCGCCGAACGGGAGATGCGCATGAGCGTCGACGCGCTGCGCGAGCACTACCTGCCGGCGCTGCGCGAGCTCCTGCCGCGCGCCCGCGAGGCGAGGGTCGAGCGGTTCATGGCGACTCGCGAGCACGCCGCCACCTTTCGCTCGGCCCCTGGCGTCGCGGCGCTTCGCCCGGCAGCGAAGACCTCGGTGGCGGGGCTCGTGCTGGCGGGGACCTGGACGGACACCGGCTGGCCCGCGACGCTCGAGGGAGCGGTGCTGAGCGGGCACGCCGCGGCCGCGGAGGCCCTCTGCGCGCTCGGGGTTCGGCCCGGGGCGGACAGCGCCGTCGCGTCGTTTACGCCCGCGGCGAGGCCCGCGGGCACGGGCGCCCCATGAGCGGTCCGCTGATCGCGGCTCCCCTGCGCCTTGAGGCAATGCTGATCGGCTCGGCCGCGCGCGGGGCGAGAGTGCACAGAACCGGCATGGGCCCCGATCGCTCGAAGGCCGCCGCGCGCTCACTCGGCGCGGCTCCGGGCGATGCGCTGCTGGTGCTCGGCTTCTGCGGAGGTCTCGACGGCGATTCCCGACCCGGGGACGTGGTGGTCGCCGAGGACGTGGTCGCCGCGACCGACGAAGGGCACAGCCCCGCTGAGGTTCGCTGTCAGGATGTGGAAGGCGTGACCGCGGCGCTTGAAGGCCGCGGTCTGAAGGTGCGCCGGGGCCGCGTCGTGTGCGTCTCGCGGCTCGCGCTCGGCGAGCGGCGCTCGGAGCTCTTCGCAGGCGGGGCGCTGGCGGTGGACATGGAGTCGGTGTGGCTGGCCCCGGGCGCGGGCGCCCGCCCGTTCGCCGTGGTGCGCGTCGTGCTCGACAGCCCCAGCCACGAGCTGATGCGCCCGCAGGCCGCGGCCGGGGCCGTGCGCGCGGCCCGAGTGCTGCGCCGGGTGGCGGCCGCGCTTCACGACTGGGGTCCCGCCGACTAAGGTAGGCCCATGGCGGTACGGTTCAGACAGAGCACGCGCATGGGGATCTACCTGATGCGCCAGCGGCTGGCGAAAAGGGAGCGGTTCCCGCTGATCGTGGAGCTCGAGCCTCTGTTCCAGTGCAACCTGGCCTGCTCGGGCTGCGGGAAGATCCAGCACCCCGAGCACGAGCTGCGCCGGCGCATGCCGGTCGCGCAGGCGATCGGCGCGATCGAGGAGAGCGGAGCGCCGATGGTCTCGATCGCGGGCGGCGAGCCGCTCATCCACCCGGAGATCCACGTGATCGCGGCAGAGCTGGTCAAGCGCAAGAAGTTCGTCTACCTCTGCACCAACGCGCTGCTGCTCGAGAAGAAGCTCGCCAACTTCAAGCCCAGCCCGTATTTCGCCTGGGCCGTCCACATGGATGGCCTGCGCGAGCGCCACGATGCCTCGGTCGAGCGCGAGGGCGTCTTCGACAAGGCCGTCTCGGCCATCAGGGCCGCGAAGGCGGCCGGCTTCCGCGTGACGACGAACACGACCTTCTTCACGCACGACTCGCCCAAGACCGTGCGCGAGGTGCTCGACTTCCTGAACGACGAGTTGGAGGTCGACGAAATGATGATCTCGCCCGCCTACGCGTATGAGAAAGCGCCCGATCAGGAGCACTTCCTGGGCGTGTCGCAGACGCGCGAGCTGTTCTCGGCGGCGTTCGCCGACGGGCGGCGGAAGAAGTGGCGGCTGAATCACAGCCCGCTGTTCCTGGACTTCCTCGAGGGCAAGGCCGAATTTGACTGCACCGCCTGGGGAATTCCGAGCTACTCGCTGTTCGGCTGGCAGCGCCCGTGCTACCTGATGTCCGACGGCTACACCGAGACCTACAAAGAGCTGATCGAGACAACCAACTGGAGCGCCTACGGGCGCGGCAGGGATCCGCGCTGCGAGAACTGCATGGCTCATTGCGGATATGAGCCCACGGCGGTGCTGAAGACGACCTCGTCACTGCGCGAGTCTCTGCGCGCGGTGGCCGGCTGAGCGCGACTCAGACGGACTCGACGTCCTCCGGCTGGGCCTCCGAGCTCGGGCGTATGTCCTGCCAGGTGAGGCCCTCCCTGAGCAGCGCCGGAATGCCCAGCAGCAGGGCGGTAACAACCTCTATCGCCTGCAGGATGATGCCGTAGGCGAGGCCGGGGCCCGCACCCACGCCGTAGGCCGCGAGCACGACCAGGCAGGCGGCCTGGAACACTCCCACGTTCGATGGTGTCGCCGGGAGGATCGCCGACAGGTTGACGGCGAGCAGTATCGCCGCCGCCGTCGCCAGGTTGGTGTGCGACTGAAGCCCGAGCGCGAGCAGCACCGAGTAGCAGGACAGCCACTGCAGCGACCAGGCAAGCAGCTGGAAGGTGACCGCCGCGACCCCATGGCGTGGACGTGTGAACACCACCAGTCCCAGCCGAGCCAGGTTGAGTGTGCGCGAGATGGCATCCGCCGCGCGCACCACGCGTGCATGGCGTGAGCGTTGCCCCAGGGCCAGCAGGCGGGGTCCCCCGAGCACCAGCGCGAGTACCGCGATCGGCACCGACAGTGCGCCGAGGGCACCGACCAGGTGTCCATGCAGCAGCGGCACGCTGGAGAAGGTGACTGCGGCGAGAATCGCCAGGGCGAGCAGGTTGATGAGCGTCTGAGAGACCACCGTGCCGGCAACGATCGGCAGCAGCCGCCGGGTGGATCCCTCCAGCCGGCGCGTGAGCACGACCACGCGCGTGGGCTCGCCCACGCGGCCGGGGACGACCGCCGAGGCCATCACGCCGATCATCGTCGCCCGCACTACCGCCGCCCAGCCGACCGGCGTCTCGGGCAGCGCGGCGCGCAGCACTTCGTGCCAGGAGACAGAGCGCAGCACCAGCGACAGCGCCATCAGCACGAGCGCCAGCACGATCCAGCCGGGCGTCGCCGTGATCAGGGCATGGCCGACGCGATGAAGTTCAAGCCGCGACAGTGCGAACACCACGAGCGCGGCGAGCAGGATCCCGCCGGCGGCCACGCCGACGCGGATCAGGGCGCTCCGGCGGCGTCGGCGTGGCGGCGTCTGCGGGGTGCCCATCGGGCGGGGTCTATCAGAGCGACCCGGTGACCGTGGGCTGAGGGAGTACTGTGGAGGGCGTCGATGCGAGCATCTGCTCCGAGCCAGGTCCCTCTAGGCCAAGCGCCGGATCGGACCCCGCACGCGGGTAGCCGCGCAGAGGTGGTCGAGGACGCGACCATCGACCGTGTGGCGAATCTCGTGGTGACGATCGCACCCGTGGGGCTGCTCGGCTTCGCCATGTGGTTGGCGTGGGGCGGCGCGCTGCGCTGGCCGGACCTCGTGGTGCTGGCGGTCACCTACGCGCTGACCGGCGTGGGGGTGACCGTGGGCTACCACCGCCTGCTGACCCACCGCAGCTTCAAGACGAGCGCGCCGTTGCGGGCGCTGTTCGCCGCGCTCGGCTCCGCCGCGATCGAGGGCCCGGTGATCGAGTGGGTCGCCAACCACCGCAAGCACCACCGCTTCTCCGACCAGCCCGGGGACCCTCACAGCCCGCACGTCGACCACGCCCAGGGCTGGCGCGGCGCGATCGGCGGCCTTCTGCACGCGCACGTGGGATGGATCTTCAGCAACGAGGCCATGGCCAGTGAGGAGCACTACGCCAAGGACCTGCTGGCAGATCCGGTCGTGCGCTTCGTCGATCGCACCTTTCCCCTGTGGGTGCTGTCGGGACTTGCCTTTCCCTTCGCCCTTGGCTTTGCGCTGACCGGCACGCTCGCCGGCGGGCTCACAGGCCTGTTGTGGGGTGGCGCGGTGCGGATCTTCTTCCTCCACCACGCCACCTTCTCGATCAACTCGCTCTGCCACTTCTTTGGCCGGCGCCGGTTCGCGACGGACGATCACTCGCGCAACCTGCTGTGGCTCTCGCTGCCGACGCTCGGCGAGGCCTGGCACAACAACCACCACGCCTTTCCCACCTCCGCGCGCCATGGCCTGCGCTGGTGGCAGCTGGACCCCTCGGCATGGCTGATCGGCGCGCTCGAGCGCTGCGGCCTCGTGTGGGATGTCGTGCGGGTCACGCCCGAGCGCCAGCTCGCCAAGGTCGTTCCGGGTCAGTAGCTCCCAGCGCCGGCTCGTTCGGATATTCGGACGCGGAAGTATCTTTTGCTACTATTTCCTGTGCAAAGGTACGCTGTTGCAGAGTGCAGATGACAAGCCGTCGGGCGTAGATCCACCACGCAGTCGATCCGCCGCCCCGGGCCAGCCGGGCAGCGACGAGGACTCGGTCGGATCAGATCTGTTCGGCATGAGCCGGGCCATGGACCGCGACCGGGTCGCGTCGGCGAGCGACCAGACATCCTCGGACTCAGACCAGACGGCCTCGGACTCAGACCAGACCTCCGCCGACTCCGAGCAGAGCGCCTCGGACGAGGACCAGGCCGCAAGCGATCACGAAACCGTCGCCGGGGGCGACCAGCGGGCCCGTGACCTGGGCGCCGTGCACCGCGAGCATGCGACACACCTTCGCGACCAGCAGGCGCGCGCTCGGCTGCGAACAGCTGTCTCGCGCGACATCACCGCCGATGACCGCCTCCAGGTGGCGGACGCACGTGACCGCACCGCCGAGCTGCGCGACGGCGGCGCGAGCGCACCTGGCGATGAGCTCGAGTTGACCGAGCCCTCGCGCAGGAACGAGTCGAGCAGCACGGCCCAGAGCGACCATCTCCGAGCGGCAGATGACCGCGTCAGGGCGGCTTCCGATCGTGCCAGGGCGAGCGGTGATCGCTCGAGGGCCGCCGAGGAACGGGCCGAGGCCGCTCACGATCGTACGCTCGCTGCTCGGGATCGCGCGCAGGCTGCGGTCGACCGGGAAGCAGCCGAAGCCGATGAGCTGACCAACGTGCGGCGTCGGGGCGCCGGGATGAAACAGCTTCAGCGAGAGGTTGATCGTGCGCATCGCGCGCCCGAAGCGCTGGTTGTGACCTTTGTCGACGTCGATGGCCTGAAGCAGGTCAACGACAGCCAGGGACACCTCGCCGGTGACTCATTGCTCGTCGCCGTCGCCGACTCGCTGCGTGGCTGCCTGCGCTCCTACGATCTGATCATGCG
The DNA here is from genome assembly GCA_963779605.1 of uncultured Solirubrobacteraceae bacterium. Lineage (GTDB taxonomy): Bacteria > Actinomycetota > Thermoleophilia > Solirubrobacterales > Solirubrobacteraceae > Palsa-744. The sequence goes on from CAVZYR010000003.1 coordinate 718,588, forward strand.
CTTCGGCGGCGATGAGTTTGTGTGCGCGCTGCCGAATGTCGACGTGGAGGCGGTTCGCCGGCGCTTTCACGACGTCTCCGCTGCTCTGGAGACGGGTTCAACCAGGGCCTCGATCTCCGTCGGTTTCGCCGAGCTCGGCGGCGAGGATTCCGCAGAGGACGTGATCCGCCGCGCCGACGCCGATCTGCTCGCCAATCGCGCTGCCTGAGCCCGCGCCTGCGCGAGACCGCTGCGGGCGGCTACGCGATCGTCCTCAGGCGCTGACGGCCGCGACCTGGGTGATCGGATCGCCCTGCGAATGATCGCCGAGGGCGCGCAACAGCGCCGCGACGAGCGGAGTGGCCGCGCCTATGACCGCGGGAAGCGCGCCGCCCAGTCCTCCGGTGTGACGCGCACGCCGTTGCACACGTAGCTGATGACGTGGTACCAGCCCGCCGTGACGAGCAGCTCGATTATCTGGGCGGCGTCGAACTGCAGCGTCAGGGACAGCCACAGCTCCTCGGAGACCGTGCTCGTGTGATGCAGCTCCTCAGCCAGCCGCAGGACGCTCGCCTGCTCTGCGTCCCAGCATGGGTCCTGCCACGAGCCGTGCACGGTCGAGCGCAGCTGCTCATCGCTGAGGCCGAGCGGCCCGCCGAATGCGATCGCGTGGACACCCCACTCGTACTCGGCGCCGGTGAGCGCGCACGTGCGATGGATCATCACCTCCCGAAGCGGCGCGGGCACGCGGGCCGTGGAGCCGAGGATGCCGGCGCCGAGAGGGCGCATACGGCTTGCCAGCGTGTCGTGGACGACGAGCGTGCGGAACAGGTGCAGCGGCTCGATCGGGCTGCCGGGCGGCATCCACTTCAAGAGCGCGGCCTCGGTGTCAGCGTCATACGGCGGCGCGAGCGGCGCGATGCGGGCTGCGTGGTCGGTCATCGGCGGTACACTCCTTTTTGATGTTGCTTCGATTTCAGCAGCACAGACTGTACTGCTTCTATTTCCGAAGTGCGTCCAGGTGAGCCCGCGAAGCAGGACGGCTGAGCCCAGCCCACGTGCTCGAGCGGCGAGCCAGACGCCCCGGCCGGGCGCTCCCGCGCGTGGCTCGGACAGCGGCAGGCCGATCATGGCCCTGCTCGACCTCCTCGGCCGTCGCTGGGCGCTGCGCACGATCTGGGAGCTGCGCGATGGCCCGCTGGCGTTCCGTGCGCTGCAGGAGCGCTGCGATGACATGTCCTCGAGCGTTCTGAATCAGCGCCTTGGCGAGCTGCGGGTCGCCGGGATCGTGGCGGGCGGCGATGGGGGCTATCGCCTCACGAGCGAGGGTGAGCGGCTGCTCGAGGCGTTTCCGCCGATCTATGCCTGGGCGGAGCGCTGGGCGTCCCGCGCCCGCGACGACTGACGAGGTCAGCGCTCGACGACCACGCGCACAGTGCGCAGCAGACGGTCGCTCGCGCCGCGCACGCTTCCGCCCAGCTCGAGCGTGTGCTGCACGTAGGCGAGGGTCTCCGCCGACAGGCGCTCCCCGGGAAGCACGTTGGGTATCCCCGGCGGATAGGTGGCCAGCGACTCGGCCGCGATCCGCCCGACCGCCTGCGCGGCCACGACCACCTCCTGGGCGCCGAGGTAGGCCTCGCGCGGGGTCATCACGAGCTCGCCCCAGGGCGGTGGCGCGGCGAAGCTCTCGCGGGCTCCACCCGGCTCAAGGCCCACGCGGGCGATCGCCTCGCGCAGGGCGTTGACGAGTCGGGGCGCCTCTCCCAGTTCGCGCTCGCCCATGCCGAACACGGCCACGAGCACATTCTGGCCGTACAGCTCGAGGTTGATGTCGTCGATCTCACGCAGCAGTGGCGCGAGCTGATAGCCGCTCGCCGCGACGCCGCGCACATCCACCGCCAACCTCAGCGGATCGTATGCGAACACCCCCGGGCGCCCCGCCAGCCGATCGTCCAGCACGTCCAGCCCGTCGATCGCGCGGATCTGCTCGCGTGTCCGTGCGATCGTCGCCATCGTGTGCTCGAGCAGCGCGCGTCCGCGCACCGCCGCCTGGCGGCGCGCCGCGTCGAGCGAAGCGCCGAGCAGCGAGCTCGGGCTGGTCGACTCGGTCAGCGTCACGGCGCGATCGACAGCGTCCTCGCCGATCATCTCGCCGGCGCCGTGACCGAGGTGGAGCATCGCTGACTGGGTGAGGCTGCCGACGATCTTGTGCGTGCTCGATATCACCAGATCGGCACCCGCTGCGAGGGCGTGCTCGGGGAGCGCCTCGTGAAACGCGAGGTGTGCGCCCCACGACTCGTCCACGATCAGCGGCACGCCGCGCGTGTGGGCGATCGCTGCCAGCGCCCTGACGTCGGCGACCGCCCCGAAGTAGGTCGGCGAGACGATCCACGCGCCCACCGCGCACGGCGTCGCCGCCAGCGCGCTCGCGAGCGTCTCGGGGGTCAGGCAGTGACCCAGACCCAGCTCGGCGTCGACCTCCGGCGCGGCGAAGGTGGGACGCATGCCCGACAGCACGAGCGCGTCGATCGTGCTCGAGTGGGCGTTTCGCTGCACCACCACCTGGTCACCGCCGTGGGCGAGCGCGAGGCCGACCGCGAGGTTGCCCTGGGAGGCGCCGTTGATGAGAAACCACGCGCGCCTGGCTCCCCAGGCCTGGGCCGCGAGCCGCTGCGCGCGCTCGAACGGCGTGGGGCTGGGGCCGACATCGACCCCGTAGGTGAGCGCGGGAATGTCGAGGCTCAGGGCCCGCTCGCCGATCGCCGCAAGCAGTCCCTCATCGGCGCCCTGGCCGCCCTTGTGTCCGGGCACGTGCAGGCGCGCGGGCCGGCGCTGAGCGTACTGAAGGAGCGCATCGAGGTAGGGCGCCTGTTGCTGGGAGGGGTCCATCCGCTGAACTTCCCCGGCAGCTGAGGATCCCCTGCGTGCCCGCGACTGAGTCCGCCTGTCGCGCCCGGCGGCTTCCTAGTCGAGCGAGGCTCGATCCGTCAGACGCGCGTAGGCCTCGGGTCGCCGGCTCTGGAGCAGCGGAAACAGCTCGAGCCAGTCGCGCCGCTGGTCGAGATCGAGATCGGCGACGAGGACAGCCGGTTCATCGCGCGGAGCCTGCACGAGCTTCCTGCCGTAGGGGTCGCAGACGAAGGATGAGCCGTAGAAGCGCAACGGGGGCTCCTCGCCGACGCGATTCACGGCGACGATGAAGACCCCGTTGGCGATCGCATTGCCGATCATCACCCGCTCCCACAGGGGCTCCGTATCGAAGTCCGGGTGATCGGGCTCCGAGCCGATCGCCGTGGGGTAGACGAGCACGTCGGCGCCGGCCAGGCTGTAGGCCCGAGCGAGCTCGGGAAACCACTGGTCCCAGCAGGTGGGCAGGCCGAAGTTCGCCCCGCCGAGGGCGACGAGCGGAAAGGCCTCGGCGTCGGCCGGGCCGGGGCGGAAGTATCGATCCTCGTGGTAGCCGGCCGTGACCGGGATGTGCAGCTTGCGCGTGCGCGCGATCAGGCGGCCGTCGGGGGCCACCACGATCGCCGTGTTGTAGCCGAGGCCATCACCGCCCTCGGCACGCTCATACAGCGACGCGTGCACATGGGTCGCGGTCTCGAGCGCCATGCGGGCCGCGAAGCGGTGGGTGGGGCCGCCGGGAAGCTCCTCCGGCTCGACTCCAGCCGCGTCGCGACCGCCCGGATCGACGGCGAAATAGCGGTTGAGCGTCAGCTCCTGCAGGCAGATGAGCTGCGCGCCCTCGCCGGCCGCGAGCCTGATCGCACCCTCGAGCGCCGCCTCGTGCTCGGCCGGATCACGATGCCAGGCGTGCTGCACGGCGGCGATCCGGAATGAAGCACGCTGCGGCGGGCGCGCGCGGGCGGGAGAGGGGAGCGTCTCTGAAGCGACGATCAGACGAACGTCCTGCATGCTGAGGGACTCTAGGCGGTCGTTGTCGAGGACACAGCCGCTCGAGTGCCCGCAGTGCGCACGGTCGCGCCGCGTCGTGGCGGTGGCTACGATCACGAGCCACGTGAGTGCGACGATCGCCTCAAGGCCCGCCGCCGACGGCTACCGCATGCCGGCCGAGCACGAGCCGCACGCCGGCTGCTGGATGCTGTGGCCCGAGCGCCCGGACAACTGGCGGTTGCGGGCCGAACCGGCGCAGGAGGCCTATGCGGCCGTGGCCGAGGCGATAAACGTCTCAGAGCCCGTGACGATGGCCGTCTCCGGGACGCAGTACGCGCACGCCCGCGCCGCACTCGCGCCCTCGATTCGTACCGTCGAGATGTCGAGCGACGACGCCTGGATGCGTGACGTCGGCCCGACCTTCCTGCTCGACGCCGGCGGCGGGCGGCGTGGGGTCGACTGGCGCTTCAACGCCTGGGGCGGGCATGAGGGCGGCCTGTACGCGCGCTGGGACCGCGACGAGCTCGTCGCGCAGAAGGTCCTCGAGATCGAGCGAGCCGACCGCTACCGGGCGCCGATCGTGCTGGAGGGCGGCTCGATCCACGTCGACGGGGAGGGCACCGTGATCACGACCGAAGAGTGCCTGCTCAATCTGAATCGCAACCCCCAGCTCTCGCGGGAGCAGCTCGAGCAGCTCCTGCGCGACTACCTCGGCGCCGAGAGCGTGATCTGGCTGGGCCGAGGGGTCTACAACGACGAGACGGACGGGCATGTCGACAACCTCGCCTGCTTCGTCCGTCCCGGCGTCGTGCTGCTCAGCTGGGCCGAAGATCGCTCCGACCCCCAGCACGCGATCTCGCGCGACGCGCTCGAGCGGCTGGAGCGCGCGAGAGACGCCCGCGGCAGATCACTCGAGGTGGTGCGTATCCCCTCGCCGGGCCCGCTTACGATCAGCGAGGAGGAGGCGAGCGGGCTCGAGGTCGTGCCCACAACGAAGCCACGCCGAGCCGGTGAGCGCATGGCTGCCTCCTACGTCAACTTCTACCCGGCAACGGAGCGGATCGTGTTCCCGCTGCTCGACGCCCGCTTGGACGATGTCGCCCGGGAGGTCTTGCGAGGCTGCTTCCCCGAGCGCGAGGTCGTGGGGGTTCCTGCCCGCGAGATCATCCTCGGGGGCGGCGGCATCCACTGCATCACCCAGCAGCTCCCGGCCCTCGCCTCGAAGCGCTAGCCTCGGCTCACGGTGAGTCTCAGCGCCGCCGTTCCGGCGCCGCCGACGGTGCCTTCGCCGGTCCACTGGGCGACGAAGTCCGTGGTCTGGGTGACACCGCTCACGCTCAGCGCGAACGTGCCGCTCGAGGTGACCGTGACGTCATTCACGTGCCAGGAACCGCCGATCGCTCGATGTGACACGGCCACGGTCTCGCCGCCGAGCGCCGGGCTGAGACGTCCAACGAGGTGCACCCGGTCGCCGCTCTTCCTCAGCCTCCTCGCGCTCAACCTGTGAGCGCCCGCGATCGCGAGGGTGAGCCTCGAGGGGCTCGCGCTCAGCCCGCCGTCGGTCGTCTGGAAGAGGGCGTCAGCCGTCCCGTTTTCACCTCCGGCGTAGTCGACCGAGCCGGCCGCCGCCACGACGGTGAGGGCCGCCGGCAGGCTCTCGGGTGTCCAGCTTTGGCCGCCGTTTTCGGTCCGCAGCAGGACATTGGCGGCGCCGGCGGAATCGAAGGGCACGTGCACGTATCCCTTTGATGGGCTGCTGAAGGACATCTGCCCCGGAGCGTCGACGGCAGCCGCGCCGATCGAGCGGATTTCCCTGAAGCTGTGGCCACGGTTGTCGGTGAAGAACATGCGCCCGGCGGAGACCTCATACCCGGTGCTCGGGCTGAGGAAGGAGATCGCCGATACCGGGTATCTGGGCAGCGGACGCGGAAGCAGGGTCCAGCGGCTGCCACCGTCGGTGGACTCCAGCACATCGCTGCCGTAGGCGAGGATCGCCCCCCCGGCGATCTGAGCGCCACCGGAAAGGTTGAAGCTCGACAGTTTCACCTTTCGCTGCCGGCCGTGCGCCCGAGCGGTCACGATCGATGTTTTCACCGAGGCAAAGCTCGCGCCGGCGTCGGTGGACCGCCGAACGCCCGTCGGACCGGTAAGCAGCACGGTGGTCGCATCGGGCGCCACAAGCGCCGACGGTGTGCCGCCGCCGGAGCTCAGGATCGACCAGCTGAGGCCCCCGTCGCCGGTGCGGAAGAGCGCGCCGGAGCTGTTTACGACGTAGCCGACCGACGTCGTCGGGAAGTCGACATCCGCGAGCGGTGCGGAGCTCGGCACGCGCAACAGGCCCCAGCTCTCGCCGCCGTTGGTGGTGGCCGCGATCTGGCTTGTGTTGCCGAGCGCGTAGGCGTCGAGCGCGGAGGGCCCGATCCGAATCCATCTCGAATAGAGGCTCCCCAGTGCGCGTGAGATCGCGGTCTGGAAGGTGGCGCCGCCGTCGGATGAGAGCACGGTCGCGCCGGTCTCGCCGACGGCCACGGCGTTCGTCGAGGTCGAGAAGGAGACCGCGAGCAGATTCTCCCCGGAGGGTGATACCAGCGAACCCGTCAGCCCTCCATCGGTTGTCCGCACCAGTACGTTCGTGTTAGCGCCCGCGGCCGGGGCGGTGGACATCAGGCAGTGCATGACATCGCTGCAGGAGATATGGGTGAGTTCGAGCGCTGGCGTGCCCGGCGGGAGCGCCAGCGCCAGCGCCGTCCAGCTGGCACCGCCATCGGTGCTCCGCAGCAGCGTGCTGTGTGCGCCCACGGCGTACGCCGTCGTCGGCGTGACGAAGGAGATATCGGCCAGGGGTGCTCCAGCGGAGGCCACCTGCGTCCAGGAGTTGGCGCCGTCGGTCGTACGCAGTATGCGCCCGCCGGTCCCCCCGCTCAGCGCAAACCCCGTGCTCGGCGAGATGAACTCGAGCTTCGACGCCGTCGCGCCGTTCAGTGGCACGGGTGTCTTTTGCTGCAGCGTCTGCCCGCCGTTTGTGGTCAGCAGGATGCTGCCATCGGACTGCTCAACGAAGCCCGTGCTGGCACTCAGGAAGGAGAACGATGCGATCTTCGTCGGGCAGTTGCCCTCCGATTCGTCGACGGGCAGACGCGCGAAGCTTTCACCTCCGTTGACGGACTCCCGCACCGTGCATCCACCACCGACGATGACCGTGTTGGGGTCCACCTCCTGCACGAGCGAGAGGCTGCTCTTTGTCCCGCTCGCGAGCCCGATCCAGCTGGCGCCACCGTCATCAGAGCGCAACACGGTGCCGAATTCACCGACGGCAAACCCGCGGGCACCTATGAACGCCACGTTGTTGAGTGTGTTGCCCTGGGGTACTGGATCGCCCCACGTCCAGCCGGAGTGGCCGACCGACACGGGCGCCGCGATTGCGCACGTCGCGCCGACTATCGCCGAAAGCGCGCAGACGACCCCGACGATGACACACCGCTTGGCTTGCATGAGACTCCCCGTTCGCTTGTGCGCTGACCATCGAAGCGGTCAAACGCGATTCACACCTGCTCTCGCTAACCCCTGTTCAGCAGCGAAGTATCGGAATCCCGGCGTCAACTCCCATATGGCCGGTACGGTGGCAGTATGGAATTGGTCGAGCTCGGCAGGCTGACCGAAGACGATTGGGTCGCCCTGGCGGCCGGCGAGCAGGAGCCGTTCGGTCCGATCGGAGCGGGGCTCCAGTGGCGGACGAAGGATCGTCATGTGGCGCTGCGCGCTGCGCAGGGGCGACTCCTCGCCGCCGCAGGGGTTGTGAAGGTCACCGTGGAGGTCGACAGCGGCGAGCGCTTCGAGGTCGTTGGTCTCGGTGGCGTGATTGTGAATCGATCGCTTCGTGGGCGCGGCCTCATGTCGCGGCTGCTCGAACCGCTGCTGAGGATCGCCGGGGGCATGGGTCCGGATCGCGCGATGCTGTTCTGCCGGCCCGAGCTCGCAGCCGTGTACGGGCGCTTTGGCTTCCGCGGGGTCGCGGGGCCGGTGTGGGTTGATCAGCCGCAGGGGCGCATCGAAATGCCGATGCTCTCGATGTGGCGGCCGCTGCGCGGCGAAGTCGAGTGGCCGCTCGGCCGTGTGGATGTGCACGGTCTGCCGTTCTAGTCCCGCGAGGCCCGGCGTGCGGATTATAATCGCCGATCCACTGACAAAGCGGAGGCTGCGATGGGGACGCGATCCACTGACAAAGCGGAGGCTGCGATGGGGACGTGCAGGGGTTTTGCGGGTGTGTGTGCGGTGATCGGCGCGTCGCTGTTACTAGCACTCGCGGGTTGCGGTGGCGGCTCGGCTAACTCCGCCTCGACGACGGGCACGAGCTCCACGGCCGCCGCCTCGTCGGCGACCAGCGGCTCGGCGGTCAAGGCGGCCACCTACAGCATCAAACTCACCCACGTCGCCGGCTCGAGCGGGGCGTCAACCGCTTCCGGCGTCGCGGTCCTGAACGTGAGGTCCGCAGGTGATCAGCTCTGCTGGAGTATCTCTCCGATCAAGACGTTCGCGATCTCAACCAGCACCACGACGCCCACGATCGTCACCATCCAGCCCACGCCGTCGGGCACCCCCTCGACCCCCGGAATACCCCTCGGCAAGGGGTATGCGCCCTCAGGCTGTGCGCCGGTGCCGGCGGCGTTCCTCGGGCGTCTCCGGGCCAATCCGAAGACCTTCTACCTCAGCGTCTACAACACGGGCACCGGCGATGCGGTGCGCGGGCAGGCCTGAGTGACGATCGGCGCTCGTTGAGGGTGTGGCTACGGTGACGGGTTAACGACGCCGTCGTTCTGTTCGTAGCACGTCACCTTTCCAAGCTGTCTGACATGGATCGCTGAGCGTCCCTGCAGGGCCTCCAAACTCACCGCGCATTTCCTGCTTGCGAGAGTCCATTCACCTGTGCATCTCACGCCGACGCGGCCCTTCGCGCAGGCGAAGACCTGCCAGCTCACCGGCGTAGCGGTCCCGGTACCCGTGATCTGATAGGTGAGCTCGCCGGCAAAACGATCAACCGCCGCCCTGGCGGAGGCGACGCTGAGGGAAGGCCCGTGTGGCTGCGCCTGCGCCTGAGCGGCTGCCGCTGCGATGAGCGCGATGGCGATCGGGATCGATGTGAGGCGGCGCTTCATCAGGCATACCCCTAACGTGGTCACAGGATCTCGACGCGTCCTCCCGGTGTTCGCTCGGCATCGTTCACGGGGTGGGCCAGGTTGACAAAAGCCGTCAAAAATCGGCCGTTTGGCCAGGTTCCGCGCGCATGCGTAGTCTCGTGGGTGTGGACGGGGCAAGATCGCCGTTGAGGACGGAGCTATTTGCGCCCGGAGAACTCGTTGGGGGAGTCCTCGGCCCCGTCGATCCCGAGCATTTCTCGGCGACCGGCGACTGAGGCGGGGACGTGTTCAGCAAGTCCGCTCGACAGCGGCGAGCCGAGCGTTATGCGGGCAGGTACTCGCTCCTCAGCCAGGCGAGCGTCGCCTCGAGGCCGGCGGAATAGTCGATGCGTGGCTCCCAGCCCAAAAGCTCTCTGGCTCTGCGGTTGCTGAAGTCCTGGTTGTTACCGAGCACCTGAACGGCCTGGCGCGAGAGCAGTGGCGGCGCCTCCAGGCCGGTGGTCTTGCGCAGCAGTCGGTAGCCGTGCTCCAGAGAGAAGCCGAGGCCGTTCGCCAGCCAGTACGGCAGGCTCCAGCGGACCCTTGAACAGCCGAGTCCCTCGGCCAGGCCGTCGGTGAACTCCTTCCATGTGACGCTCAGCCCGTCGCTGACGTTGAAGGCGTGGCCGGGCGCCCCGTCGTGGCCGACCGCGAGCACCGCCGCATCGACCAGGTTCTCGACGTAACACAGACCCGCGACCGCGCGACCGCGGTCCACCAGCAGCATGTTGCGAGCGCGGATGGCACGCGCGATCTCACCGACGACGTCGGTGGAACCGGGTCCGTAGACCGTCGCAGGGCGCAGGATGACGGCGTCCAGCGCGTGTGCTGCTTCGAAGCGGCGGACCTCGCACTCGGCATCCAGCTTCGTCTGTGCGTACCAGTTCCGAAACCCGCTGGCCGCGTAGCTCTCGTCAACCGCCCCTTCGGGATAGCCGTAGACGTCCGTGGTGCTGAAGTGAATGAAGCGCTGGACCGATGCGCCGACGGACGCTTCGAGCAGGCTCCGCGTTCCCTCGACGTTCGTGCGCGAGATCTCCTGCTTGGTGGCCCAGTCCGTCACGAGCGCGCCGCAGTGAAACACGTGCCGGCAGCCCTCCACGGCGCGTCTGAGCGAATGCGCGCTCGTGAGGTCGCCGACAGCGATCTGCACATCCAGCTGGTCGAGCTGCGAGGTGTCGCTGCTGTCGCGCACGAGGCAGCGAACCGAATGGCCTTCCTGGACCAATCGGCTGGCGAGGCGACCGCCGATGAACCCGGTCGCGCCGGTCACGAGGCAAACGTCCTCGCGCAAGGGATCGATCGTCCGGCCGCGGAACGGCGTCCGCTCGTCGGCCGACGTGTCCTCACCGGTTCGGCGGCTGAGCGTCGCTTTGGCGATATCACGCACGACCGACCAGTTGCTGCTCGCGGCGCCGTGACACTCGGCGAGCACGGCGTCGAGCGCGCCGAGGAAGCTGCGCGCCTCCTCTTCGGAGAGTGTCAGCGGCGGCAGCAGCTTGATCACGTCGTTCTTGCCGGCCGCCATCGTGATCACGCCGTGGTCGCGATGCAGAGGGATCACGATCAGCTGAGGAAACAGCCCCTCGCTTGCCATGTGAATCAATCGCCAGTTGAGCCGGGCAACGCGTGAGCGCGGCGCACACAGCTCGATCCCGATCATCAGTCCGCTGGCACGAACCTCCTTGATCATCTCGTAGCGTTCTTGAAGCTCGGCGAGACCCTCGAGCAGCACGGTGCTGATGTGGGTTGCATGCTCGAGCAGGCGGTCGCGTGTGATGATGCGCATCGTGGCCAGACCGGCGGCCATCGACAGGCGGTTGCGCCCGAACGTGGACTGGTGCACATAGCTTCGCTCGAGCGTGCCCACCGCCTTCTGGTAGATCTCCCGGCGCGTGACCATCGCCGCGACCGGCATGTAGCCCCCGCTGAGCGCCTTGCCGACGAGCACGAAGTCCGGCTCGAGCGCCCACTGCTCGAGAGCGAACCAGCTGCCGGTGCGCCCGAGACCGGTCTGGACCTCGTCGACGACGAACATCGTGCCGTAGCGCCGGCACAGTGCCTGCGCGGCCTGCAGATAGCCCGCGGGTGGGAGCGTCACCATGCGGCCCTGGATCGGCTCGACGACGAAGGCCGCGACGTCCTTCCCCCGCAACTCGGCGTCCAAGCGCCCAAGATCGCCGAAGGGGACGCGCCGGCAGCCTGCCAGCATCGGTCCGAAGCCCTCCTTGAAGAACTCGTCACCGACCAGCGCCAGCGGTCCGAGGGTGACGCCGTGAAAGGCGTTCTCGCACGAGAGAAAGCACGACCGGCCGGTCGCAGCGCGCGCGAACTTCATTGCCGAGTCCACCGCCTCGGCGCCCGTGCTCGTGAAGAACACGGCGTCGAGCCCCCGTGGCAGTCGCTCGGTCAGCGCCTCGGCGAGCATGCCCGCCAGCGCCGAGTAGTGCAGCTGCACGCCATCGACGACGTTCGCAGCGAGCGTCGCCTGCAGCACCTCGCGTACGTCGGGGTGGTTATGACCGAGGCTCGCAAATCCCTCGCCGGTGTGAAAGTCCAGATAGGCGCGACCGGCGGCGTCGTAGAGATAGGACCCCTGCGCCGAGGTGTATTGCTTGTCGAAGCCGAGAATCCGAAGCACGTTCACGAGCGAGGGATCGAGATGGCGCGCCGCCAACTCCAGGGTCTCGTCCGAGCGCGCCAGCGCATCGGTGATCACACCGAGGGAATCGACGGCGTGGACATCTTGGGAGTTCGCGTTCATGGCGATTGCAGGCTCCCGCTTCCTCACGCGTTCGAGTGTTTGTCGGCCCGCGAGCAACTCGGCACGCGTCGGCTGACGAACGGCACGTGGAGGAGTGACCCGAACCCCACATGCAGCTCGTGAATTGAGAGCCTGCCACCAAGTATCGCCGATCTTCAGGCGGACTGAGCCGCCGGAGGCAGGACGTCCGGGAGCCGGCCGCAACCGGGCCCACGCGGCCCGGTCGCGGTGCTGTAGGCCAGACGTCCACGCCCGCCGCCCTTGTTCAAGCTGTCTCCGGCACGGCCGATTCGGCTATGCGGGCTTTCTCAGCCCGTTTGAATCTGCATCAGTTCCACTTCCACACAATGTCAAGCAATCTCGTCGAACATGACCACACCATCGACCTGGCGGCCGAGGCGCTGCTGCGCGAGCACCCCGACGCCCTCGTCTGCGGCCTCTCCGCCAGCGGCCTGATCGTCCCGATCCCCGGGCAGGTGCCACTGTGGGGCCAGGAGGCTATCGAGGGACGGGCGCTGATCGACAGCGTGGTCGCGGAGGACCGCACGACGGTGGTTATGCTGTGGCAGCAAGTTCATCGGGAAGGCGCCGTCCAGGGCAGGGTCCGTCTGCTCGACAAACCTTCTCGCTGGGTGACACTGCACTTCCTCGATCTGCGCGAGACCAAGGACGTTCTGCTCGGAATCCTCATCCCCGGCGAGGAGCTGGCGGAAGAGGGCAGTCCCGTCGAGGAGCTGCCTCCCGCCGCGCCGCGCTTCTCAACGCTTACAGAGGATGAACACGCGAAGGTTCTGGAGTGTGACGACGCGTTCACACAGATGTTCGGGTTCACCGCCGAGGAACTGATCGGCAATTCGGTGCTCGACCAGATCCACCCTGATGACCAGGGCCGCGCGGTCGAGGGATGGCTCGCAGTGCTGTCCACGCACCGCGACCAGCACACGCGGCTGCGGCGCAAGCGCAAGGACGGCAGCTGGGTCTGGGTGGACACGACGCTGCACAACTACCTCAACCAGCCTGACTGCAATCACGTGCTCGTCGAGCTGATCGACGTGTCGGCGGAGATGGCGGCCCAGGAGGCCTTGCAGGAGCGCGAGGAGCTGCTGCGTCGTCTCACCGACGGGATGCCGGACGGGCTGCTGCAGGTCGACGCCGAACGAGAAGTGGTCTACAACAATGCCCGCCTGTTGGAGATCCTGCATGGCTCGCCCTACGCGGGTTCCGCCTGCTCGAGCACCGCGCCTGTATCCGACGACGAGGGCTCCGAGACGGCGCCCTCGATGAGGACGTTGCTCAGTACCCTCACAGACGGGGGCATGAGGGCCTTCACGACGGCGCTCAGGCGAGTGCTCGACGAAGGAGTCGACCAGGACGTCGAGGTCGACTTTGTGCTGCCGTCGGGGGAGTGGCGCTGCGCGCTGATGAGCATTCGGACCCTGCTGCGCCCCAGCGGCGAGGTGAGCGGCGCGATCACCTCAGTTCTCGACATCACCGACAGTGTCCGCGCGCGACAAGAGCTTGAGAAGCGCGCGACCTTCGACGCCCTGACAGGTTGCTACAACCGCTCCTCGATCCTGAGTGCCCTGCAAACAGAGGTCGAGCGGGACGATCCGCAGATGACGGCAGTCGTCTATGTCGATCTCGACGAATTCAAGTCCGTCAACGACACCCGCGGACATGCTGCGGGCGACGAGGTGCTCGTTCAGCTCGCCGAACGGCTGAAGGACGTCAGTCGTCGCGACGACATCGTTGGGCGCCTGGGTGGCGATGAGTTCATAATGCTCCTGCGGGGCATCTCGGGATCTGCGGCGGCGATGCAGGTGGCGCAGCGCATCTCCGAGTCTCTCAGCCACAGCTTTGTCCTTGCGAGCGGTCCTATACAGCTGCGCGCGAGCGTCGGCGTCGCCTGTGTAGACGCTGCGGGCGTCACGGCCGACGAGCTCGTCAACCGTGCTGACGGGGCGATGTATCGATCGAAGGATCAAGGGCACGGGTTGCCGGTGCTCGACGTGGCAAGTCCGCAACGTCCCTAGCTCGCAGACGCTGCGCGAGCCCATACGGCGGTGGGCGGAGCGAGGCCGGTGTACCCTTCGCTGGCATGTCCGAGGAGCTCAAGATCGTGACCACGGTCGGTAGTGAAGCGGAGGCCGAGCTGATCCGTGAGCGTCTGTTGGCGGCGGACATCCACGCAATCTCTCAGCGCACCATAGGCGGCCCTGAATGGGGCTACTCGGGTGCGCGTGATGTGTTCGTCGGCGCGCGCGATCTCGATCGGGCACACGAAGTGCTCGCGGAGGACGAGGGTAGCTTCAGCGATGAGGAGCTCTCACGTTTGAGCGATGAAGCGGGCGGTCGGGCGGAGCCGGATTGAACCCGTCGCAGTTCAGCCCGCGCCGGGGTCGCGTGCTCCGGCCGAGTCGATGAGATGAGTGCGTGACGCACGGCAGGATCGATCTCCATACCCATTTCATTCCCGATGGGTACCGAGCCGTCGTCGAGCGACAGGGCCCGGATGCCGTCATGGGGATGGCGCTGCCCGACTGGTCTGCGGCGCTTCACGACGAGTTCATGCGGGCCTGGAACATCGACGCTTCGGTGGTGTCGATCAGCGATCCGGGCGTCTATTTCGGAGACATCGGCGAAGCCAAGGAGACTGCGAGGCTGGTCAACGAGCAAGCCGCCGCGCTGATCGGCTCGGAGCCCGACCGCTGGGGCGCGCTCGCGTCGCTGCCCCTGCCCGACGTCGCCGCGGCACTGCAGGAGCTCGAGCACGCCTTCGATGCCCTCAAGCTCGACGGCGTCGCACTCCTCTCCAACGTCGACGGCGTCTACCTCGGTGACCCCGCGCTCGGAGACCTCTATGCCGCGTTGGATCAGAGGGCCGCCCTGGTTTTCGTGCACCCCGCGGTACCGGCGGAGCGGCCAACACTGGTGTATCCGCCCTTTCTCTTCGAGTTCCCGTTCGACACCACGCGCGCATTCGTCAACCTGATGTATCTGGGGGTGTTCAAGAACTTCCCGAACATCCGCTGGATCTTCGCCCACGCCGGCGGGGCGCTTCCGTATCTGGGGTTCCGGCTGTCGCTCGGCGCCTTCAATGAGCTCGTGGCGGGCAACGTGCCGGATGGGCCACCGGCGTACTTCGCGCGTGCCTACTACGACACCGCCCTGAGCTATGCGCCACCGGCGCTCGCCTGCCTTCGCGAAGTGGCGCCGCTCGACCACATTGCATTCGGCTCGGACTTTCCATTTTCGCGGCAGCTGTTCGAGGCAGCGAGCTCGGAGCTGCCGGACTGGGCGACGGACCTCGTACCTCGTGCAGGAGATCCCTCGCCCGCTCTGTCGGGCCTGGCTCCGAACGAGCGAGCCCAGGTGGATCGAGGAACGAGTGCCGCCTTACTCCCGAGATTCGCCGATCGGGCGGGACGTTCGTGACCGGCCCACGGCTTCAGCGAACGCCGGTCAGCGGCTTGGCGAGCTCCATCCGGCGCCCTTGACACAGCCATCCATCTGAGACATATGCCCCGAATCTCGTCGCTTCCGCTGTCGCAATCATCCGAGCGTGCGCTGGAAGCGTTCGCGGTAATCGGCCGGCCCAATGCCGATCACGCGCAGGAACGCGCGGCGCATCGTCTCCGGACTGCCGAACCCGCTCTGCCTTGCCACCGTCTCGATCGTCGCTGATCCCTGATTGAGCATCGCTCGGGCGCTCTCCACGCGCACCCGCTCGACGAACCGAGCGGGGGTCGTGTGAGTCTGCTCGAGAAACACACGTCGCAGATGCCGCTCGGAAAGGGACACCCGTCGCGCGAGCTGTGCTTGGCGGTGGTCGGCGGCCGGATCGGCAGCGATCTCATCCAGCAGCGTGCGCACGTGAGAGCTGGTCGTCGTGGGCAGCGAGAGACGTTCTGAGAACTGGGACTGCCCACCGGGACGCTGCAGGAAGACGACGAGCCACCTGGCGACCCTCCGCGCCACGTCGGCCCCGTGATCTTCCTGCACGAGTGCCAGCGCGAGGTCGATCCCGGCGCTTGCGCCGGCCGAGGTCGTTGTCGCGCCGTCGCGCACGAAGATGCGGTCCGGTTCCACGCTGACCTCGGGATGGGCGCGCGCAAGCGCGGCGCAGAATGCCCAGTGCGTGGTCGCCTTGCGACCGTCGAGCAGCCCGGCCTCGGCGAGCAGGAACGCGCCGGTGCACACCGAGCAAGTCCGCCGTGCCCTTGCAGAGAGCCGGCGCAGCTCGTCTCTCAGGCGTGGATCGCAGCTGACATCGTGGATGTTCATGCCACCGGCGACGATCAGCGTGTCAAGGCCGCGCGCCCTCACGTGCGCCAGGGCTGCGTCCGTCGCGATGCGTACCCCCGGCGCGCTGCGAACGGCACGGCCGTCCTCCGATGCAACGAGCACCCGGTAGCCGGGCCGATCCTCGAGGACGCGATTGGCCGCGTCGAACACCTCAGCCGGGCCGAGCACGTTGAGCAGCTGCATGCCGTCAAAGACGACCAACACGACCTGTCGCGGCTGACCGGACATGGAGCGATTCTCGCGCGTCGCCGCGCCGGCCGCAAGGACACCCTGCCCTCGAATCCGGCCAGGCCAGCCCAGCGGCGCGGGTTGCACGAATAGAAGCCCGGGTGCCATCGGCTGGTTGGCCGATCCCTCGCCCGTCCCGTCACCGTCAGGAGGCATCGATGAAGATAGAGCGACTCAACGTGGGCTGGTTCACGGCGCCGGCCGGGATCTTCCGGGCGGGTGACGACATGGACCGGAGCATTCGCTTTCCGATCCCCGCCTACCTGGTCGAGACGGACACGGAGCGAATCCTGATCGACACCGGTCTCAACCCTGCGGCCGTCGCGGACCCGGCCGCCTACTACGAGCGGCCGGACATCTTCGCGGTGTCAATCCTCGAGCAGCAGCAGAGCGTCGCCGAACAACTCGACGTGGACACGCTGACAAAGGTCGTGCTGACGCACCTGCACTGGGACCACGTCGGCGGCCTCGGGCTGATCCCGAAGACGGTGCCGATCGTGATCCAGCGCAGCGAATGGCAGGCCGGCCATGACGACGCAGCCGTGCAGCGCAACTTCTTCCTGACGCGCGACTATGCCGGTGACAGCCGCGAAGTTGTCCTCCTCGACGGCGACTGCGATCTTCTCGGCGACGGCAGCATCCTGCTCCTGCTCACCCCCGGGCACACGCCGGGACACCAGTCGATCCGCATCGGCGAGCTCGTGCTCGGCGCCGATGTAACGCACTTCGCATCGGGTCTCGACGACCACCGCTTCCCCGTCTTCGCTGACGATCACGAACGGCAGAGATGCTCGGCGGAGCGCCTGCGTGCGATGCGCGACGCCGGCGTGAGCGTCATCCCCGGCCATGACCCCGAGATCCTGCGCCCG
This sequence comes from uncultured Solirubrobacteraceae bacterium, assembly GCA_963779605.1. Taxonomy (GTDB): domain Bacteria; phylum Actinomycetota; class Thermoleophilia; order Solirubrobacterales; family Solirubrobacteraceae; genus Palsa-744. Next base: position 735,801 of record CAVZYR010000003.1, read on the forward strand.
GGGCCGGTGACGCCGTGATCGCAGCTCTTCCTCGGAAAGGACTCAAGCGCTGATCCGATTGGCTCGGATCGTTCGCCACCGAATCCAGGGGCGCGCTCGTGGCGCAGATCGCGCGGGGGGAGCGAAACTCGTCGAACCCCCTCCGCGACCGGCGGATGCCGCGCAGGACGTATGATCGACACCCGCCGGCGCTACGGGAGCGCCAGCCGACCGATTGGGGAGCAGCAATGCAGACGATCGCCTTCGCATCGCCGATTCTGCCCGGCATGACCCAAACCGACCGCGACAACATCGAGTCCGTTGCGAGCGGAGAGCGCCAGGCCGACCACCTGGCCTCACGCAAGCGCGCAGGCATCGCGCGCGAGGCGGTGTGGATCCAGAGCACACCCGACGGCGATGTGGCCGTCGTTCTTATCGAAGCACCCGACATCCAGGCGGCGATGGGAGCTCTTGCGACCTCGGAGGACCCGTTCGACGTCTGGTTCCGCGGGAGCGTCAAGGAAGTCCACGGCATGGATCTCGCGGAAGGCTTCGCGCCTCCCGATCACGTGCTCGACTTCCGCGGCTGAGCCGCTCGCACGTCAGTCTCGGGGGGTGAGGCCCAGGTCGGCGAAGGCACGATGGCGTTCCAGGTAGATCACCAGCCTCCTCACCATCCCCTCGTTGAGCTCGAACAGGTTCGCCACCGAACGCTGCTCGAGCTCGAGGCCGCTCACCCGGCCACGTCCGCTGTTGCGGACGAGGACGAGTATCCGTCCGTCGCCGAGGTCGATGTACTCCTCCGGCTCGGCCCGGAACTCCTCCCATGCTCGCAACCAGTCTCGCCAGCCCTCCGCCATTCCCGCAAGGCCGTTCCAGCGGCTGGGTTCGGGCCCGTCGACCACCAGGTACTCGATCTCAGGGTCCGCCCAAGCGGCTGAGCTGAAGTCGCCGCGTCCCCAGCCCGAATAGATCGAGCGCACCACGTCGAGGTTCGTTGCGGCCATCGACCAAGTATTCCGGCTTGGCGCCGCGACCTCTGCTGGCCGTGGCAGCACGACTCTCGGTCCAAGCCCCGGAGCCCGGGATCCGATGGCAGGACTTGATAGACCCACGCATAGATTTTATACTGTGACTCAGTAGAGAAACCGAGCCCCAAGGAGGGCACTATGGCATTGATTAGATGGGAGCCGGCACGCGAGCTGCAGACGATTCAGCAGGAGCTGAACCGGCTCTTTGGTACGGCCTTCGACGCCCAGGCCGCAACTGGTAACGGCGCCGGGTCAAGTCGATGGGTTCCTGCGATGGACCTTGTCGAGGAGAGCGATCACTTCGTGCTGCGGGCCGACCTCCCCGGAATTGACGAGGATGCCGTCAGCGTGGAGGTTGAGGACAACGTGCTGACGGTCTCCGGCAAGCGGACGTCCGAGCACGAGGACCGCAAGGAGGGCTACCACAGGATCGAGCGCGCCTTCGGCAGCTTCTCGCGCTCGCTGACGCTTCCCGAGGGAATCGACGCGGAGGGCATCGAGGCGAGCTTCAGGAATGGCGTGCTCGAGGTACGCGTGCCGAAGCCCGAGCAGCGCAAGCCACGCCGTGTCGCCATCAACGTGGGCGATAGTCCGCCGGTGGTCGAGGGCGCAGCGTCGTAGTTGCCGAACCAAGACCTATCGTCGCTATCAACGGGCCGCCCCTAAAGGTGGTCCGTTGCGCTTGTAGGTGCCTGCCAGCCGTGGGCGCGGCGGTCAGCGTTGGTCCAGTTCCCGCAGCGGCGGATAGCGGGCTCGCGCCGCTTGTCGGCATACTCGTCGGCCGTCTCGGCCAACCGGGTCTTTCGCCTCGCTGGACCATCCGACGCTGGGGCTATCGCAGCGCTGCACGCCGACAGCTGGCGGCGTCACTATCGTGGCGCCTACGCCGATGTCTTCCTCGACGGTGACGTTGACGCCGATCGGCTGTCCGTGTGGACCGACAGGCTGGGCCGACCCGATCCTGGATCTTGCACAATTCTTGCCGAGGACGAGAGCGGCGTGATCGGGTTCGCGCACACGGTGTTCGACGAGGACCCAAACTGGGGGGCACTGCTCGACAACATCCATGTCGCGCAGGTGCACCAACGCCGAGGCGTCGGCTCGGGCTTACTGGCCCGAACAGCCAAGGCCGTCGTCGGCAGACACGAACGGAGTGGTCTTCATCTTTGGGTCCTGGAACAGAACGTCGACGCCCAGGCGTTCTACAGCGCTCACGGCGCGAGACCTGTGGAGAAAGCCGCGGTGGCTCCGCCTGGAGGGGTCCCGGGCAGGCTCCAGGGATCCCCGCAGAAGCTGCGCTACGCGTGGGAAGCGCTCGGCGGACTGGCACGAGCGCACTGACGCCCAAGCGGCATAACACGCGATTCCCGTTGAGGCCTTCGTAGAAGGATCGAAGCGTCTCCGCGTTCCCCCGCGGCATCGCCTCCCAGTATTGCGCAGGCGGTTACGCCGGCGCCAGAATGAGGCCGAGGTCCGAATCTGCAGAGGAGCCTCCGGTAAGATCTGCCGGGCAAGCAGAGCCAGCAACATTCCTTACTGGTCACTGAGGACGAACGCGTGAGTAGCGCTATCGATCGTGAAGCCGACATCCGGGCTCGGATCCAGCAGCACTGGGAGGCCTCCGAGCGCGGGGACATTGACGCTGAGCATGCGATCTACGCTGCTGATGCGATTCTGGACTACCCCCAGTCCGGCGAGCGATTCAGAGGCCGGTCGAGGATTCAAGCGCAACGTGGCGGGCACCCGGCCGAGCGGCACTTCACCATCCGCCGGATCCTGGGCGGCGGCGGCCTTTGGGTGAGCGAGTGCGTGATCACCTACGACAGCGTGCCCACATGTTCGGTCAGCGTGATGGAGATCTCCGACGGTCTCGTAACGCACGAGACCCAGTTCTTCGCCGACCCCTTCCCCGCGGCTCCGGGGCGCGCGGCGCTAGCTGAGCCGATTCCGGCCCGCGAGCAATAGGCCCGATAGGGCTGTCGGGTCGATGGACGCGCTAGGCCGAGATGAGTCGCTGGCCGCCGTCGATGGTGTAGGTCGCTCCGGTCAAAGCCGTGTTGCTCATGATGTGCACCGCGAGCGCGGCGACGTCTGCCGGTTCGACGACGCGTCTGATCGGAAGCGTCGCTCGCAGCTGGTCGCGCCGCTTTTCGAGGTCGCTGCCGAGCAGCGATGCCGACAGCGGCGTGTCAATGAAGCCGGCCGCGATCAGGTTGACGCGGATCGGGGCGAGCTCCAGTGCCAGGTTTGCCACCAGCGCTGGAATCGCGGCGGCGACCGTCAACTCGGTCCCGCTGCCGACGGTCGGCTGGCCGCGCTCAGGGCTCATGAACAGCAGCGTTCCTCCCGGCCTGACCCTGTCGACGGCGTTGCGGGCGGCCTCGATGGCGAGTAGGAGATGGTCGCCAAGGGCGTGGCGCAGCTCGTCGGACGCCATCTCGAGGAGGCGTCCGTAGTGCGGACCGCCGGCGGTGACCATCACGTGGTCGATTCCCTTCGGCAGGCCGGCGAAGAATCGTTCAAGCTCGGCCGGATCGTTCGCGTCGAACGCGGCCGTGCTGAGCGCGTCGAGATCGAGCGCCGCACGCTGCAGGGCGCCGCCGGGGTGAAGGCCGGTGAGGATCACGTCGGCGCCTTCGGCGCGGGCGCGTGTGGCTGTTGCCAGCCCGACGCCCGAGCTGCCGCCAATCACGACGACGGTCTGTCCGAGAAGCTCACGGTCGCGGTGTTTGGGAGCGGCTGTGGTTGTGTCGGTCATGGTTCTTCCTGTGGTCGATGAGTGTCCACGGCAGTGGCGGGTCTGGCGCCGCGGGGCGCAGTCATGGTCTGGGCCACCCTGCGCTGCCCGGTCCCGAGTCATCACCCGCGACCGGCCACCGTGGAAGCGGCGGGCTGGGGATTGTAAGACGACGGCAGGAAGCGGGCAGAGTGCTTGTCCGACCGTGAAGCGAGCGCTAGTACGCAGCCGGCGTTCGCGTCGACTAGTGGCCCTTGAGGAAACGTTGGACCGGAAACTCGCCGTGGATGGCGAATTGGGATGCATCTCGACCGTGGAGGTGGTGATGCGTCCCCCGGAAGTGTTTGTCAGGCCGTTGTTGCACGAGGAGGCGGTGCGCTTGAAGCGGCTGTCCAAGCGTGCCAAGCATCAGTGCACGCGCCAGCGCGCGGCCGCGCTGTTGGCGTCGAACGTAAGGATGTCGGCGTCGCAGATAGCAGATATGTGGCACACCGACCCGTCGTGGGTGCGCCGCGGTCGTGTGCTGAGCCGACGCCCGCTAGGCTCGCCGCGCTACATTCGGCGCAATGCGTCTGCGCTTGGCGACATCTGCGATGTGCGTCGCTGTGCTTACGCTCGTGTCGGTGGCGCCCGCCGATGCTGGGCAGACCCGTTACTACTTGTCTCTTGGCGACTCGCTGGCACAGGGCATGCAGCCCGATGCGGCGGGTCTCACGGTCAACACCGATCAGGGCTACGCCGACCAGTTGTATGCCATCGAGAAGCGGAAGATCCCCGGTCTCCAACTTGTCAAGCTGGGCTGCGGAGGCGAGACCACCACAAGCTTCCTCAGCGGCCAGGGCAACGCCGGCGACGCGCTCCTGCTCGGGTGCGATCCGGCGGGCGGCTCGCAGATGGTGGCGGCGGAACGATTCCTCCGCCAGCATCACCGCCGCGGAGAAGTAGCGCTGTTGACGCTGGACATCGGGGCCAACGACATCGACGGGTGCGAGGGCGAAGGCGCGATCGACGCGACGTGTGTGATAGCGGGCGCGGCGCACATCAGCGCCAACCTGCCGGTCATCATGCGCCGGCTCGGCCGGGCGGCGGCGCCCGGAACGCCGATGGCCGCCATGACCTTATACAACCCCTTTCTGGCGCTTTACCTGACTCCCGGCGGCCACGCCGAAGCGATTGCGAGCGACGAATACGCCCATAACGTCAACGAAGGGCTCGCGCGCCTCTATCGGGCCAGCGGCTTCCGAGTGGCACATGTCGACACGGCCTTTCACACCTACGACATATCCAGGAAGACAAGCTTGGCCGGGCAGCCTCGCCCGGTGCCGGTCGCGGTCGCCGAAGTGTGCAGACTCACTTGGATGTGCGCGCCCGCTCCCGTGGGGCCCAACATCCACGCGAACAAGGCTGGCTACGGTCTCATCGCGCGGGCGTTCGCGACGGCGTTCCGGTCCGGCTGAGCAGCTGACCTGAGCGCGCAATAATGCAGGGGAATCATGATGCCGGAGGAGGGACTCGAACCCCCGACACGCGGATTATGATTCCGCTGCTCTAACCAGCTGAGCTACTCCGGCGGGGTGGCGCAGTTTAGCCAGCCACAGATGACGCCTCCAATCCTGCTCGCGGTGCCAAACGTTTCCGAGGGCCGCGATCGCCGCGCGATTGCGGCTGTGGGCGAGGCGCTGGCCGGGGCCGGGGGATCCACTGCGGAGACCTCGCCTGAAGAGGGCAAGCCCGCTCGGCACGGCGGTATGTCGCGGACGCCGGCCCAGGACGTTCGCCTGCTCGACGCGCACTCCGACCGGGATCACCACCGCACGGTCTTCACGCTGTCTGGGCGGCCGGGCGGGCTGGCGGGCGCGCTCCTCCGTGGGGCCGCGGCTGCCGTTGCGCGAATTGACGTGATGGGCCGCTCCGCCGGCGAAGCGGACGGTGAGCATCCCTACGTGGGCGCGCTCGACGTGGCACCGCTCGTCTATCTCGACCCAGCGGCACGCGGCGCTGCATGCGCCGAGGCGCTCGTCGTGGCCGACCGGATCGGGGAGGAGCTGGGCGTGCCTGTATTCCTCTACGGCGAGCTGACCGCCGGCGATGACGGCTCGGTGAGGACGCGGGCGGATCTGCGCCGCGGCGGCGTGACGGGGTTGGCCGAGAGAATGGCCGCGGCCGAGCGAGCGCAGGGCGGGCAGCGACCGGACTTTGGTCCGCCGCGGATGCATCCGACGGCCGGCGCGACGCTCGTCGCGGCGAGGGAGCCGCTGGTAGCGTTCAACCTGCAGCTGGCCGCCCCTGCGAGCGTCGCCGACGCGCGCGCGATAGCGGCGAGGATCCGCGAGGGCGGCGAGGAGGGCCTGCCGGGGCTGCGCGCGATCGGCGTCCAGCTGAGCGGAAACGTCGCGCAGGTGTCGATGAACGTCGAGCGTCCGCTGCAGCTCAGCCTGGCCGTGGTGGTCGCGGCCGTGAGAAGGCACGCGCAGGTGGAGAGCGCCGAGCTCGTGGGCTTGGCCCCACGTGCGGCGCTCGAGGGCTTTCCCGAGGACGTCACCCTGCACGGCTTCGACCCCGTTCGCCACTTGATCGAGAACGCACTAGGCTTGTAGGACATGGCCCAGACCAGGCGCAGGCGCCAAACCAAGCATCGTGGGAACGCGGCCGGCGTCGTCGAGTCGCGCGGGCGCACCGGACGCAAGCCCACGGCGGCGGAGAAGAGCGGCAAGGCGGGGGACGCGGCCCGGGCGAAGGCGAAGCGCGGTGACCGGCGCGACCGGCCGCCGACGTGGACGAGCGCGTTCTATCGCGCGATGGCCGCCGCGGTGCTGATGCTGCTGGTGAGCCTGTTCCTGATCAAGAAGCCGAACGAGGCGATCAAGCTGTTCCCGATCGTGCTTGCGCTGTACGTGCCGATCAGCTACTACACCGACCTCTGGATGTACAAGCGGCGTCAGCGAAGCAAGGCGAAGCGAACCGGTGGTGGAAGGACGGCGCCGTGACGAGCGCCGGACGGGGCGGAGCGAAGGCGCCGTCGAGATGAGCGTCCCGGACGTGCGCGCGTTCACCGTCGGGCCGGTCCAGGAGAACACCTACATCGTCCGCTCGGCAGCCGACGCGACGCGGGCGGTTATCGTCGACCCCGGCGATGAGGCTGAGCGGCTGCTCGCGGCCGCGGCGTCGCTGGGCGTTGAGATCGAGGCGATCCTGATAACGCACTGCCACTTCGATCACATCGGTGCGGTCGCACAGGTGGCACGCGCCACCGGTGCCGCGGTGTACTGCCCGGAGATTGAGCGAGGGGTGCTCGCGGACGTCATGAGCTGGGTGCCGCCCGGGTTCGGGCCGTTCGAGAGCTATGAGGCCGATCACACCGTGTCGGGCGGCGAGTCGTTCAGCGTCGCCGGGCTTGACGTCGAGGTCATCTTCACGCCCGGACACAGTCCCGGGCACGTCACCTATGCGATCGCGCCCTCGCGGCACGGCGAGGGCCAGGGGACCGGCGCCGCCGCCGGGCCCGCGCTGCTGTCCGGAGACGTGCTCTTCCAAGGGTCGGTCGGCCGCGTTGATCTGCCGGGCGGCGACTGGCCCACGCTCGAGCGTTCGATTCTCACTCTGCTGAAGGCTTTTCCGGCACGCACGACCGTCTACCCGGGGCACATGGGCGTGACGACGCTGGAACGCGAGCGCGACACGAACCCGTTCCTCGCTGAGCTTCGCTCCGCGATTCCCGCGACGGCTGCGCCGGACGCGGCGGCAGCCGGAAGTTGAGCGCCCCCAAGCTCAAAGCACCGCGTGGCACCTTCGACGTGCTTGGCGATCAGGCAAGCATGCGCGCGACGCTCGAGGCGGCCGCGCGGGCGATCCTCGAGAGCGCGGGCTATGAGCGCATCGAGACGCCGGTGCTCGAGGCGACCGAGCTGTTCGCGCGCGGGGTGGGTGAGTCGACGGACATCGTGCGCAAGGAGATGTTCACCCTCACCGACGAGGCCGGGCGCTCGCTGACCCTGCGCCCGGAGGGAACGGCTCCGGTTTGCAGGGCCTACGTCGAGCACGGCATGCACAAGCGCCGACAGCCCGTGAAGCTGTGGTACCTGTCGAGCTTCTTCCGCCACGAGCGCGCCCAGGCCGGGCGCTACCGTCAGTTCTGGCAGGTCGGGGCGGAGGCGCTCGGCTCAGACGATCCGGCTCTCGACGCGGAGTCGATCGTGCTGCTGGCGGAGCTGCTCGAGCAGGCGGGGGTCGGCGGCGTGAGGCTGCGCCTGTCGAGCCTCGGCAGCCGCGAGACGAGAGGCGAGTACCGCGAGCTGCTCAAGGCATACCTGCACGCCCATGAAGAGAGCCTGTCAGAGGAGGTGCGAAGCAGGATCGAGCTGAACCCCCTGCGAGCGTTCGACTCCGACCACGAGGGCACAAAGGGCGTGATGCAGGGCGCGCCGCGGCTGCTCGAGCACCTGAGCGAGGACGACGCCGAGCACTTCCGGCAGGTGCGGGAGCTGTTGGAGGTGGCGAACGTCGCCTACGACGTCGACTCGACGCTGGTACGAGGCCTTGACTACTACACGCGGACGGTGTTCGAGTTCACCTCCGATGAGCTCGGGGCGCAGAGCGGCGTGGGCGGAGGAGGGCGCTACGACGGTCTCGTGGAGCGGCTGGGCGGCCCGCCGACGCCGGGCATCGGCTGGGCCGCGGGGGTCGAGCGCATGCTGCTCGCCGGCGAGCTCCAGCCCGCGGCCTCCAGTCCCGTGGAGCTGTTTGTCGCGTTCGAGCGGCCGTCGAGCCGGCGGGTCGCGTTTCGAATTCTGGCCGATGCGCGCTCGGCCGGGCTGCGCGCCCTGATGGAGCTCGGCGGGCGCTCGTTGAAGGGCCAGCTCGGCTACGCGAGCGCGCTGGGCGCCCACTACGCGGCAATCGTGGAGGGCGATGAGACGGTGCTGCGCGACATGGAGGGCGGGGGGCAGGAGCGGATCGCCACGGAGACCGTCGTGCACGCGGTGCTGCGGGACCTACGCACGCTCTGAGCAGGCTCGCGCGCCGCGCGCGCTCGCTCGGCGTGGTTGCGAGGCGTCCAGCGCGTTTGTCACCGTTCAACTCTTCTCGGCGAAATGCCGAAAGAGGGAGCAATGACCCAGATCTCTCGTCCGTTTCAGATCGCGCTGCTTGCGATGGGCCTGTTTGCGGCGGTGTGGTTCTTCGTCCTGCAGGGGCATTCGAACAGCACCTCCGGCTCTGGCTCGTCCGCCGCGCCGTCCACTCCGGCCCAGCCGGCGAATGCCACCGTGTCCGGATCCTCGGTTTCGGGATCGACCTCGGGCGGCGAAAAGGCGGCTGCTCCGAGCCCCGTCTACCACGGCGCTGCCCCAGGCGTGGAAGGCCTGACTCGGGCGATCGCGAAAGCCCACGAAGCGGTCGCGAACTCGCAGCGTGACGCAAAACAGCTTGAAGAAAAATCCGCGCAGGCCTCGAGCGCCTCCTCGAGCGCGGGCACGGGCACCGCGGCTGCCGGGTCCACCGCGACGGCGACAGCCGCCGCGCCGACGGTATCGAAAGCCTCCACGACAGCACCCCCGGTGACGGTGCACCAGGTGAAGGTGCACGTCGGCGTGACGCGCCCAGCGACCGCCAACAAGGTCGCCTCGAGCGGCGCGCCGGCAAAATCCGTACCGCGAATGCAGGCGACGGTGGAAGCCGAGCTGAAACAGGGCAAGATGGTGGCGATCCTGTTCTGGAACCCCAAATCGTCGGTCGATGAGACCGTACAGCGCGAACTGCAGGCGGTTGCCGCCAGACGCGGCGAGAAGCTCGCGGTCCACGATGCGCGCGCCATCCAGGTGGGATCGTTCGGCTCGATCACGCGTGACGTGCAGGTGTTCCAGACGCCCACGATCCTGATCGTCAACCGGCGCGGGCAGACGACCCCGGTGATAGGGCTCACCGACAGCTTCTCGATCGAACAGGCAATTGCCGAAGCCCGCGGCGCGTAGCGACTAGCGCCTACACTCGAGCGGTGACGACCGCCGACGGCCTGGTTCAGCATCTTGAACGACCGTTCGGGCGCGGGCACACGCCCGCGGACGCCTCTACCGGTGCCGCTGGTGGTGCCGCCTGCGGCGACCTGGTCAGGATCTCGATCGCCATCGACCCGGACAGCCCTGACGGACTGATCGCGGACGCGGGCTTCGACGCGAGCGGGTGCGGGGCGACTGCGGCGGCGGGCAGCGCCGCTGTCAGCATGCTGCGCGGCTCGGAGCTTCTGTCGGCGGCACGGATCGGCGCGGATGAGATTGCGCGCGAGCTGGGCGGGCTGAGCGTCGGCAAGCGCCACGCCGCCGAGTTGGCGGCCGACGCGCTCCACCGCGCCCTCGGCGGCGCCGTCCGCGAACACGCGGCGCTGCTCCGAGCGCCCGGGCGCACGCTCGTCGCGATGAGCGGCGGAGTGGACAGCGCGGTCGCGGCGCTGCTCGCGGCGCAGGCTGGCGGGGAGGTCGTGGCCGTGACGCTCGAACTCTGGTCTGACCCCGAGAACGACGGTGAGAGCAGCTGCTGCTCGGCGCAGGCGGTGCGCGGCGCCCGTGAGCTCGCCCACGGCCTGGGCATGCCCCATCTCTCGATCGACCTGCGCGCCGAGTTTCGCGCCGGAGTGGTCGATCGCTGGCTCGCAGACCACGCCGCCGGAGAGACGCCCAACCCATGTGTGCGCTGCAACGGCAACGTGCGTCTCGACGCCATGCTCGAGCTGGCGGATCGCCTCGGGTCAGAGACGCTCACGACCGGTCACTATGCCCGTATCTGTGAAGGCCCGCTGTTGCGAATCGCCGCGGACAGCGGCAAGGACCAGAGCTACGTGCTTTCGGCGCTTTCGCCGTACTCGCTCGAGCGTCTGCGCTTTCCGCTGGGAGAGATGCGCAAGCCTGAGGTGCGCGAGCTGGCGCTGAAGGCCGGTCTCAGCGTGGCGCGGAGGCGCGATTCGCAGGATCTGTGCTTCCTCGCCGGCACCCGCCAGGGAGCCTTTCTTGAGCGTCACGGGGGACTCGCCAGACGGCCCGGCTCGATCGTCGATCGCGAGGGGCACGTTCTCGGTGAGCACGCCGGCGCGCACGTCTTCACCGTCGGTCAGCGTCACGGCCTGGGGATCGGCGGGACGAGCCCTCTGTATGTGCTCTCGACCGACCCGCACGCGAACACGGTCACCGTGGGCTCTCGCGAGGATCTACTCGTGCGCGGTATCGCCGTGCGCGAGGCGACGCTCCACCGCGACGGCGCGTGCGTGGACGGGGTGCGCGTGCGCTCGCACGGTCGCCGTTTCGCCTGCCGGCTGCCGAGCGAGGAGAACGCCGGCCGCCACCGGCACATGCGGCTCGAGCTCTCCGAGCCGCTGGAGCGCACGGCGCCCGGCCAGCTCGCGTGCATGTACGCGGGCGATGTGGTCGTCGGCCACGGAACCATCGCTGCCTAGCGTCACGGGCGCGGCTTTGGGGCCCACGCGAACCCTAAGATGGCTCGCGCGATGACTTCTGATGAGATCCGCGAGCGCTACCTGAGCTTCTTCGAGGAGCGCGGGCACGAGCGCATCCCCTCGGCCTCGCTCGTGCCCTCCGCCCACGATCCCTCGGCGCTTCTAACCGTTGCGGGAATGCATCCGCTGAAGCCCTACTTCCTGGGGGAGGAGAGCCCGCCGGCGCCGCGTCTGACGAGCTGTCAGAAGGTGTTTCGGACGGTCGACATCGACAACGTCGGCAACACCGCCAGACACCTGACGTTCTTCGAGATGCTCGGCAACTTCTCGTTCGGGGACTACTTCAAGCGAGAGGCGATCGAGTTCGCCTGGCAGCTCTCACGCGAAGTGTTCGGCTTCGCCGCCGAGGACATCTGGGTGACGGTGTTCGAAGGCGATCAGGATCTGGACCTGGGCCCCGACGAGGAGGCGATCGCCTGCTGGCGCGATCTCGGCGTGGAGGCCCAGCGCATCGTGGAATGCCCGCGCTCTGAGAACTTCTGGCAGGCGGGGCCCACCGGCCCGTGCGGACCCTGCTCTGAGCTGTACATCGACCGCGGGCTCGCCTTCGGCTCGCCCGAGGATCGCCCGGGCGGGGAGAACGAGCGCTTTCTCGAGTACTGGAACCTGGTGTTCATGCAGTTCGAGCAGGTGCAGGCGGTGGACGCCGCGAGCGGCTCACAGCGCCCGACCAGGATCCTCAAGCCGCTGCCTGCCAACAACATCGACACGGGCCTCGGGCTCAACCGCATGGCGGCCATCCTGCAGAACAAGCCCTCGGTGTTCGAGACCGACCAGTTTCAGCCGCTGATCGAGTTGGGTGAGGAGCTCTCGGGCCGCCGCTACGGCGATGATTTTGCGAGCGACCGGGCTCTGCGCATCCTCGCCGACCACTCTCGTGCGATGACGTTCCTGGTGGCCGACGGGGTCGTGCCGTCGAACGAGGAGCGCGGCTACGTGCTGCGCCGGGTGATGCGCCGCGCGATCCAGCAGGGCCGAAATCTCGAGCTTCCCGGTGGGTTCCTGACGAGCTATGCCGACCGCGTGATCGAGCTGATGGGGGGCGCCTATCCCGAGCTTGTGGAGCACCGTGCGGCGATCACCGAGTGGCTATCGGCCGAGGAGGCGGGCTTCGGACGCACGCTCGCGCAGGGGATGTCAACGCTGCGCGCGTACATCGAACAGGCGCGCGCCGAGGGGGGCTCATCCGTGTCGGCCACAGACGTGTTCCGCTTGCACGACACCTACGGCTTCCCGTATGAGATGACCCGCGAGCTGCTCGACGAGGAGGGGCTGTCGATCGAGGGCGACTTCGAGGCGCTGATGGAGGAGCAGCGGACCCGCAGCCGCGCGCGCGGCCCCAACAGCGCCGATGGCGCCGATGCCGGCGCGCTGACGCGGGCGGTGGCCGGCACGTTCGCCGAGGAGAGCGGCTTTCAGACGCACTTCACCGGCTATGAGACCGAGGAGCAGAAGACGACCGTCGGCGCGGTAAAGAGCCTCAGCGGGAGTGGCTCGGCTGGGGCAGCCGGGAACGGTGGGCCGGCGCAGGCGGTGACCGAAGCGGGCGAGCGCTATCTGGTGAAGCTCACCGAGTCACCGTTCTATCCGGCGGGCGGTGGCCAGGTCTCCGACACAGGCACAATCGAATGCGAGGACGAGCGCTGTCGTGCCCGCGTGGAGAGCGTGCTACGGCTCGGCGACGACCAGGTGTTGACGGTGCTGGTGCAGGAGGGGACGCTCGCGGCCGGGGAGCCGGTGCTGGCGCACGTCGACAGCGCGGCGCGACGGGCAACGCAGGCGAACCACACTGCGACGCACCTCCTGCACGCCGCGCTGCGCGAGCGTCTGGGCGATCACGTGCATCAGGCGGGCTCCTACGTCGGGCCGGACAAGCTGCGCTTCGACTTCAGCCACGGGCAGGCGCTGAGCCCCGAGGAGCTGCGCGACGTCGAGGATCGCGTCAACGAGTGGATCGCGCGAGGCGATCCCGTGCGTCCGATCACCACCACGCTGCCGGAGGCCAAGCGCCTCGGTGCGATGGCGCTGTTCGGCGAGAAGTACGGCGACGTCGTGCGCATGGTCGAGATCGGCGACGGCGACTACTCGCGCGAGCTGTGCGGCGGCACACATGTACGCTCGACCGCCGAGATAGGCCCCTTCCACGTTCTCTCCGAGACCTCGAGCGCGGCCAACGTCAGGCGCATCGAGGCGCTCACCGGCACGGCGGCGGTGGAGCTGCTGCGCGAGCGCGATCGTCTGCTGCGCGAGGTCGCGGCCGTGGTCCGTAGCTCGCCGGAGGGCGCTCCGGAGGCGGTGCGTGTCCGAGAGCAGGAGCGCAAGGCGCTAGAGAAGGCCGCGAAGGACGGCGCCAGCGCCGGCGGCGTCGACGTCGAGGCGCTGGTCGCGAGCGCGCAGGAGATAGCCGGGGCCCGGGTGCTTGCCGGCTCCGTGGAAGTCGCCGATGCGAACGCCCTGCTCGCGGTGGTCGACCGCCTCAAGGGCCGGCTCGGCGATGGCGCGATCCTGCTCGGCACCGCCGCGGATGGGCGCGTGCACCTGGTCGCGAGCGTGGCGCCCGCGCTGGTCGCGCGGGGGGTGAGGGCCGGGGCGGTCGTCAAGCAGGCTGCCGAGATCGTGGGCGGCGGGGGAGGGGGACGCGACACGATGGCCCAGGCCGGTGGACGCCACCCGGAGAAGCTCGGGGAGGCGATCGAGGCGGCGCGGGCGACGATCGCGGCGACGCTTGAAGGCTGATGCGCGTGCTCGCTCTTGACTATGGGAGCGCGCGCTGCGGATGCGCCGTGAGCGACCCCACCGGCACGATCGTGACCCCGATCCCGGCCGTCCTGCGGCCCGGCACTCGTCGTGGGCTGCAAACACTCAAGGAGCTCGTGCGCGAGCGGGCGGTCGATCACGTCGTCGTCGGGCTGCCGCTGTCGCTGCGCGGGGGCGACACCGACCAGACGCGCGAGACGCGGGCGTTCGCCGGGCGCCTGTCGCGCCAGCTGGGCGAAGAGGTCCCGGTGGAGATGCACGACGAGCGCTTCACGACGCGCATCGCGCAGGGCATGCCGGGGCCCTTCAGCGAGGGCGAGGACTCGCGCGCGGCGGCCGTCCTGCTCGAGAGCTGGCTGGCAGCTCGATCGCGTTAGGGTCTCATCCTTGGCTCGCCACGACCGATCACGCCTGGCGCGAGAACGCACCGAGCAGGAGCGAGTGCTCGAGCGCGAAGAGCGCGAACGCCGGCGCATGGGCCGAGCCGAGCCGTCGCCATCGGCCGTCACCTCCGAGCAGCCATTGCCGTCGGTCGCGGCCGAGGCCGAGGCCCCGGCGCCGCAGGTCTCGCCTGAGCCCCAGCCCCCTGAGATCAGCGCCGAGGTCCCGCTGCCCCCGCCGCCCGCGCCGCCGGGCGATGGTCCACGCCGGCAGACGGGTGCCGCGCCTCGCCCTCCCAGAGATGGGCGCGGGCGATCCGTCCTCGCCCGCGCCGGCGCGCTGTTGGCGCTCGCTGCCGCGATCGTCGTGGTCCTGCTCATCGTGCACTCGCTGCGTGGCTCCGGGCACCCACGGACCATCGCTCCCCCGCCGGTGGTGAAGCTCGTCATCCCTGAGGGGAAGACCCGTCTGCAGATCGCACAGATCGCCGCCGGCGCTGGTCTGACGGGCAGCTATACGGCCGCCTCCAGGCGCTCGCCGCTGCTCGACCCGGCCCACTACGGGGCACCTCCGGGCACCGACGTGCTCGAAGGGTTCCTGTTCCCGGCTACATACGACATGGACCCCAAAGCCGACGTCAGCAGGCTCGTGGATGAGCAGCTGCTCGCCTTCCAAGAACGCTTCGGCGCGAGCGAGATCCGTGATGCGCACAGGCTCGGAGTGACCCCCTATCAACTGCTGACCGTGGCCTCGATGGTCGAGCGCGAGGCCCTGATAGCGCACGACCGGCCGCTTATCGCCGCGGTCATCTACAACCGCCTGCGCCAGGAAATCCCGCTGGGGATCGACGCGACGATCTACTACGCGGTCGAGCTGAAGGATCACATCCCCACCTACACGCACGAACTGACGACCGCTCAGCTGCACATCGAATCGCCCTACAACACGCGCACCCACACCGGCTTGCCGCCGACGCCGATCTCGAACCCGGGCATGGCCTCGATCGAAGCCGCCGCCCATCCCGCGCATGTGCCCTACCTGTACTACGTCGCGGGCGCCGACGGCTGCGGCGAGCAGGTGTTCTCCACCACACTCGCCCAGTTCGAAGCCGACGCGGCCGCCTACCGGGCGGCGGTCACCAGCAACGGTGGACATCCCCCCGTCTGCAAGACGAAGTGATGCCGAGGCTGGGCGTCCTCGGCTGGCCGGTGGCGCACAGTCGCTCGCCCGCAATGCACAATGCCGCCCTTCGGTCCCTGGGACTGGCCGACTGGCGCTACCAGCGCCTGCCGGTTCCGCCGCAGCTGTTCGCCGAGACGGTGCGTTCGCTCGGGGCCTCGGGGTTCGTCGGCGCGAACGTCACGATTCCGCACAAGCGGGCAGCGCTTGAGCTGGCCGAGCGGCCGAACGAGGCGGCAAGCGCGATCGGAGCGGCGAACACGCTGACGTTCGCGCCCGACGGCACGATCGACGCGGAGAACACGGACGCGCCTGGCCTGATCATGGCCCTGGGCAGATCGCCGCAAGGGCTGCGCGTGCTGATACTCGGAGCCGGTGGCAGCGCGCGCGCGGCCGCGTGGGCGCTGCGCGAGGCGGGTGCCGGCGAGGTGTCGGTCTGGAATCGCACCGCCGAGCGCGCCCGCGCCCTGGCGCGCGATCTGGGGGTGCGCGCCGTCGACGAGCCGGAGCCGGCCGACCTGCTAATCAACTGTACGTCCGTCGGGCTGGAACGGCCCGCCGGCTCCGCTGACCGTGCATCCGGCGCCGGGCGCCATGCCGCGGCAGGAGAACCGAGCGCCGATGACCCGGACGCGCTCGCCGAGCTCGGGCTGAGCTTCGAGCAGGTGGCCGCCTACCCCTATGTCGCCGACATGGTCTACCGCGCGGATGGGCCCACGCGGCTGCTCGCGGTCGCCGCCGAGAGCGGCGCGCAGACGCTCGACGGCCTCGAGATCCTGCTCGCGCAGGGTGCGGCGAGCTTCGAGCTGTGGACCGGCCGCAAGGCGCCCGTCGAGGTCATGCGCGCCGCCCTGCGTGAGGCCGGCGGCGCCTAGATCCGCGCCCGCCGGCTTCATACGTTCGTCCAGTCGCCTGAAGCGCGGATTGACGGGGCTAATGGGCGCGCCTTGATCTGTCGATGGGCGAGGCATGGATATTGACTTCGCAGATCTGCTCATGGAGGTCGTCTCCCGCCGAGCCTCGGACCTGCACCTGAGCGCATCCGCGCATCCGACGGTACGCGTTCGCGGGCGCCTGACGCCGCTTGAGGATTACCCCAAGCTGTCCGCGACGGATACGCGCGAGATCATCTACTCGATCCTCACCGGCGATCAGCGCCAGCGCCTTGAGACCGACTGGCAGCTCGACTTCGCCTACTCGATCCCCGGGCACGCGCGCTTCCGCGTCAACGCCTACTATCAGCGCGGCGCGATCGGCGCGGCATTCCGCCTGATCCCGTTCGGGCTGACCTCGATCGACGACCTCGGGCTGCCCGCCGCCGTGCACGAGTTCACCCGCCGGCCGAGGGGATTCGTGCTCGTGACCGGTCCCACCGGCTCGGGCAAGTCGACCTCGCTCGCGGCGATGATCGACGAGATCAACCGCACGCGCGCCGAGCACATCATGACGATCGAGGACCCGATCGAGTTCCTGCACACCCACAAGAAGTGCCTGGTCAACCAGCGCGAGCTGGGCTCCGATGCGCACAGCTTCGCCGATGCCCTGAAGGCCGCCCTGCGAGAGGACCCCGACGTGATCCTGGTCGGGGAGATGCGAGACCTCGAGACGATCTCGACGGCGCTGACCGCCGCGGAGACCGGTCACCTGGTGTTCGCGACGCTGCACACGCAGGACAGCGCCCAGACGATCGACCGCGTGATCGACGTTTTCCCGGCCCACCAGCAGGGCCAGGTTCGGGTGCAGCTGTCGGTCGCGCTGCAGGGGATCATGACCCAGCAGCTGCTGCCCACCGCGGACGGCTCCGGGCGAGTGGTTGCCTGCGAGGTGCTCGTGCCCAACCCGGCCGTGCGCAACCTGATCCGCGAGGGCAAGACACACCAGATCTACTCGGTGCTGCAGACCAGCTCGGCGACGGGCATGCAGACGATGGATACCTCGCTGGCCACGCTCGTGCGCCAGGGCAAGATCACCCGCAAGCTCGCCGAAGCCCGCTCGTCGACGCCGGAGGAGCTCGGGCGGCTGCTCGGCGCGGCGTCGCTCGCGGCCGCATAGGGCCCGGCGTATGAGCACGTACGTCTTCAAAGCCGTTGATCTAGCCGGGACCAAGGCGGGCGGCGAGGTCGAGGCGGAGTCCAAGCAGGCGGTCGCCGACCAGCTGAAGTCGCGCGGGCTGATCGTCCTCGACGTCGCCGACAAGCACACCTCCCGTCAGATAGAGCTGTCCTTCCTGAAGCGCGTCAAGCCGGCGGAGCTCGCGGTCTTCTCGCGCCAGCTGTCGACGATGATCTCCTCGGGGATGAGCATTCTGCGCTCCCTCTACGTGCTCGAGGAGCAGACCGAGAGCAAGTTCCTGAAGGAAACGATCGTGGCCGTGCGCAAGGACGTTGAGGCCGGTCTCGCGCTGAGTGATGCGATGGAACGTCACCCGAAGGTGTTCAGCACGCTGTTCGTCGCGATGACGCGGGCGGGCGAGGCGGGAGGCGTGCTCGAGGACGCACTCATGCGCGTCGCCGACCAGCTTCAGAAGGATGCCTCCCTGCGCCGCCAGATCAAATCGGCGATGGTCTACCCGGCGCTCGTCATCTTCTTCGCAGTCGGGGTGCTGATGGCGCTCGTCGCCTTCCTCGTGCCGGTGTTCGTGGGCGTCTTCAAGCAGTTCGGCGGCGAACTGCCCGCCCTGACGCAGGTCTCGGTGGGCCTCTCGCACCTCGTCGTCGGCTACTGGTGGCTGATGTTCGGCGTCGCCGGCGCGGTCACCGTCGCCTTCGTGAAGTGGAAGAAAACCTCATGGGGCCGGCGCCAGTGGGACCACTTCCGCCTGCGTGTGCCGATGAAGATCGGAGGCATCGTCCAGCAGATTGCGGTCGCGCGCTGGTCGCGCACGCTCTCCTCGCTGACGAGCGCCGGCGTGCCGCTGCTGCTGGCACTCGAGATAACCGGCAAAACCGGCGGCAACGTCGCCGTCGAGGAAGCAATGGAGGGTGTGATCGCATCGGTCAAGCGCGGAGGCACGATCGCGGCCCCGCTGGCTCAGGCTCCGGTATTTCCGACGATGGTCACGCACATGGTGGGCGTCGGCGAGGAAACCGGTGCACTGGACGCGATGCTGAACAGGGTCGCCGAGTTCTATGAGGAACAGGTCGAAGCCTCGGTCAAGGCGCTCACCTCGATCCTCGAGCCGATGATGATCCTCGTGATCGGCAGCATCGTCGGCTTCATCGTGATCTCGATGTATCTGCCTCTGTTCGAAGTCTACAACCACATCGAATAGCCGACGCGGCTCCGTGGAGCCCTAAACCGGCCCGTCGCAGCGAAGAGGCATGCTCGTGGCGGATGGGCCGCGAGCGCCACGCGGGGGCTCTCGGTCGTCAGCTGAGCCTGTGTGTCTCGGCACGTCTATACAGCAGCGTCAAGAGCCTTCCCTCGGTTGCCGCTGGAAATTGCCGCTTCGCGCCGAGTGTGTAGAACAGGATCTCCGCTGGACCCACCCGAAACAGGACCGCGTCGGTGTGAAGAAGCGTTCGATCGCGCACGCCGGGGCGCAATTCAACCTGCTGCTCTGCGAGCACGTGGAGTCCGATCGCCCCGCGGCCGAGGACCCGTACAACCGGCACGACCTTGACGGCAAACGACGTGATGCCGTCACCGCTGACGGTTTCGCCGAGTTCGCGTGCGAGGCAGACACGACCGCGACGCGAGCCGAGCGCAGCGAGCTGGGCTTCGGCGAGACCTTCGCTTCCCAGGACGACCACGCCGCAAACCACAAGCTCGTCGTGGTCATTCAAGAGCGATGCTTCACGCGCGAGTGGCCGGTTGCGCAGCTTGCCGATCCGAGCGCAGTGGAGCCCGTCGCCCGGCGAGCTGTCTTCCGAGGGTTCCCCCGGGGAGAGCATCATGGCTCCGGGAAGATCGCCGGCGCGCAGTTCACGGCCTGAGCGAACCGGAGGGCTTCCGTCTTTGTGATCGCCGCGGCGGCGCTGTCAGGCATTGACAGGGCTCGCGCTCTTTGGCCGGCACCGAGCGCCGCCAGGATGAGGGACATGACGAGGATCCGATGCACGTGCCCGATGATGTCAGGCGCGCCGGCCCTGGATGGACGGCACGGAGGTCGGGCGGTTGCCCCCGGCCGGAAGGATAAGACCGGGGGCGCCCATGTTCCCCTCCCCTGCTCAGGCGAGAGAACACCGCCCGCAACTCACAGCCTTCAGGGGGGACGAACAACAAGGCTGCAAGCGAACTTCAGATGGTTTATCGGCACGAGGGCAAATGTCACCGGGTGTCCGGGAGGACGTTCGTATGAGCGCGAGCGCGAAACGTCCAGGATCCCGGGCCTACCGCCCCGTGATACCCGTCGAGTCGGCGGCCCGGGACTCCCGGCTACTCGCCGTCAACGGTTGGATCTGCCGGGACCGAGGCAGATCGACCAGCCACCTCGAGCCGCGTGCGGCCAACGGACAGCGACAGGCGCCCGTCGAGCAGCTCGAGCAGCTCCTCACCCACGAGCTCCCGGCGCCAGCCGCGCAGCGTGCGCACGTCGGCAAGAGCCGCGCCTTCGTCCGTGCCGGCCCGCCTGGCGGCGACGATCGCCTGCAGGTCGGCACGGCTCGCCAGCAGCTCATAGGCGAGTCCGGCTTCGTTGGCGCGCGTCCGCAACAGCGCCTCCGCGAGCGATACGAGTGGCGCGTCCTCGGGTTTCGGCGAGGGCGGCCGCGAACGCTCGGGCGGGGGATCGGGCGCCAGCGCGCGTGCGCGCTCCACGACCTCGAGCAGCTCGTTCGCGCGGCGGCTGCCTGCACCGAGGCCGCGAATCCGCTCGAGCTGCTCCCTGGAGGACGGTTTGCGCTTGGCGATCTCCACGAGCGCCACGTCACTGAGGACGCTCTGCACAGGGCGGTCTCCTCGGGCGGCGGTCTGCTCGCGCCAGCTGACGAGCTCCCGGGCGATCGGGCGGGTCGAGGCGCTCAGCCCGCCGATGCGCGGCAGGCGCTTGAAGATCGCCTCGAGGTCGCGCTCGTCTGAGGAGTGCTCGAGCGGCTCGCACTCCTCAGACGCCCACTGCAGGCGGCCGAGCTCCCTTAGGCGGCGCTCGAGCTCGCCCGCGAGCTCGAGCAGATGGACGACGTCCTCGCGCGCGTAGGCAAGCTGCTCGGGCGAGAGCGGACGGCTGTCCCAGCGGGTGAAGCTCGCGCTCTTGGCCAGGCGTATGCCCAGCATCTCCCCCAGCAGCGACTCATATGAGGACTGGGCCCCCAAGCCGGCGAAGCCGGCCGCCACCTGTGTGTCGAACACGTTCCTGACGTCCGTGCCGAAACGCCGGCGCACGAGCGCGATGTCCTGGCGGCCGGCGTGCACGACAACCTGGATTGAGGGGTCTCGAAGGACCGACGCCAGGGGCGTGCCATCGAGGTCCTTCGCCAGCGGGTCGACGATCTCGATCCGCTCCGAGCCATCCGGGCCGTCGGGAATCGCGAGCTGGATGAGGCACAGAAGCGTTCGGTAGCGCCCCTCGCCCATGAACTCCGTGTCGAGCGCGAGCTTGCTTGCGCTCGAGGCGCCGCTCGCGAGCTGTTCGAGTGCGGAGGGCGGCTCGGCGCTCATGGCTGCGCTCCCGGCAGAAGAAACAGGATCTTGTCGCGGCTGAGGCCGGCCTGTCGCGAAACGTCGGTTCCATGCGCCCGGATCCAGCGCGCGGGTTCCGAGCAGGCGGCGTCGATGGCCGAGTCGTAGCGGCTGCAGTAGGAGTTCAGGAAGGCGTAGCGCACTTCGCCGCGGGCGATCAGCTGCTTCAGCTTCGCGACGTCGGTGAAGACGCGTGCGTCGTAGCTCGTCAGCACCACGATCGGACGCGCGTCCTTGACGATCAGCGATCCGATCGCGGTGGCGGACTCCGCTGCGACCTCGTAGCGTGCGCCGTCCTGGTGGGCGAGCAGGTAGGCGCTCAGATGCTGCTGCTCGCCGCCAGGCAGTGCCCCGACGTAGCCGGCGTCGCTCACGCGGTTTCGGATCGCTCTCACGTCCGTGCTCACGGGGACCGCGAGAATGGCGATCAGCGTCATCGCGAGCACGCCGGCTTCGAGCGGCTGCGAGCGCCGCGGCGAGGCGCTGATCCGCAGGCGGGCCAGCGCCGCCAGCGCGATCGCCGCGAGTGCTCCCACGAGCACGATCCACCACACCGCCGGGCGGCCGTAGAGCAGGCGCTCGGCGTAGACGACCACGACCACGAGCGTGACGAGGAGCGTCAAAAAGCGCGCGCGCCCGGCCGCCGAGCTGGCCCACGCCGCGCCGAACCCGAGCATCGCGGCCACTGCCGGCGTGAGTCCCTCGACGTAGCGCGGGTGGAGCCGGGTCATATGACTGAACAGCACGATGCCCGTGAGCACCCACAGCGGCAGTCCTATTGCCAGTGCACGCCGCGTGCGGTCGCGGTCGCTCACGGTCGTCTCGGCGTCCGGTGCGCCCGGCCGCGGCGCCTCCGGCTGCAGCGCCTCGTCCTCGTCCTCGTCGCCATCGGCGTCCGTCAGCCCGCGCCCACGACGGTACTCCACGAAGAAGAAGGCGGGGATGCCCAACATCAGCGCGGCGAGCAGCTCGAGGCCCAGCCGCTCGCCCGAGAGAGGGCCGACGCGCGCCAGCAAGCGCGTGGGCGAGGGCGGCACAATCGGAATGTGATCACGCTCGGCCTGGGTGGCGACCGGGTAGCGCTGGCCGGGTTGGTAGACGGTCTGCTGGGGTTCGGGTGATTTGCCGCCGAGCCGATCCGTGCCGTTGAAGACGAATGCCGCATTCCATGCGCTGCCGTTCGTCGAGCCGATCGCATACGGCCGGTCATGTGCCGGCGCTAGGAGCGTCGCCGTAAGCCACGCCAGCGCGACCGCCACATACACGGCCGCGGCCACTCCCAGCCTTCCCAGACGACGGACGCGGGAGCCCGGAAGCCCCAGGTAGGCGATCACCGCGAGTCCCGGCAGCGCCACTAGCGACTCGAGCAGCTTGACGTCGAACGCGAGGCCGAGCGCGGCCGCCGCGGCGAGCAGCCAGCCGCTTTTACCCGTCTCGGATGCGCGGATGACGAGCAGCAGAGCGAGCACGAGCAGGACCATCATCACCGCGTCCATGGTGTCGCTGCGGGAGGTGATCACCTCGATCGGCAGGACCGCCATGGCAACCGCCGCGGCGATCGCGGCAGCTGCGCTCCAGACACGCCGAAGGGCCGCGAACAGCAGTGGCACGGCGGCCACCCCCGCCAGCGCCTCCGGCAGCTTTAGCGCGATCGAGGTGAACCCGAACAGCTTCACGCTGGCCACCTGCAGCCAGAGGTCCACGGGAGGCTTGTCGATCGACACGCTGCCTCCGGGCTCGAATGCGCCGAAGAAGAAGTTGTGCCAGGACAACGTCATGCTGCGCACCGCCGCGTCATAGAAGGGGTCGGGCGGCACCTGACCCAGGTGGAGCAGCCGCAGGATCGCGGCCGTGATCGTGATCAGCGCCACCACCGCCCACTCCCATGGCGCCGCTCGGCGGTGTGCTCGCGGTCTTCTCACGCGCGGAACGCTAGTCTCATCGCCACGTGGCGAGCGACGCAGATGACAGTGACGAGCAGTTGGAGGAGTCCCACGGGCCGCGGGAGTGTATGCCCTGTCGGGGCAGCGGCCGGGTGATCTCGAACCTCGGCGGCACCCCCAGCACGGTCACCTGCCCGTGGTGCGCCGGCGGTGGGGTGCGCCTCCCGGACGTGGACGCGCAAGCCGCGTGGCTCGAGCAGCGGGCGGTGGCGGGCGCCGCACAGGAGACTTCTGAGGGCGGGGCAGCGTAGGCCGCTTTTGCGGCGGAAGGCCCGTGAGGTTGTCTTTGGGCCCGGCGATGAACCCCGAGCAGCCGATCGCCATGCGTCGAGCTTGCTCTCAGGCTAAAGGCCCGGGGCGCATCGGTCGATGCAGCGGCTGACCAAGCCAGTGTCGGGGTGCCAAGGGCAAGCGTCCGTGAAGGGTGCGTAGCAACGCCTGCGGCTCTCGCAAGACGGACGCATCGCCGCTTGAGGCGGCTGCCAAGGGCTGGCGCCCTGTAAGGGGAACCCCGGAGGTTTCGCATGTTGTATCAACTGCGCCAGCGCTCCTCAGACGAGGGTGGTTTTCCCTTATCGAGCTTTTCGTGGTAATCCTGATCATCGGCATTCCTGCGGCGATCGCAATTCCCTCGTTCCTGAGTCAGAAGAGCAAGGCGAACGACGCCTCGGCCAAGAGCTTGCTCGCACGGTCAGACAACGACGGATACCTACGCGACCGACCACGGCGGCAACCACGCCGGCTTGAGTGTGGCCGAACGGCAGGCCTACGAGAACCAAACGCACCTGTACCTCGACGTGCAAGACGGGGTCTGACGGCTGCGGTTGTCAGAACGGCAGCTGGTAAGCGCACCAGTAGCTGGGAAGGCCCGTGCTCGGGGCAGAGCTGGATCAGCGGCTTGCAGTGAGAGCAGGGCGGTCGCTTGGCCGCGCTTCTCATACCTCGGGGTAAGCCGCCGGTGGCCCATAGGTCCACACTCGGTGGCTCTGGTGTTTCGGGCCCCATGGCCCATGTATTTGGGCCGAATGGCCCATATGTCCACGCCTCCCCGGCCCATGTGTCCAGGTCAGGTGCAGCGCTAAAGGCCGCGTGGCCAGCGGTCGATGCAGCGGCTAACCAAGCCAGTGCCGAGGTGCCGAGGGCAAGCGTCCGTAAGGGTGCGTAGCAAAGCCGGCGGCTCTCGCAAGAGGGACGCATCGCCGTTTGAGGCGACTACCAAGGGCTGGCGCCCTGTAAACGAAACCTAGGAGGTTTCACATGTTGTATCGACTGCGCCAGCGCTCCTCAGACGAGGGTGGTTTTACCCTCATCGAGCTTCTGGTGGTTATCCTGATCATCGGCATCCTCGCCGCAATTGCCATTCCGTCGTTCCTGAGTCAGAAGAGCAAGGCGAACGACGCCTCGGCCAAGGAGCTTGCGCGCACGGCTCAGACGACCGAGGAGACCTACGCGACCGACCACGGCGGCGAATACAGTGCTTCGTTGACCGAACTGCAGAAATATGAGCCGTCGATTCAGATCGCCGCGGGTAACAACAACGCCTACCTGAGCGCTGCGACCGTTCCCGCTGCTGGTGAATACACCGTGACCGCGACCGCTGTTGGCTCGAACCCGGTGCACACGTTCACGGTCAGCAAAAGCGCGGCCGGGGTGGTGACACGCACCTGCACCCCAACGGGCAAGACGGGGTCTGAAGGCGGCGGTTGTCAGAACGGCACCTGGTAGTCGCAGGCCGCGAGCCTCGTGCTCGAGAACGACCAGGCAGTCATGGAGAGGCGACCCTCGGGTCGCCTCTCTTCATGTGCGCCACGAGGCGCCGGCGAGGCTAAAGCCCGAGCGCGGCGGCGCCGATGCGTCACTATGATTGAGCGCGCTCAGCGGTCGGCGAGAGGCGATCGGGGATTCACCCTGATCGAGTTGCTGGTCGTTATCCTGATCATCGGTATCCTCGCCGCGATCGCGATTCCCTCCTTCCTCAGCCAGAAAGGCAAGGGCTTCGACGCTGCGGCCAAGGAAGTGGCGCGCACGGCGGAGACGACTGAGGAGACCTACGCGACCGACCACGGCGGGGAATACACGAGTTCAACGACCGAACTGCAGAAATATGAGGGCTCGCTGCAGATCGCTGCCGGCAACGGCAACGCATACGTGAGCGCCGCATCGACGCCCGGCGCCAGTGAATACTCCGTCACAGCCACCGCGGCCGGCCCCGGGCACACGTTCACGATCACCAAGAAGGCGAACGGCGTGATCGAACGGACGTGTGGACCTACGGGCAAGACGGGCGCCGAAGGCGGCGGCTGTCAGAACGGCACCTGGTAGCCGCGGCTCGCACGCCGCTCGCCGGGCCCTTGCCCCGGCGTTCAAGCGTCGCGGCACTCCTGACGATGAGCGTTGCATGGAGGTCGCAACCTTCGCCGGGGTGCTCGGCGCGATCGTTGGCTCGTTTCTGAACGTGGTCGTCTACCGCCTGCCCCGTCACGAATCGCTCGTCAAGCCTGCATCACACTGCCCCCGCTGCGGGACGCCGGTGCGTCCCTATGACAACATCCCGATCCTCTCCTGGCTGCTGCTGCGCGGGCACTGCCGCAGCTGCGCCGAGCCGATCTCGCCGCGCTACCCGCTGGTCGAGGCCCTCACCGCCGCACTGTGCGTCGGTGCCGTGATCGCGCACAGCTCGCCGGCCGCTATCGCGCTCAGCGTCGCGCTGATCCTGATCGTCGTACCGGCCGCGCTGATCGACCTCGAGTACCGCATCATCCCCAACCGCCTGACGGCGCTCGGCGCCGTGCTCGCGCTCGCCATCGGCCTCGCGCTCGACCCCGCCGGCGAGCCCGAACGGCTGATCGCGGGTGCCGCCGCGGGCGGCTTCTTGCTGCTGGCGGCGCTCGCCTATCCCGGCGGGATGGGCATGGGCGACGTCAAGCTTGCGGGCGTGATGGGGCTGTTCCTCGGACGGGCGGTCGCTCCGGCGATCCTGATCGCGCTGTTCGCGGGCGTATTCGTCGGCATATTCATCATCGCCCGCAAGGGTGCCCGCGAGGGACGCAAGACGGCGGTCCCCTTCGGCCCCTTCCTCGCGCTGGGGGCGATCATCGCGGTCTATACCGGCGGGCCGCTGGTCGATTCCTACGTCAACAATTTCGTTCACTGACGCCCGTCGCGACCGGCGCCCGGCCAGGTCGCGGTGACCTCGGCCAGGGTCCTTCAACCGGGGCTCAAGCGCCAGCACCGTCCTGCCGATAGGAGTTTTGTCGGCACGCCATCAACTCCGTAGCCGCACCACGCGTCATGCCCTCATTCTCGAACCTCACTCGCGCCCTGCCCAACCCCAAGCTCAAGCTGTCAAAGCCGTCGTTCAAGTTGGGAAGCTCCGCGCTCAACTTTGGTCTGGGTCGCGGCTCCGGCCAGGACGTCGTCGGCCTTGACATCCAGCCGGGCTTCGTCGGGGCCGTGCAGGCGCGCGTCAACGGCTCGATAGTCGCCCAGCGCGCGGCCGTCCTGCCGCTCCCCGCCGACGCCGTCCGCGAGGGCGAGGTCGTGGACGAGGGTGACCTCAGCAAGGTGTTGCGCGAGCTGTTCGGCAACGAGCGGCTGAGCAAGCGCGTGCGCGTCGGCGTCGCCAACCAGCGAACCGTTATGCGCACGCTCGAGCTGCCGCCGATGACCGATCGCAAGGAGCTCGCCGCGGCCGTCCAGTTCCAGGCCCAGGACCAGGTGCCGATGCCGCTCAGCAACGCGGTGCTCGATTTCCACCCGCTGGGCATCGTCGACACGCCGGCGGGGCCGCGCCAGCACGTCGTCCTCGTCGCCGCCCAGCGCGACATGGTCGAACATCTGCTCGCCGCCGTTCGTGGGGCCGGCCTTCAGCCGGTCGGCATCGACCTTTCCGCCTTCGCCCTGATTCGTTCGCTCTACGCGCCGGAAGTCGCGGCCGATGGCGACGCCGAGCACGTCAGTCGCGTGGTCTACCTGAACGTCGACGGCCTCACGAACCTGGCCATCGCCGAGGGCCTCACCTGCCGCTTCACCCGCGTCGTGGGTGGCGGGCTCGAGGGCATGGCGGGGGAGCTCGCGGAGCGGCGCGGCATTCCCCTGACCGACGCTCGCGCGACGCTTGCGGCTGTCGACCTCACGCGGCCGGTGGCCGTCGAGGAGATCACGCTCGCGCCTGAGCCGATCGCACCCCAGGACGTCGTGCCGGAATGGCTGACCTCCGAGGAGGAGGCGCCGCCCGGCGACGTCGCCTCGGAGGGTGTCGAGCCGCAGGAGGGCGCGCCGGACGGGGATGAGGCCTCATTCGCCGATCACGAGGCAATCGAAGGCGCGATGAGCTTCTCCGAGATGTCCTCGCTCCCCGCCCAGAGCGCGCCGGAGGTCCCGCTGACGGAAGCGGACGCTGCGGAGGTCGATGCCGATGCGCGCCGGGTACTCGAGAACGGAGTGCGCGAGATCTCCGGAGAGGTACGCAACTCGCTCGACTTTCATCGCTCGCAGGAGGGTGGCGGCGAGGTATCGCACGTCGTTCTCAGCGGCTCCGCACTCGATCTCCCCGGCTTCGCCGAGGCCCTGGAGGCGCACCTCGGTCTCGAGGTACGCAGCGCCACCGTTCGCACAAGCGACGAGGGCTCGGCCGACCTCATCTCCATGCACCGCCTCGCGGTCGCCGCCGGCCTCGCTACGACTGAGGTGCACGCATGAGGGCCGTCAACCTGATGCCGGTCGAGCAGCGCGGTGGCTCAGGCCCCGCGGCCGGCCGCTCGGAAGGCGGCGCCTACGCCGTGCTCGTGCTGCTGGCTTGCCTCGCCGGGTTCGCGCTGCTCTACGGCATGGCGCGTCATGACATCTCGAGCCGTCGAGCGAAGGCGGCGTCGCTTGCCGTGCGGACGCAGCGGGCCCAGGCGATGGCGGCACAGCTGGCGCCGTACACGAGCTTCCTGGCGCTGCGCGAACAGCGCGTGCAGGCGGTCTCCCAGCTCGCTCAGTCGCGCTTCGACTGGGCCTACGCCTTCCACGAACTCGGTCGCGTGCTCCCCAAGAACGCCTCGATCTCCTCGCTCAGCGGCACGGTCGGATCGACCGGGGGCTCGTCCTCCGCTTCATCCTCAGCCGCGGCGAGCAGCGCGGCGGTCAAGTCGGCCACCCCGCCGGGCAGCATCCCGACGTTCACGCTCAGCGGATGCGCGACCAGCCAGGCCGAGGTCGCCCAGACGCTCAACCGCCTGCGCCTGATCGACGGCGTCAACGAAGTCACGCTCCAGAGCTCCACGAAAGCAAACAGCGGCGTGGGTGCCGCCCCCGGCGGCGGCTGCCCGAACGGCGCGCCGGCGTTCACCGCCACCATCACCTTCGATCCCCTTCCCCCGGTGTCCACGACGACTCTCCCGAGCGCAAATCCCGCCACGCCGACCGGAGCTGCAGGATGACCGGGCGCGACCGTTTCGTCGTGATCGCGATCGGGGTGATCGTGATTCTCGGTGCCGCGTGGCTGCTCGTGGTCTCGCCCGAGCGCAAGCAGGCGGCGACGCTCAGCGCGCAGGTCAGCGCTGCGAGCGCGCAGCTCGCGACAGCCGAAGGCCAAGTGGCCAACGCGCGCGGCGCGCAGGCGCAGTACGCGGCCGCGTATGCCTCCGTCGTGAGGCTCGGCAAAGCGGTGCCGCCGAGCGAGGAAGTGCCCTCGCTCGTCTACCAGCTCGCGCACGCTTCCAACGAGAAGAACGTCGAATTCGCCTCGATCACCGCCACCGTTGCCCCCGGCTCGAGCGCCGCCGCCACGCCCGCCGCCGCCACGCCCGCCGCCGCCACGCCCGCCGCCGCCACGCCCGCCGCAGGCGCTTCCGCCGCGACGAGCGACGCCGGGTTCACACAGATGCCGTTCACGTTCGTCTTCAACGGCACCTTCGCGGACCTCTATCACCTGTTCCAGCAGCTTGACCGTGCCACAGTGCACACCACCTCCGGCGGCCTCGTGGTCAGCGGCCGTCTGCTCACGATTCAGTCGATCAAGCTGGCCCCGACGACGAACGCCTCGGCGCTGACCGCCGGCAAGGGCGGCTCAGAACAGCTGTCCGGCGATGTCACGGCAACCGCATATGTGCTGCCCGCCAGCCAGGGGCTCACCGCCGGAGCGACCACAAACGCTCCCACCGGCCAGAGCGCGACCCCGACGGCTACCCCCGCCTCGACGCCCGCGGCGCCGAGTTCCCCAACCGCTCCCGCGATCGCCAGGGTGACCCCATGAATGACTTTCTGAGCTCAGTCAAGGATGACCTGCTGGACGTACGCCTGCGCCTCGTCGTGCTGCTGCTGGGAGTCGCGCTGATAGCCGCCGTGGCCTACGCCGTGCTGGGCGGCGGCAGCTCGGGCTCGACGGCTCCTGCCTCGGCCGCGCCCGTCGCGTCGGGCATCGCGGGCATCTCGATCAGTCAGGCCCCATCAAACACCACCGAACCGGTGACGGAGACCACGAACGGCGCCGTCCAGCAGCGCCGCGGGGCGCTGCGCGACCCGTTCACCCCACTGCCATCCGGTACGACGACCGCTGCGGCGACGACCTCAACGCCCGCGACATCGAGCTCATCGTCATCGTCGAGCTCCTCCGCCTCGGGGGGATCCTCGACGTCGGGCTCCAAACCCACCACTCCCGCCGCCACCCCCAAAGCTAGCGCGCCGGAAAAGACGAAGGTCACCACCCGCTATGAGGTGACCGTGCAGTTCGGCGTCCTGCCGGCGCCGTCCATCGAAGGTGCGCCGACGGCACCCGCGCAGTTGAAAACCTACTCGGACATCCGGCTGAACGAACCGCTTCCGGATAAGACCAACCCGCAGCTGGTGTTCGTGGGCGCGCTCAAGAGGACCTACCTGGAAGCCGTGTTCACCCTCACCGGCGAGTCGATTCTGCACGGCAGCGCGACGTGCGTGCCGAGCACCACGCAGTGCCAGGCGATCCGCCTGCAGGTCGGCCAGACCGAGACGCTCGAATCGATCGATTCAAGCGGCGCGCCCGTCACCTATGAACTGCGCATCCTCAGCATCGTCAGGATCGTCAAGACCGCCGGCGCCGCCTCCGCGCATGGCGCGTCCGTCGCCGCCGGGTCGAAGGCCGGCCTCGAGCTGCTGAAGCGCAGGGGTCTGGGGAAGCTGTCCGGCCTTGAATACTCCTCCGCGAAGGGCCTGCTCGTCCCGACCGCGTCCGCAAGCACCGCCCCCCGCGCCCACGTCGCCGTGCAGCGGCCGCGCCACCGGCGCTGAGTTCTGAGCAAATAAGCTTGGAGCGTGACGCTCCGTCTCATAACCGCCGGCGAGTCGCACGGCCCCGGCCTGACGTGCATCGTCGAGGGGCTGCCCGCGGGTCTGGAGGTACGCCCTGAGGATCTGAACGAGGACATGGCCCGTCGCCAGCTCGGCCACGGCCGCGGCGGGCGCATGAAGATCGAGCGCGACAAGGCCGAGGTCACAGGGGGCATCCGTCACGGGCGCACGCTCGGCGGCCCGATCGCGCTGCAGGTCGCGAACCGCGACTACGCCAACTGGGAGGAGCGCATGAGCCCGTGGCCCGTCCCCGAGGCCACCGCCGAGGTGCATCTCCCGCGCCCCGGCCACGCCGATCTGATCGGCACGCAGAAGTACAAGCAGTCGGACGTGCGCAACATCCTCGAGCGGGCCTCCGCCCGCGAGACGGCAGCGCGCGTCGCCGGCGGGGCGCTGTGCAAGGGGTTTCTGCGCGTGCTCGGGGTCGCGGTGCACTCGCACGTGCTGCAGATCGCCTCCGTGCACGCGCCGGCCTACGAGGGCGCGCTTGAGGCGGAGGACTTCGCGCAGGTGGATAGCTCGCCCGTGCGCTGCCTGGACGCGGAGGCGAGCAGGGCGATGGTGCGGGAGATCGACGAGCTGCGCAAGGCGAACGAGTCGCTGGGCGGCGTGTTTGAGGTGCAGGCGTTCGGGCTGCTGCCCGGGCTCGGCTCGCACATCTCCTGGGAGGAGCGCCTCGACGGGCGCCTGGCGATGGCGATCTGCTCGATCCAGGCGGTCAAGGGCGTCGCGATCGGCGACGGCTTCACGATCGCCGGCCTGCCGGGGTCAGAAGCGCATGATGAGATCTTCTTCTCGCCCGAGCGCGGCTACTACCGCGAGACGAACCGCGCCGGTGGCCTCGAGGGCGGCATGACCACCGGCAGCCCGCTGATCGTGCGCGGTGCGATGAAGCCGCTGCCGACCCTCACCAAGCCGCTTCGCTCCGTCGACATCGACACGCACGAGCCCGCGCAGGCGCTGCGCGAGCGCACCGACTCCTGCACCGTACCCGCCGCCGCGGTGGTCGCCGAGGCGATGGTGGCGTTCGTGCTCGCCGACGCCTACCGCAGGAAGTTCGGCGGCGATCACATCGACGACGTGCTCGAGGCCGTCCGCGCCTACGAGGAGCGGATCGGATGGCAGAGCTAGCCCGAGCCCCGCGGCGGGCTCTCGTGCTGATCGGCTTCATGGGGGCGGGCAAGTCGACCGTCGCCGCCGAGCTCGCCGGCGCGCTCGGCGTTCAGGCGCTCGACAGCGACACGCTGCTCGAGGAGCGTCTCGGCGAACCACTTGCGCGAGCGTTCGAGCTGCGCGGCGAGCCGGCCTTCCGCGCGGCCGAGGAGGAGGTCGTCTCAGCGCTTCTGCGTGACGCCGGCCCCGGCAGCGTGATCGCCCTCGGCGGCGGCAGCGTCTGCTCTGAGGTCGTCCGTCGCGCGCTCGAGCCCCACCTGGCGGTGCTGCTCGACGTCGACCCGGCTGTCGCGTGGGCGCGGATCCAGGAGGAGGATGGCGCGGGCGAGCCGCGCCCGCTCGCGCGCGAGTGGGGGTCGTTCAGCGCGCTTCACTCCGCTCGCAGGGCCGTGTATGAGGAGGTCGCCGACGCCGTCCTTCCGGACCTCGCGCGTGGGGGTGCCGGGCGCGTGCTGGATGCCCTGCGCGCGCTCGCGGCCGCGCCGGCGGGAGCTCGCCTGTTGTGGGCCAGCTCGGTCTCGGGCGACTATCCCGTGCTGATCGCCCGCGGCATGCTGCGCGCCGGCGGCGCCGACGAGCTCTCGGCGCTGTGGCCGCTCGACCGATCCGCCTCGCGTCCGTTCTGCGTCACCGACGAGGGCGTCGCGGCCCTCTACGGCGAGCGCCTCGGGGAGCTCGCCGGGACGCTCGCGATCGCGCCCGGCGAGGAGCAGAAGACGCTTCACAGCGCCGAACGCGTGTGGCGTGCGCTGCTCGGCGCGGGTATCACCCGGGGCGATCACGTGGTCGCGCTCGGCGGCGGCGTGGTCGGCGATCTGGCGGGCTTCTGCGCTGCGACCTATCAGCGCGGCGTGCCCGTCGTGCAGATCCCGACCACCCTGCTCGCGCAGGTCGATTCGGCCTATGGCGGCAAGACCGGCGTCGATCTGCCGGAAGCGAAGAACTACGTCGGCGCCTACCACCAGCCCGCGGGTGTGCTCGTGGATCCCGACACCCTCGCCACGCTGCACGCCGGAGAGCTCGCCGCCGGCTGGGTGGAGGTGCTGAAGACGGCGCTGATCGCCGGCGGGACCCTGTGGCAGCGCGTGGCCGCCGGCGGGGAGGTGGACGAACATATGATCCTCGCTTGTGCCCGCACGAAGCTCGCCGTCGTCGCCGCGGATGAGCGCGACGCCGGGGAGCGCCAGGTGTTGAACCTCGGCCACACCATCGGGCACGCGATTGAGACGGCAACCGGCTACACCCGCTACCGCCACGGCGAGGCCGTCGGCCTGGGGCTGCTCGCGACGCTTCGCCTGTCGGGGCTCGAGAGTTTGCGCGCGCAGGTGCGCGAGCTGTTGCTGGCGCGCGGGCTGCCCGTCTCACTCGAGGGCGTATCCGTGGATGAGGTGGTGCGGGCGATCGCCCACGACAAGAAGCGCGTGGGATCGCGCGTCCCGTTCGTGCTCGTGTCCGGGGCGGGCGATGTGAAGGTCGGCTGCGAGGTTCCGGCCGATGAGGTGGGCGCGGCCGTGCGGGAGCTGATCGCGTGAGCGCGGGGCGCTACCGGGTGGAGGTCATGCACGGGGTCAACCTCGACCAGCTCGGCCGCCGCGACCCGCTCCTGTACGGGACGCTCACACTCGCAGAGCTCGAGCGCCAGATCGACGCAGATGCCCGCGAGCTCGGGCTCCAGACCCGCTTCTTTCAGAGCAACTACGAGGGCGCCTTCGTCGAGCACCTGCATTCGCTCGAGGGCCAGGCTGACGCGCTCCTCTTGAACCCCGGCTCCTGGACGCACTACGCCTGGGCGATCCGCGACGCGCTCGAGATCGCGGCGCTGCCCGCGCTCGAGATCCACCTCTCGGACGTCGAGGCGCGCGAGCCCTGGCGGCGGGTGTCGGTCATCCGCGAGCTCTGCTTTCAGACGATCTCCGGGCGCGGCCCCGACGGCTATCGCGAGGCTCTCGTGTGCCTGCACGATGAGCTCGAGCGCGCGGGCTCGTGACGCGCGCCGCTGACGCGGGCGGCGAGCGCGTCCGGCGGCTGGCAGCCGAGCTGCGCGAGCGCGGGGTGGACGCGCTGCTCGTCGCCAATGCGGTCAACGTTCGCTATCTCACCGGTTTCACGGGCACCAGTGCGCTGGCGCTCATCGCGGCGCCGGGCGCCGGGGAGTCGACGGGCCTCGGGAATCGCTTCCTGACCGATTTCCGCTACGCCACCCAGTCGGCCGAGCAGGTGCCGGAGACGTTCGAGCGCGAGATCGTGGCCGGCAACCTGCTCGAGGCTGTCCCCTCCGCGCTCCCGCTCGCGGGTGGGCGGCTGGGGTTCGACGACGCGAGCGTGACCGTCGGCACCCACGCGCGACTGGGCGAGCTGCTTGGGGAGACGTGGAAGCTCGTCCCCTGCGCGGGTGCCGTCGAGCAGTTGCGGGCCGTCAAGGACGCCGGCGAGCTGGCGCGTATCCGAGCGGCATGCGAGCTCGCCGATGAGGCGCTGCGCAGCGTGCTCGAGGACGGCGTCGTCGGGCGCTCAGAGCGAGACGTCGCGATCGATCTCGAGTTGCGCATGCGCCGCCTGGGAGCCGAAGCTCCGAGCTTTCCGTCGATCGTCGCCGCCGGGGCGCACGGCGCCCTGCCGCATGCCGAGCCGCGCGAGCAGGCGATCGAAAGCGATGTTCTGGTGACGATCGACTGGGGCGCGCAGCACGAGGGCTACTGCTCGGACTGCACGCGCACCTACGCGACGGGGACGAGCGTCTCTGAAGAGGCGCGCGAGGTCTATGAGCTGGTGCTGCGTGCCCAGGAAGAGGGGGTGCGGGCGGTCACGGCGGGACCGAACGGACGCGAGCTGGACGCCGTCGCGCGCGCGGTTATCGAGCAGGCCGGCCACGGCGAGGACTTCGGCCATGGTCTCGGCCATGGCGTGGGCCTTGAGATTCATGAGGGCCCGCGCCTGTCGCGCACGGCCAGCGAGGAGCCGCTCGTGGCGGGGAACGTGGTGACGGTCGAGCCCGGCGTCTACCTGCCCGGCCGCCTCGGCGTGCGCATCGAGGACCTCGTGGTCGTCACCGAGGGCCCCGCCGAGGTCCTCACGAGCCTGTCCAAGGCGCTCACCGTCATCTCCTGACCGCGCGCGCACCAGAGGATCCACGAACGCTCGGGCTTCTGCGTGCGCTTCACGCGGAAGAGGCTCGCGCCGAGCACGGCGGCGAGCGGCAGCGTCCATGCCAAAAAGAACGCCGCCTGGGCGTCGGCGGAGACGTGCTGAGGCAGCCACTGAAAGCTGATCCACGCAAGCACGGTGCTGCTGAGGGCGAGCATCGGCGGGCGGTCGACCGGGCCGCGAACCTCGAAGGCCAGCATCGCGAAGATGAACGGGATCGGGTAGTAGACGGCGTCCCAGGTGTCGAGCACGCAGCGCAGGAGCAGAAGCAACGCGAGCGCGAGCAGCGCGTCGCGCTGGGACAGGACGCTCGCCCCGGCCCGGACGGGCAGGCGCGGTACCGCGGCCCACCGCGGCAGCTGGCGGCGCATCCACAGGGCCGCCGGCAGGCCGAGGCCAGTCAGCAGGATCAGCGGGTGGCTGATCGCGCCGGTCCAGGCGGGCGCCGTGCGGTACCCCGGCTTGGCCGCGCCGAACAGCCCGTGCACGAGCGCGCCGTGGTGTCCGAAGAACCACCACACCTGCCAGGGCTGGAAGATCACCGACGGAGCGCTCGCGAGCGCTCGCGTGCCGGCCAGAAAGCCGCTCGACCCGACGAGCACGAGCGGCGCGAGCAGGGTGCCGGCCACGGCCAGCGATGCGAGCAGGCAGCGCGGCCACTGCCTCGACGGAAGCGCGAGCAGCACCGGTCCGGCCGCGAGCAGCGCCCACTGCTTGTTGGCGATCGCCAGGCCCAGGAGCGCTCCGGCCCACAGCGCGCGCCGGCCCGAGCGTGAGGGTCCTGAGGCGACCAGCACCGCCGCCACGCACAGGCAGGCTCCCAACAGCTCCTCCGGATGACCGAGTTCGAGTGCGCGCAGCGTGAGCGGGTTGGCCACGCACAGCCCGAGGGTCACGGCGCGAGCAAGCCTCGAGCGCCCCTGCGAGCGCATCTGGGCCACGAGCCAGACGCCGAGAGCGCCGGCGGCCAGCAGGCACGGCAGCGCGACCATGCGGTAGACGGCGAGCTGGCCCCCGCCCCACAACCCGGGCAACAGCGCGAACGGCGCCCGCTCCACCAGCGTGCCGCCGTAGGCGGGCGCGAGCCGCAGGAACTCGAGCACGTGGCCGTGCACGAGCGCGTCGAAGGATCCTTGCGCCTCGCTTTCGTAGTCGTTCCAGGCGAAGCTGTAGAGCCCGAGCCACGCCATCGCCGCGCAGCCGGCGCCCGCCACGAACGCGCAGAGGGCGTTCTCGCGTGCAACTCGCCGCATAACTTGACATCGGCCTGAGCCCGCGGATGCTTGAGCTGCGGGCCCGCCGCGAGTCGCTACG
This sequence comes from uncultured Solirubrobacteraceae bacterium, assembly GCA_963779605.1. Taxonomy (GTDB): domain Bacteria; phylum Actinomycetota; class Thermoleophilia; order Solirubrobacterales; family Solirubrobacteraceae; genus Palsa-744. The sequence continues at coordinate 771,870 of CAVZYR010000003.1, forward strand.
CTCTCGATCGATGCTGTCCACCAACCAGTTCAAGAACGGAAACCACATCGAGGTCGACGGCACCGTCTTCAAGATCCTCGATTTCCAACACGTCAAGCCCGGCAAGGGCGGGGCGTTCGTGCGCACCAAGCTGCGCCGGGCGCTGGACGGCAACGTGATCGACCGGACGTTCAGGGCGGGGGAGAAGTTTCGCTCGGTGCATACCGAGTCCAAGCGGATGCAGTTCCTCTACGCGGACGGCTCGGAGGCACACTTCATGGACACCGAGTCCTTCGAGCAGATCGCGATCGCAGAGAGCGCGATCGAGGACGGCCTGCGCTGGTGCAAGCCGAGCAGCGAGGTGGAGGTGCTGTTCATCGACGACGAGCCGGCGGAGCTTCAGCTGCCGAGCGCCGTCGAGCTCGAGGTCACCAAGACCGACCCCGGAATGCGTGGCGACTCGGTCTCCAGCGGCGGCACGAAGCCAGCCACCGTCGAGACCGGCGCCGTCATACAGGTGCCGCTGTTCGTCGAAGAGGGCCAGCGGATCCGCGTGGACACGCGCTCTGGCGACTATCTCGCGCGAGCCTAGGATGCGCCGCTCCGAGCAGCGCAGGGCCGCGGCGATAGCGCTGTACCAGCACGATCTGACCGGCCGCCCGCTGGCGGAGGTGTTCGGACCGCGCGACTCGCTGTTCGCGCGTGCGCTCGCGCTCGCGGCCGCCGACCACGCGCAGGAGCTCGACGAGGTCATCGACCGCCACGCGCACGGGTGGTCGGTGGAGCGGATTCAGCCGCTCGAGCGGAGCATCATGCGGGTCGCACTGCTCGAGATGCTCCACCCGGACGCCGCGCCCTCGCAGACGCCGATACCGGCCGAGGGCGCGATCGAGGAGGCCGTGGAAAGCGCCAAGAAGTTCTGCGGCTCCGAGGCCCCGGGGTTCGTCAACGGGGTGCTCGGCGCAGCGTTGCGCGAGGTGCGCGAGAATGCTCAGATCCCATGAGCAGCCTCGAGCAGCTGGATGATCTGATCGCGCGCATGGAACGCGCCGCCGAGCAGCTTCGCTCCGGCGAGTGCTCGCCCGACGCCGCCGCGACGCTGGTCGAGGACTGCGCGAACCTCGCGGCCCAGGCCGCGGCGGAGCTCGAGCAGCTCAGCCGCGCCGAGGCCCCCGCTCCGGCGCCCGGGCAGGACACCCTCCTGTAGGGCACGTCTCACGGTGAGCGCCACATATCCGGAGAACCTGCGCGAGGAGGTCGAGCGCCACCTGCGGGCGATGCACTTCTCCGACGAGGCCCTGACGGCGGGTCTTGACGAAGCGATGCGCTATTCGCTGCTCGCCGGCGGCAAGCGCATCCGTCCCGTGCTCGTGCTCGCGACCGCTCGAGCGGTGGGGCTCGAGACCGAGGAGGTGATGCCACTGGCCGGCGCAATCGAGCTCATCCACACCTACTCGCTGATCCACGATGACCTGCCGGCGATGGACGACGACGAGCTGCGCCGCGGCCAGCCGACCTGCCACGTGAAGTTCGGCGAGGGGGTGGCGATTCTCGCCGGCGACGGCCTCTACGCCGAGGCGTTCCGCCATCTGCTCACCAATCAGCACGCGGCGCCGGCGCGGGTGCTGAGGGCCGCCGCCGAGCTGGCCGCCGCGACCGGCGTGAACGGCATGGTGGGCGGACAGTACGCGGACATCTCCGATTCACCTCCCTCCGGGGGGCCCGCGTTGCGGCGCCTGCACGAGCTGAAGACGGGCCGGCTGATCGGCGCCTCGGTGCTGTGCGTACTACTGTTGGGAGGGATCGAGGATGCACCTGCGACAATCCCGTTGCGCCGGTTCGCCTCCGAGCTAGGCGTGCTGTTCCAGATCGTTGACGACATACTGGACGTGACAGGTACCGACGATGAACTTGGAAAGCCCCGCGGCAGCGATGAGCGTCACGGCAAGCGCACCTACGTGAGTGAGTTCGGAATTGATCGGGCTCGCGAGCTGGCCGCGGATTCGCACGGCATGGCGCGCGCGGCGCTCGCCGAGGCCCACCGCCTGAGATCCCGCGGCGCGCCGGACGCGCCGGCAGGGGCCAGCGGCGAGCTCGAGCAGATAACCGACTTCATCTACACCCGCACATCATGAGCCTGCTCGAGCACATAGACGGTCCACAGGATCTCGAGGCCCTGTCCGAGGACGAGCTCGCCCAGCTCGCGCAGGAGGTGCGCGAGCACATCATCGACACGGTCGGGGAGATCGGCGGGCACTTCGGCGCCAACCTCGGCACGTGCGAGCTCGCGGTGGCGCTGCACTCGGTGCTCGACAGCCCCACCGACAAGATCCTCTGGGACGTCGGACACCAGGCCTACCCGCACAAGGTCCTCACCGGCCGGCGCGACCGGCTCGCCACGATCCGCCAGTACGAGGGGCTCGCGCCCTTCTGCTCGATCGGCGAGTCCCCGCACGACATCATGGGAGCCGGTCACGCGTCCACCTCGATCGGCTACGCGGTCGGCATCAAGGAGGGCATGCAGCACAACGGGAGCGACCAGGAGGGCAAGGTCGTCGCCGTGATCGGCGATGGCGCGATGACCGGCGGTGTGGCATTTGAGGCGATCGGTCAGGCCGGCGGCCTGGGAACGCCGATCGTGGTCGTGCTGAACGACAACGGCATGTCGATCGCTCCGAACGTGGGCGCGCTGTCGCGGTACTTCAACCGCGTGAGGCTAAATCCCAAGCTGTGGCATGCCCGCGCCGGCGTCGAGGGCGGGCTGGTGCGGCTGCCGGGCGGGATCGGCGCGGCGTTCGAGCGCCTGGGACCCCACCTGAAGGAGTCGATCAAGGCGTTCTGGGCCCCCGGGCTGTGGTGGGAGGAGCTCGACTGGGCCTACATGGGCGTCATCGACGGACACGACGTGAAGGCGCTGCGCGCGGCGCTGAAAGAGGCGCTAGCCGCCGAACGACCGGTCGTGGTGCACATCGCCACGGTCAAGGGCAAGGGCTTCGCGCCGGCCGAGGACGGCGGCCTCGAGGGTATGGAGAAGTGGCACGCGGCCAAGCCGAACTCGATCCTCAACGGCTCGCCGACGCATCCGGCGGCGGCGTCGAAGGGCGCTCCGGCAAAGCCCCGGCCCCAGTACACGCAGGTCTTCGGCGAGGCGCTGTTGTGCGAATGCGAACGCGACGAGCGCGTCGTCGCGATCACCGCCGCGATGAACTCGGGCACGGGGCTGAACATCGTGCAGAAGGCGATGCCCGACCGCTACTTCGACGTCGGCATCGCCGAGCAGCAGGCGATCCTGTTCGCCGCCGGCCTTGCGCTCGAGGGAGCCAAGCCGGTGGCGGCGATCTACTCGACCTTCCTCCAGCGCGCCTATGACCAGATCGTGCACGACGTGTGCCTGCAGCGGCTGAACGTGGTGTTCGCGATGGACCGCGCCGGGCTGGTGGGCGACGACGGGCCCACCCACCACGGCGCGTTCGACGTCGCCTACCTGCGCTGTCTGCCCAACATCGTGCTGATGGCGCCGCGCGACGAGGCGATGCTCGTGCACATGCTGCGCACGGCGCTCTCCTACGACGACGGCCCGATCGCGATGCGCTATCCGCGCGGAGAGGGCACCGGCGTGGCCCTGCCGAGCGAGGGGCAGGTGATCCCGATCGGAGTCGGCGAGATCCTCAAACAGCGCGATCAGCTCGATTCGCCGGGAAGGCGCGTCGCACTGATCGGTTACGGAAGCGGCGTGGGCAAGGCGCTCGAGGCCGCCGAGGAGCTAGCCGCGCTCGACATCTCCGTGACCGTCGCGGACGCGCGCTTCGCCAAGCCGATCGACGCGGGCCTGATGGCACAGCTTGCGGCCGAGCACGATCTGCTCGTGACGATCGAGGAGGGGGTGCTCGCGGGCGGCTTCGGCACGGCCGTCTGGGAGACGCTCAACGAGACCGGCACGACCGCGGCGGGCGGCACCCGCATCATCAGGGTCGGCCTGCCCGACCGGTATGTGACGCACGGCAAGCCGGCGCTGCTCCACGAGGAGGTCGGCTACACCGGCAAGCGCATCGCCGAGCGCGTCCTCGCGGCGATCTCAGATCGTGAGCCGGGACGGACGATGAGCGGCACCCGAACGCGAACCACCCGCTCGGCGATCGTGGGCGCGTAGGCGCTCGAAGGGTCGATCGCAGCGGCGGTGGCGCCGTCCGCAGCGCCCGGCTTTAAAGGAAACGGCCCGCCTGGGGAAGCGGGCCGTTTCGGGAGGAGGAATGCAGGAGGAGAATGATGCTCTGCTTCCAACTAACCATCCTGTCAGCGAAGTGACGCGCCTGTGTGAGATCGATCACAGAGCGCCCGGATGGGGACCGCGGGCAGCGGCCGCCCGGTGAGCATGGAGAGCTCGCGCGTGGGTAGGGCGTCCGCGCCACCCGTGTGCAAGGGTTCGCCGAGGATGGGTAAGGCTCACACCAAGCGGCGTCTGGACACCGTGCTGGCTGAGCGCGGCCTATTTCCCTCGCGCAGCCGCGCGGCGGCGTCGGTGATGGCCGGGGAGGTGCGCGTGGGCGCCGGCGAGCACCGGGTGCTCAAGCCGGGTGAGCTGATCGACGTCGAGGAGAAGGTCAGTGTGAAGGCGCCCCAGCAGTTCGTCTCGCGGGGTGGCATCAAGCTCGCCAACGCGCTCGCGCAGACCGGGCTTGAGGTGCGCGACAGGCGCGCTCTGGACGTGGGTGCCTCGACCGGCGGGTTCACCGACTGCCTGCTGCAGCGCGGCGCGCGGGAAGTGATCGCCGTCGACGTCGGCTACGGCACGCTGGCCTGGAGCCTGCGCACCGATCCCCGCGTGCAGGTGATGGAGCGCACCAACGCGCGCACGCTGTCGCCTGGCCGGCTGCCGTCGCCGCGCCTCGGCGGAGCCGGCGCGCCGGACCTGGCGACGGTGGATGTGTCGTTCATCTCGCTCGCCAAGGTGCTGCCGGCCGTGCTCGCCTGCCTGGGCGAGGGCTATGACGTGCTCGCCCTGGTCAAGCCCCAGTTCGAGGTCGGCCGTGGGCGGGTGGGCAAAGGCGGGGTCGTGCGCGACCCGGGGGACCGCCGCGCGGCGCTCGTGGGGGCCGGTGAAGCCGCGCTCGCGGCCGGCGCGGGAGTGCTCGGATACCGCTCCTCGGGGCTGCCCGGGCCGAAGGGCAACCGCGAGACGTTCCTGTGGCTCACGGACCCGCGTGCCGCCGGCGCCGGATTTGGCTCGGCCGAGGTCCTGCGGGTGCAGGCCGGTGGCGGGGCCGAGGTGGGCGAGAGGCTTGAGGAGCTCGCGCGCGAGGTCGAGCCGTGAGGGAGATCACGGTCTTCACCCACAGGCGCGTCGAGGACACGACCGACGTGCTCGTGTGGCTCGCCGAGCGCGCGGTCGACGCCGGCGTGACGCTGCGGCTGGATGAGGAGGAGACGCGTAAGCATGGCCTGAAGGACGGGCCGGGCATCGTCGTGAACGCGCCCCTCAAGGACGACGTCGAGCTGTGCCTCGTGCTCGGCGGCGACGGCACGATCCTGTACGCGCTGCAGCGCTACGCGGCGACCGCGGTGCCGGTGTTCGCGATCAACTTCGGCGAGATCGGGTTTCTGGCGACGGTCGAGCCCCAGGACATCGAGGACGGCATCCGCCGCGCCCTGAGCGGCGACTTCGAGCTCCTCAAGCTGCCGGCGATCATGCTGGACAGGGAGGAGCCTCAGGCCGTCGAGCCGCCCGCATGGACGGCCATCAACGACGTGGCGATACACCGCAAGGTGGGGGAGCGGGTGGCCGAGCTGGCCTACGCTCTGGAGGGAGAGATCGTCGGCAGCGTCCGCTGCGACGGGCTCGTCGTCGCCACCCCGGCCGGCTCGACGGGCTACAACCTGGCGAACGGCGGGCCCGTGATGGCGTGGGGCGTGAAGGGCTTCGTGGTCTCGTTCATCGCGCCCCATTCGCTGACCGCACGTGCGCTCGTGGTGGCGCCCGGCGACCGCCTGACGATCCACAACCGCTCCCGCGAGCCCCTCGATGTCGCCGTCGATGGGCGTCCGGTGGGTGATATCCCCGCGGGCGGGACGATCCACGCGCGGTTCGCTGACGAGATCGGCACTATCGCCCAGCTGCCGGGCTCCTCGTTCTATCGCAGGCTGCGCGAGAAGTTCGGCCGTCTGGCGAGCTGATCACGCAACCCGTGCGCTGTGCCCGTTGCCGATCTCCGATCGGACGGTGGGGCCGTCACGGTGCAGCGAGGTTATGAAGTGGTCGAGCTGGTCGCGCGAGAAGCGTCGCTGGCCACCGGGCGTCCTGTAGCAGCTGATGTGCCCGGCGTCGGTCCAGCGGCGGACCGTCGCAAGCGATACGCCGAGGTAGCGGGCGGCCTGCGAGCTCGTGAACACGAGCCGCCGGTCGCTGGGGGGGAGGTGAGGGCTAGATACGGACATGTTCACTGTTTCGGCCGAAAGCCCCGAGAAGTTGAGCGCCGCACGGTTTTGGCACCTATTGGTCCAGAAAGTCGGTGTGTCAGGACCACCTGCCATGATCCGGGCGCCGGCGACAGACCCGACTCGAAGGGACGAGACGATCCGTTTGCACCTGGACAGGAGGAGCGCCGCGCTGCCCGTCGCGCTGTGCGCGATCGCGTTGGGCGTCCTCGGCGCGTCGGCGTCGCTAAAGGGGGGATCGGCGGGAGCCGCCGCCCCGATCGCCTGCGCAGCGATACCGGCCTGGATCGCCGCCGCGACGCTGCAACAGGGCGCGGAGGTCGCGCTGGCGAGCTGTTTCTCACAGCGCTCGAGTCAGGCCGAGGCGGTGCTCAGCATCGCAAACGACCGACCCTATGCGCAGCTCATCGTCAGCGGCGCGGCAATCGATCTCACCGAGTCGACGTTCGCGAACCCGCTTGAAGCAGCGTTTTCAAAGCTGCTGGCGGGATCCAGCCACGGCAGGGCTCCGTCGGCGGTCCTGCTCGGACCCGAACAGAGTGCGATGCTCACGATCGACCGTCCCCCGCCCGGCGCCGCGCAAGAGGTCCACATCGACGCGGCGCCCGACAACGCCTTCGCGGTCGCGTCGGTGGTCTGGACGCTGTTGCGCGCCGCCGGCGAACGCCGGCTACTGACAGCGGCTACCGACAGCTGCGTGGCGTCCGCCGTCGACCTTTCCCTGCGGGGCCCGCCTCGCCCTGAGAAGGCGCTGCGGCGAGTGCACGCCTGCGTCGACACCGCAGGCCTGCCGGAACGTGCTGAGGGACTGCTGCGGGCGCTCGCCGGCCGACTGCTGCGCGACCGGCTGTTCAAGCGCGTCATCCGCCGGCAGGGCACGGAGCCCCATCCGGCCCGGATCGCCTTCACGGTCGCCGCCTCGGACCCAGAACTGATCGACCCAGACATCCAACTGGGGCCCGCGAGCTTCGGCACCGTGCAGGCGGGGCGCACGACCGTCGAGCACCTGAGCGCCACCGGCGGGAAACCGCCCTATCGCTTCTACACCGTGACCGAACCGGGCGGCGCCGGTGTGCCCTCCTGGCTTCATCTCGCCGCCGACGGCACGCTCACGCTGGAACCGCCGCCGGGGGCTGCCCCGGTGACCCTCCCGCTGGAGGTAGTCGACAGCACGGGTGCGCACTCCGTCGTGTTCGACTAGCGGCGGACGGACGCGGCGAAGAGTCCGGCCCTCCGACGGGCCACGGGGTCCTGGCCGAGACGCCTGCTCGTGCAAGCATTCCTGCACAAACCTAAGCAAAATGGACATTGTCGCGTGGTAGCGCTATATTCCTCTCCAAGGCTACGCAGAGCTGCGATAGCTCATGGATGGGAACAGAAGCCATGGACGGACATAGCAACGCCGCCCCGTGGGGCGGCGCGGACTGGAGATCGAGACCATGGTTGAACAAAAGGGTCGTTAGTTCCAGAGACGGTTGAGGGCGCCCACGACCTTTGGGCGCCCTCAGATTTTTGTTGAGCACGCTCGCTTCGGCGTCAACGCCGAGCGTGGGTGGTTGCGCTATCCGCTGACGGGCGAGCGCTGATCCGACGAGGAAGCGGACGAGCGCGGTTCCGCCATTTCGCGGACTCGTCGCTCGAATTCGAGCTCGGTATCGAAGTCGGCCTCATGGGCCCTCTGCGCGAAGGCGACTGGGTCATCCTCGGCGAGCATCGCGACGAAGCTCTCGACGAGCTCGGGGTCGAACTGGCCATGCGAAGCGCCGTTGCGCAACTCGATCATCGCTTCCTCGTGGGTCATCGGCGGGCGATAGCTCTCGCGCGCGGTCATCGTGTCGTAGGTCGAGCAGATCGCGAGGATCCTCGATGCCAACGGGATCTCCTGCGCGATCAGTCCGGCGGGATAGCCGCCGCCGTCCATGCGCTCGTGGTGGTAGAGAATCGCGTCGGCGACCGGTCCGTAGCCGTCGAGCGCGCCGACAAGCACGGCGCCCTCCTGGGGGTGGTTCTTGACGATCGCCATGTCCTCCTCCTCGACGGCCGCGGCATGCAGGACACGATCGGGCCAGGTGAACTTGCCGATCTCATGGAGCAGCCCGGCGGCGTGGACTGTGTCGCGCTCCTCCCTCTCACAGCCGATTTGAACCGCAAGGGCCTTCGCGTAGTAGGCGACCGCGGCCGCGTGGCGCCCGGTCGTCGGGTCGCGCATATTGAGCGCCCGGCCGAGCGTCCTCAGGACACCCAGCTGCAGCGAGACCAGTTGCCTGGAGCGGGCTTCCAGCTGCTCGGCGCGATCCTCCGAGCGGAGCAGCGCAGCGGTCAGGCGTTGGAAGATCAAGATCACCACGATCGAACCGAACAACACGGGCAGGCCGAGGTTCGTGTACGCGATCGCGAGGATGGCCGCCAGTCCGACCCCCGCCAACTCCCCGGGAATAAGCGGGATGTATTCGCGCATCTGACGCTTTAGCGGGTGCCCTTCCTCCGTCCACACGTCCAACCCGATCAGAAGGAAGTCCACGCCGAGGACCACGATGTAGGAGCCGAAGACGATCAGGCCGAAGACGACACTCCGGGTCACGTGGTTAGCCGGGTCGTGCACATTGCCGGCCAGCGCGCGCACGAGCAATCCACCCGCAAATGCGAGTGCGGTAAATACCGAGAGGTTGCTCAACCACTGGGTCGGCGGCAATCGCCTCCTCGCCGAAGCGTGGAGTTGACCCACCATCCCACACGCAGCTGCGGGAACCGGTCCGAGCAGGGCCACGGCCAGGACGATCGCAATGAAGGAGGAACTCAGCTGTCCGTCGCTGATCTCGACGCTGAACCACTCGCCGGAGAACGCAAGCGCCAGCAACAGCGCGGCGAGGAGGGGAGGGCTCCATTCCCCGGGGCGATGGAACAGCACGGATGCCGCAACCACCGCCACGAGCAGAACTACCTCGGTGACCAAGACGGCGTATCTGGCGAGCTTGGCTGTTTGCATTGCCTCCACACTTAACGGCCGATGCGCCGAGGTACTTAAGGGGCAACGTCCTGTATGCCCGCCAGCCCCTCTCAGTTTCGCCCTTGGAGGGCAATCTCATCAGGGCGCGGGCTCGCGCGGGACCGGTTCGCGTGGCTGCGTGTCGCCGGGCAGCGCTGCAATGTGAGCGTCCGGTGGAGCGTTCGTGTCGCCTTCGTCGACCGGCGCAACCCTCCCGAGAGAGACGCGAAGCAGCACGACGGAGGCCGCCGTACCCCCCAGGCCGATCGTGAGGTACGCCAACCGTGGCGAGCTGAGCGCGACCAGCGCGCCGCCGAGCGGCAGGCCGATCGCCAGGCCGAGGGCGTCGAGCGATTCGACCGCACCCATCATGCGGCCGTGCAGGCGTTGCGGGGTGAGCTTCTGCACGAGGCTGACGACCGATGGCACCTCCAACCCATTCCCGATCCCGCCGACCAAGGCGGCGACGCAGGCGAAAGCCAGCGAAGGTGCCACCGCGAAGCCGAGATCGGCGACGCCGATCGCGATCGAGCCGATACCGAGCAGCGCGCCCAGCGAGCGGCGCCGGACGCGTGCGAAGATGACGCTGCCGACCACCGCTCCGGCGCCCCAGGCGGTCACCAGGACGCCGTAGCCGCGATCGCCCACGTGCAGGGTCGCCTTGGCGTAGGCGATCTCGATCGGCGCGCCCGCCTCGAGGAAGAAGAGCGCAACCAGGTAGACCAGGAGCAGGCCGCGCAGCGTGGGCGCCTCGTTGATGTGATTCCACGCGGCGCGCAGACGGGCGCGGACGGAGTTGCCCTCAGCCTCCTCGACGTGGGAGTGCAGGTCGATCAACATCGCGGCACAGATCACGAAAGTGCCGACATCGATGAACAGGGCGGCGGAGGCTCCTGCGGTAGCGACCACCGCCCCAGCGATCACAGGACCGAGCACGAACGTGGCAGAGAAGGCGTAGTTCAGCAGAGCATTTGCCTCGCGCTCGGCCGCGTGCACCTCCTCCTCGAGGATCTCAGGAGGTTGGGTGGCGCTCCCCTGCTGCGCCTCGACGTGATTCCGGGCCGCCAGGGCGACCTCCGCGCGCATCAGCGACGTCGCGGCGATTGCCACCGTGCCGTCTATTGCCGCGAGCACCAGCACTGCCGGCAGCCAGAAATGCCACAACAGAACGGCCAAGGCCGCGGTCAACGTCGCCTCGAGGATGTACAGGCCGGTCAACTCGCCACCGCGAACGGACGCCTCGACCCGAGCCACCACGGCGGGCACGGCAAGTGCGGGGAGGGCCTGACTGGCGAACAGAAGCGCCGCCACCGCGAGCGCGCTGTGCGTGTGGTCGAACACCGCGATCGTCAACGCGATCATTCCAAACCAGTTGCCCAGTCGGTTGACGGTGTAGGCGAGGAGGATCCGGCGAAGTCGGGCGGACCTCAGGGGCGAGCTCACCGTCGCCACGCTACCGCGTGGCTGCGACGTGGTCGAGCCGTGCCGTTGAGCGTGCTGGCGCGCTCCCATGCGGTAAAACTCGACTCGATCGCCCGTCCTGGCCTATTGGGGATCGTCGTGCGGGATCGGTCCTGTCCAGCCGCTAACGTCTGTTTCTCATGGATGCGGGCACTCCAGGGGTGGACCGACCGATCGATGTGATCATCGCCGACGACCACTCGATCGTGCGGGACGGCATACGCACGGTGCTCGAGCGCCAGAAGGGCGAGTTCCGGGTCGTCGCCGAGGTCGGGGACGTGCCCGTCATGATCCGCGAAGTCGGAGCGCTCAAGCCCGACCTGCTGACGCTCGACCTGACGATGCCCGGGGGTTCGAGCCTCGCCGCGCTGCCCTCCTGCTTCATCGCTCATCCGACGCTCGCGGTGGCGATCCTTACGATGCGCGAGGACCCGGAGTACGCCCGCCAGGCGCTGCGCGCGGGCGCGCGTAGCTACGTCCTCAAGGAGGCTGAGCCCGAGGAGCTCCTGCAGGCGTTCCGCATGGCGGTGGCGGGGGGCAACTACCTGCACCCGCGCCTGGGCGCGCTGATCGCCGCCGGTGAATCGGACGCCGACGACGACGTCGCCCTGTCAGAGCGCGAGCGCGCGGTGGTCAGGCTGATCGCCGCCGGCTACACCAATTCGGAGATCGCCGAGCAGCTTCAGGTTGCCGAGCGCACCGTCAAGACCTACCGCGCCCGCGCCATCGAGAAGCTCGGGTTCTCCTCGCGGGCGGAGATAACCGCCTACGTCCGCCGCCTCGGCCTGACCGAGTAGCCGAACTAGCCGGCCAGCGGATCGCTCGCGACGGGCGCGGGGCCGACCGTCACGGCCGGACGTCCCGCCAGCGGCACGGCCAGGCGCATGACCGTTCCGCGCTCGGGCGCCGGCGCGAGTTCCAGCTCGCCCCCCACGAGCTCGGCGCGCTCACGCATGCCGGACATCCCGAATCCTCCCTCGAGGCCATCGCCGCGCGGCCCGAGCCGGTCCGCGTCGGGCAGCCCGCGCCCGTCGTCGGTGACCGAGGCGTGCACGACGCCATCGCGCTCGGAGATGCTGACCACCGCCTTTGTGGCCTGCGCGTGCCGGCTGACGTTCGTGAGCGCCTCCTGGACGATCCGGTAGATCGTGCTCTCGAGCTCGGGATCCAGGCGCCGCGCGGCGCTGGCGCGATCCGCGGCCGTCGCCTCGCCGTCCCGGGGCCCGCCCGGCGGCTCGGGGAGGTCGATCTCGATCTGCACCTCCAGGCCGTCGATCGCCTGCGCGCGCCTGGCAAGCGCCTGCAGCGCGGCTTCGAGACCGAGGTCGTCGAGCGCCGCGGGCCGCAGCTCGGTGATCAGGTGGCGCAGCCCGTCGATCTCCCGCCCCAGGCCCTCGAGCACGTCGTCGACCGTTTCGCTCATCGCCTGCTGATCCTGGGCGTCGCGGGCGTTGGCCAGCTGCAGGCGCAGGGCGCCCATGCCCTGGATGCTCTCGTCGTGGATCTCCCGTGCCCAGCGGGTGCGCTCGCGCTCGCGCGCTTCCATGCCGTAGCGCAGCCGTTCGATCTCCACCGAGCGCTCCGCGGCGAGCCGCCGCGCGACGCTCTGGGCGAAGGCGCCCAGAGCCTGGCGGTCGGGGCCGCGGAAGCCGCCGTCGCTGCGCAGCGCGATGATCAGCCCGGCGCCGTGCTCCTCCATGCTGAGCGGCTCCACCAGCGCGGCGCGCGCCTCGATGCCCAATTCGTGAAGCCACGCGGCCTCATCTCCGCGCGGGCGGTCCAGCGCGAGCGGCTGGCCGCTGAGGAAGACCGCGCCGAGCGCGCTGCCCTGAACGGGCATGATCCGAAGGCGCGGGGTGCCCTCGCCGCTCGAGGCCGCCACGCGCAGCTCGCCACGCTCCTCGATCACGATCAAAAGCGAGCCCGCGTCCAGCAGCGCGAGGCCGCGATCGGCCATCAGCCGCAGCAGCCACAACTCTGACCCGGAGAGCACAGTCGCTGATTATGAAGGTCGCGGTCGACCGAGTGCGGGCGGCGAGCCGATGCCGAGCGGGGGCGTCGCGAGCTCGGGTGAAGCGTCCTCGGCCTGCACCCGCCAGGTGGCGGCGCGGGCCTGGGCCAGCAGGTCCTCTGCGCCGACGTCCCTGCGCCAGGCCGCGAGTCCGATCGAGAAACGCAGCGGCCGGCGCGTCCCGTCGGCTTCGACCTTGATCGCGCGCAGCCTGTCGAGCACGCGCCTGGCCACCATCTCCCCGCGCGGACCGTCGGCGCCGGGCAGCAGCAGGAGCAGCTCTCCGTCTGAGGGTCTGCCGATCCGGTCGAACCCCCGCAGCTCGCCCACCAGCGCCGTGGCGATGTAGGCGAACGCCTGCTCTCCCAGATCAGCCCCGTGCTCGCGGGCCAGCTCTTTCAGGTTGTCGACCACCACCAGCAGGCAGCTGAGCGCGGTGCCGTGACGGCCCGCGCGGTTGATCTCCTCATCGATACGCCTGCCCAGCGCCCGCGCGCTCAGGGGAGCGATCTGCTCGGAGGTGTGAGAGCGCGGATGAGGGTCGCTGGCAGCCATGCCGTTTGGCGGACGAGTGTACGGGGGGCTCAGGTCCTTGGGTAAGGGTCCATCCCTAGACCGCTGCCCCGATTATGCCTCCTATCGTCATGCCAGTCCAATAGCTCAACCTCGCCATCACGGCGGGCCCCGGCAGGGGCCTTCCTCAAAATCGGATCTCCTGCTCGCGATCCGTCGGCGCGCGCTGCAACAGTGAGAGACATGCTGAGTGAGCTGCGCGTTGAGAACCTCCTGCTGATCGAGCGGGCCGAGCTGCGCCTGTCGGCTGGGCTGAACGTCCTGACCGGCGAGACGGGCGCGGGCAAGACCGTGCTCGCCAGCGCGCTCGATCTGCTGCTGGGCGGTCGCTCGCGCTCGGGAATCGTTCGCCCCGGAGCCGCCGAGGCGTTCGTCGAGGGCGTCTTCGACCTGCCCGAGTCGCTGCGCGAGGAGCTCGGCGGACGGCTGCCCGCGGACGCCGGCGAGGTCGTGCTTGCCCGTCGCGTCGGCGCCGACGGGCGAACGCGCGCCTACCTCAATGGCCGCACTGCGACCGTCGCCGAGCTGCGCGATCTCGGCGGAGCGCTCGTCTCCTTCTACGGACAGCACGAGCACCGCAAGCTCACCCTCGCCGCCGCCCAGCTGCAGATCCTCGACGGCCTCTGCGGCCCCGAGCAGGCGCTGCGCCTGCGCAGTGCCGCGCATGCGTTCGCCGAGGCCACGCGCTTGGAAGGCGAGCTGGATGCTCTGCGCGAGCTCGCCGGCGGACGCGAGCGCGAGCTCGACCTGCTCGAGTACGAGCTGGCGGAGATAGACGTGGCCGCTCCCTCCGAGCACGAGCACGAGCAGCTGCTCGCTGCGCGCGAGCGACTGCGCCGCCTCGACGCGCTGTGCGCGGCCGCCGGCGCCGGCGCCGAGGCGCTCACGCCGGAGTCCGCAGAGGCAGCCGGGGCCGCGCAGCTCGTTGCGGGCGCGGTCTCGCGCCTTGACGCCGTCACCGGCGTCGATCCGCGCCTTGACGGCCTCGGCGAGCGCCTGCGCGCGCTGCTGATCGAGTCCGAGGACCTGGCGGCTGAGCTTCGCCTCTACGGCGAGGAGGCGCTCGCCGGCGAGCTCGGCGGCGAGCACGGCCCTCTGGAGGAGATCGAAGAGCGCCTCGCCGTGATCGAGCGGCTCCTGCGCAAGCACGGCGGCAGCGTCCAGGCGGTCCTCGACCACGCTATGAGCGCCCGCGAGCGCCGCGATCAGCTCGCCGGCGCCGAGGTCGCGTGCGCGGCCGCCGAGGAGGGGCTCGAACGCGCGCGGGCGGCGCTCGAGAAGGATGCCCGCGCGCTGCACGAGGCGCGCTCCGAGGCGGCGCCGCGGCTGGCGCTGTCGGTGCGCGAGCAGCTGTCCTCGCTGGCGATGGCGGACGCAACCTTCGAGGTCATCCTCGGCGGCCGCCAGGCCGGTCCCGCGGGTGCGGACGGCGTCGAGTTCCTGATCGCCCCCAACCCCGGCGTGCCGGCCGGCCCGCTGCGCGAGATCGCCTCCGGCGGGGAGCTCTCGCGGGTGATGCTCGCGATCATGAACGTCTCGGCCGCGCCCTCGCCGGACACCACGCTCGTGTTCGACGAGGTCGATGCCGGCATCGGCGGTCACACGGCCCGCGCCGTCGGCGCGCGCCTGCGCGAGCTCGCGCGGGGAACGCAGGTGCTGTGCATCACCCACCTGCCCCAGATCGCCTCGCTCGGCGACCGCCACTTCACGATCGTCAAGGACACCTCCGCGCAGCCCACCCGCGCCGAGGTCGTGCAGCTCTCAGAGCGCGAGGTCGTCTCCGAGCTCGTGCGCATGCTCGGTGCCGAGGAGGCCGACCCGACCGCTCGCCGGCACGCCCGCGACCTGCGCCGCGCCGCCTGAGCAGCTGCAAGCCGTGCGCTCTGAGCCCGTGGGCGTTACTCTCGCTTGTGGATGGCCGCGACGCGAACCAGCAGGCAGGCATCTGCACCGGGCTCTGCCGGCGGTCTGCCCAACGGGGCGGGAGGAGATCGCCCCGCGGGAGCCCCGGTTTCGCCGCGCGATCGCACGCTCTCGCTGGCGTCTGGGGCACCGCAGCTAAAGGTCACCCGCACGGTCGCCGGCCCCGTTCGGCTCGGCCGGCGCACGAAGCTCCTCGTCAAACATCTCGCGCGCGGCGACGTCGCGCTCATCGACCACCTGGACATCGATCGCGTCTCAGCTGAGGAGCTGATCGCGGCGGGCACCCTCGCCGTGCTCAACTGCAGTCCCTCCTCCGGCGGTAGCTACCCCAACCTCGGGCCGCAGCTCCTCGTCGAAGCGGGCGTCCTGCTCGTCGATCTCCCTGAGGACTCGCTGTTCGAGGCCCTGTCCGACGGCGATCCGGTCACGGTGCGGGTCTCACAGGAGCAGGGAGCAGCGGTTCACGGCGTCGGTGATGTGCTCCGCGACGGCGAGCTGCTCGCGCGCGGCGAGGTGCTCGACCTGGGCCGCGTCTGCGCGGAAACCGAGGCCAGGCGCAGCGAGATCGGCGAGGCGCTCGAGCGCTTCGCCCACAACACGATCGAGCACATGCGCGAGGAGCGCGAGCTGTTGGCCGGAAGAATCGAGCTGCCCCGCTTCGCCACCGACTTTCGCGACCGCTCGGCGCTGGTCGTCGTACGCGGAGTGGGCCATCAGCGCGATCTGCGCGCGCTGCGCCCGTTCATCCGCGACATGCGCCCCGTGATCGTCGCGGTCGACGGCGGCGCCGAGGCCCTGCTCGAGGAGGGCATTACCCCGGACATGATCGTGGGCGACATGGACTCCGCGGGAGCGGCCGCTCTGCGCTGCGGCGCGGAGCTCGTCGTGCACTCCTACCCGGACGGGCGCGCGCCGGGTCGCCGGCGCCTTGAGGAGCTCGGCGTGCACTTCAAGCTGGTTCCGGCGCCCGGCACGAGCCAGGACGTCGCGCTTCTGATCGCCGCCGAGAAGGGCGCCCGCCTGATCGTCTCGGTGGGCTCGCAGTTCAACCTCGTCGAGTTCCTCGACCGCAACCGCAAAGGCATGTCCTCGACGTTCCTCACGCGCCTTCGCATCGGCGAGATCCTCGTCGATGCGAAGGGCGTGAGCCGCCTGTATCAGCCCCGCCCCGGCCTCACGCCGCTGCTGGTCGTGATCGCCGCCGGGCTGCTCGCGCTGATCGCGGTCGTGTGGATGACCCCCGCCCTGCGCGACGTGGCCGAACTGCTCTGGACGAAGCTCCAGCTGCTGGCCGAGCTGCGAGCGGGCGGGGTCGGCTCGCTTATCTCCGGCGGCTGAGGACACCGAGGTTCGGCGCCGCCCGCTGGATGTTCGACTACCGCTACCACGCGCTCTCGCTGGCCGCCGTCCTGCTCGCCCTCGCGGTCGGCGTGGTCATCGGCGTGGCGATCGGCGACTCCGACCTCGTCTCCTCGGCGAAGAGCGGCATCGTCCACGATCTCAGCTCCGAAGTGAACGACGCGCACAACCTGGAGAGCGAACTTCGCCTGCAGGTCGCCCACCAGGAAGCCTTCACCAACGATCTCTACCCGATCGCCGTCCACGGGCTGCTGAGCGGACGCTCGATCGGGCTGGTGTTCCTCGGCGCCTCCTCCGACAGGGTCAACAGCCTCGTGCGCAACGCCGTCACAGAGGCCGGCGGCGACCTTTCGACGGTCGTCGCCGTGCACGAGCCGCTCGATCTCGGCGGTCTCGCCGCGGAGGCCGCCGGCACCCACTACTCGGCCCTCGCAGCGAGCGAATCGAAGGCCCAGCAGCAGCTCGTGGAAAAGTTCGGCACGCTCGTCGGCCGCCAGCTCGTAAGCGGCGGGCAGCTCGTCAACCAGGAGCTCCTCAGCCGCGTGCGTAACCGTCTGCTGAGCGCCTTCGACGGGCAGCTCGGGCGGCTCGAGGGCGTCGTCGTGATGCGCTCGCAGCCCTCAGAAATGACCCCCCAGGAGTCCCAGGCGCTGGCGGGCTTTCAGTCGGGCATGATCGACGGGTTCACGGCCGTCGGCGTGCCCACGGTGGGGGTCGAGCTGACCACCACCGAACCCTCGCAGATCCCCTGGTATCAGAGCCAGGACATCTCGAGCGTCGACAACCTCGAGACGACCGCCGGCCAGGCGGCCCTGGTCTACGCGCTGGACGGCTCACACGGCGCTTACGGCACCAAGTCGAGCGCGGACTCGCTGTTGCCGAACGTCGCCAGCGCAACCGCCCAGCCGTAGTCCGCGCCGTGCGAGGGCGGCGGGCGGACGTCGCTCGCATCCGCCCGCGCGCTAGCGTCCAGACATGCATGCCCTGCCGCTCGTCGTGGCCGTCGCGAGCGCCGCGATCCTCGCTCCGGCGGTCCTGCGCGCGCTGATCGCGGGCGGCCACATGAAGCCCAACTACCGCTCGCGGCCGCTGCCATGCCCCTTCGGGGTGCTCACGCCGGTGGCCGCGCTGCTGGCGCTGATCCCGCTGATGCTGCTCCAGAAGCTCGGCGCCACGCGCCTGTTCCACGCCGAGGTGCTGCCGATCGCCGTCTACGCACTCGGCGTTATCGCCCTGGGGCTGATCGACGACACGCTGGGGCAGGACGGCGACGATCGGCTCGACCGGCCTCTCCAGCGCGGCTGGCGCGGTCACGGCGCGGCGGTGCTGAGGGGGGAACCCTCGACCGGGGCGCTCAAGGCCGCCGGATCGCTCGGTCTGGCGCTGTTCACGATGAGCTACCTCGAGCTGTCCAACGGGCGCTGGCTGTTGGCGGCCGGGGTGCTGGTGCTGGCCACGAACGCCTTCAACCTGCTCGATCTGCGCCCCGGGCGCTCGACCAAGGCATTCGTGCTGCTGGGCGCCGGGCTGGGCATCGGCTCGGGCGAGGTGCGCCCGCTGTGGTCGCTCGGCCTGTTCGCCGGGCCCGCGCTCGTCGCCGGCATCTACGACCTGCGCGAACGCGCCATGCTCGGCGACACCGGCGCGAACCTGCTGGGAGCGCTGGCCGGCCTGTGGCTGGTGCTGACCCTGTCCGGGACCGGTCAGCTCGTGGCGCTGGGGCTGCTCGTGGCGCTCACGCTGTACGGCGAGCTGCGATCGATCTCGGCCCTCCTCGAACGGGTTCCGGGGCTGCGCGAGCTGGACTCCTGGGGCCGGCCCTAGACTCGTGCCGGGCGCCTCCCGCGGGCGGTGCCGGGGAGCGCATCCAGACCGTCAGCTACTCTGGCAGTGACCCCGATGACCCCGCACTATTCCGACCGTCACGCCCAGGCCCCGAGCAAGACCCGGTTCATCTTCGTCACCGGCGGCGTCGTCTCCTCACTGGGCAAGGGCATCGCGGCGGCGTCGATCGGGCGCCTGCTCGTCTCGCGCGGGTTGACCGTCGGACTGCAGAAGTTCGACCCCTACATCAACGTCGACCCGGGCACGATGTCGCCCTACCAGCACGGGGAGGTGTTCGTGACCGAGGATGGCGCGGAGACCGACCTCGACCTCGGCCACTACGAGCGCTTCACCGACGCCAACACCAGCCGCGCCTCCAACGTCACCGCCGGCGGCGTGTATGACACGGTGATCCGCCGCGAGCGCCGCGGCGACTACCTCGGCGGGACCGTTCAGGTCGTGCCGCACATAACCGATGAGATCAAGCAGCGGATAGCGCTGATCGCCGAGTCATCAGATGTCGACTTCGTCATCACCGAGATCGGCGGCACGGTGGGCGACATCGAGTCGCTGCCGTTTCTCGAGGCCATCCGCCAGTTCCCGGTCGACGTCGGGCGCCGGCGCTGCATGTTCATCCATCTCACGCTCGTCCCCTACATCGGGCACGCGGGCGAGCTGAAGACCAAGCCGACTCAGCATTCGGTCAACGAGCTGCGCCGCATCGGCATCGCCCCGGACATGCTCATGTGCCGCTCGGAGGGTTCGCTCTCAGCGGAGATCCGCAAGAAGATCGCGCTGTTCGCCAGCCTGCCCTCGGAGGCGATCGTGTCGGCGTGCGATGTGCCCGACATCTACCAGGTGCCGCTGGTGTTCCGCGCGCAGGGGGTCGACGACTTCATCCTCGACCACTTCGGCGCGCAGGCGCCCGCTCCCGAGCTCTCGAGCTGGAAGGAGCCGATCGAGCGCGCCGAAAACGCCACGGGCACGGTGCGAATCGCGCTCGTCGGCAAGTACGTGCAGCTCGCCGACGCCTACCTGTCGGTGTCCGAGGCGCTTCGCCACGCCGCGGCCCTCAAGGACGTGAACGTCGAGATCGAGTGGATCGACTCAGAGCATCTGGAGGCCTCCGCGGCGATCGTGGAGCCCCCGCAGGACGAGCCTCCCGCCGGCGCTGACGACGATGATGTGGCGAGCGAGCCGGGCGACGTCAAGCCCAGCGCGCTCGAGCTGCTCGAGCGCGCCGACGGCATCCTGATTCCCGGCGGCTTCGGCGGCCGCGGCATCGAGGGCAAGATCACCGCCGCGCGGATCGCGCGTGAGCAGCGGATCCCCTATCTGGGCATCTGTCTGGGTATGCAGTGCGCGGTCGCCGAGTTCGCTCGCCACGTCGCCGGGATGGAGGGGGCCAACTCGACCGAGTTCGACATCGAGACGCCCTATCCGGTGATCGACCTGCTGCCCGAGCAGAAGGAGGTCGCGGACCTCGGCGGGACGATGCGCCTCGGCGCCGACCCGATCAAGCTCCACGACGGCACCAGAGCGCGAGAGATCTACGGTGACGCGGTCATATACGAGCGCCACCGTCACCGCTATGAGGTCAACAACCTGCTCCGCAAGCGCCTGCAGAGCGCCGGGCTGCGCGTGTCGGGCACCTCGCCCGACGAGCGCCTGGTCGAGGTCATCGAGCTCGAGGACCACCCCTTCTTCGTGGCCTCCCAGTTCCACCCCGAGTTCAAGTCGCGCCCGGAGCGTCCCGCTCCCCTGTTTCGCGACTTCGTCACCGCCGCCCTGCAGCGGGCGGCCCTCCGCGACGACGACGGCGAGCCCGCCTCCGATGGATCGCAGACCACCTCGACGGGCGTCGTCCCCGCCCCCGCCGGCCGCTCGTGAGCAGCGCGGTCTCGGAGGATCGCGAGCGACCCGCGCGGCGCGGGCCCGGCGCCAAACCGGCGGGCGAGACGCTGACCGTGCAGGCGGTATTCCGTGATGTCGATGAGCAGCACGTGCAGACGCTGGCCGCCGAGATGATCGCTCGCGCCCACGAGCTGGCCAATCAGCCCGAGTGTGAGTGCGACGTCGACGTGAGCGTCCAGAGCGCTGCGCCGGCGGCCCCGACCGACGAGTGTTGAAGCTCCGCCGAGCGACGGTCACAGAGGCCGGACCCCCCGACGCGCGCGAGCAGGATCTCGTCGTCGAGCTCGAGGGGCGCTCGCGCCCGGCGATCGCCGATGTCGCGCTCGTCGGCGCCGCCGAGGTGGGCGATGAGGTCATCGTCAACGTGGAGGCGCTCGATCTCGGGCTCGGCTCGGGCGGCTTTGACATCGTCCACGTCAACCTCACGCGCGGGCTCGCCGCCGGCGGCCGCGAGGGGGCGGACGTGATGAAGCTCAACTACACGAGCCTTCAGCACGCGGTCAGCCCGATCGAGGACGCACAGCTCGAGCTGCCCGTCGAGCGCCCGGTCGCGGTGCTCGCCCTGCACGGCCAGCTGGCCGCGACCGCGTGGGCGTTTGCACAGAGCGCGCCAGAGAGCACCTTGGGCTACGTGCAGACGCGAGGGAGGCGCGCTCGCGGGCGGGCACTCGCGCACCGTCGCCGCGTTGCGCGAGCGCGGGTTGCTGGCCGGCCATCTGACGGCGGGGGCCACCTTCGGAGGCGAGGGCGAGGCGATCACGATCGCGGGTGCGCTTCACCACGGGCTGCGCGCGCTCGGCTGGGACGCGGCCGTGTGCGGCCCCGGTCCCGGAATCGTCGGGTCGGCCTCGCCGCTGGGGCACGGCGGCATGTACGCGCTCGACTCCGCCCATGCCTCGCTGGCGCTCGGCTGCTCGACGCTCTTGGTGGCGCGCATGTCATCCGCCGATGAGCGACCGCGCCACCGTGGCATCTCCCACCACACCCTCACGGTGCTCGACCTGCTGCTCGAGCCGGTCACGGTCGCGCTGCCGGCGGGCATGCGCTCGCCCGTGGGCGCCGAACTGCGAGCAGGCCTGGGGGCGGTCTTCGACAGCGCCGAGCCCGCTCGCGCGGGGCTCGCGCTCGACGTCGAGCGGCCCGTGCGCATCACGCGCCACGACTGGCGCCGTGCCGTAGTCGACCTGCCCTCCTATGCGGCCAGCGGCCTGCCGGCCGAGACGATGGGCCGGGGCCTGACGGAGGACCCCCTGTTCTTCGCGGCGGCGCTCGCGGGCGGCACCGTGCTGGGCGAACTGGCCGGGGAGCGCCTGAACGACCCGTTGCACCCTCAAGGAGCCGCCGCGGCAGACGCGAATCTAGGGGGGTGAGCTTTCAACAGATCGCGGAGCCCGCGCCGCGGCTCGGGATCGAGCATCTGACGCTCGACTTCCTCGCCTATCTCGAGCTCGAGCGGGGCCTGTCGCGCAACACGCTCCAGGCCTACCGCTCGGATCTCTTCCAGTTCGGCGCCTTCCTCGAGCGCCGCCGGGTGAGCGCGCTACAGGCGCGCCACGGGGATCTGGCGGCGTTCCTGTCCGAGCTCGCCGAAGGACCCGCGCCGGCGGCGGCGGCCACGCTCGGGCGCAAGGTGGCCTGCCTGCGCTCCTTCTACCGCCATCTGCGCCGCGAAGGCATGATCGAGCACGATCCCACGGCCGAGCTGCGCGGGCCACGCAAGTCACAGCGCCTGCCGCGCGTGCTCTCGCGCGATGAGGTCGCCCGCCTTTTGAAGCAGCCCAGGGGCACCGATCCCTGCGCGCTGCGAGACCGCGCCCTGCTGGAGACGATGTACGCGTGCGGCCTGCGCGCCTCGGAGGCGATCGGCCTCGAGCCCGGCGACGTCGACCTGCAGGAGGGCGTGCTGCGCGCGCGCGGCAAGGGCTCCAAGGAGCGGCTCGTGCCGATCGGCCGCGAAGCGCGAGCCGCGCTCGAGAGCTACTGCCGCCGGGGACGCCCGGCCCTGCTCGCCGCCGGCGCCGGCCGCGCCGGCAGTCCGGGCGCCGCCGACGGCAAGGGCGAGCGGCTGTTCCTCAACCGCCGCGGTTCGGGCCTCACGCGACAGGGCCTCTACAAGATCGTACAGGGCCACGCGCGCGCCGCCGGCCTGCACGAGAAGATGAGCCCGCACACCCTCCGCCACACCTTTGCCACGCACCTACTCGCCGGGGGATGCGACCTGCGCTCGCTGCAGGAGATGCTCGGCCACGCTGATCTCGCGACCACGCAGGTCTACACCCACCTGTCCGCCGAGCGGCTCAAGGACGCCTATTTCGGCGCCCATCCGCGGGCGTCGCGTTGAGCGGGCGCTCGCGCCGCGCGATCGTGCTCGTGGCCGACGCCTGTGGCGTGGGCGCGCTCCCGGACGCCGCCGGCTACGGCGATGCGGGGACGAACACGCTCGCACACGTCGCCGAGGCGGTGGGCGGCCTCGAGCTGCCCACGCTGGCCTCGCTCGGGCTCGGCTCGATCGTGGCGCTGCGGGGCGTCCCGGCGGCCGAGAATCCGGTGATCCACGGTCGTCTGCACCCGCTGGGGCCGGGCAAGGACTCGGCGACCGGTCACTGGGAGCTGATGGGCGTGGTGCTCGAGAAACCACTGCCGACCTACCCGCAGGGCTTCCCGGCCGCGCTGCTCGCGCGCCTCGAGGCGGCGATGGGCCGCGAGGTCGTCTGCAATCGCCCAAGCAACGGGATCCAGGCGATCGAGGACTTCGGCTCCGAGCATCTGCGCACGGGCGCCCTGATCCTCTACACCTCGCAGGACTCCGTGCTGCAGCTGGCGGCTCACGTCGAGTGCGTGGCGCCCGAGGAGCTCTATCGCGCGTGCGCGGCGGCACGGGCGGCGATGGTGGGCGAGCACGCGGTCGGACGCGTCATCGCGCGGCCCTTCAGCGGCGCCGAGGGGACGTTCGAGCGCACGCCCGGTCGGCGCGACTACGCCGTGCCGCCACCCGGGCGCAGCTACCTGCAGGAGCTCGAGGCCGCCGGCGTGGTGGTGCACGGCGTCGGCAAGATCAGAGATCTCTTCGCCGGCGTGGGGGTGGCGCGCTCACATCCGGGCGCGACGAACGCCGAGGCCCTGCAGAGCGTCGAGGCGCTGCTCTCAGAGCTCGAGCAGGGGTTCGTGTTCGCCAACCTCATCCAGACCGACCAGGACTACGGCCATCGCAAGGACGTCGCCGGCTTCGAGCGCGCCCTGCGCGAGATCGATGCCGCGCTGGCGCGCCTGCTGGAGCGCATGGCGGCGGACGATCTCCTGATCGTGACCGCCGATCACGGCGTGGATCCGGCACACCCCGGCTCAGATCACACGCGCGAGTACGTGCCGCTTCTGGCGGCGAGCGGCGAGATGCTGCGCGAGCGCGACGCCGGCGCGCGGCTCACGGGCACGCGCCACGACGGACCGCTCGCCGACGTCGGGGCAACGGTGCTTCGCTGGCTGACCGGCCGCGACGCGGATGGGCTCGCGGGAGGGTCCTTCATAAGCTAGCCACGATGCCCGAGCTTCCAGAGGTCGAGACGATCAGACGCCAGCTCGCCCCGCTCGTGGAGGGCATGGTGCTCGAGCGGATGGAGATCCTCGACCCGCGCTGGTCGCGCCCGCTGGCTCCGGAGGAGCTCGTGGCGGCGCTCGTCGGGCGCCGCGTGAAGGAGCTGGGAAGGAGGGGCAAGTACCTGCTGTGGAGCTTCGAGGGCGACGTCCACCTCGCCCAGCATCTGCGCATGACCGGCGGGATCCTGTCCGACCCCGACCCTGAGCCGCCGCACACACGCGTGCGGCTCGAGTTCGCGCCCGCCCGGGCCAATCGCGGCGGCGCGAAGACCGGCGCCCGGCGCAGGCTCGTGATCGTCGATGCGCGCCGCTTCGGCACCGGCGAGCTGCTGCTCGGCTCGCAGGCGCTCGAGGCGTTCTTCGCGGAACGCCTGGGCCTTGAGCCGCTGGACGAGCGCTTCACCGGCGAGCACCTGCGTGGGCTCGCTCGCAATCGCACGGCCCCGATCAAGGCGCTCCTGCTCGACCAGCGACGAATCGCAGGCGTCGGGAACATCTACGCCGATGAGGCTCTCTATCGCGCGCGCATCCACCCGCTGCGCCCGGCCGGGCGCCTGTCGGGCGCGCAGTACTCCGATCTGCGCGACGCGATCATCGACGCCCTCTCGGCCGGGATTGATGCGCGCGGGGCGAGCATCGACGACTACCGGCATCTCGACGGAGTCAGGGGCTCGTTTCAGGACCAGTTCCTCGTCCACCTGCGCGAGGGCGAGCCATGCGTGCGCTGCGGCAGCACGATCGTCAAGATGGTCGTCGCCGGGCGCGGCACCTACGTGTGCGAGACCTGCCAGCCACGGCCGCGCCGGCGCCGGCGCCGGGCGGCTAGCTCCGGCTAGGCGGCGAGCAGCTGTTCAGGCTAAGCGGCGAGCAGCTCGTCGAGCATGCCGTTGTCGGCTGCCGCCTGCAGCTCGGCGAAGCCGCCCAGCAGCCGATCGCCGACGAGCACCTGCGGAAAGCTCATCATCCCCGTGCGCCGCACGAGCTCCGCGCGGCCGCTCGGGTCCTTGGCGAGGTTGACTTCGGCGAAGTCCACATCCCGCGCCTTCAGAAGCCCCTTCACGCGGGCGCAGAAGGAGCACGGTTCGGTCGTGTACAGGGTGACACCGCTCATTACTTCAAAAAGTATAGGCACGAAGCTGCCCCGTTCCGGTGAGTGCGCACGGCGAAAGACGCCAGCCGTCTGGCGGATGGCTCAAGATGGCGTGAATGGCCGGTAGAGCGCTCAAGACCGAGGCGGTGGTGCTGCGCTCGATGCGCTACGGCGAGGCCGACCGCATCCTGCACCTGTACACGCCCGATCGCGGTCGTGTGAGCGCGATCGCCAAGGGCGTCCGCCGCGCGCGCAGCCGCTTCGGGGGGCGCCTTGAGCCGTTCTTCCGCCTGAACATCGAGCTGCACGAAGGCCGCGGCGAGCTATTGACGGTGACGGGCGCCCAGACGGTCGACGGCCACTCGCGCCTGCGCGGCGACGCCCGCGCCCTGGACGCCGCCGCGCGGGCGTGCGATGCGGTGGGGCGCCTGTTCGAGACCTCAGAGCCCCATCCGGGCGTGTTCAACCTGCTCTGCCGCAAGCTGTCGCTGCTCGACGAGCAGGCGGCGGGCGCCGGACGCGGGCCGATCGGCCGGGCTGCGACGCTTGCGTTTCGCCTCAAGCTGCTGCTCGCCGCGGGCCTCGCACCCGCGCTCGGTGCGTGCGCTTCCTGTGGCGAGCAGGAGCATCTCGTGGGGTTCTCGGGAGCCGCGGGCGGAGTCGTCTGCGGAGCGTGCGAGGCTGCCTCATTTCCGCTCGAGGAAGAGGCCTACCGCTTCATGGCCGAGACGCTTGCTCGTCCGCTGGGGGAGGCGCCGGAGGCTCCGGAGCCGGCACTCTCGCAGGTGGAGCGTGCGATTTCCGCGACGCTCGAGCATCATGCGCACGTGCGGCTGATGCCGGCGGCCGGCCACTCGCGCTGATAGGTCGTATCGTGTGGCCTCAATGGACGAGGGTCAGCCGATCGCCTACACCGTGCTCGAGAAGGGCGTTCCAGTGCTCGCCTCCGGGGGCGAGGAGGTGGGAACGGTCGCGACCGTGCTGAGCGCTCCCGAAAAGGACGTTTTCCACGGGCTGCTGATCAAGACCCACGGTCGTGACATTCGCTTCGTCGAGGCCGCAGACATCGCATCGATCCACGAACACGGCGTCGACTTGAGCATCGATGCGGCTTCGGCCCAAAGCCTGCCCCCGCCCGAGCACGCGGCACCCGTGTATGACGAGGATCCCTCCAAGCAGACGAAGTGGAGCCACTTGATCAACAAGCTGACGCTCCGCACAGACTGGAAACACGAGTCCTGATCGCCGGGTAGCGCCTGCGGCGGCTGCCACAATCGAGCCGTGAGCATCGCGATGGAGCAGAACACGGTTGCGGCGGCCTTCGCCGCGCGGCTAGGAGACGCCGAGCAGAGGACACTATCCCCGCTCGCCGCGCGCTCCTATCCAGCACTGAGGGCGCATCCCGAGGCGGACTGCGGGCTGCGCACGCCGTTCCAGCGCGACCGCGACCGCATCGTCCACTGCAAGGCGTTTCGCCGGCTCACGCACAAGACGCAGGTGTTCGTCGCCCCGCGGGGGGACCACTACCGCACGCGGCTCACGCACACGCTCGAGGTCACCACGATCTCGCGGACCGTCGCCAGGGCGCTGGCGCTGAACGAGGACCTGGTGGAGGCGATCGGCCTCGGCCACGACCTCGGGCACCCGCCCTTCGGCCACATCGGCGAGGAGGTGCTCGACCGCTGCCTGAAAGAGCGCTTCGGAGAGGACTTTCGCCACTACGAGCACTCTCTGCGCGTGGTCGAGCATCTCGAGCGCGACGGCGCCGGTCTCAACCTAACCGCGCAGGTGCGCGACGGCATCGCGCGGCACTCGAGCCGCGCGCCGCTGCCGGACACGCTGGAGGGTCGGATCGTCAGGGTGATCGACCGTGTCGCCTACATCAACCACGACATCGATGACGCGGTGCGCGCGGGCCTGTTGCGCGAGGACGAGCTGCCCGCGCGCCCTATCGCGGTGCTCGGCGCAGGCGGGTCGGCTCGCATCGACACGCTCGTGCACGACATGGTCGAGCACTCGGCGCGGGGCGGCGACATCGTGCAGGGCCCGCAGGCGGGACCGGCGATGGATGCGCTTCGCGAGTTCATGTTCGAGCGCGTCTACCTCGGCCCGGCCGTACGCGCTGAGCACGCCAAGATCGCCGGCGTTCTCGAAGGCTGTTCGAGCACTATGTCGAGCGCCCCGAGCTGTTGCCGGCGGCCCCGACGGGTTCTCCCGGCGGCGAGGGTGATCTGGCGAGTCGCGTGACCGACTACCTCGCGGGCATGACCGACCGCTACTGCATCAGGAAGTACACCGAGCTCGAGGTGCCGCAGGCGTTCGCCCGCTAGCGTGGCGGTCGTGGCCCTCTACACCAACGAGTCCAAGGACCGCGTGCGCGAGGCGGTCGACTTCGTGGAGCTCGTCTCCGCTCGCACCGAGCTGCGACGCGCCGGCCCCGCGCGATACGAGGGCCTGTGCCCGTTCCACGACGAGCGCACTCCCTCGTTCGGGATCGACCCGGCGCAGAAGGTCTACCACTGCTTCGGCTGCCAGGCGTCAGGCGACGTGTTCACGTTCGTGCAGGAGACCGAGGGCCTTGACTTCAAGGGTGCGCTCGAGCTGCTGGCCGAACGCTACGGGGTGGAGCTCCAGCGCGAGCAGGAGGACCCGCGCGAGGCCGAGCGCCGCCGCCGCCGCGAGCGGCTACTCGAGCTGCTGGCGCGCACGAGCGCCTACTACGAGCGCTACCTGTGGGAGTCGAGCGAGGCCAAGCGGGCGCGCGAGTATCTGTCCGGGCAGGGGCCTCTCCGAGGAGATCCTCAGAGAGTTCCGGGTGGGCTACGCACCCAGCGCGTGGGACCGCGTGCTGATGGCCTCGCGCAGGGGCGGGATTCTCAGAGCAGGAGCTGTATGCGACGGGGTTGGCGCAGCGCTCCAAGCAGAACGGTCAGCCCTACGACCGCTTCCGCGCGCGCATCATGTTCCCGCTCAGCGACATCCGCGGGCGGGTGCTCGGGTTCGGCGCGCGCGCGATGCGCGATGAGCCGCCGTCCGCGGGCGGCTCGGCGCCCGCGTCCGGGTCGCCGAAGTACCTGAACACCTCTGACAACGACCTCTACCACAAGGGCCTTCACCTGTATGGCGCGAACCTCGCGCGCCCGTTCGCCACTCGGGCGGGGGAGGTGATCCTGTGCGAGGGTTACACCGACACGATCGCCCTGCACCAGGCGGGCATGCGCAACACGGTCGGTCTGATGGGCACGGCGCTGACCGGCGAGCAGGTGGGCGAGCTCGCGCGTATGGCCCAGACGGTGCTGCTCGCCCTCGACGCCGACAGCGCCGGCCAGGAGGCGATGCTGCGTGCATCCACGCTGGCGGCGAAGCGCAAACTCGAGCTGCGCGTGGTGCCGCTGCCGGCGGGCTGCCGACCCCGCCGAGCTCGTGCAGCGCGACGGGCCCGCGGCGATGGGCGAGGCGGTGAAGGCCTCGGCTCACTTCCTGCGCTTTCGCGTGGAACGGGTGCTCGCCAACGGCGAACACTCGAGCCCCGAGGGCCAAGACCGAATGATCGATGAACTGGCTCCCGTGTTCGCCCAGCTCGAGCCGAGCGCGATGCGCATGGAGCTCACAGAACTGGTCTCAAGCCGGCTGGCGGTGAAGGGCAGCATCCTCGAGCAGCGACTGTCCTCGGGCGGGCGCCCTGCACGGGCCCACCGCAGGGACACCCAGGCGCAGGGGGCTCCGGCGCCTGAGGCTTCGGGCGCCCGGGGGCGAGGGCTCTCGGGCAGGGAGGACACCGAGCGGGCGTTCCTCGCACTGTGCATCGCCTCGCCCGAGGAGGGGGCCCTGGCCCTCGAGAGCATCGACGTGGACGAGCACTTCGCCAGCGAGCTGTTGCGGCGGGCCGCCAGGCACCTGCGCGAGGGCAGTCTGCTCGAGCCGATGGCGAACGTCGCGGCGGGCGAGGGGAGCCTGGACGACGATCCCGAGCTCAAGCAGCTGCTAGCCGAGCTGACCGTGCAGGCGGGGCGGGAACAGACCCGCCCGGCGATGCTCGAGGTGCAGCGCCTGCAGCTCGAGATGGCGCGCATGGACCGTAAGATCCACCAGGCCCGCGGACAGCACGACGGAGACGTGAGCGCGCTGGCTCAGCGCCGGGCCGAGGTCAAGCGCGAGTTTGACCACGCCAACGAACGGGTGCTGGAGGAGACGGGGGATAGGGCGGGGTAGCGGGCGAACATATGTTCGTGAGTACCGTCCCAAGCGCCGAGGAGGATTTGGTGCATGGATCGCGCTTGATTGGAGCGGTGCTTGAGCCAGGGTCTCTCCCTCGCCGAGATCGGCCGGCGCGTTGGCTTGCACGAAGCTACGGTCAGCTACTGGGTCAAGAAATATGGGCTCGAGGCTGCGAATCGCGAGAAGCATGCCGCGCGGGGAGGGATGCGGCGGGAGCAGCTGGAGGAGCTGGTGAACGCAGGAATGTCAACGAGCCAGATAGCCGACGCTGTGGGTCTCAGCAAGACGACGGTGCGGCATTGGCTACAAGAGTTCGGCCTTGGCACCCAGTGGGCTCACCGCCGCCAGGCATCGGCTGGCGGTAAGACCGACTTGTTGGCTGAATGCGCGCGACACGGTATGACCACGTTCACGCTCCGCAACAAAGGCGGTTATCGGTGTGTCAAATGTCGCGCTGAGGCGGTCTCCCGACGTCGACGCAAGGTCAAGCAGTTGCTCGTCGACGAGGCGGGCGGCGCATGCTGTGTGTGCGGCTACAGCCGCTGCGTGGCGGCCCCTGAGTTTCATCATCTCGCGCCGGCCGAAAAGAGCTTCTCGCTGAGCCACCGAGGGGTAGCGAGATCGTTGGCGAAGGCAAGAGCGGAGGCGAAGAAGTGCGTCCTTGTGTGCGCCAACTGCCACGCCGAGGTGGAGGCCGGGATGATCACTCTGCTGCGGTGAGATTCCGCTCACGTACAATGCGGCTCAGGCCCTGGTTTGCCTCCGGGGTAGCTCGGTCCGGGGTAGCTCAATTTGGCAGATGCGCTCGGCTGTTAACCGAGAGGTTGTGGGTTCGAGTCCCACCCCCGGAGCTCGCTTCTAGGCCGCCAGCCCTTCCACAAGGGCCGAGGCGGCGGCCCCCGAGTCGTGCGCTGTCTCCCAGTCCGCCAACTCCCGCGACCGCGCTCGTATTGACGGGTCATCGAGAGCCCGCTCGACCGCCAGCCTGAGCACGCGGGGCGAGACGAACCGCCGCGGGACCCGTACGCCGGCCCCGGCCCAATCGAGGCGGGCGGCGTTCTCGTTCATGTCTCCGACGGCGGGGCATGCAACGACGGCACAGCCCGAGGCCAGGGCGCGCACCATCGTCCCGTGGCCGGCGTGGCAGACGACGACGTCGCAGTGGGGCATGGTGTGCGAGTAGGAGAGCCAGTCGACGATATGGGCGTTATCGGGCACCGGCAGCGGGCGGGGTGGCGGTCGGCGATTGGAGGTGGCGAGCACCCGCACGGGAAGATCGGCCAGGCCGCGCAGGGCCGCCGCAAGCATGCGCTGGTCGCGGTCCTGTGCCGTCGAGGGCGCCACCAGCACGAGCGGGCCCTCGCCCGGCGGCAGCTCGACGTCCTCACTCGGCGGCTCCCACATGAGCGGGCCGACCACGTGGACGTGCTCGGGCCAGACGCGGGGGTACTCGAGCTGTGGGAAGGTGGCGACGATCGCGAGCTCGCGGCTGATGCCGCCGTGGAAGTGCTCGAGCGGCGCGAGGCCGAGCCTCGCCCGCGTGTCGTTGAGTTCAACGCGACCGCGCTCGAAGCCTTTCGCGAGCGGCCCATGGGCGCGGCGCCACATTGCCCGTCCGAGGGCGCTGCGGGGAAGGCGCGCGCCGAGCGAGTAGACCGGGAAGTCCGGCTCGCCGGGCGGGTAGACGTGAGGGACGAGTGTCGCGCGGGGGACGCGCTCGAGCTCGGCGGCGAGGGCGGGCGCGAGCGTGAGGATGTCCGCCACGAGGACGTGCGGGCGCGTTTCGCGGACGAGCGGGAGGGTGTCGGCGGTGGCCTGGACGACCGCCTCATAGAAGTCCAGCGGCTCAGAGCCCGAGGGAAAGACCTGGTACTCGGGGGCGGGCGCGAAGGTGAGGCCCTCCGCCTCGACGTTCTCGCGCCAGCGCACCCAGGTCTGGAGGGTGACCTCGTTGCCGCGTGCCGCGAGCGCGCGGCCGAGGGCGATCATGGGGAAGGCGTGGCCGGGATCGCCGAAGGCGCCCAGCAGTACGCGCACGGCCCTAGGCCGATGCGAGCTCGGCCACCAGCCGCAGCTGCTCGAGGCGCTCGGGCTTGGTGAAGGCGATGGGGGTCACCCCGAGCGTGCCGACGCCGGCGTCGCGGTAGACCGCGAGGCGCTCGCGAACGACATCGGGAGGCCCGCACAGGGAGACGCTGTCGATGAGCTCGTCGGGGATGGCGGCCATGGCCTCCTCGCGCTTACCTTCCAGGTAGAAGTCCTGAACCTGTTTGGCCTCTGCCTCGAAGCCGTAGCGGCAGACGAGCTGGTTGTAGAAGTTCTGCGTGCGCGAGCCCATGCCGCCGACGTAAAGGGCGATGAAGGGCCTCATGGCGTTGCGGGCGCCCTCGAGATCGTCGGTCACGAACACCTGCACGGTCGGCGCGACGTCAAAGCCATCGAGCGTCCGCCCGGCGCGCGCGGCGCCCTCCTCGAGCAGAGGTCTGAGCTCGGAGACGTGCTGGGGGGAGAACAGCGTGGGGATCCAGCCGTCGGCGATCTCGCCCGCCAGGGCGGTGTTCTTCGGCCCGATCGCGGCCAGGTAGATGGGGATCGGATCCTGGACGGGGGAGATCGTCAGCTTGAGCGCCTTGCCCGGCCCATCGGGGAGCGGCAGCTCGAGCGTCTCGCCGTGAAACTCGACGCGTTCACGCGCGAGCGCCATGCGGATGACGGCGACGTAGTCGCGCGTTCGCTGGAGCTGTTTGGCGAAGCGCTGACCGTGCCAGCCCTCGGCCACCTGCGGTCCGGAGGAGCCGATGCCGAGGATCATGCGCCCGTCCGAGAGCTGGTCGATGGTGGCGGCCGTCATCGCGGTCATGGCGGCGGAGCGGGCGGGCATCTGAAAGATGCCGGCGCCGAGACGGATGCTCGAGGTCTGACCCGCCAGCCATCCGAGCACGGTCGCGGTGTCGGACCCGTAGGCCTCCGCGGCCCACACCGAGTCATAGCCCAGCCGCTCGGCCTCCTGGACGATCTCGAGCTGGTCCTGTGAGCCGAGGCCCATACCCCAGTAGCCGATGTGCACGCCCAGCTTCATGTGCAAGTTTCCTTTCAGCAAGAGGGAATCGTTGTGTGGAGCGGACGCGGACCTTAGGCTCAGGAGCGCATCCGACCGCACCTCGAAGGGAGCGAGCGGCGGATCACAGCCTATGGCAAATCGTCGTCATTCCCGCGGCCGGCTCGTGGAGGACCTGCGCCTCACGATCGACTGCATGCCCATCTCCACCCGCCGGGCGATGCTCGATGGCGTTCAGAGCAACGAGCGGATCATCGTCGGCGCATATGTCGACGGCGCCGGCGGCGTGTGCCCGATGCTGGCGGCTCACCGCTGCGGAGGCCGCACCGACCTGCTCTCGTTCGCGCGGGCCTGGGACCGCTTCGCGCGAGCCGGTCGCCGCGCGCGGCGGGCCACCCGGCGCGAGCTCGACATCCTGATCGGACAGCTGAGGGACAGCCTCGAAAGCTCGAGCGGCCTCGAGCTCGACCAGGCGATCGCCGAGCACCGCGAGCTGATGGGCCTGCGCACGCGCGCGCGCCGGCGCCTCCCAGACGCGGCGGACCCCTCGGGTGAGATTGTGGCCAGACGGCTGCGCCGGCGAAGGAGGCGGGCGGGAGCGGGAGACAACTCCGCGCAGGCGCCCGATCGCGAGCTGTGCTCGCCGGTCTCCACGCGCGCCTGAACGAGCCCAGGCGAGCGGTTAGAGGGCGTCGCCCGGGCGCACGAACATCATCTCCGGCACGACGCACGCGGGGGAGACCTTCAGCAGGAAGCGCACCGCCTCGGCGATGTCCTGCGGGCGGATCATCTCCTCGGCGGGAACCTGCTCCTTGACGAAGTCGGTCATGGGCGTGTCGACGAAGGCGGGACAGAGGGCGGTCGACTTGATTCCCTGGGAGCCGAGTTCCTTGTTCATCGCTTCCGTCCAGCCGACGACGCCGTGCTTGGATGCCGAGTAGACGGCGAGCCAGGGCTCACCGTGCTTGCCGGAGATCGAGGAGGTGTTGACCACGAGCGCGTTGTGATGTTCGGCGGCGGCTGCCTGCAGCATCGTCAGGCACTCGCGGTAGAAGAGCACGATCGAGCGGAGGTTGATCGCGAGCTGCATGTCCAGATGCTTGGTCTGTATCTCCCCGACCTGAGCGCCGATGCCCACGCCGGCGTTGTTGACGAGCACGTCCAACCGGCCATAGCGATCGCGGTGGGCATCCACGACCTTGACGACGTCGGCCTCGTCGGCGACGTTCGCGGCAACCGCCTGCACGTCGAAGCCGTCCGCAACGAGCCCGGCGAGGGCGCCCTCGAGCTTCTCCGGGCGCCTGGCCGACACGGTCAGGGCGAACCCCTCCTCGGCGAGCATCCGCGCGGTGGCAAGCCCGATCCCCGACGATGCCCCTGTGACGATCGCTGCTCGCTCTGCCATCTGCTCTCCCTTTCGCTCGGTGACTGGAATCGACGGCGCCGCCCGATACCGGAGCGGCGGGCGGCGAGCGGGAGCATTCCACATCTCGCTGGTAGCGTCTGGTCCTCGCGCGGTTCTCCGCGCGAGGCGGGCCCGTAGCTCAGTTGGTTAGAGCTGCCGACTCATAATCGGTAGGTCCCTGGTTCGAGTCCAGGCGGGCCCACTGTGCCAGGCCCGTAAATGCGGGGCCTGGCCGTGTCGGGGCCCCGCGCAAAGCGCCAAGAATGCGGCTCGGGGCAACCCTCGGGGCAACCCGACCCGAAATGGCCGCGACAGGCGACCGCTCGATCGAGCGCCGCGCGCCACGGAATGCCTCGCGTGGAGATGCCCTTCAAGTTCGACGTGGATAACGGCTTCGAGTGGGTCGGGGACACGGAGATCCGTCGTGAACTTGTTGAACCCGCCCTCGCGGCAATCAATGATCCCCGCTTCGCCGGTCCGCCACGCTAAAGCGGCACGCCGAGCACGGCCGCTCGCCTCGGGCGGCTGAGTGGCCCGCAGCTGCCTCTAGTCGCGCTCGCTTTTCGGCCCGGGGCCCTCCCTACGGGATACTCACCGGGTCATGTCCGAGGAGTCGACGACCTCCGACCGCGATCCGTGGCCTTTTTGAAGAC
Source organism: uncultured Solirubrobacteraceae bacterium (assembly GCA_963779605.1). Classification (GTDB taxonomy): domain Bacteria; phylum Actinomycetota; class Thermoleophilia; order Solirubrobacterales; family Solirubrobacteraceae; genus Palsa-744. The sequence continues at coordinate 806,350 of CAVZYR010000003.1, forward strand.
ATGCTGAGTCCGTTGAGGAGTTCCATGGCGAGATCGAACTACGTGCACATCCATGACGGCCGTGCTGCCGCCGAACGCCTCGCGCAGGAGCAGGGATAGGCGATGTCGGAGAACGTGGAGCTTGTGCGCTCGATCCTCTCGGACTGGGAGCGCGGCGACTTCAGCAGGGTTGACTGGGCTGATCCTGAGATCGAGTTCGTCCAGGCCGACGGGCCTGAACCGGGCACATGGACGGGATTCGCCGAAATGGCTGGGGTAAACAGCGCCTGGTTGAGCGCATGGGAAAGGTTCCGTGTGCAGGTCGACGAGTACCGTGCGCTAGACGACGAGCGCGTACTCGTGCTCAGCAGGCTTTACGGGCGCGGCAAGATCAGCGGCGTCGCGCTCGGCGAGCTATTGACAGATGGAGCGGCCCTGTTCCAGTTCTGCGACGGCAAGGTGACGAGATATGTTCGCTACTGGGACCGCGACCGCGCCTTCACCGACCTTGGGCTCAAGGAGTAAGCGGTGTCGCAAGCGAGTCCGCGAGTTCTTTCGTGACTGGGTGTCCGACTTTGACGATTTCCGCTCCGATGTCGAGGAGTGGATCGACGCTGGGGATACCGTGATCGCGGCGGTCCGAGCTTCGGGGCGGGGAAAGAAAAGTGGGATCGCAGTCGATTCACGCGATTGGCACGCCTGGACGCTGCGCGACGGGAAGATGTGGCGACTCCGCATCTACGACGAGCGGCACGAAGCCCTCAAAGCCGTGGGCGTGGAGGAATAGACAATGACGCAGGAGAACGTCGAGATCGCGAAGCGGGTCGTGGCCGCCCTCAACCAGCGCGACATCGATTTCTTCGTGCAAGCGACGACATCCGACTTCGAGTGGTTCCCAGCGCTGAGCGCAGTCGAGGGAGAGGTCTTCCGGGGGCGTGAGGGCATCGACACGTACTGGGGACGCCTGGACGAGGCGTGGGAGGACTACCGCTTGGTTGCCGACGAGTACCGTGACCTCGGCGACAGCGTCCTGATTCTCGGGCGTATGGTTGGCCGGGGACGCGGCAGCGGGGTTCCGGTCGAGACGCCAATGGGGACGGTCGGCGACTATCGAGATGGCAAGTGCTGGCGCATCCGCGCCTATCTCGATCACGGCGAGGCGTTACGGGCGGCGGGCCTCTCTGACTAGGGATCCGGTACCGCTGTCCGGTGTAAGGCCGAGGTCAGCGCCACGCTCAAGGTGCGGGATTGGACCGGGTGCATTGACGATTGGACCCTGGCGACATAGTGTCTGGGCGATCGTGGAGCACGCGGTGGTATGTATCTCCAGACAAGACGGTGCCCGCGCGCAGGAGATTGCGCAACTCGTAGCAAGCTGGCTCGGCTTTCGCCTCATTGACGAGGACATCCTCACGCGCGTGGCAGTCGAGGCTGGGGTCGAGCGGGAGGTCGTCGCTGACGTCGAGCGGCGGAAGTCACGCGTCGAGAGATTGCTCGACGGACTGGGGTCGGCGGGCATGGCGACGGGCTCTGTCCCAGTCCCGGATATCGTCGGCCACGGTGAACCGGCAAGCGATGAGCTACGGGGACTCATCCGCTCGGTCATCGAGGAGACCGCGAACGCCGGCAGCATGGTGATCGTCGCGCACGCCGCGTCGCTGGCACTCGGCCAACGCGAGGATGTCCTGAGAGTGCTCGTGGCTGCATCGCCTAAGACACGCCAGCAACGACTCGCCGTCGCCCTTGGGATCGACGAAAAGGAGGCCGCGCGAACCGTCAAGCAATCCGATGCCGCGCGCGCGGACTACATAAGGCGCTTCTACGGCATCAGCGCCGAGCTGCCGACACACTACGACTTCGTGATCAATACAGACACGCTCGCGCCCGAGGATGCCGCCCGACTAATCGTCCAGGCAGCCGGTGTGCGCGCCGACGCGGAGGAACCAGTCGCGCAGTCCAGGTTCGCCCAGGACATCAGTCAGCCTCCAGTGTGAGGCGGAGGTCGGCCAGCGCCCGGTCGCGTGCCTTGTCACTTTGCGATGCGGCTGACGCTGCTCACGCCTCGCTGAGGAGACAGGCGTGCCCCCGGTCGAAATGGAGATAAAGACCGGGGGCGCCCCCTGTTACGCAGGAGCGAAGCTAGATGACACTGCGCGACGCCCGCAAGGTGCCGCGCCTGAATTTCTCCGCTCGTTCCGCAAGAAAGCTGCACCGCCGCGGGCGTCCGCGTCGCGTTCTAATCTGTTGGACCGTGCTAGTTGTGGATCAGGTCCGAAAGGTGCCTGCGCCGGCGAGCGTGCTTCGCCCGGTCAAATCGACCGGGAAGGTGGCGAACGCCGCGGCGAGCGACGCGGTCATCAAAGCCCTGGTCGTGACCGATCTCGCCTACTGCGTGCTGCTGCGCGAGCCGGTGTGGCGGGTGTCGGGAATCCGCCTGCCCTAGGCGCCCGCGCCGGCGCCCGGGCGCTTGAAAGAGGCACGGGCCCGTTCCACGGTCTCGCGAGCGGTGCAGCCTGAGAGGTGGTCGTTGACGAGACCCATTGCCTGCATGAACGCGTAGATGGTGGTGGGGCCGAGGAAGCGCCAGCCGCGGCGCTTCAGGTCGCGCGCGAGCTCCTTCGCCTCCGGCGCCGTTGCCCGCTCGCGCAGTGCCGTCTCATCCACCGGGCCATCCCGCGGTTCCGGCTCGAAGCGCCACAGGTAGGCGCCCAGCGACCCCTCCGTCTCGATCAGCTCGAGCGCCCGCTTGGCGTTGTTCACGACGGCCTCGATCTTGCCGCGGTGGCGAACTATCGCCGCGTCGCCCAGCAGTCGCTCCACGTCGCGGGCGCGAAAGCGCGCAACGCGGTCGGGGTCGAAGCCGGCGAACGCGCTGCGGAAGGCCTCGCGCTTGCGCAGGATCGTGAGCCAGGAAAGACCCGCCTGAAAGGCCTCGAGGCTCAACTTCTCGAACAGCCGCACGTCGTCGGCCACCGGCTGGCCCCACTCGTGGTCGTGGTAGCTGCGGTACTCGGGAGCGGACTCCCCCCAGCGGCAGCGAACGATGCCGTCGGACCCGAGCACGAGCCCGTCGCCGTGCTGATCCGCCGCCGGGGCGTCAGGCACCGGGCTCGCTTGGGGTGCTCAGGACGAAGCGTTCCATCGCCTGCGCGAACCCCTCCGCATCGTTGGAGGCCGTCACCCGCCGCGCGGCTCGCTGGACCTCGCGGTCGGCGTTGCCCATTGCGATGCTGAGGCCGGAGCGGGCGAACATGAGGATGTCGTTGGGCATGTCTCCGATCGTGGCGAACTGCTCGCTGGGAATGCCGAGCTGCGCTGAGAGGTAGTTGACGACCTCGCCCTTGTTCGCGCGCGGGTTGGTGATGTCGAGGTAGTAGGGCTGAGACTGGGCGGCCGAGACGTGGTCACCGAACGTGTGGCGCACCTCCTCGGTGGTCGCCGCCACCAGATCGTGGTCGTCGGAGATGCCGACGATCTTGACCACCTCGGTGAGGCCGTCGAAGCTGTCGACGATCCTCGGAGCGAATCTCACCGTGCGCGCCTCCTGGGCCTCGTGCGGCACGTCGGGACCGCGCACGAGCCAGTCGGCGCCGCGGTACAGCCAGGCGTCGAGCCCGCGGGCGTGAAGCAGCTCGAGTGCCGGCGCCACGACCGCGTCCTCGATCACCTTCTGCTCGAGCACCGACATGTCCGGGCGAACGATCAGCCCGCCGTTGAAGGCGGAGATCGGCGTCGTCAGGCCGAGCGGCTCGATCAGCATCGACATTCCGCGGGGAGGCCGGCCGCTCGTGATCGCGAACTCGATGCCCGCCTCGCGCAGGCGCTTCACGGCTGCCACCGCGCGTTCGCTCAGGAGCTTCTCCGAGGTTACGAGCGTGCCGTCCACGTCGGCGAGCACGATCCTGATCGATGACCTGGCCATGGTGGCGCCGGCTAATGGTGGCAGACCTCGCTCCTCACGCCGCTCCGCGCGCTGACCAGCCCGACCAGCGCTCGACGTCGATCGCGAGCACCGGGCCCGTGGGACGCTGCTGGGGGTAGCGCTCGCTCAAGCAGCTCCACCGCCTCGCGGGCCTCGTCCACGGCCAGCTCGAGCACCCTTCGCGGCTCCGTCGGCGCGCACCCACCACAGCGCGCTCCAGTCGGCGTCGTCGTAGTGGTCGACCAGCGACCGAGGCCCAGGGTCTCGACCTCACGTTCTGAAGGCGGCGCAGCTCAGTCGTGCGCTTGGGCTTGGCGTCCACCACGCTGTAGATCGTCTCGCGTACCAGCGCGAAGGACGATCGGCACGAGATGCGGGCGCCCGCGGGCATCAACCGTCGCAAGGCGCGCGACCCTCGACGCGGCGAAGCGGCGTCGCGCCTCGGCCGCGGTCACTCTCCGTGGAGCTCGGCGATCGCGCCCTCCCAGCGCTCGAGCGCGCCTTCGACCGGGCCGAGTCCCGCCGACGGGATCCAGCGCACGACCCGCCGCACGCCGGCCTTCTCGAACTCCTCCAGCACCGCCGGCTTTGGCCGGCGCACCCATCACGATCACGTCGATCGGGCGATCGGCCCGGGCCCACAGCTCGCGCGCACGCGCGAGCAGGTCTTCGCCGGTGTTGTTGGGAAGCCACGCGTCGCCGAAGTCGAAGGACGCGGTCGAGCACCGTCGGGCCGTTGCCACCGACGAGCACCGGCGGATGCGGCCTCTGCGCGGGCTTCGGCCAGGACCAGATGCGATCGAAGTTGACGTACTCGCCGTGGTAGCTCGCCTCGTCCTGCGTCCAGATCGCCTTCATCGCCTCGATCCGCTCGGCCATCACCGCCATCCGCACGCGCGGATCGGTGCCGTGGTTGCGCATCTCCTCGCGGTTCCAGCCCGCGCCGACACCGAATTCGAGGCGCCCGCCGGAGAGACGGTCGACGCTCGCGACCTCCTTGGCGGTCGTGATCGGGTCGCGCTCGATCACCAGGCAGATGCCGCTGCCGATGCGCAGCTTCGAGGTCGCGGCCGCGGCCGTGCTGAGCGCAACGAACAGGTCGTAGGAGTGGAAGTATTTGCGCGGCAGCTCCCCGCCGGCCGGGTACGGGGTCTCGCGGCTCGCCGGGATGTGCGTGTGCTCGGGAAAGAACAGCGACTCGTGCCCGCGCTGCTCGACCAGGCGCGCGAACGCACCAGGATCCATGCCGTCGTGGGTCGCGAAGTAGCCGATGCCGAACTCCACGGGCGCGAGTGTACCGGGCCGCTCGTGACCGGTCAGCCGTCGTCCGGGTCGCGAACCACGAGCAGCAGACCCGCTCCCGTCGGCACCGTGGCTTCGCTGACGCCCTCCTCCGAGCCGATCAGCGCGCGGAAGTGGGCGACCTGCTCGGCGTGGGAGAGCACGTTGTCGACGGCCAGCAGGCCTCCCGGTCTCAGCACGCGCACGAGCTCCGGCCAGTAGCCGGCGTAGGCCGAGCGTTCGGCGTCCAGGAAGACCATGTCCCAGCCGCCGTCGGGCGACTCGCCAAGCGTCACCGCTGCGTCCTCGACGCGCAGCTCCACGAGCTCGCGCAGGCCGGCGCGGTCGAGGTTCGCCGCGGCCAGCTCGCTGCGTGCGGCGTCGATGTCGACGCTCAGCAGATGTCCTCCGAGGCTCGAGACGGCATCGGCCAGCCACAGGGTCGAGTAGCCGTTGGAGGTCCCGATCTCCAAAAGGCGCCGCGCGCCGGTTGCGCGGACGAGCACCGCCAGCACCGCCGCGGTGTCGGGCTCGACGTTGCGCAGCCGCTCGAGCCGGTCGGCCTTGCCGGCGTCGTGCTCGCTGCCGTAGCGGCCAAGCTCGTCAAGAATCGCTGTCAGCCTCCCGTCCATCGCGTCCTATCGCTCGCCACGCTCGGCCCGCGCCACGCTCACCCACGCCACGCTCGCCCGCACCACGCTACGCGGCCCGCCACATCGTTGTGACCGGCGGCCCTCCCGCGCGCGCGAACTCCCCGCGTCGGCGGAAGCCGAGGCCCTCGTAGCGGGGAACGTTCACGGGGTTGGTCGACTCGAGGTAGGCCGGCATCCCCTCGCCGTCGATGGCGGCGAGGTTCTCCTGGATCAGAGTCGTGCCGAGTCCGCGTCCGGCGTGGTCGCGGCGCGTCGCCCACAGGCTCAGGTAGTAGTGGGGCTCGGCCGGGTGATGCGCGTCGAACTGATCGAACAGAGCGTTGAGCTCGCCGGCACGCGGCCCGAGCAGGTTGACGAGGAGCGCCTGGAAGGAGACCTCCTGCTCGTCGGTCATCTCGGGCTCGCCCGGAGGCAGCCACACCGCCACCGCCTCGGCGTTCTCGGTCATGCGAACCCAGGGATGGCGCGCGGCGGCCGTCGCCCAGAAGTGCATCAGCTCATACAGCCGCTCCGTGCGGCTCGCCTCCTCGGGGAACGCCCAGTGGCCCCACAGGGGGTCCTCGTAGAAGGCGCTCGCGAGACACGCGGCGACCGCGGGCAGGTCATCGCGCGTGGCGGCGCGTCCGACGGGCCGCGGCTCCTCAACCAAGCCGCCACCGGCTGCGTGCGCGCGCGGTCACGCAACCTCCATCGCTACCGTAACTCCCGCAGGCGCACGAGTTCGAGCGCCTCCTGCGGGTCGACGCCCGCCTCCATGCGGATGACCTGGCCGTGGCGGACGGTCCAGATCACGGCCGCTCGCTGCTCGGCGCGCGCACCGCCCGCCCATCCTGGCCTGCGCTGGGTCTCGATCACCATCACGCTCTCACCGGCATCCATGATCCGCTCGGGCGCGAGGAGAAAGTCCTCCCAGACCTCGGGAACCTCCCGCCGCAGGCGCTGCAGGCCGGCGTGTCCCCGGTAGACGTCGGGGCGCAGCAGCCGCCGCGACATGTCGAGGAGGGCCTCATCGGCGAACAGCTCGAGCAACCGCGGGTCGAGCTCCTCGTCCGCGCTGTCGTTCATGAGACCGATGACCTCCCGCACGATCTCCACGTTCTGCTCAGACATCGTCTCGTCAGTATCTCGCAGCGGCGCACGCGCGCGAACGGCCTACCGGCGGATGTTGTGCGTTAGCCTTGCTGGTGGCTGCGTCCCGGAGGGATCGTACCTTTGCACTGGGGCGCAGCCGGTCAGTTCTGCGCGCCTACCCGTTGACGTGCAGATAGGAGCGGAACCTCGCGACGAGCGTCACCAGGCGCCCGTTTGCCTTGATCCGCAGCAGCTTGCCCTTCGGTCCGCGCACGATCAGCGGACCCTCGTCGATGCTCACCACCTGATAGTCCGGCGGTAGCCTTTCCAGACGTTGGATCTGCCGTTGCGTGAGTTTCTCAAGGCAGTCGATCTGGCGCTTGGTGAGCGCGTGAGCGTGTGACATGAGCATGCCTCCCCGGTGCAGTCCCCTCTGAGGACAGAATGCCAGTCCGACCGGCGGAAACGATCCGTGCAGGAGTGCAGGAGCCCGCATCCGGCGCCGACGTCGGCGACATGGACTCCCGCGATTTCCGGGCCGCGCAGCTGGCGGTCAACTCGGCCGAGCAGCGTCATGCCCTGCTGCACGCCTGCGAGCAGCTGCTCGACGCAGAGGAGCGCGCGGGCGCTCACGCGACGCTCGACTGCGGCTTTGACCCGCGCGAGTGCGAGCGCCACCGCCGGGAAGCGATCGCGCTCGAAGCCCAGCTCGAGCAGGGACACTCCACCGTCGCCGTCGGCCTCGGCATCGCCGGCAGCGTCAGCGGCTCGCTCGCCGAGCTGATCGAGACCGAGCTGCGCGAGCGCGTGCGCTGCGCCGAGGTCACGCCCGCCGGCGTGCAGACGAGGCGCGCGGCGGCCCTGATGTGGACGCTCGTCGCACTCGAAGCCGAGGTCGAGCGCGAGATCCTCCCCGCGCACGCGAGCTCCCTCGAGCCGGCGCGGGTCTCGCCACGGCCTTCAGAAGTCTGATCGGGCCGGCTGAGCGCCGGCCGGCGGCTCGCGCGGTGAGTCAAGTCGCCGCCCGCGACGGCCGATAGTAGAGGTGTCCATGGGCCGGAAAGTTCACCCAGACCCGGTGGCCTCGAGCGCCGATCACGCCGCGGCGGCCGCGCTTCGCGAGCTGCCCGAGGCCCTGATTCTCGTGTTCGACCGGGAGCTCCGCTTCGTGCTTGCCGCCGGTCAGGCGCTTGACCGGCACGGAGATCCCCCCGCCTACCGGGAGGGACAGTTCCTGGGTGACGCCTTTCCGATGGATCTATGGCGGCTGATCGAGCCCCTATGTCGCTCCGCTCTGGCCGGGGAGACGCGCTCGCGCGAGATCTGGACCGCCGAGCGGCGACACTGCCTGATGGTCGACATGGGACCACTGCGACTGCATGGCTCGCGCGTCAAGGCCCCCGGCGGCGCCCCCGTCGCGGGCGGCGTGGCCGTCGTGCTCGACATCACCGCGCGCCGGCAGGCCGATGCCTTCAGCGCCCGCTCCGAGGGCGATTTCGAGCAGGTCTTCGAGGAAGCCCCGATCGCGACCGGGCTGCTCGATCCCGAGGGCCGCTGGCTGCTCGCAAACCGCGCGCTCACGGAGATCACCGGCTACACGGTCGACGAGCTGATCGGCGAGCGCTTCGAGGACATCGTGCACCCGGACGACGTCAACAACGACGCCGCCCAGCGCGAGCGCCTGCGCTCGGGCGAGATTCCGGCCTTCCAGGTCGAGAAGCGCTACTTCGACGCCGGCGGGGAGGTCAACTCGGCGATCCTGTCGGTGTCGCTCGTGCGCGACCGCGAGGGCGCGCCCCTGCACTACATCGCGCAGCTGCAGGACATCTCCGAGCGAAAGCGCCTGGAGGAGCACCTGCGCCACCTGGCCGACCACGATCCGCTCACCGGCCTTCGCAACCGCCGTCTGTTCGAGCACGATCTGAGGCTCCAGGTCGCCCGCTCGCGCCGCTACCGCGAGGTCGCCGCCCTGATGCTGATCGACCTCGACGACTTCAAGCGCGTCAACGACGAGCATGGCCACAAGGTGGGCGACGACACGCTCAGGGCCGTCGCCCGGGCGCTCACCCGGCGCCTGCGCGAAACGGACCTCATCGCGCGCCTCGGCGGCGACGAGTTCGCGGTGCTGCTGCCGCACATCGACCGCGAGGGGGTCGCCACGGTCGCCAACAGCCTCACTCGCGCGATGCCCGAGTGGAGCGTTGAGATCGGCGATGCCATCCTTCACTGCTCGGCGAGCATCGGCTTCGCCGTCATCGACCAGCAGACGCTGAGCGCCGAGCAGGTGCTCGTCGAGGCCGACCGCGCGATGTACGCGGCCAAGCAGGCAAAGAGCGTTGCCCTGCGGGCCGACACCCAGCCGCCGAACGCGCTCAGCTGAGTCGCGCGCTCCTCCTCGATTAGCCCTCCGCCGCGGCGAATACGCTCAAGCAATGCTGCCGGACGAGCGCCTCGCCGTGATCGACCTCGGCTCGAACTCGTTCCGCCTCGTGGTGTTCATGGCACATGACGGCTGGTGGATGCGCACCGATGAGATCTATGAGCCGGTGCGGATCGGCGAGGGGCTGGCCGCCAGCGGCAGGCTGGGGGAGAAGCCGATCGAGCGTGCGCTCGACACGCTCGACGTGTTCGCCCACTTCTGCCGCGCCAGCGGGCTCTCCGGTAACGCGATCGACGCGGTGGCCACGAGCGCGATCCGCGACGCCGAGAATGCCGAGGGGTTTCTCAGCAGCGCGCGCGAGCGCACGGGCCTGCCGATCCGGGTGCTGAGCCGCGAGCAGGAGGCCCGCTACGGCTACATCGCCGCGGTCAACTCGACGACCCTGAGCGACGGCTACGTGCTCGATCTCGGCGGTGGCTCGATGCAGCTCGTGCACGTCGCCGGCCGCCTCGCCCGCGAGTTCGGCTCGTGGCCCGTCGGCACGGTTCGCATGACCGAGCGCTTCCTGCCCGTCAACGGGCCCGCCAAACGCAGGCAGATGGAGGACCTCCGCGATCACGTCGCTCAAGAGCTCGAGCAGGCCGCGTGGCTGTCGGACGGGGAGCGCTCCGCCGGCGCCCGGCGGCTGGTCGCGATCGGCGGGACGGTGCGCAACCTCGCGGCCGCCGCGCAGCGCGCGGCCGGGCTTCCATCAAACGGCGTGCAGGGGATGGTCATCACGCGCAAGGCGCTCGACGAGCTGACGCAGCGGCTCGCGTCGCTGCCCGCGCCCGAGCGCAGCAGCATTCCCGGCATCAAGCCGGCGCGGGCCGATCTCATCCTCGCCGGAGCGGTCGTCGTGCAGGGGGTGCTGCGCGCGGGCGACTTCGACGCGCTCGAGACGACCGAGGCGGGGCTGCGCGAGGGGATCTTCTTCGAGCGCCTGCTGGCCGAGCACTGGCCGGACATCGGCATGGGGGGCGGGGCGGACCGCACGCCGCTGTTCGAGGACGTGCGCCGCACGAGCGTGCTGAACCTCGCGGCCCGCTACCACCCCGACCTCGCCCACACCCGACACGTCGCCGAGCTCGCGCTCGGCATGTTCGACGAGCTCGCCCTCCTCGGCGTGCACGACGGCGATGCCCGCGAGCGCGAACTGTTGTGGGCGGCCAGCATGCTGCACGACATCGGCATGTCCGTCGACTACGACGACCACCACAAGCACTCGCGCTATCTGATCCTCAACGGCGGCCTGCCGGGGTTCACGCCGGTCGAGGTCGCGATCATCGCCCAGGCCGCCCGCTACCACCGCAAGGGGATGCCCGAGCCCGGGCCGCTCGAGGCGCTGTTCGCGCCCGAGGACGTGGCGACGCTCGATCGCTGCGCGGTGCTGCTGCGGCTGGCCGAGGACCTCGAGCGCTCCCGCGACCAGCTCGTGCGGGGCACGAGCTTCACGCTCACACACCCCCCCGCCAAGGCGTCCAGCCGCGGGGCGCGCAACGGCGTCGCCAATGGGGCCGGTGAGATCGAGCTGCGCCTGATAGCCGACGGCGAGTCGGCCGTGCCGCGCTGGGCGGCGGGACGCGAGACCGAGCTCTTCGCGCGCGCCTTCCACACCCGCCTGTCGGTCGCCGCCTGAGCGGCCGGACGCCGGAGCCGGGAAGGCTCGCGTCTATTCGGCGGCGAGCTCCCGCTCGCGCCCGGCGCAGTCGAACAGCACGAGGCCGTAGGGATAGCCGACCGGGCTGTTCCAGGCGAACGGTGTCAGCTCCGTGCACGCGCGCAGCACCGCCCTCGTCGCGCGGTTACCTCCGCGCAGGGAGAACTCGCCCCCGAGGAGCACGTATCGCGCCTGTCCCAGCGCCACCAGCCGCGCGAGCCCCCGGCCGTCGAGCGCCGGGTCGGTGCCGCTGTAGCCGCCCAGCGCGCCGGCATCCACCCCGAGCAGCACCAGCGGGGCGGCGGTATCGGAGGCCACGGTGAGCAGCGCCCAGCGCGAGCCGGGACGGTGACTTCGCACGTAGCGCGCAAGTGCCCGATTGATCGCGAGGTCTCGCCGGCTGACGCCGTATCCGCCGGAGCCGGCCAGGTGCCTGGGTCCCGCGACCGGGAATGTGCCCTCGACCGGCGCAAGCCACGTGGAGGTGGCGTAGGCGGTCGGCGTCACCAGCAGCAGCAGGAAGGTGACAGCGACCGCCGGCGCAGCGAGCCGGCGAAGGGCCAGGAACGCACCCACCCCGAGGGCGGCTCCCACGAGCAGCACGGGGACGAACCAGAGCATGTAGTGCTCGCGCTGCATCAGCACCACCTGCGCCAGCACCGTCGCGGCCACCGCGCCGGCCATCAGCCCGAGGCTCAAGGCGCGGCCGCGTCCCCGCGCCAGCGTGACGAAGGCCGCCGCGCCCGCGCCGGCCATCGCCGCGGTCCCGGGCTCGAGCGCCGAGACGTAGTAGGGATGGACGATTCCCTTGGACAGGCTGAGGACCGCCACCTCCACCACAAGCCAGCCGCCCAGCACCAATGCGGTCGCCAGTCGCGGGTCGCGCCGGCGGGAGGCCGTCGATGGCCCCTCCCGCGGGTGCTCCTCCCTGCCGTCCAGCAGCACCAGCAGCAGCACACCCAACAGGCCGAACAGGGCAAATGGCAGCATCCAGCCGGCCTGATCGCCGAGCCCGACGCCGAACAGACGCAGCGGGCGCGGCGGGCCGCCGAAGGGAATCGGGAGCTTTTCCCTGCCCGGGGAGACCCTGGGCGCCGGCTTGGGCGCACGTTTGGGCGCAGCTTTGAGCGCTGCCTTGGGCACAGCTTTGGACGCCGGCCTGTGCTGGTGGGCCAGAGCGGCTTCGTTGACCGCGCGCTGGCGCGACGCCGGCACATATGCGCCGGGGCGAACGGGGACATGGTTCGGGCCGCCTTCCTGGCCTTCCACGCGTCCGACGCCGTTGTATTCGAACGTCAGCCCGACCTCGGAGTTGTTCGTGGAGCTGCCCACATATGGCCGCTTTGACGCCGGTGTCAGATCGACGAAGGAGATCCAGGCGAAGGACACCGCCACCATCACGAGGCCGGCAACCAGCAGCTGGGCGATGCGGCGGGCCAGGGAGCCCGGCGCGCACACGAGGTAGCCGGCGGCGATGCCGGGGACGACGAGATAGGCGGCGAGCGTCTTTGTGTTGAAGGCGAGCCCCACGACCACGCCGCAGCACACGAGCGTCCGCCAGCGCCCGCTTTCGACCGCCCTCAGCCCCAGGCTGCAGGCCAGCACCATCAGCAGGATCAGCACGGGGTCGACGCCGTTGTCGCGCGAGACGGCCACGAACGATGGGAGCACCGCCAGGGTGAGGGCTCCGGCGAAGGCGGCCGCGGTTCCGACACGCCGCTCCATCAGGAAGTAGAGCAGCGCCACGGCCAGCACTCCCGCGATCGCCTCGGGAAGCAGCAGGCTGAGCGGCGAGAAGCCGAACGCCTTGGCGCTCGCCGCCTGCACCCACAGGCCCAGCGGCGGCTTGTCCACGCTGACCAGCCCACCGGGATCGAACGACGCGAACAGGAAGTTGTGAAGCGACCGCAGCATCGAGGAGACGCCGGCCGAGTAGAAGATGTTCGCGTAGCCGTTCTGGGAGAGCCGGTTGGTGTTCATCACCGCCGAGACCGTCACGGGCACGACGACCGGCAGGTGGCGCAGCCACGGACGCTCACCGAGCAGGCGCCGTGTCCGTTCTGAGAGCGTCTGCCGGCCGGGGCCGATCGGGGTGGAGGGCGCAACCGTCGCTGGCGGGGTGGCGGTGTGCGGCACGAAGTCCATATGGCTATTGGTTTGGCGTTCGACCGGCGTTCGTTGGATTCCTGCCAGGCGGTGGATCTGCCGCGTCTCCTCAGCCGGCGAGCGCCTCGAGCAGCCGATCGAGATCGCCCTCGTCGTTCCATGCCCCGACCGACGCCCGCAGCCATGGCCGCCCGGGAATGTTACGCACGACCACCCCCATCTTTGCCAGCTGCTCGCGCTCGCCCGGCGGGTCCGGGCTCGAGAACGAGACGAGCGTCGTCTGCGCGCGCGGAGCCGGCTCGCGGCCGCGCTCCTGGAGCAGCTCCGCGAGCCGTGCGGCCAGCGTGCGGGCGCGCTCGTGGACGGCCGGCCAGCCGGCGGACTCGAGCACGCCGATGGCCGCGAGCGCACAGGCGACCGCCTCGGCGCTGAGCGACATCGAGTCAAAGCGCCGCGCGTCCTCGTGCACCCCCGCATCCAGCCCGGCATCGGGGTGGGCCTGGTTGGCGTAGCCGCGCCGTGAGACCTCGAGGCGCTCGCGCAGCGCGGGGGTCACGTAGAGCATGCCCGTCCCGTCCGGGCCGCACAGCCACTTCTGGCCCGCCCCGGCGTAGGCGTCGCACCCCAGCGAGAGCACGTCCACGGCGACCGCGCCGACGCCCTGGGCGCCGTCGAGCAGGACCGGAACGTCCACCTGCGAGAGCTCCGCCGGCGCCAGCAGCCCGCTTATCCAGCCCACGTGCGAGCAGGCGATCAGGCGCGTGCGCGGGCCGAGCGCTTCGGCGATCGCGGGCAGCGGCACCGCGCGCACCTCCACGCCGCGAAGCTCCCGCGCGGCCGCCAGCGCGCCGAGCAGCCCGGGGTGCTCCTCGTCGCTGGTCAGGATCTCCTCGCCGCGATCGAAGGGGAGGCCCGCGATCGTCTGGGCGATGCCCTCGCTCGTGCAGGTGGTCAGCGCCACGTCGGCGCTGTCGCAGCCGAGCGCTCTCGCATACGCCGCGCGCAGCTCGCCGTTGAGCGCCGAGCGGCGTTCGAAGTGCGCCTGCGTGCGCCCCTGTTCGAGCTCGCGCGCGAGCTCCTCGGCGACGGCCTCGACGGCGCGGGTGGGCAGCGGCCCGTCGGTGCCGGCGTTCAGGTAGGCGAGCCGCTCGAGCACGGGGAACTCGCCGCGCAGTCCAAGGTCATCCACAAACCGCGAGAATACCCCGATGCCCGGCACTCACCAGCAGGCACCCCTGTGGGAGCCCTCGCCCCAGCGGCGGGAGCTCACCGAGATGTCGCGCTTCATGCGCTGGGCCGGACAGCGCCGCGGCCGGCCGTTCGCCGACTACGACGCGCTCTGGCGCTGGTCGGTCGATCAGCTCGAGGACTTCTGGGCGAGCATCTGGGAGTTCTTCGGCGTGCGCGCGTCGCGTCCGGGAGAGCGGGTGCTGGGCGCCCGCACGATGCCCGGCGCGAGCTGGTTCGAGGGCTCACAGCTGAACTACGCCGAGAACATGCTGTCGGGGCCTCTCGCCGGCGCCGGGCGCGACCAGGCGGCGGTGGCGGTGCTTCACACCTCCGAGCTGCGGGCGCTCGGGGAGCTGAGCTGGGGGGAGCTCTCGGCCGAGGTGGCGGCCGCGGCGGCGGGCCTTCGCTCCCTCGGCGTGCGAAAGGGCGACCGCGTCGTCGCATACATGCCGAACATCCCCGAGACGCTCATCGCCTTCCTCGCCACCGCCTCGATCGGGGCCATCTGGTCGAGCGCCGCGCCGGAGTTCGGCGCGCGCAGCGTGATCGACCGCTTCGCCCAGATCGAGCCCAAGGTGCTGCTGGCCGTCGACGGCTACCGCCACGGCGGCAAGGACTTCGATCGCGCGGGCGCCGTGCAGAGCATCCTCGCCGAGCTGCCGACGGTGGAGCACGTCGTCATCGCCACCTATCTGCACGCGGGCGCGGACGCCGAGGCGCCCCGCGCGGGCATCTCGGACGGCGCGGGCGGGCCGGGCGCGCCCGCGCGCCTTGACTGGCGGGATCTGCTCGCGCGCGGCGAGGGCGCCGAGCTCCAGTTCGAGCAGGTGCCCTTCGAGCACCCCCTGTGGGTGCTCTACTCCTCCGGCACCACCGGGCTGCCGAAGGCGATCGTCCACAGCCACGGCGGCATCCTCGTCGAGCAGCTGAAGAAGAGCCTCCACCTCGACCTGCGCCCGGGCGACCGCATGTTCTGGTTCACCACCACCGGCTGGATGATGTGGAACTTCCTGATCGGCTGCCTCTTCAGCGACGCGGCGATCGTCCTCTACGACGGCAGTCCCGGATACCCCGATCTGGGCGTTCTGTGGGAGCTCGCCGCGCGCGCCGCCATCACCTGCATGGGCGTCAGCCCGGGCCTGCTCGCGAGCTGTGAGAAGGCGGGCATCGAGCCCGGCCGCGATCACGCGCTCGAGCGGCTGCGCGCGATCGGCGCCTCGGGCTCGCCGCTGTCTCCGGAGAGCTTCCGCTGGGTCTATGGGCACGTGCGATCAGATCTCTGGCTGTTCTCGACCAGCGGCGGCACCGACGTCTGCACGGCGTTCGTGGCCGGCTGCCCGCTCTTGCCGGTGTACGAGGGCGAACTGCAGTGCCGTGCGCTCGGCTGCGCGGTGGAGGCCTGGGACGAACGGGGCCGAAGCCTCTCGGACGAGGTCGGCGAGCTCGTCATAACCGAGCCGATGCCCTCGATGCCGGTCTTCTTCTGGGGCGACGAGGACGGCGAGCGCCTGCGCGAGAGCTACTTCTCGATGTACCCGGGCGTCTGGCGCCACGGCGACTGGATCCGCATCACGCCGCGCGGCGGCGCCGTCATCTACGGACGCTCGGACTCGACGATCAACCGCCAGGGCGTGCGCATGGGCACCAGCGAGATCTACCGGGCGGCGCACGGCGTCGACGACGTGCTGGACACGCTCGTCGTCGACATTCCCGCGCGGGCCGGGGACGGCGAGCTGCGCATGCTGCTGTTCGTGGTGCTGCGCGACGGCGTCTCCCTGGATGATGATCTGATCGCGCAGATCAAGCGGCGCATCCGCGAGGACTGCTCGCCGCGGCACGTCCCCAACGAGGTCGTGCAGATCGATGAGGTGCCGCGCACGCTGTCGGGCAAGGTGCTCGAGGTGCCCGTCAAGCGCATTCTCATGGGGGCCGACCCGCGCCAGGCCGCGAGCGTCGATTCACTGGCCAACCCGCGCTCGCTCGACTACTTCGTGGAGATGGCAAAGGCGCTCTGAGCCCCCTCCGGCGGCTCGTCCAGCGGGCGTCGAGGCCGGCGAGTTCCACCGGCATGCGGTGGGCGCGCGCGATTGTCTCCCTCCTACAGCCCCAGCGAGCGCCCCACGATCTCCTTCATGATCTCGTTCGCGCCCCCGTAGATCCTCGTCACGCGGGCATCGGCGAAGGCGCGGGCGATCGGGTACTCGAGCATGTAGCCATAGCCGCCGTGCAGCTGCAGGCAGCGGTCGACCAGGCGACCCTGCAGCTCCGTGCACCACCACTTCGCCATCGCCGCGTCCTCCGCCGTCAGGGTTCCGGCGTCGAGCTCGCCCACGCAGCGGTCGATGAACGCGCGCGCGATCTCGGTTTCCGTGCGCAGCTCGGCGAGCGTGAAGCGCGAGTTCTGGAAGCTCCCGATCGGCTGGCCGAAGGCGCGGCGCTCGCGCACGTAGTCGAGCGTCCACGACAGCGCCGCCTCGCACGCCGCCACGGCCGAGGCCGCGATCGACAGGCGCTCCTGGGGCAGGTTCGAGACGAGGTAGCGAAACCCCTCGCCCTCCTCGCCCAGCCGGTTCGCGGCGGGCACCCGCACCTCGGCGAAGGACAGCTCGGCGGTGTCCTGGGCGTGCTGGCCGATCTTCTCGAGGTTGCGCCCCCTGGAGAAGCCCTCCATCCCGCGCTCGAGCACGAGCAGGCTGATGCCGCGGTGGCGCTCTGTCGGGTCGGTCTTGACGGCCACGATCACGAGATCGGCGTTGATCCCGTTGGTGATGAACGTCTTCGTCCCGTCGATCACGTAGTGGTCGCCCTGCAGGCGCGCGCGCGTGGACATGCCGGCGAGGTCCGAGCCGATGCCGGGCTCGGTCATCGCGAGCGCCGTGATCAGCTCGCCCGAGACGATCCCCGGGAGCCAGCGCTCGCGCTGGGGCTCGTCGCAGTAGGTCAGGAAGTACGGCAGGCAGATGTCGTTATGCAGGGTGATGCCCAGGCCGAAGCTGCCCACGCCGGCGCGCTGGGTCTCCTCGCCGACGATCACGTTGAAGCGGAAGTCCTCGACGCCCGCGCCGCCGTAGCGCTCGGGCACGGCCATGCCGAGGAAGCCGCCGCGGCCGGCCAGCGCGAACACCTCGCGCGGCACGATCCCCGCGCGCTCCCACTCGCCGTAGCGGCCCTCATCGCCGATCACCTCCCGCTCAAGAAAGGTCCGAAAGCTCGCCCGGAAGTCTTCGTGTACGTCCTCGAACAGCGTGCGCCGCATCAGAGGAGCACCCTACCGCCAACGGCCGGCGCGCCCGCCGTGGCTCAGGCCGCGAGCAGCTCCTCTTCGGCGCTCGCCGGCGCCTCGGATGCCGGTCGGCCGCGATAGCCGGGCTTTGCCAACAGCAGCTGGATGTCCTGGATGCGCCGCTCGCGGAAGCCCCCCTCGCAGTAGCTCAGATACAGCTCCCACAGCCTGCGGAAGCGCTCGTCGTAGCCGAGCTCCGACAGCCGCTCGCCCGCCTCCAGGAAGCGTTCGCGCCAGCGTTCGAGCGTGGTCGCGTAGTGGGCGGTGAGGTCCTCGAGGTGGACCGCGCGGAAGTCGGTCACGCGCGCCAGCGAGCGCTCGATGACCTCGAGCGAGGGCAGGCACCCGCCCGGGAAGATGTAGGTGTTGATGAAGCTCTTGCCCGCCTTCTCGACGTGATAGGCGTGATCGTCGATCACGATCGCCTGCAGGAGCATCGCGCCGTCGTCGGCCACCAGCTCCGAGCAGCGCCTGAAGAACGTGGGGAAGTACTGCCAGCCCACCGCCTCGATCATCTCGATCGACACGAGCTTGTCGTAGCGGCCGCTCAGCTCGCGGTAGTCCTCGAGCAGCACCGTCACGCGCTCCTCGAGGCCCGCCTCGCGCACGCGCTCACGGGCGTACTCGTACTGCTCGCGGGAGATCGTCGTCGTCGTCACCCGGCAGCCGTACTGCCGGGCCGCGTGCACGGCGAGGCCGCCCCAGCCGGTGCCGATCTCAAGGAGATGGTCGGCTCCTGACAGCGAGAGCTTCTCGCACACCAGCTCGAGCTTCGACAGCGAGGCCTCCTCGAGCGTCGCCCCGGGCGAGTCGAACACCGCGCAGGAGTACATCATCGTCTCGTCCAGGAACAGCGAGAACAGCTCGTTGCCGAGGTCGTAGTGGGCGGCGATGCGCCTGCGCGAGCGCCCGGGCGTGTTGCGCGCGAGCCAGCGGCCCCACCGCTGGACGGGGATCAGAACCGGCGCAAAGAGGCGCCTCAGCGTGTCGAGCGCGCGCACGTTCAGCGCCGCGATGCGTGTCAGCGCCACCAGGTCATCGCACTCCCACAACCCCTCCATGTAGGACTCGCAGAGGCCCACGCTGCCGGCGAGCAGGCGCCGGTAGAAGCGCGCGGAGCGGACCTCCACGCGCGCCCGCAGCGGGCGCTCGGGAAGGCACTCGCCGAAGCTCATACGCGTCTGGTCCTCCACGATCTCAAGCTCGCCGCCGCGCACGCGCGCGAGCAGGGCGAGCACGAGCCTGCGGGCCAGGCGGTCTCTCATGTCCTCGCGGCTCCCCGCTCGGGATGGGGGAAGTAGCGCGCTCCGCCGAGCCTCAGGCGCAGCGTCCGGGCGTAGATGCGCGCGGTGATGCGAGCGGTCAGGAGCGGGTAGCGCACGAGCGCGCGGCGCAGCGCCGGCGGCGTGATCTCGCGGCGCGACAGCGACAGCGTGGCGTCGAACGTCCGCTCCCCGTCGGGCCGCAGCGACTCGATGTGCACCGACAGGCGCTCTGAGGGCTCGGTCAGCCGCCAGTCATACAGCTGGTCCATGCCCATCAGCGGCGACACGTGCAGACGCTTCTGAAGCCGCGCGCGCATCGGCGCGCCGGCACCGCGCTCAGCCTGATCGCCGACCGCCATCACGTAGGGGTGGCGCTCTCCCCACGGCGTGTTGGTGACCTCGGCGACGACCGCCCGCACGCTCTCGCCGGGCTCGTCATAGCAGTAGTAGAAGCTCACCGGGTTGAAGCAGTAGCCGAAGTAGCGCAGGTGCGTGAGCAGCCGGATCGGCCCCCGCGGGCGCGCGCCCGTCCGCTCGCGCACGAGCTCGCCGACCGCGTCCTTGAGCGGCCGCGAGGGATCCCCGAGGTGGTCGGCGCGCCGAAACCAGGCGGGCGCCGGGCGCCGGGATGACCACAGCCACGCCCTCTCGAACAGCGCCGGCAGCTCGTCGAGGTCGAGATAGGCCATGAACAGCGGGTAGCGGAACTCGCCCGCCACAGGCGCCGTGCGCCGGTGGCGCACCGAGCCCTCATACAGGCAGGAGGCCCGCGCCCCGCTCACAGCGAAACCCCGAACGGCGCGCACGCGCGCAGCGCGCTCACGACGCCGTCCTCGTGGAAGCCGAAGCCCCAGTAGGCGCCGCAGTAGTGCGTGCGAGCGCCGAGGCCGCTGATGCTCTGATGGCTGGCCTGCGCCGCCACCGCGCCCGGGGTGAACGCCGGGTGCGAGTAGGGGATCGTGCGGATCACCGTCTCGGGGTCGATCGCCTCCGTGCGGTTGAGGGTCACGCAGAAGTCGCGGTCGGCCTGAAGGCGCTGCAGGTGGTTCATGTAGTAGGTGACCGTGCTCACCGGCTTCGGCTCGCGCAGCAGATGGAAGTTCCAGGCCGATCGCGCGGCGCGGCGGCGCGGCAGGAGCGTCGAGTCGGTGTGCAGCACCGCCTCGTTTCGCTGGTAGGGGATCGCCTCGAGGATCTCCGCCTCGCGCCGCGAGGGGTCGCTGAGCATCGCGAGCGCCTGATCGGAGTGGGTGGCGATGATCACCTGATCGTAGGAGCAGGGCTCCTCACCGGCCGCCGTGACCTCGACACGCTCGCTCGAGCGCGCGATCGCATGAACGGGCGCGTTCAGCCGGATGCGCTCGGCGAAGGGAGCCGTCAGCGCCTCCACGTAGCGCGCCGAGCCGCCGGTCACGGTCGACCACCGCGGGCGGTCGCGAAAGCCGAGCATCCCGTGGTTGGCGAAGAACTCCGCGATGAAGCGCGCCGGGAAGGAGCGCATCTGGCGCTGGTCCGCCGACCACACCGCGGAGATCTGAGGGACGATCAGCCGCTCGATGAACGCGCGCGAGAAGCGCATCCGGCGCAAGAGCTCGTCGAGCGACTGCCCCGTGTCCTCATCGCGCAGCAGCCGCCGGAGCTCCCGGTTGAAGCGCAGGAGATCCACGATCATCCGCTGAAAGCGCGGGCTGAGAAGGTTGCGCGACTGGCAGAACAGGCCCCTGGGGGTGCCGCTGTACTCGAAGTCCTCCTCCTCGCCCTTGACCGAGAAGCTCATGTGCGTCGGCTGCGTGGCCACGCCGAGGCGCCCGAGCAGGCGCGTGAAGTTGGGGTAGTTGCGGTCGTTCATCGCGATGAAGCCCGTGTCCACGTGATGGGTCGCATGCTCCGTGTCCACCCGGATCGTGTTCGAGTGCCCGCCCGCGTAGGAGTTGGCCTCATACACGACGATCTCGTGCTCGCGATGCAGCAGATGGGCCGCGGTGAGCCCCGAGATGCCGCCGCCGACGATCGCGATCCTCACTGTTCTCTTTGCTTTCGCTGGCACTCGTTCACGGGAACCCTCGGGGACATTTACGTCGCGCGAGCGCGATTGGATCATCGCCCGGGCGCGACTCTCCGCCGACGGCGGGCAGGATTGCGGTGCGAACGCGTCGAACAGAGCGCCGATGAAGCGTCTCGCCGCCACTCCCACGACCGATCGCCCACCGGCTCCCCCGGCGAACGGCACGAGCGAGCACCAGAGCCTCTCCAAGTACATCCAGGCGCGCTTCGAGGAGTGCTCGCGCTCCCAGAAGGACGTCGCCCAGTACATCGTCGACCACCTCGACGAGGCCGCCTTCCAGACCGCCGAGGAGCTCGCCCGGCGCGCGAACACCTCGAGCTCGACGGTGGTCCGCTTCTCCCAGGCGCTCGGCTTCGAGGGTTTTCCTGAGCTGCAGGCGGCGGCCCGCGAGGAATACCGGCGCGTGCATGCCAAGAGCTCGCCGAGCGGGACCTCGAACGCCTCCACGCCGCTGTTCTCGCTCGACCAGAACGAGTTCGAGACGGCCCTCACGGCCGATCACCTGAACGTCGAGGAGACGGCACGCAAGGTTTCCAGAAGCTCCGTCGATGCGCTCATCGAGGCGATCGTCGGCGCCGAGAAGGTGCTCGTGGCGGGCACCGACCAGATGGCGTTCTTCGCCAGCTACCTGCGCCACCTGCTGATGCTCCTCGATCTGCGCGTCGATGTCGTCGCGAGCCCCTCGCAGGAGGCGCTCAGCCGCCTCGGGCGGATCGACGCCGGCACGCTCGTCATCGGACTCTCCGCCGGTCGCCCGCACCCGCTCGTGGTTCGCGCCATGAAGCTCGCGCGCCACCGCAAGGCGGACACCGCCGCGATCACCGATGCCACCCTCTCCGAGGTTGCCAAGCTCGCGAAGATCAAGCTCTACTACTCCTCCAACAGCCCAGCCTTCGTGCGCTCGCACACGGCGCTGTTGAGCCTCATCCAGGCCCTTGCCTACGGTGTCTACGCGCAGGACTCAGCGCAGTACGACGACCGCATCAAGGCCTTTCGCCTGAAGTAGCGCGCAGACCTCAGGCTAGACTTAGGCGCATGCGCGACGAGGCGACGTTTCAGGTCAAGAGCGGCCTTGCGGAGATGCTCAAGGGCGGGGTGATCATGGATGTCGTCACCCCCGATCAGGCCGAGGTCGCCGAGGACGCGGGCGCCGCGGCGGTGATGGCGCTCGAGCGCGTGCCGGCCGACATCCGCCGCGACGGCGGCGTCGCGCGCATGTCCGACCCGGAGATGATCGCGGGGATCCAGCAGGCGGTGAGCATTCCGGTGATGGCCAAGGCGCGCATCGGCCACTTCCTCGAGGCCCGGGTGCTGCAGGCGCTGGACGTCGACTACGTTGACGAGTCGGAGGTGCTGACGCCCGCCGATGAGAGCAACCACATCGACAAGTGGCCCTTCAAGGTGCCCTTCGTATGCGGCGCCACGAACCTCGGCGAGGCGCTGCGGCGGATCGGCGAGGGCGCCGCGATGATCCGCTCCAAGGGCGAGGCCGGCACCGGCGACATCGTCGAGGCGGTGCGCCACATGCGCCAGATCACCGGTGAGATCCGTCGACTGCACACGCTCTCAGACGATCAGACGGCGGCTGCCGCCAAGGAGCTTGGGGCGCCGCTCGATCTCGTCCGCCGGGTCGCGCGCGACGGGCGCCTGCCGGTCGTGCTGTTCTGCGCCGGGGGCATCGCCACGCCCGCCGATGCCGCTCTGATGATGGCGCTCGGCGCCGAAGGCGTGTTCGTCGGCTCGGGCATCTTCAAGTCCGAGGATCCGCCGGCGCGGGCGCGCGCGATCGTGGAGGCCACGACGCACTGGCAGGACCCGGAGCGCGTGGCCGAGGCCTCGCGCGGCCTCGGCCCGGCGATGGTCAGCCTGGAGAGCTCAAAGCTCGAGGGCGAGCAGCTCCTCGCGCAGCGTGGCTCCTAGCGGCGGGCCCGCCGGGGCGAGCGCGATCACGCCCGCGGCCGAGCCGGCCGGCGCCGTCTCCACGCCGCCCGCGAGTGCTCCGCTCATCGGCGTGCTCGCCCTGCAGGGAGACTTCGAGGCGCACGAGCGGGTTCTGCACCGGCTCGGCGCCGCCGTGCGGGAGGTCCGGGTTCCGCGCGACCTCGACGGTCTGAGGGGCCTCGTGATCCCCGGAGGGGAGTCCACGACGATGATGCTGGGGGCGCGCCGGGAGGGGCTCGTCGAGCCGCTGTCAGAGCTCGCGCGCGAAGGGCTGCCGATGTTGGGGTCGTGCGCGGGGCTGATCATGCTCGACCGCGATCACCTCGGCGTGATGGACATCAGCGCGCGGCGAAACGCCTTCGGCCGCCAGATCAGGAGCTTCGAGGCGGACGTCGAGCTCCGCGGCGTCGCCGGCGGGCCGCTGCGCGGCGTCTTCATCCGCGCACCCTGGATCGCCGAGCACGGCGCGGATGTCGAGATCCTCGCGCTGCTCGACGGGCACGCGGTCGCCGCGCGCGAGCACCACAAGCTGGTCGTCGCCTTTCACACCGAGCTCGGCGACGACGACCGGGTTCACCGGCTGTTCCTTCAGTGGGCGAGGGAGTTCGCGCCGAGGCCGGGGCCGGGTCTCGCGAATACGCGCGCCCGCGCGGGCGCCTGAGGACAGCTAGCGAACCGGCACCGGCGGGGCGACGCGCTCGATCGCGCCCCAGCCCTGATCGCGGCGAGCCTCGGCCTCGTCGGCGGCGCTCCCGCCGCGCAGGCCGAACAGGCGCTTGGCCAGCAGCAGGTAGACGACGACCGCCGCGTTGATCACGAACGCGATCAGCTTGAACACGGACAGGCGGTTGACGATCTCATAGATCTCGAGCGGCAGAAGCGACGTCGTGACGAGGAACGTCAGGTACTCCGCCCAGCGGCGCTGATACCACAGCCCGACGGCCTCGATGCCCTCGACCGCGCCATACACGAGCAGCACGACACCGAGCAGGTGCAGATGCGAGGAGGAGGTGGTGAAGGCGTCGTCGAGCTCGTGCAGAAGCCCGTGGGTGGCGCGCGCCTGTCCGGAGGAGACGCCCCCCTGCAGGTCGGCCACGACCTTGTAGAAGGTGTCGCGCAGCGCGCCGCGGTCGGCCGCGAACACGAGCACGAGCACGCCGAGCGCGCTCAGCACGACGAGGTGAAAGGCGCGGTCGATCGCGATCAGGCGCAGCACGATCTTGTCGCGCAGGGGCTTGCCGCGCAGCGGCAGCTCGATCTCCTCCTGCTCGGCCGGAAAGCGGCGGGTGGGGCTCGCCGGCGGCGGCAGCGCAAGCCAGCTGTCGCAGCGCAGGCAGCGGTACCAGCGCGTCCCGGTCGAGTCCTCGCGCGCGAGAATCGCATCCTTGAGGCGCAGCTCCGCGGCATCGGTGCCGACGAGCCCGTGCCCGCGCACGGCGCAGATCAGAAGCTCCCAGTGCAGCCGGGGACGCCAGCGCCGCGGCGCCTGGGTGCCTGGGGGCTCGTGGGCCATCTTCCAACCGTACCCGTCCGCGGGTGCCGATCGGTGATACTCAGCGCGCATGCGGATCTCCCTCGCAGCCGACGAGTTGACGGGTATCGCGGGCCTGCTCGCGGGCGAGCTCGAGCGCCGCGGGCATCACACGATCAGCCATGGCGCGCTCAGCGATTCAGAGCGTGACGACTGGGCGTGGGCCTCGGAGGCAGCCGCGCGGGACGTCGCCGAGGGCCGCGCCGAGCAGGCGATCGTCTGCTGCTGGACGGGCACCGGCGCCTCGATCGCCGCGAACAAGGTCGATCGCGTGCGCGCGGCCCTGTGCCTCGACGGCCCCACCGCCGCCGGGGCCCGTCGCTGGAACGAAGCCAACGTGCTCGCGCTCAGCCTCAGGGCCACCTCCGAGGCCGAGCTCTCGGAGATCCTCGACGCCTGGTTTCAGGCCGAGCCGAGCGTCGAGGCCGCGGACCGCGCCAACGTCGAGCATCTCTCACAGCTCGAGCGCGGCTAGGCCGCCGTGAAGCGCACCACCCCGTCCTCTTCCCGTTCGAGCACGCGCCCGTCCGCCAGCAGCAGGTCGATGTGCCCGAGCACCTCCGACAGCGTGAGGAAGGCCTGCGTGACCGCCACGTTGCCCCACAGCTCCTGGGCGATCTCGTGGGCCGTGCGCGGCTCGGAGGCGATCAGGCGGTGGATCCTCTCGGCGCGACGGCGGTGCAGGCGGAAGCGCTCGTCGATCAGCGAGACGTGGTCGAGGATCGGCTGGCCGTGGCCGGGGAGCACGAGCGACAGCGCCATCGCGCGGGTCTCCTCGAGCGAGGCGATGTAGGTGACGAGCGCCTGCGGGCGCTCGTCCACCGAGCCCGCGCTCCCCGGCACACCCGCCCGGGCGTCCACGCCGTCGGCCTGCAGGGGTCGCGCGAGCAGCGGGTTCGAGGAGATGTGCCTGATCAGGTGATCGGCCGCCAGAAGGATCGAGCGGGACTCATCCAGGAAGACGGTGTCCGAGGGGCTGTGCCCCGGGCGATGGAGCACGCGCAGGCTGCGATCGCGCAGCGCGAGCACCTCGCCGTCGGACAGCGGCCTTGAGATCTCGACCGCCGAGCCCCACGCGCGGAAGCTCGCCGAGACTGCGCGCAGCGCCGTGACGATGTCGGCGGGAATGCCGTGGCGGAGCATCAGCTGCTCGGCGAAGCGGTCGTCGAGCTCGGCCTCTTCGCCGTAGCGCGCGAGCAGCGGCGCGAGGCGGTCCAGCGCGGCCACCTCCGCGCCAGAGCGCCGCTGAAGGATCGCGGCGAGGCCGAAGTGGTCGATGTGCTGGTGGGTGATGACGAGCAGCTCGATGTCCTCGATCGCGTGCCCGCGGGCCGCCAGCGCCTGCTCGAGCTCGTCCAGCGCCTTGGCGGAGTTCGGGCCCGAGTCGACGAGCGTCAGCGGCGAGTCCTCGATCAGGTAGGCGTTGATGCGGCCGACCTGGAACGGCGTCGGGATCGCGAGGCGGTGGATGCCCGCGTCGGCGGCGACGGCGAGGGCAGCCTCGGCCTCATCCTCATCGTCGCTCACGACCCGGCCGCCGCGGGCGAGCGGATCAGCTCGAGCACTTCGTCGCGCCGGCGTTCCATGTCCTCGGGGCTGACGAGCGACTCGAGGCACAGGCGCAGGAGCGGCTCGGTGTTGGAGGCGCGCACGTTGAAGTGCCAGTCCTCGTAGTCGATCGAGATGCCGTCGAGGCGCGACTGGCGGGCGTCCGGGAAGTGCGCGGCGATCGCATCCATCTTGGCGAGCGGATCGGCGACCTCGGAGTTGATCTCCCCGGAGATGAAGTACTTCTCGTGGTAGGGGGCGAGCAGTTCGGACATGCGCTTTTCTTCGCGCGCGAGCAGCTCCAGCACGAGCAGCGCCGGAATCGTTCCCGAGTCGGCGCAGTAGAAGTCGCGGAAGTAGTAGTGCCCGGAGACCTCGCCGCCGAACAGGGAGCCCTCGGCGCGCATGCGCGTCTTGAAGAAGGCGTGTCCGACGCGATTGATGTAGGCGGTCCCGCCGGCGGCGGCCGCGGTGTCGGCGACGGCGCGCGAGGCGCGCACGTCATACAGGATCGCCTCGCCCGGGTGCTTTTCGAGCAGCGACTTGGCGAGCAGTGCGGTGAGGAAGTCGCCGGCGACGAAGGCGCCGGTATCGTCGATGAAGAAGCAGCGATCGGCGTCGCCATCCCAGGCGATGCCGAGGTCGGCGGCGCTCGAGCGCACCCGCTCGATGATCAGCTCGCGGTTCTCGGGCAGCAGCGGGTTGGGCTCGTGGTCGGGGAAGTTGCCATCCGGCGTCCAGTAGGTCTCGAGGAGGTCGAGATCGAGCAGCTCGAGCAGCGGGCCGACCATCGGGCCGGCCATGCCGTTGCCGCCGTCGGCGATCACCTTCGGCCGGCGCCGGCTGAAGGACGCGCGCACGGCGCCGGGGTCGATGAATGAAAGCGCGGCGGCCTGAAACTCCTCATAGATGTCGAGCTCCTCGACCGTGCCCCGCGGCGGGGGCGGCGCCTGAGGAGCGGACCCGGGCGCGCCCTCGGCGAGCTCGCCTTCGATCATGCGGCGCACGTCCTGGATGCCGCTGTCGCCCGACAGGGCGATCGCTCCCTCGCGCACGAGCTTGGCGCCGGTGTAGGCCTTGGGGTTGTGCGAGGCGGTGCACATCAGCCCGCCGTCCAGTTCGCGCGAGCCGACGAGGAAGTAGAGCATCTCCGAGCCGACCTGGTTCACCTCGACCACGTGGACGCCCTCGCGCAGCATGCCCTCGCGGTAGCGCGCGGACAGCTCGGGGGCCGTGAGGCGCATATCGTGCCCGTTGCCGACGCGCAGCTCCGAAACGGGCTTGCCCGCCAGCGCTGACAGGACGCGCGCGAACGCCCGGCCGATCAGCTCGGCCACGTCGCCGTCGATCTGCTCTCCGTAGAGGCCGCGGATGTCGTACGCCTTGAAGATCTCCGCTGGGGGCAGGCCGGCCATGCGCCGCCAATCCTACGGGTGCCACGCGCACCGCGCACGGCGGCGCGGGACGTTCACCGCCTGGGGATTCGTAGACTTCTCGGTATGTCAGGACACTCCAAGTGGGCGAGCATCAAGCACAAGAAGGCGATCGTCGACTCGCGACGTGGCGCGCACTTCTCGAAGCTCGCGCGGGCGATCATGGTCGCGGCGCGCGACGGCGGCGGCGATCCCGACACCAACGTGACGCTCGAGAACGCCGTGCGCAAGGCCAAGGAAGCGTCGATGCCCAAGGACAACATCGAGCGCGCGATCGCCAAGGGCAGCGGCGAGGGCGGCGAGGCCGACGCGATCGAGACGGTCCTCTACGAGGGCTATGGCCCGGGCGGGGTGGCGGTGCTCGTGGAGGCGCTCACCGAGAACCGCAACCGCACCTCGGCCGACGTCAGGCACGCGTTCTCAAAGCACGGCGGCAGCCTCGGCGAGCCGGGCTCGGTGGCCTACCTGTTCGACAAGAAGGGCACGATCGTGGTGGACGCGGAGCGCTACTCCGAAGATGAGCTGATGGTCGCGGTGGAGGCCGGCGCCGAGGACATCTCGACCGATGAGGGCGTGTTCGAGGTCGTGACCGAGCCCGCGGACTTCGCAGCCGTGCGCGGCGCGCTCGAGGAGTCGGGCGTCGAGATGGAGAGCGCCGAGATGTCCTACCGGCCGTCGAGCCTCGTGCCGATCGACGAGGCGCAGGCGGGCACGCTGATGCGGCTGATCGAGACGCTCGAGGAGAACGACGACGTGGAGGCGGTTCACGCCAACTTCGACGTGCCCGCCGAGGTGCTCGAGCGCGTCGCCGGCTGAGGCGCCCGGGCGGCCCGCTGCCAGCTCAGCCCGCCAGCCGCCGCGCGCGAAACAGCCGCACGGGTTCGCGCACACCGCGCAGTCGCCGTTCGCCGGCGTAGGACCAGCGGTAGGAATCGGGCGCCCCTTCGCGCAGCTCGCGCTCGGCCAGAAGGCTGCCGGGGCGGGCGACCTGGGTGATGCGGCTGGCGAGGTTGACGGGGCGCCCGAACCAGTCCCCGCCACGGCTGAGCGCGTCGCCGATGGCCATTCCGCTGCGCAGCTGGGGGAAGTCCTCGCCCTCGGCGTCGGCGGCGTCGAGCAGCAAAAGGCCTGCGTCGAGCAGCGGCTCGGGCTCGACCGAGGTGAGCATGACGGCGTCGCCGATCGTCTTTATGAGCCGCACCGGCGGCTCGACGATCTCGCTGGTGAGCGCCTGAAGGCGCACGGCCAGCTGGCCGAGCTCCTCGGGCGGAACCTCCTCGCCAAGGCGGGTGAAGCCGACCAGGTCGGCGAAGCAGACCGTGATCTCGCGCGAGCCGGGCAGGCGCCCGCCGCTTCGCTCGGCCGAGTTGATCGCCTCGCTCTGGGCCATCTGGCGCAGATGCAGGTTCAACAGACCGGTGATCAGGGGCGCGATCATCGGCGCGAGCTCCGAGACGGTGGACGCGTAGCGCTGCGCCAGCGCGTGCTCGCTCATGCCCGGTTCGAGGACCATCCGCAGCGGCAGCGCCCGCATCGTCTCGGCCGCCTGCGACAGCCCCCGGCCGAGCGCGCGCAGCACGTCGAGCATCTCCTCATCGGTGATCCCGGCCGCGCGGAACCGGCTCGTCATCTCGACGATCTCGAGGTCGGAGTCCGTGTAGATGGGCTCGTCCACGTCTCCGATCGGCAGCCCCATCGCCCGCGAGGCGGCGAGCAGATAGTCCTCGCCGACGCCGCTTGAAGCGACCACCTCGGCGGCCGTGTAGCGGGCGCGACCGCCGATGATCCGCTCCGCGGGCAGGAACATCAGCGTGCCCGAGGCGCTCGCGCGGCGGAGCTCCGCGAGCGTGACGCCGTCGCCGGTGAGGTACTCCAACAGCGCAAGGCGGTCGCGGCGCTCCTCTTCGTGCAGGCCGTCGAGGAGCCCCTCGGCGGCGAAGTCGATGCGCTCCGGGGCCATCACGCCCCAGCGTACGCCAGGCAGGCGTCCGGTGGCAGGCGCAGAATCACTCAGCGTGATCATCCTCGGCATAGACCCGGGCCTCGCCAGCACCGGCTACGGCGTCGTCTCGCTCTCAGGCGGGCGGCTGGCGGCACTCGACGGCGGCGTGATCGAGACGCCCTCGGGGATTCCGCGCGAGCGCAGGCTGGCGGACATCCATGAGCAGATCGAGCAGCTGATCGGCGCCCACGCGCCCGAGGCGGTGGCCCTAGAGGAGCTCTACTTCGGCGAGAACGTACGCACCGCCTTCGCCGTCGGGCACGCCCGCGGCGTCGTGATGCTGGCGGCCGGCCAGCACGGCCTGCCCTGTGCCAGCTACACGCCCCAGAAGGTGAAGGCCGCGGTCTGCGGGCACGGGCGCGCGGACAAGCGACAGGTCGCGCGCATGGTCAAGATGCTGCTCGGCCTGGCCGAGGAGCCGCGCCCCGATCACGCCGCCGACGCGCTCGCGGTGGCGATCTGCCATGCCAACTGCGCGCCCCTGTCGATGGCGCTCGCCGAGGCGGGCGCATGATCGCGCTGCTGCGCGGCGAGGTGGCGGTCCGCCGCGCCGATCACGTGGTGATCCTGTGCGGAAGCGTCGGCTACCGCGCGGCGGTCTCGGCGGAGACGCTGCGCCACGTCCCCCCGGTGGGGGAGCAGAGCACGCTGCACGCGCACGTGATCGTGCGCGACGACGCGCTCGCGCTGTACGGCTTTCACTCAGAGCAGGAGCGCGACCTGTTCCTGATGCTCCTGTCGGTGCAGGCGGTCGGCCCGAAGGTGGCGCTGGCGGTGCTCTCCGGCGGCACCCCGCGCGAGCTCGTCTCGGCGCTCGCGGCCGGCGACGCCGCTCGCTTCCAGGCCGTCCCCGGGATCGGCAAGCGGACCGCCGAGCGGATCATCGTCGAGCTGCGCGAGAAGGTCGAGGTGAAGGGCGGCGCGAGCGCCGGTGCCGACGCGCCGATCACCGCGCGGCGAGGAGCAGAGGATCATCCGCGCACGCTGGCCCGAGACGGTCTGCTCGAGCTGGGATACGTGCCGGGCGAGGCCGAGGAGCTCCTGCGCGACGCGGAGGGCGACAGCGCGGAGGAGTTGATCGCGCACGCGCTGCGCCTCGCGCGGGCCTCGTGATGGCAGAGACGGCCCGCATCCAGACTCCCTATCTCGTGGCCGAGGACGAGCTCGACCGCTCGCTGCGCCCGCGCCGCCTCGAGGAGTTCGTCGGCCAGGACACGCTGTGCGAGCAGCTGGCCGTGGCGATCGAGGCCTCGACCGCGCGCGGCGATGCGCTCGACCATCTGCTGTTGGCCGGGCCTCCCGGCCTCGGCAAGACATCGCTCGCGCAGATCGTGGCCGCGGAGCTCGACGTGCCGTTCGTTCAGACCGCCGGGCCCGCGCTCGAGCGCAAGGGCGACATCGCCGCGTTTCTGACCGCGCTCGAGCCGCGCAGCGTGTTCTTCGTGGATGAGATCCACCGGCTGCCGCGCACGCTCGAGGAGACCTTCTACCCGGCGATGGAGGATCACCGCCTGCCGATCACGGTCGGGCAGGGCGCGGGGGCCCGCGTCGTCACGCTCGAGCTGCCGCCGTTCACGCTGATCGGCGCGACCACGCGCACCGGCCTGTTGAGCACGCCGCTGCGCGACCGCTTCGGCATCCAGGCGCGCGTCGAGCCCTACGCGGTGGACGAGCTCGCGGTGATCGTGCGCCGGTCGGCGAACATCCTTCAGATCGACCTCGAGGATGACGGTGCGCTCGCGATCGCGACGCGCAGCAGGGGCACCCCGCGTGTGGCCAACCGCCTGCTCAAGCGCGTGCGCGACTTCGCCGAGGTGCGCATGGAGGGCGTGGTCACCGCGGAGGCCGCGCGGGCGGCGCTCGAGATGCTGGAGGTGGATGAGCGCGGACTCGACCGCCTGGATCGCGAGATCCTGCGCGCGATCTGCATCAAGTTCGACGGCGGCCCGGTCGGCCTGTCGACGCTCGCGGTCGCGGTGGGGGAGGAGCAGGACACGATCGAGGACGTCTACGAGCCCTTCCTCTTGAAGGAGGGGCTGATCAAGCGGACCCCGCGCGGGCGGGCCGCGACCCCCGCCGCGTTCGCGCATCTGGGGCTCGATCTCCCTCCCCCGGACGGACCCGCGCTGTTCTGAGGATTCGAGCGAGATGACCAGAGCCCGCGGGCCCGAGCGTCACCGGCCCCCTTCGGCGCGCTGCTTGCGTACTCTGTAGTCGAGCATGGCCCACCCTTTCATCTGCCCGAACTGTGGTCACCGCACCACCGAGCTTGACCGTAACCTCGGCTTCACGCGCCAGCCGAGAGGCTGCGCCAAGTGCGGATTCGCCTTCCTGTTCGAACTCCTCGACGACTACTATCCGGCGCCCGACGCGGCCTTCTTCGTATGCGACGGCGAGGGCCGCGTGATCGGCTGCGGCAAGAACTCGTTCGCCTTCACCGGCCTCGAGGAGGAAGAGGTCATCGGCCAGCGCGTCGAGGAGGTGCTCGGACTGGCCTTCACGAACGGCGAGAACCCGGTCACGACGGTGCTCGAGTGGGGCGTGCGGGCGCTCGAGGTTCCGGTCAAGGTGTCAGGTGAACGCGACGTCATGGCGAGCGCCAAAGCGGACATGTTCCCGGCCTATGACGACGACGGCGGGCTGCTGCTCGTGCTGACTCCCGAGAAGTAGTCTGAGAAGGTGATGAGCTCAGGATGACCGACCGCCGCCGCAACAACCTCGTGCTGCTGATCGTCGCCGGGCTGGTCGTGCTCTCGCTCGCGGTGATCGTCGGCGTCCCCGGTGTGACCAAGGCCAAGAAGACGCGCCTCGGTCTGGATCTCAAGGGCGGCGTCGAGCTCGTCTACCAGGGCAAGCCGACCGCCCAGTCGAAGGTGGACGCCGAATCGCTGAACCGCGCGATCGACATCATGCGCACCCGCGTCGACCAGCTGGGCGTGGCGCAACCGGAAATCCAGCGCACCGGCTCTGACGAAATCGACGTCGCGCTGCCCGACGTCAGCAACGCCTCGCGCGCCCAGGACGAGGTCGGCAAGACCGCTCAGCTGTTCTTCTACGACTGGGAGACGAACGTGATCGGCGCCGACGGGAAACCGTCGCCTACCGAAACGACCGCCACCGGCGGAGCGAACGCCGGCTCGGCGCAGTTCGGGCTGACCGAGTACCAGGCCGTGCTGCGCGCCGCCAAGCGACCGCCGATCCTGCGCAAGAACGACACCACGCTGGCGCCGGGCTGCACCGCCCAACAGGTCGGCGGATGCATCTACGGCAGCTGGTACCTGCTCGACACCACGCACGAAAAGGTCCTTCGCGGGCCCGAGGAAACCGAACAGAACCTGTACGCGGACAACTACAAACCGCCCGCCGGGTCAAAGGTCAAGGCGGTGCGCGTCAACCCCGGGACGGTGCTCGTGCAGGCGCGGCCGATCGAAACCGCGAAGGGCAAGGTCACGCAGGCCTCGCCGAACAGCTGGTACGTGATGGAAGACAACCCCGTGCTGACCGGCGCGGACATCAAGAACCCGCAGCAGAGCTTCGACGAAGGCGGTGGCGGCACGGGCGCGCCCGACGTCACCTTCGGCTTCACCTCGCACGGGCAGAGCGTGTTCCAGCGCGTGACCAAGGAAATCGCCCACCGCGGCCAGGAAGCCCAGCTTCCCGGCATCGGCAAGGAAGCCGCCCAGCAGCACTTCGCGGTCGTGCTGGATGGTCAGCTGATCACCGCCCCGTCGATCGACTACACCAAGTACCCGGAAGGGATCGACACGACCAACGGCTCGGAGATCACCGGCGGGTTCACGATCACCTCCGCCCAGAACCTCGCCGACGAGCTGCAATCCGGGGCGCTGCCGATCAAGCTCGCGCTGATCTCTCGCTCGCAGGTCTCGGCGACGCTCGGCAAACAGGCGCTCAAGCAGGGCCTGATCGCGGGTCTGGCGGGCTTTTTGGTCGTGTGCGTGTTCCTGCTCTTGTTCTACCGCGTGCTCGGCGCGATCGCGGTCGGCGGGCTGATCATCTACGGGATCTACTTCTTCGCGCTGATCAAGCTGATTCCGATCACGATGACGCTGCCCGGCATCGCCGGGCTGATCCTCACGATCGGCATCGCGGCGGATGCGAACATCGTGATCTTCGAGCGCGTCAAGGAGGAGATCCGCGGCGGGCGCTCGATCGTCTCGGGCATCGCCACCGGCTACAAGCGCGGCTTCGCCGCGATCGTCGACGCCAATGTCGTCACGTTCATGACCGCCTTCATCCTGTTCGCGCTGGCGACCGCGGAAGTCAAGGGCTTCGCCTTCACGCTGGGCATCGGCACGCTGCTGACGCTGTTCACGGCCGTGCTCGCCACGCAGGCGGCCCTCGGCACGATGAGCCGCTCAGGAGTCGTCTCCCATCCGGCGGCGCTCGGCGCGGCGCGGCGAGGAAAAGGCTGGACGTTCGATTTCATGGGCGCCTCCAAGTGGTTCTTCTCGCTGTCGGGCACGATCCTCCTGATCGGCGCGCTCGCGATCGGCGGGAAAGGGATCAACTTCGGCATCGACTTCAAGTCCGGCACGCGCATCCAGACCGCGTTCATCAAGCCCGTCAGCGAGAGCGAAGTCGCCTCGGCGATGACCGCCGCCGGCTATCCGAACGCCGAGGTCCAGAAGTTCACCAACTCGAGCATCGGCGGTACGGGCTATCAGATATCCACCAAGACGCTGGGCCCGGAAACCGTCAAGAAGGTCCAGGCCGATCTGGATACGAGGTTCGGGAGCGGACCCTCGAGACCGGGAACCAGGAACTTCTCCTCGACCTCGATCGGGCCCACGTTCGGCAAAACGGTGGCCAACAGCGCGATCATCGCGATCATCGCCTCGCTGCTGGTGATCTCCGCCTATATCGCGCTGCGATTCGAGTGGAAGTACGCGATTCCGGTGCTGATCGCGCTGATGCACGACCTGCTGATCACGGCCGGCGTGTATTCGCTGACGGGCAGAGAAGTGACCACAGCCACGGTCGCGGCGCTGCTGACGATCCTCGGATATTCGCTGTATGACACGATCATCGTGTTCGATCGTGTGCGCGAGAATGTGCCGAGAATGCCGCGCGCGGCGTTCTCCCAGATCGTCAACCGCTCGATGTCGGAGGTGCTCACCAGATCGCTGGCGACGAGCTTCTGCACGCTGTTGCCCGTGCTCGCGCTGCTGTTCTTCGGCGGGGAAACGCTGAAGGACTTCGCCTTCGCGCTGATGGTCGGCATCGCCTCGGGCGCCTACTCGTCGATCTTCATCGCCTCGCCGGTGCTCACGCACTGGAAGGAGCGCGAGCCGGCCTACCGCTCGAGGCGGGCGCGGATCGTCGGCGAACTGGGTCAGGTCCCGGCCTACGCGACGACCGCGGGCGGGGCGCCGGAGGATGTCGAGCCGGCCCAGAAGCGCAAGCGCACGCGCCGCGGGAGCCTCGTAGCCCCCGAGGAGGCCGGTGAGCAGATCTCAAGAGAAGAGTTCCAGGAACTCGTGCGCGACCTCGACGTCGAGGGACCGCCCGCGTCGGTGGCCACCCCCCAGAGAGCGGCCGGCGCCGGCGTCGCGCAGCGCGCGCCGGCGAAGGAGCCCGAGCAGGATGCCGAGGAGCAGCGCAACCGGGTTGACGCCGTCGATCCCTCGGCGGATCTGACGCCCGAGGATCTGGTGCTGAAGGACGATCCCAAGCCGCAGAAGCGCAGGCGCCCGCGCAACCGCCGTCACGGGAGGTCGCGCTGATGGGAATGCTCGCCTGGGTGATGATGGGCCTCGCCATCTGGCACTTCACGATCTTCCTGCCGGACCGCTTCTGGGGCGGCATCGTCGGCGCCTTCGTCGGGTCGCTCGTGGGAGCGATCGTCGTGGCGCTGATCATCTACAGCGCGAAAGTCGGTGCGCTCCGGGTCCCCGGCCAGCGCGCGACCGACATCGCGATCGTGCTGTATGCCGTCCCGGGTGCGCTGATCGGCATCGCGCTCGTCTACCTCGAGGGCATGCGGCGCGAACGCGCCGGAACGCAGGCCCCGATAGCCGCCGGCTACTAAGCGCAGTTCCAGCGCGCGCCCGCGCAGCGGTTCCGTCTCCGGGCGGCCGTAGGGTGGCGCAGGTGCCGAGCGCCCGCATCGAGATCCCGCCGTGCGCCGGCGCTGACGTGGGGCGCCTCGAGCGCGAGCTCGGCGTCAGCGGGCCCCTCGCGCAGGTGCTGGTTCGCCGCGGGTTCGGCGAGCCGCTGCGCGCGCGCGCGTTTCTGGCGGCGGCGGATGAGCACCCCGCGGCGGCGTTCGCCGGCATCGGCGAGGCGGTCTCGGCGATCCTCGCGCACGTCAGAAGCAGCGAGCGGATCACGGTTCACGGCGACTACGACGTCGATGGGATCTGTTCGACGGCGGTCCTCGTTCGCGCGCTGCGCACGATCGGCGCGGACGTGGACTGGTACCTGCCCGACCGCGCGAGCGACGGCTACGGCCTGAATTTGGGGACCGTGCGACGGCTCGCCGCGCGCGGCACGCGCCTGCTCGTGACGGTCGACTGCGCGGTCACGGCCGTCGCGGAGGTGGCCTCAGCGCGGGCGCTCGGCATGGAGGTGGTGGTCACCGACCACCACGCGCCACGCGCCGACGGCGTGTTGCCGGACGCTCCGATCGTGCACCCGCTGCTGTGCTCCTATCCCTGCCCGGAGCTGTGCGCGACCGCGGTCGCCTACAAGCTCGCGCAGGCGCTGCTGTCGGCCGCGGGCGCAAGCCACGAGGCACTCGAGCAGGATCTCGACCTGGTGGCGCTCGCGACGATCGCGGACGTCGTGGCGCTCGTGGGCGAGAACCGCGCGCTCGTGCGCCGCGGGCTGCGCGCGCTGGCGTGCACGGCGAAGCCCGGGCTGCGCGCGCTGATGGCGCTCGCGCGGGTCGACCCCGGCAAGGTCAACGAGCGCTCGGTCGCCTTCGCGCTTGCGCCGCGGCTGAACGCGGCCGGGCGCATGTACCGGGCCGACGCGGGGCTCGAGCTGATCCTGACCGACTCGCCGGCGCGCGCCGGCGAGATCGCCTCGGAGCTCGACCGGGCCAACAGCGAGCGCCGCGCGGTCGAGCAGCGGATCCGCTTCGAGGCCGAAGCGCAGATCAGCGAGCTCAGCGAGCGCTCCTGCTACGTCCTGGCCGGGGAGGGCTGGCATGCCGGCGTGATCGGCATCGTCGCCTCGCGGCTGGTCGAGCGCCATCGCCGCCCGGTCGTGATGATCTCGCTGGACGGCGACGCGGGCAGGGGCTCGGGGCGCAGCATCGATGCGTTCGACCTGCTCGGCGGGCTGAGCGAGTGCGCGTCGCACCTGCGCGGCTACGGTGGCCACCGCGCCGCCGCCGGCCTCGAGATCGAGCGCGGGCGCGTCGGGGAGTTCGCCGCGGCGCTCACGGCTCACGCCGACCGGGTGCTCGAGCCGGGTGACATGGTTGCGGTGGAGCGGGTGGACGCGGTCGTGGGGGGTGAGGAGCTGGGGATGACGCTGGCCGAGGAGCTGCAGAGACTCGCGCCCTTCGGTCGCGGCAACCCGGCCGTGTCGCTGCTCGTCGCCGACGCCGTCTTCCGCGACGGCCGGCCGATGGGGGAAGGCAAGCACGTGCGCTTCACGGTCGAATCCCACGGCGCACGAGCTCGCGCGGTGGCGTTCGGGACGGGCGGGCGCCTGCCCGTGGACGACGGCGCCCCGGCCGAGGCGACGTTCGCGCTCGAGGTCAACGAGTGGCAGGGCGTCTCAGAACCCCGTCTCGTGCTTCGCCAGGCGCAGCCGACCGAGCTGCCGGAGGCCGACGAGGACTCCTCGCCGGCGCCGGCGCCGGCGGACGCGGGCGATGAGCTCGTCCTGTTCGCGATCTGATCGGGGGTTTACACAGGCCGGGCGCCGTGTGCCGCCGAGCCGCGGCGTCGGCGAACGAACTCTTCAATCCGGGTGGATGGTCCCCTACCCTATGAACATGGAGATCGCCAAGGACAAGAGGCCACCGAGCGCCGAGACCGGCGATCAGGGCAGTCTCCCCGAGGCCTCAGGCGACGTTTCAGGCGACGCCGCGCAGGCGGGCGTGAAGGCCCACCGCGGGAGCACGGCCCAGGCGCAGCTCGACCTGAACGAGACCGAGCGGCGGCTGCTCGGTGATCTGTTCGCGATCGTCTCCGAGCACGCGGCCGATTCGGCCGTTGAGATCGACCGTGGCCGCGTCCAGGACGCGTTCGTGTTCGCCTGCGAGCACCACGCCGCCCAGCGGCGCAAGTCCGGCGAGGACTTCATCGTGCACCCAGTCGGCGTGGCCCGCATCTGCGCCGGCATGCGCCTGGACACCGAGACGCTGTGCGCGGCGCTCCTGCACGACACCGTCGAGGACACCTCGGCCTCGATCGAGGAGGTGCGCGAGCGCTTCGGCGAGGAGATATCGGGCGTCGTCGACGGGGTCACGAAGCTGACCGGCATCACCTTCCAGTCCCATGACGAGGCCCAGGCTGAGAACTATCGCAAGATGATGGTGGCGATGGCCACCGACGTGCGGGTCATCCTGATCAAGCTCGCGGACCGTCTGCACAACATGCGCACGATCGACGCGATGCCCAAGCAGAAGCAGATGGACAAGGCGCGGGAGACGCTCGAGATCTACGCGCCGCTGGCCCACCGTCTCGGCATCCACGCGATCAAGTGGGAGCTCGAGGACCTGGCGTTCGCCACGCTTCACCCACGCAAGTACCAGGAGATCAAGGGACTCGTCGCGCAGCAGCGCGACGAGCGCGAGCGCTACGTCAACGAGGCCGGCGAGTACCTCACGCGCGAGCTCTCAGCGCTCGGGATCCAGGCGCAGATCGCGGGTCGCGCGAAGCACTTCTACTCGATCTACTCGAAGATGACCAAGAAGGGCCGCGAGTTCAACGAGATCTACGACCTCACCGCGATGCGCGTGATCGTCGACTCGGTCAAGGACTGCTACGGAACCGTCGGCGTGATCCACTCGCTGTGGAAGCCGCTGCCCGGTCGTTTCAAGGACTTCATCGCGATGCCCAAGTTCAACATGTACCAGTCGCTGCACACGACGATCATCGGGCCCGAGGGGCGGCCGCTCGAGATCCAGATCCGCACGCAGGAGATGCATGAAATGGCGGAGTTCGGCGTGGCCGCGCACTGGGTCTACAAGCGCCAGCCCGGCGGGGGCGGCGACGGCGCGAGCGGCTACGCGGTGCCGAGCGAGGACACGAAGCTCACCTGGCTTCGAGCGATGCTCGATTGGCAGAAGGACCTGTCGGACCCGCGCGAGTTCATGGAGACGCTGCGCACCGACCTGTTCGAGGAAGAGGTCTACGTGTTTACGCCCAAGGGCGAGGTGAAGTCCCTGGCGGCCGGGGCCACGCCGCTCGACTTCGCCTACGAGGTGCACACCGAGATCGGTCACCGCTGCGTGGGCGCCCGCGTCAACGGCAAGATCGTGCCGCTGCACTACGAGCTCTGCTCCGGGGACATCGTCGAGATCCTCACCGCCAAGCGCGAGCGCGGTCCCTCGCGCGACTGGCTGGCGATGGTCAAGACGACGCGCGCGCGCAACAAGATCAAGCAGTGGTTCAAGGCGGAGTCCCGCCAGGACACCGAGCACATCGGGCGCGATCTGCTGCAGGAGCAGCTGCGCAAGCACGGCCTGCCGGCCCAGAAGATCACGGGCTCGGCGCTGCTCGCCGACGTGATCCGCGAGGTCGGCTACCGCAAGGCGGACGACTTCTACATCGCGCTGGGCGGCGCCAAGGTCTCGCCCAAGGTCGTGGTCAACAAGATCATGCAGCGGCTCAAGCAGGGCGAGGCGGCCGACGGCGAAGCGAGCGCGGTGGACCTGCTGCGGGTCGGACGCCCGCGGCGGCGCCCGACGAAGCCCTCGGGCCAGTACGGGATCAAGGTCGAGGGCGTCGAGGACGTCATGCTGCGCCTGGCCAAGTGCTGTCGCCCCGTTCCCGGGGATGAGATCGTGGGCTACATATCGCTCGGCCGCGGGATCACGATCCACCGCGAGGACTGCCCCAACGCGCTGCTCCTGCGCAAGGCCCCCGAGCGCTTCACGAACGTCGCATGGGAAGGCGACCGCTCGACGGCATTCGTCGTTGAAATCCAGATCGACGCCTGGGATCGCCACCGCCTGCTCGAGGACCTCTCGCGCGTGTTCTCGGAGTCCGGCGCCAACATCCTTGAAGCGCGCTGCCTGTCGACTCCGCCGATGGTGAAGAACCGCTTCGTGGTCGAGGTGGCCGATACGCACACGCTGAAGGGGGCGATCACGCGCATGCGCAACATCGAGTCGGTGTTCGATGCCTACCGCGTGACACCCGGCGGCGGCGCGTAGGCGCCAACGGCCGCGCGACCCTCGCCCGGATCCTCCCTCAGACGACGACGTTCAGCGCAGCCGGAAGAATCGAATAGCGCGCCTCGGCGACGTCGCCGAGGAAGTCGCCGTCGACCTGCAGGGGAAGCGGGCGGCCGTCGGCGCTCTTCACCGTCAGCTCCGTCAGGGACGCCAGCGCGGTCACGTGCCGGTGGCGCGCGACCCGCGCGCGTCGCGAGAGGGCGCGCCAGCCGATGAACGGCAGGTCGATGGGCGCCGCGCGATGGAGCACGCAGGCGGCGAGCGCGCCGGAGTCGAGCTTCGCCCCCTCGGCGATATCGACCGGACGGTCGTTGAAGTAGGTGAACGGCGAACCGTTCTGCACGATCGTGGTAACGCCGTCGAGCGTCGCCTGCCCGGCCTGCGCAGACATTCTCGGCGGTCTGAAAAGATAGCGGCGCGTGAATGTCGAGATCGCCACCCAGGCGTAGTAGTAGGGGCCGAGCCGGGCCTTCAGGCGCGGGTTCGAGTCGACCCGCTCGACGACGCTGGCGTCCAGGCCGAGCCCCGAGGCGAACGTGAAGTAGCGGTCGTTGACCCTGCCCAGATCGACCTTGCGAACGCGCCAGTCATCGTCCATCGCGAGCAGGTGCTCGGTCGCATCGATCAGATCGGCGGGAATGCCGAGCATCTTGGCGAACACGTTGGCCGAGCCGCCGGGCAAGAAGCACAGCGGCGTGTCCGAGCCGGCCAGGCCGTTGGCGGCTTCGTTGACCGTGCCGTCGCCGCCGAGGGCGACGATCACGTCGTAGCTCTCATGCGCGGCTGCGCGCGAGAGCTCGGTGGCGTGACCCTGAGCCTCGGTATCGATGGCCCTGACCTCGAAGCGGTTCTGAAGCGCGAACACGACCATTTCGCGCAGCGGCCGGGTGACCGTTGTCGCGTGGGGATTGACGATCAGCAGCATGCGCCGCTTCAGCGACTGCCGCGAGGGCTCAAAGGCCCTGGGCGTCTCGACTGCTCGCCGGCCCTGGGCGCGCGCGGGGGTGCTCATCGCTAGGCCTACACCGCCTGCCCGCGGGCGTTACCCGAGGGCCGGCGGCGGGTGCACCTGGCCGCGCGCTTGCGGACGTCCGGAGTGTTGCTAGACTGCCGCTTAGACATAGCTGGACACATCCAGAGGGGTGGAGGGACTGGCCCTACGAAACCCCGGCAACCACCGTAACGTCACAGCGGGAACGGTGCCAATTCCAGAGAGATGTGTGGCGGGCCTTCGTGCTCTTCGCCACACCGTGACACGGCGAAGACTAGAGCGAAGGAGCCCCCAATGGCTGTAAGTCATCTGCAGTGCAAGGAGTGCAAGGCCTCCTATCCCCTCGAGGCGCTGTACGTGTGCGAGCAGTGCTTCGGCCCGCTGGAGGTGGCCTACGAGCACAGCCCTTCTCACACAGACGTGGGCGAGCTGCGCCGGCGCATCCAGGGCGGCCCCCAGAACATCTGGCGCTATGCCGACTTCCTGCCGCTGAGCGGCGGGCCCCCCGGCCCCTCTCACCGCCTTGCCTCGCGCGTGGGGCTGCCGGCGGGATGCACCCCCCTGATCCGCGCAGATCGCCTGGCCCACCAGCTCGGCCTGCGCGAGGTGTGGGTCAAGAACGACGCCGCCAACCCCACCCACTCCTTCAAGGACCGCGTCGTCTCGGTCGCCGTGGCACGCGCGCGCGAGCTCGGCTTCCAGACGATCGCCTGCGCCTCGACAGGCAACCTGGCCAACTCGGTGGCCGCCCACGGCGCCGCGCTGGGCCTCGACTCCTACGTCTTCATCCCCGCGGACCTCGAGGAGCAGAAGGTGCTCGCCACCGGCGTCTACGGGACCAAACTGATCGCGGTGGAGGGCACCTACGACGACGTCAACCGCCTCTGCACGGAGCTCTCGGCAGAGCGCGACTGGGCGTTCGTGAACGTCAACCTGCGCCCCTACTACGCCGAGGGCTCAAAGACGCTCGCCTTCGAGATAGCTGAGCAGCTCGGCTGGGAGCTGCCCGACCGCTGCGTCGTGCCGGTCGCCTCCGGGTCGCTGTTCACCAAAATCGCCAAGGGCTTTGAGGAGTGGCGCGAACTGGGGCTGCTCGACGACGCCTCGGGCTCTCAGCCCGAGCTCCCGCGCATGAACGGCGCCCAGGCCGAGGGCTGCTCGCCGGTGGCCAGCGCCTTCGCCGAAGGCCATCAGGTCTGCAGGCCCGTGAAGCCCGAGACGATCGCCAAGTCGCTTGCGATCGGCAACCCCGCCGACGGCCCCTACGCGCTCGAGCTCGCCCGCCGCTCGGGCGGCTCGGTCGACTGCGTGAGCGACGAGGAGATCCGCGCAGGGATCGCGCTGCTCGCACAGACCACAGGCATCTTCACCGAGACCGCCGGCGGCGTCACCACCGCCGTGCTGGCAAAGCTCGCCGCGCGCGGGGACATCGACCCCGAGGAGCGCGTCGTGCTGGTCATCACCGGTGAGGGCCTGAAGACGCTCGACGCCGTCAGGGACACCTTCCAGACGCACACGATCTCAGCGACGCTCGAGTCCTTCGAGGCAGGCGTGCCCGAGGCGGTGTCGGTCTGATGAGCGTGGTCGTGAAGATCCCCACGCAGCTGCGCTCGGCCGCTGAAGGCGAGACCCAGGCCGAGGTCGACGGGGCGACGGTGCAAGAGGTGCTCGACGGCCTGTTCAACCGCTTCGACGAGCTGCGCGCGCGCATCGCCGACGACGACGGCTCGCTGAGGCGCTTCGTCAACGTCTACGTGGCCGGCGAGGACATCCGCTTCCTCGACGGCCTGCAGACGCCGGTCGCCGACGGCGCCGAGTTGACGATCCTCCCGGCCGTGGCCGGCGGCTAGAACGCGCGCGCCGGCGCGAGTGCCGCTAACGACTCGCGCCGTGCGCGACCGCGGCGGCGGGTGTGCCGGTGCTGGCCGGCGCGACCGTCGAGCCGCTGAAGCCGACCGTCGAGACCAATCCGGCCGCGCACATCGCGGCGATCGTCAATGCCCGCATCCGCCGCGGCGTGAGCCAGCCGAAGTGGTGGGTCTGAAGCCACGTCCGAAAGCCGGTCGCGGCTGAGGCGGCGCACATGGCACAACCGACGCACATGGCTCAAGGATAGTCAGACCGCCGCGCGATGCGCCGGTTGCTGCGGCGCGCCCGGCGCGGTGCCTGTGGGTGACGCCGCTAGGAGGTCGAGCCGTCGTTCAGCCGTCTGCGCAGCTCGGCGCCTTTACCCGCGGCCACCGCACGCGCGGCGCGGGCCTCCGTGAGCTCCTGCCCCTGGGAGTGGGCGAAGTCGAGCAGGTCCTGGCGTTCCTCGCTCTCGCGGGCGGTGCGCAGAAACAGCCAGCAGAACAGGCCGAGGGTGAGGATCGACTCCTCGACCATCATGATCGCCCCGGCGATGTTCTGGTCGGCCAGCGGGGAGATGTGATAGAGCGCATCGCCGTGGATGTAGTACGGGTAGAAGACCGTGCCCGACCACAGGAAGATGTTTCCGAGGACCGTGCCGGTGAGACGGACCGCGACGATGTAGATCAGCTTGGCGAAGTTGCCGAACCAGCTGGGCTGGGGCAGAGGGCCGAACAGGCACATCCACATGTTGATGCCGAAGCCGAGGAACATTGCGTGCTGGAGCGCGTGCACCCCGGAGTGACGCAGGGCCGCCTCATAGAGCACGGGCAGATGCCACAGGTAGAGGTCGACGGCCCACAGCGGGAAGGCCACGAGTGGGTGCGAGAGCGAGCGCAGGCGATCGAACGCGCGGATCCGCAGTACGGGGGCCAGCAGTGGACCGGTGAGCCCGAGCACGATCAACAGCGACGCGATGTCGCCGAGCAGCAGGTGCTCGATCATGTGCACGTAGAGCAGATCCTGGCTGGCCTTGCCCAGCGAGGTGAGCGCGGCTCCGATCAGGACGAAGCCCGAGTAGAAGCAGGCCTGGCGCCAACCGGGGACCGGGTGGGAGCCGGCCGCGAGCGTGCGAACGCGCTGCGCATAGAGCAGGGCGACGACCACCAGCGGCCCGAGCTGGAAGACGGCTGACAGGTCGGTCGAGACGGCGAGCGGCGGTCGGAACATGCAGCTTGAGAGTACGCCAGCGCGGTCGCGACCGGCGAGTGCCACGAGGCCGTTCCATAGACTGCGGCGGGCATGAAGGTCTCGCGCCGTCGCCTGCTTTCATCGCTCTGCGCCGGCCTCGGCCTAACCGTGCTCATGCTTCCCGCGAGCGCCGATGCTCACGGGATCGTCGGCAGGGCGGACCTGCCGATTCCGGTGTGGCTGTTCAGCTGGGCCGCGGCGATCGTGCTGGTCGTCTCGTTCGTCGCGCTGTCGACGCTGTGGCAGCAGCCGCAGCTTCAGGAGCAGCACCGCAAACGCCTGTTCAGGCTGCCGGTGCTGTTCGAATGGCTCGCGAGTCTCGTGGGGGTGGGCCTGTTCGCGGTGGTCCTCTACAGCGGCTTCACGGGCGCCCAGGTGCCGAACGCGAACTTCTCGGTGACCTTCATCTACGTGATCTTCTGGGTGGGGATGCCGCTGGCGAGCGTGCTCTTCGGCGACATCTTCCGCGCCTTCAATCCCTGGCGGAGCTGTGCACGAGCGCTCCGAGCGCTCATCCGCGCGCTCGGCGGGGGCCGCTCGCGGGGGCCGCTGCTGCGCTACCCGCAATGGCTCGGGGTGTGGCCGTCGGTCGCCGTGATCGCCGGCTTCGCCTGGCTCGAGCTCGTCTACGTCCCCGCCGACCGCGAGCATCCATCGACGCTCGCGGCGCTGTCGCTGGGTTACTTCCTCGTGATGCTCGCCGGGATGGCGTCGTTCGGCGTTGAGCAGTGGGGAGATTCAGCCGACGGCTTCGGGGTGTACTTCAATCTCGTCTCGCGGCTATCGCCCCTGTGCCGGGATGAGGACGGCGTGCTGTGCCGCCGGCGGGTGCTGAGCGGAGTCACCGACCTCGAGATACGGCCGGGCACGGTGTTCC
Organism: uncultured Solirubrobacteraceae bacterium; assembly: GCA_963779605.1. Taxonomy (GTDB): domain Bacteria; phylum Actinomycetota; class Thermoleophilia; order Solirubrobacterales; family Solirubrobacteraceae; genus Palsa-744. Next base: position 851,084 of record CAVZYR010000003.1, read on the forward strand.
TGATCTGCACGATCATCGGAACCACCACGTTCGACGGGTTCAGCAACGGCGGGATATGGCGCAACCTCGAGCCGAGCCTCGGCACGTTCTTCGGCGATATCGGCCTCAACCAGACGCCGGCGCTCGAGCTCGCCTACACGGTCGGGCTGATCTTCTGCATCCTGCTGATCAGGCTGGTCTACAGGATCGGCATCGCGGGCGTTCGCAGCGTCGGCGACCGCTATGACACGACCACGCTGTCGCATGCCTTCGCCCACACGCTCGTGCCGATCGGCGTCGCCTACGTGCTCGCCCACTACTTCTCATATCTGATCTGGCAGTCCCAGGCGATGGTCTACCTGTCCTCCGACCCGCTCGGCAACGGCGCCAACATCTTCGGCACGAGCGGATATCAGATCGACTACCACATCATCTCCTACGCGGCCATCTGGTACGTGCAGGTCGCCGCGCTGCTCACCGGCCACGTCGCCGGCCTCGCGCTCGCGCACGACCGTGCGCTGGTGATGTATCGCGATCCCGAAGAAGCCGTGCGCAGCCAGTACTGGATGCTGGCGGTGATGGTCGCGTTCACGAGCTTCGGATTGTGGCTTCTGTCCTCGGTGGGGACGTGAGCGGACCCCGGCGCTCGCCGGCACACCCTCCGCTACGGTGTCTGCCCTAGTGCTGCGCCGCCTCGTCCTGCCCCTGATCGGCGTCCTCGCGCTCCTCGCGCCTGCCCTCGCGGACGCCGAGGCCCCTACCGGCGCGACCTTCTCGAGCGAGAGCGGGAACCCGATCAACGACCAGGGGAGCAACTATCAGTACCGCTCGAGCATAACCTCGATCACGCCGAACGTGCCCGGGCTAAGCGTGCAGGTGCTGGAGTTCGCCGATCGCCTGCTGCTGAGGAACCACACCGGCCAGACGGTGACCATCTACGGCTACCAGGGCGAGCCCTATGCGCGCGTGCTGGCGAACGGCACGGCCGAGCAGAACGAGCGCTCGCCGGCCACCTACCTGAACACGAACTTCTACGCCAACGTCAAGGTCCCCGCGACGGCCAGTCCCAGCGCGCCGCCGCTGTGGGTGGTGGTCGATCGCACCGGGGAGTTCGAATGGCACGACCACCGGATCCACTGGATGTCGCCGGTGGTGCCGCCCGAGGTCAAGAACAAGAGCAAGCTCACGTTCATATTCAACTGGCAGGTCCCGATCGAAGTCGGCACGCGCAAGGGCGCGATCGACGGCCAGCTGTTCTGGACGCCCGAGAACTCCAAGGCCTCGGTGGCGGTGATCGTGCTGGGCGTGGCGATCGCGCTCGCCGGCCTGTTGTTCGTGCTCTACGTGCGCCGCCGGCGCTCGCGCACGCCCGGGGGCGGAACGAGCGGATTGCCCTCGCAGGAACCCCAGCGACCGGCGCGAGAGGCGTGGTGATGACGTGATAGATTTCCCGGACATGGCGCCGCTTGCCTGTCTGATGCATTGGTATGTCTCGATGCTCTACGTGGTCCCTGTGCTTGCCGTCGGCGGCTGGGGCTGGTGGAGCGCTCGGCGCATGTCCAAGCGCAAGGACCCGCCGGCGACGCGTCCGGCCTGACGCGAGGGCCCTCGGGGCCGCGCACTTCAGAATTCTTTATGGACGGTTGAGGTGGGGCTGAGCTGGGTAGGTTTAGCTTTGGCCATGTCCACTCAAGCACCCAGCCGACCCACGGTAGCCGAGGGCGCAACCGAGAGATTCGACCCGATCGCCTGCCTGGATGAGGGTGTGCGCCGCCGCGCAACGCCCTCGCAGCCGCAGGCGCCGGGGCGCTACCTCGAGGTGCAGGGCCCGGATGAGACGCTGCTGATCTCGCTGGCCGCGGAAGTTACGCACATCGGGCGGGGCCTGGCTGCCGACCTCCGACTCGACGAGGCCTCGGTCTCGAGGCGTCACGCGATCGTGCTGAACCGCCGCTCGGGCGCGAGGGTGCTGGACGACCGCAGCTCGAACGGGACCTACGTGAACGGGCGCTGCGTCACCCAGGCGGACCTGCGAAGCGGCGACATCATCGTGCTCGGACGGGTCGTGCTGCGCTATCTCGACGTGTGAGCGCCCGGCCGGCCTGACCACCGCGGGGGAGAGCGGCGTCGCCGCGGGCCTCGGTGGTTGACTAGCCGTAGCGGTGGTACGCGGACACCCAGTTGTCCGCGATCAGGCGCTGTGCCTGCGCGAGCGGCATCTGACCGGCGCACACGAGCCGGTTCAGCGCCCGCTCGAGGTGGTCCTTCGGGTTCAGATAGAAGCCCGAGTGCGCGGGGTAGTCGGGCTCCGGCCATAGGTTTCGCGCGTCGTTGACGGCGCCGCCGAGCTCGAGCGGCACATCGTGGTCGTACTCATAGAACGAGGCCGAGCCGTGGTCGCCGTAGGCGTCCATGCTCGCCAGCTTCTCGGGCTCGCTCACCGACTCCGGTGGCCTGACCGAGGACGTCCAGCCGCTGCGGCAGATCGTCGAGCCGATCCGCGCCTGCGTGACGGCGGGGTTGAGCGCCCCCGGCGTGCAGCGCTCGTCCGGGCGCAGATACAGACCGGATCCGATCGCGTGGCAGCTGCCGGGCGCAGGCTGGGGCTGGACGACGCGGGCGCTCGCGCTCGAGTAGGCCAGGCCGCCTGAGCTCCTCTGCGCAGGCGTTGCGCCCGCGACGCCGGCGAGCGCAGCGGTCGTGATCGTGAGCGCTGACGCCCAGAGGACCGGGCGAGAGATGATCTTCGCGGGGGCGCGCACAGCCGGAGTGTAGGGCCGGCCGGCGAGGGCTGAGGCCACGCGAGCGGATCGGTAGCCTGCGCCGCAATGGCCGACACGAGCACGATCGCATCGCTCGCCACGGCCGGGGGCACGCTCGTGCTGGCGGTGGCGACGTTCTCAGCGACGCGCTCTGCGAACCGCTCGGCGCGGGTGACCGAGCAGTCGTTGAAAGTGGGGCTTCGCCCCGTGCTGTTCAACGCTCGCCCGCAGGATCCGCCGCAGAAGGTCGGCTTCATCGACGACCACTGGCTCGTCGTTCGCGATGGGCTCGCCGCGGTGCAGGAGTACGCCGAGAACCTCTACCTGGCGATCCCGCTGCGTAACGTCGCCGCCGGGCTCGCGGTCCTGCATGGGTGGCACCTGTGGACCGAGCGGGTGACATCAGATACCCCGCAGTCCGCGCTCGAGGATTTTCGCCGGCTCAACCGCGACCTGTACGTGCCGGCCGGGGACATCAGCTTCTGGCAGGCCGCGATCCGCGATCCCGGCGATCAGCAGTACGCCTCTCTTCATGATGCGATGCGGGCTCGCACCCCGCTGTCCGTCGACATCCTCTACGGCGATCACGAGGGTGGGCAGCGCACGATCACCGCTTCTACCTCACGCCGCGCACGCATGCCGACGACGCGAGCCGTGGCTGTGGCTCTGCTCGACGTCGCGGCATTGGAACCTCGATCGAGCCGACCCCCGCTAGTTCTGCTCGGCGGCCGTTGCCGGCGCCGGTCTTGCGGACCTATTGCCGCAGGCCGAGCACGCGCCGTACCGGCTCGCGCAGCAGCAGGCGGTAGGCCAGGTCGGTCGCCGCCAGAGTGGTGATGATCAGAGCACTCGGGCGGCTCAGCAGGGAGCTCGGGCGAAGCACGTAGAAACCATCGGCATCCTGCGTCCGGCGGCTTGAAGACCGCAACGGGCCCCCCGCTCCTGCGAGGAGCCCGTTGCGGGCGGTCAGCTCATGGCCCGACGACGTCGGTCGTGACGTTGAAGAACCGGTTGTGGCTGATCTGTTCGGTGTTGAGCGGCCCGGTCAGGAAGATGCCGATGGCGTTCGAGTGGATGATGTTGTGCTTGATCGTGATCGTCAGCGGGTTCCCGGCGGTGCCGACGAATATCCCCGTCGTCGAGGGATCCATCACCGGCGCGAAGTCGGGATCGCCGTCGAGGTTGTTGGTGCCGATGCGGTTGTGGATGATGCGGTTGCCGTTCAGGTCCTGGCCGGGGACGTGGTTGTGGACCGTCACGCCCGCGAGCCCGTTCCCTTCGAGGAAGTTGCCGCGCACCGTGTTGTCGTAGACGGCGCCGCCACCTCCGGCGATGCCCGCCGCCAGCAACACTCCAGCGCCCTGTCCGAGGACGCCGTTGCCGACCGACACGTTGTCGAGGATGAGGTTGTCGTAGACGCCTGCGGCGCTTGGGTTCGGAACCCCGCCCGGCGCGGCCGCAGGGTTGTGACCCGCCAGGGTGATCCCGCAGTCGGCGGTGTTGTCGAGGACCTGGTTGTGCGCCACGACGTTGCCATCGGTCGGTCCGGTCTCGTCGGTCATCAGCACGCCGCCGGCGTTGTCCTTGATCCTGTTGCCCAGGATCTTCGAGTCGGCGGTGCCCATCAGGTGCACGCCCTCACCGCAGTCGGGAGTCGGGTTCTGCGCGGTGATCGTGCACTGTGCGTAGGTGTTTGGCTGGGTCAGGCCTTTGTCGTTGTTTTCGATCACGTTTCCGACGATGCTCACGTCGCTGCTGCTCACGGCCAGCACGCCCTCGCCGATCGCATTCTCGATCGTGAAGCCCTCGACCGTGGTCCCGGCCGCGGGCGCCGGCAGCGTGAAGCCGTTGATCTGGTCGGTGGCGTCGACGGTCGCGCCGATGCCCTCGATAGTCAGAGGCTTCGTGACGGTCACGTCTTCGCGGTAGGTCCCGGCACAGACGACGATGTGGCCGCCCGGCGCGGCCGCGGTCACGGCAGCGGCGATCGTCGTGTAGGGGGTCGACGAGCAGGGATTGTGGGCATAGCCCGACAGCATCGAGCCGTTGACGAACAGCGTCGGTGGCCTCTGCGGTGTGCGCGGTGGCCGGGCGGACGCGGTAGCAGCGGTCGTGGCCAGGCCGGCGGTCGACACGGCGACAGCGGCGAGTGCGGCGACGCGCCACGTGATTGGGATGCGCATGTTCAACTCTCCTCCTTGAGGCATCGCGATTCGTGGAACGAGCGAAAGCTCACGGCGCGAGCACAGCTGTGCTCGGCGCCGGCGACGCGACGCTACCAGATGGGTGCGCCTCAGGTGTCGGCGGCCGCTAGGCGGCCGGGCGGCTAAGCCGCCTGATTGGCGTGCTGGGTGTTCTCGGCATCCGTGACGGCCCAGCCGAGTCGCTCGAGGAGCTGTGCGGCGGAGTGGTCGTCGCTGAGATGGTCGGGGCAGACGAACTCGTCGAGCAGCACGGGGCCGTCCGGCCGTTCGCTTGGATCGGTTGTCACGATGATCCTGGCCATGAAATCTCCCTCATTGGTCTTGTGGTCTCGATCCCCCAATCGGAATGCTTCCACGCCACCTTGAGGCCGCGGTAAAGGATTAGACGCGTTGCGGCCGCGGGATTCGCGCTCGCCGCTCGGGGAGGCGCAGCGCGAATCCCGCGCCGAACGACGAGGGCGGCACATCCCGAGAACCTCGGGACGCTGAATCCTTTCTCCACCCTCCCTAGTGGTGCGACCGGGTCCATCGTCGGACTCTGCCGGCCGTGCCGCCCACCAGCACTAATCAAACGGCGGCAGGAAAGTTGCGGTCAGAAGGTCTTTTCGTCAGGTCTTTGCCATGAACCGGACCGTCCCGGTGCACAGTCCGATCCGCTGGTTCCTCGAGGGGATACGTACGCTCAGGCGGCCTTCGAGGCCGCCGGCCGCCATGAAGCGCAGGAACAGGCCGACTTGACCTGCCGCCGATGCGCGCCCGGCGGGTACCCGGAGCGTCCGGCGAGCGATGTGGTTTGTGATCGCGACGTCGTCGGAATAGGACAGCCAACGGTCTTCGAGCGGCAGCTGGTGGCCATGCTGGCAGGTGACCGGAGTCTTGACGCTGATGCCGACGATGTCGTCCCCGCCGCCCGAGACGTGAATCATGATCTTTCGTGTTCGCGACGGCCGGGTGAGGTAGTACCCCGGCGTGTTCGGGGGGGCGGGCGGCGGAAACGCGGCCGGGGTGGCTGCGCTCTGCGGCCCCGGAGCCGGAGCGGGACTCGGTTTGGGCGCAGGTTCCGGGGCGAGCGGTTGAACCCCCGCGATCCATTCATCGACCCATGGCGCGATCAGGTCCGCGCGTGTGAACACTGTCGGGCGCACGGTTTCGCATTCGTTGTAGATGTGACTCGTGATCCCAAGCTCGATTTCGCCCGTCCCAGGCGGCGAGATCAGGGGACCGCCGCTGTCACCGAAGCAGGCGCCCGTTTGGTTTTCCGGTGGGTCGATCGTGCATATCTCAGAGCCCGAGTAGAAGGGTGGCGCTTCGCTTTCGCAATACGCAGGGCTCTGGACCACCGTGTCCGCCCAGCTCAGCCGCGGCGGAAGCAATCCCTGCGCGCGGGATGTATCGCCCCATCCGGCGATGCGGGCTTCGGCCCCGGCCGCCAGGCGCGCGGAGTCAGACGGATAGGACGCGAGCGTGATCGCCGGCGCGCTCGTGGGTGTCGAGAGGATCAGAAGCGCCGCATCGTCGCTGAAGTCGGCGGGGTTGTACGTCGGGTAGACGACGACGCGTGATACGCGGGACACTTGGCTGGAGGCCGCCCATTCGACGTTGCCGGTGTAGACCAGGTACCCGGACGGTTCGCGAACTTGCTCGGTTTCGGTGTCCTCCGCGCAGTGCGCCGCCGTCAGGACGACGGTCGGCGCGACGACGGTCCCCGTACAGTAGTCACGGACCTGGCCCTCTTTGTCTTCGATGAATGCCAGCTGGGGAAAGGTGCCCTCTTGCGCGAGGGTTCCCCCGATGATTGCCGGGGTCGCCGCAGAAGCCTCAGCCGGGATCAGGGCGGCGCCCAGCAGCGTGAGCGCGCTGGCAATCGTGGCGAGCGTGCGCATGCGTTCGCACGGTAGCTGACGAGCTCGGCGGCCGGCGCCGGTCCTCGCCGCTCAGGCCGAACGGACGGACCGCGGGATACGCTGAACGTCATTCGCGTTCAGGCCCGCTTCGATCCGAAGGACGCCATGGCAGCCACCGGACTGGACGGGGGATGATCCGCGACGCCACGCCCGACGATCTCGTCGCCGTGCTGGAGCTGTGGGCCGTGGCGGACGCCCAGCCCTCGGTCACGGACACGATCGCCTCGTTGCGGGGTCTGATGGCCGTCGATCCGCAAGCGCTGCTCGTCAGCGATGCCGGCGGCGAGGTGGTCGGCTCGCTGATTGCGGCCTGGAACGGATGGCGAGGCAGCTTCTATCGGCTGGCCGTCCATCCAGGCCGCAGGCGCCAGGGACTCGCCACGCTGCTCGTGCGCGAGGGCGAGAGGCGTCTGCGCGAGCGTGGGGCGCTGAGACTCGACGCGATCGTCGCCGTCGAGGACTCGGCCGCCATGCGTTTCTGGCTCGCGGTCGGCTATGAGCAGCAGCTCGACCGCACGCGGTTCGTGCGAAATCTCTGAGCGACCGGCGGCCCGGAGCTCACGATGACGGTGAGTGCCGAGGGGGCGTGCTGATCGCCTCCTCGATCTCACCCCAGCCTGCTCCGGCCTTCCTGGCAGCTTCGATCAGCTTCGCTTCAACGCCGGGAGCGGCGAGTTCCTCGGGAGGTGCCTGGCGCAGGCGGTGGAGCGCCGCTTCCTTGTCAGCGAGCGCCTGATCGACGTTCTCGCCGGGTTGCTCGTCTGCCATGGCTGGGCAGACTACTGCTCACGCAACATACACCTGGCCGTGATGCATGCAGGCTCAGGCGGACGCGAGCTTGTTCAGGTCATAGTCAAAGCCGGCGCCGCGCAGGTGCAGCAGAAGCTTGGATTGCCACGTTCCGGCCATGTCAAGCCGGACGTAGGTGACGCCATCGATGTCGCAGGGCCATTCCACCCCCTCCTCGTAGAGCACACATAGGGAGCGGGGGCCGAGCGCGGCGACGAGCACGCCCATCTCGAACACGACCCCCTGACGTGCGCGGGGCGAGAAGTGGGGCTCGCGGTCGGAATCGAGCCGTGGGCCGGCAACATCGTCGGCCGTGAGCAGGATGACGGCGTGGCGTGAGCCCGCGGTCCGCTCCTCCCGGTGCTCGACGAGCATCCTGCGGTCGCTCGGCCGCTCGTTCAGAATCGTGACCGGGTGGGGGCCTGCTTGTTCGAGCAGTGCTGCCACTGCGTCCTTAAGCTTCTCATCGCGCCCGTGCACGAGGAACACGTGTGGGGTGCCAGCGGTGCTCGTCTGCTCAAGCTCGGCGCCGACCGAGTACCCCCGTGAAGGGCGGCCATCGCCCTGGTTCTGCGGCTGCGAAACTTCCGGCGCTGCACTCAGCTCCGGCTCGGGCTCCAGGTCAAGATCGGGCGCAGGCGCCGCCTCGGCAGGATCGCCGGACGCATAGTCGTCGAGTCGATCCTGCAGGGATATGAGGACGGCGACGGCCGTGCGCAGGGAGCTCGAGTCGTTGTACTCGACCTGCCACTGCTCACCGACGGCGGGGGCATACGCCGCGCTCTCGAACTCGGCGACCTCCTCTGCTCCTTCATAGACGCGATCAAGCGTTTCGTCGGTTCGCTCGATCCACTCCCTTCGGGCAGCCTTCCAGCTCTCGTCGTCGCTGTAGTCGATGATTAAGCTCGCTCGCAGGAGCAGGGCCTGACCCTGCTCGATGCTTCTCGCGAGCTGTGCTGCGACTATCGGGCCGGCGACTCGGAGCATCGCCTGACTCAGCTCCCGCGCGGAGGGGCAGGGAAGGACGCGATCGTCGCCCGCCGCCGGCGTGCTTGAGCATCGAGACGACCGGGCCGCACGGCGGCGAGGTTGCGCTGGGCGGTTCGCGCAAGGATTGCGCTGGCCACGAGCCCCTCGTCGACGACGTACTGCGAGTCGAGCACCAGCTGTCTGAGTAGTTGTGCTCGCTGCATAGCTTGACCCCGACGTCTATCGGCACCTGCGCCTCGCGGCCTTCGTTGTTGAGGTTTGGCTCGACGGGCGTTGATCGGAGCTTGCGCAGGAACGGCCGGCCTCGGGAGCCCGTCGAGAGTCCGGATGCGGGTGCCGGCCTATATAACGCGTTGATCGACGCCCCTGGCGGCTACGGTAGCCGTCGACCGATGACACCGGGAAGTCTGGATTAGGCGACGATCCCTGCGGTGACCGCGGTCAACACGATCAGACATCCGACCCGGAGGCAGGCATATGACGCGCACACGGATCCACAACCTCTCCATCTCGCTGGACGGCTTCGCCACCGGTGAGGGCCAGAGCGCGGACGCGCCCTTCGGGCATGCCGGAAAACTGCTGCACGAGTGGATGTTCGCCACGCGCTTCGGTGCGCCGATACTGGGTGGCGCCGGGGGAAGCGCGGGCGCCGACGATGCACTCGCCCGGCAGCACGAGCCTGGAATCGGTGCCGAGATCATGGGTGCGGGGAAGTTCGGTCCGCCGGGCTGGCAGGACGACGCCGGCTGGAGAGGCTGGTGGGGCCCCAACCCGCCCTTCCACACGCCGACGTTCGTGCTCACCCATAGGCCGGGCCGCCCGATCGAGATGGAGGGCGGCACCACCTTCCACTTCCTCGACGCCTCACCGGCCGAGGCGCTTGACGTCGCCCGCGAGGCGGCAGGCGGGCAGGATGTGCGCATCGGCGGCGGGCCGACCACTGCGCGCGACTTCATCGCGGCGGGCCTCGTCGACCACATCCACCTGGTCCAGGTACCGATCGTGCTCGGCCGCGGGGTGCGGCTCTGGGACGGCCTCGAAGCGCTCGAGGCGGATTACGCCATCGAGGTGGTCTCGACGCCCAGCGGCGTCACGCACCTCACGTTCACGCGATGACCGCCGGCCGCGGTCAGAGCGGTGTGTCGGCACGCCGGCCGTCGTACGGCGGCCGCTGGTCGCCGTCGCGGGAGAACTGCTCGACGTGCCAGCGGGGGGAGATTACGAGGGATAGTGGCAGGGCTGCCAAATGACGACGAGGCCCGATGGTCTAGATCGTCGGGGGGTAAGACTTGCGCAGCAGGCGCCATAGCTCCGCCATGCCCTGGTTCCAGCGTCCGCGGCCCCCGTTGAGGTCGACGCGGTAGAGCATCAGCGCGGCCCGGCTCTCAGTACCGGCGTACTGACGGATCGCCGTCATCGCCTTCAACATTGCGCCCGCGCCTTCGTTGATTTCGAGCTCTGCCTGGCTCACGTTTTCTTCTTCGCCGTTTTCGCTCACCGGCCAGTTGGCAGCCGCCAGGAGGGTGCGGCGAGCGCTGCCCGCGGCGACCGCCAGCGCTTCGAGGTTTGCATGCGACGGTCGCGTGGGAAGCGTCGCCAGATAGGCTGCGACATGCGCAACAGCCCTGCTGGCGCGGCCGGCTTCGCCTCCATGTTGCGTGTAGAAGGTTTCGGCACCCGGTTCCGCGGTCGCGCCACAGCCCGCCATCCCGATGGCGATGGCCGCGACGATCGTCGCGAGCGCGAGTCGCTGGCGTGGGCGATGCACGGCCGGGAGACTATCCGCGGAGCTCGGCTAACTCGTCGAGGAGGCGGTCCCCGAGATGGCAACAGATCCGGGCTGTTCGACGGGGAGAACGCCGGCAAGCGCGTGGTTAAGCTCCGAAGCCATGGGTCGCCCGTCTGAGCGCTTGTGAGGATGTCTGAAGCGAGCGTACGATCGCTGTGCGATGTCCAGCACGCGGCCGACGGCGCGCTTTTACACGATCGACTCCGGGTTTGCAGGGGATATGCCCTTGTTCACTGGGCGGGTGATATACCTCGCGGGGACCTCAGATACCCCCCTTTTGGAAGTAGATGGCAGTGGAATCGTCCGCGAGATCAGAGGCCGCAGTGCCGACAGGGGAGGTCTGGACAGCGGACTCAAAGTCGACGCACACCACGCAGTCGATCTCGCCGTCTTCGACAGGGTCCGGCAGTTGGCTTCGAGTCGTTCGAGTGTTTGGCGTTCTAACGCACTCGTGTCTCCAGCTCTTCGTAGCTTTCGGACAGGTCCACGCGCAGCCGGCCGTGGCTCAGCGTCACGTACTCGCGCACTTCGGTTATCACGTCATGTTTGCCTTCCATCCACCACGCACCCACGACGCAGTCCACATGCGTCGCGTTGTGCCGGTGGCAGGCGAACACTTCCGCCTTGACGCCTTCGTGTTCGCTCCATTCCGACAGGTCGTTCGTGAGGCTTGCACGCCGCGCGCGTGCGGTCGAGAGATAGGGCGCAGCCGACGCCGTGACGGGCGCCAGGGCGAGGGCCGTGATCGTGATTGTCAGGATGCGTCGCATTTCACATCGTTCCTTCCCCCATGTCGCCGGGTGCGGTCGCTCTCAGGTTGGGGCCGACTGCTCACCGCGTTACCCAAACGTTAGAGGGTCATCACGGCCGCGAGCGCGCGCAGGCGGTCCCGGTTTAGGCGTGATACCACTCGACGCTGGCGCTTCCCCTTGAGCAGTCGCCGCCTGCTCCATGACCGGGGAAGCCGCTGCCGTCTCCGTAGCACGTCCAGCCAGGAAAGCCGTAGAGCTTCCAGCGAAACTGGTCGGCAGCGCCTTCAGGGTTGCCGACAAACGCTCGCGCAGCTCGTGGGGCGCGAGGACGCGGGCAGACTCCAGCTGACGGTCAGCGTCGAGCCATCGCCTGCACCCCAGACTGCGCCGCCGGCATCTCGATCGCGGTTGTAGGCTCTTTCGGTATGAAGGACGACGCTCGGAAACGGCGCGAAATTGATGCTGAAGCACTTGTGGAAGACGCGAAAAGGCTCATGTACCCAGAGACGTACGGCTTCCGGCCGGGCGAGCCTGACCCGTGTTAACGCAGGCACTCGAACTTGCTCCTGAGTCGAGCTTCGCGTACCACAGAGCTGAGGTCGGTCTCGAAGTGCTCCATGAACGCGCTCGGCGCGGATATGTTGGCGCGCCGCGTCGCCGTGGAAGCGCACCGCCCAAGTTCTACGTCGCACGAGGGAGCAAGAAGTCCTTCAATAAAAACTGGCGGAAGTACAAACAGCATCCGTAGCAGCCCCGCACCGTCGCTCGTGAAAAGGCAGCGAAAAGGCAGCAGCGGCTCGGAGAGCATCGAGAGCGTTGGCGGTTGCGCTCTCTTAGACAACGAAAAAACCCTGTGTTAGCAGGGCTTTCCGTGACGCGCCCGGTAGGAGTCGAACCTACGACCTCTCGCTCCGGAGGCGAGCGCTCTATCCACTGAGCTACGGGCGCAGACGGCGTCGCGATCGGACGCCGGCGGTGCCGAGAGCTTACCGCCGCCTCTCGCGCCGACCGCTCCGGGAGCCGACCACACCGCTACCGTAGCGACATGGACCTGTCCCTGTTCTTTGCCGGAACCGGCGGCTCTGTGCCGAGCGCGCGGTGCGGCCTGCCTGCGGTGCTTGTCCGCCGCGGCGGCGACCGGCTGCTGTTCGACTGCGGCGAAGGCACCCAGCGCCAGCTCTTGCGCTCCGTCGGCCTCGTGGACGTGGACTGCGTGTTCATCACCCACTTCCACGCCGACCACTGGCTGGGCCTTCCCGGCATGCTCAAGTCGTTCGCGCTGCGCGAGCGGGAGGCGCCGCTGAGCCTCTACGGGCCGAGCGGCCTCGAGGAGCTGATGGGGGTGATGCGCATCATCTACGGGCGCCTGCCCTATGAGCTTCGCATCGTCGAGCTCGAGCCCGCGCAGACGGTTGACCGCGACGGCTATCTGATCGCGGCCGTGCCGGTGGTCCACGGAGATCGCCCGGCCTTCGGATATGCCCTCGTCGAGGCTCCGCGGCCGGGGGAATTCGACCCTCGCGGGGCGGAGGCGCTGGGGGTCACGCCGGGCGAGGACTTCGGGCGGCTGCAGCGCGGTGAAATGGTCGCCGGGGTCGCGCCCGAGCAGGTCATGGGCCCCCCGCGGGAGGGCCGCAAGATCGTGCTCTCCGGTGACACCATTCCGTGTGAGGCGCTGGCGATGGCCGCGCATCAGGCGGACGTGCTGGTGCACGAGGCGACCTTCGCCGATGAGGAGACAGAGCGCGCGCGCGAGACCTCGCACAGCACCGCGCGCCAGGCGGCCGAGCTCGCACGCGATGCGGAGGTGCGGCTGCTCGCTCTCACGCACGTCTCGAGCCGCTACGCCGGCGGTGAGCTTCGCGACCAGGCGCGAGAGCTGTTCGTGGCGACCGAGGCGCCACGGGACTTCGACACGATCGAGGTGCCATTCCCCGAGCGCGGGGGCGCCACGCTCGTGCGCTGGCCCGAGCGAAAGGCCGCGCTCGCGGCCTCCGAGCAGGCGGCCGGGCGGGCGTCCCACGCGCCCGCGGAGGATGCCGAGCCCATCGCATCGCCCTGATACATTCTCCGTGCTCCTTTAACCCGGTCCGGTGAGGCCAGGAAGGAAACGATGGATCACAGCAGCGAGAAGGTCGTCCTGCGCGAGGACGGCGTGCAGCGGGCGCTGACCCGCATCGCACACGAGATCGTCGAGCGCAATCCCGAGGCTCCGGCGCTTGCCCTGGTCGGCATCCACCGCCGTGGCGCATTCCTCGCCGAGCGCCTCAAGGACCTGCTCGAGGACCTGCTCGATCTGGAGATCCCGCTCGGGGATCTGGACATAGGCTTCTACCGCGATGACGTCTCCTCGCGCCCGGACGCCCCCGTCGTGCACGCCTCGCATGTGGACTTCGATGTGACCGCGCGCACCGTGGTGGTGGTCGACGACGTCCTCTACACCGGCCGTACCGTCAGGGCCGCGATCGAGGCCCTGTTCGACTACGGGCGCCCCGATCGCGTGCAGCTGGCCGTGCTCGCCGACCGCGGCCACCGCGAGCTGCCGATCCGCCCGGACTACGTCGGCAAGAACCTGCCCACCTCCTCCTCCGAGCACGTCTACGTGCGCCTGCGCGAGCTCGACGGCGTCGATGAGGTGGCGATCGGCCCCGGCGCCGGCCCGGTCGCGCCACCCGCGCTCGAGGCCTCGGCATGAACCACCTGCTCTCGATCGAGGAACTCGACCGGCCGGCGATCGAACGGATCGTGGAGCAGGCGACACGCTTCTCGGAGGTGTCAGACCGCGAGATCAAGAAGGTGCCCGCGCTCAGGGGCCGGATGGTGCTGAACCTGTTCTACGAGGCCTCGACGCGCACGCGCAGCTCCTTCGAGCTGGCCGCCAAGCGCCTGTCCGCCGACGTCGTCAACTTCGCGCCCAGCGGCTCGAGCGTAGAGAAGGGAGAGTCGCTGAAGGACACCGTCCTCACCCTCAGCGCCCACAAGCCCGACGCGATCGTGCTGCGAACACCGTGGGCGGGCGCCTCGGAGCTCGTCTCGAAATGGTGCAGCGCCGCGATCGTCAACGCGGGCGACGGCAAGCACGAGCATCCCACCCAGGCACTGCTCGACGTCTACACGCTGCAACGCCACCTCGGCGGGATCGACGGTGCGTCGATCTGGATCGTCGGCGACGTCGCGCACTCGCGTGTCGCGCGCTCGAACATCATCGCCTTTCAGCGCATGGGGGCGACCGTGACGCTGGCGGGCCCGCCGACGCTGATCCCGCGGGGGATCGAGTCGCTCGGCTGCGACGTGCGGTACACGCTCGATGAGCTCGAGTCCGCCGACGTCGTCTACGCGCTGCGCATGCAGCGCGAGCGCATGCACGAGACGTGGGTGCCCTCGCTGCGCGAGTACGCGAGCTGGTATCAGATCAACGGGCGGCGCCTGCACCCGCGTCAGGTGCTCATGCATCCCGGCCCGGTCAACCGCGGCGTGGAGCTCTCCGGCGAGGTCGTCGACTCGCCCCAGGCGGTCATCACCGCGCAGGTCGAGGCGGGCGTGGTCGTGCGCATGGCCGTGCTCTATGAGCTCCTCGCCGGACCGCGCGAGCCGCGTGCGCCGGCCCGCGCGATGACGGTCGGCTCGAGGAGCTGATGGACGCGCAGCCGCTAGTCCACGGGCCGGCGCAACCGGCCGATCTGCTCCTGTCTGACGTCCACGTGCTCGACCCGCGTGCGGGTCTCGACGAGCGCAGGGACGTGCGCCTGCGCGGCGGGGAGATCGCCGAGCTCGCGGACTCCGCCACGCTGTCCGCCGACTCAGGCGAGGAGCTCATCGACGGCGGCGGCCGCCTGCGCCTGATGCCTGCGTTGTTCGACCCGCACGTGCACCTGCGCACGCCCGGACAGGAGCACAAGGAGGACCTGCTCAGCGGCACCCGCGCCGCCGCCGCCGGCGGCTACGGCGCTGTGCTTGCGATGCCCAACACCGACCCCGTGCTCGACTCGGCGCCGCTGCTTCGCTCGCTGCGCGACGCGGCGGCACGTGAAGCGTGCATCTCGGTCGGATTCCTGCCGGCGATCACCCGCGGCCTGCAGGGCGAGCAGCTGACCGAGATGGCCGAGCTGCGCGAGGAGGGCGCGGTCGGGTTCACCGATGACGGGCGTCCGGTCCAGAGCGCGGGGATGCTGCGCAAGGCGCTCCAGTACCAGCGTCTGTGCGGCGGCGTGCTCGCGCTGCACGAGGAGGATGAGACGCTGTCGCGGGGCGGCAGCATGCACGAGGGCTCGCTCAGCGCCGCGCTCGGGCTGTCCGGGATACCGACCGTCAGCGAGTCGACGATGGTCGCCCGCGACGCGGCGCTCGCCGGCTATGAGGACGCGCGCGTGCACTTCCAGCATCTCAGCTGCGCCGATTCCGTCGAGGCCGTCGGCCGCGCCAAGGCGCGCGGCTTCCGCGTGAGCGCGGAGGTCACGCCCCACCACCTGCTCCTGACCGAGGAGGACGTGCGCGGAATGGACACGAGCATGAAGATGCACCCGCCGCTCGCCAGCGAGTCCGACCGCCGCACGCTGATCGAGGGGCTGCGGGCGGGCACGATCGACTGCGTGGCGACCGATCACGCGCCGCATGCGCGCGATGAGAAGGAGGTGCCCTTCGAGCAGGCGCCGATGGGCACGACCGGATTGGAGACCGCCTTCGCGGCCCTCTACTCGGGCCTCGTCCTGACCGGCGTGCTCGAGCTGGGACTGCTCGTCGAGCGCATGACCGCGGGGGCCGGGCTGTTCGATCTGCCCACCCCGCGCATCGCCCCGGGCGAGCGCGCCAACGTTACGCTCGTGGACCTCGACGCCGCCTGGGTGGCCGGCGAGCACGGCTGGGAGAGCCGCTCTGAGAACTGCTGCTTCGCCGGTCGCGCGCTCAGAGGCCGCGTGCTGGCGACGGTCGCCGCCGGCGCGCTCGTCTACCGCGAGCGGGCGTTCTCGATGGCGGCCGGCAGATGAGCCTGCTCGTTCGAGGACGCGCGGCGCTCATCGTCGTGGACGTGCAGGAGGGATTCCGCTCCTACCCGGTGTTCGAGAACGTCGCCGACTCCTGCGCGAAGCTCGTGCAGGCGGCGCGCATCCTCGAGCTTCCGCGCGTGGTCTCAGAGCAGTATCCGAAAGGCCTCGGGCACACCGCCCCGGAGGTGGGGCTCGAGGATGAGCGGCCGATCGAGAAGACCGTCTTCTCGGCGGCCCGCGCCGACGGCTTCGACCTTCACGGGCGCGATCAGGCGATCGTGTGCGGGATCGAGGCGCACGTGTGCGTCTCCCAGACCGTGCACGATCTGCTCGCACAGGGGATCGAGGTCCACGTCCCCGCCGACGCCGTCGGCTCCCGCCATGACGTCGACTACGCGCGCGGCCTCGAGCGGATGGAGCGCGCCGGAGCGGTCGTCTCGACGGTGGAGGCCGCGCTGTTCGAGCTGCTCGAGCGCGCCGGCACGCCGGAGTTCAAGGCCGTCCAGAGGCTCATCATCTGATGGCGGCGCCCGCCCGCCCGGCGACGGGATACGTGCTGCTCGAGGACGGCGCCCGTTTCGAGGGCGAGATCTGCGGAGCCGAGGGGCATGCTGTCGGGGAGGTCGTCTTCACCACCGGCATGTCCGGCTACCAGGAGTCGATGAGCGACCCGTCGTTCGCCGGACAGCTGATCGCCTTCACCTATCCGCACATCGGCAACTACGGCGCGGGCGCGCAGGCGATGGAGTCAGAGCGCCCGTGGGCGCGCGCGGCGATCATGCGCGAGGCGTGCAACCGCGAGGATGCCCCGACGGCCGAGCGGGGCTGGCTCGACTGGCTGAGCGACTGCGGCGTGCCCGCGATCAGCGGTATCGACACGCGCGCTCTCGTCAAGCACATCCGCGAGGCCGGCTCGATGCGCGGCGGGGTGTTTCCCGTCGCGGTCTCAGAGCCGCGCGCGCGCGAACTCGTCGAGGCCGAGCCGCCGATGGCCGGACAGGATCTCGCCCGGCTCGTGACCGCCCGCGAGGTCACTCGCCACGGCTCCGGCGACGGCGCGAGGATCGCCGTGATCGACACGGGAATCAAGGCCTCGATGGTGCGCGAGCTCGTCGCGCGGGGCGCGCGCGTGACGCTCCATCCCTGCACGAGCACGGCGCAGGAGCTGCTGAGCGAGGACCCCGACGCGATCTTCCTCGCCAACGGCCCCGGCGACCCCGCGGCGCTCGGCTACGTCGTCGACACGGTTCGCACCCTCGTCGGCGTAAAGCCCGTCTGGGGCATCTGCCTCGGCCACCAGCTGCTGTGCCGGGCGGTCGGCCTCGACACCTTCAAGCTGCCCTTCGGCCACCACGGCGCCAATCACCCGGTCAAGGACCTGCAGACGGGCCGCGTCGAGATCACCTCCCAGAATCACGGCTTCGCCGCGGTCGGCCCCGGCGGTGCGCACACGATCGACGTCGATGAGCCGGTCCGCTGGGAGACCAGCTTCGGGGCGGCGGCGCTGTCGCACGTCAACCTCTACGACCGCACCGTCGAGGGGCTCGAGCTCCTCGATGTCCCGGGCGGCACCGTCCAGTACCACCCGGAGGCCGGCCCCGGTCCGCACGACAGCCTGTATCTGTTCGACCGCTTCCTGGAGCGCATTGCCGCGGCGTAACGACATCCACAAGATCCTCATCCTCGGCTCCGGCCCGATCGTGATCGGCCAGGCCGCCGAGTTCGACTACTCCGGCGCGCAGGCCTGCAAGGTGCTGAGCGAGGAGTCCTATGAGGTCGTGCTCGTGAACTCCAACCCGGCCACGATCATGACCGATCCGGAGTTCGCCGACGCGACCTACATCGAGCCGCTCCTGCCGGGGCCGGTGGCGCAGGTGATCGAGCGCGAGCGCCCCGACGCGCTGCTGGGGACGCTGGGCGGGCAGACGGCTCTCAACCTCTCAAAGACGCTGTATGACGACGGCACGCTCGAGCGCTTCGGCGTCGAGCTGATCGGTGCCAACTACGACGCCATCGCCTGCGCCGAGGATCGCGAACAGTTCCGCACGGCGATGGACGCCGCGGGGCTGCGGATGCCCAAGAGCGTGATCGCAACGAGCCTCGCGCAGGCCGGCGATGCGCTCTCGGACCTCGGCCTACCCTGCGTCGTGCGCCCGGCGTTCACGCTGGGCGGGCGCGGCGGCGGCATCGCCCGCACGCGCGAGCAGTTCGAACGGATCGTCGCCCACGGGATCGAGGTCTCGCCGATCGGCCAGGTGCTGCTGGATGAGTCGGTGATCGGCTGGGGCGAGTTCGAGCTCGAGGTGATGCGCGACAACGCCGACAACGTCGTGATCGTCTGCTCGATCGAGAACATCGACCCGATGGGCGTGCACACGGGCGACTCGCTCACGGTGGCGCCCCAGCAGACGCTCACCGACCACCTCTACCAGCAGCTGCGCGACCAGGCGATCGCGGTGATCCGCGCCGTGGGGGTTGAGACCGGCGGCTCGAACGTGCAGTTCGCGGTCAACCCCGACACCGAGGAGATCCTCGTCATCGAGATGAACCCGCGCGTGTCGCGCTCCTCGGCGCTCGCCTCCAAGGCGACGGGCTTTCCGATCGCCAAGATCGCCGCGCGGCTCGCGGTCGGCTACCGCCTCGATGAGATCGACAACGACATCACCGGTGTCACGCCCGCCTGCTTTGAGCCGACGATCGACTACGTGGTCGTGAAGTGGCCGCGCTTCGCCTTCGAGAAGTTCCCGGGCGTCGATCCGACGCTCTCCACGCACATGAAGTCGGTCGGCGAGGCGATGGCGATCGGGCGCACCTTCTCCCAGGCGTTCGCCAAGGCGCTGCGCTCGCGCGAGCTCGACAAGCCCCCGGCGCTCGAAGCGGCCGACGGCGAGGAGCTGCTCGAGAGCCTCAGGGTCCCCGGACCCGATCGCTATGAGACGATCCTCGAGCTCCTCGCCCGCGGCGTGGGCGTCGAGGAGATCGGCGAGCGCACGATGATCGATCCCTGGTTCCTGCGCGAGCTGGCCGAGCTGGCCCGGGATCCGCAGCGCCCGTTCGCAGGCGAGCGCTCGTTCCGCGCGGTCGACACCTGCGCGGCGGAGTTTCCGGCTCGCACTCCCTACTACTACTCGGGCTGGGAGCGCGACGAGGCCCACGAGGTGCGCCGCGGAGAGCGCGAGTCGGTCGTGATCCTCGGCTCCGGGCCAAACCGCATCGGGCAGGGGATCGAGTTCGACTACTGCTGCGTGCACGCGGCGATGACGGTCCGCGAGTCAGGCTGTGATGCGGTGATGGTCAACTGCAACCCCGAGACGGTGTCCACCGACTACGACACCTCCGACCGCCTCTACTTCGAGCCGCTCACGCTCGAGGACGTGCTCGCGGTGGTCGCGATCGAGCAGCCGCGCGGCGTGATCGTGCAGTTCGGCGGGCAGACGCCGCTGAAGCTCGCCGCCGGCCTGGTCGACGCGGGCGTCCCCCTGCTCGGCACGAGCGTCGACGCGATCGACCTGGCCGAGGACCGCGGGCGCTTCGGAGCGCTGCTCGAGCGCCTCGGTTACGAGGCTCCGCCGTACGCCACCGCCCGCTCGGTCTCACAGGCCCTCGAGCGCAGCGGGCGGGTCGGCTTTCCGCTGCTCGTGCGGCCCTCCTACGTGCTCGGCGGCCGGGCGATGGAGATCGTCTACTCGCGCGAGGGCCTCGAGGACTACCTGCGCCGCGAGGCGGCCGAGGACGGCGGTGAGATCTTCCTCGACCGCTTCCTCGAGAATGCCACCGAGGTCGACGTGGACGCGCTCTGCGACGGCCCCCTCGCCGCACGGGGTGGCGGTCAGGTCTGGATCGGCGGGATCATGCAGCATGTCGAGGAGGCCGGAGTCCATTCCGGCGACAGCGCCTGCGTGCTGCCGCCGCACTCTCTGGATGAGGAGATGCTCGAGCAGATCCGCACGGCCACGCGCGAGATCGCGCTCGCGATCGGGGTCGTGGGGCTGATCAACATCCAGTACGCCGTCCACGCCGGTGAGCTGTATGTGATCGAGGCCAATCCCCGAGCCTCGCGGACGGTCCCGTTCGTGTCCAAGGCGGTCGGTGCGCCGTTGGCGAAGCTCGCCTGCCGCATCATGCTCGGCGAGCGCATCAAGGACATGGCGCTGCCGCAGGGTAGGGAGGGGATGGGCTATGGAGAGCACGTCTCGGTGAAGGAGGCGGTGTTGCCATTCGACCGCTTCGAGGGCTCCGATGCGGTGCTCGGCCCCGAGATGCGATCGACCGGCGAGGTGATGGGAATCGCGCGCGACTTCCCCACCGCGTTCGCCAAGGCCCAGGCAGCGGCCGGCGTGCCCCTGCCGAGCGAGGGCACGGCCTTCATCACGGTCACAGACGCCGACAAGCCCGGCGTCAACGCCGTCGCCCAGATCCTGCACGACAACGGCTTTCGGATCGTGGCCACGCGCGGCACCGCCGAGGCGATCGCGCGCGCGGGCGTGCCGGTGCAGCGGCTGAACAAGATCGCCGAAGGCTCCCCGCACGTGCTCGACTGGATCGAGCGCGGGGACGTCGATCTGGTCGTCAACACGCCCACCGGCTTCGGCGCGCGGACCGACGGCTGGGAGATCCGCCGGTCCGCCGTCACGCACGGGATCCCGTGCCTGACGACCCTGGCCGCCGGGTCCTCGGCCGCGCGTGCGATCGCGATCGCCCGCCGCGACGGCGCGCCACCGGTGCTGTGCCTGCAGGAGCTGCGCGGGGCCGGGGTGACGTGAGGACGCCGAGCCCGGCGCTCGCTCCCTTCGGCCGCCGCCTGCTGAGCGTCACCGGCATGCGCGAGCTGGGGGACGTCTACCGCGTGCTGAGCGTCGCCGACCCCGACGGGCCCGACCCCCAGCCCGGGCAGTTCGCGATGATCGCCGCCGCCGAGCACTGGGGCGGGGGGCTCGACGAGCGCCCGTATCTGCCGCGCGCCTTCTCGATCGCCCGCCGCCGGGCGGGGGAGTCCGAGTTCCTGCTCGAGGACGTCGGCCCCGGGACGCGGCGCCTGTGCGAGCTGCGGAAGGGCGACGGGCTGTGGCTGCTCGGGCCACTCGGTCTCGGCTTCAGGCCTCCGTCCGCGGGCAGGCGCGCGATACTCGTCGGAGGCGGCGTGGGGATCGCGCCGCTCGCGATCCTCCAGGATCAGCTCGAGACCCGGACGACGGTGCTGCTCGGCTTCCGCGACGGCGCTCGCAGCGAGGGCTGTGCCCTGCTGAGCGATGCGGCCGTGGCCAGCGACGACGGCTCGACCGGGCATCACGGGCCGGTCACCGAGCTGCTGCTGTCAGAGCTCGACGCTGACGCCAACGCTGTCGTCTATGCCTGCGGCCCGGCGGCGATGCTCGAGGCCGTCCGCGCCATCTGCGCGGCGCGTGAGGTGCCGGCCCAGCTCGCGCTCGAGGCCGGCATGGCGTGCGGCTTCGGCGCCTGCTTCGGCTGCGTCGTGCCCAGGCGCGGCGGCGGCTATCTGCGCGTGTGCGTGGACGGCCCCGTGATCGACGCGAGCGAGCTCGACCACGTCGAGCAGCACGCCGGGGCGCCCGAGTGAGCGTCGAGTTCTGCGGTCTGGAGCTCAGCCACCCGGTCATCAACGGCTCGGGCACGTTCGACGCGATCGCGGCGCGGCGGGCCTTCGGGGAGGGCCTCTGCGAGGCGTTCCCGTTCGCCGCCTACGTCTCAAAGACGATCACCCTGAAGGAGCGCTCGGGCAATCCGCCGCCGCGGCTGTGGGAGGCCTCGGCGGGCCTCGTCAACTCGATCGGCCTGCCCAACAAGGGCCTCGACCGCTACATGAGCGAGGACCTCCCGGCGCTCGCAAGCATCGCCGCCGCCGTGGAGCAGAGCACGGGCGAGGTGCGCTCGCTGCCCCTCATCACCAACGTGATGGGCTCCTCGGCGGAGGAGTTCGCGCGGCTGGTGGAGGCCTGCGCGGTGCGCGAGGAGATCGCGGCCGTGGAGCTGAACGTGTCCTGCCCGAACGTCGACACGGGCCTTGACATCGGCGCCGATCCGCACCAGCTCGAGAACGTCGTGCACGCGCTCCGTGGCAGGACCGTGAAGCCGCTGATCGTCAAGCTCACCCCCAACACCGCCGACGTCCCGGCCTGCGCGCAGGCCGCCGAGGACGCCGGCGCCGACGCGGTGTCGCTGATCAACACGCTGCGCGCGATGGCGCTCGCGCCGCGGGCCCATCTGCATGCGCCGCGAGCGTGGCTCGGCGGGCGCACCGGCGGCCTGTCCGGGCCCGCCGTCCGCGCGATCGCCCTCGCGCAGGTCGCCGCCGTCGCGGCACGGATTCAGATCCCCGTCATCGGCATGGGGGGCGTCGAGAGCGCCGCGCATGCCCGCGACCTGCTCGACGCCGGCGCGACGCTCGTCGCCGTCGGCACCGAGAGCTTTCGCGACCCGGCCACCGGCGCGAGGGTCGCACGCGGATTGAGGGAAGCCGGGCACGATTGAAATCCGGCACCAGTGCGGCGAAAACGTGCGGTCGGCGGAGCGGGGGCGAGCCCGCCGGGCGCCCGTGGGGACCGCCGCGCGGAGCGGATCATAAACACTCAAAACCCCTGCAAACTCGGCGTGACACCATCCACCAGCCTCGACGTCATTCGACCTGAGGTTGAGGTACAGGTGAATTCGGCGCATTGGCCTTGATCGGCCGTCGCTGGTGTGTAGACTCGCCGCCCATGACGACGGCGACCGGTACGACGTCCTCAAACTCCTCCATGGCCCCCGAGCGATCCCTCAACCAGCGAATGGACGCGCTAGCCCGAGCCAACGAGATCCGCGTCAAGCGCGCCGCGCTCAAGCGCGACCTCAAGTCCGGCCGCCGCTCGATCCACACGCTGCTCTTGAACCCGCCCGAGTACGTGGAGACGGCCAAGGTCTTCGACATGCTCCTGGCCGTTCCCAAGTACGGCCGCGTGAAGGTCAACAAGATCCTCGCCCACTGCCGCATCGCCCCGAGCAAGACCATCGGCGGGCTGTCCGAGCGCCAGCGCTCGGAGCTCGTCTCCCTGCTCCACCGCTAGGCCGACCCCAGGATGGCCGCTGGGCGGCGCAATGCTGCGTGCTCGGTCGCTCGCCTGCGCAGCAGGCCACGCTTCCTGCGTCCTTGCCCTGCTTGCCCAGCGACCGTCCTGGTTGCGATGTAGCGTTCCTGCCGACCTCGGCACTAGGGTGCGGCTGATGGCACGCGTGTTTGTCATAACCGGGCCCTCCGGGGTCGGCAAGGGGACGCTGATCCGCGGGTTGATGAAGCGCCTGCCCGAGCTCGAGCTGTCGGTCTCGGCAACCACGCGCGCGCCGCGCGCGGGCGAGCGCGACGGGGTCGACTACCACTTCCTTCCCCGCGAGGAGTTCGATCGCCGCGTGGCGGACGGGGAGTTCGTCGAGCACGCCGACTACGCCGGGCGAAGCTACGGGACGCTTCGCTCAGAGCTCGCCGACAGGGTGCGTGCGGGCGTGCCGGTGGTGCTCGAGATCGAGGTGCAGGGCGCGCGCCAGGTGCGCGAGGAGATGCCCGAGGCCGTGCAGGTGTTCATCGCCCCGCCCTCGCGTGAGGCCCTGCGCACGCGCCTGACCGGGCGCGGCACCGACGACGCGGAGGAGGTCGAGCGGCGGCTGCACGTCGCCGAGCAGGAGCTCGCGGCCCAGCCCGAGTTCGGCCATGTCGTCGTCAACGACCAGCTCGACGACGCGCTCGAACAGCTCAGCGCGATCGTCGAGGAGGAGCTGAGGAGCTGAGAAGCTCGGGCGCACTACACTGCTAGGTCAACCAGGAAAGGCAACGCAAACGTGATCTCCCCCCGAATAGACCGCCTGCTGGAGCGAGTTGACTCCAACTACGCGAGCGTCGTCGTGGCCGCCAAGCGCGCCCGCCAGATCAACAGCTACTACCACAACCTCGGCGAGGGAACCTTCGATGAGTTCCCACCCCCGATGATCGAGACGACCTCGAAAAACTACCTCACGATCGCCCTCGAGGAGGTAGCAGCGGGGAAGATCAAGTACCACTACCGCTAGGCGCAACGCTTCGGCCGGGCCTTGCTAGCTCGAGGCGGTCGGTCTACAACCTGTAGTCATGTCTCGCATCCTGCTCGGCGTCAGCGGTGGCATCGCCGCCTACAAGGCGCTCGAGCTCGTGCGGCTGGCGACGGACGCCGGGCACGACGTGCGCGTGGTCCAGACGCCCGCGAGCCGGCGCTTCGTGGGGGAGGCGTCGTTTGCGGCGCTGACCGGCGCACCGGTGCTGACGAGCGAGTTCCAGCGCGACCCCGCGCGCGGCGCGTTCCCCTCGCAGACGCCGCCCACGCATGAGCCGCTCAGCCACCTGGCGCTGGTCGAGAACGCCGAGGTCTACCTGATCGCGCCGGCCTCGGCGAACACGATCGCAAAGCTCGCCCACGGCCTGGCCGACAACCTGCTCACGAGCTGCGCGCTGGCCGCCGCCTGCCCGCTGGTGGTGGCGCCGGCGATGAACAGCAGGATGTATGAGCACGCGGCGACGCGCGCGAACCTGGACACGCTGCGCGAGCGCGGCGTGAGGATCGTCGAGCCGGGCGTCGGGCGGCTGGCCTCGAAGGGGGAGCAGGGCGTGGGCCGCCTGGCCGAGCCCGCCGCGCTGCTGGCCGCCTGCGAGGCGGCGCTCGGCGGCGGCGGAGAGGCGCGAGCTGAGCGCGAGGGCAGCCTCAGCGGGGTGAGCGTTCTGATCAGCGCCGGCGGCACGCGCGAGCCGATCGACAGCGTTCGCTTCGTCGGCAACAGCTCCTCCGGGCGCATGGGATTCGCGCTGGCGGCGGCCGCGCGCGGGCGCGGTGCCGAGGTGACGCTCGTGGCCG
Organism: uncultured Solirubrobacteraceae bacterium; assembly: GCA_963779605.1. Taxonomy (GTDB): domain Bacteria; phylum Actinomycetota; class Thermoleophilia; order Solirubrobacterales; family Solirubrobacteraceae; genus Palsa-744. The sequence goes on from CAVZYR010000003.1 coordinate 876,108, forward strand.
CGAACGTCGCGCTCGAGCGCCCTGCGGGGGTCGCCGTGCGCGAGGTCGTGAGCGCCGCCGAGCTGAAGAAGGTCTGTGAACAGGAGTTCTCGAGCTGCGACGTGCTGCTGATGGCAGCGGCGGTCGCGGACTTCAGACCCGCCGAGGCGAGCAACGGGAAGATCAAGAAGGCCGGGCAGGCACGGCTGGTGCTCGAGCTCGAGCCCACTGCAGACGTGCTCGCCGGCCTCGCCGCGGCTCGCCGCGACGGCCAGACGCTGATCGGCTTCGCCGCAGAGCACGGCGCGCAGGCGGTCGCGGCCGGGCGCGAGAAGCTGCTCGCGAAGGGCGTGGACGCGATCGTGGTCAACGACATCTCGCGCGATGACATCGGCTTCGACGCGGACTCAAACGAGGTGACGATCCTGACGGCGGGCGGCAACGGCGGCGGGGGCGAGCGGCACATCCCGCGAGCCTCGAAGGCGGACGTCGCCGAGGCGATTCTCGACACCGTCGAGCAGTTGCGGGGCGGGCGTTAAAATGCCCGGCGATGGAGAGCGTTTACGACCTCTACCAGCGCGGCTGCGAGCTGCTCGATCACGGCGACCACGAGGCCGCCACCGTGCCCCTTCAGAAAGCCCGGGACCTCGAGCCGGAGAAGGCCTCGATCCGCGAGACGCTCGGGCGGGCGCTGTTTCACTCGCGCCGCTACGCCGCCGCCGCGACGGAGTTCCAGGCCGTCGCCCAGAGCGCGCCCACCAACGACTACGCCCTGTTCTGCCTGGGGCGCTCGATGCAGCTGCTCGGCCTTCACCGCGAGGCCTGCAAGCCGCTGGCGCTGGCGTCCTCTCTGAGGCCCGAGCGGGCCGACTACCGGCTGTATCGCGACCGCGCCCGCCGCGACGCCGAGCGGAGCGCAGACGGAAGGTCCTAGCCCTCCCGATGCTATGCTCGAGGAAGAGCTTTCGTGTTGGCGTGCAGACGTCGGCAGCAGTACCGAAAGTGGGCGCAGGCCCGCTTTTTTTGCGTAAGGAGTCAGTTTGATGAGCGCGCTACAGACAGATATCGAGAGGCGTCTGGCCCAGAGTGAGCCGGATGTCGAGGTGCTGCTCGCCGAGGTCGTCGGCGGCAGGTGCCTGCGGGTCTACATCGACCATCCCGACGGCGTCACCCTGGGCGTGTGCGAACGCGTCACCGCGCTGTTGAGTGAGGAGCGCGAGCGCTACTCGCTCGAGGTCTCCTCGCCGGGCAGCGAACGCCCGCTGACCAAGCCCGCGCACTTCCGCCGCTTCGTCGGGCGTCGCGCGCGCGTGCGCACGCGCCATCCCCGCGCGGCCGTGCACGCCGACGGGCAGCGCCAGGACGGCGCGCGGCCGGTGCGGAGCTTCACCGGCGAGCTGGTGGGGGCCTCCGAGAGCGAGATCACGCTCGCCGCCGACGGGGGCGTCATCGCGATCCCCTATTCGGAGATCCGCCGTTCGAACCTGATCGGGGAGTAGGCGAAGCCATGTCACGCGAAATCCTTGAGGCCATGTACGCGCTGGCGCGCGAGAAGGGGATCGAGCCCGAGAAGCTGATGCTCGCGCTCGAGGACGCCCTGCTGTCGGCCTACAAGAAGCAGCCGGGCTCGGCCAAGTACGCGCGCGTGGAGATGGATCGCGAGACCGCCGACTTCAGGGTCATCGAGCTGATCATCCCCGAGCGCCTGGAGGCGCATCTGATCGTGGAGACGATCGACGAGGAAACGACGATCGACCCCGAGACCGGCGAGATGCGCGAACCCGAGGAACCGGAAATCGACCCGAAGAAGTTCGCCGAATACCGCGACCAGATCGAGGAGCGCGACGTCACGCCCGACGACTTCGGGCGGATCGCCGCGCAGACCGCCAAGCAGGTGATCCTGCAGCGCATTCGCGAGGCCGAGCGGGACATGATGTATGAGGAGTACCGCGACCGCGTCGGTGAGCTGATCACCGGCATCGTGCAGCAGTCGGACTCGCGCTACACGCTCGTGCAGCTGCGCGAACGCGTGGAGGCGCTGCTGCCCAAGTCAGAGCAGGTGGAGGGCGAGCGCTACGACCACTCCCAGCGCATCAAGGCCGTCATCAAGGAGGTCTCGCCGTCGACCAAAGGTCCCGCGATCATCGTCTCCCGGCGCGACCCCGAGCTGATCAAGAAGCTGTTCGAGCTGGAGGTCCCGGAGATCGCGGACGGCCTTGTGGAGATCGCCAACGTCGCCCGCGAGCCGGGCTACCGCTCGAAGATCGCCGTCATCTCCCACACCGACGGCGTCGATCCTGTCGGCGCCTGCGTCGGTCCCCGCGGTTCGCGCGTGCGCATGGTCGTCTCCGAGCTGCGCGGCGAGAAGATCGACATCATCCCCTTCAACGACGAGCCCGCGCGATTCGTCGCCAAGGCGCTGTCGCCCGCACGCGTGCGCGAGGTGCTCGTCGACGACGAGGCCAAGCAGGCGACCGTGATCGTGCCTGACGACCAGCTGTCACTGGCGATCGGCCGCGAGGGCCAGAACGCGCGCCTGGCGGCGCGGCTGACCGGCTGGCGCGTGGACATCCGCTCGGAGACCGAGTTCGCGGCCGAGGAGGCCGAGCACGGCTACGAGGAGGAGGAGGTGCAGGGCCGCTGCGCCGCGATCCTCTCCAACGGCCGGCGCTGCCCGAACGCCTCGCTGCCCGGCTCGCGCTACTGCGGCCTGGACACCCACCAGGCGCTCGCGAACATCGCGAGCGACAACGTCGTCGACCTCGCCCCGGCGGACGCGGACGTCGACCAGGTCGGGGCGGAGTCCCCGGCCGATGAGCCGGCCGACGCGGAGGCGCCCGTCGCAGAGGCGCCGGTCGAGGACGACGCCGACGGCGTCGACCCGGTCGGGGCCGTCGAGGCGCCGGTCGCGGGCGGAGCGTTCCCGGCCGAGCAGCTCCAGGCGCAGGCTCCCCAAGAGGCCGCCGAGGAGCAGGCGCGATAGGCGTCCGGCCCGGCGGGCACACGGCGCAGAGCGCTGCGTCGCGCGGCCCGTCCCCCCGACGCCGATGCGTCGGCTGCGGGCGCGTCGCGCCGAAGTCCGAGTTGCTGCGCATGGCGGCCCTCGCCGTCGGCGAGGGGTCGCACAGGCGCGCGGTCATCGACCGCGACGGCACGATGCCCGGCCGCGGCGCCTATCTGTGCCGGGGCCGCGCCTCCGGCGAGCCTGCCGCGGACTGTCTCGCACAGGCCATGCGGCGGGGCGGGATCGCGCGCGCACTGCGCTGCAGGGTGACGATCGACCCGGAGCTCGTAGAATCGGTGAGCCGATGAGCAAGAAGCGAGTACACGAGATAGCCAAGGAGCAGGGCCTTTCAAGCAAGGAGCTGTTGGAGCGGCTGCGGGCCGCCGGCGTCGAGGTGAAGGTGGCGGCCTCCTCGGTGGACGAGGCCGTGGCGCTGAAGGCGCTGGGCGGCTCTCCGGGCGCGACGCCGGCGAGCACCAACGGCGCACCGCAGGCCCCCGTCGCCAAGACGCCGGCGGCAAAGGCCCCTGCCGCAAAGGCCCCGGCCACAAAGGCCCCTGCCGCAAAGGCCCCCGCGGCAAAGGCTCCGCCCGCCGTGGCTCCTTCGGCCCCGGCGCCGTCGGCGCCGCCCGCCGTGAGCGCGCCCGGAGCGGCCGCGGCCGCAGCTCCCCTCGCCGCGCCCGCACCGCCAGCTGCTGCTGCCCCGGCCGGGTCGGCGCCGCCAAGCGCGGCACCCGCGCCGGGCACGGCCGAGCGCGTGCGGCCCACGCGCGACTCGCGCACGGGCGAGCGCACGCCCGGGGACATCGGGCCGGGAGGACGCCGGCGCGTGGTGATCGACTCGCAGGCCTCGCGCCGCCAGCAGGGCGGACCGGCCAACCAGCCCCAGCGCCGCCCGCGCCGCGGACGCCGCCGGCGTGGCACCTACGACGAGACGATCGCCCCGATCGACACGGCCGCGATGGAGGCGACCGACCTGATCCGGGTCAACTCGGGCTCTACGGTCAAGGACGTCGCCGAGTACCTGGGCGTGGCGGTACCCGAGGTGATCAAGAAGCTGATGACGCTGGGGGAGATGGCGACGCTCACGCAGACGCTGTCCGACGACGCGATCGGCGTGCTGGCGGATGAGTTCGAAAAGCAGATCGAGATCGTGCACGCCGCCGACGACGTCGATGTCGAGCCGGTGTTCGAGGACGCCGAGGAGGACCTGCTCGACCGCCCGCCGGTAGTCACGATCATGGGCCACGTCGACCACGGCAAGACCTCGCTGCTGGACGCCATCCGCGAGACCGAGGTGGCGGCGGGGGAGGCCGGGGGCATCACCCAGCACATCGGCGCCTACCAGGTGCACCACGGCGGCAGGGAGATCACCTTCCTGGACACACCCGGCCACGAAGCCTTCACGGCGATGCGCGCCCGTGGCGCGCGCGTGACCGACCTGGCGGTGATCGTGGTCGCGGCCGACGACGGCGTGAAGCCCCAGACCGAGGAGGCGATCGACCACGCGCGCGCGGCCGAGGTGCCGATCGTGGTGGCGGTGAACAAGGTCGACAAGGAGGGCGCCCAGCCCGAGCGCGTGCGCACGGAGATGACCCAGCACGGCCTGCAGCCCTCGGAGTGGGGCGGGGAGATCGAGTTCGTCGACGTGAGCGCCAAGACCCGCCAGGGCCTCGACTCGCTGCTCGACACGATCCAGGTGGTGACGGACCTCGAGGAGCTGAAGGCCAACCGCGACGCGGACGCCTCCGGCACGGTGATCGAGTCAAAGCTCGATCCCGGGCGGGGACCGGTCGTGAGCGTGCTGATTCAGCGCGGAACGCTGCGGGTGGGCGACGCGCTCGTCGCCGGCGCGCACTTCGGGCGCGTGCGCGCGATGCATGACTTCGTGGGTGCGCGCGTGAAGCGCGCGCTGCCCGGCCAGCCGGTCGAGGTGCTCGGCTTCGACGGCGTGCCGGAGGCCGGTGAGATCGTGCGCGTGGTCGAGAACGAGCGGCGCGCGCGCCAGCTGGCCGGCGAGCGTGCCAACCGCCTGAAGACCGAGGCGCTGGCGCGGCGCTCGGGTCGCAAGGTGTCGCTCGAGGACGTCTTCAAGCTCGCCCAGGAGGGCGCCGTCAAGGAGCTCGGCCTAGTCGTGAAGGCCGATGTGGCCGGCTCGCTCGAGGCGATCGAGGATGAGATCGCAAAGCTTCCCCAGCAGGAGGTCGCGGTCAACATCATCCACCGCGGCGTCGGCGGCATCAACGAGTCCGACGTGATGCTGGCCTCCGCATCAGAGGGAGTGATCCTCGCCTTCAACGTGCGCCCCGTCGGCGACGCCCGCCAGATCGCCGAGCGCGAGGGCGTCGAGATCCGCTCATACGCGGTCATCTACAGGGCGATCGAGGAGCTGCGCGCGGCGATGCAGGGAATGCTCGAGCCCGCCGAGGTGGAGACTCCGCTCGGCCAGGCCGAGGTGCGCCAGCTGTTCAAAGCCTCGCGCATCGGCACGATCGCGGGCTCGTTCGTGCTCGAGGGCAAGGTCACGCGCGGTGCACGGGTGCGCGTCGTGCGCGACGGCACCGTGATCTACGACACCGTCATCGACAGCCTGCGCCGCTTCAACGACGATGCGCGCGAGGTCGCAAGCGGCTTCGAGTGCGGGATCGTCCTCGCCAACTTCCAGGACCTGCACGTCGGCGACGTGCTCGAGACCTACGAGACGCGCCTGCAGGAGCGCGAGCTCTCCTCCTGAGCGGGCTCGCCCGCCGGCGGATTGGGCGCGCTCGTGCAACCGGATCGCCGCGGCGTGACGGGGAGCTAGGATGAGCACTCCTCGTATGCGTCGCGTCGACGAGGCGATCAGGCAGGTATTGGCTGACGCGCTAGCGGGAGATCTGAAGGACCCTCGAGTGGGATTCGTAACTGTGACCGATGTCAGAACGAGTGCCGATCTGCGCCATGCGCGGGTCTACGTGAGCGTGCTCGGAGAGGGCGGGCGTCCCTCCGAGGCGAGCGAGCGCGAGGCCACGCTCGCCGGCCTGCGCAGCGCTCACGGTTTCCTGCAGGGACGGATCGCCGAGGAGCTCAGCCTGAAGCGCACGCCGACGCTCGAGTTCTCCTACGACGACACGACCGATCGCGCTCTGCGCGTGGAGGAGCTGATCGAGGAGGGCGGCTCCTCGTGAGCGACGGCAAGGGCACCGAGCAGAGCATCGAGGTGACGCGCGAGCGGGTGCTCGAGCGCATCCGCGAGGACTCGCAGTTCGTGCTGGCGGCGCATGAGAATCCGGACGGTGACGCGCTCGGATCGCTCGTCGGGATGCAGGGGCTGTTGAGCGCGCTCGGCAAGGACTCGGCGATGTTCATCGCGCCGAATGACCTGCCGCTGCCGATCGAGTACCGGATCTTCCCGCTCGACGGCCTGATCCAGGCGCCGCCCGCGGACATCGCCGAGCGCACCGTGATGTTCCTCGACTGCGGCAACATCGACCGCAACACGGCGAGCGTGCTGCGCGACGGCAGGCATCTGCTGAACATCGACCATCACCACGACAACACCCGCTTCGGCACGCTCGACTACGTGGTGCCGTCCGCCTCGTGCACGGCGGAGATCGTGTGGGACCTGATGCACGGGCTCGGCGTGGAGCCCTCGCCGGCCGTGGCGCAGGCGCTGTACATCGGCCTGATCACCGACACGGGCCGCTTCATGTATGAGAACACGGGCCCGCGCGCCCACCAGATGGCCGCCGAGCTGATCGAAGCGGGCGTCGACGTGCAGCTCGTCTACCGCCAGCTGTATGAGGAGATGCCCCCCGCGAAGCTCGCGCTGCTGGCGCTGGCGCTGGCGCAGATGCAGCGCTTCGACTCCGGTGAGCTCACGCTCGCCGCGCTGAGCGCCTCGGACTTCGACCGGGCCGAGGCCGAAGAGAGCTACTCCGAGGGCATCATCGACCAGCTGCGGGCGCTGCAGGGCACGAAGGTGGCGGCGCTCGTGCGCGAGCTGCGAAGCGGAGAGCGAAAGGGCCAGCACAAAGTCTCGCTGCGGGCGACCGACGACGATGTCGACGTGTCGATCATCGCCCGCGCCCAGGGCGGCGGCGGCCACCGCCGCGCGGCCGGCTTCTCGACGACGCTCGAGCTGGACGAGCTGATCGCGTTCCTGCGCGGCGCCATCGCCTCGCAGCTGCACGCGACGCCAAGCGCGAGCACCGCCGCGACGCTCGCCTAGGGACGCCCGAGAAGCGCCGTGGACGGCGTCCTTCTGATCGACAAGCCGGCGGGCATGACCTCGCACGACGTGGTCGCGGCCGTGCGCCGCTCGCTCGGGGGCGCGCGCACAGGCCACGCGGGCACGCTCGATCCCTTCGCCACAGGCCTTCTGCTCGTGCTCGTGGGCCGGGCGACCAAACAGCAGCGCGCGCTGATGGAGCTGCGAAAGCGCTATCAGACGGTCGCGCGACTGGGCGCGCTGTCGAGCACCGGCGACACCGAGGGGGAGATCACCGAGACCGGCCGGATGCCGCCCGAGCCGCCCGCGCTCCCGACCGGCGAGCTACGCCAGCGCCCGCCGGTCTACTCGGCGGTCAAGATCGAAGGAGAGCGCGCCTACCGGCGCGCACGTCGGGGCGAGCGCATCGAGATGCCCGAGCGGATCGTGACGGTCCACCGCTTCGAAGAGCTCTGGCGCGAGCAGGGCGAGCGCCCGCGGGCCGCGTATGAGATCGAATGCGGCTCGGGCACGTATGTCCGCTCGCTGATCGCGGATCTGAAGGACGGCTACTGCCTCGAGCTGAGGCGCACGGCGATCGGGCCGTTCGAGGTCTCAGACGCGGTCGCGCCGCCGCCGCGCGGGGAGCCGTGGCCCGACCCGCCCCTGATCGCGGTGCAGGACGCCCTCGCGATGGCGGGGCGGTATGAACGTTAAGCTGTGAGGCCGTGAAGGTCACCCGCCTGCCCGACGTCGAGCGAGGAGACGAGCGCAGCGTCGCGGTGGGAACCTTCGACGGCGTGCACCTCGGCCACCGCGAGGTGATTCGCGGCTCAGACAGCGTGCTCACGTTCGATCCGCACCCCGTCTCGGTGGTCGCCCCCCAGCACACGCCGAAGCTCCTGACGACGCTCGAGCGCAAGGCCGAGCTGATCGCCACGCTGGGGGTGAAGGAGCTGATCGTGATCCCCTTCAACGCTGATTTCGCCGGTCTTGAGGCGGAGGAATTCGTCGAGAACGTGCTGGTGGGCGCGCTCGGCGCAAGTCAGGTCGCGATCGGCGAGAACTTCCGCTTCGGCCACAAGGCCAAGGGCGACCCGCAGCTGTTGTCCGCCGATCCGCGCTTTCACACGGTCGTGCACCCGCTGCTCGAGGTGGGCGGGGAGATCGTCTCCTCGAGCCACATCCGCGGTCTCGTGCTAGCGGGCGAGGTGAGCGAGGCGAACGGGCTCTTGGGCGCGCCCTTCCAGCTGAGCGGCGAGGTCGTGCACGGCGACGAACGCGGGCGCGAGCTCGGCTTTCCCACCGCCAACCTCGTGCCCGACGAGGCGCTCGCGTGCCCCGGGCACGGCGTCTACGCGTGCCTCGCCGACGGCCGCCCGGCGGCGGTCAGCATCGGCGTGCGCCCGACCTTCAAGACCGGCAGGGGGGAGCTGATCGAGGCCTACATACTCGACTTCGACGGCGACCTGTACGGCTCGAGGCTTCGCGTCGACTTCCTCGAGCGCCTGCGCGGCGAGCGGCGCTTCGGCACGCGCGAGGAGCTCGTCGAGCAGATGCACCGCGACGTCGAGCGCACGCGCGAACTCGTGACGGCTGCTAGCGTAGGCGACCGTAAATGACTGCCATAACGACAGAGCGAAAGCGCGAGATCGCCACCAAGTTCGGGGCCAACGAGAAGGACATGGGCTCGACCAAGGTCCAGATCGCGCTCCTGACCGAGCGCATCAACCACCTGACCGAGCACCTGCGCGAGCAGACCAAAGACCACCACTCGCGTCGCGGCCTGTTGATGCTGGTCGGGCGCAGGCGTCGCTTCCTGGCCTACCTGCAGCGCCGCGATCTCGAGGGCTACCGGGCGCTGATCAAAGAGCTCGGTCTGCGTAAGTGAGCGTCATCTCCCCGGGCTCGCCGGCGCCGGCCTTCAGGCTGGTGCGCGAGGACGGAGAGAGCTTCACCGAGGAGGACCTGCTGGGCGAGAAGCCGATGCTGGTCTTCTACCCCTTCGCCTTCGCCAATGTCAATAAAGACCCACGGGCATATGTCTAGGACTCCACAGGTCGGGGAGCAGGCACCGGACTTTGAGCTGCCCGGCACCGAGGGCCCGTTCAAGCTCTCCGATCACCGGGGCGAGCACGTGGTGCTGCTGTTCTATCCGGGGGACTTCACGGCGGTCTGCACCGAGCAGTTTTGCTCCTACCGCGACCGCGCGCAGGACTTCTCCGCGCTGGGAGCGACCGTCGTGGGCATTTCCGCGCAGGACGTGGCATCACACGAGCGCTTCATCGCAGAGAACTCGCTGACCGTGCCGCTGCTGGCCGACACCGAGCAGGTAGTCGCCAAGGCGTACAGCGTCGACTCGCCCAAGTGGAGCACCGACCGATCGGTGGTCATGATCGACGAGCAGGGGATCGTGCGCTACCGGCACGACCCCGAGACGCCGCTGGGCTTCCCATCGGTGGACGATCTCAAGGCGGCGCTCGACGCGCTGCCGGGTTAGCTCGGAGACTCGTCTTTGTTGTAAAGCCCCTAGCCCTAGTGGGCTAGAAGCTGTACTTCGCGCGATCAGCGGGAACGGCGCGAGTCAAAGATGCCGGCGCTGACCTGACGCGCGGATTGATGGATACTCGGCGCATGACGTCCGAGGAGCCCGCGACCCCCGGCCTGGTAGAGCTTGTGCGTCGCTGCTTTGAGGCGATCAGCGCCCGGGATCTTGATGAGGCGCAGCGGGTCTTGACGCACGACGCGGTGCTGGACATGACGCGGACCATCGGAGTCGTCGCCCACGGACGCGACGCTATTCGCGCTTTCGAGGAGGATTGGCTCGCGGGCTATGAGGAGGTCGCCTTCACGGCCGAGGAGATCATCGACGCCGGAAATGGCGTCGCGTTCGTGAGGCAGCTACAGACCGCGCGTCCTACGGGCACGACCGGCCACCTCAGCCAGCGGGAGGCCAACGTTTGGATCACCGAGGACGGACTCGTCGTTCGCGTGATCGTCTATCCAAACTCCGAACTCGACGAGGCCCGTGCTGCCGCCGAACGCCTCGCCGAGGAACGGGGGTAGGCCATGTCGCAGGAGGACGTGGACACGGTTCTGGCTTTCCACGCCGCTTACAACGCCAGGGAACTCGACGCCGCGGTGGACCTCTGCGCTGCCGATGTGAACGCGTCTCCAGACGCGTCGAGGTTCCCCGAGGCGGCGTCTTTGGTCGGGCCTGAGAAGCTTCGGGGCTTCTTGGAGGAGACGCGGTCGGCGTGGACGAGTAGTCACGTCACGCCGAACGAGGTGCTCGACATGGAAGATGGTCGCGTGCTCCTTCGAGCCGACTGGGGTGGCACGGGAACCGGCAGCGGCGTCGAGGCGTCCACGAATCTCAGCGCGATCTACACCGTTCAAGGAGTGGAGATCGCCAGAGTCGAGTGGTTCTTGGACCATGCCGAGGCTCTCCGGGCCGCAGGGCTTGAGGGGTAGGCGATGTCGCAGGACCAGGACGTTGAGGCATTGAAGTCTGTGTACGCCAAGTGGGCCATTGGCGACTTCTGGACGCCGGAAATCTTTGATCCCGACGTTGAGGTGCTGTGGGCCGAGCGCATGCCAGATGCCACGAGGAGGGTCCGAGGTCTGTCTGCGATGGCTGCTGGCATGCGCGACTGGCTGGCGGCATGGGACGACTACAGCTGGACCGCAGACGAGTTCATCGAGGTTAAGGGCGGCGTCCTGGTGTTGCTCACCGCGCGAGGTCGCGGGAAGGGCAGCAGCGTAGATGTCAAGGCGCATTGGGCTCAGCTCTGGACGTTCCACGACGGAAAGGCGACCCGCTTGGAGGGGTTCGCCGATCAGGCCGAGGCCCTCAGAGCACTCGGCCTGGAGGGGTAGGCGATGTCGCAGGAGAGACTCATGACGCCGTGGGCGGACCATTCGCGGGCAGCACAGCGGTCTTGCAGGGGAGTTTCGCTTCTCGGCGATCAACACCTATCGCGACGGGCGCAGCGTCTTCATCGAGTTCTTCATTGAGCACGAGCAGGCCCTCGAAGCGTTGGGGATGCGGGGGTAGGCGGTGTCGGCGAACCTGGAACTCGTGCGCTCGATCTACGCGGACTGGCAGCGGGGGGACATCGGCTCGGCGGGTTGGGCGCACCCCGAGATCGAGTTCGTAATCGTGGATGACGAGCCTTCAAGGAGAAGCTCGACGTAAGCAGCGGGCAGCTCCCAGACTTCGAGCCCAAGGGCGCCGCCTGCGCCGCCTTCGGCGTGCTCCACGAGGGCGGCTTTCCCCAGCGCGCGCTGGTCGCGGTCGGGCCCGACGGGGTCGTGCGCTTCAGCTATCAGGCGCCGTCCCCAGGCGAGCTGCCGGGCGTTGAGCTGCTGCGCGAGGGCCTCAGCGCCCTGTGAGCCCTCCTCGTCCGTCCAGCGCGGCCCGGTCCGGCGGCCCGCGTTCGCTAAGCTCCTCCCGTTCGGAAAAGAGAAAAAGAAAACGGACCGCCGACCGACGGGCGGGACAGGAAGGCAGTGAATATGAGTAGTGATGCCGTTACGCGGGTCTCCGTGACGATCGCGGGCAGCGAGATCTCGCTTGAGACCGGCCGCATGGCCAAGCAGGCCTCTGGAGCGGTGGTGATTCGCCAAGGCGACACCATGGTCCTCGCGACCGCCGTCGCCGGCTCCGTCCGCGACGTGGATTTCCTCCCTCTGACAGTTGATGTCGAGGAGCGCATGTACGCCACCGGGAAGATCCCCGGATCCTTCTTCAAGCGCGAGGGCCGCCCGGGGGAGAAGGCGACGCTGACCGCTCGCATGATCGACCGGCCGCTGCGCCCGCTGTTCCCCAAGGACTGGCGCTATGACACCCAGCTCGTGGCGATCCCCCTGTCGATCGACCACATCCACCCCTACGACATCCTCGCCATGAACGGCGCCTCGGCCGCGGTGATGATCTCCGACATCCCATTCCCGACGCCCGTCGGCGCGGTGCGGATCGGAAAGATCAACGACGACTTCGTCGTCAACCCGAGCGAGGAGGACCTCGTCTCCGCCGACGGAACCAGCGGCGACTCCGAGAGCAAATCCGAACTCGACCTGATCGTGGCCGGCACCGAGGAGGCCATCCTGATGGTCGAGGCCGGCGCCAACGAGATTCCCGAGGCCGAGATCCTCGATGCGCTCGACATCGCACACGCGGAGATCAAGAAGCTGTGCGCGATGCAGCGTGAACTCGCCGACAGGGTCGGCAAGCCGAAGAAAGTCTTCGAGACGATCGCGGTCGACCCGGAGCTTCTCGAGGCCATCCGCGAGTCCCACGGACGGGCGCTCGACGACGCCACGCAGGTCGAGGACAAGCTCGACCGCCAGGACGCCACCAGCGCGGTGGAGAGCGCCGTTCTCGAGCAGTACGCCCCGCCGGCCCCGGAGGGGGCCTCCGAGGAGCAGCTGCGCGCCGCCAAGGAGCGCCGCGCCGCGGTTCAGCTGGCCTTCGAAAAGCTCGAGAAGTCGATCATTCGCGAGCGCATCGCCGTCCACAAGAAGCGCCCCGACGGCCGCGCCGAGGACGAGATTCGCGACATCACGATCGAAGTGGGCGTGACGCCGCGCACGCACGGCTCGGCGCTGTTCACGCGCGGACAGACCCAGGCCCTCAGCGTCGCCGCGCTCGGCACGCTCAAGGAGGAGATGCGCCTTGACACGCTCGGCCTGGAGACCAAAAAGTACTACTGGCACCACTACAACTTCCCGCCGTTCTCGGTGGGAGAGGCCGGTCGCATGGGCGGGGTCAAGCGCCGTGACATCGGTCATGGCGCGCTCGCCGAGCGGGCGCTCGAGCCGATGGTGCCGTCGATCGAGGAGTTCCCCTACTCGATTCGCGTCGTCTCGGACATCCTCGAGTCGAACGGCTCCTCCTCGATGGCGTCGGTGTGCGGCTCCTCGCTGTCACTGATGGACGCGGGCGTGCCGATCAAGCGCCCGGTGGCCGGCATCGCGATGGGCCTGATCAAGGAGGGCGATGACTACATCGTCCTGACCGACATCGCGGGCGTCGAGGACCACCTCGGAGACATGGACTTCAAGGTGGCCGGGACCGAGCGGGGCATCACGGCGCTGCAGATGGACATCAAGATCTCAGGCGTCACCTTCGACATCCTGCGTGACGCGCTCACGCAGGCCAACGCGGCACGCACGTTCATCCTGGGCAAGATGGCCGAGGCCATCGACGGCCCTCGCGAGCAGCTCAGCCAGTTCGCGCCGCGCATCCAGACGATCCAGATCGACCCTTCCCAGATCGGCCTGCTGATCGGCAAGGGCGGCGAAACGATCAGGGCCCTGTCAGACGAGTTCGAGTCCCAGATCGACGTCAACGACGACGGCCAGGTGCTGATCTACTCCGCCAACGGCGAGCTCGGCGACGCGCTCGTCGAGCGCGTGCGGATGATGATGAAGGAGGTCGAGGTGGGCGACGAGTACCTCGGCAAAGTCGTCAAGACGACGACCTTCGGCGCGTTCATCGAGCTGGCGAAGGGCACCGACGGGCTGCTGCACATCTCGAACGTCTCGCCCGGTCAGCGCGTTGAGAGCGTCGAGGACGTGCTCAACAAGGGCGACGAGGTCAACGTGCGCGTGGTCGAGGTCGACCGCGAGCGCGGTCGCATCGGGCTGCGGCTCACCGATGACCCCGACATCGCCGGCAAGTCCGTCGAGGAGCTCGCCGGCGTCGGCACGGGCGGTGGCGGTGGTGGCCGGGGCCCGCGCGAGGGCGCCGCGCGCAACGGCCGCGAGCGCTCGGGGCGCGGCCCGCGCCGCGAGGGCGACCGGTCCTCGCGCTCGCGTCACGGGCGTGACCGCGACTGAACCCTGAGGGTTCATGCCAGAGCATCGCACCACCACGCTGACGGACGGCGTGAGAGTAGTCACCGAGCGCCTGCCCAGCGTGCGCTCGGTGGCGCTCGGCTTCTGGATCGGCACGGGCTCGGCCGCCGAGGATCAATCTCAGGCGGGCATCTCGCACCTGCTCGAGCACATGCTGTTCCGCGGCACTGAGCGCTTCGGATCGGAGGAGATCGACCAGATCTTCGACGCCATGGGCGCCGAGATCAACGCCGGCACCGACAAGGAAGCGACCTCGCTGTATACGCGCGTGCTCGACCGCCACCTCGAGCGCGCGTTCGACGTGATGAGCGACATGGTCTGGCGGCCGCGCTTCGGCGAGCTCGAGGCCGAGCGGGAGGTCGTGCTCGAGGAGATCGCGATGTATGAAGACGATCCCCAGGACCGGGTGTTCGACCTGCTGGGCGAAGCGGTCTTCGGGAGCCACCCGCTGGGGCGGCCGGTGATCGGCACCGCCGAGGTCGTCGGGGCCGCCACGCGCGAGCAGCTGCGGGGCTTCCACGCAGAGCGCTACCTGCCGAAGCGCGTCGTGATCGCCGCGGCGGGGTCGGTCGACCACGACGAGCTCGTGGCGATGGCCCGCGCGGGCAGCCTCGCACCGGCGAGCGCCGAGCGGGCCGCGCAGGCTAGGGCCGGCGCTCCGGGCGGCTCGCTCGGATCCGCCGGGGCGGGCGATGGTGCGCCACCGGACTTCGAGCGGCGCGTTCGCTTCCTTGAAAAAGACACCGAGCAGTACCACGTCTGCATCGGCGGGGCGGGGATGGCACACGACGACGATCGCCGCTTCGCGATGCGCGTGCTCGAAGGCGTGCTCGGCGGCACCTCCTCCTCGAGGCTCTTCCAGGAGGTGCGCGAGCGCCGGGGCCTGGCCTACTCGGTGTTCTCCTTCTCCAACCTCTACGCGCACACGGGCGAGGTGGGCCTGTATCTGGGCACACGTCCGGAGAACCTGCATGAGGCGCTGTCGGTGATCGCCTCAGAGCTCGAGCGCTGCGTCGAGGATCCCGCCGATGAGCAGGAGCTGGTGCGCTCGCGTGAGAACCTCAAGGGCCGCGTGGTGCTGGCGCTCGAGTCGACCGCCGCGCGCATGAGCCGCCTGGGGGCCTCGCTGCTCAACGGGCTGCCGATCCTGCCGGTGGATGAGGTGCTCGAGCGGATCGACTCCGTCGGCATCGCCGAGCTGTCAGAGCTCGCAGGCGAGCTGTTCACCGCGGAGCGGCTGTCGGTGGCCGGCGTCGGGCCCGACCGGGGGACCTTCGAGCGGGCGATCGAACCGCTGGGCGGCGTCGCCGCGGTGGTTGGACCGGCGGGCGATGACGCGCCCGAGCAGGTCACGGCGTAGGCGGCGCGATGATCCGGGTGGCGGTTGCCGGAGCGGCGGGACGTATGGGCGAGACGGTCTGCGCGGCGGTCGCGGGCGCCGAGGACATGGAGCTCACCGGGCGCGCGGACCCGCTGCTCGGAACGACCCTCGAGGAGGCGCTCGCGGGAGCTGAGGTCGTCGTCGACTTCACGCGGCCGGAGACCGCGCTCGAAAATGCCCTGGTCTGCCTGAGCGCGGGCGTTCACGTCGTGATCGGCACCACCGGCTTCGACCCCGCGCCGCTGTTCGAGGCCCAGGCGGCGGCGGAGCGCCCCGGCGCCAACGTGATCGTCGCCCCCAACTTCGCAATCGGCGCGGTGCTGATGATGCGCTTTGCGGCGGAGGCGGCGAGGCACATGGCCGCGGCCGAGATCATCGAGCTGCATCACGAGGGCAAGCTCGACGCCCCCAGCGGCACGGCCGCGCGGACGGCCGAGCTGATGGCCGCCGCGAGCGGTCACGCTCCGCCCCCGATCCACTCGGTGCGCCTGCCCGGGCTCGTCGCCAACCAGGAGGTGATCCTCGGCGACGTCGCTCAGACGCTCACCATTCGCCACGACACGATCAGCCGCGAGTCGTTCATGCCGGGGGTGCTGCTGGCCGTGCGAAGGGTCGCGGGCCTGTCCGAGCCGATTGTGGTCGGCTTGGAGAACCTGCTGTTCTGAGGTGAGGCCCGATTCAGCGGGCTGGCGGCGGTTTCAGCCGTATCTGTCGAGCGTGGCCGGGTCGAGCGCGAGCGTGCACTCTGACTCGGGCTTGGGAAATGTGAGAGCGGGGGCATTGCCCCCGCTCTCTTTCCGACACAAACAAGGGGTCCGCTTCGGGAGACGGAGACGGCGCTAGTCAGTAATGCCGCTCTCCGCCACCGGGCAGTCGTACCCGTTGTGCAGGCCGGAGTTGTCGTTCTTGCAGTCCCCGAAACCGGCCCGCACTTCTCGGTGCGGACCATTCCCTTCCGATGCTGAGCTCACTGCTATCCCGGGGGAGCCGACGGTCATCAAGGCGCCAGCCACAAGGGCCAACGCCGCCCGCTTTGAGAATCGGATACCTGCTGTTGAACGGTGCATCATTTCAGGGGACTCCTTGTCCCGACCCGAGATCGCTCTGCGGATCGACGAGGTTGGAGAGCCGGCAGCCGAGCTATCTCGTCGCCGAGACCTCTAGCTTTGCGCCCCCACCTCACGGCGGGTTTGCCCTGAATCGATCAGCTCAGTGGGAACAGATCGGACGCATCTCCCGGCAGCTTGACCCAACGGCGAACCTATCGACGCATTTGCGTTCGAGTGACGACGGACATCGGCCGACTCTCACCAGGGCTAGGAACGGCGACGGTCCAAGATGCCGGCGCTCACCTGATGTACGGATTGATGGATACTCGCCGCGTGATGTCCGAGGAGTTCCCAACCCCCGACCCGATCGAGGTCACGCGCAGCTGGTTTGAGACCTGGAATCGAGGCGACCTCGACGCCTTCATGGACCTGTATGCCGTAGACGCCGAGATGAGCCCGCCGTCGTCATGGGTAGAGGCCGGACCCCTCAAGGGGCAGTCCGCAATCCGGCGGTTCTTCGAGGGGTTGAGGGAGGCCTGGGAAGGTGAAGACACCGCGATCCTTCTAGAGCTGCTCAGGGCCGGCAACACGGTCGTCTCCCGCATGGACCGGCAGGTTCGAGGTCGGGCGAGTGGCATTGACACGCATCTCGCCATCACCAATGCCACCACCGTCGAACGCGGCAAGATCGTTCAGCAGGGGCACTATCTGGACCACGCGGAGGCGCTCAAAGCCTTGGGACTCGAGGTGTAGTTGATGTCCCAGCAGCACGTTGAGATCGTCAAGCGGACGATAGAGGCCTTCAACCTGCGCGATGTCGACGCCTGCGCCATGCTCACGACCGCAGACTTCGAATGGGTCCCAGCGCTAGCGGGGATTGAGAGCGAGACATTCCGGGGACGCGAGGGCATCGAAACGTACTTCGGGAGCCTGAGCGACGCCTGGGGGGAGTGGCGCCTGCACTGTGACGAGTTACGCGACCTCGGTGGGAGCTTGCTTGTCGTCATTCGCATGGCGGCGCGTGGTAGGGGCAGCGGCGCGCCCGTCACCGGACAACAAACCGTCATCTTCGACTTTCGCGACGGCAAGATCTCGCGCGTCCGCGCCTACTTCGATCACGGCGAGGCGTTGCGGGTCGCGGGACTTCCCGAGTAGGCGATGTCCGTGAAGCCGCGGGCCTTGAGGGGTAGGCGGCGCACGGATCAGGACGGGTTAGCATCTGGCGTAATGGAGAACAGTGCCCGAGCCCGTAATCGCCCGTAATCTCGGACTCGCCAGCGGCCGACATGAGTCGGCACGACGGCGCAGAAGCTGCTCGTCCGAGGGCGTGGTGTCCGTGGAGGCAGATCATTGAGGCGGCTCGGGCTACGCGCGGGGATCGCCGCAACGATGGTCTTCCTCGCGCTGATCGCCGGCGGCTGTGCCTCGAGGCAGCACGTCGGGGAACGCCACAGCGCGCATGCCGGCGCGGCCAGCGCCGCGGTCGACTCGCTGCTGGCGGGCATTCCCGAGCAGGGAAGCACGCTGGGCAGCCCGGCGGCCCCGGTGACGCTCTTGTACTTCGGCGACCTGCAGTGCCCGTTCTGCAGGGAGTTCACGCTCGGCGCCTTGCGGCCGCTGATCACCAGCTATGTGCGCAGCGGCAAGTTGAAGATCGAATACCGCTCGCTGCAGACCGCCACCCGCGACCGCGCGACGTTCGAGACGCAGCAGATCGCGGCGCTCGCGGCCGGCAGGCAGAACAAGCTGTGGCCCTACATCGAGCTCTTCTACCTCGAGCAGGGCAAAGAGGACACGGGCTATGTCAACGAGAGCTTTCTCGACGGACTGGCCCAGCAGGTGAGCGGGCTGAACCTGATCGCCTGGAGCGCCGCGCGAACCGACCCGAGGCTCGCCAACATGATCGCCAGCGATGCGCGGGTCGCCGCCCACGTGGGCTTCAATGCGACGCCATCGTTTCTGATGGGTAACACAAGCGGCACGTTTCACGTGTTCGAACCGCGCACGTTGACGAACGTGCAGCCTTTCGCGGCGGTCACCGAACAGCTGCTGCGGCTCGGTCGTCGCCGGCCTCTGGGCTCTCCTCTGACGAGCAGCTCCTAGCCGACGCGCTCGTGAAGGACGTGCGCCGGGGCGCTCGCGCCACTGGGCCGATCCCTCTATGTAGGAGTGCGGGCGTGGAATACTGCACGCATGATTGAGCTCGGCACGATCCTGACGGCGATAGTCACGCCCTTCGACGCGTCCGGGAGGGTCAACGAGGAGTCGTTCGTTGCGCTGATGGCGCACCTGGCCGACAACGGCTCGGACGGGTTCGTCGTGGCGGGCACGACGGGCGAGGCCTCGACATTGACCGACGAGGAGCAGCTCGGGCTGATCGAGTTGGCGGTGGCCGAGCGCCCGCCGGGCAAGACGATCATCGCCGGCACCGGCACCAACGACACCCGCCAGGCGGTCTATTTGACAGAACGGGCGACCGCGCTGGGGGTCGACGCGACGCTGTCGGTGACGCCCTACTACAACAAGCCGAGCCGCCTTGGCCTGCGCCGCCACTACGAGGCGGTGGCGATGGCCACCGACAAGCCGGTGCTGCTCTACAACATCCCCGGGCGAACCGCGACGAACATGCCGCCGGATCTGCTGAGCGAGCTCGCGCAGATCGACGGGATCGAGGGGGTCAAGCAGGCCAATGCGCAGGAGCTCTGCCCGATCGACGGGCTCGCCCTCTACGCCGGCGACGACGCGACGTTTGCGCGCACGCTCGACATGGGCGGCGCGGGGGGCATCCTCGTGGCCAGCCACATCGTCGGCAACGAGATGCGCCGGATGGCCGATGAGCCCGAGCATCGGGCGGAGATCGATGCCTCGCTGCGCGACGTGTACGAGGCGCTCTTCATCACCGCGAATCCGACCTGCACGAAGGCCGCGCTCAACCTGCTCGGCCATGACGTGGGCGGCCTGCGCCTGCCGCTGGTCGAGGTCACCGAGCAGGAGCTCGCGGTGGTGCGCTCGATGCTCGAGCGCCACCACCTGCTCGCAGGAGAAGGCGCCTCGAGATCCGCCGCCGCCGAGGCGACCGCGTCGTCACTGCAGGCACCCGGCGCGTGAGCTCACTGCGCGTCCTGCCCCTCGGCGGACTGGGGGAGATCGGCAAGAACATGACCGTCGTCGAATCCGACGGTCGCATCGTGGTGGTCGACGTGGGACTGCGCTTCCCGACGCCGGAGATGGTCGGCATCGATCTCGTGCTGCCCGACTTCTCCTACCTGCGCGAGCGGGCCAAGGACATCGAGGCGATCGTCGTAACGCACGGCCACGAGGACCATCTCGGCGCTCTGCCATTCGTTCTGCGCGAGCTCGCGGACACCCACCTACCACCCGTCTACGGTGGTGCGCTGACGATCGCGATGGCGCGCTCGAAGCTCGATGAGCACAAGCTGCGCGACGTCGAGCTGAACGAGGTGGACGTGGCCGACACGCTGGAGCTGGGCCCGTTCGCGATGGAGCTCGTCCACATGACGCACTCGATCCCCGATTCAAGCGCGGTGGCGCTGGGGACCCCGCTCGGCACGGTGCTGATCACCGGCGACTACAAGTTCGACCAGACGCCCGTGGACGGGCCGCCGGCCGATGTCTCGCGGCTGGCCGAGCTGGGTCGCGAGGGCGTGCTGTTGCTGTGCGGCGACTCCACCAACGTCGACCGCCCCGGCTTCTCGACCTCCGAGTCGGTGGTCGGACCGCATCTCGAGGACGTCTTCGCCCACTGTGAGGGCCGCATCGTGGTGACGAGCTTCGCATCGAACATCCACCGCGTGCAGCAGGTCGTCGATGCCGCCGCCGCGCTCGACCGCAAGGTGGCGCTCGTCGGGCGCTCGATGCGCAAGAACGTCGGCATCGGCAGGACGCTCGGCCACATCGAGATCCCCGAGGGCATCCTCGTCGGCCCGCGCGAGATCGAGGACTTCCCGGATGAGCGCGTGGTGATCATCTCCACCGGCTCCCAGGGCGAGCCGCTCTCGGCGCTGCGGCGGATGGCCTACCGCGACCACCGCCAGGTGCAGCTGCACCGCGGCGATACGGTCGTGTTCTCGGCCACGCCGATCCCCGGCAACGAGCGCGCCGTCAACGAGACGATCGACCGCCTCTACCACATCGGCTGCGAGGTCGTGACAACTCGCGACGCTCCGGTGCACGCCTCCGGACACGGCTACGCCGAGGAGATCAAGCTGATGCTGAACCTCGTCAAGCCGCGTTACGTGATGCCGTTTCACGGCGACTACAAGCGTCTGCGTCTTCACGCCCAGCTGGCGGAGGCCGTCGGCGTCCCGCCGGAGGACATCTTCCAGGGGGAGAACGGGTTGCCGCTCGACATCGATGAGCGCCGCGCGCGCTTCGGCAAGCCCGAGCCGTCGGGCATGATCTTCGTCGACGGCGTCGAGATCGGGGACATGGCCGACGTCGCCCTGCGCGACCGGCGGATGCTCTCGGCCGACGGGATCTTCATCGTGGTCGTCACGATCGCCGAGCAGGACGGGCGCTCGGTTGCCGATCCCGAGGTGATTTTCCGCGGGGTTCCGTTCCTGGATCAGGCCGATGAGCTGCTCGAGGAGATCCGCGCGACGATCGACGCCACGCTGCGTCGCGCGGCCAAGGAGGAGATCCACGAGGTGGACCTCCTGCAGCAGCTGCTGCACGACGATCTCGCGAAGCTAGTCTATGACCGTCTGAAGCGGCGGCCGATGGTGCTTCCCGTCGTCGTCGAGGTCTGACGCCGCCGGCAGGCGCACGACGAAGCGGGCACCGCTGCCCTCGCTGGCCGGCTCGAGGGTGACCGAGCCGCCGTGAGACTCGGCGACCGCACGGACGATGGCCAGGCCGAGTCCGAACGAGCCGCCGCGGTCGCCGGCGCCGCGGACGAAGCGCTCAAACAGGGTGGAGGCGAGCTCGGGCGGCACGCCGGGGCCGTCGTCCTGCACGATCAGCGTCGCCTGTCCGTCTGCGGCGGAGGTCCAAACGCTGATCCGCGTGCCCGCGGGAGTGTGGCGCAGGGCGTTTTCGAGCAGGTTGATGACCAGGCGATGGAGCTCGTCGCGGGCGGCCTGCACGATCACGGGGTGGACGTCGAGCTGGATCTCGTGCTCGCCGCTCACCGGCCCCAGCTCGCTGGTTGCTTCCACGACGATCTCCGCGAGGTCGCAGCGCTCGCGCTGCACCACGCGCCCGACATCCGTTCGCGCGAGCAGCAGCAGGTCTGCGACCAGGCGGCGCATGCGCTGCGAGGAGCGCAGGGCCGAACGCGCGGCCTCGCCCTGATCGCCGTGCAGCGATTCGGCCAGCAGCTCGAGGTTGGCAAGCACGCTGGTCAGCGGGGTGCGCAGCTCGTGCGAGGCGTCGGCGACGAATTGACGCTGGCGCGCGAGCGTGGACTCCGTTTCCGTGCGCGCGGTATCCAGCTCGTGGAGCATCCCCTCGAGCGTGCGGGCGAGCTCGGCGACCTCGTCGTCGGCTACCGGTTGGGGTACGCCACGGGAAGGGTCGCGCGTGCGCGTGATCTCCTCGGCGGTCGTTGTGAGCTCGGCGATCGGCGCCATCGCGCGCCGCGCGATCATCATCCCGGCCAGCAGCGCGAGGGCCGTTCCGGCGAGCACGCCCAGCAGGAGGAACAGCTCCACGCGGGCGACCGTCGCCTCGGTCGCCGAGACCTGCTGGCCGTACTCGATGATCATGCGGCCGATCAGCTCGCTCGTACCGTAGATGCCCACCACCGCGGTGCGGCTGACCACGCGGTAGCCGTCAACGGTGGCAGCCCTGCTTTTCGGCAGGCCGAGCGACGGCGCCTTCTTCCTCGGTTCCTCGGCCACGAGCGTCCCGCCGAGCGTGAAGATCTTGATGACGGCGTGATCCGAGGGCGTTGCGAAGTCCGCGAGCGGCGGCTGGATCGTGATGACCTGGTAGTTGGACGGGTCGACTTTGATGCTCAGCACGGAGGGCAGCTGGTTGGCGGTGTCCGCAACCTGCCGGTTGAAGTCGGCGCGAACCCGATGCACGGTCAGTGAGCCGATCGCGATCGCGAACACGCACAGGATCACGAACGTGAGCAGGGCCGAGACGCCAGCCAGGCGCACGCGTATCGGCAGCCGGTCGAAGCTGGCGGAGAGCCGCGCGCTCGCGCGTCGCGGGAGAATCAGCAGCCTATGCGCGAAGGACGTAGCCGGCTCCCCTGATCGTGTGCAGCAGCCGCGGCTCCTCCTCGGCCTCCAGCTTGCGCCGCAGGTTGGAGACGAACACCTCGATCGTGTTCGTGGTCGAGAAGGGGTCATAGCCCCACACCTCGTCGAGCAGGCGCTGGCGGGAGATGACGATGCGCTCGTTGCGCATCAAATATTCGAGTAGCTCGAACTCCCGCTGGGTCAGCTCGATCGAGCGCTCGCCACGGGTCACCTCGTGCGTGTCCGCGTTCAGCGAGAGGTCGCCGACCCGCAGCGGCGCCGAGCCCCGGGGCGGGCGCCGGCGCAGCAGAGCGCGCATGCGCGCGAGCAGCTCCTGGCGCTCGAAGGGCTTGACCAGGTAGTCGTCGGCGCCCGCGTCGAGGCCCTCCACGCGTGACTCCAGCGCGTCGCGTGCGGTGAGGATCAGGATCGGCACGTCGTCCTCGGCGCGCAGCGCGCGGGCGACCTCGACGCCATCGAGCTCGGGCAGGCCGAGGTCGAGGATCACGAGATCGGGCATGAACGAGCGGCCCTGCTCGAGCGCGGTGCGCCCATCGGCGACGGCGCGCACCTCATAGCCCTCCATCCGCAGCGAGCGTTGGAGCGCCTGGGCGATGTCCTCGTCGTCCTCGACAACGAGCACGCGGGGTGCGCGGGAGAAGTCGTTCATTGTCTTTATGTATCTGTGGGCGCTAAAGCGATGGTAAGGCCACCGGGCAGGTTACGGGGGGCTGGCGTCGAAGTTGCGTGCGGATGGCCGCAACACGAAAGCGCGGGAGCAAGCGCACGCCCACGGCGAGGCGGGGGACTCGCGCGAGCGCGAAAACGCGTCCTCGCGGCGGGGCCCGCCGGCGCAAGGCGATCGGATTCTCGGATCTCCGGCGGCTTTTAAGCCTGCCGATGCTCGACCAGCGCGGGCGCGACGTGCTCGGTCTCGGGCTCGCCGCGGTCGGCGTGTTCATGGCGTTCGTGCTGTACGGCGGCTGGGACGGCGGTCCTGCCGGTCACGGCCTGGCCGTGGCGTTCGGCTGGGTGCTCGGCCGCGCACGCGTGCTTGCGCCGGTCACGCTGGTCGCGGCCGGTGGGCTGTTGCTGCTGCGACCGGTGCTGCCCGCTCTGAGGCCTCTGCGCGCGGGCGTCATCTGCGTGTTCACCTCGGTAACCCTCGCCCTGGCCGCCGGCACTCTGGGCGTGAGCTCGGGCTCTCCCGGCAGCGGCGCGCGGGCGTGGACATCGTCGTCTCTACAGGCGCACGGGGGAGCGGCCGGCGAGGCGCTCTTCCAGGGCGGCCATCGGCTGCTGGGAAGCCTGGGCGTGGACATCCTCGTGGTGTTCCTGTTGCTGGCCGGTGTGATCCTTCTGACCGGGGCCTCGCTCGCGGGGGTGATTCGCACGAGCGGTGCCGGGCTCCTCGACACCACGCGCAGGATGCGCGCGCTCGCCGATCTTCGCTCGGCGGACGGGGCCGAGCGCGGCGCCTCAGCGGCGCCGATCGAGTTCGCCGAGGGTCTTGCGTCCGAGCGCGCGGGCGTGTCCGTCCCCGAGCCCGCTCTCGAGGAGCTGATCGTGCGCTCGACGCACGTGGAGGGGCCCTCGCAGGAGGATCGTCGAGAGCTCAAGGCGCCCGCCGAGGATCCGGGCGCGGGCGCTGAGAGCGCCGCCGCGGGCGACGCCGGCGCCGAGGAGGGCGAGGAGGAGGAGATCGCCGGGGTCGCCCACGCCGATCCGGCGTCGCTCACGCCGCAGGGCAGGCTGCGCGAGTCGGCGACCGAGGACCCCGACTTCGCATGGGAGCTGCCCAACGCCGCCAAGCTCCTGACGCGTTCGAGCGGCGAGCAGGCACGGCCCGATACCGCCGGCCAGGAGCGAATCGCGACCAGCCTGGTGGAGGCGCTCGGCCATTTCGGCGTCGAGGCGAAGGTGATCGGCAACGTCGCGGGACCCCACATCACGCGCTATGAACTGAGGCTCGCGCCCGGCACGAAGGTCGCGAAGGTGGCCCAGCTGAAGGATGACCTCGCATATGCCCTGGCGGCCACCGACATCCGCATCCTCGCGCCGATCCCCGGCAAGCAGGCGGTGGGCGTGGAGGTGCCGAACGCCCACCGGCGGATCGTCAAGCTCGGCGACGTCTTCCAGGAGCCGCCCAAGGACTGGTCGCCGCTGACGGTGTGGCTGGGCAAGGACGTGGCGGGCAAGGCGATCGGGGCCGATCTGGCGAAGATGCCGCATCTGCTCGTGGCCGGCACCACGGGCGCCGGCAAGTCGGGAGCGATCAACGCGATGCTCTCGAGCGTCCTGTTGCGGGCGACCCCGCATGAGGTGCGCCTCGTGCTCGTTGATCCCAAGCAGGTCGAGCTCAACCACTACGAGTCGATACCCCATCTGCTCACGCCGGTGATCACGAGCCCGCGGATGGCGGCGAACGCGCTGCAGAACCTGGTGAAGGAGATGGAGCAGCGCTACGGGATCATGTCGCTGGCGCGCACGCGCAGCCTGATCGAGCTGAATCGGGCGCGCGCCAAGCGCGGCGAAGCTCCGCTGCCCTACATCCTGTGCGTGATCGACGAGCTCGCAGATCTGATGATGGTCGCGCCCGCGGATGTCGAGGACTCGATCATCCGCCTGGCACAGAAGGCACGGGCGGTGGGCATTCACCTGGTGCTCGCCACGCAGAGCCCGCGGGTGGACGTGATCACCGGAATGATCAAGGCGAACGTGCCGTCGCGGATCGCGTTCTCGGTCTCCTCGCAGACCGACTCGCGCGTGATCCTCGACCAGAACGGCGCCGAGTCGCTGCTGGGCCAGGGCGACATGCTGTTCAGCCCGGTTGGAAGCTCGCGGTTGCAGCGCATCCAGGGGGCCTACATCGATGAGGCCCAGATCGCGAAGCTGACCGACGGCTGGCGCCGTCAGGGCGAACCGGAACTGCGCGAGGAGCTGCTCGAGAAGGTCGAGCCCGAGGCGCCCGAGGAGGGCGGCGGGGAGTTCGACCCCGACGAGGACCCCCTGCTGGGAGACGCGATCGCGCTCGTGGCGGAAATGCAGACGGCGTCAACGTCGATGCTGCAGCGGCGACTGCGCCTCGGATACACGCGCGCGGGTCGCCTCATCGACATGCTCGAGCGGCGCGGAGTGATCTCGGGCTATGAGGGCTCAAAGCCAAGACAGGTGCTCGTCTCAGAGGCCGATCTGCCACGGGTGCTGGCTGCGCTTGGCGACCCTGCGCCCACCGCAAGCGACTAGCCTTCGAGGCAGATGCCCGAGATCGGTGAAACGCTGCGAGACGCGCGTATGCGTGCGCGTATCGACGTGTCCGAGATCGAGGCCAAGACGAAGATCAGGGCCAAGTACCTGCGCGCTCTCGAGAACGAAGAGTGGGGGCTGTTGCCGGGGCCCACGTTCGTGAAGAGCTTCCTGCGCACCTATGCGCAGGCATTGGGTCTCGACGGCAAGGCGCTGGTCGAGGAATACAGGCTGAGTCACGAGGGCCTGACGGATGCCGCGCTCGAGCCGATCGTCTCGAGCCCGCAGCACTCGCGATCGCCCGGGGGCGGCAGAGCCTCGACGGGCCCCTCGCGCGGCTACATGGTGGTGGTCGCGGTGGTGGGGGTGTTGATCGTCCTGTTGGTGGTGGGCCTGCTCACCGGGGGAGGGGGCAGCTCCTCCAAACAGACCGGAAGCGTCGCCTCGACTCCCGCCAGCCGCGGCGCCCATGCCCATCACGGCACGGGGCGAGCCCCCGTGGTCGCGCGCTCGACGACGGTCACGCTCTCGCTGAAGCCTTCGGCGGCAGTGTACGTCTGCCTGATCGGCGACAACGGTCGCAAGCTGATTCCCGGAAGCGAACTGCAGCCCGGCTCGAGCACCCCGACGTTTCACGCCAAGCGCTTTGAAATCACGTTGGGCAACAGCTCGCTGACGATGTACATCGACGGCAGGCCGAGGACGGTGCCGCCGTCCAGTCAGGCGATCGGGTACTCGATCACGAAGGCCACGGGGCGCCACCCGCTGAAGGTGGGTCAGCTGCCGACCTGCCAGTGAGCGTGCGCGCGGGCATAGTCGTCACGGGCACGGAGGTGCTCAGTGGCAGGGTCAGCGACCGCAACGGGCCGTGGCTGGCCGAGCGGCTCGCGGAGCTGGGGGTGGACCTCGCCTACACGGCGATCGTGGCCGACCGCCCCGAGGACATGGAGGCTGCGCTGGGCTTCATGGCCGCGCAGGACATGCGCCTGATTCTCACGAGCGGTGGCCTCGGGCCGACCGCCGATGACCTCACGGCCGAGGTGGTGGGACGATTCCAGGGTCGCGAGATGGTGCTCGATGATGCGCTCTCAGAGCGCATCGCGGAGATCGTCAAGCCACTGCTGAAACGCTGGCCGAACCTCGATCGCGAGGCGATCCGCGCCGCCAACCGCAAGCAGGCGACGATCCCGGCGGGCGCGACGGTGCTCGAGCCGGTGGGGACGGCGCCCGGGCTCGTGGTTCCGCCGGGGAATGGAGGCCCGCCCGCCCCGCCCGGCGAGGGCCCGCCGGCACCCGGACCGACGGTCGTCGTGCTTCCAGGCCCGCCCCGCGAGCTCCAGCCGATGTGGCTTGAGGCGGTCGAGACCGGTGCCCTCGATGCGGCACTCGCGGGCGCGATCGCCTACCGCCAGCGCATGCTTCGGCTGTTCGGGATCCCCGAGTCGGAGATCGCCGAGACGCTACGCGTGGCCGCGCGCGAGGGCGTCGCGCTCGAGCGCCTGGAGATCACGACATGCATGAAACGCGGCGAGATCGAGGTGGTCAGCCGTTATGAGCCCGGCGCAGAGGATGCCTATGAGGCGTTCGAGCAGGTGGTCGAGCAGCGTCACGCGGACACGCTCTTCTCGACCGACGGCAGTTCCGTCGACGAGCAGGTGGCGGCGCTCCTGCGCGGCACGACGCCCGCCGACGAGGCGATCTCTGCCCGCGAGCGCAGCAGCGCGAGCGATGGCCGTGGCGCGATCACGATCGCGACGGCCGAGTCCTGCACGGGCGGCCTGTTGGCGGCCCGCCTGACGGACCCGGCGGGCGCCTCCGAGTATGTGAAGGGCGGAATCGTCGCCTACTCGAACGAGGTCAAGACCTCCCACGCCGGTGTTCCCGCCGAGCTCATCGAGGAGCACGGAGCCGTCTCGGCGGAGGTGGCGCGTGCGCTCGCCGAGGCAGCGCGCTCGCTCCTCGGCGCGGACATCGGAGTGGGGGTGACGGGCGTGGCCGGGCCCGGGGGCGGCAGCGAGGAGAAGCCGGTCGGCCTCGTGTGGCTGAGCGTGCTGGCCGGCGTCGACGGGGAGGACGGCGCCGAGAACGAGATAACCCGCTCGGTCAATCTTCCGGGCGGACGATCCGATGTGCGCGATCGCGCCACCACGGTGGCCATGCACCTGATCCGACGGGTCCTACTGATGGGATCGGCAGGCACGCTCTAGCATCGCTCGGGCAATGTCACGCGGAGCCACAGCTCGGCTGTTCGTGGCCGCCGATCCGCCGAAAGCGGTGCGCGTGCGGCTGGCCGCCTGGGCAGGCAGCGCCGCGGCCGCGTGTCGCTCGGAAGGCCTCGGTCGACCGCTGCGCCTGCTCGATCCCGAGGTCCTGCATCTGACGCTGTGCTTCCTGGGTGCTCGCCCGGTCGATGAGATCGCCGCGATCGGCTCCGCGCTGAGCGCCTGTCCCGCGCACGCGGGCGAGCTGTCCGTGGGCGCCCCGCTGTGGCTGCCCAGGGCGCGTCCACGCTCGCTGGCGGTCGCGATCCACGACCGGGAGGGAGAGCTGGCCGGCCTGCACACGGCGCTCACCGGCGCCATCTGCGCCACGACGAGCTGGCAGCCTGAGCGAAGGCGCTTCAGGGCGCACGTCACGGTCGCGCGCACACGCGGGCAGGCGGGCGGGCGCTCAAGAACGCGCCAGGCGCCCGACGGCAACCCTGACCTTCCGGCCACGCCGCAGCTGCGCTTCAGCGCCGAGTCGCTGACCCTCTACCGCTCCTGGCTCTCGCCCGAGGGCGCTGCCTACGAGGTGGTCGCGAGATGCGATCTCGCGCCCGCCGTGCCGTGAGCGGGCGGATGGCTCAAGCGCCACCTTCGCTGTCACAGAGCGTGCTCCAGTGTTCGCTCGAGAGCGTGGGCACCGTGGCTTCACAGCCCTGTTCAGATCCACCCACGCACGAGTAGGAGCCGTCGGCGGCGCGGACGGCGACGCCGCCGTCTTCGCAGGTCACTTCATTCGCGCTGGAGTCGTCGCTCGATTCGGGGCCGCAGACGAGCGTCGAGCCGTTGCTCGAGAGCTCGGGGACCGCGCCGTCTTCGCAGACCGGCTGGGATTCGTCGTCGCAGGAGAAGGAGCCGTCGCCGGCCCGGATCGGGGAGCTGCCGTCTTCGCACAGCGCTTCGGTCAGGCCGGCGCTTGCTTTGACGACGCAGACGAGAGCCGAGCCGTTGCTCGAGAGCACCGGGATCGAGCCGTTGCTGCACACCGGTTCGGATTCATCGGCGCACGAGAAGATGCCGCCGCCTTCACTCACGGGAAGGCTGCCGTCTTCGCAGACCGCCGGCGTGATGCTGTGCGCCTTCGATTTCGTCCCTTTCTTGGCCGTCCTCTTGCCTTTGCCCTTTTTTGCGCCGGCGTGTTTGCCGTGATGCCCCTTGACCTTGGAGTGGCCATGACCCTTCTTGTGTTTCGGCTTGGCCGCCCGCCGGGCCTCGGTGCAGGCATGGGCGGCACTCGCGCGATGGGCGCTCGAGGAGGACGTGCATGCGGACCTGCGCGCCTGGGCCATCGCCTGCGGCGAGGCCGCGAGCAGCGCGATGACCGCTGCCATCGACAGCGCCAGCGTGAGCATCGCGATGAGGGTTCGACGGGGAAGGCTTGAAGGCAAGGGGATCTCCGGGGATCGTGCGAATCGACGGGCTCGTGTCACATCGTCCGCGCGGGCGGATGCGTGAGCGTTGGGGCGCGTCTTTGGACGAAGAAATCGCCCGCGGGAGCCGCTCAGCGGGCCCCATCCACCCCGCTCACCTGCCCCCAGCGGGGCGGCGCTCCGGGGCGGGTGAGCGAACAGCTGTTCCGTCCGAAGCGCCCCTTATGTTGCGCAGCTCATCTCGAACCGAGGAGTCAGATCATGTCGGTGACCGACCAGGAGAAGGCCGCCAGGGCGCGCGACGCCGCCCTTCAGGGCGCGCTCACGCAGATCGAGCGCGAGTTCGGCAAGGGTACGGTCATGCGCATGGGCGACGAGGGCGCCCAGGTGCGCTGCGATGCGATCCCGACGGGCGCGCTGTCGCTCGATCTGGCGCTCGGAATCGGCGGTGTGCCACGGGGACGCATCGTCGAGGTGTTCGGCCCGGAGTCCTCGGGTAAGACCACCCTCATCTATCACGTGCTCGCCGAGGCGCAGAAGCTGGGCGGCGTGTGTGCGTTCATCGACGCCGAGCACGCCATGGACCCGCTCTACGCAAAGGAGATCGGCGTCGACATCGACGAGCTGCTCGTGTCCCAGCCCGACTACGGCGAGCAGGCTCTGGAGGTCGCCGACATGCTCGTGCGCTCCGGCGCCGTCGACGTGGTCGCAATCGACTCCGTGGCCGCGCTGACGCCGCGGGTGGAGGTCGAGGGGCAGATGGGCGACCAGACGGTCGGGGCGCAGGCGCGCATGATGTCCCAGGCGATGCGCAAGCTCGCCGGCAACCTCAACCGCACGCAGACGCTCTGCATCCTCACCAACCAGATCCGCGAAAAGGTCGGGGTCATGTTCGGCTCGCCCGAGACCCAGCCGGGCGGTCGTGCCCTGAAGTTCTACGCCTCACAGCGTCTGGACATCCGGCGCATCGAGACGCTCAAGGACGGCACCGAGGCGGTGGGCAACCGCGTGCGCGTGAAGATCGTCAAGAACAAGGTGGCCGCCCCCTTCCGCCAGGCCGAGTTCGACATCGAGTTCGGAAAGGGGATCTCGACCTCGGGCTGCCTGATCGATCTGGGCCTCGAGCACAACATCATCTCCAAGTCCGGCTCGTTCTTCTCCTATGGCGACGACCGCCTCGGACAGGGTCGCGGCAATGCCAAGGCCCACCTGGATCAGAACCCCGCGGTGGCGAAGGAGATCAACGACAAGATCTATGCGGCGATGGGCTTGGGCCAGGATCTCGTGACGCCGATCGACCGCGACAAGGACGCGCCGCCGCCGATCGCGAGCGAACCGGCGGTGGCAGCCGCCTAGGGGATCCGTCCGTGCGCCGGTTCTCGTGCCGGCTGTGCGTCGCGGTCGTGGCACTCGCCACGCTGGTCCTGCCGGCCGGGTCCTCGGCGCACCGGGCGCGCTGGCTTTCGCTGGCCACGGCCAGACGCGCTGTCACGACCTACGAGCGCGGCTACTGGGAAGGCCAGGGTGTCAGCCTGCGGATCGTCAGGTGCGATCGGCGGAACGCCGTGCAGGTGAGCTGTACCGCAGAAGCGCTCGCCGGCGAAGACACGCGGATCTCCGCGACCGACTCGGTCGCGCTGCTCCCCCAGGACATCATCCGCGTGCACCCCGGGCTGGTTGAAGAGGTGCTGGTGCTGCACGGATAGGCTTAGGTTTCATATGTTGCGCTACCACCTGACGAGTTTCGGCTGCCAGATGAACGAGCACGACTCCGAGCGGATGAAGGGCATGCTCGAGTCGCTGGGCTATGCCGAGGCGAAGGTGCGCGAGCAGGCCGACGTGATCCTGTTCAACACCTGCTCGATCCGCGAGTCGGCCGACAGGCGCTTCATCGCACACCTCGGGGAGGCCAAGCGCCTAAAGCGCGAGCGGCCCGAGCGGGTGGTGGGGGTCGGCGGCTGCTGGGCGCAGTCGCTGAAGGATGAGGTGTTCGAGCGTTTTCCGTTCGTCGACGTCGCGTTCGGCCCAGGACAGGTCCACAAGCTCGCCGAGTTCCTCACGAGCGACTCGCTGAGCGCGCAGGGGTATTTCGAGTTCGAGGGGTTCACCGGCCGCCTGCCGGCGCGTCGCTCAAGGCCGTTCCAGGGGTGGCTGCAGATCAGCGTGGGCTGCAACTGCGCCTGCTCCTACTGCATCGTCCCGTCCACCCGCGGCCGCGAGGTGAGCCGCCCGCCGCAGGAGCTCGTGGCGGAGGTTCAGGCGATGGCCGCGGCCGGCGTGCGCGAGGTCACCCTGTTGGGGCAGAACGTCAACTCCTACGGTCGCGACCTGCCCGCCGCGGGCGCGTCCACGCGGCGCGAGCACGGGGACATTCCCGATGGGGCCGTGCCCGCACGCGTGAGCTTCGCCGAGCTGCTCGGACTGCTCGACGGCATCGAGGGGATCGAGCGCATCCGCTACACAAGCCCGCACCCGAAGGACATGCGCGAGGACGTGATTCGCGCGCACGCCGAGCTCCAGAGCGTGTGCGAGCACATCCACCTGCCGCTGCAATCGGGCTCGAGCCGAATCCTGAAGGCGATGCGACGCACCTACGACCGCCGGCGCTATCTCGAGCGGGTGGCGTTGATTCGCGAGCACCTGCCCGACACGTCGCTGAGCACCGACATCATCGTCGGCTTTCCCGGGGAGACCGAGGCGGACTTCACAGAGACGATGGAGGTCGTGCAGGAGGTCGGCTACGACAGTGCCTTCACGTTCATCTTCTCACCGCGCCGCGGCACCGAGGCGGCGCAGATGACCGCTGCGCAGATACCGCATCCGGTCAAGGTGGAGCGCATGGAACGGCTGCTCGAGCTCGTGCAGCGCGATGCGCTCGCGCGCGCCCAGCGCTTCCTCGGGCGCACGCTCGAGGTCCTCGTCGAAGGGCCCTCACGCACCGATCCGGAGCGTCTGCGGGGACGCACGCGTCACAACAAGGTCGTGAACTTCAACGGCCTCGCGAGCCCCGGCGAGCTGACCGACGTGCTGATAACGGCCACGACCAGTCAGACGCTCGCGGGCGAGGAACAGCTGCTGGCGCGAGCGGCCGGGCACTGAGACGGCGGCGGAGCCGATCCCGCCCCCGCCAGCGGACGCCGGTGGAGTGGCGTCGCTGGCGGGTGCGGTGGCCCAGGGTCCGCGGAACCCCGTCCTATTGGTAGCTCGCGCCGGCGGCCGCGCCCGGGTAGCTGGCACCCGAGTTCGGCCCTGTCCCCGAGCTTGGGCCCGAGCTTCCGGTAGAACCGGAGCCCATGTTCGGGCAGGCGTGTTTCCCGGGCGTAGCGTTCGGCGCCGCCGGCGTCCCTGATTTCTGCGAGGGCGCCGGGGTCGTGGGCGCGGGAGTGGTTGACGTGGTCGATGGCGTGGCGCTGCTACCGGTCGCCGCCGCCGCGCCGCTGATGCCCGCCGCGGCACCGGCGGTGGCGAGCGCACCCGCCACCATCGTCGCGCCGAGCATCTTGGATATGTTCATGATGCGGACCTCCTGGGGTCGATTGGCTGCTTATGCAAGCCATCGTCGGTCCCCGCGCTAAGCGTACCCGTAGTGGCGTCTAAGCCGGGCCATAGACGTGTGTAGGGGTTTTGTAAGGGATGGCGTAATCGGCTTGCTGGAGCCAAGAATGCCGTCGATGCCATGTCTGGCGAAGGCGGTTCGACGTCTAGGCGCGCCCACGACGAGGGTATTTGGCTCGCCAGCCGACGATCCGGGGCTCTGCGTCGACAACGGTCCAGCCCAGCCGCTCCATCAGCTGCGCACGCTCGTCGCCGAGCTGGTCGGAGCGGTACTGCGGGTTGAGCATCACGCGAGCGTCCGAGCGTTCGCGCTCCTGGGTCGTCACGATGATTCTGGCCATTGGGCCTCCCTCGTTCGACGCGGACTCCGAGGAATAGGTGCCGCGCACCGCGACGGACCACCGCGCCAGCGATCTTGCACAAGCGGCGGGGGCGGCGGCTGCCGGCCGCCGCGACCTGGAGCGGACGCACGTCCGTCGCGTATGCGAACATACGTTCGTGCGCTGGAGCAACCTGACGCTGACCGAGGAAGAGCAGCGACGGCTGCCCGGATACCGCGACGAGGCGGTCGTGCGGCGATTCGACGCCCCCGAGGCGCTCGATATCCGTTTCTACGAGGTGAGCGCGCGTTCCATCCTCAACCGCGTCCCCGAGAAGTCACAGATGCCGTTCCGCTGGACGATCAACCCCTATAGGGGATGCACGCATGCCTGCACCTACTGCTTTGCCCGGCCGACGCACAAGTACCTCGACTTCGACGCCGGCAGAGACTTCGAGCGCGAGATCGTCGTCAAGGTGAACGCGCCGGAGCTGCTGCGCGTCGAGCTGGCGCGCGCATCCTGGAAGCACGAGCACGTCGCGCTCGGGACGAACACGGACCCCTACCAGTGGGTCGAGGGGCGCTACAAGCTGATGCAGGGCATCTGGGAGGCGCTGCGTGACGCCGCCAACCCGTGCTCGGTGCTGACCAAGTCGCCGCTTTTGCTGCGCGACCTTCAGCTGATGCTCGAGATCGCCCAGCGCACGAGCTTCAGCGCGTGCCTGTCGATCCCCACCCTCGACGAGAAGGCCTGGAGGGCGACGGAGCCGCACACGCCTCACCCGCGTGCTCGCCTTGAGGCGGTGGCGGAGCTGAACCGCGCCGGGATTCCGACCGGTGTCCTCGTAGCGCCGCTGATGCCCGGGATCAACGACGCGCCCGAGCAGGTCGAGCCGCTTCTGGAGATGGCCACGGCGGCGGGGGCGACGAGCATCGGCGGTGTGGCGCTGCATCTGCGGGGCGACGTGCGGCAGGTCTTCATGGCCTGGCTCGAGGCCCAGCGCCCCGATCTCCTGCCCCGCTATGAGGCGCTCTACCGGCGCGGCGCGTACGCCTCGAAGCAGGA
This sequence comes from uncultured Solirubrobacteraceae bacterium, assembly GCA_963779605.1. Lineage (GTDB taxonomy): Bacteria > Actinomycetota > Thermoleophilia > Solirubrobacterales > Solirubrobacteraceae > Palsa-744. The sequence continues at coordinate 910,600 of CAVZYR010000003.1, forward strand.
GCGCGAGCGCCTGACACGGCTGGTGCGCCGGCGAGGGCCGTCCGACGGCCCCAGGGCGTTCGGGCTGGTCTCACGGCCTTCGCAGAGCGAGCGACCGTCGACGCGCTCGGCACGTCAGGACACGCTCTTCTGAGGAACGCTGCCCAACAGCAGGCAGAGTGACGGCCGGCCCGCTCAGGGGGGTGCGCGGACCGGCCGTCCTGCATGCGCCCCGCTCCCGCAGGCGCAACGTTCATACCGGGCAACCGGAGGCAAGGGGACTCCGGGGGATACGCCGGTCCTTGACGCGACCAGAGGAGGCTCCGCTCGCATGCAAAGCCCTCGTCTTCCAAGACTCTGCGCGTCCTGAAAACTTCCCCAGTCCGTGATTTCAACAGCGCTCGTCAACCCAGGCGTACAAAATCGCCCCGCGAGGTTTGGACTAGTAGGACAAAAGCGTGCCCGGTAGTGCGGCGCTCGGCTCGGGTTCCCCGATGGGGCCATTGGCCAGTGGCCCCTCCAGGAGGAGGGAGCGGCCTCACCCTCTGGCGCTCTCCGCTCCCGTCATCTGGAGAGGCGCCGGGGGTGGGGCCGTGGCTGATCGCGGCGATACTCAACCGCGATGGACGCCCCCGGGTCACGGTCTTATGAGCTCATCGCCCTGTTCGGTCCCACCGGCGTCGGCAAGACCGCGATCGCCGTCGCGCTCGCCGAGCTGCTGCGGGCTCGCGGCGAGGACCCGGTGGCGGTGTCCGCCGATGCCCTGCAGGTGTATGCCGGCCTTGAGACGCTCACGGGCGTGGCCTCGCCGAGCCAGCGCGCGAGCCTCGAACACCGGCTCGTCGGCTTCCTGCCGCTCGACGCCACCTTCAGCGTCGGCCAGTACGCCGAGCTGGCGCACGCTGAGATCGATGGCCTGCTCGTGTCAGGGCGACGGCCGATCGTCGTCGGCGGCACCGGCCTGTACCTGCGTGCGGCGTTGGCCGAGCTCGACCTGCGGCCGCCCCCGCCGGAGGGCGTGCGCGAGCACTGGACGGCGGAGCTTCAGCTGCACGGTGCGCCGGCCCTGCACGCGCTGCTCGCGCGGCGCGCGGCGTGGGCGGCCGAGGGGATCGACCCCAACGACCGCCAGCGCGTGGTGCGGGCGCTCGAGCTGCTGGACGCGGGCGAGCTCGAGCCGCCGGAGGAGGCTTCGCAGCTGTGGAGCGCCGAGCTGCGCCATCCGACGCTCCTGGCCGGCCTGACGATGGAGCGCGATCGGCTGTACGGGTTGATCGACGCCCGCGTCGATCAGATGCTCGCCGCGGGCGCCCGTGAGGAGGTGCGCCGCGCGCATGTCGCCGGCGCCTCGGCCACGGCGCGAAAGGCCCTCGGCTTCGAAGAGCTGCTTAGCGACGACGTCGCGAGCATGAAGCGCCGCACGCGCAACTACGCCCGCCGCCAGCTCACATGGATGCGCAAGCTCGCGGGCGTCCGCGTGATCGATGTCAGCGACCGCGCGCCGCTCGCTGTGGCCGAGGAGATCCTAGACTGCGGCCCCTCATGAGATTCGAGAAGTGGCAGGCCCTCGGCAACGACTATCTGATCGTCGAGCACGACGAGCTGCCCTTCGCGCTCACACCGGCGCGCGTGCGCCGGCTGTGCGAGGGCCACGTGGGCGTGTTCGCAGACGGCGTGCTCGAGCTCCTGCGCCCAGAGGACGCCAGCTACGTGGCCGCCCTTCGCATCTACAACCCCGACGGCTCCGAGGCCGAGCTGTCGGGCAACGGGGCACGCGAGGCGATCCTGTACCTGCGCCGGCGCGGCTGGACCGACGAGGACGCCTTTTCGATACGCACGGCCGCCGGGCCGATCCACGCGAGCATCACCGGTCGCTTCAGCTGCCGCGTCGACATGGGTCAGGCCCGGCTGGCCTCCAAGGACTTCCCGTCCGGCCCCGCCGACGGCGCGGCGCTTCTGCCGGCGCAGCCCGCCGAGGCGGCGGGCGCGGGGGCACCTGCAGCGAGCAGCTGGCGCTTCCAACACGTGTCGATCGGCAACCCGCAGTGCGCGATCGCCGTCGCCGACACGGCCGAGCTGGCGGCCCTCGATCTCGCAGCCGTTGGCCCGCCGATCGAAGGTCATGAGCTCTTTCCCAACCGCACGAACGTGTCGTGGTTCACCGAGCTCGACCCTGGGCCGCCGGCGCGCGTTCGCGCACGCATCTTCGAGCGCGGCGTGGGGGAGACGCTGTCCTCGGGCACCGGCGCCACCGGTGCGGCGATCGCCTATGTGCTGGGCGCGCGCCGGGCTCGCGGCGGCGATCGGCCGGGCGGCGCGGAACGTGTCATCGTCGTGCTCGACGGCGGCGAGCTGGAGGTCGAGGTGGACGAGCATCTGCACGTGTACCTGTCAGGCTGGGCCCTGCCCGTGTTCGAGGGTCGCCTCAGCGACGAGCTCCAGCGGGAGCTCGAGGAGCTCGGGGAGGGCCGGTGAGAGAGCCTGGGTTTCCGAGATCGAAGGAGCCGGATGAGACCGAGTAAGCGCCTTGAGCGCATCCCGCCATACGCGTTCGCCGAGCTCGAGCGCAAGATCGCCGCCAAGCGCGCCGCGGGCGTCGACGTGATCAGCCTCGGCATCGGCGACCCCGATCGCCCCACGCCGGCGCTCGTCGTGGAGGCCATGCAGGAGGCCGTGACCGAGCCGGAGACGCACCGCTATCCGTCCAACCGCGGGCGCGAGGACTTCCGCGCCGCCGTGTGCGACTTCTACACGCGCCGCTTTGACGTCTCACTCGATCCCGAGCGCGAGATCATCCCGGCGATCGGCGCCAAGGAGGCTATCTTCAACCTCAACCTCGCCTTTCTCGACCCCGGGGACTACGCGCTGGCCGCGGACCCCGGCTACCCCGTGTACACCGGCGGTCCCTGGCTGGCCGGCGCCGAGCCGGTGCTGATGGCGCTGCTGCCCGAGCACGGCTTTGCCCCGGATCTGGAGGCGATCGGAGAGGACGTAGCCGCGCGAGCGCGGCTGATGTACCTCAACTATCCGAACAACCCGACCGGCGCGGTCGTCCCGGAGGGCTTCTTCGAGCGCGTCGTCGAGTTCGCGCGCGAGCACGAGATCCTCGTCGTGCACGACAACTCCTACAGCGAGATCACATACGACGGCTACCGGGCGCCCTCGTTTCTGGCCACGCCGGGTGCGAAGGACGTGGGCATTGAGGTGTTCTCGCTGTCCAAGGGCTACAACATGACCGGCTGGCGCTGCGCGGTGGCGGTCGGCAACGCCGAGGCGCTCGAGATCTACTGGCGCCTGAAGACGAATATCGACTCCGGCCTGTTCGAGGCCGTGCAGCTCGCCGGCATCGCCGCGCTCTCCCCGGCCGCCGACGCGGAGGTCGCCTCGATGAACGAGTTGTACCTGCGCCGGCGCGATCTCGTGTGCGACGCGCTGCAGGCAATCGGCGTAGACGTGCGCCCACCGCGCGGCACGATCTATGTGTGGGCACCGGTGCCCGATGGCTTTGCCAGCTCGGCGGCCTACTGCGAGCATGTGCTCGAGCGCGCGGGCGTCGTGCTCTCGCCGGGCGCGATCTACGGACCGGCCGGCGAGGGATGGTTCCGCATCTCGCTGACGACCCCGGACGACCGGCTGCTCGAGGCGGTCGGTCGCCTCGGTGAGCTCGCGGGCTAGCTTCTAGAATTGACACGCAGATGGAGCAAACCCAGCGCGCGCTGCAGCGCGCCTTCTGCGTAGCGGCACTGCCCGAGGGGGACGACCTCGCCGAGCTGGGCGAGCTGCTGCGGACCGCCGGAGTGGCCGTCGTGGGGGAGATGGTGCAGCGGCGTGAGCAGCCGCACCCGAACACCTACCTCGGCCCGGGCAAGGTCGAGGAGGCGAAGGCGGCCGCCAGGGCCTGCGAGGCGAACCTGATCGCATGCGACGATGAGCTGAGCGCGCGCCAGGAGCGCAACCTCGAGGAGGCGATCGGCCTCCCGGTGGTCGATCGAACGACGGTGATCCTCGACATCTTCGCCTCGCACGCCGACAGCGCGGAGGGCAAGCTCCAGGTCGAGCTGGCCCAGCTGGAGTACAACCTCGCACGCATGCGCGGGCTGTGGAGCCACCTCGAGCGCCTCGGCGGCGGCATCGGCACGAGGGGACCGGGGGAGACCCAGATCGAGACCGACCGCCGCCTGGCGCGCGATCGGATCGCGGCCCTGCGCCGCCGCCTTGAGCATGTGAAGGGGACGCGCGCGGTCCAGCGCGCCGAGCGTGAGCGGGCGGCGCTTCCCACGATCGCGCTCGTCGGCTACACGAACGCCGGCAAGTCGACGCTGCTGAACGCGCTCACGGGCGCCGAGGTGGGTGTCGGCGACCGGCTGTTTCACACGCTCGACCCGACCACGCGGATGCTCAAGCGCTCAGCCCAGGCCCGCTCGGGAGACGCCACGCCGAACGGCGCCGAGCCTCACGCCGCGGCGCCGAACGGCGCCGGCCGGAGCGCCGGACGGTCCTATCTGCTGACCGACACCGTCGGCTTCATCTCGAAGCTTCCCCACCAGCTGGTCGATGCCTTCGGAGCGACGCTCGAGGAGACGCGCCGCGCGGATCTGCTTGCGCATGTGCTCGACGGATCCGCGCCGGAGGCGCAGGCGGAGATAATGCGCCGCTCGGTCGAGCAGACGCTCGAGGAGATCGGCGCCGGCGATCGCCCGCGCCTGCTGGTGGCGAACAAGGTCGATCTGCTGGACGAGGATGCGCGCGACGAGCTGAGGCTTCGCCACCCCGACGCCGTGCTCGTCAGCGCCACGACAGGGGCCGGCCTCGAAGAGCTGTGCGCGCGCATCGAACGCGAGCTTCTGCACACGCTTCGCCCGGTCGAGCTGCTCGTCCCCTACGCCGACGGCGGAAGCCTCGCCGAGCTGCACAAGGTCGCCGGTGAGATCAGCCGCACCGACACGCCCGAGGGCGTCAGGGTCAGCGCGCTCGTACCGGCGCGCCTGGCCGGGCGCTTCTCCCGCTTCGCCGTCGCCTCCCCGCTCTAGCGCTCGTCCCCGCTGCCCGACAGCACCCCGCGGCGCTGGCGGGAGAGCAGCTTCTCAAGGTTTGCCTCGGCGATCTCGTCGAGGTCGAGGTCCAGCTCGCTCGCCAGCTGCGCGACATACCAGAGCACGTCGCCGAGCTCCATCGCCATCGCCTGGCGGCGCGCCTTGCTGATCGTGCCGGCGTCGTCGCGGATCGCCTTCTTGGCGTGCTCGGCGACCTCGCCGGCCTCGCCGGCCAGGCCCAGCGCCGGATAGGCAAGCCAGTCGCTGCGCGGATACTCGGCGGTGCGGCGCGAGCGCCGCTGGTACTCGGACAGGTCCACGGTGCGCGATCCTACGAGCCGCTGCGGCGACGCGGCGCCGGCGATCGCCGAGTTTGCGCGGTTACGGGGGCGGCCGAGGGTCACACACTAGCGGCACGGCGGGCGCCGAGGTGCGCCTCGCGCTCGAGCGCGTCCTCGAGCGGGGCGAGCTCATCCGGCTCGAGCGCCAGCGCCCGCGCGATCAGCCAGTCGGCGAACCACACGTTCTTCGGCAACAGCGGACCGTGCAGGTAGGTGCCGATCGTGTTGCCCCGCCTCGCTCCCTCCACGCCCGTGCGCCCGTCGTTGCCGTAGCCCTTCAGGACGCGCCCGAGCGGCTGCTGGCCGTCGCCGAGCCAGGTGCGCCCGCCATGGTTCTCGAAGCCCGCGAGGAGTCCCGAGCGCTCGCCGGGCGACTCATCCTCGAGCGAGACCTCGATCGCGACGTTGCCGATCAGGCGCGGTCCGGGCTCGCGCACCGTGTGCACGTCGAGCAGCTCGACGCCGGCGATCCGCTCCTCACCGAGCGTGTAGGAGCGTCCGAGGAGCTGGTAGCCGCCGCACACGCCGAGCACCACCGCTCCGCGCGCCGCGGCCGCGTGCAGGGCGTCGCGCTTGTTCAAGAGCAGATCCTCCGCGCACAGGCGTTGGTCTCGATCCTGGCCCCCGCCGAGATAGAAGAGGTCGTGGGCGTCGGGGTCAAACGACTCGCCCAGCCCGCTTGCGTGAAGCTCAAAGCCGATGCCACGCCACAGGCAGCGGCGTTCCAGCACGAGCAGGTTGCCACGGTCGGCATAGATGTTCATGAGGTCCGGGTACAGCGCGCACACCCGCAGCACGCGCCCGGCGCCTGCGGCCAGTGGGTCAGGCACGCAGCATCACCACCGTCCCGCCCACGTGATCCTCGGTTGGCGCAAGCGTGCGGCTCGGCTCGCGGTGGAGCTTGACGATCGTGGCCTCGCGTTCGAGCTGGGATGCATCGACGCGTTGAAGCTCGATCACATCGCGCGCGGCCGGCGGCTCAGCGGAGCCTCGCCCGTGCGCGTCGCCGGCGTCGCGGTAGATCAACCGCTCGCGTTCGATCAGCACGGTTTCGCCGAGCGCGCGGACCCGGGTGGGGCGGCTGAGGAACAGGGCATCGCCCACACGTACGCTCTCAGGTGTCGGCCCGACGTCGCCGTCGGAGCAGTCAAACGGTTCGACGGTGGTGACGATCGCGATCGCGAGCAGACCGCCCGGGCGCAGGTGCGTGCGTGCACGCCTCAGAAAGGCGACGCGCCCGTCTGAGCCGCCGAGCAGCTGCATGGTCTGCATCGGCAGCAGGCAGAGGTCGAAGTCGGCGCGGCCGAGCTCAAACGAGCGCGCGTCCGCGCAGACCGTCTCGATGCCCAGCTCGGCGGCGCGCTCGCGCAGAGCGTCGAGCAGGCCGTCGTCGATGTCGAGCGCCGTCACCCGATGGCCGGCCCGCGCCAGCTGCAGCGCGACGCGACCAGTTCCGGCGCCGACGTCGAGGACGCGCGCGCTGCGTCCGTCCAGCGCCGCGCGATCGGCCAGCTCCCGCCACAGCGGAAGATCGGCGCGATAGGAGCCGCACTCCAGATCGTGCCAGACGACCTCGGGCGAGCTCACCACCATGCGTTGCGCGCCTCGCCGCGCGCGACGAGCAACTCCCGCAGCGCGAGCATTGCGGTGTAGGTCGGTAGCGCATACAGCGGCGTGTTGACGGGCGGGCGGTCGCGGGCGGCCTCACCCAGCGCGAGCGGGAGCTCTGGCTGAACGTGGATGCGCTCGGGATCGATCCCGGCGTACTTGAAGCGCACCGCGAGCTCCGGTGCGCGGCTGCCGCTGCAGGTGACGCGGCGCACGCGTCCACCCAGCAGCTCGAAGTCCGCGTCCCAGATCCAGGAGACGTCGCGTCCGTCGGCGATGTTGTCGTTGAGCACCCCCAGAAGATCGTGCTCGCCCGGCTCAAGGGCGAGTGTGCGAAGCACCTCGTTCGCGCCCGCCGGGTTCTTCACGAGCAGGATCCGCATGTCCCTTCGGGCCGATTGCATGACCGAATCGACCGCGGTGTCGGGGAGGTTCAGCGTGACGGTCTCGGCGCGGCCAAATGCGGCCTGCGTGCTCGCGAGGCCCGTGACGATGTCCTTCAAACTCACCTCGAGCGCGGTGGCGAGCGCCGCCGCGGCGAGGGCGTTGTAGACGTTGTAGAGACCGGGCACCTGCAATGCGACCTGCGCCTCACCGGCGGGCGTGGACAGCGTGAAGCGAGCCCCGCGCACGCCTTCGAGGATCACGTGCGTTGCGAGGACCGACGGCTCCGGCCGGGCCTGTCCGCAGCTCGGACAGCGATAGTGGCCGAGATGGCCGAGATAGACGGCGTCGAACACACACGGCGCGCCGCAGCGGCGGCAGTGCTTGGCGTCGGCGGCGTGGGCCATGCCCTCGAGAGCGAGCGAATCGTCATTGACCCCGAAGTACACGACTCCAGAGATATCCCGGCCGAGATCGGCGATCAGTGGGTCATCGGCGTTGAGGACGAGCTGCGGGGGTGCCGGAGCCGTGCGGGCGGTGCTCGACTGCGCGGGCGCGGCGAGTGAAGCCTCGCGCAGCGTCTGCTCCCAGCTCTCCGCGATCGCGTCGAGCTCGCCGTAGCGGTCGAGTTGGTCCCGGAACAGGTTCCCGAGCAGCACCGCGCGGGGATGCAGTTGGGCTGCCACAGAACTCAGCCACAGCTCGTCGACCTCGAACAGACCGAGATCGCCGGCCATCGCTCGATGTGGACGAGACGACGAGAGCAGCGTCGTGGCGATCCCGCCGGCCATGTTGGCGCCTGCCTGGTTGTGCACCAGCCGCACTCCGGCCTCTTCGAAGATCCGGGCCGCCATCGCGGCCGTCGTCGTCTTTCCGTTCGTGGCCGAGATCAGCACGCTGCCCTCGCGCAGGCGCGCGCCGAGCACGGCGATCGCATCCGGAGCAAGGCGCATCAGGACCTTTCCCGGCACGCTCGTGCCGCCGCCGCGCATGCGCGAGAGCGCACCAACCGTCCGGGCCAGAGCGAGCTTCGGGGCGAGCGTGCTCGCCATCAATCGCTGTCCGGGAGCCCGGGCGCCGACTCGGGTAGCGCGGCCGGCACCCTCGCCGGACCGGCCGACGTTGACGCGGGCGCGGTCTCAGCGAAGGGCGAATCGGCCGGTCCGGCGGTCGGCGTCAGGATCGTGACAGCGCCACGCAGCGCGCGCACCCGCAGGGGCAGCTCACCGATGGGGTCGCCGTCGGCGTACATCGTGAATGGACGGTCGGCGCTGATCGCGACCTCGGCCACGCGGAACACGCTCACGCTCAGCTCCTGCACGTGCGCCCCGCTGAAAACCTTCGGGAAGATCTTCATCAGAAATCTGAGCTTGCCGACGCTCTCGAGCACCGGGACCTCGAGCAGGCCGTCGTCGAGCATCGCGTCCGGCGCGGCGCGCATGCCACCGCCATATGCCTTCGAGTTGGCGGCTCCGATCGAGTAGGCCCTGAAGCTGCGACGTTCCCCCGGCGGGTCGAGCTCGATCTCAAAACGCGCGGGCCGCCAGAAGAGCAGCGCGCGGAGCGCCCCGTATGCGTACACGAGGCCCCCGAGCCACGCCGGAGCCTCGTTGGCGATGCGGTTGGCTTCGCTGTCAAAGCCGACTGAGGCGATGCCGACGAACGCGCGGCCGCGCTCGCCGGAGGCGGCATCGCTGACGAGGCCGAGATCGACCGCGCGGGGAATGCCATCGGCGATCGTGGCGCAGGCCGCGAGCGCATCGTCGGGGATGCCGAGCACGCGCGCCAGATCGTTGCCGCGACCACCCGGGAGCACGCCGAGAACGGCGCCTGGAACATCCCGCAGGGTGTCCGCGAGAGCGCCGACCATGCCGTCGCCGCTCAACGCGGCGATCGTCTCGCCCCGGTCGGCCGCCTCACGGGCGAGCTCGCGGGCGTGGTCGAGGTCGCGCGTGTCGGCGCGGCTCACGGTCAGCCCGTGTGCTCGCAACTGCTGCTCCACTGAAGGCGCGAGGCGCCCGGCCTTGCCACCTCCGGCGGCGGGGTTCACGATCAGACAGACTGGCGCGCGCACGACCCAAGCGTATTGTCCCGGCAACCCCTTACCGGCTGCGGCGCTCAGCAGGCGCCGGATCACAGCGGGATCCGCTAGCGGCTGGCGGCCTTGCCGCGATCGCGCCGGCGCCTGCCGATCGCCGCGACCACGCCGAGGACGGCCACCACGAGGAACAACCCCAGGAGGATGCCGGGCGCCAACCCGATCCCGCCGAAGGGCAACGCGATCAGCTCGACGAGACCCAGGCCGACCGCGAGCAGCACGACGATAAGGACCAGAATCAGGACGATGCCGCGCAGGCGCGCGAGGATGCCGGCGGAGGAGGGGGGCATCAGCAGCCCCATGGCACGCAGCGCAAACATCTGCCGGCCGCTGGGCGGCTCCTGACCGAGGCGCTCGACCGCGTCCTTGAGGTCACCCGCGCGCCGTTCGGCGAGCGCGAGCGACGCGTCGGCCATGCGCCTTATCTGCATCCGCTCCTGCGGGCGGGCGGCGGCGATCGCGCGCTGGAAATAGCCGCGCGCGGCCTCCGCGTCGAAGCGCTCGGAGGCGCGCGCGCCGAGTATCGCCATCGCCGCGGACTTGTACTTGGTCTCGCCCTCGAGCTCCTCGTCAGAGCGCTGCTCAAGGGCCTGGATGGCCTCGATGCCGCCGCGCTGCTCCATCCGGACCTGTCGTTGCTTGGGAGGCATCGGCCGTCATTCTATGGCGTGGGGACACCGTACGCCTGAGACTGCGCGTGTTGCGGGCCCGTCCACCGCCGATGGCCCAGACGCTATGCTCGCCGCGTGCCGCGCCTGTACTTCGGATCCTCGCGCAATCGCGCCGCATGGTTGTGCCTGTGTGCGCTGATCGCCCTTGCGCTCGCCGGCGCCAGCGCTCCGGCGGCGATGTCGGCCAGCAACCTGAGTGGGAGCGGCTCGCTCAGCGAACTGACGGAAGGGGCGCAGGCGACGACGCCGACGCAGACGACCGTGACGACGACGACGACCGCGACCGAATCGACCACCAACTCGAAAAGGGTGATCATCATCGCGATCGTGGCGGCGTTTGCGCTGCTGATCGGGATCGCCTTCGTGATCATTCGAGATGCCCGCAAAGTGGCGCCTGTGGCCGAGGGCCAGTTGAGCGAGGGCGGCACTACGCGCGACTCGGCTGCGCGGCTGCAGCGACGGCGCGCGAAAGCGAAGGCCGCGCGCCAGCAACGCAAGCGCAACCGCTAGCCGCCGCGACCCGCGGTCAGTGTGAGATCTGCGCCTCGCGCCGGCCGACCGCCGTCACGACGGTGCGAACTCTGCGCGGTGCGGGGGGCGGGGGGGAGCCGTGCGGACCGCGGCGCGGTGAGCGCGGGTGCGGGGCCCGCGGGTGAGGATCCGTGGAGCCCCCCGGGAGCGTCTTTGAGCCGCCGTCGTCATCAGATGAGTCAGGCGCTTCGGGCATGCGCATGGCCTCATCGTTGCGAAACGGCATCCACAACAGCAGCCCGGCAATGGGGAGCTTGATGAGCGTGGCGAGGATCACGATCAACATCCACAGTGGCATGTGCCAACCGATGCTACTACTGCCCGTGTGAAATCGCACAATGCGACGGAGTTACAGGCGCTCGCCGAGGAGATCACTCGCTGCCGGCGGTGTCCGCGCCTGGTCGCCTGGCGCGAGCAGGTCGCCCGCGAGCGCCGCGCTGCCTTCGCCGACGAGGAGTACTGGGGACGCCCGCTGCCGGGCTTTGGCGACCCGCTGGCCCGTGTGCTCGTGCTGGGGCTGGCGCCGGCGGCCCACGGAGCGAACCGAACCGGGCGCATGTTCACCGGCGATCGCTCAGGGGACTTCCTGTTCGCCGCTCTGTGGCGGGCAGGGTTCGCCAACCAGCCTGTTTCGCGCGATCGCCACGACGGCCTGGCGCTCGCGGACATGTGGATCACCGCCGGCGTCCGCTGCGCGCCTCCCGCGAACCGGCCGACGACGGCCGAGCGTGACGCGTGCCTTCCGTTCGGCGCCCGCGAGCTCGCGTTGCTCACGAAGGTGCGCGTGGTGCTGTGCCTGGGTGCGTTCGCTTGGGATGCCGCTCTGCGTCTGATCGTGACGCCTGCCGACGACGGCGGGCCGCTGCCTTCACCTCGTCCACGTTTTGGCCACGGCGCCGAGCTCCGCCAGGGGAGTCGCTGGCTGATCGGCTGCTACCACCCGAGCCAGCAGAACACGTTCACGGGCCGGCTCACCGAGCCGATGATCGACTCGATCCTGCTGCGCGCACGCGACCTGGCCGATGGGCCTCGCTAGGTGCTTGTGCGAGGAGGAACTCAGCACTCGCGTGGAGGGGTCGCAGGTCGGCCAGAAGCCGTTCGGTGAGCTGCTCGGCGGCCAGCGGCCGGGAGATGGCATAGCCCTGCCCGGTGTCGCAGCCGAGCCCAGCGAGATGGTCGAGGACGGCCTCCCTCTCGATGCCCTCGGCCACCACCTTCAACGCGAGGTGGCGTGCGAGGTCGATGGTGGAATGGACGATGGCCTCGGCCCGCTTGTCCTCGCAGATATCCGTGATGAAGGATCTGTCGATCTTGATCTCGTCTGCCGGGAGCTTCGCCAGAGACTCGATCGAAGCATTGCCGGTGCCGAAGTCATCGATTGACACCAGCACGCCGGCATCGCGCAGGGCGTCCAGCACGCGGACCGCCCGCTCAGGGTCGGCCAGCGTGGCGCTCTCGGTGACCTCCACGGTCAGTTGATCCGCTGGGATGCCGTGCTCGGCGAGCAGCCGTTCGACCTCTCTGGGAAGCTCGGGGTCGAGCAGATTGCGCGCGGACAGATTGACCGCCATCCCCATGTGCAGCCCGAGCTCGCGCCAACGCGAGGCCTGACCCAGGGCGGCATCGATGACGTGCAGCGTGACCGGGCCGATGAGCGCGGTCTGCTCGACGAGCGGGATGAACTTCAACGGCGCCAGCAGGCCGTGTTCGGGGTGGCGCCAGCGAAGCAGCGCCTCGACACCGGATATCCGCCTCGTCTCGAGGTCGATCTTCGGCTGATAGTGCAGCACGAACTCGTCGCGCTCCAAGGCGGAGCGCACTTGGCCGAGCAGCCTCAGTCGCGTCGGATCGAAGCTGTCCTGCTCGGGCGAGTAGACCTCAACACGGCTGTGGTGGGACTTGGCGCGCGAAAGCGCGAGATCAGCTCGTTGGAGCAGGGTGTCGAGATCGTCCGCGTGCTCCCACATGACGGCCACTCCAATGCTCGCCTCGATGTTGAGCGCAATGCCGTGGAGCGCGATCGGCGACTCGAGGCTCGATTGCACGGCGGCTGCGACCGCCAGCGCGTCGGGAACACTCCGTGTCACAGGACACAGCAGGGCATACTCGTCGGCCCCGACGCGGGCCAGCAGCGTCTCGCGCGTGACTTTCGATTGCAGGCGTCGACCAACCTCGCGCAGCACGCGGTCGCCGACCGCGGTGCCGAGCGTGTTGTTGATCTGCTTGAAGCCTTCCAGGTCGATCTGCAGCACCGACACGACGCCCCGCCGGGGCTGTTCATCTCGCAGCGCTTCCGTGAGACGCTCGATGAACAGCGTGCGATTGGGCAGTCCCGTGAGCTGGTCGTGACGAGCCAGAAAGTAGTTCTCCTCGGCCTGGCGACGCAGGCGCCGCGAGGCTCTCGCGACGATTCGATACAGCACGGCCCACAGCAGGGCTAGCCCGATCGACAGGAGCAGCACGATCATTCGCTTGTCGCGGCTGATCGTCGCGGCGATCGCGTGATAGCTCAGATAGATCTCGAAGGCGCCTTCGGGAGGACCGGACGCCGCGAAGCGCAGCGGTACATAGACCTCGACGAGCTGTCCGAGACCGACCTCGCTCGCCGTCTCGCTGTGTGCGGCCGGCGTCACGACGGTCGCGTCCTCGGGCCGGCCATCGAGCGCGGCCTCGAGATCATCGCTGGGCTGTAACGTCCGCCCGATCACGCTGTGGTCATCGGAGTAGATGACCGTGTGGCCGGCGTTCCAGATCTTGATACGCGCAAGGTCCCGCGTGACCGAGCGCCCACTCAGCTGCTCGTCAAGCGCCTTGACGTCTTGGGCGCTCAGGCCCGTCTTGAGGTCCTGCGGCGACAGGCGCGGCTGGATTGCGAGATGGGCGATCAGCTGCGCGGCCTCGTCCTCGTCGGCGAGGGTGCTTGTGACGATCTGATTCTCCAGCACGCGCGCGAGGACGAAGCCCAGCGCCACCATTGGAACGAGGCTCAGCAATGCGACCTGTTGGGTCAGGCTCAGGCGTCTGCGGCCGCGGCGCATGCGACTGCTTCGACAACCGCCGCGATGCCTGAAGCCGGTGAGCCGATTTCCAACGGAAAGCGGAAGTGCTTGGGGTTGCAGGCGAGCAGGCGAGAAGAGCGGCCGGCAGTGCTCAGATGGCGCCCTGTTCTCGGCGCTTTACATAATCGGTTATCGCGGCGGCCCGGCCCGACCCGGGGGGACAGCTCGGTCCCACTCGCGGGACAGCACCCTGGCTCAGGTCAAGACCCGGTCGCTAGACGCCTCACATGCCCTTTCCAGTGAGCTGCCCGGTGTGCTCAGCTGAGCATCGTCCCCGGCACGTCGTCGCCGAAGTCGGCCCTGAGGTGGCCGATCGTGACCCGTTTCGGGATGCGACCATTCCCTAGCGCACGTTCCACCGCTGCGCGCCCCTTCGGTCCCACCACGCGAGCCGCCCAGAAGCCCTGCGGCTGCGTAAGGGCCGCCTTGGGGATAGCCACTCGAACGTCGTCCACGACATCACCGTGCTTGACGCGGTACCGAAACACGCGCACGCCATCCTCGGGCGGCTCCTCAACAGGCTCACCTACGATCTCGGGGTCGATCGCCATCTTGTAAACGCTAGCCGACGCGTCGTCGCAGCATGCGTTATCCAGCGTTAGGGTGCCCAGTCCTCAAGGGACATTCCCGAACACTGGCCCAGCCAAGGCCCACCTTCCGGCCCGCTGGCCGAAGCACGCCTCAGGTGCTGGCGGACGCGTGCCGATATCGAACAGATGAGGGCGCCACCCATATGGGCTCGCATTGCCTGGCTCTTGGCTGCGCTTGCCTTCGTGTTCGCCGCGGTCCACCAGCACGAATACAGCGTTCCTGTCATCGGAGGCCTAGGCGCCGTGGTCCTAGTCTTGCTGGCCCGGCGCAATGCGCGAAAGCGTAAGCGGTAGTCGGACGGTCGCTCGGGTCAGCTCTCGCCCGGCGGGCGAGGGTTAGAGTCGCCCGTCTCGTAGGCCGGGGGATCAAGCGACATTCCCGCACCCTGGCCCACGCAGCGAACGCCTCCCGGCGCGCACTTCTCGTCCGAATGCTTCGCGGCGCACGGGAGCGCCGAAGAGTGACGAAAGACCTTGCTCACCTGTGGTCATTCCCTGTGTGAGCGGCCATCTCGCTGCGTTCTGCGCGCCGTATCCGCAAACTGAGCGACGTGAAGCCTTGAATCCATAGCGCGGCGGCCACGGCGAAAACCGCGATGAGCCATGTCTGGCGCACCGCCACAATGGCGTAGACGGCGACAACTAACTCAAGCGCCGGGACCCACAGTGGCCGCACATAGAACCTCCGTATGTAGCGGAGCCTCTCGGACTTGGGTGCATCCTTCGTCGGAGGATTGCCGTACATCCGAAATCCGATGGTGCGTAGGCGAGCCATCATCGACGACGCGGAACCTACCACCGTCGCACACGCACGTTGAGCCGGATGACCGTGGCTGGTAGCGGGCTCTTGACACCAGTCGCCGCGACGCTGAAAGACGGGCCGGTCCTCAAGGGACATTCCCGCACCCTGGCCCAGGCGACGCCTCGTTCGGGGGGCAGTGTAGCTTGGAGGGGACGACGCATCGCGGCCGCTCACGCAACTCATGCCCTTTGTCGATGTCTTAGCTGTATGCAACGAGTCAGCTTCTACTTGACCGCTGCGATGCTCGTACTCTTGGCTACGGCGTCCGCAAGCGGCGCGAGTAGCCGCCATAAGCCATCCCCGAGATGCCCTCACAACGGCTCGCGCACGCTCGTCGCAGATGCGCAGGCGGATGTCTACCAGGCGTACGAATCAAGGGGGGCGCAGCTGGAGATTTACGGATGTTCCTACGGCCATGGCCGTGTTTACGCTCTTGGGCTGGCTACGGTTGTCGGCACTCCAGAAGGTGGCGAAGGCGTACGACACATGACATTGAGCGGGTCGACGGTGGCCTTTGAAGAATGGTCGGCGAGCTCGCTCCGCAGTCCACGGGGTGGTGCCGGGAGATCCGCGGTGATGGTTCGGGACCTTCGAAACGGTCGGCTCCTGCACAATGTACCCACGGTGGGGACGGTTGAAGCAATGGTGCTCAAGAGCGATGGAGCAACGGCTTGGATCCTGGAAAGCAGAGGGCAGTCGCCGGCACACCCCGTGACGGAATACGAGGTCCAAGCGGTCGACAAGAACGGCAGCCGGATGCTTGCGGCCGGATCGGACATCGACCCGTCATCGCTAGCGGTCGCAGGCAGGACGCTCTACTGGACGCAGGGAGGCAAGCCATTCTCGGCGTCGCTCGACTAGACCGCTCCCTCCCTCTAGGGACATTCCCGAACGCTCGCCCAGCTCGGCGTGGCCTCGGACGAACCTCTGGCCGCCTGGAGATGGCATAAGCGTCCTCGTGCTGGCCGACGTACTCTCAGTGGCCATGAGATCGGCGCTCCCATTCGTTATCGCAGGCGGGCTCCTGACGGTCTTTCCTGGGGCAGCGCTGGCCGAGAAGCCGACAAGGCCGCGTGCGCAGTCCGCGTCGAGCTATCGGTTCGAGGACCTCACGATCACAAGGCAGGCGCCCGCAAATGGCGAGCCGAACTCCGGATTCGTGTCCTACTTCCGTCTCAATCGAGCCTTGCCCTTTGCTCCGCGGGGAAAGTTCGAAGGGGAAGAAGAAGGCGGGCCGCGTCTGTTCGCGGCCTATCTCGCGGTAGATCACGTCTATGAAGAAGGCCGAACGGAAAAATTGGGCGACGATGCGAGCCGACACTGCTACACAGAAAGCATCGAAATCCACGCGCACGAACATCAGCCTCGCATTGGGGAACTCGTGAAGGTGTCCCTCGTCGTACAGGGTCATCCAACGATTACGGCTCGCACTCGCGTCCGTACTCGCAAACTTGGACCGATCGTGCGAGAGCCTGACGGTACGGGCCTCAATCTCATAGAGCGTCCTTACGAAAGGGCTTTTGGCTGCTGACCGCGTCTCTCAGCATCGGCCACGCTCGCTAGTGCAAGACGAAAGCGGGATCGCCGCTTCAAGGGACATTCCCGCACCCTGGCCCAGACCGGTCTGGCCTCGCTGCTCCTCCAGATCTCGTACCGGCGCTCGACGATCTGGCTGACGGGACTGGAGACGGTGGCTACTTAGATTAATCCACTGGGGATAGCGCGCCTTCAGCTCCTCCATCGGGCGGCGAGCGGCGCGCTTCTCGCGTCCCATCTGCTCCCGCAACTCGTCTATTTCCCGCTGACGAGTGGCCCGCTCCTCAGAAGTGAGCCTCAAGCCCTCGTCTTTGACTTCGCGCAGGAGTGCGATGATCTTCTGCTGCGTGGCATTGGCGGCCTGTAGGAGCGGCCACGCGCTCTGAAGCGCCTCGCCGACTTCCCTGGAAACTCGCGGCGGCGGTAGGTTGTTCACAGGCACAGTTTGGCACTCCACGCGAAGGACGCCAAACCCACTGGGCGCCACGACATCAAGGGACATTCCCGCGCCCTGGGCCAGGTCACTACCGGGGCCGACGGGAATGAGGGCGCTGGGTCGAGCGGGATCTAGCCAAGCTCAGGGCGATAACGCGGGTCGTGCGGCTCCATGATGTCCACGAGGAGCGTTCGACCGAACGTATCCGCAATTGAGATGGTGCCCTGAGGCCGTGACCAGGGCAGGTCTTTCAACTTGGCTTCCAGTTCGTCGCTTAGCTGCCGCGCCTCATCGAGCGTGAGGGCAAGCAAAAGCGTCTCGTGTGCCTCGCCGTTGCCGCCGTCCATCATCAAGGGAGTCACGCTGAGGACGCTACTACGTCACGAGCCACCGAGACGAACGCTCCCGGGGCTCGTGACTGTTCAAGGGACATTCCCGCACACTGGCCCATGCGGCGGCTGTCTCCCACCCGCTTCTCGGCATACAGGCAAGCCAGGGCGAACTCAAAGGTTCAAGTAGTCGAGCTGGTTCCGAGTTAGGCTCACGGCTCTGATTGTGTCTATTGGCGAGGGAGGGTGGACATCCACAGGAGTGTTGATGGAGAGTACTTCGCCGATCGCGTCGAATTCCACGCCCTTGCCCGCGCCGATGAACTTGATCCGCTTGAGCAGGCCGTTTGGCGCGATGTCAAGGACTACAGCGACGCTCGTAACGGATTCCAGTCCGGAGAAGTTGACGTGGATGTCCTTGGACAGCAGCGAAGGGTCGACGGTGCCGGTGAACTCGGTCACCGGCTGACCGCCGACCGTCGCAGGTCCGGTCTCGACGACGTTCGTCTCAATTGCGACCAGCGCCGCGAGGCCGGTCGAAACCAGCGGGTTTGGTGCGCTCGGGTCGATCGGAGCTGGTGCGGTTACGGTGGGCTTCCTGGTGAGTTCACGACGGGTGACGCTTATCCAGCGTCGACCATGCATGCGCGTGAGTAGCCCAGGAATGACCGATACCGTTTCGCGCGAGGGCTCCAGGTAGACCGTTCCCCGCAGATACTTGGCGTGCGTGGGAGCGCCAAACAGGCCAGCGCTCGTCAGCGCAGACTCCGACGGCGATGTGCGTGACTGCTGCGCAAGCGACGCCAGCACGGTCGTCATCCCCCCGCCCGAGAAGCCCACCCGCTCGGTAGTGATCAGGTAGGGCACCTGTATGTGCTGCGAGCGTTCTATCAGCACCTGAAGATCGGCGGGAACTGCTGCCGCGGGCGGCTCGCCGACCGCGCTGGCCGATAGCGAGGCTCCGCCAAGCACACCGCCGAGGACCAGCACGGCCGAGATTGCTCGACCATTTAGCACGGCCAAACGGAGTGTTCTCTGCCGAGCGCGACCTCTACTTTGCTTCGCCCGGCGCCCAGGTGGTCCCACGCGGCGCATTATGGGCATCTATCGAGTGCAGACCCATGTTGCTTGAACAGCGCAGCGTCATCCGGCTAGATCGCTACCGCCCCTCAAGAGACATTCCCGCACACTGGCCCATGCAGCGCTCGCCCTGCTGGCGCCGCTGCCGTCGCGGCCGCTCACTTCGGGTGTGCCTGTCGTGATCGCCTCCGCGTCGATCGGTTTACTGGCATCCGTGCGTTGAAGGGTTCGATCACGATCGCCCTATCGCCAAGCATCTCTACACGCAGCTTGTCTTCGGGCTGCTCCTGCGCGTCGATGAAGAGGGTCGGAACGAGCAGAAACCAATAGCCGAAGCCGAGCCTAAACGCCACCCGGCCGTCCTCCTCGGGAGTTGGCTCGGTGGCGTCGAGCTCGCCGGGCTCAAGAACGCCCTCTCGCGTTCTGGGTTTGCGGCCCTTGACCTCGGTTCGCACCCTGACGCGTTGGCCGAGTCGAGCCTGTGCGGCCGCGACTGCCTCGTCAAAGGTCATGCCTGGATGGTGCGCGAGGTCGGGAGTCGTTGCCTCCTCAGGCATGGCAGGGAGTATCCCACGGGATTGGGGTCGCTATCCGACGAGCGATCCTCGTCCGCGATCTACGCGATGGACGAGTGCTTCGCAGGGTGAGCACCGGCACGCCGGGCAAGACTATCCACTCGAGCGAAATCACGCGAGAGCCGGTCACCAGCGGCCTCTCCGCGCGCCGTTGTTTACATAACATGCATTATCAAGCGTTGCGAGGTAGTGGGCTAGTTTGAGCTTGCGCACCGCACAGCCGATACAAAAGGCGGTGGTCCGCATCCCCACAGCGCTCATCGCAGCCGTCGCAGTCACAATTGCCGGCGTGATCACATTCGCGCTGACCGGTCGTATCGGCGCTGGGGTCGTGGCCCTCGGCGTCGTCTGGATAATGAGGGTCGTGCGTTCGCAGCGCTCGGACCCGCAGGGCTAGTCGAGCAGCCCCGCGATCTGGGGTTGCGCTCGCCCACTGCCACGTCGGGACCAGCTTGGTCTGCGCGTCGATAGCGACGGGGTCCACACCCCCCGTTGCGAGCAAGCGGCTCCGTCAGCCACGCCCCATACCTTCTGAGCATGCCGGACACAGCACTGGAGCGCAGCTACGGCAAGGTCTTCGATCAGCTGGCGTCGGAGTACGACCGGCACCGTCCAAGCTACCCCGAGCAGCTGATCGATCTCGCCTGCGAGATCGCCGGTCTGAAGCGTGGCGATCTGGTGCTCGAGATCGGTTGTGGAACCGGCCAGCTGACACGCAGCCTCCTGGTTCGGGGCTTGCGCGTCACGGCGATCGAGCCGGGTGCTCGGCTGGCGGGACTGGCCCAGCAGCGACTAAAAGGCGCGGGCGAATTGGTGCTCGTGAACGCCCGGCTCGAGGACGCACGGCTTCCTCACGAGCATTTCCAGGCTGTCTTCTCGGCCTCGGCGATCCACTGGGTCGATCCCGATATCGGCTGGCTGCGGGCGGCGGACGCGCTTGTGCCCGACGGTACGCTCGCGCTCATCCAGTACTTCGGACTGCAGGAGCCGCAAGGCGTCGACGACCAGCAGGCGCTTCTCAGCGCGATGACGGCAATCGCGCCCGAGATAGCCGACAGCTGGCCGCGCTACCGGGAACTCGAGACCACTCTCGCGGGCGTCCGCGAGCGCCGCGAGAACATCTCAGAGGTGTGGGCTTGGCTCGGCGGCTACGAGCTGGCACGCGAGTACGCGACCGATCTGTTCGACGACGTGCAGATCGCCGCGCTGCCGACGATGACGGAATACACAGCCCTCGAACTCAATGCCCTTCTTGGCACGATGTCGTTCTGGTCACGACTTTCCTCCCAGCAACGCGAAGCCATGGAGAGCGCGAGCCGGCACCTGTGCGAGCAGCTCGGGCGGCCGATCCGCTCGAGCATCGTCGCTTGTCTGGCCACGGCTCGCCGCGGGCCGAGCACTCCTCGCGAGCTCGGCCCGAGCCATGGAAACTGACCTCTGACCTGCTACCGGCTGGGACGCGGTGGGTCAGTGCGGACGGCGCGCCGACCAAGCAGCCCAGGCAACACCGATGAGAATTCCGGTTCCCGCGACAAGTCCGACGCTCGCCAGCAGGCTGGCGTCCAAGAGGTCCGCGAGGATGAGGCCCAAGGCCGCCGCAACAATCCATAACACGACCTGCTGAGTGGGCGTCGGCCGAGCCATTCTGCCCGAGATTAGCCGCGATCGGCGAACCCCGTGACCTCCGCGGGTTTCGATCGCCGGCCGGCCATCGCGTGGGAAGTGTTGCCTGCGCCAGAGCTGCCCCCCTATGCTGGCCGGGTGCGGCGATCCGATGCCCAACGAGCTCGCCGTCGGAGGCACCGCCGACGCCGAGCCTCGAGCAGATCGGCCGCATCCGTCATCACCGCGGTGGCCGCCGCGATCGTGCTCGCGTCGTGCGGCTCCTCGAGCTCGAGCTCCACGGTGACCACGACGGAAGCCAGCACCCAGACGGGCGCATCAGCAGCCACCACCACGGCAACTCAGACGGCCCCCTCCTCCAACGTTGCGACGCCCGGATGTCGGCATGTGCCGGCTCCGCCCTCGCGGGCGAACGACCAGGCGTCGCAAGCCACCTCACAGCTGGATCCCGCACACCGCTACACCGTCCGGCTCCTAACCAACTGCGGCGTCATCGTGATTCAGCTCGCCGTCGCAGAAGCGCCGAAGACCACCTCATCGTTCGCACACCTCGTTCAGACCGGCTACTACAACGAACTCACCTTCCATCGGGTGGTACCGGGCTTCGTGATCCAGGGCGGAGATCCAAACGGCAACGGCACGGGCGGTCCGAGCTGGCAGGTCGTCGAGCCGCCCCCGGCCAGCCTTCTCTACACGAGGGGAGTCGTGGCCATGGCCAAGGGACCCTCGGCACCGGCGGGAGCCTCGGCCAGCCAGTTCTTCATCGTCACCGGCGCCAACGTCCACCTGCCGCCCGTGTACGCCCTGGTCGGGCACGTGGTCAGCGGCCAGAAAGCCGCGGAAGCGATCTCGCACGTGCCCACCGAACCCGCCTCCGAAGGTGGCCAAGCCAGCAAACCGCTCGTGCCGATCGTGATCGAAAAGGCCACGCTGAGCGTCCGCTGAGCGCAGACAGGCGGGCTCAAGTCCGCTCCGCCAGGGTCGATATGAGACCCATGAGACGGCGGGTTCTGGGCTCGATCGGGCTCACATACGGTTTCGCGGTTCTTGCCTACGGCCTCCACAGCGGGATACACGGTAGGACCAGTCCCGAACGCGTCGGCGAAGCCGTCGGGTTCGCCGTCGCGATCGCGATCATCTACTTCAGCGGTCGTGCCGTCGTAAGGGGTATTCACGAACGCGATCACGACGACCCCTCGAGATAGAGCGCCGCGCGCTCAAGTGCTGAGCAGGCGCACGATCGCGGCGATGCCGACAACGACGATGACCGCCCGCAGCGCGGCTGGCTCGAGCCGGCGTCCGTAGCGTGCGCCGAGCTGAGCCCCCACGATCGAGGAGCCGGCGATGATCGCGGCAGGCGCCCACGCCACGTGTGCAGCGAAGGCGAAATAGGCCGCGGCGACGCCGTTGACAAGGCCCGCCAGCACGTTCTTCAGCGCGTTGCTGCGCTGCAGGTCCTGGGGCAGCGCCACGCCGAGGATCGCCAACAGCAGAATTCCCTGGCCCGCACCGAAATACCCCCCGTAGACGCCGGTCACATAGACGGCGAGCGGGGTGAGCACGCCCCTCGTGTGGACGAGGGCGATCTCGCGCTCCAGGAGCCAGCGATTCAAGCGAGGTTGCAGCACGGTCAGGACAAGTGCGATCGCGATGAACACAGGCACGATCGCCTTGAATGCGGCGGCGGGTAGAACGAGCAGCAAGACCGCCCCGGTGATTCCTCCGAGTACCGACGTGGTCCCGAGCCGCACGACGCGCGAGCGCTGGCCCTGGAGCTCCCGCCGGTACCCGAACGCGCCCGAGACCGACCCCGGGACCAGGCCGACCGTGTTCGAGACGTTGGCCGTGACCGGCGCGTATCCGAACGCCAGCAGCACCGGGAAGGTGATCAGCGTGCCGCTGCCGACGACGGTGTTGATCATGCCCGCCCCCAGGCCGGCGCCGGCGATAAGCACGATCTCGCCGAAGCTCATATCAATCAGACCAGGAGCTCGTCGGAGCGCTCAGGCCAGGAAATCGACGATTGATCTCGTAAAGCCGGGGTCGGCGACGGCCTCGAGGTGGTTCCCGGAGACGATGCGCAGCGTGGCCTGCGGGATCGCTTCGGCGAGAAGCTCGGGTCGCAGCGCGAGTGGATCAGCGTCTCCCGCGAGGATCAGTGTGGGCGCGGAGATGTGCCCGAGCGCGATCTCGCCCCGATAGATCGACGACGCCTGTGCGATCAGGGCCTCGCGGTCGGCTCCGACGAAGTCTGCCAGCCTGCGAAACCCCGCAGCCTCGGGCGCAACGACGGATGCGGGATCCTCGGCGCTCAGCGCCTCGATGATCGACTCGGTCGAGACCGCTCGTCTGTCGACCCCACCGCACTCGATCACGCCTGAACCGACGCCACCGATGACGAGCCGGCGCACGCGCTCGCCAGCGCTCGCGTAGATCAGCGACACGACGGCTCCCATCGAGTAGCCAACGAGGTCGATCTCCTCGGCGTCGACCGTGTCGAGCAGGACGGCCAGGTCGCGTGCCATGCGCTGCTCGCCGTAACGGTTCGGGTCGTGCGGCTTCTCCGAGGCTCCGTGTCCCCTGGCGTCCGGCGCGATCACCCGCCGGCCCGCGGCGACGAGCGCATCGACCACGCCGGGGCGCACCCAGTTGGTGTTGGCATCCGCGACGAAGCCGTGGTGGAGCACGACGGGCGGCGCCTGGGTCTGCCCCCCTCCTCCCCACTCCTGGTAGGCGATCTGCACGTCATCCCAGGACTTGAAGCTCTTCACAGACCCTCCCGCGTCGTGGCACGAATGCGAGAGGCTATCTGTCGCGGCGAACTCGGCGAGCGGCCCGGCGCCGGACAGAGACGAGGCCAAAGGGGTAGGATCGCTCTGCTGGATGCCCTGGGCGGGATTTGGACCCGCGCCGCGAGGTGTTTAAGACCTCCGCTCTACCAGGCTGAGCTACCAGGGCGTATGTCGGGGATGCCCTGACGGGTGGAATTCGAGCCCTCCGTCAGGGGTTCTCGACGTGTTCCTATCGTCTGTCGCGGGGCGCTTCTTGAACCACTGCCGCTGCGGCGATCGTCTATTCACCCGCGCCGGGCGGCGCTCGCGCTCCCACCGCGCGGCCTCGCCACGCGGCCGGAATGGCGTCGTCCCGCGATCCGTACTAGGCTTCCAGAACGCACTGGAGCGATCGATCTATTATCGGCCGGATTTGGAGGTTCGCAGATGGCCCATCGCCGTCGTCCGCGCGGGTGGCTGCGCCACTATGGCGGCCTGCTCACGCCCGATGCGACCACCGCAACACGTACCTCGCTCGAGCGCGACGCCTGGGCGCGTCTGCGTCGAGTGTCAGAGACCGTCGCCGACCATGGCTGGGGCGACGGGCGCCGGCGCCGGCGAATGCGCGCGCTCACGGCGGCGCCGGGCGGTAGATTGCGCTGGCGGGCGGTGGCCGCACCGCCGCCGCCGGGGCCGCGCGGGGCGATCGTCCGACCGATCGCGGCATCGACCTGCGACATGGACTGCCCCGTCATGCTCGGCGCCACGCCGATCGTGCTGCCGCTGCACCTAGGACACGAATGCGTCGCCGAGGTGCTGAGGATCGGGGAGGAGGTTACGACGGTGCGTCCCTCCGATCGCGTGGTCGTGCCGTTTCAGATCAACTGCGGTGAGTGCGCCCCCTGCCGCGAGGGTCGCACCGGCAACTGCACGAGCGTTCCGCCCCTGTCGATGTACGGGTTCGGCATTGCGACCGGACATTGGGGCGGCGCCTTCTCAGACGAACTGGCCGTGCCCTATGCCGATGCCATGCTCGTGCCGCTCCCCGAGGGGATAGAACCGGCTGCCGCCGCGAGCGTCGCTGACAACGTCTGCGACGCCTATCGGCATATCGGCCCGCATCTGCCGGCGCTGCTTGAGCGTGATCGCGACGCGGAGGTGCTGATCCTCGCGGCGGTCAGCTCGCGCTCGCTGTTCACGCCCAGCTGCCCGCTGTACACGGGCCTGATCGCGCGCGCCCTGGGTGCTCGCCACGTGTACTTCGCAGATAGCCGTGCCGGCGTGCGCTCGCAGGCCGAGCGCCTGGGGATGACAGCGCTGCATCCGCGCGAGCTGCGCGGCAGGAAGCCGTTCCCGCTCGTCGCCGATGTCAGCGCCGCGAATCTCGCTCAGGCACTTGCGAGCACCGCGCCCGATGGCATCTGCTCGAGCTCCGGCGGCCTTCACCGTGGCGCGCGCATCCCCTTCGTGCAGATGTATCTGCGCAACGCAACCCTTCACGTCGGGCGCACGCACGCGCGCGCGCTCATGCCCAAGGTGCTGGAGCTGATGACGCAGGGCGCGCTTCATCCTGAGACCGTCACCACGACCGTGGCCAGCCTCGACGACGCGCCCAGGGTGCTGCGCGATCACTTTCTGGGCGGCGACAGCGTGAAGACCGTCCTCACCGCCTAGCACGAGGAGAACGAGCCCGTCCGGAAGGCGGGGGACAATTCGCTTGAATGCGCTTGGCCAATGACGCGATGCGCGGTGGCCGGTGGTGGAGATGAGGGTTCTGCGCGATGCCTTCGAGACGCTGTGGCCGCCCGCCGGCGACCGCCACGGGCCGCTCGCCCCGCTGATGGTCGCGCTCACCTTCGTGACGGGCATCGTGGACGCCGCCAGCTACCTCAAGCTCGGCCACGTGTTCGTCGCCAACATGACCGGCAATGTCGTGTTCCTGGGCTTCGCGCTGGCTGGCGCGGGCGGCCTGTCGGCGACCTCCTCGCTGATCGCGCTCGCCTCGTTCCTCGTGGGTGCGCGCCTCGGCGGTTGGCTGATCGCGCGCAACCGTGAGCATCGCGGGCACATCCTGCGCTCGGCCAGCGCGGCGCAGGCACTGCTGATCGTGCTCGCCTTCCTGCTCGCGCTGTCGGCCAGCGAACCCCTGGGAGAGGCCACCCGCTATGCCCTCACCGCGCTGCTGGCGATGGCGATGGGAGCGCAGAACGCATCCGCACAGTCTCTGGCCGTTCCCGAGCTGACGACCACCGTGCTCACCCGCACCCTCACGAGCATCGGTTCGGAAGCGGGATTCGCCGCCGGACCGGGCCCCAAACTCGGCCGCAGGATCATCGCGGTGGCGGCCATGCTTCTCGGAGCCCTGGCCGGCGGACTGCTCGCGCTCGACGTGTCCGTGGCGGCGGGCCTCGCGGTCGCGGCCTGCGTCGTGCTGGCGGTGGCGCTCGCCGTTCACCTCGCCTCACGCGCGGATGCCGCCTGGGCTCACGCGTGAGCGCAGATCTCGCGGGCTGCCTGGCGGCCCTGTGCTGTCGCTGACATCGTCGAGATCACCGGGCAGCGGTCACAGCGCCGGGCTCCGGCCGGAGCCCGGCTGACGTTCGCCCCTAGTTGACCGTGAGCGTGCCTTCCATGCCGGCCATGCGGTGTCCGGGCACCGAGCAGAAGAACTTGTAGGTGCCTGGCTTGAGGTTCAGCGACAGCGTCTTCGTGCCCCCCTGGAAGGTCGGCGTGGCGCCGATGACCGCCTTCGATGAGGATTCAATGGTGACGTTGTGTGACAGCGGGGCCATATTGGTGAAGGCGATCGAGATGGGCCCCGATTTAGCCGAAAGCGACGTGGTGTTGTATTTCAGCTGGCCTTCGGAATTGGCGGCGAGGCTGAGCGTCTGGCCGCCTGGCGCAGTCGTCGCGGCGGGGGTCGAGGAGGTCGCCGCGCTCGATGTCGTCTGTGCCGCGGAGGTGGGGGTTGACGGGGACGAGCTCGTGCTGCTCGACGAGCTGCCGCAGCCGCTGAGGGCGAACAGCCCGACCACGGCCAGCGCGAGCAGCGACGCCCTCGGAATGGAACAGCTTGTCGCGCGACGGGCTGCGGTGAGTCTCACGGTCAGATCCTCCTCTGTTGTGGCCATCGCTCCTTACGACACCGCGCGCTGCGGATCCTTCCCGATCGCGTCGACCGCCGAGCGCTGATTGACCGCTGACAGGATACGCCCGTACACGGAATCGGGCCGGCGGGGCAGTCCGGCCTGCGGCGTCGCTTCAGTGAGGGCCGCTTGCCGCGCACGGTGTGAGCCGGGGCGCTCTCAGTACCCGTATCCGGGCGTTTCCGGGGTGGTCGTGGTGGGTGTGGTGCTCGGCGTCGTCGGCGTCGTGCTTGGCATCGTGGGCGCCGGCGCAGCGGCGCCGGCGGCGGCGCTCACCGCGTGCCAGGTGCCACCAAAGCTTTCGATCCCTTCGCCGTTGGCTTCGTCCCTGGCGCGGTCGCCTGAGAAGCGATACAGCGGCCTGCCACGCAGCGTCACCTGCAGGCGCCCGTTGCTGCGCCGGAGGATGCCGAGCTGACCGTGCACGCCTGAGCCGGCCTTGAGCTTCGTCTTACGCGACGGCACCGTCACGGGCGGCCACGCTTTCAGGCACGTGGCGCTCGTGCACAGCAGGTGATGGGGGGTCTCAGGGCTCAATGCATAGAGCGTGCGACCCTGCGCGTTGACGACGACGCGCTTGCCGAGTTGCGAATTCGAAGCCGAGCCGACGGTTGCCGTTCCGCTCGCCGCGAGCGCTACGGCCGCAAACGACACGCCAACCGCGAGCGCGGCCGCCACGCCGCCGGCGAACGTGCGCAGGGAGTGTCTGCCCCGCCGCGGTCTCGCCCTCACGGATCGGTTCGCATCAGTCATGTCTTCCCCGGCTGCGCCGCTCATGGCACTCCCTTTTTCATTCTCGTGGGCATTACCGACACAGACTCCGGCGCATGGCAGAACCTTCCGCTCTCACGGCTCTGTGTGGATCACGACGTCGGCTACGTGCGGGATCTCCTCGCGCAGCTTCTCCTCGAGCTCGCCGGCGAGCAGGTGAGCGTCGGCGAGCGACTCGCCGGCTGCCACGCCGAGCGTGATGAAGATGACGCGCCCGCCGTTGGTGGAGAGCAGCTTCACGCCGCGCGGGCCCTCACCCGTGCGCTCACGCACGAGTCGCTCAACGTCGTGCGTGAAGGCGAGGTCGTCCGTGTCGTTGGCGGGGCTTGCGGTGAGCGTGCGCTCGAGCGGCTCGAGGTGGGTCTGCACATCGGCCACGCCGGGTCTTGAGCGGATCGCCTGCTCGACCCGCTCGGCGATCTCGTGTGCGCTCGCGAGGTCGAGGTCGGCCGGAAACTTCAGATGCAGAGAGATGCTGACGGAATCCGGTTGCTCGAAGATCGTGATGTCGTGCGCCTCGCGCACGAGCGGCTCGGACAGCGCGATTGCGAGCACACGGTCGCGAAGATCGAGCCCCCGGCGCCGGGGCTCAACGTGCACGACCACGTCGCTGCCGGGCAGCGCATCCTCCACGGCCGCCTCGATCATGTCGGCGGCGCGATGTCCCTCGACGACGGCCTGCCCCGGCGGCACCGTGACGATGGCGTCGGCGAAGTAGCGCCCGGCGGACTCGCGCAACCGCAGCCGGTCGAGCTCGACATCCGCCCCGAGATCCGCGATCGCGCGCTCGGCGGCCTCGCGCGCCTCAGACGGAGTGCGATCCATCAGGATGTTCGCGTTCTCCGCGATCAGTCGTGATGCGGCGGCAAAGATGATCGCCGCGACGACGAGGGCGGCGACGGAGTCACCCTGTTCAAAGCCCGCGTCCACGGCCAGCAAGCCGACGAGCACGGCGAGCGAGCCCAGCATGTCACCGGCGAAGTGAAAGGCGTTCGAGTGGAGCGCCGCGCTGTCGTAGCGCTTGGCGGCCGCGAAGGAGGCGGTCGTGCGGCTGAGGTCCAGGACCAGCGCAACCCCGATCACGGCGAACTGATACCAGTGGATGGAGGGGGCCTTGCCACCGTCGATGAGACGGCGGATGGCCGCCACGCTCACGAGCAGGCCTCCGGCCAGGAGGATCGCCGACTCGCCCAGCGCGCCCAGGTTCTCGGCGCGGCGGTGGCCATAGGGGTGCTCCGGGTCGGCCGGCCGGCCGCCCAGTCGCACCGCGAAGAAGGTGAGCGTCGCCGCGATGACGTCCCCGCTTGACTCGATCCCCGCGGAGGCCAGCGCCAGGCTGCCCGTCGCCAGGCCGACGCCGAGCTTGAGGGCCACCAACAGGCTGGCCACGCCGATCGAGACGATCGTCGTCCGTCGTGGCGTGGCGTTCAGGTCGTGCTCGGCGGACGAGGACATCGCTAGAGACTAGGTCTCACCGCGGTGGGTCGCACGCCGCCTGGACCTCCGGTGGCTGAACTATCCGAACAGCTGGCCGCGATCTCCAATCGCGCCGCGGCTCCCACGTGCTCGCGCGGGCGCCGGGGCGAAAGGATCTCGCCGCGTCGGGGTCCTTAAGGGCACGGCCGGCCGTCCTCAGCCCGCCGGTGTTCATCCTGCCGCTCGCCCAAAGGAGCTCCATGCGCGCACATCTGAAGTTCTTCCTCCCCATGCTCGCCGCCTCGATGGCCCTTGCGGCGTGCGGCGGCTCCTCCAAAGCCTCGAGCTCCTCCGCGACAACCGGTACCGCCACGACGTCGAGCTCGCAGGCGAGCACGGCGCCGTCGTCCGGGGAAGCTGCTTCGGGCGGCGTCAAAAGCGCGTCCAACGAAACACTCCACACCACGGTGCTGGTGAATGCGCAGGGGTTGACCCTCGATCACCTGAGCGGCGAGGCCGCGGGCAAATTCATCTGCACGAGCAGCGCCTGTCTGCAGGTATGGCACCCCGTCGCCGCCTCAGCTGTCGCTGCGAGCAGCGGCGTCAGCTCACTGGGGACGGTGAGGCGCCCTGATGGCACCGAGCAGCTGACCTACAACGGTGAGCCGCTTTACACCTTCGCACCCGACAAGAAGGCCGGCGAAGTCGGCGGGCAGGGCGTCAAAGACGTGGGCACATGGACAGCCGTGACGACGAGTCCCGCCAGCGCGCCCGCGCCGGCCGCCCCGGCGAGCTCAGGCGGCGGCTACCCCTAGTGAGCCCGAGCGCGACGCGGGCCTGAACCGCGTCCGTCGCTCTGAACCGCAGATCCTGCGTATCGTGGGCCCATGGCTCACGATCACGCAGGGCACTCTCATGCGATCAGCGCTGAGGCGGACAGCGGCAGGCTGACGGTCGCGCTCTGCCTGATCGTCTGCTTCATGGCGGTCGAGGTCGCGACCGGCGTGATCGCCAACTCCCTCGCGCTGCTCTCAGATGCAGGGCACATGCTCGCCGACGCCGGCGCAATCGGCTTCTCGCTGTTCGCGCTGCGCCTCGCCTCCCGTCCGGCCAAGGGCGCCATGACCTTTGGCTTCAAGCGCGTGGAGATCCTCTCCGCCCAGGCAAACGGCGTGACGCTGCTGATCCTGGCGGCATTCATCACCTACGAGGCGATTCGCCGCCTGCTCAATCCGGACAACGTCCGCGGCGGCCTGATGCTCGCCGTGGCTCTGCTCGGCATCCTCGTCAACCTGGCCGCGATCTGGACGCTTTCAAAGGCCAACCGCCAGAGTCTCAACCTCGAGGGCAGCTTTCAGCACGTTCTCACAGACCTGTACGGCTTCATCGGCACGGCGATCGCCGCAGCCGTGATCCTGCTGACCGGCTTTGATCGCGCGGACCCGATCGTCTCGCTCTTGATCGCCGGCCTTATGACCCGCTCGGGGCTGTCCCTGGTCAGAGCCTCGAGCCGCGTGTTCCTGGAGGCCGCGCCCAGAGGCCTCGATCCCCAGGCGATCGGCGAGGCGCTCGTCGCCCAGCCCGGGGTCGTCGAGGTACACGATCTGCATGTCTGGGAAATCACGAGCGGCTTCCCGGCGCTGTCGGCACACGTGTTGGTCAGCGCCGACAGCGACTGCCACGCCGCTCGCCGCGACATGGAGGAGATTCTGCGCGAGCGCTTCGGCCTCGATCACACCACGCTGCAGGTCGATCACTCCGGTGGCCGTCTGCTGGAGATCGAGGCACCCGGCACAGCGCCGGGCGATCAGCAGGGCGCATTCGCTCCTCACCGTGCGCACTGAAGCGGTTCTCGGCGGGAGGGAGTGACTACCGGGAGATTCGCTCACTCCTCCGACCCTCGCCCGCAGGCCGCGGACCCCGCCTGCGGAGGCCAAGGTCCGCTCAATGGAGAAGCTGCAAGGTCAGCGCGTCTGAGCGCTCGGGCGGATCAGCACCTCGTTGACGCTCACGTTCGGCGGCTGGGCGATCGCGTATACCACGGCGTTGGCGATGTCCTCCGCTTCGAGCGGCGTCACGTCCTGGAAGTTTTTCGCGAGCTGCTGGATCACCTCGGGGCGGTTGTGCGTGACGAGCTCCGTGGCGACGGCGCCCGGCTCGATCAGCGTGACGCGCACGCCGATCGGGACCGCCTCCTGGCGCAGTGCCTCCGAGAACGCCCCCACCCCGAACTTCGTCAGGTTGTAGACACCGGCGCCGGCCCGCGCGACACGACCGGCGACGGAGCTGACGTTGACGATGTGCCCGGAGCCCTGGGCATGCATCAGCGGCAGCGCGGCGTGAGTGCAGTAGAGCACCCCGAACACGTTGGCGTGGATCATCTGCCGCCATTCCTCGGTCGGGGCGTTCTCGATCGGGCCGAGCAGCATCACGCCGGCGTTGTTGACGAGCACGTCCAGACGACCCAGCTCAGCGTGCGCTCGCTCGATGAACGCCCGCGCCTGGGCCTCATCGCCCACGTCGGCGGGCACCGCGATCGCCAGGCCACCATCCTCGACTATCCGCTCGCGAAGCCGCTCGATCCGGTCCGCTCGCCGTGCGGCGAGGGCCACGTGCGCCCCGGCGCGTGCGCAGGCCAGGGCGACCGCCTCGCCGATGCCCGAGGAGGCACCGGTGACCGCGACCACACGGCTCGACAGCTCGATGGCCATGCGCCGAGCTTAGCCTGACAAACTCAGACAGTCCAGAGTGCCGGCCGATAGCCCTCCCACACGGCCACCGTCGAGCCTTTCGGGGCTCCCGCGGGTTTAGATCCATATCGCCACGAGCATTTGTGGTCTCACGGGCAGGTGAGGCTGTATGGGGCGTCGAACGAGGTCCCTGAAAGTGCTCCGGCAAGGATGATTGACAACGCAACTATCAGGGCGTATAATTCCGACTCCAAGCATCGGATTAGAAGGATTCTCATGTCAGACTCAGCCACAAACCCAACTGCAACGCTCGATCCGCAGGGCCCCGCCAAGAGCGAGGACGCGGAGACCGTGCTGGACGGCGCGCCCGCCGTGGCGCCCGGGCGGCTCGACAGCCCCATCGAGCGCACCGATCTCGCCGCGCCGGACACATTCATTCCCGAGTCGGTCGACCAGCTGCTCGCGCACTCGCGCCGCTATCCCCTGCTCACCCCGGCTCAGGAGATCGAGCTGGCCAAGCGAATCGAGCGTGGTGACCTCCACGCCAAGGAACTGTTAGTCAACTCGAACCTGCGTCTCGTGGCGTCAAACGCGCGGCGTTACCAGAACCAGGGCCTGCCGCTCGCCGACCTGGTTCAGGAGGGCATGCTCGGCCTGATCCGCGCCAGCGAGAAGTTCGACTGGCGTAAGGGCTTCCGCTTCTCCACCTACGCAACCCTGTGGATCCGTCAGGCGATTCAGCGCGGCCTCGAGAACTCGGGACGCACCATCAGGCTGCCCGTTCACGTCGCCCAGCGCTCGCGCAAGGTCGGACGCGTGGAGCGCGAGCTGTCCGTGCGCCTGGGTCGCGAGCCCACCATCGAGGAGCTTGCTCAGGAGACCGGCCTTGAGATCGAGCAGGTCGAGGAGGTGCGCCACCAGCGCGCCGCTCTCGTCAGCCTCGACCAGCAGGTCGGCGAAGACGGCGACACAGCGCTCGGAGACCTGCTCCCGTCGGACGCCGAGGCGCCCGAGGAGACGGCCTGGGACAACGAGCGTGAGCGGATCGTGCACCGCGCGATCTCGCAACTGCCGGAAACCGAGCGGACCGTACTCACGCTGCGCTTTGGTACCGGACGCGAGGAGCCCCAGACGCTGACAGCGATCGGCAAACGGCTCGGGTTCTCCGCCGAGCGTGCGTCTCAGCTCGAGCAGCGCGCCCTCAAGAAGCTCGCCGAGTCGCCTGAGCTGGCGGCGCTGCGTGAGGCCGCGTAGCCGTTCAGCTGACCGCCGCGCCGACCTCTAAGCTGAAGGATCGCCGGTTTGAAGGACGGGCAAGAGGAGGCGCATGTCGAGGAAGTCGCTGTGGGAACGCATCGTGCAATGGACGATCGCCGCGGGCGAGCGGATATTGGTGCCGGTGGAGCGCTTCATCGGGCGCCGCTCGCTCGTCGGCGACGCGACCTTCTTTGAGCTCGAGCGCTTTCCGTGGGTAGCGCACGTCGAGGCCAACTGGACGGTCATCCGCGAGGAGCTCGAACGGGTGCTCGACGACCACGCCGGGCTGGCCAACTTCCAGGACATCTCAAAGGACCAGATCGAGATCACCGACGACGACCGCTGGAAGACGTTCTTCCTGTACGGCTACGGCTTCAAGGCCAAGCTCGGTGTGGAGATGTGCCCGAAGACCGCCGCGTTGATGGAGCAGATCCCCGGAATGAAGACGGCGATGTTCTCGATCCTCTCGCCGCGCAAGCACATCCTCGACCACCGCGGCCCATACAAGGGCGTGCTGCGCTATCACCTCGGGCTGATCGTGCCCCGCGACGCGGAGGCGTGCCGCATACGCGTCGGCGAGGATATCCGCCACTGGGAAGAGGGCAAGAGCATGATCTTCGACGACACCTTCAACCACGAGGTCTGGAACGACACGGATGAGACGCGGGTCGTCCTGTTCGTCGACGTCCTGCGCCCGCTTCCGTTTCCCGAGTCGCTGATCAACCGGCTGATCGTCGGAGCGATCGGGTTTTCGCCGTTCGTGCTCGACGCCAAGCGAAACCAGGAGACCTGGGAAAAGGGCTTTCGCGAGCGCACGAGGGCCCGCGACGTCGCCACCCAGCCCGTGAGCTGACGCCGCCGGGGCTCCGCGCCCCATCAACGCTGGTCAGACCGATGCCTGCCAGGGAACCGCTTTGGAGGCCCACGTGTTCAGAACCGTGAACTCGCCCGTGAGGATCAGCAGGCCCAGCGCGATCATCACGGCACCGCCGACGGCGATGACCACGGGGAAGTGGCGCTTTACGACCGTCAGCGCATCGGTCATGCGCTCGAAGGCAAGCGCGATCAGCAGGAACGGGATCGCGAGACCCGCGGAGTAGAAGGCGAGCAGCAGGGCGCCGTGGGCGGCGGAGCTCGAGACGGCCGCCTGCGTGAGGATCGCCCCGAGCGTGATGCTCGTGCAGGGCGTCCAGGCGATCGCAAAGGCGGCGCCCGCCACGAGCGGTCCGCCCCGTCCGGCGAGGCGCAGCAGCGCGTCGGGGTGCCACTCGCGGTTGAGCAACCCCACGAACGGCGTCGCGAGGAAGAGCACGCCCATCGCGATGATCAACACGCCGCCGACCTGCTCGAGCGTCTGTTTGTGCGTGTTCAGCGCGGAGCCGATCACGGTCGCGCTCATCCCGAGCAGGATGAAGATCAGCGAGAAGCTTCCGATGAACAGCAGGCTCGGAACGAGCACCCGCCGGGCCCCCGTGTCCTTGAGGTCGTTCGGCGTGACCCCGATCACGGTCGACAGGTAGCCGGGCACGAGCGGCAGTACGCACGGTGATAGAAACGACACCAGGCCGGCCGCGAGTGCCAGCGGGATGCCCACTCCCGTCGCGGCGTCCGAGGATGCCGCGAGCGTTGGATGCATGGAGATCAGGGCTGTCGCAGGGGTCATGGCAGACGCTCGGGAGAAGCATCGCGCATCGCGGCGCGCAACTGGTCAACCTCGCGCTCCAGGCGGCTGACGCGCTCCCTGAGATCCTCGAGCGGCGGGGCGCCGTCGGCGTCCGCAGTGACGGGATCTCCGTCCACGCTCTCCCCGAGCAGCTGGGTGTAGCGCTCCTCCTTCTGCCCCGGCCGGCGGTCCTCGCGCACGACGAGCTCACGCTCGATCAGCCGCTCGAGCGTCGCGCGGACGCCGCTGAGATCCCCGAACGCGTGCATGCGCTCGCTGCGCTGCTTGAGCTCGCCGGGTGTCTGCGAGCCACGCAGCATCAGCGTGCACATCAGCGCCTGCTCTCCGGAATCCATCGGCAGCGCTTCCTCGAGCAGGTGCCGGTACTTGGCCGCACGACTTCCGGCTCCACTCGCCAGACGGATGAAACCGCGGCGTTCCAGGCGATGCAGGGCGTCGCGTACGACCGCGTCGTCGTAGTCGACGATCGGGTCCCTGTTCGTGGACTGATTGCAGGCCAGGCGCAGGGCGTTGAGCGACAGCGGATAGGCATCAGGGGTCGTGCGCTGCTTTTCAAGCAGGCAGCCGAGCACGCGCAGCTCCGAGGCCGAGAGGTCCATTGGCCCTGTAAATACTAGTTTCGCCGCTCGCGCGAGTCGCCTCTCGGCGGTCAGCGTTGGACGATTCTCGCCCCGCGCCGCCCCGCGGGGTTGCGTCTCCTCAGTTGCGGGCGGCGGGCCTCTCTGAACAGGGGTCGGTCCCGGCGTCGCCGTGAGGCGCAGGCGTTTGCGGATATGGGCCGGCGAGCCCAGCTGCGACGGTAAAATCAATCGCGTGAGCAGTCAACCCTTCGCCCAAGGACGGTCGGGCGGGGGGTCGGGTGGGGGCCATCGCACCCCGGGCCGCGAGCTTCGACCGGAGGACATCCCCGACAGGCCTGTCTCGCTGCGGCGCATCGGCAGGCTGTTCATTCCCTACCGGCTTCGTCTCGGCCTGCTGCTGGGGCTGATCGTGCTGGGCTCGATCCTCAGCGTCGCCTCGCCGTTCCTGTTGCGCGAAGCGGTGGAAGTCATCGTCCACAAGGGCAGTCTGACGCTGCTCACCTGGCTTGTCGCGGGCATGATTGCGCTAGCGGTGATCAACGGCGTGATCAGCGTCGTGCAGACGTGGATCTCAAACCAGGTCGGTCAGCGCGTCATGCACGACCTGCGCGCGGCCGTCTATGCCCACCTGCAGCGCATGTCGCTGGCGTTCTTCACGCGCACCCGCTCGGGCGAGGTCCAGGCGCGCATCGCCTACGACATCGGCGGCATCGACGACGTCGTCACGAGCACGGCCACCTCGACCGTCGCGACGATCGCCACCGTCACCGCGACGATCGTGGCGATGTTCGCCCTCAGCTGGCAGCTGACCGTGTTCTCGCTGATCCTGCTGCCGTTCTTCGTGTGGCTCACGCGCCGCGTCGGCAACGAGCGGCGGCGCATCCAGTCGGTTCGCCAGAGCCGGCTGGCGGACATGTCGACGCTCGTCGAGGAGTCGCTGTCGGTGTCGGGGATCCTGTTGGGCAAAACGATGGGCCGCTCAGGTGAGCTCGTCGATCGATTCTCCTCGGAGTCGGGCGAACTTGCCGATCTCGAGGTGCGCGCACGTATGGCCGGGCGCTGGCGCATGGCCTCCGTGCAGATGAGCTTCGCGATCATGCCCGCCGCTGTCTACTGGTTTGCCGGCTACACCATCGTCCATGGCGCCGGCGTGATCTCGATCGGAACCGTGGTTGCTTTCACGACGTTGCAGACGCGCCTCTTGTTCCCGATGCAGCAGCTGCTGTCGGTCGGCCTGGAAGTGCAGACTTCGCTGGCGCTGTTCGGGCGCATCTTCGAGTACCTGGACCTGCCGGTGGACATCGTCGAACGCCCGGGCGCGCACGCGCTCACCGACGTGCGCGGTGATGTGGCGCTGCAGGATGTGTGGTTCCGCTACGCCCCCGACGCCCCCTGGACGCTCGAAGAGATCAACGCGGAGATCCCCGCCGGCACCCGTACCGCTCTCGTCGGCGAGACGGGCTCGGGCAAGACCACCTTCGCCTATCTCGTCGCGCGGCTGTATGAGCCACAGCGGGGGTGTGTGAGCATCGACGGCGTCGACATCCGCGACGTCACCCTGGAGTCGCTCGCGGCGACCGTGGGGCTCGTCTCGCAGGAGACCTACCTGTTCCACGCCTCGATCCGTGAGAACCTGCGCTTTGCCTGCCCCCAGGCCAGCGACGAGGAGATCGAAGACGCAGCGCGCGCAGCCCAGATCCACGATCTCATCGTGTCCCTTCCCGAGGGATACGACACGCCCGTGGGCGAGCGCGGCTACCGCTTCTCGGGCGGCGAGAAGCAGCGCATCGCGATCGCGCGCACGGTTCTGCGCAATCCGCCGGTGCTGATTCTCGACGAGGCCACCTCCGCACTGGACAACGAGACCGAGCGCGCGCTCCAACTGGCGCTCGATGAGCTCTCGCGGGGGCGCACGACGATCGCCATCGCCCACCGCCTCTCGACGATCCGCGACGCCGACCAGATCCTGGTGCTGGACTCCGGGCGTATCGTCGAGCACGGCACTCACGACGAGCTCGTGGAGCTCTCCGGACGCTACGCGGCGCTCCTCAGTGGCGCGGCCGTCGCCGAGGGGCGCTCTGAAGCGAGCTCCTCGCCAGCCCCAGCCTAGGACGGGTCTCGCTAGGCGCTCGCGTCGATGTTCAGGCGCACGTAGTCGACGACGACGGGCTCGCCGAGCCGGGCCAGCACGTCGTCCAGGAACGGCTCGCGCAGGTCCTCGGGTAGATGCTGGACATGCGGGCCGAGCACGATCGTGGAGAGAAACTCGCGCGGATGTTCGGGCTGCTGCGGCGCCGGGGCAAGCCAGCAGTGCGCCGATACGAAGCCGGCGTCCAACAGGCGTCGTTCGGTCTCCTCGGCTCCGGCGTAGTTCCACGGCGGACGCCAGTCGGCGAAGTGCTCGGCGTAGGGCTGGCCCGCGAGCACCGCGTTGGCCTCCCCTCGCAGCACGTTGATGTTGCCCTCCCCCCCACACTGCGCGACGAGCCGTCCTCCGGGGCGAAGCGCCGCGTGAAGGCGCGCGAACAGGCGCTCGTGATCTGAGATCCAGTGGAACGTAGCCGTCGAGAAGATGGCGTCGACGGGTTCATCCAGATCGAGCTCGAGCAGGTCGAGCAGGCGCACGTCGACGCGGTCGCCGGTACCCGCGCCAAGGCGCTCTCGGGCCGCATCGACCATCGACGGCGAGGCATCGATGGCGATCACCTGGCCACGTGGCAGTCGCTCGAGGAGCGCCTCGGTGACGCGACCGGACCCACAGCCTGCGTCGAGCACGACCTCGTCGCCGGCCAGCTCCACGCGATCGAGCACGGCGCGACCAAGCGCCTCCATCGGCCCGGAAATGCGGTCGTAGCTCTTGCCGTCCCATGCGCGTACCTCTTGCATACGGCCGTACGTTATCACGGACGCTCGAGAGGACCGCCTCCGAGCGGCTCGGGCTGCCTACCGCGTGCGCGCGCCGAGCTCGGCGAGGACCTTTGACAGCTGGCCTCCCTGCCAGGCGATCGGCGAGCGCGCGGGTGCTCTGGCGTCCTCCACCACGAGTCTCGCGTCTGCGATCGCCTGGGCGTAGCGTTCGCCGACCGCGAGAGGATGGCCTGGGTCGGCCTCGTCGCGGCTGGCGACGACGACGGTCGGGACCGCGATTGCCTCGAGCTCGCGCATGTCCTCGAACGGGCGCGACCTGGGCACGACTTCAAGCGCGTCGGCAACCGCCAGCGGGTACTCGTGTGCCGACAGGCGCTGGCGCAGAACCTTCTCGATCGTCTCCCGCCAGGCCTCCGGCACCGAGCTGAGGTCATAGGCCTCGACGAATCCCTCCACCCCACCCTGCCTCAGCCCGCGCGCCAGCGCATCCCAGCGGGCGAGCTCCTCGGCGCTCCGCTGCTCGGACGGATCGAACGACGGCGTGATCAGCGCCAGCGCCGCCACACGCTCGGGCCGGCGCAGGGCGAGGCGCACCGCCGTGTGTGCGCCCATCGACGCCCCGGCAAGGATCACGCGAGCGTCCTCGAGCGTGTCGAGGACCGCGTCCAGATCGTCGGCGAGCTGTTCATATCCGTACGCGCTGGGATCGGGCGCCGGAGTCGAGCTGCCGTGGCCGCGGGCGTCGTAGGCGACCACCCGGTAGCCGGATCGCTCGAGCGTGCGCGAGCCCATCACGACATAGCGACGCGTGGCGGTCAGGCCGTGCAGCAGCACGATCGCCGGGCCGCTCCCGGCTTCCTCGCCGGCCAGCGTGACGCCGCGCATCCGGACGCTCAACTGGGTGCTGTCAACCGGCATGCCACAGGTCTACCACCGGACGGCCGCCGCGCTCGCGCGACAGCCCCCATGCATCGGTCCTCACCGGTCTCAACCGCGCCTATACGGGTAACGCGAGCTGATCGGCGCGCGCGCTCGCGCCGGCCTCGGCCGCGTCTGCGCTCTCCCCAGGGCTCCCGGGCGCGTCAGCGCCGGACAGGCCGGCAACGCGCACGCCCAGCAGCCTCACAGGACGCGTGGGCGAGTATTCCTCGAGCAGCCGCAGAGCCACTGCGCCCACGACGTCCACATCGCACGTCGGCTCGGGCACCGTGTGCGCACGTGTGACGGTCGTGAAGTCGTCGAGGCGGACCTTGATCCCGATCGTGCGCCCCCGGCGATCGTGCGCCGTGAGACTCGCGCACAGCTCGGCAGACATTCGCGCCAGCTCATCGCGCAGCTGCCCGTGATCGTTGAGGTCGCTGTCGAATGTCCGCTCGCGCGACTCGGAGACAACCTTGCGGGCGGCCGCGACTTCACCGCCGTGCTCGAACCGCGCGCGCCTGACCAGGTCACGCCCGAGGTTCGGCCCGAAGCGCTCGACGAGAACCTGCTCGGGCGCGGCAGCCACCGCGGCGAGCGTCGTCAGCCCGAGCTCGGCGAGACGTGCGGCGGTCTTCGGCCCGATGCCGGGGATCAGGCCCGGTGGTGATGCGGCGAAGCGAGCGCACGCCTCTTCACGGCTGAGCACCACGAAGCCGGCCGGCTTCTCCGCGTCGGAGGCCACCTTGGCGATGAGCTTGTTCGGGCCGATCCCCACCGAGCACGTCAGCTGCGTGGCGTTCTTGATCTCGGCCACGAGCCTGCGCATCGCCGCGCGCGGGGAGTAGAGACCGCTGAGATCCAGGTAGGCCTCGTCGAGACCCACCACCTCGACCCGCTCGACATGCGCGCGGATCAGATCCATCACTTGCCGGGACACCTCGCGATAGGCGGGGAAGTCGGGCGTGAGGAACACAGCCTGCGGACACAGTCGCCGCGCCCGCGAGGCCGGCATCGCCGATCCCACGCCGAAGCGGCGCGCCTCATAGCTGGCGGTCGTCACCACGGCGCGCGGCCCGCTTCCCGCCACCACCACCGGCTGCCCGCGCAGCTCGGGATGGCGGAGCAGCTCGATCGACACGTAGAAAGCGTCGGCGTCGAGATGGGCGACCCTCAGCGGGAAGGTTTCGACGGGCATCGCCCTTCGAATCTAGCGCCACACGCGGCGGGTGCGCCAGATCGTTTACGCTTCTCAAGCGGCCATGGACCTGACCTTCTCAAAGAAAGAGACAGCCTTCCGCGACGAGTTCCGCGCCTGGCTCGCCGAGAACGCGCCGGACCCCAAGCCGGCGGATCTCGGCGAGGATGCGCAGCACGCCTGGAGGAGGGACTGGCAGCGGCGCCTGTACGAGGCCAGCTGGGCAGCTCCCCACTGGCCCACCGAGTACGGCGGCCGCGGCGCCACGCCGACGGAGTCGGCCATCTACTTCGAGGAGATCGGGCGCGCGCGCGTGCCCCAGGCCGCGAACACCCTCGGGCTGCTGCTGGGTGGTCCCACGCTGATGCTGTGGGGCACGCCGGAGCAGAAGGAGCGCTACCTTCCGCCGATCCTCTCGGCCGAGGAGATCTGGTGTCAGGGCTTCTCCGAGCCCGACGCAGGCTCGGACCTCGCCGCTCTGAAGACGCGCGCGGTCAAGGACGGCGACGAATGGGTCGTGACCGGGCAGAAGGTTTGGACCAGCGGCGCGCAGTACTCGAAGTGGTGCATGCTCGTGGCGCGCAGCGACACGGACGCGGCCAAGCACAAGGGTCTCACCTACTTCCTGATGGACATGGAGCAGGACGCCGTGCAGGTGCGCCCGCTGCGCCAGATCACCGGCGAGGCGGAGTTCAATGAGCTGTTCATCGAGGAGGCGAGAATTCCCGACGCCAACGTCGTGGGCGGCGTCGGAAACGGGTGGAAGGTGGCTCTCACGACCCTCATGAATGAGCGTGCCGGTCTGGGCTTCGCGCTCCAGATCAGGCTGCGCCAGGTGCTTGACGACCTGATCGCCACGGCGGGCGAGCGCGGCCTGCTGGACGATCCCCTCTACGCCGATGAGCTGGCCGAGCTCCACGTGCGCACCGAGGCGATCCGGCTGCTGGCCTGGAAGGGCCTGACCGACGCCGAGCGCTACGGCCAGCCCGGTCCCGAGGGCTCGCTGGTGAAGTGGCTGTGGTCCGACACCAACCAGCGCCTGACCGAGCTGGCCGTCGAGATCATCGGCCCTGAGGCACTCACGGCGGGCACCGACTGGAGCTATGAGCAGTTGCGCGCTCGCGGCAACACGATCGAGGGAGGTACGACCGAGGTGCTCAAGAACATCGTCGCCGAGCGCGTCCTCGGACTACCCCGGCTCAAGTTCGCGGCGTAGGGAGCGGCAATGGACTTCGGCCTGACAGACGACCAGCGCGAGATCCAGCGCACCGCACGCGAGCTGCTGGCAGAGCGCGCGCGGCCGGAGCGCGTGCGTGAGCACGCCGAAGCGGGACGAACCGACGAGGCGCTGTGGGCTGAGCTTTCAGAGCTCGGCTGGCCGGGCATCGCGCTGAGCGAGGAGCACGGCGGTCAGGGTCTCGGCGGGATCGAGCTGTCGATTCTCTGCGAGGAGCTCGGACGCACGCTGGCTCCGGTGCCCTTCCTGCCGTGCGTGCTGGCGGGCGCGCTGATCGAGCAGGCCGGCTCGCCGGCCCAGCGTGAGCGCTGGCTGCCCGGCCTCGCCAGCGGTGAGACCATTGGTGCGGTCAGCCTGGCCGTGGATGGCACCGCCGAGCTTGTGATCGGGGGCGCCGAGGCGCAGGTGATCGTGCTCGTCGACGAGGACCGCAGCGCGCGTCTGCTGACAGCAGAGCAGGCGGACGTGAGCGTCGTGGCCTCGATCGACCCGACGCGCTCGACCGCACGCGTGAGCGCCGGCCTGGATGCGGGCGAGCCGCTCGAGGGCGACATCGCGTCGGGGGTCGATCGAGCGCTTGTCGCCGTCAGCTCCGAGATCGTCGGCGTTTGCGGGCGGGCGCTCGAGATGACCGTCGACTACGTGAAGGAGCGCAAGCAGTTCGGCGTGCCGGTGGGCTCGTTCCAGGCTGTCTCCCATCGATGTGCGCAGATGCTCCTGGACACAGAGAAGGCACGCTCGACGGCCGCGTTCGCGGCTTGGACCGCCGACTCGGATCCCGAGCGGCTGCCCGAGGCGGCGGCGATGGCGAAGGCGGCGGCCTCAGACGCCGGGCGCGAGGTCACCGCGAGCGCGATTCAGGCCCATGGCGGCATCGGTTTCACGTGGGAGGCGGACGTGCACTGGCTGTTCAAGCGCGCCCAGCTCGACGCCGCGCTGCTCGGCGACGCCAAGCCCCAGCGCGCACGCCTGGCCGGGATACTGGCCGAACAGGGAAGCGCCCTCGGCGTGGCCTGATCTCAGGCCTGGGCGCCCGGGGCATGCGCGGGCGCGTTCGCCTTTGCCCAGGCGATGATGTTCGCGCTGCCGTTCACCGTCGTGTCGTCTGGGAGCCTCAGCACCGGCAGTTGCTCCTGACCGCTGATCGCCTTCAGCTCCGGCCGCGTGCCGGTCGTGAACAGGCCGAACGGTTTTCCCCGGCCGAACACGATCTTCTCGAAATCATGGCCGGCCGCTCGAAGCGCGTTCTGTGCTCGCCGGCACGCATGCGGCCTGGGGCCGCCTTCATCGATATGGCAGACATACAGGGTCAGCGGCATTTTTTCCCTTTCCTATGCGGTTCCCTGCGATGATGCCCGATTTCCAACAGGAGGTGGCACATCATGCCGAAGTATCTGATCAAGGCGTCCTACAGCACCAAGGGCGTCAGCGGAGTCGCGAGCAAGGGTGGAACGGCTCGCCGTGAGGCGGTGGAGGAGCTCATCGCTGCCAGCGGGGGCGAGCTCGAGAGCTTCTACTTCGCGTTCGGCGATGCCGATGTCTACGCCATCGTCGACCTGCCGAGCAATGAGGCGGCAGCAGCCGTCGCGCTCGCCATCAACCAGACCGACAAAACGAGCATCAGGACCGTCGTGCTGCTCACGCCCGAGCAGGTCGACGCAGCCGCGAAGATGGCACCCGACTACAGGGCGCCGGGGTAGACTCTCTCTCCGAGCGATCGGAAGGGGAGATGTGAGCGACGAGGTGGTGCTGAAAACGATCGATGACGGCGTGGCTGTGCTGACGCTCAACCGCCCCGACCGGCTGAACGCGTGGACCGCGGAGATGGAGCGGACCTACTTCGCCATGCTGGCTGAGTGTGGCGCCTCCGAGCAGGTGCGCGTGATCGTCGTCACGGGCGC
Organism: uncultured Solirubrobacteraceae bacterium; assembly: GCA_963779605.1. Taxonomy (GTDB): domain Bacteria; phylum Actinomycetota; class Thermoleophilia; order Solirubrobacterales; family Solirubrobacteraceae; genus Palsa-744. Next base: position 953,713 of record CAVZYR010000003.1, read on the forward strand.
AGGGAGGGGCTTCTGCGCCGGCGCCGACATGCAGCAGCTGCAGACGCTCGGGCAGAACGGCGCAGCCACGGCTCCCCCCGAGGACCGCGAGGCGCAGACGTTCCCACATTCCATCCCCAAGCCGATCATCGCCGCCATCAACGGCGCGTGCGCCGGCATCGGGCTCGTTCAGGCATTGATGTGCGACCTGCGCTTCGCGGCCGAGGAGGCCAAGTTCACGACCGCGTTCGCGCGCCGCGGGCTGGTCGCCGAGCACGGCATCTCATGGATCCTCCCGCGTCTGATCGGACCCGCCCGCGCGCTCGATCTGCTGCTCTCCGGGCGCGTCGTGCTCGGCCGCGAAGCGGCCGAGCTCGGCCTTGTCAACCGGGCGCTTCCCGCCGAGACGCTGCTCGAGCAGACCCTGGCCTACGCGCACGAACTCGCCGGCCAATGTTCGCCGGCGAGCATGGCCACGATGAAGCGCCAGGTGTACGCCGACCTCGATCGCGGCGTGGAAGACGCGCTCGCCGGGGCCGATGTGCTGATGCTCGAATCCTTCAGCGCCGCCGACTTCGTCGAGGGCGTGGCCAGCTTCGTCGAGCGCCGCGACCCGAGCTTCGCTCCGGTCACAGGCTAGGCGCTCGCCACCGCGCGTAGGCGCACGCCGCCGACCTCGACGGTCTGATCGTCTCGTGCGAGCTTGGGCGAGTCCGCGATCGCGATTTCGAGAAGGCCTTCCTCGCGCTCATCCTCCACGCCGATGAAACGCACCTCGGCGTCGTCGAGGCGGAGTGCGTGCGCCGGCCCGTCCGCGATCGGCACGCCCAGCACCTCGGCCCAACGCGCGGCAACGGCCGCCGGCTCGCCCACGGCGAGCGTGATGCCGGCCAGGCGTCCGGCCGCACCGGTGCCGGTGCCCCCCGTCCACTGCGGTCCCCCCCACCGCCACGTCCCGTACGGACGCGAACGATCCAGCGACACGATCGCCCCGCGCATGTCGGCGGGATGCAGGTGCGTGCCTGAGATATCGGGCAGATCGATCTGCCAGACGACGCGGATCCCGGACCGCTCAGCACGCGCCCTCGCCCCCTCCAGGTCCGTGAGATCGAAGATCACCATGTAGCCGCCGTCGCCCCGGTGGCGGTCGAGGTAGCGCCCGGCGGCGGTACGGGGCTCTTCCGGGGAGATGACCTCGAGAAAGCAGTCGCCGAGCGCGAACACGGTGTTCCTCAGCCCGAACTCGCCCACGCCGGGGTCGCGGAACGGCTCGCCGAGGCCAAGCGCGGACCTCAGCGCGGACGCGACCGGCTCGAGCTCGGCCGCCACCAGCACCGCCTGACGTAGCCGTACGCGCGGTTGGGACTCAGCCACGGCGGCCAGGTCCTCCACGGTGGCTACGGCGTCAGCTGCACGGGCAGCGTCTTGAGCTGGTTGATGAACCCCGATTCGACAAACGCGGGAGCACCGGCGAACGTCATCCGCGGAAAGCGCGCGAGCGTCTCCTCGAACATGATCTGCAGCTCCAGCCGGGCGAGTGCGGTGCCGAGGCAGAAGTGGCGGCCGCCGGCGCCGAAGGCCTGGTGCTCGGGGTTTCGCGTGACGTCGAAGTGATCGGGGTCGGTGTAGCGGGATTGGTCGCGGTTTGAGGAGACATACCAGAGCACGACCTTCTCGCCCTCGCGTATCTGCTGCCCGTTGAGCTCGGTGTCGCAGGTGGCGGTGCGGCGGAAGTGCGCGAACGCCGGAAACATCCTCAGCGACTCCTCGACCGCGCTCGGGATCAGCGACGGGTCCTCAAGCAGCTGCCGGCGCTGGTCGGGGTCGTCCATCAGCGCGCGCATGCCGCTGCAGTAGGTCGCCTTCGTGCTGTCGTTGCCCGCGGCGACCAGCAGGAAGAAGCCCATCACGATCTCATGCTCCTCGAGTTTTTCTCCGTCCACCTCGGCGTGCACGAGCACGCTGGTCAGATCATCGGTGGGGTTCTCAAGGCGCGCTGCGATCAGCCGCCGGCAACGCTCGAAGATTTCGGGGATATCCCGTTCGAGCGCAACGGTGATCCCATCGGGGTTGAGGTCGCGGTCGTCTCCGCCGAGCGCCGAGTTCATGAGCGTCGCCCACACGGCGTCGTCCTCTTCGGGGATGCCCATGAAGCTGCCGATGACGCGCGAGACGATCGGCTGGGCGACATCGGTGACAAGATCGCAGGTCTCGCGATCGCCCAGGCGGTCCAGCACGTCGATGACGATCGCTTTGATCGCGTCCGCGTGCGCGGCGATCCGTCTGGGAGTGAATCCGGCCTGGAACAGCGCCTTGATGCGATCGTGCTTGGGAGGGTCCATCCCGATGAACATCGCACGCATCAACTCGAGCGGGAAGACATCCGTCACCGCCGTGATGCCGCCGGCTTCCGATGAGTAGGTGCGCCAATCGCGGCTGACCGAATGGACGTCGTCCGCCGTCGTGACCGACCAGTAGCCGGCCTCCTCGGGGTACTCGGTTATCCGCTCGGTGAAGTGAACGGGGCACTCCCGGCGCAGCCGCGCGAACAGCTCGTGTGGCGGACCGTCCTGCCAGAGCTCGGGATCGCCGACGAGCACATGCTCGAGATCGTTACCAACAGCCGCCATCTGGGGACCTCCAAGATTCGTCATCGCAGTGTTCGGAGCCCGATACTACCTCTTGGCTGGCCAGCCAGCCAGCCCCTGCCTGAGCCGTTCACTCCCCGCCGGCAACGCTAGCGCGCGCTATCCGCTCGTGCCACCACCTCTCACTGTGCACGCGCGGGTGCTGCGCGCGGCGGATGCTTCGGTGCGATCGGCCCGGCTTCGGTGCTCTGTGACAGGGCGTGGCCGGCGAAGGCGAGCATGCTGCCCAGATGAGCTTCGATCGTTTCCAGCGAGTGCCCGCCGGGATATATGGCGCTGCGGGCCCTTGCCCCCGCGGCCCTGAGCGCGGCGGCGAAGGGCGCGTCCTCGGACGGATCGGCGATCGTGTCCGAGGCACCGCCGTAGACGAAGGCGCGCAGGCCCATCCGAGCCAGCAGCGGCCGATCTGCATGCAACTGAGGTTCAAGGCCGTTGAAGAAGCCGAGCCAGCTCTCGACGGCCGCGAAGCGTTGCGGGTGCGACAGCGCCACGTTCATCGCTCCGTAGCCTCCCATCGAGTCTCCGGCGATCGCGCGCGCGCCGCGAACGGCGATCGTGGGAAGGGTGCGGTCCACGATTTCCTGCGCTTCAAGGACGTAACCCTCGTAGTTTCGCCCTTCATACTCACGCCAGTTGTTGGCGCCCCGTCCACCCTGGATCATCACGGCGATCATCGGTGGGATCGCGTGCCGGGCGATCAGCCGATCAAGTTCACGCTGCAGGCCGACCTGCAGGAACGCGCTCGCCAGCTGGTCGTTGCCGTGCAGCAGGTAGATCACCGGGTAGCGGCGAGTCGTGCTCGCGTAGTCCGCAGGCAGGTAGGCGATGAACGACCCCTGCCCGTGCAGCGCCGCCGACTTATAGCTCGCTGTGTCGATCGAGCTGCCGGCCGGATCGTGGCTCACGGGCGTGAGCGTCACCGGCGGCGGCGGTGGCCCGGCGGCAGCGCGTGCGGGTTCAGAGCCGGCGACCGGCGCCTGGTCGGCCGCGCGCAGGCCGATGATGCGCTCGAGGCGCAGCGGGCCGCCCAGCGCAAGCAGCGCGCAGGCGGCCAGCAACGCGCTCAGAAGCGCGCCTGTCCCGAGCCAGGGCGCGAGCACGCGCCGGCGCTGCCAGCCCTCTGACGCCGCGCCCACGCCGGCCGCCACAGGCTCGAGCCGGGGCGGAAGCGTCGGCACCCACGACGGGGGCAGCACCTCGACGGCCACTGCCCCGCGACCGGGCCAGCTCCAGTCGTCCAGATTCTCAAGCCACACCTGCGCGCGGGAGCTCTTCATCGCGACGGACATTCCGCTGATTGAAGGAGCAGACGCCTCGAAAGCCAACCTCTGCACGAACCTACCCAATCAGCGCGAGCTCCACACTTCGCCGGTGTCGCCGAAGCCCAGCGCCTGCTTGGTCGCCGGCGTGAGGTCGAATTCGCGGTCGGCCACATAGGGCCCCCGATCGACAACCGGGACCCGCACCGTGTGTCCGCGGTAGCGAAGCGTCACGAGCGTGCCGCAGGGAAGCGTCTTGTTGGCGACGCCCATGGTGGAGTTCGTCAGCGATCCCCCGCAGGCCATGCTGCCGCCGCCGCCGTACCAGGAGGCGGCGGCCAGGCGATACACGTTCAGCCAGCCCAGCCCCCGGGCGGCATCGCGGTCGAACAGGTCACCGGCGAAGCGCAGGCGGACCCGCTCACTGCCGGTGCGATGGCGCAGATAGCGCAGCCGGAAGCGACCCTCAGAGCGGGTCAGCGCGCGTGCGAGCGTTCTCCATCGGCGCCCCTCGAGCGCCTGCAAGAGGACAACTCGTCGAGCCAGCCCAGGGCGCAACGTGCCCGTCACGGTCGCCGAGTGGCCGTCGAGCACGTTCAGCTCGCTGCTGCGGACGCTCATCACCGTGTCGATCGGCGCCCCGACCGGCGGCGCGGTCGAGACGATCCCGACCGGAGCAAGGGCGCCGGCAGGCTGAGCAAGCGTCATCGGGACGTACATTGATATGAACCTCCATGCCTGTGGGCCTACGGGGTTAGCTGTCGGGCTCACGAACGTCGGGCACGCGAACGGAACGCGCGCCATCCGGGCGTTATGGCCACAGCAGCGGCCGATTCGCCCCATCCAGACCGCTTCGTGGCGATCCGGCAGTGGGTCCCCCGCTCGCCCCCATTGACGGAGGCGATTCGGCAGTCGAACAGTTGTTCGCACTCTAGGTGGCCCCGGCCGGCCCGAGTGTGACGGAGCACACAGATATGTCATCGACGTATGTATGGTGTCCGCATGCGCGCGAACGGCCGAAATGATCGAACAGCGCCTCCCTCCCCACGCTCGGACTACCCGCTGATCGAGTTCATGGAGCAATACCCGGACGAGGCCTCATGCCTGGATCGACTCTGGCGAGCCAGATATGCCCCCGACGGCCACAAGGCCCGATGCCCGCGCTGCCGGCGCGAGCGCAAGTTCCACCGGACCTCGACGAGGGCGTCCTATACGTGCGACACCTGCGGACAGCACGTCCACCCGATGAAGGGCACGATCTTCGAGCGGTCCACGACGTCTCTGAGGCTCTGGTTCTACGCCATCTATCTGGCCTCGAGCACCCGATGTGGGATCTCGGCGAAGCAGCTGCAACGTGAGACCGGGGTCACCTACCGGACCGCCCATCGGATGATGAGCAAGATCCGTACGGAGTTGATCAACGATGAGGACGCCCGGAGCTTGCTGCTCTAATCCCCAGGCTTGCCGTCGAGCGGCTGCGCGGCGCGGTCAAGGAGATCCTCGACGTCCGCGCGCTTGGGCACGGGGATCTCGATCGGATCGCCCTCCGCGGGCTGGGTCGGCTGAGTCGCTTGCCGGCTCAGCGCCTCCAGTTCCGCTTCGCTCGGGAGTTCTGCATTGACGACTTCGACCGCCCGGTCGTAGTCCCCGGCGGCGACGTAGATCTCGCGCCCGGCCGCGGCGCCGAGGCGGATGCCGTGGCTGTTCATCTGCGCCATCGAGCGGATGCCGGCCTCGGTCAGCCACTCGCCGACCATCTCGGCCTCAGCCTCGTTGCCGACCGTGGTTACGCTTCGAAGGTCCTCAGCCATCTACTGTGAGGCTACTAGCCGCGATCAGGCGGTTCCGGCGAGGTGGGGCCCTTGCCTTTATGAGGTATTAACCGCATACCTTTAGTCTAGGTGTCTGGTCATCGGGTCGGATCAGCGCCCCCCCTTGCTGGTTCCGCGACCCGCATGATGCGGTGGCCCGGTGACCTACTTCTTGACAGGCCCCGGCGGAGTCCTTGCCAACCGGCCCCTGTGCGATGGTCAGCCGGCGACGGCGGCGACGAACTGCTCGGCGTCGTCCGCCGGCTCCCCGACGCGAATCGCGCCCTGCTCCCAGAGGCCCACGCGCCGGCGACCCGCTGCCTTGGCGCCGTAGAGAGCACGGTCGGCCGCCACGAGCAACGCCGACGGCGTCTGCTCGGCCTCCGACAGCGCCACGACGCCGGCGCTCACGCTCAGCACCGGCTGCCCGTCCGGGCTGGCCCGCTCGAGCTCACGACCGATTCGCTCGGCGAACGCGGTTCCGTGATCGTGGCCCACGCCGAACAACACCACGGCGAACTCCTCGCCGCCGATCCTCGCCAGCGTGTCGCCGCTGCGTCGCTCGCGCTCCAATAGAAGCGCGAACTCGTGCAGGGCCCGATCTCCCGCGGCGTGCCCGAAGCGATCGTTTACCTGCTTGAAGTGGTCGAGGTCGAACAGCACCAGTGCCAGCGGCAGCTCGCTGCGCTGAGCCCTGCCGATCTGCCGTGGGAACTCGGCGTCGAAGGCCCGCCGGTTGAGCAGCCCGGTGAGGTAGTCGGTGGCCGACGCCTGCGCGAGCTGGCCGATCGCGTCGGTGAGGCGCTCGCGCAGCAGCGTGACGACGACCGCCGTAAGCGTCACCGACACGCCGACGCCCATGAACAGCACCTGCTTCATCGGGTCGACCGACCATACGAACAGTGCCAGGCCGAGCGTCACCCACATGATCGCGAGATCGATCGCGACCTCGCGCCGGGCGAAGAAGTAGGCCGAGAAGAGCATCGGCCAGAGGTAGAAGAAGGGCGTCGCCTCGATCGGCCGCGTGACCGCCATCAGCGCGCTCACGAGCAGGATCCCGTAGACGACGTACAGTTTGATCAACCAGCGCCGGTCGGCCTTCACCGCCCACACGAAGACGGCGCCCAGCACGAGCAGCCCGGCGATGATCTTGATGGCGGGATGGTCGCTCGTGTCGGGATCCGGCAGCGGCAGCGTCGCGAGCAGCGTCGCAGCGCCGAGCAGGAACATCGCCACGCCCACGCGCCGCATGAAGGCGAAGTCATCGACGCGGTTTGCGTGCGAATGCGGGTGCGTTCCGGGGTCCGCGCCATCGGACGCCGCGGCGATGCTCGGCTTCACGGTCCCCATTGGCCATCGTCTCGGCTTCGGCGCCGCTCTACTTGAGCGGAATGGCGGCGCGCCAGCCAATCGACGAACGCGCGTGGCACTCCGCCGCTGCGATCGTGGCAGGCCGTCCGCGACCGCTCGCCGTGAGCGTCGCGCCACCTGTCAAACACCCGTTTCACATGCGTTTGCGACCAATCGTTGACGCGAGCTGTCACAACCGCGACAATCGAGTTCTATGGCGAACCCTGACCGGCTGTCGGCACTCGACTCGACCTTTCTGCACCTCGAGGACAACTCGACCGCGCACATGCATGTGGCATCGGTGATGGTGTTCGAGGGCAAAGCCCCCACTCCGCAGGAACTCGTCGACCACGTGCTCGGTCGCCTGCACCTCGTGCCGCGCTATCGCCAGCGCCTGGCGTACGTCCCCTTCGATCAGGGTCGGCCGGTATGGACCGACGACCCCCACTTCAACCCGCGCTACCACATACGCCACACGGCGCTACCCCGGCCGGCTGACGAGGAGGCGCTCAAGCGGCTCGCCGGGCGGCTCTTCTCCCAGCGGCTCGACCGCTCCAAGCCGCTGTGGGAGATCTGGCTCGTGCAGCGGATGTCGGGCGGGCGCTTCGCGCTGATCGCAAAGACCCACCATGCGCTCGTCGACGGGATCTCGGGCGTCGACATCACGACGGTCCTGTTCGACGCCGCTGCGGACCCCGTTCCCACGCCCCGTCCGCGCACGCCATGGGTCGCAAAGCCGCTGCCGGGACGGGCCAAGCTGCTCGGGGAGGCGCTCGTCGAGCGCTCGACCGTACCCGCCGAGATGACCCGCGGCGCCCGCGCGCTGCTGCGCACACCGCGCCGCGCCCTCTCGCAGGTCAAGGACGGTCTCGCGAGCATCGGCGCCACCACGGTGGCCGGGATCAACGCCCCGGCGCCCGCGAGCCCGTTCAACGTCGACATCGGCCCGCACCGGCGCTACACCTTCCTCGACGCCGATCTTGCCAAGTTCAAGGCGATCAAGGATTCGCTCGGCGGAACGCTCAACGATGTCGTGCTCGCGTCGGTCAGCCACGCCCTCGGCCGCTACCTTCGCCGCCAGGGCCACGACACGGACGGTCTCGTCCTGAAGGCGATGGTGCCGGTGTCGGTGCGCGCCAGCTCTCAGCGGGGAGCGCTCGGCAATCAGGTTGCCGCGATGTGGGCGCCGCTGCCGGTGGGGATCGAGAACCCGGCCGACTGCCTACAGGAGATCACCCAAGCGATGGAGGACCTCAAGAAGTCCCGCCAGGCGGTCGGGGCCCAGGTGCTCACCAACCTCGCCGGCTTCGCGCCGCCGACGATCCTCAGTCAGGCTGCCCGCCTGCAGGCCCGCCAGCCCTTCTTCAACCTCGTCGTCACCAACGTGCCGGGCCCTCAGTTCCCCCTGTATCTGCTCGGACGCCGCCTGCAGGTTCTGTATCCCGTCGTGCCGCTGGCCCGGCGCCAGGCGCTCGGAATCGCGGTGATGAGCTACGACGGCCATCTCGGTTTCGGCCTGCTCGCCGACTATGACGCGCTGCCGGAACTCGAGACGATCGTCGACGACCTCAGGTGGGCGATCGGGTCACTCGCGCGTGCCGCCGGCGTGCGCAGCGGCAGGCGGTCTGCCGCCAAACCGCGCAAGGCCGCCCACTCCTCCTCGCGCTCGGCCAAGCCCGCCAGCGCAGGCTGAGCACGCGCGAGCGGACACTCGCCGAGGGCAGGCTCGCCGGCGCCGGCTGGAGCGCGCGCAATGACAGCGGGTGGGGCGCGGCTACGATAGCGGGCACATGCGCCTGGCCCTCTGTCAGATGAACGCCACGGTCGGCGACATCGAGGGCAACGCCGAGCGCATACGCAGCGGCGTGCGCTCGGCTCGCGAGGCGGGCGCGCAACTGGTGTTGTTTCCGGAGCTCGCGCTCACCGGCTATCCCCCGGAGGATCTGCTCCTGCGCGAGCATTTCCTCGCCGATGCGGGCAGGGCGCTGCGCGAGCTCGCGGCCGACACACACGGCGTGGTGGCCATCGTCGGGTTCCCAGAGCGTGCGGAGGACGTCTACAACGCCGCCGCCGTGCTCGCCGACGGGGCGCTGCGGGCGATCTACAGGAAGGTCCACCTGCCCAACTACGGCGTCTTCGACGAGCACCGCTATTTCCGCGCCGGCCTGCGCGGAGCCGTGCTTCAGCTCGGCGGCGAGCGCATCGGGCTGACGGTATGCGAGGACATCTGGGAGCCCGGCCCGCCTGCGACCGACGAGGCGCTCGCCGGGGCCACCCTGATCGCCAACATCTCAGCGTCTCCCTACCACGCCGGCAAGGGCTCCGAGCGCGAGCGCATGTTCGCGCAGCGTGCTCGCGACAACCTCGCCTACGTCGCCTTCTGCGGGCTCGTGGGCGGCCAGGACGAGCTCCTGTTCGACGGGCACTCCTGCGTGATCGACCCCAGCGGCGAGACGATCGCCCGGGCCGCGCAGTTTCGCGAGCAGCTGTTGCTGTGCGACGTGGACCTCGATGGTGCGGCCGCCGCGCGGCTGCGCGAGACGGGACACCGCCCGAGCTCTGTGCCGTCGCCGGCCGGCGTCGAGCTGCTGGGGGAGCTCGCGCTTCCTGAGGGCGGAGTCAGCTCGGCCCTGCCTGTGGATCAGGCGCTGTGCGAGCCGATCGCGCCGGTCGAGGCCGAGGTGTACGCGGCGCTGGCGCTCGGCCTGCACGACTACGTGGACAAGAACGGTTTTGAGCGGGTCGTGCTCGGCCTGTCCGGGGGCATCGACTCGGCGCTCGTCGCCTGCCTGGCGGTCGATGCGCTCGGCGCCGAGCGGGTGAACGTCGCGATCATGCCCTCGCGCTTCTCCTCCTCCTCCACGCAGGAGGATGCCCGCGCGCTCGCCGCCACCCTGGGCGTGCGCACCCACGAACTGCCGATCGAGTCGATCGTGGACTCCTACGACGAGACGCTCCGCGGCGAGTTCACGGGCAACCCCGCCGACCTGACCGAGGAGAACCTGCAGGCGCGCATCCGCGGCAACCTGCTGATGGCTCTCTCCAACAAGTTCGGCTGGCTCGTGTTGACCACGGGCAACAAGTCCGAGATGTCGGTCGGCTACACGACCCTCTACGGCGATCTTGCGGGGGGATTCGCGGTCATCAAGGACGTGCCGAAGACGCTCGTCTACCGGCTGTGCGAGTGGCGCAACTCACCTTCCGCGGCCGGACGCGGACTGGTGCAGTTCGACGGCGGCCCGATCCCCTCATCGATCATCGAGCGCGCGCCATCGGCCGAGCTTCGCCCGGACCAGCGCGACGATGACTCGCTGCCGCCATATGAGTTGCTCGATCGCATTCTCCAGGGGTATGTCGAGCGCCATCAGGGACGCGATCAGCTGATCGCGGAGGGACTGCCCGCCGCGGAGGTCGACCGCACGATCAGGCTCGTGGACCTCGCCGAGTACAAGCGCCGCCAGGCGCCTCCGGGCATCAAGGTGACCACGCGCGCGTTCGGCCGCGACCGGCGCATGCCGATCACCAACCGCTACCGCGGCTGAGACGGCAGGCACGCGCGCGCCGTTACCCTGCGAGCGTGCGTCCACGTCCCAGACCGCTCGCCGCGCTCGCCGCGCTATGCGTTCTTGCGCTCGGCGGCTGCGCCAACGCGGTTCAGGATCAGCCGGTCGCGCACAACATCCTCGAGAACGTGCTGCTCATGCCCTACCCGGTCTACTGGCTCGGAGCCTCATTCGAAGGGCATGGGATCACCGAAGTCGCCCACGACCCGAGTGGCGCCACGAGCATCCAGTACGGCGACTGCCTGGAAGGCGGCCAGGGCACGTGCGTGGCGCCGCTGCTCGTCGTCACCTCGCCCGACAACAGCTTTCTTCCCGCGGGGGCGTCCGCGCCGCGCCGGGCGGTGAGCGTCAGAGGGGTAGCCGCGGTCTCGGCTCAGCGCGGCAGGACGATCGAGATTCCCACCGGAGGGGTGGTGGTGGACATCTACGCCGCGACCGCCCGCACCGCGGCCTCAGCCGCACAGTCGGTCGTAGCGATCAACGTGGTTGGCGAACCGCGGGCGAGACTGCCGGCGCGGCTGGCCGACAGCGGCTTCGGCACGACGCCGTTGCCGGCGCAGACGCCATCGCCCGTGCGCGCGTTGCGCTGATCGGCCTCACCCATCCGCACGCGCCGGGTGGCGCGCGGGCGTGGGCGCCTCGGTCAGGCCGGCTGCTCGGAGCCCGGCAGCGGACGCACGGCGATCGTCATGCGCGTGACCGCACAGATCCTGTCGGCATCGTCTGACATGCGCACATCCCACACCCATGTGGTGCGCCCCCGGTGAAGACGGGTGGCGAGTGCGTGCACCGTGCCGTCGGTGATCGGGCGCAGGAAGTTCGTCACGTTGGAGAGCCCGGTGGCCATGTTTCCCTCCGGGACGACCACGAGCGCCGTGACCACCGAGGTGATCGACTCGGCGAGCGACGCGTACACGCCGCCGTGGACCAGCCCGAACGCCTGCTTGAGCTCGTCGCGCACGGGCACGCGACCGCGCGCCTCGAGCTCTGATACCTCGACGAACTCGAAGCCGTAGAGGCGGTCATAGCCGCGCATCATCCCGTTCAGCTCCTGCGCACTGGGCATGCTCATCGCGGCGCCACGATAGCCTAAGGGTCCGCCGCCATGGCCCTTCCGGCCCACCTGCGACGGCGGACATCCGCACATATGAGCCGACTCGATGACCTCCCCCCCGACCAGCAGGCAACGCTCTCGCTGCTGCTCGGCCAGCGCAAGAGCTACGCCGAGGTGGCCTCGCTGCTCAGCATCTCTGAGCTGGCAGTTCACGACCGCGCGCAGGCCGCGCTCGGTGTGCTCGCTCCCAAAGAGGCGCGTGAGCTCCCGGCCGAGCGCCGCGCGGAGGTCGGCGACTACCTGCTCGGCCAGCAGGCCAGCGTGGCCGAGCGTCTGGCGACGCGCACCTACCTGGAGAGCTCGTCGCCGGCGCGGGCATGGGCGCACGCGATCTCGGCGCAGATCCTCCCGCTGAGCGCCTCGCCGCTTCCGGAGATCCCATCAGATCTCGCGTCGCCGGCGCCGAAGGCGCGAGCGAACGGGCTTGCAGCTGAGACTCAACCGGTCGAGGGCGAACCACCCTCAACGCCCGGCTCGGCGCGCTCGAGCCGGCTCCGCGGCCAGTACCCGCAGCCCAGCTCCCGGCTGGGCGGCGCGCTGCTGCTCGGAGGGATCGTGGTCGCCGTGATCGTCGCGGTCATCCTCATCTCGGGCGGCGGCGGCGGTCACTCCCACAGCGCGAGCACGTCCGCCGAAACGACCTCGACGGCCGCGAAATCCACCACCAATGCGGGCGGCCCGACCGAAGACCAGCGGCTCACCCTCACCTCGCCCGATCCCTCGAGCAAAGCAGCGGGTGTCGTTGAGATCCTCTCCGAAAGCGGCAAACACGCCTTCTATCTGGCCGCGGAACACCTGCCCCCGTCCCGCGGCTTCTTCTATGCCGTGTGGCTGTACAACTCTCCGACCAGCCACCAGGCTCTCAGCAAGAGCCCCCCGGTGGGCTCCAACGGACGCCTGCAGGGCGGGGCCCTGCTGCCCGCCAACGCCGGCGACTACCACACCATGTTGCTCACCCGTGAGACGAGCGAACGACCGAGCCACCCTGGCCCGGTCGTGCTCAGCGGCCCCTTCAGCCTCGGCCACTGACGGTGCCGGTCGCCCGCGTACTCGATCGCGCTAGGCTGCCCGGCATGCGCCCCACACCCACGGCGCCGGTCGCGGCGGGCACGCTGATAGTCGGTTATGCGGTCGCGGCGAGCACCGGATCGCGGCCCCTCGGAGGGGTGGTGCTGCTGCTCGGCGGCGCCTGGTGCGTCCGCACCTGGACCCGGCGTCAAGGAGCGGGCACCGCGGCGGAGCTCGCCGGGGTCGGGCTCGGCGCTTTCGTCCTCTCGCACGTGCTCGCACTGGCGATCGGACCCTGGCCCTCGGTGCTGCTCGTGGCTGCGCTGACGGCAGCAGCGGCCTGGAGCCGATCCGACGCGCGGCCGATCCGATCCGGCGCCGTCTGATCCGAGCGCGAGACCCCGTGCCGGCGGCTGGCGGCTGACGTCTACGCCAGCGAACCGGGCAGGAGCTTGCCCGGGTTCATGATCGCCTCCGGATCGAGCTGTGACTTCAGCGCCCGCAACGCCGCCACGCCCGTGCTTCCGATCTCCCGCTCCATCCAGCGTGCGTGATCGCGCCCGACGCCGTGGTGGTGGGTGATGGTGCCTCCCCCCGTCGAGATCGCGCGGCTCGCCGCTTCCTTGACGGTCCGCCACTGCCCGATCTCATCGTGCGCCCGCCGCGCGGCTATGAACGTGAAGTACAGCGACGCGCCCGTCTCATACAGGTGTGAGACGTGACACATCACGAGCCCCGGAGTGCCGCAGGCGTCCAACGCCTCACCGATCGCCCGGGCCACCTGTGCGTGCAGACTCCTGAGGTTGGACCACTGGGTGGCGGTCTCGAGCGTCTCGACCAGCACGCCCCGGCTGAGCAGCTCATCGCGCAGGTAGGGAGCCGCGAAGCGCGACTTCAACCACGCCTCTCCGGGGGAGCGGCCCAGCGCCAGGCCGCCGTTCGCGCGCACGAGCTCAAGCGCTCGCCCGCGCCTAGCGCCGAGCTCAGCAGCCCCGCCCTCAAAGCCCAGGATCGCGAGACAGGCGCGCTCGCGATATCCGCGCGCACCTACGTACAGGCGCCCAAGCCTGCCCTTGATGCCGCCCGAGCCGGCCAGCGCGAGCGACATCCGCGTCTCCTGCTGGTCTGACAGGCGCGCCACCTCAGGCAGGGCGTGCTCCTGCGCGAGCGCGCGCAGCGCCTCCGCGCCGGATGCGAAGTCCTCGAAGAAGACGCCCTCGTACACGCGCTCGCGCGGAGCCTGACGCACCCGCAGCGCGAGCTCTGTGATGACGCCGAGCGTCCCCTCCGAGCCCACCAACAGCTGTCGCAGCCCGGGACCCGCCGCACTGGCCGGGATGGCGGGCAGGTCGATGTCGCCCGCCGGCGCGGCGAGGCGCAGTCCGAGGGTCATGCGCTCGATGCGCCCGTAGCCGCTTGATGCCTGGCCGGCCGACCTGGTGGCCGCGCAGCCGCCGAGCGAGACGTACTCGAACGATTGCGGGAAGTGACCGAGGGTGAGCCCACGTGCGGCCAGATAGCGCTCGAGCGCCGGAGCGCGGGCGCCGGCCTGCACCGTGACCGTGAGTGACTCGCGATCGAGCTCGAGCACCTCACCCATCCACCCCATGTCGAGCGCAACGACGGCCGCGTGCCCGCCGCGCAGCGGCGCGACTCCGCCCACGACGCTCGTGCCGCCCCCGAACGGCACCACCGCGACCGATGCCCGCGCGCACAGCTCGAGCACGGCGCGGACCTGGTCGTGGCGGCTCGGAAGGACCACCGCATCCGGCGCACCCTCGGGCTCGCCGGCGCGCAGCCGCACGAGATCGGGGTAGCCCTTGCCCGCGGCGTGCAGCACTCGTTCTGCGTGCCCCGCGCGGACGCCGTCGGCGCCGACTATGCCGCGCAGCTGCGCGAGCGTCTCCTGCGCCAGCGCGGTGGGCCGAAGCCGTACGTTCGCGAGCGCCACCGGCGGGTTGGGGGCGGTGACCCCGACGGCCTCATCGAGGAAGCCCTGGGCCTCGGCGGGCAGCGCGGGCGTGTGAGCCGGATCGCCCCACCCCCACCAGCGCATCGACGGAGCGCCGGCGCGGTCAGCCACTGATCCGCTCCAGGCCGTCGAGCGCATCCTCAATCGTCGCAGCCGCCGCGCGCCTGACCATATAGCCGCCGAAGCGGGAGAAGAACCCGTTGAGCGTCTGCTGTAACTCGATAGTGACCTCCGTGGCCGCTCCCACGGGCCTCAGGCGCACCTCGGTGGCCGCGGACTTCAACAGGTTGGCGAAGGGGGTGCCCTCGACGCTCTGCTCCCAGCGCAGCTTGCGCGTGCTGTCCTCAACCTGCACCAGATGGAAGTCGGCACGTACGACTTTGCCCTTCCGCGTCGTCATCACCTCCGTGAACGCGGCGCCATCGACGTCCTCGACTCTGTCCACGCGCGGCCACCACCGCGGCAGATGGTGCGGATCGCCGATCACGTCCCACAGCTCTTCGACTGACGCGGAGATCGTGCGGCTGCGACGCGCGGTGGGCACGCTGGCCAGGCCTAGGACTCGTAGGTGAGCAGCGCGTGCGCTTGGTGCGGCCTGAGCCGCTCGCGGCCGTGAAGAAAGGCGAGCTCGACGAGGAACCCGCACCCCACGACCTCGCCCCCCAACGCTTCGACCAGCTCACACAGCGCCTTGGCCGTGCCGCCGGTGGCGAGCAGATCATCGTGGATGAGAACGCGCTTGCCGTTGTGCACGGCGTCGGTGTGCATCTCGAGCTGGCCGGCCCCGTACTCGAGCAGGTACTCGGCGCTGATCGTCTCATAGGGAAGCTTGCCCGGCTTGCGCGCAAGCACGAAGCCGGCGCCGAGCTCGAGGGCCAGCGCGGGGCCGAGCAGAAACCCGCGCGCCTCAGCCGCGACCACGCAATCGACGCGAAGCGGGCGCGCGTAGGCGGCCAGAGCGGCGACCGCGTCGGCGAATGCACCCGCATCGGCCAGCAGCGGGGTGATGTCCTTGAAGCCGATCCCCGGCCGAGGGAAGTCGGCGATCTCCCGGATCAACTCGCGCAGGCGCTGTTCGCGATCCGGCTCGCCCGCGCCGGGGCGTGGCTGGCGCCCCTGTGCCCGCATGCTCGAGCGACCCTCGCTCGCGCCCGTCGCCGGGGCGCTCATCAGCGGACGATCTTCCGCAGATCGCGGATCAGCAGCAGGTGCTTGAGATGGGTGGCCACCGCAGCGAGGTTCTCGAGCGCCTCGACCGCCTCCTTGCGCCGCTCCGGATTGCGCGAGCGCAGGGCCGGCGCCAGGATCTGCTGCAGCAGGCTCGCCTCGCGGTCGGCCGAGGAGCGGAACACGCGCAGGTTGCGCCCCTCGACGCCGTAGCGGGCGAGCTCGGCCACCGCAGCGATGATCTCCCGCTCGGTCTCGTCGAAATAGCGCACGCCGCCACGCATCTCGCCCTTGACGACGCCGTACTCTTCGAGCTCCCGCACGAGCTTGCCCTCCGTCTTGGTCTCCTCGAGCACGTCCTCCATCGAATACAGGGCGCCGGTGGAGCGGTCGGCGATCGGCGAGCGCAGGCTCACGCCCGGGCGCCAGGCGCGCGCGCCATCGCCGGCGCGACCGGGAGCCGGGGTGGTTCCCTCCGAGCGCCCGGCCGCCAGCTCCTGGCGGATCACGCGCAGCGGCAGGAACTCGTCGCGCTGCATGCGCAGGATCGTACGCAGGCGCGCGACGTCGCCCTGCGTGTAGAGCCTGTAGCCGCCCGGCGTGCGCCGGGGCGTAAGCAGCTTCTGATCCTCCAGGTAGCGGATCTTGGAGATCGATATGTCGGGGAACTCCTGTGCGAGCGCCTTGCACACGGCACCGATCGTCAGCGACTTCTGGCGCTGGCGGATCTCGGCGCCGGCCGGCTGCTCGGAGCCCGCCAGCTCGACCTCCAGCCCGTCCGCGTCTGCCGAGGTCGCCTGCGTGGCCATCAGCGCACGTGGAACGTCAGCTTGTACTTGCCGATCTGCACCTCATCGCCCTCCTCCAGGCGCTGAGACTCGATCCGCGAGCGGTTGACATAGGTGCCGTTCAGAGAACCGCAGTCGTCGAGGTGCCACTGCTCGCCGCGGCGGATCAGAAGGGCGTGATCCCGCGAGACCGTGACGTCGTCGAGGAACACCTCGGAGTCCGGGCGCCGGCCGATGCTCATCCGCTCGCCGTCGACCGGGAAGCTCTCCCCCACGCGCCCGCCGCCGGCGCGAATCACGAGCGCCGGGCCGCGCGCGGTGACCTCGTCGAGCTCGATCGGCACGAGCTCGCCCTCCTCGTCGATGCGGTAGGTGGCCGTGACCGGCTCGCCGGCGCCCTCGGGACGCGCGAGCAGGCTGCCACATCGCTGGCAGTAGTTGGCTCCCTCGACGTTGACGAAACCGCACTCCGTGCAGTGCAAGGCCATGAGCTAACGCCCGTGCTAGGCGTACCGTCGCCGGCCGCGATGCGACCGCTCGACGCGCGCCCCTGCCAACCCTCGAGCACTCACGGCCGGCCATCTCCCGCCGGTGCGTCGTCCGGCTGGCGGTTGGCGAGGATGTCGGTGAGCTGCTGGACGTCGTCGCCGGTGATCATGACCTCGCCGCCGTCGTGCTTCTTGCGCAGGCGATTGACCAGCTCAGCCCTGAGGATGTCGATCTTGCCGTGCAGGATGCGTCGCCGGTAGGAGATCTCGGTCTCCTCCTCGGTGAGCTGGCGGATGACGTCTTTCAGCTCGACATCCTTCAGAGAGCCGAGATCGGGAAACGTGTCGTCCATCGGGGGCTCTTCTCCTCTTGTCGACTTGCGCCGCGCCTGAACCGGGCGAAAAGCGCCGGGGCGGCGGGCCGGAGCCCGCAGTATAGCCCCAGAAGGTCAGGCTGAGCTTGAGGCTATCGCGCGCCCGAGTCGCGCAGCTCGCGCAAGCCCGAGCGCACATACAGCGCGGTGGCGCTGAGCGCGAGCGCGAGGCCCACGTACAGCAGCACCTCGCCGAGCGTTTCAAGGCCGGCGATGGCGAAGAAGAGTCCCCCCATCACCGGCGCCACCGCGAGCCTCCCGGGCCAGTTGATGCGCAGCTCGACCCCGCGTGTCATCGCGTAGCGCCCCAGCGCGAGCATCAACAGCTCGCGCGCCGCCAGCACCGCGAGCGCCCACCGGGGCAGCAGTTCGAAGTGCCAGCAGACAACGACGCCCGAGACCACCAGCAGGCGGTCGGTGATCGGATCCATGAGGGCCCCCAGCCGGCTGTACTGGCGCGTCACGCGTGCGGCGACGCCGTCCGCGTAGTCACCCCAGCCGATCACGGCGAACAGCGTCGCGGCGAGAGCGCTGGTTCCGTCGCTGCTCGAGAGCGCGACCGCCAGGAACACCGGGATCAGCGCGAGCCGTGCGAAGCCGATCGCGTTCGGCACCGTCCACGGTCGCAGCGGGCGTCCGCTGAGCGTCTCCGGCGGCGGCGGGCCGGAGCGATCCAGGCCGAACAGGCGCCGCACGCTCGTGCGCGCGGGAAGCTCGGCCACCCCGCCCCGTGCCGAGGACCCGTCTCCGAGCCGCTCGGCTCCGGGGCGCTCGAGGCGATCTACGGGAGGCTCCGCCACAGCTCGTCCACCATCCGGACGAGCTGAGAGGGCTCGCCCCCGAGCGGCAGGCCCGGCCCGGCCTTGCGACCGCGGCGCACCTGAACCTCGATCTCGCCCGACTCCACCGCCCGGCGCCCGACCGTCAAGCGCAGCGGGCAGCCGAGCAGCTCGGCGTCGGCGAACTTCTCGCCGGGAGCGAGCTCGCGGTCGTCGTAGAGCACCTCCACACCCCCCTCGAGCAGGGTCTCATAGACGAGCTCTGCGGCGGCCAGCTCGGGCGAGCCCGGCTTGCCGATGGCCACCAGGTGCACGGCGAATGGCGCCAGCGCCCGCGGCCAGGAGATGCCGTGCTCATCGGCGAACTGCTCCACCGCGGCGGCGACGATACGCGCCGGGCCGATCCCGTAGGAGCCCATCCACACCGGGTGCTCGTGGCCGTGCTCGTCGAGGTAGCTAGCCCCCAACGGCTCGGAGTAGCGCGTGCCGAGCTTGAAGATGTTGCCCACCTCGATGGCCGGTTCGATCGACAGCGCTTGACCGCCCACGCTGTAGCCGTCGGCGGTCTTCTGCAGATCCGGACTGCGCAGCGCCACCTCGACGTTCGCGGCGTATCCGGGCGCGAGCGCGATCTCATCCTCGCCGGCCGGGCATGGCGCCATGTACTCGTGCGCGCCCAGCCCGCCCATCATGCCGACGTCCGACTCGACGCGGTAGAAGCGCAGTCCGGTGTGCTCCATGATCCGATCGTAGGCCCCAACGTGGAGCTCGTAGCGCTCGTCGAGGCCCGCCCGGTCGCGGTCGAAGGAGTAGGAGTCCTTCATCATGAACTCGCGCGTGCGCAGCACCCCGGCACGCGGACGCGGCTCGTCGCGCTCCTTGAGCTGGAAGTGGTAGAGGGTCAGCGGCAGGTCGCGGTAGGAGTGCACGACCTGCGCGGCGTGGAAGGTGACCGCCTCCTCGTGGGTCATCGCCAGCACGAGCTCCGAGCCCTTGCGGTCGGTCAGCTTGAACAGCTCCTCGATCTCAAGGCGCCCGCTCTTGCGCCACGGCTCGGACGGCTGCAGCACCGGCATCAGCATCTCCTGACCGCCGATCGCGTTCATCTCCGTGCGGATGATGTCGACGGTTCGCTGGTGAACCCGCCAGCCAGCGGGCAGCCAGCTCCACATGCCCGCCCCCATCTGGCGAATCAGCCCGGCGCGCACCATCAGCTTGTGCGAGATCGCCTCCGCGTCGGCGGGGGGCTGCTTCTCGGTCGGCAGGAGATATTCGGACAGGCGGGTCATCGCTCGATCTGCTCGCTCGCGGCTAGGCCGAGCGTCGAGGGTATACGTCCCGGGCCCTATCCGCAGGGGAACGGCGCGCGGGCACATAGGCCGAAAAGTCTCAAATGCCCTTGATCTTCACGCCGAGCAGCACGGCCTGGACCTCCCGCAGGCGCTCGGTGTCGCCGCGAATGCCGATGATTGCGTCGTTGTACAGAAACGCCTCCGCCAGTCGCACGATCGCGTAGGCGAGGCTGTTCGGCGCAACGGCGGGCGAGAACGCGCCGGCGTCGATCTCCGCGCAGATCAGGCGCTCGACCGCCGCCACCATGCGCGGCTGCACGACGCCGCCGCTCGAGGTCAGGACTCGCAGCGCGCGCTCCTGCTCGCTCGCGAGCAGCGCGCGCAGTCCGTCGGTGGCGGCGAGCTCGCGGTTGAAGCTGTGAAAGCAGTCGAGCAGCGCGCGCGCGCCCGTGCCGGGCGTGGCGCGACGGACCGCCGTGAGCCGCTCCTCCGCCAGCTCGGCGAGCACCCCCCCGAGGAACGACTCGCGCGTGCCGAACCAGCGGTGCATGGTCGCCCGCGCGAGGCCCAGCTCCTGCGCGATCCCGCGCACGTCCACGCGGTCGCCGGCGAGGAATCGCTCAGCCGCCAGTGCGAGCGCGTCCTCCCGGGTCGCGGCGGCTGGCCGGCCGGGTCGGCCGGTGACGACCGGGGTCATGGCTGAAGCGTAGACGAGCCGGTAGCCGGCACCGCGACGGCCGCAGCTTGGAGCGAGGCCTTTGATAGAACAGCGGTGACCGTCCCGTCCGCTGCGCCCAACCTCGACAAGGAGTCCTAGACATGGCCTATTCCGTCCCGCCGCTTCCCTACGCCTACGACGCACTCGAACCGCACATCGACAAGGCGACGATGGAATTCCACCACGATAAGCACCATCAAGCCTATGTGACCGCGCTGAACGCCGCGCTCGACGGCACCCCGCTCGCGGACACGCCGATCGATCAGCTGCTCAGCGATCTGAGCCGGGTTCCCGCCGACAAGCTGACGGCCGTCAAAAACAACGGTGGCGGCCACTACAACCACACGATGTTCTGGGAGAACATGAGCCCTGACGGCGGCGGCGAGCCGGGTGGCGGCCTCGCCGACGCGATCGGCTCGACGTTCGGTTCCTTCGCGGACTTCCAGGCCAAAATCAAGGAAACCGGCATCAAACAGTTCGGCTCAGGCTGGTCCTGGCTGATCCACGACGGCTCGAGCCTTCAGATCGTCGGCAGCGCCAACCAGGACAACCCGATCTCTGAGGGCAAGACGCCGCTGCTCGGGGTCGACGTGTGGGAGCACGCCTACTACCTCAAGTACCAGAACCGCCGCCCCGACTACATCGACGCGTGGTGGAACGTCGTCAACTGGGACAAGGTCGCCGAGCGCTTCGCGGCGGCGAGCTGAGCGGCCGCCCGCTGCACGGCGGAAAACGGGCTCCTAGGCTGAGCGCGGGTCCGCAGCCACGGCGCGGCGCTAGGCGGTGCCGCGCTCGAACTGGGCGGCCTGCTCGAAGTGCGGCGACCACGGCTGGGCCGAGCTCGTCCACACCTCGAACGCCGGCTCGAGCCATGAGGCGTCGTCGAGCGAGCCGGCCTTGATCAGCGCCAGCTCCGGCAGCACAGCGGAGATGCTGAAGATGGGCGAGCCGCAGGCCGAGCAGAAGCTCCGCTGCGTCTCGCCGCCGTGGTCCTCGCCGGTCGTCGCGAACGAGGCCAGCGTGTTGCCCTGCACATCGAGCGCCGCGAGTGGCACGCCCACGACCACCGTGAACGGACTGCCGGTCTGGCGTTGGCAGTCGCTGCAGTGACAGACGGCCTGGATGACGGGTTGCGCGTCGGTGCTGTACTGGACGCCGCCGCACATGCAACGGCCGGTGATGTGCCTTGACTCGTCACTCATCCGGCTGACACTACAGCAGCGGTGCCGCGCCCGCCGCTCGCCGGGTCGGCTGGGGTCGATTTCAGCCGACGGTACGCGACTTCAGTCGGAGCCTCCCCGCCGCCGACTTCTCAGCTGCGGCTGAAGCGCCGGCCGGCCACCGGCGATACGGCCTCGTCCAGCGCCGGGGCGACGGGCTCGAGCATCGACTCGAGCACCGCATCCGCGCTGGCATCCTGCTCGGCCGCCGCCGCCTCAAGCGCCGCGATCCGCTCGGGCGTCATGGCCGTCTCATCCTCGTTCTCGGCGAGCCATTCACGCGCCTCCGCGGCGGCCTGCTCGTCGCGCTGGACCGTCTTACCGGCGGCGTAGTAGCGGTCGATCTCCTTGAAGAGCTCGTCGACCAGCTGCTCCGTGGGCACCTTCTTCAGCGGCTCGCCCTTGGAGTAGATCATTCCCATGTCTTTGGCCCCGGTGATGCCGAAGTCGGCATGGCGGGCCTCGCCGATGCCGTTCACGGCGCATCCCAGCACCGAGACCTCGATCGGGTCCTCATACGCTTCCAGGCGCCGCTCGACCTCGACGACGACGGTGTCCATGTCGAACTGCAGCCGCCCGCACGTGGGGCAGGCGATCAGGTCCGGACCGCGCTCGCGCAGCTTCAGCGCCTTGAGAATCTCCCAGGCGACCTTCACCTCCTCCTCGGCGTGGAACGTCGAGAGCGAGATGCGAATGGTGTCGCCGACGCCGTCGGCCAGCAGCGTGCCGAGGCCCACCGCCGACTTCAGCGAGCCCGACCACTTCGTGCCGGCCTCGGTCACGCCGAGGTGAAGCGGATACGGGATGCGCTCGGACAGCATCCGGTTGGAGGCGATCGTGTTCGGCACCGAGGTCGACTTCATCGAGACCTTGAAGTTCGTGAAGTCGAGGCGCTCCATCAGCTGGACCGTCTCGATCGCGGCCGTCACGAGCGCCTCGACCGGATTGTCGTACTCCAGCTGGCGCAGGTGCCTGGGCAGCGACCCGGAGTTGACCCCCACACGCAGGGGCGTTCCGCGCTGCCTGGCCAGCGCGATCACCTCGGCGACCTTGTCGGGGCCACCGATGTTGCCGGGGTTCAGGCGCACGCAGTGCGCCCCGGCTTCGATCGCCTTGAGCGCCAGGGTGTGGTTGAAGTGGATGTCGGCGATCACCGGTATCGGCGACTGCGCGACGATCGTCTTCAGCGCCTCGGCGTCCTGCTCGCGCGGCACCGCCACGCGCACGATGTCCGCACCGGCGTCAGCCACGGTGCGGATCTGCTGCATCGTCGCCTGCAGGTTGGCGGTCTCGGTCTTCGTCATCGTCTGCACCGCCACGGGGGCGCCGCCCCCGATCGCGACCGGGCCCACCTGAATCTGGCGTTCTGAGGCCATAGGCTCATTCTACGATGCCCGATGCCTATGCCACCGCGCGCGGGCCGCTGGCCCGCCTCGCCTCCCCCATCTCTACTCGCGCTCGCGCGCGGCGCCATGCTCACTTCTTCGCACTCGCCCGGCTCCCGCCGACGGCGCACGTGCTGGATCTCGGCTGCGGGCGGATCGGCCTGCGCGCGCTCGAGCCAGGGCTCGACATCACCGGCGTGGACCTCGTCGAGCGCGCGGACTACCCCGGGCCGTTCGTGCGCGCCGACGCGGCCGCCGGGCTGCCCTTCGCCGATGACGAGTTCGACCTCGTGTACTGCTCGAGCGTGATCGAGCACGTCCCACCGTCTCGCCGCGCCGCCTTCGCCGAGGAGGCGCGCCGGGTGGGGCGCGGGTGGTTCGTGCAGACCCCAGCGTGGTCCTTCCCGCTCGAGCCGCATTCGCTGCTGCCGGTCGCCCACTGGCTGCCGGCGCGACTGAGAAGGCGCTACTGGCGCCTGGGTGCCGCGGGGTTGTGGGAGGACATCGAGCTGCTCCGCCGAGCTGAGCTCGAAGCCCTGTTCGGGCCCGCTCGAGCGGAGCGCGCCGGCCCGTTCGTCAAGAGCTGGGTGTGCGTGCGCCCGGTCGCGTGAAGCTTCTCAGCCGCCGAGCCGGCCGATGTCGTTGCCCACGCCGTTGACGACCAGGAACAGGAGCAGCACGATCCCCACCGAGCTGAAGCGATACATCGACACCAGCGAGATCCTCTTTCCGCGCACCTTCTCGGCGACCGCCCACAGTATGTGCCCGCCGTCGAGCGGAAGGAACGGGAACAGGTTGATGACCGCGAGGATCAGTGAGATGAACGCGAGGAACACGAGCGCGTAGCCCGCGCCGGCGACGACGGTTTCGTGCGCGTCCTGTGTGATTCCCACGATGCTCGACACTTCGCGGCGCGCCTTCGAGCTCGTGAGCGCCCGGCCGAAGCCGGTCAGCGTCTGCGTCGTGACATGCCACATCTCGCTCACCGCGGCGCCGGCCGCGCTCAGCGCGCCGAACGATCGCGCGGTGGCGCCGAAGTCGAAACCGATCAGCATCCGCCCCACTTCCTTGCTGTAGCGGGGAAACACCGACAGCGTGATGTCGCGCCCGGCGCGCCGGACCGTCAGCTGCACCGGCGTCGCCGCCCGGCAGCCGTTCGTGACGGCGCCGCCGGCGCAGCGGTGGGCCGCGATCGTCCGCATCGCCGAGGCGACCGTGGCGCGCCGGCCTTCGACCGCGAGAATTCGATCGCCCGGCCGCAGCACGCCGTCGGCCGGCTTGCCGCGCTCGATCGCCTGCACCGAGGTGGTCGCCGACAGCGTGCGCACGGACGGATCGAGATTCCCGAGCGCCGTGGCGCCGTTGAGGTTGCCCGAGAACAGCACGACCCAGAAGAGGAGGAACGCGATCAGTATGTTGACGCCCGGGCCCGCGAGGATCACCACGATGCGCTTCCACGGCTCCTGCGCGTAGTAGGCGCGGCGCGCGACCTCCGGATCGAGCCCCGCGATCTCTTCGGGGTTCATGCCGGTGATCTTCACGTACCCGCCCGCCGGGATCGCGCCGATCGCGTACTCGGTCTCGCCGCGGCGGACCCGGAAGAGGGTCGGCGGGAAGAACAGGGAGAAGCGCTCCACGCGCATGCCGACGGCCTTCGCCGCGGTGAAGTGCCCCAGCTCGTGCAGCACGATCAGGAGCACGATGCCGAGGATGGTCAGTACCCAGCTCACGGCCTCAGTGTAGGAGGGTGGTGCGCTCGAGGACGCACCTCACCCGACGTCACTGGCGCTTAGCGACGGCCTCCGCGGCGACCGTCCTCGCCTGACGGTCGGCCTCATACAGCGACTCGAAGGCACGCACGGGCTCGCCGGGAAGCTCTGAGAGGGTCCGTTCGATCACGAGCGGGATCTCGAGGAACGCGAGACGGCCCTCGAGGAAGGCGTAGACGGCGATCTCGTTGGCCGCGTTCAGCACGCAGGGCGCCGTGCCTCCGGCCCGCGCCGCTTCAGCGGCCAGGCGCAGGCATGGAAACGCCTCGAGGTCGACGGGTTCGAAGGTGAGCTCGCCGACCTCCGCGAGGTTGAGTGGGGTGACCGGCAGATCGACGCTTTCGCCCCCGTGCAGGGCATAGGAGATGGCGATGCGCATGTCCGCCGGGCCCATGTGGGCGAGCATCGCCCCGTCGGCGAGCTGGATCAGGCCGTGGACGATCGACTGGGGATGCACGACCACGTCGATGTGGTCATAGGGGGTGCCGAACAGGTGGTGGGCCTCCATCAGCTCAAGGCCCTTGTTCATCAGCGTCGCCGAATCGATCGTGATCTTGCCGCCCATCGCCCAGGTCGGGTGCGCCAGCGCCTGCTTGACCGTCACGTCCTTGAGCTCGTCGCGCCTGCGCCCGCGGAAGGGGCCGCCGCTGGCGGTGATCGTGAGGCGATCCACGGCCCCCGCGGGCTGTCCGGCGAGCAGCTGGTGAAGCGCTGTGTGCTCGGAGTCCACCGGCACGATCTGCGCCCCCGTCGCCTCGGCCAGCGCTGTCACGAGCTCGCCGCCGACGACCAGCGACTCCTTGTTCGCGAGCGCCAGGTCGATCCCCTCGCCCAGCGTCGCCACGGTCGGCCCGAGGCCGGCGGAGCCGACGAGCGCGTTCAGCACCAGATCGGCGCCCGACTCGACGACCAGCTTCACGAGCCCCTCGGCGCCGCCGAGCACCTCGCCGCCGGTCCACACCTCCGCGGCGAGCGCGGCGGCGCGCTCATCGACCAGGGCGATCCGCCTGACCCCGTGCCGTCGCGCCTGCTCGACGAGCGCCTCCCACGAGCGCTCGGCCGACAGTCCCACCAGCTCGAGCTCGGCGCTGCGTCCGCACACGTCAAGCGCCTGCGTGCCGATCGATCCCGTCGAGCCGAGGATCAGGAGGCGCTTGCGGCTAGACATTCCCGATGGCGCTGGGACAGAGGAAAACGATCAGAAAATGCCCGCTACTTGGGAAACTCTCGACGCCGGGAATCCGCCGCGGTGGTATGCCCTTGCTAGGCCCGTCCGATCGACAGACGGAGGCACCAAAGATGGACTTCGACACGCTAGAGAGACCTGCGGCGGCGGCGGCACAACGCTCCAGGGAAGTGCAGCAGGAGCGGGTTGTGGCGCTCCTTGAGGAACAGCGGCGGCGAGAAGAACGGGTCGGCCTGCGCCGGCGTGTTCGCGGAATCGCGCGCTGGCCTGAAGCGCGCGACGCCGAGCCGTGGGGGCCCACCGACCCCTGAGCCGACGACGGCGAGTTTCGCCCTCGGTCGAGCATATCCGGGCAGGCCGGCAGGAGATTCGCGCGGCGTATGATGATCGAGCCCCTTGTGGTGGTTTGTGGCGAAGGGCCGTCCCTCGGGGCGGTCGTTTGTCCTCTACGGGGTAGCTCTCGGCGAGAAAACCGGATGCACGCGCTCAATGGACGTAGGCCTCCCAGATGTAGTAGCCGGCGACGGCGGCGAACAGCACCCCGTCGAGACGGTCAAGCGCCCCGCCGTGGGCGCCGAACAGGCGACCGGAGTCCTTTGTGCGCGCCTCGCGCTTGATGAACGACTCGAACAGATCACCGACCGGCGCAACCAGCGCGACGCCGACGCCGAGCACCAGCGCGTGGGTGCCCGGCAGCCATTCCTGGTAGCGCCCGGCGATCCACACGCCGAGCACCGCGAACACCATTCCGATCACAAGGCCCTCGACCGTCTTGCCCGGCGAGATGCGCGGGGCCAGCGGGCGCCGGCCGAACATGCGCCCGCCGAGGTAGGCGCCGGTGTCGCCGAGAAACACGCCGACGAGCACGTCGATCACGATTCCAAGGCCATGGGGCAGGCCCCGCAGGAGCACGGCGTGAGCCAGTGCGAAGCCGATCCAGTAGATCCCCAGCAGCGTCACCGCCATCCCGCCCACGCTCGGCCGCGGCTGAATGACCGTCAGCGCGAACAGCACGGGCACGGCGGCGACCGCCGCCAACAGGATCTGGAACTGATCGCCGTACAGCGCCGCCGCGATCAGGCCGGCCAGGGCCAGGAAGCCGGCCAGGCGCACCGGGTGTGCGCGCTCGTACATCGCGTACAGCTCGTGCATGCAGACGCAGCCGAGCGCGAACAGCCCGAGCGCGAACACCAGGCCGCCCTCGATATCGATGAACAGTGCGAACGCGACCGCCGGAAGCGCGACGATCGCTCGCGCGCCCAAGTCCGAGCGTTCGTTGCTCATCGCCCGCCGAAGCGCCGGCGGCGCTCGGAGAACTCGGCCAACGACTGCTCGAGCGCCTCGCGCGTGAAGTCCGGCCACAGCTCCTCGCGGAAGACCAGCTCGGAGTAGGCCGACTGCCACAGCAGGTAGTTCGACAGCCGGCGCTCGCCGCTGGTGCGGATGATCAGGTCGGGATCGTGCATCTCCGGCGCGTACAGGCAGTCGCGAAACTCCTCCTCGGTGGTCCCGTGGAAGCGGCGGGCGGCGTCGAGGATCTCGGCACGTCCGCCGTAGTTGAACGCCACGAACAGCGTGATCCGCCGGTTTGCGTCCGTCAGCGCTTCGGCCGAGCGCATACGCTCGACGAGCTCTTCAGAGACGCCCTCGCGTCGCCCGATGAAGCGCATGCGCACACCCTCGGAGTGAAGCTCGGGCGTCTCGTCGACGATCCGCCGGGAGAACATCTCCATCAGGCCCCGCACCTCTTCGGCCGGTCGCGACCAGTTCTCGGTCGAGAACGAGTACACCGTCAGCTCCTTGACGCCCAGCTCGGTCGCGTCGCGCAGACGCGCCTTGACTATGTCGGCACCCGCGCTGTGGCCCTCGTTCACGGGCCGGCCGTGCGCGCGCGCCCAGCGCCCGTTGCCGTCGGTGATGATCGCCACGTAGCGTGCCGACTGCACCACCTTTGGCGGTGGTGTATCCGATCCTTGCTCGATCGCCGACGCCGGTTGCTCGTCGGCGCGCATCAGACCTCGAGGATCTCCTCTTCCTTGGCCTTGAGCACGCTGTCCAGATCACCGATGCGACTGTCCGTCAGCTTCTGCAACTCCACCTCGGCGCGGTGCTCGTCATCGGAGGATGCCTCGCCGTCAGCCTTCAATTCGCGCAGGTGATGCATCGTGTCGCGGCGCACATTGCGGATCGCCACGCGTCCCTCCTCGGCCAGATTGCGCACGACCTTCACGAGGTCCCGCCGGCGCTCCTCTGTCAGGTCGGGGACGACCAGGCGCACGAGGTTGCCGTCGTTTGAGGGGCTCAGGCCGATGTCTGACTCGTTGATCGCTTTCTCGATCGCCTTGATCGATGACTTGTCGTAGGGCTGCACGGTGATCAGTCGGGCTTCGGGCGCGGAGATGGTCGCAAGCTGATTCAGGGGCGTGATCGCGCCGTAGTAGTCGACGACGACGCGGTCGAGCAGCGACGGGCTGGCTCGTCCGGTGCGCACCGTCGAAAACTCCTGCTGCGCGGCGTCGGCCGATTTGACCATTCGCTCGCGCGCGTCCTCCAGGAGTTCGTCGATCAGGTTCTCAGCTGCCATCGCCTCCGCCTTGAGATGTCGATACAAGGGTGCCAACTCGCTCGCCGGAGATTATCCGCGCGAGGTTCGTTTCGTCATCCATGTTGAACACGTTCAGTGGCATCGCGTTCTCCATGCACAATGCCAGGGCGGTCGAGTCCATGACCCTCAGGCGCCGCTCGATCGCCTCCATGTGGGTGATTTCCGGGATGAAGGTGGCGCTCTTATCGACGGCGGGATCGGCGCTGTAGACGCCTTCGACGCCGTTCTTGGCCATCAGGATCACCTCCGCGTGGATCTCCGCAGCGCGCAGCGCCGCGGCGGTGTCGGTCGTAAAGAACGGGTTGCCGGTGCCGGCCGCGAAGATCACGACGCGGCCCTTCTCGAGGTGGCGCATCGCGCGCCGGCGGATGTAGGGCTCGGCCACCTCGGAGATGCCCAGGGCGGACTGCACGCGCGTGTCGGTGCCCATCTTCTCGAGCGCATCCTGCAGCGGCAGCGCGTTTAGCACGGTGGCTAGCATCCCCATGTAGTCGGCTGTCGCCCTGTCCATGCCTTCGGCGGCGCCCTGCATGCCGCGGTAGATGTTGCCGGCACCGACCACGATCGCGACCTCGACGCCCTGGTCGCGCACCGCGGTGACCTGCCGCGCCACGGCGATCACGCGCGCGGGGTCCGTGCCGTACTCGAGGTCGCCCATCAAGGCCTCGCCGGAGAGCTTCAGGAGGATCCGTTTGAAGGCAGGGGCCATCGACGGCAAGCCTACCCTTCAGGCGGTCTACTGGCCCACGGCGAAACGGGCGAAGCGGCGGATGACGACGTTCTCGCCGGTGGTCGCCGTCAGCTCGTCTCGCAGCTGCTGAACCGTCTTGCCCTCGAACTTCGGGTTGTGCATCTCCTGCTCGAGCAGCACGACCGTTCCGAGCCAGGCGTCGAGCTTGCCGGTGACGATTCGCTCGCGCACATTCTCGGGCTTGTCAGCCGCCTCCTGCTCATAGATGCGTGTCTCGGCCTCGCGGGCCTCGGCGGGGACGTCCTCGCGGCTCACGTACTTGACCGTCGGCGTCGCGGCGATCTGCATCGCGACGTCGCGCGCGAAGGCGACGAAGTCGTCGTTCTTGGCCACGAAGTCCGTGTTGCAGTCGACCTCGATCAGCACTCCGACCCTGGCGCCCGCGTGCACGTAAGCGTGCACCGTGCCCTCCGTCGCCGCGCGCTCGCCGAGGTCCTGGATTTTCTTGCCCTGCTTCAGCCGCAGGATCTCGATCGCCTTCTCAACGTCCCCCTCCGCCTCGGTGAGGGCTCGCTTGCAGTCCATCATGCCGGCGCCCGTGCGCTCGCGCAGGGCCTTCACGTCCTTCGCCGAGACCTCGATCGTGCTCATCCCTCGCTGACCTCCGCGGCGGGCTCGGGGGCCGCCGCCTCGGGCTCGGGCGCCGCCTCGGGCTCGGGCGCCACCTCGGGCTCGGGCGCCGCCTCGGGCGTCTCCTCCGCCGCAGCCTTCTCGGGCGCTGTCTTCTCGGCCGGCTCGGGCTCGGGGACGGCCTCCGCGGCGGGCTCGGGGGCCGGCGCCTCGGGCTCGGGCGCCGCCGCCTCCGCGGCGGGCTCCGCCGGCTGTGCCGGTGCGGCCGGGGCGGGCGCCTCAACGGCGGGCTCGGCTGCTTGCGCGGCCGCCGGCGGGGTGGGCGCGGGTGTGGGCGCTGGCGGCGTCTGCGCGGCTGCCTCGGCCTCGCTGGCAGCCTTCTCCGCCGCCGCCTTCTCCGCGGCCTCGGCAGCGGCCTTCTCGGCTGCGGCCTGTTCCTCGGCCTCGCGGCGAGCCCGCGCCTCGGCCTCGAGGCGGGCTTTCTCTTCGGCTTCCTGGCGCGCGCGTTCCTCCTCGGCACGGAACACGGCGTGCCCCTCGGAGACGACCTGGCCGATCGCCTGGGTGATCAGCGCGCAGGAGCGGATTGCATCGTCGTTTCCGGGGATCACGAAGTCGATGCCGTCGGGGTCGCAGTTGGTGTCCACGAGGCCCATGATCGGTATGCGCAGGCGCTGTGCCTCTTTGACCGCGATGACCTCCGTTTTCAGGTCGATCACGAACATCGCGTCCGGGACGCGCTGCATGTCCTTGACGCCGCCGAGGTTGGCTTTGAGCTTGGCCAGGTCCGCCTGCGCGGCCATCCGCTCGCGCGTCGGCAGCAGCGCCAGCTGGCCCTCGGCGTCGAAGCGTTCGAGATCGTGCAGGCGCCGGATGCGCTGTGAGATCGTCTGGAAGTTGGTCAGCAGC
Organism: uncultured Solirubrobacteraceae bacterium; assembly: GCA_963779605.1. GTDB lineage: Bacteria > Actinomycetota > Thermoleophilia > Solirubrobacterales > Solirubrobacteraceae > Palsa-744. The sequence continues at coordinate 984,418 of CAVZYR010000003.1, forward strand.
CCGCCCAGCCAGCGGTGGTTGACGTAGGGCATGCCGGCCGCCTCGGCGACGTCGCGGATGGTGTCCTGCGCCTGCTTCTTGGTGCCCACGAACAGCACCGTGCCGCCACGGTGGGCCAGCGCGCCCGCGAACTCCTGCGCCTGGGCCAAGAGGGCGGCGGTCTTCTGCAGGTCGATGATGTAGATGCCGCCGCGCTCGGCATAGATGAAGCGGCGCATCTTTGGGTTCCAGCGACGCGTCTGATGGCCGAAGTGAACGCCGGCCTCCAGCAGCTCCGCGATACCTACTTCAGCCACGGGTTGCTCCCTTTATGTATACGTTCAAGTTCCGGGCGGATGGAGCGGACCCGAAGAGCGCCTGTGGTGCATCACTCTCCGGGCAGGGCCGCGATCCGTTGCCGCACGGGTCGTAGATCCGATTGACCCGTCAGAATAGCCGAACGAGGGCACCGGCGGAGAGGAGCCGGCCGGCGGACGGCCGCGCTCACTGATCTCCTCCGCCGATCTCCGACCCCTCGACCTGCGCCAGCGCGCGCACGAGGTCCGCCGGCAGCGGTGAGCGCACCTCGATGTGCTCACCGCTGAGAGGATGATCGAAGGCCAGGCGGGTGGCGTGCAGGAACTGGCGCTCGAGCCCGAGCATGCCCGGCGTCCCATACTCGGGGTCCCCGCAGACGGGATGGCCGATGGCCCTCAGGTGAACGCGAATCTGATGCGTGCGGCCGGTCTGCAGCCGCAGCCGCAGCAGCGAGGTGCGCTCGAACGCCCGCTCGAGCGTGAAGTCGGTGCGGGCCTCGCGCGGGTGGGTGCCACCGACGGTCATGCGCGTGCGTACGCGCGGGTCGCGGCCGATCGGGGCTTCGATCGTCCCCGTCCGGGCCGGCGGGCGGCCCTCGACCAGCGCCAGGTACTCGCGCTCGATCAGGCGTTTCGCGAGTGCGGCCTGGAGCAGCCTGTGGGCCTCCTCCGAGCGCGCCACGACGAGCAGGCCGGAGGTGTCGCGGTCCAGCCGATGGACGATCCCCGCCCGCTCGGAGTCCCCGCCGGCCGCGTCTCCTTCCAGGAGCTGCGCCAGCGTCACCTCGCGGTGCCCGCGCGCGGGATGGACCACCAGCCCGGCCCCCTTGTCGATCACCATCAGATGCTCGTCCTCGTATGCGACCGTGAACGGCGGGGTCACGGCTCGGCCCGGCGCTGGTGATCGATGAGCAGGAACAGGATCACGATGCCGAGCGTGATCGAGCTGTCGGCCAGGTTGAAGGGGGGCCAGCCGAGCGGCAGCTTGATGAAGTCCGTCACGGCGCCTTTGTTGACGCGATCGATGATGTTCCCGAGCGCACCGCCGATGAGCATGCCGGTGGGCAGCCATATCAAGGGCTGGGAGGCGTGTCGCGCGAAGTAGACGAGCAGCGAGAGCAGCGCGAGCGCGATCAGAATCGTCACGCCCACGTGGCTTCCGGGCAGGAAACCGAAGGCGACGCCGCGGTTGCGGGTGTTCACGAGCTGGATGCCCGGCAGCACTTTCTGTTCTTCGCCGGGCACGATCGAATGTTCGATCGCGCGCTTTGAGAGCTGGTCGGCAACGATCACGGCGACAGCGACGAGGCCGGCGCGCAGCCAGGCGGCCAGCGCGACGGGAACGCGACGTGGCCGCCCGCCGGGCACGGGGTGCGAAGCGCTGGGTCGACCCCGATCCTCGACCGGTCGCATCGGGCTAGCCGTGGATCAGGCCATTGACGACGATGCTGTTGATGATCTGCAGGGTGATGATTGCCAGAAGCGGGCTGAAGTCGATCCCCCCGAGCGAGGGGATCAGACGGCGGAAGATGCGTAGGAACGGTTCGCAGATGTCGCGCAGAAAACCGAGCACGACGTCGACGGTGCGTGAGTAGGGCGGTCGCAGGCCGAGCGAGAACAGCAGCTGAATGACGATGTGGAGGATGATCAGCAGCGTGTAGACGTAGATCAGCGTCGACAGGTAGCCGGCAACCTGCGTGCGTGCGCTCGCGAGCACGAGGATCATCAGCGCGAACCGTCGGCCAGGACCGCGTCCAGCGCCTGGCTGAACGCCGAGCGCAGTCCGCCACGCTCGAGCGCGTCGAGGCCGCGAGCGGTGACCCCGCCCGGCGAGGTGACCTCGCGGCGGACCGCCACCGTGTCATAGCCGCGACGGCGCAGCAGCTCGGCGGTGCCGGCAAGCGTCTGCACGACGAGCTCGGCGCCCTCGGCGGCGGGGATTCCCCTGCGCACGCCGGCGTCGACCTGAGCTTCGGCGACGAGTGCGACGTAGGCCGGGCCGCACGACATCAGGCCCATCGCGACATCGAGCAGCGCGTCGGGCAGGACGACGAGCGTGCCGAGTTCGGCGAACAGTTCGCTGACGTCCGCATCCAGCGCGCCTTCGGTATCGGCTCCCGCGGCCGCCGTGCTCGCGTCGGCGGCCTGTACGACGGCGCCCTGTCTGACCTCGACCGGCAGCGAGGGAATGAAGCGGAAGACCGGCCGCCCGGGGTAGGCGGCCCGCAGCGTCTCAAGCGGCACCGCGGCGAGGATCGAGGCGACCGCCCGTGCGTGCGGCGCCAGCTCGCGCGCGACCTCCTCGAGCTGAGAGGGCTTGTGGCAGAGGACGACGAGCTCAGCCCGTTCGGCCACGAGCGCGTTCGTTGCGAGCGCCTCGCCCCCGATCTCGGCGACGAGCGCCTCCGCACGGCCGGGGACGGGATCGGCGCACAACAGCGGACGGCCCCATCCGCGAGCCAGCGCGCGGGCCATGTTCCCGCAACCGATCAGACCGACTTGCATACGACCCTACGACTGATTGAAGAAACCCTTCTCGATCAGACGAGCGCGCTCCTCGGCGGAGATCTCAACGTTGCGCGGGGTGAGCATGAAGACCTTGTCGGCGATCCGCTGCATGCCGCCGTCCAGCGCGTAGGTGAGGCCCGAGGCGAAGTCGATCAGGCGCTTCGAGAGGTCGGTGTCGGAGCTCTGCAGGTTGAGGATGACGGGGATCGAGTCCTTGAACTTGTCGGCGATCTGCTGTGCGTCGTTGAAGGACTTCGGGATCACCAGGTGCACGCGCACGTCGCCGTTGCCGCGACTGCCCACCTGCTTGAGCACCGCTGCCGAGCGCCCGCGAGCACTGCCGCCGGCGCCCGCCGCGCCCTCCGAGCTGTCGTCCTCGGCGAAGATGTCCTCGTACTCGTCGCGGCGGCGGCGCAGCCGGCGGACGTTCGGCCGCTCGCGGTAGCGGTCCTCGAGCTCGGCCTCGGAGGGCTGCTCCTCGTACTCGTCGTGATATTCCTCGGCGAGGCCGAAGTAGACGAGGGCGCGGTGCCAGGAGTCGCGGAAAGCCATCGGTGTAGGTGCGTCTTCGCCCGGCGAGCCGGTTTCCCTGCTAATGCTAGTCATTCGCGGACGTTGAGCAGGGCTGCGGATCATACAGTTTGGTGCCGATCCGCACGATTGTGGCCCCCTCCTCGACCGCGACGAGGTAGTCCTGGGAGGTGCCCATCGACAGCTGCTCGAGCCCTCGCTCGTCGGCCAGCTCGCGCAGCGCCGCGAACCAGCGGCGGCTGTGCTCGGGATCGTCCGAGAACGGGGGCATCGTCATCAACCCCGCCACCGGAAAGGGTGAGCGCGCGATGAACGAATCGAGCTCGTCCGGGGCGACGCCGGCCTTGTTCACCTCTCCCGCGACGTTGACCTCGACCAGGATCCGCAGCCCGGGTCGGGCGAGCGCCGAATGGCGCTCCAGCTCACGCAGCGCGGAATCCGAGGCGACCGAATGGATCAGGCGGACATGCGGCACGATCAGGCGCACGCGCCTGCTCTGCAGCTGCCCGATGAAGTCCCACTCGAACAGGTCTCCGTGTGCTTCAACCTTGGCCTCGAGATCCTGGGCGCGGTTCTCGCCGACCAGCTGCACGCCGGCGGCGGCGAGCAGGGGCAGATCCTCCACGGAGACGTACTTGATCGCGGCGAGCAGATCGACCTCGCGGCGTTCGCTCCCGAGACGAGCAGCGGGGGAGCGCGCGGCGGCGGCGTCGATCTGCTCGCGCAGGAGCTTCAGATTGGAGGCGATCCGCTCCACCTGAAGGCCCCTGATCAGCTCAGCCATGCGACTCCGGCCTGACGCCCCGCTCGTTCGCCTTCACGGCGGTGTGAGAACCAGCGATCGTCGCAGAGCGTGCACAGCCCGAGATCGCGCACCTCCGCGACACCCGCCGCGAGCAGGCGATCGCGTGCGATCGCGTGCAGGTCGATGTTCGCGCGCTCACGCCCGGTGGCGCCGAGGGCCGCGTGAACCTCCGCCCCCACCTCGTAGCAGCAGGCGCCCGCGCCGGGCCCGATGACCGCCACCTTGCGGCCGCGGCCGCCCAGCTCATCGAGCGCGCGCACCCCCTCCTCGAGCACGCCCGCGGCGAGACCTCGCCAGCCGGCGTGGAGCATGGCGACCGCGCCCTCGCACCCCACTGCGACGGGCAGGCAATCGGCGGTGAGCACCATCACGCCGATGGCGGAGCGGGGCGTGGCGTGGCCGTCGGCGTCGATTGCGAGGGCCCGCCCGCCGGCCCCACCCGGTGAGCGCACGCGCTGCACGTTCGTTCCGTGGACCTGGCGGCTCGCGCACAGCCAGTCGAGGCCGAGCTCCGCGCACAGCTCGTCGCGAGCGCGCCTGCCGTGCTCGTGACCCTCACCGCGCATCGTCGAGAGGTTGCCGCGAGCGCGGCTCGTGAACAGCGCCCGCCCGCCGCCTTGCAGCTCGGATGACGCCGTGCCGTCAGCAGCGATGATGTCGCGATCGCCGGCTGGCCGGTTCATGGGCCCTCGAGCGCCGCACCCAGCTCCGCCGCGCGATCGCCGGCGAGCTCACCGTCCAGCTTTCGGCGCAGGGCGAGCTCGAGCCGCCGGCCGATCTCAGGCCCGGCCGGTATGCCCGCATCGAGCAGGTCATCGCCCGTGATCTGAAGGCGCACCCGGCGGAGCTCTGACAGCCAGCGGGCGCCCGCCGCGGCGGCTCGCGGGCGCCGCTGCACCTCGGCGAGCGCGCTCGCGAGCGCGACGGCCTCCAGTGGCGCGCCGTGCACCGCGCCGGCAAGCTCCGAGGGCGTCTGCACAACCTCGAGGCGATCGGACAGAGGCGATGCGATCAGCGCCGCGCGCACCGTGCGGTCGCGGTCGCCGGCGGTGAACTCGAGGTGGTCGAGCAGTGCAAGCATCGCGCGCTCGGGATCCTCGCTCGCCCGCGCGGTCATCGCGAGCAGCACGCTGGCCAGGAGCAGCAGGTCGGCCCTGCCGTCCTCGGGAAGCACGAGGAGCGCCCTGCGCGCGACGCGCTCCTCGAGGGCGAGCCCGTGGTCGAGCGCCCGAAGGACGCCCAGCTCGCTCAGTCTCGTCAGCGCCGCCAGCGGGTTCGGCTCGTTCAGCAGCAGGCGCAGCTCGGCGCCGACGCGTGCTCCGGACACCGTGGCCAGGGCGTCCCCCGCGAGCGCCGCGGAGGCGAGCTCCGAGGTGTGCCCCTCGGGCTCGAAGTCGAGCCGCGCGAGGTAGCGCGCGAGGCGGAGCAGGCGCGTGGGGTCATCCAGGAAGCTCCGCTCGTGCAGCACCCGCAGGCGGGCGCGCTCGAGGTCCTCGAAGGCCTGCGGCACGGATTGCAGCTCACCCATGCGCGCGCCGCCGACGAACACGGCGATCGCGTTGGCGGTGAAGTCCCTGCGCATGAGATCCTCGGCGATCGTCCCCGCGCGTACCTCGGGCAGAGCTCCGGGAGCCGGATAGGACTCAGCGCGCCGGCGGGCGATGTCGATGCGGCCGTCCTGCCACCACACGAGCGCCGTGCCGAAGCGCTCGTGGCGGTTGATGCCGGAGCGCGCCTCGGGATCCTCGGTGAGGGCGATTCCCAACCTCGACGCGAGCTCATCGGCAAACGAGGGGGCGTCCTGCGCGACCACGACGTCGAGCTCGCGGGGCGTGCTTCCGAGCAGCAGGTCGCGAACGGCGCCGCCCACGAGCTCGACGTCGTCGCGGCCATCGGCGAGATCGATCAGCTCGCGGCCGCCCGGCTGCTCGCGCACGCGCTCGAGCAGTGCCTCGCCATCCATTCTCAGCTCGTCCATCGCGAATCCTCGCCCGGCCCTCGTTCGGCGCCGGACCTCAACCGCTCCGCACGGGTATCCCGGCCGCCGCCAGGTGAGCCTTGGCCTCGGCGATGGTGTAGCGCCCGTAGTGGAAGATCGAAGCGCACAGGGCGGCGTCGGCACCGGCGCGCAGCACCTCGGCGAGATCCTCGAGCTCGCCGGCTCCGCCCGAGGCGATCACGGGCACGCTGACTGTCGCGCACACGGCGGATGTCAGCGGGATGTCGTAGCCGTCGTTCGTGCCGTCCCGATCCATGCTCGTCAGCAGTACCTCCCCGGCCCCCCGCTCGACCGCCTCCGAGGCCCAGGCGATGACATCGCGGCCGGTCGCCGTGCGCCCGCCGGCCAGGTAGGCCTCCCAGCCCGCGGCTCCGTTGCCGGTGGCCTGCGGCGCGCGCGCCTTCGCGTCGATCGCGAGCACGACGCACTGAGCGCCGAACACGCCGGCGAGCTCGTCGATCAGTTCCGGTCGCTCGAGCGCGGCGGAGTTGACGGACACCTTGTCGGCGCCGGCATCGAGCACCGCCTGGGCATCGGCGACCGAGCGGATGCCTCCACCGATCGTGAAAGGGACGAACACCTCGTCCGCCGTCCTTCGCGCCAGCCTGGCGATCGTGTCGCGCCGCTCGTGGGTGGCGGTGATGTCGAGGAACACGAGCTCGTCGGCTCCCTCGCGATCGTAGTGGCAGGCCAGCTCGACCGGGTCTCCGGCGTCGCGGATGTCGACGAATTCGACGCCCTTGACAACGCGACCTGCGTCCACGTCCAGACAGGGGATCACGCGCTTGAAGTGCACCCGCCCACCGTAGCGGCCGATGAGCGCGCGGAGGGGCTGCGTCAGCCGCGACGCGCAGCGCTCGCTTCGCCAAGCGCTGCGTGGGCCTGATCGATGGTGAAGCGCTCCTCATACAGCGCCTTGCCGACGATGACCCCGGTGAGCCGATCGAGATCGAGCTCACGGCGCAGGCCGGCGAGGGCTTCGAGGTCCGGCAGCGCGCCGATCCCGCCCGAGTAGATCACGCTCCCATCGGCGGCTGCCCGCGCGACCGACACGACCTCCTCGCGGTTGGGGCCGTCGAGCATGCCGTCGTGGTCGATGTTGGTGAATACGAAGTGGCGCACGCCCTGCGTGCGCAGATCGGCGAACGCGTCCCGCGCCCTCGCGTCGGTCGTCTGGAGCCAGCCGTGGGTCGCGACATAGCCGCCGCGCACGTCGACAGCGACCAGCACCCGCTCGGGCCCATGCGCGGCGAGTACGTCGTGCAGGAGGACGGGATCGGTGAAGGCCGCGGTGCCGAGGATCACGCGCTCGGCTCCGGCCCCGAGCGCGTCCTCGACGGCCCCGGCCGAGCGCAGCCCTCCGCCGTACTGGACGGGCACGCCCAGCGCTGAGATCGCTCGCAGGTGCTCGAGGTTCACCGGCTCGCCGGAGCGGGCGCCGTCGAGGTCTACGACGTGCAGGCGGCGAGCGCCGGCGTCGATCCAGCCGCGCCCCGCCGACAGCGGGTCCTCGTCATAGACCTTCTTGGCGTCGAAATCACCCTTGACGAGGCGCACGGCGTTGCCGCCGAGTATGTCGATCGCCGGATAGAGCCTCACCGCGCGACCGGCACCTGGGCCGTGGCGCAGATGGCGGCGAAGTTGGCCAGCAGGCGCAGGCCCGCGGCGGAGGACTTCTCGGGGTGGAACTGCACCCCGTAGAAGGACCCTCGCTCGACCGCCGAGGTGAACGGCGCGCCGTAGGAGGCCGTGCCCAGCACATCCTGCTGCTGAGCGGGGACCGGCGCGTACGAGTGCACGTGGTAGAAGGCGCACTGCGACGGCAGATCCTCGATGAGGGGCGAGGCCGGTTTCGTGAAGCTGACCTCGTTCCAGCCGATGTGGGGCAGCTTCAGGGAGCCCGTCTCGAGGGCCCGCACCTCGCCCGGGATGATGCCCAGGCCGGCGCTTCCACCCTGCTCGGTGGAGTAGTCGAAGGCGAGCTCCATGCCCAGGCAGATGCCGAGCACCGGGGTGCCCGCCGCGACCCGCTCTGTCAGCAGCTCGTCGAGACCGCGGTCGCGCAGGTTCTCGATCGCGCGCGGGAAGGCGCCGACGCCCGGCACGACGAGGCCGGCCGCGCTTCGCAGCTGTGCCGGGTCGCCGCTGACGCTCGCGCGCACACCCACGCGCTCGAGGGCCTTCTCCACCGAGCGGCGGTTGCCCATGCCGTAGTCGACGACCGCGATCTCAAGCGGCTCCTGCGATTGGTGGCTCATGCGGTCAGCGTACCCTTCGTGCTCGGGACGCCCGTCTCGGTGGGATCGATCGCGACCGCCTGGCGCAGCGCCCGCGCGAAGGCCTTGAACGCGGCCTCGATCATGTGGTGCGCGTTGGCGCCGGCTTCGACCTGCAGGTGCAGCGTGAGCTTCGCCGCGTTGGTGAGCGCCCTGAAGAACTCCTCGGTCAGCTCGTGGTCGAAGCCGCCGGTGGAGCCGGGCGGGAGCTCGGCCTCGAACAACGCGAAGGGGCGCCCGGAGATGTCGATCGCACAGCTCGCACGAGCCTCATCCATGGGCACGGTCGCAGACCCGTAGCGGGCGATTCCGGCGCGGTCGCCGAGCGCGATGTCGAGAGCCTGGCCCAGCACGATCGCGGTGTCCTCGGCCGTGTGGTGGGCCCCGGTCTGCAGATCGCCGCTGGCCTTCACATCGAGGTCGAGGCGCCCGTGGCGGGCGAGCAGGTCGAGCATGTGGTCGAGAAAGCCCACGCCCGTATCGCGCGTGCCCTTGCCCGTGCCGTCGAGGATGAGCGTCAGACGCACGTCGGTCTCGTTGGTCCTGCGCTCGATCGTGGCCGTGCGGCTCATCGTCGGGCATTCTCGCGCACGCGCGCCTCCATCGACTCGGCGTGCACCTCGAATCCCTCGGCGCGGGCGATCGGAGCGCCGGCGGCGGCGAGCTTGACAGCCGCGCCGTCGACATGCACCTCGGCCATCCTGCGGCGGAAATGGCGGGCCGAGAGCATCGAGGAGAAACGCGCCGCGCCGCCGGTCGGCAGAACGTGGTTTGAGCCGGCTACGTAGTCGCCGAAGGCGGTGGCGCTCGCGGGGCCCACGAACAGGCAGCCGGCCGAGGCGATCTTTGCCGCCTGGCGCTCGACATCGGCGCCGATCAGCTCCAGGTGCTCGGGTGCGAAGGCATTCGCGAGCGCCACCCCCTCGAGCGCGTCGGAGGCCTCAACGAGCGCAAACACCGCCTCGCCGACGGTCGGGCGCTCGACGACGAGGCGCTCGAGCATGAGGGCGAGCTGATCGCCTTGGCTCGTGCCGGCGTGAACGGCCACGACGAGGCTGCCCTCGCCGTGCTCGCCCTGGGCGAGCATGTCGAGTGCCGCCAGCTCAATTTCGTGCTCGACCGCCTGCGCGCCGAGCAGCACCAGCAGGTCACTGGGGCCGGCGAAACCGTCGATGCCCACGACCGCCGAGACGAGTCGCTTGGCCTCCTGTACGTACAGGTTGCCGGGGCCCACCACGACATCCACGCGGGCGACGGTGTCGGTGCCGTAGGCGAGCGCGGCGATCGCCTGGGCGCCGCCCATGCGATACACGCGCTCCACCCCGCAGAGCCGGCAGACGCCGAGGATCACGGGGTCGATCTGTCCATCGGCGCCGGGCGGTGAGCAGACGGCGACCTCGACCACGCCGGCGGCGCGCGCGGTCACGATCCCCATCACGACCGTGCTCGGATAGGGCGCGCGCCCGCCGGGGACGTAGACCGCCGCTGAGCCGACGGGCAGCTCACGCAGGGTGACGCGGTGGCCCTGGGGCAGCTCGACGGTCGTGTCCTCGCCGACGCCCGCGCCGGCCACGAGCGCGACGTTCGCGATCGCGACCTGCAGTCCGGCAACGAGCTCCAGGGGCAGGAGTTTTATGGCCGCGTCCAGCTCCTCGGGCGCGACCAGCAGCGGCCGCGGGTCGTTGCCGGAGGTGTCGAAGCGACGGGTGTAGTCGGCGACGGCGTCGTCGCCCTCCACGCGCACCCGCTCGACGATCTCGCGCACGGCCGATTCCACCGAGGCCCCGCCGGGCACCAGCGAGCGCAGCTCCGCCGCGACGGCGGCCGGTCCGCCGAGAGCGGCGAGATCGGCGGCATCCAGCCGCTCGATCCGCATCTCAGGCGAGGCCCGCGACGGGCAGGGCGCGCAGGCGCTCGAGCAGGTCGTCTATCGATGCCGCCTTGAGCTTGTGCGCGACCGGGTTGGCGATCAGCCTTGCGGTGCATAGGACGATCTCCTCGCGCACGATCAGGTTGTTCTCACGCAGGGTGGTGCCTGTGGCGGTCAGGTCGATGATCGCGTCGACCACCCCGGTGAGCGGGGCGAGCTCGACGGAGCCCTTGACCTCGACGATCTCCGCCTGCCTGCCGGTCTCCTCCAGGTAGCGCGCGGCGATGCGCGGATACTTGGTGGCGACGCGCATCACGCCGAGCCGCCGCAGCGCCTCGAGCGCCGGGTCCGGGCCGGCCTTCGTGGCGAGCACCATCGTGCAGCGGCCGTAGCCGAGGTCGAGCAGCTCATACACCTCGCGGCCGCCCTCCCCCGGTCGCTGCGCGGCCTGCTCGAGCAGGACGTCCTTGCCCGTGACGCCGAGGTCGGCGGCGCCCGCCTCGACGTAGGTGGGGACATCGGACGGGCGCATCGTGATCACGCCGATGTCCTCGAACAGCAGCTTGCGGTCGTTCGAGCGGAGCTCCTCGGTGTCGAAACCGAGTCCGGCGAGCAGATCGACGGTTCCGGTGAAGAGCGCGCCGCGGGGCACAGCGATCGTGAGGCCGTCGCCGGGACTCATCGCGCGCCCTCGCGCGCCAACAGCGCACCGGTCCCGCGCTCCTCGCCCGCGAGGGCGACGTGAAGGCGGTCGACGTCCAGGGCGAAGCCGACCGCGGGCAGCCTGCGGCCGAAGCGCCCGAGCAGATCGTCATAGCGCCCGCCGCCGCCGATCGGGGCCGCCGAGAGCGGGGTCGTAGACCTCGAACACCGCGCCGGTGTAGTAGCCGATGTTGCGCACGAGGCCGAGGTCGAAGATCACGCGCGCGGCGACGCCCGGCTCGAGCAGCTCGTGGACCAGGCGCATGCCGGTTACGGCCTCGACGGCCGGCGCCGGCGCGTCGGTGAGCACCTCGGGTCCACCGCGTCGCTGCGGCACCTCGAGCAGCAGCTCGGCCGCATCCTGCGCCAGGCCGGCCTCGAGCAGGCTGTGCTCGAGGCCGACAAAATCACGGCGCGCAAGCGCCTCCAGGAGATCGGCCCGCGCGTGCGCGGGCACCTCGAGGCTGGCCATCAACGCGGGAAACAGCGAGGCGTCGCCGACGCCGATGCGGTAGTCCTTCAGCCCGGTCGCGTCGAGCGCGTGACAGAGCACGGTGAGCGCCTCGGCGGTTCCCTCGGGCGCGGGCGAGCCGATCAGCTCGATCCCGGCCTGCAGCAGCTCGCGCGGCTGCCCGCGCTGGGGGTGCACCCCCCGGTAGCAGTGGGCGAAGTAGCAGAATCGCAGCGGCGGATTGCTCGATCGCGTAGCGCGTGGCGACGACGCGCGCGATCGGCACGGTCATGTCTGAGCGCAGCACGAGCACCGCGCCCGACTCGTCGAACACGCGGTACGTGGGCTGCACCTCGGCGAGGTCCGCGCGCGCCAGCACGGACTCGTACTCGAGCGCCGGCGTGTAGACCTCGCCGTAGCCGTGGCGCTCGAAAACGCCCCTGCAGGGTGTCGGTGATGGCGCGCACCTCGCGCGTCTCTTCGGGAAGCACGTCGCGGGTGCCGCTGGGGATCGGGTGGATCATGCGCTTGCCATTCAAGCGGACGCGGGTGGAGATGGCTCGATCGAGAGCGTCTGGGGCCGTCTAGCGCGGCGGGCAGGCAACGACTATGCCAGCACCGGCTCGGTCGCCACGCGCTCGATGCGGGCGCCGAGATCACGCAGGCGCTCGTCGATTCGCTCGTAGCCGCGGTCGATCTGACGGATGTTGCCGATCTCGCTGCGACCCTCGGCGCAGAGCGCGGCCAGCAGCATCGCCATGCCGGCACGGATGTCCGGCGACTCGATGCGCTCGCCGCGCAGCCGCCGCGGTCCGGTGACGATCGCGCGATGCGGGTCGCACATGACGATGTCCGCGCCCATCAGGATCAGCTTGTCGGTGAAGATCAGGCGATTCTCGAACATCCACTCGTGCACCAGGATCGAGCCCTCCGCCTGAGTCGCGAGCGCGACCGCGATCGATGTCAGGTCGGCCGGGAAGGCGGGCCAGGGACCGTCCTGGATCTTGCTCTTGTACTCCCCCACGTCCGCCTGTGCCACGAGCCGCTGCCCTCCGGGTACGAGCAGATCGTCGCCGTCCAGTTCCGTGCGCAGGCCAACGCGCTCGAACACGAGCCGGATCATGCGCAGATCGCCGGGGACGGTGTCCTTGATGCGCAGCTCTCCACCGGTGACCCCGGCGAGCGCGATGAAGCTGCCGATCTCGATGTGGTCCGGGGCGACGTGGTGTTTGCAACCCCCGAGCTGCTCGGCGCCGTTGACGGTGATCACGTTCGATCCGATGCCTTGGATGTCGGCGCCCATCTTCACGAGCATGCGGGCGAGGTCCTGGACGTGTGGCTCGCATGCGGCGTTGCCGATGACGGTCGTTCCGGGGGTCAGGGCGGCCGCCATCAGGGCGTTCTCGGTGGCCATCACCGAGGGCTCGTCCATGAACACGTCGGTCGAGCGCAGCCCCCGCGGAGCGCTGAGCACGATCTCGCGTCCGCATTCGGCGATGGCGCCCATCGCGCGGAAGGCGTCAAGATGCGGATCAAGGCGCCGGCGGCCGATCACGTCGCCGCCGGGGGGCGGCATGACGGCGCGGTGAAAGCGCGCCAGCAGAGGGCCGGCCAGCAGGAACGACGCGCGAATCAGCTCGGCGAGCTCGTGCTCGATTTCGACCTCGTGCACGGCGGCCGCGCAGAGCACGACCTCGTTGGGCCCGCGCCAGCTGACGTCGACGCCGATGGCGCTCAGGATGCTGAGCATCGCGTCGACGTCGCGGATGCGCGGCACGTTGCGCACGACCACCTCGTCCTCGGTCAGGACGCTCGCGGCCAGGATCGGGAGAGCCCCGTTCTTGTTTCCAGCCGGAACCATCGTGCCGGAAAGCGGAGCGCCACCTTCGATGACGAACTTCTCCATGAGCTGTATGCGCGGCCTTCGGCCCCGCAGGGGCTCGCTGGATTGGCGCCTGGCAAGCGTAACAGCCATCTCCTTACACAAGTTCGCGCCGCGCGGCCCCTGCCCTGCCTGCAGCACGAGCACCGCGCCCGCCAGCCCGTCCGCGAGCGCTCCTGCAAGTCCGCTTGCAGCAGATCCACAGAAGATCGGCTCTGCAGAGCCGATACCGAGCGCAAACGCCGACACGCACACACGTTCGTGCCTCGTCCGTCCGAACGCGGGCCTAGCTTACGAACACATGTTCCCATCGAGAACAGACTCAACGCTTGCGCGGCGCATGCTCGGTGCTGTCCGCCTCACACGCTCGTTCCTGCTGCTCGAGGACGACTACGACGTCGACTGGGAGGTCGACCGGGACGAGCCTGCAGAGGCTATTCATCCACACCGGGCGGCGCTGCGCGGGCGCTCGAGGGCGCGACGCCCAGGCCGGCCGCCCGCGACACATCACCCCTGCCTCTCCCCCGTTGACCGCTCGGTCGTTCGGCGTCTCGCGCCGTCGCCCGGGAAGCGCGCGCCGCGCTGCGCCAGTCGCGCCTAAGAAGCCGCGCTGCTCCGCTCGCGCAGCTCGACCACAGCGACAAAGCGGGCGAATGCGGCCGTTCATGAGCAATGGGCCGCCCGAGGGCGACCCATTGCTTTCAAGAAGACCGGCGGCGTCCTACTCTCCCAGGCCCTTGCGAGCCAAGTACCATCGGCGCTGAGGGGCTTAACTGCTCTGTTCGGAATGGGAAGAGGTGTTTCCCCCTCGCCAAAGCCACCGGAAAAAGACGAGAGACCACGCCCTCACGGTCCTTCAAAACTGCACAGCGCCACAGCGGGTACCACTAAAAAAATCCGTCAAGCCCTCGACCCATTAGTACCGGTCTCCTTCGGACGTTACCGTCCTTCCAGATCCGGCCTATCAACCTGGTGGTCTACCAGGGGTCTTACTCCCTCTAGGGGATGGCAGAGTTCATCTTGAGGCCGGCTTCCCGCTTAGATGCTTTCAGCGGTTATCCGATCCACACGTAGCTAGCCTGCAATGCCCTTGGCAGGACAACAGATACACCAGAGGTGCGTTCATCCCGGTCCTCTCGTACTAGGGACAAATCCTCTCAACTCTCCAACGCCCACGGCAGATAGGGACCGACAGTTTTGTTACCTCAGCGTCCCCGATAGGGAACCTGAGGGCCAGGTCATTTCTGCCTGGCTCTGCATGTCGCCATGCAGCTCGGACTGTATCTTCACGAAGGCATCACTCTTCGCGTTCGGCGTACAGTCTCTGAGGATTCCGACCCGATCGCCGGTCTTTCCTGCTGATTGTCCGCACCGGATGCATTGTCACTGCCCCTTTTTGGGAGCTAGTAGCACCGGATACACGGGTTTTCCAGCATATAGCCGAATTTATAGACAGCAACGGTTAACTTACTGTCTCACGACGTTCTGAACCCAGCTCGCGTACCGCTTTAATGGGCGAACAGCCCAACCCTTGGGAGCAACTCCACCCCCAGGATGCGACGAGCCGACATCGAGGTGCCAAACCGGGCCGTCGATGTGGACTCTTGGGCCCGATAAGCCTGTTATCCCCGGAGTACCTTTTATCCGTTGAGCGACGGCACTTCCACTTGCTACCGCCGGATCACTAAGACCTGCTTTCGCACCTGCTCGACTTGTCAGTCTCGCAGTCAAGCTCCCTTACTACCTTTACGCTCTACGCACGATTTCCAACCGTGCTGAGGGAACCTTTGTGCGCCTCCGTTACATTTTGGGAGGCGACCGCCCCAGTCAAACTACCCGCCTGGAACTGTCCAGCACCCGGATTCACGGAATGCTGTTAGAAATCCAATACACCAAGGGTGGTATCTCAAGGTTGGCTCCACGCCAGCCGCAACCGGCGCTTCAAAGCCTCCCACCTATCCTGAGCGAAATGCACCGAACTCCAATACCAAGTTGTAGTAAAGGTTCACGGGGTCTTTCCGTCTAGCCGCGGGTACTCGGCATCTTCACCGAGACTGCAATTTCACCGAGCCCCTCGTTGAGACAGCGCTGAAGTCGTTACGCCATTCGTGCAGGTCGGAACTTACCCGACAAGGAATTTCGCTTAATGTCTTACCCAGCTTGCGGCTGAGCGGATGGCGTGTCCTCTTGTGCACCACGCCTTCCCTGCATGTCGCCATGCAGATGGGACCATCTCATGATCCAGTGTCCTGGACCTCTGGCGTATGGTCTCTGAGGATTCTGATCAACTCGGTTCTGGGCTTTCGGCGATTCATCGTCTCTACGATTTCCGCGATATCCGCTAGACCCTCATGGGTTTGGTGGATACCGAGCTCGATCATTGAGACGCAGCGGACAAACTTCTCAAAGTCCAGCCGCTTCGACGAATGCATATGGTGCTCTTCGAAGAACGGAATGATCGTGTCGATCAAGTCCTTTCGACGACGCACCGCATAGCGATACAGATGCTCGGTGTGGTTGTCGTACCTCCTGTTCGGAAGGACGCTTCCTACGCCGAAGAAATCGACGAGCTCGTGAAGACACGAAGCGCTCTTTGCGCCTTGCGTCACGGCGAACTCGTGCGACACCTGATAGCCAGTTCTGTAGCCCTTCCGATCCGCTCGATTTGGTTGTCGAACGAACCCGATGGAGAAGCAACCCTCTCCGTCTACAAAACCAACCACCCAGCCTCGCTGAATCAGCCTTTCCTGCTGATTTCCTGCACCCGACACATTGTCACGGTACCGGCCACTTGGGACGGTACTCGTAGTGCGGGATACTCAGGCGTTCCAGCATATGGCCAGATGCTCACCGCATGGTTACCCATGCGGGGGGCAGCGATGTACCTTAGGACCGTTCCTGACTGTTACTACTCAAGCACTTTGCTCGAGCGGTCCACTCATTTCTGGTGGACTCTCATGGTCGCCCATGAGAGCGGACTATCTCATCCCACTCCCAGCCTAGGAAGTGAGCTCGGCGTATAGTCTCTGAGGATTCCCGCCGCCGTCAACGTCGACCACGACACCGCGATGCGGTGGACTGTCGGGGAACAACTAGGCGGTGGGCCTTTCCTGCTGATTGTCCGCACCCGGCACATTTTCACGGTACCGCCCACTTGGGACGGAACTCGTAGTGCGGGATCCTCGGATGTTCCAGCATATAGCCGAGTTTTACAACTACCTCGGTCAACTGATAGTTACGGCCGCCGTTTACCGGGGCTTAGCTTCGCTGCTTCGAACCGAAGTCCTAACAACTCCACGTAACCTTCCGGCACCGGGCAGGCGTCAGCCCCTATACGTCGTCTTACGACTTAGCAGAGACCTGTGTTTTTGGTAAACAGTCGCTTCAGCCAATTCACTGCGGCCCCCTCGGGCTCCACTCGCGAAGAGCTTCACCCTACTGGGGCGCCCCTTCTCCCGAAGTTACGGGGCGATTTTGCCGAGTTCCTTAACGAGGGTTATCTCGATCACCTTAGTATTCTCTACTTGCCCACCTGTGTCGGTTTTGGTACGGGCACGCGCTTCCTCCCTAGAGGATTTTCTTGGAGGTATGGCGTCGGGGAGTCGCCGGCTTAACGCCAGCTCACATCGCACCTCAGGTTATGCGGCCCCGCATTTGACAAGGGCCACCCCTACATGCTTGTCCCAGGATAACCATCACCTGGGTTCCCTTAGCCTTCCTCGTCCCCCCGTCGGTCAAACGGATGCGACGTGGTACAGGAATATCAACCTGTTGGCCATCGACTACGCCTTTCGGCCTCGCCTTAGGTCCCGACTAACCCTGAGCAGACGAACTTTACTCAGGAATCCTTGGACAATCGGTGGAGGGGATTCTCACCCCTCTTTCGTTACTAATGCCGGCATTCTCACTTCCCATGCCTCCACGGCTGGCTTACGCCGCCGCTTTACTGGCATGGGAACGCTCTCCTACCGCGCGATCGACCCGAAGGTCTCACGCACCCGCAGCTTCGGTGACTAGCTTGAGCCCCGTTACATTGTCCGCGCTCGAACACTTGACCAGTGAGCTGTTACGCACTCTTTCAAGGGTGGCTGCCTCTAAGCCAACCTCCTGGTTGTCTATGCACTCAAACATCGTTTACCACTTAGCTAGCACTTAGGGACCTTAGCTGGCGGTCTGGGCTGTTTCCCTTTCGACGCTGGAGTTTATCCCCCAGCAACTGACTCCCGGAGTAGACGTGTTGGTCTTCGGAGTTTGCCTGAAGTCGGTAACCTGGTAGGGCCCCTAATCCAAACAGTGCTCTACGGCCAACACGCAATTTATCCGAGGCTATACCTAAATATATTTCGGAGAGAACCAGATATCACTGAGCTTGATTAGCCTTTCACTCCGACCCACAGGTCATCCGCCCAGTTTTCAACCTAGGTCGGTTCGGCCCTCCACGAGGTCTTACCCCCGCTTCAGCCTGCCCATGGGTAGCTCGCTCAGTTTCGGGTATACCGCCTACGACTCAATCGCCCTATTAGGACTCGCTTTCGCTACGGCTCCGCTCATCGCTTAACCTTGCCGCAGACGAGTAACTCGCCGGCTCGTTATGCAAAAAGCACGCGGTCACAGGACAAGCCTGCTCCCACCGCTTGTAGGCACGCGGTTTCAGGTACTATTTCACTCCCCTTCCGGGGTACTTTTCACCTTTCCCTCACGGTACTAGTCCGCTATCGGTCACCAAGGAGTACTTAGCCTTGGAGGGTGGTCCCCCCAGGTTCAGTCCGCGTTTCACGGGCGCGGACTTACTCAGGAACGTCTGACGGAAGGCCATGCAGTTTCGTCTACGGGACGGTTGCCCTCTATGGTGCGCGGTTCCACGCGCTTCGACTACCGCACGACTTTGTAACTTCCGCCGAGCCGGACATGACTCGGACCAGACGCCCTACTACCCCCGACAGACAACGCATGTCCGCTTACATCTGCCAGGTTTGGGCTGGTCCCCTTTCGCTCGCCACTACTCAGGGAGTCTCTTTTGATTTTCTTTCCTCGGGGTACTGAGATGTTTCACTTCCCCCGCTTGTCCTCCGCCGGTCTATGTGTTCAACCGGGGATAACGCCGCATTACCAGCGCTGGGTTTCCCCATTCGGGAATCCACGGGTCAAAGGCTATTAAGCGCCTAACCGTGGCTTATCGCAGCCGTTCACGCCCTTCATCGACTCTTGGTGCCAAGGCATCCACCGTGTGCCCTTACTATCTTGACGGTGATCTGGCCCAACGTGATCGTTAGGTCACGCAGGGCCCGGTGATACCCGTTTTTCAGCCGCCGCTTATCGATGGCGGCTGATGTGGCTTCTGTGCAGTTTTCAAGGACCGTGGAGAGGCGTATAACGTCGGCTGCCTCCGCGTTGATCGGGTGCGCCTGAAACGGCGCCTCCTCACGGGGACCGGCCGACGCCGGTCTCTCAAAACTCAACAGCATGCTGGGGTCGTTGCGGCCGCGTGCGTTTGTGCTCCCCAAGTAGTAAGGGAGACGCGCGACGCGCGGCCATCCAGCCAGGTTCGGTCGACATGCTAGGCCCGATCCGCTTAGACATCGCTGGCCTCGAGGGCCGGCGACCGCGCGACCTGTCTTTGCGCGCCCCTTACGGGGCACAGGCAGATCATGGATCGGGGCATCGCGTAGATGCTCCCTAGAAAGGAGGTGATCCAGCCGCAGCTTCCGCTACGGCTACCTTGTTACGACTTCACCCCAGTCACGAGCCCCACCTTCGACGGCTCCCTCCCTTGCGGGTTGGGCCACCGGCTTCGGGTGTTGCTCACTCCCGTGGTGTGACGGGCGGTGTGTACAAGGCCCGGGAACGTATTCACCGCGGCAATGCTGATCCGCGATTACTAGCAACTCCGCCTTCATGCAGGCGAATTTCAGCCTGCAATCCGAACCGAGACGCACTTTAAGGGATTCGCTCCACCTCGCGGTATCGCAGCCCTCTGTATGCGCCAATGTAGCACGTGTGTAGCCCTGGACATAAGGGGCATGAGGACTTGACGTCATCCCCACCTTCCTCCGGTTTGTCACCGGCAGTCTCGCATGAGTCCCCAACTAAATGCTGGCAACATGCGACGGGGGTTGCGCTCGTTGCGGGACTTAACCCAACATCTCACGACACGAGCTGACGACAGCCATGCACCACCTGTGAAAGTGCCCCGAAGGGAAGATGTGTTTCCACACCGGTCACTCACATGTCAAGCCCAGGTAAGGTTCTTCGCGTCGCGTCGAATTAAACCACATGCTCCGCTGCTTGTGCGGGCCCCCGTCAATTCCTTTGAGTTTTAGCCTTGCGGCCGTACTCCCCAGGCGGGCAACTTAATGCGTTAGCTTCGACACGGGGGGAGTCGACACCCCCCACATCTAGTTGCCATCGTTTACAGCGTGGACTACCAGGGTATCTAATCCTGTTTGCTCCCCACGCTTTCGCGTCTCAGCGTCAGTCACGTCCCAGCGAGCTGCCTTCGCCATTGGTGTTCCTCCTGATATCTGCGCATTTCACCGCTACACCAGGAATTCCACTCGCCCCTTCCGGACTCTAGCCCGATAGTATCCACCGGCATTCCAGGGTTGAGCCCTGGACTTTCACAGCGGACTAATCGGGCCGCCTACACGCTCTTTACGCCCAATAATTCCGGACAACGCTTGCACCCTACGTATTACCGCGGCTGCTGGCACGTAGTTAGCCGGTGCTTCTTGTGAAGGTACCGTCACTCCAGCCGGCTGTTCACCGGCGAAGCTTCGTCCCAACTGAAAGGGGTTTACAACCCGAAAGCCTTCTTCCCCCACGCGGCGTTGCTGCGTCACGCTTTCGCGCATTGCGCAAGATTCCCCACTGCTGCCTCCCGTAGGAGTCTGGGCCGTGTCTCAGTCCCAGTGTGGCTGATCGTCCTCTCAGACCAGCTACCCATCGAAGCCTTGGTGAGCCGTTACCTCACCAACAAGCTAATGGGCCGCGGGCCCATCTCGATGCGGAGGCCGAAGCTTCCTTTCCCCTTGCGGGCACATCCGGTATTAGCCCGAGTTTCCCCGGGTTGTCCCAGTCATCGAGGCAGGTAACCCACGTGTTACTCACCCGTTCGCGGCTCTGCCCCAGGGCAAGCCCTGGTTCGTCGCTCCACTTGCATGTGTTAAGCACGCCGCCAGCGTTCGTCCTGAGCCAGGATCAAACTCTCCGTGAAGAACTTCACGAAAAGCTGTCATGGAGTTGCTCCTCACCACTTGCGCGGCGAGGAGACGCCCGGAACCCATACACCGTGGTTCCGAACCATAACGGGGTACTTCTCTACTTGACTCTTGTCCGCCTCCGGATCGAACAGTGATCCGGCCGATCAGATCGGCCATCACGCTGACGCGCCCGGCGGCGGGTCGAACCTGGACGCACACCACGATCGAGAATCGATCGTAGATGCGCATGCTGTTGAGTTTTCAAAGACCGCCGAGTCTCTCCAGGAAGGGTTGCTTCTGAAAGACCGATCCGACCCGGCGTCCAAGGGCGCTCTACGGGCCAACCAAAGAGCATAGCGCTTAACCGGCCCGCAGGCGGCGGAAGCGGCGCTTGCCGACCTTCAGCACCTGTCCGTCCGCGCGCTCGCCGGAGACGTCGTGCTCGCCGGCCGCGATCTGGGTCTCCCCGAGCGTGACGCCGCCCTCGTCGATCAGCCGCCGCGCCTGCGAGCGGGAGATGCCGAACTGCTCGGCCATCACCGCCGGGAGATGGACGACGCCGTCGTCGGTCTCGAAGGTGGCCTCATCGATCTGCTCGGGCGCCTCTCCCTGCACGTGCACGCGGTCGAAGTGCCGCTCGGCCGCGGCCGCGTCCTCGGCTGAGTAAAGCCACGTCACGAGCGCACGCGCGAGCGCACGCTTGGCCTCCATCGCCGGCAGCTCCGCCGGCACGGGAGCATCCAGAAGCAGCCGGTAGTACTCGCCCATGACCTCATCGGGGATGTTCATCGTCTTGCCGTACATCTCTGACGGCGAGTCGGTGACCCCGATCTGGTTGCCCAGCGACTTCGACATCTTCCTGTTGCCGTCGGTGCCGACGAGGATCGGCATCGTCAGGATCGCCTGCGCGGGCTGTCCGTAGGCGCGCTGCACGTCTCGCCCGAGCAGGAGGTTGAACTTCTGGTCGGTCCCCCCCAGCTCGACGTCGGCCCGCACGGCGACAGAGTCGTAGCCCTGCAGCAGCGGATACAACAGCTCGAGCATCGAGATCGGCTCCGAGGCCGACCAGCGCTTGGCGAAGTCGTCACGCTCGAGCAGCTGCGCGGCGGTCGTCGTCCGCAGCAGGGCCAGCAGGTCGGTCATCGGCATCTCGAGCCACTCGCTGTTGTGCCTCACCTCGAGGCGCTCGGGATCACCGTCGAGGATCTTCAGGGCCTGCTCGGTGAAGGTCTCGGCATTGGCCCGGATCTCCTCCTCGGAGAGCATCGGGCGCAGGCTCGAGCGCCCGGAGGGATCGCCGACGCGGGCGGTGTAGTCGCCCACGATCAGCACCACGCGGTGGCCGGCGTCCTGGAACTCGCGCAGCTTGCGCAGGACCACGGCGTGGCCGAGATGGATGTCGGGGGCTGTCGGATCGATGCCGAGCTTCACGCGCAGTGGCCGCCGCTCGGCGCGCGCCAGCCGGAGCTTCTCCGCCAGCTCCCCCTTGGGCAGGCTGTCGACGGCGTTGCCGGCGAGTCGGCTGGCGAGCTCGACAGCCTCCCCGGGGGCTGCGTCGGTGGTGTCCGGCATGCGCGCCCAATGCTAGACTCTCGCCCTCCGGTGGGTCCCAACAGTGCCGCCACGCGCGGCATCTCGAGCCACCGGGACCGGGGCCCGCGCCGCTCGCGTAGGCTCTGCTTCGCAGCTGCAGATGAGCGACGACGATCGGCCCGACATTCCGCCCGCGCCCAAGCCGCGCCTGAAACGGCTGCGGTTTCTGGCGATCCTCTTTGCGGCGCTGCTGCTCGGCCTCGTGTCGTTCGTGTTCGGCATGTTCGTGGCCGTCGCCTCCGACCTGCCGTCGCTTACGCGCTTCTCACAGCTCGAGAACGCGAAGAGCTCGATCCTGCTCGACGATCTCGGCCGCCCGCTGGGCATCGTCAGCCAGCAGAACCGCGTGATCGTTACGTCCTCTCAGATTCCCCAGATCGTGAAGGAGGCAGTGATCTCGATCGAGGACAAGCGCTTCATGACCAACAGCGGCGTCGACATCCGCGCCATCGCGCGCGCGTTCGTGCAGGACGTGGAGCACAAGGGGTCCGTCCAGGGCGCCTCCACGATCGAGCAGCAGTTCATCAAGAACGCGCTCCAGGCCCAGTCGCACCGGACGATCTTCGAGAAGCTCAGGGAGACCGCGCTGGCCTACCAGCTCTCGCACAAGTGGTCGAAGGAAAAGATCATCACCGCATACCTCAACACCATCTACTTCGGCAACGGCGCATACGGCATCGAGTCGGCGGCGCAGACGTACTTCGGGGCAGACGTCAATCACCGCGGCTGCGGCACCGTCGGCCACCAGCTGTGCGTCCAGCAGCTGCAGCCGTGGGAGGCGGCGCTGCTCGCGGGAATCATCCAGTCGCCCACGGCCTATGACCCGGCCAACCATCCGGTGGCGGCCGAAGCGCGCCGCAACCTGGTCCTGCGCGAGATGTACGAACAGGGCTATCTCACGCGGATGGTCTATGAGGAAAGCGTCAAGCAGGCGCTGCCGGCCTCCAAGGACATCCAGCAGCCCCAGGAGCAGACGGTGGAAGGCGTGGACGCCGGCTATTTCACAAGCTGGGTGCAGCAGCAGGTGATCGAACGCTACGGCGCCCCCCGGGCCTTCGATGGAGGGCTGCGGATCAAGACCACGCTCGACCTCGAACTGCAGCAGGCCGCCGAACAGGCGGTCAACGCCTACCTGGCCTATGCCGGCGGCCCCACCGCCTCGCTGGTCGCGATCGAAAACTCGACCGGCGAGGTGCGCGCGATGGTCGGCGGGCGCAACTACGACGAAAGTCCCTTCAACCTCGCCACCGAGGGTGAGCGACAGCCCGGCTCCGCCTTCAAGGCATTCGACCTGGCGACGGCGCTCGAGCAGGGCATCTCGCCCTACTCGGAATGGGCCTCGAAGCAGAAGGAATTCATCGTGCCCAACACCCACGGCCAGGAACGCTTCGTGGTCCACAACGACGAAGGCAACTACACCGGCGTGAACACCCTCACCGGCGCCACGGCCTACTCGGACAACTCGATCTATGCCGAAGTGGGCTTGAAGGTGGGCACCAAAAACATCGCCCGCCTGGCCCATCGCATGGGCATCACCACTCCGCTCTCGACCAACCCCGCGATGACGATCGGCGGCCTCACCACCGGTGTGACGCCGATCGACATGGCCCACGCCTATGAGACGATCGCCCACGGCGGCCGGCGCGTCAGCGGCACGCTGGCCGAAGACGGCGCGCCGGTCGGGATCCAGGAAGTCGAAGCCGGCGGACAGCCGCTTCCGGATGGAGCGCGGCATGACCGCAACAGCGTGCGCACCGTGCCCGTGCTGCCGCCCGACGTGGCCCAGACCGAGACCTCGATGCTCGAAACGGTGCTCCAGTACGGCACCGGGCGCGCGGCCGCGATCGGCCAGTTCGCCGCCGGCAAGACCGGCACCACATCCAACTACGGCGACGCCTGGTTCGTGGGCTGGGACTCGAAGTACACGGTCGCCGTGTGGGTGGGCTATCCGAACAAGCTGATCCCGATGACAACCGACTTCGGCGGCACCCCGGTGCTCGGGGGCACCTACCCGGCGCTCATCTGGCACGACTTCATGACCTCGGCGCTTGCGATCGACAAGACCCGAGCGGAAGCCGCCGCCGCCAAGAAGAGCGCCTCGGGCAAGACCCCCGCCAGCTCGAGCACGGGTCCCTCCGAAGAAAGCGCGCCGGCGCCGTCGAGCGCCACCACGCCCAGCCAGGGCTCGACCTCCGCCGGCAGGGCGAACGGCAAGCCCTCGACGCCGAGCCCCGCAGGCAGCGGGGCGGGCGGCGGGGCTCCCACCGCCAGCCCCGAACACGCCGCCCCGGCGCCGTCCACGCCGGCGCCCGCGCATGAAGCGCCCAGCGCGGCCCCGCCGGCTTCCTCCTCGCCCGCGCCCCCCGCCTCGTCATCGCCCTCGCCCACGGGCGGCGTCAGCCCCGGCGGCTAGCGCGACCGCGGCCGCGGCCGCGAGACGTGAGCGCTGTCAGCCGCGCAGAAGCGCCAGGGCAGCTCGACCGCGCGGGTGATCCCGACGCGCATGCCCCGCTGCAGCGGAGGGTCGCGCCAGTGGCCCGCGCGAGCGTGGATGCGAATCGGCCCGCTCGTGAGGCTGGTGGCGTTCTGGGCAAGCGAGATGCCCATCGCCTGCGTGAGCTTGCCGGGCCCCGAGCAGAGATCCTGATCGCGCGCGGCGCGACCTCCGACGAGCCCGCGACGGGCCCGCATGCGCTCGATGCCGGAGACCGGCACGAGCGCGCGGATGAGCACGCCCGAGCCGATCCCCGACGGCTCGCAGACGGCGTTGAGCAGGGCATGGATGCCGTAGGAGCGGTAGATGTAGGCCCTCCCCGGCTCGCCGAAGAGGGTCGTCGTTCGTGGCGTGAGGCCCGCGAACGCGTGTGAGGCCGGCTCGCTTTCGTGGTAGGCCTCGGTCTCGACGATCACGCCCGCGGTTTCCCCGTGCTCGACCGTGCAGCCGATCAGATCCGGCGCGACCTCGAGCACCGGGCGGGCGTAGAAGTCAGCCCGCAGTGCCCTCATCGAGCACCGCTCTTGCGAGCGCGAGCTGCTCGGAGACGCGCTCGAGCGAGGTGCCGCCCTCGGACACCTTCGACTCAAGCCAGGAGCTGTGCGCGAGCACCGCGCGGAAGTCATCCGCGTTGGCGCCCAGCAGCTCGCTGTGGGCGGCGAGCTCCTCGGCGCTCAGCTCCGAGAGCTGCCGGTTGCTGTCGAGCGCCGTGCGCACGAGGCCGGCCACCACCCCATGGGCCTCGCGGAAGGGGATGCCCAGCCGCACGAGCAGATCGGCGATGTCGGTGGCCGCCACGAGCTCATCGGAGGCGGCCTCCAGCAGGCGCTCGCGACGGAAGCTCACCCCGGCGATCATCGCGGTGGCGGCCGCGAGCGTCAGCTCGAGCGTGTCGACCGCGTCGAACAGGTGCTCCTTGTCCTCCTGCAGGTCCTTGTTGTAGGTCAGCACGAGCGCGTGCAGGACCCCGTGAAAGGCGCTCAGGTGGCCGACCACGCGCGGCGCCTTCGCACGCAGCAGCTCGGCGGCGTCGGGGTTCTTCTTCTGGGGCATGATTGAGGAGCCCGAGCTCCACGAGTCGGGCAGCTCGCAGAAGCCGAACTCAGAGCTCGACCACAGCACGAGCTCGGCCCCCAGCCGCGACAGGTGGGTCGCACAGGTCGCGGCGGCGTTGAGGTAGTCGAGGATGAAGTCGCGTCCGGAAACGGCGTCGATCGAGTTCGGCGAGACCCGGTCGAAGCCGAGCTCGCGGGCGAGCAGCCGCCGGTCGGTGTCGAAGTTCACCCCCGCCAGCGCGCCGGAGCCGAGCGGGAGCACGCCCGCCTGGCGCTCGGCGAAGGCGAAGCGCTGACGGTCGCGCGCGAACATCCAGAAGTAGGCGAGCAGGTGGTGGCCGAGATACACGGGCTGCGCGCGCTGCAGGTGGGTATAGCCGGGCATCGGCCAGTCGAGGCGCGCCTCGGCGCTGGTGAGCAGGGCGCTCATCAACTCTGAGATCGCCGCCTGAGCGGCGGCGGCGCGCTCGCGCGTGTACATCATCAGGTCGGTGACCACCTGGTCGTTGCGAGAGCGCGCCGTGTGCAGCCGCCCGCCCACCGGCCCGGCGAGCTCCGTCAGGCGCCGCTCGACGGCCATGTGGATGTCTTCATCGCTCTCGTGGAAGGGGAAGCGCCCCTCGCTCAGCTCCTCCTCGACCGCCTGAAGCCCCGCCAGCAGAGCGCTCAGGTCCTCGGCCGTGAGCACGCCCCGCGCGGCGAGCATGCGCGCGTGCGCACGCGAAGCGGCGATGTCCTGCGGCCACAGCCGCCGGTCAAAGCCGATCGAGGAGTTCAGGCGCTGGAAATCGGGGTGCTGGGGCTCGTGAAAGCGGGACACGGGCGGTCAGTCTAAGCACGTCCTTCAAGCGCCGCGCCCAGCGCCTCGGCGACGCGGGCGACCTGGCCCTCGCTCATCTGCGGGAAGAAGGGCAGCGCCAGCGAGCGAGCGGCGACGTCCTCGCAGACCGGGAATTCCCCGGGGCGATGGCCGAAGCGCTCGCGGTAGAAGCTCATCAGATGGATCGCCGGCAGATATGGCTTGCTCTGGATACCGGCCGCCGCGAGCGCGCGAACGGTGTCCTCGCGATCGGCGCCTCGCGGGAGCTGCACCACGAACACGAACCACCCGCGAACGTCGCCGCCCGTGTCGGGACACGGCAGCTCGAGGCCCTCAATCGCGGCGAGCGCGGCACGGTAGCGCTCGGCCAGCGCGGTCCGTGCGCTGAGCATCCCTTCGAGGCGCTCGAGCTGGGAGAGGCCGAGCGCGCAGGCGAGGTCCGAGAGGCGGTAGTTGAACCCCAGCCGGTCGTGATCGAGCCAGCCCATGTCCGGCGCGCGGCCCTGGTTTCGCTCAGAGTCGATCTGTGCCTTCAGCGCACCATCGGCGAGCGTGATCATGCCCCCCTCGCCGGTGGTGAGCTGCTTGTTGGCATAGAAGCCGAACACCGCCGGATGACCGCGCCCGCCGACGGCGGTGCCGTCCGCGTGGACCGCGCCGAGCGCCTCGCAGGCGTCCTCGACGATCGCAAGGCCGCGGCGCTCGGCGAGCGCCTCGAACGCCGGCATCGCGGCCGGGTAGCCGAAGATGTGAACGGGCAGCAGCGCCTTCGTGCGTGCGCTCACCGCGGCGGCGGCCGCGTCCGGGTCGAGGTTGAGCGTGCGCGCATCGATGTCCGCGAACACCGGCCGCGCGCGCTCATAGCAGGCCGCGTTGGCCGAGGCGACGAACGAGAACGGACTCGTGATCACCTCATCGCCGTCCTCCACGCCCACGGCGCGCAGCGCGAGGTGCAGGCCGGCGGTACCGCTTGAGACGGCGCACGCCCGCGGTGCGCCCACGCGCTCGGCGAATGCCGACTCGAACGCCGCCAGCCGCGGGCCGAGCGAGAGCTGCCCCGAGCGCAGCACCTCCACCACCGCCCGCTCCTCCTCCTCGCCCAGAACAGGGCGGGCGAGCGGGATCGGCTCAGCGCTCACGTATCGATCCAGCTCCCTGCGCGGCCGGTCCCTCGCCGGGGGCCGAGCTGGCCTTGCCGGGCTGCGTGCCGTACTCGAGCGAGTCGACAAGCGCATCCCAGGAGGCCGCGATCAGGTTCTCCGAGACCCCGATCGAGCCCCACACCTGCTGGCCGTCGGAGGCATCGATGAGCACGCGCGTGACCGCCCCCGTGCCCTTCTTCTCATCGAGGATGCGCACCTTGAAGTTGACCAGCTCGATGTCGCGCAGATGCGGGTGGATCTCGCCGATGGCATCGCGCAGCGCATTGTCGAGCGCGTTCACCGGGCCGTTGCCCTCGGCGGTCCGCACATAGCGCTCGCCGCCGACCCATATCTTGATCGTGGCCTCGGTGTCGACCTTGCCGTCGGCGCGCTTCTCGACGAGCACGCGCCATGACTCCAGGCGGAAGAGCGGCTCATACGAGCCCGCCTCCTTGCGCATGAGCAGCTCGAAGGACCCGTCGGCGGCCTCGAACTGGAAGCCCTCGTGCTCGAGGTCCTTGACGCGCTCGAGCACGCGCTGCACGAACGCCTCGCCCCGCGCGCCATCGGGCGGCCTGATCTGAGCGTCGGCCGCCTTCTCGGCGATCGTGCCCTTGCCCGAGAGCTCCGAGATGAGCACGTCGCGGCGGTTGCCCACCGCCCCCGGGTCGGTGTGCTCGAAGGTCTGAGCGTCCGCGCGCACGCCCGCCGCGTGCAGGCCCGCCTTGTGCGCGAACGCGTGCTTGCCGACATATGGCTGCGCGGGATCCGGCGAGCGATTCAGAAGCTCATCGACGAAGTGCGCCGTCTCGGTCAGCCGCGCCAGGCGCTCGCTCGACAGCAATTCCACCCCCATCTTCAGCTGCAGGTCGGCGATGATCGTGATGAGGTTGGCGTTGCCGGTGCGCTCGCCGATGCCGTTGACGGTCCCCTGCACCTGTGTGGCGCCGGCTTCGACCGCCGTCAGCGTGTTGGCCACGGCGCAGCCGGAGTCGTCGTGCGTGTGGATGCCGAGGGCCACGCCCGGCAGCCCTTCGGAGACCACGGCGAAGGCCGTGCGGATCTGCGGAGGCAGCGAGCCTCCGTTGGTGTCGCACAGCACGACGCGCTCGGCTCCCGCCCCGGCGGCGGCCCGCAGGCAGTCGAGCGCGTACCCGGGGTCGAGAGCGAAGCCGTCGAAGAAGTGCTCCGCGTCGAACAGCACGCGCTTGCCGGCTCCCACGAGGAATGCGACGGAATCGGCGATCATCGCGAGGTTCTCCTCGCGCGAGACGCGCACGACCTTCTCGACGTGCAGCACCGAGGCCTTGCCCACGAGCGTGCAGGCCGGCGTGAACACCTCGGCGAGGATGCGCAGGCCCTCGTCGGCCTCGGCGGCGATGTCACGGCGCCGCGTCATGCCGAAGGCGACTATCTCCGCGACGCTCAGCGACTCGCCCGCGAGCAGCTCGAACAGCTCCTGCTCCTTGGGGTTGGACGCAGGGAAGCCGGCCTCGATCATGTGCACGCCCAGCTGATCGAGGGCGTGCACCACCCGCACCTTCTCCTCGGCGGTGAGGCTCAGGCCGCCACCCCCCATGCCGTCGCGCAGGGTCGCGTCGTATAGCTGTATGTCGGGCATCGCGGGCCTAGCCCGGGGACTCGCCCGTGGGCGTCTGCAGCGCCGGCGCCTGCACGACGTCGAGCCACTCGCGGTAGCGCTCCGAGCGCCCGTGGATGGCGTCGTCGAAGGCCGCCTGCAGCACGCGCGTGATCTCGCCCGGCTTGCCCGTGCCGATGCGGTGGTCGTCGACCTCGCGCACGGGCACGAGCTCGGCGGCCGTGCCGGACAGGAACATCTCCTCGGCCAGGTACATCTCCGCGCGGGCGATGTTGCGCTCGACGACCTTGTAGCCGAGATCCCGCGCGATCTGCATGATCGAGCGGCGGGTGATTCCGTCGAGGATCGAGTTGTGCTGGCCCGGCGTTGCGATCTCGCCGTCGCGCACGATGTAGACGTTCTCGCCCGTGCCCTCGCACACGTGGCCGTGGTCGTCGAGCAGGATCGCCTCGTCATAGCCGGCCTTCAGCGACTCGACCTTGGCGAGCACGCTGTTCAGATACTGACCGGAGGCCTTCGCGTGCGGGATCAGCGAGTCGGGGCTGATGCGCCGCCACGAGGAGACCTTCGCGCGGACGCCATCGCGCGACCCCTCCTCGCCGAGATAGGCGCCCCACTCCCAGCAGGCGATCGTCACGTCCACCGGCGCCTCCAGCGGATTGAGGCCCATCTGACCGTAGCCGCGGTTGACGATCGGGCGGATGTAGCAGGAGCGAAGCCCGTTGCGCGCGACCAGCTCGAGCGTCGCCGCGCGCAGCTCCTCGGCGGAGTAGGGCACGGGCATGTAGTACAGCTCGGCCGAGCGCAGCAGGCGGTCGATGTGATCGGCGTTGCGGAACACCGCTGCTCCGAGCTCCCCGTCGTAGCAGCGCATGCTGTCGAACACGCCGGTGCCGTAGTGCAGGCCGTGCGTCAGGACGTGGATCTTGGCGTCCTCCCAGGCGACGAATTCTCCGTTCATCCAGATGAGGTCGGTGGGCTCCACGTTCATTGCTCCTGTTAGAGGTTCTCCAGCACTGCCTTCGCCGTCTGCTCCGTGCTCGCCTCTCCTCCCAGATCAGGCGTGCGCAGGCCCCCGGCGAGCACGCGTTCAACCCCCGATTCTACAGCCGCCGCCTCGCTTTCCAAACCCAGACCGTGCCTGAGCATCATCGCCGCGGACAGGAACATCGCGAGCGGATTGGCGCGGCCCTGCCCGGCGATGTCCGGCGCCGAGCCGTGCACCGGCTCGAACATGCCCGGGCCGCCGCCGCTCAACGACGCGCTCGGCAGCATCCCGATCGAGCCCGTCAGCATGGCGGCCTCATCGGAGAGGATGTCCCCGAACATGTTCTCGGTGAGGATCGTGTCGAAGCGGCTCGGCGCGGACACGAGCTGCATCGCGGCGTTGTCCACCAGCACGTGCTCGAGCTCGACACCGGGGAACTCCCGCTCGGCGAGGCCGCTCACGACCTCGCGCCACAGCCGCGAGGTCTCAAGGACGTTTGCCTTGTCTACGCTCGAGATCTTCGGGCTCGAGGATCTCGCTTCGGCGGCCGCGAACGCCGTGCGCGCGATCCGCTCGATCTCCTCGGTGGTGTAGGAGCAGACATCCGAGGCCGAGGTGGCGGTGCGGGTCTTCTCGCCGAAGTAGATGCCGCCTGTGAGCTCGCGCACGACAAGCAGGTCGGTGCCCTCGATCCGCTCGCGGCGCAGCGGCGAGGCGTCATACAGCGCGGGCAGCGGCTTGACCGGCCGCAGGTTGGCATAAAGGCCGAGCCCCTTGCGCAGGCCGAGCAGCCCCTGCTCCGGGCGCGGCTTGGCCGGGTCGGTCGTGTCCCACTTCGGACCACCCACGGCTGCCAGCAGCACCGCGTCCGAGCGCCGGCAATCGGACAGGACCTCATCGGTCAGCGCCACCCCGTAAACGTCGATGGAGGCACCGCCGAACAGGTGCTCCTGAAACTCGAAGTCACCCACCGCTTCGAGCACCTCGAGCGTCGGCTCCATGATCTCTGGGCCGATGCCGTCGCCGGGCAGGGTGGCGATGAGGTGGGTCATGGCGCGCGACGCTACCAGGACCGCTGCGCGATCAGCCCGGGCGCCCTCACAGCGCGGTTGTCACCGGCCCGCTGCGCTGGCGTTCGCGCTCGTAGCTCTCGATCTCGCCGGACTGCTTGAGCGTCAGCGCGATGTCGTCGAGACCGTCGAGCAGGCGGTGGCGGATCTCGTGGTCGATCTCGAACGCGACCTGGCGGTCGGCGAAGCGAACCTCCTGCTCGCGCAGGTCGACCTGACCGTGGCCCGCTCTGGCCAGCGCCCGGCAGTCCTCCTCGGAGAGCACCACCGGGAGCAGCCCGATCTTGGTGCAGTTGGAGTAGAAGATGTCCGCGAACGACGGCGCGACGATCGCCTGGAAGCCGTAGTCCTGAAGGCCCCAGGGTGCGTGCTCGCGCGAGGAGCCGCAGCCGAAGTTCTCGCCGGCGACGAGGATCGGGTTGGGCGGCAGGTCCCAGTCGGGCTCCTTCGCCCAGTCGTAGAAGAGGAACTCTCCGAAGCCGGTGCGCTCGACGCGCTTCAGAAACTGCTTGGGCATGATCTGATCGGTGTCCACGTCGGCTCGGTCGAGGTGGCTGACGGGCCCGCTGATGGTCTCAATCGCCTTCATTGATCAGCTCCAGTCTCGGATGTCGGTGAAGTGCCCCTCGATGGCCGCGGCGGCGGCCATCTGCGGCGAGACGAGATGGGTGCGCCCACCGCGGCCCTGACGGCCCTCGAAGTTGCGGTTGGACGTGGACGCGCAGCGCTCCCCCGGCTTGAGGATGTCGGGGTTCATGCCCAGGCACATCGAGCATCCGGCCACGCGCCAGTCGAAGCCGGCGTCGCGGAAGATGTGATCGAGGCCCTCGGCCTCGGCCTGGGCCTTGACCTGCTGGGAGCCGGGCACGACCATCGCGTTGACGGTCGCGGCGACTCTGCGACCGGCGACGACCTCCGCGGCGGCACGCAGGTCGCCGATGCGCGAGTTGGTGCAGGAGCCGATGAACACGCGGTCGATCTCGATCTGCTCGATCGGCGTGCCCGGCTCGAGCGCCATGTAGTGCAGCGCCCGTTCGGTCGCCTCGCGGTCGGCGGGGGTGTCGAAGTCATCGGGCGAGGGCACGCTGTCGGTGACCGAGCGGACCATCCCGGGGTTGGTGCCCCAGGTGACCTGGGGAGAGATGGCGGCGGCGTCGATCACGACGTCGGTGTCGAACTCCGCGCCGTCGTCCGTGCGCAGCGTGCGCCACTGCTCGATCGCGGCGTCGAGCTCGGCGCCCTTCGGCGCACCGGGACGCTCCACCTCTGAAAACCACGCGAACGTCGTCTGGTCGGGGGCGATCATGCCCGCGCGCCCGCCGCCCTCGATGGTCATGTTGCAGACCGTCATCCGGCCCTCCATCGACAGCGCCTCGATCGCCGGCCCCGAGTACTCGACGACGTGGCCGGTCAGCCCGCCCACGCCCAGCTGCCCGAGGGTGCCGAGGATGAGGTCCTTGGCGGTGACGCCAAAGCCGAGCTCGCCCTCGTAGCGGATGCGCATCGAGCGCGGCTTGTTTTGGACCATGCACTGCGTTGCCAGCACGTGCTCGACCTCGCTCGTGCCGATGCCGAAGGCGAGCGCGCCGAAGGCGCCGTGCGTCGATGTGTGCGAGTCCCCGCAGACGATCGTCATGCCGGGCTGGGTGACGCCGAGCTCGGGACCGATCACGTGCACGATGCCCTGGCGCTCGGAGCCCAGCGAGTAGACGGGGATGGCGAACTCCTCGCAGTTGCGCTCGAGCGTTTCGACCTGAACGCGCGAAAGCTCGTCCTTGATACGTGCCGCCACGGGCGTGCCGTCGGTCGGCGTGTTGTGGTCGGCCGTCGCCAGCGTGCGATCCGGGCGGCGCACGGCGCGGCCGGCCAGCCGCAGCCCGTCGAATGCCTGCGGGCTCGTCACCTCATGGACGAGGTGCAGGTCGACGTAGAGGAGGTTGGGCGGGCCCGAATCAACCTCGTGGGCCTCCCAGATCTTGTCGAACATCGTGTTTGGCATCTAGCTTCTCCTCAGTCCCGCGGAGACGACCGCCAGCAAGGCCGCCTCCTTCGTCGTGGGGTTCTCGAAATGGTGGGGCAGGTCGGCGTCGAAGGTGACGCAGTCGCCCTCGCTCAGCTCGTGTCGCTCGGCGTCGCACACGAGCACCACCGAGCCGCGCTCGACGAGCGCCGTCTCGCGGCTTCCGGGCTCGTGCATCGGGGGGTCATCGGCGGCGCCCGTGGCGCCGCCGGGAGCGAGCGTGTGACGCGACAGCTCGGCGCGCTGGCCGGGCTGGGAGGAGGTCATCACCTCGAACTGATGCCCGCGGCGCCTGTTCCCCCCGCGCTGGCGCTCGTCGGCCCTGACGATCGTCACCGCTCCGTCCTCGTCCAGGCGCAGAAGCTGCGACAGCCGCAGCTCGAGCCCAGCGGCGATGCGGTTGGCCACGGTCAGCGTCGGGCTGGTCTCGCCGCGCTCGACCTGGGAGAGCATCGGAGCGCTCACCCCGGAGCGAACCGCCAGATCGCGCAGCGACAGCGATGAGGCCTCACGCAGAGCCTTGACCCGCGCCCCGATGACGACGGGGTCAAGCGGGTCCACTCGAGGGACGGCTGCGGACTCCCCGCGCGGCGCACGCGTGCTCGGCTCGGCCCTCTTCCGCTTGGGAGGAGTCTGGACTGGCATCGTACGAACGTACGTTATCACAGACAAGCCGGCGAGGAGATATGGTCGCCCGGCACACCCCACCGTAGGCCGGGCGGTCCCGGTTCACAACTTCACCAAGTCGTGAGACACACGGTCTTTGCCGTGAGAGAGAGGAGCAGCAATGCCAACACTCATCGGATTCCACGAGGTTGACGACGTCGAGCACTGGGCCAGCTCACCAAAGCGAGAGGACGTGTTCGGACCCATGGGAATCAGCGTGCGCACGTTCCGCGACCCGGACGGCTCCAATCGGGTCGGATTGCTTCTGGACGTCCCCGACATGGCCGCCTTCGAGCAGTTCATGCAGTCTGATGCGGCCGCCGAGGCGATGAAGTCCGACGGCGTTCGGGCAGACACGCTCGTGATACTCGCCGAGGCGTAGGTACCTGCTCATCGCCGCCCGGCTCGAGGGCCGGACGGCGATGAGGACCGCGGTCGAAGGCGTGCCAAGTCCGTGGCCCGCCCGCGACAGCGACGGGCCGGCCACGAAATCATCAGAGACTCAGGGGCCTGCGGCCTCGGGCAGGCCGATCGCCTCACCGGCGCGCGACCGTGCGACAGCCACCGACAGCGCCCGCACGTACGCGCGCGCGGCCGCGTCGATGATGTCCGTCGACACCCCCTGGCCGGCGCCGGTGTAGGAGTCGACCTCGACCACGACCGAGACCTCGCCGAGCGCATCCTGGCCCTCGGTCACGGCCCCGATCACGAAGTCGGAGAGTTTCGCGCCCACCCCCGTGGCCGCGTCGATCGCCTGGAAGACCGCGTCGATCGGCCCGTCCCCGGTGAACGTGCCTTCAGCCGAGGAGTCATCCGGCAGCGTCACCGACACGCGCGCGTGCGCGGCGCGCCGCGAGGAGGCCTCGACCTCGAACCACTCGAGCGTGTAGCCGGGGATCTCCTCGCGCAGCTCGTCGGTCACGAGCGCCTCCAGGTCCATGGCCGTGACGTGTTTCTTGCGGTCGGCGATCTCCTTGAAGCGCTTGAACGCCGTGTTCAGGGCCTGGCCGTCGAGCTCGAAGCCCATCTCCTCGAGCGCTTTGTGCAGCGCATGGCGACCGGAGTGCTTGCCCAGCACGATCGAGTTGCTCTGCAGGCCGACGGTCGTCGCGTCCATGATCTCGTAGGTCGTGCGCTCCTTCAGCACGCCGTCCTGGTGGATGCCGGCCTCGTGCGCGAACGCGTTGCGACCGACGATCGCCTTGTTCGGCTGCACCTGGTATCCAGTCAGCCGCGAGACGAGCCGGCTCGTGCGCGCGATCTCGGTCGTGTCGACTCCGGTCCACAGCGACAGGCTCGGCGCGCGCGTGCGCAGCAGCATCACGATCTCCTCGAGCGAGGCGTTGCCCGCCCGCTCGCCGATGCCATTCATGGCGCACTCGACCTGACGGCATCCCGCCTGCACGCCCGCCAGCGAGTTGGCCACCGCCAGGCCGAGGTCGTCGTGGCAGTGCACTGACACCGTCACGTCCGCCAGCCCCGGCAGCAGCCGGTAGAGCTGCTCGAACATCGCCGCGTACTCCAGCGGCATCGTGTAGCCGACCGTGTCGGGCACGTTGATCGTGCTCGCGCCCTCGTCGAGCGCGATCTGGATCACCTCGGCCATGTAATCGACGTCCGAGCGCGAGCCGTCCTCGGGCGAGAACTCGACGTCGTCGGTGTACTCGCGCGCGTGCGCCACCGCCGCGCGGACCTGGCCCTTGACGTCGTCGCGGGTGGTCTGCAGCTTGCGCTCGATGTGGATGTCGCTGGTGGCGATGAACGTGTGGATACGTGGGCGCTCGGAGTCCTTCACCGCATGCCACGCCGCGTCGATGTCCTGCTTTGAGGTGCGGGCAAGACCGCAGATGACCGGCCCCTCCACCTCTCGCGCGATCGCCTGGACCGATTCCGAGTCACCCGGCGAGGTGATCGGGAAGCCGGCCTCGATCACGTCCACTCCGAGGCGCGCGAGCTGGTGGGCGATCTCGAGCTTCTCCTGCTTGTTCAGCGATATTCCCGGCGACTGCTCGCCGTCGCGCAGGGTCGTGTCGAAGATCAGGACTCGCTGCGAGTCCTCGCGATCCGTCGCTGCTGCTGCGCCGTTGCCGGTGGATCCGTCGTCAGTGCTCATGTCGTTCGTGCTCCTTCTCTGTCTCGTTCACACATCCTCTCTGCTGGGTATGCGGCTACGCGGCCGCCACGCGCTATTCCCCCCGAGGGGGGAGCAGGAGAAGGTTGAGAAGCGAGATCTGAAACGACATCTGCGGGCAAGGTTAGCACCCGCCCGCGCGGCCGCATGCGCCGGGCGCCCTCGGTTATGCTCGGCAATGCGCAGGGCCCCCGGTGGCGCCCTGACGCTCACAGCGCCCGTGCGCCGATGCGCGCAGCGGCGTCGCGGATCACGAGGAAAGGAAGGCAGACCATGAGCCAGACCGATCTCGCAGCCCCCACCGTGGAGGACCTGCGCGCGACGATCGCCGGCGAGGTGATCACGCCCGAGGACCCGGCCTATGAGGAGGCACGCCTCGTGTGGAACGGCATGATCGACCGCCGCCCCGCGCTGATCGTGCGCCCCGCTTCGCGCGAGGACGTCGTGGCCGCGCTGGCCGCCGCGCGCGAGCACTCGCTGCTCGTCAGCGTGCGCTGTGGCGGGCACTCGACGCCGGGCTACAGCTCCTGCGACGGCGGGCTCGTGATCGACCTGCGTCCGATGAACCGGGTCGAGGTCGACGCTGGCGCGGGCACGGCGCGGGTTCAGGGCGGCGCGATCTGGCGTGAGCTCGACGCGGCCACCCAGGAGCACGGGCTGGCGGTGACAGGCGGGCGCGTCTCGGACACCGGCGTCGGCGGGCTGGCCGTCGGCAGCGGCAGCGGCTGGCTCGAGCGCTCCTACGGGGTCACCAGCGAGAGCCTGCTCTCGGCCGAGGTCGTGACCGCCGACGGCAGCGTCGTGACGGCCAGCCCGCAGGAGAACCCCGAGCTGTTCTGGGGCCTGCGCGGGGGCGGGGGAAACTTCGGCGTCGTCACCGAGTTCGAGTTCCGCCTGCATCCCGTCGGTCCCATCCTCGCCGGTGGCCTGCTGCTGTACCCGCGGGCGCAGGCGCGCGAGGTGATCCGCAACTACCGCGACTTCATCGCCCAAACCCCCGACGCGGTCTCCGGGGGCGTGGCGCTGCTGACGGCGCCGCCGGAGGAGTTCGTGCCCGAGGAGGTGCGGGGAAAGCCCGCCGTCGGCATCGTCTTCTGCTACGTCGGCTCTCCCGAGGAGGGCATGGCGGCGGCCGAGCCGCTGCGCGCCTTCGGATCGCCCGTGGTGGACATGATTCAGCCGATGCCCTATGCCGTCGTGCAGCAGATGCTCGACGCCGGCAGTCCCCGCGGGGTGCGCGAGTATTTCAAGGTGGACACGCTCACCACCCTCTCCGACGCCGCCATCGACGCGATCGTCGCTCAGGCCGATGGCCTCCCGACGCCATTCGGGCAGCTCGTGCTCGGGCCGCTCGGGGGTGCGCTGGATCGCACCGACCGCGAGGCGATGGCGCTGACGCTCGACGACGGCGAGTGGACGTACTTCTGCCTGTCGATGTGGATGGACCCCACGCAGGATCAGGCCAACACGGCCTGGGCCCGCGGCTTTCACGAGGCAATGCGCCCGTTCGCCGTGGGCACCGCGATGCCCAACTTCATCGAGCCCGACGAGGGCGTCGCGCGCCTGCGCGCGTCCTACGGGGAGGACAAGTACGCGCGCCTGTCCGCGCTCAAGCAGCGCTGGGACCCCGACAACGTCTTCCGGCTCAACCAGAACATCGTGCCGTAGGGGGCGGGCCGTGCCTCTCACCGGCGGATGTGGCTGCGGCGCCGTGCGCTTCGAGGTGAGCCGACCACTCGTCTCCGCGCACTACTGCCACTGCACGCGCTGCCAGCGGCGCAGCGGGACCGCCGCCTCCGCCAATGCGCGCGCAGAGCCGGGATCGTTCCGGATTTCAAGCGGCGAGTCGAGCCTGCGTGCGTGGACGCCCGAGGGCGGCTTTGAGAAGTGGTTCTGCCGCGACTGCGGCTCGGCGGTGTTCAGCCGCGACCCACACGACCGCGATCGGGTGAGCGTTCGCCTCGGCACGTTCGACGACGACCCTCAGATCCGGCCCACGATGCGCCAGTTCGTGGCCTACGCCGCCCCCTGGGAGGCGATCCCCGAGGACGGGCTGACGCGTCATGAGGAGAGCGGACACCGCGTGCGCGAGCAGTGACGCCGGGGCAAAGACCCGGCGAACGCCTCCGATCTTGCAGGCCGTAGCCCGGCGACGTGGTAATAGTTGTGCCTATGGCACGCGCGATCTGGACCGGCGCAGTCGGCTTCGGCCTGGTCACGGTGCCGGTCAAGCTCTACAGCGCGCTCGACCGCAAGAACGTGCGCTTTCACCAGCTGTCGGGCAAGACCGGGATCCGCGTGGCACAGAAGCGCATCGATCCGCAGAGCGGCGACGAGGTCCCCTACGAGGAGATCGTCAAAGGCTATGAGATCGCGCCCGAGCGCTACGTCGTGATCGCGCCGGGAGAGCTCGAGACGCTGCAGCCGAAGAAGAGCAAGACGATCGAAATCGAGGACTTCGTCGAGCTCTCGCAGATCGACCCCATCTACTACGAGCACCCCTACTACCTCGCCCCCGGGCCAGGAGGGGCCAAGCCCTACCGGCTGCTGCTCGAGGCGATGCAGCAGGATGGCCGCGTCGCGATCGCGCGCTTCGTGATGCGATCCAAGGAGCAGCTCGTCGCGATCCGCCCGATGGGCGACGTGCTCGAGATGGCGACGATGCTGTTCGCCGATGAAATCCTCCCCCCTGAGCGAATCGGCGAGATCTCAGAGCTCGCCGAGGTCAAGACGACCAAGCGCGAGCTGGACGTGGCCAGGCAGCTCGTGGACTCCCTGGCCGGCGACTTCAACCCCGACGCCTACCGCGACAGCTACCGCGAGGAGGTGCTCGCGCTGATCGAGCGAAAGGCCCAGGGCGAGGAGATCGCCGTGCAGCCCGCGGCCGAGGAGGTCAGTGCGCCGGCGCCTGACCTCATGAGCGCGCTGAAGGCCAGCCTCGAGGCGGTGCGCGCACGCGATGAGACCGAGGCCGCCCCGTCCAAGAAGCGCCGCAAGCCCGCCGCCGGCAAGCCGGCCGCCAAAAGGCCCGGGGCCGGCAAACCCGCCGCCGAAAAGCCGGCCGCCAAGAAATCCGCTGCCAAGAAGCCCGCAGCACAGCGAGCCGCCGCGAAGCGGTAGTGCCCCGCTCATCGAAGGGCAAGCAGACCGACCCCCTCGAGAGCTACCGCTCGAAGAGAGACTTCACGCTGACCAGCGAGCCCGCCGGGCACGCCGCGCCCGAGGTGCAGTCACTGCGCTTCGTGATCCAGGAGCACCACGCGAGCAGCCTGCACTGGGATCTGCGCCTGGAGCGAGAAGGAGTGCTCGTTTCCTGGGCGCTGCCCAAGGGCCTTCCCGAGGCCCCCGGGGAAAACCACTTTGCGGCGGGCACCGAGGATCACCCGCTCGCGTACATCGACTTCGACGGCGAGATCCCGAAGGGCGAGTACGGGGCCGGCGCGATGACGATCTGGGATCGCGGGACCTATGAGTGTGAGAAGTGGGAGCCGCGCAAGGTCGAGGTCGCGCTGCACGGGAGGCGCGTCGACGCCCGCTACGCGCTGTTCGCAATCAGCGACGAGGCCGAGGACGGGGTCCGGGCCAAGGACTGGATGATCCACCGAATGGACCCACCCGCCGACCCGCACCGCGAGCCGATGCCCCGCCACCTCGAGCCGATGCTCGCCCGCGCCGGAGAGCTTCCGCGCGACGACGGTCGCTGGGCGTATGAGATCAAGTGGGACGGCGTGCGCGCGATCGCCTACTCGCAGCCCGGCCGGCTCGAGCTGCAGAGCCGAAACCTCAAAGACATCACCGGCTCCTATCCCGAGCTGCGCCGGCTCAATCGCGCGCTCAGCTCGCACAGCGCGATCCTGGACGGCGAGATCGTCGCCTTCGGCGAGGAGGGCCGCCCGAGCTTCGCTGCGCTTCAGCACCGCATGCACGTCAGCTCGCCGGCGCAGGCAGCACGCCTGGCGAAGGGCAGCCCCGTCACCTACGTCATCTTCGACCTGCTGTGGCTCGATGGCCACTCGCTCATGGGCCTTCCCTACTCCGAGCGCCGCGAACGCCTGGCTTCCCTGAAGCTCACCGGAGCGAGCTGGCAGACGCCGGAGCACCTCGTGGGGTCGGGCCGAGAGGTGCTCGAGGCCAGCGCCGCACAGGGTCTCGAGGGCGTCGTCGCCAAGCGCCTCGACTCGACGTATGAGCCCGGCCGCCGCGCCGGCGCGTGGGTGAAGATCAAGAACTTCAAGCGCCAGGAGTTCGTCATCGGGGGCTGGCTGCCGGGCAAGGGCGCGCGCGGGGCGCGCATCGGCGCCCTGCTCGTCGGCGTGCATGAGGACACTGGCGCACTCGCCTACGCAGGCCGCGTCGGCACCGGCTTCTCAGAGCAGGAGCTCGACCGCCTCGCGGGCCTGCTCGCCGGACTGGAGCGCGAGGGCTCGCCGTTCTCGGCCGGCCCGGCGCCGCCGCCGGGCGCAGTCTTCTGTGACCCGAAGCTCGTGGTCGAGGTCGAGTTCACGGAGTGGACCAGAACGGGCAGCCTGCGCCACCCCTCCTACAAGGGCCTGCGTGACGACAAGCCGGCCGAGCAGGTGGTGCGCGAGGATCGACCCGCGACTCGCGTCGACGGCGACCACGATGACGCGCTCGTCATCGGAGAGGCGCGCGCGGGGAAGGCCTCCGCCACCATCGCCGGCCGCGAGCTGACCCTGTCGAACCTCGACAAGGTGCTGTATCCCGAGGCCGGCTTCACCAAGGCTGAGGTCATCGACTACTACGCCTCGATCGCACCGGTCCTGCTCCCGCACCTCGACGGGCGTCCGCTCACCGTCAAGCGCTGGCCCGACGGCGTACAGGCGAAGTCGTTCTTTCAGAAGCAGGCCCCCGCGCATCGCCCCGACTGGGTGCGCACCGTGACCGTCCCCGCCGAGCGCAAGCCGATCGACTACCTGCTCGCGGAGGATCTGCCCACGATCGTGTGGCTCGCGAACCTCGCCGCCCTTGAATTGCATACGCCGCTCGCGCGTGCTGAGGCGATCGAGCGGCCGACGATGCTCGTGTTCGATCTCGACCCCGGCAAGCCCGCGACGATCGTCGAGTGCTGTGAGGTGAGCCTGCGCCTACAGGCCATGTTCGAGAACCTCGGCATGCAATCCTTCGCGAAGACGTCGGGCTCCAAGGGACTCCAGCTGTACGTCCCGCTCAACACCCCCGCGATCACCTTCGAGCACACCAAGCAGTTCGCCAAGGCGGTGGCCGAGCTGCTCGAGCGCGAGGAACCCGACCTGGTCGTCTCGCGCATGACCAAGGCGCGGCGCACCGGCAAGGTCCTGATCGACTGGAGCCAGAACGACCACCGCAAGACGACCGTGTGCGCGTATTCGCTAAGAGCGGGCGAGCGCCCGACCGTCTCGACCCCGGTCGAGTGGCGGGAGGTGCGCGCCGCACTGGATTCCGGCGATCCGGCGCTCCTGTCCTACGAGGCCGGCCGCGTGCTCGAACGGGTGGGCGAGCAGGGAGACCTGTTCGCGCCGGTTCTCTCGCTGATACAGGAGCTCCCGGCGCTGTGAGCGCGCGGCCGGCTCGCCGCGTCAGCCGGTCATCTCCTCGCCGGCCAGCAGCTCCATCAGCAGGCTGTCGTGCCAGTCCTCCCCGCCGGTGTCGCGCTCGTAGCATCGCATGATGCCCACGGGCCTGAAGCCCGCCTTCTCGTATGCGCGGATGGCCGCGGTGTTCGCCACGGCTGGATCGATCGTGATGCGGTGGTGGCCGCGCTCTGCGATCAGCTGGCGCACGACCCGCCTGAGCGCCTCGGTGCCGAGACCGCGGCCGTGCACGGGCGGATCCAGGAACAGGTCGATCGCGGCGTGGCGGTATCTCGGCGCGAGCTCCTCGTGGAACTCGATCAGGCCGATGATCACGCCGTCGAGCAGGATCGTCTGGCGAGTCGCATCCGGTTCGTCCGTCGCCGGGAAGCCCTCGGGCGGCTCGCCCCACCAGCGCGCGACCTCCGGCGTCGCGTGGATGCGCCGCAGCTCGCCCGCGTCGGCCGCTTGCAGGGGGCGCAGCTTGATGTCCTTCGGCGAGTCAGCCACCGCCGTCCCGGGCTAGGGGACCAGGACCACCTTGCCGACGTTGCGCCGCTCGGTGATCATCGTCTGCGCGGCGCCCGCGTCCTCGAAGCTGAAGTCGCCGGCGACCACAGGTTTGATCGTTTCGTCGTCCAGCAGTTCGCGCAGCGGCCCGATCCACGGCTGCAGCGTGCCGCGGTCCTTCCACAGGCTGAGCATGTTCAGGCCGATCACGGCCTTCGATTCGGACATCTGCTTGACGAGGTTGAAGCGCGGCATGCGCGCGATCGCGCTCAGCGCCGTGACCAGGTTGCGCCGCTGCCCGGAGACGACCGAGGAGGCACCGAACGCCACCAGGCGCCCGCCCGGGCGCAGCAGCGAGTAGCTGCGCCGGAAGCTCTTTCCGCCGACGGCGTCCATGATCACGTCGAACGGCGGCAGGCCCTGCTCCCAGCCGGCCTTGGTGTAGTCGATCGCGTGATCGACCCCGATCTCCCTGCAGCGCTCGTGCTTGCCCGGCGAGGCCGTCCCGTAGACCTCGTTGCCGGTGCGCTTGGCCAGCTGCGTCGCGGCGATGCCGACGCCTCCGCCGGCGGAGTGGATGAGGACGCGCTCTCCGGGCTGCAGGTTGCCATAGCCATACAGACCGGCCCACGCCGTGCCGTAGTTGACGGGGATCGAGGCGCCCTGCTCGAAGGTCAGCTCGTCCGGGAGCGCGATCACATCGCCCGCCGGCACCGCCACCTGCGAGGCGTAGCCCCCGAACTGGGTGCTCGCCACCACGCGCTGGCCGGGGCTGAGGTTCTGAACGCCCTCGCCCAGCTCGAGCACCGTCCCCGCGACCTCATAGCCGACCACGCAGGGCGTCTTTGGAGCGTCCGGGTACAGGCCCATGCGCGCCATCACGTCGGCGAAGTTCACGCCCGCGGCCGCGACGTCGATCCGCACCTCGCCCGGGCCCAGCTTCGGATCGGCGCGCTCCTGCACCTCAAGCACGCCGGGGCCGCCGTGCTTGGTTATGACGACGGCGCGCACGCGCTGAGCGTATCCGAAAGGCTCTCAGCGCAGCACGACGGCCCAGCCGTCGCTGAAACCGTCCGATGCGACGATCTCACGCACGACCTCGGCCGGCACGAGCACATCCGTCGTGACGACCATCGCCGCCGAGCGCTGTGAGGGACCCGTGAGGGCGGCGCCGTCGGGCGTGTGACCGACGGCGGCCGAGGAGATGTTGATCCCGTGCGCGCCGAAGATCGTGCCCACGCGACCGATCATTCCGGGCAGGTCGGCGTAGCGGAACACCGTCACGAACCGCTCCAGCTCGATCGTCAGTCGCCGCCCCTGGACCTCCACCAGATGCGGCACGCGATTGGGCCCGATCCCAGTGCCGGCGACCGCCACCCGCTCGCCACCGGCGACCACCGTGACGCGGATCAGCTCGTTGAAGTCCTGGGCCTCGGACACCGACTTCTCCTCGACCACGATCCCGCGCTCCTCGGCCATGCTCGGCGCGTTTACGAGGTTGACCTCCTCCTCGGTGCGCCCCGACAGCGCGCCGCCGATCACAGACAGCGTCAGCAGGCGCGTGTCGAAGTCGGCGATCCGTCCCATGAAGGCAGCCTCGATGCGCTCCACCGAGCTGCCCTCGGCGAGCGCCATCGCCAGCCGGCCCA
This sequence comes from uncultured Solirubrobacteraceae bacterium, assembly GCA_963779605.1. GTDB lineage: Bacteria > Actinomycetota > Thermoleophilia > Solirubrobacterales > Solirubrobacteraceae > Palsa-744. The sequence goes on from CAVZYR010000003.1 coordinate 1,028,245, forward strand.
GCTGCGCGGCCAGCGGCACGAACGGCCCGAGCACCTCCATGTCCTCGGCGGCGATCGAGGGGATGTTGACTGCGGTCGAAACGACGCCGCCGGTGAGCGCCGCGACGACCTGCTCGGCGCTCTGGTAGCCGGCGCGATCGGTGGCCTCGGCGGTCGAGGCCCCGAGGTGCGGCGTGACGATGACGTTGGGATAGCCCTCGAACAGCGGGTAGTCGGTCATTGGCTCGGACGGGAACACGTCCAGCGCCGCGCCGCCAACCTTGCCCGAGTCGAGTGCATCCTTGAGCGCCGCATCGTCGATCAATCCTCCGCGCGCGACGTTCAGGACGCGCACGCCGTCGCGCATCTTCGCGAACGCCTCGGCGTTCAGCCAGCCTTCGGTCTCGGGCGTCTTGGGCAGATGAACGGTGATGAAGTCGGCCTGCGCGTACAGGTCATCGCTGTCGGCAGCCTTCTCCACGCCCAGCTCGCGATAGCGCTCGGCGCTGACGAACGGGTCGAATGCCAGCACGCGCATGCCGAACCCCCTGGCGCGGTGCGCGACCAGCTGGCCGATGCGACCGAAGCCGACGATGCCGAGCGTCTTCTCGTAGAGCTCCACGCCCGAGAATTTCGAGCGCTCCCACTTGCCGCTCGTCAGCGACATGTGCGCCTGCGGGATGTTGCGCGCGAGCGCGAGCAGCAGCGCCATCGTGTGCTCCGCCGCAGTGACCACATTCGACTGCGGCGCATTGGCGACGACGATGCCCCGCTTGGTCGCGGCCTCGACGTCGACGTTGTCCACGCCCACGCCGGCGCGCCCGATCACGCGCAGCTTGCCGGCATGACCGATCAGCTCGGCCGTCATCTTCGTCGCCGAGCGGATCACGATGCCGTCGTAGTCGCCGATGCGCTCGATCAGCTCCTCGTCGCTCCAGTCGACGCCGAGGTCGACGTCGAAGTGCTCGCGCAGCAGGTTCACGCCCGAGTCGCCGATCTTCTCCTTGACGAGCACCTTCAGGCGCGCGCCGTTGGGCGCCTCCTGGGCCGCGGTGTCCGCCGCCGTCGCGCTCATGGGGCGATCCTCTCGAGGATCCAGTCGATGCAGGCCGTCAGCGCCTGCACGTCGGCGGGGTCGACCGCGGGAAACATCCCGACGCGCAGCTGATTGCGACCGAGCTTGCGGTAGGGCTCGACGTCGACGATCCCGTTCGCGCGCAGCGTCGCCGCCACGGCGGCGGCGTCGACACCGTCATCGAAGTCGATCGTGCCGACGACGAGCGAGCGCTTGGCCGGGTCGCTGACGAACGGCGTCGTGTGCACGCCCTGCTCGGCCCATCCATACAGGTGCTCGGAGGAGGCCCTCGTGCGCGCCACGCACCAGTCCAATCCGCCCCCCTTGAGCATCCAGCGGACCTGATCGGCGAGCAGGAACAGGGTGGCCACGGCGGGGGTGTTGTAGGTCTGGTCTTTGAGTGAGTTCTCGAGCGCCGTCTGCAGCGACAGGAAGGGGGGAATCCAGCGATCGGAGGCGTCGAGCTCGGCGATCCGTTCCTGCGCCGCCGGGCTCAGCAGCGCAACCCACAGGCCACCGTCGGCCGCGAAGCCCTTCTGCGGTGCGAAGTAGTAGGCGTCGGCAAGGCTCACGTCGACCGGCAGGCCTCCCGCGCCCGAGGTCGCGTCGATCACGACGAGCGCCTCGCTCGCGCCCTCGGGACGCAGGACCGGGACCATCACGCCGGTCGAGGTCTCGTTGTGCGCCCACGCGAGCACGTCCGCTCCCGCCTCCATCGCGGACGCGCCCACGTCGCGCGGATCGGGGGCGTCGCCGGGGTCGGCGGCGATGATCACCGGTTCCTCAAGGAACGGCGCACCGGTGCTGACCGCGGCGAACTTCTGCGTGAACTCTCCGTAGAGGAGGTGCAGAGACCGCCGCCTGGAGAGGCCGAACGCGGCCGCATCCCAGAAGGCGGTCGCGCCGCCGTTGCCGAGCACGACCTCATAGCCGTCCGGCGCCGAGAACAGATCCCGCAGTCCCGCACGTATCTCGGCGACTAGCGCCTTCACCGGCTGCTGGCGGTGGGAGGTGCCCATCACCGCGCCGCCCTCGCCGGTGAGGCGCGCGAGCGCAGCCAGCGGGACCTTGGAGGGACCGCAGCCAAAGCGCCCGTCGGCGGGCCTCAGCTCATCGGGAAGAACCAGTTGTGTCTCTGCTGTCACGGGACTCGGCGTCATATCGGGCTTCCTCGCTCTTCTTCCTCGCTCCGTCGGACTCGAGGGGATGTAGATGATCGGGAGGGTGCCCAGGCGCGCGGCGGAGATGCTCGCCGCTTCCCGGTGGTTGATTCCACCTCAGCGCCAGTCGCGGCGACGAATCCGAGTGTAGCGATCAGCCGCTCCAGAGGAACTCTCGATAGGAGGCCTTCGCGCTCCAGCCCGCCGGCAGCCGGCTGTCGGCCACTCCGGCGGAGGCCTCGGTGCCCAGCAGGCAGTACTCGGGCGCCGGGCCCAGGCCGAGGCAGCGCCGCCACAGCCCCGTCGTCGCCGGATCCATGCCATCACCGAGCAGTGCCTCGATCGAGGGGTGCTCGTGCCCCGGCGCGGGCGTCACCCATACGCTGAGGCGCGCATCGCCGGGGTTTTGATAGCCCTCGGACAGGCGGTAGATGGCGCCCGTGGACACGCCCGTCAGGGAGGCTACCGCGTCGTGAGCCTGAACATGCCCGTGCGACACGGACGCCTCCTCGAGCACGCCGATCGCAGACCAGCTGTCCAGGAGGTACCAGTCCTCATAGCCGCCTTCGAGCTGCGAGGTCCGATCGCCGATTGGCAGCCACGGGAGCTCAGCGGCCCTGAACGCCACGGAGCCGCCGAAGCCGCTCGGCGGGCTGTGCGCGAGCGAGGAGTGGAAGTGCGCGATCGCGCGTTCGTAGGTCGCGACATCGGCCTCTCGGGCTGGCCGGTGCCAGGCGATGTAGGCGAGCACCCTGGACCTCGCCCGCAGCCTCAGAAGGAAGGCTTGATCCAGTCCATGTGCGAGCGAAGCTCCCCGCCGACGTGCTCGACCTGGCTGTCGGCCTGCTCGGCGCGCATGCGCTTGAAGCTCTCCTGGCCGGCGCGGTTCTCCGCGATCCACTCGCGCGCGAAGTCGCCCGACTGGATCTCGGCGAGGATCTGGCGCATGGCGGCGCGCGTGTCCTCGGTGATCACGCGCTTGCCGCGCGTGTAGTCGCCGTACTCGGCCGTGTTCGAGATCGAGTAGCGCATTCCCGCGAGGCCCTTCTCGTACATCAGATCGGCGATCAGCTTGAGCTCGTGCAGGCACTCGAAGTAGGCCATCTCGGGGTCATAGCCCGCCTCCACGAGCGTCTGAAAACCGGCCTGGACGAGCTCGGAAGCGCCTCCGCAGAGGACGGCCTGCTCGCCGAACAGGTCGGTCTCCGTCTCATCCTTGAAGGACGTCACGATCACGCCGCCGCGCGTGCAGCCGATGCCCTTCGCGTAGGCCAGCGCGAGCGCGCGCGCGTGGCCGGTCGCGTCCTGCTCGACGGCGAGCAGTCCCGGCACGCCGCTGCCCTCCGTGAACTGACGGCGCACGAGATGCCCTGGGCCCTTGGGCGCGACCATGGCCACATCCACGCCCGCGGGTGGCTCGATCTCTTTGTAGTGGATCGAGAAGCCGTGCCCGAACAACAGCATGTTGCCCTCGGCGACGCCATCTGAGACCTCGTTCTCCCATACCTCGCGGTGGAGCTCGTCGGGGACGAGCATCATCACGAGGTCGCCGCGACTCGCGGCCTCGACGACCGAGAGCACCTCAAGGCCGTGCTCGCGCGCCGAAGTCGTCGAGTCAGAGCCCTCGCGCAGGCCGACCACGACGTCGACGCCGGAGTCCTTCAGGTTCAGAGCGTGCGCGTGACCCTGCGAGCCGTAGCCGATGATCGCGACGGTCTTGCCGTCGAGCAGGTGAAGATCCGCGTCGTCGTCGTAGAGCATCAGAGCGCGCAGGATAGAGCACCCGCGCGCCGGGCCTCATGCGGTGGCGGAGGCGACGAGCGTGCGCGCAGGAATCGTGAGCGCGCCCTCGGAGGAGGTGTAGGGCGCCAGACGCGCGGCCAGACCGGCGCGGATCTCCGCGATCTCGGGCTCGGGACGGCTGAGGACGGCGTCGTGGAAGGCGCGCGCGATATCGAGAGTGGTCTCCCAGAACACCTCGAAGGACGGATGGCGCTGCTCGATCTCGATCGCCTGCACGTCGACCTCGGCGAAGCCCGCCTCGCTGAGGAGCTCGCGCACGCGCCCGGGGTCGCCCAGCGCGAACGGACCGGGTGTGCCCGGCTCCGGTGGTGTGGTGAGTCCCCGCTCGATCAGCTCGAGCGACGGGAGCAGCGCCCAGGGATTGTGCTGGACGGAGTCCCACACCGCGAGCGCCAGCCGCCCCTGCGGGCGCAGCACGCGCCTGGTCTCCGCAAGCGCCGCCGAGGGATCGGCGAGCAGCATGTAGCCCCAGCGGCAGAGCACCGCGTCGACGCTCGCCAGGGGAAGGTCGATCCACTCCGCCCCGAGCACACGGAACTCCACGTTCGCGAGCCCCAGCTCGCTGGCGCGAGCACGCGCGCCGTCCAGCATCGCGTCGGCCTGATCGGAGATGATCACGCCGCCGGTGGGCGCGACCAGCTCGGCCGCGAGCATTCCCGTCTCGCCCAGACCGGCCGCGAGCTCGAGCACCTGATCTCCAGGCTTCAGGGCGACCGCGTCGAGCATCCAGCGCGAGACGGGTGCGCCGAGCGCCCTGATCGCCTCCTGGCGCCGGACCCAGCCGGGCGCCGCCGCTTCCCATCCGGCCAGACTCGATGCGCGATGGGCGTTGGGGTCGAAGCTCATCGCAGCTCCCGCCGGCGAAGCTTGCCGGATGGCGTGCGCGCGAGCGGCTCGCGCGCGAGCACCACCCGTCGCGGCACCTTGTGCGGAGCCAGCACGCGCGCGCAGTGGACGCGCAGCGCCTCGCCCTCGACGACGACGCCGGCCCGGGCGACGACGATCGCCGTGACCGCCTCCCCCCACTGCGGGTCCGGGCGCCCCACAACGGCCGCCTCGAGCACGTCCGGATGCGCCTCGAGCACAGCCTCGACCTCGGCCGGCGCCACGTTCTCGCCGCCGCTGATGATCGTGTCGGCGATCCGCCCGGTCACCATCAGCCGCCCGTCCTCGTCCAGCTTGCCGACATCGCCGGTGTGAAGCCAGCCGTCGGATCCCACCGCGCCCGGCGCCACCGTTGGTCCCTGCACCATGATCTCATTCTCGCGCCCGATGCGAACCCGCGTGCAGAACAGCGCCACGCCGCCGCCGGAGCGCTCCTCGCCCAGCGCAGCGGCGGGGGTCGTGGTGACCTGCGAGCAGGCCTCGGTCAGCCCGTAGGTGCTCGCGACCGGCACGCCCGCCGCGCGCGCCCTGGCAACGAGCGCTTCGGGCACGGGTCCGCCGCCGGTGAGCGCGGCACGCAGAGACGGCGGCCGGGCGAGCCCGGCGTCGAGCAGCCGGGCGAGCGTCGTGGCCACGAGGCTCACGAGCGTCACGCCCTGCTCGAGCAGCGCATCGCGCACGCGCTCGCCGTCGAACCGCTCATGTACCACCGCCGTCGTGGCGTAGATGGCGGAGCGAACGAGAATCGACAGGCCGCCGACGTGCGCCAGCGGCAGCGCACACAGCCACCGCTCCTCAGGGTCGCGCCCGAGCGCGACGGCCGAGCCGAGCGCACTCCACAAGAAGTTCCCGTAGGTGAGCTCGACGGGCCGCGGCGAGGCGGTGGTCCCGGACGTGTGGATGACGACCGCGGTCGCATCGAGATCGTGTGACACCGCGCCGGCGTGGCCGGCAGGCGCGGGTCGCGGACTCCGGCCGGCGTCCGCGGGAGGCGCCCGCAGCGGCTCCTCCAGCAGCAGCGCCGCCCGATCGGCGAGGAGCGTCCGTTCGGCCGGCGAGGAGCGAGCGTCGATCGGCACAGCGACCGCACCCAGCAGGAGGCATGCATGCAGGGCCTGGGCGAAGGCGAGGCCCGGCGGCAGGGCGACCGCGACCCTCTGCCCCCGCTCGGCGCCGCGCTCTGCGAGCTCGTCCGCACCAGCCAGCGCGGCGGCGAGAAGCTGTGCGTAGGACCAGCTCCCATCGCGCGTCTGAAGCGCGGTGTGCGCCGGGCGCGTCCTCGCGGCCCGCCCGAGCCATCCCTCGACCAACATGGCGCACAGGCTAGCCTTCGCGCCATGACCACGACCTGGATACCCGCCGCCGATGGCCCCGCCGGCGACTACACGGACATCCGCTACGAGAAGTCCGCGGCCCCGCATGAGGGCATCGCCAAGATCACGATCGCCCGCCCGGAGGTCAGAAACGCATTTCGCCCGCGCACCGTCATCGAGATGTCGCGGGCGCTCGAGGACGCGCGTGAGGACTCTGCGATCGGCGTCATCGTGCTGACCGGCGAGGGTTCGCAGGCGTTCTGCTCCGGCGGCGATCAGCGCGTGCGCGGGGACTCGGGATACCTCGATGAGGACGAGGCCGGAAAAGCGGGCGTGGGACGCTTCCACGTGACCGACCTGCACGTGCAGATCCGGCGGCTGCCCAAGCCGGTCGTGGCGATGGTCGCCGGCTATGCGATCGGAGGCGGCCATGTGCTGCACCTCGTCTGCGATCTCACGATCGCGGCCGAGAACGCGCGCTTCGGGCAGGTCGGGCCGAAGGTGGGCTCCTTCGACGGCGGCTTCGGTGCCGGCCTGTTGGCGAACCTGGTGGGGCCGAAGAAGGCCAAGGAGATCTGGTTTCTGTGCCGGCAGTACTCCGCACAGGAGGCCCTGCAGATGGGCCTCGTGAACACGGTCGTGCCCCTCGAGCAGCTCGAGGAGGAGACCGTCGGATGGTGCAGCGAGATGCTCGCGCTGTCACCGTTCGCGCTGCGGCTGCTGAAGGCGAGCTTCAACGCCGCCGAGGACGGCCTCAGCGGCATCCAGCAGCTCGCACACGACGCGAACCTCCTGTTCTATGAAAGCGCGGAGGCGCAGGAGGGCCGCGATGCCTACATGGACAAGCGAAAGCCCGATTTCTCGCGTTTCCCGCGGCGCGCCTGAACGTGTGAGCGCGGTGCGCATCTGGGTGATGGCGGCGCGCGTGCGCACGCTGCCGGCGGCGGTCGCGCCCGTGCTCGTAGGCACCTCGCTGGCGCTGGGGGCCGGCCACTTCCATCCGCTCGCGTTCCTCGCCGCGCTGCTCGGAGCGGTCTTCATACAGGTCGGAACCAACCTCTCCAACGACTACTCCGATGCGCGTCGCGGCGCCGACACCGAGGACCGGCTGGGTCCGGTGCGGGTGACGGCCGGCGGGCTCGTGCCACCGCGTCAGGTGCTGATCGCGACCTACGTCACGTTCGGGCTGGCGGTCGCCTGCGGCGCCTACCTGGTCGCGGTGGCGGGCCCCGAGCTCTTGGCGGTGGGGGCGGCTTCGATCCTCGCCGGCGTCCTCTACACGGGCGGGCCGCGCCCCTACGGGTACGAGGGCCTCGGCGAGCTGTTCGTGTTCCTGTTCTTCGGGATCGTCGCCGTGGTCGGGTCCTACTTCGTGCAGGTGCAGGCGCTTCCGTGGCAGGCCTTCGTGTGCGCGGTGCCCGTCGGCCTGCTGGCGAGCGCGATCCTCGTGGTCAACAACGTGCGCGACCTCGAGACCGACCGGCGCGCGGGCAAGCGCACGCTCGCGGTTCGCATGGGCCGGGAGCGCACGCGCGCGCTGTACACGGCGATGCTGACCGCGGCGTTCCTGACGGCGCCGCTGTCGTGGGTGCTCGGGTCGATGACGGCGTGGCTCTTGCTCACCTGGGCGAGCATCCCGCTCGCGGTCGCCGTGGCCCGCGTGGTGCGCACCCGCCGCGACGGCCCGTCGCTGAACGGCGCCCTCGCGAGGACGGGCGCGCTGCAGCTCGTGTTCTGCCTGCTGTTCTCGGCAGGGATCCTCGCAAGCGGCGGCATCGGCTCATGAGATTGGACGTCACGCGGCGCACCCTGCGGCTGAGGGACCCGCTCGAGACCTCATACGGATCGATCATCGAGCGCGATCTCCTATGCGTGTCGGTCACCGACGCGGCGGGTGTCGCCGGCCACGGTGAGGCCGCCCCGCTGCCCTCCTACGATGGCGTGAGCAGCGAGCAGGTGCAGGCCGCGCTTGCCCGGTACGGTCCCGTGCTGGCGGCCGCGGAGGGCCTCAACGGCGCGCAGATCCTCGACGCATGCCGCCGCGTGGCCGATCTTCCACAGGCGCTCGCCGCGATCGACCTGGCGCTGTGGGATCGGGCCGGGCGGCTGCGCCGAAAGCCGGTCGCCGCGCTGCTCACGGATCGTCCGGCGCCGGCCGTGCCCGTCAACGCGACGATCACGGCACTCGACCGGCGCGGCGCCGCCGAGCAGACCGCGGCCGCGGTGAGCGAGGGGTTCGCGTGTGTGAAGGTGAAGGTGGGCGTGGGTGACGACGCCGGACGCGTCGCCGCCGCGCGCGCGGCCGGTGGCCGCGAGGTGGCGCTGCGCCTGGACGCGAACGGGGCGTGGACCGTGGAGGATGCCGTGCGCGCCATCGACGCGCTGTCGCCCGCCGGGCTGGAGCTCGTCGAGGAGCCCGTGCACGGTCTGCACGGCGTGCGGGAGGTGCGCGAGCGGGTGGCCGTGCGCGTCGCGATCGACGAGACCGCGTCAGAGCACGGCGCGCTGGGCGCGGGCGTCGCCGACGCCGTGTGCCTGAAGATCTCCCGCTGCGGAGGCATCTCGAGCCTGATCGCCGCCGCCACGCTCGTCAGAGCCTCCGGCGCCGAGGTCTACCTCGCCTCGACGCTGGACGGCCCGCTGGGGATCGCCGCCGCGCTGCACGCCGCGGCGGCCCTCGCCTCGCGCGGCCCGGTCCCCCCCTGCGGACTGGCCACGCTCAGGCTGTTCCAGGATCTCGAGGACCCGCTGCCCGCGCGGGACGGTCAGATCGCCGTGCCGACGGCCCCCGGCCTCGGGGTCGCCCCGCTTGGACCGGATCACCGATGACCCTGATCGAACGCGACCGTCTCGTCGAACACCCTCGCCAGCGCGGCCGGGTTCTCGAGCGCCAGAACGTGGCCGCCCGCCACCACGACAAGGCGGGAGCCGGTGATCAGGCCGGCCAGGCGTTCGCCCAGCGCGCGAAACTTCTGATCGCGATCGCCCACCACGACGGTCACCGGCATCGTGAGCGCGCCCAACCTGTCCCACAGCGGCTGCATCTCGCCGGTGCCGAGGCCCCGCAGGGCCGCCGCGAGCGCGCCCGGGCGGTTGCGACGGTGATCGTCGCGGGCGAGCGCGGCGACCTTGGGCGGGTCCTCGGCGAACAGCGGCTGGGTGCGCCAGCGCTCGATGAAGTCCTCGTAGGGGACCCGTTCGAGCTCATCCGCCAGCCGCTCATCGGCGCGGCGCCGCGCGGCTCTGTCCGCCGCATCGCTGATGCCGGCGGTGGTGGACACCAGCACGAGGCTCGCGACGCGCGCGGGCGCCGCCAGCGCGACGCGCAGGGCGATCCGCCCACCGAGCGAGTACCCGGCCAGCGCGAAGCGCTCGGGGCAGCGCGCCAGCACATGCTCGACGCAGCCGTCGAGCGTGACCGGAGATTCGACGTCGGCGGCCTCGCCGTGCCCGGGCAGGTCGAGTGCCAGCGGCCGGTAGCCTTGCGGGCCGATCCGCTCGAGGACTCGGTCCCACGCGTGCCGGGTGCCGGCGAAGCCGTGCAATAGAACCAAGCTCTCTCGCACGTGGCCATCCTAGTTCCCGCCCCCACCCGCCCGTGAGCTCCGTCGCCGACACCTACGTGCTGTTGCGAGCGTTCGTCGATGAGCTCGCCCGCTGCGGCATGCGCGCCGCCTGCACCTCGCCGGGCTCTCGCTGCGCGCCGCTCGTGCTGTCGCTCGCCCACGAGCAGCGGCTGCGCTGCTTCTCCCACGTCGACGAGCGCTGCTCGGGTTTCTTCGCGCTGGGCCTGGCCAAGGCCTCGGGACTGCCCGTCGCCGTCGCCTGCACGTCCGGGACGGCCGCCGCCGAGCTCCTGCCCGCGGCGCTCGAGGCCCGCGAGGCCCGCACTCCGCTGATCCTGCTGACGGCCGATCGGCCGCCCGAGCTGCGTGAGAACGGCGCCGGACAGGCAGTCGACCAGCTGAAGCTGTTCGGGGGCGCCGCCAAGTGGTTCTTCGAGGTGGGCACCCACGCCGCGAGCGCCGAGCGGCTGCGCTGGATGCGCACGCTCGCCTGCCGCGCCTACTGGACCGCGCTCGAGGGCCGCCCGGGCGTCGTGCATCTCAACTTCCCCCTGCGCGAGCCGCTCGTCAGCGACGAGCCCCTCCCGCAAGACCACAGCGCCCGCCCCGGCGGACTGCCCTTCGTTCTGCGCGAGCCGCTCAGGCTCGGAGGCCGCCCCAGCCGCGAGGGCGTGCCGGGCGTGCCGACGCGGCGGCCGCCGCTGAGCGGCGAGATCACGCCGGCCGCGCTCATCGCCGGCGCGCGGCGCGGCGTCGTGGTGGCCGGGCGCGACGAGCACCGCGCAGGCCCCGGCAGTCACTCGACAGGCGAGGCGGCGGCGGCGTTTGCGACCGCCGCAGGCTGGCCGCTGCTCGCCGATCCGCTGTCCGGCGCCCGCCGCGGCGAAGCCGCGATCGCGCACTACGACGCCCTCCTTCGCGATCACGCGTTCACCGCCTCGCTCGATCCGGATCTGATCCTGCGTGTCGGCGACCTGCCCGTGTCAAAGCCGCTGCGGACCTGGCTCGCGGGACTGGGGGCTGTGCGCCAGGTCGGCCTCGATCCCGAGGGCGCCTGGCAGGATCCGGCGGCGGTGCTCTCGCACTCGCTCGCGCTGGACCCGGCGGCCACGCTGACGGAGCTCGCGGCGGCGCCGGAGCTTGCGCAGGACGGCTGGCTCGCGGGCTGGCGCAGCGCCGACGCGCGCGCGGCCGAGGCGATCCTCGGGGCGCTCGCGGGCGGCGATCTGTCAGAACCGCTCGTCGCCGCCGAGCTCGGCGTGCTGCTGCCGGCGCAGGCCACCATGTTCGTGGCGTCCTCGATGCCGGTGCGCGACATCGAGACCTTCTGGCCGGTCCGCCCCGATCCGCCGCGGGTGTTGTGCAACCGCGGCGCCAACGGCATCGACGGCACCGTCTCGAGCGCGTTCGGCGCCGCGGCCGCGCAAGCGGGCCCGGTCATACTGCTGATCGGCGACGTCGCGCTAGCCCACGACATCGGTGGGCTGCTTGCGGCCGAGCGGCTTCAGCTGAAGCTCACGATCGTGCTGATGGACAACGGCGGCGGAGGCATCTTCGACTTCCTGCCCGTCTCCCGTGCGGCGCCGGCGCGGGCGTCCGAGCAGCGTGAGGGCTCGGGCGGCGAGGACATCTACACCCGGCACATCGCCACCCCCACGGGGCTCGACTTCGCCAAGGCCGCCGGGCTGTACGGGCTCTCACACGAGCGCGTGGGCGACGTGGGCGAGTTTCGCGCGGCGCTCGAGCGCTCGCTGGCACGCAGCGAGTCGAGCATCGTCGAAGTCCGCGGCGAGCGCGCACGCAACGTCGAGCTGCACGGGCGCGTGTGGGACGCCGTGTCGCGCGCGCTCAGTCCGTGAGCAGCGGGAGCAGCGCTGAGAGCTTGACCTCCGTCTCGGCCAGCTCGGCCGCCGGATCGGACTCCGCGACGATGCCGTTGCCGGCGTAGCAGCGCGCGATCGCGCCGCGCAGCAGCGCGCAGCGCAGAGCCACGCAGAACTCCCCGTCTCCGGTTGCGTCGGTCCAGCCGACGGGGCCGCTGTACCAGCCGCGGTCGAGGCCCTCGAGCGCTGGGATCAGCGGCGCCGCTCGCGATAACGGCTCGCCCCCCACGGCCGGCGTGGGATGCATCAGCCCGGCCAGCTCCAGCGCGTCCATGGGCTCCGTGAGCTGAGCTCTGATCGGGGTCGCCAGATGCTGGATGTTGGCGATCTTGACCAGCGCCGGCTCGGGAGCGGCGGCGACCCACACCGCGTGCGGACGGAGCGTTCGCTCGATCCGCCGCGCGACGATCGCGTGCTCGTCGCGAAAACCCTCGTCACGCAACAGCTGCTCGCCGAGATGGTCATCCACGGCCGGATCGGCGCTGCGGCGCGTCGAGCCGGCCAGCGCCAGCGTGCTCACGCGATGCCCCTCGCGCCGCACGAGCAGCTCGGGACTGGCGGCGACGAGCGCCGCCTCGCCGCGCCCGATGCAGAACACGAAGCACGACGGGAACTCATCGCGCAGGACGCCGATGACGGCCGCGGGCTGATAGGCGACGGGGCCGTGCACGTGTACTTCGCGGGCCAGCACGATCTTCTCGATCTTCCCCGCCGCGATCAGCTCGACCGCCCGCGCCACCGCCGCCTCGTAGTGCTCGGGCGGCATCGCGCTCGATACCTGAAAGCGCCCCACCGGCGCCGGGTCGAGCAGCGGCAGCGCGCGCGAACGCAGCTCGCCGAGGCGCGCTCGCAGCGCCGCGTGCAGGTCCTCGGCCATGTCGTCGGGCGAGACGAGGGCCGCGAGCGTCAGGTGCACCGCCGGCTCACCGTGGCGCTCGCCGCGGACGAGCGCCACCTCCGGCACGATCAGCGAAGCCGGTTCGAACCCCGCCCAGTGCGGCGACGCGCCCCCGTTGGCGGCGAATGCGAAGCCACCCACGGCGATCGGGCCGGCGCCGTCGACACCATCGCCGGCAGCGCTCACGCCCGCCGCCGCCAGCGCGCGCCAGCGCTCGGCGACGCTGGTGAAACGCCCGGCGCCCTCGGCCTCGAGGCTCAGCGCCTCGCCGAGCCCGGCGAGGGCAGCGTGGCCGCGGTCGGGCTGCTCAAACGTGAACCAGGCCTCCCCCGGGCGCCGCGACGCGCACACGACCGCGGTCGGATCAAGATCGCCCGGCAGCTCCACGGCGAGCGTCGCGAGCGTGGCCGAGCCGCTCCGCCGCGCCTGCTTCAGTGTCCTCCCAAGGCATGAGCCAAGACGCTCGTCGTCTGCTCTCGTGAGCGCGAAGGGCGAGAGTGAGCCGGTGTCCAGCACCCGCTAGGTCTCGCTGCGCCCCCGCGAGATCGCGATCTCGCCCGTGCGCATCATCTCGATCAGGCCGAACGGCCGGACCATGCCCTCGAACGCTGCGATCTTGTCCGTCGTGCCGGTGATCTCGATGATCACCGCGCGCTTGGTCACGTCCACGACCTTGCCGCGGAAGATCTCGGCAATCTGCATGAGCTCGCCGCGCTGCACGCCGTCGGCGGCGACCTTGAACAGCGCGAGCTCGCGCGCGACCGTGTCGGCGGGCTCCAGATCTCGGATCTTCAGCACGTTGATCAGCTTGTGCAGCTGCTTGGTCACCTGGTCGATCGGATGCAGCGCTCCGTCCACCGTGAGCGTGACGCGCGAGACCTGCTCGTCGTCGGTCGGACCAACCGTGAGCGTGTCGATGTTGAAGCCTCTCCTGGCGAACAGGCCGGCGATCCGCGTGAGCACTCCGGACTTGTTTTCGACGAGAATCGACAGCACGTGCTTGCGGCCCGTGCGTATGCTCGTCGCGGCCTCGAGCTCGGCGAGGCTGAGCGTGGCCTTGGTGCCGGGTTCACCCATCGCCGCGCTCACCCGACCATCTCGCGGGCGGCCTGACCGGCGGGGATCATCGGGTAGGTGTTCTCCTCGCGCGTGACGCGAACGTCCACCACCACCGGGCCCTCGATCGCGATTGCGCGCTTCATGTCCGCGACCAGCGTGGCCTTGTCCTCGCAGCGCATGCCCGTCGCCCCGTAGGCCTCCGCCAGCTTCACGTAGTCGGGAAAGTCGCCCGTGTCCACGTGGCTGTATTTACCATCCCAGAACAGCTCCTGCCACTGGCGGACCATGCCGAGGTAGCCGTTGTTCATGATGAACACCTTGATCGGGATCTGATTCTGCGCGCAGGTCGCAAGCTCCTGCGCGTTCATCTGCACCGACCCGTCGCCCGCGATGCAGCAGACGAGCCGCTCGGGACAGCCGACGGCCGCGCCCATCGCGGCCGGCAGGCCGAAGCCCATCGTGCCCAACCCGCCCGAGTTGATCCACCGCCGCGGCGCCGGAAAGTCGTAGTACTGCGCCGCCCACATCTGGTGCTGGCCGACGTCGCTTGTCACGATCGCCTCGCCGCCCGTCGCCTCGTGCAGCGCCTGGACCATGTACTGCGGCTTGATCTCCGCGTCGCTCGAGTCCTCATAGCCGAGCGGATACTTCTCGCGCCAGCCGTCGATCCGCCCCCACCAAGCGGCCAGCCGCGCGGGGTCCGCGCCGATCGCGCGGTACTCGATCACCAGCTTGGCGAGGACGTGCTTGGCGTCGCCGACGATCGGAATGTGCGCCGGCACGTTCTTGGAGATCTCCGCCGGGTCGACGTCGATGTGGATGAACTTCGCCCGCGGCGCGAACTCCGAGAGCTTGCCGGTGATGCGGTCGTCGAAGCGCGCGCCGATCGCGCAGATCAGGTCGGCCTCGTCCATCGCGTAGTTCGCGGCGCGCGTGCCGTGCATCCCGAGCATCCCGAGCCACTGCTCGTGGGGCGCAGGGAATGCACCGAGCCCCATCAGCGTGCACGTCACCGGAAAGCGGTCCGAAGTCGCGAACTCCACGAGCTCCTCGGAGGCGTTCGCGTTGACCACGCCGCCGCCGGCGTAGATCACCGGGCGCTGCGCCGCGGCGAGCGCCTTGGCGGCCTGGCGGACCTGCTTCTGGTTGCCCTCGACCCGCGGCTGGTAGCCGGGCAGGTGCACGTCGGTGACGGGCTCATAGGCGATCTCCGCACGCGAGAGGTCCATCGGGATGTCGACGAGCACGGGCCCCGGGCGCCCCGTGCGCGCGATGTGAAACGCCTCGTGGATCGCGCGCGGGATCTCGTCGGGATTCTGGATCATGAACGAGTGCTTGACGACCGGCATCGTTATGCCGATCGTGTCGGCCTCCTGAAAGCCGTCGGTGCCGAGCAGTTCGGTGCGCACCTGGCCCGTGATGAACACGACCGCCACCGAGTCCATCATCGCGTCGCAGATCGGCGTGATCAGGTTCGTCGCGCCCGGCCCGCTGGTGGCGAACGCGACCCCGACTTTGCCGGTCGCCTTGGCGTAGCCCTCGGCGGCGTGCCCGCCGCCGGCCTCGTGGCGGACGAGGATGTGACGGATGCCGCCGCCGACGAACGCGTCGTAGGTGGGGAGGTTGGCGCCGCCGGGCAGGCCGAAGACGACATCCACGCCCTCCGCCTTCAGGCATTCCATCACGGCGTCGACCGCTCGCATCTCGCCGAGCTCCTTTCCTTAATAACTGGGGCAACAGTCGGAACTGCTGCGGAAAACCCCAGTGTACCAGCGGGTTTAGGCGGCGCTCGGAAGCCTGCAACGCGGCTGTCCGCGGTCCCCGCGCGCCGCGCGGGCACTGATGAGGACGACTCCCGGGCGCCTCAGGAGGACCCGATAGCGACGCCGATCGCCAGCACGATCACGCCGCCAACCGTCACCACCAGCAGCGACGAGCGCATCGAGACGTGCAGGAAACGCTTGCGCAGCCAGGCGATCAGGAACAGCTCGACGGCGACCACGCATCCGGCCACCACCAGGGCCTTGTGGACGTCGGAGATGAAGAACGGAAGCGTGTGAAAGATGCCGCCGAGGGTGGTCATCCCACCGGTGATGGCGCCACGCACCACGGCGGAGCCGCGGCCGGTCTGCTCGCCGGTGTCCGACAGGGCCTCCGACCAGCCCATGCTCACGCCTGCTCCCAGCGCGGTCGAGAAGCCGACGAGCAGCGCGGTATGCGAGCTCGAGGCGATCGCCGCCGCGAAGATCGGTGCGAGCGAGGAGACCGTGCCGTCGATCATGCCGACGAGCGCCGGCTGCACGACGCGAAGGACGAAGTCGGGCTCGTCTTTGAAGCCCGCGCGGTGAATCAGCCTCGCGCTCAGCGAGCCGGCCGGCTGAGGTGCTGTCTTTGCCTGCATATTCATGGCTGTGCGCGACAGCGTATGCCAAGAATCGGCTTAGGGCAGCCAAAATCGGCTTAGGGCACCCTTATTGGATCGGCCTCGGATCGGCCTCTCAGACGCGGATCTAGCCGGGCGCGGCGGGCACTCGTTCCCACGATTCCGGCTGCACGGCGCCATCGGGGAAATCGAGCTCGGCGCCGCAGCGCGTGCACACGGCGTCGTAGATCTTCGTCACCCGCCCGCAGCGCGGGCAGCGCCGGCGCAGCTCATCGCGCTCGGAGCGAAAGGCGATCGCGGCCAGCAGGCCGAAGAACGGGACGACTCCCGAGATCAGGAACCACAGGAAGAACGAGCTGCCCTTGACCTTGCCGACGATCCCGCCGGCCAGACCGAAGCAGACCGCGATGATCACGTAGGGCACGGCGGCGACTCAGAAGAGGACGCGCCAGGCCCAGACGAGTCCGATCACGCCCAGGATCAGCACGACGGGAAGCGCGATCGCCAGAACGATCCCGATCACGATCTTCAGAACGACGTAGCCGACGATCACGAGGATCAGCGCGGCCACCAGCGTCCGGGCGATCGATCGCGACGAGGTCTCGGAGGACTCATTCATTTGCACACCACCCTGAACAGTAGTGCGGCCGGACAGGAATTGCTACCCCTGCCCGGCCGCTACCACTGGCGCCGGCCGAGGGAAGCCGGCTATCGGTGTGAGGACAGCTAGTTACGCGTGGCCTAGCCGGCCGAGCTCGCGGGCGTTCCGTACCGTTGCGATATCAACCCCGTTGACACCCGGTCGCCGTCCGACGCTGGTGAGCTTGTAGCGACGGATCCGCGGTCCCTGGCTGGGGCCATCCACCGACTCCTGTGGCAGCAGGAGGAACCGCCGAGGAGATGAGGGGCTTGCGTTCAGGCCTGAGGAGTTCATGGCCAGGATATTGGCGGGCCGGGCCGCCGATGGCTTTGGCCCACCGTCCAAAATGTCGGTCCGAAGCGTGTCTGAGCTGTCAGATGCCGAGCTGCTCGTTGACGAGCCGGGCGACCTCGGTCCCGTCGGCGCGGCCCTTGGTCTCGCGCATCACGTGCCCGACGATCGGCCCGATCGCCTTGGCGTTGCCTTCGCGTACGCGCTCGGCCGCGTCGGCGTTGGCCTGTAGCGCCGCGGCGACGATGCCCGCCAGCTCATCGCCCGAGCCGATCGCGGCCAGACCCTCCGCCTGAACGATCGCAAGCGGATCGTCGCCTCCCTCGCCGAGGAGCCTGTCCAGCACCTGGCGTCCCGCGCCGACGCTCACCTGTTTCGCCTGCACGAGCCCGACGAGCGCGGCCAGCGCGCGCGCCCGCACGCGTGAGGACGCCGGGTCCTCCCCATCCTCCAGACGCCCGGCCAGCTCGCCGGCGGTCCAGTTGGCGAGCGCCTGCGCCTCCGGCGCGGGCTCGACGTCGGCGGCGAGCGCCTCCTCGAAGTAGTCGGCGAGCTCTGAGCGGAACGCCAGTTGCTGCGCGCTCTCAAGCGTCAGCCCGAGCGCCTGGAAGCGCTCGGCGCGATCGGCGGGCAGCTCGGACATGGCCGCACGGGCGGCCTCGAGCATCTGATCGTCGATCGCCACGGGCAGCAGGTCGGGCTCCGGGAAGTAGCGATAGTCGTGCGCTTCCTCCTTCGAGCGCAGCGCAGTTATCGCGCCGGAAGCGGGGTCGAAATGGAGCGTCTCCTGGAGCACTCGCCCGCCGTCGGCGAGAATCGTCTCCTGACGGGCGATCTCGGCCCTGATGCCGCGTTCGATGAAGCGGAAGGAGTTCATGTTCTTCAGCTCCGTCTTCACCCCCAGCGCGCTCGTCCCGGCGGCCCGCAGTGAGATGTTGGCGTCGCAGCGCAGCGAGCCCTCCTCCATGTTGACGTCGCTCACGCCCAGCTGACGCAGGGTCGTGCGCAGCAGCTTCAGCCACTCGCTCGCCTGCTCGGGCGAGCGCAGGTCCGGCTCGGTGACGATCTCGGCGAGCGGCGTGCCACCGCGGTTGAAGTCGACGATGCTCGCACCCGAGCCGTGGATGCGGCCGCTCGAGCCGAGGTGAATCAGCTTCGCCGCGTCCTCCTCCAGGTGCACGCGGTGGATGCGCACCTCTCCCAGCCGGCCGCCCCGGCACAGGGGCTCGTCGTACTGGGAGATCTGGTAGCCCTTCGGCAGATCGGGGTAGAAGTAGTTCTTGCGGTGGAAGATCGACCGGGGCGCGAGCTCGGAGCCGAGCGCCAGCCCGATCATCAGGCCGAAGTGAACCGCGCGCGCATTGGCCACCGGCAGGCTTCCGGGGAGTCCGAGGCAGACCGCGCAGGTGTGTGTGTTGGGGGGCTCTCCGAACGACAGCTCACAGCCGCAGAACATCTTCGTGGCCGTGGCGAGCTGGACGTGGATCTCAAGGCCGATGACGGCCTCATAGGAGCCGCCGCCGCTCCCGTCCGTGCCATTGCTCTGACGCCCTGCGTCAGGCATATGCCTCGCCGCCGTCGAATTCGATCGCCTGCTCCAGGGCGTGCGCGGTGGCGAGCAGCCTGTTCTCGCTGAAGGCCGGCCCGCAGATCTGAAAGCCGACCGGGAGCCCTGCGGCGGAAGCGCCGGCGGCCTCAGCTCCCGCGCTGAGCCCGCACGGGATCGAGATCGCGGGGATCCCCGCGAGCGACATCGGCACCGTGAAGTAGTCGCTGAGATACATCGCCCACGGGTTTGCCGTCTTCTCGCCGAGCGCGAACGCCACGTTGGCCGAGGTGGGCGTGACGATCAGGTCGACCTGTGCGAACGCCTCGCGGAAGTCCTCGGCGATCTTCGTGCGCACCCTCTGGGCGCTGCCGTAGTAGGCGTCGTAGTAGCCGGCCGACAGCGCGTAGGTGCCCAGCATGATCCTCCGCTTGACCTCGTCTCCGAAGCCGTCGTGGCGGGTGCGCGTGTACATCTCGAGCAGATCAGCGGCGTCGGGGGCTCGATATCCGTAGCGCACGCCGTCGAAGCGCGCGAGATTCGAGCTCGCCTCAGAGGGGGCGATCACGTAGTAGGCCGACAGCGCGTGGGGAGCGTGAGGCAGATGGATCTCCTGCACGAAGGCACCCAGGCCTTCCGCGAGCTCGAGCGTCCTCTCGAACGCACGACGCACCCCCGGCTCGACTTCGGCGCCTCGGAGCTCGTCACTCGGATTCAGGAGCTCGGCGGGGACGCCGAGACGCAGCCCATCCAGACGCTCTGCCCGCGGCCGCTCGATCTCGCCGGGAAAGTGAAGCGACGTCGCGTCGCACGCATCGTGGCCGACCATGTGCTTCAGCAGGATCGCCGCGTCGGTCACGTCCCGGGTCAGCGGTCCGGCCTGGTCCAGCGAGGAGGCAAAGGCGATCATCCCGTACCGGGACACCGCGCCGTAGGTCGGTTTGAGCCCGACGATTCCGCACAGCGCGGCGGGTTGCCTGATCGAACCGCCCGTGTCGGTCCCCAGCGCCCACGGCGCAAGCCCGGCGGCGACCGCCGCTGCGCTTCCGCCCGAGGAGCCTCCCGGCACCCTCTCGCGGTCCCACGGGTTGAGCGCCGGCCCGAACGCCGAGTTCTCAGTCGAGGAGCCCATCGCGAACTCGTCCTGGTTGGTCTTGCCCAACAGCGCCGTTCCCGCTTCCGCGAGGCGCTCGACGACCGTCGCCGTGTAGGGCGGCTCATATCCCTTCAAGATGAGAGAGCCGGACTGACTCGGAACGCCCTTTGTGCAGAACAGGTCCTTCACCGCGAGCGGCACGCCGCGCAGGGGAAGATCCGCACCCGCATCCCGCGCATCGCCCTCGGCGATCCAGGTGAAGCAGTTCAAGCCGCCATCGGCATCTCCTCCGTGCTCGCTCGCGCGGGCTCGATAGAACGCGAACATCTCCCTCGGGCGGAGCTCGCCGGCCTCGATCGCCTCGATCGCCCCGGCCGCCGACAGCTCGAGCAGCTCGCCCCCGGAAGGGCTCATGCCTGCGGGCTGGGGACCAGGAAGCCCCCGCCGCTCACCTCCGGCGCCTGCGCGAGCGCGAGCTCGCGCGGCAGGCAGGCGCGCGGCTCGTCTGGACGGAGCGCGCCCGTCACCTCCACCACGTGTGAGGTGGGCGGCACCTCAGCGAGGTCGAGCTCTGAGATCTTGGCGATATGGTCGAGAACCGCCGAGAGCTCGCGCGCCATCGGCTCGAGCTCATCCTCACCCAGCGCCAGACGCGCCAGACGCGCCACATGCAGGACCTCGTCGCGCTCGATCACAGTGGGGCGGATTCTCCACTACCCGTGCTGAGGAATGTCGGCCGGTAGCGGAGAGTCCGAGATTGCAGGCGTTTACGGGCTTCGGTGTGATCGAAGTAGGCGCGGATGCGCGAGATCTTGCCGTCGCGAAGGGACATCGATTACCCCGCGCGACCGAGGTCGGCGAAGGCTCGCTCGCTCGTCAAGCCACCGACGCCACGCCGAGGCCATCGCGGCGATGCCCTCGGTGCGGTCGGGATCGAGATCGACGTCCCTGACGAACTCGATGTCGCTGTGCGCCCAATCTACCCGGCGGAAGTCTCCTTGTTCCCAGTCCGCGCAGATCGAACGCACGAGGTCCAGGTTCTCGGACATCGGCTACTTCCGCTCCTCCGCGAGGCGTTCGGCGGCAGCACGGGCCTCGTCGATGTCCGTGTAGGTCGTGTTGCGCACGATCAAACCGTCCACCCATTCCGTGACCGATCCGTAACGAAGCTGAGCCGAACCGCTGCTCCCGGCGACCCGCCCCTTCTGCAGTATCACCGCGAATGCGATTCCGTTCCCGAGATCACAAATCTCCTCGGCCTTCCACTCAATGCCGGAGTAGGAGCTGCGCCAGTCCTCAAAGAAGCCTCGCACGGCTGCCTGGCCCTCGAACACGCCCATCCCCCAGGGCGATGCATCCCAGACAGCGTGGGGAGCGTAGAAGCCCACCGCTGCCTCCATGTCCTCGACCTCGATGCTCCTGCGTATCAGCTCCTCCAGGTCGGGGGTCGCGGACTCCTCGGATGTCATGCGCCGAGTATCCATCAATCCGAGCATCAGGTCAGCTCCGCGATCTTCGAGGGGCGCCGTTCATACCCGTCCCTCGTCTTCTCCGCTGAGCGGGGGCGATCGATCAACCCCGAGCTGGTTACCCACCGGTTCGCCAAGCATCGCAAGGCGGCGGGCATCCCACCTGGGAGCCCCCACCCGGCGGCGACGGGGGGCCAGCTCATCTTCCGTTTGAGCGCGCGGGCCCGCGTGCCGGTAGGTAATCTACCGACCGCACCGGGCGCAAACTGGAGTGATCGGTGCCACGCCCCCGGCCTGCCCCCCAGGTGCGGGGGCACTCGACTGAGAGGGGCTCCCGCAATCACCGAGAGCCGCGAGCGCGCTCGCGCCACGGCCGCGCTCACTGCGCGGGCGGTGGGCGCGGCGGCGGCGCCGCCGGCTCATACAGCGATGTGCGTTCGTCGCGCATCGACTGCCATGCGCCGGCGAGGATCAGCACGGCTCCGGCAAGCGCCAGCCAGGCGCCGGCGCACAGCGAGGTCGCGTGATCGGGTCGCTCGATCACCCTCACGAGCGCGGCGATCACGGCCACGAGCCCGAGAGCGAAGGTCCACACCGCGGCGGCGACGGGCAGCGCCGTGCTGCGCTCGGTGACGGTGGCGGCGACCAGCGCCAGCGCCGCGCCCGCCCCCAGCATCAGGAGCACCATGGCCGGCCCGAACGTGCTCCACGCATCGAGCGAGCCGGTGGGGGTTTCATACCAGCGCAGGAACAGCGACACGATCACGCAGGCGGCCCCCGCAAGAGCCAGGAGCTCGCCGACGCGCATGCGCTTGAAGTTCACGGCGCTATGCCTCGATCGGCGCGTGCCGGCGGGCCGCCTGCATCGTGTTGCCCAGCAGCAGGGCGATCGTCATCGGGCCGACCCCGCCGGGCACGGGCGTGATCGCCGAGGCGACCTCGGCGGCGGCGGCGAAGTCGACATCGCCGACCAGTCCACTGTTATTTCCCGCCTCCTCCGGGGTGATCCGATTGATGCCGCCGTCGATCACCACCGCTCCGGGCTTCACGAACTCCCTCCCGATCAGCCTCGGGCTCCCGACGGCCGCGATCAGCACATCCGCGCGAGCGCACACCGCGCGCAGGTCGCGGGTGCGCGAATGACACGTCGTCACCGTGGCGTTCTCCGCTAGCAGCAGCTGGGCCATGGGCTTGCCGAACAGGTTCGAGCGCCCGACCACCACGGCTTCGGCGCCCTCCAACTCGACTTCCGTGTCCGCCAGCAGCTCCATCACCCCGAGCGGCGTGCACGGCCTAAGCCCCGGGCTTCCGAGTGACAGCGCCCCGACGTTGACGGGGGTCAGCCCGTCGACGTCCTTGCCCGGGTCGATCATCGCGGTCAGCGCGGGACCGTCGAGGTGCTCGGGCAGCGGCAGCTGCAGGAGCACCCCGCTGACCGCGGCATCGGCGTTCAGGTTCGCGAGCTCCTCGGCCACCTCCTGGAACGACGCCGCCGCATCCAGGCGGCGATCGAACGGGATCATCCCCACCTCAAGGCACGCGCGCTGCTTGCCTGCCACATACACGGCCGAGGCCGGGTCTTCGCCGACGAGCACGGTGGCCAGCCCGGGCGGGCGGGGGGCGTGCTTGACGAACTCCTGCACCTCGCGGGCGACCTCGCCGCGCACGCGCGCCGCGATCGCCTTGCCGTCGATGATCCTGGCGCTCACGACGCGGATGCTAAGGGTTGCGGCAGACCATCGACGCGGAGATTCAGCGGCGGCTGACCGGGGCGTACTCGGCCATCAGCTTGCGCTCGGAGCCGTCGCCGGCGAAGCGCACGACGATCACCCCATCGGGCTCGACCCCGGTGACCACGCCCTCGCCGAATGCGGCGTGCACGACGTCCTCGCCGAGACGAAAGGCGACGGCCACCGGCGCCTCGCGCATGCCGGACGCGGCCCAGTCCCCGGACGCGGGGGCGCGCGCTCCAAGCTGGGTCGCCACGCCCGAGGCGCCCACGCCCGCGTGGATCGGGTCGATGCGCTGGCCGACCCCCCAGCGGCCCGATTCCTCGGGCTCGTCGATGAGCTCGGAGGGAATCTCATCGACGAAGCGGCTGCGCATTCCATTCGTATGGGCGCCGAACACCGCGCGCCTGCGCGCGTATGTCAGATACAGCGCGCGCATCGCCCGGGTCACGCCGACATAGAACAGACGCCGCTCCTCCTCGAGCTCACCTTCGTCGATCGCGCGCGAATGGGGAAACACGCCGTCCTCGCATCCGGCGATGAACACGGTCGGGTACTCGAGCCCCTTGGCGTTGTGCAGCGTCATCAGCGTCACGAGGCCCTCATCCTCGCTGCGCGAGTCGGCGTCCGCGACGAGCGCGATCTCCTGCAGGAACACATCGAGCGTGTCCTCCCCCTCCCCGGCGCCGGCATCGAACTCGCGTCCCACCTCGACGAGCTGCTCGAGGTTCTCAAGGCGCCCCTGCGCCTCGATCGTGCGCTCGGCCTCGAGGGCTTCCAGATAGCCGCTCTGCGACAGCACGGCCTCGAGCAGCTCGGCAATCGGAAGCGCGCCGGCGCCCTCGCTCTCACCTCCGGCCGGCGCCCGGTCATCGGCGGGCAGCCCCGCGAGCGCGCGCAGCTCCTCCATCGTGCCCATGAAGCGATCGAGCGCCTTGATCGCGGCCGCACCGAGGCCCGGCACCTGCTGGGGCGCGGCGGCGGCCTCCCACACCGAGACGTCCATGGCGGCGGCGTGCGCGAGCACGCGCGCGAGCGAGGTCTGCCCCAGCCCGCGTCGCGGGGAGTTGGCGATGCGCGTGAAGCTGACGACGTCGAAGGGGTTGGCGAGCAGCGACAGGTAGGCGATCGCGTCCTTGATCTCGGCGCGCTCGTAGAACTTCGTGCCACCGATCACCTGATAGGCGATCTCCCGGCGGACAAGCGTGTCCTCGAGCACCCGTGACATCGCGTTCGTCCGGTACAGGACCGCGATCTCGGCGCGGGCGGCGCCCTCGTCGAGGAGCCGCTCGATCTCGCCGACGACGAACCGCGCCTCGGCGTGCTCGTCGTCCAGCGCGCGCACGTGGACCTTGTCCCCCTCCCCCAGCTCGCTCCACAGCCGCTTGGCGATGCCGCCGCGGTTGTTGGCGATGACGGCGTTGGCGGCGGACAGGATGGTCTCGGTGGAGCGATAGTTCTGCTCGAGCTTGACCACGCGCGCATCGGGGAAGTCATCCCGGAAGTCGAGGATGTTGCGCACCTCCGCGCCGCGAAAGCTGTAGATCGACTGCGAGTCATCGCCGACCACAGCGAGGTTGCGGTGGCCGGGAATGTTGACGCTCGCGCCGCGCTCGGGCTGCTGGCGCCCGCCCCCGACGAGCAGCTGCAGCAGCCGGTACTGGGCGAAGTTCGTGTCCTGGTACTCGTCCACGAGCACGTGGCGGAAGGTCGCCGAGTAGCGCTCGCGAACCTCCGGGAACAGCTCGAGCAGGTTGACCGTCCTGAACAGCAGGTCGTCGAAGTCCATCGCGTTCATGCGATGCAGGTCGCGCTCGTAGATCTCATACACGTCGGCCACCATCTCCTCGAATGGCGAGCCGGCCGACTCGCGGCAGTCCGCGGCCGCGCGCAGCCGGTTCTTCGCGGCCGAGATCTGGTTGTGAATGGCCGCCGGCGTGAAGCGCTTGGGATCGACCCCGACCGCGTCGGCCGAGCGCTTGGCCAGCCGGCGGGCATCCGCCTGGTCGTAGATCGTGAACTGTCGCGTATACCCGAGGCGCTCGGCCTCGGCGCGCAGGATGCGCGCGCAGGCGGCGTGAAACGTCATCAGCCACATCCCCCGCGTGCCTCGACCCAAGAGCGCCTCCACGCGTCCGCGCATCTCCTTGGCCGCCTTGTTGGTGAAGGTGATCGCGAGGATCTCCCCCGCCTGTGCCTGGTCGGTGTAGATCAGGAACGCGATCCGATGTGTGAGCACGCGCGTCTTTCCGCTGCCGGCGCCCGCGAGTATCAGGAGCGGCCCCTCGCCGTGCGTGACCGCCTCGCGCTGGGGCTCGTTGAGCCCCTCCAACAGCTCCTGGAGGTGCTCTGCGTGCGGGTTCTCGGGCATCAGATATCCAGCATAGATGCGTACTCGGCGGGGCTCGCAGACGACCTGCGCGGCCGCATCAGCCCGCGCCGATGCCGGCGGCGCTCGCCGCGAGATGCGGCGCAGGCCTCGGGACTAACCGCCCGCCGGGTTCGGGCCCTTGACCTCGCGCAGCGGCCTGATCTCGGCCACCGGCTGGGACTCGCCCTCGGACAGCTCTGACACCATCCGTTCGAGCGCGCCGATGCGGCTGACCAGCCCCTGGATCGCCTCGGCGATCGGGTCGGGCAGGTGGATCCAGTCGGCGTCGGGGCCCTCGACGCGGCGTCCGTCCACGCGCACGGGGTGGCCGGGGTTGCCCACCACGGTCGAGTTGGGCGGCACGTCGGTGATCACGACGCTGTTCGCACCGATCTTCGCCCCGTGCCCGATCGTGATCGGACCGAGCAGCTTCGCCCCCGAGCCGATCGTGACGTTGTCCTGCACCGTTGGATGGCGCTTGCCGGTGGCGAAACCGGTGCCTCCCAGCGTGACCCCCTGGTAGAGGGTGACGTCGTCGCCGATGTCAGCGGTCTCGCCGATCACCACACCGGCGCCGTGGTCGATGAACAGACCCTGCCCGATGTGCGCCGCCGGGTGGATCTCGATCCCCGTGAGCGCGCGCGTCAGCATCGAGATCAGGCGTGGCAACAGCGGCACGTCGGCCGCGTGCAGCGCGTGGGCCACGCGGTAGGCAAGCAGCGCGTGGATCCCGGGCCAGGTGGCGAGGATCTCGCCCTGTCCGACGCCGCGGGCCGCGGGGTCGCGATCGCGCGCCGCGAGGACATCTCGACGCACCTCCTTCGCGACCTGCGCGAAGGTATCGAAGCCGGGCATGCCAACAGCGTAGCGGCCGAACCACAGATAGTTGACTGCGCAGCCATCTTCGGACAGCGCGCGAGCGGCCGGCGCCCCTCGAGGGGCGCTCATAGGAACTCAGGGCGCGAAGAAGGCCTGCGAGACGTAGCGCTCGCCGGAGTCCGGCATGACCACCACGATCCGCTTGTCCCTGGACTCGGGACGGGCGGCGACTTGAAGCGATGCCCACAACGCCGCTCCCCCGGAGATCCCGGCGAGCAGGCCCACGCGGCGGGCGCAGCTCCAGGCGGTCTGGACGGCGTCGTCGTCGGATACGGCCACCACCTCGTCGAGCAGCTCGCGGTTCAGCACCGGCGGCACGAACCCGGCGCCGATCCCCTGGATGCGGTGCGGACCGGTCTGCCCGCCGGAGAGCACCGCCGAGCCGAGCGGCTCCACCGCGACCACATGCAGCTTCGGGTTGCGCTCGCGCAGATACTCGCCCACCCCGGTGATCGTGCCACCGGTCCCCACGCCGGCGACCAGCACGTCGACGCGGCCATCGAGCGCGCGCTCGATCTCCGGTCCCGTCGTCCGCCGGTGGACCTCCGGGTTGGCGGGATTCGAGAACTGGTCGGGCAGGAACGTGTCACCCTCCCGCGCCATCGCGCGCGCAGCCTCGACCGCCTCTCCCATGCCGCCGAGCGACTCGGTGACATCCACCCGCGCGCCGTACAGCCGCAGCAGGCTCTCACGCTCCCGGCTCATGCCCTGGGGCAGCGTCAGCACCAGCTCATAGCCCTTGGCGGCGCACACGAACGCGAGCGCGATCCCCGTATTGCCGCTCGTCGCCTCCACGATCCTCGTGCGCCCCGGCTCGATCCTTTCTTCGGCCTCGGCCGCCTCGATCATCGCGACGCCGATGCGGTCCTTGACGCTTCCCCCCGGGTTGAACGCCTCGAGCTTGGCGAATAGCTCAACCCCATTGGCCGCCGCGGCCGTGGCGTCGAGCATCCGCGGAAGCCCGACCAGCGGAGTGCTCCCGACGAGTTCCGCAATGTTGATCGGGATTTCTGCCATAGACGCCACGACAATAGTGGGCCAGGCGGGCGCGCGCGATTCGGAAGGGCCGCCGGCGCATGCATGGCCGCCGGGCGGCCCAGCACACGGCGGTGGAGACGCTCCGCCGGCGCATCACCAGCTGCTCTGCTGGCCACCTGCGCAGCCGGTCTTGGTGATCGGGCTCGTGCAGCTGCGGGTGATTTCGCCGTTGGCGCTCCTGGCGATCGTGAATTCGTCGCCGGTGGCCGCTTTCGTCGTCACCGAGTATTCGCTCTTGGCGCTCGTGGTGGCGCTCAGGTAGGCCACGCTCGTGTTCGTGGTGATGGGGATCGAGGGCTCGTACCTGTTCAGTTCGGCCGCATTCACCTTCGCGTATTCGCCGCTGTTGTCGGTCGCGATCGTCTCGGCCGTGGTCTCGGCGGCGCGGGCGAGCGCCTTGGCCTGCGCGTCGTTTGCCTTGCCCTTCTGCCCGGCGAAGGCGGGGATCGCGATCGCCGCGAGAATGCCGATGATCAGGATCGCGACGAGCAACTCGATCAGCGAGTAGCCAGCGGCGTCGGTGAGGCGCTCACGCGTGCGCCCGGGACCGTTCAGCTCGATGCGGGCGCTTGACTGCTGGGAAACCTTTGAAAACACGATAGCCCTCCGTAGCGTCTCGCTGGCGGCCGAGCTATCTCGTGTCGAGATCCCTGACTTTGCGCCGTCACCTCACGGTGAGTTTGCCTCTTTCAGCGTGTTTGGTTGTCCGAGTCCCGCACTGTGCAGCACCGATGCGCTCCTGTGAAGCGCAGGTCTCACATTGCAAGAGAAATGGACGGATGTACTAGCGCGCCGACAGGGCGGCGGCGGGGAGCCGACCGCCACCGACATGGCGGCGGTCGGGGATCAGTGCGGCGAGGGGTGCGACCACGAGCCGGCGGTCGACCGCCGCGAGCTAGGAAATCGGCACGCTCGTGCCGACGACCGCAACCTCCGGTCCGAGCTGGCGACACTCGACGACGAGCCTCTCGGATTCGGCGTCCCATGCGGTCAGCATGTCCACGATCGCCTTCGGCAGGGCGTGAATGCCCGCGGGTTGCGTCTCTGACTGAGCGATTGAGTGCTCCATGCAACCAACGTCGGCCTCCCCGCTCCCACGCTTAGCGACGCGACGGATCTTGCACGAGCCCGCTTCTCACCGCAACGTGCGGAGACTTCGCGGCCCGCCCCCGCGACGCGGGCGGGCGAACCTGTTTAGGATCGCCCTACCTCAACGCGTGGGAGGCGCTGCCCCCGGTTTTTCCCCTCCGGCCGGGGGCACGCGTATTCGCCCCAGCGCGAGGGGCTTCGGGCTGCGAGCGCTGTCAGGGACGCCCGGTCACCGTCAGCGCGCTCTCGGGGATCACATACCAGAACGTTCCCACGATGCGGGCAGCGGGGCGGCCGGGCAGGCGTTCTCCGGACCGGACGTGGTCGCCTTCGATCCGGCCGCCTACCTCCATCACAGCCGCGTCGAGTTCATCCATCGTGACGCCCTCCACATGTATCCGAGAACGCGCGCAGTAGCCCGCAGGAGCCCGCACGGTGCTCGCGACGGGCAGCGAATCGAGAATCGAGCTCATGCCTGCGTCAGTCTGCGCCCCGCGCCGGACGGATCGGTCGACGGAGCGGCCGGCCTCCACCGCACCGGACAGCGGCGACCGATCCCTACTCGCTGAGGCCCGCCGCCCGTAGCGCCTCCTCCATGGTCAGGTACTCGCGGCTTTGAACGATCTTGCCGCCGCGGATCGTGTACACGACCGGGAACCGAATCTCGGCGGGCACGCCGCTGGCCCGCGCTGTTCCAGCCAGGTGCGATACGGCGATCACGCGACCCGGGCCTGCGTCGATGACGTCCTCGATTACGATCGTGAGGTCGGGAAACGTCTCGTACCAGTCGGCGCCGTAGGCGCGCATCGCGTCACGACCGATGATCGGGCCGTGATCGTCCGGGGCGCCCTCGATGGCCCGGTGATCCATGTCCTCCGCCCACGCGTTCTCGTACCAGAAGCCGAGATAGTCCTCAGCGAGCGCCGCCTGCTCGATCCACGACTGGAAGAGCTGGACGTCGGACTCGCTCATCGCCGTCAGCCTACCCCGCGAAGACCGCCGTGCCTACCCCCGGCCCGCGGCGAGCCGCTCGGCGGCGGCGCGGGCCTCCTCGATGTCGGTGTAGGTCGTGTTGCGCACCATCAAACCGTCTGTCCATTGCGCCACAGATCCGTAGCGAAGCTGAACGGAACCGCTGCTCCCCGCGAAACGCGCCGTCTGCAAGATCACGGCGAACGTGACCTCACTGCCCAGATCACGAACCTCCTCGGCCGTCCGCTCGATGCCGGAGTAGGAGCTGCGCCAGTCCTCAAAGAAGCCTCGCACGGCTGCCTGGCCCTCGAACACGCCCATCCCCCAGGGCGATGCGTCCCAGACGGCGTCGGGAGCATAGAAGCTCAGGGCTGCCTCGAGGTCCTCGGTCTCGATGCTTCTGTGTGCAAGCTCGACCAGGTCGGCTGTCGTGGACTCCTCGGGCATCACCCGCTGAGTATCGCGTAGGGAATGCTGATCAACCCGCGGTGTCCAACTGGCGCTGCGGAGCCCCCGTCCTCAGATGTGGTACATGCTCGCACCGGCGGCGCGCAGCTCGCGCTCGATGACGTCGGCGATCGTCGTCTCTTCGAGCACCTTCCGCGCGGCCGCGGCGGCGTCGGCGAAGACACCCTCGGCGTCGCGCCCCAGCGGACCATCGAGCAGCTCGACGACCTCGAGCACGCTCACCGTCGCCGGCTCCCGCGCGAACCTGTAGCCGCCCTTGACGCCCCGCTGGGAGCTGATGATGCCGCCCCGGCGCAGGGTGGCGAACAGCTGCTCGAGGAACTGCACTGGCACCTCACGCCGGCGCGCCAGCTCGCCGATCGGCACGGGCTCAGAGCCCGTGCTGCGCCCAAGCTCGGCCAGTGCGAGCACCGCATAGGGAGACTTGCTCGTGATCGAGATCATGACGCTCGCCGGCCGCGTCTTCGCCGCCCGCCGACGCGATCGTATCCCTCTGCCGCGGGATTCGTTCCACAGCGCCCGCCCGAAGCGGGGACTACAGCCAGCCGCGCTCGGTCGCCATCAGCACGGCCTGGGCGCGATCGACGGCACCGAGCTTTCCGTAGATGTTGTGCAGGTGCGTACGCACGGTGCTCGTCGAGAGGGTGAGCTCGTGGGCTATCTGCTTGTAGACCTTGCCTTCGGCGAGCCTCTGCAGCACGCCGAGCTCGCGTCCGGAGAGCGGGCACGGGTCGACGTGACGGCGACGCTGGCTGGGTGAGCTGGGCAGTTCGTACATCACCCGCCTCAGCTCCTCGGCGCCGAGACCGACGGCGCGTGCGGACTTGAGCATCTCCGCGGGTGAAACCTGGCCGCCCTGCTCGTAGTGGGCGAGCATGTCCGCCAGGCGGATGACCGCGGCCTCGCCCTCCACATCGTGATTGTGGTGGCGCTCGATGACCGTGGCGATCGTCGCCGGAAGCCCCCAGCGGCGGGTCAGCACGCCGCCCACGAGCGCGTGATCCACACCGAGCTCCCTGCGCTCCTGATGGATGCGCTCCTCGGGCGTCCTCGCGCCGCGGTGCACCTGGGAGGGGTAGCCCGGGTAGGCGTGGAGCAGCACGAGCTTGCCGATGTCGTGCAGCAGGCTCGTGACGGTGAGGCGATCGCGATGCTCGGAGTCGACCTCGGCGGCGATGCGATCGGCCGCGTGCTGTGTCGCGAGCGCGTGCAGGCGGAAGCGCTCGGGCGCCGCGTCCCAGACGCTCGCGCGCTCGAAGAAGTTGAACGTGCCCACGCGGCCCGCCAGCGCCTCCACGGCGGGCGCGGACAGGAGCTCGACGCCGCGGGCGACGGTGTCGACGCGTCCGCGACCGCCGGGAACGCGGTTGGCGAGACGCAGGACAGCGATGATCAGAGCCACGTCGGACTCGACCGCGGTGACGATCTCGGCCGTCGCGACATGCTCTTTGGAGGTGACGGCAAGCAGGCGGTTGCGCGACTCCGCCAGGGCGGGGTAGGCCTCGAGCGCTTCAAAGGCGGCCGTCAGGCGGCGCCCGTGGCCCTCGTTCTGGTGTCGCTCACCGGAGACCTGGCGCTCGGTGGTGGGCGCGGGCTGGGGGTGCTTCGGGACGAGCGCCTCGGCAGATCCCTTGCGGGGAGCCGTCGCCGCGGATCCGTTGAGAGCGCGCCCGGCGCTTGCTTTGCTGCTTGCTTTTCTGGTGCTTGGCTTGGGTTTTGAGACTGTCGCCGGCATTCGCCCGCATCCCCTCCTTGGGATCGCCGACCATCCGGGTCGGTGGGGTCAGGTAGAGGACCTATCGGCATTCCACCGCGAACATTGAGGGGAGATTTGCCTCACCCGCCCCCGAGCGCCCGATCGATCCGCCGCAGTGTCTCCTCGCGACCGAGCAGCGCGATGCTCTCGAAGATGCCCGGTGAGATGGTCGTGCCCGAGATGGCCACGCGCAGCGGCTGGTAGACCTCCCGCGGCTTGGCGGCGCGAGCCTCGACCACCGCTTCTAGCGCCTGCGCCACGCCGGCCTCGTCAAAGCTCGGCGCCTGCGCGAGCGCCGCACGGGCGTCGCGAAGCGCGGACAGGCCGCTCTCGCCAAGCCAGCGCTCGCGCGCCGCCCGGTCCTCTGTGGGCCCGTCGAACAGGAACCCGCTCAGTGGCCAGAAGTCCGCGAGCGTGTGGATCTTCTCCTGGCTGATGCGCGCGGCCTGCTCGAGGCCCTCGCGCCCGGTGAAGTCTTCGAGGCGACGCGTCAGCTCCTCGAGCGGCAGGCTGCGTATGTAGACGCCGTTCAGCCACTTCAGCTTGACCTCGTCGAAGCGGGCCGGATTGCGGCTGATCCGCTCGAGCGTGAACCGCTCGACGAGCTCCCCGGTGGACAGCACGGTCGCGTCGTCGCCGGCTCCCCAGCCCAGCAGCGCAAGATAGTTGCGGACCGCCGCAGGCAGGTAGCCCGCTTCTCGCAGCTCCCCCACGGCCGCCGCGCCGTGGCGCTTGGAGAGCTTCTTGCCGTCCGGTCCGTGCAGCAGCGGCAGGTGCGCATACACCGGCATCGGCGCCTGTGGGTCGATTCCGACGGCTTTGGCCGCTTCCAGCACGAGCAGCTGCTTGGGCGTGTTCGAGACGTGATCCTCTCCGCGCACGACATGCGTGATGCGGGCGTCGAGATCATCGATCGCCACGGCGAAGTTGTAGAGGACCGACCCGTCCGCCCGCGCGATCACCGGGTCGTCGAGATGGGCATGCTCGAAGCGCGTGTCACCGCGGATCGCGTCGTGCACGACGGTGGCGCCCTCGGCGGGCACGCGCAGGCGCACGGCGCCCTCCGGCTCGGGCTCGCCGCGGAACCCCCGCTCGGCCCCGTGTTGCTGCTTGTAGGCCCTCACGTCCTCCGCCGTGGCGCTCGAGCGGTAGGCGTGACCGGCCGAGAGCAGCGCCTCGAGCACCTCCCGGTGGCGCCCGGCACGCTCGCTCTGGAGGATCGGGCCTTCGTCCCAGTCGAGCTCGAGCCAGCGCAGGGAGTCGAGGATCTGCTCGACGTTCTCCGGCGTGGAACGCTCGCGATCGGTGTCCTCGATGCGCAGCACGAGTTCGCCGCCCTCGTGCCTGGCCAGCAGCCAGTTGAACAGCGCGGTGCGCGCGCCGCCGATGTGCAGCGCGCCCGTGGGCGATGGTGCGAAGCGAACCCTCATAATCCGCCCGCATGCTAATCGGAGCGCACGTCTCCCCCGCCGGAGGCCTCGCGAAGGCGATCGAACGCGGCGTCGAGCGCGGCTGCAGGGCGATCCAGATCTTCAACCAGTCTCCGCGCCAGTGGAAGCCGACCGTCTATCGCGAGGAGGACGTCGCGGCATTCCGCGAGGCGATGGCGGCCAGTCCGATCGACGCCGTCCTGATTCACGCCGTCTACCTGGTGAACTGCGCCAGCGAGGACCCGGACATCCGTGCGAAATCGCTGACCTCACTCACGCACTCCCTGCGGGTCGGCCAGCAGATCGGCGCATGCGGGGTGGTTCTTCATCCCGGCTCGGCCAAGACCGGTGACGCGCAGGCCGCGATCGCACGCGCCGGCGAGACCGTGCGCGAGGCGCTCGACGACAGCGAGGAGTGCCCGCTTCACCTGGAGAACACCGCGGGGGCCGGCGGCACCCTCGGCCGATCGACCGACGAGCTCGCGGCGCTGCTCGAGGCCTCGGGCGGTGGGGATCGCCTCGGGCTGTGCCTCGACTCCTGCCATCTGTTCGCCTCCGGATATGACATCCGCACGAGCAGCGAGGTGGACGGGCTGATCGGCGAGATCGACCACAAGGTCGGGCTGGAGCGCCTGGGCTCCCTGCACCTCAACGACTCGCAGACGCCCGTGGGCTCCAACAGGGACCGTCACGCGAACATCGGTGAGGGCGAGATCGGCGAGGATGGCTGCGCCGCTTTCCTAGCCGGCCCTGCCTTCGATGACCTGCCCTGCATTCTTGAGACGCCTGGCGAGAAACGCAGCGGCCCGGGTCGGGAGGAAGTCGCGCTCGCGGTTGCGCTGCGCGAGCGGGGCGTCAGCGAGCGCGCCGGCGCCGTTCGCGGCTAGCCCGTGGCCGACGCCTCAACCACCTGAGCGAGCGCGTGCTCGAGCTCGGCGCGCAGCGTCGAGGTGTGCTGAACGCGATAGGCCTCGCCGAGACGCAGCCGGCGCGTACCGGAGCTCGTATCGATGTCGATCAGCACCTCCGCCGGGCCCGGGAAATCCTCGATCGCGTGCTTGAGCTCATCGATCGTGGCGCTCGAAAGGGAATCGACCGATACGCGCAGATGCACCGGCTGGGCGAGCGTCGTCGCCGTGCGGGCGGCCGCCTCGGCCTCGGCTCGGGCCCGCTCGATCTCCTCCTGAGAGGGTGCGAAGGGTTCCACCGTCTGCACCACCAGGCAGGTCGCGCCGGCTTCCTTGTGGTCCACGCGACCCTTCACGAGCACCACCTCGTCGACCCTCAGCGCCTGCTCGTGCTCGGCCAGCGCCTTGCCGAACACCAGCAGCTCGACGGACCCCTCGAGGTCGTCGAGGGTGGCGAACATCATGTGATCGCCGTTGCGCGTGCGGATGCGCTTGGCCTCGGTGATGATGCCGCCGACGGTCACCCAGTCCTTGTCGCGGCGATCCGCAAGCGAGGAGAGCTGGCAGTCGGCGCGTGCGCGCAGCGCCTCGCGCAGGGGCTTCAGCGGATGCGCGGATACGAACAGCCCGATCGCTTCCTTCTCGACCGCCAGGAGCTCCGCCTGCTCGAACTCCTCGGCCGGGATCGGCGGGTGGATCGGGCGACCGAGCCCGGCCGGGGCGGGTGCTCCCGCGGCCGGCGGCGGGAGATCGTCCTGCAGATCGAAGATCGAGCCCTGGCCCGTGAGGGCGTCCTGTTGGATCTTCTGGCCGGCTCCCTGCGCCTGCTCGAGCACCGCGAGCATGCCCTTGCGGCTCGCGCCGGTCGAACCGAACGCCCCGCACTTGATCAGGGCGTCGATCGCCTTCTTGTTCACGGTGCGGCTGTCGACGCGCTCGCAGAAGTCCCACAGCGAGCCGAACTCGCCGCCCTCATCGCGCGCCCGCTTGATCGCCTCGACCGCCTGATAGCCGACGCCCTTGACCGCGTCCAGGCCGAAGCGGATGTTGCCCACGCGGCCGTCGGTTCCGGCCTCGCGGGCCGCCTGCCCCGGCGCCTCGACGGTGAACTCGTGGTCTGAGAGGTTGACGTCCGGCGGCAGTATCTCGATGCCCATCTCCTCGCAGCGGGCGACGAAGAAGGGCACCTTGTCCTTCGTCGACATCACCGAGGAGATCAGCGCCGCCATGTACTCGGCGGTGTGGTTGGCCTTCAGCCACGCGGTGCGATAGGAGATCAGCGCGTAGCAGGCGGCGTGGCTCTTGTTGAAGGAGTAGTCCGCCGACTTTTCGTTCGTCTGCCAGAGGAACTCGACGACCTCCGAGCTCGTGCCCGAGGCGCGGCAGCCCTCGACGAACTCCGGCTTGAGCGCGGCCATCGCCGCCCGGTTCTTCTTGCCGATCGCCTTGCGCAGGTCGTCCGCCTTGGCCCCGGAGAAGCCGGCCAGCTCCTTGGAGATCTGCATCGCCTGCTCCTGGTAGAGGATCACGCCCTTGGAGGAGCGCAGGATCTCCCGCAGCCGCTCATCCGGGTAGGAGATCGCCTCGGGGTTGTGCTTGCCCCTAGCATAGACCGGGATCTGGTCCATCGCGCCCGGACGGTAGAGGGCACCGAGCGCAATGAGGTCGTTGAACTCGTCCGGGCGCACCTTCTTGAGCGCCTCGCGCATGCCCTCGGACTCGAACTGGAACACGCCCGTTGAGTCGCCGCGTGCGAGCATCTCGTAGGTGGCGGGGTCATCGAGCGGCAGCGTCGTCATGTCCGGGCGCTCGCCGCTCGAGCGCTCGATGATGTCCAGCGCATCCTCAATCACGTCGAGGTTGCGCAGGCCGAGGAAGTCCATCTTGAGCAGGCCGATGTCCTCGATCGGCTTCATCGAGAACTGGGTGACGGTGCGGAATATCCGCTCGCCGTCCTCGTCGGTGCCGGCGTCGGCGAGCTGCAGCGGCACGATGTCCGTGAGCGGGCCCTCGGCGATGACGACCGCCGCGGCGTGGATCGAGGAGTTGCGCACGATGCCCTCGAGGCCGCGCGCGACGTCGACGATCTTGCGCGCGTCGGGCTCCTCGTCGTAGGCCTTGCGCAGGGACTGGCCGTCCTTCAGGCACTCGTCGAACGACGGCGCACGGCCCATGATCGGATCCGGGATCAGCTTCGCCAGCCGATCGCCCGTGCCGTAGTCGAAGCCCAGAACGCGCGCCGCGTCGCGGGTCGCCGCGCGCGGGAACATCTTGCCGAATGTGACGATCTGGGCGACCGACTCGCGCCCGTACTTCTCGGTCACGTAGCGCATCACGCGCTCGCGCCCGCGCACTGAGAAGTCGATGTCGATGTCCGGCATCGACACGCGCTCGGGGTTCAGGAAGCGCTCGAACAGGAGGTCGTAGCGCAGCGGATCCACGTCGGTTATGGCCAGGCAGTAGGCCACGATCGAACCGGCCGCCGAGCCGCGTCCGGGACCGACGGCGATACCGCTCTCCTTGGCGAACTTGACGAAGTCCCAGACGATCAGGAAGTAGGCGTTGAAGCCCATGCGGTCGATCACCCCGAGCTCCATCTCCACGCGCTCGCTCGCCGCCGCGGGCGGCGGATCGCCGTAGCGCAGGCGCAGTCCCTCCTGCACGCGTGCGCGCAGGTACTCGCGCTCGGGGCTCCCGTCGGGGGTCTGGAAACCCGGGATCAGCTGCTTGCCGAGCTCGAGCTCCACCGAGCAGCGCTCGGCGATCTCGAGCGTGCTCGCGATCGCCTCGGGCCACTCCGCGAAGGCGGCCGCCATCTCTCCTGAGTCGCGCAGGTAGAACTCGTTCGTTTCGAACGTCATCTTGGGTGCGGCGATCGTGCTCTTGGTCTGCACGCACAAGAGCGCGGTGTGGTGGTCGTAGTCCTCGCGGCGCAAGTAGTGCACGTCGCCTGTGCCGACCAGCCTGCCCCCCACTTCGCGCGCGATGCGCACGATCCCCTCGTTGCACTTGTCCTGCGGCGTGAGCCCGTTCTTCTGAACCTCGAAGTAGACGTTGTCCGCGCCCAACACCGACAGCAGCTCGTCCGCGTGCGCGCGCGCATCCGCGACGCGGTCCTCCAGCAGGCGCTGGCAGAAGCGCGAGGCCAGGCAGCCGGTCAGCGCTATCACGCCGTCTGAGTAGCGCTCCACCTGGGCCAGGTCCACGGTCGGCTTGCCCCGCTGCAGGCCCTCGAGAAAGCCGGCCGAGGAGAGCTTGACGAGGTTGCGGTAGCCCGCGTCGTCGGCGGCGAGCAGCGTCAGGTGGTTGCGCTCGGTCTTGCCGTGGGCGGCGGCGGCGTGGTCGTCGACGAGATAGATCTCGCATCCGATGATCGGCTTCACGCCGTGCTTTGCGCACGCCTTGTGGAGCTCCACGGCGCCGTTCATGACACCGTGGTCGGTCAATCCGAGGGCCGGCTGGCCGAACTCGGCGGCGCGCGCCGCCAGCGCGTCGATCTTGCACGCGCCGTCGAGCAGCGAGTACTCGGAGTGCACGTGCAGGTGGGCGCAGGCCGAGGTGCTCACTGCGACTGCATGCTAGGCGGCCCCGCGGCGGCTGCGCGGCGCGCGCGGCGCTCTTTGCGTCTTATCGAGCGCCTCCTGAACCACGACATCGTGTGCCTGTGCGGCGGGCGCTTCGCACCGGGCGCTTCGGACTCCTCAGGCCTCGCCCCACTGGAGACGCGCTGGGCCTGCTGTGCGCCCGCGGGCGGAAGCTCCACATCTCCGCCGACGTCCTCCACGCGGGCGCGCAGGCGCTCGACGGCCGCGGCGAGGGCCTCGGTCATCTCCTCGCGGTGGGCGCTCGGCGAGGCGCTCCACGCGCCGGCGGAGGCATCGAGCCGGCGGGGTGTTGGATCCGCGCGAGGCGGGCGCTCGGGTGCGGGCTCGGCCGGCGCCGGCGCCGGCGCCGTGGCGGCGCTCAGCCTGGCGACGACGCCTCTGAGCTCCCTGACCACGCCCACCAGGCGGCGATAGCCGAGGCGCATGCGCTCGAGCAGCTGCTCCGAGCGTATGCGCGCAGCCCGCTCGACCTCGAGGTCCTCGTGCAGTTGGATCGCCCGGCGCTCGAGCTCGGCCAGCCGCGCCTGAAACTCCTTCTCGGCCCGGCGCCAGGCCGCCAGTTCGGCCGCAGCCGCCTGCTCCGCCTCGGCCAGCTCGCGCTGGAGGGCCTCGAGCTGTCGGTTCAGCGCGCGCGCGTCGCGCTCGCTCGTGCTCAGACGTCGGCCGAGCCGCTCGATCTCAAGGCGGCTCTCCCGTTCCAGGTCGATGCTGCGATCCTCGGCCTCGAGGCGCAGCTGCTGCTCGGCGTACTCGCGCTGCCTTGCGCGCCGCAGCTCCTGCTCGCTCGACCCCCTCCGTTCGATCGCCGGCGTCGGCTGCTGCTGCTGGACCCCGCCGTGCTCGGATATGCGCCGCTGTTCGGCCTCTGCCTCGCGCAGGCGCTGCTGAAGGCTTGCCAGGTGCGCCTCGAGTGTCCGCACGGTCGCCTCCGCCGCCTCGGCGCGGCGGATCAGCGCGGCATCGCCCGACTCCACGGCACGGCGCGCGCGGCGTTCGGCGAGCAGGTCGCCCTCGGACCTGCGCCCGCGGCCTTCGGGACCCAGCCCGCCGGACTGTGCGCCCGATCCGGAGCCGCCGCCCGGCGTCTCGCTGCCCTCTGCCATCACGATCATCGCAAGCTACGGTGCCGGCCGGACGGTCCCGGGGACGTCGCTCACAGCGACTCAGCCAAGCCGCCCCGCGCGGCGCGAGGCTCAGCCGCCGAGGCGGCGCGCGATGATCGCCATCGCGACGAGTGCCAGCCCGCCGACGAGGCCGTTCCTCACCAGCGTGCGCGTGGGCG
The DNA here is from genome assembly GCA_963779605.1 of uncultured Solirubrobacteraceae bacterium. Lineage (GTDB taxonomy): Bacteria > Actinomycetota > Thermoleophilia > Solirubrobacterales > Solirubrobacteraceae > Palsa-744. The sequence goes on from CAVZYR010000003.1 coordinate 1,066,819, forward strand.
GCAGCCTGCGCCGCAGATACCACTTGCCCCCGCGCCACAGGACATAGCCGACGAACTTGATTGCCAGCGCGTTCACGGGCGCAATTCTAGCTGCGGTCAGCTCTCCTCGCGCAGGCGCCAGGCCATTCGCGACTGCAGTGACCACAGCTCGATGAACCCGGGTGAGGCGGCCTGCGAGAAGAGCCCGCCGGACTGCGCGAACGACGCGAGCGTCGCGTCGTAGAGGGCGTTGGCGGAGGAGCGGGTGATCACGCGCGCCGCTCCCTTGTACAGCTTCACGCCGATAGTCCCGCTGACCCGATCGTTGACGCGCTCCATGTATGCGTCCAGATCGGCGCGCAGCGGCTCCCACCAAAGCCCGGCGTAGACGAGGTAGGCCCACTGGCGCTCGAGCTGTGGCTTGAACTGGTTCTGGTGGATCGTGCACACGAGGCGCTCGAGCTCCTGGTGGGCCGGCAAGAGGATCGCCGCCGCGGGCACCTCGTAGATGTCGCGCACCTTCAGCCCGACGATGCGGTCCTCGATGTGATCGACGATGCCCACGCCGTGGCGCGCGCCGATCTCCGCGACGCGTTCGAGCAGCTCGACCAGCTCCATGCGCGTCCCGTCGAGCGCGACCGGCACCCCGCGGTCGAACTCCACCTCCACGACCTGGGGATCCTCGGGCGCGTCCTCGGGCCTTCTCACGAGCTGGAAGACGTCGTCCTCGGGCGCGTGCTCGAGGTCCTCGATCCAGCGGCCCTCCGAGGAGCGCCCCCACAGGTTGTCGTCGATCGAGTACGGCGGCGCGGACTCGGCGCCCTCCCCCACGCTGGACTTGATCGGTATGCCGTGCTCGCGCGCGTATGCGATCTCCTCCTCGCGGCCCATCTGCCACGAGCGCACCGGTGCGATCACCTTCAGCTCGGGCGCGAGCGTCGCGACGGTCGCCTCGATCCGGACCTGGTCGTTGCCCTTGCCCGTGCAGCCGTGGGCGATCGTGTCGCAGCCGCTCGTGCGCGCGTACTCCACGGCCAGCTTCGCGATCAGCGGACGGCCGAGCGCGGTGAACAGCGGATAGCGCCCGTACAGCGCGTTGGCCCGGATCGCGGGGGTGACGTACTCGCGCGCGAACTCCTCCCGCGCGTCCACCACGTGGCACTCGAGCGCGCCCAGCCTGAGCGCCTTGCCCTTGATCACCTCGTAGTCCTCGCCGGGCTGTCCGAGGTTGACCGTCAGGCAGACGACCTCGGCGTCGTAGGAGTCCTGGATCCACTTGAGCATCACGCTCGTGTCAAGGCCGCCCGAGTAGAGCAGAAGGACGCGCCCGACCGAAGCCGGGTCGGCCTCGTAGGTGGCCGTGCGGGCGAAGGAGATCTCATCAGGCGTGCTCATCGGGCGCCTAGGCTATCGTCCGCGCGGAGCCGAGGGCGAGGGCGAGCCAACGTCGGGAGGGCGAGGGCGAGCCCACGTCGGCGCCCGCCGCGGGCGCCGCTCTAACGCCGGGGGTGCTTGGACTTGGCCTTCCGCCTGCGAGACGGCGGGCGCAGCGTGGCCGAGCGCACGAGCGGCTTGGCCGGGCGAAGGCCCGCCGCGTTCGTGACGAGCGTGGTGAAGGTGATGAGCCTGTTGTAGGGAAGCCTCGTGGCCGTCGCGCGGTAGTGGCCGGCGGAGGTGCTGCTGAGCGGCATCGTCAGCGACACCGTCCGCTTGCACGTCGATCGTTTGGCCGAGCGCCCCCGCTTCCGCTTGCCCTTCTTGACCGGGCAGCTGGCGGTGAGCGTGTAGCTGGCGCGTGATGTGACGCCGAGCGCGACGGCGTAGGGGTCGCTCGCGGCGATCGACACCGAGCAGTCCTGCAGATGGCATCGCGGACCGCTGAGCGAGCCCGCCGGTCGGGCGCTGTCGGCCGCGACCGGAGCGCTCGTGGCGCTGCGGTAGGTGCTCACGCCCCCGCCGTTGGTGGCCTGCACGATGCACACCAGCGGGAAGTCGATGAGGCTCGCCGGAGGGGCGTAGACGTTCCTCGGCCCGCTCTGCAGCACCCGCTGGGAGGCGTCTTCCACCTCGAAGGTGTAGGTGAACGAGGGCGAGCCGCTCCATCCCCCCGGTTCGCAGCTCAGCGGGCTGAAGTCGACGGGGCCGGCGCCCACCGCTCTGATCACCGGCGGCGAGGTCGGGCGTGCCGCGACCGGCGGGGATTCGCTGCCTTCGATGAAATCGCGAACCTCCGGCGCCGCCACGTTGGTGAAGCCGTCGGGCCGTTCCGCCGGGCAACCCTGCAGGCCGAAGTCCACAATGCCGACCTGCACGGCCGGATTGCCCTCGGTCAGAGCGCCGCCGCTGTCCCCGCGGCATGTCGAGGAGGTCGAGCTGATCGCGCACAGCAGCACCGCGGAGTTGACTCCGACCGCTCCGCGGCAGGGGTCGCTGGCGACCGCGGTCAGCGACGTCGAGTAGAGCTTGCCGTTCGGTTCGGCGTTTTCGGCGCCGTTCTCGAGGCCGTATCCGCTGACCGACAGCGGGGTTCCGGGCGCGGGCGTGGCGCCGATCGGAACGAGCGGGATGGCCTCGGCGTTCATCGCCTGAGACAGGGTGAGCGCTTTCGAGAGGGTCAGCACGGCGACGTCGTCCTTGGTTTCCGGCAGGCGCGTGAAGTAGGGGTGCTGGCGGACGTGACTGACGCCCGTCACCTGCCTCGTGGTCGACGACCCCAGGGTCGTCGAGGCCCCGGCCACGACCGTGAAGTCGGCGGGCGGGTGCTGGACGGTCGTGCCCTCGGCGTCGACGCAGTGGGCGGCGGTGAGCACGTGCGTGGCATCGAGGATCGACCCGCCGCAGGCGGCGATGACGCGATAGCCGCCTTCTTCGAATTCGGATTCGACGTAGACCTGCCAGGGGAACTGCGAGATCGACGCTTCCTGGCCGCCGACGATGAAGGGCGTGAGCGATTCCCGCCCGCCGGCGGCGGCGCTCACGGACGGTGCCAGGGCAAGGACGCAGGCGATCGGCCCGAGGACCGTCGCAATCAGCGCGGGCGCGCGCTTCATCAACACATTCGCTGATCGGTCGCGGCGCGCCCGTGCTTAAGCGATCGGCCCCGGTCTCCGCGCCCTTTCTAGGGTCGCTGCCGCGCGACGCGGCGCGCCGGCGGCGCGCGCCGGCTATTCGCCCGCACTGTCGCTGAGCGCCCGGGACAGGCGCGTCACCGCCTCGATGACGTCGTCCTCCTCGATCGTCAGCGGCGGCAGCAGCCTAAGCGTGGTCGGCCCGGTGGCGTTCACGATCAGCCGCTGCTCCAAGAGCGCGCGCCGCGCGACCGCGGGCGCCGGCACATCGAGCTCGCAGGCGAGCATCAGCCCGCGACCGCGCACCGCGCTCACCTCGGGCAGCGGCTCGAGGGCGCCGGCGAGCATCTGCCCGCGCTCGCGCACACGGGCGAGCAGCTCGGGATCGTCGGTCACCTCGAGGGCCGCGAGCGCCGCGCTCGCGATCACGGGGCCGCCGCCGAAGGTCGAGGCGTGGTCGCCCGGCTGGAGCACGTCGGCCAGCCGCTCGCCGGTGACGAGCGCGCCGATCGGAAGGCCCCCGCCCAGCGCCTTGGCGAGCGTCATCGCGTCGGGCTCGACGCCCGTCTGCTGATACGCCCACAGCGTCCCGGTGCGGCCCATCCCGCACTGGACCTCGTCGAAGATCAGCGACGCGCCGTGCTCATCGCAGGCATCGCGCGCCGCCCCGAGCAGCTCCGCCGAGAGCACGTGCACGCCGCTCTCGCCCTGGATCGGCTCGAGCAGCACCGCGGCCGTGTTCTGATCGATCGCGGCGCGCAGCTCCTCCGCCTCGGCGGCGACGGCGCGGAAGCCGGGCACGAGCGGAGCGAACGGCGCCTGCTTTGCCTCCTGCGGGGTCGCTGACAGCGCGCCGTAGGTGCGCCCGTGAAAGGCGCCGTGTACGACGACGACATCCCCGCCCGGGCGCGCCTTGCGCGCGAGCTTGATCGCGGCCTCGCTGGCCTCCGCGCCGGAGTTGCAGAAGTAGACCTTGCCGCCGAGGCTCGAGGCCGACAGGCGCTCGGCCAGGCGCATCGCCGGCTCGGTGTAGAAGAGGTTCGAGACGTGCATCAGCCGCCCCACCTGCGCGCGCACCGCCTCGACCACGCGCGGGTGGCAGTGCCCGAGGCTCGTCACACCGATGCCGCACAGGAAGTCGAGGTACTCGTTGCCCTCGGCGTCCCACAGGCGCGGACCCTCGCCGCGGACGAACTCGACCGGGTAGCGCGCGTAGGAGCCCACCACGCTCGTGCGCTCGAGCTCCTGGAGCTCTGACAGCGTCACGCGCCGGCCTCGATCTTGGTGCCGATGCCGGCGTCGGTGAACAGCTCCAGAAGCAGCGAGTGCGCGATCCGCCCGTCGAGGATGTGCGCGGCGCTGACGCCCGCGTGGATGGCGTCCACGCACGCTTCGAGCTTGGGGCGCATGCCGCCCTCGAGGCCCGGCAGCGCGGCCTGCACCTGCTCGACCGTCGCCTGCCCGATCAGGCTCGAGCCGTCGCCGGGGTCGCCCAGCCAGCCCGGCACGTCGGTCAGGAACACCATCTTGTAGGCGCCGATCGCGCCCGCCACCGCGCCGGCGGCCTCGTCGGCGTTGACGTTGTATGAGCGGCCGTCGCGGTCGGCGCCGACGGAGGCGATCACGGGTATGTAGTCGCTTGCGATGTGCTCGATCACGCCGACGTTGACGCGCTCAATGCGCCCCACGAAGCCGATGTCCTCCCCGTCCGGAGCGGCCCGGCGGGCGACGCGGAAGAGCGAGCCGTCGTCGCCGCAGAGGCCCACCGCCGCCTGGCCGTGGCGGTTCAGGCGCAGCACGATCTCCTTGTTGACCTTGCCGACGAGGACCATCTTGGCCACCTCGACCGTCTCCTCATCGGACACGCGCAGACCGCCGACGAACTCGACGGGCAGGCCGAGGCGCTCCATGTAGGCGGTGATCTCCGGGCCACCGCCGTGGACGACGATCGGGTTCAGCCCGACGTACTTAAGGAGGACAACGTCGCGGGCGAACTCCTCGCGCAGGCCGGGGTCCTCCATCGCGGCGCCGCCGTACTTGATCACGACCGTCTTCGAGTGGAACTCCCGTATGTAGGGGAGCGCCTCGAGCAGCGTGCCGACGTCGTGCTTCTGCGTGTCGGTCATGTCGTGTACTCCGCGTTGATCGTCACGTACTCGTGCGAGAGATCGGAGAAGAAGACCTCGGTTTCGGCCCCATCTCCGGGGAGCGTGACGTCGTACTCGATCTCCGTCCCTTCGACCGCGCGCGCCAGCGCATCCTCGTCGTAGCCGATCGCCGCACCGGCCGAGCACACCGGCGTCCCCTCGATCGACAGGTCGACGGCGAGCGGCGGCGTGGCGGCGTCGCGTCCGCCCGCCGCGGCGCCGACGGCCTGAATGATCCGCCCCCAGTTCGGGTCGGCGCCGTGGAGCGCGGTTTTCACGAGCGGCGAGTTGGCGACCGCGCGCGCGACCGCCTCCACGCCGTCTGGCTGCCCGCCGCGCACGAGCACGCGCGCGATCCGCCGCGCGCCCTCGCCGTCGGCGACCATCATGATCGCGAGCTGGCGCAGGAGCGCGTCGAGCGCCTGGCCGAAGCGCAGCTCATCCTCGCTCTCGGGAGCGATGCCGACGCCACTCTCGCCCGAGCACATCAGGATCGCGGTGTCGTTCGTCGAGAGCTGTCCGTCCACGGAGGCGCGGTCGAACGAGCGCTTCACGCACACCCCGAGCAACAGCTCCGCGGTCTCGGGTGCGAGCGCCGCGTCGCTCTCGATGAAGCACAGCATCGTCGCGAACCGCGGCGAGATCATCCCCGCGCCCTTGCACTGGGCGCTCAGCCGCACCGGTCCCGAGCCCAGCTCGAGCTCGAGGCTCGCCCGCTTCTCGGAGGCGTCGGTGGTCTGGATCGCCTGCTGGAAGTCGCCGTCGCCGTCGCCGCTCAGCCGCGGGCGCGCGTCGAGGATGCCCCTGACGATCGCGTCCACGGGCAGGTGGTGGCTGATGCCGCCGGTGGAGGCCAGGGCGACCTCCGCCGGGTCCACCCCGACCGCCGCCGCGGCGGCCCCCTGGGTCTTCGCCGCATCGTCGAGGCCCCGCCGGCCGGTGGCGGCGTTCGCGCAGCCCGAGTTGGCGAGCACGGCGCGCAGGGCGCTCAGCCGGCAGCGCTCCTGGCTGACGAGCACCGGCGCGGCGGGCGTGCCGGTCGCGGTGAAGCGCGCGGCGCTGACGGGCCGCTCGGCATCACAGACGAGCAGCCCCAGATCGGTGTTGCCGCTGGGCTTGATGCCGCAGGCCACGCCGGCGGCGCGAAAGCCGCGGGGAAGGCCGGCGCCGGGGCCGAGATCGCGCACGTGCTCGGGCGCGGGCACCCAGCGCGAGTGGAAGAAGGGCTGCGGCGGGCCGCTCACAACAGGCCTTCGGTCTCGGGGAAGCCGAACATCACGTTCAGGTTCTGGACCGCCTGCGAGGAGGTCCCCTTCCACAGGTTGTCGATGGCCGAGAACACCAGCACCTTGCCCGTGTGCTCATCGCAGGCGGCGAAGATCCGGCAGAAGTTGGTCTCGCGCACCTCGAGCACCCCCGGCGGAGCATCGACCACCTCGATGAAGGGCTCCTCCGCGTAGGCCTCGGCGAACAGGCCCTGCAGCTCCCGCGGAGCGACCGTGCGCGTGGGCGTCACGTAGCAGCTCGCGAGCTCGCCCTCGTCGAGCGGCACGAGGTGCGCCTGGAACTGCACAGCGAGGCCCGGCGGGGCGCCGCCCACTCGCCGTTTGGCGCTGTGCGTGCTCCAGCCCGCCGGGCTGTTGGCGGCGGCCAGCGCGAGCTGCTCCTCGATCTCGGGCGTGTGCCGGTGGGCGGCGACGTTGTAGGCGATGATGTTCTCGCCCGCCATCGACAGGTGCGTGGTCTCATCAAACACGCGCCCGGCGCCGGATATCCCCTGCTTGGCGTCGATCACCAGATCGCCGATCAGCCCCTGGCGCGCGAGCGGCGCCAAGGCGAGAACAGACGCCGTCGGGTAGCAGCCCGGGTTGGCCACGATCGTGGCGCTCGCGATCCGCTGGCGGTGAAGCTCGGTCAACCCGTACACGGCCTCCCCCAGCAGGTCGGGGCGCGGATGCGTGCCGTACCAGCGCTCATAGGTGGGAAGCGAGGAGAGCCGGAAGTCCGCGCTCAGGTCGACCACGCGGGCACCGCGCTCGCGCAGCGCGCCGACGGTGGGCGCGGCCGCCGCGTGCGGGTAGGCCACCACGGCGGCGTCGATCGGGCCCGCGCCCTCGAGGTCGAGCTGCTCGATCGTCATCGGCACGCGGTAGCGCGGGTAGAGATCATCCAGGCGCCTGCCGACCTCCGAGCGGCCGGTGACGGCCGTCAGCTCGAAACGCGGGTGGCGCCACAGAAGGTGTGCTGAGAGCGCACCGGCGAAACCGGTAGCCCCGGCGACGATCACGCGCGGCGCGTCCTTCGCGAACGTCTGCGCGGGGAAGGGCGCGGCGGCGGGGGAGGCGCTCGCGCGCGGCTCAGCCACGGAGCTCACCCCCCAGCCCCTCGAGCGCCGCGAGGATGCGTTCGCGCGCCGGGGCGATGTCCTCGTCGGTGAGCGTGCGCTCGGGCGAGCGGAAGGACAGCGACAGTGCCAGCGAGCGCCTGCCCTGGCCGACCTGCTCGCCGCTGTAGACGTCGAACACGTCCACGTCGTTGAGCACCTCGCCCGCCGCCTCGCGCACGACGTCCAGCACCTGCGCTGCGGCGATCGCGTCGGGCAACGTGACGGCGAGGTCCCGGCGCAGCGGGGGGACCGCCGGGAACGGCCGGAACGCGACCACGGGCGGCGACGCGTCCGCGACCTTGCCGAGATCGACGACGAACACCGCCGTGCGCTCGAGATCCCAGGCGCGGGCGACGAGCGGGTGCAGCTCGCCCAGGAGCCCGAGCATCTCGGTGCCGGCGAGCACCGCGGCCGAGCGCCCCGGGTGCAGGAAGGGCCACGCGCGCGGCTCGGTCGAGAAGCTCACGTGGAGCTTCCCGAGCAGCGAGCCGAGCAGGGCCTTGGCGGCGAAGAAGTCGGCCTCGCCCGGGGCGCCCCGCCACGAGCGCGGCGCCAGAGCGCCGCTGAGGAGCACGCCGAGAGCGTGGTGCTCGTCCGCCAAAGGACCCTCCGCCGAGGCGCGATAGACGGTGCCCGACTCGAAGATCGCCACGTCCGGGCCGTTGCGCGAGACGTTGTGGCGCGCCGCGTCAAGCAGCGAGCCCAGAAGCGTCGGGCGCATGATCGACTGTGCATCCGACAGCGGGTTATCGAGACGGACGACCGCGCGCATCGGATGCTCCGCCGGCAGGCGCAGGCGCTCGAGCAGGCCCGGGTCGGTAAAGCTCCAGCCGACCACCTCATACAGGCCGCGGCCGACCAGCGCGTCCTCGGCGGCCCTGCGCACCCGCTGGGCGTGGCTCAGCATGCCGGCGGCTCCGCGACGGGCGGGGAGGGTTGCGGGAAGGCGATCGACTCCGTCGATCCGCGCGACCTCCTCGATCAGATCCACCTCGCGTGTCACGTCATCGCGCCGCAGCGCGGGCACGGTCACCTCGAGGCCGGCGGGCACAGGCGCCGAGGCGAAGTCCAGCGCCTCGAGGATCTCCGCCTGGCGCTCGACGGCGACGGGCACGCCGAGGATCGCGCGCACGCGGGAATCGCGCAGGGTGATCACGCGCGGCGGCGTCGGCGTGAAGGCCTCGTCGATCGTCCCGCTCGAGATCACGGCTCCGGTCAGCTCGACCATCAACAGGCTCGCGACGGCCTGTGCCTGAAGGCACTGCTCCGGCTGGAGCCCCTTCTCAAAACGCGACGAGGCCTCGCTGCGCAGCCCGAGGCTCCAGGAGGTGCGGTGGATGTTGGGGCCGCTCCAGGTGGCGACCTCGAGCAGCACGCGGCTCGTGTCCTGTTGCACCTCCGAGCGCGCGCCGCCCATGATCCCGGCGATCGACGTGGGACCGTCGGCGTCCTCGATCAACACCATCTCGGAGTCGAGCGTGCGGGTGTGGCCGTCGAGCGTCTCCACCTGCTCGCCTTCGCGCGCCCTGCGAACCGTCAGCCGCGCGCCCGCGACGCGGTCGAGGTCGAACGCGTGCAGCGGCTGCGCCGTCAGCAGCATCGCGTAGTTGGTGATGTCGACGACGTTGTTGATCGGGCGCTGGCCGGCGGCCATCAGCCTCGCCTTCAGCCACGGCGGGGAGGGAGCGATCGTGACGTTCTCGAACACGCGCGCGGTGAAGCGCCGGCACAGCTCGGGGCACTCCACGCTGACCGCGACGCCGTCGAGGGGCCCGAGCGACCCCGGGTCCTTTAGCCACGGCGGCTCGGCCAGACCGGCCCCGGTCGCGGCGTGCAGCTCGCGCGCCACCCCGTAGACGCCCAGGCAGTCGGGCCGGTTGGGTGTTATCTCGAGCTCGAGCACCTCTGTGGCGATCGGCAGCACCTCGGCCAGCGGCGTCCCGGGAGCGAACTCAGCGTCGGGCGTGAAGTCGTCGAGCACGAGGATCCCCTCCTCGCCCCCGCCCATCTCGAGCTCTGACGCGGCGAGGATCATCCCTTCCGAGACCACCCCCCGCAGCTTGGCCTTCTTCAGCTTGCTCCCGTCGGGCATGACCGCGCCGGGGCGCGCGACGGCCACCGTCTGACCCTCGGCCACGTTCGGGGCGCCGCATACGATGCGCGCGGGCGCGTCGCCGTTTTCGCCACCGAGATCGACCTCGCACACGCGCAGGCGGTCGGCATCCGGATGCGGGCCGACCTCGAGCACCCGCCCGACGACGAACTTCTCGACGGCCCCCACGCCGTGATGGTGGATCGCCTCGACCTTGGTGCCGGTCATCGTCAGGCGCTCCTCGACACCGGCGACATCGAGATCGGGGTCGCAGTATTCGCGCAGCCAGTTGAGCGGCACCCTCATGCGAACTGCTCCAGAAAGCGCAGATCGTTTTCGAAGTACAGGCGCAGGTCGGGGATGCCGTGCTTGAGCATCGCGATCCGCTCGACGCCCATGCCCCAGGCGAAGCCCTGCACGCTCTCGGGGTCATAGCCGGGGGCGTTGTGCTCGGTGGTCGGCACCTGCGCGTAGACGTTCGGGTCCACCTCGCCCGCGCCCAGCACCTCGAGCCAGCCCTCGCCCTTGCACAGATAGCAGCGCGAGCCATCGCGCAGGAACCCCTTTCCCTGACAGTGAAAGCAGGACACGTCGACCTCGACGCTGGGCTCGGTGAAGGGGAAGAAGTGCGGGCGCAGCCTGACGTCGCGCTCGTCCCCGAAGGCCGCTCGCGCGAACACCAGCAGCGTCCCCTTGAGGTCTGAGAGCGTTATGTCCTCGTCGACCGCGAGTCCCTCGATCTGATGGAACTGGGGCGTGTGGGTCGCGTCCGAGTCCGGCCTGTAGACGCGTCCGGGGATCACGACATACAGCGGTGGCGGGTTGGCCTCCATCGCGCGCACCTGCATCGGCGAGGTGTGCGTCCGCAGCAGGAGCTCCTCTTCGGCCGTGCGCGCCGCCACCGGGTGCTCGACGTAGAAGGTGTCCGTGCGGGCGCGTGCCGGGTGCGTGGGGCTGTGGTTGAGGGCGTCGAAGTTGTAGTGAACGGTCTCGATCTCGGGCCCCTCCATGACCGTGAAGCCGAGGCCGAGAAAGATGTCTTCGAGCTCGCGTCTGGTCGAGGTGAGCACGTGCAGGGCACCGATCGGCTGCGGTGGCGCGCCGGGCAGCGTCACATCCAGGAGATCGCTCTCGAGCGCGCGCTCGAGCTCCTGCGCGCTCAGCTCGGAGGCTCGTGCCTCGATCGTCCGTTCGAGCGCCTGGCGCGCCTCGTTGGCCGCCCGGCCGACCTCGCCGCGCTGGGCGGGCTCGAGCTCGGCGACTCCGCGCAGCATCTGCGGAAGCTCGGCCTTGCGCCCGAGATAGCGCACGCGCAGCTCCTCCAGCGCCTCCGATGTCGAGGCCGCCGCGATCTCCTCTTCGGCCTGCGTCCGCAGCGCCTGGATCCGCTCGATCATGACGCCCGGACCCTAGATGACGATGGGGCGTCCGGGGCGTGACGGGTCATCTCATACAGCGCCACCGTGGCCGCCATCGCGGCGTTCAGCGAGTCCGTTGCGATCGGTATCCGCGCGACGCGCTCGCAGGCCGCGAGCACGGCGGCCGGAAGACCCTCGCGCTCGGCGCCTATCAACAGCGTCACAGGCGCCGTCCGGCTGGCGCCGAGCTCGTCCCCGCGCAGCGCAGCGGGCGCATCGGCGGCCAGCGCGATGCGCTCTCCGGGCAGCTCGGCGACGTCGGCCACCCGCGCCAGCCTGACCGCGAAGATGGCGCCCATGCTGGCGCGCACCGCCTTCGGCGAATGCGGGTCCGCACAACCCGGTCCGAGTGCCACGCAGTCGGCGGCGAAGGCGCGGGCGCCGCGGAGCACCGTTCCGACGTTGCCGGGATCACCGACCCCATGCAGGTAGACGCACAGCGGACCCACCGGCATGCCCCAGCTCTGCTCATAGACGCCGATCACGCGCGTGCCCGATCCGAGCGTCGAGACGGCCCGCAGCGCGGCCGGCTCGACCTCGTGAAAGCTCTCATCGCCGAGGCCGGAGCCGGCGCTGCGATAGCCCTCGAGCGCTGGGCGACCGGCGCTCTGAGCGGCGCTCACGAGGTCCTCGCCCTCGGCCACGAACGTGCCGGAGCGCTCGCGCTCGCGACGGCTGTGAAGCCGGCGAAGCGACTTCAGGCGGGGGTTCTGGGGGGAGATGATGTGGGTCATGAGAGTGGTGGTGTCGGTGGGGGGAGCGGTGGCACAAAAAAGGCGCCGTCCTCTTTGAGGAGCGGCGCCCGGGAGGCTGTTCGAGTCGATTGCCGGTGCTCAGGCAGCCGACGCCTCGCGGGCGACCTCGGCGAAACGTCGGAAGGTGTCGGCGTCGCGGACGGCGATGTCCGCGAGCACCTTGCGGTCGAGCTCCACGCCGGCCAGCGACAGGCCATGCATGAACTGCGAATAGCTCATCCCGTTGATCCGCGCGGCGGCGTTGATGCGGGTGATCCACAGCCGCCGGAAGTCGCGCTTGCGGTTGCGCCTGTCGCGGTAGGCGTAGGCGTCCGCCTTCATCAGCGCCTCCTTGGCGCGCTTGTAGTTCGAGTGCGCCTCGCCGCGGAACCCCTTCGTCAGCTCGAGCGTCGCGCGACGCTTCTTGCGCGCGTGGACGGAGCGCTTGACCCGCGTCATTTGCCAACCCCCAGCATTCGCTTGATCCGCGGCACGTCATCGTCAGAGACGAGCGCGGGGCGTCCGAGCGCGCGCTTGCGTTTGGGCGACTTCTTCTCGAGGATGTGGCTCGTGAAGGGGTGCCGTGCACGCACCTTGCCGGTGGCCGTCACCTTGAAGCGCTTCTTCGCGCCGGAGTGTGTCTTCATCTTGGGCATGATCGCGAACGGACGATTATGACACGGCCGTGTCCGCGGAGGCGCTTCCGTCCTCCTCGGCAGGCGGCTCCGCGAGCACCTCGGCGACGCCATCGTCCTCATCGCTGAGCGCTGGTGCGACCGCCGGAGAGTCGATCGCGGTGGAGGCGACATCGCCCATGTGAGCCCCCTCGCGGACCTCGCCATTGGAGATCTCGCCGACATCGACTCGACCGGCGAGCACGGCTTTGGAGGGAGCCATCATCATCGTCATGTTGCGCCCTTCCTGCAGAGGACGCTGCTCCACCACGCCCAGCTCGGACAGCTCCTCGGCCAGCCGATCGAGAATCGCGGTGCCGCGCTCGGGGTGGGTGACCTCCCGCCCGCGGAACATGATCGTGACCTTGACCTTGTCCTTGTGGCGCAGGAAGCGCTCGACGTGGTGCTTCTTGGTGTCGTAGTCGTGCTGGGCGATCTTCGGGCGGAACTTGATCTCGCGAATCGTGATCTGCTGCTGGTGCTTGCGCGCCTGCTTGACCTTCTGGGCCTGCTCGTACTTGTACTTGGAGTAGTCGAGCACGCGGCACACCGGCGGGCGCGCCTCGGGAGCGACCTCGACGAGGTCGAGATCGCGCTCCTGGGCGAAGCTCAGCGCGTCGGCGGTCTTCAGCACGCCGATCTGGTTGCCCTCGTCGTCGATCAGGCGCACCTCGGGAACGCGGATGCGCTCGTTTATCCTCGTCGTGTCCCGCTCAGGCGGGCGCCGGTCGAACCTGCGAGGGACCGGCACTATTGCTCGCCGCCGCGCTTCAAGCGGATGTCAGGCGTGGCGCTCTGAGGATTTGCGGGGCTTCAACGCCGCTCAGTATAGCTCCCGCCGCAACCGCTCAGCGAACTCCTTCACCGGCAGCGCCCCCGTGTCGCCGCCGCGGTGCTCGCGCACGGACACCGTTCCCTCGCCCTCCTCGTGCTCGCCGACCACGAGCATGAACGGGATCTTGCGCAGCTCGGCCTCGCGGATCTTGCGCCCCACCGACTCGCTGCGATCGTCCAGCTCCACGCGCACAGCGTCGCTTCGCAGCTCCTCAGCCACCCTGCCGGCGTACTCGTTGAAGCGGTCCGACACGGGCAGCACGATCGCCTGCACCGGCGCCAGCCACAGCGGCAGCTCACCGGCGTAGTGCTCGAGCATGATCCCGATGAAACGCTCATAGGATCCGAACAGCGCACGGTGGATCATCACCGGCGTGTGCTCCTGGTTATCGGCACCCGTGTAGCTGAGCTCGAAGCGCGCGGGCATCGAATAGTCGAGCTGCACCGTCCCCAGCTGCCAGGAGCGCCCCAGCGAGTCGGTCATGTGCATGTCGATCTTCGGCCCGTAGAACGCCCCGTCACCGGGGTTCAGCTCATAGGAGAGACCCTGGGCCTCGAGCGCGCTCATCAGCTTGCCCTCGGCCCTGTCCCACATGTCATCGGTCCCGATCCGCTGCTCGGGGCGCGTGGAGAGCTCGAGGCGCACGTCGAAGTCGAACAGCTCATAGGTCGCAAACGCCATCTCCAGACAGCCCGTCACCTCCTCCTGAACCTGCTCCTCGGTGCAGAAGATGTGCCCGTCGTCCTGGGCGAAGTGCCGCACGCGCAGGAGTCCGTGCAGGACCCCGGAGGGCTCGTTGCGGTGCAACAGGCCCGGCTCTGAATAGCGCACGGGCAGCTCCCGGTAGGAGTGCCGCTGCATCGCGAACAGCTGGCAGTGGCCCGGGCAGTTCATCGGCTTGACTCCCATCTCGCGATCCTCGACGGAAAGCCTGAACATGTGCTCTTTGTACTTTTCCCAGTGCCCCGAGGTCTTCCACAGCGCGGCGTCATAGATCAGGGGCGTCTTCACCTCCTGATAGCCGCGCTTCTGGCCCATCTCGCGCGAGACGCCCACGAGCGCGTTCCACACGCTCGTCCCTGCCGGCAGCCAGAAGGCGGCGCCCGGCGAGACCTCGGAGAACGTGAACAGACCGAGCTCGCGCCCGAGCTTGCGGTGGTCGCGCGCCTTGGCCTGCTCGATCCGCTCCAGATGCTCGGCCAGATCGTCTTTGGAGAAGAAGGCGGTGCCGTATATGCGCGTCAGCATCGTCCTCGCCGAGTCCCCGCGCCAGTACGCACCGGCGACGGACTGGAGCTTGAGCGCCCCCACCGTCTTCGTGCTTGGCGCATGGGGACCCCGGCAGAGGTCGGTGAACGGGCCGTTCGTGTAGAGCGAGACGGTCGCCAGCGGGTGCTGGGGATCGGCGTTGGCGATGAGGTCGTCGATCAGCTCGACCTTGTAGTCCTGGCGCTCGGCCAGGAAGCGCTCGCGCGCATGCGCCACGGGCACGTCCTCGCGCTCGAACGCCTCTGCCGCCTTGACGTGGGAGCGCATGCGCTCTTCGATCGCCGGGAAATCCTCCTCCGAGACGGCGGTTCCGTCGGGAAACTCGAAGTCGTAGTAGAAGCCGTCGGCGATCGGCGGCCCGATCGAGATCTTCACGCCCTCGTACAGTTCCATCACCGCCGCGGCCAGCACATGCGCGGCGTCGTGGCGGATCAGCTCGAGCGCCTTATCACCGTTCTTCGCCGTGAGGATCGCGACCCGCGCGCCGTCCGGTAGCGCCCGCGAGAGATCCAGTATCTCGGGATCCTCGCCCGGGCGGCTGACCTCGACCGCCAGCGCCGCCCGCGCGAGCCCCGGCCCGATCGCGGCAGCGGCGTCGGCGCCCGTGGCTCCGTCATCCAGCTCGAGAAGCTTTCCGTCGGGGAGTGTCACCGTGAGCGCCATCTCAGCGCTGGAGGCTACCCTCCCCGGCAGGGGCGTCTCGGCGACGCTCATGCATGAGCTCAGGCGAGCTGCCAGAGGGCGTCGCTGCCGAGGACGCTGCGGCGCACCTCGCCCGCTCCGGCCAGCTCGATCAGCGCGCTCTCCGCGGCGAGGCGGTCGGGCTCCTGGTTGTTGTGCGCCATGATCGCCGCAACCTCCTGGGTGACGAGACCGGCGGGGAAGCTCCTGAGCACCTCCAACGGCCCCTCGGGCGGGGGTTTGCGCTCGAGCGTGCGGTCGAGGTTGGCGATCAGCACGTCGTAGGCCTCGATCTTCTGAAAGCCGCCGGCCTCGAACCGCCGGCCCTCGCCGCTCTCGAACACGAGCGAGGGCGCCGAATAGCGCACCGGCCCATCGGTCTGGCGAGCCTTGCCCTGGAAGTCCGTCGCACCGCCCGCCGCGGTGCGCGTCTCGCGCTTGTCGGCCTCGTAGGCCGCGATCGTGGCCTCGTCGTCGATCGCCGCCACGACCGCCTGCACATCCAGGCCACGCACGCGCTCGAGCGCACGCGCGATGTCATCGTCCTCGTCGAGCACGAGCGTTGTCGTGAACCAGCCCAGCTGCAGCGCGCGGAACACCTCGCCCTCGCGTTGGGCATCCAACAGGCGAGTGGCGACGATCGCCCTGCACGCGCGCCCGGTCGCCGCGACACGCGCGCGGGGCTCGGACAGGAATGGCATCCCGTAGCGGCGGAAGTGCATGTTGCCGACGGTCATGCGTGTCGGCGTGTAGCCGTTTCGCTCGTAGCGCCCGGGGTCCTCGGCCAGGCCGATCGTGACGAGCCGCCAGGCCAGCTGCTCGCCGTAGCGCCACTCGAGCACGGCCAGCTGGGGACTGGCCGAGTATGCCCAGGGGCAGCCCGGATCGCTGAAGTGGGTTACCGAGATCGTTGGCGTGCCCTCAATCTAGCCGCTGGCTCGCTCGCGCTCATCCGCAGGAAAACGACTTGTGTGAACGCCCTCAGCTGCCGATAGGCCAGCGATATGGCCAGAATGTGTGCGCTTGTCCTGTGCGCAGTCATGGCGCTGCTGCTTGCCGGTTGCGGACAGTCGGCATCACCGCCTCCGGAGTACGTGACCGCCGGTGACGCCACCTGCGCCGCGCAGCGGGCACAGCTGCATAGCCTCGCGCGGCCGACCACGCCCGCCGAGGTGATCTCATATGTGCCGCAGGCGCTCGACATCATCGAGCGCGGTCGCAGTCGCCTTGCGGCGCTCGATCCGCCCGCCGGCGCGCGCGCCCAGCTTGCGCGCGCGCTCGCAAGCCAGGAACAGCTGTCGAGGCTCCTCAAGCGCGTCCTGCATGAACTCAAGTCGGGGCTCGTCGAACCCGGCATGTTCTCGCGGGCCCGAGCGGAAAGCGCTGCACTGAAGGCCGACATCGACGCCCACCTCCGGCGGGCCGGACTCGCGCGGTGCGCGTGAGGGCCCCGTGAAGCCGCCCTGTCGGGCGCCGGTGCGGGCAAATCGCCCGGATGCGCCTCGCGATTTCCGCTCAGCGACGGTCGCTGAAGCTCAAGCTTGGCGCTGGAATGACGAGAACGGGCGCATGCGACCGATAGCGCTGCTCGGACTCGTGCTCGCACTCCTGCTCGGCGCGATCGCCGTGACGGTCACCTCGGGGAACATGCACACCCGCCGCAGCGAACAGGATCGGATGGTGCAGGAGGCCGTCAACGGGGAGTCCGCGCTGATCGCCAACGGCGAGCGCCAGACCACGACCGCGCTGTCCCTGCTGCTCGTCAACCCTGCCGTCAGCGACCTCTTGAGCGGTCGGCCATCGCCGAGCGACCGTCGCCGAACAGACCTCGCCGAGTCCGCTCGCGCCCTCGCCGCGCTGCAGCACACCGCCTTCGTCCCGGTGTCGGCCGCCTGCCTGGATGACCGCTCGGCTCGCCAGCTCGTGTGCGGACCCACGGCACGCCCGCCCGACTTCTCGCCGCGGCTGGACCGCCAGTTCGCCGCACTCGCCGACAGCTCCGCTGCCGGGGCCGCGAGCGGCGCGTTCCTCTCCCCGGTCAGCCGGCAGTTCTCGGTCGCCTTCCTCGCGCCGTTCCGGGTCCATCACCTGCTGCTCGGCGTCGTGCACCTGGACATCAGCATCGCCGACGCGCGCGGCGCCGGCCTGATCGTGAACGACACCCCGGGGGTCCAGGTCCAGCTCGCCGCCTACAACAAAGGGCGCCTCACTTTCGCGGGAGCCGCCCGCCCGATCACGACGGCGACGGCGGGCCTGCCGGCCACGCTGTCGGTGGCCGCCTCGACGTTCGGGTCACAGCCCCAGCCCACGCTCGAGGGGGACCATCGCGCGATGATCGCCGAGCTGCCGCTGACGATCGGCTGGGCACACCAGCACGTTGCGGTCGCCGCGCACGCGATCGCCGCCGATCCTGACTTTCTGAACGCGTGGAGCACGGGGATGGTGTCGCTGCTGGTGGTCGCGTTCCTGATGCTGATCGGCTCCGTCGTCGGTCTCGCCCTCTCCAACCGGCGCGTGAGGCGTGAGCTATCGACAGATCCCCTGACCGGCGTGCGCAACCGGCGCGCGCTGATGGAGGACCTGCCACGGGTATGCCATCGTGCGAGCGAGGAGGAGCCCGCATTTCTGTGGTTCTTCGATCTCAACGGCTTCAAGCGCTACAACGACTCCTTCGGGCATGTCGCGGGCGACGCGCTGCTCGCCCGCCTCGGAGGCCGCCTGCGCGTCGCGGTCAACCCCTGCGGAACCGTCTACAGGCTCGGCGGCGATGAGTTCTGCGTGCTGATCTCAGCGCCGGTGGCGGATCCGCACGCCCTCTTTCAGGAGGCGCGCGAGGCGCTGTCCGAACAGGGTGGCGCCTTCACGATCACGGCCTCGGCCGGCGCCGTTGAGATCCCGCGCGAAGCGTCCGAACCGACCCCGGCCCTGCGGCTCGCCGACCAACACATGTACCGCGAGAAGGTACGCGACCAGCGCGGCGCGGCCGAGCTCATCACGTCGGTGCTGCACGCGGCGCTGGCACAGCGCCACCCGGACCTCGGCGGACACTCCAACGACGTCGCCGGCGACGTCGAGCTGCTCGCGCGCACGGTGGGTCTGGAGGAGGACGCGGTCGATCTCGTCGTGCAGGCGGGCGACCTCCACGACGTCGGCAAGCTTGGGATTCCCGATGAGATCATCACCAAGCCCGGGCCCCTGACCGACGAGGAGTGGCGGTTCATGAAGCAGCACACGATCATGGGCGAACAGATCATCTCGGCCGCCGGGCCGTCTCTCGAGAGGATCGGCCCGCTCGTGCGCGCCAGCCACGAGCGCTGGGACGGGATGGGCTATCCCGACGGCCTCGCCGCTGAGAAGATCCCTCTCGGCGCCCGCATCATCTCGATCTGCGACTCCTTCCACGCGATGATGGACGAGCGCGTCTACAAGTCCGCGATGTCGCTCGGCGACGCGCTCGAGGAGCTGCAGCGCTGCGCCGGCACGCAGTTTGACCCGGCGCTCGTCAAGGTCTTCTGCCAGCTGGTCGCCCAGCGCAGCGAGCCGGACCGGCTCAACACCGGCGCCTCCTGAGAACTCACGCGGCGGCGCGCGCGAGGTGCCGGTTGCGTCGTTGCGAAGCGCTCAGAAAAGCCTCGACGACGAGACCGTCGAACTGGGTACCGGCGCATCGCGTGAGCTCGAGGCAGGCGTCCTCGTGGGAGCGCGCCAAGCGGTAGGGGCGATCGCTGGTCATCGCCACGTAGGCATCGGTCACCGCCAGGACTCGTGCCTCCAAGGCGATCTCCTCGCCGACGAGACCACGTGGATAGCCGCTGCCGTCGGGTCGCTCGCGATGGCAGAGGATCCACTCCCTGATGTCGTCGAAGCTTGCATCACCGAGCAGGGCCGCCCCGAGTTCGGGCTGGCGGCAGACCTCGACCCACTCCTCTCGAGTCAACGGGCCCTGCTTGTTGAGGATCTCCGGGCGAATCTGATCACGCCCGACGCTGGACACGAGTGCCGCGAAGCGGACCTGGGCCACCTGGATTTCGTCCAGACCGAGCTCGCGGGCGGTCAGCTCGGCCAAATGCCCGGCTAAGCAGCGCGCGCTGGGGACGTAGTCGACCCGTTCAAGCTCGGCCAGCTCCTCCCCGCATTCATCGCACACGAGCACCAGTCGCAGCTGACCCACCTCCCTGAGGTAGCGGGCACCGCCACTGCGCAGCGCCGAGTGATCACAGCCCATGTCCACCTATCGGCCGCAACTGCGCAACGCTGGCGAAAAGCTCGCGATCCTGGACCTATGCCCACATCCCGCGCCTTCCTGGGTGGACGGGAGGTCGTGCCCTACTTGTAGGCGAGCAGGCTGAAGTCCCTGAGCGACCCGCTGAGCGAAGCTTCCGCGGCATAGATCTGGCTGAGCGCCGCCGCGTATTCCGCGGAGTTTTCATCGCTCAGAGCAGCCTCGAGCGCCGCGTATCCTTCGTGTGCCCGATCCAGGGATTCCGAAAGCGATCCCTGCGCGCGCGCGGCGGCGGGCGGAGGCTTAACGGCGTCGAGCAACGCAGCCGCCCCGGCCAGTCCGCCGGCCAGGCCCGTGGCGGCCGTGATGGCCGTGGCTCGCGGCGCTCCTTCGCGAATCTGGGGCCGCAGCCTGGCGAGCAGTGCATCGACCCGCGCGGTGATTGCACTGACCTGCCGTCCGTAGGTCAGCTGCGGGCTCAGCGACTGATAGGTCCGCACTTCGACCTGCGGGCTGCCGCTCGCGATCGTGAGCGTGGCGACGAGCCGTTCGCATGCCTGCAGATAGCTCGAGAAGCCGGCGCCCGCGTAGCAGATGACGGCGGTCGTGCTGGCCGCGGAAGTCGGGATCGTGTACAGCGTGAGTGCAAGCCCGGAGCTCGCGACGACCAGCCCCGAATAGCGGTAGGCCTGGGTGTTCAGCAGGTCGACGACCTCCGTGTCCGCGGGCCCTCTCAGCGCTGAGAGCAACTGCGGCGGCACGGGACCGAATTCGCTGTCGAGCAGCTGCCCGACGATGAGGCCTGCGTGCGTGGCGTCACCGCCCGGGGCCAGGACGAGCGGCTGGGCCACGGAGAGGCCGGGAATGGCCGGCGCGGCCGAGGCCGGGCGCCATCCCGAGGCGGAGTTGTAGTTGACGACCGTGACGGCATTCGAGGCTTCGCGCGTACGTTCCACCGTCGTCGCGCTCGAGCTTCGGTGCCCATCCAGATAGCCGACGATCGCGACCGTCATCAACACCAGGACCGCGATGATCCGCTGGTCCTGGCTCATGCGCCGAAACAAGGGCTCAGCCCGAGCTGTCAAACGAGCCGCCCCCGCCCGAGGAGGAGCCGCCCCCACTCGAGGACCCGCCCCCTCCCTGAGATGGAGCGACCGGGGCGGGTGCGGACTGCACGGGCGCCGGCGCAGGCCTTGTCGGCGCCACCGATTCCGCCGGCGCAGATTCGATGCGCGGAGTCTGGGAGGCTTCGACCGTGGAGCTCGAAGAAGAGCCGTGCACGGCGGGACGGGGACTCGCCTGAGGTACGGGTGCCGGTGTTTCAAACGCCGCAAGCGAGGGGATCGGGGGTGCGGCTACGAAACCGTAGGGAATCCCCGCGCTGACGGACACGGCCGGGAGCTTCTGTGGACCGTAGGCCGCCGGCGCCGCAGACGTCGAGCGCGCGAGGCGTCCGAGCGCGAAGAACACGCCGAACACCGCGACGACGCACGCCAACAGCAGCAGCGACGAGCGGAGGTCCAGGCGCCAGGCTCCAACCCAGTTACGGGTCCCCCACCCCCACCTCCTCATGCGGACCCGAACGGTGCTCATGACGACGGGCACACGAGTGGCTTTCCCCCGGTCGGCCCGAGGCACTCGTCGAGGCGCACGGGCAAGCGGTGGTGTCGGATAGTAAAGCGCGTGTACTTGCCGATCTCCCCGGCCTCGAAGACCCTGATTTCAAGGACCACGCCGGCCGGAAGGCCGCGCTCAAACCGTCCAAACTCGACTACCAACGTATTCCCCTTGCGCTTGCTCGAAACCGCAACCCTGCTCTCCGATTTTGCCGGGCAACCGCGCCCTTTGCAAGTCACGGTGACGTGAGCTCCTGGCGGCGCCTCGGCGCTGAGCAGGCTGAGCCTCGCGCCACGCGAGGTCTCAGAGCCCGCGATCCGGACGATCGGGAAGGGCTGCATCAGCGTGAGTGGAAGCGAGGTCACGGGGATCGTCTCGGTTGCGATGCTCGAGACCCCGCCGCCGTCGGTGATCCGCAGTCGCGCAACGTGATTCCCTGGAGTGGAGAACGACGTCGTGATCACCGGTTTTCCGGTCTGGAAGGGGCTGGTGGCCGAGAGCGCCCAGGCGAACGCCGTGATCGGGCTCGATGGATCGGTCGAGCTCGACACCAGCGAGACGTTTTCGCCGGTCTTGGGAGCGGCCGGAAACCACGTGAACGATGCCATCGGCGGCGACCCGGCGATGCTGGGCGCGATCACGCTGAACGTGGCTGGAGCGCTCCTGCCGATGTTGCCGGCTCTGTCCGACTGTTCGGCCTGCACCGTGTAGGTGCCGACGCTGAGACCGCCGAAGGCGCCCGACCAGCTGCCGTTCATGACCGGAACCGTGAGCGCCTCCCGTTGGGCTGAGGCTGCGGTGCTCGCCCCCGAGAACAGTTGGATGGTGACGTCCGAGTCGCCCGGTTCGCTTCCGGCGGTTCCACTTACGGGCTCCGATCCGGTGCTCGTCAAGCTGCCGGTGACTGGGAAGCCCAGCGTGACAGCGGGGCCCGCGGTCTCGACTGTGAACGTTACGGTCGCGGTGGTGGTGCCGTTTTCTTCCACCTGCATGGCCTGCGCGGTATAGGTCCCCGCGCGTAGGACTTTGGTGACCGTGAAGCTCCAGGCGTCGGCCGCGAGAATTTCAGTGTGCTGTCCCTGTTGTTCGCCTTTGGCGTTGCGAATCGTGAGCGTAATTTCATCGCCTACTTCTCCAGTTCCCCTGAAGGTTGGCGTAGAGTCGGTGATCACGCTTGCGTTCGATGGACTTTCGATCGTGATGGGCGCGTCTGCGCTCGCGTTGGCCACCGGGCCAAAGGCCCCCGCGACGAGCGCGATGACCCCTGTGCTCAACAGCGCCCTCCTCGCCCGGCAAGAAAGTCCGCGGTCGCGACGCCCGCACCCCGTGGCGCGGGGAGCTCCATCGAACCCGGATCTCGAATCGTCCATGCCCACGGCGCTCATCACGGGCAGGCTATCGGCTTGACCCCCGACGGGGCGAGGCATGCGTCGACGCGCGTGGGCAGCCTGCGGCTGCGCACGTAGAAGCTCGTGAACTTGCCGATCTCGCCGGCTTTCGAGACCCGGATCTCAAGCACGATGCCGGCGCGCAGGGAGCGCTCGAAGCGTCTGAATTCAACCGGGGCCGCGCCGACCTTGCCCGCTGCCGCTATCCGGCTCTCGGACCTCGCCGGGCAACCGTGGCCCTTGCACTCGACCCCGATCTTCGCCCCCGTCGGCGCCTGCACCCTGAGCAGCTTAAGCCTGATCCCGGACGCGGTGTCGGTGCTCGTGATCCGCACGACGGGGAACGGTTGCATCAGCAGGATCGGAGCCGCGGTCACCGGGATCGTCTCGCTCGCGACGCTGGACAGGCCGTTGGCGCCGGTGACGCGGAGTTTGACCACGTGGTTCCCGGCCGTCGCGAATGTCGTTTTCATAACCTGGCTGCCCGGCGTGAGAACGCCGTCACCCGCGAGGTCCCACGCGAAGGCCGTGATCGGACTGCCGGGATCAGTGGAGCTCGACGCCAGCGAGACGGGTTCGCGCGGGTGTGGAGAGGTCGGGAACCAGGTGAAGGACGCGACCGGAGTCGTAGGGCCCTGAGCCGAGGTGGCGGGCGACGCGGATCCGGTGATGACGAAGGTGGTCGGAGCGCTGACGCCGACGTTGCCTGTGTCATCGGACTGTTCGGCGCGGGCGGTATATGTGCCGGCGGCGAGGCCCGCAAACGTAGCAGACCAGGTTCCCGCCGACCCGTCAACGGCGATGCTCTGGATCGGACTCTGGCCTTCGCTGATGGTCGAGCCTGAGAATAGCTGCACCGTGACGGTTGGCAGATCGCCTTCGGCGCTACCCGCGACTCCCCCGACGAGCTCGGATTCACCGCTCGTCGAGCTACCGTTGGCGGGATAGGTCAAAGTCACATGCGGCGGCGTCGCGTCGACCGAGAACGGGACGGGCGCGCTCACTCCGGGCTCGGCGTTCACGCTTGCGTCCGTCTGTTCGGCCTGGACGGTGTAGGCGCCTTCGCTCAGCGCCGCCACGGGGCCCGCCGTCCAAGTGGCGCCGCTCAGCGTCGCTTCCACCGTCTGCACAGGGGTGCCCGACGCCGAGGCACCAGCGTAGATGCGAAGCGTGACGGTTTTGCTGTCTTCGGAGCCCGCCGAGGCGCTGCCCGTGAAAGTTGGGGTCGCGCCAGTGAACAGCGCCGCGCTGGGGCCACTGCCGCGCGCCACGAACGCGGAGCTGTCGAGCGTCACCACAGGCGAATTGGTTTTGATTTTGAATTCGGTCTGGCTGGTCCCGATGTTGCCAGCCGCATCAGACTGTTCGACGAGCGCGGTATACGTCCCGTCGGGAAGCTTGGGGCCCGAAGAGCCAGTGGTCCACGTTGCGCCATTGCGCATGATGAGCACCGTTTGCGGGGTCCCCGACGTTGACGTTCCGGCGAAAATCTTGAGCGTTACGGTGGGCAGGTCTTCGTCGCCCGGCGTCGCAACGATACCCGCCGCCCCAGTGAACGTGGGCCTCGATTTGTTTAGCGTGGCGCCGTTGGCCGGTGTCGTGATGGTGACAGCCGGCGGCTTCGTATCCACGATGAAGATCGAGCGTGCGCTCTTCGTCGTATTACCGGCCTCATCGGACTGTTCGGCCTGAGCGTTGTAGGTGCCATCGGGCAGGGCTTCAGGGACGCTCCCCTGCCAAGCGCCTGCGCTCGGCGTGACCTTGACCGTCCGGTAGGCGATCCCAGACGCGGTGGTACCGGTATAGATGTTCAACGTAACCGAGGCGATGTCACCGGGCGCCACGCCGGCGACCCCGCTGAAGCTCGGCTTCGAGTTGTTTGTCACCGCGCCGACCGGGCTCAGCGACAACCCGGGGCCCTTGATCTTGACCGTGAAGATCGATGGCGTGCTCTTGCCGATGTTGCCGGCTTTGTCTGACTGTTCGGCCTGCACGGTGTAGGTGCCTTCTGCGAGCTCCGTTGGGGTGCTCGCGCTCCACGCGGCGCCTGTGGGAACGACCGGCACCGACTTGATGAGCGTGCCCGACACGCCTTCGCCTGAGTAGATGTTCAGCGTCACCGATGCGATATCACCGGACGCAGTCCCGGCGCTCCCGCTGAAGGCGGGCGTTGCATCGGCGGTGAAAGGGGTCATCGGGTTGAGCGTCACAGCCGGCGGCGTGAGGTCGACGGTGAATGTCGACGTCGCGCTCTTGCCGGTGTTTTTTGCTTCGTCGGCCTGTTCGGCCTGGACGGTGTAGGTGCCTTCGGACAGGCCTTCGGCGAGGCTCGTGCTCCATGTGCCCCCTGTCGGCGTCACGGGAACGCTCCGGAGGGGCGTTCCGGACGCAGTGCTGCCCACGTAGATGTTCAGCTTCACCGATGGGACGTCACCGGGCGCGACGCCGGCACCTCCGCTGAAGCTCGGCTTCGGGTTGTCCGTCAAGGCCGGCACCGAAGCCAGCGAGACTGCCGGAGGCGTCGTGTCCACCGTGAAAGTCGACGGCGCACTCCTCGCTGTGTTACCGGCTTTATCTGACTGTTCGGCCTGGGCGGTGTAGGTGCCGTCGTTCAGGGTCTGCGGCATGCTCGTGCTCCAGGTCGCGCCGGTCGGCACGACCTCCAGTGTTTCGATCGGGGTCCCGGACGCACCCGCGCCGGAGTAGACCTTCAAGGTGACGATGGGGACATCGACAGATGCATCGCCGGCGGCGCCGCTGAAGCTGGGCTTCGGGTCGTTTGTCGGAGAGGTGACGGGGACCAACGACAGCGGGGGTGGTGTCGTGTACACGGCGAAGGTGGAGGTAGCACTCTTGCCGATGTTTCCGGCTGTGTCTGTCTGTTCGGCCTGGACCGTGTAGGTGCCTTCGGACAGGGCTTCCGCGACCGTCGGGGTCGCTTTCCACGTGGTTCCGCTCACTGTTGCCGCGAGCGTGTGGATGGGCGTGCCGGAGGCGCTGGCGCCTGAATAGATCTTCAACGACACCGATGCGATGTCGCCGGTTGCAGTGCCGGCGTTGCCACTGAAGCTCGGCTCGGGGTTGTTCGTCGGAGTGGAGACCGGACTCAGGGAAACCGCCGGCGGCGTGATGTCGACCGTGAAGGTCGACGTCGCGCTCTTGCCTGTGTTCTTTGCTTCATCGGACTGTTCGGCCTGGACGGTGTAGGTGCCTTCGGGCAGGGCTTCGGCGAGGCTCGTGCTCCATGTGCTTCCCGCCGGCGTGACGCTAAAGCTCCGGAGGGGCGTTCCGGACGCAGTGATGCCCACGTAAATGTTCAGCCTCACCGATGGGATGTCGCCGGGCGCGATGCCGGCCCCTCCGGTGAAACTCGGCTTCGGGTTGTCGGTCACCGCGCTCACCGGACTCAACGACACAGTCGGAGGCGTCGTGTCCACCGTGAAGGTCGACGGCGCGCTCTTGGTCGTGTTGCCGGCTTTGTCAGACTGTTCGGCCTGGGCGGTGTAGGTGTGGTCGGGCAGGACTTCCGTAAGGGTCGTTTTCCACGCGGCACCGCTGGGCGTGACTTCGACCGTCTTGATCGGGGTCCCGGACGCACTCGCGCCGGCGTAGATCTTCAAGGTGACGATGGGGATATCGATGGGCGCATCGCCGGCGGCGCCGCTGAAGCTCGGCGTCGAGTCGTTCGTCGGTGAGGTGACGGGCGTCAACGACAGCGGAGGCGGTGTCGTGTAGACGGCGAAGGTCGAAGACGTGCTCTTGCCGATGTTTCCGGCTTTGTCTGACTGTTCGGCCTGGACGGTGTAGGTGCCTTCGGGCAGAGCTTCCGCGACCGTCAGGGTCGCTTTCCATGTGCTTCCGCTCACCGTTGCCGCGAGCGTGTGGATCGGCGTACCGGAGGCGCTGGCGCCTGAGTAGATCTTCAGCATCACCGATGCGTTGTCGCCGAACGCGGTGCCGGCGTTGCCGGTGAAGCTCGGCTCAGTGTTGTTCGTCGGAGTCGAAACGAGACTCAGGGAGACCGCCGGCGGCGTCGTGTCCACCGTGAAGACCGGGTGTCCGCTCTTGCCCACGTTCCCGGCCGCGTCGGACTGTTCGGCCTGGACGGTGTAGGTGCCATCGGGCAGGCTTTCGGTGATGCTCTCGCTCCATGTGCTTCCCGTCGGCGTGATGGGAACGCTCCGGAGGGGCATTCCGGACGTGCTTTCGCCGGAGTAGATCTTGAGCGTCACCGAGGCGATGTCGCCGGCTGCCACACCGGCACCACCGCTGAAGCTCGGCTTCGGGTTGTTCGTCAGGGCAGCGACGGGCGCCAGCGACACGGCCGGCGCCACCGTGTCCACCGTGAAGATCGACGGTGTGCTCTTGGTCGTGTTGCCGGCTTCGTCTGACTGTTCGGCCTGGGCGGTGTAGGTGCCATCGTTCAGGGCCTGCGTCAGGCTCGTGCTCCACGCGGCGCCAGCGGGGGTCACTTTCAGTGTTTGAATCGGCGCCCCCGAGGTGCCCGCGCCGGAATAGATCTTCAACGTCACCAACGGGATATCGCCAGCCGCGATGCCGGCGTTCCCGCCGAAGCTCGGCTTCGGGTTGTTTGTCGGGGACGTGAGCAGCGTCAACGACACCGCCGGCGGCGTCGTGTCCACCGCAAAGATGGAGGTCACGCTCTTACCGATGTTTCCGGCTTTGTCTGACTGTTCGGCCTGGACGGTGTAGGTGCCTTCGGGCAGGGCTTCCGCCGCCGTCAGGGTCGCTTTCCACGTGCTTCCGCTCACCGTTGCCGCCAGCGTGTGAAGGAGCGTGCCGGAGGTGTTGCCGCCCGAGTAGACCTTCAACGTCACCGAGGCGTTGTCTCCCGAGGCGGTCCCGGCGCCGCCGCTGAAGCTCGGCTCGGGGTTGTTCGTCGGAGTCGAAACGAGACTCAGGGAGACCGCCGGCGGCGTCGTGTCCACGGTGAAGACCGGGTGTCCGCTCTTGCCCACGTTCCCGGCCGCGTCGGACTGTTCGGCCTGGACGGTGTAGGTGCCATCGGGCAGGCTTTCGGTGATGCTCTCGCTCCATGTGCTTCCCGTCGGCGTGACCGTAAAGGTCCTGAGGGGCAGTCCCGAGACGCTTTCGCCTACGTAGATGTTCAACGTCACCGCCGCGATGTCGCCGGGCGCGACGCCGGCGCCTCCGCTGAAGCTCGGCTTCGGGTTGTTCGTCAGGGCAGCGACGGGTGTCAGCGACACGGCCGGCGCCACCGTGTCCACCGTGAAGATCGACGCCGCGCTCTTGGTCGTGTTACCGGCTTCGTCTGACTGTTCGGCCTGGGCGGTGTAGGTGCCTTCGTTCAGGGCCTGCGTCAGGCTCGTGCTCCACGTGGCGCCGCTGGGCGTGACATGGACTGTCTGGACGAGCCCTCCAGACACGCCTTCACCGGAATAGATCTTGAGCGTCACCAGTTTGATATCGCGGGGCGCGACACCGGCACTTCCGCCGAAGCTCGGCTTCGGGTTATTCGTCGGCGAGGTAATGGCCGTCAACGACAGCGCCGGCGGCGTCGTGTCCACCGTAAAGATCGGCGCCGCGCTCTTGGTCGTGTTTCCGGCTTTGTCCGACTGTTCGGCCTGGACGGTGTAGGTGCCTTCGGGCAGGGGTTCCGTCACCGGCAGGTTCGCGTTCCATGTGGCTCCGCTCGGTTCGACCGCCATCGTCCGGATAGGACTGCCCGATGCGCTTTCGCCGGCGTAGATGTTGAGCGTCACCGATGCGATGTCGCCCGGTGCGACGCCGGCCCCCCCGCTGAAGCCGGGCGTAGGGTCATTGGTCAGAGAGGCGACCGAGCTCAATGACACCGCCGGCCCTTTCGTCTTGATCGTGAAGATCGATGTCAGGCTCCTGCCCACGTTTCCGGCGTCGTCTGACTGTTCGGCCTGCGCGGTATAGGTGCCTTCGGTCAACGATTCTGTGGCGACCACGGTCCAGGTGGTTCCGACGACCGTTGCGGGGACTTCGTGTATCGGAGTGCCGGAGGCCGTTTCGCCCGAGTAGATCTTCAAGATCACCGTCGGGCTGTCACCGAGCGCATCACCGGCGGCTCCGCTGAAGGTCGGCTCCGTATTGTTAGTGGGCGAGGTGATGGGAGTCAGCGACACGGACGGCGGCGTGGTATCGACCGTGAAGTTGGCGGGCTTGCTTTTGCCTTCCGGATCCCCGAACGAGCTTGCCTGGGTCGCTATTGCCTCGTATTCACCGTTTGCCAGAGGCGGACTCGCATCGGCAGAGGTCCAGGCGCCGCCTGTTCCCGCCGCTGTGGCGCTCGCGACTTCCGCTTCTGACGAGTTGTAGATATGGACGACGACCGGGGTCGCGCTTTCGCTCGCAGAGCCGGTGAAGGAGGGCGTGGCGTCTTTCGACGGAGAGGGTGGCCCGTTCAGCGTGACCGTGGGCGATTCCGCGTGAACGACGAACGTCACCGGTTCGCTGACCCCCGTTTCCAAGGCAAGGTCTGTCTGCGAAGCCTGCGCTGTGTAGGTCCCGTCGGCGAGGTGCGCGGTGGAGAGTTCCCACGTGCCGCCAAGTGGCTGCAACAAAGTCATCAGCGTCTGCACCGGCGTGCCTTCGGCACTCGTGCCGATGTAGATCGTGAGCGTGACCCCACCGGCAACTTCTTCGGCGACTCCGCCGAACGAGGGTTCCGGATTATTGGTCGTGACTCCTTCGAAGTGCTTTTCGATCGTGACGGTGGGAGCGGCCGTGGCAACGCCCACGCCGCCCGCGACGACCGCCGCGATCGCAATCGCCACGACTCGCAAGAGTGCTCTTCCCATCCTTGTCAAAGCGCCCTGCCCATCTCCCGTCACCTTTCTCGCCTGAAGCCCAGCCGGCGGCTCTCAGGCTCCCCGCACGATCCGCAGTCGCGCATGATATGGATAAGCCGGAGTGCGTGCTGACCCGTCGGCGCCAGCTCACCGCTTTTCCACCAGCCGAGCACCCGCCCCGGGCGACCCGCCAACAAAACGCCGGGTGCACAGGCGCCAGGGCTGAGGCGAACCGGAGCGGCTGTCGGCACCCGCGGAAACTCAGTCGCTGGACTCGTACTTGAACGAGATAGCCAGGCGAACGCGGTAGTTCTTGATCGCTCCGTTTTCGATCGCCACGTCCTGCCTTACGACCTCGGCGATGCGAAGATCACGCACCGTTTTGGCCGCCGTCTCAACGGCGCTCCGCGCCGCCGCCTCCCATGACTCGCTGCTCACGCCGATCACTTCGGTAACGCGATAGACCCCGTCAGCCATCACAGCCATCCTCTCCTCGAGTTGAAACACCTATGCCAAAGACCGTCGGCATGGGCCGTACTGAGCTCGAACCGCAGCATACCCCTGAGGTCGAGCATCGCTACCCGGTTCGTGCGGGTGGAGGAGCCGGGGCCGCCAAGCATCATGCTCAGCGGCCCCGGGCGCTCTCAAGCCGGGCGCCTGCGAAGGGTCAGACGGAGCAGGGACGCGAGCGGCGATCCGTGCCCACTTCGGTGATTCCTGCCGATGTGATCTTGATGCGCGTCGGGACGTTGCCGCGCTCGAGCAGCTTGCGCAGCACCGACTCGCCCTTGGACTCGATACTCGACCGCAGCGGCTCGTCAAACGCGTCGGCTTTGAGCGATCCAGCTATCTGCACGTAGACGTGCTGTTCGGCGCGGCCATGCTGCACCTTCCAGCGGTACATGTCACCGACCCGAGGAGCCTGGATCGGGGTGGGTCCGCCGATGATTGCGGGATGGTCGGCCATGGGAGCATGATGACCCCCCCGCGGACAGAGAGAAGGGACCGCTGGCCAGCATCCGGACTTCTGCGTTTGGACAGGCGCCCAGTGACGCGGTCCCGGCGAAGGGCGGGCAAAAGTGGACCGCCGAGTAGGGGGCACTCGGCGGTCCTGGCAATTCCCAGCTTGGGGGCCGGGAACGGAGGTCGGCCTCGGTGCTCCTTCCCCTGAACCATTCTCCTCCGGGGGAAGCACTTCCCGGGACCAACCCCGACCTACCCCGATCGAGCGAACGGTAAACGGGCCGTTGCGCGAGCGGTGCTCAGGACGCGGCCTCAAGCCTTGCAACCGCCGCCTGTATGAATCCCCCCGCGAACGCGTCGCCGACGCCGGCGAGCGGGACAAGCCGGGGCACGGGCATGGTCGCGTCCAGCTCGAGACCGAGGTGTGTCCCGGTTGTGCCGCGCTCGTCGAGTCGCCAGGTGGCCTCGAAGGACGCACCGCTGGACGGGCCACGCGGCACCTGCTTCAGCTCGACGAGACCGGGCCGGCGCACCCGCACGGCAAGCAGCAGATCAAGGTCCCTGGAGACCGGCCCATAGGACAGGTGAAGCTTCGTTTCCGCCCTGAGCGGAAGCCCGTCATCGCCGGACTCGACGACCGCCACCTCTCTGACGACGTCCGGGTACCAACTCGGGTAGGCGTCAAGGGCGGCGAGAAACACGAGGCAATCCTCGATCGCCACGCCGGCGTCGGCCCGCGCCGCTCCATGCAGCTGCTTCATGCCTGCCAGCCTAGCCAGAACGGATCGGCGCCGGTCGAGCGCCTGCGTGCGACATCAGCCTTTGGCCACATTGCGGTTCCACTCGACCCAGGCCACGCCCGCTCGGCCGTCATCGGCCTTCACGCGGCACATGGCGCGCGGGAATTCAGATATGCGGCCGTCCGGCGCCTCCAGCCGCAGCGGGCCAAACGCAATCGGCTCGACGGTCAACGTCAACTCGTCGTAGACCACCCGCGCCTCCGTGATGAGGCCGTCGGAAGCAACCGTCTCCGCGGCGCTGACAACGTCGAGCTCCACGACCCCGCCGTCCGGGGGCTGCAGGTAGCCGACGCCGACCGGTGGGGCCCCCGGGAGCCGGAACTCGACGCCATGGAAGCGCGTGCCGTCGTCGAGGTGTCCTGCCGACCACATCCACTCGGCCGACCACCAGTCGCGCGTGCCCCACGAGTGGTCACGCTGACCGACGCCGTTCAGCTCGACGGTCTCGTCGCCGACGCGCACGGTCCCGGTGACCGAGCATGGGATCTCATAGCGCGTCGCCACGCGATAGGCGTAGGGCTCGCCGAGGGTCTCCCAGCGGACGTCGAAGGCGACGTCCACCCTCTCGCCTGCTTCGCCGCGCAGGAACGCCGCCGCATCGCTGTGGCGTTCGCCCACGCCGTCCAAGCGCACGCGGAAGCGCTCGAGCTCGGACTCGCACAGGTGCTCGGCGTGGAGACCCTCCCGCTCGACCGTGAGCGCATCTCCGGCCGGCGGCGGCGCCGCGAAATCGATGATCGCGACCGTCGGACGGTGCGGGCCACAGATGAAAGCGGTGATCCAGGCAACGCCGAGATTCGGGTACAGCCCGAGGCGCGTGTACAGCCCCGTCGAGGCATCGTCTGAGACGACATCGAAATACCAGCTCTCGTTCCACAGCTGCTCGGGACCGGGTGTGTGACGGCCCTCGGCACGAGGCTCGGGGCGAAGAGCCGCGGGCCGGCCCGAGCCCGGGGCGGGCAGGAGCTCGAGCGCGTCAAGATCGAGGATCTGCTGCGCGTAGCGGGCGAGCGTCGTCATGAACATGTCGTCGCCGCGCTCGGTGCGCTCGACCAGCATCACAGGACCAACCGTCATCAGGATTCCCGCGAACGTCTGGCGGCGGTATCCGGCCCAGCAGTCCACCCAATCGAATCCCCGGACGCCGGCGTCCTCGAGCGCGTCGCGGTACTCGCGCACGAGCCTCTGCTCGTGCTCGCGCCGGTCCTCGACGGACAGCGCACCACCGAGGAAATACGCGATGTCGCTCATCGCCGGTCCCCAGCCGACCGTCTGCCAATCGACGACGACAAGCTGACGCGGCGCCTCGCCGTCACCGAATAGCAGGTTGTCGAGGCGGTAGTCGCCGTGCACCAGGCCGAGCGGGGGGCGGCGGTCAGCCACCCAGCCGTCGAGGCTTGCGATGAATCGCCGACATACCTCCTGGTGCTCGTCGGCGACGCGCTCGCCGTAGCGCTCGAAGAAGGCCGGGAGCAGTTGCGTCATGAGCGCCTGCCCGAGCACGTTCTCCTGATTGAGCCACGGCGTCGCACCGAGCTGGGTGTCGGCGAACACGGGAGCGTGCAGTCTCGCCAGCTCGCGAACCGCCAGGCTGGCCTGCTCGGGGCTGCAACCGGCGATCTGATCGCCCTGTACGGCTGGGGCGACATCCTCGAGCAGGAGCGTGAACCAGCCCTCGGCGGGGTCGATGAGGGCAAGATGGCACGCGGGCAGCGGGCCCCCAAGCCGCGGAGCGAGCTCACGGTAGAAGTGGATCTCGCGGTCGTAGATACCCAGCTGCACTCCCACGGAGCGGCTGTTCTCGTCGGCGGAGGCCGTCTTCAACACCACGCTCGCCGGGCCGGTCCCCGCCGCGTCGGAGTAGTCGAGCAGCACCCGGCGACTCTCGCTCATCTGGCCCGTGCCGATCGGCTCGACGCGGAACGCCTCGATGGCGCTGTTTTCAAGCGCGTCCCGCAGCCACTGCGTGGTGAGGTCCTCCGGGCGGCGCAGGACCGCGACCTCTGCTCCCATGGCCCTATCTAATCACGGTGAGCTAGGCTGAGCCGCCCCGCGGAAGGAGACACAGTGCTGAAGAAAGTCGCGGAGCTTTTGCTCTGCATCCTGCACCCCGTCGCGATGGTGCTGATCTGGATCGACCTCATATTCCGTCGCGACGACTGGGCCTTCACGAGACTGGCGTGGGGCGTCGTCGTGATCATCCCGTTCGTCCCCTTCGTCTACGTTCTGACGGGGAATGACTTCCTCTAGCGCGAGCAGGAGGCCAGATCCAGGGCCGCAACACCTCCTACTAGGCGCCTCTCCCGGCGGCCTTGAAGCCTTCGGCGTGATCGGTGTAGAACTCCGCGCGGGTGATCTTCTGATGACGGACGGTCCAGACGGCGGCCGGAGCTTCTCTCACCTCCTGGCTGCTGCCCTCAAGGCGTCCGAATGAATGGTTCAGGACAAGGACCCGATCGCCGCAGTCGATCGCATCCTCAACCTCGGTCCGATACTCGGCCCACGGCCCCAGCCAGTCCAACCATAGGACCCTCAGGCCATCCATTCCCCTTCCGCTCTTCGCCACGCCCAACACGCTGACCGCGCTCTCAAACTCCGGGTGGTAGAACGCGGCGGCCGCCTCGACGAACGCTGCCCACCTGGTCTCGTCGCGGAACAGGCGTGTCAGATCAACGTGGCGGCCGGGTGAGATAGCCAGAAGCAGCTCGACGTTCTGCTTTGACATCGCCTACCGCTCCCGCCCCAAAACGTCGAGTCCGCCGGCGCGCGGACGCTCGCGGATCGCGGGGAGGGACCGATCCAGGACCGCGTCGAGATCGACATCTGTCATGAGCTCACGACCAACGTCAAGCATCCGGCGAATCAACGGCTCCTCAGAGGACGAGCTCATTCGCGAAGACCCTACTCGCCGGTGTGGACCCGAGTTAGCGCTGGCCGCCCATTCTCCCTATAGCCGATCCAGCCAGAGACCCGCCTGCGTCGGACCGGGCCACGGGACTCGTTCGACCATCGCGACCTCTTTTGCCCGGTGCGACGGGATCGTCGCGAGGACTAAATCCCGGACTCTCGGTTCGCTGAGATCACCTGAGATTCGCTCAAGTCGCTACCCCAGGTAGCAACTCGGGATGCAACTGAGGTGGTGGTCCGCTGCCGTGAAAGCGCCGACCACCACCCCAGCTACGCCTGCTCTAGGGTCCTTCGGGGCCCGTAGGTCCTTCGGGACCGGTCGCTCCGGTCACGCCGCTGGGTCCTACGGGACCCGTCGCTCCCGTTTCGCCTTTTTCGCCCTGAGGTCCGGTCGGACCGGTTGCCCCTTCGATGCCCGTCGCTCCGGTCGCTCCGGTCACACCGTTCGCACCCGTTGCACCGGTTGCACCCGCTGGGCCTGGTGGACCAGTCGGTCCCGGACGTTCGCACGGAAGGCCACAGCTCGCTTGAGCTGGACCGGTCGGACCGGTCGGACCCTGTTTGCCTTCTTTGCCTTCTTGTCCGGCCGGTCCGGTCGCGCCGGTTACACCTTTAGCGCCTTCGGGGCCGATCGGGCCGGTGGGACCTGTGGGACCGGGCGGGCCTTGTTTTGGTTCTGGACATTCTTTAAGGCCACAACCACATTCTTTGCACTGGGGTCCTTCTTTACCGGTCGGCCCGGTCGGCCCCGTTGGACCGGTAGGTCCTTCTTTACCTGTTGCTCCGGCTTTGCCTTCTCTGCCTTCGATTCCGATCGACCCGGTAGGACCGGTCGCACCCGTCGTTCCGTTGGCTCCTGCTTTGCCTTCGGGACCGGTCGGACCGGTGGGCCCGCCGTAGGCGCCTTTTGCTCCGGTCGGCCCGGTTGGGCCCTGCGGCCCAGTGGGTCCGGTGGCTCCCGTTGCACCTCTGGCTCCGGGCGCTCCGGTTTCACCTTTAGGACCCGTCGCGCCGCTCGGTCCCTGTTTTCCTTCCTTGCCTTCTACG
The DNA here is from genome assembly GCA_963779605.1 of uncultured Solirubrobacteraceae bacterium. GTDB lineage: Bacteria > Actinomycetota > Thermoleophilia > Solirubrobacterales > Solirubrobacteraceae > Palsa-744. The sequence goes on from CAVZYR010000003.1 coordinate 1,101,846, forward strand.
TTGAGGGTCTCCAACACGTAGTTTCTTTCGCAGACGCCCCTCACGGGCGTCTTGAAGGTCTGGCCTTCCCCCGTAGGGACGCACATGGTGACCGTCGAAGACGCCATCGCTGCGCTCGCGCTCGCGAGCAGCAGGACCGTCGCGACGCATGTCCCCAAGCAGATGCCTATGCCCCGTAGGGCCTTCATCCCCGTCATCCGCAACACCTCCAGACTCCTCCAGGCGGACCCAAGCGCCGCCGAACGAACAAAGTCAAGCACTCTGAACTCTCCGGTGCAACGTGGTCTCCGTTCCGTTACATCGCTCAGCCAGATCGCTAGATTGCTACCCCCGTTCCGCAGCAAGGCGTTCGGCGGCCGCACGGGCCTCGTCGAGGTCGAGGTAGTTCTGTGCGCGTGCGATCCGCCCATCTCTCCAGGTCGCGACGAACCCGTAACGCCTTTCGAGGAAGCCGCTGCCACCGTGTGGCCTGCCGCGCTCAACGATCGCGTGGAACGTGACATCGTTGCCGAGATCGCGGGCCTCCTCGATTGCGGTCTCGAAGTCCCCGAACGCTGCGGCGTACTCTTCCATCAGCTTCCGTATCGCCGCGTGCCCGGTAGGCGGGCTCATCTCAAAGAGGCCCAACCTGACCGCGGACAACTCCCAGACCGCATCCGGCGCCCACATGGCCAGCGCGGTGTCGAAGTCGCGGTGGTTGACCGCGGCGACGCTCCGACGGAGCGTCATCAGCGGATCGGGCGTCGACTCCTCCGGCATCGTGCGGCGAGTATCGCGCACGCTCAGCGGCGGGCGGCTGCGCGCGTCTAACGCTCCCGGGGGAACGTCGCTACGCGTCCTTCGCGGCCATCACACATCGCCTTCCAGTCGTTGTTCCCTCTCAGACGATGGCAAGCCCCGCTCCGCGCGGAGCTCGTCGGCGGTAAGGCAGTTCGGGCAGGCAATTCCAACCTCGCCGTTCGATTCGACGACCGGACGCCAGGTCGCATAGGCCGGGTCATGAAGGCAAGATCCCGAACCGGCTCATCGTGGCCCCGGCCTAAGTATTTTCCACGCGCTGAGTTGGGTCGCGGGCTCCAGGCTAGTTTCCCTCAGGGAGCAGCGATCCGGCTCAGCTTCGCACTTACGCCGGCCCCTCGGCAAGCTCGTGCGCGGACGTCCTCGCCGCCTAAAAGCCCTCGACCTCCGAGCCTTGGCCTGCGCCGCGACACGGGTGCAACGAGTATCCATCAATCGTGCATCACGCGAGCTCCGCGATCTTGGACTCGCGGCGTTCGCAGCAGTCGCGCCGTGCCTTCTGTGTCTCTCTGGGGACGTTCCGCGCCTCGCGGTCCTCGACGGCGGCGAGCGCCCCCTCCCACGCCTCGGAGAACGGTCTCACCCGCTCGCGCTCGAGCATGAGAATCCTCCGAAACGAGGCGAAGTCGCTGGGCATTCGTCCTAACGTGTCCCTTGCGCCACGAGAGTGACTCTCCCGGTGCCACGCCGCCGGCCCGGCCCCCCTACTAGGCGCGGGGGCACTAAACACCGGCAAAAGCTGTGAACGCTCGGCCCGCAGCTGCCGGATCAGCGCCGGCCCCCCATGTCGGTCTCTGCGCAAGTGCGACGCTAGGGCTGCCTCACGCTCGCTATGGCTAGGGCTGCCTCACGCTCGCTATGTCTAGGGCTGCCTCACGCTCGCTATGTTCTGAGAGGAGGCGCCGCCTACGGCCGCGCCTCGAGGACCAGATTGAACGGCGTCTCGGTCGCGCGGCGCACGTGCGTGAAGCCTCCCTGTTCAACAACCTCGGTCAGCCGCGCCTCACCCGCCTGCGCTCCCAGCGCGAGGCCAACCTCTTGGGAGAGCGACGCCGGGGTGCAGATCACAGTCGAAGCGCCGTAGAAGACCCGTCCAACCGGGTTGAGGTTCTCCTCGAGGCTGTCGTTCGCGAACGGCTCGACGATCATCCAGGTGCCATCCGAGTCAAGCGTCTCGTGCACGTGCCGCGACGCGCCCACGGGGTCGCCCATGTCGTGCAGGCAGTCGAACACGCACACCAGGTCGTAGCCGCCCCCCGGATAGTCCTTGGCGGCCGCTACCGCGAACGTGATGCGATCCCCCACACCGGCGTCGCCGGCTGCCTCACGAGCCCGCTCGATTGAAGCGTCGTGGTAGTCGAAACCGAAGAACTCCGAATTGGGGAACGCCTCGGCCATGAGAATCGTGGACGCTCCGTGGCCGCAGCCGACATCGGCGACCTTGGCGCCACGTTCGAGCTTCTCCTGCACGCCATCGAGAGCCGGGATCCACTCGGTGACGAGGTGCGCGCGGTAGCCGGGCCTGAAGAACCGCTCGGTCCCGCGGAACAGCCGGTGATCGTGCTGGTGCCAGCCCATGCCCTCGCCGCTGCGGAAGGCCTCGAGAATCTGATCTTCGTCGGCGTACAAGGACGCGATCAGGTCGTAGACGCCGAGGATGTAGAAGGGGCTCTCCTCGTCGGCGAGGGCGAGTGCGTGCTCATCGGGCAGCGTGTAGCGGTCGCTTTCGGGGTCGTAGGTGACGTAGCCGCCGGCCGCCTGGTTGCGAAGCCACTCGCGAACGTAGCGCTCGGCCGCGCCGGACCGTTCCGCCACCTCCTCCGAGGTCAGTGGCCCGGCGTGAGCCATCGCTTTGTAGAGGCCGAGCTTCTCGCCGATCAACATGAGCGGCGCGCTGATGATCGCACCCATGTCCGTTAGCGCATGACCCATGAAAGCTTCGAGCTTGGCCCCGTCAATCTCTGTCGCGCTCATTAGTGCCTCCCGTTTAGGCCTTTGGACGGCCACCGAAAATCGGCCGCCGTACGAGGTATCTGAGCGGAACGTACACCTCGGGCGCAAGGACATGTGTGGCATCCGACACAAAGCTCACGAGAGGCGTCGACGTGTAGCCTCGACGGCACGTAGGTCAGCGCTCGCGCCGGGGAAGCACGCGAGGCCAAAGCGACGCGCAGGGCCGCTCGCTCTATCGACCCATCCGGCATCTGAACCTCCTCGGTAGTACAAACGTTTGCGTGGAATGGGCGTGACGGTGGCCCTCCTGCCGATGAGGCACCTGTAGCTCCCGCAGTCGTTCCCTGCGAGTCGAGGGGTGCCCCGGTTGGAGGCGAAGACCAACCGGGCGCATCTCCCTCCTCGAGCCCCGGAACACAAACAGCCCGCACGGATGCGGGCTGAGAGAGGGTCAACCTCGGCGGAAGTTGACCACTGCCGGGCTACCCGATTCGACCGGATGCCAAACATGGGACGGTCGCTGCCGCCACGGGGCCGGGGCCAGGTGGCCGCCAAAGCCATGCGAGATCATACGGCCGACGGACGGGCTCAGGCGACGATGCAACCACGGAGCTGGTCCCGACGTCCGGCTCCAGGCCCCAAGCTCAAGAAAGGCGTGAGGCGGACCGATAGCGCCCTGATGCCCGACGATCGCGCTCGATATGGACCGCTCGTCGCGACTGCGAGTGCCGCTGTGCTCGCGGTGTCGGTATTCCTCCCCTGGTATGGCGTGAGCCTGACCGCCAACGGAACGGCCTACTTTCAGCAAGAGACCCAACAGCTCGCCGCGCAGTACGGCAACGCGGCGCTCCAGAGCGAGGTGGGCGGCCTGAATACGGATGTGAGCGGGCTTGCCGGTCGTCAGATCGCGACACTGAGCGCTCATCAGGCACTCAAATACCTGAGCGTCGTGGTCCTGATTCTCGCCGGCGTCGCGTTCTTGCTGGCGCTGCTTCGCCTAGTGGAATCTCGCGGGCTGCCATCGCCGCGCGACGCATCGATCGCGTGGCTCGGCGTCCTGGCGACCGTCTGTGTGCTCTTTCGCATGGGCGAGCGGCCCTCAGCGCCAGGCGGCGAAGAATACTTTTCGCTCTCCCTGCACTATGGCGCTTGGCTGGCCCTGGTCTGCTCTCTCGGGGTGGTCCTTGGGGGTGTGTGGGCGAGCATGGCGTCGCCCCAGTCCGGATCTGCCGGAAGCGAGACGTCGTGGTCGGAGCTCCGGTTGACCCCTGACGCTTGAGGTCGGGGCATCCGGAAGCAGCATCGGTTGGTGAGCCGGCGGGTCGGTCAAGGCCACACTCGCCGGGAACATCCACGGCCCGGGCGCGAGGTTTGTGCGCGTCGCTCGCGGCCGATATCGCCTCCCAGCGTAGGCACGACCTTGGCTCAGCGCCCCAGTCCGTCCGAGGCAGTCGCGAGTGACGATGGCCTGGTTCGAGTCCTCTCGAGTGCGCCTGGCGGTCATGAGTTCCTGCACCCGTTGAATGGACCAAGACGTCAACGCGATGGTGCTGGTGGCGGGGCTCGTGTTCGGTGCTGGCGCGAGCAGCACGCTGAGCGCCCAGAACGATTTCTCGAACCCCGCATCGCAGTCCTCGCACGCGTGCGGGGCGATCGACGCTGCGACCGGCGCCGGCCCCTCGGCGGGCGTACTGGCGCTGGTGGCGGCTCCCCTGGTTCGGTGCCAGCCGGCGCGCACAGCGTCAAGTCGCGGCGAGCCTCGGTACGAACCGCTGGATCGCCTCGCATGCGTGGTCCTGGATCTCAGGGTCGCGGAAGTCGGGAACGATCTCGGCCTGGTCGATGACCGGTCCGGTGATCTTGCTGGCGGCGCTTGCGTAGAAGACGCCGCTCTGCAGTGACGCGTCCGTGACGGCTTTGACCAGTCGCTCGGCCCCAACGTCCAGCTTGTGCCCGATGCGAAGGGCAGGCGCGAGGTACGGGAGCAGGATCCGGCTGGCGATGATCCGCACGAGCGCGGGCTGGTCGCGCAGCACGTCGGTTCCCGCGGTGTTCCCCGGCGACATCGTGATGAACCTGAGCTCGGGGTGCATGCGGGCCATCGCGCCCATCCACAGCGCGCCGAGGTACTTGATCTGGCCGTAGGAGAGCATCATGTCGAACTTGCCGCCTTGGAAGAACGACCCGTCGATCACCGATGCGAACTCCTCCGAGCTGTGATCGGTGAACGTTGGTCGCGCGATCCGCAGCTTCGGGATTCCGCGCGCCCCCTCGCTGCCTGCGAGGACCGCGACATCCGTGAGCAGCCCGGCTGCGAGCAGATTCTCGAGCAGTACCACATGACCGAGCAGGTTCTGGGCGAATATCTCAGTCACCCTGTCTTGCGTCAACGATGCTGGCGTGGGGCCGCCGATGCCGCCGGCGATCATTGCGAGCGCGTTCAACGGAGCGCCGATCGCGGCCACCGCAGCACGTACCGACGCAAGGTCTTCCAGGTCGATGATCACTACCTCGAAGATCTTGCGCCCGCTGACCGTCTCCAGGTCCTCCTTTGCCCGCTCCGCCTTCTCCGCATTGCGGCAGCCGAGATAGATCCGCTCTAAATCCCCGCGCAGCGCCAGCTGCCTCGCCATCTCCTTACCGAGGCCGGTATTGGCGCCCGTGATGAGGATTGTCTTTCCCGCTGTGGTTTGCATTTGGGTGCTTGGCTCCTTGGGTGAGGACATGGTCATAGGCGATCCTGGGTACGGCTGTTCGGACTTCTTGCGTCTCGTCGAGGTCGCGCAGTGGGTGTTTGGCGGACCCTCAGCGGTCCGTGGCCAGCCGCCGGGCGCGGGCGGCCGGCCACGGTTCTCTCGCTTCGTGTCCGAACGTTGCCGGGAGTCGTGACCAGAATCATCTCCTCCCCTCTCAGATCGCGGTGCGGCCGCCGTCGACGTGGATAATTGCGCCGTTGATGTAGCCGGCCGCGGGGGTCGCGAGGAACGTGATCACGTCGGACAGCTCGTGCACTTCAGCGACGCGGCGGAGCGGAATCTGCTTGGCAAACTCCTTGGCCATCTCCAACCTCGGCGCCACCGCCGGGGTCAACGTCGGACCGGGAGCGACCGCGTTGACCCGGACGTTCTGTGGCCCGTACTCGGCGGCCCACGCCTTGGTGAGCAGCTCGATCGCGGCGCGCGAGGCGCCGTAGGCAGCCATGCCTGGCTGGCCATAGCTCGCGACCATCGTTGACACGTTGATGATCGATCCGCCGCCGCGGGCGGCGATCTTCGGGGCGAGCGCGGCGACCAGGAAGAACGGCGCCTTGACGTTGATCTGGAACAGCCCGTCGAACGCCGCCTCGTCGGTGTCAGCCGTCGGTGCGAGGGCGGCAACGCCGGCACAGTTGACCAGAACATCGATCTCGCCTGCTGCGTCCGCAACGCGCCCCACCTCGGACATCTCCGAGAAATCAGCGGCGATGAACTGCGCATCGTGCCCCCCCGCCCGGATCTTCTCCACGGTGCTCGCGCCACGGGTCTCATCGCGGCCGGTGATGATCACCGACGCGCCCTTCTCGGCCATCGCCAGTGCGGTGGCGGAACCCATCCCGGATGTGCCGCCGGTGATAAGGGCGGTCTTGCCTTGAAGTGCCATGTATCGCGTTCTCCCTTTGAGTGGTTGTCGCGACCCCGTAAATGGATCGTGCGTTCCACTCTAGCAGACAATGGATGGTGCGATCCATTCTGTTGGTAGAATCTGCGGTATGACCACGAGTAGCCCCTCCCCTCGGCCGTTGACGCGCAAGGGCCAGGAGACCCGTCAGCGCATAGTCGACGCGGCGGCCGGCTTGATCTTCCGGCAAGGCGTCGCCCACACGACGATCGAGGACGTGCGCGCGGCGGCGGACGTCTCGAGCTCGCAGCTCTACCACTACTTCGACGACAAGCCGGCCCTGGTCCGGGCAGTCGTTGACCACCAGGCCGACACAATGGTCGGCGGGCAGGAGATGTTCGATTTCAGCACGCTGGAGGGCCTCCGAGCCTGGCGCGACTATCTGATCGAGCACCAGCGCGAGCACCACTGCAGCGGCGGCTGCCCAATCGGCTCTCTCGGAGGCGCGCTAGCCGAGCCCGATCCCGACGCAAGAGCCCACGTCGCCGAGGGCTTCAAACGTTGGGAATCCACGATACAGAGCGGTCTACGAGAGATGCAAGCACGAGGCGAGCTCACGCCCGACACCGACCCCGACACCCTCGCCCTCGCGCTGCTGGCCGCCCTGCAGGGCGGCCTGCTCCTCACTCAGGTCAAACGCGACACCAAGCCGCTGGAGGCCGCGCTTGACGCAATGCTCGAACTGGTCGCCCGACTCAGCGGCGGCAGCTGGTAGCGGCCTCGCGCGATTCGCTCGAGACCCCACCGCCAGGGAGCGCCTCGCGCTCAGCCGAGACTGCTGCCCATCGCCCGAGTCAGCGTCTAAAGAGACGACTAAGCGCCTGCGCCGGCCGGTAGCGCTGCCGTGGGGATGGCGTTGTCGACGAGGACGACTGCGATGGCGGCGGCACTGGAGAAGGTGTCGGTGTTGAGGACTCGGCTGCGGGCCGTGGCGCCATCCAGGAGCAGCGCCAGTTGCTCGCCGAGCCGCTCGGGGTCGGTGGCACCGGCCTCGCGGGCGGTATCGGTGAGCCGGGCGGCAAAGGCCTGCTTGTAGTCGCGGGCGAGCAGACGTGCCGGGTGGCCCGGGTCTTGGATCTCGACGGCCGCCCCGATGAACGGACACAGCGGCGCGTGGATGTCGAAGACGGCGAGGAGTCGTTCGCGGGGTGTGAGGTCGGCGCGGTCGAAGACCTCGGGCAGGATGTCGGGATCGAATCGGCGTAGGTACTCGGCGATCAGACTCGTCCTTGCCGGGGAAGTGCTGGTAGAGCGTCCGCTTGGACACCTCTGCCACCGCGCAGAGCTGGTCCATGCCGGTGCGGTTGATGCCTTGATCGCGGAACAGTTGTTGCGAAGCGCTGAGGATGCGCTCTCGTGCGCCCCTGCCGCGGCGCAGGCCTCGCGGCCCCTTCTCCAACTCTGTCATAGGCCTAGCGTAGCCCAGATGGGTACCGACTCGGTGTGCATAGTCTGATCACCTGATACGTTAAGCACCCGCATCGGTGTACATAGCATCGGAACTACCAATCGAATGGAGTCCTCATGGGAAAGCTCGATGGCAAGGTCGCGGTGATCACAGGTGCGACAAGTGGTATGGCGCTGGCCGGTGCCAAGCTTGTTCGTGGACGAAGGAGCCCACGTCTTCATCTCGGGCCGACGTAAGGAGGCGCTGGACGAAGCCGTCGAGCAGATCGGCCGGAACGTGACCGGCGTGCAGGCCGATTCGGCCGACCTCGCCGATCTGGACCGTTTGTTCGAGACGGTCAAGCAGGAAAAGGGCGCAGTTGACGTGTTGTGGGCAAGTGCCGGGGCGGGCGAGCAGGGCAGGCTCGACGAGATCACCGAGGAGCAGTTCGATGCCGCCTTCTCGGTGAACGCGCGCGGCACGCTGTTCACGGTCCAGAAGGCGCTGCCGCTGTTCAACGACGGAGGCTCGATCTTCATGACCGGGTCAAACGCTTCGCTCCGGGGCTACCCCAATTGGAGCGTGTATGCAGCGAGCAAGGCCGTGCTGCCCGCCTACGCACGGGTGTGGGTGTCCGAGCTGAGGGACAGGAAGATCCGGGTGAACGTGCTGACCCCCGGCCAGGTCGCCACGCCGATGATGGAGGAGGTGATGGACGAGCAGATGAAGGCGCAGTTCGAGTCCGTGATCCCGCGGCGAGAGATGGGCCGCCCTGAGGAGATCGCGTCGGTCGCGTTGTTCCTCGCCTCGGACGACTCGAGCTACGTCAACGGCATGGAGCTGGTCGTCGACGGCGGCACCACAGTGATCTGAGCGCGGCGCCGGTGGTCGTCAGCGTGCCGATCTGACACGTGGGCGCCGGCGAACCTTCGACACGCCGCCACAGCAAGTCAGCAAGACCCCCACGACCACTGATCCATACAAAACCAAGGAACAGACGTCATGATCACCATCAGCGTCGTCGGCTCGGGCAACATGGCCACCGCCATCGGCACCCGGGCGGCGAAGCACGGCCACACCATCAAAAGGATGCGCCGGTGCCGATGATCCGTAACGGCAGGCGGATGCTCTGGCACTTCCACGATCGCTTTTACTGGGACGACGACGAATTCGGAGAGGACGACGTGAAGGCCCTCGTCCTACAGCGTCAGCGCAGACAGCCGCAGAAGCTTCAATCCGCGCGCAGCCTCATGTGCGACTCGAACTTCGATATCCAGTACGACCACATCCTGCCGGTCGCGCTGGGAGGGGCGACGACGATCGAGAACCTGCAGCTCCTGTGCGCCGACTGCAACCGGCGCAAGAGCGACTCGCTCTGACCTAGGAGGGTCTAGCGAAACGGCAGCGAAAGTCGTTACGGTTGCACCCTCGACTCGGCGAGGCGTTCGGCGGCTACACGGCCCTCATCGATGTCGGTCCAGAAGGTGGAACGCACGCTCACATCCCCCACCCACTCACTGAGCTGCGCGTAGCGCAACTGAATCTCGGCGTCACTCCCGGAAAGACGCGCCCGCTGGAGCAGTAAGGCGAACACGGCTCCGCCGTCGAGATCGGCGATCTCCTCGATCTCTACAGTCCACTCGTCGTAGGGGTCCAGCCAGTCTTCGCAAAAGCGCCGAAAAGCCCCCGCGCCCTCATGGACGCCCACTCCGATGGAGGAAGCGTCCAGGACGACATCGGGACTCATGAACCTCATGTACGCGTCGAGGTCATGGCGATTCCATGCCCGCAGCGCGGCGATCAGAAGCACCACCGGGTCCGGGGGCGCAGGCTGCTCAGACATCAGCCTCCTCCCGCTCCTCGGCGAGCCGTTCGGCGACAGCGCGGGCCTCGTCGATTTCGGCTTCGGGGTAGACGGTGAGAGTGGCGATCAGGCCCTCGACCCACAGCCAGACCCATCCCTCGCGCTGCCGAACGTAGCCGGTGGTGCCGACCGGACGTGCCTTCTGCGAAACGGCTGCGAACACGACACCGTTGCCAACGTCGAAAAGCTCCTCAAACGCGTACTCCAACTCCTCGAAGGCACCGACCCAGTCCTCGAGGAAGCCACGCACCGCCGCCGCACCCTCGAAGGTGCCAACCCCGTGACGCGGTGCATCAAAGACCGCGTTGGGCGCGGCGTAGCTGATCGCCGCGTCGAGGTCGCCTCGGGTCATTGCGTCGATCGCCTGCCGCGTCAGCTCCACCAGGTCGGGGGTCGTGGACTCCTCGGGCATCGTGCAGGGAGTATCCCCCTGGGCGACGGGCAGCGACTACGCGACGCGCTGCTCGTGGGAGTCGCCTGCGTGCGCCACCGCCCGACTGTACCGCTGGCTTGCCGGGCCGTGTCTCCGGAGTGGCAAATCGGCAGCGGTGCTGCCGATTCTGGCCGGGCGTCCGCGCTCAGGCCATGTGGGAAGAATGTGGGAAAACGTATCGCTTCCGCTACATTCGGCGCTCCGCCTCGAGGGCCCCATGAACGAGAAAAGCCGCACGTTTGCGGGGCCTCTCTGTCGATGGGCGATACTGGGCTCGAACCGTTCACCGTGACTGGTCTCGGGTGAGATCACCCGTATTTGCTGCGCTTAGCTGCTCTCGGGTCACGTCAGCTTCGCTCAGATTGCTACCAAGTTGTCCGGTGAACGGGTCTGTCCTTGGCACCGAACGCCGCCTCCACGAATGCCGCCTCGTGCGCACTCGGCGCGTAGTCGGCGTAGCGCTGTGTCGTTTCGATGTCGCGGTGCCCCATCCACTCCTGCAGCGTGCGCATCGGCACGCCGGCCGCGGCCATCCTCGTGCCGATCGTATGGCGGAGGTCGTGAAAGCGATGTGACTCGTCCAGCGCCGCCACCTTGAGTGCACGGTGGTAGCGGCGCAATATCGCCGCCTTGTTCAGCGGACCCGCGGACACAAGCGCAGCACCCGCGGGAGTGCCTGCCGCCTTCGAGAGTCGGTCCAGCTCGCCGGCAACCTCATCGGCCATGGGCACGCTACGCGTCGAGCGGCGAGACTTCGGCGTCCCGAACTCCCCCAGCACGTAGTTCTGGCGCACGCGGATGCGAGCCGCCGGCCAGTCCACGTCCATCCACCGCAGCGCCACGAGCTCGCCCTGCCGCAGCCCGGTCATCGCCGCCGTCAGGTACAGCGCCCGGTCGATCGCCTGGTAGGTGCCACTCACGGCCGCGTAGGCGAGTGCGCGAGCCTCCACGGGGTCAAGGAACCGGATCTCACTGCTCTCGGGCTTCTGCGGCAGCTTCACGCGCCTCGCGACGTTCGCCTCGATCCACCTGCGCTGCTCCGCGTAGGCGAGACGCGCTGAGAGAGTGCCGATGTAATTGCGGATCGACTTCGGGCCGACCTTGCGGCCATAGCGGCGGTCGCCCTTCGCCCTCTCCCCCGGCCGGCGCCCGTCGCGCATCATGCCCATCAGCTCGCGCACGTCCTTCTCGCTGATCTTCCGCACGTCCTGCTCGGCGAAATAGGGCTCGAGCCAGACGCGCAGGATCGACTCCACGGCGGTCACCGTGGCCCTCTTACGCGTGGGTGCCTCAGCGTCGGCGAGATAGCGGCGGCCAAGCTCGGCGATCGTCAGCGCATCGCCCTGCACGATCGGGCCGGGCTCAACCGTGGAGATCAGCTTGCGCAGCTCGGCCTCTGCCTGCTTACGGGTCAAACCGTCCCGGCTGCCCTGCGAGCGGACGGGGCCGACGCGGCGCTTGACCTGGCGTCCGCTGTCGCCGCGCCAGTGGCCGTACCAAACGCCGCCGCGCGCATAGAGGGAGCCGCTTCCGTATGGTCGACGCCGCGCCATGACGCACCACCCTCGACCAACAGCTCGCACCGTAGGATTCTCAATCGCATGGGAGCTCAACCTCCTGTGCCATGCCCCCGGCCGCGACAACGGTGCGGGGGCGCTTGTATCGATGGGTTGATCTTACGCCCTCGGCCAGTTGTTTGCACGGTTTCGGCTGTCGTGTCATACCCTGCCTCGATGGGCGTGCTGAGATCGATCGTCGACAAGCATGGCCTCGCGCTCGCCGCAAGTGCCGCGCTGATGACGCTCGTTGCCCCAGCGACAGCCTCGGCGGCGGTCCACACAGGCCGTATCGTCTACGAAGAACCACAGAATCCGCGCAGCATTGGTGAACCCAAACCACCCGCCGATCAGCTCTCGGAGCATCCCCACGAAATCCTCGTGACCTATGACGCGACCGCTGGCAGCCTCACGCTCCAGCTTGAAGCGTGGAACCCGGCCTATTGGGGCGAACGCTGGCTTGACAATGGATCGCTCAACGTCGGCACCATCCAGGCTGAGCCGTTCAGCGTCGGACCTCGGTGTGATGAAGAGGTTGGGGCGATTGGGGGGACGTCGGCCACGCTTGCGGGGTTGATCGAAGCCAGGCCGTACGTCGCTCCGCATCCCGTTTACGAAGGCAGTCCGACCCCGCTTTCCGAAGCTGAAGGGGGCGTAACCGGCGCGGTCGCGCTTCATGGCTACGCCGGGACTGTGCAGGGTAGGGGCTCTTTCAACGGGCAGCGTTTTGTGATCGCGTTCTCCGATCCCGCGTTCACCAATCAGGACTGGCGCTGCGTTAGCCTCGGCAGCGAAGTCGGTTTCAACCTGGGGGGATGGCCTGCGCCGCCAGCAGTTGTCGCTCATCGCGCATCGACGGCGCTCATCCGCACTCTTGCCTCGACCGCAAACGCTCACCACACCGATGGTTTCGACGTACGCCATCAATACCTCACAAATGCGCGGGTCACAAACAACGGCTGGGCCGATGCCGAACAGCGGTTCCGACGACCCTCAGCGCCGTGGCAGAGACAGCGAGGCATCTTCATCGTCTTCCGTGACGTGGGGGTGCATTGGAGGGTCGCGACCTACGGGTCGGCCCTATCGACCGGCCTGTGTCATGCGGGAAAGAAGCCCGCGATCCCTGCTGCGGTATGTCACGCACTGAGGCTCTAGCGAGCGGGCACGACCTACTCCACCCCCGCTGCGAGCTGGTGCGCCAAGGCCCTCGCCTCCTGGTAGCCCTCGACTTCTGAGTCATGGCCCGGTGCCTCGACGCGAAACCGCTCTCTGCCGAGAGCCGAGATGCTGACCGTGCCCTTCGGCTTCTCGATCATCATGGCCGGTCGGGCGGCGTTGGTCTGCCAGGGCTCGGGCTCGTGCGACATGGGCTACAGGGTGCCAGCTCCGCTCCCCGGCGAACGTCAAGACCATGACGCCCGCCGGGGTGGTGCTGCCGTGTCTAGCTCGTCACGTTCGCACAGATCGCAAAAGCGGCCATCGTATACCCGGTTGCAGAGGCGCTCGCCGTGATGATTTCCCATTCTCCGGAACCGTTGGGTCCATCGTCGGCGACGTAGATCTTCCCGTTTTCGCCTGAGATGGTGAGGAAGCCTCCACCGAGGGCTTTTAGTCCAGACGGGCATTTCGCATTGGAACGCGCAAAGTTGAACGTACCGCCTTCATTGGTTGCGACGGGACCTTTAACGACCTGATAGCCGCTGATACCCGAGGGGCCTTCGATTCCCTGTAGGCCTTTCGAGCCTTCTTTGCCCTGCGGTCCTTCTTTGCCCTGCGTGCCGGCCGCGCCAGCCACACCGGCCGCACCCGTCGCGCCCGCGTTGCCCTTCAGCTTCTTGAGCACGCTGGGCTTGATCTGGCTGGTCGAGTTGATCAGGTAGTGCTTGGCAGCAACGGCCGTGCCCCCCATTGCGAGGACAAGAGCCATCGTGGCGACGACGTTGGCGTAGCTGAGATGCCTGCGTATTGAGTTCATCGCCGGACCCTACGCCGACGTGAGGACGACGCCGGGACGCGACGGTCCACACTGACACGATGATCACGTCAGCGCCTTCATGTTGGACTCCCGCCGTTCGTAGCCGTCCTGCCATGCCTGCCGGGTGTCCCTGAGCACTTGCCGCCTCTCCCGGTCCTCGACGGCTTCAAGGGCCACCTTCCACGCCTCAGAGAAGGGCCTCCCCTGCTCCCGCTCACGGGCCAAGATGCTGCGAACCGGGGCGAAGTCACTGGGCATAGCTCAGCGTGTCACCGGAGAGCGATGCTGCCTGGCCTGGGTCGTACGAACGTCCTCTCCGAATCGGCCGCGTGTTGGCCTCATGCCGATACACCATCTGCAGTCCCCACCGTAGTTCCCCAATGTCCAGTGCTCGCAGCCTTCGCCCCCCGGAGGCTGCGAGTTCGTCCTAGAGGGGCGGAGTAGTCTTGCCCGTGCGCCGGGTGTACCCATTACTCGGTGGCGCGCCCTCGGCTGATCGACGCAGAGCGGGAGCCGAGGGGATGGGAGGGAGAGCAACACCCCCGGCGAAAGTACGATCCTCAGCCGGGGGTCCTCCCACGGCCGCATCAGTCCCGACCACGGCACGGCGGCGTCGGGCGAGGATCGAGCGAACCGCGGGGAGTCACTCGGCATGGCTCTAACGTGTTCCTTGCGCCCCGAGAATGGCTCTCCTGGTGCCACGCCCCCGGCCTCCCCCCCTAAGGCGCGGGGGCACTTTCCAACACGCCCGCCTGGACCCCCTCTCGCCGCGGCTAGCACATCGGTCCTCTCAGAATCGGCAGGGAGTTTGCCCCGGCGCCGATAGACCATCTGAAGTGCGCAATCCGTAGTCGCTCGCAGCCTCCTGCGTCCTGGAGGCTGCGAGCCGTTCTGGAGGGCGCTCGCCGTGAGGTTTTCCGCCGAAACTGCGAGGTTGCCCCGCGCAAAATGCACCGTGCCCGATTGATCGTCGCGTAACCGGGGGTAGCCTTTGATCGCTTGAAGCGTTGAGCTTGCGGGGAGCGATACGGGAGAGGCTTGCGTCCCCGGTTGGAGGAGGAGGAACAACCGGGGACGCCTCCCAACGTGTGCGTGTGTGGAGTGCGCTGACCCTAAACGAGTCGCCACAGCCAGTGTGGGGATCGCCTCGGAAGTCCCCGCACGTTCCGGCGAAGCTATCCAGAGCCGACGGGGTCGTCGAGCGTTCCGTCGGTCACCGGACCGATGAGCCAATCCAAAAAGTGAGCATCGGCCTCCTCCTCGGTCAGCGACCCCTCCTCGGCGAGCGTCGCAAACGCCTCGCGGACATGGCTGCTCAACGCGAGCATGCCAACGAGCTCTAGGTCGCGGCGGTCGGCTTTCCTCAGCGTCTCGACGAGAGAGGCGAGCGACGCTGCGTTGACGAAGCCGAACATCAGCTGCGCGGCCTCCAGCATGTCTTGAGCCAAGGGCGAGTCTCGAAACCGAGGATCGTCTGGAACGAAGGGATCGGGAGGAAGTTCCACCGCTGAGGGTCTCGTCGTGCTGGGCGTCGCCCGGCGGGGACACGCACAACGCTATCCCCATTAGATGCAGGACCCCGAACCGGATCATCGCAGCCCTTCCGAGTCGCTCATCGCCAAAGCCAACATCAGCCGGTGGCCCCCACGGGTTCATAGCGGCGGCGCCAGGTGCGATAGCGACTGCGCCGGCACATCTCACAGAGCTGAAGCTCCACCGGCTCGCCGGTCACGAGATCAGCCACAGGCACCGCCTCAACGAGGCCGAGAGCGCTCCCGCAGCCGTCGCAGGCTTTCGTGCTCATCGGCTCAGCGGCAGAGCCCGACGCGGACCAGACCGATCTGCGCCGGGTTGCTGCCGCCGCGTCGGGCGCCGAAAGGAGCGAAACAGCTCCGCGCAGTTGAGAAGGTTCATGCCGCGAGCGAGCCGGTGGCTTGCCAGGTGCTCGGGATCAGGGCACTAGCGCTGAGTTCCCTGGCCCTCAGCATGATGAAGCGCCGGATGCTCCCCCGTTCACCTTCCGGAGCACGCCCCACCGCCTTCACGGCATTTTCGACGTCTTCCTTCGAGTTGACCGGGAAGGCGTAGTGACCGTCGCGGGCTTTGTGAGCCTTTCCGGCCTTGCCGAGCTGGTCGATCTGAGCCTGTGAGTAGGCCCGCGCTTCCCAGCGTGACCGAGTGCCGGCTGCCGTGGGCTTTCTCGCGGTAGTTGTCCCTTTTACTTTGTAGGACTCGGCGAGCTCGAGATGGCTGCGACGGGTCACCGATGGCTTCGGGTCGCTCAGCTCGGCCGCACGGAGTGACACCGACGTTGACTCGTTGGCCGGACTCGAGACCACGCTTACATCGCCGCGGTGGATCGAGAGGGCGGTGATCAGGCGTTCCGTTTTGTCTTCGTTCCACTGCTGCCCGGTCACCCTGAACGCCATCGACATCGCATCCATGTCTCCCCGTTCCAGCGGTGAGATGAGGCGCTGAACGTCCGGGTTTGAGGCGTCGAGTTCAGCGTCCACTTTGAGCACCCGGGCGTCTTCGGAGAGCGTCATCGTGCCCGAGCTCGTCCTTGCGAGCGGGACGCCTTCATGGTTGATGAGCAAAACCACGTCGGCGTTGTCCCTCAGGCTTCGCTTCAGCGCACCTCGCCCGATCGTCTCGGTGAAGCCATTCTTACCGCCAACGTTGTAGGGGGTCTCGAAGGTGGTGGCGTAGCCGACGAGTCGCGGGCCGTTCGACCCTTCGCCGCGCAGCTCGAGTGAGGCGTCAAACGTTCGACGCTCGATCGTGCCCTTGGGCAGACTCAGCTGCGCTCAGTGCTTGTGTGAGAGCGAAGACGGTGCTCGGGTGAGGGCGCACGGTGCCCTGCTCCACGCGCAGGACGGTTGAGCCACTTACGCCACCGGCCGCAGCTCCGAGAGCCTCGCGGGAAAGTCCCAGCGCCAGTCGCCGTGCCGCGATCACGGTTCCGAGTGGCAGTTGCTTCATCATTTGGGCCATGTCGGATATTCAAGGACGGCCACTCACTGGGGATCGGACCTCAGACGCGGTTTTAGGTCCGGCGGCTTTTTCCGGTCCGGAACTGGGCGAGCCGCTGGCGAGGTTCTTCGACAAGGCGAGCGATCGGGGTCGCCCTGTCTGGCACGCGATGCCCGAGATGGTCGTGCCTCGCATCTATGGCGGCGACCCGCAGTTGCCCACTTCCAAGATGCCGCACCGCGTGCTGGCGTTTCTTGAAACAGGGAATCCACGCGTGCTGATCGACATCGCTCCAGGCGAAGATCGTGTCCTATGCCAACTGGCTGCTGCGGTCGCGCGCGACCTTCTCGTGAGCAGCCCCGAAGAAATCACTAATCGGCTGAGCTACGAGAACAGGGAAGAAGCGGGAAAGCTCGCTCGCGAGGGGCGACGTCTGTGGCGTCGGCTGGGAGCGTGGCCCTGGTGCGCGATCGACACCCGCTCCAGTAGCTGGTGGCTACAGACGCTGGCCGTCGAGCTCCTCCACGATTGGTGCACTGGCCTTTCTAGGCAGCAGCGCGAAATGCGGATGCGAGCGATTCAGCGGATGCGAGCAGAAGGCCACGTCGCGGCGCCGAGCGCTGCGCCGGGCGCTACTTCACGCCGAGCGGTCCGCGTAGCGCCTCGAGAAGCTCCTCCGGGCTCAGCGCTGCCGCGTCTTTGATCGGCTGCGAGGGCTGGCCGCCGCTCATCGAGTGCTTCGCCTCCAGCCATATCGTGTCGCCGTTCTCACGCTCGCGACGGACCAAGTGCAGCCACGGCCCCATCGCCCTGTAGACCACGATCGCCGATGCATCTTCGTTCCACTCAGTTGCCATTGCTCCCCTTGTGCGTCCGAAATTGCTATCAAATTGCTACCAAGAGAACGCGAAACGCCCGTCAGCATGGGCGCTAAGCAATGGGCGATACTGGGCTCGAACCAGTGACCTCCGCCTTGTCGAGGCGGCGCTCTCCCAGCTGAGCTAATCGCCCTGGGAATGGCTCCAAGCCTAGCAACGCGTCAGCGCCGCGAGCCGTCGGAGCTCCGCGACCGATCGGCGAGCCGAACGCGGCACGAGGCCCGAGCGGAGCCTCCCAGGTCGCCCGGGTCTCGTGCCCCGTCAGGGCACGATCACAACGCGGCCTTCGCGTCCTGAGACCGCCGGTTCTGAGCCGCTCAAGCCAGCTTCGCCGCCTTCGACGCCACCAGCGCCAGAGCCGGTTTCGGTGGCGGCTTCGGTGGGCTGTTCGGAGCGAGGGCCCGCCGCTTCGGCTTCACCGTAGGGTGAGCGCCTGCCGTAGGGCGATTGCGTGCCGCCGGCGCCTTCAACCTGGGTCGTGCTGCGGCTCGCCGAGTTAGAGGAGACGCCGTTGCCGGATTTGATTGTCTTGATCACCTGCGCCACGGTGTTCGAGGAGATCGCGAAGCCGACACCGGTGCTCCCGGGTTGAGAGCCGGCGACGCTCGCCGCGTCGCTGGCGATCTGGGAGTTGACACCAATCACTTCGCCCTCTTCGTTGAGCAGCGGTCCGCCCGAGTTGCCCGGGTTGAGCGCCGCATCCGTCTGGATCACGTCGCTTATCTTGGAACCGTCCGGCGCGGATATTTCTCGGCCGAGCGCCGACACGATGCCGCGGGTGAGCGTCTCGTCGAGACCGTAGGGATTGCCGATCGCGTACACGGCGTCACCGACCTGCACCGGGCTCGAGCTCGCCAGGGTCAGCGGTTTCAAGCCGAGTCCGGAGGGATCGACGTGGATCAGCGCGAGGTCCTCGTTGGCTTCTTCGCCGACGATCGTCGCCGGGCGGGTAACGCTCGAGGACCCTTTGGCGGCCACCGTGAGACTCTTCGCGCCGGCGATCACATGGTCGTTCGTGAGAATCAGACCTTCTTCGTTGAGCACGATGCCCGTGCCGCTGTCAGCTCCCTCGGACGTGACCGCCTGGATCGCGACAACACCGCTTGAATCGCGCTGGTAGATCTGAGTAGCGGTGAGCGCGGTGGAGGCGACCTCGCGTCGGACTCCTGAGGAGCTTCCCTTGAGCGACGTTGTCGACGCGCGCACCGTTGACGGCGAACCGTGAGCGCCAACACCAAGCACGAATGCTCCAACGGTCGCGGCGGCCGCCCCAAAGAGGGCGGCAAGCACTACTGCAAGTGGACGTTTCACGGGTCACCTCTGATTTCGATGGACGAGGCCATCATGCGAGGACTCGCTGATCGGACGCTAACGCTGTCCCAAAGGCCGGCTAACGGCTGCCCAAGAAGTTCATAACGGGGCCATCGCGCGATCGGCCTACACTCGCAGCAGCCCGATACCCTCCTGGGCCCCAGGCGACGTGGCGGAGTGGCTACGCAGCGGCCTGCAAAGCCGTCTACACCGGTTCGATTCCGGTCGTCGCCTCTAACCGAAAGCCGGCGGCGGGCGCCCGCGGCCCCGGTCGGCGATCGGACCTGTTTCTCATTCGTGCCGCGGGGTAGAGCCCTGCTGGGCCATTGCCCCCAAAGGCCCCCCGGTTAGGAGGGGAGCCGCTCTCGCTCCTGTGCTTCCCGGGACGTCCGAGCGCGGAGGGCGTCGGGTTGAGCGCCGGAGCGGCTTGCCGGGTTTACGACCCGCAGCGCCGGGTATAGCTGCATAGCAGTGGGTCTTTCCTCCTGGACCCTTTCGCGGTGTGGCGCGGCCCTGGGACTGTCCCCCCAAGCTCCGGGGCCCGCCGCACGGCAGGTGCGCCCGCAGGAGGTTTGCACTGAAGGATCTCGGCGGCGTGCCCGACGGCGGCAGGCGTCGCTGGTACGGGCGCTGACAGCGGCGAGGCTCCGCGGCCTCTGAGTTTCGGCTTGAGGCGGGCGGGTAGCAAGCGGGTCGGTCGGGGCCCCTCAAAGGAAGGTCCGGTGGGCCTCGGCCCACGGCCCGCCTCAGCACTCCCCGCTTGCCGAGTCCGTCAGAAAGCTGGTGAAGTAGGGCGCCAGCACGTCGTACCAGGTGCCCACGTAGGTGTAGCCGATGTTCTGCTTTGCCAGCGAGTTGCATGCGGAGGCGGGCTGCGGCGTGGCGGCTTCATTGGGGGCGTTGTAGACGAGCGCCGCGAAGTCATCCGCCGGGTAGGCCTCCTCCCAGGCGGCCTGCGTCCACGAGGTGTACGGGCCTTCTCCGGCGGTGTCATAGGAGCCCTCAAAGGTGATGATGAGGTTCGCGTTGTTGCCGGCTTCGTGGCTCTTCAGCATCCAATCGGAGCCGGGGTCGGCGCCGAAGTTGAACACGACCTCGGCGCCGCTGCCCTCGTGGGTGTGCACGTAGGAGGCGAGCGTCTCATAGAGACTTTCGTTGCTCGTGCTCGTTCCCGGGACGGCGTCTGAGACGCCGTCGAAGAAGATGCCGGCGATCTCGCCGGGGTAGTAGGAGTACCAGGCGTTGATCTGACTCTCGACGCCGGCGATGCTCGCCTGGCCGCCCTCGCCGTAGTCCGTCCACACGTAGCCGATCACCGAGGCGCGCCCGTAGGAGGGGCAGTTGTCGATCACGTTCGCCCACGCCGGCACGCTGGCACTGCCCGGTCCCTGCCCTTCGGCGACGTCGGCGATGATCAGCGATCCGCCGGCGGTCTGCGAGCAGGCCTCTGTCCAGTCGGCCGCATTGGCGTTGTCATAAAGCGGAATCAGCGCTTTCTGCGCGGCCAGCCCGGTGCCGAGGAAGACGCCTGAGAGCAGCGCGTTTGCCCCGGCCGTGCGGTCGACCACGATCGACACTGTTTCGCCAGCGGCCACCGAGATCGGGAGGCTGACCCAGGCGCCCTGGTTGAAGCTGTTCGAGAGCACGGCGGTCTGGCCGTTGACGCTGATCCGCTCGCGCCGTTGGCTCGAGTCCCAGTCGACCGCGTACAGATGCAGGTTGCCGGTGTAGGCCGAACTGAAGGTCAGCGACAGGCGGATCTGGTTGGGGTCGTAGTAGGTGGCCGCCTCGCGGGTGAGACCGTCCGGGCGCTCCAGTGCGCGCGGGTCCGTGGTCGAGGGGGCCCACACATAGCGGTTCCCCTGCGCGAGGTTGAGCGACACTCCGGGCATCGAGGCGAAGTCGCTTTCACCGTTCCACCCACCCAGGTCATAGCCCGCGGAGCCGTAGCTGCCGACCCAGTTGCCCTGGGGGGCGCTCGGCGTTTCCATGGCCGGCGGCGGACCGGCATCGCCCATGAAGATCCCCGACAGCACGGCGTTGGCACCGGCCGTGCGATCGACCGTGATCGTCACCGTTTCACCCTTCTGCAGGGATATCGGAAAGCTCACCCAGGCGCCTTCGCTGAATTCACCGAGCACCGCGCTCTGACCGTTGACCGTGATGATCTCGCGCCGCCCGCCGTGGTCGAAGTCGACGGCATACAGATGCAGATTGCCCGTGTAGCTGCTCGTCGCGGTCAGCGTGAGGAGGATCTCGTTGGGGTCGTAGTAGGCGCCCGCGTTGCGCGTCAGCCCGCCCGGATCGAACAGCGCGCGGGCGTCGGAGCTCTGCGCCGCCCACTGATAGCGACTGCCCTGCAGGATGCTGAGCGAGGCGTGCGGCAGGTAGGAGACATCGCCTGCGGGACCGTCCCAATCGGCCAGGTCATAGCCTTCCGAGCCCGCTTTGCCGACCCAGCTGCCCTGCGGCGCGCTGGACGCTGTGAGCGCGGGAGGAGCAGCGTTTTCACCGAGGAAGACTCCGGACAGCACGGCGTTGGGGCCGGCGGTGCGCTGCACCGCGATCGTCACATAGCCTCCCGCGGCCACGTTGACGGGGACGCTCAGCCAGGCGCCTTCGCCGAATGCGCCAAGCACGGCGCTCTGGCCGGCTTCGACTTCACTCATCCAGACGCCGGCGCCCGATTCGCCCGACAGCGGACTGTGACCATTCACCGTTACGACCTCGCGCCGCCCGGCGTGGTCGAAGTCCACGGCGTACAGGTGCAGGTTGCCTTTGTAGGCCGCCTTGAACCTCAGCGCCAGCATCAGCTGGTTGGCGTCGTAGTAGGTGCCCGCGTTCCTCGTCAGCCCGCCCGGGTCCGACAGCGCACGCGCGTCCGTCGTGGCGCGCGCCCACTGATAGCGACTGCCCTGCCAGAGGCTCAGTTCCGCGTTGGGCAGGTAGGAGACGTCTCCGGTGGGGCCGTCCCAGCCGCCCAGGTCATAGCCTTCCGAGCCGACCTTGCCCACCCAGGCACCCTGCGGCGCGCTCGACGCGGTGGGCGCCGGCGGCGCGCCGGTTTCGCCGAGGAAGATGCCGGAGAGGACGGCGTTCGAGCCCGCCGTCCGGGTGACTGTCACGGTCAGCGTTTCCCCCGCGGCCACTTTTACGGGGAACGTGAGCCAGGCGCCCTGGTTGAAGCTGCTCGTGAGCGCCTGCGCGCGAAGGTTCACGGACACCCTCTCGCGGCGCGCCGTCGAGTCCCAGTCGACCGCGTAGAGGTGGAGGTTGCCGCTGTAGGCGGTTGCGAAGCTCAGTCTCATCTGGATCTGGGTCGGGTCGTAGTAGGTCGCGGCGTTACGGGCCGTGCCGTCGAGCCCCTGAAGCGCGCGTACGTCGGTGGTGTTCTGAGCCCACTGCCAGCGGCTTCCCTGCACGAGATCGGCGGTCACGTTCGGCAGATCTGAGACGTCCTCGGCGCCGTGTGAGCCGACCGGCGAATCCCAGCCGGCGAGCAGGTAGCCGGCCGAGCCCACTTTGCCGACCCAGCTGCCCTGCGGTTCCTGCCTCTGCGGTTCCTCTTGGAACGAGGCGAGCGCTTCGGGGGCTCCGTAGGGACTACCCAGGCCGGTCGGCCCGTCGTAGCCGGGAAGCGCTTCGCAGAGGTAGTTTCCGCAGGCGCCGTCGTGCCCGGAGACGACGTCATCGAGCACCCCGGAGCCGTTCTGGGAGGCCTCGCGGTAGAGGGCTTCGGCGCCGGGAAGCGAACGCGTGTATTCACTCGACAGCGCCATGATCCCGGACATCAGCGCGCTGCCGGCGCTCGTGCCGCCGATGAGCAGCCAGCCCGGATCTTCACCCGGGTAGGTTTCATAGGCCGCGCTTTCGTATGAATCGGCGACCCACACCGGCGTCGCCGTGCTGCCGACGGCGGCGATGTCGTTGTCGGTTCGTTTCGCACAGCCGGCGTCGGTCTGCCAGGCGGGCTTGAGCTCATACGCACTGCAGCCGCTGCCCGTGCCCGCCGTGCCTTCGCCGCCCCACACGGTTTCAGAGAACCCCCGCGCGTTCTTGGCGCGTTCGAGGGCCGTCGCACCGACCGAGATCACATCGGGCGTCACCGCCGGATAGGTGACCACCCCGCCGGTGTCGCCCGCCGCCACCGTGATCGGCACGCCGGGATGATTGAAGTATTTGTCGAACGCGCTCTGGCCCGAGAACTCTGGACTCCCCCAGCTGTCGTTCAGCTCGGTGGCCCCGAGCGTGACCGCCTCGTTCTCGGCCGCGGTCAGATTGGTGTATTCGGCGGTGTTCGCCTCGACCAGCAGGATGTGGCATTTCGGGCACGCGGCCGAGACCATGTCCACGTCGAGTGAGATCTCGACGGCCCAGAGGGCCGAGGCGGCGCCCGGGTAGCTGGTTCCCCCGCTCTGGTTGACCTTCCTGAAGCAGCCGTTGGCGGTGGTGCACGCCGGGAGTCCGAAGTGCGAACGATATTTGGAGAGGTCCGATTCCGCGTCGGGGTCGTTGAAGGCATCGACGATGCCCACCGTCTGCCCGGTCCCCGCGGATTCGGACGGCAGGTCGTAGGCTTCGCGAAGGCCGGCTGGAGCGAAGGGGCCTTTGGCGCCGTGTTCTGAGATCTGTTTTTCCGAGGGATCGAGCGCGGGCGCGGCCTGGCCGGGCGAGCCCGCCGACACGGCAGCCGCGATGTTCGGCACGATGATCGCGCCGCACTGCGGATGGCGAGCGCTCGCTCGCCCACACGCGGCGTATGCCTCGGTGCTCGAGGGGGTCCACGAGAATCCCCTGCGGCTGGGCAGCACGAGCCCGCGATGAGAGCGGGGCGGCGCGGGCTTCGCCACCGCGGCCGCCGCGGTCGCGCCGGGGATCAGGAGGGACAGCGCGAAGACGGCGGCGCACGGCCACCAGCGCGCGTTTGGTGGGGCCCCCGATGAACCATCGCGGGCCTCGGTGGCGTGGAGGTGCCGCGATGCCACAACGCCATTGAGTGTCCTCGCTCTATCCGACACAACCAATGCGCCACGCGTCCCATCTTGCGTTCAGACAGCTGAACGCACCGTCCGTCCGCCGTGATCGCCGTACCCTCGTTCCTCAGCCAGAAGAGCAAGGCGACGGATTCGGCCGGCAAGGAGCTCGCCCACGCGGCCCAGACGGCCGCGGAGACTTACGCGACAGACCATTCCGGCAACTACCAGGGCATGACGATTGCCACGCTGCAGTCCTACGAGAACACGATTCCCTCCTGCCCGAGCACGATCAACGCATGCCTGAAGACGGTGACGGTGTCGGCGTCGCCCTATGAAGAATATACGGTGACCGCGGAAGCGACCGACGGCCACACCTTCTCCTACACGAGGGAACCGAGCGGGATCACCAGACGCACGTGCACCCCCACCGGAGTGTCAGGTTCCGCGGCGGCGGCTGCCAGACGGCAGCTGGTAGCGCGACGCCGCGCCGCGACCACGTACCCAACCGATGCGCCCCGCCTCAGCCGGCGCCCGCAAGCGCCCGCTTGAAGGAGGCTTCATCCTGGGGTCCACGCAGCTGCGCCTCGATGCGGCCGTGGCCGTCGAGCACGAACGTCGTCGGCAATCCGCTCAGGTGATAGTCGTTTCCGACCGTCCCTTCGGCGTCGCGCAGGTTCGGGAAGGTCCAGCCGTATTGGCGGATGAACGATCGCGCGCCGGAGGCAGCATCGCTCCAGTCCACGCCGATCAGCCGGTTGCGTCCGGCAGCACTGTCTGCGAGGCGCTCGAGCGCCGGCGCCTCGCGCGCACACGGTCCGCACCAGCTCGCCCAGAACACCACCAGCGCAGGGCGCCCGCCGGCCGCACTCAGCAGGCTCGTGAGCGTCGCCGGTGGACCGGCGAGATGTTCGCGTGGCAGCGCCGGTGCGGGACGTCCGATCGAGGCCGAGCGCTGGGAGGCCAGTCCGAAGACGATCAGCGCGAGCAGGCCGGCCGCCGCCACGGTGAAGCCGAGAGCGCGCCGGCGCCGAGCCATCGGGCTTTGATCAGCGCGCGGCCAACAGCGGCACGTCGTGCGCTATTTCCGAGGGCTGGAAGCTCGCCGCGTAGATCGACAGCCGCTTGCCGGAGGCGGTGATGCCGTAGATGAGGCCGGAGTGGTTGATGAACTGGGGCTGCTGCGCGTCGCGTTCGGAGCCCACCCCCCACGCCTTCCACACACGCGCGAGTTCGGGGGCCGAGCCGATCAGGTACTGCATGCGGCCCGTCATCTCATGGCGCGCGAGAAAGGCCGCCACCGCCTTGGGCGTGTCCCCGCGCGGATCGACCGACACGGCGATGATCTGCACCTTGGAGGACACGCTCGGACCCATCAGGTTCTGGGCGACGCGCAGCTGGGATGTGATCAGCGGGCAGATGTCCGGGCAGTTGGTGTAGAGGAAGGTCACCAGCACCGCCTTACCCCGGTAGGAGTCGATGTTGACCGGCTGTCCGAGGTAGTTGCGCAGCGCGAGCGGGGGTGCCGGTGCGACGGGTGAGAGCAGGCCCTCGGCGTCCAGGTTGGCCTGCTTGGCCTGCGTCCTCTGGGCCTGCTGCGCCGAGGATCCGCCGACGGTCAGCAACGCGACGCCGCCCGCGATCACCACGAGCGCGAGCAGCGACAGCAGCAGGCGAGGGTCAAGGCCCTGTTTACGCATGACGAGGCGAAGTTATCAACGTGAGCCGCTGATCGCGCCCGTTGGCCGTCGGCAAAAACCTTTGCAAACCTCCCCATGTAATACATCTTGCAGGGAAACCTGTTAGTTTGCCCTCCGTTCGTGCCGAGTTCTCTACCCCAAGGGGTGGAGGAGCGGGGGACCCAAATGCAGCCGAAGCCGGCTGCGGGGGCGAATCGCCACAAGGTGTGGCGTAGCGTAAGAAGCTTACGCGAGCCCGACAGCTAACCCCGTAGGCGCCAAGCAAATGGAGAAAGGACGCCTTTAGCATGTCGGGATTCCCGCGTGATCTTGCCGTTGTCGACCCCTGGGACGCCTCGCTTGAGCGCTCCCGCGCACGGCGTGCGCGCGCCGGTCGCAGACGTGCCCGCCACAACGCGAGCAACTCCCTGTCGGCGCTGCTGGACACGCGCGGCCACCGGCGCGAGCAGCGCGATCTCGCCGAGGAGCAGCCGTGGGAGCTGTCTCTGGGGCGCTCTCGTGCGCGCCGGCGCGCCGCCGAGCTGCGGTTCGTGCCCGCGGGCACACGGGCGAAGCGAATCTCCCTCGGCGCACTCGCAGCGCTCACGGTCGGACCGACCGCGGGTCTCGCGGACGGGCAGGCAACGCTGCCCCCGGGCAGCGCGAACCCCGAACCGCCGACCACGACCGAACATACGATCTCACTGAGCGCCGGAAGCGAAGGCAGGCAGGTGGAACTGCTTCAGCGCGCTCTCGGCTCGATCAAAGTCGATGGCATCTTCGGCCCGCAAACCGAAGCAGCGGTGCGCGCGTTCCAGGCGCGTTCGGGACTCACCGTGGACGGGGTCGTCGGCCCGTTCACGAGCTCCGCGCTGCGCGGCCAGGCCAGCGGCCGCGCCTTCACCGCCAGCGTCCAGACCGTGCTGCCGGGTGAATCCGGGTCCCAGTCCGGCCGGCCCTCAGAATCCAGCGGCGCCGCTGAAACGACGAGCGGTGACGCGGTCGCGCAGCTGCAGAGCGCCCTGCACCTGACTGCCGACGGCGACTTCGGGCCCAAAACCGAGGCCGCGGTTCGCCGCCTGCAGGCACGCCACGGGCTTGCCGTGGACGGCGTGGTCGGTCCCGAGACCTGGAGCGTGCTCGGCGTGCACGGCCAGGAAACGCTGACGCCGCCACCCTCGGCCCTCCCCCAGCCGCCCAAGCAGCACGGGCACGCGTCCGCCGGGAGCGTCGAGGTGAGCGACACCTCCGCGCCGGGCGAAGCGCCGAACACGGAAGCACCGGCCGCGGGCGCCGGCGCCGTGCAGCGTCTGCAGGCCGCGCTGAAGCTCCCGGTCGACGGTGAATTCGGCCCCGAAACCGAGGCGGCGATCAAGCGTCTGCAGGCCCGCCACGGTCTGACCCCCGACGGCGTGGTCGGCCCTGAGACGTGGAACGTGATCGGTGTCGGCGGCGAGGAAACGCTCACGCCGCCGCCGTCCGCGATCGTCCACAAGCCCGCGAGCGGCCCGCACATGATCGACGCGGTCGACACCTCGGGCCCCGGCGAAGCGCCGGCCGCCGGCGGCGCGGGCGCGGTGCAGCGGCTGCAGGCGGCGCTGAAGCTGCCGGTGGACGGCGAATTCGGCCCGGCGACGGAGGCGGCGGTGCGCCGCCTGCAGGCGCGTCACGGGCTCACCCCGGATGGCGTCGTCGGCCCCGAGACCTGGAGCCTGATCGGTCTTCACGGGGAGGAAACGCTCACCCCACCCCGCTCTGCGCTCGTGGACGTCAGCTCGGGAGGCGGGTCCACCACGAGCACGGCGGGCGGGGGCGAAGGCTCGAGCGTCGTCTCGCGGGTGATCGCGGCCGGCGATGAAATCGCGACGAGGCCCTACGTGTGGGGAGGCGGGCACGGCTCGTTCGAGTCGACCGGCTACGACTGCTCCGGATCGGTCTCATACGCGCTCCACGGCGCGGGTCTCCTCAGCTCTCCCGAGGACTCGACCGGGCTCGAGTCCTACGGCGAACCGGGCCCCGGCCGGGACATCACGATCTACGCGAACTCCGAACACGCCTTCATGGTGGTGGACGGCAAACGCTTCGACACCGTCGCCCTGCAGGAGACGGGCTCGCGCTGGTCCGACAGCATGACCTCGACGGCCGGCTTCGTGGCACGCCACCCCGCCGGGCTCTAGCGCCCGCGGTCAGACGATGAAGAGGTGAGGCCGTCCTCGGGGACGGCCTCA
This sequence comes from uncultured Solirubrobacteraceae bacterium, assembly GCA_963779605.1. Taxonomy (GTDB): domain Bacteria; phylum Actinomycetota; class Thermoleophilia; order Solirubrobacterales; family Solirubrobacteraceae; genus Palsa-744. The sequence continues at coordinate 1,129,511 of CAVZYR010000003.1, forward strand.
GCGCGGACCGCGTGGCCCTCCTGCGAGAGTCCCGTCCCAATCTCGGCCTAGCGTGCTCGCCTCGGTCCCCCCAGCGGACGGAAGCGCACACCGATGCTTGCCCGAGCACACACGTTCACGATCGAAGGCCTGCACACGCGCCACGTGACGGTGGAGGTCGACATCCGCCCGGGGCTGCCGACGTTCGCGATCGTCGGCCTCGCCGACGCGGCTGTGCGCGAGTCGCGCCAGCGAGTGCAGTCGGCGATACGCAACTCCGGCTATGAGTTCCCCGCGCGGCGGATCACCGCCAACCTCGCGCCGGGGGACATACCGAAGGCCGGACCCGGCCTGGATCTGGCGCTCGCGTGCGCCGTTCTCGCCGCGAGCGGTCAGCTCCCGCGAGAGCGTCTCGAGAGCCACGCGCTGTTTGGCGAGCTGGCCCTCGGCGGTCAGGTGAGCGCCTGCCAGGGAACGCTGGCGGTGGCGCAGGCGACACGCGAGGCCGGGCTGCGCGCGCTGGTCCTCGGCGGCGCGCACGCGCACGAGGCGACGCTGATCGAGGGTCTTGAGGTCGCCGTCGCCGAGCGGCTGAGCAGCGCCGTGCGCGTCCTTCGGGGCGGCCCGGGCGATGCCCTTCCCCGGGCCGCCGCAACCGCCCGCCGAACGGATGCGCGATCGCGCAGCGGGCCCGACCTGAGCGAGGTGCGCGGCCAGCACCACGCGGTCAGGGCGCTCGTGGTCGCCGCCGCCGGTGGGCACAACAGCCTGTTGAGCGGGCCCCCGGGGACCGGCAAGACGATGCTGGCGCAGCGGAGCGCCTCGATCCTTCCACCGCTGAGCCGCGCCGAGGCGGTCGAAGTGACTCGCATCCACAGCATCACCGGTGAGCTCGCGGGCGCCCTTGCGAGCGTGCGGCCGTTCCGGGCGCCCCATCATTCGATCACCACGGCCGGCCTCGTCGGCGGCGCCCGCAGCAGGTGGGTGGGCGAGGTGGTGCTCGCGCACAATGGCGTGCTGTTCCTCGATGAGCTCTCGGAGTTCGCGCGGCCCACTTTGGAGGCGCTCCGTCAGCCGCTCGAGGAGGGACGGGTGGCGGTCGTCAGGGCGAGGCACTCGGCTGTGTATCCGGCCCGCTTCATGCTGGTCGCCGCCACCAACCCGTGCCCATGCGGCTATGCCGGAGATGACGAGCGCTGCCGGTGCAGCGAAGCCGATATGGCACGCCACCACCGCCGGCTGAGCGGTCCTCTGCTCGACCGCCTCGACCTGCTGATACATCTCGAGCGCGACGGAGCGCACGACCTGAGCGCGCCGGCGCTGACGAGCTCGCGGAGAGCCCGTGAGCGCGTGGCGCTGGCCCGCGAGCGCCAGGCGCTGCGACTGCGCGATGACGGCGTGAGCGTCAACGCGCACATGGATGTGCGGATGCTTTCGAAGCACGTGAGACTCGACGCAGCGGGCGAGAGGTTGCTCCAGCGGGCCGGGCAGAGGGGACTGCTGAGCGCGCGGGGACAGCATCGCCTGCTGCGCGTGGCGCGCACGATCGCCGACCTGAACGGCAGCGAGCGCGTGCGCGCGCGGGATGTCGGCGCCGCGCTGGCGCTACGCCCCGAAGCCGGCCTCGAGGGAAGCCGAGCCGCATGAGCGCCGGCCCGCTCCCGGCCAGCTCGCAGGCGTGCGAGAGCTGCGTGCGTCGAGGCTGGCTGCTGTCGGCGCTGAGCGCGACGCTCGAGTATCAGTGTGGCGATCGAGGGCGGCTGTTCGAGCTGCTGAAGCTGGGTGACGAGGAGCTTGTGCGGGCGGTCGGGGGCAGGCGCCGACGCGAGCTGACCGCCGCCCTGGCGCGATTCGACGTTCGTGACGTGCCGAGCTCGTGCGGCGCGGAAGCGGTCTGTCATCACGCCTCCGCCTACCCGGCCGGCCTGCGGGACGCCGGCGCACCGAGGATGCTGAACGTCGGCGGCGGCGTGGAGAGACTGCGAGTGCTCACGAGTGCTCCGACCGCCGCCATCATCGGCTCGAGCCGGGCCAGCGACTACGGCATGGAGATGGCAAAGGCGCTCGCACGGGGGCTGGCGGCCAGCGGGGTGACGCTCGCCGGCGAGCTGTCCGACGGGATCGCGGTCGCCGCGCTCGCGGGTGCGCTCGAGGCCGGCGGGCGCACGGTGACGGTGATGCCCGGCGGCCTGGACGTCGCCTGCCCGGCCAGACGGCGCTCGCTGCTTCGGCGCACCGGTCAGGCTGGGTGCGCCGTCGCGGAGCTTCCCGCCGGCTGCAGACCGAGGCGCTGGACGCAGGCGGCGGGCGAGCGGATCCTCGCGAGGATGGCGGAGCTTACGGTGGTGGTGGAGGCGCGGGACAGTCCCCGCGAGCTCGCCGGCGCACTGGCGGCGCGGGCGCTGGGAAGGACCGTCGCGGCCGTCCCCGGCCGCGTGACCTCGCACGCCTCCGCCGGGACGCACGCGCTGCTGATGGCCGGTGCGCACCTGGTGAGAGGACCCACGGACGCGCTGGAGCTGCTGTGCGGGGTGAACCCAGAGACAGCCGCGGCGACGGCCCCTCGCCCCCGCGCGCCCGTCGCGCTCGAGCCCAGGCTGAGGGCGGCGCTCGAGTTGGTGGGCGCCGGAAGAGACACGCCGGCGAAGCTCACGGGCAGCGGCGAGGACCCCACAGAGATGCTGCTCGCGGTGAGCGAACTCGAGCTGATGGGGCTGTTGGCGCGCGGCGACGGCGGCCGCTACGTGCCCCGGTACGCGACCGCTGAGTCGCGGTCAACCGTTTAGTAGAGCCGAATATCCTCAAGAACCGCGCTCGCGGAGCCGAGGGCATCGAGCTGCAGCAGGAGCTGGCGCTGCTGCAGGACGAGCAGTGTGACAGCGGCCAGGGCTTCCCGTTCGCAACGCCCCTGGGCGCGGACGCCGCCGACGACTTCCTGCGGAACTGGACCACCACCAGAGCCCGGCCCTCGCGGCCGCTCCCGAGCGCGCCGAAGCGCATCCGAGCTAGGCCGCGATCCTCACGGACATCCGTCTCCGATGTCTTGAGACACGACAGTGAAGCGGATGAAGCGGATGAAGCGGATGAAGGGATTCGAACCCTCGACCTTCGCCATGGCAACCCGCGAAAGGGCAGCCGAGGCCAGCAGGTACGGGCGGTCCGAATGCTGTAATGCTGACCCGCGAGATCAACGCGCTCCTGACGAAGGTCAGCGACACCGGCGCTTCGCCCAGCACCGTCAACAAGTTTCGCGCGGTGATCGTGTCCGTGCTCAACTACGGCGGCAAAGAGGACACCGTCGACCTCCAGTCCAACCCTGCGCTGCTGACCGACAAGCGTCGGGAGCCCGACCGTGCGCCACTCCTCTTCTACTCACCGGAGGAGATCGAGGCCCTGGCCAGAGCGCTCGCCGATGGCCTGCACCGCGAGCTGGACCCCGAGGAGGCAGAGCGTGCTGATGATGCCCAGGATTCCGAGTTTGTCCGTGTCGCCGCCTATGCCGGCCCGCGCCTCGGAGAGCTGCTTGCGCTTCGCTGGCGGGATGTGGACTTCGCCGGTCACGCGCTCACGATCAGCCGCGCGATGAGCGGTGGCATCGAATCCTCCACTAAGAGCGGCCGCGTCCGTCGCGTTCCGCTGCCAGACCAAGCTGCGGGGGCCCTGGATCGTCTCGGCAAACGCGAGAACTTCATCGGCGAAAACGAGCTCGTGTTCTGCAATGCGCTCGGACGACATCTCGACGGGTCTGCTGTTCGGAGACGGTTCAAGCGAGCTCGTGACGCTGCGGGTCTACGCCCGCTGCGCTTTCACGACCTGCGACACACCTACGGGTCGCTGCTGGCCGCTGCCGGCGTGGACCTCGTGACGATCCAGGCGGTGATGGGACACAGCGACCTCGCTACGACCGGACGCTATCTGCACGCACGACCCGCATCTGAGCAGGCGGAGATGTTCACCCGCGCGTTCGCGCCGGCGTCACCGGAGCTCGTCCCCGCCTAGCAGCACCGCTTCGATCTGCCGGCGGATGTAGAGCCGACGCCGGCCGATCTTCCGCGACGGCAGCAAACCGCGGCGCGCCCAATCGTGAACGGTGCTGACCGGGACGTGGAGGAGCTCGGCGACCTCGCCCGCGCACAGAACGTCGGCGGCTGTGAGCGGTGCGAGCGCAGCAGTGGTCGTCTGCACGCTCATACTTCCCGAACGTCGCGTGCGCTCTTCAGAGGCGGCTGTCCCGGTGGCCATCACCTAGTTAGCCGAGCAACGTGCTCGCTGCGCAAGCCGATCCCGGCCGTGCGCCCTGCCGCTCCTCCAGGCGCGCGATCGCGCTCGCCGGCGCCTGACGGGAGCGACGCTCCCCTCCACGGAGTGGATCGCCTAAGCGAGCGACCCAGCAGCCATGAAGGAAGCGCCACCACCGCTGACGAGCCCAAGCATATATGGCCGCCACGAAATTCCGGTGACTGGATGTATCGACAGCGCCGCGCTGAAGATGCGCGTTGGGACGCCTTGACTGCTGCTTTCCGCAGCGCCGGCGGACGTGCGAGGAAGCTGACCCAGCGCTGTCGCTCGACTTGGAAGAGCCGGCGCTCACAAGTTGACCACGACTGCTTTCGCGGAGCGATAGCAGTCTCGAGGACTGTGAGCCTCCGTGCTGGTCCTCGTCCAACACAACCATGTCAGGTGTCTATCGCGAGACGCCCGCTCTGATGGGACACAGTCGCGAAGGGGAGCCGCGAGAACCGGCGAAGTCGACGGCAGGCGAGCGCCGAATGCCCGCGCGAGTCGCGTGTCCGTGTGACCGTTGGATTCTTGACGCGCGAGTACGCGAGCAGCCACCGCTGGCTCTCATTAGTGCTTGAGCGCAAACACCTTTGTGGCACTGACCTGTGTCTTGCCGGTCGGCGTGAACGTACCCTTCGCTGTCAACTTGAGGGTCTTTCCGTGCTTGAGCAAGCTCTTCCCGGCGGTGGTGAGCTTAATTTTGATCGTCGCGGTCCCAGCGGCAGGGAATGTGCGTTGACCGGCCCCGACGAGCACCGGCTTTGGCTTGGCCTTCTTCGCGGGCTTGGCACCGGCTGGCACCTCATACCAGTCGATCACAGCGGTCCCGGCCTCCAACGCCTTGATCACGATTGTGAACCCACCGCTCTTGAGCAGCGTCGCGATCTTCGCCGCCTTCCCTGACGGCGTCAGCTCCCCGGCGAGTAGCGCCGCGATCTGAGCCGAACTCACGTGAACGGTCTGGCTTCCGAGGACACCTCCGCCGCCTGAGGGCGTGGGGTTGGGACTGGGGATAGGGTTGCTCGCTTCTTCAGCCGTGGTGATTCGTCCGATCGCTGCACCATCGGTGAACCACACGTTGCCGTCCGGGCCGGCAACGAATTCGCGTGGTGAGGAATCCTGCTGACCATAGACAACTGGCTGTAGGCCGGATGCGAACTCTTCGATGGTCCCACTTGGGGTAATTCGTCCGATCGCGTTCTGTCTGGGCGCGTTGGGTCCAGGCGCTTCGCTGCCGCCGATCATGGCGAACCACATGTTTTCGTCCGGGCCGGGTGCGAGGTCCTGCGGTGCGAACAACGCGTTTCCAGTGCTGAACGTGGCGATCGTTCCGCTGGGCGTGATCCGAGCAATCCTGCCGCTCACCGTTTCGGATTCGACGAACCAAACGTTGCCGTCCGCGCCCGCGACGGGCTGCCCCACACCGCAAATGCCGGTGCATTTAGCCAAGCCCGGAACGAACTCTGCGATCGCTCCACTCGGTGTGATCCGTCCGATCGCCTTGGTCGTGCCATTGTCACTGAACCACAGGTTTCCGTCCGGGCCAGTGATGATGCCGTCAGGTTGGCTCCCTGGGTTCAGGCCGGTGCTGAACTCGGTGATCGTTCCGCTCGGTGTGATCTGTCCGATCGCGCCCCAGAAATCGCTGAACCAGATATTGCCATCAGGGCCGGCGACGATGCCATTGGGATTGCTGAAGGGTTTGAGCAGGCCGGCGCTGAACTCCGTGATCGCTCCGCTCGGAGTGATCCTCCCTATCGCGTGCGTGCTGCCTTCGTCGTTGAACCAGAGGTCCCCGTCGGGGCTCGCCACAATGGTCCTTGGGTCGCTGCCTGGGTTTAGGCCGGCGCTGAACTCGGTGATTTCTCCACTCGGTGTGACCCGTCCGAGCGCCCTGGTGCTGCCGTCGTCGGTAAACCAGAGGTTCCCGTCCGAGCCCGCCACGACGCTTTTAGGGGCGCTACCTGCGTTCAAGCCGGTGCTGAACTCGGTGATCGCTCCGCTCGGCGTGATCCTCCCTATCGCTCGGGTGGTGCCATCGTCGGTAAACCAGAGGTTCCCGTCCGGGCCCGCGACGATGCTCCACGGGGCGCTGCCTGGGTTGAGACCGGCGCTGAACTCGGTGATTGTGCCCAACGGCGCGGCCCCAGCAGGTCGCGGTCCAAGAGTGGGCAGCAGACCCGTCGCAGTAATCAGAACAGCCGCCGCGAGAGCAGAGACACCGCTCCGTGCACTGACGAACCTCCACAAAGACGGCTTCACTCCCCAACCTCACGGTGACCGGCTGACCTTACGCGACGATACGTTGCCAATCCTACAGTGCGTGCGCTGGATGTGTGCCTTGCGTCGTTTGTGCGATCGCTTGTCGACTCGATCACCAAGAGCGTTTGCTGCCATCGAAGTGAGGACGGACCCGTCAGTGCTGCTTTCGCGCGCGTGCGGGCGTCGGAGTGAGGGCCGCGCTTACGCTCGCTCGGGACGATGAAGAGCAGTCTCGGGCCGCTCACTCGAGACGCCTCCTCCGACCATCGCGATGCAGCAGTCTGGGTGCCGTCGGCCCGGGCTATCGAGAATGGTCCGCAGCCGTGCCCCAGGTGGGACACTTTGCAGATGACGCCGGAGGAGCCCAACTCGACGGCTGAGCAGATCGATCTCACCACCGAGGCGATCGTGGAGGCGATCCGCACGGGCCACCTCGTGGAGGCGACCCGCGCGCTCTGGATGGTCTTCAACGCGCGTTCGGCTTCGAGGGAGTTCTTCGATCCCGGAGAGTTGCTGGCCTTTCATCCCGAAGCCGAGTGGACCATGCGCACCGACCTGCCGAGGTTGGCTACATCCCCTTCGACCCCGAGGCGGCGAACCTCATGTTCGCCCTCGTCAGCTCCCGCTACGAGCGCGCCTCGATGATCGTCACCAGCAACAAGCCCTTCAGCGCCTGGGGGGAGATCTTCGGCGACGACGCCGTCGCTACCGCGATGATCGACCGGCTCATCCACCACGCCGACATCCTCAGCCTGAAGGGCGACAGCTACCGCCTGCGCGGCAAGGACCTCGGCCCCCGGCCCTCACCGTCAGCGGACCTCCCCTGACCGGCACGCCGCCGGCAGTTTCCTGCGCTCGCCTGCGGCTCGCTCCGGAAACAGCCGGCGCATCAACCCTCGAGTGGCCTAGTTTTCAACCGGCAGATCCGGCCTAGTTTTCGACCGGCCTTGACATTAACCGAGGCGGACGGACCGGGGGTTTATGAAACAGCCTCATGAGAAAGCTTTCGTGTCGGGTGTTTGCCGACCGCGGCCTCACACCGAACTCCGGCACCCGACCCCTACTCCGGCTCGCGCTCAAGGCCCAGGGTCACGCACCATCGCGTCGGGCGTCGGTGAGCTGGACGTAGACGACGTGAGAAAGCCCCGGTCGATTGAGTCGGCCGGGGCTTTCGGTGCGCTCGGACAGGCAGGGAGTCCTAGGGCAGGGGCGGGATCGTGTTGAACACGCCCCACGGGGTGTGCGCAACCGCTCCGTTGATGCTCTTCGTCCCCGCCCCCGGGACGGGCCCGATATAGGCATCGTTGTTGAACAGGTACAGGGGCTGGCCGTTGTAGGTCACCTGGTGGCTGCCGTCGGGTCTGACGATGATCCCGAGGGCATTCTGCTCAACGCCGGGCCCTACTTCTGGGCGCTCTGAAGTGAGGAGCGGTGGCCAGTAAACGGCACACAGCCCCTGACAGGCGCTGTCGTCGCGCCATCCATGATGCATGTCGTGGCTTCTGGCGTCGCCCCGCTTGTCGCCATGATCCCGGCTCAAGGTGTAGACGGGGAAGCTCGCGTCGGGGAAGACTTCGAAGTCATTGTTCATCCTTGCAGCCAGCACGGTCTCTTCGGGCCCAGTGCCGCCGACCGGAGCGGTCTCGAGCTGCAATTGAGCCTGACCGGTCGCGGGAGCGCCCCGACTCGGATCGACCAGGTACCAGATGCCCGGGGGACTCGTCACTGGATCGTCCAAGTTGGCGCCTTGCGTATCCCCCGCTTCTTTGTCCAGGAAGAACCGGTACAACGGATAACCCGCGTAGGTCACCTGCTTCACCGGCGGCGCGCCCGGCAGGTCGAAGTCGGTGCGGGTCACCGTCCCGAGAAGCCTGGGGTTGACCCCCGGCCCCGCGATCGGAGCACGCTTGGTGAGAAGCGCCGGCCAGAGGTCGCTGTCGCAAGGGGTTTTTAGGACGTTCATGTTGTCGCTACACGCGAAGTCCGCACCAGACAACGCATGGAGCTGGTCTGAGGTGAGCAGGTACAGCGAGCAACCGGCGTAGTCGCCCGACCCGACGACCAGTACCCTGCCATAGGACGTCGTGGATGCGGCCGACACGGTCGCAGGGCCGGTTGGGGCGCTCGACACATCTTCGGAACAAGGCTTGGTTTGGGCGCTCGCGGGTGAGCTGAACAGAAGGGCCACGCCAACGAGGCCCAGTGTAAGCGTGGCGAGGCGCGAAAGGATGCTCTGTGTGTGGTTGCTGGCCAGCCTATGAAGGGGTGGCGGCCACATGAGGGGCTTGCTGTGGTTGGCTACGATTTTCATAGTTGGGCTCCTGTTCGTCGGTTAGGAATAGAGGGTGGGCACTTGACCTCTGTGATCTGATCGATCGGGAGCTTCGTTGCGATCCGCGGTCTGGCGGTTCGCCTCGGGGTGATCAAGCGCTGGTCACTCGCGACGCACGCGAGGCTCCATTTGACGTGTGCATATCCAGCCCGTCGGCCACCCACGAGATCGCCTCACCCATGGAGCGCTCAGAGGCCGGGTTGTACAGAGGGCCCATCGCGTCGGACGTCAGCGCGCGCGCCCGCGCGACTCCACACGGGCCGACCGGACCCGACTGCTCGAGCCGCTCGACCAGTCCCATGAGTCCGTCTCGCGAAGGCACTACGACGTCTCTGTTCAGCAGCGCCGTCGAGCCGAGCCACTCCGCTCGAGGATTCTCCGCGAAGGCTACGACCTCGCGCAACGACCGAGCGATGTCGCGACGATTGGCTTCAGATCTCAGCTGCGCTGCACGCAGCGTGTGCTCCTCAGAGAGGTCGCGCACGTGGGCCTCGGCCAGATCGCGATCGATTCGCCCGCGCCGCAGGCGCACGCGCAGACTCAAGCCCGCCCGTCGCGTTTGACCGGATATCCGCGTGTGGCCTGCCGCCTCGTATCTGTTCGTGTTGGTGCTCATATCTGCCTCCTGTTAGTTGGGCTCCGCCACCCGAAAGACGCACGAGGCGCGCGCGAAATCGCGTGTACAGTGCCTATGCAGGAAGCCTCTACGCTTGCGCTTGGGCTATCCACCCAGTTCTTTACGTTCCCGCGTCTAGTTCTTGGGCCCACCCATTCGCGTTCGATGCGTCTCAGGGGCCCGCTCGACATCTGGGATGCTGCCGAGGACGTCGCTTGCGCACGCATGTCCGCGCAGCTGCGCGTTCTGTTCCTGGGTCGAAGCTGCGGCGTAGCGGACTATGCCGCGCGTGCGCGTAGCGCCTGCAGATCGCGAACAAACAGCACTCGGCGCTCGGTCTGCACCCAGCCGAGCTCGCGCAGACCCTGAAGCGCATGTGCGACGCCCGCCCGCGAAGCGCCCGTCCATGCTGCAAGATCCTCTCTTGAGAGCGGCGAGGTGACCGTCACCCCTTCATCTGATGATTCGCCGTAACGCTCGGCAAGCTCCACTATCCGCGCAGCCAACCGGCCCATCGTGTCCGAGGCGGAGAATTGCGAGCGCTTGAGCGTTGTCTCGCGAAAACGTCGACTGGCGACCTCAAGCAGCGCGACCGCGACCCGTGGGGTGCTCTCCAGGTGAAGGCGGAACGTCTCGACGCCCGTCACGAGCGCGTCAACGGGCTCGAGTGCGGTAACGGTGGCGATGCGGGGGAGACCATCGATCAGTGCCAGCTCGCCGAGAACGTCTCCGGGGTCGCGGATGCTCAGCAGGATCTCGCGACCGTCGTGGTCCAGGCGCGTGACCTTGACTCGTCCGGCCAAAAGCAGCATCACCCGCCCGTCGGGCTCATTCTGGAACATCAATATCGTGCCGCGCGGGAAGCTTCATTGCACCCCGAGCCGGTGGAGCGCCTCGCGCTCATCGCTGTTCAGCGACGCGAGAAAGGATCCGGGTGCCACCGGGGTCATGGATTCAGCCTGCCGATCGCGGCCACGGCAGCACGGCACTCAGCGACGTCCCGCGTGGTGCTTTCCGCGCCCAGATGGCTTGCGGCGTTAGCGGCCTAGTAGTCGAGCATCGGCGGGGCGCGCGAGCTCGGGGCGGCCGCATGCGATGAGCGCGGGGGCCCCGCCGACGTAGGTGGTGGCGCCCACTGGCCCGAGATCACGGCGTGACCGCGAGCAGTTGCCATTCGCCCGGGACGCCCTTCAAGACGTGACCGCCGCGGTCGGTGAACTCGATGTCCGATCCGGCCACCAGATCGCGAACGGTACTGGTGACGAGCACCTCTCCCGGACTGGCGAGGCTCGCGACACGAGCGCCGATGTGGACGGCCACGCCCGCGAGTTCCTCGCCGCGCTCGACGCACTCACCGGCGTGCAGACCGGCCCTGACCTCCAGACCGATTGTGCCGACCTCCTCGCCAATGGCCCGCGCGCAGCGGATCGCCCGGGCGGGTCCGTCGAAGCACGCTAGGAACCCGTCGCCGGTGTTTGTGACCTCCTCGCCGTGAAAGCGCGTGAGTTCACGGCGCACGGTCGAGTCATGGGTCGCGAGCAGCTCGTGCCAGCGCCGGTCCCCCATCCGCACGGCCCGCTCGGTCGAGCCCACAATATCGGTGAACAGCACGGTCTTCAGCACGCGATCGATCTCATGCTCCGCTCGCGCGCCTGTCAGGAACAGTTCGATCTCGTCGAGCGCGTCCTCGTCGTTGCCGATCCCGCTGAAGTGAAAGGCGCCCGGGAACACCGCCAGGCGGGCGCCGCGAATGTGCTCGGCGAGATAGCGCCCGTGCTCGAGCGGGCTGACCGGGTCATCGCTGCGGTGGACAACCAGCGTCGGTGCCGAGATCGTGCTAAGCGCCTCACGAGCGTCGACCCGTAGCCCAAAACGGTTGGCTGCCGATGCCATCGCCGGTGTCGCCGAGTTGCGCTCCAGGCGCGCGTAGCGACGGCGCGTGGCCTCGTCGTCGGGCGAGTCGTTGGTGGAGATCATCGGCCAGACGCGACCGGTACCCCAGTCGGTTTCAATCTGGTCGCAGAACATGTCCCCGAGCTCCTGTTCGACGCCAAATGGGTAGTCGGGCGCCCAGGCCAGGCGCGCGAAGGTCGACCACAGCACGAGCGCGGTGACCCGTTCGGGATAGGTGGCGGCGAACAGCAGCGACATCGGCCCTCCCTCCGACATGCCCACAAGTGCAGCCGACTCGCTGCCTGCCGCGTCCATCACCGCCCGCACATCGTCCATGCGCTCTTCCAGCGTCGGCAGCGCGGCGCTTCGGTCGGAGAGACCCATACCGCGCTTGTCGAAGGTGATCAGACGCGCGAACCGTGCCAGCCGGCGGTAGATCGGCGCTGTCGCCGGCGTCTCCCAGCCGAGCTCCACGTGCGAGAGCGATCCCGCGACGCATACGAGGTCCGGTCCCTTGCCCGTCACCTGGTAGGCGATGCTGAGATCGCCGCTCTTGGCATAGCGGGTCTCCCCGGGCTCGATCTGCTGATGAGCGCCGCCGTCTCTCGCCTTGTCAGTCATCGTCGTTCACACCCTTCCCTTGAGGCTGACAGTCGCCATTCCGGCCAAGCGCAGTCCGTTGCGGCTGAAGTCGCCCTCGTCAGGATCCTCGACGAGGACCTCGCGCGCGCGGCCAAGAACCAAGAGGTCGGTCATCATGACCACGACCATCTCTGGCGCGCCGGCGCTCATCCCCCCATCATCCGCCTTTCGGAACGCATGCGTAGCCACATTGCAGCACGCTGCTTGGCGTCGCCGCCGCGCGGCTTCCGACGCTCGCGGCCAAGCACAATGCTCCCTTCCACCGAAAGCGAGCGCCTCGATGACCGGGACCGGGGCTGTCGCTCAGGACGACAGGGGAGCGCCGAGGCTCACGACATGATCACGACTGCTTTGTCGGACGTGAGCGAGCGTCTGCCGGTCGTCAGCTGGCGCGCCTGGCCCTCGTCCCGAGCAGTCGTCTGCTCGGCCGGTCGTCGGTCAGACGCCTGCTCGGCCAGGAGGCTGTTTCGCAAACCCCCGGTCTGTCCGGCGGGTTTAAGTTAAGAAGCTTCTGAGCATGGCTCAGAACTTCATCGAATGTGATCGTGAGCAGTTGCTGTTGATGTCGCCCTCGCTGCGCGAGTGGCTGCCGGAGAACCATCTGGCGTGGTTCGTGATCGACGCCGTCAAGGACATCGATCTGTCGGCGTTTTATGCGCGCTATCGCGAGGACGGATGGGGTCGCGCCGCGTATGACCCGGCGATGATGGTCGCGATCGTTCTCTACGCGTATGCGAAGGGACAGCGCTCCTCGCGGGGCATCGAGCGTGCGTGCACGGAGGACGTCGCCTACCGGGTGATCGCTTCGAACCTGGCGCCCGATCACGTGACGATCAACCGCTTTCGCTCAGAGCACTCAGACGCTCTGGCCGGACTCTTTTCCAGCGTGCTCACGCTGTGCGCGCGGGCGGGAATGGTCAAGGTCGGCACGATCGCGGTGGATGGCACGAAGGTTCACGCGAACGCGAGCCGTGACGCGAACGCTGACTTTGATCGGATCGCGCGGGAGATCCTCAAAGAGGCCGCTGAAGTCGACGCCGCCGAGGACGAGCTCTACGGCGAGAAGCGCGGCGATGAGCTGCCCGAGCACCTTCAGACCAGCCAGGGTCGTCGTGGCTGGCTGCGTGAGGCCAAACGCCAGCTTGATGAGGAACGCGCCAAGGAAGCCAAGCCGATCCCGCGGTCTCGCCCGGCCCGTTTGAAAGAGGCCAAGCGCCGTCTGGAGGAGGAGCTGTGGGTGGAGTCCCGCGCGAATGCTGCCTACGAGCACTACCGGGCGCATGGACGCGACACGAAGGGGCGAAGGCTCAGCCGCCCACCGAAGCCATATGAGCCGCCCAAGACTCCTGCGGGGAAGGTCAACTTGACTGACCCGGACTCGCGGATGTTGAAGGCCTCGCGCGGCTACGTCCAGGGCTATAACGCGCAGGCAGCGGTGGATGAGAACCAGATCGTGATCGCCGCCGAGGTGACAGTCGACTCGCCTGACTTCGCGCATCTCGAGCCGATGCTCGACGCGTCGCAGAGCGAGCTTCAGGCGGCGGGTGTCTCACAGACGCCGGGAGTGTTACTCGCCGATGCCGGCTACTGGCACCAAGCCCAGATGGAGAACATCATCAACCACGGGATCCAGGTATTGATCCCGCCCGACGCCGACAAGCGCAAGGGCACCCGTCCGGGATGGGACGGCGGCGCCTATGCACACATGCGCCGAGTGCTCTCCACTGAGCTCGGACGCGCGCTCTACCGAAAACGCCAGGCGATGATCGAGCCGGTGTTCGGACACACGAAGTTCAACCGCCGGATCGATCGCTTCCAACGCCGTGGAAGAGCCGCCGCACGCTCGGAATGGCGACTGATCACCGCCACTCACAACCTGCTGAAGCTCCACAGCCACCAGATAGCGGCCGCCGGGGCCTGAGAGGGGCCCGCGAACGCCCGATCGGGCCTATCCGTCTCACCGCCGCCAAGACCACCACGCCCCTCATGGCGCGAAACCCACCGCGAACGCCCGCCCTGACGGACGTCGGAACGTTTGCGAAACAGCCTCCCAGCAAAGCAGTCGTCACCGGACACCGGCACCTGACCGCTACTCCGACAGGCCAGCCGCCCGCAACGCCTCGCCGTGATCGAGATAACCGCGCACGCGCGAAATCTTGCCGCCCTGAAGTTGGAAGACCAACCCGGCTGCCGAGTTCACCTGAACGCCACTGCCTCTTCCCCGTGCCTGCAACCGTCCGAGGACCACCACGCGATCGCCGAGATCGCGATATTCCTCCGGCACGACCACGAACGTCTCCCACACCTTGTCGTAGTCCGCAAGGTACGTTTCGACCTCCTCGCGGCCCCGATAGCTGCCGCCCTCGACGGTCCCGGGCATCGCCGGGAACCACTCGAAGTCTGGGGCAGCAAGTTCGTCATAGGCATCAAGATCGCGCCGGTTCATGGCGTCGATCACTCGCTTGGCGACCTCCACGTTCTGCGACATCGCCTACTCCTCCAGCCCGGCGGCTGCGAGAGCCTGCTGTGGATCCCAGAATCCCTGTATGCGGATGATCTTCCCGTCCCGGAAGGTATAGACATAAGCGCTGGGTTGGTCGAACTCGATCCCGGTATACCGCGCTTGCGCTCGGAAGCGGTGGATCGTCACCAGGCAGTCACCCGAGCCTACGATTCGCTGCAGCTCGTTCGTCATCGTCTCGTAGGGCTCAGACCATGTTTCCACGGCTTCTAGCATCCCCTCCGGGCCGCTGTAAACCTCCCCAGCGTGGTCGGGCAGGTCGTAGTCCTCATAGGTGACCTCGGGATCCAGGAGAGCCAAGAAAGTCGGGTCCACCTCGCCCCGTCTCCACGCCTCCAAGAGTGCCTGGATGGTTTGGGTCGAATACATCGCCAGCGCCACGCGAAGATTCTCGACGTTGGCGTCCGACGTCGCCTGCCCCCGTTCCTGGGCGAGGCGTTCGGCCGCAGCGCGGGCCTCGTCGATGTCGGGATATGACTCCCAGCGCACGACCAGACCGTCTGCCTCCCTCGCGATCACAAAGCCGAGCCGTTGTCGAACCTCGCCGCTGCTGCCCCTCGGCCGGGCCACCTGGAGAGCGACTGCAAAGCAGACACCGTTCCCGAGATCGAGAAGCTCATCAACCTCGACGTGCAGCTCCTCGAAAGCGCCCAACCACCCTTCCCATAGCTCACGGATCGCCGCCGCACCGTTTTGGGTGCCCGTCGCTCCCAGCATGACCGCGTCCGTAGCAAAGAAGCTCATCATCGAGTCAACGTCACGGCTACTCATCGCGTCAGCCACCTGCCGCGCAAGCTCCGCCAGGTCGGTGGTCGTCGACTCCTCGGTCATCCTCCGGTGAGTATCACGTCACTGCCATCGTTCGTGCGGTCTGGGCGGTGACGTCCGACCGCTGCGATTGGTTCTCGGGCCGGCGGTCGCTACCGCTCGGGACGACAAACACTCGTCCGAGCGCCGGCTCTCGAGACTACTGCTTCGCTATGGGCTGAGCGAGCGTCTCGTGCGTCGCGGGGCGGACGCGCTAGTTTCGTCCAATCCGGTCGTCTGCGCGGATAGGCTCGATACGCTCGCTTTCGGATGCGAGGAGGCGCGGTGCCAGATGCCGCGCCTACCGCAGGCCTGGACGATGCCTTGCCACCGCGGGCCTACAGGATGCCTCGTGCTGCCCAAGCCTGGGCCCGGAGCACAAACGGCGCCGCGTGCAGCGCCTCGTGGCACCGTTCGCGGAGCTGTGCCTGTCGCTCGGCGTCAAGAGCAGCCGTGTAGCGGCCGGCCGGGCCCACGCCAAGGGTGAACGGCTCCCACCAATCATCAAAGCTCGGATGCTCGACGCTGACAATGAGGGCTGTCTCCTCGATCTCGCGCAGCCCGGCGCCGTGGAACAGCTGCGGAAGGTCGCCCTCGCGAGCACCGGCAAGCTGCGACTCATCCTCGACCTCGGGGTCGAGTTCGCGCGCCGCATCCCAGAACAGGCTGAGCGGGCCCTGACCGCCAGCGTGATCCCACACGCATGCCGCCACGACACCGCCTGGGCGAATGACGCGCACCATTTCGCTCAGCCCCTCGCTGGGATCTGCCATGAAGTGAACGACGAGTTGCGCGAGCACTCCGTCGAATGTGTGGTCCGCGAAAGGCAGCTGCTCTGCCGACCCAAGGCGCACGTCGACGCCAGGGTGACGGTCTCGGGCCGCCGAGACGAACGACTCGGAAGGATCAATAGCCGACACCAAGTCCGCTCGTAGCCGCCTTACCAGCTCGCTGGTAAGAGCGCCTGGACCGCAGCCGACATCGAGCACTCGCTGACCGGCCACGATCCTCGCGAAATCGGCGAGCTGCGGCGCGAGCAGCACCGAGTACCGGCCCATGAAGCGGTCGTACGCATCAGCCGCAGCGACGAAGTTCACTAAAGCGAATCTAGCGCTTGTCGCCCGAGGCAGTGACGCGACTGCCGTGCCGCTGGTGCGATTTGCCGGCTAGGGCCGCGGCCTACCTTCCGCGGACAACGCGGGCGGGGGGATCACGTCCGCGCTCACACTCGCTGCGGACGACGACCACTTGTCCGTGCTGCGACGCACGAGACGCTCGCTTCGCCATGGGGGAAGCAGGCGTCTGCCGCGTCTCAGTTGGCGCTATCGAGAATCGTCCTAAGCAGCGACGCGATCAGCGCCGACGCTGGCTACCGCTCGCCAAGGGAAGGCAAGCGCCGCGGCCCTGCAATTGGCGATTTGCGCGACTAGGTCGAGTTTGCGTTCGGGCCCTGCTTTATGTCGGCGCGGGCGTCGGCTGGGTCGTGGGTTCCGTGGGAGCAGGAGCGAAGCGCGACGTTTCTCCGAGGGGCGTCCTGGGGGGCGAGTGCTCGCTGGGGAAGTGGCCGCTTGTGCAGATTGCTTTCCCTTTACGCCGGGTCGTTGGTCGGCGTGGTGATCGTGTAGAGCTGCGTGAGCAGGCGGCGTAGCTGACCGAACTTTCGCGGTCCCAGCTGTTGTTCCCAGTCGTCTTCGACCTCTTGGACGATTTCGTAGATTGCTTTGGTTGCAGCATGGCCTCTGGGGGTGAGGCGGACGCGCTTGGAGCGTTGGTCGTTGCTGTCGGTTTCGCGGGTCAGGTATCCGAGTTCCTCTAGTTGCCCGAGGAGGTAGTTGAGCGCCTGCTTGGTCATGCGCGTCTGAGTCGCGAGTTCCGAGGGGCGCTGGTTCTCGGGGCCGGGGTACCGCCAAACGTCCACGTGCGCTGCGACGAGGTCGGTGAAGCCGCGGTCGTGTAGGCCGGAGAGCATTCGCTGGCGCACCGTCTCCCATGGGACTCGCAACAGCGCCCCGATCAGCGGCGGCGGCGGTAAAGTCCCAACATCTGGCTGAGTAAAGCCACTTGACAGACTCATGGGCCAAGTATACACTGGTCAAGTCGCTTGACTCAATGGGCTTCGCCCGAAAGGAGCCACATGTACAGGACCAACGAAAGGAGCCAGCATGTACAAGACCATGGACAACGACACGATCACGGTCGGTGAGCTCGGCGTGCGCTTCCTGGTCGAGGCAGGGGATTCGAACGGGAGCGCGTCGGTGTTCGAGTGCGACGTCCCAGCCCACTCGTGGATGCCGGCGCCCCATAGCCACGACGGGTTCGAGGAGACGATCTACGGGCTCAAGGGCACCACGACCTGGACGATCGACAGCGAAACGGTCGACATCGGGCCCGGCGAGGCGGTGTGCGTGCGGCGCGGACAGATCCACGGGTTTGAGAACCGCGGCGACATCGACGCGACGTTCCTGGCGATCGCGACCCCGGCCGTGTTCGGCCCGGCCTATTTCCGCGAGATCGCCGAGGTCCTCGCCGCCAGTGCCGGCGGCCCCCCGAATCTGAGCGCGATCGGTGAGGTAATGCGCCGCCACGGCCTCACCCCCGCCCAACCCAGCGATTCGATCTCGACCCGACAGGAGCAACCCAGATGAAGATCGTCGTCTTCGGAGCCACGAGCTGGGGGCGCCGGCGCTGACGACTGGAAGACGACCGCTTTGACGACGCGATGCAGCAGTCTCGGGCGCTGTGAACGTCCGTGCTGGTGCTCGTCCAACCCAGCAGTCCCGGCGGCCTTCACCGACATGCTTGCATCCGAGACAAAGCACTCGTGTCGTGCGTTCGTCGACCTCAACGCGACACCGGACACCGGCAGTGTGACCCCTACTCTGCGAGTCCCGACGCCCGCAACGCCTCGTCGTGATCGCTGAGCGCATCGAGGGCTTCCTCCCACGTCCAGTAGAGGTCCTGGCGCTCGACCAGTCCACGCGGCGAGAAGTAGTAGATGATGCCGGTTATCCGACTGATGGGAACACCGCTGCCTCGGTCACGCCCGACGATGGCGGCGCGCAGCCCGACGCGATCTCCGAGGTCGATGATCTGTTCAGGTCGTACGTAGAAGTCATCGAGGTCCTCTGTCCAGTCGCGCCATACGTCGAGGAACCCCTGCTGACCTTCGTAGCGCTCGGGGAGGCCGAGACCGCGAGCGGCCTGGCCGGGGTTCCGCAACTCAACGTCCGGCTCGTAGAAGCGCAGCGGGACCGCGTGATCCTCTCGTGCTCCTGCCTCCATACCGCGCGTGATGCCGCGCTTCAGCATCCGCCCCCGCAGATGCGATCCGGGTGGCAGACGCGCCAAGCCTCTCATCATCAGTCGCACGAGCGGGGTCGGTAGACGCAGCAGCACCCGCTCCTCGATAGAGCGGTCAGCATCCACGTTCTTCTGCGACATCGCCTACCGCCGCTCCTGCGCGAGGCGTTCGGCGGCGGCGCGGGCCTCGTCTGGGTCGGGGTAGCTCGAACCACTCGATCTTGCCGTTCGCCCATGTGATGAGGTGCGCCGCCCGCCGCTCGACGCGACCTTTGCCGCCGACCAAGCGGCCGCTCGCCCGAACGAGGCTAAGCATGACGCCGTGCCCGAGATCGAGAATCTCCTCGTTCTCGTACCGATAGTCCTCCCAGCTTCGACGCCAGTCCTCCACGAAGCCCCTGATCGCCTCCTCGCCCTCGAAGGTCCCCAACCCGGCGTCGGACGCGTCATACACCGCGTCGGGGGCAAAGAGGCTCATCACCGCGTCAAGATCACCGCGACTCATGGCTTCGTACCCCTGCCGCGCAAGCCTCACCAGGTCGGGGGTCGTGGACTCCTCGGGCATCGTCCGCTCAGTATCCAGGACCGCCGCTTCCAGCAGGAGGCTGTTTCGCAAACGTTTCGCGCGTCGTCAGCGCGGGCGTTCGCCCTGGGTTTTGGGTTCTGAGGGGCGTGGTGGTCTTGGCGGCGGTGAGACGGATGGGCCCGACCGGACGTTCCCGGGGCCCTTTCAGGCCCCCGCGGTTGCAATCTGGTGGCTGTGGAGCTTCAGCAGGTTGTGGGTAGCGGTGATCAGTCGCCATTCCGACCTGGCGGCGGCTCTGCCACGGCGTTGGAGGCGACCCATCCGGCGGTTGAACTTCGTATGTCCGAACACCGGCTCGATCATCGCCTGGCGTTTTCGGTAGAGCGCGCGTCCGAAGTCGGTCTGAAGCACTCGGCGCATGTGCGCATAGGCGCCGCCATCCCATCCCGGACGGGTGCCCTTGCGCTTGCCGGCGTCGGGCGGGATCAATACCTGGATCCCGTGGTTGATGACGTTCTCCATCTGCTCCTTGTTCCAGTAGCCGGCGTCGGCGAGCAGCACCCCCGGCGTCTCTGTGACGCCGGCCGTCTCAAGTTCGCTCCGGGCGGCGTCGAGCATCGGCTGTAGATGCCCGAAGTCCGGTGAGTCGACCGTCACCTCGGCGGCGATCACGATCTGGTTCTCGTTGACGGCGGCTTGGGCGTTGTAGCCCTGGATGTAGCCGCGCGTGGCCTTCAACATCCGTGAGTCCGGGTCAGTCAGGTTCACCTTTCCCTCGGGGACCTCGGGTGGTGTGTACGGGGTAGGTGACGCCCCGAGGCGGCGACCTCTGCTGTCCCGTGCATGCACCCGGTAGTGCTCGTAGGCAGCATTCGCGCGGGACTCAACCCACAGCTCCTCCTGCAGACGACGCTTGGCCTCTTTCAAACGGGCCGGGCGAGACCGCGGGATCGGCTTGGCTTCCTTGGCGCGTTCCTCATCGAGCTGGCGTTTGGCCTCGCGCAGCCAGCCACGACGACCCTGGCTGGTCGACAGGTGCTCGGGTAGCTCGTCACCGCGCTTATCGCCATGGAGCTCGTCCTCGGCGGCGTCGACTTCGGCGGCCTCTTCGAGGATCCCCCGTGCGATCTGATCGAAGTCTGCGTTCGCCTCACGACTCGCGTTCGCATGAACCTTCGTGCCGTCGACGGCGATCGTGCCGACCTTGACCATCCCCGCCCGCGCGCACAAGGTGAGCACGCTGCCGAACAAGCCAGCCAGCGCATCGGCGTGTTCTGCGCGAAAGCGGTTGATCGTCACGTGATCGGGCGCCAGGTTCGAAGCGATCACGCGGTAGGCGACGTCCTCCACGCACGCGCGCTCGATGCCTCGCGAGGAGCGCTGGCCCCTTGAATAGGCGTAGAGCACGATCGCGACCATCATCGCCGGGTCATACGCCGCGCGACCCCAACCGTCCTGGCGGTAGCGCGCATAGAACGCTGAAAGATCCATGTCCTTGACCGCATCGATCACGAACCACGCCAGATGGTTCTCCGGCAGCCACTCGCGCAGCGAGGGCGACATCAACAGCAACTGCTCACGATCACATTCGATGAAGTTCTGAGCCATGCCAGAAGCTTGTTAACTTAAACCCGCCGGACAGACCGGGGGTTTATGAAACAGCCTCAGCAGCCAAGCGAGCGTCTGGCGGGCCTCGCCTTGGGTTAGTGCTTAGGACGAGCAGGAGCACAGACGCTCGCGCGCCCCGAGACGCCTGCAATGCGCCGAGGAAGCGATCGTCTGCCGGTCCTTGACTCAGGCGCTCGGACGAACTCGTGGAACGAGGCAAGCTGATTCCGGACCGGGGTGCGCCCCCGGGGGTGTGCGCCACTCGCTAAACAGCAGCGAGCGCGGGGGCGAGTTGCTCCGCGGTTGTCTCTACGGTCTCGGGAACCGTAACCGCGAGGTGCCCATCGCGGTCCAAGACCTTTCGCGCGCCGAGCACCGTCAAGCCAACGATGCGGCTGGTGCCGGGCGCATAGCGGACGACGTGGCCCTCTGGCGTCTCCTCGCCCTCGGCTGGCTGGGGCGCGCCGACATGGAGGTAGAGCACGTCGCTATCGGCGTCGTAGTCGGCGTGATCGAAGCTCAACGGCCCGATCGTGATGTTTACGCGCTCCATGACTTGGGATCCTTCCGGTTGGCGAACGCGGAGACGATCCGCGCCGGCGCCTGCTCATAGCTTACGACGACCAGCAGCCACTGACTCGGGCCGGCACCGCGAGCGTAGTAGCGAGTGCGGTCCGCGAAGATGGGGTCGGGAGCAACGTGATCGGGCGTGGACACGGCCCGCAGAACGGCGGACAAATGCGCGCCGATCTCTGGATGGCCGCGTGCGATCTTCTTGGCCCAGACCGCATCGAGCAGCACAATCCGCTCGCCGTCGGGGTCCGTCGTCTCACCTGCGAGGGCTTCGTCCTCCACGGCCGCTCAGGATGGCCATTCGTCCGGATGCGATGCCAGCTCGTCGCCGATTCTGGCCCTCCCCGCCGTCCTGGCTTCT
>CAVZYR010000004.1:0-1613709 GCA_963779605.1 uncultured Solirubrobacteraceae bacterium
GCGCCGCCCTTGCCGATGACCCGCTCGCTTCGCACCACGCGCGCGCCGGCCAGGAGGGCGGTCTCGGGCGTGGCATCGGTCGAGCCGTCGTCGGCCAGGAGCACGGGTGCGCCGGGGAAGGCCGATGCCAGGGCGCCCAGCGTCGCCCCGAGGCGGTCGGCCTCGTTGTGGGCGGTGACGATGACGTAGATGTCGGCGGCCATGGTTGTCGGAGGTGGAGGCTATTGTCCGGTCCGAGTCTGTCACTGGCGATCTGCGTTCGGGAGGTTTACGCGGCCGAGGTAGAGGCACACATCACCGGCACGGTCTGGAAAATCGAGTGCGCTGTCGGCGACACGATCGAGGAGGGCGACACGGTTGCGATCCTCGAGTCGATGAAGATGGAGATGCCGGTCGAGGCCGAGGACGGGATGGTCGCCGAGATCCGCTGCGAGGAGGGCCAGGCGGTCAACGAGGGCGACACGCTCGTCGTGCTCGAGAAGCCCTGGCGAGGATCCGCCGGCAGGCTGGCAAGGGCGCGACCGGTTGGCACGTGGGCGGCCGCGCTCGACGAGCCTGTCCCCGATGTCTGCGAGCGCTTTCCCACGCGAGCTCGCCGACGGCAAGCTGCTCATCGATGAGCCGGCCGCCGGCGTTGTCCGCCTGACGATCTCAAACCCGGCCAAGCGCAACGCTCTGGACCACCCGATCCTCGACGCGATCACCACCACGCTCAGCGAGCTCGCGACCTGGGACGACGCCGGCGGAGATTCCTCATGGCCTGCGTCGAGCGACACCGGCGAGCACGACGCCCGCTGCGTCGTCATCACCGGCGCCCACGGAATGTTCTCGGCCGGCTACGACATCGGCGAGTATTCCCGAGGAGGAGTTCGAGGAGCGCGCCGAGCGGCTCGTGGCTCACCCCTTCAGCGAGGCGATCGACGCGCTGGCCACGTTTCCCTACCCGACGCTCGCGGTCCTCTCGGGCCATACGATCGGCGGGGGCCTCGAGCTGGCACTGGCCGCGACCTGCGCGTTGCCGGGGAGGCGGTCATGCTCGGCATGCCGCCCGCAAAGCTCGGGCTGGTCTACCTGCACACCGGCCTGCGCCGCTTCCTCGATGCGATCGGTGCGGCGCGCACGCGCGAGCTGTTTCTGCTCGGGCGCTACATCGACACGGCCACGGCGCTCTCCTGGGGGCTCGTCAATCGTGTCGCCCCGGCCGCCGAGCTTGCACGGTCGCGCTCGAACTGGCGAGCGAGCTGGCCGGCAACGCCCCGCTCGCGCAGACCGGCAAGAAAGCGCGCGACCGCCGCACTGCTCGACCGTGACGGCGAGCTGGCCGAGGAGGTCGAGGAGGAGCTGATCGAGCTGCGTCGTCGTTCGCCTCGCAGGACATGCGCGAGGGGATGCGCGCGTTCGCCGAGAACGTTCCCCCCGCTGGCGCGGGGAATAACCGTCCGCCGAGCCGCCTAATGTGCGGCGCATGCCGCCGCTGATCACCCGCGAGGAAGCCCGGCAGCTCGGCGAGATCGAGGAGCACGTACAGATCGAGGCACTCGGCGGCGCGTGCCTGGGAGGCGCGCGTGGAGCGGTTTCTCGGGGACTCCACCGACATGTGCTCGCTGGTGACGCGAAGTTCGGCGGTTGCGCCCTGAGGACTGCGGCTTCTGTGCGCAGTCGCGCTTCGCCGAGGCCGAGACCCCCATGCACGCGATGATGGATCCCGAGCAGGTCCTCGAGCATGCCCGCGCGGCGGAAGCCGCGACACCGCTTCTGCATGGTCACCCAGGGCCAGGGTCTCTCCAGCGGGACTTCGAGCAGCAACCTCGTGGCAGGGGGTTGGGCTGGTGGCCCAGCACACGAACCTCAAGCGCTGCGCCTCGGTCGGCAGCACGTCCAGCGCACGCGCGGCGGCACTGAAGCAGGCCGGCATCCAGCGCGTACACCACAACGTCGACGGCTTCAAGCTACTACGACGAGGTCACCTCGACGGTGGCGTGCCACGCAGGGCGCCTGCGGACCATTCAGGCCGTGCGCGAGGCCGGGCTCGAGACGTGCGTGGGTGGCATCCTCAACCTCGGCGAGACCCGCGAGCAGCGCGTCGAGATGGCCTTCGAAGTGCGCCGC
Organism: uncultured Solirubrobacteraceae bacterium; assembly: GCA_963779605.1. Lineage (GTDB taxonomy): Bacteria > Actinomycetota > Thermoleophilia > Solirubrobacterales > Solirubrobacteraceae > Palsa-744. The sequence continues at coordinate 2,110 of CAVZYR010000004.1, forward strand.
CATCGACCCCACCAGCGTTCCCATCGACCTGCTGAACCCCCGCCCGGGCACCAAGTTCGGCGACCGCGAGCTGATCGATCCGTGGGAGGCGGTGAAGTGGATCGCGATCTTTCGGCTGATCCTGCCCGAAGCGCTCTTCCGCCTGTGCGGCGGCGTGTCGAGAACCTCGGCGAGCTGCAACCGCTGGCCGTGAAGGCGGGGCTGAACGGCGTGATGATGGGCAACTTCCTGACGACCCTCGGCGCCGAGCCCGAGGAGGACCGCGTGATGTTCACCGAGCACGGGCTGAACGTCGCGCGCCAGCCCTACAACGCCGCCGACCCCCGTCCCGACAACCGCTCGGGCTGGCTGTCGGGCGAGACGCCGACCTCCTCGAGCAGTTCCTCTACGGCCCGCACCCGGGCGCACGCTCGAGCGAGCAGGTGCCGGAGGCGCTGCTGAGCTCAACGCCTGTGGATCCCTCCACACAGCTTCGCTATCGCGCCAAGCGCTCCGGCGCCGCTGGCGCCCCGACGGCGCCGAGAATAGAGCCATCACGCGACCGGCCCACCCCGCGCACGCCGACGCGACATCGAAGAGCACCTCGAGGAACTGGAGCAGCTCGGTCTCGATCGCCGGCTGCGCCTGGTGAGCCGGCCGCAGTGCCCACTGGTGCTGCTCGACGGCAGCCCCTGACCCTGCTGCTGTGCTCGAACAACTACCTCGGGCTCACCGACCATCCTCGCGTACGCGAGGCCGCGGCCGAGGCGGCGATGCGCTGGGGGTGTCGGCGCGGGGGCCTCGCGTCGCGTTCGGCACTATGACCATCCACCGTCGCCTGGAGGAGCGCCTGGCGGCGTTCGAGGAGCGAGGCGTGCCTGCTGTTCGGCTCCGGCTATCTCGCGAACGTCGGCGTGCTCGACGCGCTCACCGGGCCCGGTGACACGATCTTCTCCGACGAGCCGCACCTCTACGCCCTCGATCATCTATGGCTGCAGGCTGTCCCGCGCCTACGCTGGCCGCTGACCGGCATGCAATGTCGAGCACCTCGACTGGAGCCTTGACCGCCATCGCGGCCGCCGCGACGGCTCAAGCCGGCGGCTGATCGTCACCGACTGGGTGTTCTCGATGGACGGAGAGCTCGCGCCGCTGACAGAGATCGTCGAGTGGCCAACGTGCACGGCGCGCGCACCGTCGTCGATGAGGCGCACGCCATCGGCGCGCTCGGCCCGGACGGGCGCGGGGCGATCGCCGATGCGGGTCTCGAGGGAGAGGTCGATGTGGTGGTCGGCACGCTCGGCAAGGCGCTCGGCTCCTACGGGGCCTACGCGTGCGCCGATGCCGCAGACCGTGCGCTACCTGATCAACACCGCCCGCCCGCTGATCTTCTCGACCGCGCCGCCGCCGCCCGCCGTGGCCGGGGCGCTGGCCGCGCTCAAATCTGCGACGAATGCCGACCGCGTCTTGAGCGGCTGCGCTCGAACGCCTGCGCGCTGCGCCGCGCGCTGGCTCATGAGGGATTTGCCGTCGCGCAGTACGAAATGCACATCGTGCCGCTGGTCGTGGGCGAGGAGCAGGTGGCGATGGCGCTCCGCCAGGCGCATCCAACGGGTGTGTTCGCCCAGGCGATCCGCCCCCCGACGGTGCCGGGACTCGGACCCTCGCCGGCCGCGATCCTACCGCGATGGCCTCGCACACGACCGAGGAGCTCCGCATGGCAGCGCGCGTGCTCGGCGAGGTCGCGCGCGGGATCGGCCTTGACCCGGCCGCGATCGGGCCGCCGCTCGTCGAGCGCCGCATCCCTGAGGCCGAGCCCCTCGTTGCCGACCCCGAGCCGCTTCGACCGAGCCGGAGCCGGACCCTGACGTGGTGAGCGCCGTCGTCACCGCCGGGCGCGAGCGCCTGGCAGCGTCGGTGCGGTCACGATTGCGATCGCGTGCCCCGTTCGACGCCGAGCACGCGGATGGCGCGGTCGATGAGCCCGCGCCGGCGGCGCCGATCGCGGCGAGCGGCCCGTTTGACATAGAGCGCGAGACGGCCGCCGTCCCCCGCGCGGCGTAGCTCCGCGCCGCGAGCTCGCAGGTGCGAAGGGCTGTTCATAACCGGCACCGACACCGGCGTCGGCAAGACGATCCTGAGCGCCGCCGTGATTGCGGCGACGGTGCACGAGGGCGTGTCGGTTCGCGCCTACAAGCCCGTCGTGACCGGTCTCGAGGATAAGGCTGAGATCGCGGCGCGAGGGCAGTGGCCGCCGGACCACGAGCTGCTCGCCTGCGTGGCCGGCATGGACCCCGACGAGGTCTCGCCGCTTCGCTACGGCCCGGCCGTCTCCCCCCACCTCGCGGCCGAGCTGGCGGGCGAGCGCATCGACCCGGCGCGGCTGCTGGCCGGCGCGCAGGCGCCCGGCCCCGGCGCCGGCGCAGGCGCCGAGACGCTGATCGTCGAGGGGCTCGGTGGACTGCTGATGCCGCTGGGGGAGGACTACACCGTGTGCGATCTCGCGGCCGGCGCCTGGCGCTGCCAATGCTGATCGCGGCGCGTCCCGGCCTCGGGACGATCAACCACTCGCTGCTCACTCTCCACGCCGCCCGCGCCGCGGGCCTGGACGTGCGAGCGATCGTGCTCACGCCGGTGGCCGAGCGTATCGACGGCGATGGCAGCGTTCCAACCGCTCCACCGTCGCTCGCCTGGGCCGCGTCGCGGTCGCGGGCCTTGCCCGGGTGCCGGCGCCCGATCCTGGGCAGTCTGCGCACGCGGGTGCGCAAGCTGCTCGGCGACCGCGCGCTCGCCTTGACGCTCTAAAGGCGCCGGGCCGTCGCCTACGCCATCGCTGCGCCGGCGGCATCGGCGATCGCCGCCGTCACCATCGCGAGCTCCTCCTCGTTGATCACGTAGGGCGGCATCGTGTAGATCAGGTCGCGGAAGGGGCGCAGCCACACGCCCCGGCCGACCGCGGCCGCGGTGGCCGCCGCCATCTCCACGTCCGGCGAGCTGCACCACCCCTATCGCCCCCAGCACGCGCACGTCGCTGACGCCCGGGAGTTCCCGCAGCGGCTCAGTACCCGCGCACAGCCCCCGCTCGATCCCGGCCACCTGCTCGCGCCAATCGGCCGATGAGGCGACTCCCTGATCGCCCGCGAGCAGCTCGAGTGAGGCGAGCGCGACCGCGCACGCGAGCGGATTGGCCATGAACGTCGGCCCGTGCATCAAACCGCCGCCCTCACCCGAGGAGACGGCGTCGGCGACCTCGCGTGTGCAGAGGGTCGCGGCGAGCGTCATGTAGTGCCGCCCGTCAGCGCCTTGCCCACGCACATCACGTCGGGGACGATGCCGGCGTGCTCACAGGCGAACAGCGCCCCCGTGCGCCCGAAGCCGGTGGCGATCTCATCGAGCACCAGCAGCAGGCCGTGCTCGTCACACAGCCTCCGCAGGAGCGCCACGCACTGCGGAGAGTGAAAGCGCATGCCGCCCGCTCCCTGCACGACGGGCTCAACGATGATCGCCGCCAGCTCGTCGCTGTGGCGGGCGACCAGCTCGCTGACCTGCCCCGCCCAGCGCTCATCCAGGCCTGCGTCGAAGCCGTCGGGCGGGCGCTCTGCGAAGACGTGCTCGGCGAGTACGCCGGTGAACAGGCTGTGCATGCCGCCGACGGGGTCGCACAGAGCCATCGCGCCGAAGGTGTCCCCGTGGTAGCCGCCCCTGACCGTCAGAAGCCGCCGGCGCCCCGCCCGCCCGAGCGCGCGCTGGAACTGCAGGCACATCTTGAGCGCGACCTCCACCGACACCGATCCGGAGTCGGCGAAGAAGATCGCCTCCAACCCCTGCGGGGCCATCTCCAGCATGCGCTCGCCCAGGCGCAGCGCCGGCTCGTGCGTGAGGCCGCCGAACATCACGTGCGCCATGCGCTCCAGCTGCTCGCGCACGGCACCGTCCAGCGCCGGGTGGCGATAGCCGTGGATCGCGCACCACCACGACGCCATCCCGTCGATCAGCTCGCGCCCGTCCGCCAGCTTCAGGCGCACGCCCGCGGCCGAGACCACCGGCAGCGACTCAAGCGGCGCCGGCAGAGCGCCGTAGGGATGCCACACGCGCTCGCGGTCGACCGCGAGCAGCTCGTCCCAGTCGCTCAGCCCGGACCCTAGTCCTGGTAGGGGTTGAAGTCCCGCTTACGCGCGCCGCACACCGGACAGAACCAGGTGTCGGGAATATCCTCGAAGGCGGTCCCCGCCGGGATGCCCCCGTCCGGGTCCCCTTCGTCGGGGTCGTAGATGTAGCCGCAGGACTCGCAGATCCAGCGCTGCAGGGTCTCGGTCTTGGTGCTCATGGCGCAAAGACTACCGGCCCCTCATGCAGGTAGGGTCAATGGATGAGCAAGGACGGGGAGGAGGAGCGGCTCAGCAACGCCGAGCCGGGGTCGGGCGAGGAGTACAACCCCGGCCCGGCGACCCGGCCGCGCCAGGCAGCGACGGTGATCGTGCTGCGCGGCGGCGATGAGTCGCTCGAGGTGCTGCTCGTCAGGCGCACGCCCAAGGCGCGCTTCATGGGTGGCGTGTGGGTGTTTCCCGGCGGGGCGGTCGACGAGGCGGACATCGCGGGCGGATCTCGGGCATCGGCCGAGCCGGAGGGCGAGGTCCTGGCGGGCGCGCTGCGCACGGCGGCCGCGCGCGAGCTGCGCGAGGAGGCGGAAATCGCGCTCACCGACCCCGCCGAGCTCGTCGAGTTCTCGCGCTGGATCACCCCGGCGCAGGTGCGTACGCGCTTTGACACCCACTTCTTCCTCGTCGCCATGCCGCGCGGGCAGGAGCCGCGCGTCGATGGCGAGGAGTGCGTGGACCTTGGCTGGTTCACGCCCCAGGGCGCGCTCGACGCGCACGCCGAGAAGCAGATCGTGCTCGTCTTTCCCACCATCAAGCACCTCGAACAGCTTCAGCAGTTCGCGTCCGTGGACGCGCTCCTGGCGCACGCTCGCGGCAGGGATGTGCAGCCGGTCGAGCCGAGGGTCGTGCTCGAGGGCGAGGTCGCGCGCGTGCTTCTGCCGGGCGATCCCGGCTACCTGATCAGGGGCGCTGCTGAGCCTCGATCACGTGGGTCACGGCGTTGATCAGCGCGAGGTGGGTGAACGCCTGCGGGTAGTTGCCGAGATGGCGCCCGCTCGAGGCCTCGAGCTCCTCCGCATACAGCTCGAGCGGCGAGGAGTAGGACAGCAGCCGCTCACACAGGTGTTCGGCTTCGCGGTCCTCGCCGATCTCAGACAGCGCCGAGACCAGCCAGAAGGAGCAGATCAGAAACGTGCCCTCCTCGCCGTGCAGACCGTCGTCGGTCTCATCGGTTCGATAACGCAGCACCAGACCGCCCTCGGTCAGCTCGTCGCGGATCGCCGTCACCGTCGCGCGCACGCGCTCGTCGTCGGGGGCGAGGAAGCGCACCAGCGGCACCAGCAGGCACGACGCGTCGAGCGCGTCGGTGTCGTAGTGCTGGCGGAAGACCCCGCGCTGATCGACACCGCGCTCGAGGATGTCCATGCGGATCTCGTCGGCGATCGCCTGCCACTTCTCGGCGCTCTCGCCCTGACCGCGCCGTTCTGCAAGTCGCGCGCCGCGATCCAGCGCCACCCAGCACATCAGCTTCGAGGACACATAGTCGCGGGGCTCGCCGCGCGCCTCCCAGATGCCCTGGTCGGGTTCCCTCCACGCCGCTGCGGCGCACTGCACCTGATCGGTCAACACCGGCCACAGGCGCTCGGGGATGTGGTCGCGGTTCTTGGAGTGCAGGTAGACCGAATCGAGGACAGACCCGAACACGTCGTTCTGGCGCTGCTTGTAGGCGCCGTTGCCGATCCGCACCGGACGCGCGCCCTCATAGCCGGACATGTGCTCGAGCGTGGACTCGGGCAGGTCCTTCTGGCCCTTGATCCCGTACATGATCTGCAGCGAGCCGTCCTCGTTGCGCTCCATGTCCGCGACGTACTGGATGAAGTCGTCGGCCTCCCAGTTGAGACCGAGTGCGTGCAGCGCCCACAGCGTGAAGGAGGCGTCTCGCATCCAGCAGTAGCGATAGTCCCAGTTGCGCTCGCCATGGGGCGTCTCCGGCAGCGACGTCGTCGCCGCCGCCACGAGTGCCCCCGTCGGCATGAACGTCAGGCCCTTCAGCACGAGCGCCGAGCGCTGCAGGTGAAAGCGCCAGGGATGATCGGGATAGCTGCCTTCCGCCAGCCACGTGCGCCAGAAGTGGCCCGTGCGCTCGAGATGTTCCTCGGCCTGCTCGACCGTGTGCGGCCCGCCCTTCCCCTCGGTCCAGGAGAGCGCGCAGAACGACTTCTCGCCCTCGCACATCGTGTGGCGCCCGTGCGTGCGATTGCCCTCGATGCCCAGGCGCACGTCGCTGAACAGCCTCATCGAGACAGGGTCATCAGGGTTCAGCTCGTCGGTCGCGTCCATCTCGCTGACGGCGTCCACCAGGCAGACACCGTCCTCGCCGCTCTCGACGATCGTCCAGTGCGCCGGCGCGGAGCCGTACGCGAGCATCGGCTCGCACACGATCTCCACCTGCACGTCGCCCTGGATGCACTCGATCATGCGCACCAGCAGGTGGTCGGCGTCGTAGTCGGTGGGCGGGCGCGTATGGCTCGAGCCGTGCTTGTTGTCGTGCCAGACCCCGATCGTGAGCGCATCGACGACCCGCAGCCATCCCTGCGGAGTCATCCAGGTCGTCTCGATCATGTTCGTCCCCGGGATGTAGCGCCTCCCCGCCGGCACATACAGGCCATACGGGCCCACACGCCAGCTGCCGGCGCCGCGGTCGAGCAGCGCGCCGAACACCGACGGCGAGTCGAAGTGGGGCAGACACATCCACTCGATCGATCCGTCTGAGGCCACGAGCGCACCCGTATGGCAGTCTGAGAGGAAGCCGTAGTCGGCGATCGGCGGAAACGGCGAATCGAGCCTCGGCACCGAGCGGGAGCTCTCCTGCGCGCTCACCAGGCGACGCCCTCGAACGTCGGGCGCTCGACGCCATCGGGCAGCGCATGCTGTTCATCGAGCCTGTCCAGATGCGCGGCCAGCGTGACCGTGGCGAGCGGACGCAGCGCCTCGGGTACCTCGGGCCAGGCGGCGTCGAGCATCTCGGGGACCGTGCGACGACCTTCCCCGAGCGCCGCCACGAGGCCCCGCTCGCGATCCAGGCGGTGGGCGATGTACTCCCCGAGCTTTCCCTGCGCGTCGCGCACGGGCGGGCCATGGCCGGGACACAGCACGCCCAGATCCTCGCGCTCGCGCAGTCGCTCGAGCGCGGCCAGATAGCCGGACATCGCGCCAGGATAGGGGCTGATGAAGACGCTGCCCTCGCCCAGCACGGCGTCTCCGGTGAAGCAGGCCCGGCCCGCGATCAGCGCAAAGTGATCGGGAGCGTGGCCCGGGGTGGCCACCGCCACGAACGGCCCGAACGCGAGCCCATCATCCAGCGTCACATCGACATCGCCGCGGCCGCCCGCGAGCGGCGCCGGGCGGGCGCCGAGAAGCGCCTGCACCGCCTCTGAGTGGTCCGCGTGGTCGTGGGTGAGCACCACGCCGCCCAGTCCGCCGCGCGCGTCGAGCGCGCCCAGCAGGCGCTCGAGGTGGGAGTCGATCAGTGGGCCCGGGTCGATCACCCACGCCGGCCCGCGTCCCACGAGCCACGTGTTCGTGCCCGACAGCGTCATCGGCCCGGGGTTGGGCGCACGCACGAGCGCCACGTCGTGGCCGCGCAGCGCCTCGGCATCCGAGCGCGTCGCGGCGGGCCCCTCCTCCCCTTCCGTCCCCCCTTGCTCAGACTCGCTCATGCTGCGACGTTAGCTCAGACGACGCCGCTCATGCCGGCGCGGCTCACCTCGGCCTGCGACTAGCCCGACGTCCGTTTCGCGCGGCCTCGCCGGCCGAGCGCTGGCCGCTCCTCACGCCGGCGCGAGCGCCGCGGCCGTTCCTCGCCGGCCGGCGCTGGGCGCCCTGGCCGCGCGTCGAGTCGCTCGGCAGACCGCCGAGCTCGAGCTCGCGATGGAGCCCCAGGTCACCGACCATGCCCGCCAGCTCGCGTGCCTGGTCGTGGGCCACGAGCGTGACGCCCACGCCGGTGGCGCCCGCGCGGGCGGTGCGCCCGACGCGATGCACGTAGTCATCGCGCGTGGCCGGGATGTCGTAGTTGATCACGTGCGTGATCCCCGCGACGTCGATCCCGCGCGCGGCGACATCGGTGGCCACGAGCGTGTCGACCACGCCGGCCTCGAAGTTGGCGAGCGCGCGCTCGCGCTGGCCCTGGGACTTGTCGCCGTGCATCGCCACCGCCGCCACCCTGCTCGCGGCCAGACGCTTGACCAGCCGGTCGGCGCCGCGCTTGGTGCGCACGAACACGAGCGTCAGCCCCCGCTCGGAGTCAAGCTCCGAGACGAGCCGGGCGACCTTGCCCTCGTGGGAGACCATGTGAAAGCGGTGCTCCACGTCGCCCCGGCGCTCCGCCGAGTGAGCGTGCTCGTGACGGCGCGGGTTGGTCGTGTAGAGCTTGGCGACGCGCCCGACCTCTCCCTGCAGCGTGGCGCTGAACAGCAGCGTCTGGCGCTCGGGGGAGGTCATCTTCACGATTCTGTCGACGACCGGCCGGAAGCCCATGTCGAGCATGCGATCGGCCTCGTCCAGTACCAGCAGGCGGACGCGGGCGAGCGACACATCGCGGCGGTCGATCAGATCGAGTAGCCGCCCGGGCGTCGCGACGAGGATGTGTGCGCGCGCGGCCAGCCGCGCCTGCTTGACGATGCCGGCGCCGCCGTAGACGGCCGCGATCGACAGCGCACGGGCGTGAGCGATCGGGCGCAGGTCCTCGACGATCTGTAGCGCCAGCTCGCGCGTCGGCGCGAGCACGAGCGCCGACGGCCGCGCGTCCGAGTCCTTCAGGCGTTCCACCAGCCCCACCCCGAATGCAAGCGTCTTGCCCGAGCCGGTGGGCGACTGGGCCAGCACGTCGTGGCCGGCGAGCATGTCGGGGATGACCATGCTCTGGACGGGAAAGGGCGCGGTGAAGCCGCGCTCGGCAAGCTCTTCTGTGACGATCTCGGACACGCCGAGATCGGCGAACGATTGGTGACTCATGTGTTGGTGCTCCTTCTGGCGACCCTCGGGCCGCCGCTGCAGATGGAGATTCGACTGACCCCATCCGCGCATCTCAAAGCGCCAACAAAGACAAGAACCCCGCGGGCGACGTCGCCACCCGTTAGGGCAACCGTAGCAGCCCCGCCCCAAGGCAAGGCGTCGTTGCGGCTACTGCAAGCTGGCCATCACGTGCTTCACGACGGTGTAGTCCTCCAGCGAGTACACGCTCAAATCCTTGCCGTAGCCGGACTGCTTGAAGCCGCCGTGGGGCATCTCCGAGACGAGCGGGATGTGGTCGTTGATCCACACGCATCCGAAGCGCAGCGCCCGTGAGACACGCAGCGCGCGCCCCACGTCGCGCGTCCAAACCGATGAGGCCAAGCCGTAGCCGGTCGAGTTCGCCCATGCGATCGCCTGCTGCTCGTCGCTGAACCGCTGCACGGTTATGACCGGCCCGAAGATCTCCCGCTGGATCATCTCGTCGTCCTGCTCGAGCCCCGCCACGACCGTCGGTTCGAGATAGAAACCCGGCCGGTCGGGCTGTGAGCCGCCGGTCACCACCTCCGCGTGCTTGGGCCGGCGCTCCAGAAAGCCCTCCACGCGCTCGCGCTGACGGGCCGAGTTGACCGGTCCGAGCGTCGTATCGGGCGCGAGCGTGTCGCCGATCACGAGCCCCTGCGCCTGCTCGGCCAGACCGGAGACGACGTCGTCATAGACCTTCCCCTCGGCCAATACCCGCGTGGCCGCCGTGCAGTCCTGGCCGGCGTTGTAGTAGCCGGTGCCGGCGATCGTCTCAAGCGCGGTCTCGAGGCTCACGTCGTCGAACACGACCACCGGCGCCTTGCCTCCCAGCTCGAGGTGCACCCGCTTGAGCGTGTCCGCCGCGGTGCGCGCGATGTGCTTGCCCGTCTCCACCGACCCCGTCAGCGCGACCATGTCGACGTCCGGGTGTGAGATCAGCGCCTCCCCCGTCGGCCGGCCCGGGCCCATGACCACGTTCAGGACGCCCTTCGGCAGGATCTCGGCGGCGAGCTCCGCCAGCCGGATGGTCGTGATCGGCGTCGTCTCCGCCGGCTTCAACACCACCGTGTTGCCCGCTGCGATCGCGGGCCCGAATTTCCAGATCGCCATCATCAGGGGGTAGTTCCAAGGCGTGATCTGCCCGATCACCCCCACGGCCTCGCGGCGTGTGAACGAGGTGTAGCCCTCCATGTACTCGCCGGCCGCGCGCCCCTCGAGCGTGCGCGCCGCGCCCGCGAAGAAGCGCAGGTTGTCGACCATCACGGGGATCTCGTCGCTCTCCACCGCCGCGAGCGGCTTGCCCGCGTTGAGCGCCTCCAGGCGAGCGATCTCCTGGCCGTGGTCCTCGACCGCCTGTGCGAGCGCCAACAGGGCCCCTGCGCGCTGGGCCGGCGTCGTCGTGGACCACCCCTCGAACGCCCCGCGGGCCGCCCTGACCGCGCCGTCGACCTCCTCGGCGGAGGAGACGGGCGCGCGCGCCAACTCCTCGCCGGTCGCCGGGTTGAGGATCGCTTCGGTCTCATCCGATGCGGGAGCGAGCTCGCCGTCGATGAAGTTGGCAAGCACCTCTACCTTGGTTGCCATCTCGAACTCCTCCTCGGGAAGGTTGCTGGGGTCAGGATCTGTGAGTCACCGCAGGGCGGGCACGGGGGCGCCGAGCGCCTCCGCCACGGCCGGGTGGATTATCTCGCCGCCCTGGATGTTCAGGCCCATGCGCAGGCCCCTGTTTCGCTCGAGCGCCGCGCTCACACCCTGCTCGGCCAATTCGAGCGCGTACGGCAGGGTGGCGTTGGTGAGCGCGTAGGTCGAGGTGATCGGCACCGCGCCCGGCATGTTCGTCACGCAGTAGTGCGTGATCTGATCCACCTCGAAGGTCGGCTGGGAATGCGTCGTCGGGCGCGATGTCTCAAAGCAGCCGCCCTGGTCGATCGACACGTCCACGAGCACCGCGTGCTTGCGCATCAGCTGCAACTGCGCGCGCGTCACCACGTGCGGCGCGCGCCCGCCGTGGACCAGCACCGCGCCGATCACCAGATCGGCCAGCGGCAGCATCTCCTCGATCGCGAGCGTCGAGGAGTACACGGTCGAGGCACGCCCGGCAAACGCCACTTCAAGCTCGCGCAGCCGGTCGATCGAGCGGTCGAACACGAACACGTCGGCCTGCATCCCGATCGCGATGAACGCGGCGTTCATCCCCACCACGCCGCCCCCGATCACGAGCACCGTCGCGGCGGCAACCCCCGGCACGCCGCCGAGCAGGATCCCGCGGCCGCCCAGCGGCTTCTCAAGCATGAAGGCCCCCGCCTGCGTGGCGATCTTGCCGGCCACCTCGCTCATCGGCGCGAGCAGCGGCAGCCGCCCCTCATCGTCCTCGACCGTCTCATAGGCGATACACGTCGCGCCCGAGTGCTGCAGGCCTCGCGCCAGCTCCGGCTCGGCCGCCAGGTGCAGGTAGGTGAACAGCGTCTGCCCCTCGCGCAGCATCCCGACCTCCACGGCCTGCGGCTCCTTCACCTTGAGCACGAGCTCGGACTGCGCGAACACCGCCTCCGCGTCGGGCACGATCGCAGCGCCCTGCGCCTGGAACTGAGCATCGGCCATCGCACTGCCCTCGCCGGCGCCCGCCTGCACGAGCACCTCGTGCCCGCGCGTGGTCAGCTCGCGCACCCCCGCCGGGGTGATCGCGATACGGTACTCGTCCGACTTGATCTCGGTTGGAACCCCGATCCTCATCGCCTGAGCGCTCCCTCCGGCAATCCCACGCACGAGCGCGACTCCCGCAGGGAGTCATCCTCAAAAGAACTGCTCACCGTGCGAGCTCCCTGCCGCGCAGCGCCAGCCAGAACTCGATGCGATCGCGGGCGTTCGAGAAGTCGCGTCCGCTCAGCTGCTCGACGCGGCGGATGCGGTAGCGCAGCGTGTGGCGATGGCAGTAGAGCGCGTTGGCGGCCTTCTCCCAGTGTCCGTTGTGCTCGATGAACACATCCAGCGAACGCAGCAGCTCCTCGCCGTACTCGCCCTCGCCCTGCTCGACCGGCCCCAGCACGCCGCGGCAGTAGGACAACAGCGCATCGTCATCCTGCAGCGACAGGAGCAACTGGAAGGCACCGAGATCCGCGTAGGAGGCAACCTCGGGCGCGTTGCCGTTCTGCAGCCGCACCGCCTCGAGCGCGCAGCGCGCCTCGTGGAAGCTCAGCCGCAGCGAGTGCGTCGGCGCGGCGCGACTGGCGGCCGCGCGGACCTCTCCGAAGCGCAGCTTCAGTTCCCGGCGCACCTTCCGCGCGAGCTCGATCGAGTCCACGCCGCTCGCATTGATGACGGCGCACAACAGGCCCGCGCGGATCGCCACCAGACACCCGACGTGCTCGCCCTCGAGGATCGTTTCGAGCGCCGCCGCCGCCGCGCTCGGGTCGTTCAGGGAGAAGGCCAGCACGGCGACCTGCTCGCCGATCCCAAACGGACGCAGGCGCGCCTGCAGCTCCTCGGGATACAGATGCCCGGTGAGCGCCTCGGCCAACACGTCGCCGGCCATGTTGCGCTGCAGCATTTCGTAGCGCTCGTTCACCAGCTGCGCGAACGCGCGCTCGGTGATGGCGATGAAGGGAAGCTCATAGGGAACCTCAAACAGGGGGAACGAGCGCTTGCGCGCCGCCGCCAACAGCGCCGCGGGCAGCCGTTTGTGCGTGAAGCCCGTGCCGAAGCCGAGGCCCGCGATGTTGTGGTCCGCGAGCCGATCGATCAGTTCGCGCTGCGTCTTCGGACGATCCAGCTGAATCCCGGTAGTCAACAACAGCTCACCGCCGCGCAGCCACGGCGTCGGGTCGGGCAGCTCGGTGCTGTGCACCCATCGCACATGCGTCTTCGCCGCCTCGTGGCCGCTGGCGAGCTCGAGGCCCAGCTCCTCGATCAGACTCTCGACAGTGAGCTCCATGTCTCCACCCGTTCTGACGCCTCGCTCAGAACGGGGCGAAGAATCGACTCGATCTCCCCGAACTGCTCCGGCCCGGCGATCAGCGGGGGCGACAGCTGCACGATCGGGTCGCCGCGGTCGTCGGTCCGGCAGATCAGCCCGCGGCCGTACAGCTCGGCCGAGAGGAACCCGCGCAGCAGCTTCTCCGCCTCCTCGTGGCTGAACGTCTCCTTCGTCTCCTGGTCCTTGACCAGCTCGATCGCCTGGAAGTAGCCAGCGCCGCGCACGTCGCCCACGATCGGCAGATCACGCAGGCTCTCGAGCATCGCGCGCAGATGGCCTTCGTTCTGGAGGACCCGCTCGCACAGGTCCTCGCGCTCGATGACGTCGATGTTCGCGAGCGCCGTCGCGCACGCGATCGGGTGCCCGCCGAAGGTGAAGCCGTGGTTGAAGATCGCCTTGCCGTGCAGGAACGGCTCGGCGATCTCATCCGAGGCGATCACGGCGCCCATCGGCGCATACGCCGAGGTGATGCCCTTCGCGGTCGTGATCATGTCCGGCAGGTAGTCGTAGCGTTCGCTCCCGAACCAGTACCCGAGCCGCCCCCACGAGCAGATCACCTCATCGGAGATCAACAGCACTCCATGTCGATCGCAGATCTCCCGCACGCGCTGGAAATACCCGTCCTGGGGGACGAAGCAGCCACCGCCGTTCTGCACCGGCTCGAGGATCACGGCGGCCACGGTCGCCGGCCCCTCGAACAGGATCGCCTCCTCGATCGAGTCCGCCGCCCACAGCGGATCGCGATCTTCTTTCCACCGGTAGGAGTTGGTGTTGGCCGCGTGGCGGCCACCCGGTGTGAGCGGCTCGAACGGTTCGCGCAGGGCCGGCAGGCCGGTGGCGGTGAGCGCGCCCATCGAGGTCCCGTGGTAGGCCAGGAAGCGGGAGACGATCTTGTGCCGCTTGGGTTCGTTGCGAGCCGCGAAGTAGGACTTGGCGAGCTTCCACGCCGACTCGACCGCCTCGGAGCCCCCGGAGGTGAAGAACACGCGGTTGAGATCCCCCGGCGCGAGCCCTGAGATCCGCGTCGCCAGCTCGATCGAGCGCGGGTGCGCATAGCTCCAGTTGGTGTAGAAGCCGAGCTCCGCCGCCTGCCTGGCGGCGGCCTCCCCTAGCTCTGTGCGGCCGTGACCGATGTTCACGCAGTACAGCGCCGAGAGGCCGTCGAGATAGCGCTTGCCGTGCTCGTCGTAGACGTAGCACCCGTCGCCGCGCACGATGATCGGCACCTCGGCGTCCGCGTAGGAGCCCATGCGCGTGAAGTGCATCCACAGATGGCGCTTGGCCTGCTCTTGAAGATCACTGGACATCCAAGACCTCTCCTAGCCGACTAGACACTCAGGACAACGCTACTGCGTCCACAAACGCAGCTCAAGGCGTGACCTGGTCAACGTCAACTGCATCGATTATACGTGATGTACAACCGGACCGATGCGTTTTGGGGATTGCGCCCCTTGGCGTATGCCGCCCGGAGACGTAACTTTTGTTACGACGAGGCTGTTTTCATCACGACGCACGCCGCGGCCTGCGTCGCACCCCCGAGAGAGGAGCCCTGATGGCCACCGACAGCGTCGCCGCACCCGCAGCATCGGGATCTCCCGGGGTCATGGACAAGGGGCTCAAAAAGGGGGCCATCGGCTACCTCTCCAACATCGTCATCGGCGTGGCCTCCACGGCACCCGCCTACTCGCTGGCCGCCACGCTCGGATTCATCGTCGCGGTCAAGGGCGTCGGTGTGCACGCGCCGGCGGTGATGCTCGTGGCATTCGTGCCGATGCTCCTGGTCGCCTCCGCCTACAAATACTTCAACCGCGCGGACCCCGACGCGGGCACGACGTTCGCATGGGTGACGCGCACGTTCGGGCCGGCCACCGGCTGGCTTAACGGCTGGGCGATCTTCCTGGCAGACCTGCTCGTGATGGCCTCGCTGTCGGACATCGCGGCGATCTACACGTTCAAGCTCTTCGGGTTCTCCGAACTCGGCAGCTCCAAAGCGGCGATCATCATCGCCGCGGTCCTGTGGATCGCGATCATGACCTGGATCTGCTACCGCGGCATCGAGCTGTCGGCACGCATCCAGCAGGTGCTGCTCGGCGCTGAGGTGTTCATCCTCGGACTGTTCGCCGTGGTCGCCTTCGTCAAGGTCTACGGCAGTCATCCTCCGAGCGGCTCGATCAAGCCGTCGCTGTCGTGGCTCAACCCCTTCGCGATGAACTTCTCAGACCTGGTCGTCGCGCTCCTGCTCGCGGTGTTCATCTATTGGGGGTGGGATTCCGGCGTCGCGGTCAACGAGGAGTCCGAGGATCCGGCCGAGGGGCCGGGCAAGGCGGCGGTCGTCTCGACGATCTTGCTCGTGCTGATCTACGTCGTGGTAACGGCGGCTGCCCAGTCCTTCCATGGCGTTGGTTTCCTGACCAACGAAGCAAACCAGGAAGACGTTCTCAACGCACTGGGCTCCGGCGTGCTGGGCAGCACGCTGAACAAGCTGCTGATCATCGCGGTGCTCACCTCGGCGTCGGCCTCGACACAGACGACGATCCTGCCGACGGCCCGCACAACGCTGTCGATGGCTCACTGGAAAGCCGTCACCAGCTTGCTCTCGCGCGTGCACAAACGCTATCTCACGCCGACCGTCTCGACGCTCGGCTTCGGCGCGCTGTCGGTCGTCGTCACGATCGTCCTGTTGCTGCTTTCCTCAAGCGTGCTCGAAGACTCGCTGACGGCGATCGGCTTCCCGATCTGCTTCTACTACGGCTTCACGGGCGTCGCCTGTGGCTGGTACTACCGCCGCGACCTGATGGAAAGCGCGCGCAACTTCCTGCTCCTCGGCCTCGGGCCGCTCATCGGCGGACTGATGCTGTTCGGAATCGGCATCAAGGCCGCGATCTACTACGGCCATGCTGAAAACGTCGCGTCAAAGCCGATCCTCGGCATCACGCTGCCGCTCTGGATGGGTATCGGCGGCATGATCCTCGGCGCCGTCATCATGCTCATCTCGCGTCCCTACTTCCGCGACTACTTCGCCCGAAAAACGGAAACCGCGCCGCCGGGCCTGCTCAAGCAGCCTGCGCCAACGGGGCCCGTGCCTGCGCGGGTGGACTTCTGAGCCGGCGGGAAGCGGCTCAGGAGGCCGCAGCGAGCCGGCGGATCCCAGTCACGGCGTCGAACCCCCGATCAAAGCTCACGATCTCCGCGATCTGATGGCGCCGCATGAGCGCGACGTGCAGCGCGTCGCGGGCCGACAGACGCCCGTGTCTTTGGACGAGATCGTTGGCTGCGACTGGTTGGATGAACGGGGCGTCCACCCGCCCCCATCAGTCCAACGGCAGCTCCATCTCACCGTGCGGTGAGCCGAGCTCGCCGAGGCGCTCGAGGAACGGCTTCGGCGGGAACGCCTCGGGACCGAGCACGCCGGTCCCCTTCCAGACGCCCTCGTCGAGCAGCTCGAGGGCGACGACGGGGTTGATCGCCGTCTGCCACACCACGGCCTGTGAGCCGTACTCGCGCATCGTGTTCTCGTTGTCGACGATGTTGTAGAGGTAGCTCGAGCGCGGCTGCCCGTTCACGCCGGTTCCGGTCACCCAGGTGCCCGCGCATGTGCGGCCCGTCATCCGCTCGCCGAGCGTCGCGGGATCGGGCAGGCTGGCGGCGACCACGTCGCGAGGGGCGACCTTGACGCCGCGCACGGACACCGGGTCGGTCGAGTCGAGGCCCAGCTTGCGCAGCGTGCGCAGAACGTCGATGAACTCCTCGCCGAGGCCGTACTTGAACGTCACCCGCGCGCAGTCGACCCAGCGCGGGATCAGCACCACCTCCTCGTGCTCGACGTTCACGCACTGCACCTTGCCGATCCCCTCGGGGAACTCGAACACCTCCGGCTCGGAGAAGGGCGCCGTCGTGTAGAAGCCGCGCTCGCGCTCCCAGATGAGCGGCGGGTTCAGGCACTCCTCGATCGTCGTCCAGATCGAGAAGGTGGGCGCGAAGTCATACCCTTCCACGACGAGGTCGGCGCCGTCGCGCACTCCGACTTCCGCGATGTCCGAGAACAGCTCCTGGGCAGCGTAGGCGGCGAACACGTCGGACAGGCCCGGCTCCACGCCCATGCCCACGAGCGCGAGCAGACCCGCCTCGTGCCACTGCTCGTGGCGGGCGAGCTGGTACTCGCCCAGCATCCTCCCCGGCAGCTCATACGGGCGCTCGGGATGCGCGTGCGACAGCGTCATCGCCATGTCGAGGTATGTGACCTTTGCCTCGAAGGCTGCGCCGAAGATCGGCTCGTTGAAGCGCGGATCGCACGCGTTCAGTATCGCGTCGGGCCGCACCCGCCCGATCAGCGCCACAAGGTCCTTGAGATTGGAGGCGTCGACGCGCTCCGCGGCGAAGCGTGCGGGCTCGCCCAGACCGGCGACCACCGAACGCACGCGCTCGGGCGCGACATCTGCGAGCACCACGCGCTCGAACGCGGGCCGGCGCTGCGCGATCGCCGCGAACGCCGCCCCTACGCCACCGGCTCCGACGACGAGAACCCTCATCGCAGCCAGTGTGACGCAAATCAGAATCCCCCAATGGCACAAGGGCGAGGCACCCATGCGCCGTTAAGTCGCAGGCGGCTCCCGTATGCTGCGCCGATCGGCGCGGTCCCGAACACGAGCACACGATGAGCACCGGCGTCCCCAGCCCCTCGCGCACGCCGGCGGAATCCTCCGAGCCTGCCGGCGGCGGGCCGAGCGCGCGCGAGAACGGAGCGTCCCCTCCCGATCGGATGCACACGTCGGGAAGCCGGCTCCTGCGCTGGGCGCCCTCCCCCACGCTCACGCTCGCCGAGCTCCTGTGGGTCGTGGCCGCCGGCGTCGCGCTGGCCGTGCTCACGAGCTGGCCGCTCGTGCTGCACCTGTCCACCCGCATCTCGCCGGACCTCGGCGACCCCGTGCGCACGGCCTGGGAGATCGCCTGGGTTGGGCACGCGATGCTCCACGACCCGCTTCACCTGTTCGACTCCAACGCCTTCTACCCGCACCCGCTCAGCCTCGCCTTCTCCGACTCGCTGCTCGGCTACGGGCCGGCGGCTTTCTTCGGATCTGGCACGGTCGCAGCGCTCGTCCGCTACAACCTGCTGTTCCTGTTCGCCTGGTCGATGTGCTTCGTCGGCGCCTACCTGCTGGCACGCGAGCTCGGCGTCGGGCGGCTGGCGGGAGCGGTCGCCGGAGCGGCGTTCGCCTACGCGCCCTACCGCGTGACCGAGGCCGGCCACCTGCACGTGATCTCCTCCGGCGGCATCCCGCTGGCCCTGTTCCTGCTCCTGCGCGGCTACCGCCGTGGCTCGCGCGCGCTCGTGCTCGCCGGCTGGCTCGTCTCGGCCTGGCAGATCAGCCTCGGCTTCACGCTCGGTCTGCAGTACAGCTATCTGCTGCTGATCCTCACGCTGCTCGTGCTGTGGAGCTGGTGGCGTGGGCGCCTCAAGCAGGGGCCCGCCGCGAGTGCGCAATCCGAGCCGCCCGCGCGGGGGCCGCTCATCCCTCGCCGGCTGCTCGCCGTGACCTGCATCGGCCTCGCCGTGCTCGGCCTGATCGTCGTCTACCAGGCGCGCCCCTACCTGCGGGTCGCAAGCCTGTACCCGAGCGCAGCACGCACCATCAAGGAAGTCGAGGCCTACTCCTCGGGACCCGCCGCGCTGTTGTCGGCGAGCTCGGAGAACCGCATCTGGGGGTCGGTCACGGCCCCCATCCGCGAACACGTGCACTCCAAGAACGAGGACGTCTTCTTCCCGGGCCTCGCGATCCTGCTGCTCGCACTGGTGGGCCTGTTCGCGTCCGTCTATACACGTCGATTGCGCATCGGGCTGCTGGTCGGGGTGGTGACCTGCTGCGTGCTGGCCATGGGCCTCGGCCTGACGGGAGCCGGCTATCCATACCGGCTGCTCTACGACTACGCGCCGGGCTGGAACGGCGTTCGCGTCCCCGGGCGGATCTTCATCATGGGCACCCTCTTCTTCGCCCTGCTCGCCGGGGCCGGCGCGGAGTGGATCCTGCGTCGCGTGCGCGCGTGGAACGGCGGAGCGGCCGCCCTGCCGGCGCTCGTCGGCGTCGTGCTCGTCCTCGGCATCGTGGGCGAGGGGGCCGGGCACCTGGGCCACCCCGTCGTGCCCCAGCCCGCGCGCGCCGAGGTCGGCCTGCCCGGCCCGCTGCTCGATCTGCCCACCGACGGGGCCCACGACCGCATCTGGCAGTACTTCTCGACCGACGGCTTCTATCAGATCCCGATCGGAAACAGCACCTTCGACATGCCCGCGGTGGATGACCTTCGCGGCGGGATGTCCGGCTTCCCCGACCGCGCGAGCGTGGAGAAGCTCCGCTACTACGGCGTCCGCACGGTCGTGCTGCACACCCAGCCGATCAAGCAGCTTCCCGTGTCGCACAGCTTCGTCGTCCCCGAGCCTCCCAACCCGACCGCCGCCGCGGCCAAGCCGGTCGCCGGCCTCGGCATCACGCGCCGGCGCGTCGGCTCGATCGTCATCTATGAGATCGGCCCCGGGCCGAAGGCGCTGCACGGACACGATTGATGCTCACCCGCAAGCGCCTCGCACTCGCCGCGATCCTGCTCGTAGGCCTCTCCTACGCGACGCTGATCCAGAGCTTCTCCTGGAACCAGACCTCCCACTACGACCTCATCCGCTCGCTCAACAACGACGGCACGACGATCGATGCCTACCAGGAAAACACGGGCGACAAGGCCTTCTACAAGGGACATTGGTACTCCGCGCGCGCGCCCGGCCTGGCGCTCTTCGCGCTGCCCTTCTACGACACGCTGAACCTCGTCAACGCCGACGCCTGGGCGCGCTCGCATCAGGCTCCCCCGCAGCGCGGCGACGACGAGATGATCTATCTGATCGGCCTCTGGACCAACGTGCTGCCGGGCCTGTTGCTGCTGCTGCTCGTGTGGCGCGTGGCCGAGCGCTTCGAGCCCGGCTACGGCGCGCTCGCGGCCGTCGCGCTCGGTCTCGGCACGATGGTGCTGCCGCTCTCGACGCTCCTCTTCTCGCACGTCTTCACCGCCTTCCTCGGCTTCGCCGCATTCGCGCTGATGCTGCGCGAGCGCGACGGGCCCGCCAGCCCGATGCTGCTCGCGCTGGCGGGCCTCGCGATGGGCTACGCGGTCGCCTCCGAGTATCCGCTGTTCTTCGTCGCCCTCGTGCTCGGGCTGTACCTGCTCTCGCGCCGCGACGCCTTCACGGCGCTCGGCGTCATCCGCCGCGCCGGCGCCTACATCGCCGGCGGCATCGTCGGGATCGTGCCACTGCTGCTCTACAACCACTACGCCTTCCGTTCCTGGACGCACCTCGCCTACTCCGACGTCCCGCGCCAGCACAAAGGCTTCTTCGGGATCGAACTACCGAGCCTGAAGGTGCTCGCCACGCTCCTGTTCGACTCACGCGGGCTGTTCACGCTGTCGCCGGTGCTTTTGATGGGAGCGCTCGGAACCGTGCTGCTGTACCGGCGCGGGAAGCGCGCGGAGGCGTGGACGATCGGGGGCATCTGCCTGTGCTACGTGGGCTACAACTCGGGCTACTATCTCCCCTTCGGCGGCGGCTTCATGGGACCGCGATTCCTGACGACGATGCTGCCCTTCCTGGCGGCGCCGCTGGGGATCGCCTTCAAGCGCTTCCCCGCACCCACGATCGCGCTGGCGGCGGTCTCGATCGCCACCACCGTGATCGCGACGATCACGCACCCGCTGATCGGCTATGAGACCGAGGCGGTCGTGTGGGTGCGCTACCTGCGCGAGGGCCTCTTTCAGCCGACGATCGCATCCGCCTACGGGCTCGGCCGCGGCTGGGGCGGGATCTGGGTGTTCCTGCTGGCCGCGGGCGCCGGCGTCGTGCTGGCCGTGTGTGCCAGCCCGCGCGTGCGCCTGCCGGCCCGTGCGCTGGGGATCGGTGTGCTCGTGCTGATCGCCTGGGCGCTGTTCGCGGCCCTGGCCCCCACGGTGCTCGGGATCGACCACCGCGGGCTTCTGAGCATCGTCAAAGCCGGCGACCACACCGCCCTCAGCACGAAGCTGCATCCGGGCTTCAGCTCCTACCCGCTGAAGGCGCTCGCCCCGATCGCCGCCGTCGTGGGCCTGCTCGCGCTCGCCGCGATGCGCCTGTTCCGAAACGCGCCCGAGCCGCCGCGCCAACGCCCCGGAGCCGTCGGCGCCCGCGCCGCCGTCGTCGCGCTGCTGACAGGCGCCGTGCTCTGCGTCGGCGCCGCAGGCGCGCTCGCCGCCGAGCACGCCGGGCGCCCAGGGCCCAGGCACGCCCGCCCCGCCCGCGCGGCCGGCGCGAGCGCGCGGAGCTCGCCGAACGCGATCTGCCGGCGCATTCGCGCCGACGCCGGCGGCCTGCGCCTCGGCGCTCATCGCAGGAGCCTCACGATCCTCGCGACCGGCGACTCGCTGATCTATCCGATCGACCAGGAGCTCGCGGTCGACGAGCCGCGCGGCATGCGCGTCGTCGCCGATCGCCGCGACGGCACGGGGCTGACGACCACGACGGTCAACTGGGACCGGCTCTCACGGCGACAGGCCGCGGGCATCCGCCCCGACGTGACGGTGATCACGCTCGGCGGTCGCGACGGGGGCATACCGCTGGTGAATGCCCGCAAGCGGCTCGTCGAATGTTGTGGCCGGGCATGGCTCGAGCTGTACGCCGACCGCGTACGCCCCCTCATCCGCCACTACCTGCGCGGCGGACGCGGACGCGTCTACTGGCTGCTGCTGCCGGCGCCGCGCGAGGCCCTGCGCGCACCGCTGTTCGAAGCCGTCAACGACACGCTCAGGCTGCTCGCCCCCGAGTTCGGCTCCCGGCTGAAGCTGATCGCCGACGACGCCGTGATCTCACCCGGCGGGTTCCGGCAGACGATCACCTACGACGGCCTCGTGATCCATCCGCGCACGCCCGACGGTATCCACCTCACGCACGAGGGCGCCTGCGTACAGCGGAACCTCATCGTCGAAGCCCTGCGCACGGATGGGCTGTTGTCCGCAGCGCGATCTTGACCTGGGCGCGGGCGCTCAGGTGAACTGCGTGTAATCGTGACGAATGCGCTCGCGTCCGCGCGTGCACAGCACATGCGAGTCGTACTGAACGGCGATTTTCGCGTAGCGGTCCTCGGTGCAGTGGAAGCCTTCGACCCCGCTGCAGTGGCCGGCTACGCCGCCGTGTTTGACGCGGCAGCGATAGAAGGAACGCACGAGCTGCTCGGCCTGCTTGCAGCTCGCCCCCCCGCTCACGCTCAGGTAGGTGACGTAGGTCGGCCCGAGCGACTCTTCAAGGCCCGAGATCCTGCATGTCCCGGCCGCGCTCGCCAGCGGCCGAGCGGCGTAGGAGATCGCGCCCGGTCCGCCCGCGACGGACAGCGCGCCGGCGGCGACACCGGAAATCAGAAGAGCCCTCACCCAACGCGATGCAGACATCGATCCTCCTCCCTTGAAGGCTTGGCGAGCAAGGCGTGGATGCTCGCAGGTTCTCGCCCGTATAAAACCGCCAGGACCTGATCGATGCTGTTTCCGACGGTCCAGTTCGCAATCTTCTTCCCGATCGTCCTCGCGATCTCCTGGGGACTGATGTCGCGCCCCTCGCTGTGGAAGCCGTTCATCATCCTCGCCAGCTACATCTTCTACGCCTCTGCGAGCTGGCGCTTCTGCTTCCTTTTGGCCGGCGTCACGATCGGCAACCAGCTCGCCGCCGTGCTGCTGGGGCGCACCCAGGACGAGGGCCGCCGGCGTCTGATCGTCGGCGTCGCGGTCGCGCTCGACCTCGGCGTGCTGGGCGTCTTCAAGTACTACTCCTTCTTCGTCCAGCAGTTCGCAAACGTGTTCGGCCACCTCGGGCTGGGGGCACCGCTGCCGCTGATAACGATCGCGCTGCCGGTCGGCGTCAGCTTCTACACCTTCCAGGCGATCTCCTACGTCGTCGACGTCAAGCGCCGGCTCGTGGAGCCCGCGAGCACGATCGACGCCGCCGTCTACCTCAGCTTCTTCCCGCACCTCATCGCCGGCCCGATCGTGCGCGCTCGCGAGTTCCTCCCGCAGCTCGCGAGGCCCCGCAACCCCAATCGCGTGGCCGTCGGCTCGGGCCTCGCGCTGATCGCGCTCGGCGTGATCGAGAAGGTCGTGATCGCCGACTACCTCGCCCGCGCGGTCGTGGAACCCGTGTTCGCCGTCCCGCAGGCCTACACGGGCCCCAACCTGCTGCTCGCGGCCTACGGCTACACCGCGCAGATCTACTGTGACTTCTCGGGCTACACCGACATCGCGATCGGGCTGGCGCTGCTGCTGGGCTACATCTTCCCGCAGAACTTCCGAAGCCCCTACCGGGCCACGGGCTTTCGCGACTTCTGGCGACGCTGGCACATGACGCTCTCGCGGTTTCTGCGCGACTTCCTGTACATCCCGCTCGGCGGCAACCGCGGCGGACGACTGGCCACCTACCGCAACCTGATGATCACGATGGTCCTCGGCGGGCTGTGGCACGGCGCAGCCTGGACGTTCGTTCTGTGGGGCGCCTTCCAGGGAGCGGGGCTCGTCACCGAGCATGCGCTGGGCGGGCGCATCAAAGCTCCCGTGTGGTTGAAGTGGTTCGTGACCTTCCACCTGATCGTGTTCGGCTGGATCCTGTTCCGCTCGCAATCGATCCACCTGGCCGGCGTCTTCATCTCGCGCCTGTTCACCGCGGGGGCGCCGACGCTGTGGACGGCCCCGGTGCTCGGCGCGATCGTCGTCGTGATCGGCCTGCAGCTGCTGCCGGAAAAACCGCTCGAGCGCTTCCAGGTCCGCATCGAGCGGATGCGTCCGGCGCTGCTCGCCGTCGGGCTCGCCATAGTGATTGTGTTCTCGGCCGCCACGGTGCCCAGCCAGGGCGTCCCCCCGTTCATCTACTTCCGCTTCTGAGATGACCAACGCTCCCCCACCGCCCCGGCCGCATCCCGACGACGCGCTCATGAACCGCTTCGATCGCATGGGCCTGCGCCGTTTTCGCGCACGTGAAGCGGTGCTGGCCGTGCTGCTGACGTCCGTGCTGCTCGTGATCTCCCAGGGCGTCTCGATACGCAAGGCGGGCGAGCAGATGAGCCCGGGGATCGGTCGTGAGATCGTGCTCGGGATCGGCCGGCCGTCGGCGTGGGTCGCCGAGCAGCTGCCGGTGGCCGGCGTGAGCCACGCGGCGACGGCGTGGCTGTCGCCGAACCCGAGCCTGAAGGGCCTCGAAGGCTTCAGCTCGCTCACAGCCGCAACGGCGAACGGCCAGGCGCAGGTGGTCACCCCGGAAGCGTTCGACCCCGCCGCGATCGGTGATAAGCCTCCACCCAAGCGCCCCCTGCACACCCTGCTCGTCACGGGCGACTCGATGTCGATGCCGCTCGACTCAGACCTCGCCCAGCTGCTCGCCCCGAAGGGCGTGCACGTGATCCAGGACCCTCACGTCGGCAGCGGCATCTCGAACACCCTGCTCGTCGACTGGGGCAAGCTCGCGGCGCTTCAGGTTCGCGAAGACCACCCCAACGCCGTCGTCATCTTCATCGGCGCCAACGAGGGCTTTCCGATGCCCGGCCCGAGCGGCCGCGAGGTCGAATGCTGCAGCACCGAATGGGCGGCCATCTACGCCAACCGCGTGCGCCAGATGGCCAACACCTACCGCCAGAACGGCCTCGCGCGCGTCTACTGGCTGACGCTTCCGACCCCCCGCGAAGCCGCTCGCCGGAGCATCGCCCGCGTGGTCAACGCCGCCATCGAGGTGGGCGTCGCGCCCTGGGCCGACCAGATCCGCGTGATCGACACGGTGCCGATCTTCACGCCGAACGAAAGCTACCGCGATGCGATCAGCATCAACGGCAGCCAGACGATCGTGCGCGAGTCGGACGGCATTCACCTCAACGACGCCGGCTCAAGCCTCTTGGCCGGCGTCGTGAAGGCGCGGATCGAACAGGACTTCAAGCCCTGATCTGTTGCCGGCGAGCCCTCAGTGGCTGCTCACCTTGACATTGCATTTGGCCGCGTGCAGCTCGCGGCAGACCGTGACGTAGCCGGGACGCGGCTTGTTGTGGGAGTCGGTCAGGCCGGCGTCAAAGCGCGTCGAGCTCGTGCCCCCGCTCCAGTCGAAGATGTACAGGCGCTTGATCTGCGTGTCGGACGCCGCGACGCTGAACATGTACTTCAGCACCTTCGCCGCTCGCGCCAGACCCGAGCCGCGCACGTTCAGGAATTCCGGCTTGAACTGCACGATCCCGCCCGTCTCGGTGATCCACACCTGACCGCCGAGGGCCTTCGTCAGTTCGTGCGTGCGGAAGCTCTGCAGGCGGTTGACGTCCGAGTAGTTGTGCAGCCCCCAGATCGACGGCATCACCGTGTGCAGATGGATGATTTCACGCTTGAATTCTGAGATGTAGCGCAGCGTCGGTGAGATGTTCGCCTGGTCGAGCACATCCAGCCCGATGTCCGTGCAGCCTTTGCACACGCGCAGCAGCGCCTGGTAGTAGCGGGCGGACGCCCCGGCCGAGGGGCTCGAGAAGGAATGCGCCACGTTGCCGCGGTTGGACTCGTCCCAGGACTGGTACTGCTTGACGTGGGGGAAGTCCTTGATGAATTTCTGCACGTCGTGCTGATACAGCGACACGCTGGGCATCTTCGTGGGGGTGTACTCGGAGTGGTAGAAGGCCACCAGGACCTGCTGGTGCTGGGCTTCGGCGTCCTTGATCCAGACCTTCGCCTCATCCAGCGAGTAGGGGCGCACGGCCGCGTCGTAGGGCGCGATATAGCGGGCGATTTTCGTGTGCAGCTGCTTCCACAGCGGATTGCCGAACATCTCCGAGTGCTCGTCTCCGATGCCTGTCAGATAGGTGGCGGCCGCATGGGCGCTGGGCGATGTCGGCGCCTTCGCGCCCACCTGGCCGACGGCGCTTGAGGCCAGGAGCAGGGCGCCGAGCAGCGCCGTGACCAGCGCGAACATCAGGGGACGGGGGCGTCGTCGAAGTCGTCGTGTCATGCGCATCCTCGAGATCGTGGGGTAATCCTGCTCTGAAACAGATGCCGCGGCTGAAGGTTGCTGCGCGCGGGGAAATTCAAGCTTCGCCGCTCTCTTCGGCGCCCTCCCCCCGGAACCCTGCCGGCGCAGAGGATTCTTCGGATGCGCCGTTCGCACGGCGCAGGGTTGGATCCGCGACCAGGCGAATATCGACGCCCGGCAAGCCCGTCAGCAGGCGCTCAAGCAGCGATTGACCGGAGATTGCGCGGCTCAGGCGGCCCAGTCCGCGCGGCGGGGCGGGTGTGCCCATCAGCACATACGTGGTCCCCAGCTCACGTGCCACGTCGATCGCGACCGCCGCCACATCCTCCCCCTCCTCGATGCGCAGGCGCGCCCCCAGCATCGCAACCAGGCGCCGCACAGCCTCGAGCCGCGCGCGATCCTCGCTGCTCGGGGGTCGTCCCGGCGGGCGCACCACGAGCACATCGAGCGCTGCGTCAAGGCGCTGGGCCGATCGCCACGCGCGCCGCACCACGCGCTCGGAGTGCGGCGCGAGCGTGACCAGCGCGAGCAGCCGCTGGGCGATCGCCTGCGGACCGTCGTCGATCGCGGCCGGCAGCCCCTCCTCGTCGCGGCGCACGATCGGGCTCGGCTCACGCAGAAGCCGCTTGACCTCCACGTCCTCGGCCACCTGGCGCAGGGCCGTCTCGCGCAGCGCCGCCAGGTTCTCGATCTTGAAGAAGTTGTTGAGCGCCGCGGGCACGCGCTCGGCTCGGTAGACCTTGCCCGCGCGCAGGCGCGCTATCAGCGCCTCGGGGGTGAGGTCGATCAGCACCACTTCGTCGGCGTCGGAGAGCACCTCGTCGGGGATCGTCTCGCGAACGCGTGTGCCGGTGAGCTGGGTCACCTGGTCGTTGAGGCTCTCCAGGTGCTGCACGTTCACGGTCGAGAACACGTCGATCCCCGCCTCGAGCACGTCGCGTACGTCCTCGTAGCGCTTCTCGTGCTCGAGGCCCGGCGCATCCGTGTGCGCCAACTCGTCGATCAGGCACAGCTCGGGTTTGCGCGCGAGCACCGCCGGCAGATCCATCTCCTCGAGGGGCCTACCCCGATACTCGACGTGCCGGCGCGGGATGATCTCAAGGCCCTCTGCCTGCGCCAGCGTCTCGGCGCGCCCGTGCGGCTCCAGATAGCCGATCACCACATCGCGCCCGCTGTCGGCTTCGGCGACGCCCTCCTGCAACATGCGGTAGGTCTTCCCCACGCCGGGGGCCATCCCGATGAAGACCTTCAGGTGTCCTCGTTCCCCGCTCATCGGGGCATTGTCTCGCCTGCACTCTTCAGAAGTGCCCGCTGACGGCCTCAGCGGAGATCCTGCGGGTGTCCTCCGGAGCGGTTCGCAGAATCAGTATCTCGGCCGGGACGCGCTCGAGCATCCACCTCAGATCGTCGTAGCTCAGCCCCGCCCGCGGATCTTCGTCGGCGGACACGATGATGCGATCGAACTGCTCCTGGTCAAGGAGTTTGCGCAGGGCGTCGCGGGCCGAGCGCCCGCGACCGACGCGGGAGTCCACGGGGATTCCCTGCGAGGACACGCGCTGCTCGATCGCCTCGAGCAGGGGCATCCCGCTCGCGCACTGCACCGGCAAGGCGGTTTCCAGCGGGAGGTTCATCGGCACGCGCGCGAGGAACGCAGGCATGACGATCGCGTTCTCGGCCTTGGCGAGCCGCACCGCGGCCTCGAGCGATCGGCGCGAGATCGCCTCACCGCTGAACGGGAGCAGGATCCGTCGAACGGGCCGGGGACGGTTGCGCGAAGGCAGGCGTCCATGCGGCGGCAGCCAGTAGCCTGCGGCGATCCCCAGAAGGACGCCACCGGCGGCCACTATGAACACGGTGGCTGCGGTCATGACTTCTCGGCGGCTGAGCGGCTGGAACGATCCGCGACGATGCGCACATCAACCCCTGGGAGGCGCTCCATCAGCCGCTGCGGCAACGGCGTGCGCAGGCGACCCAGCCCGCGCGCGGGGCGCGAGCGGCCGACCAGGATATAGGTGCTCCGGCGCCGTGAGACGACATCGGCGACTGCCGCGGCCACGTCATCCGATTCCTCCTCCAGCATCCTCGCCCCCAGCACCGACGCGAGCTGTCGCAATGCAGCGAGCGCGCGCTCCTCGTCCTCGGAGAGACGCCGGCCCGGTGCGCGCACCCAGAGGAGGTCCAGCTCAGCGCCCAGCCGTTGGGCCGAGCGCCACGCCCGGCGCACGAGGCGCTGGGCACCCGGATAGGGCTCGACGAGCGCGAGCAGGCGCTCGCCCACGGCCTGCGGCGCATCGGCGGCAAGGCTCTCCTCGCGCGAGCCGACGAGCTCGGTGGTGAGTCGCTTTGCGCCCACCTCCTCTGCGACCTGCCGGAGCGCCACCTCGCGCAGCGCGGCGAGGTTCTCGAGCTTGAAGAAGTTGTTGAGCGCGGCGTCGATGCGCTCGGCCGGGTAGATCTTGCCCACGCGCAGCCGCTCGAGCAGGGCCTCGGGGGTGATGTCGATGAGCACAACTTCCTCGGCTCGCGCGAGGATGGCATCGGGGATCGTCTCACGCACGCGGATACCGCTCAGCTCGGTAATGTGGTCGTTGAGCGACTCGAGGTGCTGGACGTTGAGCGTGGAGACGACGTCGATACCTGCCGCCAGTATCTCCTCGACGTCTTCGTAGCGCTTGGCGTGCTTTGCGCCGGGAGCGTTGGTGTGCGCGAGCTCGTCGATCAGGCATATCTCGGGCGCGCGACGCAGGATCGCCGGCAGGTCCATCTCCTCGATCACCGTCTGGCGGTAGCTCACACGCATGCGCGGCAGCAGCGGCAGGCCCTCGGCGAGCTCGGTGGTCTCAGCGCGCCCGTGAGTCTCGAGCAAGCCGATCACCACGTCGTGGCCCGCCTGAAGCTCAACGCGACCCTCGAGCAGCATGCGGAAGGTCTTGCCAACGCCTGCCGCCATTCCCAGAAAGACCTTGAGACGACCCCGGCGCCGATCGTCGGACGCACTCTTCGGCGGCGGCGCTTCGGCCGCCGTGGCATCATCGTTCATCCTCCGAGCAAGTTGTAGACGATCAGATCGATCAGCTTGATCCCAATGAACGGGGCGATGATGCCGCCGAGGCCATAGATCCACAGGTTGCGGCGCAGGAGCGCGCTTGCCCCGATCGGCCGGTAGCGCACGCCACGCAAGGACAGAGGAATGAGCAGTGGGATGACGAGCGCGTTGAAGATGATCGCCGAGACGATCGCCGACTGCGGGTTGCCCAGATTCATGATGTTGAGCACGTGAAGCGGACCCTTGCCATCAGGTGTGGTGGCCCAGGTAGCGACGAATATCGCAGGAAGGATCGCAAAGTACTTGGCCACGTCGTTGGCGATCGAGAACGTCGTCAGCGCGCCGCGGGTTATCAGGAGCTGCTTGCCCACCTCGACGATCTCGATCAGCTTCGTCGGGTTGGAGTCAAGATCGACCATGTTGCCCGCCTCCCGCGCGGCCTGGGTGCCGGTGTTCATCGCCACGCCGACATCGGCCTGCGCGAGCGCCGGTGCGTCGTTGGTGCCGTCGCCGGTCATCGCGACGAGGCGGCCCTCCTGCTGCTGCTCGCGGATCAGCGCGAGCTTTCGCTCGGGGGTGGCTTCGGCGAGGAAGTCGTCGACGCCCGACTCCTCGGCGATCTTGGCTGCCGTCAGGCGGTTGTCGCCTGTCACCATCACGGTTTTGATGCCCATCGCGCGAAGCTGCTCGAAGCGCGCCGCCATGCCCTCCTTGATCGTGTCCTTGAGGTAAATCACGCCGAGCACCTGGTTGTCGCGCGCCACCGCGAGCGGCGTTCCGCCCTCATTGCCGATGCGGTCGAGCTGGGCCTGCAGCTCCGGTGGCGGAGAACCGCCTTCGCTCTTGACGAGGTCGATGATCGCGTCGCCGGCACCCTTGCGCAGCCGCCGGCCGTCGATGTCGACGCCGCTCATCCTAGTCTGAGCGGTGAACGGTACGAACTCGGCGTTTATCGAAGCCATGTCGTGCTCGCGGATCCCGTACTGCTTGGCCAGCACCACGATCGAGCGTCCCTCCGGCGTCTCATCGGCGAGCGAGGAGAGCTGCGCGACCTCGGCGAGCTCCGACTCGGGCACCCCGGGCATCGGCACGAACTCCGAGGCCAGGCGGTTGCCGATCGTGATCGTTCCGGTCTTGTCGAGCAGCAGCACGTCGATGTCGCCCGAGGCCTCGACCGCGCGGCCTGAAAGGGCGAGCACGTTGCGGCGGACGAGGCGGTCCATGCCGGCGATCCCGATCGCCGACAGAAGGGCGCCGATGGTCGTGGGGATCAGCGCGACCAGCAGCGCGATCAGGGTGGTCTCGGAGATAGTCGTTCCCGCGAACAGCCCAAAGGGGCGCAGCGTGGCCACCACAATCACGAAGATCAACGTGAGCGCCGCGAGCAGGATGTTTAGCGCGATCTCGTTCGGAGTCTTGCGCCGCTCGGCTCCCTCGACGAGGGCGATCATGCGATCCATGAAGGACTGCCCGGGCTCCTGCGTGATTTCGACGACGATCTCGTCAGAGGTCACGCGTGTACCGCCGGTGACGGCGCTGCGGTCGCCGCCGGACTCGCGGATGACGGGTGCGGACTCGCCCGTGATCGCCGACTCATCGACCGTCGCGATCCCCTCGATCACCGTGCCGTCACCGGGGATCAGCTCTCCCGCCGGGACGACCACGACGTCGCCCCGCACGAGCTCGGCCGCCGCCTTCGTCGAGCCGTCGCGCATCGTCGCGACGGTCTCCTTGCGCATCGTCCGCAAGGTGTCGGCCTGAGCGCGGCCACGGCCCTCGGCGAACGCCTCGGCCATGTTCGCGAACACGACCGTCAGCCATAGCCAGAAGGAGATCGTGAACGTGTACCACGCTTCCTCGTGGCCGCCGCCGAGCGGCTTGCCGCCGAACGCCTGGATCAGCCAGGTCACGGTCGTGATGACAGAGCCGATCTCAACCACGAACATCACGGGGTTGTGGATCTGCACGCGCGGGTCGAGCTTCTTGAAGCTGTCGAGCAGCGCGCGCCAGACGATGTCGCGCTGGAACAGCGAGATCGCCTGTCGTTCGTGGGTTGCCGGCACTTGCGCGGACATCAGCTCGTCGCTCCTGTCATGCGGTCGAGTGCGAGATTGAGCTCGAGCACGTTCACGCCTTCCTCGCCGGAGAAGCCGAGCCCGCGTCCTGAGGTGTACATGGCGATCTGCTTATCGACCGTCAAGAGCGGAAGACGACGCACGGCCGCTATGCGGTCTGCCTGGATCCAGGCATTCGCCTTGGAGATTTCGGGGTCGAGCCCAGAGCCCGAGGTGTTGACCGCGTCGACCGGGATCTTCGCCGCGGTCAGCCCCGGGTCATATTCCTTTTTGGTCGTCGGGTTCGTGTTCAGTTCCAGATAGGCCTTGATGTTTTCTTCGTTCGCTTCCCTGGTCTTCACGCTGTTGGGCCCTTTGTTTGAGAACGTGCTGGCGGCCGCGTTGTAGGCGCCGCCTTCGGTGGCCGATGGACGTGTCTGGAAATAACGCGGGTCGGCTTCCGTCACGACCGCGCCCTTCACCTCCTTGGGCTTGCCGTTCTTTTCGAGCACAGGCGTGCCGAAGCTCTGGCCGATGATCTTCGAGCCGACGAGCTTGCCACCGAGGTGAACCTGCTGCCCGTTGGCGTTGCCCGGGAAGGCCACTTGGCCGATGCCGGTGATCGCGAGCGGATAGACCAGCCCGAGCAAAATCGCGAACACGATTATCCCGATGACCGATGTGACGACGTCGCGGAGCCAGGGTTTCATGTCAGTAGAGGTGTCCGGTCAGGCCCTGAACGATCGGGCCAAGGAGCAGGGCCGGGAAGAAGGTCAGCGCACCGACGAGGATGATCACGCCGATCAAAAGCACCACGAAGGTGCCGTTGTCGGTGCGCATCGTGCCGAGGCCGGCGGGCGTGACGCGCTTGCCGGCAAGCGCACCGGCGACCGCCAGTGCGAACAGGATCGGGGCGTAGCGCGCAAAAACCATGTCAAAGCCCCCGAGCAGGTCGGTGAATGTGATGCCGTGGGAGCCGATGTTGCCCGCGTTCGGCTGGATGAAGCCCGTGTAGCCGGCGAAAGCAGAGCCGTTGTTGTTCGCCTGGGAGAGGTACGCGTAGAAGGTCTCAGAAAAGCCCTGCGGCGTATTGCCGCCCGCTTTTGAGAGTGCCGCTTCGGAGATCGACTTGCGTCCGGCACTGCTCGCGGTGGCCAGCGCCGTGCAGAATAGGGCCGCCAAAGGTGTGATCAGGATGCCGAGGCCAGCGAGCTTTATCTCTTTGGCCTCGAGCTTCTTACCGAGCCACTCGGGCGTTCTTCCCACCATCAGCCCACCGATGAACACCGCCAAAAGCACATACAAAAGGATCGAATAGAGGCCCGTTCCAACGCCGCCGAAGATCACCTCCGAGGCAGACAGGTTGGCGAAGGGCACGGCTCCGCCGATGCCTGTGAATGACTCGATCGCGCTGTTCACCGCACCGCAGGAGGTGACGGTCGTGATCGTGTCGAACAGAGCCGAGCCGGCGATCCCAAAGCGCTGCTCCTTGCCTTCCATGTTGCCGCCCGTCGAGCCTGAGATGACGTGGGTGTGCAGGCCGGCCGCGTGCTGCGCGGGCGACCCGTGGGCCTCGGCGATGTACGCGACCGTCACCGCGCCGATGAACATCACCATCATCGCCCCGTAGATCGCGTACCCCTGGCGGCGGTTGCCGGTCATGCGCCCGTACATGAACACGAGCGCCGCCGGGATGATCAGCACGAGCAGCATCTCGAAGAAGTTGCTGAAGGCGGTCGGGTTCTCGAACGGGTGGGCCGAGTTCGTGTTGAAGAACCCGCCGCCGTTCGTGCCCAGCTCCTTGATGGCCTCCTGGGAGGCGACCGGGCCCATCGCGATCGACTGGGTGAGGCCCGTGATCGTGTGGGCTGTCAGATACGTCGAGAGGTTCGCGATCACGCCCTGGGAGACGAGCACGATCGCAGCGACTACAGAGATCGGAGCGAGCACGTAGAGGATCGTGCGCACGAGGTCCTGCCAGAAGTTGCCGAGGCTCTTGCCGCTGCGCCCGATGATCCCGCGCACGAGCGCCACCGCCACGACGATCCCGACCCCGGCCGACAGCCAGTTCTGGACCGTCAGGCCGATCATCTGGCTGAGGTAGGTCATCGTCGTCTCGCCGCTGTAGTACTGCCAGTTGGTGTTCGTCATGAACGACGAGGTGGTGTTGAACGTCACGTTCCACGGCGCCGAGTGAAAGCCGAGCGGGTTGAGCGCGTGCGGCACGAAGAACGCATTCTGCGTGCGCAGAACGAAGTAAAGGAAGAGCCACCCCGCGAGCGAGAAGATGATCAGGCTTTTGGCGTAGGCCTTCCAGTCCTGTCCCCGCTCCGGGTCGACCCTAAGGATGCCGAGGAGAAAGCGCTCGGGGCCGGCGAATATGGGTGACAGGAACACACGGTCACCGGTGTACACCCGCGCCATGTAGCTGCCGAGGGGGAAGGCTAGCGCGGTCAGGATGACCACGAACAGGACGATCGTGAGCCAACCGGCGAAAGTCATGCGTTAGAGCTTCTCCCCGCGGATCAGCGCGTAAAAGAGATAGGCGATCACGAGCACCGAGACGACCAATCCGAAGAAGTCGGCCCCGCTCATGTGCGCGATGAAGTAGCCGAGGGGAGGCGACAGGTTCATACCCGGTCGATGCCCTCGACGATGAGCAAGAGAATCGCGAACATGACGACCCCAAGAATCACTGCTACGACGTCCATGCCGTCACTATTGAGGCCGGTGCATCACGACCGCATAACGATGCGGGCGAGTCGCATAACGATTTCGTGACGGCATTGCGACGCCGGACCTCAGCACGGGCGCCGGGCTCGGGCGCCCGCTCTATAGACTGCGCCTCGGCGAGCCGGGAAGCCTGGTCGGCGTGCCCCTTGTTGGGGAGATCGTCGTGACCAAAGTTCGCTCGACACCAACTCCAAGGACACTCGCCGCCGAAGCGGGTGCGGTGGCGTCGAGCCACGGCCGAGACAATCGTGTCTGACCCGCTGCTGGGAGTCGTCTTCGGCCTCGGCATCGTGGTCAGCCTCGGCTCGAGCTGGGTGCTGGTGATACGGCTCGAGCGCGTGGGAGCCCGCCTGGGCCTCTCAGAGGGACTGCTCGGGATGCTCGCTGCGCTCGCGGCCGATGCGCCGGAGATCACCGCTGCGGTGACGGCACTCGTTCGCAACGACCAGCGCGTGGGGGCAGGAGTGGTGATCGGGTCGAACGTGTTCAACCTGGCAGCGCTGCTCGGCCTTTCGGCAGTGGTGGCAGGCCAGATAGCGATGCACCGGCGGGTCGTGGAGCTGGGTGGCGGCGTGGCGATGTGGATCGCGGCCGTGTGCCTGCTAGTGGTGGTGGGCGTCCTCTCCCCTGTCGTCGGGCTCATCCTGGCGCTGGCGGCGCTGGGACCGTATGTCGTGATCCTGGGCCTGGATCACGAGCGGCTCGCTCAACTGGGGCTTCCGCCGGCATGGACGAGGTGGCTCATCGCAGCCGTCAGCGAGGAGGAGGTCGAGCTCGAGATCGCCATACATCCTCGGCGCGGTCGTGCACGCGACGCTGTCACGGCAGCCACCGCCGTTCTTGTCGTGGTAGGCGCGAGCATCGCGATGGAGCGTGCGGGCACCGAGCTGGGTACGCGCCACGGAATCTCAGAAATCGTCGTCGGGGCGCTGATCCTGGCGGCGGTCACCAGCCTTCCCAACGCCGTCGCCGCCGTCTACCTCGCCGCTCGCGGAAGAGGAGCCGCGACGCTCAGCACGGCGCTCAACAGCAACGCTCTGAACGTAGTGGCCGGGCTGCTCCTGCCCACAGCGATCCTCGGACTCGGCGCGCCATCTGGCCAGACGACGTTCGTCGCCGCCAGCTACGTGGCGCTCACCGCCTTGGCGCTCGTCGCTGCGTACGCCGGTCGTGGCCTGAGCCGCCCGGTCGGCCTGGTGATCATCGGGGCCTACGTGGCGTTCGCGGCAGCTCTCATCGCCGGCGTGTAGTCACATCGCAAAGCGGTAGCCCACGCCGGGGTCGGTCACGATGTAGCGCGGCCCCGCCGCGCCCTCCGGCTCGATCTTCGCCCGCAGTCGCGCGATGTGCGTGCGCAGCGGCTGGATGTCGTCCACGTACTCGGGCCCCCACACCTCCACGAGGAGCTTTCTGTGCGTCATCAGCCGCCCGCGGTTGCGCACCAGCACGCGCAGCAGCTCGAACTCCGTCGGGGTGAGATGGACGGGCTCGGAATCGCGCAGCACGATCCGGCCGGCCAGGTCTATCTCGAGGCCGTCGACGATCAAGCTCGGCTCCTCCTCCGCCGGCGCCGCCCGGCGCAGCGCGGCCTGCAGCCGGGCCACGAGCTCGCGCGTCCCGAACGGCTTGGTGATGTAGTCGTCGGCGCCCGCCTCCAGGGCTCTCACCTTCTGCTCCTCCTCGCCGACAGCCGAGAGCACGAGGATCGGCATCTCGCTCCACTCGCGCAGCCTGCGCGTCACCTCCACGCCGTCGCCATCCGGCAGCACGAGGTCGACGATCGCCGCGTCGGGCGGACGCACCGCGGCCACATCCAGCGCCTGCGACGCCGTCTCGGCGGGAACCGCCTCGAAGCCCGCCTCGCGCAGCACGACCTTCAGCGCGCGCACGATCTGGGGCTCGTCGTCGACCACCAGCACCCGCGGCGGCCTGGCTGAGGCGGGTTGAGCCTCGGCGCTCATGTGGGCGGCTCTTCGCCGGGTTCCTTGAGCGGCAGCTCGAACACGAACGCGGCGCCCTGACCCGGCAGCGACTCGACGTGCAGCGTTCCGGCGTTCGCCTCGGTGAAGCCACGCGCGATCGCGAGGCCAAGGCCCGAGCCACGGTGCCCGCCGGAGGGCGTGCCGGCGCGGTAGAACGGCTCGAACACGCGCTCGAGCTGGGCTGGGGGGATGCCCGGACCGCGATCCACCACGCGCACGATCACGCGGCCGCCCGCCGGCGACTGAGCTTCTGGCTGCTCCTCGCCGCCGGCACCGTCGGCACCACCGCCGCCCGTCGCCACCGGTCGCCGCACGGCGTGCGCAAGGCTTCTGACCGCGCGGGCGCGCACCGACACCGGATAGCCGCCGGAGTGCCTTCGCGCGTTCTCCAGCACGTTCACGAAGGCCCGCTCCATCTGCACCGGGTCGACGCTCACCAGCGGCATATCACGGTCAATCGACAGGCTGAACTCATCGGCGCTCGCCGCGAGCTCCCGCAGCGCCGCCCGGATCAGCTCCTCGACCGAAGTCCAGTCCCTGCGCGGCTCCGCCGCGCCGGCTTCGAGCCTCGAGAGGTCGAGGAGGTTGTCGACCAGCCGCGACAGCCGTCGCGCCTCCTCCTGGATGACCGCCGCCATCTCTTCGCGCTCCGGCTGGGACAGCGACGGCGAGCCGACGGCCTCGCCTGCGGCGGAGATGGCCGTCAAGGGCGAGCGCAGATCGTGGGAGACCGCCCGCAGCAACGCGGTCTTGACCGTGTCCGCCCGGCGCAGCGCCGCCGTCTCGACGACGCCTCCCATCAGCGCCTCGCGCTCGAGTGCCGCGCTGAGCAGCGCCTCCAAGGCCGGCACCACACGCTCCTGGAGGCGGCGCAGGTTCGCCTCGGAGGTGTCGGCTCCCACCAGCAGCGTCCCGAGTCTCCTCGTACCCTCGCGCAGGGGGAACGCCACCGTGCGCTCGTCGCCCTCGACCGCCTCCATCTCGATCGCCGCCGAGCTCAGCTCGAGCGCGTGCGCCAGCCGCGCCGCGGCCGTGGGCAGAGCCTCGCCGAGATCGTCCCCGCGGAGCAGCAGGCGCGCCATCTCGGCGGCCAGGTCGGCCTCGCGCCTGCGGTCCTCGGCGTCGCGCGCGCGGGCGCGCGTGACCTCGGCGATCGAGCTCACGAGCCCCGCCGCCACGAGGAACGTGATCAGGGCGACCCAGTTGCTCGAGCCCCTGATCTGGAACTGCCCGACCGGGGGCAGGTGGAAGAAGTTGAACGCCACGGCGCTCAGCACGGCCGTGAAAACGCCCAGCCATGCGCCCCAGATCGCGGATATGACGAGCACCGCGAGCAGGTACACGACGCCCAGTGAGACGACCGCCGCGATCTGCTTGAGCGGATAGATCAGGAGCGTGCACAGCGCCACGGCGACCACGGCCACGAGCACCCCCGTGCGCCGTGGCGGCGGCTCGGTGGCAAGCAGGAAGCCGAACGGTCGCATCGCTCCGCCTAGCGTAGACCGCAGGGAGGCCCCGGGCGAGCGGCCCGACCGCTTGGACGACCGCGCTCACGCGTCTGAAATGGGGCCAGATGCCGCGCGTTTCCTCAAGCGCACCGCGCTCTGCGCCGATCCCCTCAAACCGGCTCACAACCGGACGCCATGCGATGAATCAACGCAGATATCGAGCTGTCGTTCGCGCCGCGCTGCTCGCGCCGGCCATGTTCGTATGCGCGCTGTGGCTCATCCCGGCGACCGGGGCCGAGGCGAGCGTCCTCTCGCCGCTGCCGGAATCCGACTACAGCGTGCGCTCGGTATGCGCTCCACCGGCGCTCGCAGAAGCCGGCTGCCTGGCGCTGGAACTCGTCCCGGAGACCGCCGCTGCCCGCGCTCACGATCACCCGCTCGGCATGGCGAGGTCCGCCCCGATCGCGGCCGGCAAAGCCGCGGAAGGCGCCTACGGCCTCACGCCCAAAGCCCTCCACAGTGCCTACGCGCTGCCGCTCGAAACAGCCTCGTCGCAGACCGTCGCCATCATCGACGCCTACAACGATCCGGACGCCGAAGGCGACCTGGAAACCTACGATCATGAATTTGGCCTGCCGGCGTGCACGACGGCCGGCGGTTGCTTCCAGCAGGTCAACGAGAACGGCGAAAGCGGACCTGCGAACCTGCCGTTCCCCAAAAGCACGGCGGAACTCGACGCGGCCCTCGGGGGCACGAGCGAAGAAAGCGAAGAAGCGGAAAACGCGATCGGCTGGTCGCGCGAGATATCGCTCGATGTCCAGATCGCCCACGCGACTTGCCAGAACTGTCACATCGTGCTGGTGGAGGCCGAATCGCCCAGCTACCTCAACCTAGAAGCAGCCGAGGACACCGCGGCCCGCCTCCACGCCACCGAGATCTCCAACTCCTGGGGCGGTGAGCCGCTGCTCGGCGACAGCCCCGCCTTCGAACATCCCGGCGTCGTGATCACCGCCTCAGCCGGCGACGACGGCTACCTCAACTGGGATGCTGCCAACAACTGGGAAAGGGGCTACGCCGACTACCCCGCCGCGTCTCCCAACGTGGTCGCCGTGGGCGGCACCCGCCTGGCGCTGAACAGCCCGGGCAACACCTGGCAGAGCGAGACGGTGTGGAACGGCGACGGCGCCGGCGGGGGCGGCTGCAGCACGGAACTCCTCGCCCAGCCCTGGCAACTGGACGACAGCGACTGGTCATCGGTCGGCTGTGGGAAATACCGCGCCGTCGCCGACGTCTCCGCGGACGCCGATCCCTACACCGGGGTCGCCATCTACGACTCCTACCAAGAATGTAATTCCACCCACTGGTGCACGCTCGGCGGCACGAGCCTCGCCTCCCCGCTGGTCGCCTCGGTGTTCGCGCTCGCGGGGGGATCTCACGGCGTGGAATACCCCGCCAAGACGCTCTATGAAAACGCGGCGCAGACCCCCGCCTCGCTGCACGACGTCGTCTCCGGCTCAAACGGAAGCTGCTCGAA
This sequence comes from uncultured Solirubrobacteraceae bacterium, assembly GCA_963779605.1. GTDB lineage: Bacteria > Actinomycetota > Thermoleophilia > Solirubrobacterales > Solirubrobacteraceae > Palsa-744. The sequence continues at coordinate 41,029 of CAVZYR010000004.1, forward strand.
ACACTTCGTCGGCGATGGCCTGTCGGGCTGCAAAGCCGAAGTAGAGTCGAAAAGCTGCCACTCCGAGCTCATCTGCCTGGCCGGACCCGGCTACGACGGTCCCTCAGGGGTCGGCACCCCCGACGGGCTCGCGGCCTTCCGGCTCCCCGGAGAAGAAGCCCAACCCGGAGGCGAAAGCTCCCCCGGCCCGGGCAGTGAAGAAGGCAAAGCCGAAGGCGCCGGTTCGAAAGGCGCTACCCACGAAGAAGCCGAACCCGGCGGCTCGGCGGCGGGTGCCGGCTCGAGTGGTTCCTCAAGCGGCTCCACGAGCGGCTTCTCGAGCACTGGCGCGAGGTTGGCGTCGGTCGGCAAACCCGCCGTCCGCCTCCTGCGCCTGCGTCTCACCGCGAGCGCCCTCGCGGCGCTCAACCGCCACCTGCCGAAGGCATCCCAGATGGGCTTCGTCTTCACCATCAGCGCCGCCGCGCGCGTGCACGTCACGCTTTCAGAGCGGGTGCACCTACGCGGACGCGCGCGCTGGCAGCCGCTGGCGGACTCGCTCACGATCGCCGCTGCCGCGGGGAACAACAGCCGCCGCCTGCACGGCCGCAACACCCTCGCGGCCGGCCACTACCGGCTGATGCTCGCTCCCGCTCAGGGGATCACACGCTCGCTGACGTTCCAGATCGCCGGCGGGCGCTGAGGGCGCCGAAGCCCGCCCGGCGGGCGCGGGCACTACCCGCCCGCAGGCGTCAGTGGGGCGCCGGCAAGATCGCCGCCGGGCGCTCGGCGGAGCGCTCGGATGAAGGCGGCGCCTCGGGGCGGCGGGCACCCTCCTCGCCACGGCGGCGAGGGCGCCAGACGCGCACGTACTGCGCGGCGAAGTACGACCCCACCACGAGCAGCAGGGCGAAGGCCTGTGCCGCGAACGTCTCGACGTTTCCGAACACCGAGAACCAGGTGCCCGCCCAGCCGGGCAGATTCAGGCCGGGAATCGGGGTGGTTCCGATCCAGCCCGCCAGCTGCATCTCGTTGACCTCCTCGCCGACCATCACCCACAGCACCACCACGAGCATCCCGCCCGTGATGATCAGAAGTTTGCGGTAGGGCAGGCGCTGGTGCAGGCCGAATGTGAGCACGCCGACGGCGGCGGTGAACAGCAGGCCGAGGACGACGCCCTCGAGCACGACACTCGACCCGAAGCGCTCACGCAGACCCTGCAGGAAGATGACGATCTCGAAACCCTCGCGATACACCGAGGTGAACCCGAGTAGAGCCAGGCCGAGCAGCGTCGCGCGAAGGCCGGCCTGTTTGCCAGATCCCAGCAGTCCGCGGCGTCGCTTGTGATGGTGGGAGATCCACCCGGTCCAGTACAGCCGATGGAAGAACCAGTTCATCACGAGCAAAAGCACGAGGATCGCCGGGATGCCGGTGGCAGCCTGCACCGACAGGCCGCCGTTGCCGAACATCCCGATGAACCAGACCGCCAGAAACCAGGTCCCGACGGAGGCCAGCAGCGCCAGCCCGCCGCCGGCGGCGACCGGTTTGCGATAGGCGCGATTGCCCCCGAGGAAGCTGGCGGTGATCGCGGCCAGCACGAGGATCGTCTCGAGACCCTCCCGGAAGACGAGCACGCCGCTGTTGATAACGGCGCTCGTGGGGCTCATGCGATTCGCGCTGTCGGTCGGGTTCGGGGTGCCTCCGTGCGCGTGCCAGCCCAGCACCACCGCGGTCACGCAGACCGCGAGCACGACGGCCGTCCACACGTACAGGCTCTTGCGCTGCCCCAGCCGGTTGGGGCGCGGCGCCGCGGCGAGCCCGCTCCCCGGGTCCGATGATGCTGTGAGCTGCTCTGGCAAGACGATCTCCCTGCGGATTCGCGGCTGGAATCCCGACTTCGACGCTTGGATATCGATGCGATTTGGAAGGTAGCACAGATTAGGGCGCCCTAACCCGCACTCGCGCTATCCGTCCGAAGCCGGGGGCAGGCGCGCCGGGGCGCCATAGGCGACGAGCGCCTCGGGCAGCTCGACGCTGCCGTCGGCCAGCTGACCGTTCTCGAGCAGCGCAACGATCGTCCGCCCCACCGCGACGGCCGTGCCGTTGAGCGTGTGCGGCGTCTGCGTGCCCCGTTCGCGACGCACGCGGATGTTCAGTCGCCGAGCCTGGTAGTCGGTCGTATTCGAGCAGGAGGTCAGCTCGCGGTAGCGGCGCTGGCTGGGCAGCCACGCCTCGCAGTCGTACTTCTTCGCCGCCGAGCTGCCGAGGTCGTTGACGGCGATGTTGACGACGCGGTAGGGCAGCTCGAGGTCTCCGAGAATCTCCTCCTCGATCGCGAGGATCCGCTCGTGCTCGGCGGCGGACTCATCCGGCTCAACGAAACTGAACATCTCGACCTTGTCGAACTGGTGCACGCGGAAGATCCCGCGCGTGTCCTTGCCGGCGGCGCCGGCCTCGCGACGGAAGCACGGCGAGAAGCCGGCGTAGCGCAGCGGCAACCGCTCGGCGTCGAGCAGCTCGCCGTCATGCAGCGACGCCAGCGCGACCTCGGAGGTTCCGATCAGGTAGAGATCGTCCTCGGCCACGTGGTAGATCTGCTGCTCGGTGTCCGGCAGGAAGCCGGTTCCGTACAGCGCTCGTTCACGCACGAGCACCGGCGGGATCACGGCTTCAAAGCCATGCCCGCGCAGCTTCTCAAGCGCCCAGCGCACGAGCGCCAGCTCGAGCATCACGAGCTCGCCTTTCAGGTAGGCAAAGCGCGAGCCGGACAGATTGGCCGCACGATCCATGTCGATCATCGCGCCCGCGAGCTCCAGGTGGTCGCGCGGCTCGAAGCCGAGATCCGTGACCTCGCCCACCTCCCGCACCAGCTCATCCTGCGGCCCGGGTGCGGCGGTTGCGTCTGGCAGGTTCGGCAGCAGCGCGAGCGTCTCCTTGAGCTCGACGTCGACGATGACGAGCTCGCTCTCGAGCTCTTTCGCGCGGGCGGCGACCGCGCGCATCGCCTCTATCTCGCGAGCCCGCTCGGCCTCATCGCTCGTCGCCCGGATGCGCTTGTTCGCCTCGTTCTGCTCTGAGCGCAGGCCCTCGAGCTGGGGCAACAGCGTGCGGCGTCGCTCGTCGAGCGAGACCACTCGGTCGACGATCGCGGAGAGCTGCTCGCCACGTCGCGCAAGCGCGGCGCGAACGCCGTCGGGGTCCTCCCGGATGCGCTTGAGCTCGAGCACGCTCCGACCCCTGCCCGCGGGCGTCCTATTTCGTGGTGAGCGTGATGTTCACGGAGGGCACCTGCTTGGCCTGGCGCCCAGAGTACTCGGCGAGAAAACTCGCGACGGCCTGCGCGTCGTCGCCGACGACGATGTTCTCCGGCATGATCGCACCGGAGAAGCCGCCGTTGCGGATCGCGTAGAGCACCTGTTCGACGTTCTCCTTGCGGTAGTTGAAGTTCGGCCCGTTCGTGCGCAGGCGGTTCTTGATGCTCGTCGCCGATCCCTGGGCGCCGACGACCGACAGCGTGTGGCAGCCCGAGCAGCGTTCGCTGAACAGCACCGCGCCGCGGTGGTAGGGGCTGGTCTTTGCGACCGAGATCCCCTGCGAGCCGCACGCGCCGAGCATCGCTGAGCACAGCAGTAGGAGCGTCGTCGTGGCGGCGACCTTCATGCGCGGGGAATATATAGGCCCCACTGCGAACCCGTGGACCTTCATCGATTTAGAAGCCGTGGGCCGTGGCCGCCGCACGCAGGGCGAGGAAAACCACCACCAGCGCCGACAGCGCCATCACGCCCGTCTCCCGGCGCACGATCGCGGCGACGATCTGGCGCTGCTCGTCCTCGGGGAGCTCGCCGACCGCCGCGGCGTCCGCGAGACCGCGCTGGTCGAGGATCGTCTGGGCGGCGACGACGCGAAGCTGCTCGGCGACGAACGCCACCGCCAGGGGAAGCAGCGAGTACAGGTAGAACAGGCGGTCGCTCGAGTAGTGCCCAGCGACCGCCAGCGATCCGACCGCGACCGCCAGCGTCAGCGCGGCGCCCTGCCCCACCCGCAGCAGCACCCAGAACGCGCGATGCCAACGCGGATCGGCGGGTTCGCGATACCACAGCCAGCCTCCGAGCGCTCCCGAGATCAGGTTCAGCGTCGCGACCGCTAACGCGCCCGCGACGACGGCTTCCGTCATGCGAGCGATATCGAGCCGATTGCCACTATGTGACACTTTGGCACAAGCGGTGATATAACAGCGCGCGGTGCTGCGCAGCTATCTACCGGCGTTGGTTTTCGTGATTCTCGGCGGCGCGGTGGGCGTGGCGTTCACGGCGCTCAACTCGTTCATCGGACCGCGCCGCGCAACACCCCAGAAGCAGGACCCCTACGAGTGCGGCCTGCCCTCGGAGGTCAAGCGCGAGATGCGCTTTGGCATCAGCTTCTACCTGATCGCGATGCTGTTCATCCTGTTCGACATCGAGGTGATCTTCCTCTACCCGATCGCGATCGAGCTGCGCGCATTCGGCGGCTTTGCACTGGCGGAGACGATCGTCTTCATTCTGCTGCTGTTCGTGGCGTTCGTGTATGTGTGGCGGCGGGGCGCGCTCGAGTGGAGGTGAAACGTGAGCCGGTCGTGCCGAACGGCGGCCCACGCTCGGAAACGCGCGGCACGGCGACCCCGCGAGACCTGCGCGTCGAGCACCTGAACGCACGCCAGCTGCTCCGCGGCGGCGATCTCGAGGGCGCCAACCGCCCCGCTCAGCTCGAGGGCTCCGATTACGAGCACTACGTCTCAGAACGCGTGCTCACAACCACGCTCGACAAAACCGTCGCGTGGGCGCGCTCGAACTCGTTCTTCCCGCTCGGCTTCGGCCTGGCCTGCTGCGCGATGGAGCAGTTCCAGGCCGCCGGCCCGCGCATGGACATCGCGCGCTTCGGCTACGAGGCCTTCCGCGCCTCGCCCCGCCAGGCCGACCTGATCATCCTCGCCGGGCGGGTGTCGATCAAGATGGCGCCGATCATCCGCAGGCTGTACGACCAGATGCTCGAGCCGAAGTGGGCGATCTCGATGGGCGCGTGCTGCAGCTCGATGGGAGTGTTCAACAACTACGCGCTCGTCCCGGCCGACAAGTTCATGCCGATCGACGTGCACGTGCCCGGCTGCCCGCCGCGCCCGGAGGCGTTGATGCACGGGATTCTCAAGCTGCGCAAGATGGTGCAGGACGATCCCGATATGGGCTGGCGCGAGCGCTATGACGCCGTCGGCACCGAGGAGGCTCCGTCCAGTGCCTGATGCCACGGGGCTCGAGCTGCTCGCCGCGGAGCTGGGCGATACGACGCTTGAGACCGTGTACTTCCGCGAACGCGCCACGCTCGTGGTCGACCCGGCCAGGATTCGCGCGGTGCTTCAGGCCATGCGCTCGCACGGATACACGTTCCTGGCGAGCGTGCACGGCGTCGACCACTACCCGGAGGAACCGCGACTGGGGGTCATCTATGAGCTGCTCGACATGAGCAGCGTCGATCGCATCACCGTCAAGCTGCGCGTTCCTATCGACGCACCGCGCGTCGAGTCGGTGACCGAGGACTGGCCGACGGCCGACCATCAGGAGCGTGAGGTCTACGACATGTTCGGCGTCGTCTTCGAGGGCCATCCGGACCTGCGCCGGATACTGATGCCCGAGGATTACGAGGGTCACCCGCAGCGACGCGACTTTCCGATGGGCGGCGAACCGGTGCTGTTCACGCGCGACGAGGCCAAATGGCTGGAGCGGCGCGAATGAGCCAGACCGATAACCCGTCTCCATCCGAGTACCGCCGTCGCGAGCAGAGCATCACGCTCGCGCCCGTCGAGGATCAGATCGGCGGGCTGGACGGCTCGGAGACGAGCGACGAGCTGCTGACGCTCAACTTCGGCCCGCACCATCCGGCCACGCACGGCGTGCTGCGGCTGCTGGTCACGCTTCAGGGGGAGGTCGTGCGCGACATCAAACCGATCATCGGCTACGTGCACACGGGCATCGAGAAGACCGCCGAGGACAAGGCCTACTGGAAGGTCATCCCGATCGTCGAGCGGATGGACTACCTGTCCTACTACTTCAACGCGATGGCCTACTGCACCGCCGTTGAGACCCTGCTCGAGGTCGAGGTCCCCGCGCGCGGTCAGTACCTGCGGGTGATCCACCTCGAGCTGAACCGCATCGCCTCCCACCTGATCTGGCTCGGCACCAGCGCGCTCGACCTTGGCGCCGTCTCGATATTCCTGTACTGCCTGCGCGAGCGAGAGCTGATCCTCGACCTGTTCGAGATGTCCTCGGGGCAACGGATGCACACGCGCTACTTCCAGGTGGGAGGCGTGATCGAGGACATCCCCGCCGGATTCGCGCCGAAGCTGCGCGAGTTCCTGAAGATCATGCCCGAGCGCGCCGACGAGTACGGCGCGATCCTCAACTCGAACGAGATCGTGCTCCAGCGCTTGCGCGGCACCTGTCCCCTGGACGCGGAGACGCTGCTCGGGCTCGGCGTCAGCGGGCCGCTCCTGCGCGCGGCCGGAAACCCGTGGGATCTGCGCAAGGCGACGCCCTACAGCTCCTACGAGCACTTCAAGTTCAAGATCCCCGTGGGGACGGTGGGCGACAACTACGACCGCTTCGCCGTGCGCCTGGCCGAGATATACGAGTCCGTCCACATCATCGAGCAGGCGCTCGAAGGCCTGCCCGAGGGGCCGCACATCACCGAGGACCGCAAGGTCGCGCTGCCACCCCGGCACGAGCTCGCGACCTCGATGGAGGCGTTGATTCATCACTTCAAGCTCGTGACCGAGGGCTTCCGTGTGCCGCCGGGCGAGGTCTACAGCCCGATCGAGTCCCCCCGCGGCGAGCTCGGCTGTTACGTGCGCTCGGACGGCAGCTCGAAGCCCGCGCGCGTGCACATGCGCGACCCCTCGTTCGTCAACCTGCAGGCGCTGCGGCACATGAGCCGCGGCAGCTATATCGCCGACATGATCGCGACCACCGCGATGCTCGATCCGATCCTCGGAGGGATCGACCGATGAGCAGCGCGCCGCGCTCACGCGGCTGGGACGTGCCCGCCGACCTCGACCGGGACCCCGCGACGATCCCCGACCCGGCGACGACGCCGGTGCCCGAGGAGCTGCGGATCGAGATCGAGGCGCACATGGCCCTGTATCCCGACCCGCGATCGGCCGCCCTGCCCGCGCTCGAGGCGGCGCAGCGCGTGTATGGCTGGTGCTCGCCGGAGGCGATCGATCAGGTCGCGTGCGTGATGGGAGTGACGCCCGCCTCGCTGGACGCGGTCGCGACGTTCTACGACATGCTCGAGAACGAGCCCGTCGGGCGCCATGCGATCTACGTCTGCACGAACATCTCCTGCTCGCTGCTCGGGGCGGACGAGCTCTATCAGGCGATGCGCGACGCCGCGGACGAGGATGAGACGTTCAACGTGCGCGCCTTCGAGTGCATGGGTGCCTGCGACATCGCGCCGATGGCGTCCGTCGACGGCGTGTATGTCGGTCCCCTTCAGAGCGACGACGTGCCGGCGCTGCTCGACGACGTGCGCGCGGGCAGGCCGGTGCTTGCCGACAAGCAGCTGGTGCGCAGAGCCTGCGCGGACCCGGGCGCGGGCCGATGAAGATCCTGTTCGACCGAATCGATGAGCCGGGGCTGAACACCCTCGAGGTCTACGAACGGCGCGGCGGATATGACTCGCTGCGCAAGGCGCTCGCGATGACCCCCGAGGAGGTCCTCTCGGAACTCGAAGCCTCGAACCTACGCGGGCGCGGGGGCGCCGGCTTCCAGATGGGCAAGAAGGTCTCGTTCTTGCCGCACGGGTCGATTGACAAGTACCTGGTGTGCAACGCGGACGAGTCCGAGCCGGGGACCTTCAAGGACCGCGAACTGATGCAGAAGACGCCGCACATGCTGATCGAGGGGCTGATCATCGGCTCCTACGCGGCGGGCGCGAGCCGCTCGTTCATCTACATCCGCGGCGAGTACCAACAGCAGGCGGACGTGCTCGACGCGGCCCTGGCCGAAGCGCGCGAGGCGGGCTACATCGGCGAGCGCATCCTCGGCTCCGAGCACTCCCTCTCGCTCGTCCTTCACCGCGGTGCCGGCGCATACATCTGCGGCGAGGAGACGGGGCTGCTCGACTCGCTCGAAGGCAAGCGCGGCAACCCCAGGTTGAAGCCCCCGTTCCCGGCCAACCAGGGGCTCTACCAAGGGCCGACGCTGATCAACAACGTCGAGACGCTGTGCACGGTCCCGGCGATCATCCGCATGGGCGGCGCCGAGTACGCGCGCATCGGCACGGAGACCTCAACCGGCACGAAGGTCGTGTCAGTCTCAGGCCACGTGCAGCGACCGGGCAACTACGAGATCGAACTGGGCGTGCCCTCGCGGGAGCTGATCTACGACCTCGCCGGCGGCCCTCCGCCGGGACGCGCCGTCAAGTGCTGGTTCCCGGGCGGCTCATCCTCGCCCGTGCTGACCGCGGACGACCTCGACGTGCCCTATGACTTCGACTCGATGGCGAAAGCCGGGTCGATGCTCGGCTCGGGCGCGATCATCGTGGTCGACGACACGACGCCGATCCTCGACGTGGCGCTGAAGACGGCGAAGTTCTACAGCCACGAGTCCTGCGGCAAGTGCACGCCCTGCCGCGAGGGCACCAACTGGACGGTGAACATGCTCGAACGCATCGACCGCGGCGAGGCGACCCCGATGGACCTCGACATCATGGCCTCGGTCCAGGATCACATCATCGGCAACTGCCTGTGCGTGCTCGGCGATGCGATGGCGATGCCGATCGGCTCGATGATCGTCAAGTTCCGCGACGAGTTCGAAGCGCATATGGAGAGCAGGCGCCTACAGGCGCTCGAGCCCGTCGAGGTGTGATGCCGCGCCCAGCACAGAACATCATCACCTTCACGATCGACGACCGCGAGGTCAGAGCCCCGGAGAACACGATGCTCGTGGACGCCGCCAAACACGGCGACGTCGAGATCCCGGTGTTCTGCTACGAGCCCAAACTGGGCCAGCCGGTGGGCGCCTGTCGCATGTGCCTGGTCGAAATCGAGGGCATCGGAAAGCTCCAGACCGGTTGCTCGACCGCCGTCAAGGACGGGATGGTCGTGCATACCCAATCACAGCGCGTGAAGGAGGCACAGCGCTCGGTGGTGGAGTTCCTGTTGATCAACCACCCGCTGGACTGCCCCGTGTGCGACAAGGGCGGGGAGTGCCCGCTGCAGGACATCACGTTCGGGTGGGGCGCCGGCCTGTCGCGGTTCATCGAGCCCAAGCGCCACTTCGTCAAGCCGCTCGAGCTGTCGCCCACGATCGCGATCGACCGCGAGCGCTGCATCCTCTGCTACCGCTGCGTGCGCTTCAGCCAGGAGATCTCAGAAGACCACCAGCTCGTGCTGCTCGAGCGCGGCACGCACTCCTACGTCTCCACGTTCGACGGCCACCCCTACGTGGCGCCGTTCAGCGGCAACATCGTCGAACTGTGCCCCGTCGGCGCGCTCACCTCGCGCGCCTACCGCTTCAGGGCGCGCCCGTGGGACATCGAGGACGCCGGCTCGGTGTGCACCCTGTGCCCGTCTCAGTGCAACGTCACGCTCACCGTCCGCGACGAGCGCGTGCTGCGCGTGCAGGCGCGCGAGCATCCGGAGGTCGACGACGGCTGGCTGTGCGACCGCGGTCGCTTCGCCTATCCAGCGCTCGGAGGGCTTGCGCAGGCCGGGGGCGCGAGCCCGGTGGCCGCCGGCGCGCGCGTGCTCGAGCCACTGCTGCGCGACGGTGGCGAGCTGCGCCCCGTCTCCTGGGATCGCGCGCTGTCAGAGGCCGCCGCCGGCCTCTCGCGCGCTGGTGAGCGCACCGGTGCGGTGGTCGGCGGCGAGGCCACGAACGAGGAGGGCTATCTGCTCGCGCGCCTGATGCGCGAGGGCCTCGGCGCCCCGCACCTGGACTCCCGCCGCGCCGGCAGGCTGCCGCTGGATCTGCTCCGCGCGCTGAACGATCCGGGCCTGCAGGCCTGCGTGTCAGACCTCGAGTTCGCCCACACCGTGCTCGTGCTCGCGGCCGACCCCATCACGGACGCGCCGATCCTCGATCTGCGCCTGCGCAAGGGCGTTCGCCGCCACGGGGTGCGTCTGGCGCACGCGAGCGCAGCCGAGCTGCTCAGCGGTGTTGGCGAGCTCGCCCGGCGGCTTTCAGAGACCGGCGAGGAGGTCGTGATCCTGTGGCACGAGCGCCTCACGGCCGGTCCCGAGGGCGCGGCGTGTGCGCGCGCGCTGCTCGAGCTGGCCGCAGCACTGTCGCTCGCCGACACCGCGGACGCGGGCCTGTTGGAAATCCCCGCCACGAGCAACGGCCGTGGACTGCGTGAGGCGGGAGTGCTGCCGAACGCCGGACCCGGCCTCGGCGAGCTCGCCGCAGATGACGGCACCGGAGGCCTCGACGCTCGCGGCATCGCCGAGGGCCTTGGCCGGGGCGAGCTGGCGGCGGTGCTCCTGCTCGAGTCAGACCCGCTCAGCCCCGAGCGCACGAGCGCCGCCGACGAGCGGATCCGTGCTCCGCGCGACGCGGCCAACGGAGGGCCGCCCGGCGATGACGGCGCCGAGGCCGCGCTGTGGCAGCGGGCGCTTGAGCGCGCCTCGACGGTCGTGGCATGCGCGACGTTCGTCACCGAGGGCCTTAGCGAGCACGCGAACGTCGTGTTCCCGGCACAGGCCTACGCCGAGAAGGAGGGCACGATCGTCCACCCCGACGGGCGCATCCAGCGGCTGCGACCGGCGGTGGCACGGCCCGGCGACACGCGCGCGCAGTCGCTGTTGATCGCCGAGCTGGCGTCCCGGATCGGGCTCGATCTGCTGGCACCCACCGGGCCCGAGGCCTCCCAGCAGCTGTTCGACGCGGTGCCCTTCTACGCGGGCCTGACGCTCGAGGAGATCGGCGGCAAAGGCGTTCGCTGGCAGGAGCGCCCCGCGGCCCAGTCCTATCCGGGACGGGAGCAGCTCGTATGAGCGCGCCGTCGCCCGTCAGCATCCTTGCGACCGTCGGCTTCTACGAGGAATGGTGGATCCAGATCCTCAAGGCGCTGATCATCTTCGCCGTGGGCCTGCAGCTCGTGCCCGTGGTGCTGCTAGCCGAGCGCAAGCTGCTCGGGCGGTTTCAGTCGCGCTACGGCCCCAACCGCGTGGGGCCCTACGGCGCGCTGCAGCCACTAGCGGACATCCTCAAGCTGCTCACGAAGGAGCAGTTCCGGCCGAGCACATCGGTCGGCCTTCTGTTCGCGCTGGCGCCGATCATCTCGATCGTGTGCGCGGTGGCGGCGTTTGCACTGATCCCGTTCGGCAACGTCCAGCACATCTTCGGCACCCGCGTCGGGCTTTATGGGATCGACGTTTCGATCGGGCCGCTGTACCTGTTCGCGTTCGGTGCGATCGCCTTCTACGGGATCATGCTCGGCGGCTGGTCCTCGGGCTCGAAGTACTCCTTCCTCGGCGCCATGCGCGGCGCGGCACAGCTGATCTCCTACGAGGTCTCCCAGGGCCTCGCGCTCGTCGGCGTGATCATCACCGCGCAGACCCTGTCCTTGACCGGCATCGTTGAGGCACAGAAAGGGATGTGGTACATCGTCCCGCAGCTGTTCGGCTTCCTCATCTTCCTGACCGCGAGCTTCGCCGAGACCAACCGCGCGCCGTTCGACCTCACCGAGGCTGACGCCGAGCTCGTCGGCGGCTACAACACCGAGTTCGGCGGCGGGCGCTTCGCCTCCTACTACTTCGCCGAGTACCTGAACGTGCTCGTCGTCTCGGGGATCGTGACGACGGTGTTTCTCGGCGGCTGGCTGATGCCGTTCGGCATCCACCCGCCCGGCTGGGTCGACCCGATCATCGTGCTCGCGAAGATGTCGCTGATCACCTTCCTGTTCATCTGGGCGCGGGCGACCCTGCCGCGGCTGCGCTACGACCAGCTGATGAGCTTCGGCTGGAAGGTGCTGTTGCCGCTGGCCACGCTCAACGCGCTCGTCACCGCCGTGCTCGTGGTGGCGACGCACTGACATGAGCAGCGAGCCCCCACAGCCGACGGGCCGCGCGCCGGACGAGCCAGTCTCGGCGGTCGTGACCGTCACCACCTGGAACCCCGGCGAGGACGTCATCGAGGTTCAGCGCACCCCGGCACCGGGTCCCGCGCGCGGCACCTGGCGCACCTTCCGAGAGACCCTGCGCGGCCTGATGACCACCTTCGGGCGCTTCCACGAAACGCCGGTGACCGTCCAGTACCCGGAGGAGAAGACCGCCGTCTACCCTCGCTTTCGCGGCCGGCACAAGCTGCACCGCTTCGAGGACACCCACCTTGAGAAGTGCGTCGGGTGCTCGCTGTGCGCCGCCGCCTGCCCGGCGGACTGCATCCGCGTCGTCGCCGCCGAGAACACGCCCGAGAATCGCGTCTCGGCCGGCGAGCGCTATGCGGCGGTGTATGAGATCAACATGTCGCGCTGCATCTTCTGCGGCTACTGCGAGGTCGCCTGCCCGTTCGACGCGATCACGATGGGCCACGACTACGAGCTCTCCGACTACGACCGCACGGACCTCATCTTCACCAAGGAGATGCTGCTGGCCGAGCCGCTCGAGCGCACCCCGCTGAGGAACGAGGGCGAGTGAGCTCGCTTCTGTTCTTCCTCGCCGCCGCCGGCGTGATCTCCGGGGCGATCGGCGTGGTCCTCCTGCGTGACCCGTTCTACTGCGTGCTCTCGCTCGTCGCTCACCTGATCTCGCTGGCCATTCTGTTTCTGCTTCTGCGCTCGGAATTCGTCGCCGCCGCTCAGGTGGTCGTATACGCGGGCGCCGTGATGGTCCTGTACGTGTTCGTGGTCGCCTACATAGGCGGTGACAGCGGGTCGCTCGGCGAGCGTCTGCGCGGGCCGGGGCCCGTCGGCTCGGGCCTGCGCCTGGGCGGAGCGATCGTCGCAGGAGCGCTGCTCGTGGAGCTGTTGATCGCGCTGCTCGGCTCAGGCCTTGAGGCGATCAGCGGCCACGGTGCCGGCTACGCCGCCGGCCCGCGCGCGTTCGGGACCCCGGCCTACGTCGGCAAACTTCTGCTCACCCGCTTCCTGCTGGCGTTCGAGGTCGCCTCCTTCCTGCTGCTGATCGCCGCCGTGGGCGCCGTCGTGCTGGCTCGACGCCGGCGCGGGCTCGGTGACGATGAGGAGGATCTGCTCACCCCGCTTGACCTGCTGCGCCCGCAGGGCACCGGCACGATGGCCGAGGGAGTTGGGAGAAGGCCATGAGCATCGCCTGGTATCTCGCCGTCTCGGCGATCGTCTTCTGTGTCGGCGCCGTCGGTGTGATCACCCGGCGCAACCCGCTGGTCGTGCTGCTCTGCCTCGAGCTGATGCTCAACGGCGCGAACCTCGCGCTGATCGCGTTCTCGCGCATGTGGGGCAACGGCGACGGGCAGATACTCGCGCTGGTGGTCATGACGGTGGCCGCCTGCGAGGTGTGCATCGGCCTGGGCATGATCGTCGCGATCTACCGCCGCCATCTGCCGATCGACGTCGACGAGCTGCGGGAGCTTCAGGGCTGATGAGGAGCGCCTCCGCGTGAGCACGACCACCTACGGCTGGTTGGTCTTGGCCTTCCCCCTGCTCGGGACGCTCGTTCTCGCGCTCGGCTACCGCCGGCTCGAGAGCCTGCCCGCGCGCACGGCGGGGTGGATCGGGACGGGAGCGATCTCCCTCGCCTTCCTCGCGGCGGTGGGCGCGCTGATCTCATTGCAGAACCACGCACCCGCGCATCGCCAGCTGGTGTCCTCGCTGTGGAACTACGCCTACACGGTCGGCATCAACGCGCAGATGACGATCCTCGTCGACCCCCTGTCGGTGTTCATGATCCTCATCGTCACGGGCGTCTCCGCGATGATCCATCTCTACGCGATCTCCTACATGGACGAGGATCGCGGCTACACGCGCTTCTTCGTGTACCTCAACTTCTTCGTCTTCTCGATGCTCCTGCTGGTGCTCGCGGGCAACTTCCTGCTGCTGATCATCGGATGGGCGTTCGTGGGCGCCGCCTCCTACCTGTTGATCTCCTTCTGGTACCGGCGCACGACCGCCACGCGCGCGGGCATCAAGGCGTTCGTGATCAACGTCGTCGGCGACGTCGGCCTGGTGCTCGGCACCTACTTCATCTTCAAGCACACCCACACGCTCGACTTCCTGCAGAGCTTCCACGCCGCCGACGCGGGCGCCTTCGGCCACGGCACAAACAACGGGGACCTCGTCGCCGGGTGCGTGCTGCTGCTGGTCGGCGCGTTCGCCAAGTCGGCGCAGATCCCGCTGCACACGTGGCTCCCGGACGCGATGGAAGGTCCGACTCCGGTCAGCGCGCTGATCCACGCCGCGACCATGGTCACCGCCGGCGTGTACCTGATCGCGCGCATGCATCCCCTCTTCGAACTCGCGCCGGCTGCGCAGGACGTGGGGGCGGTGATCGGCGCAGCGACGCTTCTGATCGCTGGCACGATCGCGATCACGCAGACCGACATCAAGCGCGTGATCGCCTATTCGACGATGTCCCAGATCGGCTACATGATCATGGGGGTGTCCGTGGGCGCCTATGCGGCCGGGCTGTTCCACCTGATGACCCACGCCTTCTTCAAGGCGCTCCTGTTCATGGCCGCCGGGTCGCTTATCGGCGCGATGGCCGGCGAGCAGTCGCTTCAGAAGATGGGCGGCTTTCGCAAGGCGATGCCCTTCACCTACGGCTGTTTCATCATCGGCGGCCTGGCGCTGTCGGGCATCCCGCCGTTCTCGGGGTTCTTCTCCAAGGACGAGATCCTGCTCGTGACGGGCGAGCGCGGCGGCTGGCACTGGGGGCTGTATGCGGTCGGCTACATCGGCGCCTTCCTGACCGCGATCTACACGTTCCGGATGATCTTCCGCGCCTTCCACGGCGAACCCGTACCCGAGGCGCGCGAGCTTGAAGGCGGCCACCTCCACCACGCGGAGGTGCCCACGAACCCGGCCACCGGGGAAGTGGAGGACACCGACGTGGGCTTTCCCGGGCCCGTGCACGCGATCGCCGAACGGGCGATGCCGATGCGCGTGGCGATGAGCGTGCTGGCGGTGGGAGCGACCGGGATCGGGCTCGTGCAGATCCCGAAAACGGACTTCCTGCTCGAGGACTTCCTGCGCCCGTCGTTCGCCGGATCGACGCTGTATGAACCGCATACGAAAACCGGGTTGCTCTGGTTCGGGCTCGCGCTGGGCACGTTCCTCGGCCTGGCGGGCATCGCGATCGCCTACCGCGTGTGGGTGGCACGTCCGGGCACGGCCGCGGTCGTGCAGGCACGTCTGCGCCCGCTGTATGTGCTGTTCGTGAACAAGTGGTACTTCGACGAGGCGATCGACCTGCTGATCGTGCGACCGGTCAGCGCGGCGGGGCGCTTCGCCAACGACACGTTCGAGCGCCTGTTCGTCGATGAGACGCTGATCGGCGGGACCAGCGGACTTGTGCGCGCCGGATCGGCCGCGGTACGCGCCGCGCAGAGCGGGTTCGTGCGCTACTACGCCGCACTGCTCGTGCTCGGCGTCACCGCTGTCGGCTTCTACTTCCTCTTGCAGAGCTGATGCCGGCGCTCTCGATCCTCGTATGGCTACCCGCAGCCTGCGGCCTTTTGGGCGCGCTGTTGCCGGTGCGCAATCAGCGCTTCCCCGGGGCGGTCGCGCTGGCGGGCTCGCTGCTCGCGCTGGCGCTCGCGATCGGCTACATCGTCGACTACAAAGCCGGGACGGCCGGGCTTCAGCACGTCACCGACGTCGTCTGGATCTCGGAACTGGGCATCCACTACAAGCTGGGGATCGACGGGCTGAACGTGTTTCTGGTGGGGCTCACGACGCTGCTGTTCGCCGCCGCGGTGCTCGCCTCCAACCTGCGCATGAGCGCTCACCCGTTCGAGCGCCCGCGGCTCTTCTACTTCCAGTTCATGCTCGCCGAGTCCGCCGTGCTCGGCGCCTTCCTGGCCCAGGATCTCGCCCTGTTCGTGGCCTTCTTCGATCTGATGCTGATCCCCTTCTACTTCCTGATCGGAGGCTTTGGGCGGGAGCCCGGGCGCGTACGGGCCACGATCAAGCTCGTGATCTACACGCTCGTGGGATCGCTGTTCATGCTCGCGGCGGCGATCGCCACCGGCGTGCTCGCAGCCCAGCAGGGCGGCGGGCACATCACGTTCGTGCTCTCATCGCTGCAGGCGATGCCGCTCAGCAAGGGGTCGCAGGAGTGGATCTTCCTGTTCTTCGCGGCGGCGTTCCTCGTGAAGATGCCGGCCTTCCCGCTGCACGGCTGGATGCCCGACGGCTACCGCGCGATGCCGATCGAGGTGCTGATGGTGTTCTCCGGGGTGCTCTCCAAGGTCGGGGCATACGGGTTCCTGGCGATCGTGCTGCCGCTGTACCCGCAGGCGGCCGCCCACTTCCAGACGCTGATGCTGCTGATCGGGCTGGTCTCGATCATCTACGGCTCGCTGGTGGCCTTCACCCAGACCGACGCGCGCCTGATCGTGGGCTACTCGTCGGTCGCGCAGATGGGCTTCATAACGCTCGGGATCTTCGCGCTGAACCCGCAGGGAGCGCAGGGAGCGCTGTTGCAGATGTTCAACCACGGGCTCGTGGTGGCGGCGCTGCTGTTCATCGTCGCGCTGCTCGCGGTGCGGGCCGGGGGCTCGGAAGACATCCGCAGGATGGGCGGCATCGCCTTCCGCGCGCCGGTGCTGGCCGCGCTGTTTCTGATCGTGACGCTCGCCACGCTCGCGATGCCCGGGTCGTCGAACTTCGTCGGCGAGTTCCTGATCCTCCTGGGCGTCTTCAAAACCAAGCTGGCGATCGCCGCGATCGCGTTCACCGGCGTGGTGATGGCGAGCGTGTACGCGCTGCGGCTGTTCATCCGCGCGATGCACAACCGCGTCGGTAAGGGCGTCGACTCGCGCGAGATCGGCCTGCTCGACAGCACCGTGCTCGTGCCGCTGGTCCTCGTGATCCTGTTCCTCGCGATCTACCCGCAGATCGCGCTTCACCGCAGCGAACGCTCGGTCAAGGCTGCCGTGGCCCCCGCGGAGGGGCTCTCGTCCGGCTACTCCACCGCCGCCGCCGCGCCACTGTCGACGGCGACCACGCTTGAGGCCAAGCGATGACGAGCTCGTTCGCGCTCCTCGCGAGCGCCCACCTGAAGGGGCCGCACGTCGACTTCGCCGGGCTGTCACCGCTGATCGCGCTGCTGGGGGGCGCGGTGATGGTGCTGCTGGTCGGCCTGCTCGGCTCGGGCTGGGTGCGCGCGCAGGTCGTCCCGGCCCTCAGCCTCGTCGCGCTCGCGGCCGCGCTGGGGCTGACGATCTGGCAGTGGAACGCGCAGAAGTCGATCGTCTCCGGAGCGCTCCGCATCGACGATCTGTCGCTCGTGCTCAATTTCATACTGATCGTCGGCGGCGTCTGCGCGGTGCTGCTCGCGTGGCGTTCGCTCGCCGCGCGCGAAGCCGCGCATGGCGAGTTCCATGCCCTGCTTCTGACCTCGATCGGGGGCATGTCGCTGCTCGCGGCCGCCCAGAACACGGTCATCCTGTTCGTGGGCCTCGAGCTTCTGTCGATCCCGCTGTACGTGCTCTGCGCCACCGAGATGCGCCGCGAGCATTCGCTCGAGTCCGGGCTGAAGTACCTGATCATCGGCTCGGTCGGCTCGGCCACGCTCCTGTACGGGCTCGCGCTGATCTACGGCGCGACGGGCGCGACCGACTTCAACGCGATCGCGAGCGCGCTGTCGAGCGGCAGCCTGGCCACCAACCCGCTGACGCTGACCGGGATCGCCCTGTGCGTGGCGGGCCTCTGCTTCAAGAGCTCGGTCGCGCCATTCCACCAGTGGACCCCGGATGTGTACGAGGGCGCACCCACGCCGGTGACGGCGTTCATGGCGGTTGCCACCAAGGTCGCCGCGCTGGGAGTGTTCCTGCGCTTCTTCGACGTCGCCCTGATCGCAGCACACGCGAGCTGGGGGCCGGCGCTGGCGGTGCTCGCGACGATCACGATCCTCGTCGGCAACGTCGGCGCGCTCGGGCAGTCCTCGCTGAAGCGGATGCTCGCCTACTCATCCGTGGGCCAGGCCGGCTACCTGCTCGCCGGCGTCGTCGTCGCCTCCCGCCTGGGCGTGCAGGCGACGGTGTTCTACCTCGCCGTGTATCTGTTCATGAACATGGCCGCGTTCGCCGTGATCGTGGCGCGTGAGCGCGAGACCGGCCTCGGCGACGCGCTCGTCGGCATGCGCGGCCTGGGCCGCCAGCGCCCGTTGCTCGCCTGGCCGATGACGCTCGCCATGTTGGGACTCGCCGGCCTGCCCGGAACCGCAGGCTTCGTCGGCAAGTTCTATCTGATCGACGCGTCGGTCGCGGGCGGGTACACGTGGCTCGGCGTGATGATCGTGGTCGGGTCGATGATCTCGCTCGGCTACTACCTGCCGGTGATCGCGGCGATGTGGATGCGCGAAGCCCCGGAGGACGCGCCCACCTCCGCCTCCACGCCGGGGTCTCCGGCGCAGGGCCCGGCGCCGGCCGGCGGTGCCCTTCCCGCGCTCGCGGGCGGCTCGCCCGAGCTCGACGAGCCGCTGCGGGCATCCCGCACGACCCCTCAGCCGGAGGTGGTGCTCGTGGCCGTCCTCGCCGGCGCCGCGACGCTGTTCTTCGGCGTCGTCCCGGAGCCGCTGTTCAACCTCGTGCACGGCGCCGGTGCCGCGCTCGGGCTGTTCTGAGTTCTAGGAGGCCTCGGCCTGGTAGAGATCCTGGTCGGGTATGCGCCGGATCTTCGTGCGCCTGGGCTTTGAGAAGCCCGCCTCGCGCAGGTACTCGGCGAGCTCGCTCGGAGTATGCAGATCGGCGCCGGAGGTCAGGTGGAAGAGCAGCCCGAGCGACGCCGCCGAGGCGCGCTGGCGCCTTGAGTCGAGGCGGAACATGTCGAGCACCGCCAGCGTGCCGCCCGGCTTCATGCTCTCGCGCACCCGCCCCAGGAGCGTGACGATCTGCTCGCCCGAGAGGTGGTGGATGATGTCGAACACGAGCGCGCCGTCATACGGCCCGGCGAGGTCGGCCGTGAACATGTCGCCCTCGCGATGCTCGACGCGGTCGCTCATGCCGGCCGCGGCGATGATCTCGCGTCCCACCCGGGCGCTTCCGGGAAGATCGACGACGGTGGCCGTGAGGGTCTCGTGCCGCCTGCACAACTCGGCCGAGAACCAGCCGTGGCCGCCCGCCACGTCGAGCAGCGACGTGGGCTTCTGCGCGAGGCGGATCGCCTTGGCGACTTCCCGCGCTGACAGCCGCGCGATCTCATACTGGCCGGTGATGTACAGGCGCCAGTACTCCTCATCCGCGGCCGCCTCGCGGTGTATCTCAAAGCTCCCGCCGTCGCGCACGATCCGCTCGAGGTCGCCGTACCACTCCCAGTAGGTGACGCTGTGCTCGATCCAGGTTCCGAGGTAGGTGTCCGAAGCCGGGTCAAGCCACTTGCGTGAGCTCTTCGGCAGCGAGAAGCTGTGGCCGTCCTGGTCGAGTATCCCGAGACCCGCGAGGTTCTCGCACAGGATGCGGGTGCCGGCGACCTGCAGCGAGAGCCGCTCGGCCAGCCGCCCCGCGGTCGCGGGGCCCTCGAGCAGCGCTGCGAATATTCCCAATCGCTGGGCCGTCCCCACCACGCGCCCGGCGGTCAGCCCGTACAGGACGTAGCCGGCCGGCAGCGGCACGAGCTTCAATGCAATCGCGACACGCTCGAGCGCGTCGTCGGGTGCGGCCCTGATGCGCATGCGCGCGCAGCCTACAGCCGGCCAGAGGCCTGCGCCGCCTGCTCGGCATCCTCGAGCTGGCGATCCACGAGGTCCAGCCCGGCCTCCCAGAAGCCGGGATTGGCTAGATCGATGCCCACGATCTCGCCCAGCTCCTGGGGGCTTCGCGAGCCGCCCGCGGCGAGCAGCTCCAGGTAGCGCGGCACGAGCGCCGAGCCGGTCTGCTGGTAGCGCTCATACACCGACAGCGCCAGCAGCTGCCCGTAGGCGTACGCATACACGTAGCCGGGGCTGCCGATGAAGTGGGGCACGTAGGACCACCACGAGCGGTAGCCCTCGGTCAGCTCCACCGAGTCGCCGAGCAGCTCCGTCTGGCTCTCGGCCCACAGCTCGCCGAAGCGCTCGACCGACAGCTCTCCCTGCTCGCGCCTGGCCGTGTGCACAAGCTCCTCGAAACGGTTCATCGCGATCTGGCGGAAGACCGTGGCGATCGTGTCCTCGAGGTTCTCCGCCAGCAGCGCCAGACGCGACGCCGGAGACGTGTCCTCTTCGAGCAGCCGCCCGAACACGACCGTCTCCCCGAACACCGACGCCGTCTCGGCGAGCGTCAGCGGCGTGCTCTGATGAAAGATGCCCTGGCGGGCGGCGAGCGCGAAGTGAACCCCGTGGCCGAGCTCGTGGGCCAGCGTGAGCACATCGCGCCGGCGCGCGGTGTAGTTGAGCAGCACATATGGCGCCACCGACGGCACCCCCGAAGCACAGAAGGCGCCGCCCCGCTTGGCCGGGCGCACCGGTGCGTCGATGCGGCGCTCCTCGAAGAAGCGCCCGGCGACCTCTCCCAGCTCCGGGGAGAACGATGAGTAGCAGTCGAGCACGATCTCTCGCGCCCGCCCGAACGAGAAGTTGACGTCGTCCGCGGTCACCGCCGCCATACGGTCGTAATCGGCCAGGCGCTCGACGCCGAGGAGCCTGGCCTTCAACCGATACCAGCGGCGGGCGATCTCAAAGCGCCCGCGCACCGCCTCGATCAGCGCCCGCACGGACTCGTCGCTGGCCTCGTTGGCGAGGTTGCGCTCGGCCAGCCAGTGCGGGTAGTGGCGCAGGCGGTCATCGGTCGCCTTGTCCGCCAAGAGCGTGTTGAACACGAACGCACGCGTGCGCAGGCCCGGAGCGAGAGCGGCGGTTATGGCCTCGGCGGCCGATCGCCGTACGTCGCGGTCAGGCAGTGACAGACGGCTGAGCGCCACGTCCAGGGCGACCTTCTCGCTGCCCTCGGCGCGGGGCAGCTCGACCTCGATCGCCGAGGTCAGCTCCTCGAACAGCCGCGCCCACGCGCCCGCGCCCGTGAGCGCCTTCTCGGCAAGGATCTTCTCCTCGGGCTCTGACAGCTGATGGTCGCGATAGCGGCGCACGCTCTGCAGGTGGTGGCGGCAGAAATCGAGGTCCTCGCCCGCCAGCAACAGCTCGGCCCGCTCATCCGGAAGCGCCGTCCACTCGAGCTCGAAGAACAGCATCGTCGTCTCGATCGCGGTCGCGCGCTCCTGGGCCTTCTGCAGCAGGGCGCCGTTGGCGGGATCGGCCGTGTCCGCGGAGAAGCGCAGCGCCGCATAGGTGCCGGCGCGGCCGATCTTCTCGTAGATCACGGCGAGCTCCTGCATCGCCTCGCGCAGGCCCTCTCCGTCGAGCTCCCCGAGCTTTCCGGCGTAGCGCTCGGCGAACGCCTGCGCGCGCGCGAGGGCCTCGTTCAGCCGGCTCTCGACCCCGTCCGGACCCTCGCCGTCCACGAGCGGCTCGAGGTCCCAGGCGGTCGCCTCAAGCTCGGGATCCGAGGACTCATACGGGGCGACTGCTGCCATCCTCGGCAGCTTACCCACAGCGCGCGCCGCGGTGGGCCGTCTGCGGTCAGTCGCCGGCGAGCGCGGCCACGATGTCCAGGCGCGCGGCGCGCCGTGCGGGCAGCTGCGCGGCGAGCAGGCCCGCGAGGGCGGCAGCGATCAGCAGCACGACCAGCGTGCCTACCGGGATCGAGAGCACATAGCCCGAGCCCGAGAGCGCGAGCGCGCTCACGAGCACCGCGCCGACGACGCCGACGACCACGCCGAGCACGCCGCCGATCAGGCCGGTGATCAGCGACTCGTAGCGGATCATCTGGCGGATCTGGCGGCGCGAGGTACCGATCGCGCGCATCATCCCGAGCTCGTGCGTGCGCTCGTAGATCGACAGCACGAGCGTGTTGACGATCCCGAACAGCGAGACAAGCACCGACAGCGCCAGCAGCACGTACACGAGCAGCAGGAGCTTGTTGACGTTGTTGTTCTGTTCCTGCGTGTACTGCGCGGCCGTCTGCGCGTGCGTCTGGGGGAAGTCTGAGTGCAGCAGCGCGTCGACGCTGTCGTGCACCTGCGTGCCGTTCGCGCCGGGGGCGTAGGCGATGAAGTCCACGCCGTCTTCGCTCTGCCCGAAGGCCGTGCGCGCCAGGGCGCGCGAGATCGTCAGGTTGGAGAACAGGCCGATCGCTTCTTCCTTGATGATGCCCCGCACAGTCAGCGTCACCTGGTGGCCGGAGGCGCTCAGCACCAGCAGACGCTGCCCGACCCGCAGGTGGTGGGCGCTTGCGAATTTCTTCGACAGGATCACGTCGTCCTGGCCGAGCGACGCGAGTGTCGCCGCCGAGCCGTGTTCCCATTCGACTTTGTACATCGCGCCGAACGACTGCGGTTCGATCGCGGTCACCGGGCTCTTTTCGGCGATCACGGGCGCGCCCGGCTGGGACAGATCCTGCACCCTGCCCTTGGTGAAGGCGATCGCGGTGACGCTGCCGACACCGTGGATCGAGCGCAGCGCCGGTGCGATCGCCGCCGGTACGGCGCCTTCGCCGGTGCGCGTGTTCTGGACGATCAGGTTGCCGGCGAACGAGCGCTTGACCGCCTGGTCGATCGTCGCCTTCGTGCCCGCGGCGAGCACCGAGATGAACGCCACCAGCCCAAGCCCGACGGTCAGCGCGAGCGCGGTCACCAGCGTGCGGCCCGGCTGGCGCACCGAGTTCTCGCGCGCGAGCTGCCCGGTGATGCCGCGCCAGCTCACGAGCAGGCCGATCGCGCTGCCGAGCGCCGGGATCACGCGGTAGTGGCGCGGCGGGCGCTCGCCGCCCCGCTTCAGCCGAGCCCTCAGCCGCAGCGCGCGTGCGACGACCACCACGAGGAGCACGATCGCGGCACCCCCGCCGACGACGATGCGCGCTGCCACCACCAGCACGAGATACAGCGCGAAGCGGATCCTCAGCGTCCGGCGGGTGGGAAGTGGTCGCGGCGGGATCTGCACGCCCTCGCGCATCGCCGCCATCGGTGGCACGCGCGTCGCGCGCAGCGCCGGGAACAGACCGGCGAGCACCGTGATGACGATGCCGACGCCGAGCGAGACGATCACCGTGCGCGCCTCGAGGACCGTGCCGTTGTCGGGCAGGTCGGCGCCGAACGCCTTGAACAGCCCGTCGAGCGCCGGCGCGAGAGCGATCCCCACGAACAGCCCCACTGCCGATCCCGCGACGCCCAGCAACAGCCCTTCCTCGACCACCGAGCGCATGAGCTGCCGGCGCGAGGCGCCGAGCGTGCGCAGCAGGCCGAACTCGCGCGTCCGCTGGGCGACGGTGATCGAGAAGGTGTTGAAGATGATGAACGCGCCGACGACGAGCGCAACGTAGGCGAACACCAGCAGGAACGTTCGCAGGAAGCCGAGCTTTTCTTCCAGTTCGGAGGTCTGATTTGCGGCTTCCTGAGCGCCCGTTCGCACGATCAGCGTCGCCGGCAGCGCCGCGCGCACGCGCGCGGCCAGCTGTTCCGGGGCGATGCCGGGGGTTGCGGCGACGTTGATGCCGTCGTATTCGCCGGGTTCGCCCGCCACATACTGGGCCTGGGCGGGCAGCACCAGCGCGACGCTCGTGCCGCCGAAGGATTCGCTGCCCGCGAACTTCGTGATGCCAGAAATCGTGTAGCTCCGCGCCGGCGCGCTGCCGGCGATCACCAGCCGCTGTCCGAGCCTGAGGTGCTCGCGCTGTGCGGTCGCCTGGTCGATCGCGACCTCGTCTTCGGCGTTCGGCAGATGGCCCTGCGCGGCGGTGAAGGCCTCAAAGCGCGGCGGCTGCAGCGCGTTGACGAGCGATGGCGCCGCGCCGCTTATGCGTTTGCCGCTCGCCGTCAGCAGCGTCGCCCGAGCGGAGATCGACGGGGATGCCGCCGCCACTCCGGGCACCGCGCGTACGCGAGCGAGCGTCGCTTCCCTGATCGGATAGGTCCTCGATCCGCTGTTGTGGCCGAGCGTTTCCCTGGCGGTGACGACGACAGCCTTGTCTTTGTAGGCGCTGCCGAAGACTTCCGCGAAGGCGTGGTCGATCGTGTCGGTGAGGATGTAGGTGCCCGCCATCAGCGCCACCCCTAGCACGATCGCGATTCCCGTCAGCAGCGCCCGGACCTTGCGCTCGGCAAAGCCGCGCAGCACCAGCTTGTTCATCAACCGATCGCCTTCATCAGGTCGAGCGCCTGCTCGGCGCTCGCCGCCTCGCCGTCGTGGACGATCCTCCCATCCGCGAGCAGGAGCAGCCTGTCGGCGAACGATGCCGCGTGCGCGTCGTGGGTGACCATCACGACCGTCTGGCGGAAGTCGTCTACCGCCTGGCGCAGCAGCGAAAGGACGTCGCCGGAGGCCTTGGAGTCGAGATTGCCCGACGGCTCATCGGCGAACACCACTGAGGGGCGTGAGATCAGGGCGCGCGCGACGGCCACGCGCTGCTGCTGTCCGCCGGAGAGCTCCGCGGGTCGGTGGCTGAGCCTGTCGCGAATGCCGACCGTATCGATCAGCCGCTCGAACCACTCGCGGTCCGGCTTTCGCCCGGCGATCGACAGCGGCAGCAGGATGTTCTCCTCGGCGTTCAGAACGGGCAGCAGGTTGAACGTCTGAAAGACGAACCCGAGCTTCTCGCGCCGCAGCTCGGTGAGCTCCCTGTCGTTGAGCTCGGTCAGATCCACGCCGGCGACGCGCACGACTCCCGAGGTGGGGCGATCGAGCCCAGCGAGCAGGTGCAGCAGCGTCGACTTGCCCGACCCGGACGGTCCCATGATCGCCGCGAAGCGTCCGCCGGGAAAGTCCACACTGACTCCCGCCAGCGCCTCGACGGCGGCTTCGCCCTCGCCGAAGCGGCGGCGGAGCTCCCGCGCCTCGACGATGTTCTGCAAGCCATCGCTCGTGTTCTGCGGTTCGATGCCGTTGCTCCTGAGGTCGCCCATGCCCGCGTCGGCTACCCACCTTATAGCGAGGCAAAAGGACGCCCGCCGTGGTAGGTAGGATCGTCCGCCCGATGCACCCGACCACCCCCGCCGTCTTTCTCATCGCGCGCCCTTCGATCGACGTCGAGGGCATGCGCGGGTACCTGGCGGACGTCGGTGGGGAGTCGTGGCTCGAGCGGCGGCTGGGCGAGGCCGACGGCCAGCTGGCGGGCGGGGAAACGCTGGTCGAGTTCGGCGGCCGCGCCTGTTACCGAAGCTGGGAGCCGGGCCTGAACCCGAACGTCACGAAGGTGCGCACCGACCAGCGCGAGTACTTCGCGAACATCCTGCGCTCCGCCCACGGCAGCGTGCTCGAGCACGCCAACTACTCGTTTGCGCTGCGCAACGTAAGCAGAATTTTCACGCATGAGCTTGTTAGACATCGAGCCGGTTCGGCGTTCAGCCAGGAGAGCCTTCGCTACGTGCGCCTCACCGACATCGGCTTTCGCGTGCCGCCGGCGCTCGAGCCGGTTCGCGAGCAGGTGCTCTCGATCGTCGAGCAGCTCGAGGAGTTTCAGGTGAGCGCTGCCAAGGAGCTCGGGATCGACGAGGAGGGCGTGCCCTTCCACGTCAAGAAGGAGGTCACCTCGGCCCTGCGCCGGCTCGCGCCGACGGGGCTGAGCACCGACATCGTGTGGACCGCCAACGTGCGCACGCTGCGCCACGTGATCGAGATGCGCACCGCGCAGGGAGCCGAGGAGGAGCTGCGTCTCACCTTCGACGTGATCGCGCGGATCATGCAGGCCGAGGCGCCCGGGCTGTTCCAGGACTTCACCCGCCAGGACGACGGCTCGTGGGTGCCGGAGTATCGGAAGGTGTAGGCCCCGCTCAGGCGTCCATCGTGCGCGTGCGCCAGGCGCCGAGCGCGAGGAACACGGCCAGCCAGGCGACCACCACCAGCAGGCCGGTGCCCTGCGACATCGTGACCGTCTCACCGCGTCCTCCGCCGACGTGCACCGGGCTGAAGTGCGCAATCGCCTGACTGAGGACACCCTCGCGCCCGCTCCCGAGCGAGCTTATGTTGGCGATCAGCGGACTGGCCACGAGCTGCCAAGCGATGAGCGCGGTGATCGCGGCCGGCTTTGAGGTCGTAAGCGACGCGAAACCCACTGCGACCACGCACACGACGCCCGTCGCGAACAGCGTGAAGGCGAGCCCGTTGAGGACGAGGGCGGTATCGGGCGTGGGGAGATTGGAAGCGAATGCGAACGTGCCGAGCAGCACCAGCAGGTATCCGGTGACCGTGACCGACCAGCAGACCGCCAGGGCGGCAGGCACGCGCGATGCGAACAGCGCCAGACGCGAACGGCCCGTCACCACGAGGTCACGAAAGACGCCAGCCGACGCGTCGCCCGTGCCCGCCTCGACGCCGATGAGGATCGCGGCCAGCGGGCCGAAGAACAGGCACAGCAGTCGCAGGCCATCGGTGAAGCCGGCGGTACCGCCGGCCGGTTCGTATTTCAGCGGATTGGAGGAGTGCTGAATCGCCTTGACGGTGAACAGGACGATCACCGGCAGCAGGGCCAGCACCAGCACCCAGATCAACGTGCCACGCTTCTTGCGCAGCTTCAGCACGTCGGCGCCGGTCATCCGCAGGGCGACAGCGGTCATGCCCGCACCTCATCCGGCTTCTCCGGCGCCGCATCCAACCGCGTCGTGATCTCCAGGAAGCGCTGCTCGAGGCTGTGGCGGACGGGCTCCAGGCGCGTGACACCAACACCGGCTCCAACGAGCATCGCGTTGATCTGTGCCGCACTGCGCGGGTCTTCGGAGAGGGTCACGCGAAGACCCTCGTCGGAGCGGCGAGCCTCGCGCACCAGCGCGCTCCCGTTCAGGGCGCTCAAGGCCTGCTCGACGTCATCCACGCCGACGATCAGCTCGTGCCGGGCTCCGCCTTCGGCGAGCTCGGCGATCGGACCCTGCGTGACGATCCTGCCGCGATCGACTATCGCCGCGGCGTCGCAGATCTTTTCCACCTCGTCGAGCAGATGCGAGGAGAGGAAGACGGTGCGCCCCTCCTGCTCGACCATCGCCCGGACCATCTCGCGGAACTCCTGGATCCCGCCGGGATCCAGCCCGTTGGTCGGCTCGTCGAGCATCAACAGCAGCGGGTCCGCCAGCAGGCAGCGGGCCACACCCAAGCGCTGGCGCATGCCCTGCGAGTAGTTCTTTACCTTCTCCTCAGCGCGCTCGGAAAGACCGACGCGCGCAAGCGCCGGAGCGATGCGCCCGGCGGCCTCGGGACCGCGCACGGCCGCGACGATGCGCAGGTTCTCGACGCCCGTCAGATACGGGTGAAAACGGGGATCCTCTACGATCGCTCCAACGCGCTCGAGAGCGACTGCGCGCTCGGCCGGCACCGGGTGACCGAGCACGTGCATCTGTCCCGAGCTCGCCGGCGTGAGGCCGAGCAGCATCCGGATCGTCGTCGTCTTGCCCGCGCCGTTCGGACCGAGGAAGCCGAATGCTGAGCCTCGCGGAACCACCAAGTCTACGCCGTCCACGGCCGTGCGGTCGCCGAAGCGCTTGGTCAGCCCGGCGGTCTGGATCGCCGGGGCGTCGCCACCCAGATCTTGGATAGATGCATCGAGGACTTCAGCCGGCAAAGGGACGTCCTTCGGGTTCGGTGGCTAGCGAGACGAGTTCGCGCGACCCCGTCTTCTTCGCGCCAGCTTCCCAAACTCATCTAAAGATCGGATGAGAATGCCCGGCCTCGATCATCGTGCACGGCAGCCGGCGAGCGCTACCGCAATCCGGGGGCGATGCCCGATTGTCTCCCACAAATGGGCGATTGCCGCCCGGCGGCTAATCCTCGGCAGCCTGCAGCTCCTTCACCCGCTCCTCGAGCTGTGCCGTGACCGCCGGATCGCGAAGTGTGGTCACGTCGCCCAGCGCCCGCCCCTCGGCGATGTCGCGCAGCAGCCGGCGCATGATCTTGCCCGAGCGCGTCTTGGGGAGGTCGTCCGACCAGATGATGCGCCTGGGGCGGGCAAACTTGCCGATGCGCTCGGCCACCGTCGCGCGGATGCCCTCGACGGTCTCCTCGTCGCCTGAGAGATCGCCCTGCAGGGTCACGAAGGCGACTATCGCCTGCCCGGTGTCCTCGTCGTGCTGGCCGATCACGGCAGCCTCGGCCACGTCCGGGTGCGCCACGATCGCCGACTCCACCTCGGCTGTGGACAGCCGGTGCCCGGACACGTTGACGACGTCGTCGATGCGCCCGATAACCCACAGATAGCCGTCGGCGTCGCGCCGCGCGGCGTCGCCCACCAGGTAGGTCTCGGAGCCGAAGCGCTTGAAGTAGGTCTCGATGAAGCGCTCCTCCTCCTTGTAGAGCGTGCGCAGCATCGACGGCCACGGCCGCGTCAGCACCAAAAGCCCCTGGCCCTCGGAGATGGGCTCGCCGCTCGACTCGTCGCGCACCTCGGCGAACACCCCCGGAAACGGGTGCGTGGCCGAGCCGGGCTTCGTGGCGGTGATCCCCGGCAGCGGGGTGATCATGATCGCGCCCGTCTCGGTCTGCCACCAGGTGTCCACGATCGGACAGCGTTCTGATCCGATCACCTTGTGGTACCACAGCCACGCCTTCGGGTTGATCGGCTCGCCCACCGAGCCGAGCAGCCGCAGGCTCTCGAGGTTGTGTTTGTTGGGCCACTCCGCCCCCCACTTGATGCATGCGCGGATCGCCGTCGGCGCGCAGTACAGGGTCGTCACGCCGTAGCGCTCGACGATCTCCCACCAGATCCCCTTGTGGGGATAGTCGGGAGCGCCCTCCCACATCACCGACGTGGCGCCGTTGCAGAGCGGCCCGTAGACGATGTAGGAGTGCCCGGTGACCCAGCCGACGTCGGCCGCGCACCAGTACACATCCGTGTCCGGCTTCAGGTCGAAGACGTAGCGGTGGGTCGCCGAGACTCCGGTCAGATAGCCGCCGGTCGTGTGCAGGATGCCCTTGGGCTTGGCCGTCGAGCCCGAGGTGTAGAGGATGTACAGCGGGTGCTCGGCGTCCAGCGGCTCGGCCGGGCACTCGGCCTCGGCGGCCTTGAGGATCTCGTCGTAGAAGACGTCGCGGCCCTCTTGCATCTGACACGGGACGTCCTTGCTCCTGACGACCACGATCTTCTCGAGCGTGGCCAGGTCGCCCATCACCTCGTCCACCCGATCCTTGACCGGCGCGGTCTTGCCCTTGCGCGCGGCCGCATCGACGGTGATCAGCAGCCTGGCCTCGGAGAATTCCATGCGCTCGCGCACCGCCTCCGGCGAGAAGCCCCCGAAGACGACGTTGTGGGGGGCGCCGATGCGCGCGCATGCGAGCATCGCGACCACCACCTCGGGGATCATCGGCAGATAGATGCCGACGACGTCGCCGCTTCGCACGCCGAGATCCTTCAGCGCGTTGGCGAAGCGCATGACCTCGGCGAGCAGCTCGGCGTAGGTGATGTCCCGCTCCTGCCCTGCCTCGCCGCGCCAGTGGAAGGCCACGCGGTCGCCCCGGCCCGCGATCACGTGGCGGTCCAGGCAGTTGTGCGACGCGTTCAGCCTGCCACCGGTGAACCACCTGTAGAAGGGCGGGTCGTCATCGTCGAGGACCCGCTCCCACGGCTTGAACCACTCGAGCTGCTCGGCCTGGGCGACCCACCACGCCTGCGGGTCGCGTGCCGCCTGCTCATACACGCCGGGGTCGTTCAGCAGGGCGTGCTCGCGGAACTCCGCCGGAGGGTCGAACGTCTCGACCTCAAGCAGTCCCGCCAGCTCGTCGTCAAGCACCTTGCCGTCGCTGTGATCAAGCGCCATCGCAGGACCCTACCTTCTGCTCAGGGGCATCACCGGCAGCACGGTTCGCCCGAAGGTTGAGTTGGTCACCGCCGCAAACGATGCATACCACGCCGCGGCCGCGGTCGCCAGGCCCAGGTAGCCGCCCCAGTGGGTGACGGTTTCGTGCGCGCCGACGGCTCCGATCGCCAACAGCACGAACGTGATCGTCAGCAGCACGAACACCAGCAGCACGGCTACCGAGACGCGCAGGGCCGCGATCGTCATGTAGGCAGTGAAGATGGCCCACGCCCACAGATACAGGCCGATGGCGTGTCCGGCATCGCCGCCGATCTGCTTTGCGTAGAACACGTTCAGAGCCCAGAACGAGATCCAGAAGGCCCCGAACGAGCAGAAGGCGACCGCGCCGAAGGTGTTGCCCGTGCGGAACTCCCACATGCCGGCGAGCAGCTGCACGATGCCGCCGTAGGCCAGCGCCAGTCCGAGCACCACCGGAACGCCCTTGCCGTTGACGAGGTTGGAGTTGAACATCGAAAGGACGAACGTGGTCATCGCGAAGCCGGCGAGACCGAGCGGGCCCGGATCGGCCGGTCTCCAGCCCACGGTCGGGGCCCGCTCGCCCTCGCCACGCGTCGGATCCTGACGCAAGATGGTTGCAGCCTCCATGAGAGCCTCCCTTCAGAGCCGCCCCCATGCCGCGGGCGGCATAGACGATGCTTGTGTGATCTGTCACCCGATTTATTCCCCGATTCGGGGGCGCGCAATCATCGCCAGGGGAACGTCAGCCGCGGGCGCTTCGCTTTCGCCGCCGTTTTCGCGAGCGACCGTTAGAGGTCGGTTGAACCGGCGCCGGCGCGACGTCCGCCCCGGCAGCCGACAACGCCGGCTGCCCCTTTGCCGCCTGCTTGGCGGCGCGCTCCTGCGCGTACTCGGCGCGACGTTCCGCCTGCGAAGGCCAGGGGCGAGCCTCACCGGCCTGCCACGCCGGGGGCTCGCCGTTCGGCCACTTGCCCACATACAGGATCCCCATCATCACCATCCAGAAGGAGGGCACCACCTCGAGCGTGGCGCCGCCGATCGGCAGGAAGATCAGAACGCCCGTGAAGCAGCCGAGGATGGCCATCCAGCGCGGAAGCAGGCCGACGCGCAGTGCGCCCAGCGACACCGCGATCATCGCCGCCATCAGCGCGAGCCCCGCCAGCAGGTCCGCGTACTCGGTGATTTCGTTGGCGGCGCCCTTCGTCAGCGCCTGATCGACCGCGTGGCTCGAGAAGTCGTGGCCGACCGCGAAATTGTGCGTCTCGATCGAGCTGATCGCCTGGTGGCCGATGGTGAGCACCGCCAGGCCGATGCCTCCGATGAGCACCAGCGGGCGCGCCGCCGCCCAGCTGCTGGGGCGCCGGAAGCGGGTCGCGTCGACGAGCAGCAGCAGGATCAGCGTGAGCACGATCACGGCGATCGCCGACAGCGTGCTGCCCGCGATCAGGGGGAAGGAGCGGTGGCTGATGAATTTGACCTCGGCGGCGCGCGGGCTCACGGCCGGGTTGACTTCGCCGTTGAATGCGGGGGTAAGGCCCTGGAGCAGACCCACGGTGGGGGCTCCTCTCAGCGTGGAGCTCGCGACGATTCCGCCCAGCAGGTAGAGAAAGCCGCCGGCAAAGGCCGGAACGGCCAGCCGGCCGCGACGATAGGCCTCCTTGGCGACCTGTTCCTTGATCTCCTTCGCGCTGTGCATGAGCAGGGAGTCTATGATGCGCACATGGAAAGCGGTGGGCTCGGAGACCTGTTCGGCGATCCCGAGGAGCTGCAGCGGCGCCTGGCGGAGTTCGCCGAGCAGATGCAGGGCCAGCAGCGCCTGGCGTGGGCGGACAACGCGATCAAGCTCGCGGTCGATATGACGGTGGCGGCCGTCGAGCGCGTGAACCTGCAGGGAAACGCCGAGGCGCAGGCGGACCAGATCCGCACCGTGATGGCGCGCGTGTTTCCCGAGGCCGTCGCGCTCGTGCGGGAGGCGCGCGAGGGCCTTCAGTAGCCGATGCGTCCTCCTCCGTGCGCTCCGCGCGGACGGGGCGCTCCCGGGGGCGGGCGATCGTCGTCGCGCGGAGGCTCATCGGGGGAGTCAGCTTCGACGCGCAGCAGGCCGGCGCGCTCGGCCTCGCGCTCGGTCGCCCGCGAAGCACGACCGGCGTACAGCACTTCTTTGAACGAGCGGAAGCGGAAGATGAAGATGACCGCGCCAAGGCCCACCAGCGCCGTGAAGACAGCGATCGCGATCTGCTGGCCGACCGAGTAGGCGGCGACGACCGCCGTCGGCGCGCTGCCGGCGAACACCTTCACGAGCAGCGCCTGCTGAACGCCCGCCCCGCCGGGCGTGAAGGGAACGGCTCCGGCCACCTGGTTGACCCCGAATACGAGCAGCACGTTCTCGACCGAGCCGCCGACGCGGAAGGCGTCGAGCAGGAACCAGAAGGCGGCGAAACGGCACAGCCACGCCGCCGCCTGCCAGGCGGCGACCTCGCGCAGGTAGCGCGGACGGTCGCTCAAGATCGTCACGCCCTGGCGCACGCGCGCCCAGAAGGCCTTCACGCGCACCGACAGCACCGCGAAGGCAACCAGTCCGAGCACCGCCAGCGCCGTGATCAGGAACAGCGTGAGGCGAAAGTGCTCGGCGAGATAGGAGATGTCGAACGAGTTCAGCTTGGAGAAATCCGGGGGCTTCGGAAACACGCCCTGCGTGAACGCGAAGATCAACACGCACACGCCCACCGTCACGTCGAAGATCGACTCCACGAAGAACGCCGCCGCGACGGTCGCATAGCTCGACCCGGGGACCGAGGAGCGCGCGAGGAACAGCTTGATGACGTCGCCGCCGCGCGCCGGGACGATGTTGTTGAACCCGACCGCCGCAAAGTAGGCGCCCCATATCCGCCGCCATTTGATGGCGGCCGCGGGATAGGCCGCTCGCAGGCTGTGAAAGAAGGCGCGCGAGCGCAGTGTCAGGTTGAGACCGAAGAAGGCCAATCCCAGCAGCAGCAACCACCAGTTCACCGCCTCCAGGTCCGAGAAGAACTGCCCGACGGCGTTGAAGAACGAGCTGAGGCTCTCGCCGAGCGAAGCCGATGCGAGCAACATGTGCATGACGTCAAGCGTACGGTGGCCGACCACGCAAGACGACGCGCGCGACGCGCGCAGGCAGGCCAGCCGATGCGATAGAACGGGCGCATGCCACCGAAGGCCGCCCGATCGGGTGATCTCACGGTCGCCGTGACCGGCCCCACCGGCGAGATCGGCCGGGCGGTTCTCGCGGCGCTCGAGCGGGCGCCCGAGGTAGGGCGGATAGTGGGAATGGCGCGCCGCCCGTTCGACCCCGCCGAGCGCGGCCTCGAGAAGGTCTCCTACCGGCGCGGCGACGTGCTCGATCCGGGGGCGGTCGCAGAGCTCGTGGCCGACGCCGACGTGGTCATCCACCTCGCCTTCATCATCATGGGCGGGCAGGGGGAAACCCGCTCGGTGAATCTGACTGGGTCTCGCAACGTGTTCGCCGCGACCGTCGCGACCGGCAGGGCGCGGCTCGTCTACGCCTCATCGGTGGCGGCCTACGGATTCCATCGCGACAACCCTCGCCCCCTCACCGAGGAGACGCCCGCGCGTGGCACCGACAGCCACTACTACTCAGCCCAGAAGGCCGAGGTCGAGGTGCTCCTGGCGGACACGCTGGAGGGCTCGGACACCGCCGCCTACGTCTTTCGTCCCTGCATCGTCGCCGGCCGCGACGCGCCCCTTCTGATCGACAGCCTGCCCTACACCCAGCTCTCCGAGCGCCTGCCGGGTCCGCTTCAAAGCCTGCTCGAGGGCTTGCCGGTGCTGAAGCCGGTGTTACCCGATCCGGGGGTGCCCTTCCAGCTCGTGCATCACGATGATGTGGCAAGCGCGATGCGTGCGGCGGCGCTCGGCCGCGGCACGCCCGGCATCTACAACCTCGCAGGGCCCGGTCAGCTGACCGTCTCACAGCTCGCCGAGGAGCTCGGCTGGCATTCGATCCCGGTGCCGGGCGTGGCCGTCGACGCCGTCGCCGAGGTGGTGGCGCACCTCGGCTTTCTGCCGGCCCAGGCACAGTGGATCGCGGCCTTCCGGGAGCCCGTCATCATGAGCACGGCGAAGGCCCGCCGCGAGCTCGGCTGGCGCCCCAGGCACAACGCGCTTGAGACGCTGCGCGAGACGATCGCCGCGAGACCCCCGCTTGGGCACTGAGTCGATCTGCCCGCGCCCGTAGGCTTCGCCCCCAGCGTGAGCGTGCCTTCAAGCGTCCATTCACCGAAGCCGCCGGCGGGCGTCGCCGTCGTGACCGACAGCACTCCCTACCTGCCAGACGAGCTGCTCGAGCGCTGGAGCATCCACAAGGTCAGCCTGTACGTGGGGTGGGAGGGCGATCTGCGTCGCGAGAGCGACTACTCAGACCTCGATGCCTTCTACGCGAAGTTGCGCGAATCCCCCCAGCTGCCGACGACCTCGCAGCCGTCGGTGGGGGACTTTCTGGCCTGCTATGAGCCGCTCGTGAGCGCCGGGCGCGATGTCCTCTCGGTGCACATCGCCGGCGGCCTGTCGGGGACGTGCGAGAGCGCGCGCGAAGCGGCGCGGCTCGTAGCCGAGCACGGGCATCCCGGACGGATCGAGGTGTTCGACTCACAGACCGGAGCCGGGGGGCTCGGCTGTCTCGTGGTCGTCGCCGCCGCCGCGGCCGAGGACGGTCGCCCGCTCGACGCGGTCATCGACGCCGTGGCAGAGGCGCGCAGGAGCCTTGACATCTGGTTCTGCCTGGACACACTCGAGTACCTGCGCCGCGGGGGGCGGATCGGGGCCGCACAGGCGATGGTCGGAACGGCGCTCAAAATCAAGCCGATCCTCACCTTCGGTACGGAGATCGCGCCCGTCGGGCGCGTGCGCACACAGCGGCGCGCCTTCGAGCGGATGGTCGACTACCTGCGCGAGCTCCACGACCGCGGTGCCAGCGACTGGATCGTGCAGCACGCACAGGCCCCCGAGGACGCCCGGCGGCTCGTCGCCGAGGGCAGCGCGATCTTCGCCACCGAGCCCCTGTTCTGCACCGAGGTGGGGCCGGTGCTGGGCGCGCACCTCGGGTCCGGAATGCTCGTCGGGGGAATGACCCGCCCGACGATCGCCGATCGGCCGATCGAGCCTTAGACCGCTCGCAGCCCCGGGCCCTCCGCTCGCCCCGCGATCGCAGGGCGAGCGATGGCCGAGTGCCCTGCTATTTGACGATTCTGACGATCCGCTCCATACCAAGGCGTGTGTGGTCACGCCCATCCTGGGTTTCCATGAAGCAGGCCTGCACGTACCAGCCCGGCTTGGCCGTGATCGTCATCTGCTGGAAGGCTTCATGCGACAGCGGTCCGACGCCGAACGGTTCTCCGGTGATCAGCTTTTCGAGAGCCTTTTCCTTGCCGGCGAGCAGATCCTTGACGGCCTGCTTGGCCGCCTTTTGCCCCTTGACGGGGAACACGATGTCCATGTG
The DNA here is from genome assembly GCA_963779605.1 of uncultured Solirubrobacteraceae bacterium. Classification (GTDB taxonomy): domain Bacteria; phylum Actinomycetota; class Thermoleophilia; order Solirubrobacterales; family Solirubrobacteraceae; genus Palsa-744. Next base: position 76,451 of record CAVZYR010000004.1, read on the forward strand.
CACGAGGAAGCCTTCGTTTTCAAAGCGCACGAGCTCCCCATCGTGCCATGTGCTCGGCCCACGGAAGCCGAACTCGATCGAGCGAACGGTGGCCTGTGGCGCGGGCAGCGCGGCGGGGGAAGGCGAAGCGGTCACGGTGAAGGGCTGTTTGACCTTCGGCCCGCCTTCTCCCGCACCGCCGAGGGCAACGTAGGACCCGGGCTGCAGGTAGGTCTGCGCTTCGTTCGTCTTGCCGGTCGTGGCTTCGCCGTCGAACACGATCGTGCCGTACTTGCTCGCCTTGTTGGGATCCTTCCCGCCGCCGTTTTTGAGGACCGTTTCCACTTCGGCGACGGTCGCGCCGGGCTTCAACAGGAACAGGATGGCGAGTCCTTCCTTCACGCCGCTCGCGGTTGTAACGACGTTGACCGCGCCCGACTGGGTGGCGCCGCTGACCGTGATCGAGGTCTTGGTGACGTTGAGCGTGATCGTGGGCAGGCTCGAGGCCTGCGCGGGGCCGGCCGCCAGCAGACCGCCGGCGAGCGCAAGGCACGCGCAGAGAGAGCCAGCGGTCGCGGCGGCCACCACGCGTGGTGGCGCGAAGCGGCTCAAGGGGTTGGACATCCGGTTCATCCTTTCGTTTGGCGGGCAGGAGCTTTGACAGGCTCTACACAACGGGCGGGGCGACCCCAGGTCCCGCCCCGCCGAAGCGGAGCGGGACCGGGCGTGACGGCTCTGAGCTCTACTTCGTGATCTTGACGATCCGCTCCATGCCCAGGCGGGTGTGAGGACGTTTGTCCTGGGTTTCCATGAAGCACACCTCCACATACCAGCCGGGCTTGGCCGTGATCGTTTCCTGCTGGAACGCTTCATGCGACAGAGGCCCGGCGCCGAAGGGCTGTCCGATGATCAGCTTTTCGAGCCCCTTTTCCTTCCCGGACAGCAGATCCTTGACGACCTGCTTGGCGGCCTTGTGACTCTTCACGGGAGCCAGGAAGTCCATGTGCACGAGGAAGCCTTCGTTTTCGTAGCGCACGAGCTCCCCGTCATGGAGGGTGCTCGGCCCGCGAAAGCCGAACTCGATCGAACGGATCGTGGCCTGGGGGGTCGGCAGGGCCACCGGTGCTTTGGAAGCCGTGACGGTGAAGTTCGTGCGCAGCTGCGCTTCGCTTTCGCCTTCACCGACGAGCAGGAGGTAATGGCCGGGCTGGAAGTTGGTCTGAGCTTCGGATGTCTTGCCGGCGTTTGCTTCCGCGTCGAACACGATCGATCCGAGTTTTGCCGTGTTGTTGGGATCGTTTTTGACCTTTTTTTCTTTGATGAAGGCTTCAGCTTCCGCCACGCTCACGTCTGGTTTCAGGAGGAACAGGATGACGTTCCCTTCCTTGACACCGGTGGCGGTCGAGACGACGTTGACCCCACCGGATTCGAGCGGCCCGCTGACGGTCGCCGAGGACTTGGTGATCGCGATCGAGACGGTGGGAAGCGTCGAGGCCTGCGCCGAGCCGGCGGCGGCAAGGCCGCTCGCAACGGCGAGGAAGGCACAGACGGCCAGGGTGCCCGCGAGGCCCACGCTCCGCGGTGGCGCTAGACGGCTCCAGCTGGATGACATGCGGTTGATCCTTTCGTTTTGGTGCAGACAGAGTTGAGCGCAGCGACGCGGGATCAGCAGAAGTCCCCCTCTGGGCACCTGACCCTCCCCGCAGCAGACTGGACCCCCTGAGTATGCGCGAGTATATGGCGCGATGCGCCGGTTTGACAAGTCATGAACAACTTCGAGGAGAGATTGAGCTAACGCCGATGTCCGCCCGCGCGGACCGATGAGCTGCACGCCTACACGGTTTGCGGGCCCAGCTGCGCGAGCGCCTCGAGCACGAGCTCGTCGTGCTCGGCGGGCTTGACCTTGCGCAGCACATGCGCAACCTTCCCGTCGGGACCGACGATGAAGGTCGTGCGCTCGTTGCCGAAGTACGTTTTGCTGTACATCGACTTCTCGGCCCACACGCCGTACGACTCGGCCACAGCGTGATCCTCGTCAGCCAGCAGCGGGAAGTCGAGGCCGTACTTCTCGTAGAACTTCTTCACCGCGGCCACGGGATCGGGTGAGATCCCCAGCACGACCGAGCCGACCTTCTGATAGTCGGCGCGATGGTCGCGCACACCGCACGCCTGGACCGTGCATCCTGGCGTGTCCGCCTTCGGGTAGAAGTACACGACCACCGCCTGGCCGCGAAAGTCAGAGAGCTTGACCGCGCGCCCGTCCTGGTCAGGCAGCTCGAAGTCAGGGGCCTCGTCGTCGGTGTTGATCATCGTGCCATCGTAGCCAGCGGCGCCGAGGATGTTCCGCCGGCCCGGCCGCTGGGCCCGGCCTCTACTCCTTCGCTGAGTCGCTGGCGCGCGAGACGTACTCGTGCACCGGGAACTCGGCGATGTCAGGCTGGACTGACACGCCGGCTGCGGCGGCAGCGGGACCGATCCGCTCTGCAGCAAAGGCGTCGAACTGGGCACGCGACTCCCAGACGTCGATCACACGCCAACCGCCCTCGACGGGACCTGACGCCGAAAAGATGAGCCCGTCGGGGTGGTTGCCGCGGACGTCGATCGCCGCGTCGACGCGATCAAATTCCTCAACGTTCACGCCGGGCAGCTTGATGCGGATTCCGACCGCCATCGCGTCCTCCTAGAGTTGGATCGGTCGAGTGTCCGGAGGGTGGCTCAGCGCAACAGGCGCGACAGCCTGCGGTCCTTGAGCACCCGTCCCTCGGTCTGGCAGGCCGGACAGTAGGCGATCACGTAGTCCTCGAAGTGCACCGCCTCGAGCTTCGTCCCGCAGCGCGGGCAGGGCTCGCCCTGGCGCCTGTGGACTCGAAGCGGCATCGGCAGCTTGTCAGGGATCGGCAGAGCGAGCGTCCGCTCGTAGGTATTGATCGCCTGCTCGAGAGTCTCCACGACCGCCTCGCGCAGCCGCTCGGCCTCAGACTCGTCGAGGTCGGCGCCGCGCTTGTAGGGGGACAGCTCGGCCTGCCACAGAATCTCATCCACCCAGGAGCGCCCGATGCCGGCGATCGTGCGCTGATCGCGCAGAAGCGCGTGCAACGGACGCGGGGCATCGAGCAGCTCGCCAAGCGCCGGCGGATCCGGCCAGGCTTCGGGCCCGAGCTTCGACAGCGCCTCATCCTGCTCGAGCTCGCCAGCCCGCAGGAGCTTCACCCACGCCGCCTGCTTTGAGCCGAACTCGCGCAGGCGCAGCTCGCGCTCGCCCTCCTCGGTGCGCACGCGCACGAGCAACCGCGAGGTCCGGTCGCGCGGGCCGGCGCGCTTGTCGTAGAGCTGCAGGCGCCCGGCGGACATCAGATGGATCAGCAGCACAAGCTCTCCGGAGAACTCGACGATCAGGTTCTTGCCGCGACGGCGAACCGCGAGGATCCGCTCACCCTCGAGCGCCGACAGGGGCGGGTCGAACGTCTTCAGCGCATTGATGCCGGGGGCCAGCGCGGACTCGACCTGCGCCCCGCGCAGGGCGCCATCGAGCAGGCGCGCTGTGATCTCGACCTCGGGCAGCTCAGGCATCGCCCCTCACTGTAGGAGGGCCGAGCAGGCCGGAGCTTCGCTCAGGAGGCGCCGATCGGCGGACCTTCGTAGACCACGCCGGCGGGGCTCTTCCAGCGCACGCGCCAGTGAACGCCCTGGGTGGAGGAGCTGAAGCCCCAGTAGCCCTGGCCGTTGGTGGAGAGCGTCTTCAGCGTGCGGTAGTGCTTGGAGCTCTTGAGCTGCACGAGCACGGTCACCTTGGTCGGCGCCGCCGCCGGTCGCACGAGCCCCCACAACGAGAAGCGGTGTCCCTGCTTTGAGACGACCAGCGGCACGGGAAAGCCGAAGTACAACGGCTTGGGCGAGCCGTTCACGTACTCAAGCCCCGTCTGGAAGCCGATCACGCCGCCATTTGCGCTCGACCCCGGCGCTCCGCCGAGCGGGTCGTCCTTGAGCAGATACTGGGAGAACGCGGCCACGCGCCCGTTCTCCCAGGCGATGTGCTCGGCGATCGCGTCGTATTCGGCCTGCTGAGACACTGGCACGCCGAGGTACCTGTTGGGCTTGCTCTGCACTCCGAACTCCGTCAGGTAGATCGGCAGATGCGCGGGGATCGCGTGCACCCGGGCGGCGAGATCGAGCGCGCGCGACAGGCGCGAGAGCACGCCGATCATGACGTCGTCGGGTTCGGGCGGTGCGTAGTTGGGGTTCGTCGCCTGCGTGTAGGCGTGATGGCCGTAACCGGTCATCTGCAGCTCGCCGCACGAGCCGGATTTCTTGTACTTCGTGTTCAGGCACAGGGCTTCACGCAGAAACGCAAGCGGCGCCACGTCGTGGAGCAGGCCTTCGCGGCGCGCGTTGACGCGGTCGGAGCCGGTGGGCGCGGTTTCGCCGAACAGCACCTTGGGGTGGGGGATGCCGGCCGCCTGGAGCCCCGCGTAGCCGGCCTGGTAGAGGCCCCGGTAGATGCGCGGCGAGGCCGGCGTGCCGTTGGAGTTGAACTGCGGCAGAAGGAACGACGGGTGGTTGGGCTCGTTCCAGATCGAGTAGAGCGAGACCTCAGAGCTGTAGTGGCGCCCCACCGCCGTCATGAATTCCCGGAAGTCGAGCGGATCCGGGCGCGTGATATAGGGGGCTTTGCGGTTGGACGTGGCCCACCGCGGCGCGGGCGAGGTGACGGTCAAGAGCACCTGCCAGTGCAGGCGCTGGGCTTCGGCCAGCAGCGCGTCGTACTGTCCCCAGTTGTAGCTCGTGGGGTTGGTCGCTTCGAAGTGCGGGCGGTTGGCGCTGGTGGGGCTGGGCGCGACGTCAGACCAGTGCAGCTCGACGCGCAGGGCCTTGACACCGAGGTGCTGAAGCTGCGCGAGCGCATGCGGGCGCGTGGAAGCGCTGAGCAGGAGATCTGAGCCCTCGAAGTAGGTGACCTGGCCGTGAGAGGCCGCCGCCTGCCCGGCCCCCGCCGCGCCGGTGAGGAGCATCGAGGCCGCCACGGCGCAGAACAGCTTGCGTGTGCGGGGCATGGTCGCTTGAGACACGTGGGCGCTCGGAAGGTTGCGGTGCTGCCGGGCCTCTTTAGGTTTCGCCGGCCGGGGCAGCAGGCCCGTCCGCGGACACCGGCAGATCGCCCCGGGGATCCCAAATCCGCAAAGCTCACAGACGTGGGATAGCGTTGTGGGCATGAGCATGACCGTCGCTCCAGACGACATCGTTCTGACCCACGCGGACGCCGCTGAGAATGGGCGGCCGCCGCTGTTGGTGCTCGAGCCCCTGCGCCGGTTCCTCGACGAACACGGCCTCGGCGAGGGAGAGATCGAGGCGAGCCCGATCGGGGAGGGGCACTCAAACGTCACCTACCTGATCACGCGCGGGGACGCGGAGATGGTCCTGCGCCGCCCGCCCCGCCCGCCGTTGCCTCCGAGTGCGCATGACGTGCTTCGCGAGGCGCGCCTGCTGCGGGCGCTGCGGGACACGCCCGCGCGCGTGCCGGAGGTGCTGGCCGTGTGCGATGACACTGCGACGATCGGCTGCCCCTTCTACGTGATGGACCACATCGAGGGCGAGGTGATCGTCGCGAGCATCCCCCCCGTGCTGGACACTCCCGCAGAGCGCGCGAGGATCGCCGAGGAGCTGATCGACGCCCTCGTCGAGATCCATGGCGTCGACTGGCGGGCCGCGGGCCTAGAGGACTTCGGCAAGCCCACGGGCTATCTGGAGCGCCAGCTCCGCCGCTTCACGGGCCTGTGGGAGATCAACAAGACGCGCGAGATCCCCGAGGTCGAGCGTGTCGGGCAGTGGCTGGCCGAGCACCTGCCGAGCTCCGGCCCCGCCACCATCGTGCACGGCGACTATCGCCTCGGCAACACGATCTTCGCCGCCGCGCCGCCGGCGCGCCTGCTGGCCGTACTCGACTGGGAGATGGCCACGATCGGAGACCCGCTCGCCGATCTCGGCTACCTGTGCATGATGTGGACCGACGCCGAGGACCCCACGGGCGGGATGCGCGAGCACCTGGGCGGGGTCACCCGCCAACCCGGCTTCCCCACGCGGGAGGGGCTGATCGCAGCCTACGAGCAGCGCACGGGCCGCTCGATGCAGGATCTGCGCTGGTACACCACGCTCGCGCTGTGGAAGTCGATCGTGTTCATGGAGGGCAACTACAAGCGGGCCATATCCGGCACCACCGACGACCCCTACCTGAAGCAGTTCGCCGATGGCGTGCTCGACCTCGCGCGCCAGGCCGAGGAGGTGTCTCGTGGCGACTGACGAGCGGGCGCGCAGCGCGCTTCTGATCGATTGGGGCGGAGTGCTCACAACCAACCTGTTCGCCTCCTTCCACGCCTACTGCCTGGAGGCCCGGATCGACCCCAAGGCGCTTCGCGGGCGCTTCAAGGACGATCCCGAGGCGCGCGAGCTCCTGATCGCGCTCGAGAAGGGAGAGCTTGGCGAGGAGCAGTTCGAGCAGCAGTTCGCCGCCCTGATCGGCGTCGAGCCCGACGGGCTCATCGACGGGCTGTTCGCCGGCGTGCAGCCCGACGAGGCGATGGTCGACGCCGTTCGCAGGGCACGCGCCCAGGGCACGAGCACGGCGCTCGTGTCGAACTCGTGGGGGGTTCACCGCTACCCTCATCACCTGTTCGCAGAGCTCTTCGACGGCGTCGTGATCTCGGGCGAGGAGGGCATCCGCAAGCCCTCGCGCCGCATGTATGAGCTGGGCGCCGAGCGCGCCGGCGTCGCGGTCGAGCAGTGCGTGTTCGTCGACGACCTGCTGTTCAACCTCACGCCCGCCGAAGGACTCGGCATGGCGACGATCCATCACACGAGCGCAGAGGAGACCATCCCCGAGCTCGAACGCCTGCTGGGGGTATCGCTGGGCGCCGAGGTCGCCGGCTGAGAGCTCTTGTCAGTCGCGCTTGCCGCGGCCGTACATGAACTTGAACAGGCCTGCCAGCAGCCGCGAGGTGCGACGGCTGTAGGGGTACATATGGACCTCGCGCTTCAGCGCGAGCCGCGGTGTGACGACGATCGCCTGCTGGGAGGCGTACTTGCGGATCCCGCCCGGGCCATGACGCGAACCCAGGCCCGAGGCCTTGGCTCCGCCCATCGGCAGCTCGAGCGCGGTGTAGTTGATCATCGCGTCGTTGACGTTCGCGGCACCCGTCTGGAGGCGCCGGGCGATCTGCTCGCCGCGCTCGGTGTCCCGCGTGAAGACGGAGGAGCCGAGACCGTAGGGCGAGTCGTTGGCGAGCCGCACGGCCTCATCGGCGTCGGCGACCTTCATGATCGGCAGCGTCGGACCGAACGTCTCCTCAGTCATGATCTTCATCGTGTGATCGACGTCGACCAGAACGGTCGGCTCGTAGAAGCGGCCGCCGCCCGATGGCGCCGCATGGCCACCGGCGAGCACGTGCGCGCCCTTGTCGACCGCGTCGGAGACGTGATCTTCGATCGTCTCGAGCTGGGGCGGGAAGGTGATCGCGCCCACCTCGACCGAGCCCGGTCCCTGCGGAGGACCGACCCGCAGCACGCGCACCTTCTCGGAGACTTTGGCGACGAACTCGTCATACACCGGCTCCTCGACATAGACGCGCTCGATCGAGATGCACGTCTGACCGGCGTTCTGCATCGAGTAGTAGGTGGCGAAGTTGGCGGCCCGCTCGAGATCGGCATCGGACAGCACGATCATCGGGTCCTTGCCGCCGAGCTCGAGCGAGGCGGGGATCAGCCGCCGGCCGGCGGCTTCGGCGACCTTGCGCCCGGTTCGCGTGGAGCCCGTGAACATGATCATGTCCACCTGCTCGACGAGCGCAGCGCCCGTCTCGCCACGGCCGGTGGCGATCTGCAGGACATCCTCCGGCAGGCCGCACTCGCGCAGCCCTTCGGCCATCAGCATGGAGGTCAGCGGCGTGATCTCCGAGGGCTTGAGGATCACGCTGTTGCCCGCCGCGAGCGCCGGGATGCAGTCGCCGAAGGAGTTCGTAAGCGGGTAGTTCCAGGGGCCGATCACGCCGATCAGGCCCAGCGGCCGGTAGCGCAGGATCAGCTTCTTGCCCTTGACCAGGAGCTGTCCTGACTTGACCCGTTCGTCGGCGAGGTACTCGGGCGCGTGCTTGGCCCAGAAGCCGAAGGCGTTGCCCGCGTAGGAGATCTCCGCGAGCGAGGCGTCCTCAAAGGTCTTGCCGGTCTCGGACATGATCGTCGCGATGACCTGCTTGGAGTTGTCCATCAGCCACTTCTGCGCGCGCAAGAGGATCCGCCCGCGGCCCTCGAAGCCGAATGCCTCCCAGGCCGGCTGCGCGGCGCGGCCGCGCTCGGCCATCTCCGCGACGGCCTCGGCGCCGAGGTCGGGGACGCTGGCGAGGATCTCGCCCGTGGCGGGATTCTCGACGGGGATCTCCCGCTCGGCGTGCGCTACGCCGTTTTGGGTCTCTGGAGTGTGCTGCTCGACCGTCGCCATCTCTATCTCCCCTTCTCGTTCGCTCGTAGCAGACAGACTACTCCGACCGGCTATCCTTGCCGGGGGAAATCGGCGACTAATCCTGCGATAACTCGATCGCGGCGATCCCGATCGGCTCCGCCGGGCGATCGGAGGCGTCGGTGGCCACGCCCTCGAGCTTGTCGACCACATCCATCCCCTCGGTCACCTGACCGAACACCGTGTGCTTGCCGTCCAGCCACGCGCACGTGTCGGCCGTGACGATGAAGAACTGCGAGCCGTTCGTGTTGGGTCCGGCGTTGGCCATCGCGAGCGCGCCGCGAACGATCTTGTGAGGGTTGATCTCGTCCTCGAAGGTGTACCCCGGTCCGCCGGTGCCCGTCCCCTCCGGACAGCCGCCCTGGATCATGAAGTCCTTGATCACGCGGTGAAAGATGAGGCCGTCATAGAAGCCCTCGCAGGTGAGCTTGCGGAAGTTCTCGACCGTCTTGGGAGCGTCCGCGTCGAATAGCTCGAAGGTGATCGGGCCCTCGGTGGTTTGCATCGTGGCAGTTGACATGCCCCTACCCTACCCGCTGCAGGGTGATCGCCTGTCCCCGCACGTCGCGCCCGTCGAGGGCGTCGATGACGCGGTCGGCCTGCGTCGCCGGGACCGACAGGAAGGAGAAGCGGTCGAGCACCATCACGTCGCGCACGGCCTCGCCGTCAAGGCCTGCCGAGGAGGTGACCGCGCCGACGACGTCGGCCACCCGCAGGCCCGCGGCTCGCCCTCCTGAGAGCACGAGCTTGACGTAGGGCTCCTCGTCGCCTCGCCGCGAGATGCGCGGCTTGGAGTGCCTGCGCGGTCGCGTCTGCACGGGCGTCGGCGCCGCCACCGCGCCCGCTCGCCACTGCGCGATCGACGTGCCGATATGGCGTTCGATCGCCTCGAGCTCGCGCTTCTGGCGGTCCTCGACGAAGGTGATCGCCCTGCCCGAGCGCCCGACGCGGCCGGTACGCCCGATGCGGTGCACGTAGATGTCCGGGGAGACGGGCACGTCGTAGTTGATCACGTGCGTGACCGTCGAGATGTCGAGCCCCCGCGCGGCCACGTCGGTGGCCACCAGGATCGGCACGCGCCCGCCCTTGAAGGCCAGCATCACGCCGTCGCGTGACCCCTGGGACATGTCGCCGTGGAGCGCTCTGACGTTCATGCCGCGGTCGCGCAGCGTGCGGTAGAGCTGGTCGCAGCGGATCTTGGTGCGCACGAACACGATCGCCTGCGCCGGTTTCTCGGCGTTGAGGACCTCGACGAGCTTGTCCGGCTTGCCCTTCGCGTCGACCGGCAGCTGAAACTGCTCGACCGTGTCGATCGTGAGCGTCTCGGCCTCGACCTGGATGATCATCGGGTCGTACATGTAGCGGTCGGCGAGGGTGCGGATCGGCGGAGGCATGGTCGCCGAGAACAGCGCCGTCTGGCGGCTCGAGGGCGTCAGCGAGAGGATCTTCTCGACATCCTCGAGAAACCCCAGGTCGAGCATCTCATCCGCCTCGTCGAGCACCAGGAAGCGGCAATCGTGGAGGACCAGCGAGTGGCGCGAGATCAGGTCGAGCACCCGGCCCACGGTTCCCACGACGACGTGCCCGCCGGCGCGCAGCTGCGCCTGCTGGGTCCTGATCGGAGCACCGCCGAAGACCGCGACGACATCGATGCCGGTATGCGCGCCGTAGGTGCGCAGCGCCTGCGTTACCTGAATGCACAGCTCGCGCGTGGGCGTCAGCACGAGCGCCTGCACCGTGGGGTCCGCGGGGTCGACGTACTCCATGATCGGCAACCCGAACGCCGCCGTCTTGCCGGTGCCGGTCTGGGCCTGGCCGATCACGTCACGGCCCTCGAGCAGCGGCGGGATCGCCTGTTCCTGGATCGGGCTGGGCGACTCGTAGCCGACGTCGCTCAGCGCGTGCAGTGTGGACTGCGAGAGCCCGAGATCAGCGAATGTGGTCGCCATTGTGGAAGCGGAGCTTACGCTGCCCTTCAAGCTCGGGGATCGAGCAGGAGCTTGCCGGTGGTGCGCCGCTCGCGCAGGTCGATGTGCGCCTGAGGGGCCTGCTCGAGCGGGTAGGTGTGCCCGACGATCGCCTTGAGCTCACCGCGCGCGGCACGCGCGAACAGCTCCGCCAGGGCATCGCTGAACATCGCCGGGCGCTCGAGGCAGTGGAACAGGTAGAAGCCGACGGCGGCGCGCGAATGGCGAAGCAGCGAGCCGGTCGAGACCTGGTTCGGCTGCTGGGAGGCGATCCCGCAGACCACGATGCGCCCGAACGGCGCGAGCGCGTCATAGGAGGCGGAGAAAACCTCGCCTCCGGCCATATCGAACACGACGTCGACCTCCCTCCCCCGGTTCGCCTCGATCAGCCGATCGGTCAGCCCCTGCGGGTCGGGATCGATCGCCGCGTCGGCGCCCAGCTCGAGCGCCAGCGCACGCTTCTCGTCGCTCGAGGCGGTCGCCACCACGCGGCCGGCTCCCAGTGGATGGCCGAGCTGGACGGCGAGCGAGCCGACGCCGCCGGCGGCGGCGTGCACGACGACGGTCTCCCCATCCTGTACCCGCCCGGCGGTGCGATACAGATGCCAGGCGGTCAGCCCCTGGATGATGAGCGCCAGCGCCGTGCCGTCGTCGAGCTCGTCGGGGATCGGGAAGACAAGCTCGCCCGGCGCGGTGGCGTATTCGGCGTAGCCGCCATCGCCGACGAGCGCGACCACCCGCTCGCCGCTGTCCTCGCGGACGCCCGCCACCTCGCCGCCAGGGACGAGTGGAAGCGTGGCCTTGCGCACGTAGGAGTTCGTGCGCGTGTGCGTGTCGGCGAAGTTCAGCCCGGCGCGGGTGACCCTGATCAGGACCTCCCCGGGCGCCGGCTCGGGCGCGGCGAGCTCGGTCAGCCTGAGCACCTCGGGGCCGCCGAACTCGTTCATCTGGATCGCGCGCATGGATCGTCACCTTATCCGAGCCCCGCGGGCGCCCCGCGTGCTCTAAGGTGCGCGCCCATGCCCATCACAGTGGTCGGGTCGATCGCCTTCGACGCCGTCAAGACACCCTTCGGCGAGCGCGCGCGGATGCTTGGCGGGGCCGCCGTGCATTTCGCGCTGGCGGCCTCATTCTTCGAGGAGGTCCGTGTCGTCGGCCCTGTCGGCGATGACTTCGGCGAGGCCGAGCTCGACGTGCTGCGTGGCCGTGGCGTGGACGTCTCCGATGTCGAGCGGGTCGCCGGCGGCAAGACGTTCTTCTGGCGCGGTGAGTACGGCTGGGATCTGAACTCGCGCGAGACGCTCGACACCCAGCTCGGCGTATTCGAGGGCTTCCAGCCGAAGCTCTCGCAGCAGTCGCGTTCCAGCGACGTTCTGTTCCTCGCGAACATCCAGCCGGAGCTGCAACTCGAGGTGCGCGCGCAGCTGCCCGAAGCGCGCTTCGCAGCGCTCGACTCGATGAACCTCTGGATCGACATCGCCCGCGACTCGCTCGTCAGCGCGATCGAGAGCGTGGACTGCGTGATCCTCAACGATTCAGAGCTGCGCCAGCTGACCGGCAAGCCGAACCTTCTCACCGCGGCACGCGAGGTCCTGTCATGGGGCGCCGAGGCCGGCCGGGCCCGCGGCCCGAGCGTGGTCGTGGCCAAGCAGGGCGAGTACGGTGCCGCGCTGATAACCCGCGAGAGCTTCTTCGCCCTTCCGGCATACCCGCTCGAGACCGTGATCGACCCCACCGGGGCCGGCGACTCCTTCGCCGGAGGGCTGCTCGGCTACATCGCCGCCCACCCCTCCGATGAGCTCTCCGACGAGCTCTTGCGAGGCGCGATGGCCCATGCGACCGCGCTGGCCTCGTTCAACGTCGAGGAGTTCGGCACCGAGCGCATCGAGCGCCTCACCGCGGCGGAGATCGCCGAGCGCGTTCACGGCCTGCGCGCGATCACCCAGTTCAGCGGCTCGCCGCTTCAGATGCGCGGCTGAAGGGCGCAGGACCGCGAGGTCTCGCCGAGCCGCATATGCGCCGGCGCGTGCCTGAAGTGAATGTGCCCGCCGGGGGTTGTACCGGTCCCGCGCCCGTTATACGATCCATTCGGAGTGACCACTTGGACCTTCATCTGGTTGATGTTCTTGTTGAAGATCCCGATCGTCGCGCTGTTCTTGCTCGTGCGCTGGGCGGTGCGGGCGCCCGAGACCGCGCCCGAGCAGGATGGCGGGATCGGTCCGCGCCCGCGTACGCTGCACCCGCACCACCCCCGCGCGCGGCCCCCGCGCGCGCCGAGGCGCGGTCCCCACGGCGATCCCGCTCCGGCGTCACCGCCGCGCGTGCGCGCCCTTGCCTCACGCCGCCGGCTGGCTCAGAACTGAACGCGTCGGCACGGCAGCGGCGAGACCGGAGCCGCTGTGTCGCATAATCGAGGGAGAGCATTCGCAATCGTCGATGGGAGAAGCCGATGAGCATCGAGACGCAGGCGAGCAGTCGCGAGGCGGCCGCGGTCGGGCAGACGGGCGCCGACGGCGGAGCAGGAGCTGCTGACGGCGTCAGCGCCAGGAACACGCTCACGGTCACCGATGAGCGCACCGGCGCGACCTACGAGCTGCCGATCACCGACGGGACCGTACGCGCGATGGACCTCCGCCAGATCAAGACGGATGAGGGGGACTTCGGGCTGATGGCCTACGACCCCGCCTACACGAACACCGCCTCCTGTCGCAGCGCGATCACCTACATCGACGGCGATGCCGGCATCCTCCAGCACCGCGGCTACCCGATCGAGCAGCTGTGCGAGCGCTCCACCTACCTCGAGGTCGCCTACCTGCTGATCAACGGCAGGCTTCCCACCGAGCACGAGCTGACCGGCTGGGTCGATGAGATCACGGTTCACACGTTCGTGCACGAGAACGTCAAGGACTTCATGCAGGGCTTCCGCTACGACGCCAACCCGATGGGCATGCTCGTGGCCTCGGTGGGAGCCCTCTCGACCTTCTACCCCGACGCCAACAAGATCCACGAGGAGCGCGTGCGCGCGATCCAGATCATCAGGCTGCTCGCGAAGATGCCGACGCTGGCCGCGTTCGCCTTCCGCCACAACATGGGCCAGCCCTACGTCTACCCGGACAACGACCTCAACTACGCCGGCAACTTCCTGGGGATGATGTACAGGATGACCGAGCTCAAATATGAGCCCGATCCTCGCCTCGCGCGTGCGCTGGACGTGCTGTTCATCCTGCACGCCGACCACGAACAGAACGCCTCCACGAGCGCGGTTCGCTCGATCGGCTCGACCCAGGTCGATCCCTACTCGGCGGTGGCCGGCGGCGTCGCAGCGCTCTACGGACCGCTGCACGGCGGCGCCAACGAGGCCGCCCTGCGGATGCTCGAGCGGATCGCCACGGTCGAGAACATCCCCCACTTCCTGGAGGGCGTGAAGGCCGGCAACGAGCGGTTGATGGGCTTCGGGCACCGCGTCTACAAGAACTACGATCCACGCGCGCGCATCATCCGCAAATACCTCGACGACGTGTTCGAGGTGCGCGGCAAGAGCCCGCTGCTCGATGTCGCCACCGAGCTTGAGAAGCGAGCGCTCGACGACGACTACTTCACCTCGCGAAAGCTCTATCCGAACGTCGACTTCTACTCGGGTCTGATCTACGAGGCGCTGGGCCTGCCGGTGGCGATGTTCCCGGTCATGTTCGCGATCGGGCGCACGAGCGGCTGGATCGCGCAGTGGCTCGAGATGGTGCAGGACCCCGAGCAGAAGATCGCCCGCCCGCGCCAGATCTACACGGGCGCGCGCGACCTCGACTACGTCCCGCTCGATCAGAGGGGCTGAAGCACGAGCGTCGCTCCGTTGCGCCGCAGCCAGTCGCGATCGTCGCGATAGCCGGGCCAGCGCCGCTCCAGAAGCGCCCAGAAGCCGGGCGAGTGGTCGAGAATCTCGAGGTGGCAGACCTCGTGCCAGACGACGTATTCGAGCACCCGCTCGGGAGCGAGCAGCAGCCGCCAGTTGAAGCTCATGTGCCCGCTCGCCGAGCACGACGCCCAGCGAGTGCGCTGGGAGCGGATGGCGAGGCCCTCATAGCTCTTGCCGGCGAGCGCGCTCGCGCGGTCCAGGCGCGAGCCGATCTCAGCGCGGGCCGCGCGTCTGTAGAACCGCTCGAGCGCAGGGCGGGGATCGCTCACGGGGACCAGCAGACGCTGACCGCGGCGGTGCACGCGCGTGCGCCCAGCCTGCGGGGTCAACAAGAGCGAGTCGCCCAGGTAGGGCAGCGTGGCGCCACGCGCGCTGACCCTCGCAAGCGCCTCGCGGGCCTCGTCGAGCCGGCGCTCGATCCACGGGCGCAACTCGCTCACCGCCGCCGCCGCCGCGCGCTCGGGCGCGCGCGCCGGGAGCACCACCTCGACGCCTGAGTGCGGGTGTACGTTCACGCGCACCCGCCGCGCGCGCTGCGAGCGGCGCACGGTGTAGGCAATCTCGCTCGCAGGCGGCGACTCGGCCATTTCCCACGGAGGGTACGCGTCCCGGCGGGCGTCCCGGCGCCAGCTGACCTCCGCGCCTCAGGCCATACGCTTGGCGCGTGCGACCGACCGGAGAAACCAGCCCCGAGCAACCGCGGACGCTTGACGAAGAGCTGTTGCTGTGGCTGGAGCACGAGCCCGCCGCGGTGCGCGCGGCCGACGCCGCGCGCATCAGCGACATCGCCCTCGAGTTCGCCCGCGGCTTCGATGTGCTCGCTGAGGTCGGACGCGCGGTGACCGTCTTCGGCTCGGCGCGCACGCCCCCCGAGCACCCCGATTACGCGCTCGCCCGCGAGGTTGGGGCCTGCCTCGGACGGGGCGGATACGCGGTCATCACCGGCGGCGGACCGGGACTGATGGAGGCAGCCAACCGCGGCGCGCGTGAGGTGGGCGCCGTTTCGGTGGGATGCAACATCGAGCTGCCCCACGAGCAGGCGCTGAATCCCTATCTGGACATCGGTCTGCGCTTCAGGCACTTCTTCGCGCGCAAGGTCATGTTCGTCCGCTACGCGAGTGCCTTCGTGGTATGCCCCGGGGGATACGGGACCCTCAATGAGCTGTTTGAATCGCTGACCCTCATCCAGACGGGGACCATCCGTCACTTCCCCGTGGTTCTGATGGGTAAAGAAGAGTGGCACGGGCTGCTTCAGTGGCTGCGCACGAGGGCGCTGGCCGACCGGCGAATCGACCCCTCCGACGTCGATCTCCTGCACATCCTCGAGGAGCCGTCTGAGATATGCGAGATCGTGGACGCGGCCTACGAGCGCCAGCTGGCTGACGGGCGCCGCCGGCGACGAGGACTGGCGTCACAATGAAACGAAGATGAGCACATCGAGAGTCAGGCTGCCCCGCGATCTGCGCGGGCCCTACGAGGTCTACCTAAACGGCGTGCCGCAGAAGCTCGGCGAGGACTTCTCGGTGCGTGACGGCTCGCTCGTGTTCGAACTCGACCTGCGCAAGGACAAGATCAGTGGATGGCGCTGGCTGTTGGGCGCATGGGGCATCGGCACCTACCGCCAGAACGACTCGGTCGATGTGCGCTACGAGGCGGCCGACGGCTCGCCGCGCGTCGCCGAGGGGCTCGAGATAGAAGCCGCGTAGATCGCCTTCTCCCACGGCTTGGTGAGCTTCAGCGCACTGAGGATGGCGCGCGTGGCGGGAGAGCGGTTGAGCGTGTAGAAGTGGATGCCGGGCGCGCCCGCCGCCAGCAACTCGGCGCATTGAAGCGTGGCGTAGGCCACGCCGAAGTCCAGCACCGCCTCGGGGTGCTCGCGGCGCGCGTGCAGCTCGCGCCGCAGCCCCTGCGGAATCGCCGAGCCGCACATCTCCGCCATCCGCTCGACCTGGCCGGCGTGGGTGATCGGCATGATGCCCGGGATGATCGGGGCGCGGATGCCGATCGCGCGCGCGCGGGTGAGAAAGTCGAAGTACAGGGCGTTGTCGAAGAACAGCTGCGTGATGAGGAAGTCAACGCCCGCTCCGACCTTCTCGGCGAGGTGCTCGAGGTCTGACTCGGGACTCTGGGCATGGATGTGGGTCTCAGGGAAACAGGCGGCGCCGATCGCGAACTCATAGCCGCCGGCGATCAGCTCGACCAGTTCGCGCGAGTACTCGAGCCCTCCCTCGGTCCTCCTCCAGGCCCCCTGCCCGCCCGGCGGGTCCCCGCGCAGGGCGAGCACGTTGTCGATCCCGGCTCGCGCCATCTCATCGAGCGTCCCGCGCAACTCGCTGACGGTCGCCCCGACGCAGGTGAAGTGGGCCATCGCCTCGAGCCCGTACTCGTCTCTTATGCGCTTGACGATCTCGATCGTCTTCTCCCTGGTGGAACCGCCCGCTCCGTAGGTGACCGAGACGAACGACGGCTCCAGCGTCCGCAGCTCGGCGAGGGCTGCGTCGAGGTTGCGTTCGCCGGCCTCGGTTTTCGGCGGGAAGAACTCGAACGAGAAGACCGGCGCGCCGGCCTTGAGGATCTCGTCGATGCGCATCCACTGATCGTATGCGACCGGCCTGCGCGGGCCAAGGCTGCTCGGCGGTCAGGGTTCAGGCTCCCGTGAGCCCACCCGCGCCCAGCGCTCGGGCTCCCCGGCGATGCGCCGCGCGCGGCCCGTGGACTCGAGGTGGCGGAGCATCGCCAGCATCTCGGTCAAAAGCCAGGGCGAGGCCCCCGAGTAGGGCTCGCGGCCGGAGACACGTGCCACAAGCTCAAACGCCGTCGGCTCCTCGTCCACCGCGATCGCGGCGAGCGTCTGCTCGAGACGTTCATCGACGAGCTCGCGGTTGCCCTCGATGTGCGCGTGCACATCGGCGAACGTACGGCCGTGGCCGGCCAGGCAGAGGCGCGGGTGAAGCGCCTCGACGACGTCGAGTGAATGCACGAACTCGCCGACGGGATCGGGAGAGTAGCCGTAGTCGAAGTGCAGCGAGATGCGCCCGAGCAGGTGGTCCCCGGAGATCAAGAGGCGCCTCTCCGCCTGAAACAGACACACGTGCGAGGGAGCGTGGCCGGGCGTCTCGTGGACGCTCCAGGGCCCGAGGTCCGTTTCGATCATCACCCCGGGCAGGAGCGCCCGGCTGGGCTCCACGATCGCGGCGATGCCGGACCCCAGCGAGTCGCGCTCGGCCGCGTAGCGGCGCAGCGGCTCCTCCGGCACACCGCTCTGGCGGGCCACCTCCAGCCGACGGGCGATCGCGGCCTCGGGATCTTCGGCCCAGCCGAGCATGTGCTGGTGGTTGGGGTGCATCCACAGCTCGCAGCCGGCGCGCTCGAGGATCGGTGCCGCCTGGCCATAGTGATCTGAGTGCGCGTGCGTGCAGACCAGCAGACGCACGTTCTCGAGGCTCAGGTTGCACATCGCAAGCGCCCGCTCGAGGTGGGCCATGGAGCCCGGCTGATGCATGCCGGTGTCGAACAGCACCACCCCGTCGCCGGCGGCAACAGCCCAGGCGTTGCAGTGCGGCACACCGGGCCACGGGAGCGGCAGGCGCAGGCGAAACACCCCTGGCAGCACCCGTTCCCCCCGCCCCAACTCGCGTTTGACCGCCGATCTTCCATCTGCCGGCCTGGCCATCCGGCGGAGACTAGACTACGCATTCCGAGCCACGCGGTAAAGGAGACTCAGATGGTCGACGAAGAGAGCGCCAGCGAGACGGCCACAAAGGTTCAGGCGGTGGCCGCGAATGTACGCCAGGCGAGGACGCGCGAGCGACGGGGCGCCAAGAAGTCCGCCGAGTCCGTGACACGACGCTACTTCGAGGCGATCAACTCGCGCGAGCTCGACGCGGCGGTGGCCCTGTGGGCGGACGGCGGCCACGAGCACGTCCGCGGCCAGGTCAATGTCACGGCTCCCGAGGGCGTGCGCGCGTACATCGGCGAGCTGCTCGGTGCGCTGCCCGACCTGCATTTTGAGCTCGTCTCGACGACCACCCAGGACGAGCGCTGCGGCGTGCAGTGGCGCCTCAGCGGCACATTCGCGGGGCCGGGGCAGCTGAGCGGCCTTGAACCGACCGGCGATCCGATCCTGATCGAAGGGTTCGACCTGCTGAGCGTGCGCGACGGTCTGATCCAGTCCAACGACGCCTATCCCGACTCGATCGCGCTGCCGCGCCAGATCAGGATGATGCCGGCGCAGGGATCGACCGCGGACCAGCGGATGATGAGCGCCTTCAACGCAAAGACGCGCCTGACCTCGCGGCTGTCTGCGAGTGAGGCCGAGATGGTGGCCACAGGCGTGTGGGTCGTGCAGGGCCAGCCGGGGCGCTGCAACGTGTATCTGATCGAGGACGAGGGCGGGGTGACGCTGTTCGACGCCGGCGCGCGCACGATGACGCGCGCGGTCGCGAGCGCCGGAGCGAAGCTGGGGGGCATCCGCCGCGTGGTGCTCGGCCACGCCCACACCGACCATCGCGGCGTGGCGCCGGCGTTGGGGGTACCCGTGCTGTGCCACCCTGAGGAAGTCGTGGACGCAGAAGGCAGCGGCGGCTTTCGCTACTGGCCGCCGACTCTCGCCGGCCTGCCGCCGGTCACGCGCCAGCTCCAGCGCCTTCTCCACCGCTACGCGTGGGACGGCGGACCGGTGAAGATCTCGGGGACCGTTGTCGAGGGAGACGAGGTGGCGGGATTTCGCGTCGTACACCTGCCCGGCCACGCGCCCGGGATGATCGCGCTGTGGCGTGAGGAGGACCGTCTCGCGCTGAGCTCGGACTGCTTCTACACGCTTGACATGTGGGGTCGCGACAGCGACCCGCACGCGCCCGAGCCGGTGTACAACTTCGACACCGATCAGGCGCTCGCGAGCATGCGCAAGCTCGCCGCTCTCGAGCCCGCCGCGGCATGGCCCGGCCACGCCAAGCCCGTGACCGGCGACGTGCGCTCCCAGTTGGAGCGGGCCCTCGATCGCTGATCCTCGCGGGGATGAGCGGACCGCGCGTGAACGCAGCTGAAGCACGCGCCGGGCAGTGCTCGGAGCATGGCTAAGCGCAGGCGCAAGCCGCCCAAGCTGAGAGCGCCGAGCAGCGACTACAGCGACGCCGACGGCAACGTGCTGACGCTGCGCGGATCGCTGACGGCGGGCGCGAGAGCCGAGTACGCACAGACGCTCGCAGGCGTCGGTGGCCGGGCCTCGGATACACAGGAGGACGCCTGGCAGCGGGCGGTCGAGCTGCTGTTCGAGCGCCTTGCCATGCGCTGGTCGATCGCCGGCGCACCGATCGAGAACCAGCGCGAGCTGCTCGCGCGCTTCCGCGCGGCCAGCGCCGAGGAGCGTGCGTCGGTGCGAGAGGCGCTGCGCGCACACTGCGCCGAGCACTTCCCCGACGTCACGGCGCCGTGACGCTCAGGCCTGGGCGGGCGGGACTTCGATCAGCTCAAGGCGCGGGCCGTGACCGCCCCCGGCCAGCACGAAGCGGGCGGTCGCCGGGTTGAGCACGAACTCGAGCACGTCGCCGGCCTCGCCGCGCACCTGAAGCCGCCGTCCCTGTTCGTGCACCGCGAGCACCGTGCCTCGCTCGAAGCCACCGCCGAAGTGCGCGATGCGCGCTTCGGCGCCTACCCGCGGGAGTGGCCGTGACGGACCGAGCACCCAACCGATGCTACGGATGTCCACCACGTGCGGCCGCCAGCCCGACGGCCGTCCAACGCGTGTGACCACAACGACCGATACCTTGCCCACGATGCGCCGCACCAAGATCGTCGCCACAATCGGGCCAGCCTCGCGCGAGCCGGACACGCTGCTGCGCATGGTCGAGGCGGGCATGGACGTCGCCCGGCTGAACTACTCCCACGGGACGCTCGACGAGCACGCCGAGACCGTTGGCCGCGTGCGCGACGCGGCGGGACGGGCCGGACGCCCAGTCGCGATCCTGCAGGATCTGCCGGGCCCGAAGCTGCGCATCGGCCCGCTTCGCGAGGACGTCGTCGAGCTGACACCGGGGGAGCGGCTGACATTCCACTGCGGAGACGCGGAGCGCATCGGCGACGCACACGACATGAGCATCTCCTGGGCCGGGCTCGCCGCGTCGGTCAAGGAGGGTGCCATCCTCTACCTCGCCGACGGCTCGGTCCGTCTTCGCGCGGTGGACGTGCGCACGGCCTCCAATGAGATCGAAGTCGAGATCGAGGTCGGCGGCGCCGTCGCCTCGCGCCAGGGGCTGAACATCCCGGGGCCGGTGGAGTCGCTGCCATCGCTCCCCGAGGAGGATCTCGAGCTGCTGCACCATGGCGAGTCGATCGGCGTCGACATGGTCGCGCTGTCGTTCGTCCAGCGTCCCGAGGACATCGAATCGGTGCGCGATCACACGCGCCTGCCGCTGATCGCCAAGATCGAGAAGCCCCAGGCGGTGCAGCGCGCCGCGGAGATCGTCAAAGCGGCGGACTGCGTGATGGTCGCTCGCGGCGACCTCGGCATCGAGCTGCCGATCGAGCGGGTGCCGATCGTGCAGAAGCAGCTGCTCGAGCTGGCCGGCTGGATGGCGCGGCCGTCGATCACGGCGACGCAGATGCTCGACTCGATGGTCGCCTCCTCGCGCCCGACCCGCGCGGAGGTGGCCGACGTCGCGAACGCGATCCTCGACGGCACCGACGCGGTGATGCTCTCGCAGGAGACCGCCGTCGGCGCATACCCCGTGCACGCCGTGGAGATGATGGCGGCCGTCGCCGTGCAGGCGGAGTCGATCGCCCCGTATGAGCGCTGGAACGACACGCGCGTGCGCCGTACGGAATCCGACCCGGCCTACACGGTCGCGCACAGCCTGTGCGACGCCGCACGCGAGCTGCGGCTGGACGCGCTGATCGTCCCGACGCTGTCGGGCCGCTCGGCGCGCCTGGTGTCCGCTCATCGCCCCACCGTTCCGATCTATGCGCTCTCGCCCGGAAGAGAGACGGTCCGTCGATGCGCTCTGATGTGGGGCGTACAGGCCGCATCGATGCGCCGCCACGAGACGACCGAGGCGCTGATCGCCGACGCGGCGCGGCGGGTCGTCGAGCTCGGCTGGTGTGAGGCCGGTCAGCGCGTCGGCATCACCGCGGGACTGCCTTCGGGGAGGCCCGGAACCACAAGCCTCGTTCAGATACAGGTGCTCGGGTGAGCCGGGCTCTGCCTATTCGGCGATCAGCGGCAGTCCCACCGCCGCCTGCGCCAGCGCCGCGTAGGACAGCTTGTGGGCGCCGGAGGCGGACTCGATGCCATACCAGTCGTTGGAGCCGTAGTCGCGGTAGTTGAAGATCGTCACGTCCGCGATGTAGCCCGTTCCTCTGGCCCAGGTGATGAAGCCGTAGATGTTCGCCGCCTGTTCGGCTTCGGTCCACTGCAGCGAGTCTCCGGTCGAGGGTTGCCCGACGGCCGTCGGCCAACCTACCTCGGTCACGTAGATCGGAATGTTGGGGTGCTGGGAGTGGGCTGCTTCGATGTGGTAGCGCGATCCGAGCGCCGAGGCCGAGCGGCTCTCGGTGCCGCCGTATGAGTGCATCGTGATCCCGGTGATGTAGCTGGCAACGTTGGGGTCTGCCCTGAAAACCTCTTCGCCCCACGTGGTCGGCCCCTCCCCGCCGTCGTAGGAGGCCAGGATCACCGGGCTCCTGCCGTTGGCCACGAACGCTTCATGGACCACCTTCAGGAGGTTCGCGTAGGCCGTCGCGTTTGCCTGATCGCCTGCGTTCGGCCCCCAGAAGCCGGAGTTACCGGGCTCGTTGAGCACCTCGATCGCCGCGCATTCCGGGTTCGCGTCATACCAGGCGACCGCTTCCTGGGCCCATTGGCCGGCGTTGATGGAGCTCACCCCGCCGCTGCTGTAAGGGCCGGATCTGGTGTCGATCACCTTCAGGCCGGCCGCCGTCCAGGGCGCGATGCTGCTCGGTGAGTCAAGGCGCACATACGACACGGCTCCGGCGATATCGCTCGCGAAGGACGATGGCCAGCCGCCGGCGTCGACGCCGACCCACATGCCGGTCAGCGGCGACGGCGCGGAGCCGGTGGTGAAGGTCTGATCGGCGCCTTCGCTCGTGCCACCCGCGTTGGTTGCCACGATGCGAAAGTGGTAAACCGTGCCTTCGCTCAGGTCCCCCAACGAAGCGGACACCGACACCGGGGCGCTCATCGCCCCGGGCGCCGAAGCGCACGGCACGCTCGCCCCGTAGGCGGTGGTGCTGCCGTATTCGAAGTGGCAGTCGCTCACGGCGGAACCATCGGGATCGACGGTCGCGTGCACCGTGCTCGATCTGTAGGTCACAGATGATGCGTTGCCGGTCACGACGGTTGGACGCCGCGGCGGTTCGACCACACCTTCCGCGAGGTCCACCTGCCCGATCTGGCCCGACTCCTCGGTGAACCACATGCTGTCTTCGGGTCCGGCCGTGATCCCGGCCGGTTCGCTGCCGGGCGTGACGCCTTCGGAAAACTCGCTGACGACACCGCCGGTGGTGATCCGCCCGATGCGATCGCCGGCGCGCTCGGTGAACCACAGGTTGCCGTCGGGACCGACGGCGATTTCGAGCGGTTCGCTGCCGGGCGTGATTCCTTCGGAGAACTCGGTCACAGCGCCCGACGGGGTGATCCGCCCGATGCGGTCACCACCGCGCTCGGTGAACCACAGGTTGCCGTCGGGACCCGTCGTGATCCCCCACGGTTCGCTGCCGGGAGTGATCCCTTCGGAGAACTCGGTGACAACGCCTGCCGGGGTGATCCGCCCGATCTTGGATCCCTCGGCGAACCACAGGTTTCCTTCCGGACCGAGCGTGATGCCCTGAAGATTGCTCTGCGTGATGCCGGCGGAAAACTGCGTCACGACGCCCAGCGTCGTGATCCGCCCCACGGTGCCGTCGTTCTGGGTGAACCACAGATCGCCTTCCGCCCCCTCGATGATGCCGGCCGTGTGGTCTTCGATGCCATTTGAGGCGAACTCCGTCAGTGAGCCCTCGGTACTGATCCGCCCGACGCGGTCCCAACCGGGCTCTGAGAACCACAGCTTGTTGTTGGGCCCCACGGTGATGCTTTCGGGGTCTGAGTTGGGGGTGAGGAAGAACTCGGAGAGGACGCCGGCCGGAGTTATCCGGTCGATGCTGGCTTCGTTGTGGCCCGTGAACCACAGGTTCCCGTCGGGCCCGGCCGCGATGTGATTCGGGCCGCCGGTGCCTATCAGCCCGGGGTAGAGCTCGTGGATCGTCACCGCTTGAGCCTGCGCGGCGCCGGCAGCAAGCGCCGCCGCGATGAGAACGCTAAGCGCCGCGGTCCGCCATGCCGTCCGCCATGCTGTCCGCCCAGCCGCCGTGCCCATACTGCTTCCCTTTCTCCTTTGTGGCCGCACTACTCCGTGGAGCCGAACTCCCGTCAGCTACCCGTCCTCCCGCGGCCAAAACCCGCCGTGATGCGTGTCCGACTATACGCCCCGAAATAAAGCCCATGTCAACGAACTGTTGCCTGTCACGCGTATCTGAGCAACCTCTCCGCACGCCGCGGAGAGCTGGCCCCGGACGTGCCGGCCGCGGGCGGCACAAAGCGACTGTGTGAGATCATCCCCCGCGGCCGGACAGGGGCGCGCCGAGGGCAGACGCCGCCGGGCCCAACCGAAAGGACCTGACCATGAGCACAGCCGCACCACCCGCCCAGAGCACCGCGCGCGAGCGCAAGCCCGGCGAGGCCGATCTGGCCGACGTGCTGGTGATCTTCGGGATCACCGGTGACCTGGCAAGGGTGATGACGTTCCTGTCGCTGTATCGACTGGAGAAGCGCGGCCTGCTGAACTGCCCGATCGTAGGGGTGGCCGGCGACGATTGGACGCTCGAGCGGCTGCGCGAACACGCCCGCGAATGCATCCAGGGGTGTAATGAACCGGTGGACAACGACGTCTTCGAGCGCTTCGCGGCGCGGCTGTCCTATGTGAGCGGCGACTTCACGGACGCGGCCACATATGAGCGCCTGGCGGCAGCGGTGGGCGAACCCAAGGCACCGGTCTTCTACCTGGAGATCCCGCCGTTCCTGTTCGGGTCCGTGATCAAACAGCTCACCGACGCGGGCCTGACCAAAACCGGTCGCGTGGTCGTCGAGAAGCCGTTCGGGCACGACCTCGCCTCCGCACGCGCCCTGGCTGGGGAAATCCATCAATACATCGACGAGTCGCAGCTGTACCGGATCGACCACTTCCTCGGAAAGATGGGCACCGACGAGTTCCTCTATCTGCGCTTCGCCAACACGATGATCGAGCCGGTCTGGAACCGTAACCACATCGCGTGCGTGGAGATCACGATGGCCGAGAGCTTCGGAGTGGAGGACCGCGGCCACTTCTACGATCCCGTCGGCGCGCTGCGCGATGTCGTCGTCAATCACCTCATGCAGGTCGTCGCCCTCTCAGCGATGGAGGCGCCGGCCGGCAATGATGCCGAAACCCTCAAGGATGCGAAGTACGCGCTGTTCCGCTCGATCGAGGACGCCAAGCCCGCCCGGTACGTGCGCGGGCAGTACGACGGATACCTCGACATCGACGGCGTCGCCAAGGACTCGACCACCGAGACCTACGCGGCGACGCGGCTCGACATCGACAACTGGCGCTGGTCCGGCGTGCCGTGGTTCATCCGCACCGGCAAGAAGCTCCCGGCCACGCAGACCGAGCTGCGCGCGATCTTCCGCGACCCGCCGCGCCTGGGCTTCATGGGGCGCACCTCTCGCCGCCCCGAGCCGAACCAGTTCATCGTCAAGCTCGATCCCTCGACAGGCACGCGCGTGATCCTCGACGCACACCGCGCCGATGCCGGCGGCGCCGAGGCGATCACGTTCGACGTCGAGTTCTCCGAGCAGGGCGGAGAGGCCCCGACCCCCTACGAGGTGCTGCTGCTCGACGCCATGCGAGGCGACAGCACGCGCTTCACCCGTCAGGACTGCGTCGAAGAGACGTGGCGAATCTTCGAACCGCTGATCCAGAATCCACCGCCCGTGCATCCGTACGCTCCGGGCTCCTGGGGTCCGAAGGAGGCCGATGAGCTGGTGGCCGGCTTCGGAACCTGGCGCGGCCCGTGGGTGATGGGATGAGCCCCGCCAAAACAGCCAAAACCAAGTCCGGCGCCGCCCGCAGCGCGGGCTCCAACGACGCCGGCAAACAGCCGGCCGAGCAAATGCCGCAGAGCGCGGCGATGCCCTCGCCGTTCCCGCCGATAGCCGACTACGCATTTCTGTCGGATTGCCACACCGGTGCCCTGGTCGCTCCCGACGGGGCGATCGACTGGCTCTGCATCCCGCGCTTTGATGCTCAGAGCGTGTTCGGCACGCTGCTCGACCGCCAGGCCGGCTCCTTCCGACTGGGACCATTCGGAATCAACGTGCCATCGGCGCGCATCTATGAGCCGGGGACGAACATGCTGCTCACCACGTGGAAGACCCCCACCGGTTGGGCGATCGTGCGCGACGCCCTCACCCTTGGACGCCGTCGTGGCGTGGACCAGATCACACCGCACACCCGCCCGCCGTCCGACGAAGACGCCGACCACCTTTTCGTGCGCGTAGCGATGTGCCTGGAGGGCGAGGTCGAGATGGAGCTGACATGCGAGCCGGTCTTCGACTATGGGCGGCTGCCCGCGCAATGGTCGGTCTTCGACGACGGCCACACCGCCGACGCAAGCGGCGAGGAGCTGACCATCAGACTGCACACGGACATGGCACTCGGCATCGAGGGCGACCGTGTACGGGCTCGACACACGCTCAAACAGGGTGAGCAGCTCTACTGCTCACTCTCCTGGGAGAGCGAGTTCGCCGGCCCGGACAGCATCGATGAGGCGAACGAGCGCCTCGCCGCCACCGCTCGCTTCTGGCGCGGCTGGCTGGGCCGAGCGCGGATACCCGACCACCGCTGGCGGGATCCGATCCAGCGCTCGGCGCTTGCGATCAAGGGACTCACCTACATGCCCACCGGCGCCACCGTCGCCGCGCTCACGACCTCGCTGCCAGAGACGCCCGGCGGTCAGCGCAACTGGGACTACCGCTACACGTGGCTGCGCGACTCGACCTTCACGCTGCAGGCATTGCACTACCTCAACCTCGACTGGGAGGCCGAGGAGTTCATGCAGTTCATCGCCGACCTCGAGCCCAACGAGGATGGGGCGCTACAGATCATGTACGGGATCGACGGGCGGCGAGATCTGACCGAGTCCACCCGCGATGACCTCTCAGGCTACGCCGGAGCGAGCCCGGTGCGGATCGGCAACGGCGCCTTCGACCAGCGCCAGAACGACGTCTACGGTGCTGCGCTTGACTCGATCCTCTTGCACACTCGGCGCAGTCAGCGGCTACCCCGCAGACTCTGGCCGATCGTGCAGGCGCAGGCCGAGTGCGCAACCGAGGTCTGGCGCAAGCCCGATCAGGGCATCTGGGAGGCGCGGGGCAAGCCCCAGCAGTATGTCTCCTCGAAGCTCATGTGCTGGGTGGCGATGGACCGCGCCTCAAAGCTTGCATCGATCCGCGGCGACGGCGGGCGCGAGGCCACGTGGCGCGCCACGGCCGAGGAGATCAAGGAGGACATCCTCGCGCACGGGCTGACCAAGGATGGGATCCTGCGCCAGCACTACGACACCGACGCACTGGACGCCTCCAACCTGCTGGCGGCCAACTTCGGCTTTTTGCCGGGCAGCGACGAGCGCATGCGCGCGAGCGTCCTCGCGATCGCAGAAGATCTCACGGAGGACGGCTTCGTCCTGCGTTACCGCACCGATGAGACCGACGACGGCATGTCTGGCAAGGAGGGGAGTTTCCTGATCTGCTCCTTCTGGCTGGTCTCCGGTCTCGCGATCATCGGCGAGCACCAGCGAGCACGCGACCTGATGGAAAAGCTCCTCCGGGTCGCCTCGCCGCTCGGGCTCTACGCCGAGGAGTTCGACACGAGCACCGGGCACTTCCTGGGCAACGTCCCGCAGGCCTTCTCCCACCTCGCGCTGATCGAGGCCGCCGGGCGCATCATCATTGCCGAGCGGACCGGGGAGTTCTCATAACGGATTCCTACGACGTCATCATCATCGGAACCGGCGCGGGCGGGGGTACGCTGGCGCGGCATCTGCTCGAGCGCATGGGTTGAGGGAACGGCCGGGGCGGCGTGAGAGCGCTCGACCCGAGACTGCTCCGGTACGCGCGCGCGACCCGCACGTTCCTGGTCGTCTCGGTGTCGCTCGGCGCTGTCAGCGCGCTGCTGATCGTCGCCCAGGCGTGGCTGCTCGCGGACGTCGTCTCGCGCGCGTTTCTCGGCGACAGGAGCCTCGCACAACTTCATGCTCCGCTGGGCCTGCTGTTCGTCGCGGTGCTCGCCCGAGCCGCCGTCGCATGGGGAGCCGAGCTCGCCGCCGGCCGCTCCTCGGCGCTCGCGAAGTCACAGCTCCGGGGCGCGCTGCTCGAGCGGATCGGGGCGCTCGGACTGGATAGCTCACGCGAGCAGCGCACGGGCGAGCTCGCGGTGCTTGCGACGCGCGGGATCGACGCCCTCGACGGCTACTTCTCGCTGTATCTGCCGCAGCTGTTCCTCGCCGTGATCGTTCCCGTCGTCGTGATCGCGGCGGTGCTGTGGAACGATTGGATCTCGGCGGCCATCATCGCCTTCACGATCCCGCTGATCCCCGTGTTCATGGCGCTGGTGGGCGCCAGCACGCGAGAACGCATGGACCGTCAGTTCCGCACGCTCGAGCGCCTGGGCGGCCACTTCCTGGACGTGGTCGCGGGACTGCCCACGCTGAAGATCTTCGGACGCGCAAAGGCTCAGGCGCGCGCGATCCGGCAGATGACCGAGCGCTACCGCACGACCGCGATGTCAACGCTTCGGATCACGTTTCTGTCCTCGTTGATCCTCGAGCTCGTGGCGACGGTCGCGGTGGCGCTCGTGGCGGTGGCGATCGGCCTGCGGCTGATGAACGGGCAGCTGGATCTGCGCGTCGCGCTGTTCGCCCTCGTGCTCGCCCCGGAGGCATTTCTGCCGCTGCGCCGGCTCGGCGCCAACTATCACGCGAGCGCGGAGGGCATGGCCGCCGCCGAGCAGGTGTTCGCGGTGCTCGAAGCACCGCCGGCGAGCACGGGAACGCGCACCAACTTTCCCAACCCGGCGGTGGCGGGGGTCGCCGTGGATGAGCTGCGCGTCAGCTACCCGGGTCGCTCCGCACCGGCGCTCGATGGCGTTTCGCTGACCGTCCAGGCCGGTGAGATGCTGGCCCTCGTCGGCCCCAGCGGGTGTGGCAAGTCCACCCTCCTCAGCGTGCTGCTCGGGCTGGTCACACCGCAGTCGGGGTCGGTGCGGATCGGCGGCGTCGAGCTGTGCGATCTGGACCTCGAGGCGTGGCGCGCCCAGCTCGCGTGGGTCCCCCAGCGACCGCACCTGTTCAAGGCGACGATCGAGCAGAACGTGCGGCTTGCCCGCGGCGGAGCTTCGCCCGAGGACGTCTGGGCGGCCGTCTCCGCGGCGGGGCTCGCAGACACGATCCTCAGACTGCCGGACGGTCTTGACACGGTTCTCGGCGATCATGGCGCGGGACTCTCCGCCGGGGAGCGCCAGCGCATCGCGCTGGCACGCGCATTTCTGCGCGACGCACCGTTGCTGCTGCTCGACGAGCCGACCGCCAATCTCGACGGCCAGACCGAGCGGGACGTCCTGACGGCGATCCGTCGGCTCGCGCGCGGGCGCACCGTGGTGCTGGTCGCGCACCGGCCCGCCCTCGTGGCCGTCGCCGACAGGGCACTGGCGCTGGCGCCCGTGGAGGTGGCGGCGTGATGCCGGCCGAGGCCATCGAGAACGCGTTCACGCTCGAGGACGAACACGGGCCCGAGGCCCCGATGTTGAGCACTCTGGCGATCGCTCGCCCCGCGGCCGGGCGGCTCGCGCTTGCGACGCTGCTCGGGGCCGGCGCCGTTGCGGCCGCGATCGGCCTGATCGCGACCTCCGCGTGGTTGATCTCGCGCTCGGCTCAGCGCCCGCAGGAGTCGGCGGTGGCGATCGCCATCGTCGGCGTGCAGTTCTACGCCCTCGCCAGAGGGCTGTGTCGCTATGGCGAGCGACTGGTCGGTCACGACGCCGCCTTCCGCGTGCTCTCGGACCTCAGAGTGGGCGTCTATGAACGTCTCGAGCGGCTCGCTCCGCTCGGGCTCCCCGGGTTCGCAAGCGGCGATCTGCTCGCGCGCCTCATCCACGACATCGACGCATTGCAGGATCTGATGCTGCGGGTGCTGCCACCGTTCGCGATCGCCCTCGGCGTCGGCGCCGCGACGGTCGGCCTGGTGTGGGTGATGCTCCCGGCGGCCGGCCTGATCCTGCTGGCCGCGCTTCTGCTTGCGGGGACGCTCCTGCCGTGGCTGACGGGGCGACTCGCCGCGCGCAGCGAGACACGCCAGGCGGCGGCGCGGGCGGAGTTGACCTCGAGCGTCGTCGACCTGATCGAGGGCGCACCCGAGCTGGCCGTCAACGGAGCCGTCGCAGAGCAGTTGCGCCGCTCGCTCGCCGCCGACTCGGAGCTCACAACAGTCGCGCGCGCGAGCGCTCGCACGGCAGGCGTCGGCCAGGGCCTGACGAGCCTCTGCTCGGGGCTTGCGATGTGGGGCGCCCTGCTGGTCGGTGTCGCGGCCGTGCATTCCGGACGAATGGACGGTGTGCTGCTCGCCGGACTGGCGCTGATCCCGCTCGTGGCCTTCGAGCTCGTCGCCGGACTTCCCGCGGCAACCCAGACGCTCCAGCGCGTACGCCGCTCGGCGGCGCGGGTGTTCGAGGTGATGGACACTCCCGCGCCGGTGGCGGAGCCCGCGCGTGCGCTCACGCTTCCGCAGTCGCCGTATGCCCTGCGCGCACGGGGCGTGCGCGCCAGATATCCGGACACGGAGGGGTGGGCTCTCGCCGGGATCGACCTCGACCTGAGCCCCGGCAGGCGCGTGGCCGTGGTGGGCCCGAGCGGCGCCGGCAAGTCGACGCTCGCGGGGGTGCTTCTGCGGTTCCTCGAGTACGGCGACGGCTCGGTCACGCTCGACGACGTGGAGATCGCCGACCTCGACAGCGACCAATACAGGGAGGTGGTCGGGCTGGCCTCGCAGGAGGCCCACGTGTTCGACAACACACTCGAAGAGAACCTGCGGCTGGCCAGGCGCGACGCGACGGCCGATCAGCTGCGCGAGGCCCTGGCGGCGGTACGGCTGCTCGACTGGGCCGAGGGGCTGCCCGAGGGCATGCGCACGGAGCTGGGCGAGCGCGGGGCGCGCCTGTCCGGCGGTCAGCGCCAGCGCCTGGCGGTGGCCAGAGCCCTGCTCGCCGACTTTCCCGTGCTGATCCTCGACGAGCCCGGCGAGCACCTGGACACGCCGACCGCCGATGCGATCGTGGCCGACCTGCTGGCCGTCACCGACGAGAAGGCGACGTTGCTGATCACCCACCGGCTCGCGGGGCTGCGGGAGGCCGACGAGGTGCTGGTGCTCGACCGGGGCCGCGTGATCGAGCGCGGCAGCCACGCCGAGCTGCTCGCCCGCGACGGGCGCTATGCAGCGCTGTGGCGGCAGGAGAACCGCTAGCTCGGCTGAGCGGGGCTCTGAGGCGCGTCTCGTTCTTCCAGGAACCGTGAGAGGTCTTCCTCGCCCAGCTTGACGCCGGCCCGCATGGCGATGAGCCGCGCCGAAACCTGATGCATCGTGATCGTGCGCTCGTCGCGCGACGTGCCGACGAACGCGGTCAGCCACTTGCCCAGCGCGATCCACCGGTTCTTGAAGCCGGTCAGGAACGTGAGGTGCACGAACGCCCACATCAGCCAGCCGATGAACCCGCCGACCTTGATGCCCTTGAAGCTCACGATCGCACGAAAACGTGAGATCGTCGCCATGCTCCCGAGATCGCGATACACAAACGGCTTTGCGCTGGAGTCGCCCTCGATGCGCCGTTTGATCGTGCGGGCGGCGTGGATGCCCGACTGCATTGCCACCTCAGCCACCCCGGGGAGCCCGTTCAGCGACATCATGTCACCGACGACGAACACGTCCGGATGCTCCGGCAGCGTGCAGTCGGGGAGCACTTCGACGTGCCCGGCGCGATCGGTTCCGGCGCCTGTCGCCTCGGCCAGCATCGCGCCCAGCGGCGAGGCCTGCACGCCCGCCGACCACACCTTCGTGTGGCAGGCCACCCGTTCCTCGCCGTTGGGGCCCTGGACGACGATCGCCTCGGGTTTGACGTCGGTCACACGAGTCTGCATTCGCAGCTGAACACCGGTGCGTTCGATCTCCTTGGCCGCTTTCGCGCAGAGCGCGTCACCGAAGGTGGCAAGCGGCTCCTTGCCCCCGTCGAACAGCAGCACCTGTGCGCTGGCGGGATCGATCCGGCGGAAGTTGTCCTTGAGCGCGCGGCGCGAGAGCTCGGCGATCTGCCCGGCCATCTCCACGCCGGTGGGCCCGGCGCCGATCACCGCGAACGTCAGCCACACGCGCTGGGCCGCGGGGTCCTCCTCCATCTCAGCCATCTCGAAGGCTCCGAAGATACGCGCGCGGAGCTCCAGGGCATCGTCGATCGTCTTCATCCCCGGAGCGAAGCGCGAGAACTCGTCGTGTCCGAAGTAGGACCCCGTGGCACCCGCCGCAACGATCAGGGAGTCGTAGGGAACGGTCAGTGCCGCGCCCAGCGGTTTCACGGCCGTCAGCGTTCTCGCCTCGAGGTCAACGGCGGTGACGTCGGCGAGCTCGACGGTGACGTTCCTGTGCTTGCGGAGCACCTCTCGCAGCGGAGGCGCGACCGCGCCCTCCGAGAGGATGCCGGTGGCGAGCTGATACAGGAGCGGCTGGAAGGTGTGGTGGTTGGTGCGGTCGATCAACGTGATCTGGACCGGTGCGCGGCGCAGGAACTTGGCGGCGAACAGGCCGCCGAAGCCGCCGCCGACGATCACCACCCGATGGGCTGAGGCGTCGGGCATCGATCTCAGACCTGTGGCGCGGAGGGCATAGCGGTGGGCGAAGGCGAATCCGGCTGCGCCGGTGGGGCCTTGACGCGGCCACGAAAGACGTGGAATGACCAGCCCTGGTAGATCAGCGCGAGCGGGAAGAAGATCACCGCGACGATCGTCATCACTTTCAACGCATAGGAGCCCGAGGCCGAGTTGTTGACCGTGAGGTTGTAGGCGGCGTTCGTGCTCGAGACCATCACGTTCGGATACAGATCGATGAAGATCGAGCCGACCAGCGCGGCAATCGCGACGGCCGAGGCGGTGAAGGCCCAGCCGTCGTGATCGCTGCTCGCCAGGCGCGCCGCGAAGACCACCGCGATCACTGCCAGCACCTCGCACGGCTGGGGCACGTCCGGGCCGCCCGCGACGGTGCGCGTCCAGATCACCCAGCCCACGACCAGGGCGATCGCGGCCCAGCCCAGCGGCCGCGCGGCGGCGCGTGCACGCTCGCGCAGGAGGTCGGTGGTCCGTAGCTTCAGGAACGTCGCGCCGTGCAGCAGGCACAGCCCGAGCAGCGTCAGCCCGGTCCACAGGCCGTAGGCGGTCAACAGGTCGAAGAAGTTGCCCGTGAAGTCGTGGCTCGAGTTGATCGGCAGGCCGCCCAGCAGATCGCCCAGCCCGACCCCGAGCAGCAGCGGGACCAGCAGGCTCCCGAACGTGATGCACGACGTCCAGCTCCGCCGCCAGCGACGAGCGTCGCTTTTTCCCTTGAACTCCATGGCTACGCCGCGCGCCATCAGCGCGGCGAGCACGATCAAAAGGGCGAGGTAGAGGGCCGAGAACATCGTCGCGTACCAGCCGGGAAACGCCGCGAACATGCTCGCGCCGGCGATCACGAGCCAAACCTCGTTTCCGTCCCACCAGGGCCCGATCGTGTTCAGCGCCACACGCCGCTCGGTGTCGGTCTTGCCGACGAAGGTATGCAGCACGCCGACGCCGAAGTCGAATCCCTCGAGCACGAAGAAGACGACCCAGAAGATCGCGATCAGCACGAACCAGATGGTGTGAAGGTGCACAGGGCTCCTAGTAGGTGAGCGCCGGGATCGTGGTTGCGCCTGAGCCGGCGCTGGCCGAGGAGTCGCTGTCATCCTCGTCGGGGTCGAGCTCTTTGCGCCCGTAGCGCAGCATCAGCACGAGGTCGGCCGCGCCGAGCGCTATGTAGATCGAGACGAACGCGATCAGGCTGATCCAGATGTCGGTGGAGGTGACCGAGGGGGAGTTCGCGTTGATCGTCTTCATCAGCCCCTGCACGATCCAGGGCTGGCGGCCGTTCTCGGTCAGAAGCCAGCCCGCCGTGTTCATCAGGAAGGGCGTCACGACGGCCCACTGCCCGACTCGCAGGAACCACTTCGAGCGCTCGAGCGTGCCCCTGTGCACGAGCCAGCCACCCCACAGGGCGAGAAGCGCGATCAGCGATCCCAGGTAGGCCATCACGCGCATCGACCAGTACTGGATGAAGACGTTCGGGATGTAATTGCCGGGCCCGTATTTCTTGACGTCTTCCTTCTGCAATTGGTTCAGGCCCACGACGGCGCCGTTCCAGGTTCCGGTCGCGAGAATCGAGAGCAGGTGCGGGATTTCGATGACCTGCGTCGGGGTCATGTCTTTGTTGCCACCGCCGACCTGGAACGCCGAGAACGAGCAGGGCTGGCAGTTTTCCCACTGGGCCTCGGCGGCGGCGATCTTGACCGGCTGGTAGGTGGTCTCGATCTCTCCGAGCTTGTTGCCCACGAACATCTGCAAGAGGATCACCGGGAGCAGCACGATCACCGACAGCTGCGCGGCCTGGCGGAAGGCCTCGACCTCGCGCTCTTTGCGCAGGTGCCAGGCCGAGACCGCGAGCATCACAAGCGAGCCCGTTACCAGCGAGGCCAGGATCACGTGCACGTAGCCCCATAGGAATGTCGGGTTCGTGAACAGCGCCCAGACGTTGTTGAGTTCCGGCTGGCCGTGGCTGTTGAGCACGTAGCCGACCGGGTGCTGCATCCAGGAGTTGGCGGCCAGGATGAACATCGCCGAGAGGATCGAACCGAATGCGACCAACCAGATACAGGCCAGGTGCACGCGCTTGGGAAGCCTGCCCCAGCCGAACAGCCACAGCCCGAGGAACGTCGACTCCAGGGCGAACGCCGCGAGGCTCTCCATCGCCAGCGGCCCACCGAAGACATCGCCGACGAAGCGCGAGTAGGCCGACCAGTTCATCCCGAACTCGAACTCCTGCACGAGGCCCGTCACGACGCCCACCGCCACGTTGATGAGCAGGAGCGTGGCGAAGAATTTCGTCAGGCGCTTGTACTCGGGCTTCTCGTTGCGGTACCACGCGGTCTGAAGGACCGCCACGAGGAACGCCAGCCCGATGGTCACGGGCACGAACAGGAAGTGGTAGATGCTCGTCGTCGCGAACTGCAGGCGCGCGAGTTCGTTCGTCATGCCCCGAATCCTCCTTTGGCGCCACGGGCCGCGCGGATCCTATCCCTTGCGCGTAGGGCGCGCGTGGTCCCGGCAGCTACTCCTCGACGCTCACCGAAAAGCGTGCCAGGTAGCGCTCCCCTGCTCCGAGCAGCCGCAGGCCGGCGCCGCTGCGCAGCGCGTTGGCGGGCGCTGTCATCGGCTCAAAGCAGATGAATTGGCCGACTTCGGGCGCGAAAACCTGGGCGCAGGGATAGCCCTCGAGGAACTCGAGCGCGACCCGCCGCCCCGCAGCCGCGACGCTGAAGCGAGCCGGCGCGACCACGGCATCGAAGCCATCGTCGTAGTGGCGCGCGGAGAGCTCGAAGCGCTCGGCCGCGAGCTCCTCATCGGGCCCGATCGGAATCTGGCTTTGATCGAGCCTCAGATGGAGCATCGCCGGCAGTTCCACGAGCCAGCGCTCGCGCGGCGCCCCCGGCGGCGAGATGTAGGGGTGAAAGCCGAACGCCACCGGCACGACGTCCTCTGCGCAGGCATGCACGCTGATAGCTATCTCAAGTCGCCCGCAGCTCAAATGTGCCTCGTACTCGAGCTCGTGATGGAACGGGAACACCTCAAAAAGCTCGGGCTGTGCATCACTCCAGCTCAAGCGCGCCTTCAGCGACTGCTCGTCGGGACCGGGCTCGCGCACCAGCTCCCAACCCAGCCGACCACCGATCACGCCGTGTATCGGCAGACCGTTGTCATCGAGCGCGACCCGCGTGGGGTCGTGCGGCACATCCACGGTCCGCCCTCCGACCGTGTACTGAAAGCCGGCGAGACGGTTCGCCCAGGGGTACAGAAGCGGGATGCCCATCGTCTTACCCCGCTCGGCGTAGGCCTCGACTCCGGCGTTCTGGGCGAGCAGCTCATCGCCGCGGTGGCGAAGCGACGAGCAGATCATCCCGGCACCCGGGACGAAAGTCGCCTCAAGCGCCGTCCGCTCGTCTCCCAAAGACACCGTCGCGAGCGGAGCCGCGGTCATGAGGCGGGCGCTCGGATGGGTTCCGGCCGCGTGTTCACCGCCACGCGCGGGTTTCTAGCAGACCGCCGGCCTCCGCACGGGCCGCCGCACGGCTCTCGGGTCAATCCTGCGCCGAGGCGATCCTGCGCTGTATCAGGAGGGCGACCGAGCCGCCGGTGAGCATCATCGCGATATTCGCGCCGAGCACGGCCACGGCGCCCAGTGATTTCGAGAACTCGCCGACGCCCGCGGCGACACCGAGGAAAGCCGCAGCGGGATCGTGGTCACCGAGATCGCGACGCCGACACCCATGCTCGCCCGCGTCTCGACCGCCAGCATCCCGGCGAGCCCGGCCGCGAGGGCGACGATGATCGTCTCCGCTTCGATGTGCTGCTGAGAGGCAAGCCCGATCTCATGCACGGCAAATTCAGCCGGCAACAGGCCGAAGAGATTGAGGAAGCCGGTGACGGCCGCGGCGAGCAGGCATGCCACGCCCAGACCCACGAGAAGGGAGACGAGGCCCGCTCGGATCAGTCGCGATCTGCGCAGCACCAGACCGGTGCAAACGGCGGTCACCGGGAGCAGGTCCGGGGCCACGGCCATCGCTCCCGGCCGAGAGATCGGCCGTCACGAGCGCGTTCCCATCGTGCCCGCCACCGCTCGTACTCACGTGCCGCGCGCCCGGCATGGCGCCCAGCCGCTCGGCGACTTCGCCCATCGCCGAGGACTCTCCGAACGCGCGCAGCTGAAGCATCCGCTCGCTGCAGGTTCATGCAATGCCCGGACGGATCAGGCCAGAGCGCAACCCTTCACGGCCGTCTGCACTCGGCCGCGCGCGGAACGGGTTGGCGTACACTCTCGACCCCGTGAATCTGTCGATCGCAGATCAGGCGGGTAAGGAGGCGATCGGAGAGCTGCCTGAGGGCGTCTCGCTCGCCCTCATCCCCCGCGAGGGTGAGCTGCCCGATGCGATCATCGACACAGAGTTCCTGGTCCCCGGCGCGGGCGACCGGCGCGTGCTCGAGCTCCTCTCGCGAATGTCGCGGCTGCGCGTGGTTCAGACGCTCTCGGCCGGCGTCGATTGGCTGCTCCCGTTCGCGCCCGCCGGCGTGACGCTGTGCGACGCGGGCGGGACTCGCGACACCGCGGTGGCCGAGTGGGTGCTCGCTGCGATCCTCGCGTCACAGAGGGGCCTTGGAGAGCTGCGCGACCGCCAGCGCGAACACCGCTGGGCGTGGCACCGTGCCGCCGAGCTCGCCGGCAGCACCGTGATGATTCTCGGATACGGCGCGATCGGCGCGGCGGTGGAGGAGCGACTCGCCCCGTTTGACGTAGAGGTTGTCCGTGTCGCACGGCGCGCGCGCACAGGGGTGCATCCCGTGGAGGAGCTCGGATCGCTTCTGAGGCTGGCCGACATAGTCGTCGTGCTGCTCCCGCTGACACCGGCCACGACGGGTCTACTCGACGGCGACCTGCTTGCCCGCCTGCGCCCCGGCGCCCTCTTGGTCAACGCCGCACGCGGGCCGATCGTCGACACCGTGGCGCTGGTTGAGTTACTCGAGGCGGGGCGAGTGCGGGCAGCTCTCGACGTGACCGCTCCAGAGCCACTGCCCGCCGACCATCCGCTGTGGGACGCCCCTGAAGTCCTGATCACACCTCATTTCGCCGGAGACACGCCCGCCGCCGAGCGGCGTGCGTTCGCCCTGGTCGGCGATCAGGTGCGACGCTACCTCCGCGCAGAGCCGCTGGCAAACGTCGTGCAGGACGGCTATTAGAGCTCGGCTCCCGTCAGCTGGTGCTGGTATGGCCCTCGGCCCGTGAGGCACATCGCACCGCAGCGGGCGGCCAAAGCCAGCGCCGCCGGAACCTCGAGGCCGGCACCCAGTGCATACGTGAGGCCCGCCGCGAAGGAGTCGCCGCAGCCGTAGGCGTCAACCCGGGCCGCCGGCGGCGTCGCTGCCTCCCACGCGCCCGAGCCCCCCGAGCGCTCGCGGTAGGCACCGCCGCGCGCGCCTTCGGTGAAGACGACCAGCTCGGCTTGCTCCTGCGCGCGCGCTGTCAGGCGCCGCTCGACCACGTCCTCGCCGCTCAGCACCAGGGCATCCAGCGGCACGCCATGCCCCAGGGCATCGACCGCCCGCGGACTGGCCACCAGCACCCGCGCCTTGCGCGCGGCGCGCAGAGCGCCAACATCCCCGGCGGTGAAATAGACGGCGCTCATTCCCGCAAGCGCGCTCCACGGCAGCTCAGCGTCGTCGCCCTCGGCCTCAAGGCGCGACCCCAACGTGATGATCGTGCGCTCGCCGGCGTCGTCCAGCAGGGTAACCGCCGTGCGCGTGCGCTCGGCGCGCTGGGCCGCGTGCACGGCGACGCCCAGCTCGCCCAGGCGCGTTACCGAACGGCGGCCGTGCTCGTCCTCGCCGAGCGCGGTGAACAGCTCGGCCTGACCGGCCAGCCGAGCCAGCTGAACCGCCGCGACGCCTCCGCCGCCCGCGGGCTCCTCGAAGGCGTCGTGCGCATGCATCACCTCCCCCGCAAGGGGAACGTGGGGCACTTGGGCGAACTGCACCCACTCGACATGGCCCACCACCGCCACGCTAGGCCGGTCTGCGTGCATGGCGGAAGTCTCACACAACCCCCGTGGGCTGTAGCGTCGTCGGCGTGCCACCGCAAACGCTGGCCCTGGCGCTCGCCGCCTCGATCTATCCGCCGGCAGTGGGCGCGGTGATCGCCCTCGGGCGAGGCGCGCACCTGCGATCGCGCGTAGTCGCGTTCGTCCTGGCCGCGATCGCCATCACCTACGCGACCGGCACGCTGATGCTGTTCGTGCTGATCGAACTCGGCGCGACCGGCTCGCTTCACTGGACGCCGAGCGCCGCCTTCGATGTCGCGCTCGGCGTCGCGCTCGTGGGGCTCGCGTTCCGCCTGCGGACAACGCGCTCACAGACCAAGACGCCGAAGAAGCCCTCCAAAATCGGGCGCTATCTGCAGAGCCGCCGGTTGGCGTTCCTGCTCGGTCTGACCCTCTACATCCTGCCGTCGCCCATCTACATCGGCGCGGTCAAGACGATCGCCGACGCCGACTATTCGACGAGCCGTGAGCTCGCAACGCTCGCCGTGACCGTCGTGGTGATGCTGTGGCTGATCGAGGTACCGATGCTGATGCTGCTCGCCGTGCCCAAGCGCGCGTCGAGCTCACTCGAGCGCGTCAACCTGTGGTTCACCCGCCACGGACGCCTGCTGGCGGTCGCCCTCTCGGCCGGGGTCGGCCTGTACCTGCTGATCCGGGGCCTCGTCGGCGTCATCGGCTGAGCCACGATGGCGTCGGGCCTCCCGTCTGGCCTGCCGCCTGGCCTTGCGCGCGGCTGACTGTTCGGAGCTCTTCTCTCGCGCCTGCCCGTAGGACTGCGAGACGAGCGTCTTGCCCCCGGTCCAGCCGAAGGCTCGGACGACCACGATGATCGCGAACAAGAGGCCCCATGCCGTGACGACGAGTTGCTGCGCTATGGAGTAGGCATTTGCGTTGGATGCGCTCGTGACGCCCTTCAGCGAGAGGACGTTGAATCCCTGGGTGACGCCGGCGCCGCCAGGCGTCACCGAGGTGACGTTGGCGATCGAGTTCCCCGCTACTACGCGCATCAGTATGTGAAAGCTCACCGGGATGTTGTAGGCGGTCAGGAACACTGCGATGATGCCGAGCATCGCCACCCAGCTGATCGCCTCTGGCAGCACCACCCGCCCCAGGTAGGCGCGCGGGTGCACGAGGATCGCTCCCCCGACCTTCGCCTCCTCCCACCACTCGCTGATCCGCTCGCGCAGGATCCGAAACACGAGCACAAGGAGCATGGCTCCGGCCGCGAGCAGGATCACGAAGGCGACCGGGTGGTCGGTTATGAATTTGAACTGCAGGTCAAACGAGCCGCCGACGGTCAGGAACAGGTACACGTAGCAGGCCGTCCCGATCAGCGAGTAGAAGATTTTCTGGACGGCGAAGCCGGCGAGAATGCCCGCGAAGGCCGCGGCGGCGATGATCGAGGTGTACATCAGCATCATCGTCAGCGTGCCCAGGTTCGCCGGCAGGACGGAGTTGAGCGCGACCGCCGCGGAGTAGCAGGCCAGGATCTCGATCCAGCGAACGTTCGAATCGGGATAGCCGAAGCGCAGGATCGAGTACCAGGCGAACGCCGTGGTCGTTGTCTGCACCGTGACGAGAACGATCGCCGCGAGCAGGTATCCGACCGAGATGCTCGTGATCGTGTTCCACAGATGTTTGAACCAGCCGCTGATGTCCCATCCGAACAGCGTCGCAGCGGCGCCGATCACGACGAGGACGAGCGCCACAATCAAGAGCCGGCGGAGGTGAACCCGCCCGTGAGCCGGTGCTACTGCCTGCTGGCTTGCCACCGGCCGGATCTTACGCGCCATCGCCCTGGCGGCCGAGCGCGTGACCCGAGCCACGCACCTGGGAACGCGACCGACCGAGCGCTAATCGCGCCGCCGGGCAAGCTCCAAAACGGCTAGCGTGCCGAGTCGCATGCCCGAGCCTGAGCCCTCGCCCGAGCAGGTCGAAGCAACGATCCAGAGCAGGGGCTTCATCGTCCTGATGCTCGTCGCGGCGATCGCCGGCGTGGTGGTTTCGCTCGCCGCGTGGTGCGTGCTCGAGCTGATCAACCAGATCCAGCGAGGTGTGTTCATCCACCTCCCGAGCGACCTCGGCTACCACAGCGGCCCCCCGCTGTGGTGGTCACTGCCGGTGCTGGCGATCGCGGGCTTGATCGTGGCATTTGCGATCGAGCGCCTGCCCGGCGAAGGAGGACACATCCCCGCCAATGGCCTCTCGACCGCCGGCGGCCCGACCCTTCCGGTGAACCTTCCCGGGGTCATCCTCGCGGCGCTCGCGACGATCGGGCTGGGGATCGTGCTGGGCCCCGAGGCCCCGCTCATCGCCCTCGGCTCCGGCCTTGGCGTCATCACGATCCGCCTAGCGCGAAGGGACGCGCCGCCGCAGGTCGTGACCGTGCTCGCCGCGGCCGGCACCTTCGCGGCGGTGTCGTTCCTGTTCCAGTCGCCGCTGCTCGCGGCGGTGCTGATGATCGAGGTGACCGGTCTGGGCGGCCCCAAGCTGACGCTCGTGCTGCTCCCCGGCCTACTCGCCTCGGGCATCGGCGCGCTCGTCTCGCTCGGCATGGGCTCGTGGACCGGGCTGAGCACGAGCGCCTATGCGCTGGGCTCGGTGGAAGGGCTCGCCAAGTTCCCCCGCCCCGAGTGGGGCGACTTCGCCTGGACGATCGCGCTCGCTCTCGCCGTCGCGTTGGGCTGCGTGCTCATCGTTCGCGGCGGCAGGCGCACCGTAGGCGTGGTCGCCGCGAGGCGCTACGTGCTGCTGCCGGTGGTCGGGCTGATCGTCGCCGGGCTTGCGATCGCATTCCAGCAGACGACCGGCAAGCCCTTCCAGGAAGTTCTCTTCTCCGGTCAGAGCTCCCTCCCCGGGCTCGTCACCACAGCCGGCACATGGTCGATCGGCACGCTCGCGCTGTTGATCGTCTGCAAGGGCATCGCCTACTCACTCTCGCTCGGCAGTTTCCGCGGCGGCCCCACCTTCCCCGGGATGTTCCTCGGAGCGGTGGCGGGCCTGATGGCCGGGCAACTGCCCGGGTTCTCGACCACCCCCGCCGTCGCCGTGGGCATGGCCGCCGCGATCGCCACGGTGCTGCGCCTACCGCTGTCGGCGATCGTGATCGCCGCCGTGCTGACCGAGGGATCGGGCGCCGGTTCAGAGCCACTCGTGATCGTCGGCACGATCGTCGCCTACATGGTCAGCCGCAGGCTGCTCGCAGCTCCGGCGCCCGCCGCGGCACCGGCGGCAAGCGCCGCACCGGCCGCGCCGGCCTAACCGGCGCGGCCCGCGCGCCGGCGACGCCTATGGAGTCGCGCCGGTCGGGCCGGTGGCCGGCGCTTTGCTTGTCGAGGTGGTCGGAGCGCTCGTCGTCGGCGTCGGCGTGGTGACAGTCGTTGTCTTGGTCGTTGTCTTCGTCGGCGCGGTGACCGTCGTCGTTGGCGTCGTGATCGTCGCCTGCGGAGTCGTCGTCGTTGGCTGCACGGTCGTCGTGCGACCGATGCTGAGCGACTGGCTGGTGACCGATGGCGTTTTTTTGGAGCTGTTGTTGGAGACGAGCACGATGACCACCACGATCAGCGCGATCACAAGCGCGACGCCGCCCGCGATCGCCCAGCCGTTGCCGCGGCCGCTCTCGTCCCCAGGCGGAGGGCCTTCGCCACCCTGATAAGGACCGCCGGGCGTCTGCCCGGGAGGAGGGGTGCCGGGCGGCGGGGGATAGCCGGAACCTCCGCCCGCGGGAGGGGTGCCGCCCGGTGGCGGCGGAACGTCTCCGGGCTGCTCGTAACCGTCGTTCATCGCTGGCTCCTTGTCTGTGATGAGCTGCTGCCCATATTGCTCACGCTGCGGCTCCGGCGGTCAGCGGGCTGAAATGCCAGCTGCTCTTGCGCGCCGCCGGGCAGCACGACCAGCGCGCTTGACTCTGGAAGCTCGTGCCACGCGCCGGGAAGGTCCATGAAAGGCTCTGAAACCACGAGCCGGTCCTCGTCGCGAAGCAGTTGCAGGCGCGGGTTCTCCGGGTGCAGCTGCTTCAGCGCGTGAGCGTCAGCGGATGCAAACAGCGTGCGCGAGTCGCCCTCGGTCGAGTAGCGCACGGCCCACAGCCGCTCGCCGTCGCTCACGCCGATGCTCGCCTGCACGGCGCGCTCGATCCCGTGGCGCCGGGCGACCGCCTCGACGAAGCCGATCGCACGCTCGAGCGCCGCGAGCGGGTCCTCCTCCAGGCCGTAGGTGAGCGCGAGGTGGAAGAGAACCTCGGAGTCGGTCGAGCCCTGGATGTTGGCGAACAGCGAGGGGTCGATCGCGAGCATCAGCTCCCGCCGAACGGTCTGGAAGTCGTTGATCAGGCCGTTGTGCACGAACAGCCAGCGCCCGTGACGGTAGGGATGGCAGTTGGTCTGCTGCACGGCGGTCCCCGAGGTCGCCCTCACGTGGGCAAGGAACAGGGCCGACTCGATATGACCAGCGAGATCGCGAAGGTTCGCATCCCCCCACGCCGGCGAGACGCTGTGATACACGCCGGGTCCCTCCCCGGTGCCGTACCAGCCCAGGCCGAAGCCGTCGCCGTTGGTGGTCTCGGCGCCCATGCGCGAGTGCAGGCTCTGATCGATCAGACCGTGCGGGGGCTTGAACAGCAGCTCCTCGATGAGCACCGGCTGCCCGTGCCACGCCATCCACCGACACATCGCATCTCCTCTCGTTTCCGGCCGAGTCGCCGGCACCGCCGTTCGCGTGCGACACAGTACATCCGCCCGCGCCGCAACGCGTCGTCCACGGCGGGCCGCGCGCTTGCCGCTGTCGCGACAGCGCCGGCGGCACACGACGACATGGTCCGGGGGCCCTGACTACGATGCCCCCGATCGATGCCCCAGACCGCTGAAATCACGCAGCGCGACGCCTGCGGGATGGAGTGAGCGTGAGCGGCTACCTGACGGTGCCGACGGGATGGAAGCGCGTCTCGGCTGACGGCCCGGGACCGTTTGTGACCAGCGAGGTCCTGCGCGGGCCCGACGGCAGCGAGGTCCGCTGGCGCTCGCGCGCCCACCGCAAGGGCCGCTCCACGCCCGCCCGAGCCAGGCCCGCGAGCACCGGCGAACGGGTCTGGTGGCGCCCGCGCCGGCGAGGCTGGTGGATGAGCGTGCTGTTCGCGCTCGGGTCGCTGTGCTTCACGGTCGCGGCCCTCGCCTCGCAGTGGGGATCGAGCTCGCGTCCCGCGATCGGCGTGACGTTCTTCGTGGGATCGATCATGTTCACCTCGGCCTCATACCTGCAGTACTCGGAGACCGTCAACGTCGAGCGCGGTCTCGAGCCCGGGACGCGACCCCGGCGATGGCGACCGGCCTCATGGGAGCCGCGGCGGATCGACTGGCTCGCCGCAGCCGTACAGCTGGTCGGGACGGTGTTCTTCAACGTCAGCACGTTCGCGGCGATGAAACACGGCTTCAGCCCGCACCAGAGCAACCATCGCGTGTGGGCCCCGGACGCCCTCGGGTCGATCTGCTTTCTGGTTTCCAGCGAGCTCGCCTACGCCGAGGTCTGTCACCGCTGGGTGTGCCTGAGACTGCGCTCGCTGTCGTGGCGGA
Organism: uncultured Solirubrobacteraceae bacterium; assembly: GCA_963779605.1. Taxonomy (GTDB): domain Bacteria; phylum Actinomycetota; class Thermoleophilia; order Solirubrobacterales; family Solirubrobacteraceae; genus Palsa-744. The sequence continues at coordinate 120,436 of CAVZYR010000004.1, forward strand.
TCGTCTCGCTCAACATGCTGGGCTCGATCGCTTTTGGCGCGGCCGCGATCGCGTCGCTGATCGAGCCCTCAAGCGGCGAGCCGATCAGCGCGCGTATCGCCAATGGCGGCACCGCGCTCGGCGGGCTGTGCTTCCTGGTGGCGGCGCTTGCGCTGATGCCCGAGGCCGCGGCCGAGGAGCACGCCGCACCAAGCGGCGTTCCGGCGGCGGGCGCAGCGGTCGCCTGAGACGGACGGCGCTCAGGGACCGCGCATATAATCGCCGCCCCCACGCCCATCCTGTGCGTGCACGGCCGAGACCAGCCCGTTGGGGCTCGCCCCGCGGCCGGCCCGTTCGGTCTTATAGGAGGTGTCATCCATGCCGCCCCAACCCCAGCGCGCCGACCAGCGTGCCCCCGAGCCCGAGTTGACGCGCGAGCAGATCGAAGCGCTGAAGGGCGTTCCCGGCAACCGCTTCCTGCTCGAGCCGGCACCCGACAACAAACTCCCGAAAGCGGGCATGACCGCCTACGAAGCGATGCGCCTTGTGGGTGAGGAAATGGTGCTCGACGGAAGTCCCGAGCGCAATCTCGCGACGTTCGTGACGACATGGATGGAGCCAGAGGCCCGCCGCCTGATAGACGAAGCACTTCGCGTCAACTTCATCGATCACGCCGAGTACCCGCAGTCGGCGGAGATCGAGCAGCGCTGCATCCGGATGCTCGCCGACCTCTTCAACGCGCCGGGGGAGACGACCGGCGCGCGTACGCAGGGATCCTCCGAGGCGATCATGCTCGGCGCGCTGTCCTTGAAGTGGAAGTGGCGGGCCCGCAGGGAAGCGGCGGGGAAGTCCGTCGAGCGTCCCAACCTGGTGTTCGGCGGAGACGTGCACGTGGTGTGGGAGAAGTTCTGCCGCTACTTCGATGTCGAGCCGCGGATCGTTCCCCTGAAGCCCGACAAGTACACGATCGGGCCCGAGGACGTCGAGCCCCACATCGACGAGAACACGATCGGCGTCGCCGCCGTGCTCGGCACCACCTTCACGGGGCACGCAGATGACATCCAGGGGATCAACGACTACCTGGTGAAGCTCAAGCACGACAGCGACCTGGACGTGCCGCTGCACGTCGACGCCGCCAGCGGCGGCTTCGTATGGCCGTTCCTATACCCCCACTCCGAGTGGGACTTCCGCCTCGAGCAGGTCCGCTCGATCAACGTCTCAGGCCACAAGTTCGGCCTCGTCTACCCGGGAGTCGGGTGGCTGGTGTTCCGGGAAAAGGATGACCTCCCGGAGGACCTCGTGTTCTATGAGAACTATCTGGGCAAGCGCGACGCCACCTTCACGCTGAACTTCTCGACCGGCTCGGCGATGGTGCTCGCGCAGTACTACCAGTTCGTGCGCCTCGGCCACGAGGGCTACCGCTACATCATGGAGACGATGAAGTACAACGCGCGCACGCTCTGCAAAGCGGTCAGCTCGACCGGCGAGTTCGAACTGATCGGGGGCACGCACGAGGAGCAGCTTCCGCTGGTCGCGTTCAAACTCACCGGCGGACAGAACTTCGACGAGTTCGATGTCGCAGCGCAGCTGGCCGCAATGCGAGGCTGGATGGTGCCCGCCTACACGCTTCCGCCGGAAGCCGAACACGTCAAGATCATGCGCGTGCTCGTCAAGCAGACGCTCAGCTACCAGCTGGTCATGACCCTCGGCAACGACATCGCGGAAGCGTGCGAGATGCTCAAGGCGAAGGGCGGCATGCACGAGACGGACCGCAAACGCGTCAAGACGAATACGGGATTCTGAGCGGCGAGTTCGCATCGCTCGCGATGCGCGCGTATAGGATTCGAGTCCAAACCGTCGAACTGGCTAGAACCATTTCAGAACACGCCGTCGCCGCTGACGGTTCTTGCTACCGAAGGGGGAGTCAATGAGAGGTGCAGGCAGTGCATTGTTCGTGGGGATCCTGCTGCTGGTGGCCGGCGTCCTCAACATCGTCTACGGCATCGCCGCCCTGGACAACGCGAAATTCTTCGTCAATGACACGCAGTACGTCTTCTCAGACCTCCACACATGGGGGTGGATCACGATCATCCTCGGCGTCATCCAGTTGACGGCCGCGTTCTCGCTGTTCGCCGGCGGTATCTACGGGCGGGTGGTCGGGCTCGTCGCGGCCACCGTCGGCGCGATCGGTGCGCTGCTCGACGTGGGCGGCGCGCACCCCTGGTGGGCGCTTGGCATCTTCGCCATCTGCGTGGTCTGCATCCACGGCCTCCTCGTCCTCGGCGAGCCCGAGGACGTCGTCTAAGGACGGACCGCTTGCCGGAGCCCGGGCGCACACGCCCGGGCTCCACATAGGATTCGCGCGTGACCTCGATCGATATCGAGCTCGCGCTCGTCGCGATCGCGGCAATGCTGTCCCCGACGACGCTCTCCTTCACCGTGCTGGCACTCGTTCTCGGGGAGCGCCCCCTGCGCACCGGCACGTGGTTCTACCTCGGCGCCCTCAGCCTCACCCTCATCATCGGCATCGTCGCGGCGTTCGTGCTCGGGAACGACGCCGCCTCGCACAAGCCCAGTGAACCGAAGACGTGGGTCGCGATCGTCGACGTCGTCGCGGGCGCGGTCCTGCTTTTCTTCATCGTGCGCTTGCTGCGGCGACCCCCGAACCCTAAACGGGCGGCCGGGATGATCGAGCAGATGAGCAGGATCGCCTCATCGCCGGCGATCGCGGTCGTCGCCGCCGGCGCCACGCTGGCCAACCCGGGTGGGTTCATCCCGCTGGCCCTCAAGGACATCTCCGAGACCAACCCGAGCGCCGGGCAGTACGCGCTCGAGTGGGTCGCGTTTGCGCTCGTGTCGCTGCTTCCCCTCTCAGTGGCGCTCGTGATGCTGGCCGTGGCGCCCGAGCGCACAAAGGCGGTGCTTGCCAGGGCTCGCGTCTGGCTCGAGCGGCACGCACGGACACTCGCGGCGGCGATCCTCGTCCTGCTCGCCGCCTCGCTGCTGGGCCACGGCATCGCCGGGCTCACGAGCTGACGCCGGCGAGCCCTCCCGGTGCGCTCGAGCTCGCCTGGCCGCCGCCGGCCTGCACGAGGATGCGCGCCGGTCGCCGTTGACCCAGCGCGCTAGCGCCGGACAGGCGGCATCAGACCACCGATGATCCAGAAGATCGGGATCGGGATCCCGATCAGGAACATGATCCAGTGCCCGTGTTTGATCGAGCGGATGCCGAGAAACAGGAAGAGCAGGACGTACACGACGCTGAAGACGCCGATGCCGCCGCCTGAGATCGCCAGTAGCGACATGGGAAGCGCTCAGCGCCGATCAGTTGAGGATTTTCGCCTTGGCGGCCGCGAACTCCTCATCGGTGAGGACGCCGGACTCGTGCAACTGACCGAGTTCCTTGAGTTTCTCCATCGGGTCTTCTTCAGGCGGGGGCGGGGCGGCAGCCGCCTGCTGCTGCTGCTGAGCGGCCATCTGCTGTTCTTCCTGTCGCGCCCACCTGCCCTGCTGGCGATGCTGCACGGCCCCGGCTGTGCCGCCCGCGACAGCGCCAACGGCGGCTACACGGGCAACTCGGCGAAGTAGTGGCATGCTGGTCTCTCTTTCTCTGGGATGGCTAAGCGGCGTCGAGGGCCTGAACGGCGGCGATCAGCTCCTGCGTGGGCACCCGCTGGAAGTCCAGCAGGCGGCCGCCGTTGCGGCGCACAGCGGCGGCGAACGGACCGGCCCAAGCGTTCTCGAAGCAGATCAGCACGGCGGCCTCACCAGACTCGAGCGCCTCGCCGGCGAGGGCGGCGTCCTCGTCGCCGAGCATGCCCGTCTGCGCCCCTTCGAACAGGACAAGGTCGCCCGCCCCGTCGCCGTCGAGGTCGGCGATCGCAAGGCCCGAGACCGTACCCTGCGCGTCCTTCTGGACCACGAGCACATCCAAGACCCGGATGATCCCGCGGTCCACGAGGTCCACGAAGATCGGTATCGCTTCGCCGGTCCTCGGTGCATCCGGCGGAAAGCCGATCACAACGATGTCTACCGGTCCCATCTCCAAACCCTCGTCGCTCACGGCCTCTCCTGTCGTCGGTTCTGTCGCCGGCCCCGCTGGTGGTGGACCGGCTGATGCCCTTCACGCGGCGTAGTCTAGCGAGCAGGCAGTCCCACGGGTTGTTACGCGTCGGCGTCAGGGCCGGGCGCCGGTTCTTGCGCCCTCGGCCGGCTGCGACCGAGGTTCGCCACGATCAGGGAGACGACCGTGACGAGGTAGATCTGCCCCAGCAGGGCCTCGGATACAGCCAGAGTGTGCCCGAGGTTGGTTCGCGCGGTCAGATCCCCGTAGCCCACTGTCGTGAGGCTCGTGAAGCTGAAGTACAGGCAGTTCGCAACGGTGGCCGGCTGGTCGCCGGCGAAGAACGGGTGACCACCAACATGGTCGATCGTGCCGTACACGTAGCCGAAGAACATGCCGACGAGGATGTACACGCAGAGCACGCCGAATACCGCCTCGAGCGTGACCGCCTGCCTCGCGCGCAGGCTGCGCAGAACTCCGATGACGATCATCGGCGGCGCGAGCCCCACGAGCAGCGCGTTTGCAATCCTTGTCGCTCCGTGATCCACGCTGCCGTTGGCGGCCTCTATGACGCTCGCGATGATCAGCAGCACGACGATCACGATCGCCGGTCGTACGACCACGGGTTTCGCTTCGCCCGCCCAAAACGCGAGCAGCAGCGTGACCCCCAGCAGGGTGGTCATGAATATCTGCTCCCAAGCGGCGGGTTCGGCGATGCCCTGGACCGCGAACGCGAGGATGATCGCGCCGAGCAGCACCCCGTAGCGCTCGCGACGGCGACGGACCGCTGGGCTCGCGATCGCGTTGGGTGCCGAGCTCGCCATCATGCCGAGGCGACCAAACCGCACGCCCGCGGCCTACCGGCGCACTCGCTCGCCCGGCGCTCGGTCGTGTCCGCCACGCCGGAAAGCTAACAGGACGCTCGGCCTGGGATACGGGTCGCGGGCAGCCCCATCGAACGGGCGCCCGTCGCGGTGCTCACGGCGGGCCCGGCAGGCCGAGCAGTTGAACGATCGAGAACACGAGGATCAGCGTCCCGACGCCGATCAGCGAGTAGCGGGCCTGGCGCAGCGGAAAGTGGCTTGAGATCCCGACCAGGAACAGCACCGTTGCCAGGAACACGGTGTCGCGCACGTACTTGTCGCCGGTCGCCCCCGCGTCCGTGCCCTTCGCGAACTCGGCATCCGCCTGCGCGTCATCAACGTTGGCGGCGGTTTCCTGGGGGATCACGTACTGCGGCATGTAGGAGGGGCCCGGCGGAGCGTTCGGGTTGTGTGCCGGATCGGTGGCCAGCCAGGCGTAGAAGGCCGGGCGGTAGCCCGGGCGCAGCCGCTTCTCGGCGAGGCGTTCCGCGTTGGCGTTGCCCGCCGCGAAGGCCGAGAACCAGGCGTTGAACGAGACCGAGTCGAGCGTGCGAATCTGAAGTGCCTCGAGGTCGGCGCGGTTGGCCTTGGTGCGCGCCGCCGACGCCTTGGCCAACGACACCGAGGACTCCGTGCCCCACTTGGCCGCGGCGTAGCCAGAATATGCCGCAAGCACGGCCACCAGCGACAGCAGCAGCGCCTCGATCACGGACAGCACCCGATCGCGGCGGTCCGCGCCGGCATGGGGAGCGTCCTTTCCGTGCTCGCCGATCTCCTTGCCCACCTCCGCCGCCGACAGACCCTCGGCCACGCCTCACGCCCCGCTATGAGCAGTTGATCGGGGCGAGGGTCTTCTTGTAGCTTTCGGCGAGCTGTGTGAGCGCGGACTTGAACTGCGTCTCGGCGTTTGAGAGGGAGAGATTCGACGTGATCCCGGTCAGGATCGAGCCGAGCTGCATTTCGAAGGTGTGGGTTGCGGTCTGCACCTGTTCCTTGCGCGCGGGCGCAAGGTTGCCCTGCGCCTTCTTGATCTTGGTCAGATCGTTGGCGATCGCTTCGACGCCCGTCTTGACCGTATCGGGCGAGACGGTCGCGGCCGTCAGGCTCGTGAGGGTATTGACCTGCTTTGAGATGTCCGCGCGCGCGGAGCACACTTCGGCTTTGGCCTTTTCCTGCGCGGATTCACCACACGCCGTAAGCGCCAGGGCGCCGCACGCGAGGGCGGCGAGCGCGAGCGACTTGGTGAGGAGCATCGACGTCAAGAGGGCCTTCCCAGTGCGATGTGCATGAACGTGCCCGGCCGGGCGCTTGCCGCGCAGTCTACAGCCGCGTCGCGCGGCCGAGTGAAATGATTGACAGGCATGGTGTGGGCAGACAGCCGCAGAGCGGCGATCCCGGCTCTGGCAATTGTGCAGCGGCGCTCGGGGGGCTGAGAGATGCCCGAGCCAGGCCCTCTCGCAGATCCGTCCGCTGAGCCGGCGCCCAGGATCCCAGCGCTGCCGTCGCCCCGCCGGCGGAGCTGGACGATCAACGCGATCTTCGCCTGCGCGGTGGTGATCGGTGTGTTCGCCGTGATGGCCGTGTGGGTAAACAGGCAGGTGCTCAACACCGACAACTGGACGAACACGAGCTCACAGCTGCTCGCCGATCCCACGATCGAGGCCGCCGTGGGCGGCGTGCTGGTGAACCAGCTGTTCAGCTCTGTCGATGTCTCCTCCGAGATCAAGAGCGTGCTGCCGTCCCAGGTCTCGGGGCTCGCGGCGCCGGCGACGGCGGGGCTGCGCGCGCTCGCGGTTCAGGTCGCTCCTCAGGTGCTCTCGACGGCGACGGTCCAGAACGCCTGGCGCCTGGCCAACCGCACCGCGCAGCTTGAGCTGTTGCGGATCCTGAATGGAGGCTCAAAGACGATCTCGACGAGCAACGGTGTCGTAACCCTGCAGCTGCACCCGCTGCTCACGCAACTCGCCGCGCAGCTCGGGCTCCAGGAACAGCTGGCGAGCGTGCAGTCGAAGATCCAGGGCTCCACCGGTGCGGCCGCCCGCAGCACGGTCCAGCAGAAGCTCGGGGTGACGCTGCCTCCCCTGAGCGGCAACATCGTGATCCTGCGCTCGTCGCAGCTGAAGACGGCGCAGAACATCGTGAAGGCCATCAAGGGCCTTGCGCTCGTGCTGCCCCTGCTGGCCTTCGCCCTGTTCATTCTGGCGATATGGCTGGCCGAGGGACGGCGGCGGGTGGCGGTGCGCACGACCGGTTGGTGCCTGGTGGGCATCGGCCTGATCGTCGTGCTCGCCCGTCGCATCATCGGCGACGCCGTGGTCAACTCCCTCGTCAAGGTGCCCTCCGACAAGGCGGCCGTGCACCAGGTCTTCAGGATCGGCACGAGCCTGCTGTATGACTCGGCGATCGCGCTCATCACATACGGAGGCGTAGTCGTTTTTGGTGCCTGGATCGCCGGTTCAACGCGCCCCGCGCTGATACTTCGCCGTGCGCTGGCGCCGTCGCTGCGCGAGCACGCCCACTACGTCTACGCCGCCGCCGGCCTGGCCCTCCTGCTCCTGGTGATCTGGGGACCGTTCCCCTCGACGCGCCAGCCGGCCCCGGTGATCGGCATCGCGGTCGTGCTCGTGCTCGGCATCCAGGCTCTGCGCCGAATGACCGCGCGGGAATTTCCCGACGCCAAGATGGGCGATGCCGCACGCGCCTGCCGCGACTGGTTGGTGGCACGCCGCCAGGCAGCCTTCTCGGCGATGTCGGTCGCACGCCCGAGCGCGGACGACGGCGGCGAACAGAACGCGCGGGTCGCCGATCTCGAGCGCCTGGCCAGCCTGTATCACCGCGGCGATCTCACCGACGAGGAGTTCCGCGCCCACAAGGCCGCCCTGCTCAGCACGCACACCTGAGGGTGGTGTTTTCAGGTAGCCGCTGTAAGCCGGCTCGCCGCCGGGCCTAACCGGCCTCGAGAGCCTTGTCGGCAGAGCGCAGGACGAAAGCGTTCGCGCACTCGAGCAGTCCACGCAGCACGAGCGCGATGCCCACCACCACGGCCAGGGAGGTCAGGCCGAACTTGGGCCAGGCGACGATCACGACGCCGATCGCGAGGTCGAGCGCCCCGCCGAGCAGAAGCCATCCGCGCCCCACGTTCGTCTCGAAGGCGGATACGAACTTCATGACGCCGGCCAGCACCAGGTAGATGCCGACGGCGAGCGCGATCACGAGCAGGCTTCCACCGGGATGCCTGATCACGATGATGCCGGCGATGGCCGCGAACGCCCCCCGCAACAGCGGGCCCGTGCGCGATCCGGAGGGCTCGCCGAATGCGAGGCCAATCTGGATCCCGCCGACGAGCAGCAGGTCGATGCCGACGAGAATCGCAACCACTTCGAGCGTGCGGCTCGGCCACACGAGCAGCAGCACACCGATCACGAGCGAGACGATGCCGCCGAGGAGCAGCAGCCACCACAGTCTCGTGATTTCGCCTACTTCCCGGGCCAGAGCGTCATCCTCGCGCCCATCCAACCCGACGTCAGCGGGACTCATAGCCGCCTCCTTCGCCGCTCAGAGCAAGGTTTCCTGCCCCGGACTCAAGATGCGCACCTCGACGCCGGGAGCCAGGCGCGCGACGCTCCGCGCGAACTCGTGCGGAGGATCGGTCAGCAGCGCTCGCTGCCGGCGGGCGAGACCGATCGGCAGCATGGTTCCCCAGTGCACCGGGATCGCAAGCCTCGGCTCTAGCAGTTGCGCAGCGCGGGCCGCGTCGAGCGGTCCCATATGCCCCGGACCTACGGTCGGGCCCCATCCCGCCACCGGTAACAGCGCCGCATCGAGCGCCGGCAGCTGTTGGCGCATGCCCTCGAACAGCTCCGTGTCGCCCGCAAAGTAGACGGCGCTGCGACCGCGGACAAGGTAGCCGAGGGCCTCGGCTCGCGGGCCGCGCGGACGGCGCCGCCCATCGTGACGGGCCTCAACCGCGGTGACGGCGAGAGCACCGACGTCGACCGTCTCGCCAACGCCCAGCTCGGTGACGCGGGAAAAGCGCCGGCCGCGCAGCCACGCGCCCGCGCCCGCCGGCACGAGCAGCCGCGTGTCGCGGCCGAGCAGCCGCAGCGAGGCCAGGTCGAGGTGGTCCTGATGCACGTGTGAGATCAGCACCGCCCCGAGCCCGGCGGTAGCGTCGGGGTCGACCGGAGGAACCTGACGGCGCAGGTGCACGACGCGACGGCGCAGCAGCGGGTCGGTCAGGAGCCGCACGCCCTCGAGCTCGATGAGGACGGTGGAGTGCCCGAGGAAAACGATACGGTCCGCGGATGTGCCGGCCCGACGGGCCGCGACCGCGTCATCAACCATCCCTGAGAAGCTAGCAACCAATGTCCGAGCAATCGATCGGCATAACGCCGAACAACGCGTGAAGAACTCGCGTCGGGTCCTCGGATACGTCGTCCGGGGCGTCGTGCTGCTCGCGGTCGAGAGCCTCGTGCTGGTGCTGCTGAGCGCAGTGCTCCCAGGCGTTGAAACACTTTCGCTGGGCGCTGCCGCGCTTGTGGCGGCGGCGATGGCGGTCATCAACGCCGTGCTGTGGCCGATCGTGATTCGCCTGGCGCTGCCGCTTGCGATCCTCACCTTCGGCCTGGCCTCGCTGCTCTTCAGCGCCGGGGCGGTTGCGCTCGCGTTCTACTGGGTCGACGGCGAGTCGCCACCGTTCTGGGCCGCCGTCGCGATCGCGTTCGGACTGGCGCTCGTGTCGATGCTCGTCGCGCCCCTGCTCGACGTCGACGGCGACGCCTACCATCTGCGCGTCGTGCGCCGGCGCGTGCGACGCACGCGCCGCCACAATCGCACCGATGTCCCCGGTGTGATCCTGTTCGAGATCGACGGACTCGGAGAGGGCATCTTGCGCGAGGCGGTTGATGAGGGGCACACGCCGACGATCGGACGATGGCTGTCAGATGGCACACACCGAATCCTCGGGTGGGAGTGCGACCTCTCCTCCCAGACCGGCGCGAGCCAGGCCGGCCTGCTGCTCGGGAGCAACTGGGACATGCCCGCCTTCCGCTGGTATGAGAAGGAGTCGGGTCGCACGATGGTCTCCAATCATCCGGCCGACGCGGCCGAGATCGAGCGCCGCCACTCGGCGGGCGAGGGCCTGCTCTCGCCCTCGGGCACGAGCAGGGGGAACATGTTCTCCGGAGAAGCCCCACGGTGCACCGCCACGATGAGCGTCATCCGCGACCGCTCTCGCTCCAAGGCCGGGGATCTCTTCGCCTACTTCTCAGACCCCTACGGGTTTCTGCGCACGATCGTGCTGTCGCTTGCGGACATCGCGCAAGAGCGCGTGGCGGCCATCCGCCAGCGTCGCAGCGGTGCCACGCATATCAATCGCGGGGGCTTCTACCCGCTGATCCGGGCAACGATCACCGTGGTCATGCGCGACCTCGTGACGGCCTTGCTGATGGCCGACATCGTCGAGGGCGTGCCTGTCAGCTATGCAACCTTCGTCGGCTACGACGAGGTCGCCCACCATTCGGGGATTCGCCAGCCCGACGCTCTGGCCGTGCTCAAGCGGCATGATCACCAGCTCGCTCGGCTCGAGCGCGCGGCGACACAGTCGCCGCGTCCCTATCACCTGGTCGTGCTGTCCGATCACGGTCAGACACAGGGTGCGCCGTTTCGCCAGCGCTACGGCCAGACGCTCGAGGAGCTCGTGCACGGGGCGCTCGCCCGGGGTGAGGTGTACGCACCGGCCGCCATCGACGAGGCATGGGGTAACGTCGGCGCCGTGCTGGCCGACGCGAGCCAGGAGCCGAGCGTCGGCGGCAGGACGCTGGCGCGCGTCACCCGCAGCCGCTCGGTGGACGGCACCGTCGCGCTCGGACCGAACAAGGACGCGCTGGCCGAGCGCAACGAGGCGGGCCGGCTGCCCGAGCAGGAGGTGGTCGTTCTCGCCTCCGGCAATCTCGGTCTCATCTACCTGCCTCACAGCGTCGAGCGACTGGGGCTCGAGCAGATTGCCGAGACGCATCCGCGGCTGCTCGACACGCTCACCGCTCATCCCGGCGTCGGGTTCGTGATGGTGCGATCACAGGCGCAGGGAACGCTCGTGATCGGGCGGGCGGGCCACAGGCGCCTCAAGGACGACGCCGTCGAGGGAGAGGATCCGCTCGCCCACTTCGACCCGACGGCCGCCGACCATCTGCGCCGCCACGATCGCTTCCCCCACTGCCCGGACATACTTGTGAACAGCATGTACGACCCGGACTCCAACGAGGTGGCGCCATTCGAGGAGTTCATGGGCTCACACGGCGGTCTCGGCGGCCCGCAGACGCGACCGTTTGCGGTGGTTCCCAGCGCGTGGAGCGACCCGGCGCATCCGATCGTGGGCGTGGCGGCGATGCACGAGGAGCTGCGCGACTGGATCGCGCGGACGCGGTCAGCCGGAGGCGATCATGGCCAAGTCGGCTAGGGAGTATGGTCTGCTCATGTCGACGGTCAGCGACGCCAGTGCGACAGTGCCGCACCTGACCGTCGCCGAGCGGGCAGCGCACGGCAAGGCGGCGCGCGCGGAAGTGCCGCGGTCAAGCCACGCGGCCTATGAGCCGCCGGCGCGCCGTGGTGATCCGATCAAACTGCTCGAACGCCAGGCAAAGACGCGCGTGCCCGAACTCGTTCCGATCCGCTACGGGCGCATGCTCGTCTCGCCGTTCACCTTCTATCGAGGCGCCGCGCTGATCATGGCCAGCGACCTGGCGACAACGCCGCGCTCGGGCCTTCACGTGCAGTGCTGCGGCGACGCGCACCTGTCTAACTTCGGCGTGTTCGGCTCGCCCGAGCGGCGACTGGTATTCGACCTCAACGACTTCGACGAGACGCTTCCGGGACCGTGGGAGTGGGACGTCAAGCGCTTGGCGGTGAGCATGCTGATCGCCGCCCAAAACAACGAATACGCCGGCAAGGACCAGGACCAGGTCGTGCTGGACACCGTCGGCTCCTACCGCAACGCGATGGCGAGCTTCGCCTCGATGAAGAACCTCGAAGTCTGGTACGCCCACTTGGAAATCGAGAGCGCGCTCAAGGAATTCGGCTCACAGCTGCAACCCAAAGCGGTCAAGAAGGCCGGCAAGGCGCTCGCGAAGGCACGCACCAAGGACAGCATGACGGCCTTCTCCAAACTGACGCGCGTGGTGGACGGTCAGGCGCGGATCGTCGCCGAACCGCCGCTGATCGTGCCGCTCGATGATCTGCTGCAGGGGGACGAGCGCGATGAAATGTTCGAAGCGCTGCACGACCTGCTGCGCTCATATCGGGCCACGCTGGAGTACGACCGGCGCGTGCTGCTCGAGGAGTTTCAGCTGACCGATTTCGCGCGCAAGGTCGTCGGCGTGGGGAGCGTGGGCACGCGCGCCTGGATCGCGCTGATGCTGGGCCGCGACGGCGAGGACCCGCTGTTCCTGCAGATGAAGGAGGCCGAGGCGTCGGTGCTCGAGGAGTTCGTAGCGCCGAGCGAGTTTGAGAACCACGGTCAGCGCGTGGTCGCGGGACAGCGGCTGATGCAGGCCACGAGCGACATCTTCCTCGGCTGGCTGCACGTCGACGCCGGCATGGACGGCGAGGAACGTGACTTCTACGGGCGCCAGCTCAAGGATTGGAAGGGTTCGGCCGAAATCGAGCAGCTGGCTCCCGAGGGCTTGGCCGCCTACGGCAAGCTGTGCGGCTGGACGCTCGCGCGCGCGCATGCGCGCAGCGGGGACCGCATCGCGATCGCCGCCTACCTGGGCAAGGGCCCGAGCTTCGAGCGCGCGATCGTCGAGTTCTCCCACGCCTACGCGGAACAGAACGAACGCGACTACAAGGCACTGGAGGCGGCGGTGAAGTCCGGCCGCATCACCGCCGAGACCGGGCTCTGAGCCCGGCCGCATAGTCGCCGCGGCTAGACAGTCGCCCCCGGCGGAAACTCCTCGGCCATCTGGCCGCGCAGCACATGTGCGCCGAAGAAGGCGAGAATCGTGAAGATCAGCATCTCCCACGGGTTGCGTGTGGCCGGGATCGGGCCCCAGATGAAGACGAGCGCGAGCAGCGCGGCCGTGATCCAGTAGGGAAGGCCCGGACGATCGCGGAAATGGGGCGCGAGGAACCGCCGGGCAGAGACCGCCCAGCGTGCCGGCCCGGCGAACCAGGCCGAGAGGATCACAGGGATGCCGACGATGATGCAGGCGCTTGCGACCTGCACGAGCAGCGAGGTGGCCACCGAGTAGGCGTCGTTGGCAGCGGGTTCGATCGAAGCGTCGGTGGTGATCGCCGAGACGAGCTGGCCCTGTCCGATCTTGCGACCCAGGATCACGATCAGGCCGGCGAACACGAGGCTCCCGCCGACCCACATCAGCGTCCGCCGCCGGTGTCCACGGGCGAGATACATCGCAAGCACGTACAGCGCAAAGGTGAGGATCGTCAACAGCAGCGCCAGGGCGTGCAGCGCCTTCGCAAGGCTGCGCGCGAGCCCCAGCTGATTGGACGTGACGATCTTCAGGTTCGCCACCGACGCCGGCAGTTTTTCGGCGATGCCCGAGGGCAGCCCCAGGCGCGTGGCGAGTTTGGCCACGATTTCGCGCAGGTTCAGCGAGACGGTTCCGCCGTTGATCTGCACGCGCGAGCCGCCGCCTTTGACGATCGCGACGAGCGCCTCGTCGGCCGTGCGGTTGGCGTTCTCCCAGGCGCTCTGCACGCGCGGGGCTTCGAGTGCCTTTTCGGCGCCCTGTTCGGCGAGGTTGTGAAGCGCGCCGGAGATCGGGCCGGCGAGTGGCGCTAGCTGCGGCGGAAGGCCCGACTTGAGCTGGGCCTGGACGTCGACGTTCGCGTACAGCCGTTCGATCAGATAGCCGGACAGGGCGGTGCGGATGGTCTGCTTCTGCAACAGCGCCGTGCTCGTTTTCGCCCAGTTGGTGGGGTTCATGAGCTGGCGGTTGGCCCAGACCGCGAAGATCGCGAAGATAGCGAGCACCGTTGCGACGCCGAGGATCACGCGCACCCAGATGCGGTGTGCGCCCCCACCCTCGCGTTCGCTCCGCGCTGGGGGCCCGCCCGAGCGCCCTGTTACGCCGCTTGCGCCCGCGCCCGTAGACCGGGCGCCGGCGGACGCGGCCGCCGGCGTGCTGGATTCACTCTCCCCGCCATCCCTGGCCGTCTCGTCAGGGTGCTCGGCCACGATCGGCGAGGCTATCAGGCCTAACTCGCCGCGGCTTCCTTCGCGGCCGCCTCGAGCTCGCGCTTGAACTCCTTGTTGTCGGCGTCGATTTCCTTCTCGATGGACTTCACCGCGCGCGTGAGCGCCTTGTCGAGCTGCTCCTCGACGCGCGACTCGCCGATCACGATCAGCGCGGCCTCACCGTCATCCAACAGCTCCCCGAGCTCCTTTGTGTCGCCGCGCGAGATGCCCTTGCGCAGATGTCCACCCACGCCGCCGACGACGCCGCCGACGACGGCGGCCCCGATGATCGAGGGGGGGAACACGACCCCCACCAGCGCTCCGACCGCGATGCCTCCCCAGGCGCCGTGCTGCGTCGGCTTCTCGTGCTTTGCGACGTGCACCTTGCCGTCGTCTCCCTTGACGATCAATGCGACGTCGTAGGTGCCCACGAGCTTCGCCGCGTGGAGGTCCAGCAGACCGTCGTAGTCGGCGAAGGCATCCGCGCGGTCGCTGTAGGTCGCGGCATATACGAAAACGGGTCTGTCGCTCATGTCATCTCCTGTCCTGGGGTTTGCCGGAGTGCGCTGATCGTCCCTCGATGCGACGCCTGCGTGCGCGTGAGTATGTTGTAGCCTGCACGCCGCCCTGACCTACGCCTCGCGGCTGAGGGACGGCGTACTCATCCCTCGATCGATAAGGACGACATGATCCTAGCCAGCAACAACTATCCGTTTCTCGAAGTCTTCTGGACGATCCTGATCTTCTTTGCGTTCATCGTCTGGCTCTGGATCCTGTTCACAGTGTTCACCGACATCTTCCGCCGCCATGACACCTCGGGCTTCGTGAAGGTCTTGTGGATCATCTTCATCATCATCATCCCGTACTTCGGGTCCTTCATCTATCTGATCGTCGAGCACAAGGGGATGACCGAACGTGCGATCAAGGCTCAGGAAAGCGCGCAGACCCAGGTCGACGAATACGTGAAGTCGGTCGCCGGCGCCAGCGACCCCGCTGATCAGATCGCAAAGGCCAAGCAGCTGCTCGACAGCGGCGCGATCACGCAGGCCGAGTTCGATCAGATCAAGCAGAAGGCGCTGGCCGGCTCCTAGAAGAGGCCCTCAGCAGCGTGAGCCTGGATCCAGGATGAGCCTGGATCCAGGCGATTTGACAGCGGGGCGTCTGCTCAGCCGGCGGCGCCGACGCCGCTTCGCCCGTAGAAGGCGGCCTCCTCGCGACCGAGCTCGGTCACGGGCTCATCGCCATACATCCACTCGCGCGCGATCCGGTGCCAGTTGGCGCTGGCCCGCAGCTGCGACAGCACCGCCAGCGTGAGCATCTCCATGCGCCGCCCGAACAGATGCTCCGGGCGCATGTCCTGGTGGCGCATCTCGCGGAAGTGGCTCGAGCGCGGGTCGGAGCTCTCGATCATCACGTGCGTGGCATCCTCCGGGCTCAGCTGGACGACCTCGTCGGCCGTCGTGTACCACCAGATCGCGTCCTCGATGAAGGCCAGCAGGTGGTCGGGGTTCACGCGCTCGGGTTCGGGCAGGAAGCCCGACTTCGCGAGCAGCTCGTGCAGCGCGAGCGCGTCGCCCTCGACGACCGCCCGCTGAGCCGCCAGCTCGAGCTCCACGGCGGCGGGGTCCATACGCTTGAACAGCCCGAAGTCGAGAAACGCGACGCGTCCGTCATCGAGCAGCAGGAAGTTCCCCGGATGCGGGTCCCCCGAGAACTGACGGTGGCGATAGAGGCACCCCAGGAAGAAGCGAAACACGATCTCGCCGATGCGGTCGCGCTCGGGCTGGGGGCGACCCTTCAGCTCCTCGAAACCGACGCCGCTGACGAACTCGCTGACGAGCACCCGCTCGCGCGAGAGCGAGCCGATCACATCGGGTACGAGGATGAAGGGATGACCGGCGAAGATGCGCGCCAGCGAACGTTGGTTCTGAGCCTCGAGCTCATAGTCGAGCTCCTCGCCGATGCGCTCCTGGATCTCCTCGGCGATCGCCTTCACGTCCATCCCCGGCGTCATCCGCTTGAGCACCCGCATGATCATGTCCAGGTTCTGCAGATCCGCCCTGACGGCGCCGGCGACTCCCGGGTACTGAACCTTGACGGCCACCTCGCGGCCGTCATCCTTCAGCGTCGCCCGGTAGACCTGTCCGATCGACGCGGCCGCTATCGGCTCCTCATCGAAGGATGAGAACACGGCCGAGATCGGCTCTTCGAGGTCGTCTTCGATCACCCGGCGCATCTGCTTGAAGGACACTGTCGGCGCAGCGTCACGCAGCTTGGCAAGCTCGCGCTGGAACTCCTCGCGGTGCTCCTCGGCCACGAGGCCGACGTCCAGGAAGGACATCACCTGCCCTAGCTTCATGGCCGCACCCTTCATCGTTCCGAGCACCGCCACGATCTGCTTGGCGGTCTGCAGCTGGCGCTTGGACATGGCCTCCCGCGAGGCCTCCTCGCCGCGCGTTACGTTCGCGGCGCGGGTCCCGAACTGCTTGACGGCCTCGCTCGCGGCCAGTGTTGCCACGGTGGCCGTGCGCTGGGCGCGCGAGGTGGGGATCTTCTCGCTCTCGCGTGCCATGGCTTTAATCCTACGAACCGCAGTCGGATCGAGCGATCTTCTGAAGGCCGGCGGGAGCGGCCTTCACGCGTCGCGCTCGACCTGTGATCCAGGCACGATGTCGTCAGAGCCGTCCGGCCAGCGCACCCATGCCTTCTTGCCGCCGTCGTAATCATCCCCGAGCAGCACGAGCGTGGCGGGCTTGCCGAGCGCCGTGCAGGGCTCTGCGCCTTCAGCGTCGAGGCCGCGCCAGATGCGGATGAACCGGTTCGTGTCCCACTCCTGCGACACCGTGCTCGCCTCGGCGTGACCGGGGTAGATGATCGTCTCGGGCGGCAGCTCCATCAACGTCCCCATGATCGAGTCGCGCAGGTCCGTGTAGGTCGTGTGCCCGGGCGCTCTCACCCCTCCGACCGAGTTCTTGAAGAGGGTGTCGCCGGTGAACACGACCGCCTCGCCCCCGCTGAAACCGCCGGGCGCGGCGCTCGCGGAGCGCGTCTGTGCGTGACGCGGAGCGGCCGGGTCGGCCATTTCAAAACGATCGCCCACGAGAAACGAGAGCATTCCGGCCGTGTGCCCGGGCGTGTACAGCGGACGCACCTCGAGCGTTCCGAGCTGCAGCGCCTGTCCGGCCTCGATCGTGCCCGTGATGACCCCGCCGTCGGAGCCGTTCTCGGCGCTCGCGAGCATGTCGCGCTCGAGCGGGCTGATGAGGACCTCGAGCTTCGGCCAGCGCTCGCGCAGGAGGCCCACCTCGCATACGTGATCGAAGTGGTGGTGTGTCAGCAGCACGTGGCTGGGCGTCAGGCCGAGTCGATCGGCCGCCTCGATCAGGGGCCCCACCGGCCCGCCGGCGTCGATGAAGAACGCTGGACCGCCCTCGTCGTCTGCGACCAGGTAGGTGTTCGACAGGAACTGCGGGTGCGAGGAGCGCTCGAGGATCATCGCCGCCATCCTTGCAGGTAGCCCCTCACACCGGCGAGGCCCTCACACCGCTACGCCCGCCACCAGCGCGCTCAGGCCGTTCAGATAATCCTCGTCGCCCACATCCCTGCGCCACTCGAGCACGCCGACCGATTCGGCGCACTCCACGACGCGCTCGCGCGCGCCCTGAAGGGTCGGCGCCGTCGTCGCAAGCGCGACGGCGCGTGAGGTCCCGACGGTCGTGTAGCGATTCGCCGCGGCCTCGACCGAGGAGGCGAAGAACACGTGGCACCCGGACGCTTCGATCGCGCGGCGGTCGAGCCCGAACTCGTAGGCCCGGCCGCCACGCAGCGCGTAGTCGGGTGAGACCAGATAGAGCACGAGCGATGCGTCCTCGCTCAGCGGAACATCGCCCTGGCTCAGCCCGCCGCCGGCCATGTGCGCCATGACCTCGGTCCAGTCCCCGCGCAGGAGGCTCATGATGTTCATGCACTCCGGATCGCCGAAGCGGGCATTGAACTCGATCACCTTGACGCCATCGGCGGTGGCGAAGAAGCCGCTGTTCATGACGCCGGTGAAGTGGCGGCCCTCGCTCGCGAGGCGCTCGATCACCAGCTCGATGATCGAACACGCCCGCTCGTAGTGGGAGGCGGTCATGAAGGGCAGCGTCTGCGTGGGCATCGACAGCGAGCCCATGCCACCGGTACCCGGTCCCTCATCGCCGTCGAAGCGGAAGGGGTAGTCGTAGGTGGACGGCGGGAACACGACGGTCGTGCCGTCGCTGATCGCCTGGATCGTGAACTCGGCGCCCAGGATCTTCTCCTCGATCAGAACCGACTCTCCGGGGCCGCCGCGCGCGAGCAGGCTGAGCGCATACTCCCGCGCCTCCCCATGGCTCGCCAGATGCGGGCCCATCACCTTCACGCCCTTGCCCCCGGTCAGGCCAGAGGGCTTGACCGCGACCGGGGTCGTGCCGAAGGAGTCGATCGCCTCCGCGACCTCCTCGGCCCGCGTCACGACGCGCAGCATCGGCACCGCATCCGGCGCGACGTCCGCGAGCAGCGAGCGGGCGAAGACCTTGTTCCACTCGATCTCCGCGCCGGCGCGGGTGGGACCGACGGCACGCGTGCCCTGGGCCAGCAACGCGTCGACGACTCCGGCTGCCAGGGGCTCATCGGCGCTCACCATCGCGAGGTCGATCTCCTGTGCGCGCGCAAAGGCCGCCACCGCCCGCGGGTCGCATACGTCGCCGATCGCATGGCTCCCGCCCGACTCTTCGGCGTAGCGCACGATCGAGGGGTTGGCGTGACCGGTGAAGGCGTGCAGCTCGCTGTGCTCTGACATGCGAAACGCGAGGGCGCTCTCGCGCCCGCCGTGGCCGACGATCAGGGTTCGCACGCCAGGCAGTCTAGAGCCGGCCGGCAAGCTAGAGCGCAGACGACCCCGGCCGTGGGGCCGGGGTCGTCGTCGCTAGAGGGCTCCGCTGACATGCCGCGCTGTCACACAGCCCGACGTTCGCCAGCCCTTGAGCCGTTGATCGGAGTGCTCAGATCATTTGGGACCGCAGAACGCCCACACGGTCACTTCGCCTACCTTCACTGGCCCAGTTCCGCCTTCTCCCGTGCCTTCGTTTCGGGCTGAGTATTCCCAGCCGGTTTCGGCTTCGTCGGGACCGGACGCGAGGACGACGACCCCCTCGGGCTGCGGTTTGAACCCGCCCCCGACGAGAATGTCACCGGCCGGACACACGGCTTTGACGATTACCTGCCCGTCCGCCAAGACTTCGGTTTTGTTCGTTTCTTTGACCTTGACGATCGCGCCGATGGAGCCCGTCGCGCCGCTTGCCCCCGTCGCGCCGCTTGCCCCCGTCGCGCCGGTCGGCCCCGTGGGTCCGGTGGCTCCGGTCACGCCAGTTGCTCCGGTCACGCCGGTCAGGCCCGTCGGGCCGGTCGCGCCTTTGTCTCCGGTGGCTCCGGCGTTAGCGGCAGCTCCCGGGGCTCCGGCAGGTCCGGTTGCGCCGACCGCTCCGTTGCTGCCGTTGGCGCCAGCGGCACCAGCGGCACCAGCGGGTCCGGCCGGGCCGGTTGCTCCGACGACACCCATCGCGCCCGCCGAGCTCACGCCGAGCGACAGCTTGGATTCGCCTTTCTTGCACTTCTGCTTGCCGGTCACGACGTGGAATGTGCCGCCGACCTTCTGGCAGACATACACGGGTTGCGCGCCGGCCTGAGGGGCCGCCACGAGCGCGCCGAGCAGCAGCGTCCCGGCTGTTGCGAGGCCCGCAGTGGTCCGACGGCTGATGAAAGTGGACATTGATTGGATTCCTTTCCTCCAGTGTCATAGGCGCGTCACCCGGGCTGAGCCCGCGGGACGCGATTGCTGCTGTGTAAGCCCTACCGAGTGTGGTCACTCGCGTTCTGACGACAATGGGCCGGACGTACCTCTTGCGTTCACCGACTTGAACGCCAACCCCCCACGAGGGGGGCGCTTGGCCCGCACAGCCGGGATAATTCGCCGATGCCCTCCCCACACAGCGCCCGCGTGGTCGTGCTGGGCGGCGGCTTCGGCGGCGTGTACACCGCCCTTCACCTCGAGCGCCTGCGGGCCAAGGGCGCGCCGCTCGAGATCTCGTTGGTCAATCGCGAGAACTACCTGGTGTTCCAGCCGATGCTCGCGGAGGTGATCGCCGGGGATGTGGGCATCCTCGACACGGTCAGCCCGCTGCGGCAGCTCCTGGCCGAGACCGACCTGTTCGTGCGGGAGATCGAGGGCGTCGATCTCGATCGCCGGGTGGTCACCCTGGGCGCCGGGCTCACGCCCCAGACCCAAGAGCTTCCGTTCGATCACCTGGTGGTGGCGCTCGGGAACGTGACCGACTTCCGGGGAGTGCCGGGCCTGCCCGAGCACGCGCTCCCGTTCAAGACGCTGGCCGACGCGGTGCGCATCCGCAACCACGTGATTCAGGTGCTCGAGCAGTCATCGGTGGTGCGCGATCCGGAGGTGCGCCGGACGATGCTCACCTTCGTGGTGGCGGGTGGCGGGTTCTCGGGCACGGAGGTCGCGGCGGCACTCAACGACTTCGTCCGTAAAGCCGTCGGCGACTACCGCTCGATCCCGCGCGAGGAGGTCCGCGTGATCCTCGTGCACAGCGGGATGAGCGTGCTGGAGCGCGAGCTCACATCCCATCTGGCCCGCTACGCCACGCGCGAGCTGAACGAGCAGGGCATCGAGCTCATGCTCGGCGAGCGGCTCGTGGCGGCCAGCCCGCAGAGCGCCGTGCTCTCCGGCGGCCGGCGCATCTCGACGCGCACGCTCATCTCCACCGTGCCCTCATCGCCGAACCCGGTGGTCGAGCAGCTCGGGCTGGCGACGGTGCACGGGCGCCTCGAGTGCGACGCCACGATGGCGGTGAAGGGCACTCAGGGGGTGTGGGCCGTCGGCGACTGCGGGCTGATCCCGATGCCCGGCGGCGATCCGTGTCCGCCGACCGCTCAGCACGCGATCCGCCAGGCGAAGGTGCTCGCCGGAAACATCCTCGCAAGCCACAGCGGAGCGCGGCGGCGCTCGTTCGCGTTCACCGGCCTCGGCAAGCTGGGCGCGCTCGGCCATCACCGCGCGGTCGCCGAGCTGCCCGGCGGCGTGCTCGTGGCGGGCCTGCCGGCATGGTTGATGTGGCGCGGGATCTACTGGTCGAAGCTGCCCGGCGCCAGCCGCAAGACGCGCGTGGCAATTTCATGGCTGAGCGACCTCGTGCTCCCGCCCCACCCGGTGCAGCTCAACCTGGGCGGCGGCCGCGGCGCGACCCAGGCCCACTACGAGGCGGGTGAGACGGTGTTCGAGGAGGGGGACACCGGCGACAGCCTGTTCATGATCCTGTCCGGGCGCGTCGAGGTTCTGAAGCGATTCGGCGCGGAGGGCTCTGGGCCACAGGTGGTGGGTGAGCTCGGGCCGGGCGAGTACTTCGGCGAGATGGCGCTGCTGGGGCGGGGTCCGCGCACCGCCGGCACGCGGGCGCTGACGTCGCTCGATCTGCTCGTGCTCCCCGGCTCGGATTTCTCGGCGCTCGCCGACAGCCTCACCGAGTTCCGCAGCGAGTTCGAGGACATCGCCCGCGCACGGGCCGCCTCCGATGCCGCGCGCGCCGCGGCGCAACCTCCGGTCTGACCCATTGGCGCGGGCGGCTCAGGCGCCCACCGGGCGGGGACCGTGCTGCTCACGATCGGCCAGCACGCGCTCGGCCTGCTCGGCGTCGGTGACCGCCCAGCGCAGTCGCTCGACGAGCTGCTTTGCGGCGTGACCGTCGCTGAGATGCTCCAGGCCGACCTGCTCGTCGAGCAGCACAGGTTCGCTCTGCTCGGTCGTCACGATGATCCTGACCATGGCCTCTTCCCCTCCCCTATCTCCGAGATCCCAAGTCCCCATATCCAGGGGCGGAGGCTACTCGGCGCCTCGGTCGTTTCCGCCGTTAGACTGCGCTGCCATGGCACTGATCCACACCTGCTATCGCATCACCGACATCGACCGCTCCGTCGCCTTCTACAGCGCACTGGGGTTCGAGGAGATCGGCCGCATCCCGATCCGCGACGAGGCGGTCAACGTGTTCATGAACCAGCCGGGCGACGGCGACATGCCGCGCCTCGAGCTGACCTACAACTTCGGCGTGGACTCCTACGAGCTCGGCACCGCATACGGCCACATCGCGATCACCTCGGGGGAACTCGACGCGACGCTCGCGCGCCTCGCCGAGCAGGGGATCGAGCCGGAGAGGCCGCCCTACTCGGTGCGCGAGGGCGGCTCGCGCCTGTGCTTCGTGCGCGACCCCGACGGCTATCGGATCGAGATCATCGAGAAACCAGAAGGCAGCGCGTAGCGAACCCGGCGCGCAAGGCCGTGGCCTGACCCAGGCCCGGGGCGCCGGTATTCTCGCGCCATGCCGGTCCTCAAGCGCAGGCTCCTCGCGGCGGGCGCCGCCGGCACTGCCGGCTTGGCAATGTCGGCTGTGGCGCTGGCAGCGCCGGTGTCCGTGCACGTGCAGCGCACGCTCACCGTCCGCCAGAACGTCCACGTAAGCTTCCGCGCCGGGCAACTTCCCGAAGGCGGTTACTACTACGGCGTGGTCGTGCTGAAGCCGTACAGGAGATACACGAGGGCCTCGCCCCCGCCGTGCTCGACATCCAGCAACATGCAGCGCACCGACTACGGTTACCCGCAGCCGAGCGGACAGGTCGCGCTCGCCCTCACGCCTGCGAAATCCTCGACCGGGCACTGGTGCCGGGGCGGCTCCTACGAAGGCGCGATCTATGCCGTTCCTCACGCGCCGCCCTGCGAAAGCGCCTACCCGTGCCGCAGCGAACCGTACAACCCTCCGAGCCCCTGCTGGAACCTCGAAGGTCACCGCGTGTGCGGCGTCGTCGCGTTCCCACGGACCTACGCCTACCCCGACCGCCTGCCGGCGCCACTGGCCAGCGGCACCACGATTGTCGGACGTTTCTCCGTCGGTTTCCCCGGCTAGCCGCGACCACATCTCTTCAGCCGAAACGGGGCTTGGCAAGCGCGCGGGCCGGCGGTATTCTCGCGCCATGGCAACGGTGGCGGTAGAGGAGGGCGTTGCTCAGGTCGGCGCGCCCCCGGCGGCAATAGGGCGGCCGGACTTCGAAATCGTCCCCCGCAGGGGGCTGGTGCTGGTGGGGGCGGTGCTGGTGCTCCTGATCGCGGCGATCGCGGCCAACAAACTCTGGCCGCTGGCCTTCTTTCACTTCGTCGGCGGGGCCTCGTGGACCGTCATCGACCTGTTCCTGGGCTTCGTGCTGGGCCCGATCATGGGCAAGCTGTCGGTCCCGGCGCGGATCGAGTTCACCACCCGGCTGATGCCGAAGATGGTGTTGATCATGCCGACCGTGGTGACGGCCACGCTGGCGGCCGGGTGGCAGCTCGGGGTGCATCTGGGAACCGTTCAGTCGAGCTACTACCTGCACGGCTGGACGGTGGCGAGCTTCATCGTCGTCGGCGTGATGGCGGTCATCGCCCTGGGGCTGCTGGAGCCCGCGAACATCGCCGTGCTGGTGGAGCTGAAGAAGCCGAGGCCAAACCCCGAGGTGATCGAGCGGCTGATGAAGCGGTTCATGTACAGCGCGGGGGTGCTCGGAGCGATGCAGGTGGCGACGCTCGTGATCATGGCCAAGCTGACGGTGGGATGAGGGCGCGATGAGCGAGCGCCGGCTGCCGCCGGTCACCCAGATCGGAATGACCTCGCTGGCGCTGATCGTGGCCGGCGGGATCTACCTGGCCGCGCACCTGCCCCACCACGTGCCGCTCGCGCCGGCCGTCGCGCTGCTCGCCGCCTCGGTCCTGCTGCTGGCGGGCAACCTGCTGTTGCTCGCACGCGTGCACGGCTTCCCGTGGGGGCGCTTCTTTGACGTGGCCAAGTGGGCGTTCATCGCCTACCTGATCATCGCGGGCATGATCGAGTACTCGTTCCTGCGCGACCACCTGAGCGGCGGACCGCTCGTCGTGCTGTCGCTGTCACTGCTCGTGTTCGCGATCCACGTGCCGGTCCTGATCGGCTTCACGGTCGCGCGCTTCTACGACCCCGAGCGGGAGGCTCCGGCGGCTTTGGGGCCGTCTGCGGGCTAGGAGAGCACGCGCCGGCTGAAGTTGCGCAGGCCGAGCGTGAGGAAGGTGACTAGGAAGGCGATCAGCACCGGGTAGACGATGTACAGGTGCATGTGCGCCGCGTGCGTGAGGCCCGCGCGCAGGCCCTCGTTGATGTAGATCAGGGGGTTGACGAGCACGATGATCTGCAGCCAGTGGATGCCGGCGACCTGGACCGGCGCGAGCCTCGTCCACTGGTAGTAGGTGCCGCCGAGGAACGTCAGCGGAAGCACGACGAAGCCGAACATCAGCCCGAGGTTGCGTGCCTCGAACACGGTCCCCAGCAGCAGGCCGAGCGAGGTCATGGTGACGCACGCCAGCGGGATCAGGGTGATGACGATCCACCAGGTCACGGACAGGTGCGCGTGCACGCCGGGGGCGTGGACCACAGATGCGATCGGGAAGACGATCAGGGCGGCGATCAGCCCCTGGGCCGCGCCCGAGAGGACCTTGGCGACGCCGACGAGCCAGATCGGACACGGCGCCTGCACGCGATCCTCGATCTCGCGCGTGTAGCCGAACTCCTGAGCGAGCACCATCGCGACCGCCTGGATGCCCTGGAACATGATCGTGATGCCGACCACGCCCGGGACCAGCACGGTCGCGAACGCGGACTCGGCGACCTTGCCGCCGCCGCCGCCCACGCCCTGGCCGATCGTGGGGAACACGTACAGGAAGACGAACACCAACAGGAACGGCTGGACGAGCGTGCGGATGACGAACTCGAGGAAGTTCTTGCGCAGCACGACCAGGTCGCGCAGGATCAGCGCCAGCAGCGCCGAGCGGCTCGCGGCCAGGGTCGAGCGCGTCGGCTCGAGCGTGATGGGGGACCGCAGCGGTCCCTCGGCGAGCGCCTGGGGGGCGGTGCTCGTAGCCATCAGTCGCGCAGCTCCTTGCCGGTGAGGCTGATGAAGACCGTCTCGAGGCTCGGCTCGGACACCGACAGGTCGGCCAGTTCGAAGCCGGCGCTCTCGGCGGCGTTGACGATCCTCACGACGAGCCGCTCGGCGCCCTTGACGTGGAGCTCGACGCCGCCGTCGATCACGCGCGTGCGCGTGACTTCCGGGATCTCGCCGGCCAGGCGCTCGGCGAGCGCGTCCGTGTCGCCGCCGGCCTTGACGGTGACGATCGTGTCGGCGCCCAGCGACTGCTTGAGCGCCTCCGGCGTGTCGAGCGCGAGGATCTTGCCGTGATCCATGATCGCGACCCGCCCGCACAGGTGGTCGGCCTCCTCCATGTAGTGCGTCGTCAAGAGGATCGTCTGGCCATCGCCGTTCAGCTCGGCGAGGATCTCCCACAGCGCAAGGCGGCTCTGCGGGTCAAGGCCGGCGGTCGGCTCGTCGAGGAACAGCACCGCCGGGCGGTGGAAGATCGCGCGCGCAACCATCAACCGCTGGGCCATCCCTCCCGACAGCGCGTAGACCGAGGCCTTCGCCCATTTTGAGAGGTGGAGCTGCTCGAGCAGCTCATCGGCGATCTCGCGGGAACGCGACGCGGAGATGCCGAACAGGCGTCCATGGAAGTAGAGGTTCTCCCACACCGTCAGCTGGCGGTCGAGCGTGTTCTGCTGGGAGACGATCCCGATCAGCTGCTTGGCCAGCGCCGGATGGGCGACCACGTCGATCGCGCCCACGTAGGCGGAGCCGGAGGTCGGGATGACCCGCGTGGTGAGCATCCCGGCGGTCGTCGTCTTGCCGGCGCCATTGGGGCCCAACAGGCCGAAGATCTCCCCGGCGTGGACGCTCAGGTTGAGGGTGTCGACCGCGGCGAAGTCGGTGCCGGCATAGACCTTCGTCAGCTCGACGGTGCGTATGACCTCGCGGCCGCCGCCGTCGTTGCGAGCGTCAGCGCCGGTCGAGGAGCCGACCGGCAGAGCGTCGACTGGCTGGGCCCCGACCATCGCTCCCAATGTACAACGCACGCGCGGGCCCGCCCGCGCTACCCTCAGCCCGAGAATCATGGCGGACACTCACAAGATCGCCAGGAACCTCGAGCGCTTCGCCCAGGCGGTGGCCTCGCACGACCGCGAGAACCCGACGCACACCGCCCACGGGATAGGTCTCGCGCACTTCGACATGGAGCGTCTGGGCTTCGACGAGGGCGAGGAGATCCTTCCCGGCATCACGATCCACGCCGACTCAGGCGTCACGGGGAACTTCCGTGTGCTGTGCGACGGCGAGCACGACGAGGGGCAGGTCGAGGTCGAGGTGGAGACGGTCGAGGCGGTCGCCACGCAGTCCGTGCCGGTGTCCTCCCCGCAGCGGTCTCCATTCGAAGAGCAGTAGCTCGCGTTTTTTTGGACGCCCGGCTAACGACGCGCCAGTTCCGTCCGCGCAAGCTGGGGGTAAGCGCGCGCGGGGGTAACCGTCTCCTCATCGATCTCAGAGCACATCACCTCACCGAAGTCAGAGCACTGCCGCGACTGGGTCGGTCACGTGATCGTGTGCGGGCTGAACCCAGTCGGGCTGCGCACGGTCGAGCAGCTGCATCTCGCGGGCGCGCGGGTGGTGGTGCTCGATGACGAGCAGGACGAGCGGCTCGTGCGCGTCGTGCGCGGCTGGGGGATCCCGCACTTGCCGCGCGGCGCGCATCTGAGCGATCCCCTGTACGAGGCGGGCATCGCCGGGGCCGCCGCCGTGGTCTGCGCCGAGCTGACCGATCTGCGCACGCTCGAGACGGTGCTGTTGATTCGCGACCTTCGCCCCGACGTGCACGTCGTCGCGGACCTCGACAACCCGGCGGTCGCGCACGCGGTCGAGGAAGTGCTGCACTCCGTCGGCGTGCTCGACGTGGCCGCGCTGTTCGCCCCGTCGGTCGTCGAAGCGTGCATCGGCCACCGCGCCCGGGAAATCGTGCTCGGCGACACGGCGTTCGTCGCGGCGGAGGTGATCGCTCCCCGCGACGGGACCCTGCGCGAGCTGTATGGGCACCTGGCGCCGATCGGGGTGGTCACCGAGGTCACCGAAGAGTTGATCGCATGCCCCGGGCGAGACCAGACGGTCGAGGCCAAGGACCGTGTGACGCTGCTCGGGACCGTCGATGAGCTCGAAGCGGCGGGCCTGCGACAGCGGGGCGCCGGCGACGGCGAGACCTCGACGCTTCGCGCGAGGACGCGCGCGGCCGCGAAACGCAGCATCAGGAGCACGCTCAGCGTCGCGGATCGACCGCTGCGCATCGGGCTCGCGCTCGCGCTCGCGCTGCTGATCGTCTCCACGGTGGTACTGCATTTCGCCTTCAAGCAGCCCGAGAGCCACGGGCAACTCTCCTTTCTGAACGCGATCTACTTCACCGTGGAGACGATCGCGACGGTCGGGTTCGGCGACTTCTCCTTCTCCCACCAGCCCGTGTCGGTTGAGGTGTTCGGCATCCTGCTGATCGTCGCGGGCACCACGATCGTCACGACCCTGTTCGCCCTCTTGACCAACGCGCTCGTGAGCCGGCGAATCGCGCAGTCGCTCGGGCGCGACCAGATCCCTGGGATGCGCGATCACATGGTGATCGTCGGGCTGGGCGCGGTGGGCATGCAGGTGCTCGAAGGGCTGCTGGACAAAGGACGGGAGGTGATCGTGGTCGAGCGCTTCGAGGGGAACCCGCTGATCGGCGAGGCACGCTCCCTGAACGTGCCCGTCGTGATCGGCGATGCGACCCTGGCGCGGACGCTCGACTCCGTCAAGCTCTCCAGTGCCGCCGCGATCGCGATCCTCACCTCTGATGATCTCACCAACATCGAGACGGGGCTCGCCGTTCGCGACCAGCTGCGCGAGCGCTGGACCGAGGTGCCGGTCGTGCTGCAGGGTTTTCGATCGCCAGCTCGGCAGCCGGCTTGAGAAGAGCTTCGGCTTCCGTCATGTGTGGTCGACATCCGCGATCGCCGCGCCGTGGTTCGTGGGAGCCGCGCTCGGCCTCGAGGTGCTGTTCAGCTTCTACGTCGGCAACCACCCGTTTCTGCTGGCGCGCCTGCGGGTCAGCGCCGGCGGGGGCCTCGAGAATCTGTCGATGCTCGAGTTGCCCGGCCAGATCCGCGTCGTTGCCATCCGCCGGGCCGCAAGCTCGACCGCGCTCGAGCATCCGCCGCGACGCGACACCCGGCTCGCCCGGGACGACGACGCATACCTTGTGGGACCCTACGCCGAGCTGCTCGAGGTGCTGCGCCACGATCGCGAGCGTGGCCCCTCGATGGCCGAGTCGCCGGCCTGATCAGGACGCGGCCGCTTCGATCCTCGCTTCGATCATCTCGACAAGCCGCTCGATCGTCGGGCACTCGATGCCGTGACGGGCGCCCGCGCGCAGCACCGACCCCGGGATGGCGTCCAGCTCAGGGGGGCGCCCCGCAGCGATGTCGCGCTGCATCGAGCTGCCGAGCGTGGCGTGCGCCGCGGTCAGCTCGGCCATCGCCCTGGCCGCGTCGACCTCGTGGGCGCCCTCGGCGCGGCCCACGGCGCAACCCTCCTCGATCGCCCCCAGCAGATCAGCTCGCAGCGCAGGAGTCGAGCGGATCTCGCCCAGCATCTTGTCGTAGGCGCTGGTGGTGCAGGCGAGCGCGTTCAGGCGCACGAGCTTCGACCACATGACCTCCGCCTCGGAGTCCCCCACCCGCGCCTGCACCCGTGCCTCGTTGAGCGCGTCCGCCAGCGCCTGAATCGCCGCGCGCCGGTCCACATAGCGAGTGGCCATCTCGACGAGCAGGAACGGGCTCGTGTGCACGACGACGCCCGCCTGCGGGCGGTCGGCCTCCACGCGGATGGAGCCGGCGAGGACGGAGTCCGCCGCAAAGCGCTCGCGCAACCGGGCGATGTGGTCGAGGCCGTTGAGCAGCGGCAGCACGAGCTTCGGCTCGGTCGCGATTCGCTCGAGCCCCGTGTTCAGCCCGGCGGCCTTGGTGGCCACGATTAGCGCGTCCACCGGCTCGGTCAACCGGGGGAGCGTGCGGGGG
The DNA here is from genome assembly GCA_963779605.1 of uncultured Solirubrobacteraceae bacterium. Classification (GTDB taxonomy): domain Bacteria; phylum Actinomycetota; class Thermoleophilia; order Solirubrobacterales; family Solirubrobacteraceae; genus Palsa-744. Next base: position 149,593 of record CAVZYR010000004.1, read on the forward strand.
TGCGCGACGAACTCCCCCAGGCTGACGCTCTGCACCCGCAGACCGTGCTCTGAGATGACCTCCACCGTCGGCTCCCGGGCCACCACGAGCACCTCCTGCCTCCCCGCCTGCTCGAGCGCACCCGCGAGTAGGCCGCCCACCCCGCCGGGACCGAGGACGGCGATTCTCACGGCAGCGGATCGATCAGCACGCCGGGGTTCATGATTCCGGCGGGGTCGATGGCGACCTTGGCCGCCCGCAGTGCTTCGGCGAACGGCTGCGGGCGCTGGCGGTCATACCACGGGCGATGGTCGCGACCGACGGCGTGGTGATGGGTGATGGTCCCGCCCTCTGACAGGATCGCGTCCGAGACGGCCTGCTTGATGTGCGCCCACTGCTCGACCTCCTCGCCCCGCCGCGCGGGAGCCAGCACCGTGAAGTACGGCGCCGGGCCGTCCGGGTAGACGTGCGTGAAGCGGCAGAACACCCTGGCCGTGCTCGCGCCCTGCAGCCGCGCCGCCTCCGCGGCGGCGGCGATCACGCGCTCGTGCAGGCCGGGCAGGCGCTCCCAGGTGACGGCGGTCTCGAAGGTCTCGGCCAGCACGCCCATGGCGACGAGCGCGTCGCGCACGTAGGGAGCCCCGAGGAACGCCTCGCGCCAGGAGCTGACCGCATCCGCGCCGGCGCCCCTGCCGGCATCCGACACGCCGCCGCCGTGCTCGCGGCAGAGCTCGAGCGCACGCGCCATCGGCTGCTCGACGGGGTGGTCGGTGGACTCGAAGCCGAGCACCAGGAGCGCGTGTGAGCCGTCCCCGGCCATCGTCATCTGCGCCTCGCCTGGATCGAGCAGGCGGCAGTTCGCCGGGCTGAGACCCGACTGGCTGATCGCGCGCACGCACTCGGCGCCCTCGAGGAAGCCCTCGAAGCGCACGCCCGCCGAGCGCCGGTGCGAGGGGCGGGGTTGCACGCGTACCCACGCCTCGGTGATCACCCCGAGCGTTCCCTCCGAGCCGGCGAGCAGGCGATCCGGGCTCACCCCCGCGCCCGAGCCGGGCAGCCTGCGCGACGTCCACACCCCCGCCGGCGTGATCGCGCCGACGGACTCCACGAAGTCCTCGATGTGCGTCCACACCGTCGCGAAGTGGCCGGCCGCGCGCGTTGCGATCCAGCCCCCGAGCGTCGAGTACTCGAACGACTGGGGAAAGTGGCGGAGCGTCAGCGAATGCTCGGCCAGCTGGGCCTCGAGGCCCGGCCCGGTGGCGCCGCCCTGGATGCGCGCGGCGCGCGAGACCGGGTCCACCTCGAGCACGCGATCGAGGGCTCGCAGGTCGAGCGAGACGGCGCCGTTGTAGGAGGGCGCAACCTCAGGGGTGACCCCCCCGACGACGGACGTGCCGCCGCCGTAGGGAATCGCCGCGACAGCTTCCTTTGAGCACCACTCGAGCACCCGCTCGACCTCGTCCGCGTCGCGCGGGAACGCGACGAAGTCCGGGGGATGGTCAAAGCGCCCGCGAAAGCCGCGCACGACATCCGAGTAGGACTTGCCGAGGGCGTGCGAGGCGCGCGCGTGGTCGTCGTCCGCGCAGATCTCCGCGAGCGCCGCAGGCCGAGCCACCCGGGGCGCCCGCAGCTCGAGCTGCTCGAGGGCCACCGGCGCCTCGAGCTCGGCCAGCGCGATCCCGAGGTTTGCGAGCGGCCCCGCGGCCAGCGTTTCGAGCCCCTGGGCGGAGGGCTGCTGATCCTCAAAGCCCCAGCCCCAGTGCTTATGCCGGCGGATCGACACTGAGGCGAGTCTATGCTCACTAGCCTTCTGAGAACACCCACTAGCCTTCCTCGCGCGTGTCCGCCCAATCTGAACCCACCACCGAGCAGCCCCAGATCCTCGCTCGCGGGCCGTGGCCGATCGAGCAGGTCAGGGCGCGCTGGCGCGAGGAGCACTTCGAGCCCTCCGCGGAGCACGCCGAGGCGGCGGACGCGGCGATCAAGGACCTTCAGGATCGCGGCTCGCCGAGCCACGACGGGGTGGCCGCGCGCCTGTTGGACTACCGCCAGGACGAGGACGGGCTGGCGATCGAGCTGCAACCCCTGCGCTGGGCTCTGCGACTGGTCGCCGGCGACGCCTCCAACAGCGTGGCGGCGCTGTGCGTCACGCGCTCGGCCGACGGCCGCTGGCTGGCGGGCCGGCGCGCTCCGTGGGTCTCCACGTGGGCCGGTCGCTGGTCGCTGGGGGCCGGGGGCGCGGTCGATCTCGGCGAGAACCCAGCTGAGACGCTCGTGCGGGAGCTCGAGGAGGAGTGGGCGGTGACGCCCGAGCGCGTACGCGGCGAGGCGCTGATGCGCCTGCCCCACCAGCTGGTCATGTTCGTCGGACAGGCCTGGCTCGCCGCGGGGGTCGATCAGGCGGTCAAGCCCGACCACGAGCACGATGCGTTCGCGTGGTGGCCGCGGGCGATCGATGAGTGGCCGCCGGAGGCCGGCGAGGTGCTGCCGCGGATGGCTCGCTGGCTGTCAGAGTGAGCGCGCCGTCGCAAGCCGGGGCGGTTCCGCGGGCGCCCGCCGGACCGCTGACGTTCACGCGCCTGAAGTGGACCTCGTTCTTTCACTCGCTCGTCTATCTGAGCCTGATCGCGTGCGCGCTCGCGGGCCTGGCCGGGCCCACGATGGTGCTCGGGTGGACCCACGGGATCCTCTGGATCGTGATGTCGCTGGCCTGCATCGCGGCCGTGCGCGGGCGCGTGATTCCCCTGCGCGTGGGCGTTGCGGTCGCCGTCCTCGGCGGGCTTGGCCCGTTCATCGGCAGCTACGAGTTCGTCCGCGAGCAGCGCCGGCGTGCGCTCGGCGGCGGCGCCTCCTCAGGCGGGCCATCGGCCAACCCGCCGCGCTAGAGTGAAAGCGACATGGCAACGGGCACCACGGCTCAGCAGACTGTAGACGTCGTGACGCCAGCCGCGGGGGAGTCGGTCACCGAGGGAACGATCCTCGAATGGCACGTGAAGGTGGGCGACTTCATCAAGGCCGACGACACGATCGTCGAGATCTCAACCGACAAGGTCGATCTCGAGCTGCCGTCACCCGCGAGCGGGACGGTCAGCGAGATCCTGATGGCCGAGGGCGACACCGTGACCGTCGGCCAGGTGATCGCCCGTATCGCCGTGAACGGCGCGCCGGCGACCGGCGCGGGAGCAAACGGCGGCGGCGCTCTCGCCGAGGAGGCCCAGGCCGCGCCCGGCGCAGCGTCCGCGCCCCTCGGCGATGCCGCGCCGAGCGGCGACTCCGCCCCCGCGCGGGCGCCTGAGGGGGTGAAGGTCTCACCTGTCGCGGCCCGAGCCGCGGCGGTCGAGGGCGTGGACCTCGCGAACGTGCCCGGCAGCGGCCCGGCCGGGCGGATAACGAAGTCCGACGTGTTGAGCAGCGCCCTCTCCGAGAAGCCGGCAAGCGCCGACGGCGCCGCCTCGACGGCGGCGCCCGCGGTCGCTCCCGCGGAGGTGAACGGCAGCAGCGCGACGGCGAGCGGCCCGCGCGTCGAACAGATGAAGGGAGGGGCCGCGGCGCTCGCCCGCTATATGGAGGAGTCGCGCGCGATCCCGACGGCCACGAGCTTTCGCACGCTCACGGTCACCGCTCTGGAGGCACGGCGGCGCGAGTTGAAGGAGGCCGGGCAGAAGGTGTCGTTCACGCACCTGATCGCCTACGCGATCGCACGCGCGGTCGACGACATGCCCGTGATGGGGACCCACTACGCCGAGATCGACGGCAAGCCGCACCGGATCGACGACGGACAGGTGAACCTCGGCCTGGCGGTGGACGTGGAGAAGCGCGACGGCTCGCGCACGCTGATGGTCCCCGTCATCCTCGACGCCGGACGCCAGTCATTCGACCTCTTCCTCAAGGCCTATGACGCCCTCGTGGAGAAGGCGCGCACGAACAAGCTCACGGCCGATGACCTCGTCGGCGGCAACGTCACGCTCACCAACCCCGGCGGCCTGGGCACGGTCGCCTCGGTCCCGAGGCTGATGAACGGCCAGGGCACGATCGTGGCCACCGGCTCGATCGCCTACCCGGTGGGCCTCGGCAACGTCGGCACGATGATCGGCGCCGAGAAGGTCATGACGATGACCTCGACCTACGACCACCGCATCATCCAGGGCGCCGAGTCCGGGCGCTTCCTGGCGCTGATCGAGGAGTACCTGCAGGGCGAGCACGGCTTCTACGACGACGTGTTCGCCTCGCTGGGCCTCGACCTCGGCCCCGCCCCGGCCCTGCCCGCGCCGGCCGCCGCGGCCGTCGCGGCCGCCTCATCGGCACCCCCGGAGACATCAGCCTCCGGGGAGGAGGAGCTGCTGCAGGCCGTGCAGGCGGCCAGCACGCTCGTCAGCCGCTACCGCAGCCACGGGCACCTGGCGGCACGACTCGACCCGCTCGGCTCAGAACCCGAGGGCGATCCGGGACTCGACCCCGAACCGCTCGGGCTGACGCCCGAGATCCAGGCCAAGATCCCGGCCAAGATCTTCCACATGTACGTGCCGGGGGCCACGCTCGCCGACGCGCTTCCGCACCTGCGCGAGACCTACTGCGGCACGATCGCCTACGAGATCGAGCACATCGCCTCCCACCGCCAGCGCGTGTGGCTGCGCGAGCACATCGAGTCGGGCGCCTTCCGCCAGCCGCTGACCGTCGAGGAGCGCAAGTGGCTGTTGCGGCGCCTGGTCAAGGTCGACGCGCTCGAGCGCTTCATGCACAAGGCCTACCTCGGGCAGCACCAGTTCTCGATCGAGGGCCTCGACATGACCGTGCCGATGCTCGACGAGCTGATCCAGCTGTCCGCCGCCAACGGCGGCGACGAGGTGGTGATCGGCATGGCCCACCGCGGACGGCTGAACGTGCTCGCCCACAACCTCGGCCGCGCCTACGACACGATCTTCGCCGAGTTCGAGGGTGCCTCGACGCTCGAGGCCGTGACCACGATCCCGCAGGGAGGGACCGGCGACGTCAAGTACCACCACGGCAGCCAGGGCTCCTACGAGCTCCCCGACGGGAGCACGATCCGCGTCAACCTGGAGTCCAACCCGAGCCATCTGGAGTACGTCTCCCCCGTGGTCGAGGGCGCCACGCGCGCCGCCCAGACGACCCGCCAGGGCCCGCACGCCCACCAGGACACGGATGCGGCCGTGCCGATCGTGATCCACGGCGACGCGTCCTTCCCCGCCCAGGGCGTCGTCTCGGAGACCCTCAACCTGCAGGCGCTCGACGGCTACAAGGTCGGCGGCACCCTGCACCTGATCACCAACAACCAGATCGGCTTCACCACCGACCCCGACGACGCGCGCTCGACGCGCTGGGCGTCAGACCTGGCAAAGGGCTTCGACGTGCCGATCATCCACGTCAACGGCGACGACGTGCCCGCCTGCATGAGCGCCGTGCGGCTTGCCTTCGCGTTCCGCAAGGAGTTCGGCCACGACGTGCTGATCGATCTGATCGGCTACCGGCGCTTCGGGCACAACGAGTCCGATGAGCCCGCCTACACCCAGCCGGAGATGTACGCGAAGATCAAGACGAAGAAGCGCGTGACCGAGCTGTGGGCCGAGCGTCTGGTGGCCGAAGGCGTCGTCTCCCAGGAGGATGTCGAGCGCCAGGCCCAGGAGGTATGGGACAACCTCACGATCCTGCACCAGCGCCTGAAGGCCAAGATCGCCGCCGCCGCCGAACACGAGTCCAAGGAGCACCCCACCGGCGAGTACCAGCTCGACCGCTCACCCAGCCCCGACGTCGACACGGCGGTCCCGGCCGCGCGCCTGCGCCACCTGGGCGAGGAGCTCCTGCGCACGCCGGAAGGATTCACGGTTCACCCCAAGCTCATCAAACAGCTCGAGCGCCGGCGCGAGGCGCTGGCGGAGAACCCGTCCGTGCCGATCGACTGGGCGCATGGCGAGGCGCTCGCGTTCGCGTCGCTGTTGACCGAGGGCACCCCCATCCGCCTCACCGGTCAGGACACCGAGCGCGGCACCTTCTCACAGCGCCACATGGTCCTGCACGACGCAAAGACCGGCCAGACGGTCTGTCCGATCCAGAGCCTGCCCGACGCGGAGGCCCCGCTCGAGCTCCACAACAGCCCCCTGTCCGAGCTCGCCTGCATGGGCTTCGAGTACGGCTACAGCCAGGAGGCGCCGGAGACGCTGGTGCTGTGGGAGGCGCAGTTCGGCGACTTCGTCAACTCCGCGCAGGTGATCGTGGACCAGTTCATCGTCTCGGGCCTCGCCAAGTGGGGCCAGACCTCGCGCCTGACCCTGCTGTTGCCGCACGGCTACGAGGGCTCGGGCCCCGAGCACTCCTCCGCGCGCCTGGAGCGCTTCCTGACGCTCGCCGCCGAGGGGAACATCCGTGTCGCGAGCCCCACCACCCCCGCCCAGTACTTCCACCTGCTCCGCCGCCAGGCGCGCGTGGCCAAGCAGCGCCCGCTCGTGATCATGACCCCCAAGTCGCTGCTGCGGCTGCCGCAGGCGACCAGCTCGATCTCAGACCTCGCCGAGAACACCCGCTTTCACCCCGTGCTCGCCGAGCCCGGGGTGGATGACGCCGAGGTCACGCGTCTCGCGCTGTGCACCGGCAAGATCTACTACGACCTCGTCGGCCATCCCGACCGCAAGGACCACCCCGGCCTGGCGGTGGCGCGCATCGAGCTGCTGTACCCGTTCCCCGAAGGCCAGGTCCTGCAGCTGATCCAGCGCTACCCCAAGCTGCGCGAGGTCGTGTGGGTGCAGGAGGAGCCGCGCAACATGGGCGCGCGCGCACACATGTTCCCGCGGCTGATGCAGATCATGCCCGAGGGGATCCGCTTCGGCTACATCGGGCGCCCCGAGCGGGCCAGCCCGGGTGAGGGTTACCCGGCTGCGCACATCGACGAACAGAACCGCATCGTCACCACCGCGATCGACCTCAACGAGCCGATCTCGCAGTACCCGCGCAAGGCCCCGGGAGAGCGCTGATGCGGGCGCTGTGGAGACGCTTCCTTGCGATCCGCGCCCAGCGGCGCCGCAAGCGCCGGGGCGGCTAGAGCTAGCGCCCCTGCCAGACCGGGTCGCGCTTCTCCTTGAAGGCGCTGGCCCCCTCGCGGGCGTCCTCGGAGCTCATCACCGGCGTGGCGATCTCGCGCTGGCGCTCCCACATCTCAGCGCTCGACCAGTCGAACTGCTCCTGCAGGATGCGCTTTGAGGCGATCAGCGCGAGCGGTCCGTTCTTGGCGAGCTCCGCCGCCATCTGGAGTGCCACATCGACGGCCGCGCCGGGCTCTGCGAGACGGTTGACGAGACCCAGCTCGTGGAAGCGCTCGGCGGGGAACGGATCGCCCGTCAGCGCGAGCTCCATGACCAGGTGGTAGGGCATGCGCCGAGGCATGCGCAAGAGGGCGCCGCCGGCGGCGATGAGCGAGCGCTTGACCTCGGGGATCCCCATTTTGGCGCCCTTCGACGCGACGATCAGATCGCAGGCGAGCGCGATCTCCATCCCGCCCGCCACCGCGAAGCGCTCGATCGCCGCGATCAGCGGCTTTCGCGACCCGCGCTGGACGATGCCGGCGAAGCCGCGGTCACCGAACCAGGGCGACTCGCCCTTGACGAACGCGCCGAGGTCCATGCCGGCGCAGAAGAACCCCCCGGCACCGGTGAGCACGCCGACGGACAGGCTGTCGTCTTCATCGAGCTCGTCGAGAGCGCCCGCCACGCCGGCCGCGACGGCGGCGTTGACGGCGTTTCGCACCTCGGGCCGGTTGAGCGTGATCAGCAGCACGTCCCCGCGCCGTTCGGCGAGGACCGCGGGGGCTTCGTCATCATCCACGGGCGCCACTATGGCGCAAACGGAGCTAACGCGGGGCGTCGTCTGTGTCTACGTGCTCGCCGGAGTCGGGGTGCTCGCTCTCGCTGGCGACCCCCTCGATCGAGTCGCGGAACTCGCGCACGCCCTTCCCGAGGGCGCGGGCCAGTTCGGGTAGGCGCTTGGGGCCCAGCACCACCAGTGCGACGGCGCCGATGAAGAGCAGATGCACGGGGTTCTCGATACCCACACCATCAGGCTAGCGGGATGGACGGGGAGGGCGGGGCCCGATCGTTCCGACCCGCCCCCTACCCTGCCTGCAGTGGCCGCCGCGACCTCAGCCCAGGTAGCTCGCGCCTATCCTCCGCCGGCGAAACCCGAGCCCTTCTGGCCGGCGCAGGCGACCATCCTCGCGGCCATCGGCGTGCAGCTGCTGTTGCCGCCGCGACTGACGATCGGTCCTTCGTGGCTGATTCCCGGACTCGAGGGGGCGCTGCTGGTAGGCATGTTCCTGGCCACCCCCAACCAGCTCGAGCACGAGCACCCGCGGCGCCGGCGGGTCGCACTGGGACTGACGGCCTTCGTCACCGCGGCCAACATCTTCTCGCTGGGCGCGCTGACCCACTTCCTGCTCCACCACAACGTCTCAAACGGCCGCGGGCTGGTCATCTCGGGCGTGCTCATCTGGCTGACCAACTTCCTCATCTTCGGCCTGTGGTTCTGGGAGATGGACCGCGGCGGGCCGGGCCGGCGGGCCGCCGGCCACGATGGCCCACCCGACTTCCTGTTCCCGCAGATGTCAGACGATCACATCGAGCCGCTCGACTGGCGGCCGCAGTTCATCGACTACCTGTATGTGTCGCTCACCAACAACACCGCCTTCTCCCCCACCGACACGATGCCGCTCACCCCGCCCGCCAAGGTGGTGATGGGGGTGCAGTCGGTCGTCTCGCTGCTGACGATCGGCCTGATCGTCTCGCGGGCGGTCAACATCCTGTGAGCCGCTAGCTCGCGGGCGCCACGCTCGGCTCGATCGCGAGCGCCTCCGCCAAAAGCCGGCGCACGTCCTCGCCGGCGCCCAGCGCGAGCGCCCGCTCGAGCGCCTTCAGAGCACCCTCGCGGTCGCGCAGGCGCAGGCGCAGGCGCCCGAGCCGCTCCCACGCTCCGGCATCGGAGGGCCCGCGCTGGACCGCCCGCTCGGCGGCCTCCTCGGCGAGGTCGATGGCGCCGATGTCTTCATAGATGCGCGCAGCGAACCGATGCGGAGCCGGGCGCGTCGGATCGACCCGCGCCCAGTCGCGCACGGAGCGGGCGGCGGCGTCGAGGTTCCCGGCCTGCCAGAACGCGAGCGTCATCTGGCGCAGCACGGTCACGTTCCGCGGTTCGGCATCGCGCGCGTACACGAGCCGCTGTGCGGCCAGCTCGTAGTCGCCCTCGGCCATCGCCCGCTGGGCTGCGACCATGAAACGTTCGACGCGCTCCTCGGCCGGGTCGGGCTTTGAGAAGTCCACGAAGCGCATGCTCCCGGCCGGCACCGTGCGGATGCCGTGGCTGAACTTCACGCGCGCCCACTGCAGCCCGGGATCGGCTGCGCCCTCGCCCGCGCTCGAGTCGGCGGAGCCGTTTGCGCGCGCCGCGGCGCCGTTCGGTCCGGCGTCGTCGGGGTTGCCGCTGAAGTAGATCCCCGCCACGGTTCCAACCCCCCACTCCGGGTAGGAGATGCAGCGCGCGTAGCGGTGCACCACCGAGTGATCGGGCACGCGGCTTGCGAAGGGGTCGTGCTTGGCGCGTTCTGAGGCGTGCGCACGCGCGCGCTGCTCGGCCTCATATGCGCGTTTGCCCGCCTCCGCGCGCGCCGAGCGCGCCGCCTGAGCGCTCGCGCGCACGGCGTCGCGCGAGACGTTTCCGCCGCGCGATCCCTCGGCCAGGCGCTCGAGCTGGTCGGCCGCCTCGTTGATCGCCTTCAGGTGGCGCTCGTGTTCGAACTGGCGTCCCTGCGGCGCGACATCGGGGTGCCAGCGCTTGGCCATCCGGCGGCGGGCGAGCTGCACGTCGCGCTTGTCGAAGGGCGCGCTCAGCTCCAACAGCAGCAGATGCTGCTCTATGTCAAGGACGGTCGTCGGCATAACGCACCTACGTTAGCGACCTGTTGGGGCTTCTGTTTGATCTCTGGTGGCTCTGTTGCTCACGCGCCAGCCCTTCTATGCTGCCTGGCCATGTCCTCCCAGTACATCTTCACGATGCACCGCCTGTCAAAGCTGCATCCGCCCGAGAAGACGGTGCTGAACGACATCACGCTCGCCTTCTACCCCGGCGCGAAGATCGGCGTGCTCGGCTACAACGGCGCGGGCAAGTCCACGCTCTTGCGGATCATGGCCGGGGTCGATGAGGAGTACCGCGGCGAGGCCGCCCTCGCACCGGGGGCGACGGTGGGGATGCTCGAGCAGGAGCCGCTGCTGGATGAGTCAAAGGACGTCAAGGGCAACGTCGAGGACGGCGTCTCAGAGACGCGCGCGCTGCTCGATCGCTTCAACGAGCTCGCGGCGAACTACTCCGAGGAGACGGCCGAGGAGTTCGGCGACATCCAGGCCAAGATCGACGCGGCCGATGCGTGGAACCTCGACACCCAGCTCGAGTACGCGATGGACGCCCTGCGCCTGCCGGCGCCCGACGCCGAGGTCGGCACCCTCTCAGGCGGTGAGCGACGGCGCGTCGCGCTGTGCCGGCTCTTGCTGCGCGCGCCCGAACTGCTGCTGCTCGACGAGCCGACGAACCACCTCGACGCCGAGTCGGTGGCCTGGCTCGAGCAGCACCTGGCCGAATACAAGGGGGCGGTCGTGGCCGTCACCCACGACCGCTACTTCCTCGACAACGTCGCCGGCTGGATCCTCGAGCTCGACCGCGGAAAGGGAATCCCCTACAAGGGCAACTATTCGAGCTGGCTCGAGCAGAAGCAGGAGCGCCTGGCCCAGGAAGAGCGCTCGGAGAAGGGCCGGCAGCGCACGATCTCGGCCGAGCTCGACTGGGTTCGCACCAACCCCAAGGGCAAACGCACCAAATCCAAGGCCCGCCTGGCCCGCTATGAGGAGCTGATCGCCGAGGAGCGCAACATCAAGCTGGACGAGGTGCAGATCCACATCCCGCCCGGCCCCCGCCTCGGCGAGCGGGTGCTCACCGCCAGCGCGCTCAGCAAGGGCTTCGGCGAGCGCCTGCTGATCGAGAACCTCAGCTTCGAGCTGCCACGCGCGGGCATCGTGGGCGTGATCGGCGCCAACGGCGCGGGCAAGACGACGCTGTTTCGCATGATCACCGGCGAGGAGACGCCGGACTCGGGCACGCTCGAGCTGGGCGACACCGTGAAGCTCGCCTACGTGGACCAGTCGCGCGAGGCGCTGGACCCGGCGAAGACGGTGTGGGAGGAGATCTCCGACGGCCTCGAGCAGCTGAAGGTGGGCGAGCGGGTGGTCAACTCGCGCCAGTACACGGCCGGCTTCAACTTCAAGGGCACCGACCAGCAGGCGCGCATCGGCGGGCTCTCCGGGGGAGAGCGCAATCGCGTGCACCTGGCGAAGCTGTTGCGCAGCGGGGGCAACCTGCTGCTGCTCGACGAGCCCACCAACGACCTCGACGTGGACACGCTGCGCGCGCTCGAGGACGCGCTCGAGGCGTTTCCCGGCTGTGCGGTGATCATCTCGCACGACCGCTGGTTCTTGGACCGCGTCGCAACGCACGTGCTCGCCTTCGAGGGCGACTCGCAGGTGACCTGGTTCGAGGGCAACTTCGAGGCCTACGAGGAGCACCGGCGAGCGCTGCTCGGGGCGGCCGCCGACCGGCCCCACCGGATCACCTACAAGCGGCTCGTGCGTGGCTGAGCCTGCCGCGCTCGGCGCCTTCGACCGGGACACGGCCGTACAGCGACAAGCCTCCTCGCCCTCGGGAGCGCTGTTCGCGGCCGAGATCTCCCCCGACTGGCGCGCCGGTCGCGGACCGCACGGCGGTTATCTGGCGGCGATGCTGCTGAGGGCGCTGATCGAGACCGTCGCCGAGGACGCCCGCGCGCCGCGATCGCTGACGATCCACTATCCGCGCGCGCCGGCGCCCGGACCGGTGAGCATCCGCACCGTCGTCGAGCGCGCCGGTCGCTCGCTCAGCACCCTCTCGGCGCGGATCGAACGCGACGGCTCGCTGTGCGCGCTCGCGCTCGCGGCCTTCTCGGTCCCCTGGGCCGCGCCCGAGTTCGGCCACATCGAGATGCCCGCGGTCGAGGGGCCCGACCCCCAGCGCGAGCCGGGGCGCATGCGTGTGGCGGGCGCGCCGCCGTTCACCCGTCATCTCGTCTTCCAACAGCGCATCGGCAGCACCCCGTTCAGCGGTGCCGAGCAGCCGCTTGAGATCGCCGGCTGGCTCGGCCTCGCCGACGCGCGCCCGATCGACACGCTTTCGCTTGCGTTCTTCAGCGACGCGCTGTTCCCACCGGTGCTCGTCGGGCGCACGCAGCCGGCCGTCTGCCCGACGGTCGATCTCACGGTCCATTTCCGCTCGGCGCCACAACGCCCGGCGACGGCCGGCGAGCTGTGCTTTGCGCGCTTTCAGACGGGCGCCGTGCGCGAAGGCTTCTTTGAGGAGGACGGCGTCATCTGGGCCGCCGACGGCAGCGTGCTCGCGCACTCGCGCCAGCTCGGGATCCTGATGGAGCTCTGAAGCTAGCGCGCGAAGGAGGTGTTCTCCTGCAGGCGCATCGCCGCGGCCGCGATCAGGCGCGCGCTCGCCTGGACGTCGTCGAGCTGGACGAGCTCGACCGGTGAGTGCATGTAGCGGATCGGAATCGAGACGAGCGCCGTGGGCACCCCGCCGCGGCTCAGGTGGACCGCGTCGGCATCGGTGCCCGTGGCGCGTCCGGCCGCGTCGAGCGTGACCGGGATCTCCTCCTCGGTGGCGGTCCTGAAGAGAAGCTCGAACAGCCCGTGGTTGACGATCGAGCCGCGCGTCAGCACCGGCCCCGAGCCCAGCTCGTGCTTGCCGGACTCCTTCACATCGATGCCCGGCGCGTCGGTCGCATGGGTGACGTCCACGACGATCGCCGCGTCCGGCGCGAGCGCGAACGCGCTCGTGCGCGAGCCGCCGAAGGTGATCTCCTCCTGGGCGGCGGCCACGGCCGTAAGCTCCCACTGCGCTCCCCCCGCCTCGGCCACCAGGCGCGCGGCCTCGAGCGCCACGAACGAGCCCAGGCGATTGTCGAGCGCCCGCGAGGTGAGCCGCCCGTTGGGAAGCTCGGCCGGCTGCGTGTCGATCACCGCGACGTCGCCGATGCGCACGCGCTCGCGCGCATCCTCGCCATCGCGCGCGCCGATGTCGATGTGCATGTCGCGGATGTCGGCGACCTTCTTTCTGTCCTCATCGCGCAGCAGGTGGATCGGCTTCTTGCCCACCACGCCGGTCAGCGGCCCGTCGCTTGAATCGATCACGAGGCGCTGGCCGACGAGGATCTGCGCGTCCCAGCCACCGACCGCCCGAAACCACAGCAGGCCCTCGTCGTCGATGTGGGTGACGATCAACCCGATCTCGTCGATGTGACCCATCACGAGCAGTCGCGGGGGCGACTGATCCGAGCCGTGCCTGGCGGCGACGGTCGCGATCGGGGTGCCGACCACGTCTGTGCTGACGGCCGCGAACTCGCTGGCGGCCTCGCGCCACACCGCGGCCGGGGCGGTCTCATAGCCCGAGGGCCCGCGCGCGGTGAGCAGATCGATCAGCAGCTGAGGGACGCCGCCTCCGCCCGCAGCGGCGGGCGGCGCGTCCTCAGGGTCGCTCATGTGGCCAGCAGCTGTCGCAGAACGTACTGGAGAATACCTCCGTGGCGGAAGTACTCGGACTCGCGCGGGGTGTCGATTCGTACGCGCGCCTCGAAGCGCTGCGGCTCCGAGGTGCCGCCATCGGCGCTCACGAGCACCGTGGGCGGCGCCGCGCCGCCGTCGGCCATCGCCGCGGCGAGACCTGTGATCGAGAAGACCTCCTCGCCCGTCAGCCCGAGCGACTCGACGCTCTGCGAATCGGGGAACTGCAGGGGCAGCACACCCATCCCGATCAGGTTCGAGCGGTGGATGCGCTCGAAGCTCTGCGCGATCACGGCGCGCACGCCCAATAGGCTCGTGCCCTTGGCGGCCCAGTCGCGCGAGGAGCCCGAGCCGTACTCCTTGCCGGCGAGCACGACGAGCGGCACGTGCTCGCGCTGATAGCGGATGGCCGCGTCGTAGATCGACAGCGTCTCCCCGACCGGCTCGCCATCGGCGCGCTCGCCCGGCGCCCCCAGGTAGCGGGTCACGCCGCCTTCGGTGCCCTTGGCCAGCTGGTTTCGCAGGCGGATGTTGGCGAACGTGCCGCGCATCATCACCTCGTGGTTGCCGCGCCGGGAGCCGTAGGAGTTGAAGTCCTTCGGCGCGACCCCCTGTTCCTGCAGGTAGGCACCGGCGGGCCCATCGCGCTTGATCGACCCGGCCGGCGAGATGTGGTCGGTGGTGACGCTGTCGCCCAGCAGCGCGAGCACCCGCGCCCCCTCCACGTCGGTGACCGGCAGGGGCGCCTCGGGCATGTCCTTGAAGTAGGGGGGCAGGCGCACGTAGGTGGACCGTTCGTCCCACCGGAAGCGCTCGCCGGCCGGAACCTCCAACCCGTTCCAGCGCTCGTCGCCCGCGAACACCTCGCCGTAGCTCTTGTGAAACATGTCGGCGCGCACGGCCTGTGCGATCGTCTGAGCGATCTCCTGCTCGGACGGCCAGATGTCCCTCAGATAGACCTCATTGCCCTGCTCATCTGAGCCGAGCGGTTCGCTGAGGATGTCGATGTCCATCGTGCCGGTGAGCGCGTAGGCCACGCACAGCGGCGGCGAGGCAAGGTAGTTCATCTTGACGTCGGGGTTGATGCGTCCCTCGAAGTTGCGGTTGCCCGACAGCACCGACACCACCGCCAGATCAGCGTCGCTGACCGCCTGGGAGATCTCCGGCGAGAGCGGGCCGGAGTTGCCGATGCAGGTGGTGCAGCCGTAGCCGACGAGATTGAAGCCGAGCGCCTCGAGCGGCGCGGTGAGACCGGCGCGGTCGAGGTACTCGGTCACGACCTTCGAGCCCGGGGCAAGCGAGGTCTTCACCCAGGGGGCCGAGCGCAGGCCTCTCTCGACCGCGTTGCGGGCGAGGATCCCCGCTCCGATCATGACCGACGGGTTCGACGTGTTGGTGCAGCTGGTGATCGCGGCGATCACCACGTGACCGTGGTCGAGCGCGACCTCTGTGCCGTCGGCGAGCGTGCACCGCGCGGCGGTCCGCGGCTTCACGCTGACGCCGCCGGGGGAGATCTCATCGACATAGCTCGGACCGCCGTCGTCGGGCGTTGGTAAATCGTTGCCGTTGGCCGGCGGGTCGCTCGAGGGAAAGCTCTCAGCCGAGGCCTCATCGCGCCCGTCGTAGGCCTGCACATAGCCTCCGAGCGCCTCGCGGAAGGACTCCTGTGCGCGCGTCAGCGGCACGCGATCCTGGGGACGCTTGGGGCCGGCGATGCTCGGCACGATGCCGCCGAGGTCGAGCTCGAGCGTCTCGGAGTAGGTGGGCTGCTCGGAGTCCTCGTCGTGCCACAGGCCCTGCGCCCGCGCGTAGGCCTCCACCAGCGCGATCTGCCGCGGCTCGCGCCCGGACAGCGCCAGATAGTCGAGCGTCTCGGAGTCGATCGGGAAGATCGCGCAGGTCGAGCCGAACTCGGGCGACATGTTGCCGATCGTCGCGCGGTCGGCGATCGGAAGACCGCTCAGCCCCGCTCCGTAGAACTCCACGAACATCCCGACCACGCCGTGCTCGCGCAGAAGCTGGGTCACCGTCAGCACGAGGTCGGTCGCGGTCGCGCCCTCGGGCAGCTGGCCGTGCAGGCGCACGCCGAGAACGCGCGGGATCAGCATCGACAGCGGCTGACCGAGCATCGCCGCCTCGGCCTCGATCCCGCCGACGCCCCAGCCGAGCACGCCGAGGCCGTTGATCATCGTCGTGTGGGAGTCGGTTCCCACCAGCGTGTCGGGGTACAGCTGGCCCGTCTTCTCGTTCTCGAACACCACCCGCGCGAGGTACTCGAGGTTGACCTGGTGGACGATGCCCGTGTCGGGGGGCACGACCGAGAAGTGCTCGAATGCGCCCTGCCCCCAGCGCAGGAAGGCGTAGCGCTCGCGGTTGCGTTCGAACTCCCGCTCGGCGTTCACGCGGAAGGCATCGCGCGTGCCGAACGCATCGACCTGCACCGAGTGGTCGATCACGAGCTCGGCGGGTGTCAGCGGGTTGATCTTCGAGGCCTGACCGCCCATCTCGGCGATCGCGTCGCGCATCGCCGCCAGATCAACGACGGCGGGCACGCCCGTGAAGTCCTGCATCAGCACCCGTGCCGGGCTGAACGCGATCTCCCTGCTCGGCTGCGCGCCCGCGTCCCAGCCGGCCAGCGCCTCGATGTCACTGGCGCTGACCGAGCCGTTGCCCTCGGTTCGCAGCAGGTTCTCGAGCAGCACCTTCAGCGAGAACGGCAGACGCGCCACATCAAAGCGCTGCTGCAGTGCGTCCAGACGGAAGATCTCGTGTTCGCGCCCACCGACCTCGAGCGTGTCCTTGGCGTTGAAGCTGTTCTCCGACAAAGGCGCCTCCCGGAGGATCTAGTGGGTCGCTGGGGTTCACCGCCAGTTTCGCAGAGTCCGTCCGCCCAGCGCCGGGGACGGGCCGCCGAGGGCCTCGCAGGACCCGATCTAGCGGACTGTTTGGGCGGCGCTCGTCACGCGCCCCTTGCCCTGGCGCTTTGAGCGCAGCAGGGCGACGTCACACGCCGCGAGGAGCTCATCGGTCGTCATCGGAGGCTGCCACTGGGCGACGCCGATCGAGGCCGAGACGCCCGACTCGTCCTGCAGCGAGGGCAGCTCGCGAAGCCGCTCGAGAGCGCGCGTGGCGGCTGCCGTGGCGCTGTCCAGATCGGCGTTCGGCAGGATCACGACGAACTCATCGCCGCCGTAGCGCGCGACGCGGTCGAAGGCGCGGAACTCCCCCACCAGCGCCTGCACGACGCCCCGCAACGTCGCATCGCCGGCCTGATGGCCGTGACGGTCGTTGACGAGCTTGAAGTTGTCGAGGTCCATCAGAAGACACGACAGCGGGCTGCCGGTGCGCGCGGCGCGGACGATCTCCTCGTCCAGGCGCCGGCGCATCGCGCGGTGGTTCATGCAGCCGGCGACCGGGTCGGTCCCTGCCTCGGTGCGCGCGCGCACCAGCGCGAGTGCCGTCGCAGCCTGGTCGACCAGCGTCCCCGCGAGTTCGATCGCATGCTCGTCGAAGGCCACCGACAGCCGGCGCACGAGCATCACCACGGCCGCTACCTCACCGCGCTCGCCGAGCGGCAACAGCAGCGCCGAGTTGGTCCGGCCGGTGGCCGTCAGGCGGGGCACGCTGGCGGCGAGCTCGCGGTCATCGGCGGCGAGAAAGCTCTGGCCGGTGCGCACGACCCAGCTCACCCCCGGTGGGCGCTCGCCGCTAGGGAGCAGATAGCTGAGGCGCTCGTCGGCTTCGAACAGGTAGACGGCCACCAGATCCTGCCCGGCGCCCGGGTCGCCGAGATGGTGGATCTGCACCTCCTCCGCCCCCGGCACGGACAACAGCTCGCGAGCCAGCGCGCGGAAGATCTCCTCCGAATCAGGCGTCTCATCCGCCAGCAGCGTCAGCCGCCGCACCCCCGCCAGCAGGGGATCGGCCCCCGCTGCGGGCGCTTGAGTATCCGTACCCGCCAGCACTCCCATCTCATCAATCTAGGGCATCCACCGGCATCTGGCCAGCGGCGCAGCTCCCCACCCGTCTCATGCCGGCGCCGCCCGCAGCTTGCGAGCCGGACGCCGGCGGCGGAGTGGGAGAGACTGAGGGGCGGCTGTTGAGCCGCCCCTCATCAGCGACTAGCGGAAGGTCACCGTGGTGTAGGCGGTCGAAGTGGGAGCGCCCTTCTTCTTGGGGAAGAAGCCGACGCGCACGCGCACCTTCAGCGGGCGGCCCTTCGAGCGACCGCCGCTGCTGAGCGGAACCGTCAGCGACGCCTTCTTCTCGGCCGAGCCGAAGTGCCTGGCGACCGTCGAGAGGTTGCTGCCGCTGCCGCTCACCCGTCCTGCGGAGTAGGTCTGGACCGTCAGGTAGGCGTTGTCGCCCACGACCTTCTGGCCGACGATCCGCACCGGGCAGTTGGACACGGCGATCTTCGTGCTCTGTTTGAACGACTTGCCGTTCTGGCCGGTGATCGTGGTCGGCATGACCAGCGAGCTCGTGCACAGATTCCCGTTCGCCGCCAGCGCCGAGTGCGGTCCGGTCGGCAGGACCACGGTGATGCTCGAGACCGCCACATCCGGCGTGGTCGCGAAGTTCGTCGTCGTGATCCCTTTGGTGATTTTCGTGTTGCCCACGACGATCACACGCACGCCGTTGGCTTCCATGACCAGGTCGAGGTCCGGGAACGCCTCGCCGCCGTGGGAGACCAGGATCGCCGGGCCCTGCAGTTTGCCGGGCAGCGTCGGCGTGTTCGCGCGTGCGGTACCGACGAAGGCACCGGCGTCGCAGCTGTAGGGGTTCGCGGCGAACGTTTTTTCCGGACATGCTTTGTTGAGCGTCGTCAGCCGTGACGGCAGCTGCTTGGGCAGCTGGACGAGCACCGATTTGATGTTCGCCTCGCCGGCCGGCTGGTTGATCGTGGTTTCAAGGCTCGCGCCGTTGGCTTTCGAGGTTTTCGCGCCGGTCGTCGCCTTGAACGACGGTTTGAACGCGAGCGCACTGCAGTTTTCAGCCGCGAACGGCGTCGACGCGTTCACGCTCGAACCGAGCGTCGAGGTGATCGTGGATTCCGTCGCGAACAGCGAGCAGTTGGTCGGATTGAACAGGAAGCCCTGCTTGTTGGTGTCCACGCTGATGTTCCTCAGGCGAATGGGCACACCCTTGACGATCGTCGGCAGCACGCTCGTGACCGTCACGCGCGCGGTGCTCGGATCGACGTTGATCGTCGAGCGCGTGACCACGTTGCCGAGGTTGAACGGCCCGGCGATGGAGGGCACAGAGATCGACAGGCCAAAGGGCGCGCCGTTGTAGGGGCCGGTCAGATAGACCGGTCCGGACAGCGAGTAGGGCGTCTTGCCGGACCCCGCGAGGACGGTGGCGGTACCGATTCGGCTGGCCGATGAGCAGGTGCCTTCGTTGGCCTGCGGTTCACCGCACTGGGTGACCGTCGGGATCGCGCCGACGAGGCCAGGCGGCAGCGTCACCTTCACCTGCGAGAGGTACTGTTCGCCATCTTCGCGTGCCAGGCCGTAGGTGTAGTTGGTGTGGGCGCCGCCGGTAGCGGGCAGGTATTCGGTGTTCTGGATGGGTGCGAACGGCAGCGGCGACGCGCACGCGCCCCCTCCACCGTTGCCGTCGACGACGAACGGTTCGACGAGCGGCGACTGCGGCGCCGTGCCGCTGAAGGGAGTGAGCGTGGCGCTGGTCGTGGCCGCCCCGCAGGTGAGCGGGTTGGCGATCGGCGCCAGCGCGCCGGTGGTGAAGTGGAAGATCGCTTCGCTGAACGGCTGTTCGGGGTTTTCGGAGAACGTCGTCGTCAGCTGGCCGGTCTTTTCGTTGGGCGTGACTGTGCCTTTCAGGCGCACGGAGAGCCCGTACTGCGCCGACTCGGCGTCGATGTAGATCGTGTATGGCGGTCCCGTGATCGGGCCCGATTCAGGCCCGCCGAGATAGATGTTCCCTTCCAGCGATTCCGCGGGAAGGCCGGGGACGTTCAGCGTGACGGTGCCGATCTTCGAGTCTCCGGGGCACCCAACGCCCGGGGTGAGACTGTGAATCCTGGCCTGCGCCGGCGAGCAGGCTCCAAGGCCGTGGGCCGCCGACGGGTTCATGGTCATGCCTTCGGGCAGCGTGAAGACCGCCGTGCGCAGCTGCGAGGAGTCGACATGTCCCGCCCCGGGTTCGAGATCGTGGGGCAGGCTCAGGTCGGTCGTGATGCCGTCCGGGAGGTCCTGCTCGGTGGTTTCGGGCGACAGTTCAAAACTTGGTGCGAAGGGCAACGCGCCGCAGTTTTCGGCGCCGACAGGGCCTTCGTATGTCTTGACGCTTTTCGCACCCGACTGCGATTCGAGGGTGATCGTGCTCGTCGTCTGCGGGCCGATGCCGGTGCAGGCCGTTGGGTTCGTCAAAAAGCCGCCGCTGCCGATCGGCGCGAGGCCTTTGCCGATGTTGCCTTTGAAGATCAGGCGCGATGAGACGAGGGGAAGAGCGGGGGACACTTCTATTTCGAAGTAGTCGTGGTAGTCGCTGGCCCATTCGACGTGTCCTTTGATGAACGTGTGCGCGTAGAGCCCCGGGTGTCCAACCGGCCCGAGTTCGAGCGCGACGCCGAACAGCGATGAGAGGCCTTTGCTCGGCGTCAGGTTGTAGACGTTCCCCGTGAGTCCGATGTCCGGCGGTGCGCCGGGAAAGATCTTGGCTTTGTTTTCACCGATCAGTGATTCGCTGCAGCTCGCGGCCGGTGCCGTGAACACACCCGGCGCCACTTCGATGCCCGCGAACGATGCTTCCGTATTTGTGCACGGTGTTTTGGCCTGTGCTTCAATCGCCTGCGGGTTCGTGCTCACGCCGGGAGCGACGTCGGTGCGAATGTGGGTGACCGGCCCTTCTGTGGCGATGCCGCTCGGTACTTCCCCTTCGGTGTTCACCGAAAAGTCGGTGATACCGGCGGGCGGGTGTCCGCCGGCCTGCGTAAACGCTTCTGAGAGCACGGTTCCGGGTTCGCACGCCGCTGTTTTACAGTTGGCGGCGAAGAACTTTTCCACGCCGAAGGGTTTTGCGGCCTGGGCGACGGGAGCCGCGGCGGCGGCGATTGCGACTGCGACCAGGGCCAGAAGCGA
Source organism: uncultured Solirubrobacteraceae bacterium (assembly GCA_963779605.1). GTDB lineage: Bacteria > Actinomycetota > Thermoleophilia > Solirubrobacterales > Solirubrobacteraceae > Palsa-744. The sequence goes on from CAVZYR010000004.1 coordinate 170,315, forward strand.
AACACGGACGTGGAACCTCACGGCAAACCTCCCTATCGGAAAACGGCTATACCCTCAGGGACTCCAATTACCCCCCAAAGTTGCGGCGAATCAACGGCGGTATTAGACGTTTCGGACGAATGTCCTGCCGACTGAAGGGCCGCTCATGCGGACAAACGAAAAGGCGGACTCACTCTTCATCCCGCCCCGGGCCAGGAACAGGCCGCGTCACTCCTCGGCCGCCGCCAACTCGATCGGCGGTCCGAAGCTGACCCGCAGCAGCGCCCCGCCGCCCGGCGCGTTGCGTGCCTCGGCGAAGCCGCTGCTCGCCTCGGCCGCCTGACGGACGATCGCAAGGCCGAGCCCCGAGCCCGGCAGCCGGCGCGCGTTCTGTGCGCGATAGAAGCGGTCGAACACGAACGGCAGATCGGACTCCTCGAAGCCCGGCCCGTGGTCGCGCACGGTGAGCACGCCGTCGCGCAGCGCAACCTCGATGGTTCCTGCGGCCGGGCTCCAGCGGCGGGCGTTGTCGAGCAGATTCGAAACCGCGCGGTTGACGCGGTCGGCCTGCCCGCGGATGAGCGTCGGCTCGAGGCTCAGCTCGAAGCGCTGCTCGCCGCGCCGCTCGGTGCGCTGCACCGACACTTCGACCATGTGGTCGAGGCGCATCTCATCCGCCGGCGCATCCGGCGCGCCACCACGGGCGAGCTCGACGACGTCGCTGACGAGCGCGGTCAGATCGTCGAGCTCCTCGACGATGTCCGCGCGCAGGCCCTCGAGCTCGTGCGCCGGCAGGCGCTCGGCTTCACCGAGGATCTGGATGTTGGCCCGCAGCGAGGCGATCGGCGTGCGCAGCTCGTGGCTCGCGTCGGCGATCAGGTGGCGCTGGGCCTGGACCGAGCGCTCGAGCGCCTCGAGCGTGGCGTTGAAGCTCTCGGCCAGCCGCGTGAGCTCGTCGTGGCCCTCGACCTCCAGCCGCCGCGACAGGTCGAGGTTGCCGGTGAGCGTCTCCGTGCGTCGGGTGAAGCGCGCGATCGGCGCGAGCGCCGTACGCGCCACGAGCGTCCCGAGCATCGCCGCCAGCACGATCCCCCCGCCGCCGATCAGCGCGAGGATCAGCAGCAGCCTGCTCAGCTCGTGTTCGACCTCGGTGAGGGGGCGAGCGACGAGCACTGCGCCGCGTGGGCCGATGCCCTGCGTGAGCACACGCAGCTCGGTCCCGTTCACGCGACGGTCCGACAGCGAGCGGCCACGGCCGCTCGCTGCGATAGCCCGGTCCCCGGCGTTGATTGCGATCTTCGTCGGCGAGGCGCCCTGGCCGCCGGGCACCTCGACGGCGCCTTCGGGTGAGATGAACTGCACGTACCCTGACGCCGCCCCGAACGGCGCGGGCTCGATGCTCCCCGGCAAGCGGCCGAGATCACCGTGGTTCCCGCCGCCTCCCCCGCCCTCGCCCGCTCCGCCGGGCGGCCCACCCGCTCCCGGTCCGCCGGGAGGCCGCCCCGCCCCGGCCCCGACGGGTGGGGCTCCGGGCACAAGGAACGGCTGCGCGCGCTCGTTCAGCGCTTTATCGATTTCGCCGCGCAGGTCCGAGCGCACGGCGGCATAGAGACCGACCGCCGCGGCCAGCACCGCGAGCGCCACCGACAGGCTCGCGACGGCCGCGATGCGCGTGCGCAGCGTCACCGCCAACCCCCCGCCCTCACGGCTCGCGCAGGACGTAGCCCACGCCGCGAACCGTGTGGATCAGCTCACGCGCGCCGGCGCCCTCGAGCTTGCGCCGCAGGTATCCGATGTAGACCCGCATGGCGTTCGAGGCCGGCCCGAAGTCATAGCCCCACACGCGGTCGTAGATGAGGCTGTGCGAGAGCACGCGCCGGGGGTTGAGCATCAGCAGCTCGAGCAGCTGGTACTCGGTTCGTGTCAGCTCGACGAAGTTCTCACCCACGCGCGCCCCATGACGCGCCGTATCGAGACTCACCTCTTGGAAGGACAGCTCGTCAGGGTCGCCCTCGGGGCCCGCGCGTCGCAGCAGCGCGCGCAGGCGCGCCTTCAGCTCGCCCACGTCGAACGGCTTGACCATGTAGTCATCCGCACCGACGTCAAGGCCATCGATGCGGTCGGCCACGGCGTCGCGCGCTGTAAGGATCAGTATCGGCACCCGGTTGCCGAGGCGTCTGACGCGCCGGCACACCTCGAGGCCGTCGATGCCGGGCAGCCCGACATCCAGCACCACCGCCTCCGGCAGGGCCTGCACGATCAGCTCGAGCGCCTGCTCGCCGTCCTCGGCCACCTGCACCTCGTAGCCGCCCAGGGTCAGCGCCCGGCGCAGGGCTTCGCGCACGGCTCGGTCGTCGTCGACGACGAGGATCCTCACGAGGCTGATTGTTGCGCGCTCGCGCTCACCAGGGCCGCGGCCCGTCCCTGGCAGTCATACAGCGACCCTTCAGAGCTCCTGCCACCGCTTGAAGCCGCGCCCGTGCCCGCGCCGGTGGCTGTGCTCGTGGAGAGCTTGACCGCCGTGCAGACCTTGGCCACAGCCGCCATCGCCGTCTTCGAGCCGGTGCGCGTGTCGCCGGCGAGGCGCGGGCCTGCCTGCGTGCCGCTCTGTTCGGCCACCACCCAGCGGATGTGCCCCGCGCGCACCTCCGACGCGAGCCAGGCCACGCTGACGTCGCTCTCGCGCCCGGAGAAGCCGCCGATCCCTGCCACGTTGGCATCATCGTCGATGATCGCCTCCGAGGCGCTCGACTGGCTGGCCACCGCGATCGTGCCGCCGCCGTGCTGCTTGACGTATGAGAGCACCTTGCCCAGCGAGGCGCTGTTGCCGATCGGCGCACCGATCGCGCCGCCGCCCGCGCCCGCGCCACCGGGTGCACCCGCTCTGCCGGCGAAGCCGGGTCCGCGCCCGCCGCCCGGGAGTCCCGGCGGGCCACCGGCCGCGACGCCGCCCGGACCGGCGCCCGCTGGAGCTCCGCCCGGACCGCCTGCGGGCACGCCGCTCGCGGCGCCGCCGGATCCGAACAGCTGCACACCGACGCCGCCGGCGGCGCTGCCGCCGCCCAGACGGGGGGCTCCGCCGCGTCCGGGGAATCCGCCGAATGCTCCGCCGCCGCCCGCGCTCAGGGCCGAGGCCGGGCCGCCCGAGGGGAAGGTGCCGCTGGTCGCGTAGCCGAGCGTGTCAACCGCCCACGCCGAGGGCGCCAACAGCAGCGCGGCGAGGGCGGCGCCGACGGCGAGGATGCGCACGCGCCTGGCGCTGAACGCGACCAGCGCGAGCGCCGCCAGCGCACCTACCACGATCAGCACCGCGGGCAGCCAGCTCAGCTGACCCGGGTACTGGGCGCGCACGACGAGCTCGGTGGCCACGCCCGCGGCGATCGCCAGAGGACCGATGATCCGCGCGTTCAGCCGCCCGCCGATCAGCTGGGCGGCACCAGCGCCGACCAGCGCCGCGATGAACGGAGCGAGCAGCGAGACGTAGTAGGGATGGAAGATGCCGCTCGCGGCGCTGAACAGGACGGCCGTCGTGAGGAACGCGCCGCCGACAACCAGCAGCCAGCCGGTGCGCTCATCAGAGCGCCGCAGACGGCTCGCCACGAGGATGCCCAGGCCGCTGACGAACGCAAAGCCGAGCAGCCACCCGGCCTGGCCGCCGAGCGCGGAGTTCAGAAGGCGCAGCGGGCCGGGCGTACCGCCGAACATGTTGCCGCCCATGCCTGCCGGTCCCCCGGTCTGCCCGTCCACGCGGCCGAGGCCGTTGTATTCGAAGATCAGCGACAGCACCCGGTTGTCGCTCGTGCCCGAGATCCACGGGCGATCGGCGGCCGGCGTCAGTTCGACAAGCGCCGGCCAGGCGCCGCCGACGAGCACCATCGCCGCCCCGCCGGCGATGAGCTGGCGCAGCGCGCGCAGCCATCCGCGCGTGCGCGGGGCGAGATACAGCCACGCCGCGACGATGCCGGGCACGACCGCCAGCGCAACGCCCATCTTCGTCTCAAAGCCCAGCCCGACGCACACGCCCGCGAGCACCAGCCAGCGCGTGCGTCCGTCTTCGAGCGCCCGCAGCGCGAACCACAGCGCCGCCACGCAGCACAGCACGAGCAGCGCGTCGGGGTTGTTGTGGCGGGAGATCCCGACCGTGATCGGCGTGGTCGCGAGCGCAAGCCCCGCGACGAAGCCGCCGACGCGACCGAAGCGGCGGCGGACGAGGTCGTACACGAGCGCCACGCTCGCGATCCCCATCAGCGCCTGCGGCACGAGCACGCTGAGCGGGTGATAGCCGAAGATCCGCACCGACAGCGACTGCACCCACAGCGCGAGCGGCGGCTTGTCGACCGTCATCACGCCGCTCTTGTCCAGCGAGGCGAACAGGAAGTTGTGCCAGCTCGAGCTCATCGAGCGCACGGCGGCGCTGTAGTAGTCGTTGGCCCAGCCGTTGCGCGACAGCGCCCACAGGTTGAGGAGACCCGCGATCGTGAGCAGACCGACGAGCTCTGGGCGCGGACGCCGCAGCGCGAGCACCCTGTCGCGGGCACGCGGCCCCCAGGCGGTGCCAAAAGGTGTGGCGACCGGCGCCACAGACGTCGTCTCAGAGGCAGCCGAACGTGTCTCCCATGAAAAACTCATCGGGGGAGCTTCGCCCACGCCTGTAGGAGCAGCGTGTGAGGAATCTAAAGTTCCATAAGCGCCTGTTGCGGCGCGCGGCCCATGGCCGCCTGTCGATCGCCGCCCAGACGTTCTCCGACGGGCGTCCATACCGGCTGGGCGGGCGATCGTCCACGCTGAGAAACGCTGCGCATGGTACGCCCACGTCGAGCCAAACGAGTCATGCGACCCCGCACACCCCAGATCGTCGCCCTTGGAGGCGGCGGCTTCTCGATGGAGAAGGATGGATCGCTGCTCGACGAGTACGTACTGTCGCTGCTGAAGGCGTCGCGGCCCCGCGTCTGCTTTCTGCCGACCGCCTCCGGCGACGCGGACCACTACGTCGTGCGCTTCTACCGCCGCTTCTCCCCCAGCTGCGAGGCCAGTCACCTGTCGCTGTTCCGCCGCGACCAGGGCACCGGCGGGGTCGAGGACGACTTCGCCACGCACCTGCTCTCGCAGGATCTGATCTACGTCGGAGGCGGCAACGTCATAAGCATGCTGGGCGCCTGGCGCGCGCATGGGCTGGATGAGATCCTGCGCAAGGCCTGGCGCAAGGGCGTCGTGCTGTGCGGGCCCTCCGCCGGATCGCTGTGCTGGTTCGCGGAAGCGCTGAGCGCATTCCACGGGGCGCCCCGCACCGTGGAGGGACTGGGCCTTCTGCCCTACTCCAACTGCGTCCACTACGACGCCGAGCCGGACCGGCGCGCGGAGTACCACCGCTTCGTCGGCGACGGCATGAGGCCGGGCTATGCAGTCGAGGACGGCGTCGCGCTGCACTTCCGCTCCACCCGCCTGGCGGCCGCCGTGAGCTCGCGGCCCGACGGCTGCGCCTACCGCGTGAAGCCCGCCGGAGACAGCGTCGTTGAGACGCCCGTCAACGTCACCTACCTCGGCGCCGGTTCGATCGAGCACAGCCCGCAGGCGGCGGCTCCGGCTCGTGCACACGTCGCCGCGTCCGTGGCCGCGTGAGCTCGCCGTCCGGCGTCGATCTCGACAGCCGACTGATCTTCGCGATGGGCGGCGGCGGCTTCACGATGGAGCCGACCAACCCGCTGCTCGATGACTTCGTGCTCGGCCTGTCAGAGGCCAAGGAACCCAAGGTCGTGTTCCTGCCGACCGCCGCGGGAGACACGACCGGTCCGATCAACGCCTTCCAGGGGCGCTTCGCCGATCGCCTGTGCGTGCCGGAGCACCTGTCGCTGTTCCGCCTGGCAGAGAGCAAGCGCCCGCTGGAGGAGGTGGTCCTCGGCGCGGATATCATCTACGTCGGTGGGGGATCGATGCGCAACCTGCTGGCCATCTGGCGGGCGCACGGGCTCGATCGCCTGCTTCTGGAGGCGTGGCAGGCGGGCACGGTGCTCGCCGGGTTGAGCGCCGGCGCGATGTGCTGGTTCCAGGCGGGCGTCAGCCGCTCGAGCGGTCCGCCCGAGCCGCTCGAGGGCCTCGGGCTGCTCGACGGGTCACTGACGGTGCACGCCGACGGCGAGCCCGAGCGCCTGCCCGTGTGGCTCTCGGCGGTGCGCGACGGCACGCTGCCCGGAGGCTGGGCGCTCGACGACGGCGTGGGGCTGCTGTTCAAAGGACGGACGCTCGTGCGCATCGTGAGCTCCCGCCCCGGCGCGGGCGCCCAACGCGTGGACGCGATCGCCGGCGAGCTCGTGCGCGAGCGCCTGACACCCGAGCTGCTCGGGGATGCAGACCATGGTGCGCTCGGTGGCATCGACGAGTCCGTCGAGGAGCTACGCCGCGTGCACCGGCTCCGTCGCGGGATCGCCGGGGGTCGTGGCTGATAGCTTGCCGCCTTGCCGATGAGCTCAAGCTTCACGGGTAGGACGGTGCTCGTCACCGGAGCATCGCGGGGTATAGGCCTTGCCACGGCGCGCCGGTTCGCGGTGCTCGGCGCACAGGTCGGGCTCGTCGCGAGCGACCCGCAACGGCTGGCCGACGCCGCCGCGGATCTGGACGGTCCCCACCACGTCGTCGCGGCCGATCTGAGCGATCCCGCGGAGTGCTCGCGGGCGATCGCGGAGGTGACCGCCGCGCTCGGGCCGATCGACGTCCTCGTCAGCTGCGCGGGCGTCTTCTCACGAGGCTTCATCGAAGACGTCACGCCGGCGGACTTCGAGCAGAGCTACCGGCTGTACGTGGGCGCCGCCATCTGGCTCACCCAGGGCGTGCTCGCGGGCATGCGCGAACGGGGCTACGGGCGCATCGTGCTCGTCTCCTCAGAGCTCGGCCTGATCGGCGCTCCGTCCTACACCTCCTACTGCACCAGCAAGTGGGCCATGGTCGGCCTGGGCGAGGTGCTGGCCCACGAGCTCGCCGGCAGCGGCGTTCGCGCCACCGTCGTCTGCCCCGGCGACGTGCGCACCGATCAGCTGAGCGAAGAGCACGCGTGGGGCCCGACTGCCGGGGTGGCGCCCGAGAAGGCGATGTCGCCCGACTACGCCGCCCGCGCGATCGTGCGCGCGGCCGACTCACACGCGCCCGTGGTCGTGATCGACCGCCCCCACATGCGCGCCGCCTTCTTCATCCTGCGCCGCGTCCCGCGGCTGCGTATCCGGCTCGTGGCCGGCGCCTACAAGCAGCTGCTGCGCGAGCGCACCTGAGACGGCCTCCTGCCCATGGCGGTGCCGCTCCCGCGGTGGCGCTTCGGTGGCGTTTCGGACCCCGGGTCTCGGTGCGGGTGAACAATGCGCCGCTGCCGCTAGCCGGGCTTACAGCGAGAGCACGTGCGCCTTTGCGGGGTCGATGCGACCATCGAGCAGGTCGAGGTAGGCGCGTTCAAGGGCCTCTGCTCCTTCACCGTGGACGACCTCGAGCCAGCCGGCCGTCCACTTCACATACGCCCGCCAGGCCTCCGCGATCCGCAGCCCGAGGCCCTCCGCTCCCCAGTCCTTCGTGCGCTTGACGGCCTGGTTGGGCGCAAAGAAGAACACCGGCCTGGGACCGGGGAGCGAATCCGGCAGCTCGCCCATCCGGTCGTGGTGGGTCGCGCCGACGACCGCGGAGTGGGCCAGCTCGTCGCCGTAGTGCTCGTGAACGCCGTTGCGAACGGCCGCGTCTCCGGCCATGTCCACGTAGACGGCGCGCTCGCGCTCCAGCGAGCCGAGCTCCCCGTAGGTCAGCACCCGGTCATACACGCCGATCGAGCGCGCGAACTCGATGCTGCGCGGCGAGGTCAGCCCGACGACCTCGACCCCGGGCCGGCCGGCGAGAAGAAACGCGAGCGCGCTCGCGGTCTTGCTCGACGCGCTCGAGAGCACGACCGTGCTCGCACCGAACAGGCCGCTGTCGGTGAGGAAGTCATCGATCAGATACGACGTGAAGAACAGCGGACGCAGCAGCATCTGCTGATCCTCGGTGTCCGCCTCGTAGACCGGGTCCGAGTCGACGCGCAGGTAGGCGTTGTAGACGGGCGGAAGCGGCGATCGGTGGGCGGAGCCGTCGGTGAACCCGTGCGTGCCCACGCGCTCGGGTGCGATCACGAGCTCCGTCGAGGGCGGCAGATAGCCATACACGCGCGTGCCGGTCTCGACCGCGTCGTGTCGGCTCGCCGCGACCTCGGCGAAGCCCCACACCGGCATGCGCCCCCAGCCCTCGGGCGCAGGGAAGAAGTCCCAGTAGGACATCGCCTCGCCGAACATGGCGTAGGTGATGTTGTTCGAGGTCAGCCCGAACGCGTCGACCGCGAGCAGCACCTGACCAGCGTCGAGCTCGGGCGTGGGCGTGTCGATGAAGCGCGTGCGGTGGAGGTCGTCCTTGGCGAGCAGAAAGTCCATTCAAGGCGCAGCCTAACGCTCGCAACAACCAGCCTGCAGGCGGTATCGTTGGTGAGGACCGCGTAGGGGTCTTTGGCGTAGGAGCTCTGTCCATATCGTGTCCAGGGGGATTTGACCAGCATGCCAACCTTGCTCGAACTGACAAGTCAGGGAGATGTCGGCACCATCACCGATGAGTCGACGCTGTCTTCGATCAAGCTGCTGGAGCCCCAGCAGTTGTATGAGCTGTGGGAGCGCCAGAACTGGCAGTCGCACACGATCGACTTCACCCAGGACAAGCTCGACTGGACGGGCATGGACGACGAAACGCGCCGCAACCTCTCGTGGAACCTGTCCTCCTTCTTCATCGGCGAGGAGCGCGTGACGACGCAGTTCTCCGGGCTCGTCATGGCCTATGAGAGCCAGAGCGAAGAGGCCTTCCTGTTGACCCAGCAGGTTGACGAGGCGCGTCACGCACAGCACTTCAATCGCTTCTACGAGCAGGTGCTCGGGCTCGACGGGACGTTCGAGGATCGCCTCGAGCAGGCGCGCAACGACCTCAACGCCGCGTTCATCGAGATGTTCGACGGAGTCCTCGTGGAGTGGGGCCAGCGCCTGATCGATAATCCGCGGGACATCGAGGCGAAGGTCGACTTCGTGACCCTCTACCACATGATCATCGAGGGCACGCTGGCGCTCACCGGCCAGTGGTTCCTGACGGACTACATGGAGCGCCACGAGATCCTTCCGGGATGGGTGGAGGGCTTCAGGCTCATCTCCCAGGACGAGCATCGCCACGTCGCATACGGCACCTGGTTCCTGCGCGAGAAGGCCAAGCAGCCGGCGCTCAAGGAACGCATCATCGAGCGTTTGGCCGAGCTGCTTCCCCTGGCGACCAGCGTGCTCGTGCCGACCGGCGCCGATCCCAACGACTTCACGATGCTCGACTACACGATGGAGGAAACGAACACGTTCGCCTTCAACGCGTTGGGTCGGCGCCTGAAGGTGATCGGGATCGACATGGCGAGCCTCGCCGCCGCGGCGGCATAGCTCGCCACCGAGATCACTCGCCGGCGGCGAGCTATCTCGCGATCGCCTGGCCAAGGCCGCCGGTCGCCCCCGTCAGGAGGGTCTCTCACGCCACCCAGCCGTAGGGTCATGCTCGTGCGGGCTTCCCCACTTCGGCGGCGCCTCACCCCGGCCGGCTCGTGCAGGTCGCGAATATCACCCGCGGCATAGAGGGTAGAATGTCAGTCCAGGCTGAGCGAGGTCCTCAAGCCGAGGAAGGAGTTGCGCGCGAGGAAGATGGTCTTGTCGGATCCCGGTGATCGCACAGGACCCCCCAACGTCCGCCTGAGCCTCTCGAACAGGCCCGAGAACGTGATGCTCGTGCGCCAGGTGCTCGCGGGCGTGGCCGAAGCCGTCGAGCTCGACGGCAACGATCTCAACGACATCACGACAGCCGTCACGGAGGCATGCAACAACGTCGTGCTCCACGCCTACGCGGGCGCCGAAGGACCGCTCGAGGTCGAGGTCCACGCCGCCGGCGGCGCTGTCGAAGTGGTGGTCCGCGACCACGGTGGCGGGATCCCTTCGACGAGCGACTCGGATCCCGAGACCGTCGGGCTCGGGCTGTCCGTAATCCGCGCGCTGGCGCAGCGTGCCGACTTCGACGGCGCACAGGGCAGCGGCACCGACGTGCGGATGGTGTTCTCGGCGCCCCAGGCGCTGGCGCTCGAGCCGTTCTGCGAAGACGAGCTCGAGTTGCCCGCGATGCTTGATGGCGAGCCGCCCGGCGCGATCGAGATCACCGTCACGCCGACCCCCCTGGCGTGGACGATCCTGCCGCGCCTGCTGAGCGCGCTGGCGGCGCGCGCGCACTTCAGGACCGACCGGATCGCAGACATGCAGCTCGTCACCGACGCGCTCACGGCACAGGTCCCGGCGTCGATCAGGGGCAGCCACGTAAGCATCGCAATCAGCGTCGAGCCTCGCGACCTAGAGCTCCGCATCGCCCCCCTGGTTGCCGGGCGCGCGAAGCATCTCATCGTCGATTCCGCCGCCGGCGGCCTCGGTCCACTGATCAGCAGGCTCACGACATCCCAACGCGTGGCGACGCTCGGATCCTCTGACGATGAGATGCTCGCGCTACGGCTGCACGATCGACGCTAGAGCGAGAGAAGGATCGCTTAGCCCCCAAAATGGAGCGGTAGAATCGGACTATGCCTGTGGAGGATCAACTGCTGATCGATGTGCGCCACGAGAAGGACAGGGTGGTGGTGAGCCTTCGCGGAGAACTCGACCTCGCCAGCGCACCGCTTCTGCAGCGCGAGATCCAGAGCGGCGAGATCGTCAGCGCGACCGTGCTCGTGCTCGACCTGCAGGAGCTCAACTTCATCGACTCGACCGGCCTGCGCGTGATCCTCGGCGCGCACAAGAGCTCAGCCGAGCGGGGACAGGAGTTCGCCGTGACGCGCGGTTCGCCGCAGGTCCAGCGGCTGCTCAGCATCACCGGAGTTGGCGAGCACCTGCGCGTCATCGCCTCGCCGGACGAACTGCTCGTCTGACGCTAACGCGGGAGTTGCGCGTCCGCAGTGCTCACGCGTGCGACGACCACGGCGACGTCATCTCGCACATCCTGCTCGAAGTCGATCAGCTCGAGCAGGGCGTCGATGGTCTCCTGCGCGCTGCTCGGCGATCTCAGCGCGAGCTGCTCGATCAGCTGGTCCACCGTCACCACGTGGCTGGGAGCGCGGGCCTCCAACAACCCGTCGGTGTAGATGGCGAGGCTCTCGCCCGGCTGCAATGTCGTCGAGACCTCCTCCATCACCGGATCCGGGAAGACCCCCAGGAGCGTGCCGTTGCCGCCGCACTCTTCAACCTCTCCGTCCGCTCGCCTGATCAGCGCTGCGGGGTGACCGGCGGAGGCGATCGTGAGACCGACACCGGACGCCAGCAGCTTCAGATGAACCAGGATCGCCGTCGCGAAGCGCCCCTCGAAGTCCTGGTTGAGCATGGCTTCGTTCACCTGTGTGAGCACCGCCGCGGGACTCATGCCCTTGCCCGCGTGCGCGACCGTCGTGTGGCGCAGGAATCCGGTCAGCGCGGCGGCCTCGGCGCCCTTGCCGCAGACATCGCCCACGACAAGCCAGAAGCTCTCGCGATCCCCGAACGCGTCATAGAAATCGCCGCCGACCTCGTTGCTCGCACCCATCGGGCGAAAGCAGCTCGCGAGTTCGAGCCCCGCTATCGCCGGTAGCGCGGAGGGGATCAGGCTGCGCTGGAGCGTGCGTGCGACGTGGGCTCGTTCCGCATACAGGCGAGCGTTGTCGAGCGCCATTGCGGCGCGGTCCGTGAGGTCCTCGAGCACGGCCAGCTGCTCGGGCTCGTAGTGAGCATTCCTCCCGAGGTGAAGGAACGAGATCGCCCCGTGCGTGCGACCACGCGCGATCATCGGGAATACCGCCGCCGAGCGATATCCGGCGTCCTGCATGAAGCGCTCATGGTCATCGCTCTGAGCGATCAGCCGCACGGCGGCACCATCGGTCAGGTCGGGGACGACCAGCGGTTCGCCGCTCTCGAGCACCCGCGCCACCGGATGCGTGCCGCCCACCCGCAGGGGCCGCGCGCCGCGCAGACGCTCGACTTCGCTCGCCACCGCCGGGTCGACGGCAGCGGCGACCGTGCTACCCATCGACCCGCGTCGACCGAGCAGGTCGATGACACAGAGCTCAGCAAACTCCGGGACCGCCGTGCGGGCGATTTTGCGGAGCGTTTCCGCCGGATCGAGCGAGGTATCGAGATTGGCCGTGGCGCCGATCAGGAACTCCAGGCGGCGACGCTCCTCGCGCATGCGGTCGAGCGCGATGTGGATGACCGCGGACGTCAGCAGCGCCAGCACGATCCCGACAGACGCGACGGCTCCGAACATCTCCGGCACGTCTTCATAGGCGAGCGGCGCGAGGAACGCGATCAGCCCGGCGGCGCAGACGAGGATCAGCCTGCCCCGCGGCTGAAACGCGGCGGCATGGCCCAGGGCGAAGAAGTAGATAAGGCCAAACGGGCTGCTGGCGCCGCCGGTGGAGGCGCACAGCACGGCAATCAGCACGATCCCCCAGAGATCGGCCGCGCATGCCAGCTCGAGGCCGCCGAACCCGCGACTGAAGGCGATCAGAAGGCCGGCCGCCGTCAGCAGAGCCGCGGCGGCGACCGCGGCGGCACCGGCAGGCGCGCCTACGTGCGGGAGCAGCGGCGCCGTCGCGATGAGCGTCGCGCCCACGACGTAAAGCGCGGCTGCGATGGCAATCGCCGCACGAGCTTCGCGCGAGCCCGCCGTCTCCTCTAGTGGTCTCTTCGCCCGCTCGCCGGTGAGAGGCATACCTGCGCCAACCCTCCTCGTATCCCCGAAGACATCCGAACCGCGCATCTTTGATCAGCTTCAGCTGATCTCATGGTAAGTGCCGCGCGCCGGCGTCCTCGAGGAGGATCCCAGTGATCAACGTGGAGAGCCGCGTGTCAGCCGAGGCATACCTCGCCGAGCTGCCCTCACTGGTCGATGGGATCGACGCCGGGACCATCGGCCTGCGCGGCAACGCGGTGCCACTGCCGACGTGGAGGCTGTCTAAAGGCCTCGCCGCTGCCCCGACTCGAACTCCACCCCCCACGCCCGGGTGACAGCGCGTGGCAAGAGCCATGCACCGGCCGGCGTGAGCTTGCGGTCATCATCGAGCACCCCGGCTGCCTGCCACGCGAACCCCACGAGCTCGAAGGCCGTTTCCACGACTGCGTCGCCGAGGTCGCTTGGGGGGCCCTCGATCTCCGGGCACGCCTCGATCGCTTCCGCGAGCGCCGCCGGCTCGGCCGTCGCGCCCGGACCGCGCCGGCAGAGCTCGATCACCGCTCCCGCCCAATCTCCGTGCTCGAGCGCGATGATCGAAGCCTCCTCCTCGGGATCAAGCCCGGTCGCCTCCTCGGGAGAGATCGTGGCCGCCAGGACGCAAAGCAGCATCTCCGCGTCGTCGGACGGGGAATTCGCTTCGAGGTCCGCCGCCTTGCCCATCCACGAGTAGGGGTAGTGACCTGCGCTCAGACCTGCTCGCAGTTGAGCGGCCGCAGCCGCAACCGCACCCTTCGGCATCTCGGCTCGGCGCGCCAGCGGGAGCGCTTCGACCACAACCTCCGCCGCCTGCTGCTCGGCGGCCTCCCATTCCGCAAGCCACGCTTCCTCCTCATCCTCGTCGGGGTCGGGATACTGCGGTGGCGCGTCGCCCTCTGCGGCCACCACCCGCGGATAGCGAGCGCCGTCATCATCGGCACGCCCGGCCAGACGCAATGACACGCGCCAATTGTCGCCGAAATCGAACACGTACGCGATCTCCGCTCCCGACTTCAGGCCAAGCTCGGAAAGAACGACATCGGCCGTCGCGACATCCTCATCGGGTTCGACCGGAGCTGTGTACTCGGTCGAGCGGCTGCCCCAGAAGCGGCCGTCGAGCCAAAACGAGTACAGGTGGTCGTCCGCCCATTGGAATGCCTCGCGAAGCCCTTCATGAAGGTCCGCGAGCGTCTGGTCCTCGCGCACCTCGATCGTGCGGCTGACCCCTCTGAAGTCCGCGAGAGCAGCGTCGAAGCGCAGAATCGCTTGCACCGCTGGAAAGCTAACACCAGCCGGCGCGATCCGCTCGGGAGAAGTTGGGACCTCGTGCGCCGGTCCGAGCCTGGCTCCACGCCCAGGAAGCCGGCCTCGCCGCCGACCAGCGATATCCCCAGAACTCGTCCAAAAAGGAGGGGCGGGATTCGAACGCTCGTCGGAGGAAGTCAGACTGGGCGCCCGTCAGGCGGCGGAACGCCTGGGGGGATGAAGTTCCCGGCGGTTTGCCCCTGAGCGGGAGAGGGGCTGCCAGTCTTGCCCCATTCATTCAGGAACGTCTCGGCGGCGCACACTTCCATTGGCCGCGCAAACAGGAAACCCTGCCCGCTGTCGCACCGCTCCTTCTGCAGGAGCGAGAGCTCCTGCTGCTCCTCGATGCCCTCGGCGAGGGTTTCAACCGACAGCGCCTTGCCCAACTGAATGAGGGCGCGGACGAGGGTCTCACCCTCTGGATTCTGCGTCAACGTTGCCGTGAACGACCGATCGATCTTGAGGGCGTCGACCGAGAACCGCTGCAGGCGAGCGAGCGACGAGTATCCAGTGCCGAAGTCGTCGATCGCGATGCGCACACCCAGCTGCTTGATCGCATTGAGTCGCCGTGCCGTGGTCTCGACATCATGCATGAGGGCCGTCTCGGTTATCTCAAGCGTCAGCCCACGCGCAGCCAGTCCGCTCTCGGACAGTGCCTCCGTGACATCGGCGATGAACTCGTCGGTGTCGAGCTGGCGTGCGGAGACGTTCACGGCGATGCCGATCACATGCCCGGCCGCATGCCACGCCGCGCCCTGGCGACAGGCCTCCTGAAGCACCCAACGGCCGACATCGATGATCAGCCCGGTCTCCTCCAGCACCGGGATGAAGTCATTGGGCGCGACGAGGCCTCGCGTCGGGTGTCTCCAGCGGATCAGGGCCTCCACACCCGTCGGGCGCATCTCGCGCAGATCGATCGTGGGCTGATAGAACAACAAGAACTGGCGCTTGGCAAGCGCATCGCGCAGGTCCATTTCAAGCTCGAGCCGATCCTGCACGGCATCGCGCATCGCCCCCTCGAAGAAGACAAGCCGGTTCTTACCCTCGCGCTTGGCTCGATACATCGCGACCTCCGCGTCGCGCACGAGCTCCTCAGCCGTGCTTCTCTCGCCCGCGGCAATCCCGACGCTCGCGCTCACGCTGAAAGCCCGTCGGGAGGATTCCAGCGTAAACGGTTCTTTGAGCGCCTCGAGCAGGCGCCTGGCGATCACCTCGGGGCTCGCGTCCGGCGAGAACTCTGAGACGATCACGACGAACTCGTCACCCCCGATCCGGCCCAACGCGTCGGCATCGCGAACGATCGCGTCGAGTCTCTGAGCGACTGCGCACAGGAGCTCGTCGCCCGCGCCATGGCCGAGCGTGTTGTTGACGTCCTTGAAGTTGTCGAGGTCGACCACGATGGCCGCGACCGGAGTGCTGCTGCGGCGCGATCGCACCAGCAGCTGCGCGACGCGATCGACGATCAGTGTCTGGTTCGGGAGCCCGGTCAACCGATCGTGGGTGGCCATGAACACGAGCTCTGCATCCGTGCGCCGGCGCTCGGCCTCAAAACACTCGCTCACCCGAACGAGGGTCACATCGAGAGTGCGCTGCACCATCGCAACCGCCTCGTGAAGCGCAGCCGGCGAGACGCCAAGCTCCAGGGCGCACTCGCCCAATACGTCAGCGATCGTGTCGCGCCAGCGCAGACAGCGCTTAGTCACCTCGTTCAGCGGCGCAACGCGCTGGGCGGCCAGCTGGCCGTAGGTCTGAAAGGCTTCTTGGCCGGTCTCACGGCCGGCCTCAGGATCGCCCCCGGCCATCCACAGCGCAAGCGCCGTCGTGGACGCCCTGGAGACGCGTGCGAAGCTGTCCCGGGCCTCGGCGTCCAGCTCTCGGTCCGATCTCGCTGAACGCGTGACCGTTACTGCGAGCACGTCCTCGATACGCGCAGCCAGCGCCGCGCCCAGTCGACGGATCTCTGCCCCCCCGGGTTCGTTCGGCGCGTGCCGCGTGGCGGGCTTCAGCGCCTTGGGTCTTGCCGGGCGAGCACGTTGTGGGGTCATTTTCTCTGCCACAAAGACCAACCGTCATCCCATTTCCCCATGCATCGCCAAGGCGGGAACGTTGCATGAGGGTTGACAGATTGCGCCCATCGTCGTTCCGTCGGGTCGCGCGTGCGGCGGTTTTTGGACGCTCACGGCCCCACGCAAGCGGTACCGACCGTCTAGCGATGCTGGTTAGCTCGTCGGCGCGGCTTGCAAGATGTCGCCCGCGATCGCGGCGCGATGGACGACGCTTTGATTTCGGCCGAGCCCCTTGGCACGGTAGAGCGCGCGGTCGGCGGCCTGCACGAGGCTCTCCCCCGTCCCGGCATCCAGCGGAAACTCAACAATCCCGAAGCTCATCGTCAGCGGATCGCCGGCGTCGTTGGTCAGGCGCGCGATCTCGCCGCGCATTCGCTCGGCGACTTCGAGCGCGCCGTCAGCTGGTGTCGCTGGAAGGATCAGCGCAAACTCGTCACCACCCAGCCGCGCCATCGTGTCGATCTTGCGCACCGCGTCCTGCGCGGCCTGGCCCACAGCGATGAGGGCCGCGTCGCCTGCGGGGTGTCCAAAGCGATCGTTGAGCTGCTTGAAATGGTCGATGTCTGCAAGCACCAGCGCGACGGGCTGCACCGTCCGACGGCTCCGTTCCAGCTCGAGCTCAAGCTGTTCGTCAAAGCCGTGGCGGTTCACCAGTCCGGTGAGCCGGTCGGTAAGCGCCGCCTCGAAAAGGCGCTCGACGAGCTCGTCGTTGCGGGACTTCAGGCGATGCACGAGGCTTCCGCCGATTGACACCATCCCGACCGTGATAAACCAGCGCGTGAATCCGACCTGACCAGGGTGAATCAGCAGGAGCGCCGCAGCATATGCGCCGGCAAGCACTACGAGCTGGGCGATCATCTGCGTGCGCGTGAAGAAGTAGCCCGCGTACAACGCGATCCACAGGTACAGCACCTCATTGTCCGCCGCCGGACCACCGAGCCGCTCGCCGTTGAAGTAGAGGGACAAGGAGATCGACAGAGTGGCGAAGATCATGAATGCCTGATAGGACCAGGTCGGGAGCCGCTCGGGCCAGCCGAGTAGAAGCGTCGCCACTACCGCGTTAGCAGCTGCAATCGCCCAGAAGCCCCTCACATCGGCCTCCGGCGAGTGCGGGAAAGCGATCGCCAGCACGGTCATCACCGAGCCTGCCAGGAACAGCAGTCCAGCTACCCGCACCATGGTCGCCCGCGCGACAGTAGGAGACGTCGGCTGGAGTTCCACACCCCGTATATCGGCGCACTCCTCAGAAGATTGAACCGGCGCTGGCGCGAAACGACCGCGCATATCCCCCTTTTTTGCGGAGTGATCGGCCGTGCGAGGCCAACCCTCAGGGGCGAATCACTGCGAAAGGGGCAGGGGAGATCTCAGACAGGTGGCGAACGACACGCCGACCACGATCGAGGCATGACGCTCTATTCGATCAAAGCCAGGGAGTTGCCAGGCGCGATCTGCGGGCAGTCCTGTGGCGGAGCCTGGCCGGCGAACCGGCCGGCCAGCCACGTTGTCGCCTGGGGCAGCCATGGCAGCGCGCTTGGAACGTGACTGAGGTTTTCGTACTGGACGTACTGGACTGGAACGCCGCGGCCGCAGTACTCGCGCGCGAGGCTGCGGACGTCGCCGGCGATCATGACGCCGTCGCCGGGCCCGATGCCGGGCTTGTTACCCGAGGTCCCTTCGAGTTCGCCGCCCGCACCCTGTCCGATGAACAGCGGGGCGGTGGGGGTGCCGCGGCTGCCCATGATGAGCTGATTTGCAAGCTGAACGAACACGGGCACGCTTTCGGGCGTGGGGTACTGCGGCTTGGCAAGCTGGCCCCAGCTGAGACCCGGATAGGCACCCAGCACTTGCACGATCGAGGCGCGCTGAAGCTCGTCGTACAGCTCTAGCCCGTATTCGTTCAGGTACGGGGTGAGGTCGACCTCAAACGCCCGGGAGATTCCGATCAGGCCCATCGGGATCACACCGGCCCAGACAGTGCTGCCTTCTACGTAGCGCAGATTGTGCACAGGGTCGACCAGCACGCCGCCCATGGCCGCGCCGACGATGTGGGCGTTGACGTCTGGCGCATAGGACGGGGCCAGCTCCGCCGCCCACTCCGTCGCGATGGCGCCGCCCGAGTAGCCGATCAGCCCGATCTTTGGGGCACCTGTCAGACCGGTCGCCGGTGAGCTGAGTGCCGCACGCAGCGAGTCGAGCGTGTTGATCCCGTACTCGGGGCCGGCGGAGAAGTCCGCATTCTCGCCCTCGGTGTCCGGTACCACGACAGTCTCCCCGGCGAGCAGCGCCGGCACGATCAGCCCCGACTCGGCGGTCGGGATGAGACCCCCGAGCGTCAATCCGCCGGAGATCGCGTATGACGGCTCGTCGTCGGGGTTGAGCGAGTCGTAGAAGGACTGATAGGACACGACTGTGGGCGGTCCTAAGCGCAGCGGTGGCTGCAAGACCGAGGTCACGTTGACGGTCGGCTGCCCGATCTCGCCGGTGGATCGGTAGAGCAGCTGGACAGCGTCCACCGGCAGCGCAAGACCGGCCACGTGGTAGGGAAGCACGCGCGTCTTCAGAACCGTCCCGGGCGCGATCTTCGCGAGCGGAATGGACCCCTGGTAGGCGTAGAACGGATCTTGCTGGGGCGGGACTGCTGCCCGTGCGACGGGCAGCAGCAGTGCGGCCCACACGACGAGCAGAAAGACTGCCGACAGACCGGCCACGCCCACGCTCCATCGCCGCCTGATCGAGGAGCACATGTCTCGCCTCTACCCGGTAGCTGCTGCCGGCAATCATTTTCTGCCCACCTCCTCGCCCCATAGCCAACTGACTTGAACTGCAGGCCGCCTCGCAGCGGCTGTTTAGCGCTCGGTCAGGTGGGCAGATGTGCCTTTCAGCTGGAATCGCAGAGTAGCTACCTTCAGGGAGGAGATATGGCCAGAATCATCGTGACTACCGAGCCGGGCCAGCAGCCCGATGGTCCGGTGCTGCTTGATGAGTCGGTCTACCCCGATCATCTCAGCGACGAGCACTCGGCGGCACAGCTTGTCGAGCGCCTCGCCTGGGCGGTGGTCGACGCCGAACACCAGAGCGTCGGCTGGCGGCGGGCCGATGCGGCTCGTTTACCGTCCACTCGATCGGGGTAGCTCGCGGGCGAGCACGGTCGCAGAGCGCAATCCTCGCGGCCGCGCTCGGCTCTCGGACGGGCACCCTCCGTCTGGGACTCCCCTGTAGTCCACACAGCCCTCGTAGACCACGAGGGCTGTGTGGTTTCTCGGTCCGACTGAGAGGCCTGTCCGGGAGCGACCGTCATTGTGCCCACGGGGACACCCCCTTGCCCCAGCCTGCGCAACGAGCCCTGCCGCCCCTACCAGGCATTCGCGAACGACAGTTCCTGAATCAGAGGTCGATGAGCACCGTCTCGGCGCGCTCGGCCTCTCGGTCCAGCACGTCGAGCAACGCGGACACGACGCGAGCGTCGAATTGGGTTCCGACGCATCGCTCGAGCTCCTCTCTGTCCCCGTATCGCGGAGGACCGCGGCGACGATTCCATCGGATCGCATGAACTCCTCAGCATTGGATTAGAGTTTGTCCGTGGGCGCATGGCGTTGGGCATCGACCACGAGTCGGGTGAGATCCGCTACGCGAAGAGTGGCGGCGTGAACATCGCCTACCAGACCATAGGCGCGGGCCCTGTGGATTTGGTGTACGTCGGGGGTTGGGTGACGCATATCGAGGCTGCGAACGATGACCCGCTGATGGCCAGCTTCGGCGAAGCTTTGGCCAGGTTCGCGCGGGTGGTCAACTTCGACAAGCGGGGGGTCGGACTGTCGGATCGAGTACCCGACGCGCAGCTGCCGACGATGGAGGAGCGCATGGATGACATCCGCGCCGTGATGGACGCCGCGGGACTTGAACGCGCCTCCCTCCTCGGTTTCTCGGAGGGGGGCCCACTGGCGATGCTGTTTGCCGCCACCTATCCGCAGCGCACCGCGAACCTCGCGATTTGGGGCTCCTATGCGAGCATGGTGCGCCGGCCGGGTTACCCGTGGGGACTCACGTCGGAAGAGGTCGAGGAGGCTGCGCGGGCGTACGGCGAGCGCTGGGGTACCGGCGTGGGCCTGGGTGTCTTCCTCCCCAATCGAAGCGGCGACGCGGCGACGCGGCGGTGGTGGGCACGCTATCAGCGACTGGCGGCGAGTCCCGCTGCTGCAGTGGCACTGCTGCGTATGAACGCCGAGATAGACATTCGCGGCGTGCTCAGCTCGATCAGCGCGCCGACGTTGATCCTCCACAGACGCGGGGACGCGCTAATTGCGGTCGAGCACGCCCGCTACCTCGCCCAGCACATCCCCGGCGCTCGTCTTGTCGAGTTCGACGGCGAGGATCACTGGCCGTGGTCCGGCGACATGCCCCCGATTGTCGAAGAGATCGAGGAATTCCTCACGGGCACCCGCCGCGGCCCCGAGCCGAGGCGGGCGCTTGCGACGGTGCTGTTCACGGACATCGTCGGGTCGACCGAGCACGCAGCACAGCTCGGCGATGAGCAGTGGCGCGAGCTGCTGCAACGACACGACACGTTGGTGCGGGATGCACTGACGCGTCATCGTGGCCACGAGGTCAAGACCCTCGGTGACGGCTTTCTTGCGACTTTTGACGGCCCCGCGCGTGGCATTCGCTGCGCTCGCGCGATTCGCGACGACGCGCGCGAACTCGGACTCGATGTGCGCTCTGGGCTTCACACCGGCGAGTGCGAGCTGATGGGCGAGGACATCGGCGGCCTCGGCGTACATATCGCCGCGCGCGTCGCCGCGCTGGCCAGACCGTCGGAGGTGCTTGTCTCACGGACGGTGACCGACCTCGTTGCCGGCTCGGGCATCGCGTTCGTGTCTCGAGGGGAGCAGCAGCTGAAGGGCGTCCCCGGCGCGTGGGAGCTCTTTGAGGCGACTGGCTGAGAGCGCTCGCCTCGCTCGGCCTGCATCCTCGGGCTTGTTGACTAGCCCCCCTCGAGCGAAGCCTCAACCGTGACACCGATGCCCTCGGTGCGCATGCCGAGCCTCTCTATGGACTGGGCCATCGCCGCTTGCGCCACCGCCACCAGATGTGTCTTCTCGACGCCCGCCACGCGTCCCGACATACGGCAGGTAATCCCGCTCAGCGCCGCATCTGTGGGTCCGCGGACTCACCCGAGAGTGTCAGTGTTAGGTAGCTGACGAGCTCGCGAGCCTGGGTTCCCTCCTTGAGGAGCTGCTCGGCAACAAACCAAGTGAAGACGCCGCCGATCGCTCCGGCCAGCAGCTCGCCTGGCAATGTCGCCAGCGGATCGGTGGCCTCGGGATCCACCTTGAGCGACAACAATGGCGCTATCGAATGGCTTCCCACACTCAGTCGCGGCGCGCCATCCGGAGGATGGCCCAGCCATCTGATTGTGGCCTCTCGTTTGAGCTCGGTCATGAACCCTACTCGGCGCTCCCGTGCATAGACCCGGCATCCTAGGCGCGAGCGCCGGGCAGCGCGAACCCGGCACCGGCCCGCACCTCGCCGGTTCTAAGAAGGGACCGCGGGCGACTTCGGCCGCGTGACCGGGGTCGCGGCTGCCTGCCGCGGTCGTCTATGACCGCTCGGCTTTGCCACTTGCACGTGGGCGTTGGCCGGCCGAGGAGTCCCAATCCATCGCGAAAGAGCACCCGGGCTGGTGCTCGGCCTGCCGAGCAGATATCCCTGCACCGCATGGATCCCGAGATCGCGGACTGCGGAAAGATCGGCTGGACGCTCGACTCCCTCGGCGACCACGGTCGATCCGAGGTCGAGGGCGAGCGAGAGGAAGGCGCTGACTGCGACGCGCCGGGCGTGGTCGTCGGCGATCCCGTGAATCAGCGACCTATCCACCTTGATGAAATCGGGCTGCAGCTCGAGCACGTGGCGTAGCGACGCATACCCCGCGCCCGCATCGTCGACGGCGATGCGCAAGCCTTGGTGGCGCAGTGGCGCAAGCTCACGGTGCAAGTCGGCGTAACTCTTGACCGCCGAGTGCTCGGTGATCTCGACGACGAGCTGGGTCAGGGGAAGATCGCTGCGGAGATTCGCCCGGCGTGCCAGCTCGACGAGCGCATCCGGCGACACGTTCAGCGCCAGAAACTGTTCCGGACCGAGGCACGGGATCA
Organism: uncultured Solirubrobacteraceae bacterium; assembly: GCA_963779605.1. Taxonomy (GTDB): domain Bacteria; phylum Actinomycetota; class Thermoleophilia; order Solirubrobacterales; family Solirubrobacteraceae; genus Palsa-744. The sequence continues at coordinate 192,600 of CAVZYR010000004.1, forward strand.
CCTTCCAGGCTTGTCGGATCGCCAGCCGTTCGAGTTCGAGCCTGAGGCCCACAGTCTCTGCAGCGATGAGCGTCACGTCAGGCGCGCCGAAGGGATGCGGAAAGCGGGCAAGCGCCTCGATGCCGATGCATCGTCCATCGTGCAGGTCCATCATCGGCTGGTAGGCGACGTCGACTCTCTCGGTCTCGACCAGTTGCATGATGTCTGCGTGCAGTCGTTCTTGGGTTCGCTGCTCGTCCAGGTCGTGCACGATCAGCTCGCCGAGCATCGACAGGAACCGAACGTCGCGCTCGTCGAGCGTGTTGTCCGGCGCGTGGCTGAGGCCGCACAGCGCTCCGTAGGAGGTCCCGTCTGAGAGGCACACTGGAACTCCGATGAAGGAACCGATGCGTGCCCGAGGCGTGATGGGAAGCTCAGCAAGCCGCTCGTCGGCGGCCGCGTCATGGATGAGGTTTGGAATCTCGCCCGCAACGAGAAGGCGGCAGTAGCTGGCGTCGTTCAACTGCCCATCGTCGCCGGCCATCTCGAACGACGAGGCGTCTCCGGCGATCGCGCGATACACCTGACTCGCAAACCCCAGCTCCACGAGGAAGACCACGTCGAGTCCGAGGTGGCAGTGGGCCAGCTCCACGACACGGTCGAGTCCAACCCGTCCGTTGTCCGGATCAAGCAAGCCTTTCATTGCGTCTGTATCTCTCCATTCATCATTCGTGGGCCGCGACGCGTTACGGGTGTGGCGGGTTCTTCACGACGTGACGACCTCTCGGTCATCGGTCAGTCCGGACTTCGCCTTGAGGACGAACGTAAAGACCCGACGGGTGTGGTGCGTGCACACCTCCGTAGCCGCGAGCGCACCGGCAGAGCCCATGGAAGCCACATGCGTCAGGCGCACTTTCTGGCTGCCGCGACACCTGTCCAGAACCGTCCGCTTTCGTTCATTGGCACCCCGGCTCTGGTCGATTGCAGCGGCAGGACGCCGGCGTGCGGCCCAAACAAACGACATCCGCGCGCGGAGCCCCTTCGTCGGCCACGACGACCCGGTCGCGCTCACGAATCCCGATCCCTTCGCAGGGAGGCAAACCATGTCCAATCAGGTAAACGAGCAGGACTTCAGCGTCGAGAGCGTCGAGCTGGCGGCCGAAGCGCTGCTGCGCGAGCACCCCGATGCGCTCGTGTGCGGACTCTCAGGCGATGGCCTGATCGCACCGATCCCCTCGACGGTGGCGTTGTGGGGCCAGGCGGCGATCGAGGGACGGGCGCTGATCGACAGCGTCGTCGCGGCGGACCGAAAGACCGTGATCGATGCATGGATGCTCGTACAGCGCGAGGGCTCCGCCGAAGGGAAGGTGCGGATGCTCAGCAGACCCTCTCGCTGGATGAAACTGCACTTCCTGGACATCCGTGCAAACCACGGAGTTCTGCTCGGTGTCGTCCTCCCCACCGGCGAGGCCGCGGAGGAGGACGCGGAGACCCACGAGCTAGCGCCTGCTACGCCGCGCTTCTCCACCCTCTTGGAGGATGAGGGTGCCAAGGTCATTGACTGCGACGACGCCTTCACCCAGATGTTTGGGTATACGGCCGCCGAGCTGATCGGCGAGTCGGTGCTGGAGCAGATCCACCCCGACGATCAGGCGCGTGCGGTCGAGGGTTGGCTCGCGATGCTGTCCACGCGTCGACCCCAGCAGATGCGCTGCCGGCGCAAGCGCAAGGACGGCAGCTTCATGTGGATCGACACCACACTGCACAACTACCTCAACCAGCCCGACCGCAACCACGTCCTCGTCGAGATCATCGACGTCTCGGCGGAGATGGCGGCACAAGAGGCGCTGCAGGACCAGGGGGCGCTGCTACGCCGTCTTATCGAGGCGATGCCTGATGGGCTGCTGCAGGTCGACTCCGAGCGACACGTCGTCTACCACAACGCGCGCCTCTTGGAGATCCTGCACGGTGGCACGGACTCCGCATCCGCCGGGGGGCAGTCGCCAGGCGCATCCGGCGCCGAAAAGCCGGACGCCTCGGTGCGCTCGGTCGCGACGTTGCTGGAGACGGTCACCGCGGAGGGCATCGCGGCGTTCGAGGCCGCGCTGGAGGTGGTGCTCGACGAGGGCATCGACCAAGACGTCGAAGTCGACGTGGCGCTTGGATCCGGAGACTGGCGACGCGCGCTCATGAGCGTCCGTGGCCTCCTGCGCGAGAGCGGCGAGGTGAGCGGGTCGATCACGCGTGTTCAGGATGTCACCGACGAGGCCCGCGCGCGCGCGGAGCTTGAGAAGCGCGCAACCTACGACGCCCTGACCGGGTGTCACAACCGCTCTTCGATCCTCGCCGCGCTCGAACATGAGCTCGAGCGCGAGGACTCGAACAGTACCGCCGTTGTCTACGTCGATCTCGATAGGTTCAAGTCCATCAACGACACCCTCGGCCACGCCGCCGGCGATGAGGTGCTCGTTCGCGTGGGCGAATGCCTGAAGAACGCGAATCGAGCCGATGACGAGATCGGCCGTCTTGGGGGCGACGAGTTTCTTGTTCTCCTCCGAGGTATCCCCGGACCCGAGGTCGCGATGAGCGTCGCGCGTCGAGTCTGCGATTCCCTACGCACCAGCGTCGCGGTTTCGCAAGGGACCGTCGAGCTGCGCGCGAGCGCCGGGGTGGCATGCACCGAAGGTGACCTCATCGCCGCCGAGGAGCTTGTCATCCGCGCCGACTCGGCCATGTATCGGTCGAAGGATCAAGGGCAGGGCCTACCGGTGCTGTTCGCCGCATCCCACGGATCGGCTCGGTCCGGCTCCACGGGGAGCGCGGCGGCGGCGAGTCCCCCAGACTCGTAGCCTCGGCTGCTGCCCGCAGGCATGTTTGAGGGACCGCAGGGCTGACGCTGACTCCTGTGCTGTGGCGTTCGCCCCGCGGCTTGGCGGGCTCAGGCGAGCGCAGCGCCTCCTCCGGCCGGCCGTTCGACGCTCGCTGGAAAGGATGCGGATCCTGGCCCTCGACGCAACAACATCGATCTGATGATGCAAATGCAACGTCATCAGCTCTATGGTACATTCCGGGTTGAGGGCCAACCGGGGATCTGACACAAGGAGGAGAGCTGTGAACAGTCAAGCTTGGCAACGGATCAGGCGGACCGTGCTCGCTTCGACCGTGGTATCAACGACGTTCTTGGCGCTCGGAGCGGTGACCGCCGCGAACGCGGCGGCGCTACCGACGGTGACGGAAATTCCCGCGAGCAGCGGGGCGCATGGCTACCCGTACGACGCCGTCCCGCAAACGCCGACGCTCCCGGGCGCGCCCTTCATCAACCTGAGCGAAGTGGGCTACGCCGAACGCGAGTTCACCATGTCCGGCGCCGACTCCATCTATCGAGAGAGTGGCGCGTGGTCCTCCAATGGCAAATGGGGCGTTTCGGCCTCGCAGTCGAATGTGCCGTACACCACCCGCCTACTTGTGCGCTACCCGACCAATCCGGCGAAGTTCAACGGCACGGTGGTGTTTGAGTGGCTGAACGACACTACCGGCGGCGATCAGGATCCGGTGTGGGCGCAGCTATACAACGAGCTCGTGAGCAAGGGCTACGCATACGTCGGCGTGACCGCGCAGCGGCCCGGCATGAAAGACCTGGCCGCCTGGGACCCGGCGCGATACGGTGCGCTGGGCGACAGCAGCGACGGCCAGTCCTATGAAATCTTCACCCAGGCCGCGAATGTCATAAAGGCCGACAGCGCGGCGCTACTCGGCGGGCTGACCCCGAAGGAGCTGATCGGGACGGGCGACTCGCAGTCCGCCTTCCGGCTCGACACCTACGTCAACGCGATCCAACCGCTCACGCATGCGTTCAACGGGTTCCTGGCGGTCGGCCGTGCCGTCACGGCGGCGCCAATCGGCGAAGGGCTGGTCGCGACATCGCCGTTCCCCGCGCTCATCCGCACCGACAATACGACGCCTTTCATCCAGCTCAACACCCAGGGCGATATCGAAGAGCTCGATGCAGCCGCCGCGCGCCAGGCAGACAACAACTACCTGCGCACCTGGGAAGTCACCGGCGCTTCGCACATCGATATCCATGAGGCCGAGTACGAGACCGAGACGATCGCTCGCGAGGAGCCGACCGTTCAGGTGCCCTCGTGCGCGCTTGGCACGCCGATAGAGGGCACGGGGACGCCGCTCGACGGCCACAACCAAACCGACAACATGCCTCTGTTCGAGGTCGAGGATCGCGCGATGTCGGCGTTGCAGAACTGGGTCACGAACGGCGTACAGCCCGCGCACGGCACTCAGATTTCCACGATTCCGGTGCTATTCGGTGCCTATTACCTCGTGAACAAGAACAGGTACGGCATCGGTGAAGGTGGCATCCGGATGCCGGAGGCGCAGGTACCGTCCGAGTACTACTCGGCGATCAACTTCGCAAATGTGAGCGAAGAGGGTCTCAGCCCGCTGTCGCTGCTCACGGAGCTTGAGGGGGCGTTCGAATCGCTCGAGACCGGCGGCATCACAAACGAAGCGCTGCGCAACCAGGGTCTGTGCCTGCTGTCTGGGTATTTCACAGACTTCAGCCAGTCCACGCTGAAATCGCTCTACCCCACGACGGCGAGCTACGCCTCGAAGTTCACTACGGCGGCGAACGCCGAGGTGACCGCCGGGTTCATGACCCCCGAAGACGCCACGGCCGCGATCGACAACGCGAACGCAGGGATCGGCCCACTGCAGGACCCGGTTCTCACGATCCCATGATCTAACGGATTGTCCCAATACCCTCGGTTGCGCGCGACCTCTCCCTGTGGCCGCGCGCACGATGCCCGAAGAGCCCGCAACGCCCGACCTGAAGATGAGCTTTCTTCGTGCAAAACAGCCGGGAGGAGGAGGGGTTCGAACCCTCGTCGGAGGAATCTCCCCCGAAACGGTTTTCGAGTATGCCGCACGCCCTGGCCAACCCCCATGTTTGTTGGCGTTTTGGGCTGTCGCGCGGTCCGTGGGGTAGGAAATAGGGTAGGCAGCTCGCTTCGGCCGGGCGCAGTCGCGTGCGACCAAGTTTAGGCACCTGCCACGGTCAAGGTGGGCAGGGTCCGCAGCGATTGCCGCTGTCGTCCCGAATACGGAGCTCGATTGCTCCCCGACCTATCAATCGTCGGAGGAATAGGCGAACGTGGACTCGTAGGCGCAACCCCCCTGAACCGAGAACACCACGGGGTCGGCATCGACCTCGATCGCGTCACTGAAGAGCTCGCGCCCCGGGCGGTGATGACCCGGAATCACGCAGGTCACGGTCGCCTGGTCGGGCACGGGCCCGCGCACGCGAACCTCGACCTTACCGCCGGCCCTGAACCAGCCACGCCCCGGGGTGTGGTCGATCTCGATGTCGAGCGCCTCCACGCCCAGCAGATTCGCGTCCTTGAAGACCCACGGGAACTGCCTCTGCGGGGTCCCGCCGAGGCGACCTGTGAATATTTCTGCCATCGCCAGCTGGGCAGCGACCACGACCCGAGGTTCCGCACACACTCGCAATATCGTCAAAGCATCAGTACCGTGGCGGTGCGTGACGTGAGGACGATGGCACGGGTGGCTTCCCGAGCGCTACTGCGCGATGACCCCTGGGCGGCCGTCATGCACCGCCCTCCTCGGCCGTTGCCTCCTCGTGGTCACCCTCTCGGGGGAACGGCTGGGGGAACGAACTTCCGACAAGGGGCGTCCGTTGCCGTTTGTTGAGTGGATCGGCTCCGAGCCCAGGTCCTACTCCGACGTGCTTGACGCGTGGCGGACATCTTGTCCCAGCCTTCCCGTGTGGGAGGAGGCCAACGACCGCGGTCTTATCTCGCGTCATCGTGTTCGGGGGAACGGTGCGCTCATCTCGGTATCCGCCGCCGGGAGAGAGGACCTGCGCCGCCACCGCCCGGCGCTGGCGCACTAGCCCCGACACGCCGACTACCGGCGGTGGTGGTTCGCTCGTGCACGCCGACCGAATCGCGCGTACGCTCACGCGTGATGGAGCAACCGGAGAGCCGGTTCATCGACAGCGGAGGGTTGAACATCGCCTACCAGATGTTCGGCGAGGGCGCGGTCGACCTCGTGGTGGTCCCGGGCTTCACCTCGAACGTCGACCTCCAGTGGGGGGACCCCGAGATAACCCCCTTCAACGAACGGCTCGGCTCGTTCGCTCGGGTGACGATGTACGACAAGGCGGGGACCGGCCTGTCGGACCCGGTGCCAGCGGTGCCGACGATCGAGCAGCGGATGGCGGATCTGTGTGCGGTGCGCGACGCCGCCGCGACGTCCCCGGACGATGTCCGGGGACTCATCCTGTACGGCTCGTTCGCCGCCGGGATGCCCGACGCGGACATCAATCCGGGCGGCCTCCGCTGGATCGACACCCTTACGCGCCTGAAGATGGTTGCCGACAACTGGGGCAGGGGACTTCTCGTCGACCTGATAAGCCCGACGCTCGCGGGTCAACCGTTGGTGCGGCGCCTGAGCGGCATGAACGAGCGGGCGAGCGCGAGCCCCGCGATGGCCCGCGCGGCGTGGGACTCAGTCGAACACACCGATGTGCGCGAGATCCTGCCGACCATCCGAACGCCGACGCTGATCGTCCACCGGATCGGTGACGCGATCCCGATCGAGGGCGTCCGCTACATCGCCGAGCAGGTGGAGGTCGCGCGCATGGTTGAGCTGCCCGGCGCCGACCACTGGTGGTGGGTAGGCGATGCGGACGCGATTCTCGACCCGATCGAAGAGTTCGTCACCGGGTCGCGGGCCGAGCAGCCGACGGATCGGATGCTGGCGACCGTCCTGTTCACCGACGTCGTCGGGTCCACCGGTCCGCGCGGTGGAGCTGGGAGACGATGGCTGGCGGCAGCTGCTGGAGCGCCACAACGAGCTGACGCGCGGCGAGCTCGCCGCCTTCCGGGGCAGGGAGATTGCGTCGACGGGCGACGGCTTTCTCGCCATCTTCGACGGCCCTGCCCGAGCCATCCGCTGCGCGAGCAGGCTCGCGGAGACGCTCGCCGACGCGGGCGTACCGATTCGCGCCGGCGTGCATGCCGGGGAGTGCGAGCAGCTCGGTGACAACATCGGCGGGATCGCCGTCCACATCAGCGCGCGCGTCGCCGCGGCGGCCGGGGCCGGAGAGGTGCTCGTGACGCGCACGGTGCGGGATCTCGTCGCGGGCTCGGGCATCCGCTTCGACGGAGGCCGGCGAGCGGGAGCTCAAGGGCGTCCCCGGCACCTGGCAGTTGTACCGAGCGGCCTCGGTCCCGATCGAGCAGGGCGGAGCACGCGAGCCCGTGTCATCCGACGTGGCGCCGCTGGAGCACGAGCCGCCGGCGCTGGCAGGGCGCGCATGGAGGGCCGCGCGCCGGGCCTGAGCCGGAGGCTCGGTAGGCCGATCTACCGACGCGCCTCGCGGCGGGCCGATCACGGGTTGTACCGAGCAGCGTAAACAGCCTCGCGGCGGCCGGAGCGCGCTACCGGGTCGGCGCCGCCCCGCCGGCAGACGGCCAAAAAGGGCAGCGCAGGGCCACGCGGCGCTGTTGGCGCGGTAGCCTTCTCCCCCGTGAGCAACAGTGGGTATGGTCGCCGGGTTTGTCGGAGGTCCGTCGATGCTAGGTGCGTTGACTGCTTCGCGCGCAGCGGGACGCTTGATGCTGTCGCGAAGGCGATGGGGCAGCACTACGTCCTTACTGACGCAAGCGACGAGGCGTACCGCGTGATGATTGACCGTCTCGCGCCGGCGGAACGAGTTTCGCTCTCGGATACGGACGACGCCCTCGCTTCGCTCCTCTACTGATGCGATCCCCGCGCGGTCTAGCCATGCTGACCAACGCGACCGACGCGAGCAACACAAGCGATACGGCACCCAGCGGGCGCGGGAGCGCGCGACTCCGGTTTTTGGATCGTACCGTAGCGCGTGGCGTGCTGCGGTCGCTGGGGGCGACGCGCCGCAAGCGCCGCCCGCCCGACGACATCCGCCGGATCGGGCTGATGAAGACGGCCGGCATCGGGGACATGATCCTTCTGTGCGCGGTCGCACACGACGCTCTCGCGGCGTTTCCGGAGGCCGAGTTCGTGATCGTCGCCGGGTCCGAGAACGCTCAGCTGGCGGAGTTGATCCCTGGCTCGCGCGTGTTACGGCTGCCGACCACCGCGCCGTGGAGGGTGATTCCGCTGCTGCGCGCGCAGCGGCTCGATGCGCTCGTCGACTTCGGCCAGTGGACGCGCGTCGAGGCGCTGTACACGAGCATGTCCGGGGCCCGCTGGACGGCTGGGTTCGACACTCCCGGCCAGGAGCGCCATTTCGCCTACGACGCGCCCGTGCGACACCGTGACGACGTACCCGAGCTCGACAACTACCGGGCGCTGATCGCCCTGCTGGGGGTCCGCTCGAGCTCGCTTCCGTCGTTTCAGCCGGTTCCGGGAACGCCCGTGCCGACGAGCGAGCCATACGCGGTTCTGCATCTGTGGCCGGGCGGCTTTCGGAGCGAGCTGCGTGAGTGGCCCGCCGATCGGTGGCGCGCGGTCGCGGCACGCCTGATCGAGGACGGGCTCACAATCGTGCTCTCCGGAGGCCCGGCGGACGCCATGCGCACCGACGCGTTCATCGCCGACGCCCCGGAGCACGCCGGGGCGATGCTCAACATCGCCGGCCGGTACTGTCTGACGGAGATGGTGGGCGTCCTCGCCGCGGCCAAGTGCGTGATCAGCGTCAACACCGGCGTGATGCACATGGCCGCCGCCGTCGGGGCGCCCACGGTCGCGCTCAACGGGCCCACCTCGTCGCTGCGGTGGGGAGCGGTCGGGCCGGAGGTCGTCAACCTCGACTCCGAGCTGCCCCGCTGCGGGTTCCTCAACCTCGGGTTCGAGTACGACGGCCAGCGGCTCGACTGCATGCAGGGGATCAGCGTAGAGCGCGTGCTCGCCGCCGTCCGGGAGAAGGTGCGTGTCTGAGGTGCTCGGCGCCGACGCCTCCCGGCTTCGGGATGCAGGCGTCGAGGTGTCGGCCGTCGAGGCAGCGGCGGTCGCGATCGCCGCGTCGCTAGCGGCCGGCGGCACGCTTTTGACCGTCGGGAACGGTGGCAGCGCCGCCGACGCCCAGCACGTCTCCGCCGAGCTGCTCGGCCGTTTCGAGGCCGACCGACCGGGCTGGCCGTCGATCGCGCTCACGACCAACAGCTCGACGGTCACCGCGATCGGCAACGACTTCGGGTTCGAGCACGTGTTCGCCCGCCAGGTGCAGGCGCTCGCCCGCCCCGGTGACGTGCTGCTGGCGATCTCTACGAGCGGGCGCTCGCACAACATCATCGCCGCGCTCGCGGTCGCCCGGGCCGCCCGGGCGACGACGATCGGCCTCGTCGGCGCCGCCGACTGTCCCCTGGCGCGTGAGGCGAACATCGCGATCTGCGTGCCAGGCAGCGGCTCGGCGGCGATCCAGGAGCGCCACTTGCTGGTCGAGCACTGCCTGTGTCGCGCGGTTGAGACGCTCCGCCTGTCGGACCGGTTCGCTGCGCGACTGGTGGCGCCCGGCTCGGTTGTGGGGCTCGAGCAGCTGATGGCGATGCGCGCCGGGTGGCGCGCATCGGGCCGGGTCGTGGTCTGGACGAACGGCTGCTTCGACCTCGTCCACCGGGGCCACCTGCACAGCCTCGAGGCGGCGAAGGCGCTCGGCGACGTGCTGGTCGTCGGAGTGAACGGCGACGCGTCGGTCCGAAGGCTGAAGGGCGAGGGACGTCCGCTGATGCCGGCGCAAAACCGCGCTGAGCTGCTGGCGGCGCTCCGCGTCGTCGACTACGTGACTGTGTTCGACCAGGACACGCCCGAGCAGACGCTCGGGCGTCTGCAGCCCGAGATCCACACCAAGGGGGCGGACTACGAGGGCCCGAACGGCAAGCCGGTGCCCGAGCGCGAGATCGTCGAGGCATACGGCGGACGCGTCGAGTTCCTGCCGCTCGTCCCCGATCGCTCGACCTCGGGCCTGATCGGCATACTGCGCGCCACGGGCGCCGACGGGACGGACTGAGTGGAGAGCGCGCCGGGCCGCCCGCGCCGGGCGGTCTTCCTCGACCGCGACGGCACCGTGATCGAGCACGTCCGCTACCCGCGCGACCCCGAACACGTCCGGTTCGTCGACGGGGCGCTCGACGCGCTGCGGACGCTGGAGGTCGCTGGGTTCGCGCTCGTCTTGGTGTCGAATCAGTCGGGGATCGGCCGCGGGCTGATCGCGCCGGAAGAGGCCGTCGCGGTGCACGAGCGTTTCGTGTCGGGCCTGGCGGCCGGCGGGGTGGCGCTCGACGATGTCCGGTACTGCCCGCACACGCCTGAGGACCGCTGCGCCTGCCGCAAGCCCGAGCCTGGGATGCTGCTCGACGCGGCGGTGGAGCTCGACATCGACCTAGCCGGATCGTTCATGGTCGGCGACAGCGTGACCGACGTCGAGGCGGGCAGCCGGGCCGGCGTGCGGCCGATCCGGTTCGAGGGCGACTGGGCGGACGTGCTCGACGCGATCCTCGGGGCGGAGGTCGGCGCGTGATCGAGGTGGCGGGCCTGGCCGGCGCGACCGTGCTGGTGGTCGGAGACGTGATGCTCGACGAGTACGTGTGGGGCGACGTTCAGCGGATCTCCCCGGAGGCGCCGGTGCCGATCGTCGAGATCCGGGTGCGCACGCGTGCGGCCGGCGGCGCCGCCAACGTCGCCGCCGGCGTGATCGCCCTCGGCGGACGCTCGTTCCTCACCGGCGTGGTCGGCGACGATGCCGCGGCCGGGGCGCTGCGGTCGGCGCTTGCGACGGCGGGGGTGCCGGGCGAGGACCTGGTGGTCGACGGCGCGCGCCCGACGACGAGCAAGGTGCGGGTCGTGGCCCACGCCCAGCAGGTCGTCCGGACCGACCAGGAGGACCGCACCCCCGCGCGCGGCGAGGTGGAGGCCGCGCTGGTCGACCGCGCGCTGGCACGAGTTCGGTCGGTCGACGCCGTCGTAGTGTCCGACTATCGGAAGGGGGTCGTCACCGAGGCGGTCGCTCGGGGGGTGATCCAGGCGGCCGCCGCTGCTGGCACGCCCGTGGTCGTCGACCCCAAGGGCCTCGACTACCGCTTCTACCGGGGCGCGACCGTCATCACCCCCAACGTCCACGACGCCGGCTTGACCGCCAACGTGCACATCGAGTCCGACGCGGATCTGCTCGAGGCGGCCGCGCGGCTGTCGCGGGCGTGCGGCGGAACGGCGCTGCTGATCACCCGCGGGGCCGCCGGGATGAGCCTGTTTCACGACGGCGAGCGGTTCGACGTGCCGACGCGGGCGCGGGCAGTGTACGACGTGACCGGCGCGGGGGACACGGTCGTGGCGACGCTGGCGGTGGCGCTCGGCCGGGGATTTACGCTAGAGGACGCCGTGACGCTGGCGAACGCAGCGGCCGGCGTCGTCGTCGGCAAGGTCGGCACCTCGAGCGTCACCCTGGATGAGCTGGCCGAGTCGCTCGCGCACCCGTGAGCGCGGGTTCGAGATCGGCGAGCAGCTGCCCGTAGCGACCATGCGCTTCAATCGTCCGCTCTCAACCCGTTCCCGCCGCCCGTTCCGCCCATTTTCGGGAGCAGGAATTGCTCCCGAAAGCGAGAACGCGACGATTCCACTGCGATGACCGACATGCCCAACACGCCGTCGTCGGAGTTTCCTGGTGATTTCGATCAGGTCTTCTCGGTTGGTGCCGAGCCGGGGAACTCGGGCTTCACCGGCCTGAACGTCTTGCGGGGCTTGGTTCAGGGGATTGATGACTTCATCGCGGAGCGAGAGCCGCGATGGCGTCGGTTCCGGCGGGTCCCGCGATGCTCGCGTGCGCCCCGTGGGTGGACGACGAGGAGTTGCTTGCGCGGATCAGCCGCATGGCCACCTGCGTGGTGATGGTCAAGCGTCCACGTACCAAGCGTGAGCTTGAGAAGCAGGCCCGCCTCCACGAAGTCAACGAGAGCGCGACGGGGTTCCGCGAAGACGCCCTTCCGGCACTCGGTGGAATGGCTCCCAAGGTGGGCGGCAAGCCTCTCGTTGTCGGGCCGGGCACTCGTCTGGGGGAGGGCGTCATCGACGCGATCCGGACCCTCGGTTATCGAAAGGAGAATAAGCCCGTGCCCCTGGTCCACGCCAAGCTCGCGCTACTCGGGCACCTGTGGTGGGCCGACGAAGGCCCTCTTGGCAATGTCGAAGATGTCTTCGGCTTTCGCCCGCTTCGGTTGTGGGTTTCGTCTGCGAATTTCACACGGTCCTCGCGGCGCAACATCGAGTTCGGGTACTGGACCGAGGACCCGGCGCTCCTCGGCGCGACGGAGCAGTTCCTGGAACGGTTGATCAGCGCCTCTGAGGAGCTTGACTCGGCCTCAGACACGCCTGACCCGGAGTTCGCCCCATTCGAGTTCGATGACGAGGCGATGGCAGAGTACGCAGCGGAAATGATGGGCGACGAGGAGCCCCACGCGGACGATCTGCCGTAGGAGCGACGTGCCACGTTGGGGAAGGATTGGGGAAGACAGCAGCCCCCAGGAGCCCTTTTCAGCCCCTCCCAGCGGCTGGCGCTGACGCCAATACTCGCAACTCGAACCGGCGAAACCCCTGGAAATCAGTCAAATCTCCCGAAAAAACGGAGGGGGAGGGATTCGAACCCTCGTCGGAGGAATCTCCCCCGAAACGGTTTTCGAGACCGCCGCATTCAACCGCTCTGCCACCCCTCCAGGGCGCCGTCCAAGGCTAGATCATCTCCTCGCCGGCCACCGGTGGCGCCCACCCGACACAGACAGGAGCGCAACCCGCGATCGCGGGCAGCGCTAGCGCCGTGATGCGAAGAATCCGCTGAGGAGACCCCCGCACTCGTCCTCCAGCAGACCGCCGATGACCTCTGGGCGATGGTTCAGGCGCGGCTCTGAGAGCACGTCGAGCACGCTTCCACAGGCCCCCGCCTTCGGGTCGGACGCTCCGTAGACGACGCGCGGCACGCGTGCCAGGACGATCGCACCGGCGCACATCGCGCATGGCTCGAGGGTCACATAGATCGTCGAGTCGAGCACGCGCCAACCGCCGGCCGTTCGAGCCGCCTCGCGCAGCGCGATCATCTCGGCGTGGGCGGTTGGATCCTGGCGCAGCTCGCGCTCGTTGTGGGCCGCCGCAAGGACCTCCCCGTCGCGGACCACGACCGCGCCGATCGGCACGTCCGAGTGTTCAAGCGCATGCTTCGCCTCACGCAGGGCCAGCTGCATGAAATAGCCGTCGCGTTGGAGAAGGTGCTCGCTCATCGATCTCTTCTGCGGTCTCTGCGAGAGTGCGTGCGGCCTGCCAGGCCGCGGCACACCATCATTGCTCAAACCAACCATGCTCCCCCGCCCCCAGCCCATGCCCCGCCGCCGCGGGCACACGTTCCGCCCTTTTGGACGTTCCCGCTACCGGATCCGGAGCCGATGGCCCGGGCCCGAGGGCACCCGCCGAGCGCTGACAGCTGCAGCACTCGTGCTGGCGTCCTGCGGCGCATTGGCCACCAGCGCAAGGGCCGCCGGCGATGCCGGCGCCTACGTTCCGGGCCGTGTACTCGTCAGGTACGCCTCAACCGCACGAACGCGGGCGCGCGCCGCCTCTGCGAGCGGCGTCGGCACAACCGCCGCGGCCTCTGGCCCGCGCACCAAGCTGCTGCGCCTGGCGCCTGGTGTGAGCGTGGCGTCCGCGCTTCGGCGCCTGCGAACACAACCCGACGTCGCCTGGGCCGTGCCCGACTACGTCGCTCGCGCATCGGGCACATGGATTCCAAACGACCCGGGAACCGGCCGCGCGCCCGGAGATTGGCAGTCGCTGCAGTGGAACTTCGTCGGCCCGTTCGGCGTGAACGCACCGGAAGCATGGGCGAACACCGCCGCCGCCGGGGCGTTGGGGGGAAAGGGCGTGGTCGTCGCGGTGCTCGACACGGGCGTCGCCTACGCCAACCGCGGCCCCTTTCGGCGCTCGCCCGACTTCAGCGCCCATGAGTTCGTCCAGGGGTACGACTTCGTCGCCAAAAATCCCTTCCCCAACGACCGCAACGGCCACGGGACATTTGTCGCCGCGACCATCGCCGAGGCTACCAACAACGGCCGCGGCCTGACAGGGCTGGCGTTCGCCGCTCGAATCATGCCCGTGCGAGTGCTGAACACCCAAGGCGAAGGTGAAGCCTCGACGATCGCCGAAGGGGTGCGCTTCGCCGTTCGTCATGGTGCCCGGGTGATCAACCTCAGCCTCGAGTTCTCTCCCAACGTCACCGCCTCGGACATCCCCGAGCTGATCGAAGCGTTGCGCTACGCCCGCCGCCGTGGGGTGCTGGTGGTCGCGGCTGCGGGCAATGAGGGTCACACCGCGATCGCCTACCCCGCGCGGGCGCCCGACGTGATCGCGGTCGGTGCCACGACCGAACACGGCTGCCTGGCGAGCTACTCCAACGACGGCAGCGGGCTCACGCTCGTGGCGCCCGGCGGCGGGGCCGACGCCGACCTCCCGAGCGATCCCAACTGCCACCCCGAACTGCCCCCGGGACGCGATATCTACCAAGAGACTTTCACCGGAGCCTCGGTTCGCCGCTTCGGCCTGCCGTCGGGTTATGAAGGGACCTCGATGGCCGCACCTCACGTGGCCGCGACCGCCGCGCTGATCATCGCCAGCCACGTACTCGGCCGCCACCCGACGCCGGCCCAGATCACCGCACGCCTACGGGCCACCGCGCGCAAGCTGGGCGACGCCGCCGATCAGCACCTGTACGGTGCCGGTCTCGTCAACGCCGCCGCGGCCACTGCTCGGGGCGGGCCCGGGACGGTCAGGTGATGGCGCCGGATCGCTGCGATCTCGCGATCGTCGGCGGTGGCATTCTGGGGTTGGCGGTCGCGCGCGAGCTGAGCCGCCGCAACCCGCGTGCGTCGGTATGCGTACTCGAGCGCGAGCCCGACGTTGGAACCCATCAGACCGGCCACAACTCGGGCGTGATCCACGCCGGCGTCTACTATCAGCCCGGCTCGCTGAAGGCGCGCCTGTGCGTCGAGGGGGCACGTGCGATGTACGCCTACTGTGCCGAGCGGGGCATCGCCAGCGAGAAGTGCGGCAAGGTCATCATCGCCACGGACTCCTCGGAGCTCGCGCGGCTGGACGAGCTCGAGCGCAGGGGCAACGCCAATGGCGTCCCCGGGCTGCGCCGCGTCGACGCCGCCGAAATCGAGCAGATCGAGCCGCACGCCCGCGGTGTGGCGGGGCTGCACTCGCCCAGCACGGGGATCGTGGACTTCGCGGCTGTGGCCCGCTCCTACGCACGCGACGTGCTCGAGGCGGGGGGCACGATTGCAACGGGGAGCGGGGTCGAAGACGTGAAAGTCGCCAAGCGATCGCTGCGTCTCGTGCACGCGGCGGGAACGACCGAAGCCGGCAACGTGGTCTTCTGCGCCGGCGCCTGGGCCGATCGGCTGGCGGTGGCTGCGGGCGCGAACCGCGATCCGCAGATCGTTCCGTTCCGGGGCGCCTACCTGCGGCTCGTGCCTGAGCGCAGACATCTCGTGCGCTCGCTGATCTACCCCGTTCCCGACCCGTCGTTGCCGTTCCTCGGCGTTCACTTGACCAAGCACGTCGGCGGCGAGATCCTCGTGGGACCAACCGCGCTGCTTGCTCCCGCCCGCGACGCCTACCGCCTCGGGGCCGTGCGCGGAAAGGATCTATTCGAGACTCTCGCCTGGCCCGGCACGTGGAGAATGGCCGCCCACTTCTGGGCGACCGGAGTTGCCGAACTGCGCAACGCCGCGCTGCGCTCGGCGTTCGTGCGCGCCGCCGCGCGCTACGTGCCCGAGCTTCAGCCGGACGACGTCGAAAGCGCGTTCGCCGGTGTTCGCGCGCAGGCGCTCGGTCGCGACGGGCGGCTCGTCGACGACTTCGTCTTCTCCCAGACCGAGCGCGCGCTGCACCTGCGCAACGCCCCCTCACCGGCGGCCACCGCCTCGTTGGCGATCGCCGGCCATGTGGCCGACGAGGCCGTGCGGGCTTTTGCGCTCGAGGCTTGACCGCACCGCCGCCTAGACTTGGCAGGTGTCGAGCGAGGCGGCGCAGGTCAGTCCAGCGCCGCGGGTGAGGCCCGCGGTCGCCTCGGTCAGGCGCGCGCCGCTCGAGTCGATCGGCCTCGTCGCGCTCGTGCTGCTGGCGCCGGCGGCGCTCATCTACCTCTCCTTCAACGCCGGCGGCTACTTTCCCAACGTACCGGCCTTTGTGGCGATCCTGTTCGCCCAGGCGCTCGTGCTGCGAACGACGCTGGCGGACCGTCCGTTCGAGGGATTCGACCGGGCGCTCATGGTCCCGCTGGCGGCGCTCACGCTGTATGCCGCCTGGCAGCTGACCTCGGCGCTGTGGTCGCACGCCACAGCGCGCACGCTCGACAACTACGACCGAACGCTGCTGTACGTGCTGGCGCTGACGCTGTTCGGTTCGGTCCGCTACAGCCGCCAACACGCCGATGCGCTGGTGCGAGCCGTCTTCGCGGGGCTGGCCGCTGTGTGCCTGATCGGTCTGGTCTCACGGGTCCTCCCACACGCATGGCCGACGGCCGGCAGCTTCTTCAACGACCGCCTCAACTACCCACTCACCTACTGGAACGCCGAGGGCATGGTCGCGGCGATGGTGTTGATCCTCGGGTTTCACTTCTCCGCCGATCGCGACGGGCACTGGAGCATGCGCGTGCTGGCCGCCGCCCTGTTTCCCGCTGTCGCTGCCGCGCTGCTGCTCACCTTCTCGCGCGGCGCCATCGGCGTGGCGATCATCGGCCTGCTGGCCTACTGCCTGCTTACGCGCGGCCGCACGCTTCCGACCACACTGCTCGCGCTCGCGCCAACCACGGCGGTCGCACTGCATTCCGCGTGGGACGCCACGCTACTGGCCAGCCGCGACCCAACCAGCCCGCAGGCGGTATCCGAGGGCCACCACGTGGCCGCAGTGATCGTGCTGACGATGCTGGGCGCCGGCCTCCTGCGTGCGGCGCTCCTGCCGGCTGACCGCCGGCTGGCCGAGCTCGGGCCGCGCGGAACTCCTCCATCTCGGGCGGTGCGCGTCGGTGCGGGCGCCGCGGCCGTCGTCGCGATCGTGGCGATCGCTCTGCTGCTCGGCGCAGGAAGCTTCGCAGTCCGCGAGTACGACAGGTTCGTCAACGACAACGGCGAAGCGACCACGAGCCAGACTCGCGAACGCCTCACCGACCCCGCCAACAACAACCGCCTGCCCCTGTGGCGTGCCGCGGTGCGCATCTTCGACACGCAAAAGCTCAGGGGAACGGGCGCCGGCACCTATCAGCAGCACTACTTCCGCACCCGCACCGACCCGCTGTATGTCACCGATGCCCACTCGCTCTATCTGCAGAGCCTCGCCGAGCTCGGTGTCGTGGGCTTCGCGCTGATCCTCGTGGTCGTGCTCGGCATCCTGGGCGGCCTGGCGGCACGGATCCGCGGCCCCGACCGAGCGCTGTACGCTGCCCTGTTCGCCGTTGCGCTGGCGTGGTCCATTCATCAGGGCTTCGATTGGGACTGGCAGATGCCGGCCGTCACGCTCGGCCTGTTCATCCTCGCGGGCGTGGCCCTGGCCCGCCCCAGAGACGGCTGGACGGGTCGCTCGGGCCTGCCCGCCAACCGCACGCTCGTGGCACTGGGATGGCTCGTGCTTGCGGTCGCGCCGCTCCTCATCGGCATCTCCTACGCGCGTCTCCAGCAAAGCGGCCACGAGCTCGGCCACCAGGCCTGCGTGAGTGCCAAGCGCGAGGCGCTCTCGTCCTTGTCGCTGTCGGTCGAGCGCCCACAGTCCTATGTGATCATCGGCGTGTGCGACCTCGAGCAGGGCTTCGCCCAGGCCGCCGTGCCGGCGATGTCAAAGGCCGCCTCGCTTGAACCTGAGAACTGGGAAGAGCAGTACTGGCTGGCGGTCGCACGCGCCGCCGCCGGCATCGATCCGGGCCCCTCGATCCGGCGCGCGCTGATGCTGAACCCGCTCGAGCCCGGCCTGAAGGGGACCGCCCAGCTGTTGGACTCGAGCGGTCCTCGCGTATGGGAACAGACGGCACCGCTCCTGCGCAGCCAGGCTCTGAGCTCGGGGCACTTCTCCATCACCAATCTCTGAGGTTGTAGGAAAACGCGCTGCTCGTTCGTATAGGCGGGGTAGAGGATCCCGAACAAACCCCCACGCCAGCAGGTAAGGAGACCAAGATGCGGCGCAAGAACAAGCCACTCAAGGATGAACTGGACGGTGTCGCGCAGCGGCTGCGCTCCGAGCGCCCCGAGCCGAGCCCGCTCGAGCTCGACCGCATCAAGACCACGGCGATGTCGCGTGCGCGGCCAACAGGCGGACGCGCAGGCACTCGCCGCCGTCTCGCCGTGGCCGGCCTCACCATCGGCCTGATGGCGGCGGGCACGGGCGGCGTCATCGCCGGCGGGGCCACGAGCTCCAACCCGAGCAATGCCGCGAGCGCCCAGTACGGACCCGCCCAGGGCGGCGGTGTCCTCGGCTCAAGGCACCACAAGAAGCCGATGAGCCATCGGCGTATCAAGATCCACGTGAACGTCCCCCAGCGGCTGACGCTGAAGAAGGTGACCGTCCTTGTCAATGGCAAGGTCCTGTTCGTGCTCAAGAACAGCAGGGTCTCCTCGACCATCGATGTGGGCTACCTCCCGTGCGGCAGAGGAGCGACGACGATCGAAGTCATCGCGGTCGAGAACAACGGCGCGATCATCAAAGAAACCCGCCAGTTCCGCCTGTGCCAGTCCGCGAGCACCACGCGAGACCCGCGCAGACGGAAATCCTGATCACGGTGCGCCAGGGACTCCGGGGAAGCGCCACCCGGAGTCCCTCGCGCTCACGTACCCGAACATGCTCCCCGCCGGCATGAGCTCCTCAGGCGCCTTCGGCCATGAACTCAGGAGTCGCGACGGGGTTCGCTCCACTGCGGACGCCAGAATGTCGATCGGAATGCGATCGGATACCTTCGAGAGACTGTTTGAGGAGCATGCCGAGCGTCTGTTCTCGTTCCTTGCCTACCGGACCGGAGACCGTATCCTGGCCGAGGATCTGCTCTCGGAAACTTTCGAGCGGGTGCTCCGCTCCCACCACCGCTTCGATCCGCGCCGGGGAAGCGAGCGCCGCTGGCTCTACACGATCGCCCTGAACCTGCTCCGCGATCACGCCCGCCGCAGTACACACGAGGCACGGGCGCTGCAGCACGTGGGCGTCGGGACCGCGCCGGGCGCGACCGACCCTGAGCTGGCAGCGGTAGAGCATCGCGACGAGCTCCAGCGGGCGCTCGCGGTGCTGAGTGACGACGAGCGCGAGGCGATCGCGCTGCGCTTCGGTGCCGATCTCAAGCTTCGCGACGTAGCCCGCGTGCTCGGCGAGGGGGAGAGCGCGATCGAGGCTCGCATCTACCGCGCCCTGCGCAAGCTTCACGACGAGCTCGACTGAATCTTCCGTTCGGGCGCCCCTCTACGGTCCGCCCACGCAACAGCCGCTGACGGTGAGCGCGCCGGCGAGCGGCCGGCCTTCGGGTTGACCAAATCCGGAGATCGACCGGTCGGCGTGGACCGCCACCCGGTAGCGCACAATCGGCAGCCGCGGATAGCGCACCATGCAGGTCCACGGATTGGCGAGCGCGCTCGAGCTCACCGAACTGCAGCGTGCGGTGCGTGCCCGTCCCGCATACCCCGGGCGCGGGTCGTTCGTCGTGACCATCAGCCGCTCGAGAGCGGCCGCCCCGACCGGGACGAGATCCTGTTGCTGGGCGACGAACTGGGTGTCGCCTTCACGGCTTTTCAATGCCACCGCGCTCCCGGCGATACCGACGGACAAGACCAGCGCCACCAACGCTCCCGGCCATCTCATGCTTGGCACTACGGTAGCTGAGGCGTCGGGCCTACATGCCGCGCCGGGCGAGCACGCACGGCACGGTCCTCACGAGCGTCCCGAGGTCTGACCAGATTGTCCAGTTGGAGACGTAGCGGCAGTCGATGGCGACCATCTCTTCGAGGGGGATTCGGGCACCGCCCAGGATCTGCCAGTGGCCGGTCATCCCAGGTGCCGTCTCCAAGCGCAGCCGTTGCCAGCCCACGATCTTGCAGTCCTCCTCTGGAATCAGAGGTCTCGGCCCGACGAGGCTCATCTCTCCTCGCAGCACGTTCAACAGCTGGGGCACCTCGTCCAGACAGGTCTTGCGCACCATGCCCCCGACCCGAGTGATGCGGGGATCGGCTGCGATCTTGAACAGGCCAGAGGCCTCGTTGAGATCGCGCAGGCTCTCCTTCAGCGCATCGGCCCCGACCACCATCGTGCGAAACTTCACAATCCGAAACGGCCTGCCGTCACGCCCCACTCGCGTCTGGCGGAAGAACACCGGACCGGGACCCTCGAGTCGGATCGCCGCCGCGATCAACAGCAGCAGCGGCGCCCCGATGATCAGCAAGATGGTCGCGCCGATGACGTCCAACGTGCGCTTCAGCAAGCGGGCAGAGCGCGAGAGCCCTCCCGGTCTCGAGCGTACGCCCCCGAGCAGGCGCGGCGCGCTGGCCTCGAGGACTCCACCATTCGCGAACAGCCCGTCCGCGGCGAAGATGCCGTGAGCCTCGACGCCGGCATCGATCCCGACCGGGACGGCGGTGGCGGTGCCGGCGCTCATGAAACCGTCGCCAGCGCGCGTGTGTGCATGAAACTTCCGGCCGAGTCACTGCGATTCCGAGCTCGTGGTCTCACGGCAATCAGGCTGGCGACACGCGGGTGTCAGGTCAATAGCTCAGCCGGCAGTTCCGCGTTCAATCAGTGAACGTGAAAAGGGCCGGGCGGTCGATTGACCGGATCGAGCCGTGCAAGCACCCTGTACTCATTCGAGCCTGCAGATCTGCATCCGACCCAGTTCACCTGGTTGCCAGCGACTCCCGCCCCCCACCACACGCCGGTCCAGAACGGCCCTGACTACCTTCGCAGGCAGGCCGAGTCGCTCATCCGCACCCTCTCGGACGAGGACGCTCTGGCCGGCGCCACGACCAGCTCGCTCGAGTTGATCGTGGATGGCTACGCCCACGTGCTCGCGCTCGAGGTCGACTGCATGCGGATCGAACGAGAGATCGCTCGCCTGGCGGAGTCCGGAGACCCGGCGGTTGCGCCGCAGCTGCGCGAACTCTCGGTCGTCGCGCGGTGTCTGACGCGCACCAGTGCACGGCTGCGCGATCTGCTCGGCAGCGTGCGCGAGCGCATCGAGCTCAGCGGGTAGCTTCATCAGTGCGCCCTAGCACCTAGCGCAGCGCGCGCCTGGCTCAGATCAGTGAGTCACGGACCGCGCGAACGGCCGCTTGCAGCCGGTTCTCCACGTGCAGCTTCAAAAGGATGTTGGAGATGTGGTTCTTGACCGTGTATGGGCTGATGAACAGCTCTTGCGCGATCGTCGCGTTGTCCTTGCCCTCGACCACAAGGCGAAGGACCTCCTTCTCGCGCGTGGAGAGATTCTCCACATGGGGGCGCTTGTCACCGCTCTCGTGCTGGCGCAGCTGGTCCAACAGCGTTTTCGCCATTCTCGGTGACACCATCGACTCGCCGATTGCAGCCGCCCGCACGCCGTTTGCAATGTCGCCCACCGAGGCGTCCTTGAGCAGATAGCCGCACGCGCCCGCGAGCACCGCGTCGGTCACGTCGGCCTCGTTAGCGGAGATGGTCAGCACCAGCACCTGCGTCCGCGGCGCGATCGTGGCAATCTGGCGGATCGCGTTCTGACCGGACATGCGCGGGAGATTGAGATCGACTATCGCCACATCCGGGGCCTGGCGCTCGATGACCTCCAGGCCGGCCTCGGCCGTCGAGGCTTCGCCGACGACTCGGATCTCCTCCTGCTCGAGGAGCTCGCGCAGTCCTGTACGGAACAGAACATGGTCGTCGATGACGACGACGGTGATCGGCGCGGACATAGGCGATCAGTCTAGGTCGAGGGCCGGTCGATCACCGGCTCGCGTTCACCGGTTGAACGGGCGGATGAGTCAGTGGACCCATTGACCACAGCTCGCCCTGGCCCTGTAATTCAGCTCCAGCACCGGTGGAGCCGCTGAGCTTCCTCGGGCCGGACCGTGAGCGGGCCGGCAGGGCCCAGATCCGATACAGCCAAGGGGAAGGAAAACAAGCCAACGTGTGCGGAATCATCGGATATGTCGGCCATCGGCCGTGCCAGGAGGTCCTGTTTCGAGGGCTCGAGCGGCTCGAGTACCGCGGCTATGACTCCGCCGGCTTGGCCTTCCAGGAGGGCGGGCGCATCGAATCGGTTCGTGCAGTCGGAAATCTGTCGTCGCTGCGAGAGGCGCTGGCGACGCGCACGCTCCAGCGAGCCCACGCCCGCAACGGCAGCACCGCGACGGCGCTTGCGGAGCCGACCACCGGCATCGGCCACACCAGGTGGGCCACGCACGGGAAGGTCACATGGGAGAACGCACACCCCCACGCAGACACCGACGGTCGCGTGTCGATCGTCCTCAACGGAATCATCGAGAACCACCTCGTACTCCGTGACGAGCTGAGCCGGGATGGCGCAGAGTTCCGCTCCGAGACCGATGCGGAGGTGGTAGCCCACCTCATCTCTCACCACTACCATGGCGATCTGGTCGCCGCGGTGCAGGCGGCGCTCAAGGAGCTGAGCGGCCATTTTGCCTTTGTCGCGATGAGCGCGGAGCACCCCGGCCTGCTCGTCGGTACTCGACGTGAGTGCCCGTTGGTGGTGGGTATGGGCGATGGCGAGCACTTCCTCGCTTCCGCGATCCCCGCGTTCCTGCATCACACCCGCAGAGTCCATGTCCTGGGTGAAGGAGAGATCGCGGTGCTCGACGCCGACCACGCCACATTTCTCGACGCCGCCGGGGATCACGTCCGAGTGGTGCCCATGACCGTCGACTGGGACGACGATGTCGTGGAGAAGGGCGGCTTCGAGACCTTCATGCTCAAGGAGATCCACGAGCAGGGTTCAGCCGTCGCCGACACGCTGGTGGATTGGCTGGACGCTGACGTTGCGCTCCCCGACATCGGCATCACCGACGATCAGCTGCGCAGGATTCGACGGGTGGTGGTCGTGGGTTGCGGGACCTCCTATCACGCTGGCCTGGCCGGTCGAATTGCGCTCGAGCGCTGGGCACGCATCCCGGTCGAGGTCGACCTCGCCTCGGAGTTCCGCCACCGTGCTCCGTTGCTCGAAGAGGACTCTCTGATAATCGGGGTGACGCAGTCCGGCGAGACAGCCGACACGCTCGCTGCGATGCGCGTCGCTCGTGCCCGTGGTGCCACGGTTCTCGCGCTCACAAACGTCCCCGGCAGCCAAGCGACCAGAGATGCCGATGGCGTGCTGTTGACGCGCGCGGGTATCGAGATCGGTGTCGCTGCGACCAAGACCTTCGTCTCCCAGGTGGCCGCCCTTTATGCGTTCACCCTGCGCGTCGGACGAGTCCGCGGAACGCTCACACCCGCACGGCATGGCGAGCTGGCAGACGAGCTGGCGTTGCTGCCGGGGCGGATCGATCGGGTGGTGGCCTCGGTAGAGCCGGCCATGCATCTGCTCGCCGAGCGTCTGGCAAGCTGCGAGTTCTTCCTGTATCTGGGACGCCTGTCCGGGCTTCCGGTCGCATTGGAGGGAGCCCTGAAGCTCAAGGAGGTCTCCTACATACCGACCGACGCCTACGCCGCCGGTGAGATGAAGCATGGACCGATCGCGCTGCTCTCGGAGCGCACACCGGTGGTCTGCGTGGCGACCGACGCGCTCGTATTGGACAAGATGCTGTCCAACATCGCCGAGGTCCGTGCGCGCGGCGCGCGCGTGTTCGCGGTCGCGAGCGAAGGGAGCAAGGAGGTCGCCGAGCACGCAGAGCAGGTCGTCTACATCCCGCAGACCGATGTGCTCCTGCAGACCATCCTGGCCGTCGTGCCGCTTCAACTGCTCGCCTACTACATCGCGCGCGAGCGGGCTCTGAACGTCGACCAGCCGCGCAACCTGGCCAAGACGGTAACCGTGGAGTAGTCCTTGCGCGGCTTGACAGCCCGGGGAGGCGGTGCAAGGATCGTCGTTCCGTGTATTAGCGCGGTCGTCGCAGCATCGTGACAGCAGTGCTCAGTTCCGGCCCTCGAGGCGGCTGAGCAGTGTAGCCAAGCAAGGCGTGTCATCCAAGGAAAGGACTCCTGTGCCAGCACCGATCATTCAGGCCGTCGTGGATGTGGAGGCGCGCAGGGCGGCGCCGGCTGGTCGCGAGCGCAGGCGCGCGTCGCTCGCCGCGCTGAACCCGGGCTCCGTGATCGCGGGCGCGATCGTTCCGATGACGGCGCTGGTGCTGAGCGAAACCGAGCGCAGGTTCAAGTTAAGCGGTCTGCCCCAGGCCGTTGGAGCGGCCCGCCGAGCGCTCCGCGATTGGGAGAGCCATTTCGAGCCGGATGTCTTCTACGACCTCTCGCTGTGTGTCAGCGAGCTGGTGACGTCCACCGTCAGGCGCCGGGAAGCGGCAGGAGGCGATGGGGTCGAACTCGGCGTCTGGCGCTCGCCGGCGCTGATACGCGCCGAGATCAGAGAGCCCCGGCCGGACGTGTCCGTGAGCAAGCCGGCGGCGATGGTACCCAGCGACTGGGGAATGTTCATCGTCGATCGTGTGGCCGACCGCTGGGGTGTCGATCGCAGCGAAGGGACGCTCATCTGGTGCGAGATCGACCTCACAGGCGACGGCCGTTTTCGCCCGGCACTCAACTGATCGCGATCGGGCTCTCGCCCGCCCGCCCGAAGGCGCCGGGCATGCTCGCTTGCCGGGTACTCACTTGGAGGTCTGACCCGTCAGTCGCAGTGCCGACCCGCGGTCTGGGACCCGCAGCTTTTTCAAGATGTCGGAGACGTGCCGGCGCACGGTTATCGGGGAGATGCCAAGCCTGTGGGCGACCTGCTTGGTGGTCAGCTCCGTGCGCAGCAACTCGAGTACCTCTGACTCCCGCTCCGACAACGTGATGAGGTCACCGTCGGCATCGGGTATGCGGCGCTCTTTGCCACGCCGGCGAAACTCGGTGATGAGGCGCGCCGTGAGAACGCGCGGAAGCGGCGCCTCGCCGTTTAGCACTGCGCTGAGGGCGAAGGGCAGACGCTTCGGATCGGTGTCCTTGAGAAGGTAGCCGCAGGCACCAGCGCGCAACGCCTCGAAGAGATCCTCGTCGCTGTCGGAGACGCTCAGCATCACGACCGGCATGTCGGGCAGAGCCTCCGTGAGCTCCGCTGCCGCCGCGATTCCCTGGCCCGGCATGTAGACGTCGATCAGGCACAGGTCGGGCCGATGTTCGAGGGCCGCCTCGACCGCGCTCTGCGCGTCGGCGGCCTCGGCGACGACGTGGAAGCCGCCTTCCTCGAGCGCAAGGCGCACGCCGAGGCGGGTCGCGGCGTGGTCGTCGGCAAGCACGATGCGAACACGCTCGTTCACGGCAGCTCGACCTCCACGGCGGTACCCTTCCCCGGGGTCGACACGACGTTCAATCTGCCGCCGAGCAGTTCCGCTCGCTCGCCCATGCTCGTCAGGCCGAGGCCCCCGGCGGCGCCGATAGTGGCGGCGACATCGAAGCCGCAGCCGTCGTCGTCGATCCTCAGCGCCGATCCCCTCACGTCACCTGTAAGGCGCACGAGAATCCGCTGGGCGTCGCCGTGGCGGATCGCGTTCGTGAGAGCCTCGTGGAGGATGCGCAGCAGGGAATTGCGCCGCTCCGCGCCGACGGTCACGTCGCGCTGCAAATCGAGCTCCACATCGACCCCGAACCTGGATCTGAAGGACTCGGCCGTACGAGCGATCAGCAGGTCCAGAGGCGCGTCATCGGGCGAGGTCAGAACGGCAATCGTGGTCCGCGAATCGTGGAGCGCCCGCTCGGCTGCGGCCCGTAGATGCAGCGCGGTTGCGGCATCCTCGCCGGTCTGGCTCAATCGCTGGGAGTGGGTGGCGATGAAGGCGAGCTCCTGCGCCAGTCCGTCGTGCATGTCGCGCGCCATGCGTCTGCGCTCATCGACCGCCACACGCTGCGCCAGGCGCCGCTGAAGGACGCGGAACTCGAGCAGGCATCCGTACAGGACGAGCGCGTATGCGCCCAGCTTCAGAATGTCGCCCGCGTAGAGCCGGCCGGTGCTGAGGGAGGGGACGAGGAAGTAGTTGAAGCGCGCCACGGCGAGCACCGCGACGCCCGCCGCGATGTATCTCTCAAGACCGTCCCCCTCACGCGCCGAATGCCGGGCGAGCCCGACCGCGGCGAACGCCGCCAGCAGCGCGCCGAAGATCTGCAGGTAGCTCAACAGCATGTGACCGTGCGTTCCGCTGGCTGCCGGCGAGCCGGCGCTCGAGAGTAGGCGCGGCAGATGCTGATTCCAGATGACCATGGCGGCCACGATCAGGGCGAAGGTGCTCGCCGAGGCGACGACCATCCACCTTATTGAACGGCGATTGGCGTCCAGGTCCACCTCCGGGCAGAAGGCCGCGCCAATCAGGACGCCACCCGCGGCCAGTCGAGCGGTCAGGGTGATCCATTGCCAGGAATGGCCTGGACCGGCGTTGACCAGTGAGGGTCCCGCCGCAAGGATCAGGTCCGCGGCACTCAGGATTCCGAGTGCGAGGGCGATCAAGAAATCGCGAAGCTGATGCGTGGTGTGCATCCGCTCGGCAAACACAAAAGCTGCCAGCGCTCCGATCAACCCCGTCGCCGTCGATACGGTGGCGTGACCGGACGCGCTGTTCACAGCTACCGACAGCGCCTGCAGGACGATCGTGACCGCGACGGCGAGGAGAGCGACGACGATGAGCCACGCCTGCGGCCTCAGGGCGGTCCACGAGGGGACGGGCAGGTGCGTCCCGGAACGGCGTCCCGCAGCGCTTTGCGCAGCTCGCGGGCGCAGCGCGGCTGACGCACCGTCCGCCAGATTAGTCACGGCCGCAATCCGATATCGAGCCGGTCTGGGATCCAAACATCCTTGTCCACCCCTGTGTTGCCGTTGACTTGAGCTTGGCCCTCATCTCCGTGATTCGGGCGCGAGCTCTCGCGGAATTTCACCCTGAGGTCGGTTCTAACCCTCGGGGCGAGAGCGCCGAAGAAACGCATCGTAACACCCCATACCGGGCTTTACCACGTTTTCCTTGGCACGCAACGTTTCATCCGGACCGGCACATGCGTGAGGCGTTCAGGGGGTGAACGCAAGATGAGGCACATGGGCCATTGGGTGCCGAGCCGGAACCTAAGACACTTATCGATGCCGAGCTCAAGGGTTCGGTAAGCCAGCACAGACGAAACGTAGGCTCCGGGGGATGATCTGCCCGGCATACAGACTCAGATGTCGGTCAACATGGAACGAGCGCAATAGCATGGATGCAGCTGCACCACCAAATGCCGCTCACGAGACCTCTGCGTCCGGCAATGGTGACGGCGCGAGCCTGACACCTGACCCCCTGCGGCGGCTCGCCGCGGAACTGGAGGCGACTGACGGGCAGCACTCTACGGGCGGCGTACGGCCCGACGGCGCGCAGCTGTACGAGGAGGCCCACAGACTGCTGGAGGAGGCCTGGGGCATCTTCACCGAATGCCAGGTAATGCGCGACGGGCTCCTTGCGGCGTGCCATGAAATCGAGCGGACGATGGGCGGCATTCAAGCCCGAATGGTCGGGCTGCCGGGCGCAATCGAGTCAAACGGTCACGCGCACCTGGTCAACGGTGAGGCCACCATTGCGACCGGCTCATATGGCGCCGGCCCGGGTTCCAACGGCGTTGGCCCCTCCTCCAACGGCGACGGCCCCCCCTCCAACGGCGCCGCCCCCAGTTCCAACCGCGCCGGCGCCCACTGATGTCAACACCGCAACCGGCAATGCTGGTCGATACCGCCGACCGAGGCGTGCCGCGCACCGCCACTCCCACACTCCCACCGAGGCGCGTCGCCGGCGGCCCGCGCATTCGAGTCCGCCGGCCTCGGCGAGCGCCGATCGCCCGCCCGGCGCGTCGGCCGCGCATCCTGATGACAACCGAGGGCACCTACCCGCACGCCATGGGAGGCGTCAGCTCGTGGTGTGATCTCCTCATCGGCGGCCTGCCCGAGTTCGACTGGCAGATCCTTCCGATCAGAGCGGGTGATCGCAGCCACTCGGCGATCTTCGAGCTTCCGCCTCATGCCGCCTTGGTGGGTCAGATCGAACTGTGGTCAGAGCAGTTGCCTCGCCGGCGCTCGATGGTTCGCGCGGATCATCGCGCCCGGGAGAGCCTTCCCGCCAATCTGGTGCGCTCGCTGATGGGCTGGGAGGGAAGCTACGACGGTTTGCTCGATGCGCTTGTGTGGTGCCGGCGGCGGCCCCACGCCGTGCGCCGCGCCTTCCGCGGGCCCGGGGCATGGGAAGCGTTTCTCGGCGCGCTCGAAGATGTGCTCGGAGAGAGCCATCCAGACGCGGGGCCGGCCCCGCAGCTTGACGCCGTCGAGGCAGCGAGGCTCTACCAGACCATCTACTGGATCGCTCGCGCCGCAGGGGTCCCCACGCCACAAACCGACCTGCTACACGTGACCGCCGCTGGCTGGGCGGTCATCCCCGCGCTCGTGCACAAAGAGCTGTTCGGCACAGACATGCTCCTGACGGAGCACGGCGTATATGTGCGCGAGGCCTACCTGGCGGCCGCGCGAAGCCCCTCCTCACAAGGTGAGCGCTTTCTGAGCAGCCGCCTGGCTCGCGGGCTGAGCCGCGCGGCTTATGCCGCAGCGGATTCCGTCGCCCCGGTGACGGAGGCGAATGCCGCCTGGGAGCGGGGACTTGGCGTGGACCCAGAGAAGATCCACGTGATCCAAAACGGGATCGAGGCGCCGGCGAGCTACTCGGATCCGCCGGGCAATCTGAAGGTGGTCTCGGTTGGCCGGATCGACCCGCTGAAGGACGTCCAGACCATGCTGCGAGTTGCGGTGGAGGTCTGCCGCCGAGTGCCCGGCGCGCGCTTTGAGTACTGGGGGCCACCCACCAAGGGTCAGGAGGCCTACGCGCGGGCGTGCGAAGAGCTGGCGCGTAGGCTCGGCGCCGAGAAGTGCTTCCGCTTCATGGGGAGCACGCGCGACCCGCACGGCGTCGTGCGCGATGCGGACGTCGTCCTGATGACGAGCATCTCCGAGGGTCTTCCGATGTCGATCCTGGAGGCGATGGCGCAGGCGCGCCCGGTCGTGGCCACGGCTGTCGGCGGCGTTCCGGAGGTGTTGCGGGGGTGCGGCATAGTCCCACCGCCGGGCGACGTCCATGCCATCGCCACGGGAGTCGCGACGCTGCTTTGCAATCCCCAACTGGCCGCACATCTGGGTCGGCGCGGCTTTGCACGCGTTCATCGCATCTACACGCAGAAAGCGTGTCTGGATGGATATCGCGACCTGCTTGGCAGACTCGCGGGCGTGGAGACGGCGGCGTGAGCAGGGCCCAGCGCATCATGCCGGCATCGGCGATCTCTGCCACTGCGCGGGCCGTCTGAGCGCCATGGAGTCCCCTGGACATCACTATGCGGCGGGCGTCATCGAGGCGCGGCTCGGCCGAGGCGCACAGGACGTGCTGGAGGCCGCGGTGGTGCTGGAGGCATGGGGCGGCGTGCAAGCGGGCAGTGCGCTCAGCCTGGGTTCGCGCGTCGTGCCTCCAAAACCACCCCGCTGGACGCCCGGCCGGTTGACGACCGAGGAACCCGGCCGCCGTGACGGCATACTCAGCGAGGCCATCGCGCTGATCATGGCGATCCTTGCCGTGGCGTCATGGGCGGGACCGCTGAGCCGACAGATCGGCACGTCGACGCTGGAGCACGCGATCGTGATCGCTCTGCCCCTGACACTGGCGCTCCAGTGGGCGATTCGCAGTCGCTACCTCAGCCGCCGCAGCGGCCTTGCCTGTCTGGCCCACGACCGTCTGGCGCTCTGCGCCCTGGGCCTGCTCTGCATCGAGCTGCCGCTGATGCTGCTGCGGCCGTACGGACCGCTTGCGGGAATGTTCGTGGCGATCTGGGTCGGGGGGACGGTCCTGGCCCGGCGAGGCTGGGCGCTGCCATACGGATTCCTGCTGGTCGGCGCCGTGATCGGGCTGCAGATCAACCTGCCGGCGTATCCGCTGCTCGAGATACTGACCGGCATTGTGCTCGTGGCGAGCGTCGTGGCCGTGCGTACCGGTGAGGAGCACTCGAACGAACCAGCCGGACGCGTGGGACGAGCTCTGTGGGCAGGCGCCATCGGTGCCGCGCTCGGCGGTCTGCTTGTCGGCGATCCGAGCCTGGGCTGGGGGGTGCACGGCGCCTTCCCGGCGCTCGCGCTGCTGCCGTCGGTACTCGGCAGCTTCTGGGGCGGTTATCACCTCTGGAGGTTCTACGACGCCGTTCCTCGCGGCCTGCAGGGTGTAACGCTCACGAAGGCGAACGAGCGTAATCGCCGCGGCGCGGCGATGCGAATCTTCCTCGGGGCACTGCTGCGGTTGGTGGGCACGACGGTTGTGCTGTCCGCGGCGGTGATCCTGATTGCCCAGTGGACGTCGGGTACCAACCGACTGAGCCTGTTCGTGGGCTTCGGCTGCGTGGCGCTGGTGACCATGCTCGTGAACGTGCTCGAGTCTCTGGCGTACGCCCGCTGGGCGCTGTTTGCAGCCGCCGCGAGCATCACCACCGAGTTGGCTGCGAGCAACTTCGTTCTGGATCGCGCGCCCGTGCCCGGCGGAGCGCTGATCGCCGGAGCGGTCGTGGGCATCGTGATCGCGCTTCCGCCGTTGCTCAGGCTACTCTTGCGACCCGGACGCGTGCTCGCTACCAGCCTGTGGATCCAATAAGAACAAGCTCACCGCGTGGCAGGTTCTCGATGAGATCGCCTGGCCGAAGGTCATACAGCCCGGTTGGGGCAGTTCTCGGGGCCGTGCTCGTCGGCACCGTCGCGGTGGGCTGCGGGGGCAGCAGTCACGGCGACTCGACCGCTGGCTCCGGGAGCCCTGCGGCTCCGGTCACGAGCAGCGCCGGCGCGGCTGCAACCACGACCGCCGCAGGCTCGTCTGGAAACACAGCCGCCCCGCCTGCACATTCAGCTAGCACCACCACCTCGGCCCCCAACTCAGCTCAACCCGTGTCGCCGCCGCCCAGCGGGCGCCTACTGCGCAGATTCGCGGGCGAAGGAAACGGTCGACTCGGGACGATCGCCGTGCGTTCTCGGAGCCGACTCCTGTGGAACGCGCATCATGCCGGCATTCAGATCTTCACGTCGACGGGGTTCATGCTCGTGAACAGCAGCTCGGCCAGTGGCGCAATACGTCTGTCACGCGGAACCTATCGCGGCGTGCGCGTATCCTCGGCAGGGCGCTGGTTGGTGGAACTGCGCTCCGAACCCTGAGCCAATGGATCCAGACTGAACGATTCCGTTCACAGGGCGCGCCCCGTGTATCGTCCATGTGTCCAAGCACCTCTTGAACGACGTCTCCTGCTGACAGAGTGGCTCGACCTCGACGGCCGCTCGAGCGGGCCCTGAGGCCGCGGCGATTTCTTTCAATGAGGCGGGCTGCGAGCGACGCTCGCGGTCGCGCGGACAGGGAGGTCACCTCATGTTTGCTCGTCCTCGTCAAACGTTGAAGCGGGCCGTCGTCCTGCTGGCGGCACTTGCCGGATTTGCCCTGTAC
Organism: uncultured Solirubrobacteraceae bacterium; assembly: GCA_963779605.1. Taxonomy (GTDB): domain Bacteria; phylum Actinomycetota; class Thermoleophilia; order Solirubrobacterales; family Solirubrobacteraceae; genus Palsa-744. Next base: position 224,243 of record CAVZYR010000004.1, read on the forward strand.
AGCAGCCCCGCCGGAGCGTGGGCGCTCCCGCAACTTCACATCTCCCCTCGGTCCGGCCCGGTGGGCGCACTGGTGTCGGTGACAGGTTCGGGATTTCGTCCCGGGGTCAGGGGGATATTCCTCGTTGAAAAGCGGCGAGTGGCCTCTTTCAAGGCCACGAACTCGGGCACGGTCTTCGTCCGCTTCCTCATCCCGCACGGCGTCAGCGGCCGCGTGCGAATCAGGGCGCGAGTCCTCGGCGGGGGCGCTGCCGTCAGCGGGCGGGCCCACACGGCGAGCTTCAGGGTGACGACGCGCGAACCTCACCGCGGCTCGAGCGGCTCGTCAAAGCACGGGTCTGGCCACGGTGGTTCTGGCGGCTCCGGCGGCTCGGGCTCGGGCATCAGCTGGTGGATCCCGCCAAGGTCCCTGACCTGGTACTGGCAGCTGCAGGGAACCGTCAACAACTCAGAGCCAGTGGCCTCGTATGACATCGACGGGTTCGACAACTCCGCCGCTGAGGTCTCGTTACTGCATGGTCAAGGCAAGCACGTGATCTGCTACATCGACGTGGGCACGGCCGAGAACTGGCGGGCGGACTACTCCTCCTTCCCGGCCTCGGTGCTGGGCTCCTCCAACGGCTGGCCGGGCGAGCGCTGGCTCGACATCCGCCAGCTCGCAGTGCTCGAGCCGATCATGACGGCGCGCTTTCAGATGTGCCGGGAAAAGGGCTTCGACGCCGTCGAGCCGGACAACATTGACGGCTATGAAAACAGCACTGGATTCCCGCTCACCGCCGCCGAGCAGCTGAGCTATGACGAGTGGGTCGCCGGCGAGGTCCACGCCCTCGGAATGGCTGTCTTCCAGAAGAACGACGGTGAACAGAGCGCCCAGCTCGAGTCCCACTTCGACGGCGCCCTGGACGAGCAGTGCAACCAGTATCACGAATGCGTGAACTTCGAGCCCTATCTGGCGGCGGGCAAGCCCGTGCTGAATGCCGAGTACAGCCTGTCCACAAGCTCGTTCTGCGCCGCCGACGGGGCGGCTGGGATCATGGGTGCGCGCTACAGCCTCGAACTGAACGGGTCGAGCTTCGAACCCTGCTGGTAGACGGTAAGCCGTGCCTGGCCGGCTGCTTCAGCCGGCCAGGCTGATCCTCATGCGTGCGACGTTCAGGTGGTCCTCAGCCGACCGCATGCGTTCAGGCACATGAACGCTAACCGGACACCCAGACCATTGGCTAACAGCAGCTGAGCAAACACACTCGATCGACACGGGAGCGAGCTGGTCGGCTTTGCTGCGACTGGCGCACCCGGACAAGAGTGAAGTGAGCGCTGATGATCGATGAGCGCTCGTCAGCAATCAACGAGCTCAGCAGAGCTGGAGGCCATGGTGTTGAGAAAACCGACCGTCCCTATGATGACCCTTATCGCTGTCCTCGCAGCGTTGGCTCTGCCCAGCGCCGCCTCGGCGTCGGCCACCCAGCGCATCGACATGAAGGTGCTGCTGCTCGGGACCTCAACAACCGAGCCGGACTTCGTCTCATGGCAGGCGGCGCTGCAGCGCGAGGGGGTCCCATTTGAAACGATCGTCACCTCGCCCGGGCATGCCGCGATCACCGCCGCAACGCTCTCCGACACGCTCGCGAACGGCACAGCGGAGGCCAAATATCAGGCCGTCATCGTCTCGGTCGGGGGGCTGCCCGAATGCACCACGACCTGCGCCTCGACTCTTACCACGGCCGAATGGGACACGCTCGAAGAATACGAGCACACCTTCAACGTGCGCCAGCTGACCGGCGACGTGTTCCCCGGCGCCTCCTACGGCCTGAACAGCCCGACGAGCTCCGGCGCGCTCGATGGCACCCAGGGGACACTCACCGCCGAAGGAAAAGCGGTCTTCCCCTATCTGAAGGAATCCGTTGGCATGGACACCGGCACCTACGGTTACGAGGCGACCCCGCTCGCGACCCAGGTGACTGGGGCGAGCTTTCAGACGCTCGTCTCAGGGCCGAGCGGCTCGGCCCTCGTCGGCGTCTACACCCATCCCAACGGCGTCCAGGAAATGGTGGAGAGCTTCAATCAGAACCAGTACCAGCTGCAAGCCGAGCTCCTGCGCCACGGCGCGCTGAACTGGGCCACGCGCGGGGTGTACTTCGGCGACCAGCGCAACTACGTCGAGATGGACATCGACGACACGTTCACCCCCGATGACTCCTGGGACACCGCGACCCACCAGATCAACTACGACAACGCCGACGCGCTGCGCATGCAGCCGGGGGACGTCGACTACGCCGCGAAATGGGAGAAAGAACACGGCGGCTTTCGCATGGAGCAGCTGTTCAACGGCGGCGGCAGCGTGGAATACCAGGCAAACAACGGCGGCACCGATCCCGTCCTGGCCGAGTTTCAAAAAGAAGACCCTGAAACGAAAAAGCCGTATTCGAGCTCGTTCGGCTGGCTCAGCCACACCTATGACACCCCCTATCTGGACGTGGGGTGCGCGACGCAGAACTACATCGAGGCACAGCTCAACGAGAACAGCGAATGGGCCGCAAAGAAGCCCGGAGCCACACCGGGCACCGGCGGCCTCGGTCTGACCGAGTCAAGCGAACCAACGCTCGCGCTCGGAGCCGAGAACCCGAACGTGTTCGTCCCGGGCAACCACTCGGGCTTCGCGAACCTCGTGCCGGGCAACCCGGCGACGGTCGACGAGCCCGACCTCGACCCGACAACCGTCAACGAAAGCGGCGGGACACTCCCGGCCGGCTCATATCAGTATGCGGTCACCGACCAGTTCACGAACTCCCCGAGCGCCGGACAGTCGGCCGCTTATATAACTGAACCTCTCGCGGTGCCCGCGGGCGGGTCGGTAACACTTGAATGGGAGTCGATCTGCCACGCGGCGGACTACCTGATCTACCGCGAGGTGGCGGGCAGTAACAACTGGTCCTTGATCAAGACGGTCTCCACCCCGTTCTCGGCGATCCTGCCCGACAACAGCGTCGGCGAAGCGTCCTCCACGACCAACGTCAACGGTGGCGGCGAGTCCCAACAGACCCTCGTCGACACCGGCATCAACGGCACAGCAGAGCCCGCCGGCTGGACGCCGCCGAGCACCGAGAACGCGGTCGAGTCCCCCTGGGAGCAGAACCCCTATTTCATCCCGGCACTTGAAGCGGTCGGGATCACGGCCGTGGGCGACGACGCCTCAAAGTCCTACCCGGATCCGGCCAACGCCGAATTCGGCATCGGGACAACGTACACAGGGCCCGAATACGCGGCCGGGGAAACCTTCCTCGAGGGCAAAGCGCAGGTCGTGCCGCGCCACCCGATCAACATCTACTACAACTCCTCGACCGAGGCCCAGGAGGTCGACGAGTACAACACTCTGTATCTGCCGCCGTCCTTGGGGGGCGAATGCGTGGCGAGCGCGACCACGACGTGCGAGACGACGCCGGCGACATTCGCCGGAATCGTGAACAGCGTCGTCTCGGGCATGTTCCAGAACATGATGGGCAACGACCCGCGCCCGAGCTACGTCCATCAGACGAACATCATCGGCCACCCGCCGGCGGGACCGGCAACTACCGGTACACCGCCGAACACACCCGAAAAGACGGGAGACGGACTGCTGTACTCGGTGCTCAACCCGCTGCTTGAAGAGTACAACCAGTACTTCACGGCCACCGCCCCGTACGAACAGCTGACGCTGGGTGCGATCGGCGCACTCCTTGGCGAGCAGGCGGCGTGGAAGGCGGCGCTCAGCGCCGGCACCGTCAGCGGCTACATCGAAGGCAACCAGGTCACAATCCAGAACTCGGGCTCGACTGCGATCAGCGCGCCGTTGACGGGGGTGACCGGTATCGGATCTCTGTATGGCGGCATCCAGTCGGGATGGACGAGCCTGCCGGTCGCGACGAGCACCCACACCGCCCCGACCACATGGCCGGCCGCAGCGCCCGTGCTCGAAGCTCCGACGGTCACGACCAACCCGGCCAGCAAGACCGTGACGGCAGGGGAAGGCACAACCTTTACCGCGGCGGCCTCGGGGTATCCGACGCCGACTGTTCAGTGGCAGGTCTCGACAAACGTCGGCGTCACGTTCGAAAACGACACGACCGACGCAGGCAACACGGCCGGCACGCTGACCGTCGCAACCACCACGACCGCACTGAGCGGCCGCGAGTACCGCGCGGTGTTCGCGAACTCATCGACTACCGCGACGAGCACGGCGGCGACGCTGACGGTCAACCCGAAGCCGGAAGCCGCCAAAGTCGCGACGAGCCCGGCGAGCAAGACCGTGACTGCCGGGGAAAGCACGACGTTCGTCGCGGCCGCCTCGGGCTATCCGACGCCAACAGTGCAATGGCAGGTGTCGACAAACGCCGGCGCGACATTCTCAAACGACACCGCCGACTCGGGGAACACCACGGCAACATTGACCGTGGCGAACACGACGACGACTCTCAGCGGCCGGCGCTACCGCGCCGTGTTCACGAACGCGACCGGTTCGGCCACAACCACGGCGGCCACGCTGACGGTCAACGCAAAGACGGAAGCGCCGAAGGTCACGACGAACCCGGCAAGCGAGACCGTGCCCGCGGGCGACAATGCGACCTTCACGGCCGCGGCTTTGGGGTACCCGGCGCCGACGGTGTCGTGGCAGGTGTCGACGAACGGCGGCGTGACGTTCACCAAGGACACGACCGACGCTGGAAACTCCACCGCTACGTTGACGGTGGCGAACACCACGACCACTCTGTATGGCCGCGAGTACCGCGCGGTCTTCACCAACTCATACGGTTCGGCGACGAGCACGGCGGCGACGTTGACTGTCACTGCGGCTCTACCGATCGTGAGCAGCCTGTCACCGAACTCCGGCGCCGCCAACTCCCTGGTGAGCATCACCGGGAAGAACTTCACCAACACACAGGCCGTGTACTTCGGTTCGAAGTCGGCCAGCGGCTGGATCCTATCTAGTACGCAGCTCCTCGTGATCGTTCCAGATGGGAGCGGCACCGTTGAAGTGACGGTGAAGACGTCCACTGGAACGAGCGCCACCTCGAGCGCGGCCCGGTTCACCTACGTCGCCTCGCGTCGCGGCTAGATCGGGGCCTTTGGCCGTTCAGCGCCTGAACGCAAGATGGGTGACCCGGACCATTGGGTATCGGGGTCGAAACCAGGAGACTCGGTAACAGAGCGGCACGCCGGGAGCAGTCGGCACACCAACAAAACGAGCGAGCGAGAGATATCAGCATGGAGGCACAAACACCACAGCGGATCATAGGCCGGCTTCTGCGGCTTGGGGTCATCGGCGCAGCGGGATCCTCCTCGGAGGATCCCACCGCACTGGGTGAGCTCGAGACCGAGCTCGCGCTACTGCGTGAGGAGAATGCCTGGCTGAAGGTGGAGCGCCACCGCGCGCCCGACACGGGCCGGATCATCGAGAGCATGCGCGAGCTCGCTGATGCCTCCCAACCGCAATCTCACGAGACCGGTGGTGTCGGGTCCAGCGAGGACGAGCAGATGATGGTCGAATGCCTCGCGATACGCAACGGACTGCTCGAGGCCTGCAAGGAGATCCAGGAGGCGATGCAGGGAATTCGACACCGGCTCAGCGGACTCTCGGTCGAAGTGCAGGCAGGTGCCGGCCTTCAGACGGCGTCTCCGATCACCGGCCCTTCAACCGACGACGTCGGCCTGGAGCTCGCGGTGGAACCGGGAGCCACGTCCGATCTGTCCCAGAACGCGGTGTGACGATGAACCGACCGCGAGTGAGCTTCAAAGTGTCAACGATGAGCACACGGCAAACAGGAATCAACGACGCACCAATGACGAGCAGACCCGGACCGAGAATCGACGAACCGTCAAGGAAGAGGGGATTTGAAATGGTGAAGAAATCGATCGTTCTGATGATGACCCTCGTGTCGGTCCTTGGAACGCTGGCACTTACAACCGCGACGTCGGCGTCGGCCGCACAGCGCATCGACATGAAGGTGCTGCTGCTGGGAACATCCACGACAGAGCCGGACTTCGTCTCCTGGCAGGACGCGCTGCAGCGCGAGGGCGTTCCGTTCGAAACGATCATCACTTCACCGGGGCACGCTCCGATCACGGCCGCGACCCTCTCGGACACGCTGGCAAACGGCACCCCAGAGGCCAAGTACCAGGGAATCATCGTGTCGGTCGGCAACCTTCCCGAATGCACCAAAGGTGCGACCGAAACCTGCGCGTCAACGCTCTCGGCGACCGAATGGGCGGCGATCGAAGAGTACGAGCAGACCTTCAACGTACGTCAGCTGACCGGAGACATCTTCCCCAGCGCGACCTTCGGCCTGAACGCGGCGACGACCACGGGCGCCTTGGAAGGCGAACTCGGCACCGTCACGACCGAAGGCAAAGCAGTCTTCCCCTATCTGAACGGGTCCGTGGGTCTGGAAGCCGGCACCTACGGCTACGAGGCAACCCCGCTGGCCACCCAGGCGACAGGTGCGAGCTTCCACACGCTCGTCTCAGGACCTGGCAGCTCAGCGCTTGTCGGCGTCTACACGCATCCGAACGGCATCCAGGAAATGGTCGAGACCTTCGACCAGAACCAGGCGCAGCTGCAGTCTGAGCTCTTGCGCCATGGCGCGCTGAACTGGGTTACGCGAGGGGTCTACTTCGGCGACCAGCGCAACTACGCCGAGATGGACATCGACGACACGTTTACGCCGGATGACGCGTGGGAAACCGCCACGCACGAGATCAACTACAACGAGGCCGACGCGCTGCGCATGCAGGCATCTGACGTCGAATACGCGGCGAAATGGGAGAAAGAACACGGCGGCTTCCGCATGGAACAGCTGTTCAACGGCGGCGGCAGCGTCGCCTTCTCGCACACACAGACTACCGGGATCGACCCGGTGCTAGCGAAGTTTCAGGCGGAAAACCCCGAAACCAAAAAGCCCTACTCGAGCTCGTTTGGCTGGCTCAGTCACACCTATGACACGCCGTACATGGACGTAGGCTGCGCGACCCAGAACTACATCGAGGCGGAGCTCAACGAGAACAGCAGCTGGGCCGCCGCCGCACCTGGCTCAACCGCGGAAGGGGGCGGGCTCGGCCTGGTCGAGAGCGAAACCCAGGCGCTGGGAGCCGAGAACCCGAAAGTGTTCGTCCCCGGCAACCACTCGGGTTTTGCCGACCTCGTGCCCGGTAACCCGGCGACGGTTGACGCGCCGCAGTTCGACGCGGACGAAAAAACCGAAGAAGGCACGGGCAAACTTGCAGCGGGCTCCTACCAGTACGCGATCACCGACCAGTTCACCAACTCTCCGACAGCCGGTGAATCGGCGGCCGCCGTGACGGCGCCGCTGACGGTGACGGCCAATGGGTCGGTCACGCTTGAATGGGAGGACATCTGTCACGCGGCGGACTACCGCCTCTATCGCGAGGTCGCCGGAAGCAACAACTGGTCTCTGATCGGCACGGTCTCGACACCGTTTTCAGCCACCCTGCCCGACAGCAGCGTCGGTGAAACCGAAGGCAACTCGACGACCAACGTCACAGGTGGCGGAGAGAAACAGCAGACCTTCACCGACACCGGCAGTGCGGGCACTACGCAGAAAGCCGGATGGACGCCGCCGATAACCGAGAATGCGGTCGAGTCACCGTGGGAGCAGAACCCCTACTTCATCCCAGCGCTCGAAGCCGTGGGCATCACGGCGGTGGGCGACGACGCCTCCAAGGCCTACCCCAGCCCGCCCGAAGCGCAGTTCGGCTACGGAACGAGCTACAAAGGACCGGAATACGCCGCGTCGGAAACCTTCCTCGAGGGCAAAGCGCAAGTTGTGCCCCGCCACCCGATCAACATCTACTACAACGCCTCCACCGAGGCGCAGGAGGTAGACGAGTACAACACCCTGTTCGGGCCCGACTGCGTGGCGAGCCCGACCACAACATGCGAGACGAAAGCGCTGACATTCGCGGAAATCGTGAAAAGCGTCGTCTCCGGCATGTTCCAGAACGTCATGAACAACGACCCGCGGCCGAGCTACGTCCACCAGACCAACATCATGGGCCAACCGCCGGCGGGTGAACCGACGAACTCCACGCCGCTTCCGAGCACGCCCGAAACGACCGGTGACGGGCTGCTGTACTCGGTGCTCAACCCGCTGCTGGCGGAGTACAACAAATACTTCGCCACCACGGCGCCTCTCGAACAGCTGACGCTGGGCCCGATCGCCACCGTGCTCGCCGAGCAGGCCGCATGGAAGACGGCGTCGGCGATGGGCACCGGCAAGGTGAGCGGCTACATCGAAGGCAATCAGGTCACCGTCACGAACTCGGGTACCGCCGCCGTCAACGCCCCGCTCACCGGCGTGACCGGGGTCGGATCCTCCTACGGCGGGATCACCTCCGGGTGGACGAGCGTGCCGGTCGCAACGAGCACCCACACGGCCCCGACCACTTGGCCGGCGGCACCCGCGGCCGTGCAGGAAGCACCGCAAGGCAGCTGGGTCGGCAAACTCGGCTCGGTGGGCTACCTGCTTGGCGGTTTCGACGGCGCCCAGGACGTCTCTGACATGCCGGGCGTGACCACGCATCTGCTGCAGGGCGGCCGCTGGCAGTGGGCTCAGAACACCACCGACGTACGCGCGCTTCAGGGACCGGACGGCACGACCCGCAACGCGTCGGCCTACTATGACCCCAACCAGATCAAACTGCAGCTGAACTTTGAAAACGCATACAGCGGCAACCTCCATCTGTATGCGGTTGACTGGGACTCGCCGGCTCGCAGAGAGGCGATCACCGTCGAAGACGGAACCGGGCCGCGCACCGTTCTTCTGAACGCCGAATTCAGCAAAGGAGCCTGGACCTCCTTCCCGGTCAACGTCCCGGCCAAAGGCAGCGTGACGATCACGGTCAACCGCGAAGCCGGCGCCAACGCGGTGCTGTCCGGGGTCTTTCTCGGTGAAGCAGGGACGCCCCCGTCGACGACCGGGCAGGAGCTCTCCGAGGGCGGGTGGGTTGGCTCGTTCGGCTCCGCCGGCTACGACCTCGCCGGCTGGGATGGCGCCAACGGTGACGTCTCCTACATACCGCACGACACGGTCACGCTCGTGCAGGGGAGCCGCTACCAGTGGGCTCAGAACACGACCGACGTGCGCGCTCTGTCAGAACCCGGCCAGCTCACGCGCAACGCGGCGGCCTACTATGACCCGAATCAGGTCCAGGTGAGGCTGAGCTTCGAAAAAGCATTCACCGGCAACCTGCACCTGTATGCGCTGGACTGGGATTCGACGGCGCGTCGAGAGACGATCTCGGTGAACGGCCAGACCACGGACCTTTCAACCAGCTTCAACCTCGGCACGTGGGTGTCCTTCCCAATCGAAGTCGCAGCGGGAGGAACGGTGACGATCACGGTCGACCGGACGGCGGGCGCAAACGCGGTGCTGTCGGGCATGTTCCTGGACGAAACCGGGAAAACCGGAGCCCCCCCCGGACCGACCGTGGCCAGCTCCCCGCAGGGTGCATGGGTGAATGCCGTCGGCTCGGAAGGATATGACCTTGCCGGCTGGGACGGCACCAGCGGCGATGTCTCCTATATGCCCAACGCGTCAGTCAGCCTGGTACAAGGCAGCCGATGGGAGTGGGCGGCGGGCAGCAGCGATCCACGCGCGCTGTCGGATCCGAGCGGCCTCACACACAACGCGGGTACCTACTACGACCCGAATCAGATTCGGGTGAATCTGACCTTCAAAGAAGCCTACAAAGGCAACCTGCACCTGTATGCCATGGACTGGGACAAACAGACACGGCGTGAGATCATCACCGTCAGCGGCGTGAGCGCGGTGCTCGGCGAATTCAATGAAGGCGCGTGGGTGTCCTTCCCGATCGAAGTCGCAGCGGGAGGAACGGTGACGATCACCGTCGACCGCACGTTCGGGCCAAACGCGGTTCTGTCCGGCATCTTCCTTGGAGGCACCGGCGCCCCGGCAGCCCTGCCGATTACGAGCAGTCCGCAGGGTAGCTGGGTCGGGACGTATGGAGCAAGCGGATATGACCTCGCCGGCTTCAACGAAGGGTTGAGCGACGTGACGTCCCCATCAAGCCCGTCGGTCAACGTCGTGCAGGGAAGCCGCTATCTATGGGAAGCTGGCTCGACGGACGTGCGCGCCCTGGAGAGCGCCGACACGACCACTCGCACTGCCGCCGCCTACTACGACCCTAACCAGATCGACCTTCAACTGAACTTCAAAGCGCCCTACAGTGGGAACATCGAGCTCTACGCCGTCGATTGGGACTCGACGACCCGTAGGGAGATCATTTCCGTCAACGGTGTGTCCGCGGTGCTCTCCAATGAATTCAACAAAGGCGCGTGGGTGTCGATCCCGATCAACGTACAAGCGGGGACTGTCACGATCACCGTCGACCGGCTGGCCGGGAGCAACGCGGCGCTGTCGGGGATCTTCTTGGGCTAAGCCGGGAGCCGGCCGTGGGCCCGTCATGGCTTGCGGCTCACGCACCCCGGGATCCGGCGTGGCCCGTGGGCGCGAGGTCTGCGACCGATGAGGGTTCTGCTGCAAACGCGCTCGGCGGTAAGCGTCGCCACAACACCGGGCGGCGATGTCGTGCAGGCTCATGCCACGGCCCAAGCCTTGCGAGCCCTCGGTGTCGACGCCCGCGTTTCGGCCGAGCTGAGGCCGGATCTCACCGACGTTGATCTCGTGCATGTCTTTAACCTCGTTCGTCCCCAGGACGCGATCGTCCAGGCCCGCCACGCGTGGCGGCATCGCCGCCGCGTCGCCATTTCGACCGTCTATTGCGATATGTGGGAGTTCGATCGCTCTGCACGGAGCGGACTCGGCGGGGTCATTGCGCGCGGGGCCGGGCGCGATACCATCGAGCTAGCCAAGACCGCAGGCCGGGCCATCCGCTCGAGGGAGCTTCACCGGGGCTCGGTGGGGATGCTGTGGCCCGGTTTCCAGGCGCTGCAACGCGAGTTGCTGGCGCGCTGCGCCGTGCTACTGCCGAACTCACAATCGGAGATGCGGCGTATCGAGCGAGATTTCGAGGTTGAGGTCCAGTTGGAGCGCTGCGTCACGGTTCCGAACGGGATCGACCCGGCCTTTTACGATGCCGAGCGTCTTCTGGGCCAGTCCCCGCCTGAGCATCTAGCCGGATACGAGGGCTGCGTGCTATCCGTCGGTCGCATCGAGGGTCGCAAGAATCAGCTCAACCTGGTCAAGGCGCTGAAGTCCACTACCCACCGACTCGTGCTGGCTGGGTCGCCGGGCGGGCACCAGCGCGCCTATATAGACGCCGTGAGAGCGGAAGTGACGCGTTGCCCGAACGTCGAGTGGCTTGGATCCGTCAGCGAGGAGGAAAAGCGCTGGCTCTATCACCTCGCCCGCGTACACGTCCTTCCGAGCTGGATGGAGACCACAGGTCTTGCGAGTCTTGAGGCTGCGGCTCTCGGATGCGCACTGGTCGTCACACCCAACGGCGACACACGGGACTACTTCCACGGATGTGCCCACTTCTGTGCGCCCGACAATCTGAGCTCGATCCGCAGCGCGGTCGATGCCGCCTACGGGACCGGACCAGACACGGCTCTTCAGCGACGCGTCCGGACGGACTACACATGGGACGCGGCGGCTCGTGCCACGAAATCCGGGTACGAAATCGCCCTACGTTGTCCGGCGCGGTGATCGGTCCACGGGACGCCGGCGCCCTGCTCTCTCGATCGCTCCTCGGCGCACACCGGTCATTCTCACTCGCGGCGAAGGCGGTACCACTTACCGCTCCGACCATATTCACGTCCATACCGAAGTCGCCCTGCGAACTCGAAAAGCGACCGTTTCGTGAGACGCAATGGCTCATTCCCCATTGCCTCGAGGCGCCATGATGATGGGGCAGCCAGCGCCAGCAGTGTTCCCCGATTGTAGGGACGGACATGCGTAGGATCAAACCAGAACAGCTCGCTCGCCACTCGCCAATCTCGGAAGTTCGGCGTAACGATTACCAACAGGCCGCCCGGTCGGACGAGGCTAGCCACGTCGTGTAGAAAGCGCTCGGCGTCCGGCGGTGTCAGATGCTCGATCAGGTGCTGTGCGACCACGCCGTCGAACGGTCCGTCGACGGCGGCGAGCAGCTCGGTCGCGCTCGCGACGCATGCTTCATAGCCTGAATCGCGTGCGGACTCTATGAATCGCGGATCGCGATCTACTCCGAAAGGCTTGAGCCCGCGCCTTTGCGCTTGCTCAAGGAAGTAGCCTTCTCCGAAGCCGACATCGAGCACCGTGGCTTCACTCGGAAACATATCGGCAAGAAAGCTCGCCGTCAGCCTAGCCTGAGCGGGAGAAGGAGAAAAAGTGCATGGATGAAAGGTGGGCATGCAGCCTCCAGGCGACGGTTACGCGACCGGGCACGTGGCGCCCAGACTACTAGGAGCCGCCGACACCGCCCCCTCGGGTCGCTTGGCTGCGCGAGACGGCGACTACACTACGCCCCAGCAACGCGGCCGTGCCACGCCTTCCGATGCGAGTCCTGATAGAGACGACAGCCTTGACACGCCCCGGTCGAGAGAGGGGGTTGGGCCGATACACGACCGCATGCCTGTCCGGCGCGCGGAAGCTCGGGTGTGAAGTCACAGAATTGCGGATGCACGATCGCTCTGGTCGATCAGCCGAGTTCGTCGATCTCGCGGAGCGATCGCTTTCCTCCATGTTCCATAGGCACGACCTCTTTCACGTCACACATCCTCAGGCGTGGTCTCCATCAACGACGCCAACGGTCGTCTCGATTCTTGATCTGATCCCTCTCGACCTGACGCACTATCGCCGCACTGGGCTCAAGACGACGTTCTTCCTCTCACGGGCTGCACACGCAAGTGTGATTCTCACTATTTCGCATTTCACCGCGAGTCGCATTATTCAGCATTTCGATGTTGATCCAAGTCGGATAGTAGTCGCTCCGCTCTATCCTGCGGCGACGTTTCACCTCGACCGAGATGGTGCGCTACCTGACAAAATGCCATCTCGCTACGTCTTTTCGGTCGTCGATTTGGCGACTCCCGATCCACGCAAGCGATCCAACTGGATCGCGCCGCTGGCAGGGGAGCTCATGGGCGCCGGCGTCGCGTTGCTCGTCGCCGGGGCCGGGACCGACCGATCCCGAGAGCTCGGCCACGCCGTGGGCCTCGGAAGGGTATCCGATGCGGATCTAGCCCAGATTGCGCGCCAATCGGTTTGCTTTTTGTACTTTTCCGCATACGAGGGCCAGGGGTTGCCTCCCCTTGAGGCGATGGCTGCCGGTGCGGCGGTGGTTGCAACGGCAAACACGGCGTTGACAGAGATCGTTGCAGACGCAGGCCTCATGATCGACGAACGGTCGATGGACTGGGCGAGCGCGCTGCGCGAGGACTCAAACGCTGAAGCTACCCGGAAAAATCTGGCAGAGGCGTGTATCGCGATTTCACGGGATGACTCCCTTCGGGCCGACCTTCAGGCACGGAGCCTCAAGCAAGCGGGTCGGTTCTCTGAAGCGCGCTTCTTGGACGGGCTCGCGAGCTCGTATCGGATGGCCGCATGCAAGTAGGGCTCAACTGCGCGATCGGTACGCGTGGCATCTCGGGAAGCGCGCGCGGTCTGAGTTATCTCCGCCGCGCTCTGCACGAAATCGCGGGGCTCGATGTTCTCGAAACATGGCCGACCGGCGGGCTCCGCCGGAGCCGACTGTGGAATGCCGCGGCACAGGCCCGTTGGGATCTGTTCTTGGCGGCTCGGACTACCCCCTCGGCCGATGCATTTGTCTCCCCATGCAATGTGGGTCGCGCGCGTCGGCGCCAGCATCACGTATTGGTGCTGCACGATACGATGGTTCTGGACCATCCTGATCTCTTTGATCCCGGTTATGCGCGCTATGCTCGGCTCCTGTTTGGCTGCAGTGTGCGTGCCGCTGACGTCATCGTTGTCCCGTCCCGATACACGAAGAGATGTGTGGTGACGCGATGGCGGGACGCGCCGCCTGTACTCGTGGCCCCGTGGCCGCTGCAAACCGCGACCGCCAAACCCCGCGACCCGCGTAACCCTGGTGCTCCCAAGTACATCCTCATGGTTGGCGCCACCGAACCCAATAAGCGGCATACGCTCGGTATTCGGGCAGCCAGCCTTGCACGCGAGGTATCCGGCGAGCATCTCCGCCTCACGATTGTGGGACCTCGCGGGCGCGCAGAGCAGGAGGTCACTGCCGCATTGCACACGGCCGACCCGCACGGAGCTTGGACCACCCGAACGTCAGTGGTCACGGACACCGAGCTGGACGGGCTCTACCGCGGCGCGTGGCTTCTGCTTCAACCTTCACAATCGGAGGGGTATGGTTTGCCCGTTGGCGAGGCAGCCTCCATCGGCCTGCCTGCGTTGCACTCCGGTCGCGGGGCGCTGAGCGAGATCGCGCCGAGGGCGGTGGCCTCTCCTGACGATCCGGCGAGCTACGCGACAGAGATCTGCTCCATGTTGGAGGCCGACCGATACTCCGAGGCGGCATCCGCATCAATAGCAGCCGCACGCCTGCATACGAGGGGGCGGTTTACAGCCACGATCGCGGAGGCGCTAGCCATTCCGGCCGTCGCTGCAGGCTAGTCCGAGCAGGTATAGACGACCGTATTGTTGTTGAGCCAAGGCGCGCGGACCCCATTACGCTCAAAGCTCTCACGGATGGCCTCCGATGCAGAGGGGTCATGATAACGGCCGTTCTTCGCGAATATTGCGTGCCAGTAATCTGCCGGCTGCTCGTTAATATGTCCGGTGCCACCCTGGCCGGGCCGTGCGGCGGAAAACACTACTCTCGGCGCGAGACCGCACGCTACTGTCACCAGCCTCTCACCCAACTCGGACGGGAGGTGCTCCGCTACCTCGAAGCAGTACGCCAAGTCAAAGGTCCTAGCGTCAAGTTTGGGGCGGTTTCTGCGCAGATCAAAATGGTGGCAGCGGACACCCTGGTGGCGAGCGATCGCCCGACCCGCGAGGCTCCGCTCCAGTCCGATTGTCTGATGTCCGCGACGCACCGCCTCGGCAGCAAAGGCCCCGCTTCCGCAGCCAATGTCAACATATGTTCGGGCCTCGGGGAAGAGCTTCTCGAAGCTGCGTATTACTCCCGGGGCCTCGCGAATGGCATAGCGATGGTAGATGAGCATTTGTAGCGGGTTGTAGGTCAGCCAGCCGAGATCGAGGCGCTCCCCCAGTGAGGTAAGGGCGCCGGCAACGGCAAGCGAGGACCTGCGCATACCGAGCCCAGGATCCGCCTGCCCGCTCATACTCCGGTCCTCACGCTACAGCCCGGTGAAAGCATGACATTCATGCCGGTCACCCTGCCACGCTCAATGCCGTAGAACGAGCTATGAGCTCACCGACGTCGGCCATGATGGCGTCTGTTCGCGTCACCGTTGTACGACTATAAGCGGCCGCGATGCATTCGCTGGAGAGAGCAGGTCGCGAGGCCCGCTTCAGTGCTCGTGCGATTGCGCTATCCCATTCGTCAGCGGAACGCACGGTGGTCACGATCTCAGGATGGCGAGCTGCAAGCTCGACGGAGAAGGGAAGCGAAGTCGCGATGACCTGCTTTCCCGCCGCGAGGTAGTCCAACGCCTTGTAGGAGTATGCGCCCCGCGTTCCCGGCGAGTCGATCCACGGCACGATTCCAACATCAAACTCACGAATGGCTCTCATGATCTCGTGATAGGGCCTACCCGGCAAAAAGTGGACGTTTGGCCCTGTCGCAAGCCCGGCCGGCCGCCCTCCCCCGACGAACACGAAGGTCCAGTCGGGCCTCGACTCGGCCATGCCCGAGACCAGACGCCAGTCGAGCCTCTGACCGATCGCACCCACGTAGCCGATCAATGGGTGCGGAAGAGACGCGACGTCCGATGGACGCTCAGGTGCAGAGAGGGCGGTCGTCACGGCTTCGGCGTCAATGCCCGGTGTCTGGAGGCGCATCTGGGGATTAGCCGATCGCATTTGTACGGCGAGCTCAGGCGAAAGCGCATACGCGAGGTCAACGGTTTGAAGAAGACGACGCTCGAGCGTGCGCGTCGCGCTCCGTACGGATGTCCATCGGCGATTGTGGTCGTAGGCGTTGTGATCGTCGGTGTTGTCATAGACGCTCACACTGTGAGGCAGCCCGGCGAGCTCGGGAAAGAACCACCAGTAGAACCATAAGACTGGGTTTTCCATACCTATGCGCGCAGTCTCTCCTCCGATGAAGCGAGCTAGCTTCGTCGCCGAGCGCGTGCGAATGAACTCCGGATATGACAGAGGCACCAACCTCGTCAGGCCGCGGAGCGGTGCCACCCAAAGCCGGTCGCTTACCCGCGCCGCTTTCATGCTGGTGAAGACCTCCGACAGCCTTGCCTCTTTCAGGGCTGCGCGTGCTGAAGGTCCACCGCTTCTGGCAAACAGAAGCCGGCGCAGGGTGGAGCCTTGGGACTCCTCACAGATATACAGCACACGATGTCGTCTCGCCAACGCCCTGACGGTTTGAACAGCTGGCTGGTTTGTTTCCGGTCCCCATCGGGGGCCACCAAGCACGACTATGTCCAGCGAAGCACCGGTGTGCGGGACGCCGCGGAAAGGCTCGCTCGGCATATGAGCCATCACCCAGTGGAGGTCGCCACTCTTCGCCGCGAGAGCGTCGGCTGCAGCCATTCGCCGGAGATGATCCCCGCCAGCCATAGCGCGATCGCCGAAGCTAGCAGTCCCAGAGCGAGCAATGGTCCCGATACCGTCAGACCGAGCATCAGCACGATGGCAACTGCGGGGACATAGCCCAGGGCAAGTGAGCCGAGCTGCAGTCGGCGCATGGCGGTCAGCGTCAGCGCGGCGGCGCAGAGCTCCCCTGACATCGTCGCGATGATCGCACCTTTTACCCCGAGCACGGGGATCAGCACGACATTCAGCCCGATGTTAAGAACCGCCACAATCACGACCAGGCGAAGCAGGAGACTCTCGTGGTTGCGTGCCTGAAGCGTTGCGGCGGCGACCTGGCTGAGTGAGATGGGGAGAATGATCAGTAGCAACGGCAGAACCTGGCTGGCGTGCTGTGCATAGCCTTTCCCAAACGGCGCTAAGACGAGTCCGGGCGCCAGGAAGCACACTGCGCATAGCAAGGCGCTGCTCAGATAGCTGAGCGACATCCCCTTCAGCGCGAGATTCCGCGCCTGCTCGTCAGATCCCGATGCCAAGCGCGGGAAGACGGTGTTGGTGATTGCAGTGGGAATAATCTGAAATGCGATTACAAGACTGTAAATAATACCGTAGCGGGCGATCGTTGCGGGATCCACTTTAAGCGATGACAGCAGTAGCACGTCGCTGCGAACGTAGAGCGCGATCAGAATCCCTGTGAGCCCCATGGTCAGGCCCGCTCGCCACGGGATGTCGCTCCTGATGCCCGCGCGAGCCCGCGGGATCATCGGCAGGAACGCAAGCGCGGGGAGCACACGAGCCACAGCAAATACCAGCATCGCGCCGGTAGCGTTGCCTCCGACGAGAAGGAGGACCGCGGCGCCGGAGATGGCCATGCCACCCGACGCCGCCTCACGCAGCGCTGCCATCCGATAGCGGCCGACTGCCCTGAACTCTCCGCTCATCGTGTCGAGCTGAGTCTGACCAATCGCAGCCACGATGGCGAGCACCAGCAACTCCCAGTGGCCGACCAACCCGAGCAGCCCCGCGCCGACACCCAGAACCAGGGCGCACCCCCACGTGGGCAGGCGCATTCGCGCCGCGGTAGAAGTGAAGCTCAGTAAAGGGAGACCAACTCGGCGGCTCGCGGCTCGCGTCACGCTGCCCGAGAATCCGGCATCCAGGACAGGGATTAGGATGGCGGCTACAGCGACCATCACTATGTAATCCCCGAACTGTTGCGGTGAGATTGCCCGTGCGATCAGAATCGTCGCCAAGAACGTCGTGCCTTTGGATCCGACGAGGGCGATGGCCGTCCAAGCGAGGTTACGGGCCGTTCTGCTGGTCATACCGACCCTGGGTGAGCCACCGGCGCAATCGATGGCCGCGAGTAGGCTGGGGAACGCACCGTTCGCGACTGGCCGCGCGTCCTGGCTTGCAGTGCGATGGCGATCAACAGCCAGGTGGACCCGAACCAGAAACTACTCGTCGCGATCGAGCAGGCGATAAAGATGACAATGACTCCCGCCGCACGTCCCGGGCGCTTTCGGCGGAACGGGCGCATTGTCGCGAGGGCAGCGGCGAGCAGGAGAACGCCGACAAGACCCGTGTCGTAGAAGATCTCAAGCGGCATGTTGCCCAGGTAGTAGCTGCGATCGAGTTCGGGGGCGGTAGGGTCGAGGTGCCGCTGGCCAAAACTGTTGAGGCCGAGTCCCAGGATGGCGTCCCCCGAGCCATGGATGTCGCCGAGCGCGTCCTTCCACGATTCCACCCGCAGCTGGCCCGTTCCAGAGTTAATTGACGCCGCGGCCGCGAGCTTCGTGCTCAACGGAGACATCACACTCGGCGCGAACACCGACAGCGCGGCAATCGCCACGACCGCAGCCAGCAAGCCTCGGAGTGCCTGCCTGCGGGCCACCTTGCCCTCGAGCACCGCCCACACAGCCAGCCCTAGCAGCAACCCGATGACCGCTGCGCGAGTAAGACTCAGCACAAGGGCCGTCCCGAGCAGGCATAGTGCTACCCCGCGAAAGCGCGTCGAGCGCGAACCGGTAAGGATCAGGAACAGCCAGATCGCGAGCGTGGAGGCGAGGATGTTGGCCTCATAAGAGAGGCCATACGCCGCCGGCGCACCGGTCAGCGTCTCCTGCTGGGTGCCGAACGCAATCAGGCCGGCCGAGGAGAGCACCCACAGGACTATTGCCGCAATAGCAGCGCCCACGGCTGCGGCGGAGCCCACGCGCTCGAGCGTCTTTGAGTCGTCCACCGCGGCGAGTGCGAACACGAGGATCAGCCAGTCGAGCGCGAGCCATCCGGCGATCGCGAGGCTCGCGGTACGGTCCGGCGCCTGAAGGAACGACACGGCGGTGGCCCACGCGATGAAAAGCCCCAACAGCATGACGGTGGGTGACCGCAGCACCGTCCACACGCGGCCGAGGCGGCTGCTCAGCGCAAGGCTCAAAAGGGCGGCCACGAGCACGACGTGCTCGGGCATGAAGTGAAAGCCCCCGATGACGATGCGAAAGCGGGTGACGAAGGTCGCGACGATGAGGACGACAAGCAGTCGGCGCAGGCCGATCGCCTGCACCGCCAAGCAGGCTCCCACGGCGAGGAGCACGACGGCGAGCTTGGGCTCGGCCACTATCGACCAACCGAGCACTACGCCCAGGAACACGCCCATCAGGTTGCGCGGGGTCGCCGTTCTCTTGAGCGCCTGCACCCGTGAAGCCGCACCAAGTCGGTGAGATCTAGTGCGGGCCGTCACGGTCGGACCGAGGACGTGCGCACGCGCCACGGACTAGCCGCCCTGAATCGCCGGCACTGGGCGCATCCGCACCGGCGCAGCGACCGTTTCGGCGGCCTCCAGGAGCAGGTGCTCGTACTGAGCGCAGATGTCGTCCCACGCATAGGACGTCTGCACCAGCGACTGCCCCTCTTCCACTGCGGTTGCGTGGCTTTGCGGCTCTTCCAGCTCGCGTTCCACCATCTGGCGCAGGCTGTCCGCGTCGGACGGAAACAGAGCCCGTGGAAACGCGGTGAGGATCTCACGGTTGAACACGGTGTCGAGGGCGAGCGTCGGTGCACCGAAGCCCAGCGCCTGAAGCAGCGCGGGGTTCGTGCCTCCGGCGGAATGACCGTGGACGTAAAGGCGGCAGTTGCTCCACAGCTGGCCGAGGAGCGTCTGATCGGAGATGTGGCCCAGCCACTGCAGCGCTCCGCGAGCGCTCATCTCCTCCAGGCGGCGCGTCGTGGCACACCGGTAGTTCGCCGAGCCGACGACCACGACCGGGGGCCGTGTGGGCAGATCCTCGACAGCATCGAGGAAGAGCTCGACGTTGTTCTCGGGGGCCAGCCGAGCGACCACGAGCAAGTAGGAGCCCGGCTCCAGACCGAGCTCCCGCACTCGGTCCTGAGCGTTGTCGGGTACGACGTCCGCACCGTAGGCCACGTGATGAGGCCGAACGCCGAACTGTTCGTCCCAGATCTCAGCGACCGCGTGAGAATCGGCCACGAGGGTCGAGCCGCGGACCGCGGTAAGCCTCGCGCCCATTCGGAACGTCCCCCTGGCGAGCGTGCCCCACTTCCCGCGCAGCCACTCGATCCCGTCCACGTTCACCACGGTGGGAATGCCGGCAGCCTGGAACTGCTCGAGAAAGAAGCCGTGCGCCACATTGACCACGAGCGCCACGTCGTAGTCCTGGCGGCAGGCGTGCATGCTCGCGAACATCCCGTGCGACAGCGTCGAGAGCGACTTGGTCTCGAGACCTGGCGTGTCGACGCAGCGGATGTCGTCGGTTACGCGGCTACGAAAGCGCAGTCCACCGCCGCGGCCGTACACGGTCACATCGTGACCCTGATCGCGCAGCGCGGGCGCCAAGCGGCGCACGAAGGTCTCGAATCCGCCGTAGTAACTGGGGTAGCCGCGGCTGCCGACGATGGCTATACGCATAGCTCTGATGTGGTCGAGTGCTGACGCATCGCACCTGTTCTCCGACTCAGACCGTGGCTCGGCCGGACGGCGTTGTTACACCGTCTGACTGGGACCCGGGTGGCGTTGCGATGGACTCGGGCTGCTGCAGCGACACGTGCGGCGACGCTTGATCCTGGCTCCGGTAGCCGTAGCCGTACCCATAGCCGTAGCCGCCTGCCCGTGAGAGCACGCGGTTGGCGACGAGCCCCAGCACAGGTGCGTCCACCTGCCGCAACTGGCTGCCGAGGAACTGCAACGCGTCACGCTTGGTGTGCCCCACGGAGGCCACCGCGAGCACACCGCTCACGCTGCGCAGCAGTGGCATCGCATCGGCGACGAGCAGCAGTGGCGCGGTGTCGATGATGATCAGGTCGTAGTCGGCGCTGGCGCTGGCGAGCAGGGCCACCATCGATTGGCTCTCGAGCATCTCGGTCGCATTCGGCGGGGTTGCACCGGCGACGAGCACGTCAAAGGAGGCTTCACCGCCGCCTGCTCCATCGCCGTCGCTGAAGTGCTCGGGGTGCTGGATCGCGCCGCGCAGGTCGCTCTCACCACTGAGCACCTGCACGAGTCCGGGAGACCGTTTGACGTCCAGGACCTTGGCCAGATCGCCGCGGCGTAGGTCGGCCTCGATCAGAAGGACGCGCGAGCCTCGAAGCGCCGATGCGGCCTGCGCCAGGTGGCTGGCAACCGTCGTCTTGCCCTCGCCGGCGACTGCGGAGGTGACGAGCACCGTCCGGATGTTCCTGTCGACGCTGAAGTAGCGCAGACGCGCCCGCAGAATGCGAAAGCTCTCTGTGGCCGCCTCGGCGTCGGACATGTCGGTGACCGCTGCCAACAGCGGAGCGCCGAACGCCTCCTCAAGGCTCTCGACGTCCTTCAGCCTACGGTCGAAGGCTTCACGAAGCAGAGCAAGCGCAACGCCGAGAACCAGACCCACCAACAAGCCGAGCACGCCGTTGCGCACCGTCAGAGGCGAGGAGGGCGTCGTGGGCTCAATCGCCGGCTGCACGACCTGCGCTTCACCGATCTGCAAGGACGATATGAGTGCGAGCTGCTGCTCGCGCGCTCGCAGGGCCTTGGCCTGCGCACTGTTCTTTCCAGCGGCGCCAAGCGATGCGAGCTGCGCCTGGACCTGCGCCTCGGCGGTCCCCACCGCCGCACGCTCTGTGTTCTGCTGAAACTTGACGACCTGAGTGACGTAGGCGTTCGCGATCTCGGTCGCGCGTACAGGGCTGCGGTCGGTGGCGGAGATGTTCATCACGTCCGACTGCGAAGCGGAGGAGGCGGACACCTTGCCGGCCACCTGCGAACGCGAGAGCGGCGGCGTCAGCCCCGCGCCGGTCCGTTCGGCGATCGCGGGGAGCGACACGAGCTTGAGGTTCGTGCTCGCCTGGACGGTCTGGTCGGTGGACGCTGGAAGTGCGGTGCTCCCCAACAGCGCCTGTTCGAGACTCTGCTGGCGAAAGAGAATGCCGGCGGTGGCGGTGTACTGCCGCTCCTGCAGGAAGGAGAAGACTAGCGCTGCGGCCACGGTGACCAGCGCCAGCAGGGCGATCGACCTCAGGCGGCGTCGCAGGATCTTCGCGAGCATCGGGACATCCCACTGTTCAGACTGGGGCATTAGGTAGTCGGACCTTCCTGGTCGAGGGGGGTGCGTACCGGCTGAGGGGAATCCGTGACTCGTGTCTCCTCGGACGATGCTCACTGAGTGTCCTCGCTCGATCCGGCAGGGCCAATGGGCCACGCGTCGCATCTGCGTTCAGTGCATTGAACGCTTAAGATTGGGCTCTCTCCGGGTATTTGTGCGCGCGGCGGCGCTTCAGGCGTCCCGCAACGGCGCCCAACACGAGACCGCCAGCCGGACAGCGCTTGCTATTCCAGGAACAGCCCGGACAACACGGCGTTGGCGCCGGCGGTGTGGTCCACGGTGATCGGAACGGTTTCCCCGGCGCCCACATTGAGAGGAAACGAGACCCAGGCCCCCTGGTCGAAATCGCTCGACAGCGCGGCGGTCTCCCCGTCGACCGTGATTGTCTCGCGTCGGGCCGCGGAATCCCAATCGACGGCGTACAGATTCAGATGCCCCTGGTATGGGGCGCTGAAATGCAGCTGCAGCTGGATCTCATTCGGGTCGTAGTAGGTTGCCGCCTCGCGTCCGGGGCTGCTGGGGCTCTGCAGGGCCCGGACATCGGTGGTTTCGGGCGCCCACACATAGCGATCGCCCTGCAGGAGGTCCACCGACGCATCGGGCAGAGAAACGAGATCGCTCGTGCCGTCCCAGGCGGCCAGATCGTAGCCGTTGGATCCCTCATCGCCGACCCAGCTGCCCTGCGGGCTGCTGGACGTCGCGATTGCCGGCGGAGGCCCGGAGTCGCCGAGGAAGATCCCCGACAGCACCGCGTTTGACCCCGCGGTGCGGTCGACCGTGATCGTCGCCGCTTCGCCCGGCGCCACGCTGATCGGGAGCGACACCCAGGCGCCGTTGTGGAATGAGCTCGACAGCACCGCGGTCTGCCCGTCGACTGTGATCGTCTCGCGACGGGCGGTCGAGTCCCAGTCCACTGCATACAGGTGGATCGTGCCCGTGTAGCCCGACGGGAAGCTCAACTGCAAGCGGATCTGGTTTGGGTCGTAGTAGGCGCCGGCCGAGCGCATCAGCCCATCCGGACTCTCCAAGGCGCGTTTGTCGGTCGTGTCCGCGGCCCACTGATAGCGGGTGCCCTGCTGGACGCTCAGCGAGTCTCCGGGCACGTAGGAGAGGTCTCCGACCGCTCCGTCGAAG
The DNA here is from genome assembly GCA_963779605.1 of uncultured Solirubrobacteraceae bacterium. Classification (GTDB taxonomy): domain Bacteria; phylum Actinomycetota; class Thermoleophilia; order Solirubrobacterales; family Solirubrobacteraceae; genus Palsa-744. Next base: position 247,643 of record CAVZYR010000004.1, read on the forward strand.
CCGGCGAGGTCATAGCCGCCGGCGCCGACGGCGCCGACCCAGCTACCTTCGGGCGTGGTTTCGACAGTGGGAGTTGGCGGAGACCCGGCTTCACCCAGGAAGATCCCCGACAGCACCGCGTTTGACCCCGCGGTGCGGTCGACCGTGATCGTCGCCGCTTCGCCCGGCGCCACGCTGATCGGGAGCGACACCCAGGCGCCGTTGTGGAATGAGCTCGACAGCACCGCGGTCTGCCCGTCGACTGTGATCGTCTCGCGACGGGCGGTCGAGTCCCAGTCCACTGCATACAGGTGGATCGTGCCCGTGTAGCCCGACGGGAAGCTCAACTGCAAGCGGATCTGGTTTGGGTCGTAGTAGGCGCCGGCCGAGCGCATCAGCCCATCCGGACTCTCCAAGGCGCGTTTGTCGGTCGTGTCCGCGGCCCACTGATAGCGGGTGCCCTGCTGGACGCTCAGCGAGTCTCCGGGCACGTAGGAGAGGTCTCCGACCGCTCCGTCGAAGCCGGCGAGGTCATAGCCGCCGGCGCCGACGGCGCCGACCCAGCTACCTTCGGGCGTGGTTTCGACAGTGGGAGTTGGCGGAGACCCGGCTTCACCCAGGAAGATCCCCGACAGCACCGCGTTTGCGCCAGCCGTGCGGTCGACCGTGATAGGAACCGTCGCGCCGGCCGCAACGTCGATCGGGATGGTGACCCATGCGCCCTGGGTGAAGTTTGCCGACAGCGTTGCGGTCTGTCCGTCCGCAGTGATCGTCTCCCGCCGCGCACTGGAGTCCCAGTCGAGCGCATACAGGTGGAGATCCCCTTTGTATTCCTTGGTGAAATGAAGTTGCACCTCGATCTGATTGGGGTCGTAGTACGTCGCCGCCTCGCGCCCAGCGCCCGTGGGGCTTTCAAGCGCCCGGCTGTCGCTCGTCTGCGCCGCCCACACCCAGCGGCTGCCTTTGGTGAGCACAGCGGTCGCATCAGGCAGATAGCTCACGTCGCTCGATCCATCCCAGGCCGCCAGGTCGTAACCGGCAGACCCCTTCGCTCCCACCCAGTCTCCCTGCGCCTGAGGCCAGCAGGGCGTGCGTGTCGCATTGAGTTTGGGTTCCTTCTTCATCGCCATGAACCCGCCCGCGTTGGCCTGTTCGCAGAATTCGCGCGGTTCGAGGTTGTACTCGACCTCGAAGACCGCCTTTCCGGCATCGATGAAGGGCACGAGCTTGCCGCATTCTTCGGACTGGAAGCATTCCTCATCGAGCGCGAAGTCGAAGTAGGGCTCGAGTTCTGAAACCTGGTTGCGGTCGTTCTTCAGGGCGATCGACAGACCGAGCGAGTGCGCGGTGCTTGCGAGCCACTTGTCATAGGTGAGCTGCTCTGCGGCCGTCAACGGAAAGCCGGTTTCGAGTTCGTACCCTTCGACGTTGTCGGCCTCCACGCCATCGAACCCCTTCTGCTTGCACATTTCCAGACGCGCTTTCATGATCGGCTCGATCGCCGACAGGTTGCTGATGTCCAGCCAGCGCTCGTTCGGGAACCCGGCCACGACGTTGCCCAGAACGGAACTCGGGAATTCACCCGCGTCCGGGCGCCATTGCTCCCAGGTGCCCGCGTCCAGGTAGCAGATCACATGACGGCCCTGGGCGTGTAGCGAGGACACGACTTCGGCGGAGTTTTCAAACAGGTCGATGTCATACATCTGCGCTTCCACCGACTGATCCACGGGTTCGCTGCCCAACTGCCACTGCCATGTCGTCGACTGAGCCGGAACCCACCAGCTCGATTCAGCATGCGAGACGCTGGGCTTCACAAGCGCAAGCGGCAGCAGGAGCAGCAGTATGAACAACAGGAGAAGCAGCATGAGCACGCCGAGCCGCACCGCACCGTGCGCGCTCAGCATCCTTGCAACGGGCCTTCCTCCCATCGTCGTCTCCTAGAAGCTTTGATGCCGACCTCACCGACAACGTCGATCCGACGCTCGGCTCGCTCGGCTAAGCAGACAGTGTGCTCCCGGCCGGCGTGTCACGTCAATGGGTCGGACACCCTAGGTACGTTCAGGGGGTGAACGCCGGACGCACGGGCTTCGCGGCGCTGGCGCTCGGATGTCGGAGACCGGCGGGCGTGCTACTTCGGCATCGGCGCGAGCGGCGAGACGCAACCGGCCGTGCCCGTGAGGTCGATCAGGCGGCGCACGTTTCTGGAGGCGGCGACGATCGTCAGCTCGCGGCTCGCGCGCCGCGCGCGGCTCTCGGCGTCCATCAGCAGACTGAGGCCCGAGCCGTCGATGAAGTCGACCTCCCGCAAATCGATCTCGACGGCCCCTCCCGAATCTGCAGCGCGGGTCAGGGCCTCATCGAGCGCGCACATCGTGGCCATGTCGAGCTCGCCCCGGATGGAGAGCCGCGTGGCCGCCGGTCGGGTCGATGTAGCGATGTGGACCATCAGTTCAAAGCTCTGCGGAACTCGTCATCCCTGCGAAAAACGAAACAAAGCAAACATGATTATGCACGACGCGTGTCCGCGGGGAGTCCCCGGGGGTCAGACCGATGCCGCAGTCGGGGCGCAGCCTTTTAGCGCCGACTGACGCGCGCCGCGCGCTCGATGACAGCGGTCATGTCGGCGCGGAAGCGCTCTCGCCCGAACTGCCGCGCGTTCTCGCGCAGGAGCTCTTCGTCGAGCTCGAGCTTCTCGAAGCGCTCGATCGCCGCGGCCAGTCCGGCCACGCTCTGCTCGCTGAAAAGCACACCGGTGCGCCCATCGACGACCGACTCCACTGCTCCTCCGACCCCATATGCGATCATCGGTACACCGGCCGCCTGTGCCTCTACCGGGACGATTCCGAAGTCCTCCCCCCGGGGAACAGCAGTGCGCGCGCACCGCTCAGGAGGCGGTCTCGCTCGGCGTCGGAGACCTTGCCGAGGAAAATCACCTCCTCACCCGCGTCAGCTCTCACCGCATCCAGCGCCCGGCCGTCGCCCGCCACCTCGAGTACTCTGCCGAGACGCGTGCACGCGGCGACTGCCAAATCGACGCGCTTGTAGGGAACGACACGGCCCGAACGCCAGGTAGAAGTCCGCAGGCACCCGCGACAGCCCGAGAAAGTGATCCACATCGACCGGGGGATGGACGATCTCAGAGGAGCGTCCGTAGTAGCGCTCGATGCGCTCGGCCACGTGGCGGGAGTTCGCCACGAACACGTCCGGGCCCGCGGCGCCGGCGAGATCCGCCCGGCGCAGCCATGCAAGGAGCGGCGGCAGGAACAGCCTGGTCGCCCTTCCGACGTCCTCGCCCTGCATAAAGCCCTCCTCCCAGGCGTATCGCATCGGCGTGTGGCAGTAGCAGACGTGCAGGGCGCCGGCGGGCGTGCGGACGTTCTTGGCGCACGCATGGTTGCTTGAGAGAACGAGATCAAAGTTGGACAAGTCGAACGACCGGAACGCCATATTCATCAGCGGGAGCAATTTGGGGTAGTGGCGCACGGCCGCCGGGATGCGGTTGAGAAACGAACTGTGGACGGTTCTGTCGGTGATCTGCCTCGGCCAGGGCGAGGGGTCATACACGGACGTGAACAACTCCGCCTGAGGGAACATCTCGAGCAGCTGGAGCACCACCTGCTCGGAACCGCCGGGAATCGTCAGCCAGTGTGGACGACGGCCACCCGCGGGAAACGCTCGCGAAGCCCCCTCAAGCAGAGACAGGGTCGCCGGCTCGGGCTCGACAGTCACCGCGCCGAGACTATCCGCTCCCGCCCCTGGAGACCGGTCCTCGGGCCCCGGCGGTCGTGCCCGCTCCGCGTGGGATCATGGCGTCGATGGGCGAGCACCCACGTCTACAGGGCCGCGACATAGTGTGCGTCGGATTCGCCGATTGGGACACAGAGCTGTGGACCAACCAGCACCATCTGATGTCGCGCCTGGCGCGCGATAACCGCGTCCTGTTCGTCGAGTCCCTGGGCCTGCGTCGGCCGCAACTCGCCGGGCGTGATCTCGCCCGCATCGCGCGCCGGTTGCGACGCGGACTGCAGGCGCCGCACGCGGTGGACGGACTGCACGTGCTCTCCCCGCTCGTCCTGCCGCTGCATCGCTCCCGGCTCGCGCGAGCACTGAACCGTCACCTGCTGCCGGCGCTCGTGGGTCGCGCCGCGCGCCGGCTTGGCATGCAGCGCCCGATCCTCTGGGCCTACGTTCCGCAAGCCGAGGTGTTGATCAATGCCCTTGACCCCTCGCTGATCGTCTACCACTGCGTCGATGACATCGCAGCACAGGACAGGATCGACAGCGCGAGCTTTCGCGCCGCCGAGGCGCGCTTTGCGGCACGCGCCGACCTCGTCCTGGCCAGCGCTCCGGCGCTGGCCCAGCGGCTGCGCAAGATCTCAAGCAAGGTCCTGGACGCGCCGAACGTCGCCGACACCGAGCTCTTTTCCAGAGCGCTCGGGGAGGGACCGATTGATCCTCAGATGGCAGCGCTGGCAAAGCCGCGAATCGTGTTCACCGGCGCAATCGTGGCCGTGAAGCTGGACCTCTCATTGCTCGCCGAGCTGGCCCGGCTGCGACCATCGTGGTCGTTTGCGCTGGTCGGTCCGATCGGCCCCGGCGAACCCCGCGCCGATGTCTCGGAAATAACGAACGAGCCCAACATCCACCTGCTCGGACCCCGCACATACAGAGAGCTGCCCGACGTCCTTCGGGGGGCCGACGCGGGCCTGATTCCCTACGCGCGAAACACGCTCACCGACAGCATCTTCCCGATGAAGGTCTACGAGTACCTCGCGGCGGGGCTTCCGGTGGTCGCGACCCCGTTGCCCGCGCTGGCCGGCCTGAGTGACATCGCGACGGCGCCAGATGCGCGGGGCATCGCCGACCTGCTCGATGCGGCCCTCGCGGATGACGATTACGATCGCCGCACCGAGCGTTCGCGGGCCGCAGCCTCGCACTCCTGGGAGCGACGCCTCGATGAGATCGCCGCCGCGATCCCGGACCCGTGAGGGATCTACTCGTCACCACTCACACGCCCGTACTCGGCTCCGGTCAGGCGGTGCGCACCTACGGCGTCGCGCGCGCGCTGGCCGCGCATCGCGGTCTTACGCTGCTCTACTCACGTTTCGGCGCTGCCGAGCCCGACGCGGCCTTTCGGGCGATTCCGGGGATCGAGTTGGTCGAGGTCGTGCCATCCCGCGGCTTGCGCCGGCTGCTCACCTACGCCTCAGCCCGCCTGGCAGGGGTACCTGCAGGATTCGCACGCGGCGTTTCGCGCGAGCTGGCCGGCGAGGCCGCACGGCTTGCCGAAGAGCCCGGCCGCGGACGGGTGATCGCCGACGGGCCGATCGCAGCCACCGCCCTCGCGCGGCTCGCCCGTACGCGCCCGGTCATCTACAACGCCCACAATCTCGAGTCCGGCTTCCGCCACGACGTCGCCCGGCACGGGCTCGGAAGCCGGCGGGCCCTTCGCGTCTTCGAGCGCCGGCTGCTCCAGTGCTCGGTCGAGTCCTGGATGGTCAGCGCGGCCGATATCACGGACGCACATGAGCTCTGCCCAGCCGCTCGCCTGCGATACGTGCCGAACGTCGTTGACGTCGCGGCGATCGAGCCCGTGTCGTCACCGGCGCGCGAGCGGCGAGCGGTCTTCGTGGCGAGCTTTGCCTACGAGCCCAACCGCCGTGGCCTGCGCTTCCTGCTCGAGCAGGTGTTTCCGCGCGTCTGGGCCGAGCTGCCCGACGCGCGCCTGGCTCTCGTTGGTGGCGGCCTCAGGGATTCGCCCAGCGCCGATTCGCGTGTCGAGGTCCTCGGCTTCGTCTCGGACCTCGCGGGCGCCTATGCGGCCGCCCGCTGCGCTGTCGTTCCGCTACTGCAGGGCGGAGGCACGCCACTGAAGTTCATCGAGGCGCTCGCCTACGGACTGCCCGTGATCGCAACCTCGCGTGCCGCCGCGGGCCTGGACGTGCACGACGGGGAGGACTGCCTGCTCGCCGAGGGCGCCGAGGAGTTCGCTGCGGCGCTTGTGCGGGTGCTGCGGGAGGGAGCGCCCGAGCTCGGCCTGCACGGGCGAAGACTCGCCACGGAGCGCTACTCGGTCGAGGCGCTCAGCGAGCTGCTGGCCACCTGAAAGGACCAGAGGCCGGGTTAGACCTGCTCGGATGTCCTGTTGCGCGGCCTGGAAAATCAGGAGGCCGGGCATGAAACGCGGGCTCGCGGGGCCCTAAACACCGTACCTGGGGGCCCTTCCAGACATGTGTCCAGGCTCAAGCTGAGCGCTCACAGAGGGCGGGTCTGCGCCCGAAGGATCCATGCAGAGCAAAGAACGCGATCGCCCGGAGAGCTTCCGGGCTCTGCATTCGGGACTTCCCCCACAAAGCCCACCCTCGTCGAGAGACGGGGTTGAAGCGCGGGGATATCCGCACAGAGTTCAGCGTCCAAGGAGGGAATACGATGACATTCAGCGCTCGTTTTCGCCCGACACGGAGTCGACCGAAGTGCACATTGCTCGTGATGACATGTCTGATCCTGCCGGCAGTCAGCGCCACCGCCGAAGCGGCTCCGGCGCGCCACATTCGCCACACTTCACACGGCCGCGTGGCGAGCGGTCGTTCGAGCCGGGCTCAAGCCCGCAATTTTCCGCGCCTACTGCTGGCGGCTGGCCGTCGCAGCCGAGGCGCCGATCGGACCCTGGTGACCGATGCCAGGGTATTGAAGCGCTGCCGTGCTGAGCACCCCAAGCACCCGAATCGGTGCGGCGCCGCGCGGCGCGCCGTCCAGCGGGCCGGCACGAGGCTGGCACGAGCCGAGCGGCAGCTGGCGAGGCTCGCTCGCGGAAGCGGAGATGCCGAGAACGGCGCCAACAGTTCCGCATTCTCGGGCTCTCGGCAGGCTCCTGTCCTGAGCGTCTCCGGAAACACGCTGCACTGGACGCAAGTGGCCAAGATCAGCACATACGTGCTTGTCAGCAAGGTTCCAGGCCAGAGCGCCGCTTACGCAGTGGTCCGCGGCACCGCCTTCACGCCTCCACCTGTCCCGGGCGTGACCGTCCGCTACGCCGTTCGGACGACCAGCAACCGGTCGGCCTGGTCCGCGGAACAGTCGATCAGCTACCCGTCGGCCCCGCAACCGAGCGACTCGCAGGCTGCTCCATCGCTGAGCGTCTCCGGCCAGACCCTCACATGGGCCGCGATGCCAGGGGTGCGCACCTACATCCTCCAGACCAATGCGCCCGGTCAGGTTTCGCAGTACTCCGTCGTGAGCGGCACCTCGACGACGCCGGCGGCGCTCCCGGGCGCCACCGTCCACTACAGCATCCGCACCGCCGTCGACGGCAGCACGTGGTCGCCGGAGGTCTCGATCTCCTACCCGGCCGCGACGGCGATCCAGCCCGCGCCGGTCGCCAAATCACCGCAATCGCCGCTGACCGGCATGTGGGTCGGCGTCGACGCCGGCGGCTGGCCATCGTCCTTCGCGAGCGATATCGCCGGAGCCGTGTCGTATGTGCGCCTTGACTCACCGAGCAGCATCGCGCCCTGGACGGCGGCCGGCCTGAAGGTGATCGACACCAGATCCGGCCCTTACAGCAGCGGCGGGGTGAGCTCCATCAACGCCGGCCAATGGGCCCAGGAAGCGGTCGCCTGGTATGACGCGAACCCGGAATGCGCGGCGATCGAGGTGCTCAACGAGCCCGGTAACTCCGGCTTCTGGGGGCCGAACGCAGGCGATCAGGCAAACGCGACGGCCTACGCGAACCTCCTGAAGGTGGTCCATGAAGCGTTCGTGGCCAACGGCAGGAGCCCGGTCATCCTGGCCTCCTACGACGGCGGGGAGGGGCCGACCACGTGGGGCGAAGAGGTTTTCAGGGCAGACCCCAACGTTGCCAGCTACATCACCGGGATCACGATGCACTCATACGGCGGCACCGAGAGCCGCTCGGCCTCGGCGCTCGGATCGCGCTACCACATCGAAGCAGCCCACTCCCAGCACCCCAACATTCCGATCTACGTGACCGAGGTCGGTTGGCCGACGGCCGTCGGGCAACCCTCGACCGGAGACTCGCTGCAGTGGACCGAAGCCGAACAGGCGGCAAACATAACCGGCTTCGTCGACTGGGCCAGAGGAACGGGCTACATCGCGGACGTGACGATCTTCAACTACCGCGACTACGGCTCCAACGACTGGTATGGCATCGAGTCCGCCTCCGGCGCCCACAAGCTGTCCTACGCGGCGCTGGCGGCGTTTCCGCACTGAGCAGGAGTCAGGCCGGGCGCCCGGTGCGATCGGGCGTCGCGGCCACTCTGGCAGCCCAGCGGCCGTGCGCGGCGGGCAAACCGCTATGGCGCCGGTTCGAGCGACAGTACGATAGCCCCGTATGTCCTCTGCACAGTGGCGGGAGTCTCGAAACCACGTGACCAGCACTCTGGGCGGCTGGCGGACCGTCGCCGGCGGAGCCATCGCGCTGGGGGTGCTCGGTGGCGCGCTCGCCGAGCGCCAACCGAGCACGGCGATCCTCGTCTGTCTGGCCCTCGCGGCGATCTTCGGACTAGCCGTCGCCGGCGAGCGGGCCTTCCCGTGGGGGATCGTGATCGTGGCGGTCGTGCCGTGGTACCCGTTCATCGCAGAAGCGGCCGAACCGCCGATCGTGCGCCAGAAGGTCCTGTGCGCGGCGATCGCGGCCGCGCCGCTTGTGCCCTGGCTGTGGTCGTTGCCGCTGCGCGAGCGCGGAGCCCGACCCAGTAACGGCGCCCTGATGGCAGGCATCCTGTATCTCGGTCTGGCGATCCTCATCTACGAGACACTGGGAAGCGTCTCGGCGCTGATCGATTCGACGATCGTCGGCTATGTGTTCATCGGCGTGACGTTCCTGTGTGCCAGGCGTTTCGGCAGTGGGGAGGGATGGCCCGCCGCGGCGTTCGGCGGGCTGCTGATACTTGGGGTGATGGGGGCCGACGCTTACCTGAAAGCGCCCTCCCAGCGCGTGGGATACTTCGCCGGCTACCCGATCACATACGGCGCGCTCGTCGTGGGGCTGCTCCCGGCTGCGCTGCTGTTCGCGTTCCAGCGCTCGCGACTGCTCGCGGGGGCCCTCGGGGCAGGTGCCGCCGCCCTGCTGATCTTCAGCGAATCGCGCAGTTCGTGGGTGGCGGTGGCCGTGATGCTGGTCGTCGCGATCGCCCTGCAGGCCCGAGCCGGGAATCTGAGAGGGCTCGCGGCCGTGATCTCCGCCGTCGTCATCCTCGCGGCGCTAATCGCCGGCACGGGTCTGCACACCATCGTCGAAAGGAAGCTCAGCGCGAAGATCGTGACCTCCCAGTCGGTCACGCATCGCGAGTTCAGCTACGGCTACGCGATCAAACAGATCGGCGAACGACCCCTGTTCGGCGCGGGGGCACCCGGCTACTCGGCCCTGGAATCGGCGAGCAAGACGAGCATCGGGGCACTCGACAACGGCTACCTGTCGGTGACCGTCGATCTCGGTCTGATCGGGCTCGTGGCGGCGCTGCTCCCGATCGGGGTCGCACTGCGCGTGTTGGGCCGATGTGCGCGCTTCGGGGTCACCCCTCGGCTCGAGCTCGCGCTTGCGCTGGGGATCCTCGGCATGGCGGTTGTGACGGTCTTCTATGACAGCTTCTACTGGGCCCAGATCGACCTGCTGTTGGGAGCGATGGGCGGCGTGCTGTCAACGCGGATCGCACGCATAACGAGGCCTCAGCCCGAGCGCGAGGCGCATCTGCACCGCCCCCGCCAGGGCGCACCGGCGAGCGTCAGGCCGGCGACTTGACGCGGCCTGGGCTGGGGGCCGACTGGCTGTGGGCATCGTAGTAGTAGCCACCCCCCGCAGGTAGCTTCGTGTCTGTCACGACCAGCCCGAAGACCCGCCGGCCGCTCTGATCCAGCACATCATTGGCCGCGCGCAGACGATCCCGGCGACTGACCCCGGCTCGTCCGACCATGATCACGCCGTCAACCTCGGGCAGCCGCAGCAGTACGCGAGTGTCGGACACCGGCAACAGGGGAGGCGAATCGATGATGACGATATCTGCGTATTCGATCAGGCGCGAAAGCACCTCCCCCATACGTCCGATGCTGAGCAGGTCTGATGGGTTGGGGGGAACCGTGCCGCCGGGCAGCACCCCTAGCCGCGGCTCATTCTGACTCGGTAACAGCACCTCGTCGAGGTCGACATCGGAGACGAGCAGGTCCGACAGGCCCTTGACGTTCCCCGAGATCCCCAGCTGCGTCGCCGCCGTCGGCCGACGCATGTCGGCCTCCACGAGTATCACCCGCCGACCGACCGCTGCCAGCGTGGACGCGAGGCTGACGGCCACCGTGGTCTTGCCCTCGCCTTCGTCCGCGCTCGTCACGAGGAGGCACCGGGCCAGACCATTGGGGTCTAGGAAGCGCAGGCCCTCCCGCAACATGCGGTAGGACTCCCCGGCTGGTCCGGCGAGCTGCTCAACCGCCATCAGTTCGGGGGACGCGTGAGGAACGCTCGCAATCACGGGATAGGCGGTAGAGACACGCTCGAAATCCTCGAGCGTCTTCAGCCGCCGGTCCAAGAAATCGACCAGAAGCGCCAAACCGCAGCCGATGAGCAGGCCGATGATGGCTCCGAGCAGGGCGTCGCGTTTTGGCTTTGGAGCGACCACCTGGGGGTCGGGTTGAGCATGGGCGATCACCTCGGCGTTTCCGGTCTGAAGCGACTTCAGCACGCCGAGCTGGCGCAGACTTTCCGAGAGCTTCGCGGCCTCCGCCGGGGAGGCGGTCTTGAGCGACTGGCTGACCAGTTCTTCGGCCTGTGCGACGCTCGCCCTGTCGGTGTTGCGGCGGTAGACAATGTAGCCTTCGGCGAAAGCGTTGGCGACCGCAGCCGCTTCACGAGGGGTGGAGCGAATCGCCTTGATGGTGGCGATGTTCGCGTTCGCGTTCGGTGACACCGAGACCGATTCGACCAGCGAGCTGACCGGTTCCTTGAGCCCCAGGATGCTCTTCGCCTGGAGACCCACGTTGGGTGAGATCACCACATCGATGTTGGTCTGGGTCGTCCGCTGTGCTTCTTCCTGACCCGGCGAGAAGAGGTTGTTCCCGAACAGGGCCTGGGCGAAGCCGGCTTCGCGGAACAGCAGCTGGGCCGACCCGGCGTACTGCTTGGGCGAGCGCAGCGAAAGCGCCGTAGCCACGACGCTGCTGAGCACCACCACCGAAATCACCAGCAGCTTGTGTCTCCACAGCACCGAGAGCAGCTCGAACGGCGAGACGGTCGGAGCAGCGGGAACATCGAGTGTGGGCTCGGGGTTGGGCAAGACTATGGCGCCACGCGAATCATGCGATGTTGAATGATACGCCCCGTATCGACAGCAGGGGCCACGTTCTTTAGGTCAGCTCCTCGGCACCGGCGAACGCCCACCTCCGCGGCTCAGAAGGGCCGCGCAGGCGTCCGCCACAAAGCTCTCTTGAGCATCCAGGTACGGGCTCATTCTGAACTGCTCGGCCCGCGCGCGAGCGCGCACAACACGAGCCGCGGTCTCCTCGTGCTCGCGCAGGGTGCGCGCGAGCGCGTTCGCCGCCGCAGGGGCGTCGTCGCGGCCGAACAGCAGCGCGTGCTCCTGATCGCGCATCCCCTCGCCGATCCCGCCCACGTCCGATGCGACTATCGGCACCCGGGCCAGCGCAGCCTCGATCGTGACGAGCGGGAACGGCTCCTGCCATAGAGATGGGACGATCAGCGCGTGGGCGCGGGCAAGTATTGCCGCCGCCTCCTCGGGGGTCGCCTGGCCACGCCAGCGTACGGCCTCGGCCACGCCCAGGCGCTCGGCGAGCCGCCGAAGCTCGAGGCCGTAGTCGTCGTCCTCGGGCCCGACCACCTCCAAACGTGCCGCAATACCATGCTCGGAGCGCAGCAGCGCCAATGCTTCGATCGCGACCGTTACCCCCTTGTACGGGGTGACGCGTCCGAGAAACACGATCTCGGGCTCCGGCGCCGGTTCGCGGTGCACGCCGGCGTACAGGTCGCCGTAGCGGGGAACCGAGTGATCGATGCGCTCGAATACCGGCTCGACGAACTGCGGCAGGTCCACCATCGCCTTGATCGCCTCGGAGTTCCAGGAGATCGCTGGGCGCAGCGGCGCGGACGGCTCGAGCCGGAGCGACGGAAGCGAGTTGAGCGCGCGGCAGCCGGCGCTCCACACCGCTCTGCCGGGACTGCGAGCAGCGGGCAGGAGCTCGCGCATGAACTGGTCGCCGATGAAGATCTGCCCGAGCAGGTGCGAGCAGACGCGAAAGGCGATCGGGACACCGCTGTCGGCGAGCACGCGCACCAGCGCTTGCGAGACGTTTGAGAGGTTCCACGCGTACACAAGATCGGGCCGGCGGGCGAGCATGCGCTTCGCCACCGCCACGGCCCCGAGGGAAGCGAGCGGCGCCCGCACGGCCCCGCTCCAGGACTCCTCGAGCCAGGTGAGCTCCCTTCTCACCCCCGGCTCCTCCCTGGCGAGTCCGTGATCCTTGTCGCTCGTCAGCACGAGCACGTCGTGATGTTCCCCGAGGCGTTCAGCGACGGCCGAGCACTCAACCTCAAACCCACCGCGCACGACCGGGGGATAGAGATTTGAGATGACGAGAATGCGCATAGGACGCGGGAGGCCTCGGCGCAGCACACTCGGTGGGAACCTCATCGGCCAGTCGCCCCCACAGCCGCCGGAGCTTAGCCAATCCGCCGATTCGCCACCCGACCGACCCCCTAAGCTGACCGAGCTTGCGCGTTCTGTTCTTCAATGAGGGCAACCTCGGCACACATGTGCTGGGCCACGGCCAGCTCGACGGCGCGCTGCGGGCGGGGCTGGCAGCCACGCCGGATGTGGAGGCGCGCTTCGCCGGACTCACGCCGATGGGTCGATGGGCGAACGCGGGCGCAAGCCGTCAGATCGAACCGCTGACGAGGGCCGAGCTCGACTTCAAAGCACTCCGCTGGCACGTGATCCAATCACTTCGGCTTCGCAGCCAGCTGCGGCAGGAGCTGCGCGCCTGGCCTGCGGACGTGGTCCATCTGTACAGCCACGCGATCTCCTTTGCGTCGATAGCGACAATGCGCACCACGCCAGTGGTTCTGGCGACCGATACCTCAGTGCTCGATTGGTGGGCGATGCCCGCCTGGCGGCCCACGCAGCCCTATGCGCCACTCACGATCGCTCCCAGCCGCATGCTTGAGCGGCGAGCCCTGCACGCCGCCGCGCTGGTGCTCGCAAGAACCGAGTGGACGCGCCGCGGGCTCGAACTGGAGGCGCCCGGGGTCCGCGTGGTCGAGCATCATCCCGGCATCGACCTCGACCGCTACCAGCCGGTAACTCGCAGCGAGCGCGCGAGACCCCGCGTGCTTTTCGTCGGAAGCCGCTTCCTCGAGAAGGGCGGCGAGGACATGCTCATCGCGCTGGGCGACCGACTGGGGCGCGATGTCGATGTCGATGTCGTCACGCCCGCAGCGGTGCGGGAGCGGCCCGGCGTGCGCGTGCACCGGCTGATGCCGTCGGATCCGCGGCTGCTCGAGCTCCAGCAGCAGGCCGATGTCTTCTGCCTGCCGACATATGGGGACACGAACCCCTGGAGCGTGCTGGAGGCGATGGCGTGCGGCACGCCGGTGGTCTCCACGGGCGTGGGCGGCATCCCGGACATGCTGGGTCACGGCGACGCCGGCGTGATCGTGCCCTACGGCGACCCCCCGGCACTGGGCGAGGCCCTGCAGGGGCTGCTCGCCGACCCGCAGCGACGAGCAGAGCTTGGAGCGCGGGCGCGGGCGCGCTGCGAGCAAGACTACGACGCTCGACGACAGTTCCCCCGGCTCATCGAGCTCCTCCGCGAGGCCGCATCGGCCCGGGCGCTCAGCTGGAAGACTCCCGCTTGAGCACGACGCGCACGTCCTCGACCCCAAGCGCACCCAGGCCGAACAGGAGGGCCGGATAGCACAGACAAGCGGCTGCGACAAGCACCGCCAGCGACGCACCGAGCTGGTTCAGCACGGTCAGGCCGCCGGCTAGCAGAGCAGCCGCGAGCACTGTCCTGCCCATCCGGCCCGGCTTGGGCCACGGCAGCTGGAGCTCTTTCTTGATCAGCATGGATGTCGCCGAAAACACGACGAGCTCGGTCACCAGCGTCATCCAGGCAGCCGCCATGAACCCGTACTCCGGCACCAGCGCCAGGTTGCCCGCCAGGTTGACCGCGAGCGCGACCAGGCTGATCCACAGCAGGCGCTTCTGAAGGCCCAGCACCACGAGCAGATTTCCGTTGAGGTAGCCGAAGCAGATGAAAACAAAGGCGGCGAGCAGGACCGGCAGGGCGCTGGCGGCCGAGACGAAGCTCGGGCCGTACAGGAGACGCACCACGGGCGTCGCCGCCACCGCGGTGAATGCCAGGCCGCCGAGCGACGCCATCGCCATGAGCTCCGTCGTCAGGCGCGCGGTGCGCAGCAGACGCGCGCGATCCCCGGGCCACGAGGCCGCCAGAATCGGCGCCAGTGTGGTCAGGATCGAGATCGGGATGAAGTGCGACTGGTCGACGAGGTTGTAGGCGCTGTTGTACAGCCCCGCCGCCCTGCTGCCCGAGATCTCGAACACGATCAGTTGATCGATGCGCGCGTAGGCGATGATCAGCATGCCCGAGAACCCGACGGGCACCGCCTCGCGCAGAAGCGGCCTCAGCTTCACAAGCGATGGTCGCGGCCAGCGATCGGCCAGCCGCAGAGCGGCGACCGCCTGCACGATCGAGCCAATCGCGTTGGTGCAAGCCATTGCAATCGCCAGCTCCACGATCCCGCCGCCACTAAAGTGGATGACCACCACCGCTCCGCCCCACAGCACGCTCCTGAGCGTGATCACCAGCATCGGCACGAGGTTGTTCACGCGCAGCCGGAAGATCAGGCCGAGCGGCCCGGCGCCGTCGAACGGCATCGTGCACACCAGAATCAGCCCGGCGATGAGCATCCCCTCGTTGCGGTGGAGCAGCACGATCGCGAGGGCCGAGAACACGACCACGGGCACGACCATGATCAAGCGCACGCTCATTGCCGCCCCGATCCACTCGTGCTCGAGATCGGGATCGCGGGCCGCCTCGCGCACCGCCACGGTTTCCATCCCGAAGTTGGCGAAGTAGCCGATGAGCGTGAGAACGACGAAGATGGTGGACCACTCGCCGTAGCCGGCACCGCCGAGCGTGCGCACGACGAGCGCCGTCACCACCACCCCCAACCCCAGGTTGAGAATGCGCACGACGACCTGCATGACAATGTCGCGTGCGGCACGTTGCCGCGTGGCATGGCGAGCTACAGTCGACATTGACTCTCGACATTCCCGTTCGGGTGCAGAGATAGCATTATCCCCTCATATCGGCAGCTAACGGCATCTGAAGCGAGAGGAGCCAAGTGGGCAAGACGACGTTGATCACGGGCGGCAGCGGCTACATCGGCGCATTGCTCGCCGAGGAGCTGCGCGAGGCCGGGCGGGAAGTGCGTGTCCTGGACTCCCTGCTGCACGGCCAGGAGGACATCGCGGCCGAGCAGGAGCGCGCCGGCGTCGAGGTGATCCGCGGTGACGTGCGCGACCCAGACGCGCGCAAACGTGCGCTGAGGGACGCCGAGGCCGTCGTGCACCTGGCGGCGATCGTGGGCGACCCGGCGTGCGCGCTGGATCCCAAGGCCTCTGACGACGTGAACGTGCAGGCTACGCGCGCGCTGGTCGCGGACGCGAATGAGCTGGGCGTGGACCGGCTGGTGTTCGCCTCGACCTGCTCGAACTACGGACGCATGACCGACCCCGACGTTCCCATAACCGAGGAGGGGGAGCTGCGCCCGGTGTCTTTGTACGCCGAGCAGAAGGTCGGCATGGAGCAGCTGATCCTGAACGGCGGGAGCGGAGCGACGAAGCCCACGTGCCTGCGCTTTGCGACCGTCTACGGCGTCGGGCGACGGATGCGCTTCGACCTGACCGTGAACGAGTTCACGCGCGAACTGTGGGCCGACCGCGAGCTGGAGGTGTTCGGCGAGCAGTTCTGGCGTCCCTACATCCACGTGCGCGACGCGGGTCGAGCCGTGCGCACCGTGCTCGAAGCGCCCGAGGAGAAGGTCGCCGGCAGGGTCTTCAACGCCGGGCGCTCGGGTGAGAACTACCGCAAGCTCGACCTCGTCGAGGAGATCGGAAAACAGACCGATCGCGGCAGCGTCTCCTACGTCCACCGCGACGAGGACCCGCGCGACTACAAGGTGAGCTTCGACAAAATCCGAGCAGAGCTCGGGTTCGAGACCCTGATGACCGTCCCTGACGGCATCGCCGAGGTCATCGCTGCGCTCGACGCCAAGCGCTTCGGTGATCCCTTCGACGGCCGCTACAAGAACGTTCCCTGAGCGTTCTCGCTCGGCGGTCACCGTTTCCAGATGAGCAGCACCGAGACCTTTCCTGAGCTGCCGCTGTTCGACCTGCAGCTCGAGCCACAGGACCTTGAGGCGGTCGCCGAGACGCTACGCTCGGGCTGGCTCACCCTCGGTCCGCGCACGGCGGAATTCGAGGAGGCCTTCGCCACACAGCTCGGCGCGCGCCACGCGATCGCGCTGTCGAGCTGCACGGCGGCGTTGCACCTGGCCTACCTCGCCGCCGGAGCCGGTCCCGGCGATGAGGTAATCGTGCCGTCGTTCACCTTCACGGCCACGGCCGCCGCCGCGCTCTACTGTGGGGCCACGCCGGTGTTCGCCGAGATCGTCTCGCGCAAGCGTCCGAGCCTCGATCCCGACGATGTGGAGCGACGAATCACGTCGCGCACCAAGGCCGTATGCGTCGTCCACTACGCGGGCTACGCAGCCGCGGCCGATCGCCTGAAGGAGCTGTGCGACGCACACGGCATAGCGCTGATCGAGGATGTGGCACACGCTCCGAGCGCAACGCTTGGCGGGCGAAAGCTCGGCACGTGGGGTCTTGCCGGTGCCTTCAGCTTCTTCTCGAACAAGGTACTGTCGGTTGGCGAGGGAGGCCTTCTGTGCACCGACGACGACGACGTGGCCGCGTTCGTGCGCTCGCGGCGCTCGCATGCGATGACCAGCGGCACCTGGGACCGCCACAGCGGGCGCACCGACACATACGACGTCGACGGCCTCGGCTTCAACTACCGGCTCGACGAGCCCCGCGCGGCGTTGTTGCTCTCGCGACTGGCGCGTCTTGAGAGTGAAATCACGCGCAGGCGCGAGCTGACGGTACGCTATCGCGAGCTGCTCGCGGGCATCGACGGGATCATCGTGCCGTTCGAGGACAGCGAGGTTCCCAACTCCTCCTGCTACGTGATCCCGATCATGATCGAAGAGGACGGCCGCCAGGCGCAGGTGAACACGCGTCTGCGCGAGCGGGGGATCCAGACGAGCATCTTCTACCCCTCGATCCACAGCTTCAGCGCCTACCGCGAGCGTTTTCCGGATGTCTCGTTGCCGATCACCGAGCTCGCGTCCCGAACCGAGCTGACGCTCCCGTTCTATCCGCACATGACACACGCCGATCAGGACCGGGTTGCCGAGGCGCTCGCCGCGGCGGTGGCGCCATGAGCGGATGGCGCGTGCCGCTGACGGACATCGCGATGCCCGAGGAGGATGTGCAGGCCGTGCTCGAGTGCCTCGAGTCCGGTTGGCTGACGATGGGTCCGCGAACGCGCGACTTCGAGGAGGCGCTTGCCCGTTTCGTCGACTCTCCTCACGCCGTGACCGTGTCAAGCGGCACGGCGGCGCTTCATCTGTCCTGCCTGGCCGCGGGCATCGGACCCGGCGACGAGGTGATCGTTCCGGGCTTCACATTCGTCGCGAGCGCGAGCGCGGCGCGCTACGTCGGCGCCGAGCCGGTGCTCTGCGACGTGCTCAGCGCGCACGAGTTCAATATCGATCCCGCTGACGTGGAGCGCCGCATCACGCCGCGCACACGGGCGGTCGTGGCGGTGCATTTCTGCGGCTATCCCGCCCATGCGGCGGCTCTGCGCGAGCTGTGCGACGCTCACGGCCTGCTGCTGATCGAGGACTGCGCGCAGGCGATCGGCGCTCGCATCGACGACGCCGGAGGTCAGGTCGGAACGATCGGGGAGCTCGGCGCTTTCAGCTTCTTCTCCAAGAAGCAGCTGTGCGTCGGCGAGGGTGGGATGGTCACGAGCGCCGATCAGGAGCTCGCCGAGCGCGTGCGGCTGCTGCGCTCCCACGCGCTCACGAGCAGCACATGGGACCGTCATCGCGGCCACGACCCCGCCTATGACGTGATCGACGTCGGCTTCAACTACCGTCTCGACGAGCCGCGGGCGGCGCTCGGGCTGAGCCGTCTGACCCGGCTCGAGGAGAACATCTCGACGCGGCGGGAGATCGTCAGGCTCTACCGCGAGCGGCTGAAGGACATCCCCGGCGTGGAGCTCACCTTCGACGAGCAGGCTGTGGAGCGCTCCTCGCACTTCGCCTTCGCCGTGCTGCTGAGAGATCGCCAGACGCGCGACCGCTTCCGCGAGGAGCTGAAAGAGAACGGGATCCAGACGACCTGGTACCCGGCCCTGCACACGTTCACCGAGTACCGCGAGTTCGCGCCCCCCGGCGGACTCCCGCGCGCCACCGAGGCGGGAGATCGCCACTGTGCGCTGCCGCTGAGCTCTCTGATGGACGAGCGCGCGGTCGAAACCGTCGTCGACGTGATCAGGTCCAGCGTCAGTCGGCTGGGATGAGCCGGTCGCGGACCGACTCGAACTCCTCCTGGGCCTGCTCGTAGTCGTCATGGCGTCCGATATCGAGCCAGTAGTCCTCGCTCGGCCACGCCCGCACGACCTCGCCCGCTGCGATCAGCCGTAGGATCAGGTCGGGAAAGTCGAGCCGCTCTCCGGCTTTGATGTAGGAGAGCGCGCGGGGAGCGAAGCAGTACACGCCCATGCTCGCCGTGAAGTCGATCGCCGGCTTCTCGTCGTAGCCGGTCAGGCGGGTCGGATCACCGTCATCCTCGAAGCGCAGCACGCCCAGTGAGACATGGATCTGGCGTCCCTTGGTCGCGATCGTGGCGGCCGCGTCGCCGGCCGCGTGGCGCTCGAGCAGCGCGCCGTAGTCGATGTCGGTGAGAACATCGCCGTTCATCACGAGGATGTCCTCATCGGTGAGCCCGTCGATCATCGCCAGCGCACCGACCGTTCCGAGCGGCTCGTGCTCGCGGTAGTAGTCGATCGGGATCCCGTACCCCTCCCCGTCGCGGAAGAACACCTCGATCAGCTCGGCCAGGTACCCGGTGGCGATGGTGATGCGGTCGAATTTGTGAGCCTTGAGCTGGCGCACGACGATGTCCAGCACCGGGCGATCCCCGATCGGCATCAGCGGCTTGGGCAGCACCGTGGTGTATGGACGCAGGCGGGTCCCCTCCCCCCCGGCGAGGATCACTGCTCGCTTCATAGGAGCTCTGAGTAAAGCTCGCCGGTGCGGCGTGCGATCACCGGCCAAGCGTAGCGTTCCTCGGCGAGCCGGGCCCCGGCCTCCCCGCGTCTGGCGCACTCACCCTGGCCTTCAGCGACGCTCGCCGCGAGCGCGTCGGCGAGCGCGTCGGGCTCGCCTCGCGCGCAGATCCAGCCGGTCTCACCGTCGATCACCGCCTCGACGAGGCCGCCGACCGGATAGACGATCACCGGCCGGCGAAAGCCGTAGGCGAGCAGCAACACACCGCTCTGACTGGCCGCGCGGTATGGCAGAGTGACCGTGTCTGTCGCGGCGAACAGCTCCGCCACCTGGTCCATCGCCAAGAAGCCCTCGCGCACGATCACGCGTCCGGCAAGCTCCGGGGAGGCGAGCAGTTGCCGGGCGGCCGTGAGCGCGCCCAGGTCCTTGCCGGCGACGATCGCCGTGAGCTCGGGTACGCGACGCACGGCCGCGAGCAGATCGGCAAGGCCCTTGTCCTTGCGCAGCTGACCGAACAGGAGCGTCACCGGCGTCTCGGGCTCGATCCCGAGTGTGGCGCGCGCGGCGTCGCGATCGACGGCGCCACCGCTTCGCGCGAGGCTCCCGTACTCCCCGTGGGGAATCACGACCACGCGCCGGCGCATCCTCGCGGGAATGCGCTCCACGTCGGCCTGCGCGTGCACGATCGTGCGGACGGTCAGCCACTCGAGCATCCGCACGAAGGCGAGCCGGGTGCGGCGCAGGAAGCGACCGCGCTCGAACGTGTTGTGGGAGGTCTGCACCACCACGCCGGCGCGGGACAGGCGCAGGGCGCCGATGGCGGCGACCCCGAGTGGCGGCGACTCCCACCCCTGCGAGTGCACGAGGTCGGCCGCGCCGGCGAGTTTCACGAGGCGGGGAATCGCTGCGAGGAAGCGCAGGCCATTGACGGCGCGCCCGATCCCCGCGCGGCGTGCGGCGCTCGCGAGCCGCGAGCTGCCGCGCACGTAGTGAAAGACGCTGTGCACCGTGACGCCCGCGGCCGGCGCGAAGCGATGGTCATCGGCGGTCGCGAGCTCCACGCGCCAACCCTGCGCCGCGAGAGCAGCGGTCAGCTCGGCCGTGTAGTCGGCGACGCCGCCGCGCCCGCCCTGCTCGATCATGAGCACCCGCCCGCGCACCGCCGGGTGAGGGACCGTGCCCGGCTCGCTCGCGCTCACCGCCGGCTCGAGGCGATCGCGCCGTCCAGCAGCCCCTCGATCAGCTCCGCGACGACGGGGGCTGCATACGTGCGCTCGGCATAGCTACGCGCGGCCCGACCCTGGCGCTCACCGCGCTCGGGATCATGCAGATAGCCGGCGAGCATCTCGGCGAGCGCCGCGGGATCGTTCTCGGGAGAGGTGATACCGCCGAACTCGGGGGTGATCAGGTCCGAGACACCCTCGGCGCCCGTCGACAGGCACGGGCGCGACGCCAGCATGCCGAGGATCACCGCGCGTGGCGCTCCCTCCGTGGGGCTGGGGCAGAACACCGAGACGTCGAACGCCGAGAGCACGTCGGGAACCTCCGAGCCCGGCGTCGCTATGAAATGGGCGCGCGCGCCCAGCGGGGCGGCCAGCTCGCGCAGCTGCGCCTCGGTCTCGCCGTCGCCCGCGAGGATCAGATGCACGCGCGGATCCGCGAGGTCCTCAACCGCCCTCACCACCACGTCGTTTCGCTTCTTCGGGTGAAAGCGCGAGATGCATCCGACCACGAACGCGTCGGGCGGGATATCGAGCTCGCGCCGGACTCGCGCGCGCCCCTGCTCGGTATAGGAGATTTCATCGGTGCGCAGCACGTTGGGCACGACGACCACCTTGGCCGGATCCACCCCCACCTCGATCACCGAGCGCCGCGTGCCCTCGGAGATCGCGAGCACCAGCGCCGTCCGCCGCGCCGCGGCCAGATAGGCTCGCCGGGGCACGCCCTTGCGCAGCGGGTAGGGCACGGGGCCCCACTCGGCCCAGACCACCGTGGGACGCAGGCGCTTGGGCAGCATCAGGGCCATCAGCTGCTCCTTCTTGTAGTGCACGAGCAGCACGTCGTAGGGCTCCTGCGCCGACAGCGCCCGGCTGAGACGCCTGAGCAGCAGTGGCCATCGCGCCGCCAGGCTCACCCAGGTGCCGGTGGAGAGCTTCGGGCCGATGTCCAGCGCCTGAACCTCGATGCCCGTGTCGCGGCCAATTCCGGGCATGTCGGCCAGCAGCACCGTTTCGTCGCCGCGCTGGCGCAGCGCCTCGAGCATCTCGACGGCCGCGAACTCCGCGCCGCCACTCGAGTCGGTGGTCATGATGCTTACGATCTTCATCGGCCGCGCAATGGCTCTGGCGCTCGGAGCCCGCAAGGCTCGAACTGTGGCTGGCGCCACGCTCGGCTCAGCGTCGGAGAGGTCACAGACAGGGTGCCAGGTACTTCGTCAGACGGTCCTGATGATCAGCACCGAGCAGGGTGCATGGTGGGAGACCTTGTTGGGCACCGACCCGAGCAGAAAGCGCTTGGCGCCGGTCATTCCCTTGTTCCCCACGACGATCAGATCCGCCTCGCGCTCCTCGGCCACATCGAGAATCGCGTCAGCTGGATCGCCTTGCCGCGGGTACACGTTGACGGTCACGCCCGCCTCGCGCGCGACCTCGGCCGCCGTGCCCAGCGTCGCATCCACGTCCTCGCGCGGATTGATCGCCCATTGGAGGTCCTCAGGAGCATCGCGCCGTTCCTCCTGCAACCTCTGCGCGGGCACCGGCTCATAGGCGCTGACCAACTCGAGCTCCGCCCCGACGGCGCGGGCCAGGTCGACGGCCTGGCGCACCGCCTGGGTGGCTGTGTCCGAGCCGTCGGTCCCAACCACAATCGATTTGAACATGATCCTCCTTGTTGGCGTCGCCGCCCGCGCCTTGAACCCCGGGCACGCGATCATATCCCCCCGGCCGGTGAAGCCGGCGCCAGAAGTCCTCACCTATGGTTCGACTCCGTGATCGACCTGCATTGCCACGTGCTGCCGGGCATCGACGACGGTCCGGACTCGATCGAGGGCTCGGTCGCACTGGCGCGCGCCGCTGTGAGCGCCGGCATTCAGACGGTCGCGGCGACGCCGCACGTGAGCTGGCGCTACACCAACGACGCCGCGACGATCGCGCGGCTCGTGGAAGAGCTGAACGACCGCCTGAGGGACGAGGACGTCGCGCTTGAGGTGCGTCCCGGGGCCGAGATCGCGATGACACGTGTGATCGACATCGAGCCCCCAGAGCTCGCCCGATTCGGGCTCGGCGGCGGTTCCTGGTTGCTGGTGGAGCCGCCCTTCACCGAGGTTGCGACCGGGCTGGACGCGATCATCCGCGATCTGCTGCGGAGGGGCCATCACGTCCTGCTTGCTCATCCGGAGCGCTGTCACGCTCTGCGCCGCGATCCGCGCATGTTGGAATCACTGATACGCGACGGCGTGCTGACGTCGATCACCGCCGGCTCGCTGGTGGGGCACTTCGGAGGCGAGGTGCGCCGCTTCTCGCTAGAGCTTGCCAGGGAGGGGATGATCCACAACGTGGCCTCCGATGCCCACGATCACGCCCACCGCCCTCCGGGCATCGCTGTTGAGCTGGACCGTGCAGGCCTCGGCCCACTGGCGGACTGGCTCACGGTCGAGGTACCCGCGGCGATCCTGGCCGACGAGGCGATCCCTGCCCGACCGGCTGTCGCGCAGTCCTTCCAGGCGCCGCGGCGCCGCTTCTGGCAGACCCGGCGCGGTCGCGGCTGAGCCGCGTCTCAGCGCATCTCGGCGTGCTGGGAGCCGACCTCCTGCACCGTCTCCGGTGTGCCTGCGGGAGGCTCGGCGGGACCCGCATGCGCGCTTCGCTCCACCTCCTCGAGGAAGTCGCCCCAGTCCACGGCGTACGGTGCGATGCGCCCGGCCAGGCGCTCTAGCGCTCGAAAGCCGTCGTCGTGCTCCCAGGAGGTGTGAAGCACGATCGGGATCCAGGTGCCGGGTTCGAGATCGATGAGCCGCTCGGCGACCGGCAGGATCGTCTCCGCGTTTGCGTAGAGAGGTGCGTAGCACGGAAGGTAGACCGCGCCGTCCCGCCACAGCGGACCTCCGTGGAAGCCCATCAAGGCAACGCTCTCGGGTCCGCCGCAGATAACGTCGAAGCGCTCGGCAAGCGTGGGGTACTGGTCGGCATCGAAGCGGTTGAACGGGGGTACGAACACTCTTGGGGGATCAACTCCGGCCGCGAGCAGGCGCTCGCGCCCATCCTCGAGCAGCTGCTCGAGCAGCGACGGCGAGAGCCCGCACAGCTCCGATCGCCGGCGGGCGCTTGCGAAGCGGGTGCGGTGGCTGGTTCCGTGCTGGGCGAACGTCACGCGATCGCCGCGCATCCGCTCGAGCACCTCTATCTCCTCATCGCCGAGCGGACGCCCGCCGCTCGAGCCGACCGTCAAGGGCGCGTGCGTGAGCTGGGGGACCACAGACATCAGATGCGCCACACCGGCGCTCGCCATGACATCGTGGAACCGCCGCGACATGTCGATGTCCTGCGGGTGATCGAACGAGGTGTAGTACGGAAACTCGTCGACTCTCACGAGAAAGCGCACCCTGCCCGAGGCCGCCGTCCCGAGAGCCCTTCCTCTGGCGGCAATCAGCCTCTGAAGCCAAGCGCGCTCCCAGTCGAGCCGGCCCCGCTTCATCGCCAGCCGATGCGCCATGCGCCTCGGCGCCGATGGCACGGGCGACGGAGTGAGAACGCTGGTGACGCTCTCGTCGAGCCCGGCCCCCAACGCCTCACCCTCACCCAGATGTAGCGCCAGGTTGCGTGCGAGATCGGCGCGGGTCCCCATCAGGAGAAGGTACAGACACGCAGTGGCGCCTTCAAGCAAGCTTCGTGATCGCGATGATCATCCCGATCACGACGAACACGATGATCGCTATCTGCGTCCAGATCCAGAATGGTGACATTGCCAAGAACAGCGTAGTTCTACGGGGTCGCGTGCCGGCGCCCGCTGGTTCCTCCACGACTATGGTGTAGAGATGCTGGGACGCCCCCACGCCGTGGCAGACGGCCGCTGTCCGCAGCCGGCGCGCGGCCGCCGGCGTCTGCCCCTTGCGCTGGCACTCGCCGCGGCGCTGTGCGCCAGCTCGTGGCTCGCGGCCGCGAGCAGCGGCGCCCACGGTGTGATCGCACACGCTTCCACCACAGCGCCACTTGGAGGCATGAACATCGCGCCCGTCTCCCGCAGCGGCAGCCTGGCAAACGTGGATCGCGAGATCGCGGCCGCGCACGCGCTCCACGCCAAGGTGGTGCGCACCGAAATGGAGTGGTCGGAATTTGAACCGCGTGGAGCGGGTCAGATCGAACCGCGCGTGCTCGCGATCAGCGACCGGCTCGTCAGCGACGCGGCGGCGGACGGCATCGGGGTGATCGCGATGGTGGAGAGCACGCCGTGCTGGGCATCCTCGGCGCCGGCGTCGATCCTGCGCTCCTGCGCTGCCGGGCGATCGAGCCAGGCCGGCGCGTGGCCGCCGAGTCATCCCGCGAACTACGCGGCCTTCGCGGCCTTCCTCGCCAAGCGATACGGCACGCAGCTGGCCGCGATCGAAGTCTGGAACGAGCCCGACCAGGCCAACCAGGACTACTTCGCCGGGCCCGAAAAGCCGCAGCGCTACGCCGCCATCCTGAGGGCGGCGTATCCGGCGATCAAGCAGGTCAACCCCCAGATTCCCGTTCTCGCCGGCTCACTCGTCGGATCGAACGGGGTTTTCCTGCGGGCCCTCTACGCCGCCGGGATCAAGGGCTACTACGACGGCCTCTCCGTGCACTTCTACAACCTCGTGCTCGCCTCACTGCGCGACATCCATGAAACCCAGCTCGCCAACGGCGACAACAAGCCCCTGTGGCTGAACGAGTTCGGCTGGACGAGCTGCTGGCCACAGCACCGCACACAACAGGAACAGGCGTGCGTGACCACCGCGGCGCAGGGCCCCAACCTAGCTGACGTCGTTCGCGCCCTCGCGCGCACGCCCTACGTTGCGGCCGAGGTCGTCTACGGGCTGCAGGACTCCGCAAGCGAAGACTTCGGCGTGCTCAACACCGCCGGCCGGCACAAGCCCTCCTTCGCGGCGCTCGCCGGCGCGCTGGCCTCGCCATTCGGCAATGCGCGTCCTGTCACGCTGCGCCTCAGCCGTCGCGGCGGCCACGTGGCGGCAAGCGGCTCCGGGCCCGTCGGGGACTACATGGAGCTGGAAGCCTTCCGTGGCGCGGTTCTGCGCTACCGCGCTCTCTTCACGCTGAACCGCTTCAACCTGTACTCGATCACGCTCCCGCAGGTGCTGGGAACGAGGGGCCTGCGGGTGCTCGTCTACCAGTACTGGGCGGGCAAGGGCAAGGCCGCCCGCAAGAGCATCTGAGGGTCGCTTACTCCGTCTGAGGGTCGCTCACTCCGCGTTGCGGAACAGGGTCGTGAGAGTCAGCGCGAGGATCTTCACGTCCAGGCCGAGCGACCAGTTGGCGATGTAGTAGTTGTCCCACTCCACGCGCTCGGCCAACGAGGTCTGGCCGCGCAGGCCGTGCACCTGTGCCCAGCCGGTGATCCCGGACTTGACTCGGTGGCGATCGCCGTAGCGGACGACGTCCTGCCTGAACAGCTTCACGAACTCCGGGCGCTCGGGGCGGGGACCGATCAGGCTCATGTCTCCGCGCAGGACGTTCAAGAGCTGGGGCAGCTCGTCGAGCGAGGTCCGGCGCAGGAAACGCCCCACGGCGGTGCGGCGGTCCACGCCCTCCACCCCGCCCGGGGCGGTGTCTCCGCCGAGCAGGAACTCGAGCGCGCCCGCTTCCTCCTCGCCGGCTTCAGCGTCCGGGACGCCTGACTGCGCCTGCCTCTCGGGCACACGCATCGAGCGGAACTTGTAGAAGTCGAACACCTTGCCGTCACGACCCACGCGGCGCTGGCGGAACAGCACCGGACCGGGTGAGCTGAGGGTAACGGCGACCGCGGCACACAGCATCACGGGCGAGAGCACGATCAGCAGCAGCAGAGCCAGCACGCGGTCACCCGCGTGCTTGAGGGCAAACTGCAGACCCCTCGGATCGACGGTGGTGAATGACATCAGGGGCAGTCCCCCGACCGTGTCGTATCCCACACGGTTGTTGATCGTGTCGAACATACGGGGCACCACCGATACCTCGACGCCGAGCTCCTGGCAGCGCTGGATCAGGCGGCTGACGCGAGCGTCGGCCACCGAGGAGAACGCCACGATCAGGTTTCTGACACCCGTGCTCAGCACCGTCTCGTCGAGATCCTCGACCGTGCCCAGAACCGGCACATCGCGCCCGCCCACCTCCGCGATCGAGCGCGGGTCCTCGTCAAGGAAGCCGACGGGCACGAGCCCGTACTCGGGGTGGCTCTCGAGCCGCCGCGCGACCTGCGCGCCGACGAGGCCCGCTCCCATGATCAGCACGGGCTTGCCCACGAGCCGGCTCGCGCGCGCCCAGCGCTGGGTCAGCGACAGGGCCAGGCGCCCGAAGGCGACGCCGACGATTGAAAACAGCCAGGCGCGCACCCATATTTCCTGATCCGGCACGCGCCCGTTGGCGAACAGGCCGATCATCTCCACCGCCATCGCGCCCACGGACACGCCGCTGATGACGGGCACGATGCCGTCGAGAACGAGCGCTCGCAGGCGCGTTCGATAGAGGCCGCGCAGATGGAACAGCAGCATCACGAGCAGCGGCAGCGCGAGCAGCGGAGCGCGATCCGCGGGCGTATGCAGGACCGAGGAGACGCCGCCCTGGGCAAGCACGACGGCCGCGCACAGAAGCGCGAAGTCAACGCTCTGGCGAACCACGGTCCAGCCCGATCCCTCGAGCGCCCACTGCAGCGGGCCGCGAAAGGTTCCCGGCCCGAGCGCCTTCGGCCACGGCGCGTCGGGCGCGAGCCGCGTGCGAAGCGGAAGCGCCGTCGATGTCTGCTGTGTGATCTCTGGAGTGTCCATGGGCACAGACCTAGCTCGTCCTCAGTTGGTTACTCGGGTTCTGTAGGACATCCCTTTAGCCGCCCGCGTCCCCAGCCGAAGGGGGTGTGCGCGCGATTCGCCGGGTGAGCACGCCCGTCAGGATCAACGCTGCGAGGGCGATGAGTATGTATGCGAGGTCCATCCCAGAGACTCCGAGCGGTTCGGAAGCTTCCGCGGCGGGCTGCACCGCCGCGCTGGCCGCCGCTGCCGGATACGCCCCCACCGCGGGGGAGCTCCCGCCGACGATGGTCTTGGCCGACTTGCCACCTCGCGCGGCCCGAGGGAGGCGTTTGCCGGTGCTCGAACGCCCGGACGCTCTGCCCTGTGAGCCCGTGCGAGCCCCGAGGCCGCCCGCCGCCACCGCCGAGGATTCCCCCGTGGCGGTCGAGCCGGCGCTGCTCCGGGAGCTCGCGCCCTGCGGGCCGCCGCCGCCCTGCGAGCCGCCGCCGTTGCGGGGCCCGTTCACGAGCGCGGAGCCCAGGATCACCTGGCTTCCCTGACCCGGTCCGCCGTAGCCGCTGAGCAGCGAACCGGCCGACGCCGCGGCAGGCATGGCAGCCGACAGCGCCCCGATGCAGGCGATTGCCGATGTGATGATGCGACGACTTCTCATGCTTCCCCGCCTTGGTCCCCTTCTTCGGCTCGAGTAACTCCTTGTCAACTCTTCATGCCTGCGTGTCAGTCGTCGCCCTGCCACGGTGTCGTCAAGTGCTTCGGTCGTCCAGCCCTTGAGCGCTCGAGCGCAGACATGAACGGTCGACGAGATCGCGGCACACCCTAGCGAAGCTTGAGGCGGGTGTCGAGGCGAGACGCTCTGATTGGTCGAAATAATTCATGCCCTCATGCGAGTTCCCGGCCTGTGTCGAGGATCGCACGGTTCAATTCCTGCACGCTCACCACCTGGCCCGCCCGCGCCAGAAGCAGCGCCTGGCGGGTGAGCGGATCGCGTGGATTCAGGCGAGCGGCCCGCTCGAGCAGCAGCAGGGCTTCCTTGCGATCGCCCCGAGTGGACGCGATCGCTCCCCGCTCGAGGACCGCGTATGCATCGTCCGGACTGCGGCCCAGGGCCAGCGCGAACTCGTGATCGGCGCGGGCAAGGTCATTGAAGCGCAGGGCGATCCCGCCGGCGACGAGGTCGGCCTCGTCGCTGAGGGGATTCAGCCGCGCCGCATCGCGCAGGCGGGCGTATGCCTTCTGCGGCGAGCGCGTCCAGATGCGAGCGGCGCTCTGCACCTGCAGCTGGCTCAACCACGGCGCCGCCAGCGACAACGTGGCGGCGAAGGCCAGCACGGCCGCCACGACCAGAACGATCCGGCGCGGAGCGATCGGCCAGCGGCGGGAAGCCCGCTTTTCGGCGCCCGCGAGCGGTGTCTGCCCCTCGGGCTGCGACGCGACGAAAGCAGGCGCGTGGCTCGATCGTGCCCGCGCGGGTTCCAGCGCGCAGGCGAGGCCCAGCAGCGCGAATGCCGGCGCGCCGAGGCCCGCGAACTCCCAGAACCAGTCAAACGAGCCGTGAACGCCCCAGTAGGCAAAGCCGGCAAGCGCCGCCGCCGCCACGTCGCGGGCCAGGGGCTCAGCTCGCGCGGAGCGCAGCGCGCGGGCGCCCGCCAGCAGCGCCGCGCCGAGGCCGACCAGCGCGAGCAGCGCCCCCACCAGCCCGGTCTGCACGAGCGTGCGCAGCTCGACGCTGTGCGGATAGTGGGGGGTCTCCTGGCTGCGGCCGTGCGCGAGGTACTGCTGCTGGAAGTTGTCGGCGCCGATTCCGAGCAGCGGATGCGCTGCGAATTCGTCGAGGGCCACGCGATAGAAGTCGTAGCGGTTGCTCCCCAACCCACTGGTCAGCCGGCTACCGCTGCTGTTGGTGGCCGCGTAGCCCGACTTGAAGGTATCCCAGCCGTGCCTGACCCGCGTGACCGGGTTGCCGGCTGCGATCCAGCCGCCCGCGAGGATGACGACGAGCGTCGCGATCGCGATCGCGCCGACGCCGCTTCGCAATCTGCTGGCCGCGGTCTCAGAGAACGTTCGCCGGCTCTCGATCGCCGCCGCGAGCGCCACCACCAGCCCGACCGCCACGGCCGCGGCAAACGTCGCCGTGATCGCGCTGTGCACGTGCGCGGGCACGACGGCGCCGTTGCGCAGATGGTCGGCCACGCGCAGCACCGCCGGTGCGGCGGCCGCGATGCCCAGGGCCACCGGCACGAGCACCGCGAACGTGCGGGTGCGCCCCGGCAGCAGCGCAAACACGAGCACGAGCATGACGGGCGTCGCGTACAGCGACCCGCGGCTCTGGCTCAGCAGCGCAACCTCCGCCAGCAGCACCGCCCCGCCCGCCAGCACGCCCCGCAGCGCCCACGGCAGCCGGGCGCTGCGCACCATCAGCAGGGCCGGCCAGAACGCCATCAGCCACTGGGCGGCATTGGCGTTGGGGTAGCCGCTGGGATACAGCAGGCGCCCGTCGGGGAGCATGCTCTGGAGGTCCGCGCCGGCGGCGGCGTTGACGTGGAGCGCGGCGAACACGCCCAGCGCGATCATCGCGAGCGTCCAGCCCACGAGCAGCAGCGCCGCGCTGTCCCCGCGCTGGCGCCAGCAGGCGAACAGCGCGAAGACGAGCAGGTAGAGCAGCGTCCGGTTCGCACCTTCCCAGGCGTCTGCGGCCACGCCGGCCCATGTGATCGAGAGATAGCTGAGCGCCGTGTACGCGGCCAGGCAGCCGAGCGCCACCTTCACCGGCGTGGAGATCTCGCTCCACGCCAGCGGAACGATCGCGAGCGTCAGCCCCAGTAGCGCCAGCACGATCAGGGCCCCCGGCGCCCAGTGCGTCACGGGGTAACCGGCCTGCTGGGTCGCCCATACGACGAACAGCACCAGCGCCGCCGACGCCGGCACCGTAGCGGGCGCTCGGCGCAGGGTTGCGGTGAGCCCCTTCGTCATCGCGACCATCATCCTTGCAGCGCCGGACCCCGCCCGGCTCGCCGCGTTCGCGAGGAGGTCTGCTATCCGCCGTCGTTCAAGCCGGCCCGGCGTCCGCGGGCGCGCCTTTCGGCGCGGGACGGGTGGCGCCGGCGAGCAGCAGCGACAGAACCCTGCCCATCAGCTCATCGGGGACCGCATCGGGGTCGGCCAGCTTCTGTCGGGCGATGCCGTCCGCGAGCGCGTCGATCGCGACCGCCAGCTGCTCAGCCGGAATGTCAAGCTCCAGGTCGAACTCGCGCACGCCGTCGACGATCAGCGCCGTCAAGCGCTCGCGCACCTGCGCGAAGCGGGCGGCGACCTTCGGGCGCACCCGAACATCGCGCACGCCGTAGGCCCAGAACTCCATGAACAGCAGCAGCACGTCGGGCTCTCGCTCGATCATGGTCATCCACTGGCGGGCTCCGCCGGTGGCCCGCTCGGCGATCGACGAGCGCTCACGCACCGCCTCTGAGATCTCGCGCGCGTATTCGTCGATCTCCCGCTCCATCAGCACCAGGAACAGGTCCTCCTTGCCGGTGAAGTTCGAGTACAGCGCACCCGTCGAGAACCCGGCCTCGGAGGCGATCTCCTCGACCGAGGCACCGTGGAAGCCGTTGCGCGCGAACACCGTGCGCGCGGCGCGCAGCAGCCGATCGCGCGTGTTGGCCCGGCTCTGCTCGCGTGTCATGCGCGCCGTCTGCACCCCCACATCCTACTTGACAGAACGATCGTTATTTCGATAATGTTTATTATCCAGACGGGGATGAGACCGTCCAGGACCCCGGCGCCGAGCGCTGGGGCGCCAATCCACGTGCGACAGGAGCAGCCCGATGGCGACCGCGACACCAACATCCGGACCGAGGGCTGAGGCCAATCCCGCCAGTCTGCCCGCCGACGCGATCTCCTATGAGGATCTGTATGCGCGCTGGGAGCGCGGCAACTGGCGCGCGACCGAGCTCGACTTCAGCGAGGACGCGCGCCAGTGGCGAGAGGACTTCACGGAGTTCGAGCGCCAGGCGGCCGTGTGGAATTACTGCCTGTTCTTCTGGGGCGAGGACGCCGTCGCCGACAACCTGTCCCCCTACATCGACGCCGCGCCCCGCGAGGAGCAGAAGTACTTTCTCGCCACCCAGCAGGTTGACGAGGCCCGGCACGCCGTGTTCTTCAAGCGCTTCATGCACGAGGTCTGCGGCATCGGGGACGGCTCGATGGCCGGCGGCCTCGAGACGATCAAGCCCCAGCTTACCTCCGGCTTTCGCAGGATCTTCGACCGCCTCGACCGGATGGCCGACGAGCTGCGCGCCGACCGCTCGCCGGCCCAGCTCGCGGCCGCGGTGACCCTCTACCACATCGTGATCGAGGCGGCGCTCGCCCAGCCCGGGCAGCACTTCATCTGCAGCTACCTCGAGGAACGCGACCAGCTGCCGGCGTTTCGCCAGGGGATGCAGAACATCGCCGCCGACGAGCAGCGCCACATCGGATTCGGCGTGAAGCTCCTCTCAGACCTCAGGCGCGAAGACCCCGTCGGGGTGCCCAGGGCGGTCGCCCGCACGATGCGCGATGTCACCCGCTACACCTCCCAGGTCCTGATGCCCCCGGGCTGGGACGAACGCTACGTGACCGTGTTCAACTCGACCCTCGATGAGGTCGGCCTCGAGGGCCTGAGCTCGATGACCACGAAGCTGCGCTCCGCGGGCCTCGCCGTCGAGACCCTGCCCGGTCCCCCGCTTCTGCCCCCGGGCCTCTCGCCGATCGAGATCACCCGGCGCGGGCGGGCGCTCGCCAAGGCCGGCGTGATCGGCGTGCGCGAGGGCCCCTCCGCGCGCGACCCCGAGACCGTCGCGCTGATGTTCGACACGCTCCGCCGCCAGGTCAACCCCGAACATGGCCTGAGGGGGGCGACGACCTTCCAGTGGGAGTTCAGCGACCCCGACATTCCCACGTGGCACCTGACCGTGAACAACGGCTCGAGCGTCGCAGAGCAGGGAGAGGCGCTCAGCCCCGACCTGCGTCTGCGGCTGTCCTTTCAGGACTGGGTGGACATCTTCGGAGACCGCCTCGATCCCCTCCGCGCCCTCGCCACGGGCCGGCTGCGCCCGCGCGGCAACCCACTCGCGCTCGCGCGGCTGCGCAGGGTCTTCCCCCGCGAGTGAGCGGGTCCCGCCCCCGGCGCCGGGCGGCGCGGGCTCAGCCGATCCCGAACTCGCGCTGGGCGGCGGAGGTTCCGCTGCCCGTCTGAGAGGCGGCGGAGCCCCCCGCAGATCTGGCCGGAGCCACCTTCCTGACGGGTGGTTCAGCAGAGGACGCCGCCCTCGCCGAGAGCGTCTGGGCGCCGGCGGCGGAGGGCGCGCGAGAGCTAAGCGCGCCAGGCCGCTCGGGCCCGAACTCGCGGGCGGCCTTCTCGGCGGGCGTCAGCCCCGCCGAGGAGTGCGAGCGGGCCTGTGCGCCGCCGCCTGAACGAGCACTCCCGGCGAGGTCATCGCTCGCGTGCGCCGCGGTCAGCGCGAGGTCGGCTGCGGTCGCGGCACCCGCGTGTGAGGAGCGCGAAGCCTCGCGCCTGTGAACCGGCGCGTGGCGCTTCAGCGGGCCTTCGGTGAGCGCCACACAGCCGGCTCCGACGCCCAGCGCGAGCAGGCATCCCACGGCGAGCTTCGAGGCGAGCGGACCTCCCGCCAATAGCCAGCCGCCGCCGCCGGCCCCTGCGGCGGCAGCGCCACCGCCGCCGAGCACGCCTGGGGAGATCGCGCCGGCGACGCCGCCGCTCGCCTGCGCGCCGCCCGCGCCGGCTCCGGCTCCGGCGTGTGCACCGGCACCCGCGTGGGCACCGACGCCGGCGTGTGCATGAGCGGAGGAACCGGCACGTGCGAGAGCCGCCGCCCCCAGGCCCCACGGCTTGAGCACCGGTGGCAGCACGACGGCGAGGCCGCGCAGCGAGACCACGTACGCGCGGCACGCCGGACACTCGCTGCGGTGGATCAGCGCGAGGCGATAGCGCTCACCGTCCGGATCGAGGATGCCGTAGGCCAGACCGCGCATCAGCGACCCCTGCTCCTGACACCAGCCGCCGTTGCGAATGGTCTCGGCCAAGTCGCCCACCTTGCCCGCCACCCCCGGACGTCCGGCTCCGCGGCCGTCCATCAGCTTGCCCATGCGCGCCTGCGAGATGCCCATGCGCGCCGCGGCCTCGGACCGCGAGAGCCCCTGCAGATAACAGAAGGCGGCCGCCTCCCGCTCGCGAGCGCTGAGGCGGCCGCGCAGCCCCTCGAACAGGTGGCGAAGGCGCATGCGGTCATCCAGCTCGGCGGCGAAGTCCGGCTCCTCGGCCCCCTCGAGCGCGGGCGCCCGGTGCGTGCCGGGTCCGCTCTCGCCGCGCCCGTGCCCGCCACCGCGCTGGACGTGGCCGCGGAGCTCTTCGATCGCCCGCCGGAAGGTCACGAGCGTCAGCCATCCGGTCGGGTTTGCGATCTCCTGGCCATCCAGGACGGCCGCGTAGAGCCCGGCCCAGGCCTGCGAGTAACAGGCTTCGAGGTCGCTGGTGTCGAGGCGGGCGCCGCTCGCGCCCAGGCGTCCGCGGACCGTCGCGATCACACGGCCGCGCAGGGCCTCGAACTCCTCGCGCAGCAGACGCTCGGCACGGTAGCGGCGCAGGGTCAGGGGACTCATCGGCGGGAGATTATGGAAACCTGGGCCTGCGCGACCGTCGCCCGGGTTGCCGGGGCGCAGGCCCTCGCATGCGCCGGCGAAGGGGCGACGCAGGCCTCGCCACGCGCCCGGGCTGCGGGTATCTTCACGCCATCGCGGCATCGTCAGCGTCCACCCCGCTCAGCGCGCCCGCCACCGCGGAGGTCCTCGGCATTCCGCTCGCAATCTCCGACTACGAGCGGGTGATGGACTGGATGGACGCGATCATCGCGGCCGACGGGCGCGCATATGTGACGGCTGCGGCCGTCAACCTGGTGATGTCCGCCCAGGAGGACGCACGGGTGCGCGCGGCCGTGCTCGGTGCCACGCTGGCCGTGCCCGACGGCCAGCCGCTGGTGTGGGCGCTGCATGCGCTCGGCCACGCCGGCGCCACCCGCATCTACGGTCCCGATCTGATGGCCGGATTCTGCGCCCGCGCCGCACGCAGCGGCGTCCCCATGTACCTCTACGGAGGCCGCTCGCCGGCGGCCCTCGAGATGCTCGAAGAACGTTTGCGCGAGCGCTTCCCCGGTCTCGTGATCGCGGGCGGCTGCTCGCCGCCGTTCCGCCCGCTCTCCGAAGCCGAGCAGGCGGCCACGATCGCCAAGATCGACTCCTCGGGCGCCGCCGTGGTCTGGGTTGGCATCGGACAGCCCAAGCAGGAGAGGTGGATGCTCGAGATGCGTCCCCGCCTGTCCGCGCCGATGCTCGTGGGCGTGGGTGCCGCGTTCGACTTCCATGCCGGCCTCGTCTCCCAGGCCCCGCCGTGGATGCAGCGCTCTGGCCTCGAGTGGACCTATCGCCTGTCGCGAGAGCCCCGGCGCCTGTGGTGGCGCTACGCGCACCACAACCCCCGCTTCATCGCCGGGTTTACGCGTCAGTACCTGCGCCACCGCCGAGACCACCGACCCGTGCGCCGCTAACCTCTTCGCTTGCATGAGCGCCTCGCAGAGCAACGCCGAGGTGTCCGTCGTCGGCCTTGGCCGCGTCGGGCTGCCGCTGGCCCTGTCGTTCGCCGACCGCGGCCTCGACGCGGTCGGGATCGACAACGACTCCGCCCGGCTCGACGCCGTGCGCGAAGGGCGGATGCCGTTCGCGGAGACCGGCACGCAGGAGCTGCTCGATCGCGTGCACGCGAGCGGCCGCTTGACGTTGTCCGAGCGCGTCGCCGACGCGGCGCGCGGGCGCCACATCGTGATCACGCTGGGGACCCCCTCGTTCTCGCATATCGAGATCGACATGCGCGACATACGCTCTGCGCTCGACGATCTCCTGGGGGTGCTCGCGCCGGGGCACTGCGTGATCCTGCGCTCGACTGTCGCGCCCGGCACGACCGAGTTCGTGGCGGGCTACCTGGCCAAGCACCGCGGCTTCGACATCGGCGAGGAGGTGTTCGTGGCGCATGCTCCGGAGCGCATCGCGGCGGGTCGCTTCATCGAGGAGATCGACACGCTCCCCTGCATAATCGGCGGTGTGGGCGCCCGCTCCGGGGAGGTCGCGGCGGAGCTGTTCGGAGCGTTCGCGGCGCCGATCGTGCAGACGACACCGGTGCAGGCGGAGCTGGCCAAGATCTGGACGAACATCCTGCGCTACACGCAGTTCGCGCTGCCGAACCTGCTGATGATGGACTGCGAGCGCGCATCGGCGAACGTGTTCGAGGTGATCGACCTGATCAACCGCGACTACCCCCGCGGGGGGATCGCTGGGCCGGGCCTGACCGCGGGGACATGCCTGCGCAAGGACTTCGCCTTCTCCGAGGAGCGCTCCGCCGCCCCGGGGATGCTGCTCGCCGTCTCGCGCGTCAACGAGTCGGTGCCGCTGTTCCTGCTGGAGGGCGCCAAGCGGCGCGTGGGCGCGCTTGCCAATCGCAAGGTGGCGGTGCTCGGGCTGGCGTTCAAGGCCGACACCGACGACGAGCGCGACTCGCTCGCGCACAAGCTGATCAGGCTGCTCGAACGTGAGCTGGCGGACGTCTGCATTCACGACTCGCACGTGCCCACGCCGACGATGTCATTCGAGGATGCCATCGACGACGCCGACGTGGTGATGGTGGCGACCAACCACGCGGAGTTCCGCGACCCGCGAACGCTCGCCGCGATCGCCGAGCGGGCGAGCGGCGACTGTCTGGTGGTGGACCCCTGGAACTGCTGGGGCGCCTCCCAGGTGTTCGCCTACAGCTCAGAGCTCGCAGCCCTGGTAGCGAGCCCGTGAACCGGGTGCTGGTCACAGGCGGCGCCGGCACGATCGGCGCCGCCGTCGTCAAACGACTTCTGGCCGATCCCGCGTATGAGGTGCGCGTCTCCGACGAACGCCCGGCGCCGCAGTGGATGCGCGAGGGCTGCGCCGTGCACACCGGCGACCTGCGCCTGCCCGCGCAGGCGCGCGCGGCGACGAAGGGCTGCACGCACGTGATCCACCTCGCCGCGATCGTGGGCGGGATCGCCAACTTCCATCGCCTGCCGCACACGCTGACGGAGGTCAACAACGCCCTCTACAACGCCGTCATCCGCGCCGCGCTCGACCTCGAGGTCGAGCGCTTCGTGTATGTGTCCTCCTCGATGGTGTTCGAGCGGGCGGAGCTGTTCCCCACGCCCGAGGACTACCTGCCCGACTGCCCGGTGCCCGTCTCCGCCTACGGCTTCTCGAAGCTGACGGGCGAGGTCTACTGCCGCGCGGCCCACGACGAGCACGGGCTCCCGTACACGATCTGCCGCCCCTTCAACGCCTACGGCCCGGGCGAGCTCCCCGACCCGGAGCCGGGCATCGCCCATGCGGTGCCCGACCTGATCGCGAAGGTGCTGGCCGGACAGCGACCGCTTGAGATCTTCGGCTCGGGCGAGCAGACGAGGACGCTCACGCACGTGGACGACATCGCAGACGGGATCGTCACCGCGATGAGCTCCGAGGCGGGGTTGAACGAGGACTTCAACATCTCGGCTTCGCGCGAGCTGACGGTGGCGGAGATCGCGCGGATCGTGTGGGAGGCCTGCGGCGAGGATCCGGACGCGTTCGAGCTGGAGCACCTGCCGACCTTCGCCGTCGACGTTCAGCGCCGCTGGCCGTCGGTCGAGAAGGCCCGCAAGCTGCTCGGATGGCAGTCCCGGATCGATGTTGAGGATGGAATCGCAGCCACCGTGCGGTGGCTGCGCGAGCGAGAGATCCCCGCCGCGATGTCGCTGTCGGCAAAGCCATGAGCGCGCCCCGCGCGAGCGGCTGGCGCGTCGGACACTCTCTATAGGCTGCCGCGCATGAGCGAGCGCCCCTCCGCACTCATCACCGGTGTGACCGGCCAGGATGGCTCCTACCTGGCCGAGCTCCTGCTCGAGAAGGGCTATGAGGTGCACGGCATGGTGCGCCGCGCCTCGACGGAGAAGTTCGAGCGGATCGAGCACATCCGCGACCGCATCACCCTCCATCAGGGAGACCTGCTCGACCAGCGCTCGCTGGTGGACGCCCTCCGCGCATCGGGCCCGGCCGAGATCTACAACCTCGCGGCGATGTCCTTCGTGGCGGTCTCCTGGATCCAGCCGACGCTGACGGCGGAGTTCACCGGCGTGGGGGTCACGCGGATGCTCGAGGCGATGCGCGAAGTCTGCCCCGAGGCGCGCTTCTACCAGGCTTCCTCGAGCGAGATGTTCGGGAAGGTGCTCGAGGTTCCCCAGACCGAGACGACGCCGTTCTACCCGCGGTCGCCCTACGGGGTGGCGAAGGCCTACGGTCACTTCATCACGGTCAACTACCGCGAGTCCTACGACCTGAACGCGACCTCGGGCATTTTGTTCAACCATGAGTGTTTATTAGAGACAACCCCCCTGCTGATCAGGGACGACGGGCTCATAGATGTCAGGACGCCGGCCGATCTCGTGCCCCTGTTGAGGCCGGGCGGATCGGTCCAGAACTTCCTCCCCAAGTCGTTTCTCGAGGTCTGGGATGGCGAGGGCTGGACGCCCGTGACGGCGATCACCGCGACGCGGCGCCGTCCCGCCGACCCCGATCATCAGCTCCTCTCGGTTCAGGCACGCGCCGGAGCTGTCGAGGTCACGGCGCACCACAACATGCTCGACTCGGAGTTCGAGAAGGTCCGGGCGGGCGACGTCGAGCCCGGCGATGAGCTGGCGCTGTGCGAGGAGATGCCGGAGCGCACGACGTGGGGGGTAGCGAGCCCCGAGCTGGCCGAGTTCCTCGGGCTGATTGCGGCCGACGGGTACGTGCATCGCGAGGGCACCGGTGTGTGCTTCACGAACAATGACGACATGCTGCGACTGAGAGTCTCGGTGCTGTGGTCGCGTCTGTTCATGGGCAACTCCCGCGAGTGGACCGGAACATCGGGCTGGACCGAGGGAGCCGCGGTGCAGAAGCTCAACTTGACCGGCGGCCGCGGCGTCGGTCTGTGGCTGCGCGAGCAGCTCTACACGCCGACCGCGCACAAGCGGGTCCCACCGCTGATCCTGAATGCCGAGCAGGAGATACAGGAAGCGTTTCTGCGCGGCTACTACGCGGGCGACGGCCTCAAGCAGGGCAACGGCGCCTCGATCAAGACCAACAGCCCCGTGCTCGCCCAGGGCCTCTGCTGGATGTACCACCTCGCCGGCCAGCCCGCGTCCGTGTACGTCGAGCAGCGGGGCGAGAAGACCTACTACCAGCTCAATCTCGCATCGGCGGTGAGGGTCGGCGCCAAGGGCCAGCGTCTGCGCAAGAACCCGGCTGAGGTCCGCCGCATCGCTCCGGCGCTCGTATCCGACGACGAGTGGACGTTCGACGTCGAGACCGAGAGTGGGAAGTTCTGCGCCGGCGTCGGGCGCCTCGTGATCTCCAACTCCCCCCGCCGGGGACTTGAGTTCGTCACCCGCAAGATCACCTGGCACGCGGCCGCGATCCGGCACGGGCTCTCAAAGGAGCTGCGTCTCGGCAACCTCGACGCGGAACGCGATTGGGGCTATGCGAAGGACTATGTTGAGGCGATGTGGCTGATGCTCCAGCGCGACGTCGCCGAGGACTACGTGATCGCCACGGGCGAGGCGCACTCGGTGCGGGAGTGCTGCGCGATCGCCTTCGAAGAGGCCGGGCTCGGCGACTTCGAGCAGTACGTGACGATCGACGAGGCGTTCGTGCGCCCGGCCGAGGTGGACCATCTGATCGGCAATCCGGGCAAGGCCGAGCGCGACCTCGGCTGGAGGCCGCGGACGTCGTTCGAGGAGCTGATCCGCCTGATGACCCGCTCCGACCTCGAGCTGCTGCGGCCCGGGTGAGCGCCGTGGCGGTACCGCTGTTCGACACCTCGACCCCCCTGCTCGGCCTGCGCGATGAGCTACGCGCCGCCGTCGCGAGGGTGCTCGACTCCGAGCGATACATCCTCGGCCCGGAGGTGAGCGCCTTCGAGCAGGAGTTCGCCGCCTACTGCGGCTGCGAGCACGCGATCGGAGTGGCGAACGGAACGGAGGCGATCACGATCGCTCTGCGCGCGATGGGCGTCGGCCCGGGCGACGAGGTCGTCGTCCCCTCCTTCACCTTCTACGCCTCGGCCGAGGCGATCCCGCCGACCGGGGCGACGCCGGTGTTCTGCGACATCGACCCCGACACCTACTGCGTCACGGCGGAGACCGTAAGGGCCGCGCTGACACCGCGCACGAAGGCGGTGATCGCCGTGCACCTGTTCGGCAACGTGGCTCCGGTCGGCGAGATCGAGACACTGGGCGTGCCCGTGCTGGAGGACGCGGCGCAGGCGGCCGGCTCCACGGCGACGGCCGGGCGTCCGGGCGCGCTGGGGACCGCGGCCACGTTCTCGTTCTTTCCGTCGAAGAACCTCGGTTGCTTCGGCGACGGCGGCATGATCACCACCTCCGAGGAGTCGCTTGCCGAACAGGTGCGAACGCTGCGCTTTCACGGCTCGCGCGACAAGATCAGCTACGAGCTGATCGGCTACAACTCCCGCCTGGACGAGCTGCAGGCGGCGATCCTGCGCACCCAGCTTCCGCATCTGGACACGTGGGCGGACGGGCGCCGGGAGGCCGGGCGCCACTATCAGAGGGCCGGGCTCGGCGAGCTGGTGGCGCTGCCGCAGCCGGTCGCGGGGGCCGCGCCGGCCTGGCACCTCTACGTCGTCGCCCACCCCCATGTGGAGCGGCTGGAAAACCGCCTCACGGCTGCCGGCGTCGGCCACAAGGGGTACTACCGCACGCCTGTCCACCGGCAGCCGCCGATGCGCCAGTGGGGGCAGGGGCTCGAGCTGCCGGGGACCGACTACGCCGCCCGCTCACACCTCGCGATACCGATGAGCCCGCTGCTCAGCTTCGATCAGGCCGAGGAGGTGGTGGCCGCCGCGACGGATCCGAGCAGCGTTCTCTCCTCGAGTCCCTAGCGCCAGCGCTCGATCAGATCTCCGTCGGGCACCTCGCGCCTGACGCGGGCCGGGACCCCCATGACGACTGCCCGCGCGGGCACGTCGGCCGTCACGACCGCGCCGGCTGCCACGAACGCCTCTTCACCGATCTCCACCCCCGGGGTCAGCACCGCACCGCCGCCGATGCGGCATGCGCGGCGGAGGGCCGCCCCTCGGATCGGCGCCTGCGGCGGGTGACGCGCCATCGTGTCGTCGTTCGTCGTGATCGCGCCGGGGCCGAGAAACACATCGTCATCCACGACGGTGAATGCCGTCAGGTAGACGCCCGTCTGCGCGCGCACCCGCGCGCCGACCCGGACGTCGTTGTCGACGACGCTCCCGCGCCCGATCACCGACCCCTCGCCGACCGACGAGCGCTCGCGGACGAACGACTGGTCGCCGAGGATCGTGTCCGCGCCGATCACGGCGCCGGCGAACACCACGGCGCCCGCGCACACGGTGACCCGCTCCTCGAGCGCGAGGGCGCCGAGGTCTCCGTGCGCCGTCGAACGCCCGGCCAGCCGCGGGCGCTTGCCGAGAACGACGTGGTCCTCGATCGTGCAGCCATCGCCGATGCTGGTTCCGTCGTGGACCACCACGTATGCCCCGAATGACACTCCCTCGCCGATCCGCACGTCCTCACCGAGCACGAGGCCGTGCCCGCGAGGGCTCTCTCTCAGCGCCATCGCGCTCTCACAACCGCACGACGCTGCTCACCTGCGAGGAGCGCGTGACGCCGCGAAGATCCACGACCAGGCGGGCACGCCTGGCCACGAGGTCATGGTCCACGCCCGGATGGGCGGTCACGATCAGGGCCAGGTCGGCGTCTGTGAGCGCCTGCTCCAACGGCGCGCTGCTCAGCCCGAAGTCCGCGAGCGCCGGCACGTGCGGGTCGTGATAGCTCACGTCCGCCCCCAGATCGCGAAGCAGCGACATGATCTTCAGCGCCGGCGAC
Organism: uncultured Solirubrobacteraceae bacterium; assembly: GCA_963779605.1. Classification (GTDB taxonomy): domain Bacteria; phylum Actinomycetota; class Thermoleophilia; order Solirubrobacterales; family Solirubrobacteraceae; genus Palsa-744. The sequence goes on from CAVZYR010000004.1 coordinate 289,008, forward strand.
TCGCGCGTGTCACCGACGCCCGGCTTGTAGCTCACGCCGAGCACCAGGATGCGCGCGCCTTTGACCGAGAGTCCTGCGTCGTTGAGAACCCGCTGCGCCTTGGCCACGCAGTGATAGGGCATCTGCTGGTTGACCTTGCCCGCCAGCTCGATGAACTCCGTCGCCATGTCGAACTCGCGTGCCCGCCAGCTCAGGTAGAAGGGGTCGACCGGCAGGCAGTGCCCGCCCATACCCGGACCGGGCTCGAAGCGCATGAACCCGTAGGGCTTGGTCGAGGCCGCCTCAACGACCTCCCAGATGTCGATGCCCATGCGGTCGGTGAGCATCGCCAGCTCGTTCACCAGCGCGATGTTGACCGAGCGGAAGATGTTCTCGAGCAGCTTCGTCAGCTCCGCCGCCTCGGGGCTCGACACGCGCACGAGGTTGTCGCACACCAGGCCATACAGGGCTTCCGCTCGCTCCGCGCACGCCTCCGTCAGGCCGCCGAGGACCTTGGGGGTGTTGCGCAGCGTGAAATCCGAGCGCCCGGGGTCGACTCGCTCGGGCGAGAAGGCGAGGTGGAAGTCCCTGCCGGCGGCGAGGCCGGACTCCTCCAACAGCGGCGCCACGCGCTCGCGCGTCGTGCCGGGATAGGTGGTGGACTCGAGCACCACCAGCTGATCGCTCTGCAGCACCTCCGCCAGCGCGCGCGTGGCGTCGATCAACGGGCCGAGGTCGGGCTCGCGGTTCTGCGTGAGCGGAGTGGGCACGCACACCACGACCGCGTCCGCCTTGGCCAGCCTGGCATAGCGGGTCGTCGCATGGATGCGCCCCGACAGCTCGCGCAGCAGCTCCGAGGGGACGTCCTCGATGTAGGACTCACCGGCCTCGATCGCCTCGATCTTGCGGGCATCCACGTCCACACCGATCACGTCGCAGCCCTCCTGCGCAAACGCGACTGCTAGCGGCAGGCCGACGTAGCCCAGACCGATGATGCCGACGGTGGCCATCCGTCTGGCCAGTGTAGGCCTTCGGTGGTGCGCACGCGGCGAACCCGCCGCGCGCCGATTCAGGAGCCGGCGGCGACGCTCTGCAGCGAGCGCAGATCAGCTTGCACCATGCGCTCGACCAGCTCCTCGAAGGACACCTGCGGCTCCCAGCCGAGCCGCTCGCGGGCCTTGCTCGGGTCCCCCACGCTCGCTGTCGGCTCGGCCGCGCGCACGAGCGCGGGGTCCACACGCAGGTAGCGCTCGGCGTCCAGCTCCACACAGGCGAACGCCGTCCGCGCGAACTCGGCCACCGTCCGCCCCACGCCGCTCGCGAGGATGTAGTCACCGGCCTGCTCCTGCTGCAGCATCAGCCACGCACCGCGCATGGTGTCTCCGGCGAACGACCAATCGCGCACGGCATCGAGGTTGCCGAGCATAAGCTCCTGCTTCAGCCCGAGCGCGATCGCGGCGGCGCCGCGCGTGATCCGGCGGGTGACGAACCGCTCGGGCCTGCGCTCGGACTCGTGGTTGTAGACGATCCCCGAGGACGCATGCAGGCCGCGCTGGGCGCGCAGCGCGCCGACGAGCTGATGGCCGGCGAGCTTGGCGATCGCGTATGGCGTCTCGGGACGGCAGGGTGTGTCCTCGCGCTGAGGGCTCTCGCGCGCATCGCCGAAGATCGACCCGGACGCCGGCACGTACACGCGCATCTCGGCGTCGATATCGCGCACAGCCTGGAGGATCGCGGCGGTCGAGCTCGCGATCGCGCTCATCGTCTGTGTCGGTCGCTCCCACGAGTCGGGAACGAACGACGGCGCCGCCAGATGGTAGATCTCGCGCGGACGCACCTGCTCGATCGCAGCCCGCAGGGTGTCCGGCTGAAGCAGATCACCCTGCAGCAGCGTCACCTGCTCGCGCAGGTGCTCTGATAGGCCGAGCGGCTGCTCGGGGCCGCCGCGCTGAAGACCGGTCACCTCATAGCCCTTCTGCAGCAGGAGCTCGGCCAGGAACGAACCGTCCTGGCCGGTCAGTCCCGTGATCAGGGCGCTCGGAGCAATTGCCACAGCCGCGCAGCCTATGCCGTCACGGCGAGCGGGTCGAGATCCGCGCCCGCGCGCTGATAGACGCCCATCAGAGCGCCATGCGCGTGCTCCGGCGCCGCGCGCTCCCAGGCCCGTGTCCTGGCGGAATCCCCTCGGCGGCGGCGCTCCTCGGGGTCACCCCACAGCGCGGCCAGCGCGTGCGCCCACGCGCCGGCGTCCCCGGGCGGCAGGCTCGCCTCGTCGCCGGCGAGCTCGGGAAGTCCGCCCAGCTCGGACACGAGCACGGGGACGGCGCCGGCCATCGCCTCGAGCACCGCATAGGGACTCTGCTCCTCGCAGCGCGACGGCGCCAGCTGGACGGCCGCGCCGCTGCGCACGCGCTCGAGCTCGCCACGATCGAGCTCGCCGAGCAGCTCGACGTCGCCATCCTCAGACAGCCTGCGCAGGCGCTCCTGCTCGGGACCGCGCCCGGCGATCTTCAGCGGCACACCCGCGGCCCGCGCGGCGGCGACGGCGACGTCGAACCCCTTCTCCGGCACGAGCCTCCCGACGCACAGCGCATAGCGTCCGTCGTGTGCCCGCGACGCGCTCTTGAAGGCATGCCCGGGGAGCGGATTTGAGATCACATCGGTGCGCTCGGCCGGCAGGCCCAGAGCGCCCAGTCGTGTCCGTGTCGCCTCGCTGAGGGCGATGAAGCGGTCTGTCGCCGACAGGATCCCGGGCTGCTGGCGGGCGAGCCCGGCGCCATAGACCACGCTCTCGGCGACTCCGCCGCGGCAGCGCAGCTGTACCCCCGGCCACGTGTTCCTGCCGCTGCAGCGATGGCACACGGCGCCGTCGCGGTATGCCACGGCGATCGCGCACACCAGGCGAAAGTTGTGCAGCTGCAGCACGGTTCGGGCGCCGGCGGCGCGCGCCGCCTGAAGAGCCCGCCAGCCGAACAGCGGGTGCAGGTTGTGCGCGTGAACGACATCCACCCCGAAGCGGCGCACGAGCTCGGCGACCTCCTGCTCGGACTCCCCGCCGCGCAGGAGCGCGCGTGCCGCGCGCGCCTGTCCGCCGAACCCGTGCAGCCCCTCACTCGAGCGCTCGAGCACCTCCACGCGATGGCCCCGCTCGCGCAGCAGCGACGCCTGCTCGGTCACCGAGCGCTCCTCTCCACCTCTCTGGCGGTAGCGATTGTGCAGCATCAGGATGACCATGACCCGCGCAAACTTAGACTGTTCGGGTCATGCGACCCGCCTCGATCGTCATCCCCACCCGCGAACGCCTCGATTACCTGGCGTTCGCGCTCGCCTCGATCGCTCCCCAGGCCGTCGAGGCCGGAGCCGAGCTGCTCGTCGTCGACGACGCCGGTCCTTCAGCCGCGGCGCGGGCCCTGGTCGAGCGCTTCGGGGCGCGCTATGAGCCCCACCCGGCGCCCCTGGGACTGAACGCCGCCCGCAACACCGGCGTGGAGCGTTCGAGCGGCGAGCTCGTTGTGTTCGTCGACGACGACATCAGCGCCAGTCCGCGATGGCTCGAGGCGCTGATCGACGCCGCCGCCAGCCACCCGCGCGTGGACGTGTTCACCGGTCCGATCATCCCTCGCCTCGAGGGTTCGCGGCCGCGCACGTGCGGACGCGAGGCGCCGCCCATCACCTCGCTGGACCTGGGCACCGAGGACACGCCGACCCGATACGCATGGGGGGCCAACATGGCCATCCGCCGCACCGCCCTCGAGCGTGTCGGACCATTCGACGTCACGCTCGAGGTCGGCGGCGACGAGCAGGAGTGGCAGGACCGCCTGGCCGCGGCGGCGGAAGGCGACGCCACGGGGGATTCACATCCTGCGAGCCGCGGTGGCGCTGCCCTGTACGTTGCGCGCGCGGCCGTTGACCACCGGCGGGCGGGCGCCGATGCCCGCCTCGGCTCGCTTGCGCGGACCGCATACGCGCGCGGGCGTACGGCCCGTCGTCTCGATGTCCGCCAGGGCCGCGGGCCCGCGCTCGCACATGAGCTGACGACACTCGCAGGTTGTGTGGGACACGTCATCCGACGGCGCTGCCCGGCCGGGCTGATCATGGTCGCTCACAGCGCGGGTCGCCTCAACGAGGGTCTGCGCGAGCGACTGGAGATCGTCCGCGGGAGTCGGGATCGGCGCGCTCCGATGTCCACCGCCGATATGAACCTCGTCTCAGCCGGCGATGCGATCGCGAACGGAGGGGAGAGCGTGGGTCACAGCGGCGATGACTTCCTGTCGGGCGCGAGCGGGACCGTGGGCGGCCTCGACGCCGTGCGCCGGGGCATAGAAGACGAGGTGGTGAACGCCTGGGAGCTAACGAGCGGCAGGCGCCTGCGTCTCGAGCTCGCCTCGCGCCACCGGCCGCCTCTGCGACGGGTGCTCGTGGTTGGAGTGGTGCGCCGCGAGCGACAGGCCCTCGCGGAGGCGATGCGCGCAGAGCTGTTGAGCTCCCGCCACGACGTCGAGCTGCACACCTGTCAGCCCGGCGGGCTGGGGAAGTTCGAAAACCTCAACCGGCTGCTCGCCGCGCATCCGCCCGGTGATCGCGACTGGCTTCTCGTGATCGACGACGACGTCGAGCTGAGCCGCCGCTTTCTCGACCGCTTCCTGTTCCTGTGCGATCGCTTCTCGCTGCAGCTGGCCCAGCCCGCCCACCGGCTCAACTCGCATGCGGGTTGGCAGCAGACTCGGCGCCGGGGCCGCAGCGTCGTGCGCGAGACGACGTTTGTGGAGATCGGCCCCGTGACGGCGTTCGCACGGGTCACCTTCCCCGGGCTCCTGCCCTTTCCCGAACTGCGCATGGGCTGGGGCCTTGATGTCCACTGGGCGGCGCTCGCCCGCGCCCACGGCTGGCGCTGCGGCGTCACCGACGCCGTCTCGATCCGCCACCGCGCCGCTCCGGCTGCGGACGCCTACTCTCGCGAGGCCGCCATCGCCGAGGCGCGCGAGTTTCTCGCCGAGCGTCCGTATCTGAGCGCCACCGAGGCGCAGCGCACGCTCACGACCCACCGCCGCTGGTGAAGCGCGTGGGTCCGAAGGTCGTCGTCGTAGCCGAGTTCTATCCCAGCCGCCGCAACCCCGTGCTGGGAGTATGGGCCCACCGTCAGGCGCTCGCCACGCGCGCCGCGGGCGCGGACGTCCGCGTGCTGGTGCTGAGCCGGCTCGTGCCGCCGCGCACGTCCCTGGCTCAGGGACCCGCGCGTGCCGGGCGTGATCTCGCCGGGCTGCTGCGCGAGCCGCGCACGCAGACACACGACGGACTGCGCGTGGCATACGTGCCCTACGTATCGCCGCTTCGCGAACGCTCCTACGCCGCGTGGGGAGCCTGGGCGGCACCGGCCCTGGGGCTCGCCCTGGGGCGGCTGCGCAGGTCCTTTCCCTTCGAACTCGTGCACGCCCACAACGCCGTGCCCGCCGGCGACGCCGTACGCCGCGTCTCCGCCCATCTGCGCTCCTTGGATGTCCCGCTGATCGTGTCCGTGCACGGTGGCGACCTGTACTACACGGCCGCCCGCAGCAGCAACGGCGCGCAGGCCGTCGCTCGCGGACTCGGCGCCGCGCGGCTGGTGCTCGCCAACAGCCAGGGAATCGCCGAGTCCTCGCGTGTCCACGGCGCCGGCGAGACGCGCGTCGTGCACCTCGGCGCCGACCTGCCGGACGCCCAGCGTCCGCGCGACGGCGCCCCGCGTCTGGTCACCGTGGCGCATCTGGACGCGCGCAAGCGCCACGCCGATGTGCTCCGTGCCCTGGCCGTGCTCGGGCAGCGACACCCCACGCTGCGCTATGTGATCGTCGGCGATGGCCCCGAGCGGACAGCGCTCGAAGGCCTCGCGGCCCGCCTCGGGGTCGCGGGGCGGGTCGAGTTCCATGGCCAGCTGGCTCCAGCGCAGGCGGTCGAGCAGGCACGGCGATGCACGCTGTTCGTGATGCCCTCGACCGACGAGGCCTTCGGCGTGGCATACATCGAGGCGATGGCCGGCGGGGTGCCCGCGATCGGCTGCCGCGGCGAGCCCGGGCCCGAGGAGATCGCCGCAGCGGGCGATGGCCTGGTGCTCGTGCCCCCGGGCGACATCGAGCGACTGACCCAGCGCATCGAGGAGCTCCTGTCCGATCCCCACCGGCTGCGCGAGGCCGGGCAGCGCGCGCGCGCCACCGTCGCCGCGCACTTCACGTGGGAGCGCTGCGGTCAGCAGACCCTCGCAGCCTACGAGCATGTCCTTCGGTGAAGCCCGTCCTGTTCGTCACCGGGCACGCCCCCGCCTACCGTGTCGGCGCGTTCGCCTGCCTGCACGAGCGCGAGGACATCGAGGTGGCGCTGTTCGGGGGACGCTCCAAGCACGGCGGAGCGGAGTTCGACGGAGAGCTGCCCTTTCCCCATCGTCACGTGCGCCAGCGGGAGCTCTCAGGCCTCGCCGCGAGCGGCCGCTACCGGGCGGTCGTGTGCCCGACGGGCGGCCGCGTGGCGCCCGTGGCTGTGTGGATCGGCACGCGCCGAGCCCGCGTGCCACTGATCCTGTGGGCCTCGCTGTGGGCGCACCCGCGCAGCGCGATGCACGCTCTCAGCTATCCGCCGCTGCGCCACCTTTACCGCCACGCCGACGCCGTCGTCACCTACGGCGCGCATGTCAGCGCCTACGTGCGGGCGCGCGGCGCGCGCAACGTGTACGTCGCGCCCCAATCGGTCGACAACGACTTCTGGAGCGCGCCGGGCGCCGGCACGCCCGGCGAGGGCGCGTGGCCCGCGGACGCGGCCGCGAAGTTCCTCTATGTGGGGCGTCCCGCCCGCGAGAAGGGACTGGAGGTGCTCCTCGAGGCCTGGCGTGCGTCCGGCCTTCACCCGCCCGCGGCCGCGCTCGCGCTCGCGGGCGTTGAATCGCCGTCGGCGCCGATCGCGGGCGACCGCGGGCTGGTGCAGCGGCTCGATGGCGTGCTCGGCCTCGGTCAGCTCGCGCCGGTCGAGTTGCGCAACCTCTACGCCGCCTCGGATGCGCTGGTGCTGCCGTCGATCCCGACGCGCACCTTTCGCGAGCCGTGGGGGCTCGTGGTGAATGAGGCGATGAACCAGGGGCTGCCCGTGATCACATCCGATGCAGTGGGCGCCGCCGCTGGTGGATTGGTGCGCGACGAGCGCAACGGCCTGATCGTGCGCGCCGGCGACAGCGCCGCGCTCGCCGGCGCCCTGCGGCGGATCGCCGAGGATGCGCGCCTGCGCGAGCGCCTGGGCGCAGCGGGCGCCGAGGACGTGCGCGCGTACACATACGAGGCCTGGGCAAGGGGCTTTTCCGAAGCGCTGGCAAGCGTCGGGCTCTCCCGAGCGCGTTGGTAGCGTTTGCAGCATGCTCGCCATGCGTACCCGCCGTCTGACCGTTCTGGCCGTGCTGTTCGCGGCGTTTCTGTCGATCGACTCGACGGCCGGCGCCGACGTGGGGCAGACGATCATCAGCAGATGCACGCACGGAGAATCACTGAGCGGCTTCAGCCAGGCGGCCTACCGGCAGGCACTGCAGGAGCTGCCGACCGAAGTCGAAGAGTATTCGGACTGTGGCAACCTCATCCGCCGCGCCCAACTCGCGGCCGCGGGTGGCGCGGGTGCGGCTTCATCGCCGGGCCCCACGGCGGCGCTGCCGGTCACCCCCGCTGAGCGCACAGCGCTGGAGCAGGCGCCGAAGGTCGCCGCCGAGCCGGTGCTCATCGGAAATTCCACCGTCCGCCCCGGTGTCATACACGCCGACGTCGCCTCGGCCCTGAGCTCTCTGCCCGACTCGCTGCTCGCGGTCCTGGGCCTGCTGCTCGCCTGCGCGCTGGTGCTCGCGGGCAGAGCGATCCGAACCCGTGTCCGCGGTCACCGCCCCGGCTGAGCACGCGTCGCCGCCGGCGCCGCAGGGCCCGCCTCCCGCAGCGCGTGCAGCGGGCGCTCGCGCGCTGCTGGGCGGACTGCTGCGCGCGGACGCGCTGTGGTGGGTGACGATCCTCACCGCGACGCTCATCTGCCTGGTGACGTTCGTCGCCGGGGGCGGCCTGCACCTGCGCGAAATGACGGCCGTCGAGATGGCGCTCACGATCGGCTCGGGCCTGGTCGTGGCGGCCATCATCCTGTTCGCACCCCCGCGCGGGCGTGTGTATGGGCTGAGCTCGGTGGGGCTGCTGCTCGCCTTCACCGCCCTGACCGCGCTATCGGTGATCTGGTCGGTACAGCCCGACGAGAGCTTCAAGGACGCCGGACGCCTGCTCGCATACAGCGCCCTCTTCGGCGCGTCGGTGATGCTCGCGCGTACTTTCCCGACGCGCTGGCCGGCGGTGCTGGGCGGGGTCGCGCTGGCCGCGGTGATCGTTTGCGGCTACGCGCTGGCGACGAAGGTGTTCCCCCGCGAGCTCGACGCAAACGACGTATACGCCAGGTTGCGAGCGCCCTATGACTACTGGAACGCCACCGGCCTGACGGCCGCGATGGGCGTGATCTGCTGTCTGTGGCTGGGTGCTCGCAGGGCGGGGCATGCGCTGCTCAGCGCGCTCGCCTACCCGGCGGCGGGGCTCCTGCTGGTGACTTTGATGCTGGCCTACTCCCGCGGCGCGCTGGTGGCGCTGGCGCTCGGTCTGGCGCTGTGGTTCTGCATCGTGCCGCTGCGCCTGCGCAGTGCGGCGGTGCTGCTCACCGCCGTCGTCGCCGCCGCGTTCGTGGTCGCCTGGGACTTCTCGATGCATACGCTGACGACGGAAGGCATCGCGCTCGGCGAACGCGCGAGCGCCGGCCGGCAGCTGGGCGTGGCGCTGGCGGTGATGCTCGTCGTGCTGACGCTGGCCGGGCTCGCGATCGGCTTCCAGAGCGGGCGCCGCGCGCCGTCGCGCGATCTGCGCAGGAATGCGGGAGCCGCCCTGCTGGCGATCCTCGCGCTCGCCGTGATCGGCATGGCCGGGGCACTGGCGGTAAGCCACCGCGGACTCCCCGGCAGCATCTCCCACGGCTTTCACTCGCTCACCGACACGAACGCGAGAGTCGCGAACACACCCGGTCGCCTGACGGCGGTCGCCAGCGTGCGGGCGCGCTACTGGAGCGAGGCGTTGAAGGTCTTCGACGCCCATCCGCTGTTCGGAGTGGGCGCGGAAGGCTATAGAACGGCGCGGCTGCGCTACCGCACGGCGCCGATCGAAGTCAGACACGCTCACGGCTTCATCGTGCAGACCCTCGCCGATCTGGGCCTCGTGGGCCTGACGCTCGCATTGGCGCTGCTCGTTGCGTGGATGATCGCCGCGGGTCGCTCGACGCATCCATTCAACCGGCGATGGACGAGCGGAAGCGGCCCTGAGGAGCCGCGCTCGGGCCTGCTGGCCGGCTGGCGGCCTGGCTGGCGGCGCTGGAGGATTTCAGATCGCCCCGCGCCCTATGCGCCCGAGCGCATCGGCATGCTCAGCATGCTCTGCGTGGTCGTGGTGTTCGGAATCCACTCGCTCGTGGACTGGACCTGGTACGTACCCGGCAACGCCTGTGTTGCGCTGCTCTGCGCCGGGTGGCTGGCCGGCCGAGGGCCTCTCGAGAGCGCCACCCTGGTTGGGCGCGCCGGGATTCCGGCCGGCGCACCGGCCGCTGACGGAGCGCCCGTCGCCGTGTCAGCGGATGCGCCGGATGCGAACGGGCTGATCGACCCGAGCGACGATGAGAAACCCGCGTGGCTGCGCCGTCGGTCGCTGCGCGAAGTGAGCCCGCTCGGCGCCGCGATCGCATGCGCTGTGCTGCTCGCCGCGGGCTTGGCCACATGGGCGCAGTGGCAGCCCCTCAGCTCTGAAAACCTCTCCCAGGAAGCGCTCTCACTGCTTGCGAGGAGCCCCGGCCGCGCAACCACCGCGGCGCAGGCCGGCGTCGCGCGCGATCCGCTGTCGGTGCAGGCGCTCTTCGCGCTCGCCACCGTCCAGCAGCAGACGGGTAACCCCGAACTCGCCCGCGCCACGCTCCAGCACGCCGTGCGACTGCAACCCTCCAACCCCGAAACCTGGTTGCGTCTGGGCGAGTACGACCTGTCAAGCGGCGGCGAAGGCCGTCCTCAGGCCGCGGTCAACGAGCTGGGAGCGGCGATCTATCTGAACCCGCAGTCGATCGCGCCGGAAGCGATCGCGCAGGGCAACCCGGAAGCGATCTCGATCCAGAACGCCTACGTCGAGGCGCTGCGCGCGTCGGGCCGCTAGAAGCGCGCCCGCCGGGCCGAGGCGAGCAGCAGCCGCCGAGCCCCCGGCGGCCCCGCCGCGCCGCGCACCTCGACCTGCTCGAAGCCGAAGTCCTCGAGCAGGCGCTTGAGGGTGCCGGCGCTATAGAAGCGCAGGTGATCCGAGCGGGGATCGAAGTGGGCGTTGAAGGCGCGATGGGACAGCGCCAGCCTGAGCACGGACAGGCGCGTGTGGGCGGGCGTGCTGAGAAGCAGGCTCCCCCCCGAGCGCAGGACACGCCGCACCTCTGAGAGCCAGCCCGCGGTGTCGACAACGTGCTCGATCGTCTCACCCGCCCACACCACGTCGAAGCCTGCGTCCGGGAGCGGCCATGTGCCCTCGGGGGGCAGGACTCGCAGATCGAGGTCGGGGTGGCGCGCACGGGCGCGGCGAAGCGGCTCCTCGGCGACATCCGCCGCGACGACGGGGAAGCCGGCGCCCGCGAGCTCGGCCGCGAACTGCCCTTCCCCGCAGCCGAGGTCGAGCACCCGGGGCGGCGTCCCGCCGCCCGCACGACTCGCCCCAGCGCCATGCAGAAGGAACGCGAGTCGCACATCCATGTCGGGGGGATGCAGGCCTTCCGACAGCGACCGCCAGAGGCTCTCGTGGTAGTCGTTCACGGCCAGTTCGCGGGCAGGCTAGATGGAGGCGACGCCGGCCGAGCGAGCGCGAAAGTAATCCGTCATGACTGCACAAAGCTATGCAAAGTGACTATGTTCCACCTTGTGCTCAAGGTAGCGATGAGATGAAGGCGATCGTTGAGCCATGAGGGTGGCCTTCGACAGCCGCCCCTTCAGCGATCCACGCGGGATCGGTCGCTACTCACGCTGTCTGCTGCGGGCGCTCCGCGAAACCGCCGCTCCGCACGCCGAGATCACGCAGACCCATCGTCCTCGCCGCGCCGATGTCTTCCACGCGCCGTGGATGGCGGGCGCGATGCTCCACAGCCCCTGCCCGATGGTGGTCACGCTCCACGACCTCGCCGCGCTCAGGCGCCGCAGCGAGCACCTTCGCACCGGCGTGCGCATGCGCCTGCGCCAGCTGGCGGTACAGCGTGCGGCACGCGTGATCGTGGCCACGCAGGCGCTCGCGCAGGAGGCTTTCAGCGGCCTCGGACTTCACCCCGAGCGCGTGGTCGTCATCCCCGAGGCCCCCGACACCGTGATGTATCCCCGCTCCGCGGTTCAGATCGACGAGGCGAGGACGCACTTCGGACTGCCCGAGCGCTACCTGGTCTGGGTGGGCGGCCTGCAGCACCCGGACCCGGGCAAGCACGTCGCCGAGCTCGCCGCCACTCCGCGCGAGCTGCCGCTGGTGCTGGTGGGGCCGACCCGCCCGTGGGCACACGAGCTGCCCAACGTGACGCTGACGGGCCACGTCTCCGACGAGCACCTCGCCGCGATCTACAGCGGCGCGCACGCGCTGGTGGTCGCCTCCGAACAGGAGGGCTTCGGACTGCCCGCCGTCGAGGCGCTGGCCTGCGGCACGCCCGTCGTCGCCTGCGAGGTGCCGGCATTGAGAGAGGTGCTCGACGCGAGGGCCACGTTCGTGGGGGCCGGCGACCTCGGGGCGCTGATCGCCGCCGCCGAGCGAGCGCGACGGCCGGCCCCACCGCCACCGTCGTGGACCTGGCAGGACGCCGCCGAGGCGACCTGGAAGGTATACGAGCACGCGGCCGCCCAGCCGGACACCCCGCGTGTCGCCTTTCGCAGCCTGCGCCGCCCGGACGGGAACGGGCGGGCCGTTACCGGCTCTCAGTAGGCTCCGCGCTGGGACAGCACGGCCGGAATCGTCTTCAGCAGAATCGTCAGGTCGAGCGCCAGCGACCAGTGCTCCAGATAGATGAAATCGAGGTGCACGAGATCATCGAAGTCGAGCTCTGAGCGACCTGACACCTGCCACAGCCCGGTGATGCCCGGGAGCACCAGATAGCGCTTGCGGTGCCAGTCGTCGAGCATGTCGTAGTCGCGCTGCGGCAGCGGGCGCGGGCCGACCAGCGACATCTCGCCGCGAAGTACGTTGACAAGCTGCGGCAGCTCGTCCAGGGAGAACCGGCGCAGCAGTCGCCCGACGCGGGTCAGGCGCGGATCGTCGCGGATCTTGAACAGTGCGCCGGTCGCCTCGTTGAGGTCTTCGAGGTCCGCCTGGTGCTCCTCGGCGTCGGTGTACATGGTGCGGAACTTCAGGCACTGGAATGGCCGCTGGCCGATGCCGCGGCGGATCGAGCGGAACACGACCGGGCCGCGCGAGGACACGCGAACCGCGATCACGATCGCCACCAGCAGGGGACTCAGGAGGACCAGCAGGAGCGTCGCTCCCACGAGGTCGAAGGTGCGCTTCAGCGCGAAGTCCACGCCCTCGAACACCGGGGGCCCGAGCTCGAACAGCGGCACCGACTCACCCGGCACGAACTGGGCGCGGTGAATCAGGATCTCCATCGTCGAGGGCGCCAGGCGCACGCGCACGCCACGCTGGTGGCAGCGGTCGACCAGCTCGACGGCCTCCAGCTGCGGGAAGTCGGGATCGGCGATGATCACCTCGTCGATCCGCTCTGAACCGAGCACGCCATCGAGGTCATTCAGCGACCCCAGCGCTCGCAGCCCGTTCGCGGGGAGCGCCGTCGGCGAGAGGAACCCGACGACCTCGATCGGGGAGTGGGGCGCGTCGCCGAGCGCGTGCGCCACATCGCGGATGTGCTTGCCGGTGCCCACCAGCACCGCCCGCCGCCGGTATCCGGCGGCTCGGAGCATCGCGCCGGTCAGCCACTCATAGCCCGCCCGCAGCAACGACACATACAGCAGCGCAAACGCGAGCGAGCCGTAGAAGAGGTAGTAGCTCGAGAAGTGTTCACCGCTGACCACGGCGAATATGAGCGCGACGAAAGTCACCTGGAAGAGCGAGCCGACGATCCGCGACAGACCCGGACGCTGAGCGCGCTCGGAGTAGAGGCCCGAGCGAGCGAACAGGAGCACGGTCAGCAGGTAGGCGAAGGCCAGGATGCGTTCGGTTTCATGGAGCGCCTGGCTGACGTGCACTCCGCCGAGCACCGCGGCCTTCAGCATCAGCGCGGAGAAGATGGCCAGGGCCACGCCCGCGAAATCCAGCGCGAGCAGCGAGACCACCCGCGCCAGGCGCCGCGCCGTGGACATGCGTAACAGCAACGACAGAGCGGGCGGACGCTTGCGGCGCATGTCCCGATCGGAGTGCTCGATTCGCGCCGTGACCTCCGAGAGCACGGACTCCGACGCGGGCGGATGCCACGGCGAGGACCTGCGTCCCGGTCTGGATGGCCGTGGCGGTGCCGGCGCACGCGGCGGAGAGGACGGAGAGGACGTGCGGGTCAGACGTGGTCCCATCTCGCTACTCACAACGCGTCAGGGTCGCAGATGTAGCGGTCGGCGCGTCGCCCCGACGAGCTGGGTTGCAGACCCCGAACGGCCGTCAGTCGGCGCCACCACCGATGAGCGGGTCGGCGCCCGCCTGCTCGAGCGTGCGTTCAAGGCCCTCTCGCAGCGACACCTCGGGCGACCACTCGAGGAGCTCGCGTGCGAGCGTGATGTCCGGCTTGCGCTGCTTGGGGTCATCCACCGGCAGCGCCTCATAGACGATCTCCGAACTCGACCCGGTCAGCTCCTTGATGATCTCCGCGAGCTCCAGCAGCGTGAACTCGTCCGGGTTGCCGATGTTGACCGGGTTGTGCCAGCCGGACTCGGCCAGGGCGATGATGCCGCGCAGCAGATCGCTGACGTAGCAGAACGAGCGCGTCTGGCTGCCGTCGCCGAACACGGTCATCGGCCGGTTGGCCAGCGCCTGGCGAAGGAATGTCGGGATCGCGCGGCCGTCGTGCGGGCGCATGCGACTGCCGTATGTATTGAAGATGCGCACGATCGCGGTGTCCACCCCCTGCTGGCGGTGGTAGGCCATCGTCAGGGCCTCGGCGTAGCGCTTGGCCTCGTCGTAGACCCCGCGCGGGCCGATCGGGTTGACGTGGCCCCAGTAGCTCTCGGACTGTGGATGCTCCTGGGGATCGCCGTACACCTCGCTGGTCGAGGCGATCAGAAAGCGCGCCCGCTTGGCCTTGGCCAGCCCCAGCGTGTGATGCGTGCCGTAGGAGCCGACCTTGAGTGTGTGCAGCGGCAGGCGCAGATAATCGATCGGCGACGCCGGTGAGGCCAGGTGGTAGACGAAGTCCACCGGCCCCTCGATGAAGTACGGCTCGATGATGTCCACCCCGACGTGGACGAAACGATCCTCGTCACGGATGTGCTCGATGTTCGCGAGCGAACCGGTCTCGAAATTATCGGCACAGATCACGCGGTTCCCCCGGGCCAGCAGCTCATCGCAAAGATGTGAACCGAGGAAACCGGCGCCGCCGGTGACCAGACAGGTCGACACGGCCGCAAGGATACCCGTGATCGAAGGTCCCCCACCAGCGGGGTACATATGATCAGTACATGGCCATTTCAGATGCTGCGGGCCGCGGCCTGGCTCCCGGCGAGGACGAGCACCTGACCGTCGCTCCGATCGTGGGGCCCGAGGATCCGCGGCGCTTCACCGATTCGGGGATCGAGATCGAAGAGCTCTACAGCGAGGCCGACCTGCCCGAGGAGCTCGATCTGGGCGAGCCCGGCGCCTTCCCCTACACGCGCGGAGTTCACCGCGAGATGTACCGCAAGCAGGCCTGGACGATGCGCCAGTACGCGGGCTACGCGTCGGCGAAGGAGTCGAACGAGCGCTACCGCTATCTGCTGTCGAAGGGTTCGACCGGGCTGTCGATGGCCTTCGATTTGCCAACCCAGCTCGGCCTGGACTCCGACGACCCTCGCTGCCTCGGCGAGGTCGGTCGCACCGGCGTGGCCATCGACACGATCGACGACATGCGCACCGCATTCGACGCGATCCCGCTCGATCAGGTGTCCACGTCGATGACCATCAACGCGCCGGCGGCGTGCCTGCTGTTGCTGTACGAGCTGGTCGGCGAGGAGCAGGGCGTTCCCTCGGAGAGGCTGCGCGGAACAACCCAGAACGACGTGCTCAAGGAGTACATAGCGCGTGGCAACTACATCTACCCGCCGATCCCCACGATGCGCCTGACGACGGACATCTTCGAGTACTGCCAGGAACGGATCCCCCGCTGGAACACGATCTCGATCTCCGGCTACCACTTCCGCGAGAAGGGCTGCTCGGCCGTCCAGGAGGTGGCCTTCACGCTCTGCTCCGGCATCGCCTACGTGCAGGCCGCGATCGACAGGGGCCTGTCCGTGGACGACTTCGCCCCGCGGCTCGCCTTCTTCTTCAACGGCCACAACAACGTCTTCCAGGAGGTGGCCAAGTTCCGCGCCGCGAGGCGCATGTGGGCGCACATCATGAGCGAGCGCTTCGGCGCCACGAACCCGAAGGCGAAGATGCTGCGCTTCCACACGCAGACGGGAGGCGTGACTCTCACCGCCCAGCAGCCCGAGAACAACATCGTGCGCGTGGCACTGCAGGGATTCGCGGCGGTGTGCGGGGGCACCCAGTCGCTCCACACCAACGGATTCGACGAGGCGCTGGCTCTACCGACCGAGCGAGCGGCGAAAATCGCCCTGCGCACACAGCAGATCCTCGCCCACGAGTCCGGTGTCACCGACACCGTCGACCCGTTCGCCGGCTCCTACTTCGTCGAGTCGCTCACCGATGAGATCGAAGCGCGCGCGAACGAGCTGATCGCCAAGGTCGACGCGCTCGGGGGCTCGGTCAATGCGATCGAGTTCATCACCGGCGAGATCGACGAGTCCGCCTGGGGCTACCAGGAGCGCTATCGCATCGGCCAGGACATCGTGGTCGGTGTGAACGCCTACCAGGAGGAGGACATCGAGGTTCCGGACCTCCTGCGCGTGGACCCCGACTCCGAGCGCGTGCAGGTCGAGCGGCTGAAGGAGTTCAAGGCGAGCCGGGATCAGACGCTCGTGGCCGAGCGCCTGGACGAGCTGCGCGCCGCCGCCGCCGGTAGCGAGAACCTGCTCCCCCCCATCCGCCAGGCGCTGAAGGACCGCTGTTCGCTGGGGGAGGTCTGCGGCGCGATGCAGGACGTGTTCGGAAAGTACGCTCCGACGTTCTAGGTCATCGACTCCCCGACGCCGGCGCCTGCGCCGCGCGGATGCATACGATTCAGCCAATGATCGTTCCCGCCACCTCCGCCTACAACCTCGTCCTGTCGCTGCACATCATGGCCGTCGTAATCGCGTTCGGCTGGACGTTCTCGCTGCCGATCGTCTACGCGGTGGCGGCCAAACGCGATCCGAGCAGCCTGCCGCTGCTGCACCGGATCGAAGTCACGATCTCGAGATTCCTGCTCAACCCCGCGCTCCTCGTTGTCCTCGCCGCGGGCATCTTCCTCGCCAGCGACGGCCACCACTGGAGCGAATTCTTCGTGCAGTGGGGCCTCGGCGTCGTGATCGTCCTCGGAGCGCTCGTGGGAGCCGTGCTGATCCCGGCGGCAAAGCGGGCCGAACAGACCGCCGCGAGAGACGTCGAGCGCGCCGGTGGCGGCGAGTTCACCCCGAGCGCGGACTACCTCGCAGCTGCTCGCACGCTCAACATCGTCGGCACGGTCGCTTCGCTGTTGGTGCTCGCGACGATCGCGATCATGGCCGTCAAGCCGTAGCTACTCGCAGACGCGCAACGATCGAAGCGCGCTTGCCAGCTACCCTGCGGGCATGAGCTCTGAGGGCCATCGAGTCGCAGTGGTGGGCGCCACCGGGCAGGTCGGCACGCTGATGCTCGAGCTGCTGCGCGAGCGCGAGTTCCCGGCGGTGGAGATCGTCCCGTTCGCATCAGCGCGCTCGGCCGGGCGCGAGCTCGAGGGCGGCCTGATCGTGCGCGAGCTGAGCGAGGAGGCCATCCGGGGCTTCGATCTGGCGCTGTTCTCGGCGGGTGGCTCCACGTCCGGTGAGTGGGCGCCGCGTTTCGCGAAGGCCGGAGCCACGGTCGTCGACAACTCGTCGCGCTGGCGCATGCAGGACGACGTTCCGCTCGTCGTCGCGGAGGTCAACCCGGAGGCGCTCGAGGACAACCACGGGATCATCGCCAACCCGAACTGCTCGACCATGCAGATGCTCGTGGCCCTGAAGCCGCTTCACGACGAGGCCGCAATCGAGCGGCTCGTGATCTCCACCTATCAGGCCGTCTCGGGCACCAGCCGGCGCGCCGTGGACGAGCTGCTTGAACAGTCACATGCGCTGCTGCATGAGCGCGAGATCCCTCCCCCCGAGGCCTACGCGCATCAGATCGCGTTCAATGCGCTGCCCCATGCCGGCAGCTTCGCCGAGGGCGACGATCACACCGACGAGGAGCGCAAGATGATGAACGAGACGCGCAAGATCCTCGGCGACCCATCGATCCGAGTCAGCGCCACCTGCGTGCGGGTGCCGGTCGTCACGAGCCATTCGGAGGCCGTCAACGTGCAGACGCGGCAGGCCATCGCGCCCGCGCGCGCGCGCGAGCTGCTCGCCGCCGCACCCGGAGTCACGGTCATCGATGACCCGGGCGCCGGCCTGTACCCGCTCGCGACCGAGGCCGTCGGCAAGGACGACGTGTTCGTCGGGCGCATTCGCCGCGACCCCGGCCACGAGCGCGCGCTCGACCTGTGGATCGTCTCGGACAACCTGCGCAAGGGCGCCGCGACCAACGCCGTGCAGCTGGCTGAGCTGCTGCACGAGCGGGGGCTGTTGAGCGCGCAGGCCGCCCCCTCCGCCGCCTGACGGCGACGCCGTCGGCCATGCCGTGGCAGGAGTAGTGGGAGATCGCTCGAAATGTTGGGCGATGATCTCCTCAGAGGTGCAGCGCACCCTGGTCAAGTCCCCACCGGAGCTGTGGGCAGAGCTGAGCGACCCGGCCTCCCTCGCTCGCCACCTCGGCGAGTTCGGCGAGATCCGCATCACCCGCATCGACCCGGAGCAGGCCGTCGAATGGGAGGCCGAGGATGCCAGCGGCAGCGTGCAGATCAAGCCCTCCGCATGGGGCACCAAGGTAACCCTGACCGCGACGCGGGAGACCGTCCAGCCCGAGGCGACCGCGCCGGAGCCACCCGTCGAGGCCGAGCCCAGCGATGAAGCCGAGCCGACGGTGACGGCAGAGCGCGCTGTGGAAGCCGAGCCCGTCGCGGAAGCCGAGCCCGCCGTCCACTCCGAGTCGACGGTCCGAATCGAGGCGGACGAGCCCCCGGAGCCTGCGGCGGCGCCCGTGGAGCAGTTCGAGCCGGCGCCGGAGCTGGAACCCCGTCGCAGCTTCCTCGCACGTCTGTTCGGTCGCCGTCCGAAAAGGGCGCCCCTGAAACTCCAGCCCGCGGAGCTCGAGCCCGCTGAGACGATGATCCCCGCGGAATCTCAAGCGGACGGGCACGAGACGATCGCGACCGAGGACTCTCCACCGGAGCCCTCCGCTCCGATCCCCTCCGCGGACTCCCAGCCCGACGCGGACGTGACGAGGGCGATCGTCGCATCGCTGTTTGAGCCGTCCGCTTCGGTTGCGCCGCCTTCCTCTCAGCCCGGCCCGAGCGAGGCGATCGCACCCGTGGCGTCCCTGTTCGAGCCCTCGATATCGATCGTAAACACCGATTCCCAGCGCGAGGCGAGCAGAGCGGTCGCGGTCGACGTCGAGGAGCCCGCCGAGAGCCCCGCTGCACTGGCGGATGAGGCGCCGGCAGCGCTCGAGCAGGACGAGGATCTCGCCACGGCGGAGGTGACGGCGGTCCTCACGGCGGTGCTTGACAGGCTGGGCGCCGCCCACCACCGGCCGTTCTCCCGCGGCTAGGGAGCCCGGACGGGGATAGGATCCCCGTCGGATGGCCTCAAGCCCACACGATCGACAGTCCGACGCCGCGCTCCTGGCCGCTTCGCGCAGCGGACACAGGCGCCCGCCGCGCCAGAAGGCGCCCGAGACCTACGAGGAGAAGCTCGCACAGCTGCATGAGCTGCGCGAGGCGGCGCTGCACTCGGCGCCCGAGGCCGAGGAGAAGCAGCATGCGCGCGGCAAGTACACCGCGCGGGAGCGGGTGGAGAGGCTGCTGGACCCGGGGTCCTTCCAGGAGCTCGACACGTTCGTGCGCCACCGCACCTACGACTTCGACATGCAGAAAAACAGGCCCTGGGGCGACGCGGTGGTGACCGGTCACGGCACGATCGACGGTCGCACGGTGTGCGTGTTCAGCCAGGACTTCACCGTGTTCGGTGGCTCGCTGGGCGAGGTGATGGGCGAAAAGATGGTCAAGATCATGGACCTCGCGGCCAAGATCGGCTGCCCGGTGATCGGCATCAACGACTCTGGCGGTGCGCGCATCCAGGAGGGCGTGGTTTCGCTGGGCGCCTACGGCGACGTGTTCGTGCGGAACGTCAAGTGCTCGGGCGTCATCCCTCAGATCAGCCTGATCATGGGACCGTGCGCGGGCGGAGCCGTCTACTCGCCGGCGATCACCGACTTCATCTTCATGGTCAAGGAGACCTCGCACATGTTCATCACGGGGCCCGATGTGATCAAGACGGTCACCGGCGAGGAGGTCGGCTTCGAGGAGCTGGGGGGAGCGATGTCGCACAACACCAAGTCGGGCGTCGCCCAGTTCGCCTCCGAGGACGAGGACGCGTGCCTCGAGGACTGCCGCTATCTGATGGGGTTCCTGCCCCAGAACAACCTGCAGACCGCGCCCCGCGTGCAGCCGACCGACGACCCGCAGCGGATGGACCTCGAGCTCGACCAGGTGGTCCCCGATACCGCCAACAAACCGTATGACATGCGCGACGTGGTGCGCCTGATCGTCGACGACGGAGAGTTCTTCGAGGTGCACGAACACTACGCCAAGAACATCATCTGCGGCTTCGCCCGCCTGGACGGCTTCTCGATCGGCGTCGTCGGCAACCAGCCCGCGCAGCTCGCCGGCGTGCTGGACATCAACGCCTCGACGAAGGGCGCGCGCTTCGTGCGCACGTGCGACGCCTTCAACATCCCGCTGCTGACGTTCGTGGACGTGCCGGGCTTCCTCCCGGGGACGAGCCAGGAGTGGGGCGGAATCATCCGCCACGGGGCCAAGCTGTTGTACGCCTTCACCGAGGCGACGGTCCCCAAGCTGACGGTGATCACGCGCAAGGCCTACGGCGGCGCCTACGACGTGATGTCCTCCAAGCACATGCTGGCGGACTTCAACTTCGCCTGGCCGACCTCGGAGGTGGCGGTGATGGGACCGGAGGGAGCGGTCAACATCATCTACCGGCGCGATCTCGCCAACAGCCCGACCCCCGAGGAGCGCCGCAAGAAGCTGATGGACGACTACAAGGCGCGCTTCGCCAACCCCTACACCGCGGCCGAGCGCGGGTACATCGACGACGTGATCGTCCCCCATGAGACGCGTCCGAAGCTGATCGTGGCGCTGCACACGCTGCAGAGCAAGCGCGAACCGGGCCCCAAGCGCAAGCACGGCAACATCCCCCTGTGACCGGCCCCTAGAACCATGGCCGAGCGCAACACCCTGCCGCAGCTGATCGCGCCCTCGGCCTCCCCGGAGGAGGCGGGAGCGATCGTGGCGGCGCTCGAGCGCTTCCGGCGCGCGACGGCGGCGCCGTCCGCGACGGCCGCGACTGCGCCGGAGGAATGGCTGCGCGCGGCTATGCTCGAAGGGGTGTCGCGCCAGCCACAGGGGGATGAGCGCGATCCCTGGATAAATACCTGAAAGCCGCTAGGCTTTAGCAAATTAACGTCTTCTCGCCGGCGGCATACTGTCGAAAAGCAGCCCGGGCCGAGCACCCGGACCAGGAGGTTTCGTAATGGAGCCAGTTTCCATCCCCGCCCAGCGCGGAACGCTTCAGGACCCTGAGGTCCTCCAGAACGTGCCCGGGCACGTGATCCCGATCCTGCAGCGCGAGTACGACGACTTCAAGACCGAGTCCACGAAGTTTCTCGCCGGCGATCTGCCCGAGGACGAGTTCATCAAGTTCCGGCTGAAGCAGGGTGTCTACGGCCAGCGCCAGGCCGACGTGCAGATGATCCGGGTGAAGCTGCCGTTCGGCGGGGTCACGCCCGAGCAGATGGAGAGCTTCGCCGATGGCATCGAGAAGTACGTGCCGCTGAACAAGGGGCACATCACGACGCGGCAGAACATCCAGATGCACCACATTCCGCTGGTGGACGCTGAGAAACTGATGCGCGAGATCGGCGAGACCGGGCTGTCCAGCCGCGAGGGCTGCGGCAACACGATGCGCAACGTGACGGGCGACCCGTGGGCGGGCGTGGCGAAGGACGAGCTGTTCGACCTGACGCCGTACGTGGGCGCGTACGTGCGCTACTTCGTACGCCACCCGACCACCCAGGCGATGCCGCGAAAGGTCAAGACGTCGTTCGACGGCGGCCCACGCGACCGCGCGATCTCAGGCATCCACGACGTCGCTTTCCGCGCTCGAGTGCGCCAGATCGAGGGCCGCGGCGAGGTGCGCGGCGTGGAGATGCTGGTCGGCGGCGGGACCTCGATCATGCCGCGCAAGGCGCAGGTGCTGTACGAGTTCCTGGAGCTCGACAACGGCGAATACCTGAAGGTCACCGAGGCCGTCATGCGGATCTTCGACCGCCAGGAGTGGCTGCGCGTCAACCGCGCGCGCGCACGGATCAAGGTGTTCGTCGACAAGTACGGCATCGAGGAGCTGCGCGCGCAGGCCGAGCAGGAGATGCAGGGCGAGTGGGTCGCAGAACGCGACTTCTCGGTCGAGCACCGCCTGTTCGCCGACGACGAGCGCGAGGGCGCACCCGCTGCGCCGCCCACCTACGGCAGCCCGAACGGAGATGCCTCGGAGTTCGAGCGCTTCCGCGCCGCCAACGTGCGCGAGCAGAAGCAGGAAGGCTTCGTGACCGTCGAGGTGAAGGTCACCCGCGGCGACCTCACGCCCGAGCAGTTCAGGGGCCTCGCGGCGATCATGCGCTCCTACGCCGGTGGCTACGCGCGCACCAGCGTGCAGCAGAACTTCGTCCTGCGCTGGGTGCGCGAGGAGTGCGTGTACGACCTGTGGCGGGCGCTGTCGGAGCTCGACCTCGGCGATGCGGGCTCACGCGAAATCAACGACGTCGTGTCGTGCCCCGGCACGGACTCGTGCAAGCTCGGGATCACCAGCTCGATGGGGCTGAACGAGGCCGTGCAGGAGCGCATCGAGGCGATGAACATCACCGACGAGCTGACGCGCAAGCTGAACATCAAGATCAGCGGCTGCCCGAACGGCTGCGGCCAGCACCACGTCGCCAGCATCGGCTTCACCGGCGCGTCGATCAAAGTAGGCGAGCACACGATCCCCGCGTACATCCCAATCATCGGCGGGGTGTTCGAAGGCGGCGACGTGGAGTTCGGCACGCGGTTGAAGCTGCGGCTCCCCTCCAAGCGCGTGCCTGAGGCGATCGAGCGCTGGATCTCACAGTACGAGGCCGGCCGCGAGGATGGCGAGGAGTGGAACGAGTACCTGGCGCGCGTCGGCACCTCAGCGCTCGAGGAGCAGGTCAAGGATCTCTCGATGCCCGTCGATTTCGGGTTGGAGACGATGAACACGTTCATCGACTGGAAGCGCGATGTCCCCTTCGAAGTGGTTCGCGGGGAGGGCGAGTGCGCGGTCTAGCCGACACCCTGCGCGAGGCGGTCGAGCGCCACGGCGAGCGCGCGGTGCTGCTGTGCTCCTTCCAGAAGGAGGAGTCGGTGCTGATCGACGAGCTCCTGCGCGTGAGCGACGGGCGAACCGACGCGGTACGAATCGTGACGATCGACACCGGCGTGCTGTTCGAGGAGACGCTGCAGACGTGGCGGCAGTTCGAGGAGCGGTTCGCGATCAAGGTCGAGGTGCAGGACGCCTCGAGCCCGCAGGAGCCGTGGAGCGGACCCGAGCACTGCTGCTCGGTGGCGAAGGTCGCCGCGCTCGAGCGCGCGCTCGCCGACGCCGACGGCTGGATCACCGGGATCCGCCGCGAGCAGGGCCCCACGCGGGCCGGCGCCGAGCTGATCGAACGCGACGAGACGCGCGGTCTGTGGAAGTTCAACCCGCTCGCCCACTGGACCGACAGGGACCTGTGGCGGCGAATCCACGAGCGCGATCTCCCGTACAACCCGCTGCATGACCAGGGTTATGAGTCGATCGGCTGCGCGCCCTGCACGCAGCAGGGAAGCGGTCGCGAGGGCCGCTGGGCGGGAACCGAGAAGACGGAGTGCGGCCTGCACGTCGAGCAAGTCGGGCTATGAGCGTCCTGGTGCACCCCCAGCTCAGCCATCTGCGGGCGCTCGAGTCGGAGGCGATCCACGTGATGCGCGAGGTCGCGGCCGAATTCGAGCGACCGGTCCTGCTGTTCAGCGGCGGCAAGGACTCGATCGTGCTGCTGCGCCTCGCCGAGAAGGCGTTCCGTCCGGCGGCGTTTCCGTTCCCGCTGATGCACGTGGATACCGGTCACAACTTCCCAGAGGTGATCGAGTTCCGCGACCGCCGCGTGGCCGAACTCGGCGAGCGGCTGATCGTGGCCAGCGTGCAGGACTCGATCGACGCCGGCAGGGTGGTCGAGGAGCGCGGGCCGCGTGCGTCGCGAAACCAGCTGCAGACGGTGACGCTTCTGGACGCGATCGCCGAGCACGGCTTCGACGCCGCGTTCGGCGGCGCCCGGCGCGACGAGGAGCGCGCGCGGGCGAAGGAGCGCATGTTCTCGTTCCGCGACGACTTCGGCCAGTGGGACCCCAAGAGCCAGCGCCCGGAGCTGTGGAACCTGTACAACGGGCGTATCAAGAAGGGCGAGAACGTGAGGGTCTTCCCGATCTCCAACTGGACCGAGCTCGACGTGTGGGAGTACATCGACCAGGAGGATCTGGAGGTGCCGTCGATCTACTTCTCACACGTTCGCGAGGTGTTCAGGCGCGACGGCATGCTGTACGCGTGGCGGGAGGGGACCGAGCTGATCGACGGCGAGGAGGTGCTCTCGGAGACGGTGCGCTATCGCACGGTCGGCGACATGAGCTGTACCGGCGGCGTGCTCTCACAGGCCGCGACGCTCGCCGAGGTGGTCGCGGAGATCGCGGCGACGCGGATAACCGAGCGCGGCGAGACGCGGGCTGATGACCGCGTGACCGAGGCCGCCATGGAGGATCGCAAGAAGGCCGGCTACTTCTAGTGACGCTCGACCTGCTGCGTCTGAGCACCGCCGGTTCGGTGGATGACGGCAAGAGCACCCTCATCGGTCGGCTGCTGTACGACTCCAAGCAGATCTTCGAGGATCAGCTCGAGAGCGTCGCCCAGGCCTCGGAGCGCCGCGGCGGCGAGGGGGCGCTCGACCTGGCGCTGCTCACCGACGGGCTGCGCGCCGAGCGCGAGCAGGGGATCACGATCGACGTCGCCTACCGCTACTTCGCCACCCCGCGGCGCCGGTTCATCATCGCCGACTGCCCGGGGCACCGGCAGTACACGCGCAACATGGTCACGGGTGCCTCCACCGCGGATCTCGCGGTGGTGCTGCTCGACGCGCGCCGGGGCGTGCTCGAGCAGTCAAAGCGCCACGCCTTCATCAGCGCCCTGTTGGGCATCCCCAAGCTCGTCGTGGCGGTCAACAAGATGGACCTCGTCGAGCACTCGCAGGCGCGCTTCGAGGAGGTCGTGGCGGAATTCGAGGGCTTTGCGCCCCTGCTGCGCGCGGGCGGGCGCAGGGCGGGGCACAACTACGAGATCATCTACATCCCGATCTCAGCGCTCAATGGCGACAACGTCGTCGAGCCCTCGGCGGCGATGAGCTGGTACGACGATCCCGCGCATCCCACGCTGCTCGACATACTCGAGCAGGTCGACGTGGCCTACGATCACCCGCACGACAGGCCGGCGCGCTTTCCCGTGCAGTGGGTGATCCGGCCGTCCTCGGATGACCCGGCCCGTCGCGACTACCGCAGCTACGCCGGCCAGCTGGCCAGCGGGGCGCTGCGCCAGGGCGACGAGGTGACCGTGCTGCCGGGAGGCGAGCGCACGCGGATCGCCGCGATCGACAGCTACGAGGGCGAGCTCGAGGAGGCCGTAGCACCGATGTCGGTTGCGCTGCGCCTGCAGGATGAGCTCGACGTCTCGCGCGGCGAGCTGATCTGCCACCCCGAACGAGCGCCGATCGTCGCTCGCGAGCTGACGGCGGACGTGTGCTGGATGGCGGACCAGCCGTTGCGGGCGGGCGGGCGCTATCTCATAAAGCAGACCACCCGTAGCGCGACGGCGGTCGTCGATGAGATCGAGGATCTGCTGGACGTGCACACGCTCGAACGCGACGCGCCGCCGGCCGAGCTCGCGCTCAACGACATCGGGCGCGTGCGCATGCGCACCAGCTCCCCACTCGTGTTCGACCCCTACAAGAGCAACCGCCGCACGGGCAGCTTCATCCTGATCGACGAGGCCAGCAACGCCACCGTCGGCGCGGGGATGATCGCGGACGTCGCGTAAGCTTGCCGCCCGATGTTCGAGAAGGTACTGGTCGCCAACCGTGGGGAGATCGCCGTCCGCATCGAGCGGGCGCTCGACGAGCTCGGCGTCAAGAGCGTCGCCGTGTACTCCGAGCTCGATCGCGACGCGCCACACGTGGGGCGGGCGGGCGAGGCGTACAACCTGGGTGAGGGACCCGCCGCGGAGAACTACCTGAGCGTCGAGAAGATCCTCGATGTCGCCAGGCGCTCAGGCGCCGGCGCGATCCATCCCGGCTATGGCTTCCTCGCCGAGAACGCCCCCTTTGCGCAGGCATGCGAGCAGGCCGGCATCGTGTTCATCGGCCCGCCGGCGAGCGCGATCGAAGCGATGGGCTCAAAGACGCGCGCGCGCGAGCTGATGAAGAAGGCCGGCGTGCCGATCGTGCCGGGGACGACCGAGCCGGTGGACACGGTCGCCGACGCGCTGCGCATCGCCAAGGACGAGATCGGCTTCCCGGTGGCGGTCAAGGCCGCCGGCGGCGGCGGCGGCAAGGGCTTCCGGGTGGCGCTGAGCGAGGATGAGCTCGAGGCCGCGTTCGAGGGCTCGAGCCGCGAAGGCGAGAAGTTCTTCTCGGACGCCACCGTTTACCTCGAGCGCTACCTGCACGATCCCCGCCACGTGGAGGTGCAGATTCTGGCCGACCGCCTCGGCAACGTGATCCACCTCGGCGAGCGCGACTGCTCGATCCAGCGCCGCCACCAGAAGCTGATCGAGGAGAGCCCGGCGCCCGAATGGGTGGTCGACCCGCAGACGCGCGAACGCATCGGACAGATCGGGGTGAACGCGGCCCGGGCGGTGGACTACGTCGGCGCCGGCACGATCGAGGGCCTGTTCTCGCAGGGCGAGGGCGATGAGCCCGAATACTTCTTCCTGGAGATGAACACGCGCGTGCAGGTCGAGCACTGCGTGACCGAGATGACCACCGGGATCGACATCGTCAAGGAGGGCATCCGCGCGGCCGCCGGCGAGGAACTGTCCTACGCCCAGGATGACGTCGAGCTGCGCGGACACGCGATCGAGTGCCGCATCAACGCCGAGGATGCCTCCAAGAACTTCGCTCCCGCCCCCGGCAGGATCGGCGCCTACACCGAGCCCACGGGGCCCGGTGTGCGGGTGGACTCGGGCGTGCGCGCTGGAGGCGAGGTCTCGCCGATGTACGACCCGATGGTGGCGAAGCTGATCGTCTGGGATGCCGACCGCGCCCAGGCCACGAGCAGGATGCTGCGCGCCCTGGCTGAATTCGAGATCGAGGGCCTGAAGACGCTGATCCCATTCCACTCGGCGCTCCTGGCAACCGAGCAGTGGCGCAGGGGTGAGACCTGCCGCGACCTCGTCGAAGACCGCCAGTGGCTGAAGACGCTCGCCTTTCCGCCTCCCGGCGAGGCCGCGGTGGCCGACGCCCCGGATGAGGGCGCCGCCGAGGAGACGGTCGAGCAGACCTACACCGTCGAGGTCTCCGGCAAGCGCTTTGACGTGCGCGTCGTCGGTCCCGCGTTCGCGGGCGGGCCGGCGCCCACAGGCGCCGGGACCGGCGCGAGCAACGGCGCCTCCGCGACGGGTGCCGCGCGGCCCAGGCGCTCGCAGCGCAAGTCGGCAAGCGGTGGCGGTCCCGACACGCTGCCCTCGCCGCTGCAGGGCAACATGTGGAAGGTGCTCGTCAAGCAGGGCGACACCGTCGAGGAGGGCCAGCTTCTTTGCATCATCGAGGCGATGAAGATGGAGAACGAGATCACCGCGCACAAGTCCGGCACGATCGTCGAGCTGCCCATCACCGAGGGCGCCGCGATCCAGGCGGGCGCGCCGATTGCGACGATCAGGAGCGCTGGCGAGACGAGCTGAGCGCGGCGCGGCCTCGCCGGCCGCTCACAGCGCGGCCACGTTCTCGCGGTGCAGGCGCCGCTGAGCCGGGCCGCGGCGGGCGTCCGGCAGCTCGGCCTCGGCGCCATGCTCGGCCAGCGCCTGCAGATAGACGGCATCCTCCTCGAGCACCGCGAGCGCCTCGTCTCCGCCGAGGACCGGCCCGTGGCCGGGGACCACATGCTCGGCGTTGGCGACCAGCGAGCGCAGCCGCTCTAGTGTGGCGAGATAGGCCTGCAGGTCTCCTCCGCTGTTGAGCGTCGGCAGCTCGATCGGGGACAGGTAGTCGCCGGCGACGAGCACGAGCGCCCACGGGATCAGCACGGCCATGCCGTCGGAGGTGTGGCCGGACGCGGAATACAGCTCGAGCTCGCGCTCGCCCACGGCGCAGCGGCCGGGCACGGGCAGCGCCTGGAGCGATCCCAGCGCGAGCGGCCGGGCGCGCTCGATCATCAGCTCTTCGTCGAAGTCGCGCAGATCCCGCTGCGCCTCGCCCGGGGAGGCCCGCAGGCGCTCGACGGTGCTCTCGCCGGCGCCCAGCGCGACGCCGGGGTAGGCGAGGCGCCCGAGCAGATGGTCCCAGTCGCCGTGCGTGACCAGCAGGCCGCTGGGCGCGGGGAAACGGGCCTGCTCGAGCAGTGCGGGCAGCGCGTCCAGCTCGTCGGGGAGGACCGGAGAGTCGATCACGAAGCTCTCGCCGTCCTCGAGCGAGCCCACCGCCGGCTCGGCGCCCGGCCGCGGCGCATCGGCCGGCTCGGCGGCCCGCTCGGATGCGCCCGCGGCATCCTCGTCCTGTCCGGCGCTCGCGCGAACGATCACGCAGTTCACGCGCAGGATCGCGCTGGTGACGACGATCACGTCTCGGTGGAGCGCGATGGCCCGCATGCCGCGGCCAGCCCGCTAGGAGACGCCGAGCAGTTTGGCCGCCTCGCGCAGGTTGCTCACCTCGGCCGTTGGTTTTTTCTGCGAGGAGTCGAGCGTCTCCTTGTTGCGGTTGACCCAGATGACGGGCACCCGCTGTTTCACGCACGGCGCCACGTCGTGGTAGTGGCTGGCGGCGACGTGCACCCAGCCGCGCTTGCCGCCCATGCGCCTCGCGCACTCGGTGAAGTGGGCCGGTTCGGGCTTGTAGGAGCGCACCTGCTGCGCTGTGACGACTAGATCGAAGTCGATCGGGATGTGCCGCCGGGTCTGACCCAGCAGCTTGTCGTCGATGTTGGAGAGCAGGCCGAGCTTGTACTTCTTGGCCAGTTTCTGCAGCTGCGGGTTGGTCTCCTTGAACGGCGCCCAGCGCTGGACCGAGTCGGGCAGAAAGCCCGAGCGCGAGGGCTCAAGCGACCATTCCATGCGTTTGGCCACCTCGATCGCGGTGCGCCTGAGCACCTCCGCGTAGAGCTCATATGAGCCGCCCTCGATTTCCCGGGAGATCTCGTTGAAGAGCGGGATCAGCACGTTGCGGTCGATCTCGAAGCCGTCGCGCTGGGCCTCCTTGGCGAACGCTTCGTAGATTCCTGTCTCCCAGTCGATCAGCGTGCCGTAGACGTCGAATGTGACGAAGGTTACGTTTTTGGGAATTGGCATCGCGCGGCCATTATGACCGGCGCGGGCGCCTGTGCGCGCTCAGGCGTCTTCCGTTAGAGTCCCGCGCCGCAAATGGACCTCTTGGAGTACCAGGGCAAGCAGCTGTTTGCCCGCCACGGCCTGAAGGTCTCGCCCGGCAGGGCGGTGACCAGCGTCGAGAACGCCGTCAGCGCGGCCAACGAGATCGGCTACCCGGTGGTCATCAAGGCGCAGGTGTTGATCGGCGGGCGCGGCAAGGCCGGCGGCGTAAAGCTCGCGGCAGACGAAGACGAGGCACGCGAGCATGCCGCCAACATCCTCGGCATGGACATCCGCGGGCATGTCGTGCGCACGCTGTGGATCGAGCACGCCTCGGACATCGCCAGCGAGTACTACGCCTCGGTGCTGCTCGACCGTTCCGCCAAGCAGCCGCTGGTGATGTTCAGCGTCGAGGGCGGGGTGGACATCGAAGAGGTCGCCGAGAAGACGCCGGAGAAGCTGATCCGCCATCAGGTCGACGCGCTGGCGGGCATCTCCCATGAGGAGGCCGAGGAGATCGCGAGCGCGGGCGGAGCCGACGCAGACGTGGTGGGCGGGGTGGCCGACGCGCTCGTGGCGCTGTATGAGGTGTGGCTCGCCGAGGATGCGACGCTGGCCGAGATCAACCCGCTGATCGTCACCCCGGAGAGGGAGGTGAGGGCGCTGGACGCGAAGGTCTCACTGGATGGGAACGCGCTCTATCGCCACCCCGAGAACCAAGAGCTCTCGGACTCCGAGAACGAAGACCCGATCGAGCGCAAGGCCAAGGAGGAGGGCGTCCAGTACGTGAAGCTCGACGGCGACATCGGCATCCTCGGCAATGGCGCGGGCCTCGTCATGTCGACGCTCGACGTGGTCGCCCAGGCCGGCGGCTCGCCGGCCAACTTCCTCGACGCCGGCGGCGGCTCGGATGCGGACAAGATCAAGCAGGCGGTGGAGCTGATCCTCGCCAACGACGCAGTGAAGGCTGTTCTTTTCAACATCTTCGGGGGTATCACACGCTGCGACGAGGTCGCCAGAGGCTTGATCGCCGCCTTCAACGACATCCACCCGCAGGTCCCGTTCGTGGTGCGCCTGGATGGAACGAACGATGTCGAGGGACGTGAGCTCTTGCAGCAGGCTCGGCTCCCCAATGTGTACGCGGCCCGCACGATGAACGAGGCCGCCGAGAAGGTCGTCGCGCTGGCGGCCGGAGAGAGCGTGGAGGCGCAGAGCTGATGGCGGTTCTCGTCGACGAGCACACGCGGCTCGCGGTCGCGGGCATCACCGGCCGCGAGGGAAGCTTCCACACCCTCAACAACCGGCGCTACGGCACGAATGTCGTCGGCGGCGTGACGCCCGGCAAGGGCGGCCAGGACGTCGAGGGAATACCCGTGTTCGACAGCTGGGCGGAGGCAGTGCAGGAGGTGCAGCCCAACACGGCGATGATCTTCGTCCCTCCGCGCTTCGCCGCCGACTCGATCCTCGAGGCCGCGAGCGCCGGGGTCGAGCTGGTGGTGACGATCACCGAGGGGATTCCCGCGCACGATGAGCTGCGCGTATACAACCTGCTCAAGCGCGATCACCCGGGCACACGCCTGATCGGCCCCAACTGCCCCGGCATCCTCTCCCCGGGTAAGGCCAACGTCGGGATCATTCCCGCGTCGTTCTTCAAGGAGGGCAACGTCGGTGTGGTGTCGCGGTCGGGCACGCTGACCTACCAGATCGGGAACGAGATCGCCCAGGCCGGCTTCGGCTGCAGCTCGATCGTGGGCATCGGCGGCGATCCGGTGCCCGGCTCCTCGTTCGTGGACGTGCTCGAGCTGTTTCAGTCCGATGCGCAGACGGAGCTGATTGTGCTCTCGGGAGAGATCGGCGGCTCGGCCGAGGAGGAGGCGGCCGAGTACATCGCCGCACACGTGAGCAAGCCCGTGGTCGCCTACATCGCCGGCTTCACCGCACCGGCGGGTAAGCAGATGGGGCACGCCGGAGCGATCATCTCGGGAACGGCCGGGACGGCCGCCGCCAAGGCGAAGGCGTTTGAGGCAAAGGGCGTGCGCGTTGGGCGCACACCCACGGAGGTTGCGCAGATCGCCGTGCAGGTCCTGGGCGACGCCTCCATCGCCGCCCACTGATCGCGCGCCCGCAGGCCCGGGCGCTAGGCTTGCGCGATGGACCAGGACGTGGCAAAGACGCTCGGTGAGCTGGAGCAGAAGCTGCTCGAGCTCGAGCGCACCCTGACGGCGATCGGCCACGACGACGAGACCGTCGACGAGACCTCCCCGCCCCCCGACGCCCCCAGGCCGGCCCCGTGGACGCGGTTGGTGGACGAGACGATAGAGCGCCGCCAGCCGACCGCGACCGCGATTCCGCCCTCCTCGCCCGCCTATACGAGCACGCGCGCAGGGCCGCTGCGCGCATCTGCGGCTGTGCCGCCCCCGGCGCCCGTGCAGCCCCCGGCGCCCGTGCAGCCTGAGGCGCCCGTTCAGCCACCGGCTGCGGCGCAGCCGCCGGCGGCCGTGAAACCACCGAGGCCGGCGCACACCCCGACGCCGGGCTATCCGCGGCCGCCGAGCGCCGCCGAGCTCCTGCAGTTTCGCGACCGGCTCGAGCGCACGGCGCGCGAGCTGACCCACGACTACGACGAGCTGCTCGGCCGCCTAAGCTTCGCCGCTATGCCGGCGCACACGGGCCCCACAATCTCCTTCGCGCGCGGAGCCCCGTCGCTCGACATCATCGACGTGGAGGGACTCAGCGACGCCGCCGTGCGGGCGTTCGAGAGCGACCCCGGCGGAGCCACCGCCTACGGCACATCGGTCGGCTACCCGCGCCTGCGCTCGTGGATCGCGGACCGGCACGGCGTCGAGCCCGAGCGCGTGCTCGTCACGAACGGCTCGATGCAGGCCGACGCATTCCTGTTCGAGCACCTCGTGCGCCCCGGCGACGAGGTCGTCATCGAGCGTCCCACCTACGACCGTACGCTTCTGTCGCTGCGCCAGCGCGGGGCGCGGCTGCACGCAATCGAGCTTGAACCGGACGGCCTCGACACCGTGGCGCTCGCTCAGCTGCTCGGCGGAGCCGCGGGCGCGCGGCCGAAACTCGCCCACATCATCCCCAACTTCCAGAACCCGGCCGGCTACACGCTGTCGCTGGCGAAGCGCGAGGCGCTGCTCGAGCTCGCCGCGACGTACGGGTTCGTCGTGTTCGAGGACGACCCCTATGTGGCCCTGCGCTTCAGCGGCGAGTCGTTGCCCACGATGCTCTCGATGGACCCCGACCGGGTGGTCTACGCCTCGTCCTTCTCGAAGACGATCTGTCCGGGCATCCGCGTCGGATACCTGATCGGGGCGCCCGAGCTGATCGACGCGGTGGCCCGGCTCGCGACGAACACCTACATCTCGCCCGATATGGTCGCCCAGGCCATCGTCTATGAGTTCTGCGCCTCCGGCGCGATCGACCGCTCGATCGAGACGGTGCGCTCGGCACTCGCCGAGCGCTCAGAGACGCTCGCCAACGCTCTTCGCCGCGAGCTGACCGAGGCGGAGTTCGTCGTGCCGGAGGGCGGCTACTTCATGTGGGTGACGCTTCCCCATGGCACCGACGTCGGCGCCCTGTTCGAGGCCGCCGCCGAACGCGGGGTCTCGTTCGTGAAGGGCACGGACTTCCTGCTGGAGGGGGGCGAGAACACGCTGCGCCTGGCCTATGCGGGGGTCACCCCCGCGCAGATAGACGAGGGCGTCGCCCGCCTCGCCGCGGCCTTCCGCTCGCTCTCCTAGCGACCGTAGCGCTGGCCCAGCACGAGCTGCTCGGGCAGCGCGGTGCGCGCCGGCGGCGAGGGATCGGCCACCACCGAGACGGTCTCGCCGACACTGGGGGTGACCGTGCAGCGGCGGCCGTCGGCCGCCTCGAGCACCACCTCCTCCTCGTCGCGTGCGGCGAGGCTGCCCTCGAGCCCCGGTTCAAGCCCCGACACCTTCAGATAGTGCAGGAGGTCCTCGGCCTCGTTCTCGAAACGCAGCACGCGCACCGAGGCTCCGACTTCGACGTCGGACAACGGCACCCCCGCCGCGCGCGCGCCGGCGACGATCGGATGGCCGTGCGGGCAGGTCTTGGCGTCGCCGATCGCGGCGAGCATGCGCTCCTCGAGCACCGGCGACATGGCGTGCTCGAGGCGCTCGGCCTCCTCGTGCACCTCATCCCAGGGGATCCCCAGAACGTCGGTGAGGAAACGCTCGATCAGGCGGTGACGGCGCACGATGCCCTCGGCCTGCTCGGCGCCTGAGGCCGTGAACGCGATCGTGCGCTCAGCGTCGCGTGTGATGTAGCCGTCGCGCTCGAGGCGCTGCACCATCTCGTGGACGGTCGGGGCGGACAGCTGCATCGCGCGCACCACGTTGGCGCCGGTCATCGGCAGGCCGGCCTCCTGCAGCCAGAACAGGATCTGCAGGTACTCCTCCTCGGCGACGGTGACGCTCGCGGTGCTCACCTGCAAGATCCTAGAGGAGTCCCGCGCGCGCCCGATCGCGAGCTGCGGGGCTCGCGCCGCGCTCAAGCGGACAGCTGATCGAACGTGCACTCACGCGGATCCTTGTCCTCGCGCCAGCGCCGCAACTTCGCCCCGTGGCGGATGCGCCCGGAGGAAACGTGGTCGAAGTCGATCTCAACGACGAGCTCGGGGCGCAGCGCGACCCACTCGAGGTCCCGGCCGGCGCTCCAGCGACTGGGGTCCGCGGTGCCGCGCTCTCCGGTCTGAAAGGGCGCGAGGAAATCGACGAGCCGCCGCTTCTCCTTGGCGGTGAAGCCCGAGCAGTGGCCGACCACGCGCAGCTCCGCCCCCTGCGCGGAGTCGGTGTACAGGCCGAGGATCAGCGCGCCGACGGTATCCGGCTCCTTGCCCGGGCGCCAGCCGGCCACGACCGCGTCGATCGTGCGCACGCGCTTGATCTTCGTCATGCCCTTGCGCTCGCCCGGGCGGTACGGCGCCGCGCGCTCCTTTGCGATCGCCCCCTCGGCATGCAGGAGCCACCCGCGGGCGTCATCCGCAGCGGTGGTGGCCTGCATCAGCTCGACGGGCGCCGCGGCGAACTCCTCGCCCGAGAGCAGGCCCTCGAGCGCCGCGCGGCGCTGTTCGAAGGGGTGCTCGAGCAGCGGCTCATCCTCGCGCGCGAGCAGGTCGAATGCCACGTAGCGGGCGGGAGTCTCGACCGACAGGCGCTGTACGCGCGAGGCGGCCGGGTGGACGCGCTGGCCGAGCGCGTCGAAGTCCTCGCGCCCATCCTCTCCGCGCACCACGATCTCCCCGTCCAACACGTAGCGCCCGCGCGGGAACGTGAGCTCGGGGAAGTAGCGCCCGAGCGGCTTGCCGCCGCGCGACTGCAGGAAGACCTCCTCGCCATCCACGAACGCAAGGCAGCGGAAGCCGTCGAGCTTGACCTCGTAGGAGTACTCCTCTCCGGTCGGAAGCTCCTTGCGCGAGAGCGCGAGCTGCGGCTTCAGCGGCGGCGACAGAGGAAGGCTCATCGCCGGGCGCGGCTCGGCTGAACGCGCGGCGGCTCACCCTTCTGCTTGCGGAAGTGCGGCGGCCAGGGCGCATCGCCGAGGCCCTCGCGCTCGTCGCGAGCCGCCAGCTCGAGCAGGGAGTCCAGCCTCAGGGCGTGCTCGTCGATGCCGGCCGAGGGGTCGCCGCGCTCGCGCAGGCGCGCAGGCACCGTCTCGAGGGTCAGCTCGGCCGGGTCGACGTCCGGCACCTCCTCCCAGTCCAGGGGGCAGGAGACGCGCGCGTCCGCCACCGCGCGAACCGAGTAGGCCGAGGCGACCGTGCGGTCGCGGGCGTTCTGGTTGTAGTCGATGAACACGCCCTCGCGTTCCTCCTTCCACCAGCGACTCGTGGCGCGGTGGGGCATCCGCCGCTCGACCTCGCGCGCGAGCGCGAGCGCCGCCCGGCGCACTTCTTCAAAGCCGTGCTCCGGCGCGATACGCACGTAGACGTGCATGCCGCGCGAGCCGGAGGTCTTGGGAAAGCCCCGCAGGCCGTGCTCCTCGAGCACCTCTCGCGCGCCCAGCGCGACCTCGCGCACCTCGCTGAAGGGCACGCCGGGGCCGGGGTCGAGGTCGACGCGCAGCTCATCGGGGTGGTCCAGATCGGAGCGGCGCACGGGCCAAGGGTTCCAGTCGATCACCCCGAGATTGACTCCCCACACGAGATGCGCGGCGTCGTTGGGCACCAGCTCACGCGCGTGGCGGCCGCTGGGAAAGGTGACTGTGGCCGTCTGCAGCCACTCGGGCGCGCTCTCGGGAACGCGCTTCTGAAAGAACGGCTCGCCCGCGACCCCGTCCACCCAGCGCTTCATCACCGTCGGGCGCTCTCGCAGGTGGCGCACCGCGGCCTGCTCGCACTCCAGGTAGTAGTTGACCAGGTCGAGCTTCGTCAGGCGGCGCTCGGGGAAGAACACCTTGCCGGGGCTTGAGACCCGCAGCTCGTGTCCGCACACGTCCACGATCGCGGGCTCGGCTTTCTTCGAGGGCATTGCTGGAAGGATGCCCGATCATGATCCCGAGGACAGTGCTGATCGTCGCCGGCGAGTTCGCCGGGCTGAGCGCGCAGCGCGTGGCCTCGGCCATCTCGCGGGGACTGGCCGGCGGCGGCTGGCCCACCGAGCAGTGCCCGCTGGAACACGCCGGCGATCGTCGCGCCGATCTGCGCGAGCTCCTGCACGAGCTCGACTTCGATGCGCGCATGCGCCGGGCACGTGCGGTGGTGCTGGCGGAGCGGCGCCTCAGAGAGGACACGCTGGCCGCCAGCGCGACGTTCGAGATCGCCACGCGCGCACGCCAGGCCGGGATCCCCGCCTACGCGGTGACCGGCGAGAACGCGCTCAGCAGATTCGATACGCGCGTGCTCGATCTTCAGGTGATCCTCGAGGCCTCGCAGGAGTCAGAGCTCGAGGCGGCCGCAGGACGGCTGGCTGAGCTGGTGTAGGCCTGCGGGCGATGCCGAGCGATAGGCTCGGTGACCGACATGGCCGAGCCCGAGCACCCTGCGAGTCCCCCCGCAGCGCCCGTCAGCCCGGCCGTTCGCGGCCCCCGCCCGCGCCCGCGCTCAGCACCCGGCGCAAGGCGCGCGAGCGTGGTCGGGGCGGGCTCGTTCGGCACCGCGCTGGCCGTGCTGCTCGCCCGCGGCGGGTTGCGCACCACCCTGCTGGCGCACACCGAGGAGCAGGCCAGGCGCTTGGAGGACAAGCGCGAAAACGACACCTACCTCCCCGGCGTCGAGCTGCCGGCCCACCTGCGGATCGAGCCCGCGTCGGCGGGCGTGGCGCGGGCGGACTACGTGTTCCTGGCCGTGCCCTCGGGCGCGCTCGGCGAGGTCATCGCAACGCTCGACTCCTCCGGCCTCGGCAGGCGCACGGCGGTCGTATCGGTGGCCAAGGGCCTCGTCCCGCCGCATGGGCTGCCGCCGACAACGGTGTTGAGCGCGAGCTTTGGCGCCGAGCGCGTCGCCTGCCTGGGTGGACCCGCGCACGCGCGGGAGATGGTGGGCGCGGGCGCCGCGCTCGTGGCGGCCTCGAGCGACGAAAAGCTGGCGCAGGCGCTGGCCCAGGTGTTCACGCGCGCGGGCGTCGTCTGCGAGCAGTCAAACGACCCGCTCGGTGTGGAGCTGGCCGGCGTCCGCCAAGAACGCCGCGGCGCTGGCGGCCGGGGCGACGGAGGCGCAGGGGCTGAACGCCGCGGGCGCGGCCGCCGGGCACATCTTCGCCGAGGTCTGGCGCTACGCCGAGGGCCTCGGGGCGCGACCGGAGTCGATGATCGGGCTGGCCGGAGCCGGCGACCTCGTGGCCACGGCGCTGGCCCGCACCAGCCGCAACCGGCGCGCCGGCGAGCTGCTCGCCGACGGCGTTCACGCCGCCGAGATACCGGCGATCATCGGCCAGGCGGTGGAGGCGCTCGAGTCGGTGCCGCTGCTGGGACGGGCGCTCGAGCGCGCGGGCATCGCGGCGCCCGTCACCGGCGCGCTGGGAAGACTTATCTCCGGTGAGCTGCCACTGGACGACTGGGTGGCGCTGGTGCGCGCGACCGTGCCGCCGCCCGCACGCTGGCGCCGGCGCCCGCAACCCGGGCTCTGGCGCCGCCTGTGGTGGCGGGTTTCGGGGAGGTAGGCCCGGGACATGTGACCGCGATGGCGCTCACCGAACGCGCGGGCGTCATCTGATGAGCGTGCTGAGGACCGCCTCGTAGACGCCCGCGCCGTAGCCGGCTTCGGCCACGCGGACGTTCGCGTGAGCGGCGACGGCCTCGCCCATCGACGTGTCGCGCTCGATCGCGTTGGCGACAAGCCAGAACTCATTCACCTGCTGCGCGCACGCGA
The DNA here is from genome assembly GCA_963779605.1 of uncultured Solirubrobacteraceae bacterium. Classification (GTDB taxonomy): domain Bacteria; phylum Actinomycetota; class Thermoleophilia; order Solirubrobacterales; family Solirubrobacteraceae; genus Palsa-744. The sequence continues at coordinate 326,489 of CAVZYR010000004.1, forward strand.
GGTCCTCGCGCGAGTCGCCGACCGCGAAGGTCTCCTCCCGCGAATAGCCGCGCGCGCGGCGGTGGAAGGCGACGCCCCCGGCCTTCGAGGCGCCGGCCGGCAGAAGGTGATAGCCGCGCACCTGCGGCAGCCCGGCCAGAGCCTCGGAGCGACGGCTGACGGCGCCGTTGTCCAGCAGTCGCAGGTCCCGATGGCCACGCTCGGCCAGCAGCAGGTCGGCCTCCTCGGCGTCCACCAGCCCGCGGAACAGATGGGACACCTCGCGCTGAACGTGCCACGGCTCGTGATACTCGAGCCGCCCGGCATAGTGCTCGAGCAGCAGCGCCGGGGCACCGGAGCGCTCGATCTGCTCGGCGATCGTCAGCTCCCCCGGCAACAGCTCGCCGGTCAGCCAGTGCTCCTCGCCGTCGAGCACGACGCAGGCGCCGGCCTCGTAGATGAACGAGCTCTGCCCCAAGAGCCGCGCATCCTCGAACACCTGCGCGCGGCGACGTCCCGACATCAGCACAACCTCCACGTCCGCGCGCAGACAGGCCTGCACGGCGCGCACTCCCTCGATCGACACCGCGCCGTCGCCGTCGTGCAGCAGCGAGGCGCCGCGGCCGAGCAGCGTGCCGTCGAGGTCCACATACAGGCAGCGGGCGCTCACGCGACGCCCACGCTCGCAAACGGCGGACGTTCGACCGGCGCGTGCGCGGCCGCGCCGGGCGGCATCGACGCGCCGCCGTTCTGCTGGGCGCCGGGGGCGAGGGTCGCGCTGAGACGACCTTCGCGTTCAAGCCGCAGAGCGATCGTGGCCAGCACGGTCAAGGCCATCGGCGTGAGCGCCGACAGCGGCTGGTGGCGATTGTGGTGCTCCTCGAGATCGACCTGGGCGATGGCGTCGAGGCCGATCTCGCGCCAGACGTCGATCAGCATCGCGATCTCGACGCCGTAGCCGGTGGCGAACGGCAGCCGTTCGAGCAGCTCCCGCCTCACCGCCACCTCTCCGGCGAGCGGCTGGCGCACGTGCGCAAGCTGCGGGTAGAACAGCGCGAGCGCCGGACGCGCGAGCAGATGGTTGACGCGCCCGCCGCCTTCGGGGCTCCCGCCATTGACGAGCGGCCGGCGGTAGAAGGCCTTGACGAACGACACACCGGGCTCGCATACGAGCGGTCCCAAAAGGCCCGTGAAGAAGTGCTCGGAGAAGCCCTCGGAGTCGGCGTCCAGAAAGCAGATGAGCTCACCGGCGAGCACCGACTAGCGAGCGCCACATCGCATCGCCCTTGCCGAGCACCGGCCCGTAGGAGGGCATCAGCTCGTCCTGCTGCCACACGACGGCCCCCGCCCGCTCGGCCACCGCGGCGGTACCGTCCACGGAGGCGGCATCGATCACCACGATCTCATCGATCGCGCCCGCCTCGCGCAGCTCACCGAGCACGCTGACGATCTCGCCGACCGTCCCCGCGCACTCGCGCGCGGGCAGGCACACCGACACGCCGAGCATGAGATCGCGGCGCGCGATCGCGATGTCGGCCGGGGTGTAGGAGGAATGGTGGAAGGTGCGAGGCTCGGAAAGCCGGTCCTTGCTGGCTTTATCGTGGCGAGGCACGGCGGAGTCGGCCATCGCCTCTACTATCGCAACCCGTGGCCAAAGACCGCACAGCCGACGCTTGGAGCGCGATGCTCGAGGAGGGTCTGGCGGACGGGAGGCTCGTGTGCGAAGCGCACGAAGGCCCCGGTTCCGCGACGCTCGTGGAGCCCGCCCCGGAGCTCCACCCCGATGTGCTCGCGGCGCTCGAGCGCCTCGGGGTCGAGCGTCTTTACTCACACCAGGCCGAGGCGCTGCAGTCGGCCTGGCGGGGACCCACGATCATCACCACCGGCACGGCCTCGGGCAAGTCGATGTGCTTCAACCTGCCCACGCTCGACGTGCTCTGCCGCGATGCGCGCGCGCGGGCGCTGTACCTGTACCCGACGAAGGCGCTCGCCCAGGACCAGGCACGCGCGCTGGCGGCTTTCGGCCTGACCAAGCGGGTGCGCCCGGCGATCTACGACGGCGACACGCCCCGCGAGGCCCGCGCGCAGATCCGCAGGAATGCCAACGTGGTGCTGAGCAACCCCGACATGCTGCACGTCGGCATCCTGCCCAACCACGCCGCCTGGGCGGAGCTGTTCGCCAACCTTGCCGTCGTGGTGGTGGACGAGGCGCACGTCTATCGCGGCGTGTTCGGCTCCCACGTCGCCAACGTGCTGCGCCGGCTGCGGCGGATCGCGGCCGCATATGGCACCGAGCCGCGCTTTCTGCTCACCTCGGCCACGATCGCCAACCCCGTCGAGCTGGCCGAGCGCCTGACGGGCCTCGAGGACGTGAGCGTCATCGACCAGGACGGCTCGCCTGCGCCGGCCCGGCGGATCGCCGTGTGGAACCCGCCGCTGACCGACCCACAGCTCGGCGTGCGCCGCTCGACGCTCGCAGAGGCGGCGGAGCTGCTGGCCAGGCTCACGCGCGACGGCGCGCGCACGATCTGCTTCATGAAGTCGCGCAAGGGCGTCGAGCTTCTGAGCCGCCTGCTCAAGCAGGACCTCGAGGGCACGCACCCGGAGCTGGCCGAGCTCGTCGCCCCCTACCGCGCCGGCTACACCCCGCAGCAGCGGCGCGAGCTGGAGGGGCGCCTCACGCGCGGGGAGCTGCGCGCCGTGATCACCACCGACGCGCTCGAGCTCGGCATCGACGTGGGCGAGCTGGATGCGGCGGTGGTCGTGACGTTTCCCGGCACCGTCGCCTCGCTGCGCCAGATGTGGGGGCGCGCCGGGCGAACCTCGATCGCCCGCCGCGAACGCGGACTGGCGCTGTACGTGGCCGGGGAGGACGCGCTGGATCAGTTCTTCGCGCGCCATCCCGAGGAGTTCCTCGAGCGGCCCGTCGAGGCCGCGATCCTCGACCACGAGAGCCCTCTCATCTTCCGAGCGCACCTGCTCTGCGCGGCCCACGAGGGCCCGCTCTCGCCCGCCGACGCGGAGTTCCTCGGGCCGCGCTGGGAGGCCCACGCCGAGCTGATGGTCAGCGCCGGTGAGCTGCGCAAGCGACCCACAGGCGGCGAGCGAGGAGTCCGCGACGGCGATCGGGGCGACTCCTCCGGCGCGCATCTCTCAAGCGCATACGTGCCCCGGCGTCACGGCTCCTACCCGGCGGCCGAGGTGTCGCTGCGCTCGGCCTCGCCCGACAGCTTCGCGATCGTCGACGTCTCCTCGGGAGAGCTGCTCGGCTCGACCGAGTCCACGCGCGCGCACTCCACCGTTCACGATGGCGCGATCTACCTGCACCTCGGGCAGTCCTACTCGGTGCGCGAGCTCGACCTGGATCGCCGCCGCGCGCTCGTGGCGCCATTCCAGGGCGACTGGTACACGCAACCCAAGCGCGAGACCGACACGGCCATCGTCAGCCTGCTCGACCGCCGCGAGGCGCTCGGCGTGACGCTGTCCTTCGGTGAGGTGAGCGTCACCGACACGGTGCTCGCCTACCAGCGCAGGAGCGTGTCCGATCACGCACCCCTCGACCTGGTCGCGCTCGATCTGCCGCCGACGAGCTTCGCCACGCAGGCGCTGTGGTTCGAGCTCGACGCGGGCGCGCTGGCCGAGACGATCCCACTGGAGGCGCTGCTGGGAGCGCTGCACGCCACCGAGCATGCTCAGATCGCCGTGCTGCCGCTGATCGCCATGTGCGACCGCTGGGACATCGGCGGGCTGTCCACCAACTTCCACCCCCAGACGGGCGCCGCCACGATCTTCCTCTACGACGGACACCCCGGCGGGATCGGCATCGCGCGCACGGCCTTCGCGCGCTTCGAGGAGCTGTGCGAGGATGCGCACAAGCTGATCGCCGAGTGCCCCTGCTCGAACGGCTGCCCCTCGTGCGTGCAGTCGCCCAAGTGCGGCAACCTCAACGAGCCCCTCTCCAAGGCCGGTGCACGGATGCTGCTGGAGAGGATGCTCGCCCGCGAGGCAGTGCCCGCGGCGGGAGCGCTCTGAAGCTCCCCCGCGGTTGTTGAAGGCGTAGCGGGCCCGCCGTCAAATTGAAGCGACGTTGGCTCCACTTCAGAAGATCTTGTCCACCTCCCTCAAACACCTCGTTCTCTGCGGCGCCCTGGGCGTTTGCGTGTTCGCGGCCGCAACGCCAGCCGCGCAAGCGCCGCCGACGCAGTCGGTGATCTTCGAAGGTCCGGGCGGGCGCATCCCCCTCACGCGCTGGACGCTGCGCTCAGATCCGGCGAACCGGGGCCTCGCGCTCGGTTGGGCCAGGGGCGGCTTCGGCGGCAGCACCGTGAGCCTGCCCAACGTCGTCCATCCGGCGCCCTACAGCGGACGGTTGGGCGGGCGCAACTACGAAGGCTCGGTGGCCTGGTATCAGACGACCTTTCAGGCGCCGCACGCGGGCGTCTACGCGCTGAGCTTCCGCTCGGCGAACTTCAAGGCAACGGTGTGGGTCGACGGACGCCAGCTCGGCTCCCACCGTGGCTCCTACCTGCCGTTCGAAGTCCGCTCCACGGTGCCCGCCGGCAGGCACACGGTGGTTGTGCGGGTCGACTGGAGAGATCCGGCACAGCAGTCGAAAGAAGGCTTTCATCGCACCTGGTTCAACTGGGGAGGCCTCGACGGCGAGGTTGACGTGCGCCCGATCGGCGAAAGCGAGCTGTCCAATGCGACCATCTCAACGACGCTCCAGCCGGACACCGCGAGCGCCGCCCAGGCCACCGTCACGGTGCGCGTCGAAGTGCGAAACGACGCCTCCCCGCGTACGATCACGCCGCAGGGCTCGCTCATGCACGGTGGCCAGACGATCCCTCTGAGCTTCCCGGCGCAGACGCTCGCCCATGGTCAGACGGCGATCGCCAGCACGACCGTGAGGGTCGCCGAACCGGCGCTGTGGTCGCTGCGGAGCCCCAACCTCTACAGCCTCTCGCTGACGGTCGGCAGCGAGAGCAGCTTCTCTGCGAGCGTGGGCCTGCGCCAGCTGACCTGGAGTGGCGGACGCGCCTATCTGAACGGGCAGCGCCTGCTGCTCCACGGCGCCTCCATTCAGGAGGACGCGCGCGGGCATGGAGACGCGCTCACCCCGGCCGATCAGAGTACGCTCGTCTCAGAGCTGCGGGCGATCGGCGCAAACGCCGTCCGCTCCCAGCATCCGCTCGACCCGGCCCTGCTCGAACGCCTGGACGCGGCCGGGCTCCTGGTGTGGCAGGGGATCGGCCCCGTCGAAGGGGCCGGAAACTGGTACTCGAGCACCCCGCGGCTGCTCTCCGAAGCCGAGCAGCAGGCGCGCACCGCCGTGTTCGCAGCCGAGCTGCATCCGTCGATCGTCACGTGGAACCTCGTCGATGAGGTGGCCGGCAACGGGCGCGACAGCGCAGAGGTGTCCTACGTGCAGGCGCTCACCCACTGGCTGCATGCGCACGACCCCGGCCGCATGGTCGCGGTGGACGTGTGGGGAGACCATCCACCGGTGCACGCCGGTTCGCTGTACAGCGGCGTCGATGCGATCGCGGAGACCGACTACACCGGCTGGTACGACCAGCCCCGCGACACGCTCGCCCAGCAGGCCGCGATGATGCGCGCGCGCCTTGCGGCGATGCAGCGGACGTTCCCGGGCAGGGTGCTCGTGATCAGCGAGTTCGGCGCCGAATCCAACACGCTCAACCGACCCGGCAGCCCCGGCAGCTACGGCTACCAGTCGAGCCTGCTGACAAACCACATCGCCGTCTACGAGCGCGATCCCCAGCTCAGCGGCATGCTCATCTGGGACCTGCGCGACTACCCGCTCACGCCCACCTTCGCCGGGGGCTCGATCCACGAAAAGCTTCCCCGGCTGCGGCTGATCGAGGGCATCAACCAGAAGGGCCTGTTCACCTACCAACAAACCGCCAAGCCGGCCGCCGGCGTCGTGGCGCGGCTGTTCAGGGCCCTGCCGGCGGAATGATCGGCGCTAGCCTGCTCTCCCGGGCCGGGCGGGCGGGGGCCTAAGCACGGTTTCCGCGGGCGATCCGCCGCAGGTCGATCGTTTCGTCATACAGCTTGGCGTCGACCCCCTCCTCGAGCGCCACCTCGCGCAGCGGGCGCCCGGATGCGGTCGCCTTCTGAACGATCACGGTCCCCTTGTCGTAGCCGATCGCCCCGTTCAGAGCGGTGGCGACGGCCAGCGTGGCGCCGGCGGAGGCGTCGGTTCCGGCCCTGTTGACCTCGATGCCTTCGACGCACTTCTCGGCGAACACGCGCGTCGTCGCGGTCAGAAGGTTCAGCGACTGCAGCAGGTTGCGAGCGATCAAAGGGATGCGGACGTTCAGCTCGAACTGGCCCTGCATTCCGCCGACGGTGATCGCGGTGTCGTTGCCGATCACCTGCCCGGAGACCTGTATCACGACCTCACAGATCACCGGGTTGACCTTGCCGGGCATGATCGATGAGCCCTTCTGCAGCTCGGGCAGGAGGATCTCGCCGATGCCCGCGCGCGGGCCGGAGCCCATCAGCGCCAGGTCGCCGGCGATCTTGGTCAGCGACACGGCGAGCACCTTCAGCGCACCGGAGAGCTCAACCAGCGCGTCGCGATTCCCCTGCGCCTCGAACGGGTCGAGCGGAGCGGCGATCTGCTTGAGGCCGGACTCGCGCTTCAGCCGCGCGCGCACCTTCTCGGCGAACCTCGGATCCGTGTTCAGCCCGGTGCCGGTGGCGGTCCCGCCGAGCGGGATCTGCCCGACGTGCACGAGGGCCGACTGCACGCGCTCTGAGCCGAGCGCGATCTGCGCGGCGTAGCCTGAGAACTCCTGCCCGAGGGTGACGGGCACGGCGTCCATCAGGTGAGTGCGCCCCGCCTTGACCACGTTCTTGAAGCTGCTCGCCTTCCTCGCGAAGGCCCGCTCGAGCTGTTTGAGCGCGGGCAGCAGCTCGTTCTGGGCGACGTCCAGCGCCGCCAGGTGCACGGCCGAGGGGAACACGTCGTTGGAGGACTGGCCCATGTTCACGTGGTCGTTGGCGTGCACGCGCTCGCCCGCCAGCCGGGCGATGACCTCGTTGGCGTTCGTGTTCGTCGAAGTACCCGAGCCGGTCTGGAAGACGTCGATCGGGAACTGCTCGTCATACTCGCCGGCGGCGATCGCGGCGGCGGCTTTCGCGATGCTCGAGGCGCTGCGCTTGGACATCAGGCCGAGTTCGCCGTTGACGGTGGCGGCGGCGCCCTTGATACGCGCCAGCCAGTGCACGACCGGCGCCGGCACCCTCTCGCCCGAGATCGGGAAGTTCTCGACAGCCTTCGTCGTCTCCGCGCCCCACAGTTGTCGCTGGTTGGGCATTTGGTCTCCTTTTTCGCGGCGGGAGGAGAGACCCTATCCGCAGAAGGCCGCCAGCTCCCGCGCGAGCCCCACGGGATCGTCGTAGGCCATCAGGAAGCCGCTGCTGCGCAGCACCCGCAGCTGGCCGTTGGGCAGCAACCGCAGCGCCTCTTCGGCCGCGATCAGCGGGTGCAACGGGTCCTCGTCGGACCACAGCAACAGCACCGGCAAGTCGAGCTGCGGGTAGGCCTCGAGCAGGTGGGTCTGCGCCCCGCGCGGCCATGCGCGCGCGCACTTCGCCCACGAGCGCGCGAGGCTCGAGTTGCCTGCCACGTCGGCGAACGCATGGCGCATCAGATCGCACGCCTGCGGGTTGGCGCGCGCGGACAGGCGCAGACCCCGCTCGGGGGTGAACACCACGCGCGTCCCATGGGAGAGCAGCCGATCGAGCCCGGGCACGGCCCCCAGGCGCGTGACGCTCCGCCAGGCCGCGCGCAGCCGTGGGCGCTCGGGCGGGGCGTGCATACGGTTGCCCATCAGCACCAGCCGCTCAGGACGCACGCGGCCGGTGATGACGGCGTGCAGCAGGATCTCAGCGCCCGCGTCGTGGCCCGCGAGCAGCGGTCTCTGCCCGAGCACGTCGGCGCAGAACCCTCCGAGCACCTCGGCGAGCCAGTCGAGCGTGTATGGATGGCGCCAGCGGTCCTCGGAGTCGCCGTGAAGCGGCAGGTCGGGGAGCACCACGCGAAAGCGATCGGCGAGCTGGTCGACCGCGGGCTCCCACTCCTTGTGCGAGAGAAAGGCCGAGTGCAGCAGCGCGAGCGGCGGCCCGGCGCCGAGCTCGCGGTAGGCCACGCGCGCCCCGTCCGGGTGGTGGTAGAGGCGGAGCCTCATACATTGCATCCTAGGAGCGCCGGCGCCAGGCGCTGCGAGCGTCTGCGGTCCGCGCTCGGGGCCCCGCCTACAATGGGCCGCCCCGTGACGGCACCCCCACCCAACCCGCTGATCCCGCGCCGCGACGTCGATCCCCGCCAGGAGCTGCCGGCGCTCGAGCAGCAGGTGCTCGAGCGCTGGCGCGAGCGCGACGTGTTCGCCGAGTCGCTGCGCCGGCGCGAGGGCGCCGAGCGCTGGGTGTTCTATGAGGGGCCGCCGACCGCCAACGGTCCGCCGGGCTCACACCACGTGCTTTCGCGCGTGTTCAAGGACATCTATCCGCGCTTTCAGACGATGCGGGGCTTCCTCGTGGAGCGCAAGGGCGGCTGGGACTGCCACGGCCTTCCCGTCGAGATTGCCGTCGAATCCGAACTGGGCATCCGCTCGAAGGCGGAGATCGAGGCGTACGGGATCGGGGATTTCAACGAGCGCTGCCGGGCGTCCGTGTTCCGCTACCTGGAAGAGTGGAACCGCCTGACCGAGCGGATCGGCTTCTGGCTCGACCTGGACGACGCCTACCGCACGCTCGATGAGAGCTACATCGAGTCGGTCTGGTGGGCGCTCTCGCAGATCGATCGCCGCGGGCTGCTGTATGAGGGCCACAAGGTCGTTCCCTACTGCCCGCGCTGCGAGACGACGCTGTCCTCGCATGAGGTCGCGCTCGGCTATGAGGACGTGGTCGACGAGAGCGTCTACCTGAAGCTCCCACTGTCGCGCGCTGAGGAGAAGCTGCTCGTGTGGACGACCACGCCGTGGACGCTCCCGGGCAACGTGGCGGTGGCGGTCGCACCCGCGGCCGCCTACGCGACGGTGCGCCTGGATGGTGAGACCCTGGTGCTTGCCGAGGACCGCGTCGAGCCCGTGCTCGGCGAGGGGCCGGAGATCCTCGAGCGCTTCAGCGGTGAGCAGCTGGTGGAGCGATACGGCTCCTACGAGGGGCCGATCTTCGCCGCCTCAGACCGCGAGGCCGGGCCGCTGCCGATCCTCGCCGACTCATTCGTGACGACCGAGGACGGCACCGGCATCGTGCATCTGGCGCCGGCCTTCGGCGAGGACGACTACCGCGTAAGCGCGGCCGCCGGCATCTTCCGCGGCGACGAGCCGCGCACGCTGTACAACCCCGTCAGGGCCGACGGAACCTACGACAGCCGCGTGCGCGGCCGCGACGGACAGAGCTATGAAGGGCGCTTCGTCAAGGACCCGGCTCTCACGAGGGAGCTGATCGAAGACCTCGACGCGCGCGGCCTGCTGCTGCGCGCGCAGGCCTATGAGCACTCCTACCCGCACTGCTGGCGCTGCGACACGCCGCTTCTCTACTACGCCAAACCGTCGTGGTATATCGCCACCACGAAGCTCCGCGAGGAGCTGTTGGCGGCCAACGAGACGGTCGCCTGGCATCCCCCGCACGTCAAGCACGGGCGCTTCGGCGACTGGCTCTCCAACAACGTCGACTGGGCGCTCTCGCGGGAGCGCTACTGGGGAACGCCGCTGCCGGTGTGGCGCTGCGAACGCGGGCATGTCCACGTGATCGGATCCTTCGAGGAGCTCGAGGAGCGCTCCGGCCGGCGGCTCTCAGACCACCATCGCCCGTTCGTGGACGACCTCGAGTTCGCCTGCCCCTACGAGGACGAGCGCGGCGCGGGCGACTGCGGCCTCGCGATGCGGCGCGTGCCGGAGGTGATCGATGTGTGGTTCGACTCGGGCGCCATGCCGTTCGCCCAGCACCACTTCCCGTTCGAGCACGCCGAACGCTTCGGCGAGCGCTACCCGGCGGACTTCATCTGCGAGGCCCAGGACCAGACGCGCGGCTGGTTCTACTCGCTGCTCGCGGTCGCCACGCTTCTGTCCGAGCCCCCGCCCTACCGCAACGTCGTCTGCCTCGGCCTGATCCTCGACGAGCAGGGACAGAAGATGTCCAAGTCGAAGGGCAACACCGTCGAGCCGTGGCACGTGCTCGACACCTACGGCGCGGATGCCTTCCGCTGGTACTTCTTCGCCTCAAAGCAGCCGTGGGACGGCTACCGCTTCTCGGCCGCCACGATCGGCGAGGGCGTGCGCCTGTTCCTCAAGCAGCTGTGGAGCAGCTACTTCTTCTACACGCTCCACGCGCGCGCATCGGCCGACCAGCTGTCCTCGGCCAACGCGCCGCCAGTGGGCCCCCCCGCGGGCGATCTCGATCGCTGGGCGCTGTCTCGCACGGCGGGCACGGCCGAACACGTGACCGAGCGCCTGGACGCCTACGACGCGACCTCGGCCGGCCGCGCGATCGCGGATCTGGTCGAGGATCTCTCCAACTGGTACGTGCGCCGCTCGCGCCGGCGTTTCTGGGGCGGCGACCCGGTCGCCTTCCAGACGCTGCGCACCTGCCTGTTGACCGTCGCCAAGCTGCTCGCACCCTTCTGCCCGTTCATGAGCGATGAGATCTACGACAACCTCGACGGCACGCTTGCGAGCGTGCACCTGTGCGACTTCCCCGACCCCGGCTCGGCCGCCGAGGGCTCGCTCGCGCGTGACCGCGATCTCGAGCGCGCCATGTCGCTGGCACGCGAGACCGTCCGTCTCGGCCTCGGCGCACGCAAGAAGTCCGAGATCAAGATCCGCCAGCCGCTCGCGGAGGCGCTCGTGGTCGCCGACGACCGCGAGCGGGAGGCGATCGAGCGCCTCGTGGACGTGGTCCGCGAGGAGCTGAACGTCAAGCGCATTCGCTTCGTCGCCGCCACCGAGGAGCTCGGCAGCTACGAGGTCAAGCCCAACTACCGCACGCTGGGCCCGATCTTCGGCAAGGCCATGCCGCTCGCGGCGGACGCGATCGCGGCGCTCGATCCAGTGCGGGTGGCCGCCGCCGTGCGCGGCGACGGCGAGGACCGCGACAAGATCGGGGTAAGCGTCGATGGGCGCGAGCACATCCTCTCAGCCGAGGATGTGATGCTCACGATGCGCGCGCCCGAGGGCTACAGCGTCGAGCGCGAGGGCGCGCACGCGGTCGCACTTGACCTGACGATCGACGACGCCCTGCGCGAAGAGGGATATGCGCGCGAGATCGTCCACGCCGTCCAGAACGCGCGCAAGGGTGCGGGCCTGCAGGTCGAGGACCGCATCGAGCTGTGGCTGCGCGGCGACCTCGTGCTGGTGCAGGCGGCCGACGCCCACCGCGACTACATCGCCGGGGAGACGCTCGCGCTGAAGCTGCTGATCGGCGACGACGCTCAGCCGCCGCCGGACGCGCACTCAGAGCAGACCGAGATCGAAGGCCTGACCCTCGGCATCGCCCTGCGCCGGGCCGGCCAGAGCGCCTCCTGAGGCTCGCAAACGCTCGGGGGCGGGCCGGCGGGGGTTCCTCAGGCGGCCGTCAACGCCGGCTCGAGCTCCTGCTCGAGCTTCTTCTTGGGGTAGGCGCCGACCACCGTCTTGACCGGCTGACCGGCCTTGAAGAGGATCATCGTGGGGATCGAGAGGACCTGAAAGCGCGCAGCCGTCTGCGGGTTCTCATCGATGTCGAGCTTCACGATCGTGAGGTCCGGGCGCTCTGAGGCGATCTCCTCGAGCACGGGCGCGACGACGCGGCAGGGACCGCACCAGGGCGCCCAGAAGTCCACCAGCACCGGGCCCTCGGCCTCGATGACCTCAGCGTCGAAGTTCGTGTCTGTGACTTGGTTCAGGGTGCCTGCCATTGCGCTCTCCTTGTTCGCTTTCCTATCACTATACAAAATGAAGGAAGGGTCTCCGGCCATCAGCGGAGGGTGACGATCCAGCCTTCCGAGCTGCGCACGATCGGCGGGTGGATGTGGGTCAGCGTCACGAACAGATGCGGCGAGACGTACACCTCGATGAACGCAGCCACCACGAGGACGGGCACGGCCACGGCCACGGTCACGACCGTGGCGGCGAGCAGCTGCTCCCACTCCCCGCGCCGGCTGGCGATGATCCAGGCGGCCAGCGGCAGGAACAGGGCGATCAGCTCGGGGATCGCGTGCGGCAGAACCCCCAACAGGAGCAGTCCGGGCGAGACGCGCAGGAAGTGGGACACGCCGGCGAGGCTGTGGCCGATGAGGTAGGCCTGCGCGCTCAGCGAGAAGGTCGTGGCGCAGACGACGAAGGCGATTGCGATACGGCCACCGTGTTCGTGCACCCAGCGCGACACTCCGTGGTGGTGCTCGGCCTGCAGCGGCAGGGAGCTGCCCGCGATGAAGCCGGCCACGCACGCCATCGCGTGGAGGGCGAGCACGAGCATGTTGCTCTTCAGAACGTTGCCGACATCGCCGAGGTCGCCGACGACGAACGGCGGCTGCAGGGTGAGGACCTGCTGGTAGCCCTGATCCAGCGTGGAGACGATCCACACGGCGAGGAGCAGACCGGCGGCCGCGAGCGCCGAGCCGGCGACCCACCTGCCGATGACGGTGCCGGGGGTTCGCTGCCAGCTGCGGAGCGTCGCGCGTGTATGACGCACGCCGTGGGCGAACGCATAGGCAGAGGCATCCATCGCCTCTGCATCGGCCGGCAAGCTCGCTACCTGAAGCGCAGCCGCGGCACGAGCCACATCGCCTCGACGGCGATCCGCCAGGACATCTTGCTGGTGCCGCGCTCGCGATCGCGAAACACGATCGGCACCTCGACCACGCGGAAGCCGGCCCGCACGGCACGGTAGGTCAGCTCGACCTGGAAGGCATAGCCACGCGAGCGGACGCTGTCAAAGTGGATCGCCTCGAGCACCTCGCGGCGGAAGCACTTGAACCCGCCCGTGAGGTCGCGCACCGGCAGGCCGAGCACGAGGCGCGCGTACGTCGAGCCCCCCTCGCTGATAAACCGTCGCAACAGGCTCCAGTCGCGCACGCCGCCACCGGGCACGTAGCGTGAGCCGAGCGCCAGGTCGGCGCCGTCGTAGACCGCCTGCAGCAGGCGGGCGAGATCGGCCGGGTCGTGGGAGAAGTCGGAGTCCATCTCGAGCAAATACCCCGCGCCCTGGTCGAGCGCGTGAGCGAAGCCGGCGAGGTAGGCCGGACCGATGCCGTTCTTCTCGGTGCGATGGAGCACCGCCGCCCAGTCGTGCTCGGAGGCCAGCCTGTCGGCGATCTCGCCGGTGCCGTCGGGCGAGCCGTCGTCGACGACGAGCACGTGAAAGCCCTGCGGCGCGGCGCGCGCGAGCACCGCCCCGGCGGCGGTGACGATCGCCTCGACGTTCTCGGCCTCGTTGTAGGTGGGCAGTATCAGCCAGGGCTCGCCGGACATGGGTCGGGGTACCCTAGAGCGTGAGGCGCAGGGAAGTGGCGCATGTGCGTGCTGCGCCCTCGCGAGCACCGGCATGGCCGTACCCTGATGGGGGTGCCCGGGTCCGAGCCTTCCAATGCCACGATCGCGGACGCCCTGGAAGAACTCGGTGATCTGTACGAGCTCGACGGGGCCATCGTGCATCGCGTGCTGGCCTACCGGGCAGCCGCAAAGACGGTGCGAGAGGCGTCCGTGTCGGTGGCGGCGCTGGCGCGGGCGGGTCAGGCGACCGAGCTGCCGGCGATCGGAAACACGCTGCAGGAAAAGATCCTTGCGCTGATCGACACCGGCACGATTCCGGCGGCGGAGAAGCTGCGGGCGAAGTTTCCGCCCGGCGTGATCGCGATAACCCGCCTGCCGGGCCTCGGCCCGAAGCGCGCGCGCCTCCTGCAGTCAGAGCTTGGCATCGACTCGCTTCAGAAGCTCAGAGACGCGGCGCAGCACGAACGCCTGCGCACCGTGCGCGGGCTCGGCCCGAAGCTCGAGGAGAGCGTGCTCGCGGCGCTCGCGGACGGCGCGGGCGAGCGGCCGGCGCCGCGCGTGCTGCTCCCCAAGGCGATCGAGGCCGGAGAGGCACTCGCCGCGGAGCTGGCCGCGAAGGGTAGCCCCGGAACGGTCGTGCGCCTGGCCGGGTCCGCACGCCGGCTCACCGACAGCGTCAAGGACCTCGACCTGATCGCCGTCACGACCCGGCCCACGACTCTGGCCAAGAGCCTTTCGAGGCTCGAGCAGATCGAGAGCGTCAGCTCCGCCGGGAAGGCCGGCGCGAGAGGACGCACGCACTCCGGCGTAGGGGTGGATCTGCGCATCGCCAAGCCGACCCAGCTCGGCAACCTGCTGCAGCACTTCACGGGCTCGGGCGAACACAACGCGGCCCTGCGCGAGGCCGCCGTGCGGCGCGGCCTGCACGTCTCCGAGTACGGGCTGCTCGACGACGCAATCGGCCGCACCCGCACCTCAGCAAGCGAGGCGGAGCTGTATGGGCTGCTCGGCCTCGCCTACATCGAGCCGGAGCTGCGCGAGAACCGTGGAGAGCTCGAGGCCGCGCGCATCGACGGTGGCGCCGGGCTCCCGAGCCTCGTGAGCCTCAAGGACATCCGCGGCGACCTGCACAGCCACACGGTCGCCTCGGACGGCCACGCCACGCTCGAGGAGATGGCCAGCGCGGCTCGTGCGCGCGGCTATCAGTATCTGGCGATCACCGACCATTCGGCCACACACGGTTTTGGCAACGACGTCTCGCCCGAGCAGCTGCGTCGTCAGATCGAGCTCGTGCGAGAGGTGGACGGCCGCATGGACGGCATCGAGCTCTTGGCCGGAAGCGAGGTGAACGTCCTGCCCGACGGATCGCTCGACTACGAGGACGAGCTGCTGGCGGAGCTCGACTGGGTGATCGCGAGCGTGCACACCTCGTTCGGAATCGGCGAACAGGCCATGACCGAACGGATGATCGCCGCGATCGAGCATCCCCTGGTGGATGCGATCGGCCACCCGACCGGCCGCCTGATCGAGCGGCGCGCGCCGTACGCGGTCGACCTGCAGGCGCTGTTTCAGACGGCGGCGCGAACCGGAACGATGCTCGAGATCAACGCCAATCCGGACCGCCGCGATCTCTCCGACATACACGCGCGTGCCGCCGTGCGCGCCGGCGTGCGCATCGTGATCAACTCCGATGCCCACCGCACCAGCACCCTCGCCAACATGCGCTGGGGGGTGGCCACCGCCCGCCGGGCGTGGCTGCGCCGCGAGGATGTCCTCAACACGCGCTCCTGGCCCGAACTGCGGAAGCTACGCGAGCAGACGCGGCAGTAGCTCCTCGGCCACGAGCCTGTCGATCACCGGGCGGCCGTAGGGCATGAGCGCCTCGCGTGCGCGCGCGGCGTAGCCGGGCAGGGGGGCGTCGAGGCCCGCGCGCAGCGCGCTTTCCAGGTCATCGCCCACCAGGCGCGGATCGAGCGCGCGCGCTATCGGCAACGCCGCATAGGGTCCGGGGGCCGGCGTGGTGACGAGCTGGCAGCCGTCGGCGAGCGCCTCGAGCTGGGCGCTTCCGTAATCCTCGCGGCGGGGAGCGCACACGAACACGCGGGCGCGCCGCAGGAGCGCGCGGTAGTCCTCGGCGGGCAGCGTGCCCACGACGCGAACGCCCTCCTCGCCGGCGGCCACGAGGCCGGCCCGCTCGAGCTGCTCGGCTGACGCGCCCGCCACGACGAGCTCCTCCGCGGGCATGCGCGCGCGTCGCCAGGCCGACAGCACGCGGTCGAGACCCTTCTTCTCGGGGTTCGAGGCGTAGGTGATCGCGGCGATGTCGCGCGGCGGCGGCCCCGAACCCGCGAACGGCGGCTCGCCTGCCGGCGTTGGTGGCCTAAGCGAGCTCTCGACGGCGATCGGAACGACGAGCGCTCGATCCCCGCGGCGAGCGCTGGCGGGCGCCTCGCGCAGGCCGCCCTGGCTGCATGGCAGCAAGAGCGGCGCCTGCGCAAGGCGCCGCCGCTCGAGTGGCCTCTGCCACAGCCCGTGACGGCCGGGCCGGTTGCCGGCGGCGGGGGCATCGAAGCGGATCGCACCGGGCCGCGGCCAGAGCATCGCCGCGGTCGTGGTCGAATAGATGAGCGCCCTCGGCGCCTGCCGCGCGAGCTCTGCGAGAGCGGCGGCGCGGGCCGCGTGCGCCCAGCCAAGGTCGACGAGCGCGAGCGTCCGCACGCGCCGCCGCGGGGGCACCGCGGGGGCGAGCGCCACGCTCGCCCCGGCCCGCCGCAAGGAGTCCGCCAGCTGCGCATCCGCCGCGCGCAGACCGACGGTGGAGCCCAGCGAGACGATCAGCACATCGACCGTTCCTGACCGGCCCATCTCAGCTGATGGCGCCGTTCACGCGTTCGGGACGGAGCGTCTTGAAGCCCGGCGTGCGCACGAGCTCCATCGGGCGCACCGGCGAGGTGCGGCGCACATAGAAGCTCGCACCGTCGCGCTCCTCGATCGCCGCCACGGCGGCGTCCTGGCGCCGCCAGGCGAGCGCCCAGATGATCGCGAAGCCGGCGGCGATGGCTGGCACCTGCGGGGCCAGGAAGGCCAGCCCGCCCGCCGCCAGCGTGAACAGCAGAAGCGGCCACAGCCGGTTGACGAGGGTCGCACTCGGATGGTGCTCGGGCAGCGTCGTGCTCGCCTTCGCGTGGGCGAGCAGTCGCGCTATCGGCGGATTCGTCTCGGCTCGCCTCCCGAGACGCAGGCCGATCAGCGCAGCGATCACCCACCAGCCAACGGCGAAGGGCACGATGTGTTCTTCGGAGTGGTCGGCGGCCGCCAGCACGGTCACCGCAGCCAGGGCCGTGGCCGCGGCGGCACTGAGCAGGACTGTGGTCTTGAGGAAGTCGACGAACCGCACGGTGCAGAGGCGCCTACAAGAGCGCCTCGAGCAGTTCCCGCACGCCGCCGGTGCCGTCGACGGTCAGGTCGGCCTCGCGCGCCAACTCCGGTGGCGCTTCGTCGGAGCGGACGGCCACGCACAGGCTGCTGGCCAGCACCTCGGACTGCGCGAGCGCTCGCAGTTCACGAAACGCATCCAGGTCGGTGGTGTCGTCGCCCACATACAGCGCGGCCGCGACGGAGGCTCCGCGCAGCAGTTTGGCGATGCCGAGACCCTTGTCGAGCGGGACGGGCGGGCGCACCTCGAGCACCTTGCGCCCCCAGTGGATCGCAAATCCCTGCTCCTGCGCGAGTCGTGCGATCTCCTGCACGGCCGCCGCCGCGGCCTCTTCGTCGGGCGCCCCGCGCCAGTGGAACGCCGCGATCGCGTCCTTGTCCTCGCTGCGCACGCGCACCCGCTGATGCTCGCCGGTGTAGACCTGCGTGGCGAAGGCGCGCACGCGCGCTGTCCACGCCGCGAGCTCCGGGTCGACCTCGGGACGGGTCGCGCCGGGGCGCAGCAGCTCTCCGCCGTGGTTGCCGATGTAGGCGATCGTCCCGATCGCGACGATCTGGCGCGCGGTGGCCGCACGGCGGCCGCTGACGCAGCCGACGATGCGGTAGCGCTTGGCAATCTCGATCAGCAGCGTGCGCGTCGCCTCGGGAACGTGGGCATCGGCGGCGTGGCGGACGATCGGCGCGAGGGTGCCGTCGATGTCGAGCAGCACCGCTGCACGGGCGGGATCGGAGCGGATGGACTCGAGCGCCTCCACGAGCGTGGCAGCGGGGGACACGACCTCTAGTATGGCGCGCAAGGTGGCCGATCCGTTCTCTCGTGCACGTGGCCGCTGAGAAGGCGGGCAGCCGGTCGCTCAAGCTGATGGTGATCGGCACGCTGGCGGGGCTGTTCAGCGGTCTGTTCGGCGTCGGAGGCGGGAGCGTGATCGTGCCGCTGCTGATCCTGTGGCTCGGCTACGAAGAGCGCTCGGCGACCGGCACCTCGCTCGCGGCGATCATCTTCATCGCCGCCTTCGCCGCCGCCGCACAGGGCCTGTACGGCAATGTCCACGTGCTCGACGCGGTCCTGATCGGGGTGCCGGCGGTCGCCGGCGTCGTGGCCGGAACCTGGATGCAGCAACGCGTCTCGACGCGGTGGATCTCCCTGCTGTTCGCCGGCGTGCTCGTGGCCAGTGCCGTGGAGCTCCTGCTGCAATGATCGGCGCGGCTCTGATCGGGGTGGCCGGCGGGATCGTCGCGGGCCTGCTCGGCGTCGGCGGTGGGGTGCTGTTCGTGCCCGCGCTCGTGATCCTTCTGGGACTCGACCAGCACCAGGCGGAGGCCACCTCGCTGCTCGCGATCGTGCCGGTGGCGATCGTCGGGACCTACACGCAGGACCGCTACGGAAACGTCCGCCGCGCCGACGCGCTCTTGCTCGGGCTCCTGTCGGTGGCCGGTGCCGGCGCCGGCGTGGCGCTCGCAAACGCCCTCTCGGGCGCGGTCCTGCGTGACGCGTTCGCGGCCCTGATGGTGGTCGTCGCGGCTCAGCTCGTGCGCCGGGTGCTGCGCGACGGCACGCCCAGCGCGGATTCCTCGGGGGCAGGCAAGCGCTGAGAGAACGCCGCGGCCGAGCGCCCGCAAGGGGGATCTGAGCCGGTGCTGCAAGCCGTTTGCCAATGGCTGTTGAGATCGCATAGGATCACCTAGACTCAAGGGAGCAAATGGGACTCGACAATCCAATTCACATCGTCTTTCTGGTCGTGATCCTGCTGCTGGTGTTCGGAGCCAAGCGGCTGCCGGAGATCGGGCGCTCGCTGGGAACCGGGATGCGGGAGTTCAAGCAGTCCGTCACCGGCGAGGCGCACGCGGGCGATAAGGCCCCGCAGCAGCCGATGCTGACGGCCGCCCAGCCGCCGCCTCAGCAGCCGCCCGCCGAGACCCCGCTCGCCCAGCCGGCGCCGGTTGCCGCCCAGCCGGCCGCCGCGGAGGCGGCGCCGGTCGAGACCCAGCAGCAGTCCTGACAGCCCGCGGCCGCTCGGCGCATGGCGACTTCCCCCTCGGCGCGATGGCGCGCGCGGAGCGCGCGTGCGCCCGCTCAGCCGCGGTGCAGGATCGGGCCGGTGTAAACCGCCTGGAACGCCGACCCGGGCACGGTCTTCAGCTGGTTGAGATCTTCGTCGTTCCAACGCGGATCCGGTGCGCCGGTGATGTACCAGGAGGAGCCGTTGTCGGCCACGATCAGCCCGTAGCGCTTGAGCGCGCGCAGCACCACGAGCGCCTGGCCGTGGTAGCCGGTGAGGCTGAAGCCGGCCTTCAGTCGCAGGCGCAGACCCATCGGCGGCAGGCTGGGGTCGGAGCTCTCGGAGGCGAAGTGCGTCGCCGGGTGGATGTAGCCGCGCTGGGTGCGCTCGACGGTGACCCGCAGCGCGTGGTCGATCCGGCCGGCGTGCACCTCGGGGTAGCGGACGAGCAGCGGGAAGATCGGCAGGCCGGCCGCGTCGGCTGAGGTCCAGCCTTCGGGCCGCAGCGCGTTGCTGCGCAGGTTGAATGTGGCGCCCGACCCCGCTTCCCATCCGGCGCCGCTGCGTCGCGCCGCGTAGAGCTCGTAGAGCTTGCACGTGCCCGTCTGCAACACGAGCACGTGGCGGTCGCCTTCTTCGCCGGCCCCCTCCACGGGCGCGTTCGGCGGAACCGGATAGGGACCGGGGTTGGATTCTTCGCCGTATTCGCTGAATGAGATCGGGACGCGCGGCTGATGGGGGCCGACAACGGTGTAGGGGATGCCGTAGGCGGGGTTCGTCCCGAAGTCCGCGTGTAGGTGCCCGGAGGCGCCGATCGCCGCGATGTAGCGGGCCGAGTTGGGATCGACCGGGGCATGCGAGATGTCCTCGTTGAGCGCGTTGCTCGCGGGGAAGATCGGGCAGGAGTACTCACGCGGGCCCGGAGCGCTGCGCGCGCGGGCAGCGACGCCGGCCGCGCGGGGAGCTCCGGGCAGTACACCGAGGACAGACACGGCCACTGCAGTGCCCGCCGCGATCACCGCCCAGCGCCGCCGCGCGTACGCACGGGGAAGGCCCGGTCTCATTGGCCACACGCTAGGCCACCGCCCCGACGGGCACGGCCTGCTGGACGATCGTCAGCGCCGATCGACGGGCGCGCGCCGGCGCCCTCCCGGCCACCGGGCCTGACTCAGCCCGGCGACTCAGACGGCAGCACGGACGGGCGCACCTCCGCCATCAGAGCGGCGCCGCAATGCCAGCAGTAGGCGGCGCCACGACTGTGCACGGCGCCGCATGAGCGGCATTCACCGTGGATGCCTGCCTCTGTGGTCGCCAGCAGCCTCTGCACCTCGCCGAGCTCCCCTTCCGCCTCCTGGAGTTCAGCGGCTTTGCGGGCCAGCACGTCGAGGCGGTAGTGGTCGCGGATGGCCATCTCATACGTCAGCCCGCCGAGGTCCCAGGTCAGCGCGGCCACGCGCTCGGCCAGCTCGTGGCGGCGGCGGCGCAACTCGGCCATCGAACCGCTCGGGGCGACGAGGCCGCCGACCGGCACGACCACGCCCGAGGCCGGCCGCGAGCCCAGCTCCTGCGTCACGTCCTCCGCTGGGGCGCGCCCGTTCGGTGTCGATGTCTCGCTCGTCATCGAGCAGTCCGTCCGTCGCGCGCGGGCACTGATGCGAGCGTGCTCATCTGGGCCTCTAGCCGCCCGTTTCGATCGGCTGGTCACCAAGCTTGTTGACTTCTTCCTCGTGCTTTTTGCCCGTCGAGCTACCGAGTTTCTGAAGTTTGCTTGGCGTCACGACCACCGCTTTCGGGACCGGCGCTTTTTCGATCGCCTTTGCTTCTTTGACGTCCTTGGCTTCTTCCTTGGCGCTGGTTTTGCTTTCAGCGGCGGGTTTGCCGGACGTGCTCGGCGTCGTCGTCGTCGGCGGCGCCGTGGCGCTCGCTGCCGCCGCGGGGGCCACCCCGCTCGTGAGCCCCTCGACTTTTACGATCTGGGTGCTGGGCGCCTTGCTCTGGGTGATCCAGTGGCCGACCAGCAGGCCGACGATGATCGACATCAGCAGCACCGTCAGGAGCCCGAACAGGCCGGAGTAGCGGCGCAGCCAGCCGGCGGCTCCCGAGGCGGGTTCGATCACGGCCGGGTAACCGGGCGAGACGAGTCCGGCGGAGCCCTGGCCGGCGCCGTAGGGCTGAGAGTCGGACTGGAGCACGTCCAGGAAGGCGAGCCGCACGGAGGAGACCGGGTGACCACACGACAGGCAGTAGCGCTGGTCGGGCGACAGCGTCGCCGAGCAGTTCGGGCAGCTCGCGCGCTCCTGCTCGGAGGGGACGGGGACGAGGCTCACAGCCACAGCTCCCTCCCCCAACCAGTCGCGCCGGCCGTCCGCGCCGGGCGAGCTTTCAGGCTCATCCGAATGCGCCTCGCACGTAGTCGCGCGTGCGCTGCGCACGCGGTTCGTCGAAGACCTCTGCGGTCGTCCCGTACTCGACCAGGTCGCCGAGGTACAGGAACGCGACCTTGTCCGCCACGCGGTGGGCCTGGGCGAGGTTGTGGGTGACGATCACGACCGCCAGGTCGCGGCGCAACTCGCCGATCAACTGCTCGATCACGCCGGTCGAGATCGGGTCAAGGGCGCTGCACGGCTCGTCCATCAACAGCACCTCCGGCCGCGGCGCGATCGCGCGGGCGATGCACAGCCGCTGCTGCTGGCCGCCGGACAGGCGCAGCGCGGGACGGTCGAGGTCGTCGCGGACCTCGTCGTAGAGGCCGGCGCGGCGCAGGGCATCGACCACCAGCGGTTCGAGCTCGCGCCTGCGCGGGCGCTTGCGCGACTGCTCGCGCAGCGCGAACGCGACGTTGTCGAAGATCGACATCGGGAACGGGTTGGGTTGCTGGAAGACCATCGCCACGCGCGAGCGCAGGGTCGTGTCGGGCAGCTCGTGGATGTCCTCGCCATCGAGCAGCACCTCGCCGGCGCGCGCGGCGCTCGGGGTCAGCTCGGTCAGACGGTTGAGCGTCCGTAGGAGCGTCGTCTTGCCACAGCCTGACGGACCGATCAGGGCCAGCACCTCACCCTGGTGAATCGACAGCGAGACGGCCTTGACCGCCGGTTTGCCGGCGTAGTTGATGCCGACGTCACTCAGGCGCAGGCGCTCGGGGCCCGCCGTCGCCTGCGAGGGCTCGCGCAGGGGGTTGCGCTCGCGAAGCGGCGGCGCGACCGGGGCGGGCGGGCGGTCGAGCACGATCGTGCGCACCGGCGGCACCTCCTGCTCGAGCGCGCTCGCATCTGCCGGAAACGCCTGAGGGCTCTGGACGGGGGGCGCCTGCGGGCTCGGCGTGGAGGCCGCCTGGGCACTCAGAATGGGGGCCGCCTGAGGGCTCGGAACCGGAGCGGCCTGCGGGCTCGGGGCCGGCGGCGGCTGGGGCGGGTTGGGGCGACGACGCTCCTCCTTCTGCTCGACGGCAGTCACGTTCCAGGGGTCGAGCAGCATCTCTTCAGGAGTCATCGGACACATTCCCCATCAACTCAGGTTTCCCAATCGAATCACTGATCTTATCGGGTCCTGCGCCGTTTTGGAAGAGGCCTGCACAGGGTGCTGCGGGTGCATCGCAGGCATGCGCACTCAGATCGCCCCGCCCGGCACCGACAGGCCCATCGCGCGCTGGTGGGAGCGGCCGATCCGGTCCACGAGCAGGTTCAGGCCGAGCACCATCATCAGCAGCACGAAGGCGGCGGCGTAGGCCTTCTGCGGCGCCGCGCCTTCGCCGGCGGGGGAGTTGTCGTAGACATAGGTGGTCAGGGCCGAGCCCGTCCCGCGAAGCACGTTCAGCCCGGGCACGGAGCCCTGCGCTTCGATGTGCAGCGTCTCGCCAAGGAGCAGCAGAACGATCGCCGTATCGCCGATGATGCGGCTGACGCCCAGCGTCACGCCGGTGGCGATGTTCGAGCGGACGCTCGGCAACAGCACCCTGCGAATCGTTGTGATGCGAGTCTTTCCCAGGGCGAAGGCCGCCTCGCGCATGTGCATGGGGACCGCCTGCAGTCCCTCCCGCGTGGCCGCGAACAGGGGCGGCAACGCGATCAGCGACATCATCGCTCCGGCCGCGATGAAGGATCGGCCGTACACCCCGCCGCCTTCGGCGCGAAACGACAGCGGCGCGAACAGGCCGAGCTGGAAGATCGACAGCCCGAACAGCGCGAGCACGATGTCCGGCGTCCCGGCGACGATCTCGATGCTCGACTCGACCACGCGGGCGAGCCAACTCGGGCGCCCGTACTCGGCGATCCAGATCGCGCTGATCACCGCGAGCGGGCCAGCCAGCAGGATGCCGATCAGCGTCAGGAGCACGGTCCCGATCAAGGGGTCGAGGAATCCGCCGGTCTGGCTCTGTGATGTGCTGACCGCGGGCCTCGTGAACAGCAGGCCGGGGCGCAGGTACTGAATCCCGCGGTAGCCCATGTAGATGACGATCCCGGCCGAGACCAGGCACAGGCCGATGCCCGCCGTCCAGGCGCAGACGAGCACCAGGCGATCGCCCCAGCGCCATGTCCATGGCGAGGATTGCCGGCCGCGCTTGCTGGTCGGCTGCCGGCCCGCCTGCTGATGGGGGTAGTAGGTGCTCATCCGCGTGTCTGGTACTTGCGCAGCGGCAGCTTGACCAGATAGCCCCCGATCGACAGCACGAAGGCGGCGAACAGGAGGAGTGCCGCAAACGCGTACAACGTCGCCCGCAGGGCGGGAGCACCGATGCCTTCGTGATAGTCGACGATCGCCGAGGCCAGCGTGCGCAGCGGCTCGTAGAAGAAGACCACTCCCGCGGCGGGATTCGGCTCGAACGATCGCCCGCCGGAGACCATCTGGATCATCACGGCCTCGCCCAGCGCGCGGGCGGTCGCGAGCACGGCCGCGGCGACGATCGCCGGGCGAATGCCGCGCAGGGTGACCGCCAGCACCGCGCGCAGCGGGTTCAGACCGAGCGCGACCGCGCCCTCGCGCCAGGATGTCGGCGCGGAGATCAGCGCCTCGCAGATCAGCGCGATCATGATCGGCGTGATCATCACCGTCAGGATCACGGCCGCGACCCCCAGACCGGCGCCGGTGAGCTCGACCACGCTCGCCTCGGAGGCCTTCTCCGAGGCCGTGACCAGGTGGTTGCCGACGAACGGCACGAGCACGAGCACGCCGATCAATCCGTAGATCACCGACGGCACCGAGGCCAGCAGGCGGATCACCGGAATCACGACCCTGCGAAGCCGCGCGGGCGCGAGCTCGACGATGAAGATCGAGGAGAGCACCGCGATCACCATCCCCAGCACGACCGCGATCGCGCTGGTCAGGAGCGTGCCGTAGAGGAGCGGCCAGGCCCGCAGATGGAACGCCGCCGCCGGCGGGTTCACGCTCGTGGCCTGCATGTTGGCGATCTCAGTTTCGAGGCTTCCGCCCGGGAACAGCCAGCTGAGACCGTTGTGGGCGAAGACCGGCCACGCACGGATCCCCACGAACACGACCATCGCGATCACGCACACGCAAATGAGCGAGGAAATCCCGCCGAGCGTGCGCTCGGCGCGGCGGTCGGGCCACGGCCTGCGCAGCCGCGAGAAGAGGTTCGCCAGGAACCGGCGAACCCCCGATGAAGACCCCGGGCTGGCAGCGCCGGGGAGCAGCGGTCCGGCCGGCGAGGCCGGCCCCGAACCGGAGTACGGGGCCAGCGCTGCCGCCGGATGTCGGACCGGCGCCGTCACCTCTCAGTTATTTGATCGGGATCCACTGGCTGGAGATGATCTTGCGCGCAGCCGAGGATTTCTGGATCCAGTTGATGAATGCCGCGACAAAGCCGTGCGGCGAACGAAGCGTCACCTCGTAGAAGCGCGCGATGCCCGCGTACTGCCCGGAGGTCGCCGTCGCCTTGTTGCAGGCCACGCCATCGAAGCCGACCGAGTTGACTGAACCCAGCCCCGCCTGGTAGTTCGACAGGAAGCCGATCCCATTCGGATCGTTTTCGACCGCCTGGCGGAGCAGGCCCTCGGAGGACTGTTCCGAGGCCAGAGAGGAGACTTTCTTGCCTTCGAGCAGCAGCGTCTGGAAGCTGGTCAGCACGCCCGCGACCGACGTTCGGCTGATCAGGTCGATCGTGCCGCTGGCCGTCGCGCCCGGGACCTGGCTCCAGTTACGGGTTTTGCCGGTGAAGATCGACACCTCCTGCGCCTGAGTGAGGTTTGAGAGCGTGTTGGATTTGTTCGTCACCACGCAGATCCCGTACTTGGCGATCGGAGTGAAGACGAGGTGCGCCGGATCGGTCGGCAGCGGATCGCGCGAGACGTCACCGATCGACACGCGGCTCGACGCCACGTCGTTGATCCCGATCTGCGCGCCGCCCTGGGCGATCTTGAACTTGACCGTGTGCGGTTTGAGCTTCACGTACTTCTGTGCGAGCAACGATACGAGCGGGTAAGACGCGGTGGCGCCGCTGATCGAGATCGTGGGAATCGCCGAAGCGGCCACGGGCGCCGCCACCCCGAGTGCGCACGTCATCGTGAGGGCGAGCGATAGACGGCGGATTCGATTCATTGAACAGGGGCTCCGTTTCTGGGTGGTTGACATTTGGGAGGGCCGAACATATCATAATCCCGATAGATTCGATCCGGATAAGCCAGTTTGTGCGAAACTCGATCGAACGAGTTCCGCGACGGGCAGATGAAACCCCGACAGGCGGCTTTCGGAGCGGAGGCTTGACAAGAAGTTTTCAGACGATCTATCAGCAGACCCTCTGACCCACCATGGCCGACATTCCCGACACCCCCACAGCCCCGACCCACCCATCGCCGGCGCCCCCGGCAAACCCTGCACGGCCGCCGGGGAGCGCGGTGCGTCTGCCATCAAGGCGCGCGAGCGCGATGCTGGCGGCGGCGATGCTGGCCGTGGGCGTCGCCGTGGGCGCGGCCATCGGCCCGGCGCCGGACGCCTCCCTCGCGGGCGCCTCTCGCGTGCCGCTGCTGCTCACGATGCTGCCGGCCCTTTCGAGCCCCAGCGCCACTTCCCGCGCGGCCCCGCCGCCGGCCGTCACCGCCCAGGCGACGCCCCCGCCGGCCACGACCTCGAGCAGCGGCTCGAGCGCCCCCTCGAGCGCCGCGAGCTCTCCGAGCTCGTCATCGACGCCGGCACCCTCATCGCCGTCCACGCCGGCCCCGACCCCCGCCGGCGGAGGCTCCAAAACGACCCTCCCCCCAGTCACGAAAGTGTGGCTGATCGAGCTGGCGGGCACGACGTTCGAAGAAGCCCTCGCGCAGCCGAGCGCCGCTCCATACATCGACGCTCAGGCCGTTCCAGCGGGTGCCCTGTTGAGCAGCTGGTCCGGCCTCGACGCCAGCGCCTTCGCGAGTGACGCGGCTCTGCTCGCGAGCACCCCGCCGCAGCTGATCGATACGATCGTCCAACCTCCCTGTCCGGAAGGCGCCGCCGGCGCGCAGTGCATCGTCGGCACGCCGGGCGGACTGACCGCTGCCAACACCTTCCTGCAGGCCGTCGTTCCGACGATCACGGCGAACGCGGCCTACCGCAGCAACGGCCTGATCGTCGTCACCTTCGGCTCGGTCGCGAACGCCTCCGCGACCGAATTGCCGACCGGCGCCGCGACGGCGACGCTCACCTCCCAACCCCCGGCCGGTGTGCTCCTGATCTCGCCCTTCGTTTCCGCGGGCACGCGGCCGTCGACCACATCTTTCAACCCGGCCTCACCAACGAAGAGCCTCGAAAAGCTCTTGCACCAATGACGCAAACATCAACCAACGAACGGAGACCCCCGTTGCATGCATTCCAACCAGCCCACCGAACGGCCACGAGGTGGCTCGCCGCGATCGTGGGCTCTGTTGCCCTGCTCCTCGCGATGCCGGCGCTGAGCCACGCTGAAGAAGCGAATCCCAACAACTACACGTGCAGGGGCCTCATCAAGGCCGGCCCACCGGAAGTCGGCAGCGAAGAACAGCAGGTGCAGTACACGTTCTTCTGCAACGGTCCGATCAGCGGCTATCAGGTCCAGGCGCAGATTCCGCTGACGGGAGTCGGGGCCGCGCCACTCGTGAGCTCAGTGGCGGCCGGAACGCCCCTGAAGGACACCTTCTCCTGCTCGGGGGAAGTTCCGGGCTACGCGGCCAACTGCGTGGGCGCAGCCAAGGAAGGGTACGAGCGCGTGACCGGTGAGTTCGCGATCGGTACAAAGCTCTGCGTTGAGCCACGCGTCGACCCGCTGCTGACCGTCACGTACGCGTACTCGGAAAAAGGCGTCGTGACCCAGGCGATCTCGGGGCCATTCGATCTCGGCCGCCCGGAAGGCTGCCCTGCCGACGCGTACTCGGGTAGCACCCGGCTGAACCCCAAGCCGCCCGTCTTCATCCACAAGAAAAAGCACAAGAAGAAAGCGGCCGCGAACAAGACCAGCCACAGGACGGCTCATGCTAAGAAGGCCCGCCACGCGAAGGCCGGCGCGAAGAAGTAAGGCGCGGCAGGTCTAGAGGACGGCGTCGCGTGCACTGCGGCGCCGTCCTTGGTCGGCGGGTCGCCGTGAGGACCGCGCCTCCACCGGCGAACTAGTGTCTTGATGCATTAATTCACCAGCATCGGGGTAGGCAGTATCTATGCCTATTCCTGTTGCTGTTTCCATCGAGTTGTCAGAAGAGGAGCGCGCTCAGCTTGAGTCCTGGGCGCGTCGTCATACGAGTGCTCAGGCGCTCGCGCAACGCTCCCGGATCGTGCTGGCGGCCGCCGCCGGGCTAAAGAACACCGAGATCGCCGGGCGTTTGGGCGTGAATCGGAGCAGCGTGACCAAGTGGCGCTCGCGCTTCTCAGAGCATCGCCTCTGCGGGCTGCTCGATGAGCCCCGTCCGGGAAAACCGCGAACGATCACCGACGAGCAGGTCGAGGAGGTGATCGTAAAGACGCTTGAGTCCACGCCGAAGGATGCAACGCACTGGTCGACGCGCTCGATGGCCAGGGAGGTCGGCCTCACGCAGTCAGCGGTGCTGCGGATCTGGCATGCGTTCGGTCTTCAGCCCCACCGCACCGAAACTTGGAAGCTCTCCAAGGACCCGCAGTTCGTGGCCAAGGTCCGCGATGTCGTCGGTCTCTACCTGAACCCGCCGGAGCGAGCTGTCGTGCTGTGCGTGGATGAGAAGTCCCAGATCCAGGCGCTGGACAGGACGGCGCCGATCCTGCCGATGTTGCCCGGCACCCCGCAGCGTGCGACGCACGACTACAAACGGGCCGGCACCTCGAGCCTCTACGCGGCGTTGGACATCACGACGGGCAAGGTGATCGGCTCGCTGCACGCCCGCCACCGCGCGATCGAGTTCAAGAAGTTCCTGCAGACCGTTGATCGCGAGGTTCCCGCCGAGCTGGACGTGCATGTGATCCTCGACAACAGCTCCACCCACAAGACGCCGGCCATCAAGAAATGGCTGCTCGCTCATCCGCGATTCGTGTTGCACTTCACCCCGACCAGCAGCTCGTGGCTGAACCTCGTCGAGCGCTGGTTCTCAGAGCTCACCAGCAAGAAGCTCCGCCGCGGCACGCACCGCTCGGTGCGCGAGCTCAACAGCGACATCCGCACCTGGATAAACGACTGGAACGACGATCCGCGCCCCTACGTCTGGACCAAGACAGCCGACCAGATCCTCGAATCCATCAGCCGATACTGCAACCGAACTATTGCATCAGGACACTAGACCGCCTACAGCAGGCTGGCGGTGATCCGCTCGACCTCGGCGATCGAGGTGAGGCCTTCGCGCACCTTGTGCATGCCGTCCTCGCGCAGGCGCAGCATCCCTTCGGAGACCGCGACGGCGACCATGTCGTCAACCGATGCGCGTTCGAGTATCAGCGTGCGGATCGGCTCACTGACCGACATCACCTCATACAGCCCCATGCGGCCGCGATAGCCCGCGCCGCCGCAGCGCGAGCAGCCCACCGGCTCATACGGCTCTACCCCGGTCAGGCCGTGCTCGGCCAGCACGGCGTCTGACACCTTCAGCGGCCGCTTGCAGTGCTTGCACAGCGCCCGCACGAGGCGCTGCGCGACGATGCAGTCGACCGCCGAGGACACGAGGAAGGGCTCGATGCCCATGTCGATCAGGCGTCCCAGCGCGCTCGGCGCGTCGCGGGTGTGAATGGTCGAGAGCACGAGGTGGCCGGTGAGCGCCGCCTCGACCGCGATGTGAGCGGTCTCGCGGTCTCGGATCTCGCCGACCATGATCACGTCGGGGTCGGCGCGCAGCATCGAACGCAGTCCCACGTCGAAGGTGACCCCGGCCTTGGGGGCGATCTGCATCTGCTTGATGCCGGCGATCCGCTGCTCGACGGGATCCTCGATCGTGAGGATGCTCCGCTCGCCGTCGTTGAGCGCGCTCAGCGCCGCGTACAGCGTGGTCGACTTGCCCGAGCCCGTCGGGCCGGTCACGAGCACGGCGCCGTTGGGCTTTTTGATCGCCCGGCTGAACTTGTCGAGCTCCGCCGGCTGCATGCCCAGCGATTCGAGGCTCTGGATCACGAGCCCCTTGTCGAGGATGCGCAAGACGACGCCCTCGCCGTAGACGAGCGGCAGGGTGACGACGCGGATGTCCACGCGGCGGCCGTCGACGGTCAGCGCAAAGCGGCCGTCCTGCGGCACGCGCTTCTCGGAGATGTCCATGTCGGCCATGATCTTGATGCGCGAGACGACGCCCATCGCCATACGGCGCTTGATCGTGGCGGCCGGATAGAGCACGCCGTCGACGCGGAACTGCACGCGCGTGTCACCCTCTTCGGGGTTCACGTGGATGTCTGAAGCGCCCTGCTGGACGGCCTGGGCGACGATCGAGTGGACGAGCTTGATGATCGGCGCGTCGGTCTCGGCCTCGTCCAGGTGCAGATCGGTCTCGCCGCCCTCCTCGGCACCCTCTTCGACGATGTCTTCGATCGACTCGTCCATGCGCGCGAGGCGCGCCAGCAGAATGTTGAGGTCCTCGACCGACGCGGCGGCGGCTCTGACGCGCCGGCCGGTCATCATCGCGATGTCGTCGATCGTGAGGACGTTGGTGGGATCGGCCATCGCCAGCAAAAGGGCC
Source organism: uncultured Solirubrobacteraceae bacterium (assembly GCA_963779605.1). GTDB lineage: Bacteria > Actinomycetota > Thermoleophilia > Solirubrobacterales > Solirubrobacteraceae > Palsa-744. Next base: position 356,483 of record CAVZYR010000004.1, read on the forward strand.
CCGTCGTCGGCGAAGCCGACCGGGACCGCCTGGTAGCGCTTGGCCGCGTCGGGGCTGAGCAGCGCGACCGCGCCCATGTCGAGGTCGTAGACCGCGAGATCGATGTAGTCCAAGCCGAAGCGCTCGGCCACCACGCGGGCCAGCTGATCGTGGCGCAGGACACCCTGCTCGACGAGCACGAGACCCGTGGGCCGGCCCTGGGAGCGGGCCGAGGCGACCGCTTCCTCGACCGTCTCGCGGTCGGCGAAACCGAGGTCGACGACGACTTCGCCGATCATCCGCGTCGAGCGCCCCGCGCGCCGTGGCGGGTACAGGCCGCTGCCGGAGTGCTCGCTCTCTGCAGCTGCGGGCGTTCCGGCGGGCGGAGAATCGGCTGTTGGCACGGCAATATCGCCCATCACCGCTATATCGGCACCGCGGCAGCGGCGCTTTACCGTCTAGGTGCTCGCTGACATCCCGGATTCAAACGAGCTCTTGACGTGCGCATCGAGCGCATTCAGCCGATGCAGCGCGAGCGCCTCCGGCGAGGCAAAACGCCGGCCGCTGGCGGCGTCGGCCCCGTGGTGGAGTATCACGCAGTGCTCCAGCGCGAGCCTGCGCTCGCCGTCGAGCGCGGGTGGGACATAATCGGCCAGCAGGCGAAGCCCGAGCTCGATGTGCCCGAGCAGCCTGCCCTCGGCGCTGCGGGCGATCTCGGCGCCATAGGTGAACTCGCGGGTCTTGCCGAGATCATGGACGATCGCCGCGCTCAGCAGCAGGTCGCGATCCAGGCGCGGGTGCAGCACGCACAGCTCGAGGGCCATCGTCGAGACCGCGACCGTGTGCTCCAAGAGGCCGCCCAGGTAAGCATGGTGGCTGGATGAGCCGGGCGCCGAGGAGGCGCCCTGCGGACGGCCGTGGGAGGATCTCGGCGCCGAGCAGGGGGCACGGCGGATCTCGCACCGCAAGTCGCGATCGCCCAGCAGGCGTGCGAGCAGAAGCTTCAGAGGGGGGTCGTAGACCTCACGCGCGAGGTGCTCGATGAAGCCTTCGAGCTCGTCGAGGTCACGGTAGGCGACCGGCAGGAAGCGAGCGGGGTCGGCCTGCTCGCCCTCGGCGCGGGCGATCGTGCGCACCTCGATCTGTAGCTCGTCGCGAAAGCGCTCCACGCGGCCGCGCACCTGCACGAGCTCGCCGCGCTCGAAACGCCCGGCCAGCAGGTCGGCGTCGCGGAATGCGCGTGCGACGATCGCCCCCGTGCTGTCGCGCAGTCCGATCGTCAGATATGGCGTACCCGAGCGCGAGATCAGGCGTTCCTTGCGGGTGCACGCGAACACTGCATCCACCTCCTCCTCGCTGCGGAGGGTGGCAACCGTCTGGAGGCCGTGCGGCGGGGCGCTGGTGACTGCGGACATCAACCCATGATGTACGGTGGTTCGGATGCAGCCGTTCATCTGGGATCGCCGTCCGGATGGCCTGAGGGCCCCGGCGATGGTGTGCGCGTTTCAGGGCTGGAACGACGCCGGGGACGCTGCCTCGAGCGCCGTCTCGTTCTTGGCCTCGGCGCTGGAGGCCCGGCGCTTCGCGCGCATCGACTCGGAGGAGTTCTACGACTTTCAGGCCAATCGCCCGTGCGTTCAGTTCGATTCGGGCAACCGGCGAGAGATCGTGTGGCCGACGGTCGAGGTCTTCGAGGCGCCCGCACCGCGAGCCCCGCGGGACCTCGTGCTCGTCCAGGGCGTCGAGCCGTCGATGCGCTGGCGCGCCTTCAGCTCGCACCTCGTCGACCTCGCCGAAGCGCTCGGCGTGCAGGTGGTCGTCTCGCTGGGCGCGCTGCTCGGCGACGTCCCGCACACGCGCCCGGTGACGATGACCGGATACGCCTCGGACCCCTCGCTGGTGACGCGCCTGGGCATGCTCAGCTCAACCTATGAGGGGCCCACGGGCATCGTCGGCGTCCTGCAGAACGCCTGCGCGGACGCGGGCCTGCCGTCGGCGAGCCTGTGGGCCGCCGTGCCCCACTACGTCGCGGCCGCAGCCAACCCGAAGGCGGCACTGGCCCTGGTGCGCAGGCTTGAAGGCCTGATCGGGGTATCGGTGGACGTGTCGGACCTCGAGTCCGCCGCCGCCGACTATGAGCGCCAGGTGGGACTCGCCGTGCAGAGCGACCCGGACATCCAGGCCTTCGTCGAACGTCTGGAGCAGGCCGCCGAAACAGAAGACGAGGATTCACAGCAGGAGGTCCCCTCGGGGGACATGCTGGCGCGCGAATTCCAGCGCTTTCTGCGCCAGCGGGGGCTCGAGGGGCGCTAGGCGCTAGCCCTCCGAGGCCGGGCACACGATGCGGTAGTCGCAGATCGAGCAGGCCGCGCGCGAGGGCGTCGGCTCGAACTCCTGAGCGAGGATCGCATCGCCGACTTCGAGCACCGTATCCTTGACCGCCTCAGCGCTCTTCTCGCCGCTGGGAACCCGGACCTTGCGGTCATCGAGCACGTAGTAGTAGGCCTGGCGAGAGGACTCGAGCCCCCAATCTTCGCGCGCGGCCAGCGCATACAGAGACAGCTGGACGTCGTCTCTGAGCTGCGTGGCGGTCTTGGGCCGGGAGGTCTTGTAGTCGATCAGCTCGTACTGCTCGTCCTCGCCGTCGCCGAGGCGATCGACCCGGTCGACACGCCCGCGCAGATGGTGCGGCCCGAGCGTGAAGGAGAACGGCCGCTCGAACCAAGCCGGCTGGGAATCCTGATCTCCCAGGCGCTCGTGATAGCGGGTCAGCGCCACGCGTGCCTTCTCGCGCAACTCGAGCTCGCGCTCGCGTTCGCCGAACCCGCCCTTGCGCCAGCCCGCATCGAGCAGGTCGAGCATCTGGGCGAGCGTCTGGGCGCCTTCGGAGTGATAGCGCTCGAGCACCTGATGGACGGCGATGCCGAAACGCTGATGCAGCGTCTGCCCGGTGGGGATGCGCAGGACGCGGGCGAACTTGTACCTCAGCGGGCAGCTGCGGTAGGTCTCGATGTCCGAGGCCGACAGCGCCACACCGACACCCTTGCGCGGCAGAAACGGCCCCAGCGAGGGCTCGCCCAGCTGGCCGATCCGTGCTGCGCTCTCCGAGGAGCCCGGAGCCGCCGCCGAGCCCTCGCCCAGCAGCGCGTCGTCGAGCGTCGAGGTCTGCAGGATCTCGCGCTGCAGCGGGGTGGCGGCCGCGAGCAGGCGGGCGTTGATGTCGGACAGGGCTTCGGCGATGTCCTCGCCGGGCGGGCGCTGCAGGAGCGCGGACAGCTTGAGCAGCTCGAGATAGCGCACGACCCCATGGGAGATGTCGAGGTCGGTGTCGAGCCGCAGCTCGCCCAGACGCCCGCCGATCCGCCCGACGCTCGCGAGCACCTCCTCGCGCATCAGATGGAGCGTCGCCTCGAGCTCTGACTCGGCCGTGTCGAGAGGCTCCGCCGGCGGCTCTGGCTCCGAGCCGGCGTGGGCAAGCGTCTGCCCGGGCGCCTTGAAGCGCTCCCCCACACGGTGCTCGGGCTGTGCCTCGCCCACCATCGCCGCCAGGTGACGGGCCATCTCGCGGGGCGTCGATCCCGGCTCGCGGCGCTGGAAATCGGCGACCAGCTCGCGCAGCTGCGCGAGGCTGGCACGCTGCTCGGCCGCGTGCTCGGGTGCGAGCAGCGGGCGACCGCGAACGCCGAGGCGCTCGATCAGATGTGCGATGAACACATCCGGGCTCACGCTGTCGAGCTCGGAGATCGAGCTGCGGTGCAACTCGACGAAGCGCTCAATGCGCTCGCGCGCCTCGGGCGGGACCTGCGGTGACTCGGTGGCGGCCGTCAGCCCGGAGACGAGGTCGAGCTTGCGCCTGCGCGCGACCTGGATCACACGCGCGAGGTCCACCTGTCGCAGGTCAACCGGCGGACGGGCCAGTGCGCGCACAACGGCGGCGGCATCCTGCGGATCGACGAGCAGACGCATCCATGCGAGCACATCGCGCACCTCCGCGCGCTCGAGAAACGCCGCGGTGCGCGGCGGCGAATCAGAGCGTTGATCCCATGGCGCGGGCGCGATCCTCGAGATGGGCACCAACCTAGGATACGAGCGCCACCCAGCGGCAGCGCGGTGGCCCGGGCGGGAGCCGGTTCCCCGCCAGGCGAGCGTGTCGGGCTACGCTCTGTTGGTGGAAGCTATCGATTGGGGCGCCGCCCAACGGATTGGAGAGCTCGTCGCCGGCTCGCCGCCCTACGGGGGCGTGCGCGCCGCATCGGTCGAGCCGCTCGCATATGACTTTGCCCGCCGCGTCGGCGCCTACAGCGGCCTGCAGGTGCCGGCGGCGCTGCCGGCGCTCGAGGCCGTGGACCGGCCCGGGTGGATCGCCGCCAACCTGAAGAGCATGCGCCCGCTGGTGGAGATGCTCACGGAGCGCCTCGACGGCCCATCCGCCGGCCTCCTCTCCGGGCCGCTGCGCTCAGCCTCGGGCTTCCTGCTCGGCGCCCAGGTCGGCGCGCTGACCGGCGTGCTCTCCCAGCGGGTGCTCGGCCAGTACGACCTGGCGCTGCTCGATGACAGCGTGCCGCCGCGACTGCTGCTGCTGGCCCCGAACCTGGCGCTGACGGCACGCAACCTCGCCGTGGACCGCGACGAGCTCGTGCTGTGGGTGACGATCCACGAGATCACGCACGCCGTCCAGTTCTCGGGCGCGCCCTGGCTTCGCGATCACCTCGGCGGGCTGCTCAGAGAGCTGATCGACGGTCTCAAGGTCACGATCACCGGTGGGCCATCCGGCGAGGACGCCGGGGACCCCGTCGCCGGCAACGGCCACGGCGCGACCACCAACGGAGCCCGCGGCGAGGAGGATCCGAGCACCGGCGCCGGCCGCTGGCCCAAGCTGCCCGACGCCGGGGAGCTGCGCGAACTCGTGGAGCGCGCGCGTGGCGGGGAGTTCTTGCGGCTGACTCTCGGCGAGGACCGCTGGCAGCTCGTCGAGCGCATTCAGGCGGTGATGTCGCTGATCGAGGGACATGCCGAGCACACGATGGACGCGATCGGCGCCGACGTGCTGCCGTCGCTGCCGCGCCTGCGCGCGGCGCTGAACCATCGCCGCGAGGTCCGCAGCCTGCCCTGGCGGGTGCTCGAGCGCTTCCTCGGGCTGGAGCTGAAGCTGCGCCAGTATGAGGTGGGGCGGCGCTTCTGCGACGCCGTCGTCAGCGACGGCGGGCCAGAGCTGTTGGCTCGCGTGTGGAGCGGGCCCGAGGCGCTGCCGAGCGCCACCGAGCTGCAGGCGCCGGATCTGTGGATCGCCCGCACGCGCCTGCCGATCTGACTGGCGCCGGATAGCGGCGGGCCGCTCGCAGGGAAAGCGAACACATGAGCGTGTCCGGTCGCCGCCGGTCGCGCGGAAGCGGGCGATCGCACGATCGAACGCATGTTCCTCGTGTTACAATCTCCCCGACCTCGAGGCCCGCTCTCTGCAGGGCTTTCGTGCGGTGATATGATTATTCTGTAACAATCTTCGTGGAGCGGGTTACAAACAGGTGTTCGCTGCTAGGCTCACCATCGGGCCGGCGAAGAAAAACCAAATCCGCATCCATTTCCTCGACGAGCGAGGAAGAAGAGGAGAACCCCCCGCATGCCAACAGCCAGCACCACCTCCCCCCGACGCGCGAAGACCGGCACGAAATCCGCCGGCAAACGCGCCACGGGCAAAGCCGGCACCCGCCGCGTTTCTACGGCCGCGCGCACCAGCACCCGGGCCAAGTCCAGGCGTGCTTCCTCGGCGCGTACACGCGCCGCCAGCCAGGCCCAGGCGAGCATCCGCCAGGCCGAGAACTCCACCCGTGACAGCGCGGGCGTCTTCGGCGACTACGCCGAGCGCGCGGTCCTGATCCCCGTCGGCGCCGCCCTGATCGCGCGGGACCGGGTCCTCGCGAGCGTGAACGACACAATCTCAAGCTACAGATCAACCTCAAAGGCCCAGGCGCAGCTGCGCCGGTTCGAGCGCCGCGGCGTCACCGCCCGCAACCGCGTCGAGCGCGAGGTCCGCAAAACTCGCGTCCGCGTCGAGCGCGAACTGCGCCAGCGTCGGCGCGAGATCGAGAAGACCGTGAGCGAGTTCGAGGACCGGCGCGACGCCGTGGCCAAGAACGTTCCCGAGCTTGCCAACCGCGTTCAGGAGCGCATCCTCAGCCTCGTCTGAACAACCACTTCCCCCGCCCCGGACCGGAGAGGGCCGCGGGTACGGGACAGTCTGCCGGCCTCATATCCGCCGGCAGTAGTAGCACCCTCTCCTCCCTCGACCCGCGGGGCGGCCCCCACCGCCCCGCGGGTCTTTTAATTGCGTCGTTCCGAGGACTCGCGCGCCGCTCGGCGGGAGAGCCGCGAGCAGGTTTGTCAGAATGAGCGTGATGCCTGGCACAGATGAGATCCGCGACGCGCTCACCGTCGTGATCGACCCCGAGCTGCACCGCTCGATCGTCGAGCTCGACATGGTGCGCTCGATCGACGTCGGCGCCAACGGCGTCGTCGATGTGACGGTGTCGCTGACCACGCCGGGCTGCCCGATCAAGGGGCACTTCCAAACCGCGGTCGCCGAGGCGGTGTCGGCGCTGGACGGGGTGTCGCACGTGAACGTGTTCTTCGATGTCCTCACGGACGTCCAGAAGTCGGCGCTCCAGCAGAAGCTCGGCCGCGGCAGCCTTCCCGACGGAGCGCTCGCGCAGGTCGCAAACGTGCTCTGCATCGGCTCGGGCAAGGGAGGCGTCGGCAAGTCGACGCTGACGGCCAACCTGGCGGCCGCGCTGGCCGGCGAAGGCAAGCGCGTCGGCGTGCTCGACGCGGACGTGTGGGGCTACTCGATCCCGCGCATGTACGGTATCGGCTCCACCCGCCCGCCGGTGTCGGCCGAGCGCAAGATCATCCCGCTGGACGCCCATGGCGTCTCGGTCATGTCGATCGGCTTCTTCGTCGAGGAGGACGCCGCCGTCGTCTGGCGGGGGCCGATGCTGCACAAGGCGCTCACGCAGTTCCTCAACGACGTCGACTGGGGCGCGTTGGACTACCTACTGATCGACCTGCCCCCTGGAACCGGCGATGTCTCGATGACGCTCGCCCAGCTGCTTCCGCAGGCCCAGTTCGTGATCGTCACCACCCCGCAGCAGACCGCCCAGAAGGTCGCGCGTCGTGCCGCTCACATGGCGCACAAGGTCTCCCTGGAGATCGCCGGCGTGATCGAGAACATGTCCGGCTTCACGACACCCTCGGGCGAGCGCTTCGCGATCTTCGGCGAGGGTGGGGGCAAGGAGCTGGCCGACGAGCTCGACGTGCCGCTGCTGGGCAGCGTGCCCCTGACGATGCCCTTGCGCGAGCACGCAGACAGCGGCGTTCCGCTCGTCATCGAGGACCCCGATGATCCCGCCTCACAGGCGATCCACCAGATCGCGCGCGGGATGATCGCGATGGCGCCGCTCGAGTTGCCGCTGCTGCCACTGGCGGACCTCGCCGCCGAGCCGATTCCGGTCGCGCCCGCTCCGGCGGCGCCCGAGCGAAAACCGGCGGGCATGTCGCTGCCGATGGCCTAGTCCGCGGCCACGGGCGCCCACCGGCGCCCTGCTCGACCGCTTGACAAGGAAGCCCACTTGAGAGGATCGTCTGTATATGCCCGTACCGGGAAGCCAACCGCAGGACCCCGAGGCCGCGCTCTCCGAGCGCGCGCCCGAGGCTGAGACAGGAGCCGAAGCAAACGGCGCGGCCGCCGAGAGCGGCTCGCGTGAGGACGCCGGCGTCAGCGCGGATACGCAGGCGCCGGACGGCGCCGTCGAATTCGACGAACGGCGCGCGAAGATGGAACGGCTGCGGGCCGAAGGGGTTGATCCCTATCCGCCCGTCACGCTGTGGGCCGAGCGTACGCGCATCGCAGATGTGCTCGCGGCACACGACCCCAGCACCCTGGAGCCGGGCGAACATCCCGAGCTTCGCTACCACATCGCCGGGCGTCTGATCTCCCGGCGCGGGCACGGCAAGACGGCGTTCCTTGACGTACGCGACCTATCCGGCTCGATCCAGGCGGTCGTGCGGGTGGACGCCCTCGGACAGGAGACCTACGACCGCATCCTGAACCTCGACATCGGAGACATCGTCGGTATCGAGGGCTGCATCTACGTCACCCAGCGGGGGCAGCTCGCGCTGGCGGTGATCGGGTGCACGCTCTTGACCAAGGCGCTGCGACCGCCGCCGGACAAGCACCACGGACTGGGCGACACCGGCACCCGCTACCGCTACCGCGAGCTCGACCTGATCGCCAACGAGGAGACGCGCGCGCTGTTCATCACGCGCTATCAGATCGTCTATGCGATCCGCGAATGGCTCAACGAACGGAACTTCATCGAGGTGGAAACGCCGGCCCTGCAGTCGCTTGCCGGCGGCGCCGGGTCACGGCCGTTCACGACCCATCACAACGCGCTCGACCGCGACCTGTACCTGCGGATCTCGGTCGAGCTGTTCCTCAACCGCTGCATCGTCGGCGGTATGGAGAACGTCTATGACATGGGCAAGGTGTTCCGCAACGAGGGCATCTCTCCGAAGCACAGCCCCGAGTTCACGATCATCGAGTTCATGATGGCCTACGCCGACTACAACGACGTGGCCACCGCGACCGAAGAGATGTTCCGCGACGTCGCGCAGCGGGTGCTCGGGCGCACGGTGGTCAAACGGAACGGCGAAGACATCGATCTCGCCAAGCCCTGGCGACGGGTCACGATGCGCGAGCTCATCCTCGAGCGCACGGGCGTGGACTTTATGGAGTCCACGCGCGATGAGCTGGCCGAGGTGCTCGATGAGCCGATCGCCCCGCAGTCGACCTGGGCGGAGGTCGTATCCGACATCTACTCGAGCAAGATCGAGCAGACGATCAACCAGCCCACGCACGTCTTCGATTTCCCACTCGAGCCCTTCCCGATCACCAAGCGCCACGCCGTGTACCCCGAGCTCGCCGAGCACTTCGACGCCGTCATCGGCGGCATCGAGCTCGTCAGCGGCGACACCGAGCTGAACGACCCCGTCGACCAGTGGCAGCGGTTCGTCGACCAGCGCAAGCGGCGGATGATCGACGATGAGGATGTCCCCCATCCCAACGACGAGGAGTATGCGCGGGCGATCGAGTACGGCTATTCGCCGACCGCCGGCGGGGGAATGGGCGTGGACCGGCTGGTGATGATCCTGACCGAACGCGACACCCTGCGTGAGGTCATCCCGTTTCCGATCGTGCGAGACGTGCGATGAACGGGGCACAGGGCAAGCTCGACCTCGATCCGGGCGTTATCGCCTCCTGCCGGCAGGCTGCGGCCCAGATCGCCGCGCAGGTCGGCGAGGAGATCTCGCGCAAGACCACCGTGTCGGTCGAGCGGACGGTGGCGCGACTGCTCGGGGTGGACGGGGTCAACGAGCTCGACGCGCCGCTTCCCAACGTGCTGGTGGACCATGTTGCAGACCGTGGTGAGCTCGGTCGCGGGATCGCCTACTGGCTCGGCAACGCGATGCTCGAGGACGAGACCCGCAGCGCCCAGCAGATCGCCGAGGACGTCGACGCGGGAAAGCTCGAGCTGTGCGCGCTGCCGCGGGCGCAGGATGGCGCGATCAGGGCGCAGATAACGCAGGCCTGCGAGCGGCGCCTGAGCGAGATGAGCGCGCGCATGGGTGAGCGCCGCGAGCTGCGGGCGCGGCTCGGCGAGAGCCCACCGCCGCTTCGCTACGTGCTGACCGCGACGGGGAACGTGTACGAGGACGTCGTGCACGGCCTGGCCGTCGCCGAGGCCGGCGGCGACATCGTCGCGGTGATCCGCTCGACCGCACAGAGCCTGCTCGACTACGTCCCCTACGGGCCCACGACCGAGGGCTACGGCGGCACCTTCGCGACACAGGAGAACTTCCGGATCATGCGCGCAGCGCTGGATGAGTGGTCTGAGCAGAACGGCCGCTACGTGCGCCTGTCGAGCTTCTGCTCGGGCCTGTGCATGCCGGAGATCGCCGCGATGGGCGCGATCGAGGGCTTCGACAACATGGTCAACGACGCGCTCTACGGGATCCTCTACCGCGACATCAACCCCGTGCGCGGCCTCATCGACCAGCGCGTCTCGCGCATGATCAACGGCTACTTCGGGGTCGTCATCAACACCGGCGAGGACAACTACCTGCGCACCGCCGACGCGATCGAGGCGGCGCCTTCGGTGACCGCGTCGCAGTTCATCAACCGCCAGCTCGCGCTCGATTCCGGCGTGCCCGACGAGCAGATCGCCCTGGGGGATGCGTTCGAGATCGACACGCCGGTGGTCAACAGCCTGTTGTTCGAGTGGGCGCAGGCGCAGCTCACGCGCGAGCTGTTCCCCGACTGCCCGGTCAAGTACATGCCCCCCACGCGCCACATGGACGGCAACCTGTACCGCACTCACGCCTGCGACTCGCTGTTCAACCTCGTCACGATCGCGACGGGCCAGGGCATCCAGACGATCGGCGTGCCGACCGAGGGCATCTTCACGCCCCACATCCACGACCGCGTGATCGGCCTTGAAAACGTCAACTACGTGTTCGACTCCGCGCGCGACCTCGGATCGGAGATCGAGTTCAGGCCCGGGGGTATCGTGCAGACGCGCGCCCAGGGGGTGCTGCAGGGAGCGCACGAGCTGCTCGAGCGGATCGCCGATGTCGGCCTGTTCACTGCGCTCGGCGAGGGCGTGTTCGGGGACGTCCCCCGTCAGGTCGACGAGGGCCGCGGCGCCGAGGGGATCGTCGAGACGCATGAGGACTACCTGAACCCGGCCAGCGAGTTGATGCAGGGGGTGCCGAGCCGTGTCTAGCACGGCGCCGTCCGGTGGGCCGCATCGAGAGATCGACCTCGAGCATGTCAGGCCCTACGCCGACCACCTCGGCGATGGCATCGTCCAGTTCAGCTTCACGCTGCCGGTCCCCTATGGCCTGGCGGCGCGCAAGGCCGCCCAGGAGCTCGTCGCGAAGATGGGCTTCGAGCATCCGGAGGTCGTCCACTACCAGAGCCTGACCGAGGGCTACACCTACTTCGTCATGTTCGGCGAGTGCACGAGCACCGTCGACTACGCCTCGCTCAGCGTCGAGGGGTTCGACATCGAGTACATGAACGAGGATGAGATCGAAGCATTCGCGGGCGAGCAGATCGGCCGCCCGATCGTGGTCGTCGGGGCCGCCACCGGCACGGACACCCACAGCGTGGGCATCGACGCGATGCTCAACCTCAAGGGTTTTCACGGACACCACGGGCTCGAGGGCTACAAGGCCTTCCACACGCACAATCTCGGCAGTCAGGTGCCGAACAGCGTGCTCGTCGCCAGGGCGATCGACCTCAACGCCGACGCGATCCTCGTCTCACAGACCGTCACCCAGCAGAACCTCCACGTCCACAATCTGACCGAGCTGGTGGAGATCGTCGAGGCTGAGGGCAGGCGCAAGCAGCTGATCCTCACCTGCGGCGGCCCGCGCGTGTCGAACGAGCTCGCCAAGGAGCTCGGCTATGACGCGGGCTTCTCGAAGGGCACCTACCCGTATCACGTGGCGAGCTTCATCGTGCGCGAGCTGGCCGCGCGCCTGGCCGACTCCTCCGCCGCACTCCCGAGCGCGGCGAGCACCTCCGGCACGGATGGCTAGCGCCCGGCCCGCGCGGCTGACGGAGCTGCTGTCGGGGACGCGGCGGCTCGCCCTGGTGGGTCTCGCCAAGAACACGGGCAAGACCGAGACGCTGACGGCGATTCTGGCTGAGCACGCGGCCGCCCGAACGCCGATCGGCGTGACCTCGATCGGGCGCGACGGCGAGGCGCACGACGTGATCGATGCGCGCATCGACAAGCCTCGGCTGAAGCTCGTGGAGGGAAGCCTCGTGGCGACCACCGGCGAACTGCTGCGCTCGAGCGGCGTCGGACACGAGCGCCTCGCGCAGACGGGCCTGAGGACGCCACTGGGCGAAGTCGTCCTGGCGAGACTGTCTGAGGCGGGCACGGTCGAAGTTGCCGGGCCGAGCGCGGCGGCCGACGTACGCGCGGTGAGCGACGCGATGATCGAGCTCGGCGCGGCGCAGGTGCTGATCGATGGCGCGATCGACCGCAGAGCAGCCTCCTCGCCCGACGTCTCCGACGGGCTGCTGATGGCCACCGGCGCGGTCCTCGGCGAGGACATCGAGCACGTCGTCGCGGCCACCGTCGACGCGGTCGATCTCGTACGCCTGGGGGCGACCGAGGGCGCGCCGGCGAGCGGCGCGATGGGCGCGGGCGCAGATCACGGCCGCGACAGCGTCGCGCTTCAGCGGCGGCTCGTGTTGAGCGCCGAGCCGACGGAGATCGCCGCGCTGCTCGAGCTGCATCCGCACGCGGACACGTTCACCGTCGAAGGCGCTCTGTCGGAGCGCTTCCTCGAGGGGCTGCTCGCGGCCAGGCGCGAGCGCAGGGGACGCGAGCTGCGAATCGTCGCGGGCGACCCCACGAAGGTATTCCTCTCACACCGCGGGCCGAGCTGGTATAAGCGTCAGGGCGTGACCATCGAGGTGCGCCGGACGATCGCGCTGAAGGCGATCACGGTCAACCCGGTGGCGCCACAGTCACACCGCTTCGACTCGCTCGAGCTGCGAGAGCTGATCGGCGCAGCGGTCGCCGATGTGCCCGTCCTCGACGTGCTCGACCAGTCCTACCTGGAGTTCGATCCAGTCGTGCGGGAGCGTTAGGCGCGCGCCGGGGCGGATCAGCCGGGCGGCCGGCGCCGGGCGCGAGGGCCGCGCGCCGCCCGATCCTCAGCGTGGGGGGGTTGACTACTTGGCGTTGGCGAAGTAGTCGGCGTTTATCTGCGTGTACTTCTGCCACTCGTCCGGCAGCTGGTCCTCCGCGAAACAGGCGTCGACCGGGCAGGCCTCGACGCACGCGTCGCAGTCGATGCACTCCTCGGGATCGATGTAGAGCATCTCGGCCGCGTCATATCCCGGCTCCTCGGGCGTCGGGTGAATGCAGTCCACCGGGCACACCTCCACGCAGGAGTTGTCCTTGGTGCCAATGCACGGCTCGGCGATAACGTAGGCCATTCAGTGTCTTTCCTGGTTCGTTTGCGGGAGAGTGTTCGCGAGAGGTCCATTTTACGGATGACGCCTCCGCAGCAAAGCCACATCCTAGGTGATTGCCGAATCAACCATCTGGCCGCGGAGCGGCTCCGCTAGGTTTCAGAGATGTTGCTGCTTACCGGCGCCACCGGCCTCGTGGGCTCAGCCGTGCTGCGCCGCCTGGTGGCCGAAGGCGATCAGGTGCGCTGCCTCGTGCGCGACCCGCGGCGGCTGGGTGCACAGCGCGTGCGTGTCCAGATCGCGCTCGGGGATCTCGCCGATCCGCCCTCCTTTCGCAACGCGCTGCGGGGCGTGCAGACCGTCGTGCACCTGGCGGCGTCGATCCGCGACCAGCCACGGGGTTCGATCGAGGAGCTCAACGGCATCGCCACCTGGCGGATGGTCGAGGCGGCCGAACGCTCCGGCGTCGAGCGCTTCGTGTTCTTCTCGGCCCTCGGCGCCTCCACCTACCAGCGCGCACGCTGCTTTCGCGCGAAGGCGCTCGCCGAGCAGGCGGTGCGTGAGTCGCGCCTGCACTCGACGGTCTTTGCGCCCTCGATCGTCTACGCCCCCGGGGACCCCTGGCTGACGCTGCTCGAGCGCCTGGCGCTGCTCCCGGTGATGCCTGTCCCCGGGCGCGGCCGCGCCGCCTATGAGCCGATCTGGGCCGAGGACGTGGCCAACTGCGTGATCGCCTCGCTGCGCGCGCCCGACGGCGAGGCGGCCGGGGGCGGGCGCCACGAGCGCTTCGAGCTGGCCGGCCCGCAGACGCTCAGCTACAACGACATCGTCCGCACCGTGCTTCGCTCGATGAACCGCAGGCGCCCGCTATTGCACATCCCCACGGCAATCCTGTCCCGCAGCCTGCGCCTGCTCGAGGCCGTGTCGGGACCGCGCGCGTTCGCCACGTGGGACGAGGCCGAGTTGATGGAGGTGTCGATGATCTCCGCCCGCGGAACCGCCGACGCCGAGCTCCTCGAGGTCACACCGCAGCCGATGGGGGCCGTGCTCGGCGGCGGCTGATGGCGGGGCGCCGGCTGACGGCCGGCGCTCCCCGGTGCCCCGCTAGTCGAGGACGCCCTCAGTTACGGCGGGTCGCCGCTCGGCCCAGGGACTTGCGGCTTCCAGCTGCGTGGCGAGCGCCAGCAGGTTCTGCTCGCCGGCCGGACGCCCGACGATCTGCACCCCGAGCGGAAGTCCGTCCTCGCCCTGGAACAGGGGCAGTGAGATGCCGGGCTGGCCATCGGCGTTGAAGACCGGCGTGAACGGCGTGAACAGGCCCGAGCGGGTGAAGGTCGACATCGGATCGGGAGCGGCTGTGTCGAGCGTCCCGATCGGGAGCGGGCGCTCCGCGAGCGCGGGCGTGAGCAGCGCGTCATAGGGGGCGAGGAAGGAGACCAGTCGGCGGGCGAAGCCCTGCAGCTGTACCGCCAGGCCCATGCCCTGCACCGCGTTCAGCTGCTGGATCATCGAGAAGATCGCCCAGCTCATCGGCTCGAGGTCCTCGGCTGTCGGCTCGTGCCCGCCGACGACGCCCGAGTAGGCGATCGACTGGGCGATGTGAACCGAGAAGACCGCGCCGAACAGCTCGCTCAGCCCCTCGAGCTGCCACGGCGGATCGACCTCCTCAACCTCGTGACCCAGCGAGCGCAGCAGCTCAGCCGCCTCGGCGACCGCGCCCGCGCAGACCGGATCGACCACGGCGGCGGCGACCGGCGGAAGCGTGGTCGCGGCGATGCGAAGCCGGCCGCCGCGAGCCACATCGGCAGAGACGGGCGCCCGCCCCGCGGCCACTGCGAACGGCTCGGACGGCGGCGGCGCCCAGGTGGCGTCGCCAGGCTCATAGCCCGCCAGCACGTCGAGGATCGACGCTGTCTCGGCGACCGTGCGCGTGAGCACTCCGTCGATCGTCAGCGGGGAGTCGCCCAGGTCCGGGGCCGGCGAGATGCGCCCGCGGCTGGGCTTCAGGCCCACCAGCCCGCAGCACGCAGCGGGAATGCGGATCGAGCCGCCGCCGTCGTTGCCGTGAGCCACGGGCACCATCCCGGCGGCCACGGCCGCGGCCGCGCCTCCGGAGGAACCGCCGGGGGTTCGCTGCAGATCCCAGGGATTGCGGGTGGGCCCGAACAGGCGGGCCTCGCTGACCGGCAGGATGCCGTACTCGGGCAGGGTGGTCGTGCCCACGATCACGAATCCCGCGTCTCTAAAGCGCCGCACGATGTTGTGGTCGTAGTTGCTCACGTGATCTGCCATCAGCGAGCAGCCATAGGTGAGGCGCAGGCCCTTCACCGCGCGGTTGTTCTTGATCGCGATCGGAACGCCGGCGAATGGGCGCTCGTCGCCGGGGCCCACCTCGTCGGCCGCCGCCAGCGCGCGCTCGGCGTCGATCTGGACGAACGCGTTCAGGGCGGGGTTCAGCTCCTCGATGCGATCGAGTGAGTTCTGCACGAGCTCTCGCGCCGATACCTCCCGATGGCGGACCATGTTCGCGAGCTCACTCGCCGGGCGAAACATCAGATCGTCTTGGGCCATGGCTCCTCCTCGGTGGTCACGAGAGTTCACAAGAGCGTACCCGCAAGTCCATTCCTGCGACCATATGTGCCCGCCCACAAGGCAGCCACCCCGTCAGCAGCGAGCCCAGAAAGCGAGTGCAATGAGCGAGGTCCAGTCCCCCACCCAATCTGCGCCCACGCCCGCCTCCTCCCCCCTGGAGGGCGTGCAGTCGGGCCTCGAAGGCGTCGTCGCCTTCGCCACCGAGATCGCCGAGCCGGACAAAGAGGGTGGCGCGCTGCGCTACCGCGGCGTCGACATCGAGAACCTTGTCGGCGCCATCCCCTACGAGCAGGTCTGGGGCCTGTTGGTGGACGGGCGCTTCAAGCCCGGACTGCCTCCGGCAGAACCGCATGCCCTGACCGTGCGCTCGGGTGATCACCGCGTCGACGTGCAGTCGGCGCTCGCGATGCTGGCCCCCGAGTGGGGCTTCGGACAGCTGATCGACATCACCGACGAGGAGGCCCGCGACAACCTCGCCCGGGCCTCTGTGATGGCTCTCTCCTTCGTGGCCCAGTCGGCGCGCGAAGCCGGTCAACCGCCGGTCCCCCAGACTGAGATCGACGAAGGCAGGACCATCCCCGAGCGCTTCCTGATCCGCTGGCGCGGGGAGGCGAATCCCGATCACGTGAAGGCCATCGACGCCTATTGGGTCTCAGCGGCCGAGCACGGAATGAACGCCTCGACGTTCACCGCGCGCGTCGTCGCATCGACGGGGGCGGACTGTGCCGCCGCGCTGTCGGCTGCGGTCGGCGCACTGTCCGGCCCGCTCCACGGCGGCGCGCCCTCGCGCGTGCTGAAGATGCTCGAGGAAGTCGAAGCGAGCGGCGACGCCGAGCGCTGGGTCTCAGACGCGCTTGACCGCGGCGATCGGCTGATGGGCTTCGGCCATCGCATCTACCGCGCCGAAGACCCCCGCGCGCGGGTGCTGCGGAGGACCTGCAAGGAACTGGGCTCGCCCCGCTTCGAGGCGGCGGAGGCGCTCGAGAGGGCGGCGCTCGCGGAGCTGCACGCGCGCAGGCCGGACCGCGTGCTCGCCACCAACGTGGAGTTCTGGTCCGCGGTGGTGCTCGACCTGGCGGAAGTGCCGCCGGATCTGTTCACGCCGATGTTCACGTGCGCACGCGTGGCGGGCTGGTCGGCTCACATCCTCGAGCAGAAGCGGGAGGCCAAGCTGATCCGCCCGACGGCGAAGTACGTCGGCCACGGCCCGCGATCGGTCGCAGAAGTCGAATAGGTCTCGACTCCAGACGCGCAGGCCACCATCAGTCGTTGGTGGCCTGCGACGCCCAGGGCCGGCAGGGTCTCGAAAGCGTCTGTTATGCCCGGTGGTGTGTCACCGCGGTCGGGCCAACGCGCTGGGATCGTCCCACGCGTAGCGCAGCTTGTGCGGCGATCCAACAAGCCTGCCGGGGACCCCTCCCGGTGGGACCGACACGGCCCTCTCCATGCGCCTGGCGCCGTGAGCCTCGTAGAAGGCCTGGGCGTCCGGGTTCTGTTCGTTGACCCAAAGGTACAGACTGGTCCGATGCGGCCTACCGGCGACGGCCTCGGCTATCCGGGCGAGCAGGCCCGAGCCAACACCTCGACGTTTGTGGGCGTGGGCGACATGGATGTTGTCGAGCAGGGCCCCCCACGTTGGGTCCTCGTCGAAGACGGTGTGCGCGAAGCCGATCAGGCCGCTCCCGTCCTCGGCAAGCATCGTGCAAGATCCAGCATCGCGTCGCCCCAGTCGATCGGTCCACACCGCAAGCCGATCGACGGCGACGTCACCGTCGAGGAAGGCGTCGGAATAGACGCCACGATAGTAACGGCGCCAGCTGTCAGCGTGCAGAGCCGCGATGGCCCTAGCGTCCGATGGCCCGGCGAGCCGAAAGTCCCGGTTTGCCGACACGGCTGACGAGTATGGCGATAAGCGGCGCTAGCGCGAAATCCGCAGCTCCGGGAAGCTGACCGAAATCGACGGATATGCCCAGGGCTGGCAGTGTCTGCCAAGCCCGGGCGCGTCTACTCGGACAGTCCTGCCACCCGCAGTCCCTCGGCGTGATCGAGGTACACCCGGTTGCGCCGGATCCTGTCACCCCGAAAGTCGAAGATGCTCGCGAACGGCTGATCGACCGGTACGCCGCTGCCCTTCCCCCGTCCCTTCATCCGGCCCAGCACAACCACCCGATCGCCGAGATCGCGAAACTCCTCAGCGATGATCTGGAGCTCCTCCCAGTTTTCGATTGTGTCGGCGGTGAACTTCTCGACGCCCTCGCGTCCGTGGTAGCCGCCCCCGTCGAGAGCCCTGTTGAGTGCCGGGTACCACTCGAAGTCGGGGGTCGCGAGCTCGGCGAACGGGCCATCGACGTCACGGCGGTTGTAGGCATCAACCACCCGCTTGGCGACGTCCACTTTGTCTCGGGGCATCGTCTCGGAGTATCGCGCAGCCGGCACGCGCGACAGGAGTGGCGTCCCGTTCCTACAAGCGCGGTATCCGCAGCTCCGGAAAACCGATCAAAATTGTCGAATACGCCCAGGGCCGGTACGGCCGGTACGGCGCCCACGATCGTCCAGCCAAACGCCGCGGAATACTTGGTGGCGATGTCGCCCAACATCGAGCTCGTCCGTCGCTGGTATGCGTTGCTCCCCAGTCTGGGGGGGACTGACCCGAACGACGACTCGGCGTTCTCGGATCGGATCTTCCGTGACTACCTCGACGAGGAGTACGAGCTTCGGCTTCCCGGCGGCTACCCGGAGGGCGAACCTGTCTTCAGGGGACGAGAGGGATTTGCGCAACTGGTCGCGATGCTGCGCGACGCCTGGGCCGAATGGCGCTTTGAGCCCGAGCGCTTTCTCGACGCGGGCGACCAGGTGGTGGTGTTCGTGCGCGTCGTGGCCGAGGGCAGCGCGAGCGGAGTCCCGATCGAGCTTCCAGACGCACACGTCGTGACCGTCCGCGACGGTCGCTTGATGTCGACTTTCGTGTACCGGGATCGCCCTGAGGCCCTCGAGGCCGCCGGGCTCCGGGCCTAAACAGGCGCCTCAGCCGGGATCCGCAGCTTCGGTCAGAGAGAGGGCCCGGCATCATGCCGGGCCCTCTGACACATCTCTCGGCCGCTGAGGAGCTCAGCCGCCGCCTGCGACGGTCGAGCCGCTTGCTACATCATGCCGCTCATGTCGGGCATGCCGCCGCCACCGCCGGCGGCGCCTTCCTTCTCCGGCACCTCGGCGACGATCGCCTCCGTGGTGAGGATGTTCTTGGCGATCGATGCGGCGTTCTGCAGCGCCGAGCGGGTGACCATCGCGGGGTCGATCACGCCGGCTGCCACGAGATCGACGATCTCGTTGGTGGCCGCGTTCAGACCCTGGCCTTTCTTGGCCTTGCGCACGTCGTTGACGACGACCGAGCCCTCGAGCCCCGCGTTCTCTGCGAGCTGACGCAGCGGCTCCTCGAGTGCACGGAGCACGATGCGCGCGCCCGTGTTCTCGTCGTCGTCGGTGATGCCGTCGACCTTGACGGCGGATGAGGCCTGCAGCAGCGCGACGCCGCCGCCCGGCACGATGCCCTCCTCGAGCGCGGCCCGGGTGGCCTGCAGCGCGTCCTCGACGCGGTGCTTCTTCTCCTTCATCTCCGTCTCGGTGGCCGCGCCGACCTTGACCACGGCGACGCCGCCGGAGAGCTTGGCCAGGCGCTCCTGGAGCTTCTCGCGATCGAAGTCCGAGTCGGTGTTCTCGACTTCGGCTTTGATCTGGTTGATGCGTCCTTTGATCGCCTGTGCATCACCTGCGCCGTCGACGATCGTGGTCGTGTCCTTGGCCACCACCACGCGACGGGCGCGTCCGAGCTGTGAGACCTGCGTGTTCTCGAGCTTCAGGCCCATCTCCTCGGTGATCACCTCGGCGTTCGTGAGGATCGCGATGTCCTCGAGCATGCGCTTGCGACGGTCCCCGAAGCCGGGGGCCTTGACGGCCACGCCGGTGAAGGTTCCGCGCAGCTTGTTGACCACGAGCGTCGCGAGCGACTCGCCCTCGACGTCCTCGGCGATGATCAGCAGCGACTTGCCGCTCTGGATCACGGCCTCGAGCACCGGCAGCACGTCGCGCACGGAGCCGATCTTCTGGTTGGCGATGAGGATGTAGGGGTCCTCGAGCACCGCCTCCATGCGGTCCTGGTCGGTGACCATGTAGGGCGAGATGTAGCCCTTGTCGAACTGCATGCCCTCGGTGAACTCGAGATCCATGCCGAACGTCTGGCCCTCCTCGACGTTGACCACGCCGTCCTTACCGACCTTCTCGATGGCGTCGGCGATCACGTCGCCGATGTCGTCGTCGCCGGCCGAGATGGTCGCCACGCGAGCGATCTGGTCCTTGCCGGAGACCTCCTTGGACTGCGAGGCGATGTTGGCGACGACCTGGTCGACGGCTTTCTCGATGCCGCGCTTCAGCGCCAGCGGGTTGGCGCCGGCCGCAACGTTCTTCAGACCCTGACGCACGATCGCCTGGGCGAGCACGGTGGCCGTGGTGGTGCCGTCGCCGGCGACGTCGTTGGTGGCGGTCGCCACCTCGCGCACCAGCTGAGCACCCTGGTTCTCGAACACGTCCTCGACCTCGATCTCTCGAGCGATCGTGACACCGTCGTTGGTGATCGTGGGAGCGCCGAACTTCTTATCGAGCACGACATAGCGCCCCTTGGGGCCGAGCGTGACCTTGACCGCGTTAGCGACCGCGTCTACACCCGCCTCCAGCGCCTGGCGTGCCTCTGAGCTGTACTTGAGTTCCTTGTGAGCCATGTTCTTCTGATCTCCTTAAGCCTCGACGCGGGCTAGGACGTCCGACTCGCGCAACACGAGCAGATCCTCCCCGTCGATCTTGATCTCGGTCCCGCCGTACTTGCTGTAGAGGACCTCGTCGCCCTTCTTCACGTCCAGCGGGATGCGCTTGCCGTCATCGTCGATCTTGCCGTCGCCGGTGGCGAGGACCTTGCCCTTCTGTGGCTTCTCCTTGGCAGTATCGGGCAGAACTAGACCACTCGCGGTGGTCTCCTCCTCCTCGATCGCCCGCACGATCAAACGATCGCCCAGGGGCTTGAGCTTCATGTTGAAAAACCTCCATCTAGAGAATGCGACCGGCGGCTCGGTGGCCCCGTTGCCGGGAATCTGGCCGCCCTTTGGCACTCTCGGGGTGAGAGTGCCAACGAACAGCCTCAATATATAAGAGATGCGGGGTTCTTCAAGGCCTGGCTGGCACTCTGGCACCACAACTGCCAGCGAATCTCCCCCTGTCTGGCCGCGAGAGCCGGCCGGCGCTCAGTTCTGCGCGCCGCCGAAGCCCTTCATCGCCTCGGTCATGCCTGTCGGCGTGTCGAGAATCTGCGAGAAGCGCACGACCGTGACGGTGTCGTCCATCGATACCTCCCGGCCGTAGATCTGCTCGAGGAAGTGGATCAGCTCCTCGTGGCGGCGGAACTCGGGATTGTCGTGCTTGATGTCACGCGGAGAGAGGTCTGCGACCTTCATCACCTCGACCTGGTCGATGACCGCCTCGAAGATCCTTTCCCGCGGCGAGTACTGATAGCCGATTGTGACGAGCACCGCCTGGTTCTTGCGGTACTTGCCCGACTTGTTGCCAAGGCGGATCGTGGCCGTCTTGCGTCCGCGCTTGAGCTCGTCGGCAAAGATCGTCGAATAAAAGTTCAGCACCTGCACGGACGGCAGGCTACCGCTCTTTGGACCCGCCTTCTTCCAAGCAGGCGAGCGCCCGCACCACCATCTCGCGCTCACCCGCGTGGCTGAGCTCGGTCTGAGCCTGCTGCAGGCCGATCCAGCGCGCCTCCTCGACCTCGTCGTCATGGTCCTCGGTGTCGCCCTCCACGTAGGAGAACAGATAGAAGGAGACCGCCTTTGAGATCGTCTGCCCGTCGCGCCTGTACCAGTAGCGCGCCTCGCCCAGCTCGCGCACCGGCTCAGCCACGATGCCCGTCTCCTCGCGCACCTCGCGCTGCGCCGCCTGCAGCGCGTTCTCGCCGGGGTCGACATGCCCCTTGGGCAGCGCAAGGACACGCGAGCCGTCGGGCGCGCGGCGCTTCGGGACGATCACCACAATCTGCTCGTCGTCGAGGCGGGGTGCTCCGCGCACGACCACGCCGCCGGCCGAGATCTCCTGTGGCTGCGGCCTGCGCCGGCGTTTAGAAGACATACTGCTTCAGCGCCTCGGGATCGTGCACCACCAGTCGGCCCCTGCCCTGGGAGATCACCCCGGCGCGCTCGAGTACGGCGAGGAAGCGACTGGCCGACTCGCGCGAGGAGCCGGCGAGCTGGGCCAGGTCGGCCTGGGTCGCGGTGATCAGGACGTCGCCCGCGCGAGGGGCGCTCGCCCTTGAAGCTTCCGGTGGATCCCCGGCGCCCGCGCCCGCCTGCGCGTCTCGCCCGTCGGCCTGGATCTGCTCGCGCTCCTCGGCGAGCTCCTGTGCGACCAGCTCGCTCAGCGCCACCGCCACGCGGCTCTGCACCGTCTGGAAGGACTGGCGCGAGAGGCGCTCGTTGGTCTCACGCAGGCGCCTGCCCAGCGCCACGACGAGACGCATCGAGATCTCCGGGTGTTCGGTCATCAGCCTGCGCATGTCGGGCCCCAGCACGGCGACCACGGCGATCGGCTCGATCGCCTCCACTGTCGCTGAGCGAAGCTCGTCCTCGAACATCGCAAGCTCGCCGAAGAAGTCGCCGGGCCCGAAGGTCGCGAGCGTGATCGTGCGTCCGTCGCCGTGCTCGCGGATGGCGCGCGCGTGGCCCTCGCGAACGACGTAGCAGGTGTCGCTGGCGTCGCCCTCCCGGAACACCACTTGGCCTGGCTCGAATCGACGTGGCACCGACAACTCGGCGATCCGCTCCAGATCGCCCTGCACGAGAGTCGAGAAGACGGGCACTCGCCCGAGCAACTCCACCACCTCCGCTGAGCGCATCCCGGCCATCGAGCAGGCATATCACATGCTGAAAGCCCACCGGCGCCCCTGCAGGCGCCCCGGCGCTATCTTCAAGAGCATGTTCTCACCGAAACCGGGCCGCGCCTGCGCGGCCGTGCTGGTCCTGTTGCTGTCGGCTCCTGCGCTCGGCGCATTCGCCTCCTCGGCGGGCGCGAAGACGACGGCGGCGCACAAGCTCACGAGCAAGCAGTCCCTGCTCCAGTCCGCCCAGCTGTGGGCCACGATCGACGTCTGCAACCCCCCGGACCAGCCGGACACCGTGGGCATCCGCGGATCGATGCCCGGCGACGGCCAGTCCGGGCACATGATGTACATGCGCTTTCGCCTGCAGTACCGGGCCGCGAACAAGCAGTGGGTGGATCTGACGACCGAAGCCGGCTCCGGGTTCGTCGCCGTCGGGCGCGCCAAGTCGACCCGTCAGGCGGGGCGCAGCTTCCAGCTCGTTCCCGTCCCGGGCAAGCCGGCATTCCTGCTGCGCGGCGTGGTGAGCTTCGAGTGGCGCCGGGGCGGAACTGTCCTTGACTCGGTCTCGCGCCCCACGAGCTCCGGACGTCAGAGCCTCGCGGGTGCCGATCCGGCCGGCTTCAGCGCGGCCACCTGCTCGATCGGCTGACGAGGAGCGCTGCCGCCGGCGCGCGCCCGTGTAGCGGCGCGCGAGCCTAAAACAGGCGCGGGTCGTTCGTGATGATGCCGTCGACCCCCATTTTCGTGAGCCTGTCGATCAGGCTTGAGTCATCGACCGTCCATACGTAAAGTTCGCCGCCACCTTCGGCCACGGCGCGCACGAGCGCCGGGGAGACCACGCGCCAGTGCGCCATGATCGCGTCGAAGCGGCCCTCCTTGAGCGCGGTCCGGGCCCGGCGCGGCAGCATCGCGCGGTAGCCGGTGAGCATCGCGAGCGCCGGGATCGCGGTCAGCAGGTCGGTCGTGTAGTCGCGGCGGACGCGCGGCACCGACCAGCCCAGGCGAAGCGCCGGCTCGGCGGCGCGGATCAGCGCCAGACCGGCCGGGAACATTCCGCTGATCAGCGTGCGATCAACCAGCCCGAAGTCGCGCAGGCTGTCCAGCACGCGCAGCTCATAGCCGGGCAGCTTCACGTCCACGTCCAGGTCGATACCCGCGAAGGCGTCGCCCGCGAGGTGCTCGAGCGCGCGCTCGAAGCTGAGCGGCGTGCGTTCGCTGATGTCCTCGAAGTCGTGTGCCACGAGCAGCCGGCCGCTGCCGTCGCGGCGCTCTGAGAGGACGTCCAGCTCGATCATGTCGACGCCGTGACGAAGCGCCGCGTCGAAGCTCGCGAGCGTGTTGCCCGGCTCGATGTGGGCGGCACCCTTGTGACCAACACGGCGCGGACGTGTCGGGCCTGCGCTTTCGACTTGCATTACACAAGTAAAGGGCATCGTCCGAGCAGCCAGGCGCAAACCGCGCAGACCCCGGCTCTCGCAGGGCTTCAGGCGGTCAACGTCAGCCGGCGCGGACCGGAGTGGAAACCGAGCTCGACGAGCGCCCCCACGAGCTCGGAGGACATTGCCGGCTCACCGTCGATGCGCTCGAGCGCGAGCTTGCCGACACGCCCCGTGCGCACGGCCTCGGCGAGCGCTCGCAGGCCGTCGAGCACGGAGCCCTCGACCAGCGTCACGAGGCCGCGACCGCCGCGCTCCACGTACAGCGCCGGCTCATCGGCGACCATCACCACATAGGCCCCGGCGACCCGGGCCGGGCGGCGCTGGAGCTCCTCGCGTTTCGGCCAGGGAAGCGCGGCGCCGTAGGGCTGGGCCGGATCGGCTGCCGCGATCACGAGCGCGCGCGGGCGCTCGCCGCCGGGGACCACAGCGCCGCTGCGCACTGCGCGCAGGCGCTCGACGGCGCCGGGAAGCGCGAACTGCGCGCCCCCCATGCCCTCGATGAAGTAGCCGCGTCGGCAGACCCCGAGTGTCTCCAGGTTGGAGAAGGCTTCATACAGCGTTGCAAAGCCCCCCTTGATCCCCTCCGCGAGCACCTGCTCGCGGGTGACGATCCCGTAGCGCTCGAGCAGCAGCTCGCAGAGCGCGCGCCGGCGCTCGGCGGGATCGGCGGCTGCGCCGGCGAAGACCGGCTCGGTCAGCGACCAGCGGCCCTGGAGCTGCTCGCCGACGCCGGAACGGTGAGCGCCCGCGCGGCGGGCGCCGAAGCGCGAGCGGCCGAGCGCAGGCCGCCCGGCGCGCGCAGCGCCTGTTGCATCGCCCTCCACTCGCGGGCGATCGCCGCGGGCGAGCGCGAGGTGTGGCGCTCGCAGCGGAGCCCATGCGTCGTTGGTGACCTCACCGGCCCACACGAGGCTCCAGAGCGCGACGCGGAGTGCCTCGGCGGGCGCATCCAGCCCGGCCAGCAGATCGCCGAAGAAGCAGGGACCGTGGGCCAGGCGCGCGCGCAGCAGGTCATGCTCGCGGCCGGCCGGCGACGCTGCGCCGGCGCGCGTCGATGCGCTGAGCGACGGCGGGCCGATCGACGGGGCGTCATCGCGGAAGTACAGCGCGACCCGCCCGGAGCGCCCGCCCACCGGCCCGGCGCCGACCCACACGACCTCGCCGCTTGCGCAGAGGCTGTCGAGCCACGTCTGCGAGTAGGCCCCCGTGCGCCGCGGCAGCACGTCGCGCTCCCACACCTCGACCGGCAGCGCGAGACCCTGCAGGCCGACCAGCACCTCGCGCAGCCGGTCCACACCCGCGCCCGCGCCGGAGTGCCGGTCCACGCCCTGCCACGAGGGCAGGAAGGCGGCGAGGCTCCGGCTGTCGGTCGGTTCGATCTCGCGGCGCAAGGCCGCGAGCGAAGCGCGCCTGACGCGGCGCAGGACCTCCACGTCGCACCAATCGCGCTCGCTGCCGCCGGGGCGGAGCTCTCCGCGGACGAGATCTCCCGAGCGCTCGAGCTCCCGCAGCACCGCGCTCGCGTCGACGCCGTAGCGCTCGCGCAGATCCCGGGTCGCGAACGGCCCGTGCGTGCGGGCGAAGCGGGCGACGAGCACCGCGAGCGCATCCGGAACATCCTCGAGGAACGACTTGGGCAGGCCGCCGGGGGGCACCGCGGATAGCGCGTCGCGGTAGAGGCCGGCGTCGTCAGCCGCGACGTAGCGCTCCTCGCCGCCGACGCGCAGGCGGATCGCACGCCGTTCGCGCTCGAGCTCCGCGAGCATGGCGGCCGCGTCGATCCCGTCCAGCACCCGCCGTGAGAGCTCCTCGCGCGTGAGGTCGCCGAGGCGTCGGAGCACGTCGTGCAAGCCGTCGCGATCGGTCGCACGCGTCAGCTCGGAGCGGCGCTGGAGGTCGTCTTCGACGCGCTCGAGCGCTCCGGCGTCGATCAGCTCGCGCAGCTCCTCCTGACCGAGCAGCTCACGCAGCAGGTCACGGTCCAGCGACAGCGCGGCGGCGCGGCGCTCGGCGTTGGGCGTGTCGCCCTCGTACATGTAGGTCGCCACGTAGTCGAACAGCAGCGAGGAGGCGAAGGGGGAGGCGGTGGCGGTCTCGACCTCCACCAGGGAGATCGCACCGGTGTGCAGGTCGCGCAGGAGCGCTTCGAGCCCTGCGACGTCAAGAACGTCGGACAGGCACTCCCTGTAGGTCTCAAGCACGATTGGAAAATCGGCGTAGCGGCTTGCCGCCTCGAGCAGGCTCTGGGCCTTGAGCCGCTGCTGCCACAGGGGCGTGCGGCGTCCCGGGTAGGCGCGGGGGATCAACAGCGCGCGGGCGGCGTTCTCGCGAAAGCGCGCGCCGAACAGGGCCGAGCCGCCGAGCTCGGCGGTGAGCGCCGGCTGGGCCTCCTCGGGCTCCATCAGAACGAGCTCCGCGGCGGAGGGAAGCGCCTCGGCAGCATCTAGGTCGAGGTCGGGAAGGTGAAGGACAATCCCGTCGTCGCTCCAGAGGACGTCGGCCTCGAGGTCGAAGCGCTCGCGAATGCGGGCCGACAGCGCGAGCCCCCAGGCCGCGTGCACGCGGCCGCCGTAGGGCGAGAGCAGGCACAGGCGCCAGTCGCCGATCTCATCGCGAAAGCGCTCGAGGACGAGCGTGCGATCCGAGGGCAGCACGCGCGTCGCCGCCTGCTGCTCGCGCAGGTAGGAGAGCAGGTTCCCCGCCGCGCGCTCGTCGAGGTCGTAGTCGCGCTTGAGGGTCTCCGAATCAGAGTCAACAGCCCAGCGCGCGAACGCGCCGACGGCCTCGCCGAGCTCCTTTCCGCGACCGACCGAGTCGCCCTTCCAGAACGGCACCGCGCCGGGCGCGCCCGGCGCGGGCGTGACGATCACGCGGTCGCGGCCGATCTCCTCGATGCGCCAGGTGGAGGCGCCGAGCAGGAAGGCCTGTCCGGGCCTTGCCTCATAGACCATCTCCTCGTCGAGCTCGCCCACGCGGCGCCCGTCGGGGAGCGTGACCGCATACAGACCGCGGTCGGGAATCGTGCCGGCGTTCGCCACCGCCAGCTGGCGCGAGCCCGAGCGGGCGCGGATCGTGCCCGCGACGCGATCCCACACGATGCGCGCGCGCAGCTCGCCGAACTCCTTCGAGGGGTAGCGACCGTCGAGCATGTCGAGCACGTTCTCGAGCAGCTCGCGGGACAGCTCCGAGTAGGAGTAGGTGCTTGTGACGAGCGCGTGCAGCTCATCGACCGACACTCCGCCGCCCGCGCTCGCGCCATCCTCAGCGGGAGCGCCAGGACCCTTTGCGGGGCCGGCTTTCGCCGGCTCCGCCGCGACGGCGATCGCCACGATCTGCTGGGCGAGAACATCGAGCGCGTTGCGGGGCACGACGGTGGACTCGATCAGGCCTTCGTGCATGCGCCGGGCGACAACCGCGCACTCGAGCAGGTCGCCGCGGAACTTGGGGAAGATCCGCCCGCGGCTGACCTCGTCGACATTGTGACCGGCGCGCCCGATGCGCTGCAGCCCGCGCGCCACCGACTTGGGCGACTCGATCTGGATGACGAGGTCGACGGCCCCCATGTCGATCCCGAGCTCGAGCGAGCTGGTCGCCACCAGGCAGGGCAGCTCCCCGGCCTTCAACAGCTCCTCCACCTTCGAGCGCTCCTCGCGCGCCAGCGAGCCGTGGTGTGCGCGCGCGATCGCGGCACCGGCGAGCTCGTTCAGGCGCAGCGCCACCCGCTCGGCCGAGCGGCGGTTGTTGACGAACACGATCGTCGAGGAGTGAGCGCTCACCAGCGCGAGCAGTTCCGGGTAGATCGCCGGCCAGATCGAGGAGCGAGTCGACTCGCCGCCGGCGAGGGGCTCGAGCGGGTCGCGCTCCGGGTCGATCGCCGCCGCGGGTTCGGCCATCGACTCGACCGGCACCTCGATGCGCAGGTCGAGCTGCTTGCGACTCCCGGCGTCGATGATGTTGACCTCGCGGCGGGGACCCACC
Source organism: uncultured Solirubrobacteraceae bacterium (assembly GCA_963779605.1). Taxonomy (GTDB): domain Bacteria; phylum Actinomycetota; class Thermoleophilia; order Solirubrobacterales; family Solirubrobacteraceae; genus Palsa-744. The sequence goes on from CAVZYR010000004.1 coordinate 384,444, forward strand.
AGGTAGCGACCGATCTCCTCCAGCGGACTCTGCGTGGCGCTCAGCCCGATCCGCTGGACCACCGTGCCGTCGGGATCGCGGTTGGCGGCGCGCACCTGAGCCTCCAGGCGCTCAAGCGTCAGCGCGAGGTGCGCCCCCCTCTTTGAGTGGGCCACGGCGTGGATCTCGTCGACGATCACGGCCTCGACCCCGCTCAGCATGTGCCGGGCGTTGGAGGTGAGGATCAGATACAGCGACTCGGGCGTCGTGATGAGGATGTCGGGCGGGTTTCGCACCATCGCCGCGCGCTCGCGCTGCGGCGTGTCTCCGGTGCGGATCGCCACGCTCACGCCCTCCGCGCCGATGCCGCGCAGCGGGGCGCGGAGGTTGCGGTCGATGTCGTAGGCCAGCGCCTTCAGCGGGCTCACGTACACGACGCGAGTGCCGGGCCGGCGATCGCCGCGCCCATTCGTCGTGCTCAGCCGGTCGAGCGCCCACAGGAACGCGGCCAGCGTCTTGCCCGACCCGGTGGGCGCCGAGACGAGCACGTGTTCCCCGCGGGCAATCGCCGGCCATGCCTTCGCCTGGGCCGGCGTGGGCGCGGCGAAGGCCTGTTCGAACCACTTCTGGACGGGCGGAGTGAAGCTTGAGAGCGGCACGCGCCTGAGGCTAGCGCGCAGCCCGGGTTCGGCAAGCGCGGCGCATACACTCAGCCGTCGATGAACCAGGGCGTGTTGCCATCACAGCAGTTGCGCGAGGCCGTCGCCCGCGAGTGGATCACGGCGGGCGAAAGACGGATCCTTCCGCAGGCGGTCCAGCCCGCGAGCGTCGACCTGCGCCTCGGCGACCACGCGTGGGCGCTTCGCTGCAGCTTTCTGCCGGACAGCAGCTCGACCGTCGAGGAGAAGGTCGAGGGAGTGGCGTTCGAGCGGATCGACCTGCGCGACGGCGCGACGCTCGAGCGCGACCGCCCCTATCTGGTGCCGCTGGTCGAGCAGCTGCAGCTGCCTGCGGAGATCCGCGCGAAGGCCAACCCCAAGAGCTCGACCGGGCGGCTGGACGTGTTCACACGGGTGCTCACCGACCGCAGTCACCGCTTTGATGAGATCGCGGCGGGGTATCACGGGCGGCTCTACCTGGAGATCGTTCCTCTCACCTTTGCCATCCGCGTGCGGACGGGCCTCGCGCTGAACCAGGTGCGCCTGATATCCGACACGGCTCAGCTCAGCGACGAGCAGGTGGCGGCCCTGCATCGGCGGTCCCCGCTCGTGTACCTGGACTCGCGTGCGGTCGATGACTCCGCGCTGTCGCTGGACGACGGGCTGTTCCTCAGCCTCGACCTGTCCGGCTCGGTGGAGTCCATCGTTGGGTACCGCGCCAAGAAGAACAGCCTGCCGATCGACCTCGCGCAGGTGGGAGCGCTGAACTGGCAGGACTACTGGGAGCCCGTGCACCCGGAGGCGGGTGGGCGCATAGTGCTCGAGCCCGAGATCTTCTACCTGCTGCTGTCGGCGGAGGGGGTGAGCATTCCACCCTCATACGCGGCCGAGATGCTCGCCTACGATCCCACCGCCGGCGAGCTTCGTACGCACTACGCCGGATTCTTCGATCCGGGCTTCGGCTACTCGCTTCAGCCGAAGACGCATGGCAGCCGCGCCGCGCTCGAGGTGCGCGCGCGCGACGTGGCCTTCATGGTCGAGCACCGACAGCCGGTGTGCAAGCTCGCCTTCGAGCGCATGACCGAAGACCCCGACGTGCTCTACGGCAAGGACGCCGGGTCAAGCTACCAAGGGCAGCAGACGATGCTGAGCAAGCACTTTGCCGAGCAGACCGCCGGCGTCACGCAGCCGACCCTGTGAGGGGGTCGCGAGGCCCCCGAATCGACCTGAGCGCACCCTGCTGCCAGCACGCACGTCGATTGTTTATGATTACCCGCCGCGGGCGCCAGGGCAGGATGCTCGATCGGACCGAGCAGTTCCAACCTCCGAAGCAGTCTCAAGGACAGGAACGGGAACCAAGAGCAGATGCCAAGGACCAACGCCACGAAGGATTCGCAGCAGCCCGCGTGGTCGATTCCCAGCCTGCGCGAGCCGCGCTACTCGCAGTCGCTCGAGCGGGGGCTTGCGATCCTCAGCTGCTTCACACCTTCGCGCCCGGTGCTGGGCATCGCCGATATCGCCGACCATCTCGGCATGAGCCGCTCGACCACGCACCGATACGTGATCACGCTCGTGGCCCTCGGCTACCTCGAACAGGGCGCCTCGCGCAAGTACCGCCTGGGCCTGCGCGTGACCGACCTGGGGATGTCGGCGCTCAACTCGACGGGGCTGCGCGAGCACTCCCACCCGTATCTGCAGGAGCTGCGCCAGCGCACCTCCTACACGGTCAGCCTCGGCGTGCTCGAGGGGCCCGACGTGCTGTTCATCAACCGCGCGCGGAGCTTCCGCCCCGGGAGAAGCGAGATCGACCTGGACCTCCACGCCGGCTCGCGTCTGCCCGCCTACTGCACGGCGATGGGCAAGCTGCTGCTGGCGAACCTGCCTGAGACCCAGCAGCGCGAACTGTTCAGCGAGATGAAGCTGAGCAGGCGCGGGCCGAACACAATCACGAGCAAGAAGGCCCTGCGCGATCAGCTCGAGGGCGTGCGCACACAGGGCCTGGCGGTCGACGACGAGGAGTTCGCTCCGCGCCTCTACGCGATCTCCACCCCGGTGCGCAACGAGGAGCGGGAGGTCGTCGCCGCGATCGGCATGGTGGCCGACAGCTCGCTGATCTCCCTGCGCGAGATGATCGACGCGCTCAGCCCACACCTGGTGTCCACGGCCGACCGCATCTCCGCGCGCCTCGGCTATCGCCGCGACGACGAGCAGCGCTGAGCCGAGCGCACGGCGTTTTCGCCGCCGGCGGTGAGCGACACACGCGCTGGCCGCGTCGCGTAGCCTCAGCGCCACACATGTCCGTTCCCGTCAACCGCGCGCTTGCCCTGTTGTGCGTGCCGCTGCTCGCGGCCGGTGTCGCTGCGTGCGGCAGCGCGAGCGGGATAGCCGGGTTCAAGGGAGAAGAACACAACGCGGCGCAGGCGATCTCGAACCTCCAGGCCGACGCGACGGCTCGCGACGAAGGAAAGGTCTGCAACAACGACCTCGCGAGCGCCGTCGTGACGCGCCTGAACGCTGCCACGGGAGGGTGCAAGCAGGCGATCAAGGATCAGCTGAACGAGGTCGACACGTTCGAACTGACGGTCGAGTCGGTGCAGGTGAACGACTCGGGCAAGGTTCCCACCGCCACCGCTCGCGTCAAGAGCGTGCATGCCGGCAAGACCCAGCTGAGCACGCTTTCGCTGGTCAAGGAAGACGGCCAGTGGAAGATCTCGAGTCTGCAGTGATACGGCGCCGCGCGGCGCGCCTCGGCTCAGCCCAGCGAGCGTCCGTACTGGCGTTCGTAGTACTCGCGATAGTCGCCCGAGCGGATCGGCTCCCACCACCAGGCGTTGTCGCGGTACCAGGCGACGGTCTGCTCGAGGCCCTCGCTGAAGCGCACCCGCGGGCTCCAGCCGAGCGCGCGCACCTTCGCTGAGGAGAGCGAGTAGCGGCGGTCGTGTCCGGGCCGGTCGGTGACGTGCTCGATCAGCGAATCCTCGGCTCCGGACAACTCGACTATACGCTTGACAACAGTGATGTTGGCCTGCTCGTCGGGCCCGCCGGCGTTGTACACCTCGCCGGCAACGCCGTGCTCGAGCACGTGGGCGACGGCGGCCGCGAAGTCACTCGAGTGGATCCAGTTGCGCACCTGCGCGCCATCGCCGTAGACCGGCAGCCGATCTCCATGGATCGCATTCAGGATCATCAGCGGGATCAGCTTCTCCGGGTACTGGTAGGGGCCGTAGTTGTTCGAGCCGCGGCAGACGACGGCGGGCAGCTCGTAGGTGTGGAAATAGCTCTGCACGAGCAGGTCCGCGCCGGCCTTGGTGGCCGAGTAGGGCGAGGACGGGCGCAGCGGCGACTCCTCGGTGAAGGTGCCCTGCTCGATCGAGCCGTACACCTCGTCGGTCGAGACCTGCACGTAGCGCAGCCCGTGCGTGCGGGCGGCCTCCAGCAGCACGTATGTGCCGAGCGCATGCGTGGAGACGAACGCGTCCGGCTCGGCGATCGAGCGGTCGACGTGCGTCTCGGCGGCGAAGTTGACGATCGCCTGCGGCGAGCCGGCCTCGATCGCGCCGGCAACCGCCGCGGGATCCTCGATCGCCCCGCGCAGGAAGCGAAAGGAGGGGTGCTCGGCGAAGTCGTGGAAGTTCTCCTCACGCCCGGCGTAGGTCAGCTTGTCGAGAACCGTCACCTCATCGCCGTGCTCGAGCAGGCGCTGGCGCGCGAACGTCGAGCCGATGAACCCGGCGCCGCCGCAGACGAGCAGTCTCATGTTCGCATCATCCCAGCCCGCGCGGCCAAATAGCCCGCCAGACCGTCGCGCCAGTCGGGCATCGCCAGCACATCCTCACGCTCCGACCGGAGGGCCGACCACGCCGGGCGCGGCGCCGGCCGGGCCATCTGCTCGCTACTCGCCGCCTCGACGCGGCAGTTGATCTCGGCCTGGCGGAAGATCTCGCGCGCGAAGCCGTTCCAGGAGACCTCGCCGGCGCCGGCGAGATGGACGAGGCCGCGGACGTCACGCTCGATGAGACCGAGCAGGGCGGGAGCGAGATGGCCTGTCCAGGTGGGACAGCCGACCTGGTCGGTGACGACGCGGACGACGGGCGTGGCGCCGCCCTCAGCGGCGAGGCGAAGCATCGTCGCGACGAAGTTGCGCCCGTCGACGCCGAACAGCCAGGAGCTGCGCACGACCGTGTGCTGGGCCGAGGCCGCGAGAACCAGGAGCTCGCCCTCGAGCTTTGTCTCGCCGTAGACCGACCGAGGGCCGGTCGGATCGGACTCCAGATAGGGGCGCGGCGCTCCACCCTGATCGCGCGGCGCGTCGCCGCCGAAGACGTAGTCGGTCGAGACGTGCACGAGCGGAATGCCCGCCGCCGCCGCCGCACGCGCGACGTGCCCGGCGCCATCCACATTGGTCAGATGCGCCTGGCGGCGGTGGGTCTGGGCGCCGTCGACGTCGGTCCAGGCGGCACAGTTGACGACGGCGTCGGGACCGATGCGCCGCAGAGCACTCTCGACCGCGACAGCGTCAGCGATGTCGAGCTCGGCCCGCGCCAGCGCGGCGGGCTCGTGCCCGGCGCGCCCAGCCGCCCGCACGACGTCGCGGCCCAGCATCCCGTGAGCACCGGTGACGAGCAGTCTCATCGTCAGCCTGAGCGCTCGCCGGTGCGCGGTCCGCGCAAACGCCCGCCGAGGGCCTTCACAGGATCGAGATGTCGGAGTTGTCCCCGACCATGAAGCGGTACGCGCGGGGCTGGCGATCGCCGCGGCGCACCGTCACGTTGCGCCCGAGCAGCGAGGACTCCATGCGTCCGTCGAGGTCTGAGACGACGCAGCCCGCGAGCAGGATCGAATGCTCGACCTCCGAGCTCTGGATCTCGCAGCGCTCGCCGATCGCGGTGTAGGGGCCGACGTAGCAGTCGCTGAGCCGTGCGCCGGCACCGATGATCGCGGGGCCGCGCACGGTCGTGCGCTCGAGGCGAGCGCCGGACTCGATCACGACGCGCCCGTCCACGCGCGAATCGATCAGCTCCCCGTCGACACGTCCGGGAAGATTGTCGAGGACCAGGCGGTTGGCCTCCAGCATGTCCTCCAGGCGTCCGGTGTCCTTCCACCAGCCGCGCACGATGTGCGGCTCCACGCGCATCCCCCCGTCGAGCAGGTGCTGGATCGCATCGGTGATCTCGAGCTCCCCGCGCGCCGAGGGAGTGATCGCACGGGCGGCGGCGTGGATCTGCGCCGTGAACATGTACACGCCCACCAACGCCAGGTCGGTCGCCGGCTCGGTGGGCTTCTCGATCAGGCGCACGACGCGCCCGACCGCTCCGGGAGCGCTCCGGGCGAGCTCGGCGACGCCGTAGTTCTCCGGGTCGGGGACGGGCGTGAGCAGAATCAGGGCGTCGGGCGAGTGCTCGCGAAAGGCCATCACCAGCTCGGATATGCCGCCCTGCAGTAGGTTGTCGCCCAGGTACATCACGAACGGGCTCGCCTGAAGGAAGGACTCGGCCGTCAGCACTGCGTGTGCGAGCCCGAGCGGCTCGTCCTGGAGGATGTAGGAGATGCGGACCCCGAAGCGCGAGCCGTCTCCGGCCGCCTGTTCGATCTCTGCACCGGTCTCGGGGGCGATCACGATCCCGACTTCCTCGATCCCGGCCTGGGCCATCGCCTCGATCCCGTAGAACAGCACGGGCTTGTTGGCCACCGGCACGAGCTGCTTGGCGCTCGTATGGGTGATCGGACGCAGGCGCGTGCCCTTGCCCCCGGAGAGGATCAGTCCCTTCAGCGGCTCCACTGCCGGGGCAGCCTACCGGCCCCCGCCCATGCCGGCGCGACCGCGCGACCGGCGCTGCCGGCGCCGGCGCGCATCAGTAGACGCCGCCCAGCTTGCGGTGGTCCCACGTCGCCCGGCGGTACTCGGCGAACTCGAGCGCGACGCGCTTCACGGCCTGGGCGCTCACCGCATCAAGCGCCTGCGCGGGCAGCTCCTCGGGCGCCTTCACCCCGCGCGGCACGGAGTTCCGCGTCAGGATCTCGGCGCCGAGCGGCGCCACGGTGTCGAGATCGCGGTGGATGATGACCTCGCACTCGAGCATCACCCCGCGCAACTCCTCGTAGGCCTCTCCGGCCTCCACCTGCAGGGTCGCGCGTGGATCGCGCTCGAGGTTGCGCACCTTCTGCGAGCCCGCATACGTCCACGCCCACACCCGTGGCGAGAGACCCTCGTCGGGGAAATCGCGAAGGACGTACCACAGCGGCATCAGGTGCGGCCAGCCACGGGGACCGATGCTGCCACAGGTGACCGTCCGCTCGCCCGCGAGAAACGAGGCGACCTCCTGGGCCGACATCGTTATCTGTGCGCGCCGGCTCATGCGCGAGCGCCCCGCTTCCTACACGCCTGCGGGCGTGGCGTGCGCCTCGCGCAGGCGCGCGACCGCCGCGCGCACGGCCTCGCGGGCGTCCTTCGGCTCGAGCACCGCCGCGTCGCCGGCTTCCTTGAGAATCTCGCGCACGAGCCAGTCGACGCCCGCGAAGCTCAGCTCGACGACGACGGCCCCATCGCTTCGCTCCTCGACCATCCGCCGGGCCTCGCGCGCCCAGCGCGCGCGCTCGGGAGAGACCCACACGCGCGCGCTGCGCGATGCCTGCACCTCGCCGGTGCGCAGCCAGCCGTCGACCTCCGCCGCGGGATCCACCTCCGGCCGCGGCTCGAAGGTCTCCTTGGTGACGGTCGCGCTCTTGATCCGGTCGAGGCGAAAGTGGCGCATGCCATCGCGCTCGGGGTCGAACGAGGCGACGTACCACCCCTCGCGGCCGTTGGTGAGCGCATACGGCTCCACACGGCGCAGCGACAGCTCGTCCTCGTTCTCCTTGTAGTACTCGAGTTCGACGATCCTGCGCTCGACGATCGCAGCGGACACCAGCCGCGCCACACCTGAATCGTCGCCGCCGGCGCGCGCGACCTGAAGCCCCTGCTCCATCGGGTCCTCGCCCAGCGCCGCCACGATCTTCTCGCGCGCGGACGTGAGGGAGCCCTCCGGGATGTGCTCGCCGATCAGGTCGATCGCCGCCACGAGCGCCTTCGCCTCGACCGGCAGCAGGCGGGCCGGCCGGTCGAAGTTGTCGCTGTAGGGCTCGGGATCGACCTCGATCTCACCGTCCTGCTCGTTGATCTCGGCGTACAGCACGTAGGAGCCGCCGCCGAAGTTGACGACGTTCAGCACGTTCACATCCTCACGCAGCTCCTCCTCGCTCAGCTGCAGGCGCTCGCACACCTCGGCGATCGCAACGCGCTCGCCGGCGCGTCCGGCCTGGATGAGGATGCTCGCGAGCGTCACCAGGCGCGCGAAGCGCTCCGGGCGGATGGCCGTATCGCCCCGGCCCGAGGGGGCCTCGTCGCCATCGGCCTCGCCCGCGGCCGCACGCCGTGAGCCGCGCGCCCGCGTGGCGGCGGAGGAGCGTGTGTGTACGACCTGCGCCGGAGTGACCTTGGCCGCCGCGCCCGGCAGCCTCTCGCCGTGGCGCTCGGCCAGCAGCTCGAGGCGCTGCTCGAGCTCTGAGTTGAGCTCTTCGGGCCCCTGCAGGTGGGCATGGGGCCCCAGGCCGAGCATCCAGGAGATGATTCCGCGCGAGCTCGAGTAGGGGGTCAGGAAGATCCGGCTGCCATCCTCGCCCTCGACGGCCTCGACCGGACTGCGGATCTCCCCGTAGCGCCCGAAGTGGCGCTCCACCTGCCAGGCGATCCGCTCGGAGATGAGGATCTCGGCCACGCCCTGCTCCTCGCCGAGCTGCCAGTCGGCGCGGTTGGCGTAGGAGCGCGGGTCGAAGTCCGCGGGCCGGCGGAAGTCGTGCTCTGCCTTGGTCGCATAGGAGACCTTGCCGCGGATGCGCGAGAGGCGGAAGACGCGGATCGCCTTGCGCTCATGGGAGTGGCCGAGCAGGTAGAACTGCCCGCCCTGGAAGAGCAGGTGATAGGGGTCGACCCGGCGCGGGCCCACCTCATCGCGCTCCATCGTGTAGTAGTCGAACAGGATCGTCTTGTTGCGGAAGATCGCCGTCTCCACCTTCGCCAGGCGGGCGGACAGCTCGTGGCCCCCGGCCGAGGCCGTGATGCCGAGCGCGACCGAACGCTGCTCGGGGGCGCGCAGCGGGCTCGGGCGGCCCCAGGTGATCTGCTGCAGCGCCAGGCGCAACGGCTCGGCGTAGGCGAATTCGCCGTCGAGCAGGCTCAGCGCGGTCTGCAGCGCGGCGAGCTCCTTGTCGGTGAAGGCGATCGGGGGCAGGTGGAAGTTCTCTGGGCGCAGCGAGTAGTTCTCCTGCTCGGCCGCCCCGTCGGCGGGACGCTCGACGGTCAGCTGGATTCGCAGCGATTCGAGCTCGGAGCGGTCGGCATAGAAGCGCCGCGCGAAGGCGTCCTCGTTCATGCCGCTGTAGCCCTCCACGTCGCGCCGGATCTCAAGCGCCGTGACCGGCCGGCGCTCGGCCATCAGGTAGGAGATCAGCGACAGCTGGCGGATCAGCTTCTCGGTGTCCTTTGCCATCGCTGGGAACCATAGAACCCGGCGGCGAGACAGTTGCGCCACCACCGGCCCGAGCAACCGCTATTTGCGGACTTTGAGGCTGGTTTGCGCGGCCATTCTCGGGGTGCTCGACGCTTCCGCACAGAGGACGCCAGAACATGTGGTTTCTAAGAAAACTCTCATCTCACGGCCTCCGAGCGTTCGGCGTAGACTCTGCGCCACGGGAGCAAGCAGGGAGCGCGGAGGAACGCACGGAGGATCACACGGGTCGACGAGCAAGGGGACTGGCCGCGGTGAGCGTGTTCGGCAAGAAGCTGCTGGGAGTGGGGTTCGCCGTGGCGCTCGTGGGCGTGCTGATCGGCCTGTACGTCGCCGACTGGGCCACAAGTCAGCCGCCCACGGTCGCGGCCGTCACCGCGCCGCCCTCGAGCGGCGGCAACCAGCTCACGCTCGAGACCGTCGCCGCGATCGGCCCCAAGTACAGCCCGTCGCATCCCGACTGGGTCTCCTACCTGGTCAAGGAGAAGGGCAAGTGGGTTCACAGCACCATCTACACGGTGCCCGCCCACTCGATCGTGCACATCACGATCAACCAGTACGACGGCGACACGGGCCTTCGCAACCCGTTCCTCTCGCAGGTTCAGGGCACGATCGGCGGAACGATGAAGGTCGACGGCAAGACCGTCAACTCGATCAACCCCGAAGAAGCCTCACACACGTTCGTGGTGCCGCAGCTGGGCATCTTCGTGCCGCTGCCCGGGGTGCCCGAAGAAGCCAAGAACCAGTGCGAATTCGCCCCCTGCGAGGGATCCGCCCACCGCACGATCGAATTCAGCATCCGAACCGGGGCCAAGGGCCGCTACAACTGGCAGTGCTTCGTCCCCTGCGCCGCCGGCTTTCTCAACGGTCTCGGTGGCCCCATGCAGACGCTCGGCTACATGGACGGGTTCCTGAATGTCGTCTGACCCGTCGGTCTCCTCCGAGCACGTGCCGGGGGAACCCAACCACGCGCGGCGCTTCACGACGATCTGGGTCGTCAGCTCGCTGATCGCCCTGCCGCTGGTGATCTTCTTGGTCGGGCCGATCATGCCACCCGGCCACGGCTCAGAACAGGCCTCGAGCAAGGTCACCGACAACACCGTGCTGCTCGCGATGGCCACGCCGGTGCTGCTGCTCGTCGTGATCTACCTCGTTTACTCGATCATCGCCTTCCGCCAGCCCAAGGGCGGCGCGCTTGAAGGGCCCGCGATCCGCGGCGACTCGAAACTCCAGACGACCTGGATAGTGGTGACCTCGGTGCTGGTGCTCGCGCTGGCCGCCTACGGCACGATCCGGCTGGAGTCCGGCTACGGAGCCGGCTCGGGCAGCGGTCCCAAACCCCTGACCGTGCCCAAAGGGCCGAAGCTGCCGGTGCAGGTGATCGCGCAGCAGTGGAAGTTCACCTATCGCTACCCGACCTACGGCGGCGTGGAGACCCCCCACCTGTACCTGCCCGACAACGAGATGGTCGAACTGCACGTGACCTCGCTCGACGTGATCCACTCCTTCTGGGCCTACCAGCTGGGCGTCAAGGCCGACGCCAACCCCGACGTGGACAACATCGCCTTCGTCAGGCCGACGAAACTCGGGGCCTTCGACGTTCGCTGCGCCGAGCTATGCGGCATCTGGCACGGCTACATGTACGACAAAGGCCGCGTGGTCATGCCCGCGGCGTTCAACGTCTGGATCCACGAACAGCAGATCAGGTTTGCACCGGCAACGAAGGTGCTTCCCAAGTACGCCACCACCTACCTACCCGAACCAACGAGGCGCGGAGAATGAGTACGACGACCGAAGCCGCATCCACTCCCCCGCCGACCCAGCGGCCGCTGTGGCGCCGCCTGATCGGCTTCAACCTGCTGACCGCCGTGATCCTCGGCGTGGGCGGCTACTACCTGGGCTGGTTCATCGGCCATCAGGTCAACGGCGGCAAAAGCTTCGAATACCAGGCCAAAACCGACGAGAACGACGTCGCGCTGCTGCTCGCGTACTTCTTCGGCGTGATCGGCTTCTTGATCGGCCTCGGCTTCGCCAACTACCCGCTGTCTCGCCTGCTCGGGCGACCGGCCTCGCTGCGCGAGAAGGAGAGCGAGGGAATCGGCCGCTACTTCGGGCTGTGCACCGACCACAAGGTCGTGGGGATGCAGTACCTCGTGGGGATCGGGGTGTTCTTCTTCGTCGGCGGGCTCAACGCGATGCTGATTCGCACCGAGCTTCTGCACCCGGTCCCGACGTTCGTCGGCCCCAACCAGTACCTGTCGCTGGTGGGCATACACGGCACGATGATGATGGGGATGATGACCTCGGGCATCCTCGGCCCATTCGCCAACTACTTCGTGCCGATCATGATCGGGGCTCGGCGCATGGCCTTCCCTCGCATCGAGGCGCTCACCTTCTGGCTTCTGATGGCCGCCGGGTTCATCCTCATCTCGACGATCTTCTTCGGCGGTTTCCCGACCGGCTGGACGGGCTACGCGCCGCTCAACATCCAGGCCGTGATGGGCATGGACTCCTACATCTGCTTCTTCGCCCTCGTGGGGGTCTCGATGGCGCTGCTCGGGCTGAACATGATTGCCACGATCATGACCATGCGCGCCCCCGGAATGACCTGGTCGCGCCTTCCCATCTTCGTGTGGTCGGTGTATGCGACCGCAATCCTGATGGTGCTGGCCGCGCCAACGCTGATCGCCACGCTGCTGATGGCGGCGCTCGACCGGACGATCAACACCTCGTTCTTCGTGACCGGCGGGGGAGGCAGCTCCTATCTGTTCCAGAACCTGTTCTGGTTCTTCGGGCACCCCGAGGTCTACGTGCTCGCCCTGCCCGGGTTCGGCATCGTGCTCGAGTTGCTGCCGGTGTTCACGCGCAAGCCGCTGTGGGGCTACCGGCTGGCCGTCTCGGGCATGCTCGGCGTGACCCTGCTGAGCTTCTTCGTGTGGCAGCACCACCTGTTCGTGAGCGGCATCAACGCCGATCTGCGGCCCTTCTACATGCTCTCGACGGAGATCATCTCGATACCCACCGGGTTCATCTTCCTGTGTGTGATGGGCACGCTCTGGAAGGGGCGGATCTCGTTCAGCGTGCCAATGCTGTTCTGTCTGGCCTGGACCTTCAACTTCCTGATCGGCGGGCTCTCCGGCGTGTTCCTGTCAGATACCCCGAGCGACACCGACACGCACGGCAGCTTCTTCGTGATGGCCCACTTCCACTACACGATCATGGGCGGGCTCGTGTTTACGTTCTTCGCCGCGATCTATTACTGGGTGCCGAAGATGACGGGCCTGCGTTTCAACGAGCTCCTGTCCAAGTCGCACTTCTGGCTGATGTTCATCTCGTTCAACTCCACCTTCCTGCCGCTGTTCGTGCTGGGCATGAAGGGCATGCCCAGGCGTGTCAGCACCTACGCGCCGAACCTGCAGGGGCTCAACGTATGGGTATCGATCTCCGCCTTCGTGCTCGGCTTCTCGATGCTGATCTTCCTGTTCAACGTCGTCTACTCGCTGATCTTCGTGCGGGCTCGCGCGGAGCGGAACCCGTGGCACTCGAAGTCGATCGAGTGGCAGGTGCCCACGCCCGTCCCCGTCAACAACTTCGAGCAGATCCCGGTGTTCGACTCCGATCCCTACGACTACGGCACGCCCCTCGCCCTTCCCGGCGGCGGCGGCGCGGCGGCGGCGGCGGGAGCCTGAGGGTGGCCTCGGAGAGCGAAAAGCTGCCGCTCGGGAGGATGGTCCCCGCCGTGCCGGCGGGCGTCGAGATCCCGCCCGAGCCGCCCGACGTTGGCGCGCGGGCGCTGTCGGTGGCGTCGAGGCTGCTGTGCGGCGCCTCGACGTTCTTCTTCCTGGCGTTCCTGTTCGCCTACTTCTACCTGCGCTCGATCAACGTGGATCACATGTGGCGCCCGGCACACGTTAACCCGAGCCAGGGCTGGGGAGCGGCCTTGGTCGCCTGCATCGTGCTCAGCGCGGGGCTCGCGATCTTGGCGGGACGCCAGATGAAAGGCGGCTCGCGCGGGTGGACCACGCCTGCGATCGGCGCGGTCGTGCTCGGGCTGGCGGCGGTCGCGGTGCAGTGCATCGAGTACACCCAGCAGCACTTCGGCCCCACCAACGGCGCCTTCGCCAGCGTGTTCTGTGCGTGGACGGCGTTCTTCATGATCGCCGTGCTGTTCACGATGTACTGGCTGGAGACGCAGCTGGCGACTGAGCTGCGCGCGCGCAGCGCACCGGCGGGCAGTGAGGGAGACATCGAGGATCCCGATCGCCTGATCGCTCCGGCATTGGACGCCGCCGTCTTCTACTGGGTCTTCCTGGCCGCGATCGGGGTCATCACCTACGTGGTCCTGTACCTGCTCTAGTGCTCGCAACGGCGGCAGCCGCGCCGGGCTTCTGGGATTGGTCCTTCGACCCTCCCCTCGTCCTCGTGATCGACCTGGCCGTCTTCTACTGGATCGGAGACCGGCGCACGGTGACGCCGCAGCGCACGCGGGTGGCCCAGCGCTGGCGCAGCGTGTGCTTCTACACCGCCTTGGCCGTACTCGCGATCGCACTGGCCTCGCCGATCGAGCGGCTCAGCGCGCAGCTCTTCTGGGTGCACATGATCCAGCACGTGCTGCTGATCACCGTCGCGGCGCCGCTGTTCGTGGTGGCGCGCCCGTGGATCCGCCTGTGGCGGTGCCTGCCGCTGGACGCGCGCAGATGGCTCGCTCGCGGCCTCAGCCAAGGACGGCGGACGGCGCCGCTGCGCGTCGTGAGCCGAACGCTCGGGCGCCCCGTGCCCAGCTTCGTGGCCTTCTCGGTCGTGCTGCTCGCCTGGCATGTCCCGGCTCTGTTTGACGCGACACTGCGCTCGGGCACCCTGCACGCATTCGAGCACACCCTGTTCTTCGCGACCGCCGTCATGTTCTGGAAGCAGGTGATCCCCTCACCGCCGCTGCACACGCACCTGCTGGCGGCGCAGAGGGTCCTATACGCCGTCGGCGGGATGACCGTCAGCTGGGCCCTTGCGGTCGTGCTCGCACTCGCTCCCGATCCGCTGTATAGCTTCTACGCACACCAGGCGAGCCGTCCCGGGGGCATCTCGGCGATAGCCGATCAGCAGCTCGCTGCCGGAATCATGTGGGTCCCCGGCTCGGTGACGTTCCTGATCGTCGTGTTCATCTATGTCCACCGCTGGCTGACGCCGCCGGCGCAAAGCTCCGCCGCGACTCCGCGGCTGGCGAGCGGACACTAAGGAGGGCTCATGCCAAACCTCGCCGCCCCGATCGCCTCTGACTTTCTAACGGGATCGATCCTCTCGCTCGTGATCCCTCTGGGCGCGCTGATCCTCGTCGCGATCTGGTACGCCGTGCTGTGGCGGCGCGGCACCGGCGAACGCTGAGCCGGGATCGCCGCATCGCCGAGCCGCTCAGTCGAGCGGGCTATGGCGCGGCGAGCCTGAGCACGTCGTGCGCGATCTCGCCGGGTTCGAACGTGGCCGGGTAGATCGTCGTCAAACGGCCGTCCGCGCTGACGCCGTATACGAGCGCCGAGTGCGCCACCAGGTCCGGCTGGCCGACCTCCGGTGCCGCTCCGACCTTCCACGCCGCCCACGTGCGCGACAGTTCCTGGGGCGAGCCGATCAGATACTGCATCCTGCCCACCATCTCGTGCGCGTGCAGGAAGGTGGCGACCGCGGCCGGCGTGTCCCCCCGCGGGTCGACCGACACGGCGATGATCTGGACCTTCGCCGCCTGCGCGCCCAGCTCCTTCAGCGCCACCCTGAGGTTCCCGGTGATCAGCGGGCACACGTCCGGACAGCTCGTATACAGGAACGTGACCAGCACGGCCTTGCCGCGATACTCGGCCAGCGTGACGGGCTGACCGAGGTAGTTGCGCAGATCGATCGGCGGCGCGGGCCGCGACGGAAGCGCCAAGGTCCCGAAGAACCCCCGCCCCGCGGCGGACTGGTGCGCGCCCGCAGGAAGCGCGGGTTTGCCCGGGCCATGCAGCAGCACGACGCTCGCGCCCGCGACGATCCCCAGCAGCAGCGCCAACGGCAGGACGAGCCGCGCCCATGGGGGCCGGTGCGGTCTCTCCCCGCTGCCCGGCGCACCGGCCGACCCGGGTTGCACCTCGGACGCCATCGGCCAAACATAGTCGCTGCGCGAAAGCGCCGACGTTCGGCCCTACGCGGCCGGCGCGACGGCCGCTCGGCAGGTGCTCAGGCCGCTTCGCGCGCCGGCAGCGACGGCTCGGCTGCAGGCGGCTCATCGGCGCCACGCTCCGCGAAGAACGCGCCCGCGCCGATCGCGCGGTCGAAGCCCGACCAGCGCCGGCCCGGAGCGAGCTCCTTCTCGAGGCGGTCGAAACTGCCGAGCCGCCCGCCGAGGTTGTCGATCATGTGCACGAGCGTCGCCTCGCGCGTGCACGGCACCACCGGGCTGCCGTGCTCGAGCGCGCCGTGGTGGGAGAGGATGACGTGGCCGACGGCCTGAGCGAGCTCCGCCGGGAAGCCCTCGATGTCCTCGATCATGCGGCGCACGCGGTAGTAGCCGAGCGCGATCTCCCCGTGCAGCCGGCCGGCGTCGGTGAGGTCGATGTGCTGCGGATCGTCGGTGTAGGCCTCGAGCTTGCCGATGTCGTGCAGCAGCGCGCCCGTGACGGCCACGTCGCGGTCGATGCCCGGGAAGGTGGCGCTGATCGTGCTGACGGCCTGAGCGACCCCCAGGCAGTGCTCGAGCAGGCCGTGCCGATAGGCCTGGTGGTAGTACTTCGCCGCCGGGGCGAGCCGATAGCGCTCCCACAGCTCCGCGCCCTCATCGAAGACGCGCTCGAGAAGGATGCGCAGATGCGGCTCCTGGATGGTCTGAAGCAGCTCGCGCACCTCGCCTTCCATCTGGGAGACATCACGCGCGGGGCCGTCGAGCAGGTCGCCCGGCTCGAAGCTCCCGGGCACGGCCACCTGGAGATCGCGCAGGTTGATCTGGGGCCCGAAGCGGGGATGCACGGTGTAGCGGCCGCTGACCCTCACCGGCGCGCCCGCGCGCGCCAGCTCTTCGACCTCGGCGAGCTCCTCCCACACCATGCACGCGACCGCGCCGGTGCGGTCGCCGAGCTGCAGGCGCAGGTAGTCGCCGCCGTCGCGTCGCTGGCGGCGCTCTGCCTCGCGCACCAGGAGGACCTGGTCGATCTCCATGCCGTCGATCAGCTCGTTCAGGAGCATGGCTTGAAGGTAGATGGGGGTGCGGACGGGACGCGCGGGCGGATCGATTCTGGAGTTTGGATCATGCTTGCGGGCTCGCTCCCGGAAGCGATCAGCGGATCGACGTGCTATTCCTGCGAACGATGATCGAGAGCGCCCGATCCTCAGCCACACCCGCCGGGGCGGCGGAGCCTGGGAGTCCCGGACCCGAAGCGCGGTCCGTGAACAGCGCGGGCGTGACCGGGAGCACCGGCACCGTGGCCAGCGCCGGGGTGATCGCGAGCGCCGGCACCGTGGCCAGCAGGGGGGTGGTCGGGAGCGCCGGGACGGTCGCAAGCGCCGGAGTCATCGGGAGCGCCGGGACGGTCGCGAGCGCAGGGGTCATCGGCAGCGCCGGCGTGCTGCTCAGCGCGGGCGTCGTGGGCAGCGCGGCGATCGTCGCCGGGCTGGGCAACAGCGGCTGCGTCGCGTGCGTGGCCTGCGTCGGATGTGTGGGCTGTGTGGGCTGTGTGGGATGCGTCGGCTGCGTGGGCCAGCGCGGCGCGGTGGGCGCGGTCCGGCGCTCGGCGTGAGCGCGATAGGCGACAGTCGCCTTCGCCTCTCCGTGCTCGACCAGTCGCCGATCTCCGAGGGATCCTCGGGATCGCAGGCGCTTCAGAACACGCTCGATCTGGCGCGCCTGGCCGATCGGCTGGGCTATCACCGCTACTGGGTCGCCGAGCACCACGGCGGACCGATGCTCGCCGGACCGAGCCCCGAGGCGCTGATCGGCCCGATCGCCGCCGCGACCACCAGCATCCGGGTCGGCAGCGGGGGCGTGATGCTCCCGCACTACAGCCCGCTGAAGGTCGCGGAGACGTTCAGCCTCCTCGCCGGCCTGTTTCCTGGCCGCATCGACCTCGCGCTCGGACGCGCCGCCGGCACCGACCCGCTGACCGCGTTCGCGCTGCAGCGCGACCGGCGCACGGCGGGGCCCGATGACTTTCCCCAGCAGCTGGCTGAGCTGCTCGGATACTTGGATGACAGGCTGCCGGCGGACCATCCGTTCGCGCGGCTTGCGAAGACGCTGCCCGGACGCCCCGAGCGGCCGGAGCCGTGGCTGCTGGGCTCCTCTGCGCAGAGCGCGCTGTGGGCGGCCGAGTTGGGTCTGCCATACGCGTTCGCCGACTTCATCAATGCCGGCGGAGCCGAGATCACCGCGCTCTACCGCGAGCGCTTCGCCGAACACGAACACGCCGCGCTGAAACCTCACACGGCGGTCGCGGTGTGGGTGATCTGCGCCGACAGCGAGGAAGAGGCGCGGCGACTGGCGGCGAGCGGGCGCATGACGTTCACGCTGCTGCGCCGCGGCGAGCTGATCGCGGTGCCGCCACCGGAGAGGGCGCTCGAGTTCCTGGCGGCGGACGAGCGGGCGCCGTCGGGGCCGCGCTCGGAGCGGCGCGCCGTGATCGGCACGCCGGCCGAGGTCCGCGCCGAGCTCGAGGACGTGGTCGCGAAATACGGCGCCGAGGAGGTGATCGTCGTGACCATCACCTATGAGCATGAGGCCCGCAGGCGCTCCTATGAGCTGCTGGCGGACGCCTTCGGGATGTGAGGCTCTGAGCCGCGGCCTTGACAGGTGACCGTAAGGGGCGATTATCCCCTACACGCATCTCAGTTTAGAGCGTGTATGGACGATCCCAACCCAGAGCCCACCCCGGCAACACTGAGGGAAGCCAAGCGGCTAATGGCCGAGGCGGAAGGCCATGAACGGCTGGTCACGCTCCGCGAGGACTCTGCACGATTCCTCGATGGGCGCGGCGAGCATGAGCAGGCCGCGACAGAGCGCCGCGAGGCAGACCTGGAGCGCGATGGCGCCCGGCTGGCATGGGATCGTGCGATGGCGCTCCAAGGGCCTACGCAGATGACCGAACCAAAGGCCGGCGAGCCTCTGGAGATCCCGATTCCGACGCGCGAGGCATTCCTGCGGAACTTGAAGAAGGTCGTGCCAAATCCCGCCCACCCGCACGGTTCGCCGTGGGCCGACCACCGTGGGCGGTCTCGTCAGCCTCGACCTCGCCGGTCAGCTTGAACGAGTCATCCTGCTCCATGAGGTGGTTGCGGATGAGGTTGCACATCCGCCACGCGGTCTTGTATCCGACGCCGATCTCACGCTCGATCGCCTTGGCGGACACTCCGCAGCGAGTACTCGTCATTACGTACATCACGTAGAACCAAAGCTGGAGCGATGTAGCCGACTTGTGGAAGATCGTGTCTGCGGTCGGGTGGATGTGGTGTCCGCACGTGTCGCACGACCAGGAGGGCCGCGACTTGACCTTGTGGAACTTCCGCTCCCGCTTACACTTGGGGCACTCGGCGTGCGAACCATCCGCCGAGAACCGCGAGCGCCATAGGTGCTCTAGGCAGGCAGCGTCGTTCGGGAACTCGCGGGCGAACTCCATGAGCGAGTACGTGGATTCCGAGGCCGTCGAGCGCTTCGGGTTGTCGCGGTCAACCTTGGAGATCGTCGTTCTCCAGCTCCGCGATGCGTGCTTGCAGTTCGTTCAGGCCCTGGAGGATCTGCACGACCGCCTCGCGTATCTCTCGGACGGCCGACTCCCAATCGACGTTCGTCTCAATGGCTTCAAGCTTTGCGGCGATCGCTTCGTAGTCACGCTCCACACCAACAACCTACCACCGCTTCTACCTACTGTCAAGGGATAATCGCCCCATAAGGTCACATATGATGGCCTCGTGGACGAGGTGTTCAGGGCACTGGCCGACCCGACGCGCAGGAGCCTGCTCGACGAGCTGTTCGAGCGCGACGGGCAGACGCTGAGCGAGCTCGAGCAGCGGTTGCCGATGACGCGCTTCGGCGTGATGAAGCACCTGAGGCTGCTCGAGCAGGCGGGTCTCGTGACCACGAAACGACGCGGGCGCGAGAAGCTGCACTTCCTGAACCCCGTCCCCATCCGGCTCGTGCACGACCGCTGGGTGAGCAAGTACTCAGAGCCCTGGGCGGCAGCGCTCAGCACGCTCAAGACCACAATCGAGGAGGACGCGGACATGAATGCGCAGAGCAGCGGCAAGAGGCCCTGGACGGCCGGCCCCGAGGAGAAGGTGTTCGAGATCTACATCCGCACGACGCCCGAGCGTCTGTGGCAGGCGATCACCGATCCGCAGATGAGACGGCAGTACAGCTTCGGGGCGCAGGTGGCCTCCGACTGGAAGCCGGGCTCGCCGTATGAGCTCGCGACCCAGAGCGGCGGTGAGCTCGCCGCGGGCGAGAACCTGGAGGTGGATCCGCCGCGCCGGCTCGTGCAGAGCTTCAATGCGCTGTGGAGCGATGAGGTCAGAAGCGAAGGGACCTCGAGGGTGACCTGGGAGATCGAACCCGTCGGCGACTCGTGCCGGCTGACCGTCACCCACGATGAGCTGCGCAAGGACGCCCACGGCGAGCTCTACGGCGGATGGCCGATGATCCTGTCGGGATTGAAGACGCTGCTGGAGACCGGCGAGCAGCTGACGACACCCGGCTCGCTTCGCTACTCCCAAGCCCCGGCCTAAGGCTCGAGGCGGTGAGGGCCGCGATAGAGGAAGGTGACCTCCCTGACGTTGTCCTGTCCCAGCATCTGCATCAAGAGCCTCGTCAGCCCGAAGCCGAAGCCGCCGTGCGGGGGTGCGCCGAAGCGGAAGAAGTCGAGGTAGTACTGGATCGGAGGAATGTCGACGTGCTTCTCCTGCGCCTGCGCGAGCAGCCGCTCGTAGCGGTGCTCGCGCTGGGCGCCCGTCGTCAGCTCGATTCCCCGCCAGAGCAGGTCGAAGCTCTTGGTGACGGTCGGGCGGTCCTCGTAGCGCATGTGGTAGAAGGGCCTCACCGAGGTCGGATAGTCGATGACGAAGGCGAACTCGTTGCCGTACTTCTCCTTGACGATCGCCGACAGCGCACGCTCGGACGGCGGGTCGAGGTCATGCTCGGCGCCGGGGGCCTCGTGGCCGCTGTCGCGCAGCAGCTGCTTTGCGTCCTCGAGCGTCACACGCGGGAAGGGGACGGCGGGGACGATCAGCTCGGTGGCGAAGGTCTCCTCGATCTGCGCGCCGTGCACGTCCTTGACGACCGTGAGCACATACTCGAGCCAGCGCTCCTGGAAGGCCATCACGTCGTCGTGGGAATCGATCCAGGCGATCTCCGTGTCGACGCTCGTGAACTCCGTATCGTGGCGCGAGGTGAACGAGGGATTCGCACGGAAGACGGGGCCTATCTCGAACACCCGCCCGAACCCGGCCGCCATCGCCATCTGCTTGTAGAACTGCGGCGACTGGGCCAAGTAGGCGGTGCGCTCGAAGTACTCGACCTTGAACAGCTCGGCGCCCGACTCGCTGGCCGAGCCCATGAACTTGGGTGTGTGGATCTCGATGAAGTGCGCTTTGCGCCAGTACTCGCGCATCGCGTGCTCGGTCGTAGTCTGCACCTCGAAGATCAGCTTGCGGTCGGGGCGGCGCAGGTCCAGATAGCGCCAGTCGATGCGCTTGTCGAGCGCCGAGTCGACCGCGATCGGGAGCTCGGGCTCGGCCAGCGAGTCGACCTGCAGAGCCTCGAGCCGAAGCTCAAGGCCCCCGAGCTTGACGCGCTCATCGGCGACCACGGTGCCGGTGACGGTGACGGCGGACTCGGCGGTCAGCGTCGAGAGGAGCTCGTTGAGCTCGTTGACGGGATCGTCCTTCGCCAGCACGACCTGGGCGAGGCCCGTTTCATCGCGAACGACGATGAACTGCATGCGCTTCTGGTCGCGCAGGGCGTTGACCCAGCCGCGGATCCTCACCTGCTCGCCGATCTTCCCCGGAAGCTCGGATATCAATGTGCGCTTCACGCGCGAGACCCTATACGGATGGGCGAATCCGGGAGACAATCCCGCCGGCACCCCGTACGCCGATCTTCGATCGGCGGTTCTCCCCGCCGGTCTCAGCGGCCGGCTGCGCGAGCCAGGGCGCTCGCCGTCAGGCGTCGTGCGCTGGCGCCAGGCGCACCTCTACGGCGAACTCCTCGCCCCGCACGAGATCGAGGGCTTCGATGGACCCCGCCTGGAGCAGGTCTCCGGATCCGAGCTCCAGTGCGCGTAGGCGCTCGGCGCTGTCGTGCACGAGCACGCGCTCGACCGGGGCGCGCATCTTCACGCGCGCCTCGGACTTCGCCTTGCGCACCTCCCGCAGCACCGCCGCGGTCACATCAAGCGCCAACTGCTCGCGCGCGCGCTCGTCCTCCCCGCCCTCGGCGTCCTCGAGCCCGGCCGCCGAGGCCGCCCGCAGTTCCTCGGCATCCGGCCAGGAGGCGAGGTGCACAGAGCCCTCCTGCCACCACGACCACACCTCCTCGCATACGAACGGCTGGAACGGCGCCAGCAGCCGCTGGAAGACCGACAGCGACAATCGCAGCGCGCGGCTGACCGACGCGCTGACGCCGGGGTCGGCGTCATAGCGGCGCCCCTTGACCAGCTCCAGGTAGTAATCGCAGTACCACCAGAAGAGGCTCTCGGCGCGCTCGAGCGCGCGCGTGTAGTCGTAGTGCTCGAAGGACTCCGTCGCCTCGGCGACGACGTCAGCGAGTCGCGCGATCAGCGCGCGGTCGAGCGGGTGGGTGAGCGACTCACCCTCGGCGGGAAGGTCGGCCAGGGCGAACTTGGAGGCGTTGAGCAGCTTGACCGCGAGCCGCCGGCCGTCCTTCATCTGCTTGGGGTCGAAGGCGGTGTCGGTACCCGGGCGGCCGCGGACCGCCCAATAGCGCACCGCGTCGGCCCCGTGCTCCTCGATCAGGTGCATCGGCGTGACCACGTTCCCCTTGGACTTCGACATCTTCTTGCGGTCGGGATCGAGCACCCAGCCGGAGATCGCCGCGTTGGCCCAGGGCAGCGCGTCCCAATCCAGCTGTGAGCGCAGGATGGTCGTGAACAGCCAGGTCCTGATGATGTCGTGCGCCTGCGGGCGCACATCCATCGGAAAAACGCGCTCGAACAGCTCCTCATCCTCGCCCGCCTGACCGGCGATCTGGGGTGTGAGCGAGGACGTCGCCCACGTGTCCATCACGTCGGGGTCGCCGAGGAAGCCGTTCGGCTGACCGCGCTGCTCGGGCTGATAGCCGTCGGGGACGTCGGTGGAGGGATCGACCGGGAGCTGCTCGAGGCTCGCGGAGATCGGCTGGTCATAGATCACGACACCCGCCCCGTCGATCGGGTACCAGAGGGGAAAGGGCACGCCGAAGAAGCGCTGACGGCTGATGCACCAGTCGCCGGTCAGTCCGTTGACCCAGTCCTCGAAGCGCGCGCGCATGTAGGGCGGATGCCAGTCCAGCTCGCGCCCGCGGGCGAGCAGCGCCTCGCGATGCGCGAGCGTGCGGATGAACCACTGGCGGCTGGTCACGATCTCAACCGGCCGCTCGCCCTTCTCGAAGAACTTGACGGCCCGCGTCACCTGCGTGGGCTCGCCGACGAGCTCGCCCGACTCCCTCAGGAGCTCGACTATGCGCCGGCGAGCCTGGTTGATGGTCCGCCCCTCGAGCTCGCCGTAGCGCGCGCGAGCGCGATCGACGTCCTCGGACTCCCAGCCGAGCGCCCCCCACGGCACCTCGCCCAGGCGACCGTCGGGATTGAGCACCGAGCGGACCGGCAACCCCAGCTCGCGCCACCACACGACGTCGGTGAGATCGCCGAAGGTGCACACCATCACGAGGCCCGTGCCCTTCTCCGGATCGACGAGCGGGTGCGTGAGCACGGGGACGCGCGTGCCGAACAGCGGCGTCGTCACGTCCTTGCCGACGAGGTCGCGCTGGCGCGCGTCATCGGGATGGGCGAGCAGCGCGACGCAGGCGGGGATCAGCTCCGGGCGGGTCGTCTCGATCAATGCGTCCCCGCCCCCGTCGCCGGCGCCGAGGTGGAAGCGCACGCGGTTCATCTCGCCCGGGCGATCGCGATCCTCGAGCTCGGCCTGGGCGACCGCCGTCTGGAAGTCCACATCCCACAGCGTCGGCGCCTCGAGCTGGTAGGTCTCTCCCCGCTCGAGCAGCCCGAGGAACGAGCGTTGGGAGATCCGCTGGGCGAGCGCGCCGATGGTCGTGTAGGTCATCGACCAGTCGACCGACAGCCCGAGGTTGCGCCACAGCGCCTCGAACACCTGCTCGTCGCTCTTCGTCAATCGCAGGCACAGCTCGACGAAGTTGGGGCGCGAAACGGCCAGCGGCTCGCGCTCGGAAGGCTCCTCGGGTGCCACGAAGCCGGGGTCATAGGCGACGGAGGGGTCGCAGCGCACGCCGAAGTGGTTCTGCACGCGCCGCTCGGTCGGCAGGCCGTTGTCATCCCAGCCCATCGGGTAGAAGACGGCCTTGCCGCGCATCCGCTGATAGCGGGCGATCGCGTCGGTGTGGGTGTAGGAGAAGACATGGCCGACGTGCAGCGAACCGCTGACCGTGGGTGGGGGCGTATCGATCGAGAACACCCGCTCGCGAGGGGCGGCGCGGTCAAAGCGATAGGCCTCCTCGCGCTCCCACGCGGCGCTCCACTTGGCCTCGAGGCCGTCGAGCGCGGGGCGCTCGGGGACGCGTGCATCGAGCGCGCCGTCGGCATGCGCGGCGAAGTCCTCGCGCGCGCCCCCCGGGACGCGCTCGGGCGACTTTCCGCTCGTCTCGAGCTCGGATGGCTGTGGCGGTGGCAAGGCCTGGATCGTATCCGCACGCCTGGGCGCGGGCGGTGGTGTCGCGGCGCGGTGCCGGAAGCGTCGAGCGCGAGCGCGAATCCTCAAGCGCGCGGGCGCGGGGACCGATGCAATCCGGATGAACTCAGAAGTCGACGTGGGCAGCGCTCAAGCGGACGCGGAGCGCCAGCTCTGCTGCACGATGACAAGCGTTCTGATGCGACTCGTTCGCGACGCCGGCGGCGAGGGGGCAGTCGGCGCTCTGCTCGAGCGCGCCGGCGCCAAGCACGACGCGAGCTATCTGGAGGACATCGACAACTGGATCTCGCTGGACGAAGCGTGTGCGCTACTCGCGGCGGGAGCGCTCGAGACCGGCGACGCGGCGTTCGCGCGACACGTCGGCGAGGCGACGCTGAAGCAGCACGCCGGCACGCAGGCCGCGACACTGCTCCGCTCGCTGGGCTCCGTCGAGGCGATCCTCCAGGCGGTCGCGCAGTCGGCGGCGAAGGTCAGCACCGTCAGCGAGATGGAGGCGGTCGAGGTTCGTCCCGGACATGCGGTGGTCAGGGCGATGGCGCGCGGAGGGATAACGCGGCGCCCGGTGCATTGCGAATGGACGGCGGGCCTGCTCTCGAGCACGCCGATCCTGTTCGGGCTTCCGATCGCGCGCGCCGTGGAGACCGAATGTCAGGCGCGGGGGGACGCCCACTGTTCCTACACGCTGTCATGGGACGCCGAGCGCGCCGCGGCGGCCGCCGATCCCCAGCAGCGCGTGACGGCGCTCGAGGCGCAGATGCAAGCGATGTCCGATCGCCTGCAGAGCGCGTACGCCACGGCCAGCGATCTCGTCTCGACCGAGGACCTCGGCACGGTGCTGCAGCGCATCGTCGAGCGAGCCGCCAATGTGGTGCGCGCACCGAGCCATGTCCTCGCGGTTCACACCGAGCCGGGCGCCGAGCCGCAGGTCTACAGTCACGGAATCGATCGCCCCGGGGCGCTGAAGCTCGCACGCGACGCCCTCGAACAGGGCGCATCCGCCAGCGATTCGACCCTGGCCGTGGAGGTGACCTCCAGCCGGCGCCACTACGGACAGCTGATCGCCCACTATCCGGGCACGGTCGAGTTTTTCCCGCAGGATCGCGAGATGCTCGGTCTCTACGCCAAGCACGCCGCCGCGGTACTCGATACGGCGATGGCGCTGCAGGAGTCCGCACAGCGCCACAGCCAGGTCAACCTGCTGCTCTCACTCTCGGAAGCGCTGGCCCGGACAGGAACGAGCGAGGAGGTCGCAAAGCGCCTGGCGGAAGCGATTCCCGAGGTCGTCGACTGCGATCGCATGGGGGTATGGCTGTGGGATGACGGCGAGGAGCACCTGACGTCGCTGTCAGTATGGGGCCGCGAGCCGGAGCAGGCCGCCTACCTGCTCGGGTTGACGATTTCGCCGACGGACACTCCGCGTCTCGCGCGCATGGCCGCAGATCCGCAGCCGGTGTTCGTCGACTCAGCGACCGACGATCCCTTCCTTCGCCAGCTGATGGCGACGCTCGGCGCGGTCGTGTTGGCCGTGATCCCGATCGTCGCACGTGGCGTGTTCCTCGGCGCGCTCAGCGTCGCCGTAGCCGATCGCCCGGACCGGCTGCGACCGGACGGCGAGCTGATCGAACGCCTGACCGGCGTGGCCGCGCTCGCCGCACCCGCGATCCAGAACGCGCGGCTGGTGGACGAACTGCACCACAATGCGAGCCACGACGGGCTGACGGGCCTGTTCAATCTGGTCGGCTTCCGCCAGCACATCGACCGCGCGCTGCGGAGTGTCGCCGAGGGAGGACCCGAGCACGTCGGCCTGCTGTTCATCGACCTCAACGACTTCAAGCTGGTCAACGACACGTTCGGCCACGAGGGCGGCGACGAGCTGCTCCGCCAGACGGCCACACGCCTGCGCGCGATCAGCCGTGACGATGACCGGGTGGCGCGCCTCGGCGGAGACGAGTTCGCGATCGTGCTGGCGGGCGTCGATCGCGACGAGCAGGTGGTCGCCGCCGAACAACGGGTTCGCGGAGCCTTCGCCGAGCCGTTCCTGTTGGGCGATATCTCGGCCTCGATCGGCGCGAGCGTGGGAGGGGTGGTCTGGCCGGAGGACGGCCGCACGGTGAACGAGCTCGTCCGGCGCGCCGATGCCGCCATGTATGAGGACAAGGCCGAGCATCGAAGAGCAGCTCAGCGGGAGCGCACCTACGCGCTCGCACCAGAGCACGCCTGAGCCCCATTCACTCCATCGCGCGGCTGGGTTCGCATACGGTATAGACGAGCCACCTGGCGTCGTGTGAGGTGCATGACGCGTCGGGGCGTCGCGCGATGGTTACCGTAAACGTCAAGGAGAGGCAGGCGGTCGGTCCGGGCCCCCGGTCACGGCGTCGCGTCTCCACGCCCAAGGCGGTGCTCGCCGTCGCTGTGCTGGGGAGCTTCATGGCGTTCATCGACGCCACGATCGTGAACATCGCGGTGCCGAATATCCGCCACGAATTCCCGGGGTCGGGGCTCTCGAGCGTCTCCTGGGTTCTGAACGCCTACAACATCGTGTTCGCCGCCTTTCTGGTGGGCGGAGGACAGCTGGCGGACCTGCTCGGGCGCCGGCGGGTGTTCTCGTTCGCGCTGCTGCTGTTCACGCTCGCCTCGGCGCTGTGCGCTGTTGCGCCGAGTCTCAACGCGCTGATCGCCGCTCGGCTGATCCAGGCCGCTGGGGCGGCCGCTCTCGTGCCGAGCTCGCTTGCGATCGTGCTCGAGGCCAACGAAGCCGACGAGCGCATGCACGCGGTGGCGCTGTGGGCGGCGGTGGCGGCGCTGGCCGCCGGCATCGGCCCTCCGCTCGGCGGCGTGCTGATCACGGCGTCGAGCTGGCGCTTGGTATTTCTGGTGAACATTCCGGTGGGCGTCGTCGCCTTCCTGCTGGCACGGCGCGTTCTGGTGGAGAGCCGCGCACCCGGACGCCGACGCATGCCCGACCTGCTCGGCGGGCTGGTATTCGCCCTGGCGATCGCGTCGCTCGTGCTTGCGGTCGTCAAGGGAGAAGAATGGGGCTGGGGTTCGGCGCGCGTGCTGGGATCGTTCGCCGCGGCGCTGGTGCTCGGCGTGTATTTCGTTGTGCGCTCGAGCAGCCAGCGAGCGCCGGTGATCGATCTGTCGCTGCTGCGCATCCGCGCATTTGCACTGTCCAATGGAGTGACAATCGTGATGGCAAGCGGCTTCTACGCCTACACGCTGTGCAACGTCCTGTTCCTCACGAGCGTGTGGCGCTACTCGGTTCTCAAGGCGGGGCTCTCGCTGATGCCGGGGCCGTTTGTGGCGATGGCCGTCGCCGGGCCGGCGAGCCGCGCGGTCGGGCGCCTGGGTCACCGCGCGATCGTCGTTCCGGGCGCGCTGGTGTGGGCCGGAGGCATGGCCTACTTCGCTACGCAGCTCGGCGTTTCGCCGGACTTCCTGGGCGAGTGGCTGGTAGGGATGGTGATCCTCGGCGTCGGAGCGGGACTGACCTTCCCCACGCTGAGCGGCGCCGCGGTCGGCTCGGTGCCGGGGCCGCGATTCGCGGTGGCGACCTCGTTGAACTCGGTCGCCCGGCAGGTGGGCGCCGCGCTCGGCGTTGCGATCCTGATCGCGATCATCGGCAAACCCACCCCCCTACAGGCCCTGCATGCCTTCCAGCACGGATGGCTGTTCGCGGGTGGCTGCTTCCTGGTCGGCTCGCTGGCGTGCCTGGGCCTTGTCGTCACACGCCCGGGCGAGGACGCCCCGGACGTCGGAAACGACGGCATCGCTGCTCGCGTGCCGGGCGAGGCGCTCGTCGATCGCCAGGGGCACGTAGCGCAGCTGCCGAGCCTCAGAGAATCCGAGGGTGAGCAGGCGGTCGTCGCTCCCCAAACCGTTGCGGAGTTCCTGCGTAACGTTCCCGTCTTCGCCGGGCTATCGGGTGACATGCTCGACCAGATTGCAGAGCTGGCGAGCGACGTCACGCTCAGGCGCGGGGAGTGGCTGTTCAGAGAGGGCGATCCCGCAGACGGCGTGTATGTCGTGCGGGTCGGCCACCTCGAGGTGATCCAGGATGGACCGCAGTCCGAGGCCGTCAACACGCTCACGCGGGGGGCTGTGCTGGGCGAGCTGGCGCTGCTCAACGAATCCGCGCGCAGCGCATCGATTCGCGCGCTGCGCGACAGCGAAGTGGTGAAGATCGACAAGGCGCAGTTCGAGTCGCTGCTTCACTCCGAGCCCGGGCTCGCATTGAGCCTCGCGCGAATATTGAGCGGCCAGCTGCAGGCGAGTCGCGCGATGCCGCCAATCCGCCGCTCGCGGCCGGTGACGATCGTGATGCGCGCGGTCGGCCCGGACATCCCTCTGCTGGAGTTGGCCGACGAACTCAGCCGGGCGATGTGCGCGTGGGGCAATGTCGCGGTGCTGTATCCGGAGGAGACGAGCAGGGCAGGCAGCGAGGATGAGCCGCGAGTGGACGCGGTGGCGCGATTCGGTCCGCTGGTCGAGCGCTGCGAGCTGGACCACGATCACGTGATCATGGTGTGCGGCTCAGACCAGGCGACGAGCGCGTGGGACGAGTTCTGCATGTCCCACGCCGATCGTGCGCTCGCGATCGTGGGCGAGGCCGGGCCTCGCGAAGACGAGAACGACGCTGCGAGCGATGATGGCTTGGTTGCACTCCTGCAGGGCTCTGACCTCGTCGGCTTCGGGGTGCAGCCGGGCTCGGGAGGCCTGGCCGGCTGGATCGCGGGCCTCGCGCCGGCCAGCACCTTCGCAATCCGGACGGGGAGCGACCGTGGCGGCGATGTCGCTCGCATGGCCCGGCGGCTGGCGGGCAGGTCCGTCGGCGTCGTGCTCAGCGGCGGCGGTGCGCGCGCGTTCGCCCACCTGGGAGTGCTCGAGGTGTTGCTGGACGCAGGCATGCTCGTTGACCGTATCGGCGGAGTCAGCATGGGCGCATTCATCGGCGGGCTGCTCGCCGCCGAACACGACAGCTCCTCGATGGACGCGACCTGTTACGAGGAGTTCGTCCGGCGAAACCCGATCAACGACTACACCATCCCGCGTTCATCGCTGATCAAGGGGCAGAAGGCCGAAGCGATGCTCGAACGGGTCTTTGGGGACGTTCGCCTCGAGGAGCTCGCGCGACACTTCTACTGCGCAAGCGTGAACCTGCGCGGCAACAGCCTCCTCATCGATCGCGACGGCCCGATGGTTTCCGCGATCGGGGCGAGCATGTCGCTGCCGCTGATCGGACCGCCGATGCGACGCGGGGAGAGCCTGCTGATCGACGGCTCACTGCTCGACAACCTGCCGCTTGCACCGATGAGCTCCAGCGGAGAGGGACCGGTGCTCGCGATCGACATCAAGGGCGGTGAGGAGCGTACCCGGCCGGCCGAGGGCGCCTCGACGCCCGAGGCAGCGGCGCACGCGATTCGCCGCAAGCGCCTGCCCTCACTGCCGGAGACGATGGCCCGCGTCGCCCTGCTGTCGAGCGCGAACACCGATGAGTCCGCACGGCGATACGCCGACATGACGATCGGGGTACGGGTCTCGGGCGTCGGCCTGCTGGAGTTCCACCAGATCGACGAGGCCCGTGCCAATGGGCGCATGGCCGCGCTCGCGGCCCTCGCCGATGCGCCGCAGTGGCTGCTGCAGGGCCGAGCCGCGCGTTCTGCGATCACCGGGCGGCGCACCGTCGTGCGCGTGTGAGTGGCGGTCGCTCAAGGCGCCTTGGCGAGGTAGCTACGTCCGGCCTTGACCGTCAGATGGCGGTGATTGACGAGGTTCGTCACAGCAACCCGGTCGGTGACGACGTGAATGAAGGTGCCATCACAGAGATCCTCCGTCAGCCAGCGGGTGCCGAGGACGGCGCCGGCGGCGTAGCTGCCCTTGGTCGAGTACTTGCCGTGACCTTCTGACCACAGTTTGCGCACCACGTGCTTCGGCGGGGCGTGCTTGGAGCTCGTACGTGCGAGATGGGCGCGCTCCGCCGCCGTCGGGCACACCGCGAAGTCGCCGCCCACGAGCGTCGCCACGACGAGGCCGTTGCTGTCCTGGGTCAGCTTGAACTCTCCCTGTGAGTAGACGATCGTCTGGATGACGCCGTGGGAAATCGTCGTAACGGTCACCTTGCCGTTGGTTGCGTTGACGACCGTCCCGAATGGAATCTGGCGAATCGAAGTGAGGGGTACGAACAGTGAGGACCCGGGCAGTTTCACGAGCACGCTGCCGGATACGGGAGCCACATTGCCGCTCACACCGAACTTCGGGGGCGGCGGGGCCGCCGCAATGCTCCCCAGGACGCCCGATTTGGCTCCAACGTTGGTCGTACCTGCTCCCGAGTTTGTGGGCGTCGGATTGGGCGGGGTCTTGAAGGTTTCGTCTGGGCCCTTTTTGGTACCGCCCGGGTTGGTTACCGAAACCCTGAAGTGGTAGACGGTGTTTGGCGTGAGGCCCGTGACCGACGCGGACACGGCGACCGGACTGCTTCCTGACCCTGGGAGGGTCGAGCACGCCACACTGGATCCATAGCCCGTTGTAGTGCCGTATTCAACTTCGCATTTGCTGACTTCTGCGCCTTCTGGGTTCACGGTCCCGTTGAGGGTCGCCGAGGTCTGGGTGAGCGAGGAGGGCGCTTTTGGTTCGACGGCGGGCGTGTTCGGAAGCGCCTTGAACGTTTCGTCCGAGCCCTTGCTGGTGCCGCCGGAGTTCGTCGCTGAGATCCTGAAGTGGTAGGTGGTGTTGGCGGCCAGGCCGGTGACGGGGGCCGATACGGAGACGGCGCTTGAGCCGGATCCCGGCGGTGAGGAGCACGCCACGCTGGAGCCGTAGGCGGTCGTCGGGCCGTATTCAACTTCGCATTTGCTGACTTCTGCGCCTTCTGGGTTCACGGTCCCGTTGAGGGTCGCTGAGGTCTGGGTCACCGCGGACGCCGGCTTCGCTTCCACGGCGGGTGCATTCGGAAGCGTTTTGAACGTTGCGTCAGCGCCTTTGGTCGTGCCGCTCGAGTTGGCCGCTGAGATCCTGAAGTGGTAGGTGGTGTTGGCGGTCAGGCCGGTGACGGGGGCCGATACGGAGACGGCGCTTGAGCCGGATCCCGGCGGTGAGGAGCACGCCACGCTGGAGCCGTAGGCGGTTGTCGGGCCGTATTCAACTTCGCATTTGCTGACTTCTGCGCCTTCTGGGTTCACGGTCCCGTTGAGGGTCGCTGAGGTCTGGGTCACCGCGGACGCCGGCTTCGCTTCCACGGCGGGTGCATTCGGAAGCGTTTTGAACGTTGCGTCAGCGCCTTTGGTCGTGCCGCTCGAGTTGGCCGCTGAGATCCTGAAGTGGTAGGTGGTGTTGGCGGTCAGGCCGGTGACGGGGGCCGATACGGGGACGGCGCTTGAGCCGGATCCCGGCGGTGAGGAGCACGCCACGCTGGAGCCGTAGGCGGTTGTCGGGCCGTATTCAACTTCGCATTTGCTGACTTCTGCGCCTTCTGGGTTCACGGTCCCGTTGAGGGTCGCTGAGGTCTGGGTCACCGCGGACGCCGGCTTCGCTTCCACGGCGGGTGCATTCGGAAGCGTTTTGAACGTTGCGTCAGCGCCTTTGGTCGTGCCGCTCGAGTTGGCCGCTGAGATCCTGAAGTGGTAGGTGGTGTTGGCGGTCAGGCCGGTGACGGAAGCCGATACGGGGACGGCGCTTGAGCCGGATCCCGGCGGTGAGGAGCACGCCACGCTGGAGCCGTAGGCGGTCGTCGGGCCGTATTCGAAGTCGCATTCGCTGACTTCACCGTCTTCCGGATTCACCGTCCCGTTCAAGGTCGCAGCGGTCTGTGTAACCGACGATGCCGCGATCGCTTCCACGGTCGGGGGAAGGACCACATAGGTGTAGCTGGGTCCAAGCGTCGAGGTGCCGCCTTCATCTTTGACGACGACTTCGTGTGCGCCGGTGCCGGCGGGAGTCTCGGCCGTGATTTCCCTTTCAGAGACCACGACCACCGAGGTCGCCGCCGCAGAGCCGATCGTCACCGTCGCGCCTTTCAGGAATCCTCTGCCCGTGATTTTCACCAGCGTTGAGCCGGTGGCAGGGCCCTCATTGGGGGTGATGATTTCTACGAGTGGCAGTGGCGGTTCGACCGTCAGCGTGGCGGGGCTGCTCGTGGCTTTGCCCTGGGTGTTCGTGAAGACGGCCTCATAGCGGTTGCCGGACTCCGCCACGTTGGTGGTTGCGATCGTGTAGGTGTCGGAGGTCGCCCCGAGCACTTCTTTGAAGGCGCCGCCTTTTTCTGAGACCTCCCACTGCACCGTCGGGGTCGGGTTGCCGGAGGCTTCGGCGGTGAAGCTCGCCGCTGCGGGGGCGGTGACCGTCGCCGCGGCCGGCTGTTTGGTCACTTCCGGTTTGGCCAGGGCGGGTTCGACCGTCAGCGTGGCGGGGCTGCTCGTGGCTTTGCCCTGGGTGTTCGTGAAGACGGCCTCATAGCGGTTGCCGGACTCCGCCACGTTGGTGGTTGCGATCGTGTAGGTGTCGGAGGTCGCCCCGAGCACTTCTTTGAAGGCGCCGCCTTTTTCTGAGACCTCCCACTGCACCGTCGGGGTCGGGTTGCCGGAGGCTTCGGCGGTGAAGCTCGCCGCTGCGGGGGCGGTGACCGTCGCCGCGGCCGGCTGTTTGGTCACTTCCGGTTTGGCCAGGGCGGGTTCGACCGTCAGCGTGGCCGGGCTGCTCGTGGCTTTGCCCTGGGTGTTCGTGAAGACGGCCTCATAGCGGTTGCCGGACTCCGCCACGTTGGTGGTTGCGATCGTGTAGGTGTCGGAGGTCGCCCCGAGCACTTCTTTGAAGGCGCCGCCTTTTTCTGAGACCTCCCACTGCACCGTCGGGGTCGGGTTGCCGGAGGCTTCGGCGGTGAAGCTCGCCGCTGCGGGGGCGGTGACCGTCGCCGCGGCCGGCTGTTTGGTCACTTCCGGTTTGGCCAGGGCGGGTTCGACCGTCAGCGTGGCCGGGCTGCTCGTGGCTTTGCCCTGGGTGTTCGTGAAGACGGCCTCATAGCGGTTGCCGGACTCCGCCACGTTGGTGGTTGCGATCGTGTAGGTGTCGGAGGTCGCCCCGAGCACTTCTTTGAAGGCGCCGCCTTTTTCTGAGACCTCCCACTGCACCGTCGGGGTCGGGTTGCCGGAGGCTTCGGCGGTGAAGCTCGCCGCTGCGGGGGCGGTGACCGTCGCCGCGGCCGGCTGTTTGGTCACTTCCGGTTTGGCCAGGGCGGGTTCGACCGTCAGCGTGGCCGGGCTGCTCGTGGCTTTGCCCTGGGTGTTCGTGAAGACGGCCTCATAGCGGTTGCCGGACTCCGCCACGTTGGTGGTTGCGATCGTGTAGGTGTCGGAGGTCGCCCCGAGCACTTCTTTGAAGGCGCCGCCTTTTTCTGAGACCTCCCACTGCACCGTCGGGGTCGGGTTGCCGGAGGCTTCGGCGGTGAAGCTCGCCGCTGCGGGGGCGGTGACCGTCGCCGCGGCCGGCTGTTTGGTCACTTCCGGTTTGGCCAGGGCGGGTTCGACCGTCAGCGTGGCCGGGCTGCTCGTGGTTTCCCCGGCGGCGTTCTTGAAGGTCGCCTCGAATTCGGCGCCCGATTCGAGCGTGCTCGTCGAGGCGATGCTGTAGGTGGGCGATTCGGCACCGGGGATCGCGCTGAAGCTCCCGGCCCCGGGCGCCTTCTCCGACCACTGCACGCTCGGGGCGGCGCAGTGCGCCGGCGTCGAGCCCTTGGCTTTGAAGCTCGCGCCGGTGGGTTCGGTGACGGTCTGGTCTTTGGGCGCTTCTTCGATCGCCGGTTTGATCGTGCAGGGCGCGGCGTTGACCGTCAGCGTGGCCGGGCTGCTCGTGGTTTCCCCGGCGGCGTTCTTGAAGGTCGCCTCGAATTCGGCGCCCGATTCGAGCGTGCTCGTCGAGGCGATGCTGTAGGTGGGCGATTCGGCACCGGGGATCGCGCTGAAGCTCCCGGCCCCGGGCGCCTTCTCCGACCACTGCACGCTCGGGGCGGCGCAGTGCGCCGGCGTCGAGCCCTTGGCTTTGAAGCTCGCGCCGGTGGGTTCGGTGACGGTCTGGTCTTTGGGCGCTTCTTCGATCGCCGGTTTGATCGTGCAGGGCGCGGCGTTGACCGTCAGCGTGGCCGGGCTGCTCGTGGTTTCCCCGGCGGCGTTCTTGAAGGTCGCCTCGAATTCGGCGCCCGATTCGAGCGTGCTCGTCGAGGCGATGCTGTAGGTGGGCGATTCGGCACCGGGGATCGCGCTGAAGCTCCCGGCCCCGGGCGCCTTCTCCGACCACTGCACGCTCGGGGCGGCGCAGTGCGCCGGCGTCGAGCCCTTGGCTTTGAAGCTCGCGCCGGTGGGTTCGGTGACGGTCTGGTCTTTGGGCGCTTCTTCGATCGCCGGTTTGATCGTGCAGGGCGCGGCGTTGACCGTCAGCGTGGCCGGGCTGCTCGTGGTTTCCCCGGCGGCGTTCTTGAAGGTCGCCTCGAATTCGGCGCCCGATTCGAGCGTGCTCGTCGAGGCGATGCTGTAGGTGGGCGATTCGGCACCGGGGATCGCGCTGAAGCTCCCGGCCCCGGGCGCCTTCTCCGACCACTGCACGCTCGGGGCGGCGCAGTGCGCCGGCGTCGAGCCCTTGGCTTTGAAGCTCGCGCCGGTGGGTTCGGTGACGGTCTGGTCTTTGGGCGCTTCTTCGATCGCCGGTTTGATCGTGCAGGGCGCGGCGTTGACCGTCAGCGTGGCCGGGCTGCTCGTGGTTTCCCCGGCGGCGTTCTTGAAGGTCGCCTCGAATTCGGCGCCCGATTCGAGCGTGCTCGTCGAGGCGATGCTGTAGGTGGGCGATTCGGCACCGGGGATCGCGCTGAAGCTCCCGGCCCCGGGCGCCTTCTCCGACCACTGCACGCTCGGGGCGGCGCAGTGCGCCGGCGTCGAGCCCTTGGCTTTGAAGCTCGCGCCGGTGGGTTCGGTGACGGTCTGGTCTTTGGGCGCTTCTTCGATCGCCGGTTTGATCGTGCAGGGCGCGGCGTTGACCGTCAGCGTGGCCGGGCTGCTCGTGGTTTCCCCGGCGGCGTTCTTGAAGGTCGCCTCGAATTCGGCGCCCGATTCGAGCGTGCTCGTCGAGGCGATGCTGTAGGTGGGCGATTCGGCACCGGGGATCGCGCTGAAGCTCCCGGCCCCGGGCGCCTTCTCCGACCACTGCACGCTCGGGGCGGCGCAGTGCGCCGGCGTCGAGCCCTTGGCTTTGAAGCTCGCGCCGGTGGGTTCGGTGACGGTCTGGTCTTTGGGCGCTTCTTCGATCGCCGGTTTGATCGTGCAGGGCGCGGCGTTGACCGTCAGCGTGGCCGGGCTGCTCGTGGTTTCCCCGGCGGCGTTCTTGAAGGTCGCCTCGAATTCGGCGCCCGATTCGAGCGTGCTCGTCGAGGCGATGCTGTAGGTGGGCGATTCGGCACCGGGGATCGCGCTGAAGCTCCCGGCCCCGGGCGCCTTCTCCGACCACTGCACGCTCGGGGCGGCGCAGTGCGCCGGCGTCGAGCCCTTGGCTTTGAAGCTCGCGCCGGTGGGTTCGGTGACGGTCTGGTCTTTGGGCGCTTCTTCGATCGCCGGTTTGATCGTGCAGGGCGCGGCGTTGACCGTCAGCGTGGCCGGGCTGCTCGTGGTTTCCCCGGCGGCGTTCTTGAAGGTCGCCTCGAATTCGGCGCCCGATTCGAGCGTGCTCGTCGAGGCGATGCTGTAGGTGGGCGATTCGGCACCGGGGATCGCGCTGAAGCTCCCGGCCCCGGGCGCCTTCTCCGACCACTGCACGCTCGGGGCGGCGCAGTGCGCCGGCGTCGAGCCCTTGGCTTTGAAGCTCGCGCCGGTGGGTTCGGTGACGGTCTGGTCTTTGGGCGCTTCTTCGATCGCCGGTTTGATCGTGCAGGGCGGTGGTTCGTAGGTGTAGGTGGGCCCGAGCGTCGAGGCGCCGCCTTTGTCGGTCACGACGACTTCGAATGAGCCTTCACCTGGCGGGGTCGTGGCCGTCAGTTCGGTTTCAGAGACGACGTCGACTTCGGTGGCGGAACCGCCGATCGTGACTTCCGCGCCCCCGTAAAAGCCCGTGCCGTTGATTTTCACGGGGATGCCTCCCGCCGCCGGACCCGTGTTCGGGACGATGCTTTCGACGGTCGGGGTGGCGAAGGTGGGAGTGAATTCAGGACCACCTACGGAGGTGCCGCCGGCATCGCGCACCACCACTTCGCCGGGCACATCCAGCCCCGGCGGCGTCGTGGTCGTGATTTCGGTTTCGGAGACCACGTCCACTTCGCCCGATTCGGCGCCGCCTATTTCGACTTTGGCGCCGGGTAGGAAACCGGTGCCCGTGATCGTCACAGGGGTACCCTGACCGAAGCGGCCCGACGGCGGCGTGATGCTTTCCACGGTCGGTCGACTGACCGCCTCGGCGGGCAGTTCGCTGTCGAGCTGCCAGTTGAGGACTTCCTGGACAGCGTCGCCGCTGCCTGTGCCCGCCGTGAAGCCGGCCAGGGTGTAATTGCTGTGGAGCAGTTCAGCCAGATTCACTTCGTAGGTGAATAGAGGAGTCGCCGGCTTGCTCGCGGGCGACGGCGCGGCGAAGACCGAGAGCTCGTGTTTTTCGGCGTCGTAGGTGATCCACACGTGGACCGGAGTTTCGCCGTAGAGTTCGAACGGCAGCGTCCCGCTTTCTGCGAGATGAACTTCCGGATTGCCGTTCTCCATGAAGGAGATGTAGGGAACGGAAGGGTCATAGGAATTCTGGTAGATGTCGAACTGGACGACGGCGCTCGGCGTGATGCCCGCGTATCCGAGGTCACCTCCCACTTCGCCCAGCTGTTCGGCGGAGTCGGGCTGCAGCACGAACGCCATGCCGTCCGCGAAGGTGCCGAAGCTTTCCAGCGTGTTGCTGCCGTGCATCTTCAGTTCGAATTCCGTTTCGAACGATCCGGTGGTCTGGATCTCGTTGCGGCTGAACGCGGTTCCGCTTGTGAATTCCTGTGCCGGAGTCAGCTGCAACGAGGAGCCCGTGAGCGATGCGACCCCGTTCAGCTGCAGGCCGCTGGCGCTCGAGAAGTTCGGATAGCTGATGATCGGCGTCGACTGGGCGCGTGCGAGCTCCACGATCGTGTGAGCGCTCTGACCGGCCACGTACACGTTGAAGCCGTCGGGACTCACGGTCAGGCGCCGCGGGCCTTCAAGGCCGGTCAGGTCGGTGGACCCTTCGGCGCAGCCGCTCCCGTTTGAGGTCACGCAGCCGTACGGTTCCGCCAGCTGCGCCAGCGTCCCCGTTTCAGGGTCGCGTTCGAACGCGGCGACGGCATTTTCGTTGAAGCCGCTGACGTAGACGTTCTGGCCCCCGGGGCTGATCGCCACGCCGAGAGCGCCGCCGATCGATTTGACCTGTGTGCAGTCTTCCGTTTCGCTCGTCAGCGAGCTGGCGATGCATCCCGATTGTTTGATGGCACCGGTTTCCGGGTTGCGATCGAGCTCGATCACCGCGTCGTCGTTGTGGGAGTTCGCATAGATGTTCTTGCCATCAGGACTCACGACGAGATCCTCGGGACCGTTGATCGCAGTCCCCCCAGCGCATCCCTCGTTGGAGGTGCTTATGCAGCCCTCTTCATCGGGGAGCTGGATGAGCGCGCCGGTGCCGGCTTCGCGTTCGAAGGCCGCAATCGCACCCGCCCCGGTCTCCCCACCGCCGGCCACATAGACATCCTTGCCGTCGGGGCTTACGACGACCCCGATCGCCCGTTCAAGACCGATCGCGGAGGTCGTCCCGCATTCGCTCGCTCCGGTGCTGCTGATGCAGTTGTTCGGCGAAGGCAGTTGTTCAACCGCCCCCGATTCGCCGTTGCGCGAGAACTCCGCCACGGCTTCATCGGAGTAGCTCGCCACATACACGTTGCTGCCGTCCGGGCTGACCGTGACCCCGTAGGGCGTGTTGAGACCCCTCGCCCCCTGCGTTTCGCATTCCGTTCCCGAGGTTTCCTCGGCGATGCACCCGAGTTTGCTCAGCAGACCGGTTCCCGGGTTGCGCCTGAACGCGGCCAGGTCGTTCGCGCCGCCACCCTGGCTGACCACATAGACGCTGTTGCCTTCCGGGCTCACCGCGATCGCCGCCGGCTCGTCGACCGCGGTGACATTCATGGTCGCGTTTTTCGACGCACACGGCGGGTCCGAGCTCGGCAGAGACGATATGCATCCGATCACAGACAGCGCACCGCTCGCCGGGTCGCGGGAGTACTCGATCACGTCGCCCTCGGCCGCCACCGAATACGCGTTCCTGCCATCGGGGCTGACCTGCACCTGGTAGGCGTAGTTCAGGCCGAACGGCACGCGCGTGCCGCAGCCGCCGGCGGTGAGAAATTCTTCTTCGGTGATGCAGTTGGACGGCGCTGTGAGCT
Source organism: uncultured Solirubrobacteraceae bacterium (assembly GCA_963779605.1). Classification (GTDB taxonomy): domain Bacteria; phylum Actinomycetota; class Thermoleophilia; order Solirubrobacterales; family Solirubrobacteraceae; genus Palsa-744. The sequence continues at coordinate 422,909 of CAVZYR010000004.1, forward strand.
GCGACAGCGCGCCCGTCGGCTTGTTCGCGCGCGAGGAGGCCGGCAGCGCCAGGCTCGCGGCGAGCGTCAGCAGCGCGATCATCGCAATGATTCGCACGATCCCCCTAGACGCCATAACCAGTCCCCTGATGTGAGCTCCTGCGGTTAGCATCAATGCCTTTGCCGAACCGGGGATTCTGACAGGAGAAGCTGAGAATGGGTCGAGCGGCGTGGCGGCGACGGAAGACAGCTCTGCTGATCGCCGTTGCCTTTCTGGCCGCCGGGCTCGGCGTCGTCGTGTACGCGACGCACCTGTTCAGGCGCACCGAACTGCAGACGATCGACGCCCGCTTCTCAATTCGCGGACCTCAGCGGGCGCCGTCGGACATCGTCCTCGTCCAGATCGATCCCGGAACGCTCCAGAAACTCCACCAGCGCTTCCCCTTTCCGCGAGCCGATGAGGCGCGCGTGATCGATCACCTTCGTGAAGCCGGCGCGAAGGTGATCGCCATGGACATCCAGTTCACGCAGCCCACGGACCCGACCGACGACCAGGACCTCGCCGCCGCCATCGAACGGGCGCACGGAAAGGTCGTTCTGGCCGCCACCGAAGTCGCTACAAACGGCGAAACCAAAGTGTTCGGTGGAAATCAGGTACTCAACGAACTGGGAGCCAGGGCGGCCTATTCGGTCCTAACCCTCGACACGGATGGCGAGGTCCGGCGCCTGAGCTACGCAAAGAACGGGCTGAAGAGCTTCCCGGTGGTGACGGCGGAACTCGCCGGCCACCGCGTCCCGGCTTCGCTGTTTCGCCACGGACCGCTGCCGATCGACTTCGCCGGCCCGCCCGAAACGCTCCGCCAGGAATCGTTCTACAACGTCCTCACCGGCAAGCCGAATCCAGGCCTGTTTGCCAACAAGATCGTCATCGTCGGCGCGTCAGCGCCGATCCTTCAAGACGTTCACGCCACGGCCACCACGAACGGCTCCACCATGTCGGGGCCGGAAGTATGGGGCAACGCGGTCTCCACGCTCCTGCGGGGAGCGCCGCTTCGCAACGTGCCCGGCTGGCTGGAGGTGCTCGTGATCGTGCTTCTCGGCGCGATCACACCGCTCAGCAGCCTGCGTCTGCGCCCCCTGCGTGCATTTCTCGACGCGCTCGCGGCGGCCGTCGTCTTTACGATCGCCACCCAGCTGGCGTTCAATCACGGCTGGATCGTTGCCTTCGTCTATCCCCTCTTCGGACTCGCGATGGGGACGCTCGGCACACTCGCCGTCCTCTACCTGATAGCCGCGATCGAGCGCGAGCGTGTGCATGACCTGTTCTCGCGGTTCGTGCCCGCAGACGTCGTGCAGCAGGTGGTGGCGCGCGCGGATGACAATCTCCGTCTCGGCGCGGTGGAGCGCGACTGCACGGTGCTCTTCTCCGATCTGCGCGGCTTCACGAGCTTCTCCGAGAAGCAACCGGCCCAGCGGGTGATCGAGGTCGTCAACTGCTACCTCAATGAGATGACCGAGGCCATCCTTGACTCGGGCGGCACGCTGATCGCCTTCATGGGCGACGGCATCATGGCCGTGTTCGGAGCGCCGCTCGAGCAGGACGATCACGCCGATCGCGCGCTGGCGGCGGCCACCAAGATGATCGGCCCGCGCCTCGCGCGCTTCAACTCGTGGCTGGCCGAACAGGGCCACGATCACACCTTCGTCATGGGCGTCGGCATCAACAGCGGCCCGGTGATGGCCGGCAACATCGGCTCTGAGAAGCGCGTCGAGTACACGGCCCTCGGCGACACCACCAACACGGCCTCGCGCCTTGAGGGGATGACCAAGGGCAGCGGGCACATGCTGTTCATCGCCGAGACCACCCGCGAACGAATGCAGAGCCCGCCCGAGGACCTGGTGCTCGTCGGAGAGCTCGAGATACGCGGACGCCTGGCCGCGGTTCCGGTGTGGACGATCGCCGCTCCGCCAGTGAGCGATGCCGCAGCGGCGCCGACGGCCCGCAGCGGCGACTGAGACCCCTCGACGCTGTCAGCGCCGCCAGCGCGTAAGGCGGCTGACGCGCGCCTCGGCGAGCGCGAGCCGAGCGGCGGCGTGGCCCGGGACGCCATGCACGGCGCCGCCCGGGAAGGTCGCGGCGCTGCCCAGGTAGAGGCCCCGAACGGGCGTCCGATACGGGGCGAGCGACGGCAGCGGGCGGAAGATGACCTGGTCCAGGGAGTAGCTGCCTCCCCCGACATCTCCGCCGATCAGGTTGGCGTTGCGCCGCTCTAGATCGCCGGGCCCGAGGACATGACGAGCGAGGATCCGCTCGCGAAATCCGGGGGCGAACCGCTCCACCTGCGCCTCCATGCGCGCCACGTGGTGCTCGCGCTCGTGTTCCCAATCCACGGACTGCGGACCGTGCGTGTAGGCCCAGGCCGTGTGCTTGCCCGCCGGCGCGCGCGAGGGATCGGCGATCGACTGCTGCCCGACCAGCAGGAACGGACGCTCGGGCAGGCCGCCGGCGCCGATCGTCGCCTCAAGCATCTCCGGCGCCGACCCGCCGACGTGCACCGTGCCGGCCTCCCTTGCCTCCGCCGCGCTCCAGGGAATCTGCCCGTCGAGCGCCCAGTCGATCTTGAGCGTCGCCGGCCCATAGCGGTAGCGACCAAGGGCGCGGCTGTAGGAGGCGGGGAGCGCATCGCCTGCGAGGTTCGCGAGCGCCACCGGCATCACGTCGGCGAGCACAACCGGCGCCGCGAGCCGCTCGCCGCTCGCCAACTCCACGCCCACGACGCGCCCGCGCTCCACGGCAAACCTGGTGGCGCTGGCAGCCGTGCGCACGGCGCCGCCCAGCTCCGTGAGGTAGGAGACGAGCGCATCTGCGAGCCGTCCCGCCCCGCCCTCGGGGCTCGGCCAGCCCACGCCGTGACCGAGCAGATTCATCTGGGCGGCGGCGATCGCGCTTCCGGCGTGCGCCGGCGGCACATCGGAGTGCATCGCCGAGCCGTACAGCCACCCGCGCGTTCCGTCCCCGCCAAACAGCTCCTCGCCGAGGGCCCGGGCGGGCATCAGCAGCAGCCGCGCGAAGTCGAGCGTCGCCGCGGGGCCCAATCCGGCCGCGAGCCGCACGGCACCGCGAACCGGCGGGAAGCCCCCGAGCGTCGTCTCGCGCAGCGCGTCGAAATGCCGCAGGTACGGTTCGGCGAACGCCCGCCAGCGCTCGCCGTCGCCGGGATGGACCCGATCCAGGCTGTCGGCCGTGCGATCGAGGTCGCGGTACAGCGCCGGGGCGCTGCCGTCGGGGAGCGGATGGGCGTAGCACGCAGCCGGATGGACCCAGCGCAGCCCGTGGCGGTAAAGCGGCCATCGCGCGAACACCGGCGAGGCCGCGCCCGCTGGATACACCGAGGAGAAGGTGTCGTGGCGGAATCCCGGCAGCGTGAGCTCCTCGGTCGCCACCGCCCCACCGGGGCGATCGGCGGCCTCGAGCACGAGCACCTGCCATCCCGACCGCGCCATCGTGATGGCCGCCGCCAGGCCGTTGGGACCGGACCCGACGACGAGCGCGTCGTAGCTCATGGACACAAGCATAGGTCCGCCGGGTAGCCGGAATCGCGCATAATGGCGCCTGTGCGCCACCAGAGCTCGATCACGTCGCTGTCATGGATCCCCTCGGAGGCGATCGAGGGCTCCCAGCGACTGGCCTTCGATACGGGCATGGCCCACTACGATCCACCGCCGCCCGAAGTGATCGAGGATCTGGAGGCGCTGCGAGCCGCCGATCGCTTCCGCTTTGCAAACGTCCTTGAGGCGTGGGTCGAGACCGATGACTCTGGCCGCATCAGCGACTTCGGGCGCGACGGGGGCGGGCTGATGGGTAGCACCACGGTCAAGCTCGGCCCGGTGGCACGCACCTTCGAAGCCGTGGGGCTGCCGGACATCGTCCAGAAGCCCGTCAAGGGCGACGGCTGGGTCCGCTTCACCCAGACAGCCGGAGGACGGACGGGCCTACCCGCCCCGCGGCGGGTGCGCCGGCGCCCGTTCCTGCAGTGGCAGGCGCCGCTGGTGTGGACGACCCTGTCGCTCACGATTCACGCCGACGGCAAGGTCGAGGGCGCCATGACCGGCCACAGCCGCTTTCCGCGCCACTGGATCTTCGGCGACGACGGTCGCCTGACCCACAAGTCCGGACTGGCCGACTTCCAGGACTGGTACCGCAAGTCCTTTGGTCGCCACACTCCCTGGGGCGATACCGATTCAAAGGCGCTCGTGACGGCGGTCGAGACCGCACTCGAGCGGCGCCTCTCAGCGCAGATCATGCAGGGGGGGTCAAAGCCGGCCATTCGCCGGGTGAAGGCCGGCACCACGCTCGTCAGGCAGGGAGAGACCGGCTCGGAGGTCTTCCTTCTGCTCGACGGCGTGCTGCGCGTTGAGGAGGACGGCAGGCGACTCGCCGAGTACGGGCCGGGCGCGCTGCTTGGCGAGCGCGCGCACCTGGAGGGCGGTCGGCGGACGTCGACGCTCGTGGCGGTGACACCGTGCCGGGTGGCGGCCGTCGAGGCGGCCGAGCTCGATCGCGAAGCGCTTCACGAGCTGTCCAAGGACCACCGCCGGACGCGTCCTGACCGGAGCTGAGCTGTTTGCGGATCCACCTCTGCGGTGTGCGGGGATCGACCCCTGCGCCCGGTATCGATTTCGTCCGCTACGGGGGACACACCTCGTGTCTGGCACTGGCTGAATCCGGCGCGCCCGAGCCCACCCTGATTCTCGACGCGGGCGTGGGACTGCAGGCGGCCTCGAGCCTGTTCGCCGGCGCGCCCTTCACGGGCACCATCCTCCTCAGCCACCTGCACTGGGATCACGTGCTCGGATTGCCGTTCTTCGCCGCCGGCGATCGGGCCGATGCGCGCGCCGCCGTGCTGCTTCCAGAGCAGGATCGCGAGCTGACGCCCGCCGGTGTGCTCGCACAGGTGATGTCCCCGCCCTACTTCCCGATCGGGCCCACCGAGCTGCAGGGTGATTGGACGTTTTCGGCGATCGCGCCGGGTGAGCAGCGGGTCGAGGGCTTTGAGGTGCTCGCGCGCGAGATCCCACACAAGGGGGGCCGGACGTTCGGATACCGGATTAGCGACGGGCACTCCACCCTCGCCTACATGCCCGACCACTGCCCCACCGCTCTCGGGCCCGGCGAGGACGGCTTCGGCGAGTACCACCCCGCCGCCCTCGAGCTGGCCAGCGGCGCCGACGTGCTCGTCCACGATTCGCAGCTGTTTCCCGAGGAGCTCGCCTCCGACGCGCGCTTCGGCCACGCCGTCGCCGACTATGCGGTCGAGCTCGGCCGGCGCGCCGGCACGGGATCGGTCGTCCTCTTCCACCACCGCCATGACCGCACCGACGAAGCGCTCGACGCGCTCGCCGAGCGCTTCCGCGGAGCCTCTCCGGAGGTGATCGTCGCAAAACAGGGCGCGGTGCTCGATCCGTGATCTTTCGCCAGATCACCCACGACGATCTCGGCTGCGCCTCCTATCTGATCGGCGACGAGCGAGCTGGGGTCGCAGCGGTCGTCGACCCCCGCTTTGAGATCGACGAGTACCTCGAGTTCGCCCGCTACCAGGGGGTCACGATCGACCATGTGCTCGAGTCCCACAATCACGCCGACCACGTGTCCGGCCACGGGCGCCTAGTGGCCGCCACCGGGGCGCTCATCCACATTCATCGCGACGCCGCCCCCGAGTATGAGCACGAGCCGTTCGACGACGGGTGGGAGCTCGAGCTCGGATCGCTGATCGTGCGCGCGCTGCACACCCCCGGACATCGACCCGAGCACACCGCCTTTGCGCTGATCGACACCAACCGCGGTCCCGATCCGTGGGCGCTGCTGACCGGGGACAGCCTGTTCGTCGGCGACATCGCCCGCCCTGATCTCGCCGTCGAGAAGTCCGAGGGCGCCAGGCAGATCTTCCGCTCGCTCCATGACAAGCTGCTGAAGCTTCCGGACGACTGCGAGGTGTGGCCTGCCCACCTCGGCGGATCGATGTGCGGCGGTCCGGGGATGGACATGAAGATCTGCTCGACGATCGGCTTTGAGAAGCGGCACAACCCGGCGCTCTCGATCGACCTCGAGGGCGACTTCGTCTCCCGAGCGCTCGCGAATCTCGGGCCGCAGCCGCCGAACTTCGAGAAGATCGTGGCACTCAACCGCGGCGTCCTGCTGACCGGCGGCGTCGAGGCGGCCGCCCTCTACCCCCACCAGGTGGAGCTCAAGCGCGACGAGGGCGCACTGCTCATCGACGTTCGCACCGACCTCCAGTTCGACGACGTGCACATCCGCGGCTCGATCTGCATTCCCTCGTTCAGCGCGGGCTTCGGCTCGAAGCTCGCCTGGCTCGCCGACCACGACCAGGAGATCGTACTGATCGGACGCGACGACGCCGACGGCAGGCGCGCCGCCGAGCTCGCGATCGCCGTCGGCGTGCGCAACATCGCCGGCCTGCTCGCCGGGGGCATGACCAACTGGCGCCAGGAACGCCATCCGGTGTCGCAGACCGAGCGCCTGACCGTCGAGGTCCTGTCCCAACGCCTCGGCGCCGACCCGGAGCTCCAGGTGCTCGACGTTCGCGAGCGCGCCGAGTGGGACGCCGGGCACATCCCCGGCTCGAGCTTCATGCCCTGGCACGACATCGTCGAGATCCCCGCCGACGTGGACGCCGCCCGCCCGGTCGCCGTCATCTGCGCGCGCGGCCTGCGCGCAGCCACGGCGGCGAGCCTGCTGCGCCGGCACGGTGCCGAGCAGGTCTTTCACGTCGTCGACGGCGGCGTCCCCGAGTGGGGCAGACTCGGCAAACCGCTGGAGCGCACTCCACTCGCATAGATTGCGGGCGAACCTCGAGGGAAAGGACCCATCTGATGGCCAAGATTCTCTGCGTGCTCTACGACGATCCCGTGGACGGGTACCCGCCGGCCTACGCCCGCGATGAGATCCCCGAGATCGAGCACTACCCCGATGGCCAGACCACACCGACCCCCCAGGCGATCGACTTCAAGCCGGGCGAGCTGCTCGGCAGCGTCTCCGGCGAGCTCGGGCTGCGGCGGTTTCTGGAGGCGGCCGGCCACGAGCTGATCGTGACCTCGGACAAGGACGGGCCCGACTCGCTCTTCGAGCGCGAGCTCCCGGACGCGGACGTCGTGATCTCCCAGCCCTTCTGGCCCGCCTACCTGACCGCCGAGCGCATCGCCAGGGCGCCCAAGCTGAAGCTGGCGCTGACGGCCGGGATCGGCTCAGACCACGTCGATCTGCAGGCGGCCATCGACCACGGCCTGACCGTGGCCGAGGTGACATACAGCAACAGCATCAGCGTCGCCGAGCACGTCGTGATGATGATCCTCGCGCTCGTGCGCAACTACATCCCCTCCTACAGATGGGTCATCGACGGCGGCTGGAACATCGCCGACTGCGTGTCGCGCTCATATGACCTGGAGGGCATGCAGGTCGGCAGCGTGGCCGCCGGGCGAATCGGCTCGGCGGTGCTGCGGCGCCTCGCGCCGTTCGACGTCGGCCTGCACTACACCGACCGCCACAGGCTGCCGGAGGAGGTCGAGCGACAGCTGGGCGTCACCTTCCACCCGGACGTCGAGTCGCTCGTCGCCGTCTGCGACGTGGTCACGATCAACGCTCCCCTTCACCCCGAAACCGAGAACATGTTCAACGCAGAGCTGTTGGCCAAGATGAAGCGCGGGGCCTATCTCGTGAACACCGCGCGTGGCAAGATCTGCGATCGCGACGCGGTCGCTGAGGCCTGCCGCAGCGGCCAGCTCGCGGGTTACGCGGGCGATGTGTGGTTCCCCCAGCCACCACCCGTAGACCACCCGTGGCGCACGATGCCCCACCACGGCATGACGCCGCACGTCTCGGGCACCAGCCTGTCCGCGCAGGCACGCTACGCCGCCGGTGCGCGCGAGATCCTCGAGTGCTGGCTTGACGGACGCCTGATCCGCGAGGAGTACCTTATCGTCGACGGCGGCCGGCTGGCCGGAGCGGGCGCCCACGCTTACAGCCCCGGCGACGCGACCGGCGGCTCCGAGGAGGCCTCGCGGTTCACCACGGGCTGATCCGCCGGCGGTCGGGCATCGCCGCCGCGCTGGCGCTCGCGCTCGCGGGCCTCGGGGGGTGCGGCTCGGCCGCCAAGGGGCCCTCGCAGCCGGCGCTCGTCGCGATCGGCGCCGGGCTTCAGGGACGCGCGGGACTCGAGGCCAGCGTCTACGGAAAGGGGCCTGCCACGCTCGCGGCCTTCGTGTTCGATCGACAGGGCCGCCTGTGGCTGGCGGCCGCCGGTCTGGAAACCCACACCCAGGACGGCGTGTATGTGATCTCCAAACCCGGCGCGCCCGCGATCAAGGTCATCTCCGGCCTGTCTGATCCGCTCGGCCTCGCCTGGTACCGCGACCGCCTCTACGTCTCATCGATCGGGCGCGTCGATGCCTTCGGGGGTTTCAACGGGCGCCGTTTCACGAGCAGCACGAGGGTTCTCAACGGCCCCGTCGCCGGCGGCGAGAACAACGGGCTCGTGATGAGCGCCGACGGCCGCTTCCTGATCGGGATCACGGCCTCCTGCGACCACTGCACTCCGCGCTCTGCGTGGTCTGGCTCGGTCGTGTCGTTCCGCCCCGACGGCAGCGATCTCCGTCTGTTCGCAAGACGCATCCGCGCGCCCGTCGGACTCGCCTACGTTCCTGGGACGAGCGACCTGCTGGCCACCATGAACCAGCGCGACGACCTCGGCGCCGCGACCCCGGGTGATTGGCTCGCGCTCGTCCGCCAGGGTCAGGACTGGGGTTTTCCGGACTGCTACGGACAGGGCGGCCCGGCCTGCGCGGGGGTGCCCGCACCGATCGCCGTCCTCGACAAACATGCCGCCGTCGGCTTTCTCGCGATCGGAAGCGGTGAGCCCGGCGAGCCCGCCGGGACGTGGGCGCTCGTCACCGAGTGGCAGTCGGCCAAGGTCCAGCGCGTCGCCCTGCGGCGGAGCGGCTCGAGCTACACGGGCACGGTGACGCCGTTCTTGACGGGCATCCGCAACCCGCTGGCGATCGCGCTCGCCCCCGGCCGCTCCCTGCTCGTCGGCGACTGGGCCACGGGCACGATCTATCGCGTTCAGGCAAAGCCCTGACGAGCCGATCGGCGCCCGGCGATGGCTGCCCGAGCGAGGAATCCTCGGTATGAAAGAATGAATCCTCGTGATGGCTTCGACCGTTGTGACGGCACCAGCGGGCCGGCGCTCTGAGCGCTCCGACTCGGCGCGCGAGCGCCTGCTGGCGGCCGCGCTCGCGCGCTTCGACGCCGAAGGCGCGCTGGCCGCCACGCTCGAGGACATCCGTCGAGAAGCGGGCGTGAGCGTGGGCGCGCTCTACCACCACTTCCCCGACAAGACGGCGCTGGCCGCGGCGCTGTACGTCGAGCTCACCGGGGACTTCCAGGACGGCTTTCTGGCCGAGCTGCGGGCACACGCCGGCGCCGAGGAGGGCGTGAAGGCAGGCGTTCGCTTCTACCTGCGCTGGGTCAGCGCCAATCGTGCCGCCGCCGCCTTCCTGCTGTCCGAGCGCCCCGATCGCGACGGCGAGCTGCGCGAGCGCAATCGGCTGTTCTTCGGCGAGGCGATGGCGTGGTGGCAGACCCATGTCCACTACGGCGTCCTGCGCGCCCTGCCGTTCGACCTCATCCATGCGCTGTGGCTCGGCCCGGCGCACGAGTACACCCGGCAATGGGTGGCCGGCCGCGGCAGGCGCGTGCCGGGCACCGTCGCCGGCGTCCTCGCAGACGCCGCGTGGCAGACCCTCAAGGAGACCGCATGACCTTCTACGAAGATCTCGTGTCCAGCGGGCGCGAGCACTCCGACGCCGTCGTCGGCGTCGAGCGCCAGGCCGACCGCGCCGTCGTCACGCTCGATGACCCGGCGAAGCTCAACGTCCTCAGCGCTCCGCTCGTGCAGCAGCTCAGAGCCGCGCTCGAGGAGCTCGTCGCGGACCCCGCGATCCGCTCGATCGTGCTGACGGGCGCCGACCCCGGCTTCTCGGCGGGCGGCGACCTGCGGATGATGGAGCAGGCGCCGGCGGCGCTGGCCTCGCCGGAGGGCGCCACCGACATCTGGCGCTGGATCCGATACGAGTTCGGCGGGATCGTGCGGCTGATCGCCCGCAGCGACACCGCCTTCATCGCCGCCATCAACGGCCCGGCCGCCGGCGTCGGGCTGGCGTGGGCGCTGACCTGTGATCTGGCGATCGCCTCCGAGCGGGCGCGCATCGTGCCCGCCTTCGGGCGCCTCGGCCTGCTGCCCGAGGTGGGAACCTCGTGGGCGCTCACCAGACGGCTCGGCTACCAGGGCGCGTTCGCCTACTACGCGGGCGGTGAAGAGCTCGATGCCGCGTGCGCGCAGGAGCTCGGGCTCGTCCACCAGGTCGTCGCGCACGAGCAGCTGCTGGCCGCCGCGGACGCGTGGTGCACGCGCATCGCAGCGCTGCCCCCGCACGCGCTCGCGATGACCAAGCCGCTGCTCCGCGCCGCCGCCGACGGAAGCTGGGAGAGCACGCTGGCGATGGAGGAGTTCGCCGAGCCGCAGTGCTTCACCACCGGCGCCTTCCAGCAGGCCGTGAGCAGCCTGCTGCAAGCGCGATGAGCGCCCCGTCACAACGCTGTGGTGCCGCCCGCCGCCGCAATCGGCTCATACGCTCGCCGCGGCGTGAATGCCTCCGGCCTCGAGAATCGCCGCGGCCTCGCTGCGGCGCCGCTCCGCGAGGCGCTCTTCGGCCGCCGCTCGTCCCTGCGGTGAGACGAACCCCACGATGTCGGGCAGGTGGAAGATTTTGCCGAGTCCACCCCACGTGCCGTCGGGAACCTCCCAGCTGAACACCCACACGCGGAACTCGGGGTTCGGCCACCTTCCGCCCTCGGCCTCCACGATGGCCTGCGTGATCTCGGCGGTCACGGCCGCGCGGTGCTCCTCGTCGTACTGCCCCTCCGGGACCTGGCAGACGAACTTGTAGTGCGGCTCCTCGGCGGGCGCACCGGCGACGTACATCTCGGGGCGATGCACGAACAGCCACGCGATCGAGCGGACCTGCTCGTTGCTCGGATCGGCGCCCTCGTGCTCGAGCAGCAGATCCGTGACCCGGCTGAGCAGCTTGCGCTCGGCCTCGGCCGAGAGCGCGTCCTTGGGGATGTAGGCATCACACATCGGCATCTTGCTCGGCTCCTTCTCTCCGCTTGGCGGAAGGCTGGGTTGTAGAAGCGGACGCAGCCTAGCCGAGCGTAGTCCAGATGTCAAACTCAGCTATCCTGGAGGCCGTGCTCGCCGATCGCTTCAGCTACAGCGCCGAGAACTGCTCGATTCACCGCAGCCTCGAGATCGTGGGCGAGCGCTGGACCCTGCTCGTGCTGCGCGAGGCCTTCTACGGCGTTCGCCGGTTCGAGGACTTCGTGCGCGTGCTCGGTTGCCCCCGCGACGCGCTCAGCGCGCGCCTGAAGACGCTCGTCGACGAGGGCATCATGCGGCGCGAGCCCTACCGCGAGCCCGGCAGGCGTCCCCGCAACGAGTACCGGCTGACCGAGAAGGGACTGGAGCTGTTCCCCGCCCTGCTCGCGCTGCTGCAGTGGGGCGACCGCTGGACCGCGGACCCGGGCGGCCCGGCGGTCGAGCTGACCCATCGCGAGTGCGGCCAGCCGCTCGAGATGACGATGGGCTGCAGCGGCGGTCACACCCACCTGAGCGTGCGCGACGTCGCCGCCACGCCCGGGCCGGGCGCCCGCAAGGTGGCCTGACGAGCGCTCGAGGCGCCTCGCCGCGCGCGCAGTCGGCTGAACCCTAGGAGGCCCGCTGCTGCCGCACGCCGTCGACGTCGAGGTCGACCTTCGCGTTGTAGAAGGCGATCAGCCCGGCGATCTTCTGGCTCTCCGGCAGCGGCGTCGGATAGCACCACGCCAGATTCTCGTGCAGGCGCTCGCCCGTGCGCACTGAGAAGGACTGCGCCTGGCCCTTGTAGGGACAGTGTGTGACGGTGTCGGTCAGCTCCAGCAAATCCATCCGCACGTGGGGCTTCGGCAGGTAGTAGCGCACCGGCAGGCTCGTCTCGAACAGAAGGTGCGGGCTGCCGGACTCGGCGATCGTGACGCCTTCGAGCTCGACCCGCACGCGCCTTGAGCTGGCGAGGATGTCGACTCGCGTGTAGGGGTCACGTGGGTGCGTGAACACCTCCTCGTCCTCCTCGAACCAGGCGTCCATCGCGTCCCAGTCGAGCCGGATCAGCCCGCGCAGCTGCTCGACGGGCGAGACCTCGTAGGAGACGGCTCCTCCCGGCACCTGCCTGCCACCGGCGGTGACCGTGAACGTCACGCCGTCACCGCGGCTCGGCGAATGAGCGCGACCGCCGTCCGGGGCCAGGAGCTCGCGGCGCACGTCCTCGGCGGGAAAGTAGTAGGCCGGATAGTGGGGGCCCTCCCAGACGAGCAGCGGGTGGATCGTGTCCGCCACCAGCTCGCCGCCGAGGTAGGCGCGAATCCGCTTCGCCCCCGGCTCGGTCCTTATTCGAGCAGGCCCGCCCTGCTCAGGCGGCATGCGAGCCGCTCGGGGTCAGCTTGAATTCGCCGAGACCGTAGTCCTGGTTGCAGGTCATCGTCGTCCTCGTGTCCTGACATGAGAGGCTTTCCGGAAACACGACCTGCTGGTTCGTCGGCAGCGTTTCGCCCCTGCGCTTGAGGCTCAGTTTGATCCTCTTGGCGCGGCCCGTCGGGCGCAGCCGGTAGGCGCGCCCGGTGGCCAGCCGCTCGCAGGCGACACTGTTCGGGTGCGGCGTCCACAGGCAGCGGATGTTGCCGCTGGGGGTCGAGAAATGGCACGGCACGGTCGCGCTGTTCGGAGCGCTGCACGCATAGTGGACATGCGCGGCGCGCCCGGAGGCCGCCGAAGCGGACGAGGAGCCAATGAGGCCCGACAGCGAGCCGATGCACGCAATCGCAGCGACGGCGAGCAGCGCGGCTGCCCTCCCCGTCGACAGGCTGATCGCCGTCCAGCGCACCTGCGCGAGTATACGGAGCCCGCGACAGGTCGAGCCGGCTGTGCTGTCTAGATCGCGCGCTCGCGCCCGCGCCAGTAGGGCTCGCGCAGGCGCCGCTTGAAGATCTTGCCGGAGTCCTCGCGCGGCAGCGACTCGCTGAACTCGACCACGCGCGGCGTCTTGTAGCCGGCCAGGTTGGCGTGGACGTGGTCGCGGACCGCGTCGGCGCTCAGGCTCGTGCCGTCGTGCAGCTCGACATGCGCGGCGAGGGCCTCGCCGAATTCGTCGTCGGGGATCCCGAACACGGCGCAGTCGCGCACGCCCGGCAGCGACAGCAGGCACGCCTCGATCTCCGCGGGGTAGATGTTGACGCCGCCGCTGATGACCATGTCGCTGCGGCGATCGTTGAGATACAGGTAGCCCTCCGCGTCGACGTAGCCGATGTCGCCGCAGCTGATCAGCCCATCGCGCTCGATCGCGCGGCGCTTCTCGTCATCACCGGCATAGGTGAAGTCGGGCCACACGTCGAGCCACATGAACACCTCGCCGGACTCGCCGGTGGGGAGCTCTCGCCCGTCGCCATCGAGGATCTTGATGACCGCCCGCTCGATCGGCCGGCCGACCGTTCCCGGATGCGCGAGCCACTCCTCGCTCGTGCAGAAGGCGACCGGGCCCGTCTCGGTCCCGCCGTAGTACTCGGCCACGATCGGACCCAGCCACTCGATCATCGCGCGCTTGACCTCGGGCGGGCAGGGCGCGGCGGCATGCACCACCCAGCGCAGCGAGGACAGGTCATAGCCGGTGCGGACCTGCTCGGGCAGCGACAGCAGTCGCACGAACATCGTCGGCACCATCTGCACGACGCTGACGCGCTGCTCCTCAACGATCCGCAGGAACTCCTCGGGGTCGAACCTGGTCATGATCGTCATGTCCATGCCGTGGGTCGCGGCCACGAGCGCATACACGTTCGGCGCGGTGTGGTACATGGGCGCCGGGATCACCGTGCGCTCGCCCGCTCCCAGCTGGAAGATCTCGCCGAGCAGCGCGCGCGTGCCCTCGCGCTGCTCGTCGGTGGCCGGCGCGCGCACGACCCCCTTCGGCCTTCCGGTGGTACCCGAGGTGTAGATGATGCTCACCGGCGCCGCCTCGGGCGCCTGCGCCAACGGCTCCTGGCCCGCCAGCCAGTCGCGCCACCACAGGGCGCCCTCGGGCAGGTTCGCGGCGAGCGGTTCGCCGGCGCCCTCGCCGGGCGGGACGAGGATGATCGCGAGCCCTTCGGGCACGCTCGCGGCGATGGCCGGCCACAGGTCCGCGTGCACGAGGAGCGCCTTCGCGCCGCTGTCGCTCAGCACGTGCGCGATCTCATCACCGCGCCAGTGCCAGTTGATCGGCACCGCGCTCGCGCCCAGCGGTGCCGTCGCGATCGACGCCTCCAGGAACTCGATCGAGTTGCGCAGCAGCAGCGCAATCCGGTCGCCCCCACCGACGCCGAGCTCGAGCAGGCCGCTGCTTGCGCGCAGCGCCCGACCGAACAGATCGGGGTAGGTGCTGAAGCGCCCGGCGCAACGGACGCCGATCTCCTCCTCTGTCGGCATCCGCGCGGATGCTAGTGGATAGGCTCCGCGATCATGGAGCACGTCTCACTGCACGACGGCGGCGACGGGGTGGTCGTCATGACCGCCGACCGCGCGCCGGCGAACGCGATCGACGTCGGCCTGCTCGCTGACATCCTCGAGGCGCTCGAAGGGCTGGCGAGCGAGCCGCCGCCCGCGCTCGTGCTCGCGGGCCGTCCGGGCTTCTTCTCCGCCGGTGCGGACCTCAAGGCGATCCCCGGCTACGACGTCGAGGATCAGCGTCGCATGGTCACGGGCATCAACGAGATGGCTCTCGGCCTGTATGAGCTGCCCTGCCCGGTCGTGGGAGCGATCACCGGTCACGCGATCGCGGGCGGGTTCGTGCTGGCGCTGTGCACCGACATCCGCATCGCGTCCAGCGCCGGCAGCTACGGGCTGACCGAGGTCAAGGTCGGCGTCCCCTACCCGCAGGCCGCGATCGGCGTTGTCGCGGCTGAGCTCGCGCCGCATGCCGCGCGCGTGCTCGCGTTCGGCGGCCAGCTGATCGACGGCGCCGAGTGCCTGCGCCTCGGCGCTTTCGACGAGATCCTCGAGCCGGACAGGGTGCTCCCCCGCGCGCTCGAGCTCGCCGCGGTGCTCGCGGGCTTCCCCGCCGAGGTGTACGCGCGCACCAAGCGTGACCTGCGCGGCGCGACCGCCGCGCGCCTGCGCTCCGCCGCGGCGGATGATCCGCTGCTGTCCCAGTGGGTGTAGCTAACTTGAATCTGATGTCAAGTTCATGGTATGCTGCCGATCGTGCCACGGGATGAGTCAACCGCCGCCACGCTCGTACGACCGCTGAGGTCGGATGCCGCGCGCAACCGCCGCTCGCTCGTCCGCGCTGCGCGTGAGATCTTCGAGCGCGACGGATTCGTCGCAGCGCGAATCACCGACATCGCCGACCGGGCCGGCGTCGCGCACGGCTCGTTCTACTCCCACTTCCCGGACAAGCGCGCCGCGCTCGCCGCCGTGCTCGACGAGGTACAGGAAGAGATGCTTCAGCCCGGGGCGGCTCCCACCACGGAGGCGTCAGATCCTGCCGAGGTGATCGAAGCAGCGAACCGCGCCTACCTCGAGGCCTACCAGCGCAACGCACGGCTGATGGTCCTGCTCGAGCAGGTTGCGACGGTGGACGAGGACTTCCTGCAGCTGCGCATCAAGCGCACCGACGCCTTCGTCCGGCGCAACGCCAGGGCCATTCGCCGCCTGCAGCGCGCCGGGCTGGCGGACCCCGAGCTCGACCCCAGCCTCGCCTCGCTCGCGATCTCGGCGATGGTCAGTCGCACGGCGTACGCTGCCTTCGGGGTCGGCGACAGAGCAGTAGATCTCGACCGTCTGGTCGCGACGCTCAACCGACTGTGGATCAACGCACTTCGTATTCCCCACCGAAAGGACGCGATCTCATGAGCTGGGACTTCTCCACCGATCCCGACTTCCAGGAGCAGCTCGACTGGATGGCGGCGTTCGTCCGCCGCGAGATATGGCCGCTCGAGGCCATCTGGCACGAGCTTGGACTCGACGGCCTGACCGCGGCCATCGCACCGCTCCAGGAGGAGGTCAAGGCGCGCGGTTTGTGGGCCGCCCACCTGCCCCCGGAGCTGGGGGGCCAGGGCATGGGCCAGGTGCGCCTGGGCCTCATGCACGAGATCCTCGGCACATCTCCGATCGCGCCGCTGGCCTTCGGCAACGCGGCGCCGGACTCGGGCAATTCCGAGATCCTCGCGATGGCCGGCACACCCGAGCAGAAGGACCGCTGGCTGCATCCGCTGCTGGCGGGCGACCTGCGCAGCGCCTTCAGCATGACCGAGCCGCACACGTCCGGTTCCGATCCCACGCAGCTGCGCACGCGTGCTGTCAGGGACGGAGATGAGTGGGTGATCGACGGGCAGAAGTGGTTCTCCTCCAACGGCTCGATCGCCGACTTTCTGATCGTCATGGCCGTCACCAACCCGGACGCTCGCCCCTCCCAGCGGGCATCGATGTTCATCGTGCCGGCGGACACGCCCGGTGTCGAGATCCTGCGCGACGTCCCCACGATGGAGCACCCCTGGGAGCAGTTCGGCGGCTACGGCGGGCACTCGGAAATCGTCTACGACGGCGTGCGGATTCCCGCCGAGGCGCTGCTCGGGGGCGAGGGCGAGGGCTTCGTGCTCGCTCAGCAGCGGCTCGGCCCGGGTCGCATCCATCACTGCATGCGCTGGCTCGGAGTCGCCCGCCGGGCATTCGACATGATGTGCGAGCGGGCCACCTACCGGTATTCGCACGGGTCGGTGCTCGCCGACAAGCAGACGGTCCAGAACTGGATTGCCGACAGTGCCGCCGAGATGCAGGCGGCACGCCTGATGACGCTGCACGCGGCGTGGGTGATGGACACCGAGGGCGCGAGGGCGGCCCGCACGGACGTGGCGCTGATCAAGTTCTATGGCGCCAAGGTCCTGCACGATGTCGTCGACCGGGCGCTGCAGGTGCATGGCTCGCTCGGCTACTCGACCGACATGCCGCTCGAGCAGATGTACCGCTTCGCGCGCGCCGCACGCATCTACGACGGACCCGACGAGGTCCACCGTCAGTCGGTGGCCCGTCATATCCTCGCCGGCTATCAGGCGCCCGCCGACGGTGTCCCGAGCGAGCATCTGCCCACCCGCCGCGAGCAGTCCCGCGAGCGCTTCTCCTACCTCCTCGAGGCCGTCACCGCAAACGACTGACAGCTCGCCGGCGGCCCGGCGTCCGCGACCGGAGCTCCGCGCCCGGCGCTCGCGCGCGCCCTGTTTCAGCTGAGCACGAGCTCGGCCGCTGCCCGCAGCGTCGCGGCGTCGCCCGAGATGAGCAGCGTCGTCACGATCGACTCCCGCCAGCGCTCGAGGTCATCGCGGATCTTCTCGCGTGGGCCGAGGAGCGACAGCTGCTGAATCAGCTCCGCCGGGATCCGCGCGCCGGCCTCGTCCTTGCGGCCGCCCAGGTAGAGGTCCTGGATCTCGAGTATCTCCTTCTCATAACCCATGCGAATCGGCACGTTCGCATGAAAGTTGGCCCCCTTCGCCCCCATCCCGCCGAAGTACAGAGCGTAGAACGGGCGCAGCGCATCGACCGCCGCGTCGATGTCATCGGAGACGATCAGCGGGACCGTCGCCGCTATCTCGAAGTCCTCGATCCCGCGTCTTGCGCCGGTGCGCGCGAAGCCCTCCTGCAGCGGAGCCAGATACAGGTCCTGATGCTCGGGCGAGAACAGCATCGCCAGCCAGCCGTCGCAGAGCTCGGCACACATGGCGATGTTCTTCGGACCCTCGGCGCCGAGGAAGATCGGAATGTCCTCGCGCAGCGGATGGATCGAAGACTTCAACGGCTTGCCCAGTCCGGTGCCGTCCGGGAGCGGCAACGGGTAGAAGGGGCCATCGTTGCTGACCGGACCGCGCCGCGCCCAGATGTCGCGCAGGATCCCGATGTACTCGCGCGTGCGCGCGAGTGGCTTCGCGTAGGGACGCCCGTACCAGCCCTCCACGACCTGCGGGCCTGAGGCGCCGAGACCGAGAATGAAGCGACCGCCCGAAAGGTGGTCCATCGTCATCGCGGCCATCGCGGTCGCCGCCGGCTGCCGCGCGGAGATCTGCACGATCGCCGTGCCGAGCTTGATCCGCTCGGTGCTCGCCCCCCACCAGGCGAGCGGTGTCAGGCAGTCTGAGCCGTAGGCCTCCGCCGTCCACATCGAATCGAAGCCCAGGCGCTCGGCCTCCGCGATCGCCTCGCTGACCCCGGGCGGGGGCCCGCCGGCCCAGTAGCCGGTGTTGAGTCCAAGCTTGAGCTCTCGCGCCACGGGCGCATAGTCTTATCGATCTGCCACTAGAGTGCCCCTGTGGCCGATTCACCCGAGCCTCCGCCCGACACCGAACTGCGCCGCCGCCGCGAGGCGGTCGTGCGCGAGCACATGGAGTCCGAGAACGCGCACGACTTCGACACGACGATCGGCACCTTCGCGCACCCACGCTACGAGCTGATCGCCACCGGCGATGTGTACGACGGCGAGCAGGAGGTCCGCGGCTACTACGCCGAGAGCCGCAAGGCCTTCCCGGACCAGCGCAACGAGGTGATCGCACTGCACCATGCCGATGACTCCGTGATCGTCGAGTTCGATCTGCTCGGTACCCACCTCGGCCGGCTGCAGGGCCTGCCTCCCACCGGCCGTCCGTTCCGCTGCCGGATGTGCGCCCTATTCATCTTCGAGGAGGACCGCATCACCAACGAGCGCGTCTACTTCGACCAGCTCACCGTCATGCGCCAGCTCGGCGTGGCGCATGACCCGAACACCCTGGCGGGTCGCGCCACGACGCTCATCAGCCATCCGGTGACGATCGGCGGCGCCGTGATCGAGGGGCTCCTCGACCGCACGCGGCGGTCCTGACGGTTCGTTCATCCAGGCAGGTGGCGGCGACGCGCCGCGGCGAGTAAAGTCAGCCTGTGGCGGTTTCACCGGGCCCCCAGACACCGGAGGTCGATCTAGGCTCCCTGGACTTCTGGGGCAAACCCGCCGACGAGCGCGACCGCTACTTCGCCTGGCTTCGTCGGGAGGCACCGATCTCGCGTCACCAGCCGCCCGAGGACATCCTGGGGCTGCCCGAAGTGGAGCGCATGGACTACTGGGCGATCGTGCGCTACGAGGACGTGCGCGCGATCTCGCGCGATCCGCAGACCTACTGCTCGGGCGAGGGGACTCAGTTCGCCGATGCGCCGCCCGAGTTCCTCGAGGCCTCGATGTCGTTCCTGGCGATGGACGCGCCGCGGCACACGAAGCTGCGCGGGCTCGTGTCATCGGCGTTCACCCCTCGGCAGGTTGCGCGCATCGAGGAGGGCATCCGCGTGAACGCTCGGCAGATCGTCGAGCAGGCGACCGCAGGCGACGGCGGCGACTTCGTCGAGCTCGTCGCCAAGCGACTGCCGCTGGTCACGATCTCAGACATGATCGGCGTGCCCGACGCCGATCGCGAGCGCGTCGTGGCAGCGGCCGATCTGCTCGTCACGGCCTCGGACCCGGAGGCGTTCGGCGATCGACCGCCGATCGAGGTGCTCGGGGAGGCGCTGTGGACGCTCACGGAGTTCGCCACCGAGCTCGCCTCCCATCGCGAAAAGAAGCCCAGCGACGATCTGATGACGGCCCTCGTCCAGGCCGACGTGGACGGCGAGCAGCTGACGCACGCCGAGATCGCGGCCTTCTTCGTGCTGCTGTCGGTCGCCGGCAACGACACCACCCGCCACACCACCTCACACGCGATGCGCGCGCTGACGGTCAACCCCGACCAGCGCGCGCTGCTGCTCGAGGACCTCGACGGCCGGCTGGGAGCGGCTGTCGAGGAGTTCATCCGCTGGGCTTCGCCGGTGATGACCTTCCGGCGCACGACCACGCGCGAGGTCGAGCTCCACGGCGAGCGCCTGCCCGCCGGTGAGAAGGTGGTGCTCTTCTACCACTCGGCCAACCGCGACGAGCGTGCCTTCGAGGACCCTTGGCGGTTCGACGTGAGCCGCGAGCCCAACCGTCACCTGGGTTTCGGCGGCGGCGGCCCGCACTACTGCCTGGGAGCGTCGCTGGCGCGAGCGCAGCTCCGCTCGATCTTCGACGAGCTCCTGCGCGTCGTCCCCGGCATCGAGGCACAGGAGCCCGAGCTTTTGCGCAGTGCCTTCGTCCATGGCGTCAAGCGCATGGACTGCGAGTTTCGACCCGGCGCCTGAGCGAGCCGGCGCCGACGGCCAGTGACAAAACGCACTACGCTGCAACGCAAGGGGATTTCACACACCGCCTGCCATTAACCAGAGGAGAGACTGCGATGAGCACCCAGACGACCATCGACAGCAACGAGCTTTTCATCGGCGGCGAGTGGGCCGAACCGAAGGGCTCGGAGCGCATATCCGTGCTCTCGGCCAGCACGGAGGAGCCCATCGGCTCAGTGCCCGAGGGCACGAACGCGGACATCGACGCCGCGGTCAAGGCTGCCCGCAGGGCGTTTGACGATCCGACCGGTTGGTCCTCCTGGTCGGCCGAGGACCGCGCGGATGCACTCGAGCGGTTCGCCGGCGCGCTTGAAAGCCGCGGCGAGGAGGCCGCGCGCCGCGTCTCGCTGCAGAACGGCATGCCGATCTCCTTTGCGCTCATGGTGGAGGCCGTCTTCCCGGCGGTGCTGGCCCGCTACTACGCGGGCTTGATCCGCCAGATGCCGCTGCAGGAGGATCGCCCGGGACTGCTCGGCGGGACCGTGCACGTGGTCTCAAAGCCGGTCGGCGTGGTCGGTGCGATCGTGCCCTGGAACTACCCACAGACGCTCGCCCTGTTCAAGCTTGGGCCACTGCTCGCAGCGGGCTGCACGGTGGTGATGAAGCCGAGCCCGGAGACCGTGCTCGACAGCCTGCTGCTCGCCGAGGCGATCATCGAGGCCGACCTGCCGCCTGGCGTCGTGAACATCGTGCCGGCCGGGCGCGAGGTCGGGGCCTACCTGGTGGAACACCCGGGTGTCGACAAGGTCGCATTCACCGGCTCGACCGCGGCCGGCCGCACCATTGGGCGGCGCTGTGGAGAGCTGCTGCGCCCGGTCACGCTGGAGCTCGGCGGCAAGTCCGCCGCGATCGTGCTCGACGACGCCGACCTCTCAAACGCCACCGAAGCGCTGTTCGCCGCGACCCTGGCGAACAACGGCCAGACGTGCAACATCGGCACGCGGATACTCGCACCGCGCTCTCGCTACGACGAGGTCCTCGAAGTGTTCAGCGGGCTCGCAGGCGCACTTCAGGTCGGCGATTCGCTTGATCCCGCCACGCAGATCGGTCCGCTCGCGACCGCACGCCAGCGCGAGCGCGTCGAGGGCTACATCGAGAAGGGCCGCGCCGAGGGCGCGCGCATCGTCTCAGGAGGCGGCCGTCCCGCGGATCTCGACCGCGGCTGGTTCGTCGAGCCGACGATCTTCGCCGACGTGGAGAACACCTACACGATCGCCCGCGAGGAGATCTTCGGGCCGGTGCTCTCGGTGATCCCCTACGACGGCGTCGATGACGCCGTGGCCATCGCCAACGACTCCGAGTACGGGCTCGGCGGCAGCGTGTGGACGGCCGATCAGGAGCGCGGCGAAGCGGTCGCCAGGCGCGTGCAGACGGGCTCGATCGGAATCAACCACTACATGCTCGACCCGGCCGGTCCGTTCGGCGGGGTGAAGGCAAGCGGGCTCGGGCGCGAGCTTGGCCCCGAGGGACTAGCCGCCTACCTGCAGCTGCAGTCGATCTATGAGGCCGCGCCTGCATAGGCCGCGCGCGCGATCTCGCCGGCCTCGCTTGCGGGTGTGGCCGGCCGGACCGCCCGGGCCCTAGCTGGTCGGGGCGCAGGCCGTCAGCCCGTAGGGATGGGCGACCTTTGCGAAGTCGGCGAACGCATCTGTCGCGATCAGCGATGGGTCGTTCTCGATCTTGTTCAGGTCAGCCTGAGCGAGGGCGAGCATGTTCGCCACCGCGGCCTCATCGCCGGCCGGAACGCCCAAAGCTTTTATTGAGGTGATCTGCGCCTGGATCGAGGGCACGTAGATTCCCTTGACGAGCGCCGCGACCTGCGCCTCCGGCGGGCGGGTTTCGAGCTTCGCTCCCGCCGCGCTCAGCACGGGGTCGGCCTTTCCGCAGATGGCGTTGGCCTTCGCGACGAATTCTGCCTTCGTGATCGCGGGTGCCGTCGTCGACGCGGTGGTGCTGCTACTGCTCCCGCAACCGGCGAGGGCGAAGCCGGTGACCACGAGCGTTCCGGCGATCAACACTCCCGCCGCCCGGCGGGGTGACGAAGCCCCGATCCCCAAAAGAGTCGGCCCGGAACGAAGCGTGCGGATCATCGAACTCCTCCACTGTCGCGTGCAGCTTGCCTGCAGTCAGCCATACCCTGGCGAATCGCGCCCAATCTACAAGCGCCCCCGGACACGCCGCAGGCGCACGTTCGGGGGCGTAGACCGATATTCGTCCAGCGGCGGTGAAACTTCGACAGAAACCCTTCACGCGGGTCCGATCTCGGAGTGGACGCATGCCCGCGTCCCCATAGCTGTAGACAAAATTGCGTGGCCGCTAGCGAAACACCCACCCCATCCGCCGTGCCCGAGCCCGAGGAGCCGGTGCAGCCGAGCGGGCGCATGGGCAGACTGGCGCGCCTGCGGCTCGGGCGCCTGCGGCTGCTGGGACCTGGCCACAAGGGCGTTTGGGCGTCCGTGACAGCGCTGCTGGTGCTGGGGGGCGCGCTCGCGTCGGTGCTGGGAGCGCGCGCCGTGGCGCGCTCGGACGCCGACCAGGGCCGCCTGGCGTTCCACCTGGCCTCGGCCGGCATCGCTTCGACCCTCAAGCTGGCGATCCAGCACGAGGAAGACCTGATCGTCAGCGCCAGCGCCTTCATCACCGGCAACCCCAATGCCACGCCCGCTGACTTCGACAGGTGGGCGGAATCGGTGCACGCGATGCAGCGCTACCCCGAGCTTCAGAACATCGGCCTGGTGACGCTCGTGCCGGCGTCCCAGCTGGCCGCATTCAGGGCCCGCCTCGCGGCAAACCCCGTGCTCGCGCTCGGACCGCGGTCGGCGGGATCGAGGGGGTCGCTACAGATCCTGCCCCCCGGCCGGCGCCCCTACTACTGCTTCGCGGTGGCCGGGCTGGCCAGGAGCGCCCAGAGCTACATCCCCGCGGGTCTCGACTACTGCGCGCTGGCACCGACTCTGATCAGCGGGCGCAGCTCAGGGCTGGTCAGCTACGCGCCGTTCGTGGACGGGACAACCACGACGCTGGGGGTCGAGACGCCCGTCTACCGCGGAGGGGTCGTTCCGGCCACAGCGGCGGCACGCCGGGGGGCGTTCGTGGGATGGCTGGGCGAGCTGCTGGTGCCCGACGTGGTGCTGCAGCGCGCGCTCGAGGGTCACCCGAACATGGCCGTGACCTTCCGCTATGCCCGGGACTCAGCGCACGTGGCCTTCATGAGCGGCACCGCGCCGCGTGGGGCGCAGAAGACGACGATCGTGCTGCCCGAAGGCTGGAGCGTGCAGAGCTTCGGGGCACCGGTGCCGAGCGGCGTGTTCGGCAACTGGAACGCGCTCGCGCTGCTGATCGGCGGGACGCTGTTGAGCATCGTGATCGGCCTGCTGATGCTGGTCCTCGGCACCGGACGCAGGCGTGCCCTGTCGCTTGTGCGCGAGAAGACCCGCGAGCTCTCCCACCAGGCCATGCACGACACGCTGACGGGGCTCCCCAACCGCGCCCTCGTGCTGGATCGCGCCGAGCAGCTGCTCGCGCGGGTGGCCCGCCAGCCTGGCATCGTCGCGGGCGCGCTCTACATAGACATCGATGGCTTCAAGCACGTCAACGACAACCTCGGTCACGCGGCGGGAGATCAACTCCTGAGGGCCGTCGGGAACAGGCTGCAGGGGGCCGTGCGCGACCAGGACACCGTCGGCCGTCTCGGTGGAGACGAGTTCGTGATGCTCGTCGAGGCGACGGCCGAGGAGGGCTCATTCGATGCTCTCGCCGACCGCCTGACCGAGGTCCTGCGCGAGCCCGTCCTGCTCGACGACGGCCGCGAGATCCTTTCGGTGACGGCCAGCATCGGTGTGGCCGTCGGGGAGCACGCCACCCCGGACGCCCTGCTGCGCGACGCGGACCTCGCGCTGTATTCGGCCAAGGCCGCCGGAAGGGATCGCTATGCGCTGTTCGAGGCGAGCATGCACGACGGTGCGGAGGGCCGCGTGGAGCTCGCGGGCGAGCTCGGTGCCGCGGTTCGGCAAGGACAGCTCTTCCTGCTCTATCAGCCGATCTTCGACCTGCCGCGCCGGGAGGTGGTCGGCGTCGAGGCGCTGATCCGCTGGAACCACCCCGAGCGAGGCATCGTGCCTCCGGACAGCTTCATCCCGCTGGCCGAGGAGAGCGGGCTGATCGTGCCGATCGGCCGCTGGGTGCTCGATGAGGCCTGCCGGCAGGCGGCGGCATGGGGCGCGCAGGGTCTCGGGATCAGTGTCTCGGTGAACGTGTCCGCCTACCAGCTCGGACGCAAGGAGTTCCTCGACGACGTTCGCCGCGCGCTCGGAGAGTCCGGCATAGAACCCTCGTCACTCACGCTCGAGATCACCGAGACGACGCTGATGCGCAACGTGCCCGAGGCCTGCGAGCAGCTGAAGGAGATCAAGGCCCTCGGCGTACGCGTGGCGATCGATGATTTCGGCACCGGCTATGCCTCCCTGTCGAACCTGCAGCGCATGCCCGTCGACATCCTCAAGATCGACAAGAGCTTCGTCGCGGCATTGAACGACGGCGGTCAGAGCCGCGAGCTGCTCGAGGCCATACTGGGCGTTGGTGAGGCCCTGTCACTGACCGTGGTTGCCGAGGGAATCGAGCAGCAGAGTCAGATGACGATGCTCGAAGAGATGGGCTGCGAGATGGCCCAGGGCTTTTTCATCGCAAAGCCCAGCCCAGCGGAAATGATCGAGGGCCTGCTCGGCCCGCGCAACGGGCGCGGCGCGCTCGGCTCACAGATCATCCACTAAGCCCGGCACGCGGCTTTCACTCACAAGCGTCCGCCGCCCGGCGCTTGTGAAGTGTCGCAGGAGAACAGTCGTGTGTAGGCCAAAAGTACGACGCGAGTTGCCCGATTCGGGCGCCCTGACACACACCCTTGTACCGCTTTGCGGGCACCGCATCGACCGTTCGTTTACAACCTCTGGAAAACCGTTTAGCGAGAGTGCATCGTTGCTCTCCAGCGAGGGGACAACGCCAGACTAAGGAGACTGTGACATGCAACCGTTTCACCCGCGAAAACGCTCACTGCCGGTTTCATCACGCCACTACGTAGAACACTCATGGGGCGTTGAGGTAACCGCACAGGACGGACCCGACCAGACGGCAAGTCGCCACGATGAGCAGATGCTTACCGCGCGTCGGGTACCCGTCGATCCATACCGGGTATGGCTGGACCAGCGCGAAGCCGACCGCCGCTCTGCGGCCGTGACCTAGCGCCCCGGTCCCGCCGACCGGCTCAGCCCCGGCAGGACGTCTGTCTTGGGAGATGCTGAGCAGCGCGGCGCTGCTCGGTTTGATCTGCACCGTGAT
The DNA here is from genome assembly GCA_963779605.1 of uncultured Solirubrobacteraceae bacterium. Classification (GTDB taxonomy): domain Bacteria; phylum Actinomycetota; class Thermoleophilia; order Solirubrobacterales; family Solirubrobacteraceae; genus Palsa-744. The sequence continues at coordinate 448,618 of CAVZYR010000004.1, forward strand.
CACGCCGTCCCTGTTGGCTGCCTGAGGCAGGGGCGACGGCTCTTTCCACGAGCCGTCCGACGCCACCGCCCGGCCTCCGAGCCTGACCCCCGAGAGGGCGGCGGGCGAAGCAGCCGTCAGCGACAGGATGTTCGCACCCCGAAATCCGCGCCCCACCTTCAGACGGACGGCCACGCTGCGCGCTCCCGGTCGGTCGTCGTCGACGACCACGAGGTGAAGTCCTCCGTCGGGGGCACGCAGCGCGCTCACCACGACGTTGAGGCGGCTCGGCGAGCTGGTGCTGACAGGCAGCGGGCGGTCGCCGATAAGCGCCTTGGCGAGCAGCAGCGCATACCACTCCGGCCGCGCACTCAGATCGCCGTCGGCCAGGTCTTCTGCGGTGGGCGCGCACATGGGCGTGTAGCTGCCGCAGTTGGCGGGGTTCCCCTCCAGGTTCATGCCGGCCACTCCCACCTTCATGCCCTCGGTCAAGTAGGCGGTGGCCCACAGCGCCGAGGCGAACGTGTTGCTGATGCCGGCCACGCCGCCACAGGAGACGGTGTTCGTCTCGTCGAGGCGGAAGGGGGTTTCACTCGCCTGGGCGATCGACATGTAACGGATGAGTGAGGCGTCCTCCAGCTTGCGGATCTGGGGGCTGAGCAGCCGGGTGATGGTCGGCGCCGGGACCTGCTCGCAGCCGAGCGGATAGTGGTGACCGGTCAGCAGCACGGGCGTCTGATCGACCACCTCGGCGAGCCCCCAGCTTTCGAACGCGCTCGAGCCCGACACGTCCGGCCCGGCCACGGGGATGCCCGGCGCAGCCGCTTCGATGGCGCTTCGATAGGCCGCCACCTGGGCGTCATACTGAACGAACGTCCACGGTTCCGAGCGCAGGCCGTGGAGCGCATAGGCGTTCGGCTCGTTGCCCAGCTCGATCCCCTCAAGCGATGGCCCGAGCGTTGCCTTTGCCGCAGCGGCCTCGCGCGCGGCCGCTTCCGGTTCGTAGTGGGCCAGGCCGATCGTGAGCAGGACGCGCCATCCGCTCCTGGCCGCGAGCGTGGCGAGCTCGCGGAGCTGGGCCACTTCGACAACGCTCGACGCCCAGGCCGGGTGAGGTGTGGCTGCGTCCACCCACGCGACCCGCGTGTCGGCCGACACGCCCCCGAAGCGAAGCACGCCGGAGCCGAGCGACCGCATCATCGTCACCAGGTCGCCGCGTTCGCCGTAGCCAGCCACCTGGGCCAGGCTCGAGGCCTCGAACGACAGCCCGAGGAATTCCGGCGGGACCGGAGTCCCGGGGTGAGTCTCATCGACTGAGACCGTGACAGGGATCGGACGCGGCTTTGCTCCCTGACTGACCGCCGCGGGAGCGAGCGCGAGCGCGAGCGTCGCGCACAGCGCCACGCGCGCGACGGTGCCGGCGCGGTGTCGCGCGCGGGGCGTTGATGCACCGCCGCGCCTCATCAACGGCTCACGTTCAGGCGGCGAGCGCAGGGGTCTCCTTGACCCAGCGCTGATCGGAGGCGGCCTCGATCTGCTCGGCCGCGTCGAGCAGCCGCGACTCCTCGCCCCACGGCGCAAGCAGTTGAATACCGATGGGCAGGCCGTTTGAGTGAAAGCCGACGGGCACCGACACCGCGGGGACACCTGCGAGGTTTGCGAGGATCGCCTGTCGGATATTCGGCGCATCCGGTAGCGCCGGGCCCGAGGGGAGCTCCAGCAGCGGCGCAGCGATCGGCGGCGCGGGGGCGCTGTTCGTCGGCCACGCCAGCAGGTCGCAGACCGCAAACGCATCCACGAGCGCTCGCCGCAGCCGGGCACGCACGCGGTCTGCGCGCACGAGCCGCTGGGCCGGCTGAAGCGCTCCGTATTGGATCAGACCGCGCGTGATGGGTTCCACCTCCCCGACGACGGCGCTCGGCACGGCCACGCCGAGCTCTGCCCCCACGCGCACCGCGCCGGCCGGAGCAGCGAGCTCTACGAGGGGCAGCTCGAGCTCGCTCTGCACGAAGCCGGCGAGGTCGAGCGCGTCGCGGCAGGCCGCGTCCACGTCCGAGTCGACGTCCTCCCAGTAGGGCCTCGCCACCAGGCCGACGCGCAGCGAGGCGGCATCGGCCCTGGGCAGCGGCCGCGCGAGGAGCGCCTCGAGCAGCAGACGCGCATCGGCGGCGTCGCGGCCGAAGGCGCCGGGACCCGAGAACGACGAGTTCGAGCCCGCGTACCCGTCATAGGGCAGCGCGCCGTAGGTCACCTTCAGCCCGACCACCCCGCACCACCCGGCGGGAAGGCGGGTGGACCCGCCGCTGTCGCTGCCGACCGCGCCGCCGACGATCCGCGCCGCCACCCCCGCGGCCGACCCGCTGGAGGAGCCGCCGGTGCAGTGGGCGGGATTCCACGGATTGCATGCGGCGCCGTGGGGCGAGGCGATGCCGGTCGTGCCCAGGCCGAGCTCGTGCTGGTTGTCAACGCCAGCGATCACCGCGCCGGCGTCGCGCAGCCGCCGGTAGATACCGGAGCCGCTTCGCGCACCGAGCTCGCGCCGTGTTCCGTTGTGGTAGCCACGCCACGGCAGCGAGAACATGTCCTTGACGGTGACCGGCACGCCGTGCAGCGGCCCGGGTGGCGCGGACCCGAGCATCGCGCGCGACTGCTCGGGGAACGTCGCCGCGACGGTCCGCAGCGAGGCGCCGCGCTCCTCGATGCGCGCGAGGGTGGCATCGAGCAACTCGCCTGGGTCGAGCTCGCCCGCCGCGATCAGCTGTGCCTGCTCGCGCAGGGCCAGATCCTGCGGGTGCGTCACGAGCGAGCCTGAGCCGCCGGCGCGCTGCTCGGATCGATCCCCGTCTCGAACGGCAACCCCTCCAGGGCGGCGTCGTCGAGCGCGCGCATGGCGGGCTCGAACACCTGTGCGACCACCTCCAGAACATCCAGGTCGCCGTCCTCGAAAGGGACGCCCGCGAGCGTGAGGGCTCCGCCCGCCAGCGCCTTGAAATCGCTCATCCACGTCTCCTTGAATCGGCCGGTGACCGGCCGCAACGTCCTTCGGACTGCAGGGCCACGAACCCTACCGGCCTAATCCCAAGAAGACACCCGGTAGCGCGAGGGGGGCGGGGGGTTTGCATTCTCGTTTGGGTCCGGGCCAGGCATCATGCATTCAGAGATCACACCCCGGCCAGCCGAAACCGAGGTCCCTGGCCGTGGCGCAACCCTGTCCCTGTCCATCACCATCAGCGACGGAGGGAATCGACAATGGCAGTCAAACTCAACAGGCCGGCCTACGAGCATGCACAGCAGCTCATCAAGGCCGGGCACCGCGTGCTCGATGACCGCGGCGACTGGAGCGAGCAGCAACCGTCGGCGGCCGAAGAGAACGACTTCATACGTGAGCACGGCTTCAGCGACTACGCGCACTGGCACCTTGGTGTGAACGACGAGAAGCACGAGGACACCAAGGAGCGCTACGAGTTTCCCTACGGAGATTTCACCGATGTTCATCGCTCCGGCGTGCTGGCGGCGGAGTCGCGCGCCGGACAGTACGGCCACAGGGACATTGAGCTCGCGGCCGCACACCTGCTGGGCATGCTCGAGGAGACGAGATAGGCCCGGCCCGCCGACGTGCGGATCGTCCCGCGCGTCGCGATCAGGCCGAGGAGATGAATTCCCAGCCGTGGCGCGTCGCGGAGGCGAGCGTCCTCGCGCCATCAATCTCGCCATCCGGCTCGGGTGCGCCGGCCTCCGCGAAGAACTGCTCCATTCCGGCGGGACTGAAGAGCAGCACGCGCAGGCCGGGCCGATCGCCGCTGTTGGCGCCGGAGTGGATCACTCCCCGGGGCACGTGGACCGTCTCGCCGGGCGACAGGCGCACGCGCCTGCCGTCAACCTCCATCTCGAAGTCGCCCTCGACGATGTGGATCGTCTCGGCCTCGTTGCGGTGGCGGTGAGCCGGCAGAGACCAGCCGGCGGGCGGATGGTCGACGAGCAGGCAGAACGCGCCGCCCGTGTCTTCGCCCGTGAGGTGGATCTCCGTGCGAACGCGACCCGGCATCCATACGACCCGCGGACTTGCTGGCATGTCCAGACGATAACCCTCGGGCTCGAGCCGTCCGCTCAAGGTCCCCTTGCCGTGACCGCCCACACGCGGTGCGGCACCGCGAGCGGATCCTCTGCAAACCGGTGGTCGAGCATCGCAGTGAGCTCTTCTGAGCTGGCTCGCACGGCGTCGGCGTCGAGTGTGCCCGCGATCGGCGCACTCGCTCGCACGCGACCGACCCACGCCTCGTGCGAGTAGGGCGCCATCACGTCGAAGGAGAAGGTCTCTATCTGCTTGAATCCGGCTGTCTGCAGGTCCGTGAGCCACTGCGGGTAGAGCCCGGCGCGGTTGGCGTAGGGCCATCGCGGGCTGTGGCGCAGGATGATCTCCTCGGTGGCGGCAACCACGTTGCCCGGGATCGGCAGCCAGTCGAAGTGGGCGATCACGACGGCGCCGTCGCTCACCAGCAGACGCGCTACCTCACGCGCGGCCGCCGGCCGGTCAAACCAGTGCCAGCACTGCCCGGCGCTCACCACGTCAAACGCACCGCTCGGCAGCTCGGTGGCCTCGGCCGGCCGCTCGACGTAGTCGATCTCCACTCCCGCTTCGCGATCGAGTCGCTGCGCCTGTTCGATCGGGGACTCCGCTATGTCGACGCCCGTGACATCGCAGCCGCGCTGGGCGAAGAGGCGCGCAAGACTCCCCGTGCCGGTACCGAGATCAACGACGCGAGCACCTGCCCGCGCGATGCCGCGATCGGAAAGACGGTCCATCAGCTCAGCCGGAAAGCCGGCGCGGTGGCGCGCGTAGTCGGAGGCGGTGAGGCCAAAATCCGGCGGGCGCTCGGTCACGCAGCCAGCTTATGCATCCATTCCGCCGGACACCGGCGGCTCAGCCGACCGCGAGACCAGGCTCGGCTGCGCGCCCGATTCCACGGCCGCCGACTCCCCGGCCGCCCCGTCGAGCGCCTCGCGCGCTGCGGAAAGCGCCTCGTCGAGACCGGCTCGCTCGGCGCCGTTCGCGACAGAGGAGCGGCGTCCTTCGGCGGCGGCGATCAGCGGCTGCAGCACGTCCATCGGCAGCGGGAACACGATCGTCGAGCTCTGGTTGTGGCTCACCTCGATCAGCGTCTGCAGATAGCGCAGCTGGATCGTGACGGGGTTCCGGCTGATCACGTCGGCCGCGTCGTTGAGCCGAGCGGCGGCCTGAAATTCACCCTCGGCGTTGATGATCTTTGCGCGGCGCTCGCGCTCGGCCTCGGCCTGGCGCGCCATCGCGTGCTGCATGCGTTCAGGAATCTCAACGTCCTTGATCTCGACCGCGGTGACCTTCACCCCCCAGGGCTCCGTTTGATCATCGATGATGTGCTGCAGGTGCTCGTTCAGTCGCTCGCGCTCGGACAGGAGCGCATCGAGCTCGGCCTTGCCCAGCACCGAGCGCAGGGTCGTCTGGGCGATCTGAGAGGTCGCGGCCAGCACGTCCTCGATCTCGAGCACCGACTTTGTCGAGTCGATCACCCGGTAGTAGGCCACCGCGGTGACGCGCGCGGGAACGTTGTCGCGCGTGATGATCTCCTGCGCCGGGATTTCGAGCGTCACCGTACGCAGGCTGACGCGCACCATGCGGTCGATCGCGGGCATCAGGAAGATCAGCCCCGGCCCGCGCTGGCTCATCACGCGGCCGAGACGGAAGACGACGCCGCGCTCGTACTCTCTGAGCACGCGCACCGACGTCCCGGCCACCACGAGCGCCGTCACGACCAGAAAGGCGAGGATCAGCCCGATCGCGGCGATCATGCGATCAACTCCCACTCCTCGGCACGGCGCACCGACAGCGTCAGCCCGCTGACCCGCTCAACGACCACGGAATCGCCCTCGCGAAGCCGCTCCCCGTCGGTGTCGGTCCATTCGTTCCGCGCGCGCCACAGCGCACCCTCGACGAACACCTGCCCGGCGGACTCGCTCCAGCGGCGCACCACCCCAATGCGGCCGCACAACGCCTCGGACGCCCGCCTGAATGCGCGTGTCTCGCGAGCCGGCGGCCTGGCGCCCGACGAGGACCGTCCATCCGCCTGCCGCGGCACCGAGCCCGACGCCCACCGGCACCGCGAGCGCTGCGCTGCCGCCGAGCGCGGCGATCAGGATGACGGCGCCTGCGACCAGCGCCGCGGCGCCTGACACACCAAGGACCGTACCGGGCACGTGGGCCTCGGCAACGACCAGGATGGCGCCGATCAACAGCAGCGCAAAACCGAGCGCGGTCATGTCAAATCCTCTACGACGATCATACGCCTCGACCGCCGGCTTCACGGCCGTGCCGGGCCGCGCGGCAGAGCGGCCGGTGTGAGGTGCCGGGCCGCGCGGCAGAGCGGCCGGTGTGAGCGGCTTAGCCGATCGCGGCGGGGCGCAGCATCCCGTCAGGAAGCTCGACCCCGTGCACGATGCTGCGATTGCGCCCGAGCTCCTTGGCCTGATAGAGCGCCCTGTCGGCAGCCTGGACGAGGACATCGCGCGTCTGCCCGTGCAGCGGGAACTCGACGATCCCGAAGCTCATCGTCATCGGCTCGCCGTCGCAGGTGCGCAGGCGAGCGACGTCGTCACGCAGCCGCTCGGCCAGCTCGAACGCCCCCGCGGTGCCGGTGCCCGGAAGGATCGCGGCAAACTCGTCGCCGCCGATCCTGGCCATCGTGTCGGTCGTGCGCACGACGGTGCCCGCCAGCCTCCCGACGGCGCCCAGAGCGACGTCGCCGGCCGGATGCCCGAAGCGGTCGTTGAGCTCCTTGAAGCCGTCGATGTCGGCGAGGACCAGCGCAACGGGCTGGAAGCTGCGCCGGCTGCGTTCGAGCTCGAGCTCAAAACGCTCGTCGAAGCCCTGGCGGTTGACCAGTCCGGTCAGAAGATCCGTGCGCACGGCCTCGAACAATCGCTCGACGAGCTGGTCGTTGCGGCGCTTGAGAACGTGTACGAGGCTCGCAGCGAGCGCGACCACGCCGATCGTGATGAACCAGCGCGTGTAGCCGATCTCGCCGGGGTCGACGGCGAGCAGCGCCACGGCGTAGGCGACCGCGACGAACACGAGCTGGGCCGTCATCTGCTCGCGCGTGAAGAAGTAGCCCGAGTACAGCGCGATCCATATGTAGAGCACCTCATTGTCGGCCGCGGGCCCTCCATGGACCTCACCGTTGAAGTAGAGCGTCAGCGAGATGGTCAGCGTGCCAAGCACCATCACCCCCTGATAGGACCACGGTGGGAGCCGCGCGTGCCAGGTGAGCAACAGCGCTGCCACCACGGCGGTGCCAAAAGCAATGCACCAGAAGCCACCGACGTCCGCCTTCGGCGAGTGCGGGAACAGGATCGCGAGCACCGTGATCACCGATCCCGCCAGGTACAGGAGCCCCGCGACCGGGCCCATCGTCGCCCGCGCAAAGCCGGAAGACGTCGCCTGGGAGCCCATATCCCTTGTATCGGCGCCGGCGCGCGATGGTTGAGCAGGCGACCGGGTTTGCGGACGCGCGTGTCGAGCGTGCGCTCGCCGTCAGCGCTGCGCGCTGCGCAACGCGGACGCGCCGTGAATCTAGGCCGCGAGCCGCTCGGCGTCGCCGCGGGGCGTGTGCGGGCGTGCCCCCCGCGCAGATCCACCGTGGCAGGCCCACAGATGCTGAAGCGCGTAGGCCCGATATGGCCGCCAAAGCTCGGCCAGCGCCGCGGCGTTCGCCGGGCGGCCGTCCTGGCCGAGCTGCTCGAGCGCGCGGCGCACGCCGAGGTCGCTCGGCAGAAAGGCGTCGGGATCACGCAGTGCGCGCATCGCGATGTACTCCGCCGTCCACGGCCCGATTCCCGGCAGTGCCAGCAGCCGGCGCCGTGCATCCACGCGATCTGCGCCGAGGTCTATGACCAGCTCATCGCGGGCGAGCGCCGCCGCCAGCGCAAGCAGGCCGCGCCGGCGCGCGACGGGCATCGCCAGTCTCGCGGTGTCGATATCGACCAGCGCCTCGACCGCGGGAAAGACGTGCGTAACCGCGCCCAGCGGGCGCTCGAGCTTCTCGCCGTAGTCGGCAACCAAACGGCCCGCGAGTGTCGCGGCGCCTCGCAGCGAGACCTGCTGGCCGAGCACGGCGCGGACGGCGAGTTCGCACCCGTCGACGGCGCCGGCCACGCGACGTCCCGGCGCCGCGCGCACCAGCGGGCCGAGCAGCGTGTCCTCGCCGAGAACCTCGATCACGCTGTGCGGGTCGGAGTCGAGGTCGAGCAGCACCCGCGAGCGCTGCATGGCGGCGCCGAGGTCGCGCAGATCTGAGAGCCAGTAGCGAGCGCGCACGTGGCCATCGCCGGGAGACAGCTCGACGGCGCCGTGGCCGTGCGGGAGGCGCAGGCTCCGCCGATAGGCCCCGTCACGAACCTCCTCGATGCCGGGGACGGCGCGGAGCCCGAGGAACGCTACGAGCCCCTCGGCGTCCAGCGGCGCGCGGTAGGGCAGGCGCAAGGACAACGCGCCACTGTCCTCGGGGCGCCCGTGCCTGAGAGCCCGCGCGCGCACAGCGGTGGGCGTCATCGCGAACACCTGCTGCACGGTCGCGTTGAACTGCCGCACACTTTGAAAGCCGGCGGCGAACGTCACGTCGGTCATCGGCAACGTCGTCGTCTCGAGCAGGATGCGCGCGGTCTGCGCGCGCTGCGAGCGCGCGAGCGCGAGCGGTCCTGCGCCCACCACGGCCACCAGCTCGCGATGCACGTGACGCTCGCTGTAGCCGAGGCGTCGTGCGAGAGCGCCGACCCCTTCGCGATCCACCACGCCGTCCGCAATCAGCCGCATCGCCCGCCCGACCAGGTCGGCGCGAAGATCCCACTCGGGCGAACCGGGCGCGGCATCCGGACGGCAGCGCTTGCAGGCACGAAAGCCGGCGGTCTGCGCCGCCGCCGCCGACGCGAACAGGCGCACGTTCTCACGTTTCGGAGTGCGCGCCGGACAGCCCGGGCGGCAGTAGATCCCGGTGCTCGTCACACCACAGAAGACCCACCCGTCAAAGCGCGGATCGCCGGCCTCGATAGCCCTCCAGACGCGGTCTGAGTCGAGCTCCATCGACACACCGTGACACACGATGGCACCCGTGTCTGGCGGGAATCGGACCACAATGCTCCTTATCAAACTCCGACGGAGCGCTGAGGTCGCACACAGCCCGATGTCGTGTGATGGAACCCCTCAGCAGCCGTGCCAAGTCGGACCCCAACCCGGAAGGATCTGTGAGCGATGACCGAGCCAGCCGCAAAGCCCAACAGGAAACGCTTGGCCGTGATCGCCGCAGGCGGCCTCGCCACGCTGATCGTCGTCGTCTTTCTGCTCGTCTACTTCGTGATCTTCCCCACCTCCTCGCCCAAGCCGTTCAAGCTCACCACCCCCACCACCGCCGCTGCCCTGCAGAGCGCCTCGGCCTCCGGGACCACCTCGGCCGCCAACGCGGGTGGGCGCTTTGCCGTCGTGGCCGGGTCGCAGGCCGGCTACCGCGTCCGCGAGAAGCTCGCGTTCCTGCCCGCGCAGAGCGACGCCGTCGGGCGCACATCCTCGATCACGGGGGCGGCAGCGCTGACGCAGTCAAAGACGGCAATCACGATCACCAGCGGGTCGTTCAAGGTCGCCGTCAACACCCTCAAAAGCGACCGCTCGATGCGTGATGAAAAAATCCATGAAATCGGGCTTGAAAGTGACCGCTATCCCACCGCCACGTTCGTGCTGTCGAGCCCCGTCGCCATCACCAGGAGCGCCGTGAGCGGCCACGTGGCACGGGCAACGGTGACGGGCGTCTTCACGATTCACGGCGTCTCCAAGCGCGAGACGCTTCCGGTCGAATTCACCCTGTCGGGAACCACGCTCGAGGCCGCCGGGTCGATCACGTTCCCGTGGAGCGAATTCGGCATGACAGCTCCGAGCATCGGCGGCTTCGTGAACGTGACCGAAAAGGCGACGATGGAATTCGACCTGCACCTGCAGCGCGCGTAGGCATCGAACCTCTAGGACATCATGGGGCGCTAGTAATTGCGATTACCTCGCGTCACCGCGGGCCGGCGCGCGCGCCGAGGACCCACCCATAATCTGATTTGCGATCAGCCGGCGCATCGCCGCTGACAGGCTCCGGTGCGACCCTGCGCGGCACTCGAGATCTGATCCTGGCGAACAGGCACGGCCTCTCGTGCTCGGCTAGCCTTCGAGCATGGACGACGAGTCGCTCCTCAATCGCATCGACGCGCTGATCGACGAGGAGCACGCTCTGCTCGGCCGCGAGGAGGCCGACGCGGTCGACCGCGAGGCGCTCGAGGTCGATCACCAGCGCCTGGCGGAGGTCTCGGTCGAGCTCGACAGATGCTGGGATCTGCTGCGCCAGCGCAGGGCCCGCCGGGAGGCGGGGCAGGATCCAGATGGCGCCCGCGCGCGCGACTCCGCCGTAGTCGAGAAATATCTCCAGTAGGCCCGCGTGATCATCGCGCTCGCAGACGTATACGCCCAGATTCCAAGCCGCGACGGGGTGCGCGAGCTGATGCGCCTCACGCAGGAGCGCGTGCGCGAGCAGCCCGGCTGCCTGTCCTACACGTTTGCCGAGACGCTCGACGATCCGGGGCATTTCGTGCTCGTCCAGCAGTGGCGCGATCAGGCGGCCCTCGACGAGCATTACCGCTCGCAGGCGTTTGCCGACTATCAAGCGGGGATCGCAGAGCGGCTCGTACGCACCACGGATCTGCGCGTGTATGCGGTGACCGAGAGCGTCCTGCCCGTCGACTCCGCGATGCTTGACATCGCCCAGGACGACTGAAGCTCACCGCCTTCAGGCGAGCGGGCTGGGACCGGCCGCACGTCCGAAGAACGTCTTCAGAGCGCCGTTGACGACGCTGACGATGAGTGCGGCCAGGACAGCCCACCAGAAGCTCGCGATCGTGAACTGAGGAACGATCCAGTGCGTCAGATACAGCATGAAGACATTGATGAGCAGATAGAAGATGCCCAGCGTGACGATGATGAACGGGACCGACAGGATGGTCAGGACGGGCTTCAGGAAGAAGTTCACGAGCGTGAACGCGAGCCCGGCGGCCAGCAGCGCCCATCCGTCGCTGCCGTAGCTCAGCCCCGACAGGAGCCAGGCCGCCACGAACAGCGCGACAGTGTTGAACGCCCACGTGATCGCAAGCCGGCGAATCATCGCGCTCGGCCCAACCCCGTCACTGACCCGTGGCGCGCCGGTAGCGCGCCACAGCCAGCGGCGCGAAGACGGCGATGATCGCGACCGACCAGGCGACCGCCCCCCATACGTTGTTCTGATCGGGGGCGCCGAGCCACAGCGCCCGCATCGCATCGACGGTGATCGTGAACGGGTTGACTTCCGCAAATGCACGCAGCGGTTCGGGCATCGACTGCACGGGTACGAACGCCGAGGAGATGAAGGTCAGGGGAAACACGACGATGAACCCGACGGAGTTCGCGGCCTCCGGTGAGGAGACGAGCATCCCGACGAACGCGAATACCCACGAGAACGCGTAGCCGAACAGCAGCAAGAGGCCGAAGCCGGCGATCGCTTCGAGCACGCTCGTGTGAAAGGAGAAGCCGATCGCCAGTCCGGTGACGATCAGGATGGTCGCTGAGAGCCCGTTGGTGACCACATCTGCAAGCGTGCGGCCGGCGAGCACGGCCGAGCGCGCCATCGGCAGCGAACGGAAGCGGTCGATCAGTCCCTTGTGCAGGTCCTCGTTGAGACCGAGCGCGGTGACGAACCCGCCGAAGGCGATGTTCTGCACGATTATCCCTGGGATCAGGAAGTTGGCGTAGCTGTAACCCGGTGTCTTGATCGCGCCGCCGAAGACGTAGCGGAACAGCAGCACGAACATGATCGGCTGCACCGTGAAGGCGAGCAGCAGCTCCGGCGCGCGCGGCAGTCGCACGAGGTTGCGCTCGGCGATCACGAGCGTGTCGGTCGCGAGCCGTCTCACGCCCCGGCCTCCGCCTCATCCTCGGCAGCTTCCGCCGCGTGCCCGGTGAGCGTCAGGAACACGTCGTCCAGCGTGGGACGGCGCACGTCGATGTCCTCGATGCCGACGCCGGCCTGGTCGAGCGCGCGCACCGCGTCCACGATCACGCCGTCGCGCCGGCGCACAGCGACGCTGACCAGGTCACCATCGAGGTCGGGGCGCTCCTCGCTCATCGATGCGAGCGCGCTCACCGCCGCGCCGGCCGCGGCTGCATCGTCGAGCCGTATCTCCAGACGCTCGCCGCCGACGCGATTCTTGAGCTCATCCGGCGTTCCGCCCGCGATCACACGACCGTGATCGATCACCGCGATCTCGGTCGCCAGTCGATCGGCCTCGTCGAGATTCTGCGTCGTCAGCAGCACCGTCGTGCCATCGGCCACGAGTCGCTCGATCGTGTCCCACAGCTGTAGCCGGCTGCGCGGATCAAGGCCCGTTGTGGGCTCATCGAGGAACAGCACCGGCGGGCTGGCCACGAGCGCCGCCGCGAGGTCCAGTCGCCGGCGCATGCCTCCCGAGTAGGTCTTCGTCGGCCTGTCCGCAGCATCCAGCAGTTCGAAGCTCTCGAGCAACTCCCGCCCTCGCCGCCTGGCCTGCCGACGCGGCTCGCCGTACAGGCGTCCCACCATCGTCAGGTTCTCAAGGCCCGTCAGGTTCTCATCGACGGCCGCATACTGTCCGGCGAGACCGATCAGCTCGCGCAGTCTCGCGGCATCCTCGACGACGTCGAGACCGGCCACCCGCGCCGTTCCTCCATCGGGCTTCAAGAGCGTCGTCAGTATGCGGACGATCGTCGTCTTGCCCGCTCCGTTCGGCCCGAGCAGACCCAGTACGGTTCCCGCCGGCGCCTCGAGATCGACACCGGCAAGCGCTCGCACGTTCCCGTAGGACTTGACGAGCCCGCTGACACTGACGCCGGCCCTCGGCGAGTGCCCCCCATCGGCCCATGGGCCGCGGGCTCCGGCGACCGCGGCAGAGGAGTGGGCGTCGTTGGGCACGCGCCCAATCTAGCGACGCGCGCCGGCTCGCCTGCCCAAGGCGCGCGTGATCCGGCGCGATGTACCTTGCTAGTGTGCCCCGCGAGGTGGGACGCTGACATCCAGCCAGGCCAGGGGGAGCATGGCCGGCCCGGGCCGTCGCGGTCGGAGACCGGGGCGTCGCGCACCGACGCCGGTCGCCGCCCTGCCGCCGCAGTTCGACGAGTGGCAGATCGAGTTGCACGGACGGCGCGTGGTCTACCGAGTCGCCGGCAGCGGCCCGCCGATCGTGCTGATTCACGGAATGCTCAACTCCTCGAGCCACTGGCGCGCGGTTGCGTTGGACCTGGCCAGCGACTTCACCGTGATCGCGCCTGACCTGATCGGACATGGCGACTCGGCGGCCCCGCGCGGCGACTATTCGCTCGGCGCCCACGCCGCCAGCATCCGAGACCTCCTGGCCGCGATCGGGGTCGAGCGCGCGACGATCGTCGGACATTCCCTGGGCGGCGGCGTGGCGATGCAGTTCTTCTACCAGTTCCCCCAGCGAGTCGAGCGTCTGGTGCTGGTCTCAAGTGGCGGACTTGGTCACGATGTCGGGCCTCTGCTGCGGACCGCGACTTTGCCGGGAATGGCGGCCGTCCTGTCGCTGACCATCCATCCTCGCCTGCTCGATGCACTGTGGCGCGCCGGCGGGCGCCTGCGCCAGCGTCAGGCGCGTGTCGGCGTCTACGTGCAGGCCTTCGCACGGGCTCTGCGGCCGCTGCAGACCGCGGGAGCACGCGAGGCCTTCCTGCAGACGCTGCGCGCGGTAATCGACCTGCACGGCCAGCGCGTCAGCGCCACCGACCGCCTGTATCTGTTGGAGTCGATACCCACGATGATCGTCTGGGGCGAGCGCGACCGCACGATCCCCCTCGAGCATGGGCGCTCAGCGCACGAGGCGATCCCGCAAAGCCGATTCCGCACGCTCCCCGCTGCCGCGCACTTTCCGCACCTCGAGGATCCCGTCGGCCTGTCGGAGCTGTTGCGGAAGTTCGTCGGCGACACCGAGCCGGGGAGAATCGACGACGCCGACTGGGGCACGGTGCTGGCCAGGCGCTCGCGGCGGTCGCGCAGAGCCGGCGACGCCGCAGCCTAGCCGGCGCCGCTCGCCGTCTAGCACGCCTTCGCATTCCGTCTAGCACACCTGTCCAAATACGCAGGGGAATTGAAGTCAACCCCCCTGTCGTCCGAGAATAACGACATGGGATGCCCGATTCGTGGCGAAGATGCGCCCGAGATGTCGTCCGTTTCCGCCGCACAGGGAGACCGCGAGGAAGCTGCTGCAGGCGCCGACGGCGAGGCGCTGCCGTGCGTGTGGACCGGCGACGCGGGGACCGGCTGCTCATGCACCTCGAGCATCCCTGAACACGTCGTCACGGCGGCCTGGCGCAGCGAGCTCGAGCAGGCCGGCGAGCGCGCAGACCGGTTCTTCAGCTTCCTCTGGGAAAACGACACGTGGCTCGCCTACGGCCTCATGGACGGCCACGTTCGCGGGGTTCACTGCCCCCCACACAGGGCCGAGCGTGAGGAGCGAACAGTGGTCGCCGATTCGCGCGCGGACGAGCGCGTGGACGAATTCGCGCTCTACGCCTAGCCGAGTTCTCGTCCAGCTCGCCGGGGACGCTCCCAGCACGGCCACCGCAGTCTCGCCTCCGCAGGGAGCCCACCCGCGCTGCTCGCACAGCCGTCCCCACGTAAGGTGCTCGATGGACGCGCAATCAGCTCAGCGAGGAGGAGTGCATGCCCGATCGGCCGCAGGATCAGAGGAGCGCGCTTGTGTTCGGGGCGCGGAATCTCGGGGGCGCCATCATCGACACACTGATCGATGAGGGGTGGCTCGTGGCCGGAGTCGCCCGCTCCAAGGCGACTCTCGAGAAGATCGCTGCCGCCGGTGCGCTCGCGTTACGCGCCGACGTGACCGACCAGGCCAACGTCCGCGAAACGCTCATGCAGCTCGCCGCCGACCGCGGCCGCATCGACCTCGTCGTCAATGCCGCGTCGGCCTACGGGGGCTCTCGCAGCGGCCCCTTCGGCGGGGGCCCGATGGCGGAGGCGAGCGCTGAGGCCTTTGACTCCTGGGCGGTGGCTCCCGCGCGCTCTGCGTTTGCCTTCCTGTCCGGGGCGGCGAGCTTCCTGGTAGAGCAGGGGGGAGCGGCGACCGTGATTCAGGTGACCGGCGGCTCTTCGCGGCGAGCGATGGCGGGACGCGGCCTGTGGGCGGCAGGGGCGTTCGGCGTGCGCGCGATCACGCAGGCCGCGGCTCTGGAGTTGCGCGGCAAGGGCATCCACGTCGCGCTGCTGATCGTCGATGCCGGAATCGAACCGGTCGATGGGAGAGGGGATCGCGGCAATCGCGAGACGATGGCCGATCCGCGCCAGATCGCCGACGCCGTTCGATTCCTCGCCGATCAGGGCCCACGCGCGGCGACGCATGAGCTGCAGGTCACTCCGCTGGCGGAGACCTGGGTGCCGTAGGCTAGCGCTATGCGTGTGAGTCCTCGTGTGCGGCTCACAGCTCATGTGGCCGTGAGCGCGGTCGTGCTGAGCGTCTCGTTTTCAGCTTCTGCAGCCGGGGCCCAGACCCTGACGGTGCTCGATCCAAGCGGGGTATCGGTGGCGAGCTACGGCGGCTGGGCGGCGTGGAGCCGGGCGGACACCATCACCGGTCACTACGCGCTGGTGGTGCGCTCTCCGCAGGGCACGATCTCGCTTCCGCCGGTTGCCGAGAGCACCTCCCCGTTCGACGTCGAGCTTGGGCCGACGGGCGGCTCGGGAGTGGCCGCGGTCTATTCGCGCTGTGCCGCGGACGCCACGCGCAGGGGCTGCCAGCTGGTCGAGCTCGGCCTCGGCTTGGCGGGAGCCGGTGAGGAAAGGCTCACTCCGCCCGGTGGCGGTTCAGACCACCAGCCCGCGATCTGGGACGGCGAGCTCGTGTTCCTGCGGCGCAGCCCCTCGGGCGGCAGTCGCCGGCCCGATGATCTCTTGGCCTGGCGGATCGGCAGCCGCAAGGTGAGGTCGCTCGCGCTCCCCAGCTCCCGCGGGTCCCAGACGGGCGGGCAGTCATGGCCGCGAGGTCTGACCGGCTCGATCACGGCGCTGAGCTTCAACGGCAAACAGGTCGCCTACGTGACCAACAATCTGGTCGGAAGCTTCGGCGAGAGCACCCTGTGGTTCGAGCCGCTCGGAGGCCGGCCTGAGCTGATCGACCAGGAGATCGGCGGGGCGGGCAACGTCTGCGCTCCGGAATTCATCTCGCCGGTGCTCGTCGGCCCCTGGCTCTATGCCTACCTGCACGCCTGCGACCCCTCGGCCAATCCCAACCTCGACCGCCTCACGCGCTACCGCCACGGAGAGGTGCAGCGGGCGCGGTACACGTTCATCCATGCCGGCGACGAAGGCATCACCTCGATCGTCCCCGATGGCGCCGGCGTCGATTGGGACGCATACGGGATCAGGCGCCTGAGCAGCGTCACCTGGCGCAGGATCCGGGCGCCCGTCGCTCAGAGCTTCTGTACTCGATCCGACCCGTTCTGCTGAGGAGCTCAGAATGGATCTCGAGCTCGAAGACAAGGTCGCTGTCGTCACGGGTGCCGGAAAGGGCATCGGACGAGCGGTCGTCGAGGTGCTTCTCGGCGAGGGCGCGAAGGTCGTCGCGGGCTCGCGCACGACCGATGATCTCGATGGCGTCGAGGGGGTCACCGCCGTCGCGGTGGATCTGACGGAGGCGCAGGCGCCCGCGCAGCTTGTTCAGCGCGCGGTCGAGGAGCATGGAGGAGTCGACGTGCTCGTCAACAATGTGGGAGCCGTCAAGATCCGCCTCGACGGCTTCTTCGGGACCAGCGACGAGGACTTCGAATGGGCGATGCAGATGAACTTCTTCATCGCACTGAAGACGAGCCGCGCCGCGCTTGAGACGATGGTCCCCCAGCGGTCCGGCGCGATCGTCAACGTCGCCTCGGTGAACGCCTTCTTCCAGCCGGATGCGGGAACGATCGACTACGGGGCCGCGAAGGCGGCCCTCGTCAACCTCACCAAGACCCTCTCGCAGGAGTTCGGGCCACAGGGGATCAGGGTCAACGCGGTTTCACCGGGACCGGTCGGAACCGACCTCTGGCTCGGCGAGCACGGGGTCGCCGAGACGGTGGCCGCGGCCACCGGGGTCGATGCCGACACGGCGCGCGAATCGGTCATCGCCGGCATCGGTGGCTTTGCCACCGGCCGCTTCACGACGCCCGCGGAGGTGGCCTGGCTGATCGCCTTCCTCGCGTCTGCCCGGGCCGGAAACATCACGGGTGCGAACTACCTGATCGACGGCGGGCTGATCAAGACCACATGAGCGACGGCCGTTCGCCGGACACCGCGCTCATGTGTGCTTCTCGAACACCAACCTGTAGTGATCGAGCAGCTCGCGTTCGAAGCAGACCTTGTTGGCGCTGACGCCGGATGTGAAAGCGAGCCGGAAATCGGCGCTCGTCGCCCAGCGGGGCACGAGACGCAGCTTGAGCAGGGTCTTCCTGAGGCTGCGTGCGCCGGTCCGCTTGCCCCACTCGCCGATCGTCTGAATGTAGTCGAGCCGGCCGTTCGTGCTGGAGAGGAGATCGAAGCTGTCCTCTGCGCAGCGAACGACCTGCTCGCGGTCGAGCGGAAGCCAGGAGCCGGGAAACTGACGCGACATGAGCGCCAGATACCAGGCATCGGACTCGCGCGGAGCGTGGATGTCGACGAGGTCCAGCGGGATCATGTTGCGCCCGAAGACCATCGTCTGCAGATAGAAGCGTCCGCGCTCGGGTAGGACGCTTGAGATGCGGGCGAAGATCGCGCGATAGATCTCCTCCTGGCGTCCCGCGCGGTACTCCTCGGGAGAGCAGAAATGCTCGAACGCGCCGAGGCTCGCGACAGCATCGAACCCACCGAAGCTCTGGCGGTCCAGCTGCCGCGCGTCGTGGATGTGGACGTCCAGACCATGGCGCCGGCAGGCGGCCTCCTGCGCCCAGGACAGGGTCACGCCGAGCCCGGTGGCACCGATGCCTCGGATGAAGTTGAGCAGCGGTCCCCAGCCGCATCCGAGATCGAGTATGCGCTTGCCCGGCTCGATGCCGATCTGTTCGGCCACGTACTCGTGCTTTCGCCGCTGGGCCTGCTCCAGGCTGAGCGAGAAATCACCGTCGTACTTGGCGCCGCTGAAGTCCGCCAGCTCTCCAAGGCTGAGCCGGAAAACGCGGTCGGTCAGCGAGTAGGTGAAGTCGATGTCGGCGCGGTCGGCCATGGTTGCAGCCCGAAGGCTCACCGCCTGCTCGCGATGATCAGCCTGGCCCGAACCTCACGTTAGCGCTCGTCGATCGGCGCGCGCACGGACAGCGCGCCCGCGCCGATGCAACTGGAGAGGCATGACGCTACAAATGCAACGTCTTGACCACCATGGTACATTTGACCCAGTCGTAGTGCTCAGGTGCGCGGCGGTCCGCATTTTGGTCCCTTCGCGCGAGAGCTGGAGGCTCGACGAACGCAACCTAGTTCGAATGAGGGGATGGGGCTAATGCATCGCAGGGGTTTGGCGCGAGGCGTACTCGCGCTCTCGATTCTCATGATTCTGGCCGTGCCGTCCGGCGCGGCGGCGGCGCCCGCCGAAGGACCATCGGGCTCGGCGTTCTACACGCCGCCATCGCCGACTCCCGCCGGCAGCGCCGGCGAACTGGTCTGGTACCGCCCGGCGACGGTCAATCTCAACGTCACGCTCCCGAGCATCAAAGCGTGGACCGTGCTCTACCAATCGACCGACCAGCACGGCAACCGGGACTGGGTGACGGGCACCGTGATCGTGCCCACGGCCAAATGGAGCGGAAAAGGCGAACGGCCGGTGGTGACCTACGCCGAGGGGACGCAGGGGCTCGCGCAATCGTGTGCGCCCTCTCTGCAGATCGCCGCCGGTACGGAGTACGACGGCGGCGCGATCATCGAATCGCTGAAAAAGGGCTACGCCGTCACGGTCACCGACTACCAGGGCTACACGAGCGGCGCGATTCCGACCTATGCGGCCGGAAAGGCGGAGGGCCAGGCGGTGCTGGACGCGGTGCGCGCGGGCAGGCAGGTGCCGGGCTCCGGCATCAGCGCAAGCGCGCCGGTGATCGTGTGGGGCTACTCGCAGGGCGGCCAGGCCGCCAGCTGGGCCGCGGAGCTCCAGTCGAGCTATGCACCCGACGTGAAGATGGTCGGGCTTGCAGCCGGCGGTGTCCCGGCCAACCTCCAGGCCATCGGCGAATTCGACAACGCGTCGGTGGGCACGGCATTCGGGTTGGACGGGCTGATCGGTTTGAGCACCGCCTACCCCGAAGAATTCAACCTCGCGTCGCTCTCGAACACGGCTGGTCTGGAAGCCGCGGGCAGGCTGCTGAACGAGTGCGCAATCCAGTCGCTCGCGGAATTCCGTGACGTCAACGACGACGCATACACGATCGGCAACAAGACGTTCACGCAGCTGGAGGCCGAACACCCGGCGGTCGAAAAAGTGATCGACGAACAGCAGCTCGGGACGAAAGCGGTGCCCGTGCCGGTCTACCACTACCACGGCCTCGAGGACGAGTTCGTTCCCGTCGCCCAGGATGTGGCGCTGCACCAGGCGTGGTGTTCGCTCGGAGTCACCGATGACTTCCAGCTGTACCCGGGCGACCACCTGCTGACCGACCCGACCGCGATCGGCAACGTCATCAAGTGGGTCGGAGAACGGCTCGAAGGCAAGAAAGCCCCGAGCACATGCGGCGATCACTCGGCCACCGCGACGCTGCCTTCCTCGGCCCGACTGGCACCGGAGACGGGCGATCTGATCGTGCCGCTGCCGGCGTGGGAATTGAGCGGCAAGGTGACCGAGGCCAAGAGCGGCATCTCGGTCGAAGTGCCGAAAGGATCGACGCTCAGCGCCGAAGGCGACGTCACCTCGAGCGCACTGACCGCGACCCTGTCGATACCGCCGATCGACCAGACGATCTCGGTCCTCGGTATCCCGATCACCGTCAAGGGCGCGCTCACTCCGACGGGGACGATCCACGGCAGCGTGGGTCTGACCAACAGCGGCGTGTTCAGCGAGAGCGCGAACGGTTCGGCGAACGAGCTCGTGGGCTCGGTCGGCGTCGGGTTCTTCACGGTCCCGATCGGCTGCACGACCACGAAACCGATCGAACTGCCGTTGAGCATCTCCGAGCCGGTGAACCAGCTCGTCGTCGGCGGCTTCTCGTTCAAGACGACGGTCACGGTGCCGGAATTCGGCGGATGCGGTCTGTTCGGGCCGGTCCTCTCGGCAACCATGTCCGGGCCGGGCAACACGATCGAAATGACGGCCAAACCGCCGCCTGCGATCAACTGGTGAACGGGGCGCCGGTGTCAGACGGCTAAGACTCGCCTGGGTGGCCGCCCGATCGGGCGGCCACCCCCCTACTCGTCCGCCGCCTCGCGGCTCGCGTGCACCGGACCGACAGCGAGCCAGCTAGGCTTCGACCCGCAGGAGCATCCGCAGGATCGGCTCGGCGCGCTCGGCTTCCGGCTGTTCACCGGTGATCAGGTCGAGATAGGTGTAGGACTCGATCAGACGCACGACGACGTAGGCCAGCTCGTGCAGGTCGACCGGCAGGTCGAGTCTCGAGGCGCTCTGCTCTTCCTCGAGCAGCTCCTGAATGGCGCCGATCAGCCGCTGCTGGAAGTCCGTCCGGCGGCCGGTCAACAGGCGCATCGCATGCTCACCGTCTTCGCCCAGCCAGCGCTGCATGCCGGGATTGGTGATGATCGTGTCGAGGAAGCCGGTAACCATCGCGACGACCCGCTCGGCCCCCTGGGCACGCACTTTTTCCTGCACGAAGTCGAACGTGCGCAGCGCCAGCGACCACACGACCTCGACGATGAAGTCGTCGCGAGAGCCGAACCAGCGGTACAGCGTGACCCGATTGACGCCCAGCTCGTCGGCGAGCACGCCCATGTCGATCCGTTCGGGCGCGAGAAACATGCGTCGGCCGAGGCGCAACGCATCAGCTGCTCGGGGCCGGCTGACAACGCTCACAACGGAAGAATCGTAGGCGAGAACGCGCGGGGCGGCCACTAGCGCAGCATGATCGAGCGCATCGTGTGCTGATCGGGAAGCTTGTCGAGGATGCCACGCAGGACCTCCCGCTCAGAGGCCTGCCCGCGCTGGAGATCGTCGAACAGCAGCCGCACGGCGGTGTGCGTGATCTTCATCTGTTCCGGCGTGAGCGAAACCGTCAGCCGTCCCTCCGCGTCAGGTTCCCCCTCGAGCTCGGCGAGAACCTCCCGCGCCAGCCGGCGAATCTGAGGCTCGTGCGCCTCGTCTGAGATCAGCAGACGCAGCGCGCCGGCGGCCACCGGTACCTCATCGCGGTGGAGAAACAGGTGATAGGCCGGTTCAGGCGCCTGCGCAGAGTCGCTCACCGGATGAGTATCGCGCACGCCACGGGCGACACGCCTGCTCGGTCAGCCCGAGAGTCGTGCGTCCATCCGTTCGACGGCGGCGCCCAGCTCGCGCATGCCTACGTTGAGCGCACGCGCGATCTGGCGCACGGTCGTCCACGCCGGGCTCGACTGGCCGAGCTCTATGCGCGCGAGCGAGCCGGCGGTGATACCGGAGCGATACGCGAGCGTCTCCTGGGATTCGTCGCGTTCTTCGCGCATCTCACGAAGCGCGGCGGCCAGGGCTTCATCGGGTCCGGGACGTTGCGACACGTGCGCGCATCGTATCCCCTGCGTGGCCGGCCGTGAGCGGTCGGCGGTGCGTGACCCACACCCCGTGGTAGCGTGCGCTCATGGCCTCACCGTGGCCGGAGCTGACCTATGACGAGTGGAGCAGCACCTGCGACACGTTGCACGCGCATACGCAGGTTCTGGGCAAGCTGGCGGCGCGGCTTGCACCACCCGAGCCGGAGCTGCAGCACGCCGCCTTGCGCCTGACCGCGCGTGGATGGGAGACGGCGCCGTTGCCGGCGCCGGATGGTTCGGGCGCGGTCGTCGTCGCCCTCGATCTGCGAACGCATATCGCGCTCGTCGAGCACAGCGACGGTCGGCTTGGCGACGTCGCGCTGACGCCCGACCGCCCCGTCGCCGAGGTCACGCGGGACCTGCTCGAGGCCGTCGGAGAGCTCGCCGGGCCGGTGGCGATCGATCCGGCCCCGCAGGAGGTGTCCTGGAGCGTCCCACTGGACGAGGACTTCGAGCACGCGACCTATGACCCTGGACACGTGCGCGCCTACTTCGCGGCCGCCACCAGCGCGGCGATCGTGCTCGCGGCCTTTCGCGCCCCCTATCGCGGGCGCTCGACGCCGGTCAACGCGTGGTGGGGATCGTTCGACCTCAGCGTGAGCCTCTTCTCGGGCAAGCCCGCGGACCCGCCCGCCGGGGACTTCATCATGCGCAACGCGATGGACGCCGAGGAGGTCGCGGTCGGTTGGTGGCCGGGGGACCCAAGCCATCCGAGCCCAGCGTTCTACGCCTATGCGCATCCCGGCTCCACCGAGTTCCCGTCGGCCTCGCTGTCCCCGCCGGGCGCACGATGGGACGACAGCCTCGGCGAGTACCTCCTCGACTGGGCCGATGTGCGCTCGAGCCCCGACCCGCACGCCGCTGCCCTGTCGTTCGCGCAATCGGTCTTCCAGCACGCATGCACGGTCTGTCAGTGGGATCCGACGTTGCCCGCGAGCGTCGCGGGAAACCCGCCGCCTCTGGTCTGAGCTCCGAAAGCAGCGAGGCGACCACGCCTAGATGATTGATTCCACGGGATCACGCGCAGTAATCGACAAGTGCGCGGGTCGGCCGGCCGAGTTGGTGGTTGAGGGAGACGGCGGCGGCGAGTGTCAGCAGGCGTTGCAAGATCCGCTCCCTGAGCCCAGGGAGGGTTCGCGCGCCGTGACGCTCCAGGGTCAGCGTGCCCTTGCAGCTCCAGAAGATCGACTCGATCCTCTGGCGGATCGGTGCGAGGTGTGGCCCCTCTCCGGACTCGTCCTTGCGTCGGGGTCGGATGATCGTGGCGTCCATCGCACTGACCTGGTTGGCGAACTCCCGCCCGGCGTAGCCCTTGTCGCCGATCAGGGTCACCGCGCCGTCACGGCGGGTGCGTGCCAGGAGCTCAAGGGCGACGTCTCGCTCATCGCGTTTGGGAGAGGCCACGGTGATAGCCCTGGGGGTTCCGTCGGGGGCAAAGATCGCGTGCAGGCGAAAACCCCAGAAGAAGCGGCTGTGACTCGGGCAGTAGCCGTAGTCGGCAGCGTCTCCCAGAGCGGAGCGCTTGACGGTCTCGCGGCTCCTTGCGCACTCGATCGGGGTGGAGTCCACGAGCAAAAGGTCGTCGTAGAAGCCGGGGCTCTGGGAGGCGAACACCTCCAGCAGCCACTCAAGGGTGTCCGTCAGGCGCCGGCGACGCTTGAAGTAGCCCGCCTGCCCAGGAATCCTCGGGAACAGATGGCACAGACGCTTGGACGCAACTGCCAGGAACCGCCGGTCAGAGGGGATTCCCATGATCGCCTGGGCAACGCACAACGTCACGACCTCCGCGTCTGTGACGCTTCGCCTGGCGTTCCCCGGCTTCTCAGGCAGGAGATCGTCAGCCGTGACATAAACGGCAGTGAGCAGCGGGTCGAGGTCGGCGTCCATCGAGGCCCCCTTAGGTCGGCGATGCTTCAGAGCACCGCCGACTTCGACCTCGCTGCTCAGAAATCCTCGGTATCCACGGGCTTGGCCGTGGAATCAATCATCTAGGTGTGTGCCATCTGCTCGATCGCCTGCGCCGCCCGGGCGATGGCCGCGGTCTCAAACAGAAACGGCATCGCGTTGGGCACGCTGTGGATGGGAGCCTCGAGCGAGTCGGAGCCCGCCGTCACGTTCAGCACATAGCGCACCGGTATCTCGTGGCAGACCACCAGCACGACCCCTGAGCTGCTCAGCGCGAGGCTCGCGAATGCCCGCGCGTAGCGCGCGGCGGTCTGATCGAGGCTCTCGCCGCCGGGAAACTGCTCATGGCGGGAGTGTGCGCCCTTCCAGGCCCGGTACTCAGCGTAGGTCCGGCCCTCGAGGAGCCCGACGTCGATGTCATCGAGCAGGGGCTCGTCGCGACGCGGAACGTCGCGACCCTCGAGCACGATCGCCGCTGTTTCCCGCGTGCGCTCAAAGCGCGTGTGGACGCACAGATCGATCGGCAACTCTGCCACCTCGAGCCCGAGCCAGCGGGCCTGCCGAACCCCCTCCTCGGTCAGCGAGACGTGCGCGTTGGGATCGCCGTTGACGCGCTCCTCCACGTTGAGCGTCGACTGAGCGTGCCGGGCGAGGATGAACAGGGACATCGACAGGTCACGGATCGCGCGATCGCGCTGGTGCGCGAAGCGCCGTGCGCAGCCCGGCGAGGGCGGCGACGCCGAGAACGGAGCGCGGCTGGTAGGCGGCTCGCCACAATCCGCCGTGCGCCGCAGCTTCACCGAAGAGCGTCTCAGGATGGCGTGCTGCAAGAGGTGGCTGGTGCAGGTCGTGCACCAGCAGCGCGGCCATCAGGACCCGTGAGGTGGACGGCGCGAAGATCTCAATGCCGAAGTGGCGCGCGCCGGAGTAGGCGGCCGCAAGGACACGGTTCTTGGTCACAGACCGCGTCCACGTCGCCGGTGCCACGTTGAAGGCCACCGGGAACCCGTTCGCACTCGCGGTCACACCTCGCCAGCGCTGAATTCGCTTGGCGAGCGCATAGTTGGGGCCTTGCTGGGCCACGAGCACATCCGCGACCGTGCTCGTGCCGGGATAAGCGGGAGCGAACAGACGCCCGCGTGAAAGGCCGCGTAGCGGCGCCTGCAGTACGCGGCGCAGCCCGCGGGAGGCATAGGCGGACCGTGCCTCGGCAACCGCGTCCTCGGGGACCACGAACGCGTCGGTCGGTGTGGCGAGGTAGGCCAGCGCCGTCCCCTCCCGTCGCTCGAGCAAATCGGTGGCGAGCAGATCGACGGCGGCAGTCACACATACATGTGCGCCGCCGTCCGCATACGCATACATGCCAAGGACGATCTGATCTCCGTTGGCGGCTTCCTCCAGCCAGGTGCGCGTCTCGGGCAGCGACCGCACGACGTCGATCCCCGGCGTCCCGTCTGTGCCAAGCGGAATCGTCGCGCGACCCGATCCTTGGCGGATCACGTCGGTGATGCGCTTCCATATCTTCTCGTCGGGAAGGTCTATCGCGATGACGTGTGCGCCCCAGCGGCTGAGCGGTTCAAGGGGTCCCATCTCGGAGCCGGCGCCGATGACGGCGACTCGCCGACCGGGAAGGGTGAGCCACTCGGGGTGCTCGATCACTCTCCGGATCGCGATCGCGAACGACGGCTCGACGACGGCGGCGCGGACCCAGTTGTCCAGCTGAGCCTCGAGCTCGCGACCCCGCAGCTGGCGACCGCGGTATGGCACGCTCAGCTCCGTTACAGGCTCGGCCGTCCCGGGAATCTCGCCAATCTGAAAGCGCTCGCCGCCATCGGCACCGAGCGCCAGATCGAGCGACAGGGCCTGACCCTCGCGCTCGAACACCATCCGCTCGCGCATCGAGGCGAGGCCCGCCTCGGAGATCGCGAGCGAGGCCTGCGGCGAGACGGCGCAGACCTCGGTCAGCTCGCGCACGAGCGACAGGTAGCCGCGGCGCCAGTCGCTCGTCGACTCGATGCGTTCGGCGAGTCCCGCGTCGGCCACGCGCGCGGCGTCAGCAACGATCGCCCGTCCCGTAGCCGTCGTCGATCGAGCCCCATCGATCGTCGGAAAGCACACCCCGTCCCCGCTGGAACCTGGCGGCCCCGAGACGGTTTGCTCGCCTTCACGTTCGGGGGTGATGCGACCGCGCCCGGCCACCGACCGATCGCGCTCTGCTTTAGACGCAGATGAACCAAGCTCGGGCGCGCTCATCAGCGACACGCTATCCCCTCGCAGTGACATTTTCTGCCAGCCCCTCGGGCTGCCAGCGCACCGCTGAGGGCGGGCGCTGCCCAGAACGTGCCGGTGCACCGCGACGTTCTACCTTTGTTATGGGCCCCCAGTGTGAGCGTCAATTTGGCCCCAGGGACCAGGACAGGAAGCAGGCCGCGATGGCAGGAAGGCAGATAAAGCAGCCCGGGCCCGATCATCCGATCACGATCGAGCTGAATCCGGAGCGGGTTCTGGTCACCGTCGCGGGGCGAGTCCTGGCCGACAGCAGGCATGCTCTGACGCTCAGCGAGGCGGGCTACCCGCCCGTCCAGTACATACCGTTCAGCGATGTCGACAGCTCGTTGCTGGAGGCGAGCGAGAACGCCACGTACTGTCCATACAAGGGCGACGCCAGCTACTACAGCGTCCCGATCGGCGGCAGCAGGTCCGTAAACGCCGTCTGGACCTATGAGGCCCCCTTCGCGGCCGTCGCGGAGATTGCGGGGCACGTGGCGTTCTATCCCGAGCGTGTCGATGCGATCAGCGAACACAATCCCGTCTGACCGCGCATGTCGATCGCGCTGATGCTGGCAACCCTGACCGACCGCCGCGACTTCGGCGAGGAGTGGCTGCTCGAGCGAAAGCTCGACGGCGAGCGCTGCGTCGCCCGCAAGGACGGCGCGGACGTGCGGCTCGAGTCGCGCACCGGGAAAGACCTCACGTGCACCTATCCCGAGGTCCGGAGCGCCGTCGCAGCGCAGGATGGCCGACGCATGCTGCTCGATGGCGAGGTCGTCGCCTACGACGGCGAGCAGACCTCCTTCAGCCGCCTGCAGCAACGCCTCGGAGTCGCCCGGCCGTCCCCAGCGCTGATGGACTCATACCCCGTCGTCTACTGCGTGTTCGACCTGCTCGAGCTCGATGGCGAGGATCTCACCGCCCGATCTCTGTTGCGGCGCCGCGCGCAGCTGACGCAAGCGCTTCGCCCGAGCGACGCCCTGCAGCTCGTTCACGCGTCGCGGGGCGAATCCGAGCGACGGTTCGCCGAGGCGTGCAGGTCCGGCTGGGAGGGGCTTATCGCCAAGCGTGCGGACGCACCGTATGCCAAGGGTCGCTCGAGGGATTGGCTGAAGCTGAAGTGCGCATGGGAGCAGGAGTTCGTGATCGGAGGCTTCACCGACCCCGCCGGCAGCCGCACTGACTTCGGCGCTCTGCTCGTCGGCTACCACGAGGACGGCCAGCTCCGCTACGCCGGGAAGGTTGGCACCGGCTACACCGCGGCGATGCTCCACGACCTCGGTGCCAGGTTGCGCGCGCTCGAGACGCCCGAGTCACCGTTCCTCGACGCGCGACCGATCCCGCGCGGCACGCACTGGACTCGCCCGCAGCTCGTCGCCCAGGTCGGCTTCGCCGAGTGGACCACCGACGGTCGCCTGCGCCAGGCGCGCTTCCTCGGCCTGCGCGACGACAAGGCCCCCGAGGAGGTCGTCCGCGAGCGCGCGTCGTGAGCACGCGCGTGGGCAGGCCCGCAGGATGTGAGCGCGGCCGGCGCCGGCCGATTGCGACAGGCGCATAATGGGTAGAGCTTTATTGGCGCCCTCGGGTCAGAGAGTGAGGTCTGATCTTTGAGCACGAGGTTCACACATCACGGTGGCGCGTTCAGTGAGCCGCGGGTCGCGCGGGAGGTCGTGTGCGCGGATCCGCAGGCATGGGATCGCGTCGATCGCCACCACGTAGGCGACCGGACGCAATCGCAGGTAACGCACGGAGCCGATCCGCCGGCACTCGAGCGCCAGCAGGCGTTGCTGCTGGAGATGCTGCGCCGCGCCGCGGGAGCATCGGTGAGCTACGCGCAGCTTCAGGACGCGGGGATCGAGTTTCCCGCGAGCGTTGTATCTGAGCTCGAGCTGGCGGGCGTAAGCGTCGAGCGCTGCGACATCCACAAGCGCGGTGCGCGGCGGATGACGGGCGTACGTTTGCGCCCGCCCCGTGAGCTGTCCGAGATGCCCACGCCGCCTTCGGGTTTCGCTCTCCCTGATAGCCGCGAGAGCGTCGCGCGGCTGACGCGAGCGCTCGCCGATCGCGTCACGAAGCCATCGTGGCGGGTGGCCGCGCTGCTCGCTGGCGGCCTCGCGGCCGCGCTGCTGATAGTCGCGCTTTCGAGCGGCGGACGGGGGCACCATGTCGCCGTAGCCCATCGCCAGCTGAGGGCGGCCGGGTCAGCCGCCGCGCGCAGCCACATTCGCGCGGCCTCACAAGCCGGGGCCGGAGCCGGCGGGCGAGCACGACCTGCGCCCCGTGCGGCGCTGACGGCGCCGTCGCCGGCTCTGGCCGCGCAGCTGGACGCTCAAGGCCATGAAATGCTCGAACGCGGGCGCTATGGCGAGGCGATCGCGGTGCTCGAGCAGACCCTGTCCGCAACCGGCGAGAATCTCGAGGACTGTCTGCAACCGGTGAACGAAACATGCCTGACCTACGCCTACGCGCTCTACGACCTGGGTCGGGCGCTGCGCCTGGATGGCAACTCCGCCGCCGCCGTGCCGGTCCTCCAGCGCCGCCTGCAGATCGAAAACCAGCGCCCCACCGTGCAAGCACAGCTCGAGCTGGCTCTCGCACAGAGGAGCTGAACACGCGGCCCAAGGCAAAATGCACCCCCGACCGGCTCGCTAGATCATGGTCCAAGTCCGGTTTAGGGTGTCATTCAGGCGGGGATCTGAGACCGCAGAATGCTGAACGCGGTGGTCGATCCGGACCTCGAAGCCTCGCTGCGGCTCGATGCCCATGCCCCACGCGCGGCGCGCTACCACGTCGCTCAGGTCGATCGGCCAGCGCCCGACCTGCGAGACGCGGCAGTGCTCCTGACGAGCGAGCTGGTCGCGCGTGCGGTCGAGCAGTGTAGGTCCGGGTCCGAGGTGGTCAAGCTGCGTGTGTGGATGCCCCGCGACGTCGTGCGGGTCGAGCTGCGAGCGCCGCGCGAGCTGCTCTGCCTGCCCCTCGAGGACCGGCGCAGACCGGAATACGACGTGATGCTCCTCGGTCAGATCGCCGACCGCTGGGCGATCGACACAGACCAGTGCCCAGCCTGCATGTGGTTTGAGATCGATCGGCACCCTGCCCAAGGAGGCGCCGCGTCAGCGCCCACTGTCTAGCCTTGCGCAGGGCTTCCTCCTTGATCTTCCTGGCGAGTGTCCGAGTGGCGCACCTACAGGAGCGGCCTCGACGCCTGATCGGTTCGGCTAGCGCCTGAACGCGACCTTGCCGACGGCGGACGAGCTGTATTCCCCCCTGCGTTGCGGGGACAGAGTCACGCGCACGCTCAAGGTCACCCGGAGATGCTTTCGTAGGCGGCTGGTCACGGCCGTCATCCCCCCGCGCGAGAGCGGGATTCTGAGCGTCGTGATCGCCGCCCTGTGGACGCTCCGGCGAACCGTTCGCAGGTCCTTTCCCCCCGCGGTGATTCGGCCCGCTTCGAGCGTCTGCACGGTCACGGTGAGGGTGTGGCCGACGATCCTGCGGTGGATGATCCGGATCTTGTGGCGGAAGCTGCCGAAGGGGCAGCCGGCAACCGAGACAATCGTGCGTTGCCTGATCTGCGCGCCGCTCTGCGCGGTGATCGTCGTCGGCATGATCAGGGCGTGTGAGCACAGGTTCCCGCCTGCCGCGAGCGCTGAGTCGGGGCCCGTGGGGAGGTCGAGCACGAAGCTCGAGACGGGTACATCCGGGATCGACGCAAAGGTCGAGGTCGTGACGCCCGCGTGAATGTTCGTGCTGCCTTCCAAGATCACATGGACGCCGTCGCCTTCGAGCAGCAGGTCGAGGTCAGGGAACCCGGCGCCGCCATGGGAGACGAGGTAGGCCGGACCGCTGAGCGCACCGGGCAGCACCGGCGTCGTGACGGTCGCGCTTCCGACCTTCGATCCCGCCGGACAGCCGTAGGAGTTTGCGGCGTAGGTCGCGGCGGGGCAGGCTTTTTGCAACGTCGTCAATCGCGAAGGCATCTGCGACGGGAGCTGGACGAGCACCGAGTGGATGTTCGCCTCATGAGCGGCCTGGATCAGGCTGACCTTGAGGCTCGCGCCGATGGCTTTCGAGGCTCTCGCGCTGGAGGAGACCGCGAGCTCCGGCTTGAACGCCAGCGCATCGCAGCCGGTCACCTGGAACGGACTCGACAGGCTCTGCGTGGCGTTGAACGACGACGTCAGCGACGTATCCGTCGCCAAGGGGGCGCAGTTCGTCGGATTCAATAGGAACCTGGGGCGGTTGATCCCCACGCTGATGCCCCGCAGACGCAGCGGGACGCCCTTGAAGATCGTTGGCAGCGCACTTGTCGCGACCACACGCCCTGCGTGGGGGTCGACGTCGATAGCCGCACGAGTGACGACTGTGCCGAGGTCGAACGGGCCCGCCAGCGCATGGATCGGGATCGAGAGCCCGTAGGGCGAGCCGCCGTAGGGGCCGGTGAGGAAGACTGGGCCGGTGAACGGGTATGGATCGCCTGCACCGGCGTCGGCCGTCGCCGAGCCGATCTGGCTGGCCGCCGGGCAGCTGCCGGCATTGGCCTGCGGTTCGGGGCACAAGCTGACCGAAGGGATCACGCCGACCAGCCCGCTGGGTAGAACGGTGGTGAGCGCCGACAGGTATTGCTGTCCGTCCGCGCGCGCGAGGTTGAGAGTGAACGCGGTCGAGTCGAACGCGCCCGCGTTCGCTGGGCTGTCAGCCGTGGCCTGAGCGAGTGAGAACGGCAGGGGGGACGGACAGCCGTTTGTTGGGAATGGAGTCGAGCCGATGGCCGCGGCGCCGCCCGTGTACGGCGTGAACGCGAAGGCCGTCGTCGCGCTCCCGCATGCCAGCGGGTTGGCCAGCGGCGCGTGCACTCCGCCGTTCAGGGTCAGGCGCAGTTCGCTGAACGGCAGCTGTGGGTTGTTGGCGAATGTGACTTCCAGCCGGCCCGTGGCCGGGTTCGGCGTGACCGACCCCTGCAGGCGCACCGATACGCCGTACGCCGGACTCTCGGCGTCCAGGTAGATCGTGTACGGGGGCGCGGTGATCGGGCCGCCTCCAGGGCTGCCCAAATAGACGTTGCCCGTGAGCGACCCCGGCGGGAGATCGGTTTCAATCGTGACCGCCCCGATCTTTGAGCCCGCCGGACAGGCGACTGCGTTGGCGGTCCCGATCCCGATCTGGGCACCCGAGCAGGCCTGCAGTCCGTGCGCGGCAGCCGGGTTTAGCGTAAGGCCTTCCGGGAGCGTGAGCCGCGCATTCTGAATGTCTGAGGTGTTGATTTCGTTTTCGTGCACTCCCTGCGGCACGCGGACGACGGTCGTCGCACCGTCGGGAGCGTCCGACTGGGCGGTTTCGGGGGTGATTGTGGCCGCAGGTGAGAAGGGCACTCTGTTGCAGCCTTCGACGCCGACCGGCGTGTGCGTTTCGGCCCTCGCGATTTCCCCGCTCCACGATTCGAGTTCGAGGTGCGATGTCGTCGTGCTCGAGCAGACGCTCGGAAGCGTCAGGAAGTCGCCCCCCGCGTGGCCGTTGAAGTTGAGTTTCGACATCAGTACCTTCAGCGGCGCTTTGACCCCCCCGATCAGGACTTTCACTTCGGCTTCGTTGGGAACTTCGTTTATTTCGAAGTACTCGTGGTAGTCGCCGCTCCAGTCGACGTGGCCCTCCAGGAACAGGTGGATCGGCGTGATCAGTGCGCCGGCGGGATCGACGTTGATGCCGAAGTCGAGCGGCAGGCCTGCAGGCGGCTCGAGGTTGTAGACCGTGCCGGTCAGCGCCGGCAGCGAGAGGGGAACGCCGAGAGGGTCGGCGACGGCTTCCATTTCGGTCGTACCCGCCACACTGCTCGCCGGGCAGCCGTTGGCGTTGAACTTTTCGATGCTGCACTTCGGCATCGGCGCCTGGGGGTTGGAGGCCAGCCCGGGCGGGACATCGACGCGAATGCGCTTGACCGACGCTCCTTCGATGCTGTTGCCGCTGTGTTTCATCACGAACTTCGTGATGCCCCACGGCGGGTGGCCGGCCGCTTGCGTGAACGCTTCGTTGTGGTTCGCCTCGACGCTCGAATACGTGCACGAACTGCTGACGCAGGTGCCGGCTTCAAAGCTTTCCGGGCCGAAACCCGCCTGCGCGGCAGGCGCCACGACCATGCCAACCGTGGTGCTCGCGATCAACGTGATCAGCGCCAAGCGAGCGAAATGCCGGACCGGGGACCTCGTGTCCACGTACCTCAACCTCCTGTCTAGCCTCGATGTCGCGCCATCCCTTCTTTACCCGTTTCGGCGATTGGTACTCATCAGCTTGCGCCGAGCGGGCGGGGACGTGATGGCCGAAGCCCAAGAAAGCCGTGTCAAAACTCTCCCTGCCCGGGGCGGTCCCGGTCGTGCAACAGGGAACCAGCGGATGTGACCAGAGCGCCCCTCGACCCCGATGCGTTAGGACGCGGACGGTCTCGGAACGGACCCCAGAGTAGGCCGCAGCCGACGACGGAGCTGCTGCAGATCGCGTTCGCTGAGTCCGTTCGCCGCGAGCCAGGCCACGGAACCGCCGTGTCGCTCGTCGACGAGCTCGAAGACGCGCTCCATCGTGCCGGCGACCGGCGCGTGCTGCTGGGGGTCGTGGTTCTGGAGCTCATCGCGGTAGAGCGGGGAGCTGACAAGGCGCGCGACAATCGCGTCGATTCGCTCGGCGGTGGAGAGGTAGTCGGCAACGATCGTGTCTCGGTCGACACCGGCCGCGTCGAGCGCGAGGGCGACGACGACTCCAGTGCGGTCCTTGCCGGCTGCACAGTGCACCAGGACGGCGCCCTCAGCGGTCGCGATCGCGCGCACGGCGCCGGCGACGGAGTCGGGACGGAGAAGGAGGTAGCTCATGTAGGCGCGCACCACGGGCGGCTCATCGGGCGGCTCGTCGTCGTGGCGCCTATCCCACGCTTTGATCGTGTCTGAGTCGAGATCGATGATGCCTCCGGAGTCCGGATGCAGCGAGCGACGCTCCACGCGCACTCCATCCTCCGCGCTCATCGGCCCCGAACCTTCGACCTTGGCCTCGACGTCAGTACGCAGGTCGATCACGACTTCAAGCGCGTGCTCGTCCACGAGCCGGCGGACGTCGCGCTCGCTGAGGGACTGGAGGTTGTCGGCTCGCAGCAGCACACCGGGTACGACGGTCCGGGCGTTGACCGCTCCGTCGAGCTCGATCCAGCTGGGGGTGTGGTTCGTCGCGCCCATGGCTGAATCCTCCCAGGCCCTGCGCCGGGGCCTGCAACCGACCCGTTATCGCGAACGCCGTACCGGCGCCCTGTCGATGCGCTCCAAGAGGACGGTAGGATCCGCAACCCTGAACTGTGGGACGAGAGGCCCGCGCGCGTGCATTGCGAAAGACCAGGAATTGAGACTCCCCGGGACAGTGCATGAAGATTGAAATCGGAGCCGGCACCAAGGGGCGTCCTGGCTACGTGCACGTGGATCGTGCCGCACGACGGGATCGACGTGGTCGATGACGGGCGCTACCTGCAGGCCTTCGACACCGGTGTCGCCGACGAGATCTTCTCGCACTGGTTCTTTGAGCATGTAGCTCGGCACGAGGTTGCACCGATGCTCGCACGTTGGCAGGAGATCCTTCGCCCGG
This sequence comes from uncultured Solirubrobacteraceae bacterium, assembly GCA_963779605.1. Taxonomy (GTDB): domain Bacteria; phylum Actinomycetota; class Thermoleophilia; order Solirubrobacterales; family Solirubrobacteraceae; genus Palsa-744. Next base: position 482,199 of record CAVZYR010000004.1, read on the forward strand.
GCGGCATGATTCGCCTGGTCACGAACAACCACGAGGCTCACCTGCGTTGCCTTCAGTCCGGCCAGATCTCCTGGCGAGAGTGGTCATATCTCCTGTACGCGGTGGAGAACAAGGTCGGCTACAGCTTCTGGGATGTCCATAAGTGCGCTTGGACGAAAGACCTGCTCGATGAAGCGTTGCGCGCCAGCGGCCTGGTCGACGTTTACGTAAGGGCCGAATGGGACTGCCGCGAGGCGGACGGGCGCCTCAACTGCCCAGCGCTGGTCGCGGAGGGCTTCAGGCCCGTGGGCGAGAGGTAGAAGGGGTCTCGATTCGCGCCGAGGTTCCCTTGCTATACCGTCGTCAGCTATCGGCACGTGAGCCAAAGCCGCGGGCGGGACGCCGGCCTGTGGCGCCGGTGTCGGAACAACTCAGTGACCAGCGTGCCCGTCGCCTTCATACCGAGCCCTCCTTCGAACGGCTTCCATGTCGGTCCGCTGTTCTTCCATGCCTACGGCCTTGCCTACGTCATCGCCGTCATCGCCGCAGTCGCGATCACCGTGCGCCGCTGGGAGGCGACGGGCGGTCAGCGCGATCTCGTCTACGAGGTGGCGCTGTGGGGCTTCCCCGCTGGGATCATCGGCGGGCGACTGTACTTCCTCGCGACGAGCTGGAACGAAGTCCCCGCCCACTGGTGGGGACCATTCGCCGTCTGGAAGGGTGGCCTGGGCATCTGGGGCGGCATCGCCGCCGGCACCCTCGCCGGCCTGTGGGTGCTGCACCGCCGCGGAGCGAGCATCCCCGTCTTTCTCGACGCCGCTGCTCCGGCGCTGCTCGTCGCGCAGGCGATCGGCCGACTCGGCAACTACTTCAACCAGGAGCTGTTCGGTGGCCCGACCACGTTGCCGTGGGGCCTTGAGATCTCCCCGGCGCACCGTCCCGCCGGCTATGCGCAGTACGCAACCTTTCATCCGACGTTCCTCTACGAGCTGATCTGGAACCTGCTGCTGGCTGCTGCACTCGTGTGGCTCGGTCATCATCGACGGATTCGTGCTCCGGGCCTGTTCGCGCTGTATGTGGCGGGCTACTCCTTCGCGCGGATCGGCGAGGAGCTGCTGCGTGTCGACCCCGCGCACCACATCTTCGGCCTACGGCTGAACTTCTACGTGGCCAGCATCCTGTGCGTGGCCGGAATCGCCTGGTTCATCCGGATCCAGCGAGCGGGCGGGAAGAGCTCCGCGAGAGAGTCCATCCGGCGCGGCGGAGCCCTGCTCGCCGCAGGCGGCCTGCTCGCGCTCACCGGATGCGGTCAGGGCACCCACTCGAGCAGCCCTTACGCACAGGCGAACCCCATCGCCGCTTCACGATCATCGGCCGCTCGACCCGAGCAAATGGTTCTCGGCTCCCTGCGCGATATCTAGCGGCAGGCCTCCTCGTCACACCGGCCGCTCTCTGCCGGCCGCGGGGCCGCGGCGTTCTGGTGGCCTCAAACCCGCTAGCGCGACCTCGCGCGAGCTCCGGCAAGCGAGCGCAGCCAGCGCCGCTCGGCACCCGGCAACTTTTGATTTCATGTTGATGGCAACGTCGACTCACCGGTCAAGGGGAAGGCACAAGACGAGATGACGCTTGCAGAGTTGTTTCAGCTGCTCTTCGACGGCGATGTGCCCGTCGGCTTCCGCGCCTACGACGGCAGCGTGTTCGCTCGCAGCGGCGCCGTAGGAATGGTCGAGATCCGCGCGCCGAGGGCCGTCCGCTACCTCGCAACCGCGCCAGGCGAGCTGGGCCTGGCACGCGCCTACGTGACGGGCGATCTTGAGATCCGCGGCGACCTGCACGGGACGCTACACGCCCTCGTCGCGCATAGACGCGGGGAGATTCCCTGGCGGGAGTTGGCGCGAGGCGTGCGGCGCTGGATGCTCAGGCGCCCGCCGATCCCGCCCGAGGAGGCCAGGGCTTGGTGGCGTCGCGGGCTTGTGCGCCACTCGAGGGCGCGCGACGCACAGGCCATCTCCCACCACTACGACGTCTCGAACCGGTTCTATGAGCTTCTGCTCGGCTCCACGATGGCCTACTCGTGCGCCGTGTTCAGCAGGCCGAGTGCAACCTTGGCAGAGGCTCAGCGCGAGAAGTTCGACCTCATCTGCCGCAAGCTCGATCTGAAGCCGGGCGAGCGTCTGCTCGACGTCGGCGCCGGCTGGGGAGGGCTCGTGCGCCACGCCGCCGAGCACTACGGCGTGCGGGCGCTCGGTGTAACGCTCTCGCGAGAGCAGGCCGACTGGGCACAGCGCGCGATCTTTGAAGCCGGCCTGCAGCAGCGGGCGGAGGTCCGCTTCCTCGACTACCGGGACGTTACTGAGACAGGGTTCGACGCGATTTCATCAGTCGGCGCGATGGAGCACATCGGCAGCTCCGAGCTCGGCTCGCATTTTCGGGCGATGGCCGCAGGACTCCACGCAGAGGGCAGGATGCTGAACCACACGATCACACGCTCCTCGAACCGCCAGCGCCACCGCACCGGCCCGTTTGTCGACCGCTACGTCTTTCCCGACGGCGAACTCCAGGGCCTCGGCACGGTCATCGGCGCGATGCATGATCACGGACTTGAGGTGCGCCACGAGGAGAACCTGCGTGAGCACTATGCGATGACGCTACGCGAGTGGGGCGCAAACCTAGAGCGCAACTGGCCGCGGGTGGTCGCCGAGGTCGGCGAGCGCCGCGCCCGCGTGTGGCGTCTTTATATGGCGATTTCACGCGTCGGATTCGACCTGAACCGCATCCAGATCCATCAGATCCTGGGTGTACGTCTCACGCCCGACGGCCGTTCGGGCATGCCACCACGACCGTCGTGGGATCGCTTTCCAAGCGAGGTACCGGCTGCACCCGGCGCAGAGGGCGCCGGCGTGCTGGTCTAGAGGGTTATTCGCCGTATAGGTAGGCGCCGCCGGGCGCCGACTTTTTATCTCGGGTGAGAGGAACCCTTAGGTGACGCTCATCGAAATGGCGATACTGCAACTACGCGACATCGAAGTCGCCACGCACAAACTCCTCCGAAGAATGTGCATGCGGTCCGGTCCGCTCCCTCCGCGGGCCGGACCTTTTTAACGACAATGTCTGAGTGCTGACGGCGTGCTCGCTACCCACCGAGCCCTGCCGCGTCGACGACGGGTGCCGGGCCGAACAGGATCTCTTTGAACTCGGGCGCGGACCCGGTGCGAGCCCAGTCACGCTGCAGCTCGCATGCGAGCTGCACCCAGCTCACCGGCTTGGCGCCGGCCTGGGTGACGCGCTTCAACGCTGCCCTATGGGCATCGAGCGAGGTGCCGCCGACGGCGTCCACGACGGGGTAGACCTCGTATCTGATCGGTCACGCGGTCTCGAACCGGTTCGCTGGTCATCGTCGGGACCTCCGTTGGTGTGTTGCGGTCTGGATGCCCCAAATGGTCTCGATCGGGGCATTGAGGCCGATCTTCTCGCGAGTGATGACCGGAGCCGCCGTGTCGATGTCCATCGGCTTCCTCCCATCCGTTTTGTTCGGCTCAGTATCCCTGAGACCGAATATGTCGCGCTGGGTTCATCGATGCCCGGGCATGCCAACGAGCGAGGACGCCAATCCGCACGGGTCGCCGCTCTGACACTCTGTCGCGATGCGCTTCCGCAGAGACGGTTCTCGTCGCGATGTATCTCGCCGCCATCTGGCTCCGACGCTTGGGGTTCGGGATATGGCGATCGACCTCGGCACGGCGAACACCCTCGTCTACGTCGGGGGACGCGGCATTGTGGTCTCTGAGCCTTCCGTCGTGGCATCGGACTCGCGGACGGGTCGTGTCCATGCGGTGGGAGCGGACGCCGAGAGGATGATCGGCCGCACCCCGGCGACGATCTCGGCGACGCGCCCGTTGCGCCACGGCGTTATCGCTGACTTTGACATCACCGAGGAGATGCTCCGCTACTTCATCCGCAAGGTTCTCGATCGGAACCGGGCGCACCCCCGCCTGATCGTGTGCGCGCCATCCGGGGTCACCGAGGTGGAGAAGAGGGCGGTCGAGGAGGCGTCGCTGGCGGCCGGCGCGCGTCGTGTCCACCTGATCGAGGAGCCGATCGCGGCCGCGATCGGTGCCGGCCTGAATATCGCAGAGCCGATCGGGCGCATGGTGGTCGACATCGGGGGTGGCACCAGCGAGATGGCCGTCATCTCGCTCGGTGGCATCGCGCTGTCTCGCTCGCTGCGCGTCGGAGGTTATGAGATGGACGAGGCGATCACGCGCTACCTGCGTGCCGAGTACGCGCTGGCGATCGGCTCGCAGACGGCTGAGGCAATCAAGATCGCGATCGGATCGGCAGTTCCGCTTCGGTCCGAAGAGACGAGCGAGGTGCGCGGGCGTCACCTGGCCAGCGGTCTGCCGACCCAGATCGAGCTCCGCAGCGAGGAGGTACGCGCAGCGATCCAGGGACCGCTGCGCGAGATCGTAGGCGCGATCAAGGATACGCTCGAGCAAACTCCGCCCGAGCTAACCGGCGACATCTCACGCGACGGGATTCTCCTTGCCGGTGGGGGTACCCTGCTGCGTGGTTTGCCGGAGCTCGTGGCGGCGGAGACCGGGATACCGGTTTTCCTCGCAAAGTCGCCGCTGACTTGCGTGGTCACCGGTTCGGGCCAGGCCCTCGATCACTTTGACGAGCTAAGCCGCTCCGGCAGCGCGGGTCGTAGGGGCCGCCGCCGGCGCGGAGCACGCGGCTGAAACGGGCGCCTGCTGGTCGGCCGTGGTGTGGCGGATTCCGATCCCCAGGCAGAGGGTCAGGCAGCCCCAGAATCGGTCGTTTGACCTATAGACATGGGTCGAACCTGTCCCGACACTGGCTGGGTGAAGACTGTTGATCAGGGCGGCGCTCACCACTCGGCCGGATCGCGTTGCCTCGATCTAACCCAGACGGCTTCACGCAGCAACGGGACCGTTACGGAGGACGAGCGGGAGGCCGGGATAACGCCTTCCACAGCCGACTCCCCACTCGCCGGTGGACATCTGCTCGCCGCTATCTCTACGAGCATCGTCGGCATCCTGCGCGAGCACTACGGGCGTGGGCCGATGAAGGCCAAGACCTATGTGCTCGACGACATCATCGTCGTCGTGATGCGCGGGAGCGGCTTCACGGCGCTCGAGCGGACGATCATGGACAGCGGCGAGCCCGATCGCGTGATCGCGATGCGCGAGGACTTCCAGCGCGTCATGGCCACTCGCTACAAGCAGACGATCGAAGAGCTGACGGGCCGCAAGGTGCTCGCGTTCCTCAGCCAGGCCCACGTCGAGCCGGACATCACGCTGGAGATCTTCTTCGTCGACGGTCCGCTCGAAGGCTTCGGGGCATTGGAGATCACCGAGCCGGCCGATTAGCCCTCCGGACTGATCGCCGCAGGCCTGCCGAGATGAAATCCCTGCGCCATATCGACTCCAAGCTCCCGCAACGCTCCCAGCGTCGCGGCCTTCTCGACCCCCTCGGCAATTGTCAGCTGGCCAAAGCCTGCCGCGAGGGTCACGATGGCGGACACGACCGCGCGGGACCGCGGGTTCTCGGCGAGGTCACGAACGAAATCCCTGTCGATCTTCAAATACCGGATCGGCAGGTGCTTGAGGTAGGTGAGCGCTGCGTAGCCCGTGCCGAAGTCGTCAAGCGCGAAGTGGGAGCCGATCGCGTCAAGCCGCTCGGCGAAGCGAGATGCCCTCACGATGTCTGAGACGACAGCCGTCTCTGTGATCTCAAAGGTGATGAGAGAGGGCTCGACGCCGTTCCGCTTCAAAGTACTCTCCACGACCTCGAGAAACGATGACCTGCCGACGCTGCGCGCAGATACGTTCACGCTGACCGGACGTCCGCGCGCCGCGATCTGCGCCGCCTGCTCGAGGACCCAGCTGTCAAGTGAGGTGATCGTGCTGTAGCGCTCGGCAGCTGCCAGGAATCCGCACGGGCCGGAAACAGCTCCGTCGGCTGATCGGATCCGCAGCAGAAGCTCATCCATCACCGTCTCTCCGGAGGACAGATCGATGATCGGCTGCGCGTACAGCATGAGGCGCCCAGCATCGATCGCATCCTGGACTTCGACAGCCAAGCCGACGTCCCGAAGCTCATCGCGAAGTTGCGCCTCACGCGCGCGCTGCTCGGTCACATCCTCGAACACGACGACGGCTCCAAGGAGGCTGCCCTCCGCGTCCTTGACGGGGTTCGCGTTCGTGCTCAGCATCATCTCCCCGGCATCAGTCTGGACGAGAACATCGACGTCACGGACCAGCTCACCGTGCAGCGCCCGCACGAGCGGCAGCTCTGAAAACGTCAGGGGCATACCTAGCGCCGTGCGTGGCCGAAACGCATCAATCCACCCCCCAGCCTCGAGGCTCGTCGAGCAGACGTTGCTCATCATCTCCCGTGTGCGTTGGTTGACGTGGGTCACTAGACCGTTTGCGTCACACGCCACCACGGCAACGTTGACGCTGTCGAGCATGACATCGAGCAGGTTGCGCTCCTCGCGCAACTCCTGCTGGACTTGGCCGAGGCGGTCCCGTGGCAGCGCGAAGGGCATAAGTAATGCTCGGCAGTTCGCGAGCGGACCTCGATAGTGCATACGCGGGATTCGTCAGCTTCTACTCCTCCAGATCGGGGAGGCTGATCGCCTCGTCGGTGCATAGGGCGATCGCGACGAGCTGCGCACGAGTATGGGCGCCAAGCTTTGACATCGCGTTGGCCACGTGGGTGCGCACCGTCGCGGTTGAGATCGACAGTTCCTCGGCGATTTGGTCGGTCTTCTGTCCCAGCGCGATCAGCGTGACGACTTCGCGTTCGCGGTCGCTCAGCGCGCGGTCCTGTGGTCGTCCACATGCAGGAGAGCCATTCGGGTCGCTCCTGTCAAGCACCACATAGATGGCCAGCTGGCGGTCGAACACGATCCCGAGCCGAGCGGCAAAGTCGATCTCAACCTCAGACCCGCCGGCTCGGAGCAGGGCCCGCGATCCGCTGTACTCGCCCGAGCGCAAGAGAGCCTGCCAATCCTGTGCCGCCCGCCGGCGCTCAGACGGCCTGATGCTGTCATCGACCGGCATGCCCACGATCTCTGCACGGCTTCGGCCGACAAGAGTGAGCCACGCATCGTTGACCTCGACGAAGCGTCGCTCGTCGTCCACCAGGGAGATGGGGTTAGACGAGCGCTCGAAGACCAGCCAGAACAGGCGCTCCCATCCAGCCCCACGGCAGCCATCCAGGTCGAGGTCCTGCGGGCTCGGCAACACGGTGTCAGTCACGATCCGCGCCTTTGTTCTCAAGGGCGCCGGGCCCGCCCGAGATCGACTGAGCGCGGTCCCCCTCGACCTGGGTCTTGATGCCGTGGGGTCGCCGCTCGCTCGAGGATGCTGCCGCGACGACGTAGCCCACGACCGTGCGGGCGAAACGATCGGTGAGCGGTGCGTGGCCGTGCAGCAAGCGGTGGTAGAAGGGACCGTAGAGAAGGTCCAGGGCGGCCTCGATATCGGCGACTGGAGGAATCTCACCGCACTCGAGCGCACGTACGAAAATGACCCGGGCCTGTTCACGGCGCGGCTGCACAAAGCGCTCGCGATACTCCTCGGCGAACTCTGGGTCGCTCTGCGCCCTGCTGATGAGGGCCGCGATCACGCCCGCGTAGGGCTTTCTGGTGAGTTGCCGCACCCAGGGTCGCATCAGCGCGAGCAGGTCACCCTCGAGCGAGCCCGTGTTAGACCGCTCCGCCCGCCCGGGCTTCCAGTCATTGAAGAGCGCATCGAGGGCCAGCCCCTCCTTCGAAGGCCACCAGCGATAGATGGTCGCCTTACCCGCCCCCGCACGCGCGGCGACCGCGTCCATGCTGATCGAGTCGAGGCCCCGCTCCAGCAACAGCTCGCTCGCCGATCGCAGGATCGCTTTGCGCGACTTCTCGCTGCGTGGCCGCCCTCGGCGGGGTCGGTTCTCGATCGGTATGCCCGGCGCTAGCACCTGGCCACACTATATCAATACGAGACGGCTCGTTTTGCAGAAGCCCGCGAACTCCACGCCTCGCCCAGCTTGCCCGCGAAAGCGCGGCCACGCGCTCCCCGGGGCCACATTCCCGTTCGCCCCGTTGTGTTGTCCCGAGTTGCCGGACCACACTGCCGGGTTGACGACTAGGCTGGCTCCTGGACCATTTGCGGTCAATCCCCCGTACGGCGGATGGTACGGTCCTCACCATTGAATGAGGACGTTCCCCCAGCAGCGAGCTTCGCGTTCGGTTGGTTGTCCGGCCTGCTCCTCTACGACACGGCCGCCGACGATCAGCACGGCGCGCGCAACATATGGCTCCTCACGCACCCCGAGCTGCGGTTGAAGACCGCGCGCTGCGCGGGCTTGGTCCTCGACGAGGCTCCCGCGCGCGAGCTTGTCGAGCTCGGTGCCAGCACCGACTCTGCGATGTGGGAGCGCTTCGCGCCAGAATTGATGGGGCACCTGCGCGGGCTTCTGCCGGACGGCCTTGACAACTCGCGTCCCTTTACCGCTCTAAGACACGCGTTCCCGGAGGGTCTCGACCGCCAGACGATCGTGTTCGTCCCCGGCGTCCGCGGTGAGATCCAACGACTCGCGGCCCATCCCTTTGGGCTCACGGTCGAGCGCGATCCTCGTGCGTGGCGCATCGTGGACGTGAAGCGCAAGTGGATGATGCCGGCGTGGTTCCTCGACGCCGACGACGAGCTTCCATGCAGTGACCCGTTGTAAGGGACGCCGGGCTCGCTGTGCGATAGCAGGGCTTCCCCCGCGATGCTGCCCCTGGGAGCTGGCACAACACAATGGCGAGACCCAGACTCGAACTGGGGACACCACGATTTTCAGAAGGCACCAAGAACCGGCTTGAAACCGGCGATTTGCAGGACTTCTTCTGGTGACCGCTCTGGCCCATCCGTTGCCCGTTTGCAGGCGTTTTGCGCCTTGCTGGTACCAACGGGGCAGGCCGGTACCAGTTGGACGACGGGCGTGATCGGCTCCTAGACGCGTCGTGGCCGCTGAATACAGGCCGTGAGGTGCCTGCTTCGCGCGGGATACGGGAGCGAGCCCGGAGCCGCGCAGAGCTGTCACAAATCGTCTCTATGAAGAAGGGCCGGTTGTCAAGTAACGATCTGTAGTTCGGCTCGTCCTCCTCTCGGGACTCGTCTGGAGCGACGCTCATGTCTCTATGGCCTCCTCGTCGGGAGGATCAGGCGAAATTGGATGTTCGCTCGGGCGCAAGTCCAAACCGGGCGGTCAGGCCGCCAGACGAATTGCGGCGCCTCGGGGAGCGAACTTCTCCTTGCGAGAAAGCATGTGCCAGATCGCGTGGGCGAGTCTGCGGGCGATGTCGACCCGGGCGACCTTGGCGCCGCGCTGCTTCCGAGCCGGCGCTTGGTGCGCTGGTAGCGCTCGGCGTAGGCGGGGTGTCTCGAGGCGTGCATCGTCGCCTCGAGTAGCGCCCAGCGCAGGTAGGTCGGCCCGTGCTTGGTCAAGGGGCCGCGGCGATCCTTCTCTCCGGACTGGTTCACGCGCGGGCAAAGACCGGTGTAGCCGGTGAGCTTCTGTGGCGATGGGAAGCGCTCGATCTCGCCGATCTCTGAGGCGATCGTGAAGGCGAGGACCCAGCCGATCCCGGGCACCGTCAAGAGCAGCGGGATGTAGGGGTGCTCGGCGTGGCTCTCCTTCAGGCGGCGGTTGATCTCTGAGATCTGGCGTTCGAGATCGTCGATCAGCTCGATCGAGGCGGTGATGTTGCCGCGCCAGGGCTCGGGCACCTCAAGGCGCTTCAGAAGCCGCCGGCCCTCGAGACCGAACAGGTCGGTGACCGGGCAGGGCTTGCCGAAGTTGATCAGGGTCGAGTGGACGCGGTTCTTCAGGGCCGACTTGTGCTTCACGAGGTGCAACCTGAAGCGGGCGAGCTCACGCTCCTCGCGGATGCTCGGATCGGGCAGCCAGATCGCCGGCACCAGGTCGCGGTGGCTGAGCACCGCAAGAACCTTGGAGTCGATCTTGTCGGTCTTGCATGCCAGCGGCGCGAGACCCTTGACCTTCTGGGCGTCGGCAATCTCGACGTACCAGCCCTGCTGCTCGAGGGTGTCGTGGACGATCCTTGCGCCGGTCATCGACTCGATCACCGCGCAGACCGGCTCACAGTGGACTTCCTCGATGCGGCGAGCGAGCCTTTCAAGCGAGTCGACGTCGGGCGGTACGGCGAGCTGGTCGAGATGCTCTCCCTGTTCGGAGAGCAGGCAAACGTCAAGCCTCTTTCGACTTAGATCTAATCCAGCGTGCAACATGTAAACGGGCCTCCTCGAGGTTGGTTCTTGATGACAAGCGGAGCTTGCCACCGAGGAGGCCCTCCTTCATGGCAGTCCCAAGCGAGCGTGAGCTCGGTCGCAGCGGAGACGCTTGGATGTCTCGCAAAGCAGCAGCGACGGCGGTGTCGCCCGACATGCTCAAATCTCCCCGTGTGCCCCCGGCCCGCCCGAGAACTCATGAGCTGTCGTCCGCGCGTGCAGGCTCGAGCAAAGACTCCAGGGGTTTTGGAGGGTTGGAGTGGTGACCACTAAGGTCCATGTACACCAGTCATGCGACGCGTCACGAATTGCCGCGCCGCAACTGGGTTACGTACCGAGGAACACGAGGACGGCCCGTACGCGGCGATGGTCCTCGGCCGCCGGGGCAAGGTTGAGCTTCGCGAAGATACTCGTGACGTGCCTCTCGACGGCGCGCTCAGTGATCACGAGTATCTCGGCGATTGCCTTATTGCTGCGACCCTCTGCCATCAGGCCAAGCACCTCGCGCTCCCGCGCGGTCAGCACGTTCAGTGGATCGTCTGTGCGTTTGCGACCCAGCATCTCTGAGACGACCTCGGGATCGAGCGCGGAGCCTCCCTCGGCGACTCTTCTGATCGCATCGGCGAAGCGCTCTAGGTCCGAGACGCGGTCCTTGAGCAAGTAGCCGACGCCGGCGGCGTCGTCTCCCAGTAGCTCCAGCGCGTAGTCCTCCTCGACGTACTGCGAGAGCACCAGCACACCAGTGTCCGGCATCTCTTCCCGGATCACGCGCGCCGCACGCAGCCCCTCGTCTGTGTGGGTGGGCGGCATGCGGATGTCGATGATTGCGATGTCGGGCTTGTGCGCCCTGGCCTTTCGCAGCAGCTCCTCGGCATCCCCGGCCTGACCGACTACCTCGAACTTGGCCTCCTCGAGCAGCCGCACCATGCCTTCCCGCAGCAGCAAGGAATCCTCTGCGACGATCACGCGCACGGGATCGTTGCCCTGAGGATGGTGCCCAACCCCTGCGGACTCGTCAGCTCGAGGCGGCCGTCGAGCGCCGCGACCCGATCTTGAAGCCCTCGCAGCCCCGAGCCCTGATCGGCGTCGGCGCCCCCGACGCCGTCGTCCCTCACCTCGACGTCGACGTGGCCGTTGTCGCGGACGACCCCCACCGTTACCGTTTGCGCGCGCGAGTAGCGGGCCGCGTTCGTAAGGGCCTCGGCGACGACGAAGTAGACCGCCGACTCGACCGACGGCGGGAGCCTGTCGGCCGGCGTCTGGAGCAGTTCCACAGGAACCGGGGAGCGGCTGGCGAGGCCTTTGAGTGCTGCGTGCAGGCCGCGATTTGTGAGCACGGCCGGGTGGATCCCTCGTGCGAGCTCGCGCAGCTCCGCGGTCGCCTCGTTCAACTCGTGGAGTGATTCGTCGAGGAGCTCCGCCGCCCCTTGTGGGTCGTGCTCGATGCGTTCTCTTACCATTCGTAGGTCGATGCCGAGGGCCATGAGTCGCTGCTGGGCGCCGTCGTGGAGGTCCCGCTCGAGTCGGCGCCTTTGCTCATAGCCGGCCTGCACGATGCGTGAGCGTGAGGCCTGAAGCTCGGCAACCTTCGCCCGTAGTTCGGCGTCCAATCGTTCGTTTCTGAGCGTCAGCCCGGCGGCGGCGCCCGCTGTCTGCACCAGTTCGCGTTCCTCCGCGAGGCCCGGGCTGTGCACGATCGCAGCGATTCGTTCGCCCTCGTGCTCGATGATGGTGGAGACCTTGCCCGCCGGCGCGGGATCGACCCGAACCGGCTGACCGTCGGCGTCCACGTAGGCGTCCTGGTCCGGTACCCAATAGGCGAGCTCCAAGGTCGGGTCTCCGAGCGCGTCCGCGAGCGCGTTGCGCAACGCTCCGCGGCCACCACCCTCACCGAGCTGGGCCAAGAGCTCGCTGATCGCGTCGGCTTCGCTGAACCGGGATCGCAGGAGGCCCACCAAGAAGGCAAACGGTAGGCAGGCGATGGACGTGAACAAAGCCAACGTCTGCGCGTCAGAAATGTCGCTCGACAGGCCGGCCTGTTCGACGACGAGGGCGGCCATCAGCAGCAGAAACGTGAGCCCGCCGACGGCGACGATCGGGGCGAACACCCTCGCTCGCCCTGGGGTGCCGCTTCGCCAGCGTCGATAGAGGACCGCGACCACGGCACCCAGCAACGCGATCGAGATGTCTAGTTGCGCCGCTTCGAGTACCTTGGCAGCCTCGGAGTGTTCGATCAGCAGCGGGTTACTGGGACAGCGGGTGCAGCCCGCCTTTGAGTCGGTGAACAGGAACACTCCAAGCTGCACCACCGTCGTGTTGACGTAGGCGATGGTGACCAGGAGACGGTCCAGCCGGGTTTCGAGCCTCCCCGAGGGAAAGGACAGCAGCAGCTGGATGAGCACCGCGTAGATCAGCACCTCCCCGACCGAGGCGATCGCGAACACGACGCTGTCGTTGGAAAAGGCCAACCCCTTCAGCAAGGCGCTGAGGCCGACCGCGACCATCAGCGGACCGATGTTGCCGGCCGACCGCTGCTTCCAAACCCATAGCCCGACTCCCACGAACCCCCAGCCGGTGGCCAGGAACAAGCCGGCAAACGCGCCCCGGTGAACGTTGTGCTCGCCGTTGATCATGACCACGAAAGCGGCGATGCCCATCAGGAACGCCAAGCCGGCGAGACCGATCAGGGTGCGTCGCGGTGCGGTCAGCGGATGAGTAAAGAGATCGCCTCCGCGCTCAGCTCGCTCTTGGCGACGAACCCGCGCGCGCCACTGGCGCCCACCGCCTCGTCAAGGTCGGTGAAGTCATGGCTCGAGATAAGCACTATCTGCGGGCTAGCGCCGTTCGCATCGAGTAGTCGCCGCGTAACCTCGAAGCCGTCGATGTCGGGTAGGTGCACGTCGAGTAGCACAACCTCTGGGTTCAGCTTCTCCACGGCAGCCACCACGCCGTCACCGTTGTCGAGCTCCCCAACGACGTCGTAGCCGTTGGCTTCGAGCATGCGCCTCGCGCTGGCGCGGAAGCTGGGGTGATCATCCACGATCAGGACAGTCTCTCTCATGAGGGCTGATCATCGCGCAGGGCCGCGCTTGGTTCCATACGGCTGGCCGCCCCGAGCTGGCGGCAAACCGACGTATCCCGGGCCGCTACCCGACGTCACAGACGCCTGCCAGGCCCCCTGGTTTCTTCCGTCGCTGAACGGAGAGCCTGTCGTCATGCCCGAAGTCCAGCCCAAAGGAGGATGCAGCATGACCGCCACGACCGCTAGCACCACGAGCACCGCGCACGAGCCCAACAGGAAAGAACGAACCATGCATCCCTCGACCAGACGCTTCAGTCGCGGCCGGATCACCGGCCTGACCCTGATCGCCGTCCTCACGCTCGGGCTCGGCTACCTCTACTTCGCCGGCAGTTCTACGGCCGTCTCCGTGCCTGCCGGCGCGCATGCAGGCCAGCTGACGCTCAAGAACTGTACCTACAACACCGAAAAGGGCGCCTACGCCGCCGACTGCGGAACGCTCGTGGTGCCCGAGAACCGCGCCGACCCGCACTCGCGGCTGATCGCGCTGCCGGTCATCCGGATCCGTGCGCATTCGGCACACCCGGGCGCCCCGATCTTCCGCCTGGAAGGCGGCCCCGGCGTCACGAACATGAAGTTCGCGGACGCCAGTCGGTTCACCGCCAACCACGACGTCGTCCTCGTCGGCTACCGCGGCGTCGACGGCTCCGTCCGGCTCGACTGCCCGGAGGTCGAGTCGGCCCTCGAGCACTCCGCCGACTTCCTCGGCCAGAAGTCCCTCGATGCCTACTCGAACGCGCTCCGCTCGTGCGCGAAGCGGCTCCAGGCAAACGGCGTCGATCTCGCCGGCTACACACTCCCCGAACGGGTCGACGACCTCGAGGCGGCACGGAAAGCCCTCGGCTACCACCAGATCGACCTGTTGAGCGAAAGCGCGGGCACCCGCACCGCGATGATCTACTCCTGGCGCTACCCGACCGCCATCCACCGTTCGGTGATGATCGGCGTCAACCCACCCGGCAACTTCATCTGGCACCCGAAGACGACGGACGAACAGATCGGCCGCTACGCCAGCCTCTGTGCGCAAGACGCGACGTGCCACAAGCGCACCGGCGATCTCGCCGCGACGCTGGAACGGACCGTCGCGCACATGCCGAACCGCTGGTTGTTCTTTCCGATCAAGAAGGGCAACGCACGGATCGCCAGCTTCTTCGGACTCATGGAGACGACGGAAAATGCCTCGCCGCTCTCCGGACCGATGACCCTGGACGCCTGGCTCTCGGCCGCCCACGGTGACTCGAGCGGGCTCTGGTTCGAGTCGCTCCTCGCCCAGATCGCTTTCCCGGAAGCGTTTGTCTGGGGCGACGTCGCAGCTGTCGGAATGGCTGACAACCAAGCTGCCGAGCGTTACTACTCGTCAAGCGAACACGACGGCCCCTCGATTATCGGCAACCCCGGAACGGAATTCCTCTTCGGCGGCGGAGGCCTCCTGCACGCATGGCCGGCCAACCCGGCCGACAACGAGTACACCCATGTCCAGACATCGAACGTGCAGACGCTCCTGATCGGCGGCAGTCTCGACTTCGCCACCCCGCCCCAGAACGCGACCAAGGAGCTCCTCCCCTACCTGCCCAACGGCCACCAGGTCATCCTCGCCAACTTCGGCCACACAACCTCCTTCTGGACCGAACAGACCAAGGCGAGCACGCACCTGATTAACACCTACTTCGACACAGGCAAGGTCGACGACTCGCTGTACAAACCTCAAAAGGTTAAACTCACGCCCGACTCCACACAGACCGGACCCGCCAAGGCCATCGCCGGCGCGATGATCGGCTTCGGACTCCTCACGATCCTGTCACTGCTACTGATGTGGCGCCGGACGCACAAGCGCGGCGGCTTCGGGCGCAAGGCGAGCGCGATCCTGCGCTCCGTCTACCTGCTGGTGCTCGGCCTCGGCGGATGGTTCATCGGCCTGATCATCGTGCTGGTGGCTTTGCCGACAGTGCCCCTCGACAGCGAGCTCATGGCTGTTCTCTTCATCGGCACGCCGATCGGCCTCGGCACCTACTGGGCCTGGGTCAACCGCGACCGGCCGGCCAGGGCCACGAGGATCGGGTTCGGGGTCGCGCTGACGGGCGCCCTCGTCGGCGCGCTGCTGGGGTTCAACGCAACAGCCGGGCTCATGGCGGTCATCACCACGATCGTCGGAGCAGCTGCCGGTGCGAACCTCGGCCTGATCGCCCTCGACGTCGCACGAATCGGCGAGCGGCCGGAGACCGTTCCGCCCATCGCCACCGGTGTCGACAGCGAGCCGACGCCGCAGGCCGAGCCAGCGCCCATCGCCATTCCAGCGGTCGAACACTGACCCCCGGAGTCCGTTCGCGCAGAGCATGTGGCGGTGTGCTGGTTGCCGCCACATGCTCTGCTGACGTACGTGCGCGCTCGGTGGTCTGAACGACGTCATCAAGTTACGGTGGATCCGGCGTGACCTACGCTGCCGACCCGCGTGTTGACGCCTACATCGATGACCTGCCCGATTGGGCGAGCCCGTACCAGCAGCCAACCCTCGACCGCTGACCCCACCGCGCTTGCCAGCCTTCCGGGAACCGATCGCCTCGTGCACCTGCATTTGGCTGCCCCGCGGGCACCTCCAAGACGCTGCGAAGCCAGCCGGCTTGCGCGGAAAGGAGGGCTGCGGCGCCTGCTTTGCTTCGGCGAGCGGTCGCCATCGTTGCCGCCGATCTAGTGCCCGCTTGGGACGAATACGAGGCGTCTCGACTGCCCTGGCCGTCACGCCTGCTCCTACGTGGGGATCGGGTCCTCCCGAGCCAGCAAGATGATGCTGCTCGCGAGAATGACGACCAGAAGAAGCACGAACCCGATCAAGTCCAGCACCAACCCGAACGAGGCGATGACGCCGCCGAGACCAAACCCCTGAAGGAAGAGCAAGGTCCCCGCGAGGATCGACACCCAGCCGAGCCAGCGCGGCAAGACCCCACGTCTAAGCACAAGCGCGCCTGTTGCGAAAGCAAACAGGCTGCCGAAGACATCGCCAACGCTCTCCAGCGCGAACGTCATCAGGTACAGCGTGTAGGACACGCCCGGGTCGTGTTGGGCCCCGTACGAAGCGAGCTTTGCTCCGACCAATCCGGTGATGCCGATGTCGCTGACGGCATGGAGGGTAATGAAGAGCACTCCTCCAACCAGCACCAACGAACCAAGGACCCGCGTGCGATCGGTGTCCCCGCGCAGCAGGTTGTGCAGCGCGCTCAGGTAGATCACGAACATGACCGCATAGACGACGGACAGGCATGCGATCACGATCAGCCGCGTTTCGTGGGAGTGAAGACCGTTCGCGATCTTCGCCACCGAGTCGTTCTGGCTCAGTTCGACTCCAACAGCGACGACGATCTCGGCCACCAGCGCGATGACGAAAACGATGCCGGCCACCCACCCATAGCGCTCCCACGATCTCCGCTCTACCAGGTCGGGGGTCGTGGACTCCGCGGGCATCAGACCGGCAAGTATCCCGCCTGCCCCTCACGGCTGCTTTGCGAAGCTGAGCGAGCATCCACGCTGGACGCGCGCAGACGCCCGCCTAGGACGAGGCTGAGGCGCGTCGGCCGAGACCAGACAGACGCCTGCTTGCTCTGCACATTGCGACAGTCTGGTCGCCTGCGGCCGTCAGCGCCCAAGTCGTCCAGAGCAGCCACGCGCCCTCAGCGTCGCTGATGACGGCGATACAGGACCGTCGCGGCTAGCCAGACAGCCAGGAAACCAAATGCGGCGATCCACGACACGGCGTATAGCCCGGCGAAGGCGACGAACGCGACGATGCCGATCAAGAACGCTGCAGAGCGTGGCACGAGATCCAGTATGCGCGATCTCGGTGTTGCCGGTGCTGCGGGACGACGCCATCGAGGAGCACGGCAGGACGCCCGGCGGTATCGAGGACACGACACGCCGGCCATGCTTCTGCTGCCCCCGCCCATGCGGGCCGTGCAGGTTGAGCAAGAGCAGGCTTACGCCTGCGCTTAGCACGCCTCCAGCTTGTGCTTTGCGCGATTAGCAGGCGTCTGCCACCGGGCGCCGGAGACGACTGCATAGGACGGTGGGTGTCGCACAAACCGGTGAGTCCGTCCGAGCAGTTTAACTTAAGAGACTTCAGGGCATGGCTATGAACTTCTTGGCGTGCGATCGTGAGCGGCCGTTCTTGATGCCCCCAGACCCGCGTGATTGGTTGCCGGAGGACCACCTCGCGTGGTTCGTGTTGGCCTCAGTCGAGCAGATGGATCTCGCCGCGTTCTATGGCTCCTACCGCATGGACGGTTGGGGCCGGGCGGCGTTCGAGCCGTCGATGATGGTGTCGCTTCTCTTGTATGCCTATGCGAGAGGTGAACGCTCATCGCGGGGGATCGAGCGCAAGTGCGTGGAGGATGTCGCCTACCGGGTGATCGCCGCCCAGCAGAAGCCCGATCACGCGACGATCGCGAGGTTCGTGCCCGCCACGAGGACGCGCTGGGCAAGCTGTTCAGCTCCGTGCTCTCGATGTGCAAAGAGGCAGGACTCGTGAAGGTCGGGGTGATCGCGATCGACGGAACAAAGGTTCATGCCAACGCCTCGCACCACTCGAACCTCGATTACGAACAGCTCGCCAAGGAGATCCTCAAGGAGGCCGGTGACATCGACGCAGCCGAGGACGAGCTCTACGGGGATGCGCGCGGCGATGAGCTGCCCGAGCATCTGAGGACCCGCGAGGGGCGGCGGGCCGCTCTGGCGGAGGCGAAGCAGAAGCTCGAGCGCGAGCTCGCCGAGAAGGAGAGCGCGAAGACCGAGGCAGGCGGCGAGGCAGAGGCCGAGGATCCCGGCGTTGAGATCGAGCTCGACTCCGAGGTGATCGTGCCCCGGATTCAGGGCCGCGACGGCTGGCTGCGCGAGGCTCGCCACCAGCTCGACGAGCACCGCCGCCGAGGAGCGGCAGCGCCTGAGCCTCGACGGGTGCGGTAGGGCGATGGCAGCGCCTAGAACTACCGCGCACCCAGGATCTTAAGTTTCTCGCGGGCGCTTACTTGAGGACGAGCGCGCCACTCTTGACACCACTGCCGGTCAGCTTGACCTTGAGCGTCTTCTTGCCGGCGGTGCGAATCAGCGCCTCGCCGATCCTGGTCAGATGCACGCTCAGCGTCTCCGACGCTTTAGCGGCGAGCGAGAAGCCGGCTGTGCCGATCAAGATATTGCGTACCTGCTTGAGCAGTACACGCTTGCCGCCGCGCTTGACGAACTTCTTTTCGGCGACCTTCTCGACCAGGGCCAGCGTGCCGTCGCATGCGCCCGCCCCCGTGCAATGGAGTGGGATCTCCGCGCCGGGGCCCCTTACGATCGCTGCTCTGGCCGCCACCGCCACGCCGCCCGTCCGTGTCGAGGAGGCCGAGATCGTGCTCCTATCCCATGGTGGGTGCGCCCAGAATTCTTCTTCTAGCGTCTTGTTGACCGGTAGCGGTTCGATTGCTCCCGGCATGGTGCCGGTCCTCGATCCGGTTGGCTGCGCTGGACCCTGATTTTCCAGGTATTCCCGCACCGCGCGTTCATCGGCACCTTCGATGTTCGCGTCTATCCCGGCGAGTATCTCCCCATCACCCAGGTTCACGGGGGTCGCCTTCGCCAGCGGGACCTGATTGGCGTAATACTCCGCTGGAAAGGTCTCGGGACATGGTTCCACGGAGCACCGAGAGGCGAAGCGAATCCTGTATTCGCCGCCGGCGAGACCGGAAAGCGTGTACGCGCCCGGCGAGGCCCCGTTGATATTTGTCGCCTCCGTTGTTGCGCAGGTTTCTTCGCCCCGACTGGCAACGGCGCAGATGGTGACGACGATCTGGGTGCCCATCGGAGCGGTCACGGTCCCCGTGATCGCTCCAGTCGCCGCCGCGCCCGCTGCCGTAGGCAGAAGCATCAAACCGCAGAGTGGGAGCAGCGTGGCGGCTGCGGTAGCTTCCGCCCACGCACGCCTCCCACGAGGTCTTGGGTTCATCCCCGCGCACCTCCGTACCGGCCGCTCATTGTCGATGGACCATAGCGTTCTGTAGTCCCGCAGCGACGACCTCGCCTCGGTATGGCTGCTGAGCAAAAGGAGGTGGGTGCCCCCTTCCGACAAGAGCAGGCGTCTCGATGCCCGGGTTCCGCGCTGTCGCTCAGGACGCAGGCTGTCGCGTAAAGCCGTCCGGGGGAATCCTCGGCTGAGCGCGCTGTGATGGCCGTAGCGGCCGCCCATGTGCCCCACGCCAGCACGGTCGCGTTGCATCCGAGCGACGACCTTGACGATTTTCGGCCCCGCCCCAGAATGGCTTCAGTGGGCTCAGTTTGGGTTTATGCGACAGCCTCACCCGTATAGGAGTACCTTGATCGGCGTCTTGGCGGCCAGGCGTCTGGCGCATCGCCCTGCGACACCGTCTACCCGTCCGAGCTGAGCGCCGCTTGGGCCGATGCGGGGTCGAGGTACGCCTCCCAGCGCATGATCCGCCCGTCGCGAATCGTGTAGATGTTGGCGAAGGTTGTCTCGACGTCATGGCTGCTCCCCGCGAGACGTCCGGCGTTTGCGATCAGCGCGAAGATTCGCGCACCATGATCGACGATCTCCACGACCTCGATTTCATACCTCTCCCACGGAGCGAGCCAGTCCAGCCAGGCCTGGTGGAACTCGTCCAGTCCGACGTAGACGCGCGTTCCGGGTAGTTCCGGGACGGCGGATTCAAAGTCGGGCTCCACGAGGCCGCCCGCCTCCTCGACAACGCGAGCCCAGACATCGCCGTTGCCGTGCAGCGCGATCAGATCGCTCCCCAGCGTCCCAATAAACCGCTTGACGATCTCCACGTTCTGCTGCGACACCGCCTAACTCCGTTCCTGTGCGAGCCGTTCGTCGTCGGCGCGGGTCTGGTCGATGTCGCTGTAGTTCGTCGCTTCCGTGAGCCGCGCCTGCAGCTCCAGCAGATCAGGGGTCGTGGACTCGTTGGGCATGGGGCAGCGGAGTATTGCGGACCGCTTCCTTCAGAGCTAAGCGAGCGTCCGGCGATCACTGACTCGGGCTATCGCTCGGGACGGTGGCTGTTGCACAAACCCCGGCAGGCTCACTGAACCGGGCCAGGCGAATGGCTTTCAGGCGGCGGCGGCTACTCGCCGAAACTCGACACCGTTGATGGTCACGCCGGGGGCGGTCCAGCTGCTGACCGGCGGAGCTGTTTCGTGTGCTTGCTCCTCTGTCTCGAATAGGACGATCGAGAAGCCCTGACCGTCGGCTGGCTCTAGCCAATAGCCGGCGACGAAGCCAGGCGCGGAGCGGACCGATGGCAGGATGTCGTTCACGAGCGCGTTAGCAGCCGCCGGCGCCTGGTCCTGGTCGATCGTCAAAGTCACAAGTGCCGCGTGCACTGGCCCTCCTCTTTCGTGGGTGGGACGTCTCCGTTGTCAACGAGTATGACTCGGCGGCCGCGCAGAAGTCATCGGCTTGCGGGCGGTCTCGTGCCGGGTTGTCGCCGAGGAAGCACGGGCGTAGGGCCGGGGTCGCGATTGCTTCGCGTGGCGGCCGTTGCAAAGGGGTGCCGTCCGGATCGACCGCTTCCACCGCCGAGGCAGACCCGCAGCACGCTCCGAATGGCGGCTCATCACCGCCACCCACAACCTACTGAAGCTCCACAAGCACCAACTGGCCGCTGCAGCAGCCTGACGGAGGCTCACAGCACCGCAGGCCACCAGCCCAGGCTCATCCCTCGCCGACGCGATCGCCGGCTACGGGGGCCGCGAGGGCTACGACTCCCGCAATTACGCAACAGCCACGACGAGGAGCGAGTGCGACCTCCGGTGTCTTCGTGACTTCCGGTTTGTGCGCCGGGGAGATCAGTCGGCGCTCAGCGGCGGCCCCAGCAGCGTCATGTCGTGCTTCTCGAAGATCGCGGCAACGACCGCTCGGTCTGGTGTCCCGTTCCGGGTGGCCGGTCCCAGCTCTTCATAGAACTTGTGCCCGCCGCCGGGCGTGTACACGACGATCAGCTCGCCCGGCGCATCGGTCAGATTGAGGAAGGTGTGCAGCACCGTCGACGGCAGATATGCGAAGCCACCCTCATCCAGCTGGAAGACCTCGTCGCCGATCCTGACCTTGAAGCGCCCTTGCAGGACATGGATCGTCTCCTCCTGCTTGTGGTGCACGTGGAGGGGGGGTCCACCTTTCGGCGCGACTTCGACTGTGAAGTAGTCGAAGGCGCCCCGGGTGTCCTCTCCGGTGACCTTGAAGACGAGGTCTCGTCCTGGGCCCGACTGCAGCCGCAGGCCTTCGTCTGGTCCGAGAACCGTGTGTACGGCGGTGGTGGTCGTCATTGCGCATCTCCTCATGTAGACGTACCGTGGCGGGTGCTAACGTATTTGCAGTGCGCAAACATTACATCAGAGTATTTGCGGATGTCAAGTAATTCGGCGAGCCAATCCGGGGTCGCGCCACGGCTCGACAGCCTCCCAGAGCCGGACCCGTTCACGCCCGGTGAGTTCGGCGCCTGGCGTGGCATGCTGCGGGTGCACGCCACGGTCTTTCGTGAGCTCGACGGCCGGCTGTTGGCCGATCACGGCTTTGGGGTTGACGCCTACGGGGTACTGATCACGCTCGTCAGTGCACCCGGTGGTGCGCTCACGATCGGGGAGCTGGGCGCGCAGCGCAACCTCAGTCCGAGCGGGGTCTCAAGGTCGGTCGACCGGCTCGCGAAGATCGGCCTGGTCGAGCGTAGCGCCAACCCGGCCGACGGGCGCAGCCTGCTCGTCGGACTTACCGCCGAGGGCCTCGCCCGCCTTCGCGCCGCACAGGTCAGCCATCACGCGGTCGTCCGCGAGCTGCTGCTCGACCGCCTGGGTGAGCGAGATCTGAAGCGCATGCGCGAACTGTGGGAGAAGGCGATGCCCGGCTCGGTCTCGAGCCCCGTCTGGCCGCTGTAGCGAGCACAGACAGGCCGTGTCGCTTTCGGAGGCGAGCGTCTCCCGGAAGTTCGTCCTTCATGCCGGCGTGTTGGATAACCCGGAGCGACCGGCTCCTCCGTTATGCGCGCACCCAGCCCCACGGAGACACGACGACGGCGCCAAAAGGCACCTTCCACTGCTGGTACCAAACTGGTACGGGAAGCTGCGGAGTCCGAGCCCCACGCAAAGGATCAGGTAGCTTTAGAAAGCTCCTCTGAGCAGGGAAAACCGCAGATGGCGAGACCCAGACTCGAACTGGGGACACCACGATTTTCAGTCGTGTGCTCTACCAACTGAGCTATCTCGCCGGGCCGCTCGATGCTAGCGGCTCTCCTGCGGTGAAGCTCCGCGCGGCCGCGGTGAGGGCGATGCTCGCACCCGTGCCGATGTGATCCGCGATGCCTCGGCGCAGGCGCCCGCCGTTCATCCGAGCGTCGAGGCCTCAGCCGGTAGCCCCGTCGTGTTCCCACGCTTCCAGATATGGAAGCGGATCGATCGGGGTCCCGCCTGGGGCCTGCCACCCTCCGACCCAGATCTCGAAGTGAAGGTGCGGAGCGGTGGCATCGCCGGTCTGACCGGCCCGGCACAACTCCGCCCCCGCGGTCACGCGCTCGCCGGCTGCCACGGCGAGTGATCCCGCCCGGCAGTGGGCGAACATGAAGTCGAATCCGACACCGGTGTGCTCGACCGCGTAGTAACCCGCGCCCGCGGCCTGATAGCTGGTCGTGACGATCGTTCCCGTCATCGGAGCCACGACCGGCGTGCCTTCTGCGGTCAGTACATCCTGTCCCTCGTGCACGTACCCGTCGCGGGGTGCCCCGAAGCGGTTTTCCGGGCCTCCGAAGTTATGTGGTCCGGCAACCGGAAAGACAGCCCCGGCGGCCGCCGACTGCGCTGGGCTGGGCACACCGGCCGGGGAAGGGCTCGCCGGCGGCGGAGCCGCCGGTCGCGTGGTGGTCGGTCGGCTTTTCACCGGCGAGCGAACCGTGAAGGTCGCAACACCGAGGTTGCCGGCGAGACGCAGCAGTGCGACGCCGTAGTGATCGTGCGCGCTCAGGATCAACCGGTAGCTGCCCGCACGAAGGCTCGCGCCCGGTGGCCAGCTGACCGTCAGCGTGCGGCCGGTGTGGACCCAGCCGAGCTTCACGCTGATGACCGTCTTGTCGGCGGACACGCTGATGACCCTCACCTGCGCGTCGACGGTGCCGACATCCGGCTCGTCTATTCGAAGCGCCAGGCGCGGTGGCTTGCCTGCGCTGGACGCCGCCGGGATGCTCAGCTCGCTCACGACGGGACGCTGCGCGAAGGACGAGGGCACGCCGTACTCGGTGCCCCCCGCGAGCGCGATCGACGGTGCCTGCACTCCGCCTGAGACGTCCCCGTGCGCCAGCGCGGGTGCGACGCAGGTGCAGAGACATATCGTGGCCAGGGGCGCGAGGGCGACCCCGCGGGCGGAGCGCATACGCTTGCTCTCGCCCTGATCAAGCCTCCACCTGAGGCCTGCGTGCTGCATTGCAGAGCGTCAACGACCCGCGCTGCCCGTACGCCCTGCGCCTACTCCTCAGCCCTGGCGGGATGCCTCGACACGCTCGAGCTCCTCCACCAGTGAGCTATAGGTCAGCCGCAGGCCCTCTGCGATCGGCACCTCGGCGCGCCAGCCCAGCTCCCGCTCGGCCAGGCTGACGTCGAGGCAGCTGTGCTTGAGCTCACCCGTGCGCAGGTCGGCGAGCTTGGGTTCAAGCTCCGATCCCGCGATCTCGCGGAGCTCGTTCCACAGGGTCATCACATCCGTCTCGACGCCCGTCGCGATGTTGTACGTGCCCGATCGCCCCGAGGCCTTCATCAGGGCACTGACCACGTCGCCCACGTAGACGTAGTCGCGCGTCGGCTTGCCGTGCCCGTACAGCGTCGGCGCGCGCCCGGTATAGAGGTGGTGGGAGAGGATCGCGACGACGCCCGCCTCGCCGTGCGGATTTTGGCGCGGGCCATAGACGTTCCCCAACCTGCATACGGCATTGGGGATCCCCGAGGAGAGCGACCACGTCTTCACGTACGCCTCCGCTGCCCACTTCGACGCCCCGTAGGGCGACAGCGGTGCCGGCGTCCGATCCTCGCCGGTGGGCATCGGCGCATCGTCGCCGTACAGCGCCCCACCGGTCGAGGTGAACACGACCGGCGCGCCACATCTGCCGGCGGCCTCGACCACGTTCAAAGTGCCCTTGACGTTCACCTCGCAGTCGCGAGCGGGGTCCTCGACGGAGGCCACCACGCTCGCCTGTGCGGCCAGATGGAACACCGCAGCGGGACGCACCTCCTCGAAGACCGCGGTCAGGGCCGCGAAGTCGACGATGTCGAGCTCGCGCAGATCCGCCTCCTTGGCGACGCGCCGGCGGTCGCCGGAGGACAGGTCATCGACGACCGTCACCTCGCGGCCGCCGGCGAGCAGCGCGTCGACGACATGCGAGCCGATGAAGCCGGCACCGCCGGTGACGATCGCGCTGGAGCTCACGCGAAGGAATCTACAGAGGTGAAGGGACGCCCACGGGCGAGGCGAGCAGCTGCTCCACGGCCGCCACCGACTCGTCGATGCGCTCGAGCACCCTCATGTCGGCGGGCTCGCCGGGGAGACCCTCGCTGACGGCGGCGCCCCTGAGCATCACCGGGATGTTCGGATGCCTTACCCGCAGCTCCTTCACGGCCCGTGCGACCGCATCGATCGCCGGCGCGATCGTGGCGCCGAGGATGATCACATCGGGAGCCTGGCTGTCCACTCGGTCGAGCAGCTGCTCGACCGAGAGGTCGGTTTCGAAGCTGGCGTGATAACCGGCCGCCGCAAGCTGGTCGTGCACCATCTGCAGCCCGAGCGTGTGCGGGTCGCCGTCCAAGACCGCCAGCAGCACCCGCTCGCGAGTGGGCTCGGTGCCGCCGAGCATGTAGCGGTACAGGGTCGCGAGCACGCGACGCGTGATGCCCAGGGCGACATGCTCGCGGTCGTTGTCCATCTCTCCCGCCTCGGAGAGCTCACCGATGTAGTTCAGCGCCGGGGCGATCACTTCGGCATGAAGCGTGGTGGGTGGAAGCCCGTCCTCGATCGCGGTCGCGATCGCGCCCTCGGCCATCTCGGCATCACCGCGTTCGAGCGCGGTGGCATACGTCTCAAGCGTGTTCTCCATGAGCGCGACCGGGTCCGCCCTGATCTCCTCGCGCGCGTCCGGTCCGGATCGGCCGAGAACTTCCATGAAGGCGTCGAGCACCATCGGGTCGAAGTGATGCCCGCGCTCCTCGCGCATCATCTTGACCGCGTCCTCCACCGAGAACGCCTTGCGGTAGACACGATCGCTGGTGAGCGCGTCGAAGACGTCCGCCACCGCCACGATCCGTCCCTCGATCGGGATCGCCTCGCCGGCCAGCCCGCGCGGGTAGCCGCTTCCGTCCCACTTCTCCTGGTGGCTCAGCGCGATCGTCGCCGCCATGTCGAGGATCGAGGAGGAGGAGCCTCGTACGAGCCTGTGACCCTCCTCGGCGTGCGTCTCGACGATTGCCCGCTCCGCGGGGGTCAGCGGGCCGGGCTTGAGCAGGATCGCGTCGGGAATCGCCACCTTGCCGACGTCGTGCAGCGGCGCGGCGTGGCTGAGCTTTGCGCAGAACTCGGGGTCCATGCCGATCTGTTCGGCAAGCAGCGTCGAGAACCGCCCGATGCGCTCGATGTGCGCGCCGGTGTCCTCGTCGCGGAACTCGATCGCCATCGACAGACGCCGCACGGTCTCGGCCTGAGCGATCTCAAGCTCTGAGAGAGCCTTCTTCAACTCGTGCGAGCGACCGTTGATCTCCATTTCAAGAGCCGCGCGGGCATCCTCTCCAAAGCGCCAGCCGAGCAGCATGGCCGCGCACGCCAGCACCGCCAGACAGCCGACGACGACGCCTGAGGCCCCGGCCACCAGGGCGCCCGCGGCCGCTCCCACGGCGAGCAGCGCCCACGACACGTAGGAGACGTGATCGAGAGCTGTGCGTCGGCGCGGCCGACCGCCGCTGGAGGGCAGTCTCAGCGACAGGGGCTGCGCATTAGGTTCACTGCCCACACGATCTAATCGGCTTCCGAGCCGATTTAGCTTAGCCCCGTGCCCCGGGACTCTGCTGGCCCCGGCCGCGAGGGAGTTGGCGCTCGCGCCCTCCTCACGCGCGCCCGGGCGCGAGGAGCTCATCCCGCGCTTGGCGGGCCTCCGAAAGCGGGCTTGAGTCGCGCCGGTCACCGCGTGCCTTTACATCCTGTCCAGGCCCGCGATCGGCACCCTTCGGGGCCCTCTTGAGCGGGTTGAAGTGGGGTAGACGAATGATCGAGCGAGGCCGGTAATGCCCCACCGCTAGTGCCCCAACAGCTGGTTTATGTCGACCAGGTTCAGCGGCGCGGTCAGCGCGACCGGACTGTTCCAGTGATCGAACACGACGGTGCCCGCGCCGGTGCCGCTCTGGGTCATCGCAATCGGATACGGCGGGCCCGTGGTGGCCACGTACAACGTCCCCCCACGCGAGGTATCCGTCACTGCGATCACCTTGCGTCCGTCCACCGTCGTGAGGGCGCCCTTGACCAGCGGACCGTGTCCCGTCAGGGTCGTATCCATCAGCTGGCGCAGGTCGGTGAGCGACGCAAGCGAAGCCAGGTTGCCGGTGCTTGCCGGAGCCTTCAGCCACCGTCCCTGGAGCAGCTGCGCCGCCGTGGCGCCGGCGATCTGGCGATAGAAGGCCTGGCTGCCTTTGATGAAGACGTTGCCGTGGATCTGGATCAGTTCGAAGCTCAGCCCGTTCTCGGACAGCCGCCCGCGCCCGCCCTTGCTCGCGAGCAGATACAGGTCGAGCGTGACCGGCGAGCCGCCGCTCAGAATCGAGCCCGACACGTGCACCGAGCTTGCGCTGTCCGCCAGCACTTTCGCTCCCGCGACGATTTCGGCGGGCGTCTTCCGCGCCACCCCGTTGCCCTCGGAGGAGCTGCCGCAGCCCGCGATCAGCGCCGCGACCAGGACGAGCCCGAGCAGCCGGCCGGGGGGCGAGAAGAGGCGGGGGCACATCGCCGCGCAGACTCTAGACAGGTGCCTGGTCGGCTACGGGGCGCCACACCGACGGCTAGGGTATCGGCGATCATGGATGCGAACGGTTCATCTCTCCACGCCGGCGAGCAACCGCCGGGGCAGTCCTCTGCGCCCTCCCGCGAGCAGGATCTGCGCTCGCTCTACCACAAGCACTTCGGCGATCTGCTCAAGGAGCGCCAGCTGCTGTCGACGGCCTCCTTCTTTGTGACCTTCGCCGCCGTGCGGGGCATCACCCACGCGATCCGCGCCGAACGCGGGCCCTTCAAGAACATCACGCCCGGCGGGCGGCACATCCACCACATGACGTTCGGGATCACGGGCCTTTTGACCGTCGGCTACCTGTGGCTGCTCGAGATCGGCACGAACGAGCGACTCGGCTCATCGCGCGCTACCTCGATCGTGTACGGCAGCGGCGCCGCCCTCACGCTGGATGAGTTCGCGCTGTGGCTGAATCTCGAAGACGACTACTGGACCAAGCAGGGCCGCGAGAGCATCGACGCGGTGGTGCTGTTCGGGTCGCTGCTCACGCTCAGCGTTATCGGCAGGGGCTTCCTGGCCGAGCTCGTGCGGCTCAAGCGCGGGCGTTAGCTCGCTTCTCGGGCACGGTGCCGCAGGCGCCTGGCCTGCCGTGCGCTCTCCTCGAGGACTGACCGCAGCCACACGGGTGCCCGGCGCCCTGTGGCGGAGCGATCGTCCGCCGATCGTCCGCAGGAGAGACACCTTGACAAAAGCCCAAGAATCTCGATAGGGTTTATGAACAATGCATGGTCTAACGTACACCCACGCGGGGAACGGCGATCGCGGGCGGCGCGCCGTGACCGCCGGCGCGTGGGTGGGCAGGCGTGCGATCGAACGTTGCTGTCGTCCCTGAGGCGTCTCCCCTCAGCGTCCGGGGAGGGTGCTCAGCGCGCTCCCCGGACGCCCCTCCAGGAGGGGCCGCGCTCTCCGCGGCTCCCTCGCCCGTCACAAGATCATCGCCAAGACCCGAAAGGAGCGTCGGATGCCAAGAATCATCGTCACCTCCGATCCAACTGCCTTCCACGCCGATCCTTCCGTCTGGCTCGACGAGGAGGTCCATTCGGTGCACCTCAGCACCGACCACGCCGCGACCCAGTTCGTGGAGCGGCTGACCTGGGCGATCAGCGACGCAGAGGGCGCGGACGGCCAGCGCGCCGGCAGTCGCGTGCGACGCAGCCAACGGCCGCGTAGAGGCGGCTCCCCCACGCGGTCGAACAGTCAACCGCGCGTCCGCGCCGCAGCGACGCGCCAAACGCAGCGAGCCGCGATCTGAAACATTGAGAGTCTCGAGCTGGGCGAACCGGGTCAGAGGCTAGCGCGCCGGGGTCCCCTTCGCAGCGAAAGCCTCGGCCATCCGGACGTCCAATAGCTTCTTTACGAGTTTTCTCGGCAGCGGCTTGTCGATGGGGAAGTGAAGCGAACCCTTGGTCTTGGTGTATCCCGCGGTCTCACTTGCGAGCTGCGTGATCACGGAGCCGCTGTGAGGCAGATAGCTCAGATGGCTCTTGAAAGCCGCGAAGCCGGCGATGTTCTTTCCCGCGAGCTTGAACGCCGGCATGCCGTAGGAGATGCACGGCTCCGCGTCCGGGACGATGTCGAGGATCGTGTCGCGCAGCTGGGCAAGCGTCGTGCTCTTCGGCTCAGGAAGAGCGCTGAGGTACTCGTCAATCTCCTGCATCGACACGCCGCCATTCTCAAGCTCACGGGCGGGCGGGTCAAGGTGGCCAAGCCTCATGCCGGCGCGGCTCCGCCGCGGGCAATCCCGTCGAGGCCGTCGAGGATCAGATCGAGCCCCCACGTGAACTCGACGGCGTTGTCGTACCCCGAGTCGGGGAGCTTCGCAGCGATCTCGACGAGGTAGGGGTAGCGCTCGAGCGCGCCGATCGTCTCCGCCCTTCTCCGCGCGGCCTCTCCGGCGCTGTCGGGAGTCGCGAACCCCGTGTCCCTTTCCTGCAGGGCGAAGCCGTAGATATAGGCGTCCTGGAGCGAATAGGCGTGGATCGCCATCCTGAACGAGAAGCCGGCCTTGCGCAGGCAGCCCATCACGGCGTTGTGGTTGCGCAGGTTCGCCGGCCCCGGATGCCGCGACTCCATCATCCCTATGGCCCAGCTGTGGCGCCTCAGCGCCTCGCGCGTCGAGATCGCCCGGCGGCGCATCGCGGATTTCCAGTCGAGCTCGGCGGAAGGGAGCTCGATCTCGCTGAAGACGATGTCCACCATCCCGTCGAGGAGCTCCTCCTTGTTGGCGACGTGCTTGTAGAGCGCCATCGGCACCACCCCGAGCTCCTGCGCGAGCGCGCGCATGCTGAACGCTTCGAGCCCGGCCTCGTCGGCGAGGGCGACGGCGGCCTGCAGCACACGAGCGCTGCTCAGCGGTGTCCGGGTCGCGATCTCCTGTTTTGCCATCGGCCTTGACAAAGTGTACACCGTACACCTATAGTACGCCGGACGAGTGTACGCCGTACACCTGACAACCTCACAGAAAGGCAGCTCATGAACCCCGACAGCCCGTATCCCGTCCAGTATTCGGTCGACTACCCGGACCGGCCGCTCAACCGCCTCACGACCTTCTTTCGCCTGTTCATGGTCGTCCCGATCGCGATCGTGCTCGCCCTCATCGAGGGCGGCGGCTACGCCTACGGTGGCGGCAGGGCCAGCGGGGCGATCGGCGCCGCCGGCCTGATCGTGCTGCCCACGCTGCTGCTGATCCTGTTCCGGCAGAAGTACCCGCGCTGGTGGTTTGACTGGAACCTCGAGCTGATGCGGTTCTCCGCCCGGGTCGGCGTATATCTGGCGCTGATGGAGGACCGCTATCCCTCCACCGACGAGCATCAGGCCGTGCATCTCGAGTTTCCCTATCCGGACGCGCGCGAGGGCCTCAACCGCTGGCTGCCGCTCGTCAAGTGGCTGCTCGCGATCCCCCACTACGTGGTGCTGTTCTTCCTCTACATCGCCGCGTTCTTCGTCGTGATCGCCGCCTGGTTCGCGATCCTGTTCACCGGTCGCTTCCCGCGCGGGATGTTCGACTTCCTCGTCGGCGTCGGGCGCTGGACCAACCGGGTGATCGCCTACGCCCACGTGCTCGTCACCGATCGCTACCCGCCGTTCCGCCTCGCGCCGTAGGTTCCGCGGGCACCGAGGGGAGCCCTCACACCGCCAGCGCCACGTACTTCGTCTCCAGATACTCGGCGATCCCCTCGAAGCCGCCCTCGCGGCCGAAGCCCGACTGCTTGACGCCGCCGAAGGGCGCCGCCGGGTTTGAGACGACGCCCTGGTTGAGCCCGATCATGCCCGATTCGATGCCCTCGCAGATGGTGAAGGCGCGCGCGAGGTCGCGCGTGTAGACGTAGGCGACGAGGCCGTACTCGGTGCGGTTGGCCGCGCTCAGCGCCTGCTCGTCGGAGGAGAAGGTGGCGATCGGCGCCACCGGGCCGAATATCTCCTCGCTGAGCGCGCGCGCGTCGGGCGGCACGGCGGCGAGGACGGTCGGCTCGAAGAAGTAGCCGCGGCCCTGCGGGCGCTCGCCGCCGAGCAGCAGGCGCGCGCCGCGGTCGACGGCGTCGCCCACCAGCTCCGTGACCTTCTCGCGCTGGGCTTCGTCGATCAGCGGGCCGACGTCGACGCCGGGCTCGGTGCCGCGGCCCAGCTTCAGCGCGCTCATGCGCTCGGCGAGGCCGGTGGCGAACTGATCGGCGATGGACTCGTGCACGTGGAAGCGGTTGGCAGCCGTGCACGCCTCTCCGAGGTTGCGCATCTTGGCGAGCATGGCGCCGTCGAGCGCCGCGTCGAGGTCGGCGTCCTCGAACACGAGGAAGGGGGCGTTGCCGCCGAGCTCCATCGACACCCGCAGGACCTGCTCGGCCGACTGTTCGATCAGCCTGCGCCCCACCTCGGTGGAGCCGGTGAAGGAGAGCTTGCGCGTGCGCGGGTCCTTCAGCAGCGGCTCGATCACGGCGCCCGAGTGCCGGGCGGTGATGACGTTGAGCACGCCTCCCGGAAGGCCTGCCTCCTGGAGGATCCGCGCCAGCGCGAGCATCGACAGCGGCGTCTGCTGGGCGGGCTTGACCACCATCGTGCAGCCCGCCGCGATCGCGGGTGCGATCTTGCGCGTGCCCATCGCGGTGGGGAAGTTCCAGGGGGTGACGAACACGCACGGACCGACCGGCTGGCGCATCGTGAGGATGCGCCCCCTGCCGGTGGTGTTGACCATGTAGCGGCCGTGGATGCGAACGGCCTCCTCGGAGAACCAGCGGAAGAACTCCGCTGCGTAGGCGATCTCGGCGCGGGACTCGGCGAGCGCCTTGCCCATCTCGAGCGTCATCAACAGCGCGAGCTCCTCCGTCTGCTCGACGATCGCCTCATACGCGCGGCGCAGCACCTCACCGCGCTCGCGCGGGGCCGTGAGCGCCCACTCGGCCTGTTTGTCCGCCGCCGCGGCGAGCGCCGCCAGCGCATCCTCGAGCTGGGCATCGGCGACCTCCACGAGCGGCTGCTCGGTGGCGGGATCCTCGACCGTGAGCGTGCCCCCGGCGGAGGCCGCGCGCCAATCTCCGCCGATGAACAGCTCTCGGGGTACGCGCTCGAGCACCGCCGACTCCTCGCCGGCCGTTGACAGCGGCGTGCTCATGCGCGCCGCGCCTGCCATAGACTCACGCCGGCGAGCGATGCACAGCCCGGCGAAGCCGAACACTCGGCCGTCCTGCGCCCGTCAAGCTCACAGAGCGGCCTCCTGCACCCGATCAGAGACGGGCGCACGGCGCACCTGAGCGACCAACTCGCTCTCCGATCTGAGCCGAATCGAGCACGGATGCTCACCACGGGACCAACCTACCACCGTCTTTGCAACTCCCTCAAGCTCCTGGCCGCGAGCCTCGCGGCCGCACTGCTGTGGGCCACCGCCGCCGGCGCATCGACGCTCGTGATCACCGGTGCGGGGGACGGCCACGGCGTCGGCATGAGCCAGGACGGCGCGCTCGGCTACGCCCAGCACGGCTACAGCTATCAGGCGATCCTCGCCCACTACTACACCGGGACCGCGCTCGGGCAGGCGCCCGCCGGCACCTCCGTGCGCGTGCTGATCGGCTCGAGGGTCGAGAGGGTTCCGCTCGAACGCTACGTGCGCGGCGTGGTCTCTGCGGAGATGCCCGCCAGCTGGCCGCTCGCGGCGCTTCAGGCGCAGGCGGTCGCGAGCCGCACGTATGCGCTGACCGCACACGCCGGCGGGTCCAAGTTCGACGTCTACGCCGACACCCGCTCGCAGGTG
The DNA here is from genome assembly GCA_963779605.1 of uncultured Solirubrobacteraceae bacterium. Taxonomy (GTDB): domain Bacteria; phylum Actinomycetota; class Thermoleophilia; order Solirubrobacterales; family Solirubrobacteraceae; genus Palsa-744. Next base: position 514,866 of record CAVZYR010000004.1, read on the forward strand.
TACCTGGGCGTCGCGGCCGAAACCGCACAGACGAATGCCGCCGTGACCTCGACCGCCGGGCAGATCGTCACCTACGCGGGCAAGCCCGCGATCACATACTTCTTCGCGAGCTCCGGCGGTGAGACCGAGAGCGTCGCCAACTCCTTCATCGGCTCCACGCCGCAGCCGTGGCTGATCGGCGTGGCCGACCCCTACGACGCGGGGCCGGCCTACGACTGGACGCTCAGCATGAGCTTTACCGCCGCAGCCGCCAAGCTGAAGGGGCTCGTCAGGGGAACGTTTCGCGGGATCGAGGTGCTCACGCGCGGGGTCTCGCCGAGGATCGTCACAGCGCAGGTGCTTGGCAGCCGCGGGGCGGTGCGCGTGAGCGGTCCGGAACTCGCCGGCCGGCTCGGGCTCGACAGCACGTGGGCCTACTTCGCGGTGAAGAGCGCCACGAGCGTGCGCCAGGAGCCCGACCTCAGCGGCCGGGGCCCGTCGGCCGCGCCGACGGTGAGCGCGAGCCCGTCCGCGCCGGCAGCCCCCGCCACCCCGACCGGGCCGCAGGGCGGCGCGAGCGCGCCCTCAGGCGCCGGAGCAAGCGCAAGCGGAGGCGTCGCACCGTGACGCGCAGCTAGGACATTCGTCCGCCGCCGGGACGCCGGGCGGCGGGCGGCTCAAGTTCCGCGCGCCGATCGCCGATGAGGGTCTGGGATGGGAGCTCGTCATCGCATCGTGCTGCTCGGGTGCGCCGCCACACTGGCGCTGCCCGCGGCGAGCGCCGGCGCCGACAGCTACCCGGCCCACTCCGTCGGCAGCCGCGAACAGGTGTCCTGGGTGCGGCGCGCCGCGGGCAACTTCGTGAGCGCTGAGCTGAGCGGGAACGGGGCGGGCGCCTGCGCCATCCTCAACGCCCCGCTGCGCGCCAGCGAGCACCACCGAAGTTGCGCTGAGCGCTGGGACGCGAAGCTCGCGGCGCTGCTGGGAGAGCCCGGCGGCCGCGCGCGCCTGAAGGAACAGAGACGAGCGATCCCCTCGGCCGTCGTGATCGTGCACGGCGACGTCGCCACGATCGAGCTGCCGACCCCGCTGATGAGCGGTCCCAACCGCTTCCTGTGGAGCGAAAACTGCTGGATGCTGAAAGCCTGAGCGCCCGCTTCACCGGCGCCTTCGTCCCTCGTTGGCTCACCGGGGACGGCGAGAGCATACCCTGGGCCGGTGGCCGCACCGCTCTTGATCGCCGACGTGCCGTGGCTGCTTGTATCGCTCGTTCTTCGCGCTGCCGAAATCGATCGTGGACGAACGGGGACGGCCGGTGAACGCCCTCCTGGGAACGGTCAACGCAGTGCTGGCGTTGATCGATTCGCGCCTGCCGGCGCGCGGCGTGCGCGGCGTGGTCGCATGCATGGGCGCCGAGCAGGCGAACTATCGCGTGGCGCTGTACCCGGCCTACCACGCCCACCGCGACCCGATGCCCGCGGAGCTTCAGGCGCAGTGGCAGAAGGCCCCGCAGCTGCTCGAGAGCCTCGGCTGGACGTTCGCCACGAGCGCTGAGCTCGAGGCCGACGACGTGATGTTCTCGTTCGCCCGCGTGGAGGAGGACGGCGGCGGCAGCGCGCTCCTGATGACCGGCGACCGCGACCTGTTCGGCGCCGTCTCAGAGCGCGTGGCCGTGGCCGAGCTGGGCAAGGGCGCAGAGCTCTGCGACATCGGCCCGGCACAGGTGCGCGAGCGCTACGGCGTCGCGCCCGCGCTCGTGCCCGACTTCATCGCCCTGCGCGGCGACCCCTCCGATGGGCTGCCGGGGGCGCCGGGAGTCGGTGCCAAGACGGCCGCCCAGCTGCTTCAGCGCTACGAATCGCTCGAGGGCGTGCTCGAGCGCGCCGCCGAGCGCGCCGGCACGGCGGCGCTCGCGAAGCGGGCGGTCTCGGGCGGGGAGGGCGACATGCGCCCGCGGACGGCGGCCGCGCTGCGCGAGAACGACGAGCTTCTGCGCAGCTTCAAGCAGATCGCGACGCTGCAGCAGATCGACGTGGAGCGTCCCGATGATCGCCCGACCGACTTCGCCGGCGGCGCGCGCAGCGCGCGTGAGCTGGGCATGCGCCGGCTGGGCGACAGGCTCGAGACGCTGGCGAGCGCAGCGAGCTCTCCTAAGGCGTGAACTTGACGGTGATCACGTCGCCGTCTGCCATCTCGTAGTCGCGGCCCTCCAGGCGCAGGGTGCCGCGCTCGCGCGCTCCGGCATAGCCGCCGGCGTCCACCAGCTCGCGCCAGCCGATCACCTCGGCGCGCACGAACCCCTTCTGGATGTCGGAGTGGATCTCGCCCGCCGCGTGCCACGCGCTCAGGCCGCGGCGCAGGTGCCAGGACTGTGCCGGCTTGGCCTCGCCGGCGGTGAAGAAGGCGATCAGGTCGAGCAGCGAGAAGGCGCCCCGCACGACGCGCTCGAGGCTCGACTCGCTGGGCGGCTCGGCCCACAGTTCCGCGCGCATCGCCGCCGCGTCCTCGTCGTCCAGCTCCGCGAGCTCGGCCTCGATGCGCGAGGACACGGCCACCGCGCCCGCGCCCTGCGCGGCCGCGTGATCGATGAGCGCCGCCGGGATGACCTCCGAGCCCTCATCGACGTTGGCCACGAACAGCACCGGCTTGCTCGTCAGCGAACCCAGGTCACGGGCGGCATTGGGGGCCTCCGACGGGAGCGCCACGCCGCGAGCCGGGCGACCGGCCTCGCAGCTCCTCGATCACGCTGCGCAGCCACGCCTCCTCGGCGATCGCCACGCGGTCGCCGCCTTTGGCCTGTTTGGCGACGCGCTCGACCCGGCGCTCGGCCTGCTCGAGGTCCGCCAGCACGAGCTCGGTCTCGATCGTCTCCACGTCGCCGAGCGGGTCGACCCGTCCCTCGGGGTGGACCACGCCCTCATCGCCGTGCGCCCGCACGACGTGGATGATCGCGTCGGTCTCGCGGATGTTGGCGAGGAAGCGGTTGCCGAGCCCCTCACCCTCGTGCGCTCCGGCGACGAGCCCGGCGATGTCGTGGAAGTCGATCGTGTCCCACACGATCTCCGAGGCGCCGACCGTGCGCGCGACCTGCTCCAGGCGCTCGTCGCGGACCGCCACCACGGCGACGTTCGGCTCGATCGTGGTGAACGGGTAGTTGGCCGCCTCGGCGCCGGCTTTCGTGAGCGCGTTGAAGAGCGAGGACTTGCCCGCGTTGGGCATGCCCACGATGCCGATCCGAGTGCTCATCGGGCGCTCCCCGGGCCGGCTCTAGACGCCGAAGCCGACGCGCAGCTCGTCGCTCTCGGAGCGAACGTAGACCACCTGGGCCAGGTCCAGGCGGACCGGACCCTCCTCGCTTTCGACCTCGTGCCAGCCGCCTGAGCCGAGCGCCTTGTTGAGGGACTTGAGCTGCTCGTCTGAGACCCGCAGCGCGAGCACCTGACCGCCCTGGAAGCCGACGCTTATGTGGCGTGCGGCCGGAGACATCAGTGGACCTCCGTGCCCGCGGCCGGCTCGACGATCTCGGTCAGCACGCCGGCGGTCGCGCTGGGGTGCATGAAGGCCACGCGCGAGCCGCGGATGCCGGCCCGCGGCTGCTCGTCGATCAGCGCCAGCCCGGCCTGTTTGAGCGCCTCAAGCGTGGCGTCGATGTCGCTCACCTGGTAGGCGACATGGTGCAGGCCGGGGCCCTTGCGCTCGAGGAAGCGGCCCACGGGCGTCTGTGAGCCGAGCGGTGCCAACAGCTCGACGTGGTTCTCGCCGACATCGAGCAGCACGGCCTCCACGCCCTGCTCCTCGACCACCTCGCGGTGGGCGACCCGCAGTGCGAAGTTGTCGCGATACAGCTTCAGTGACGGCTCGATCTGCTCGACGGCCACGCCGATGTGATCGATTCGATTGAACATGAGCCGCCAGTCTATAGCCGCCCGGCCCCGCCCTCCTTGGGAGGCTCGGCCGCGTCGAGCGCACCTGGGCCTGCGGATGCGCCCGCTACCTCGATCGGGCCGGGCGCCGGCAGGGCGGCGTGCGCGTGGGCGGCGGCGACGACGCGCAGACCCACCCCAGGCGTTCGCTCGAGGCGCGGCACCCCCTCCATGATGCGTTCGATCGAATCGCGCTCCAGCACCTCGTGCTCGAGCAGCTCGTTGGCGAATGCGTCGAGCTGGGGGCGATGAGAGAGGATCATCCGCTGCGCGGCGCGGCGCGCTTCTTCGATCAGGTCCTGGCGCTCCTCGTCGCGAATCCTGAGCGTGGTCTCCGACAGCCTCACGTCGCCCTCCGGCGAGCGCCCGACGCCGGCCGTCCCCATCGCGAACTCGTGCACCATCGAATGCGAGATCTCCGCCACGCGCTTCAGATCGTCAGAGGCCCCGGTCGTGATCGCACCGAACACCACCTGCTCGGCGACGCGCCCGCCGAGCAGCACGGTCATGTAGTCGAGCAGCTCCTCCCGCGTCTTCAGATAGCGATCCTCGGCCGGCAGGTTCAGGGTGTAGCCGAGCGCCTGCCCGCGCGGCACGATCGAGATGCGGTGCACGCGGTCGACCGACGGCAACAGCTCGCCGCAGAGGGCGTGGCCGGCCTCGTGGTAGGCGACGACGCGCTTCTCGTGCGCGTTCAGGACGCGCTTGGACTGCACGCCGGCGACGACCCGCTCGAGCGCCGAGTCGAAGTCCACCATCTCGATCGACTTCGAGCCGCGGCGGGTGGCGAAGATCGCCGCCTCGTTGCAGATGTTGGCGAGGTCCGCGCCGGTCAGGCCGCTCGTCTGCTGGGCCACCAGGCCGAGGTCGACATCGGCCAGCGGCTTATCGCGCGTGTGCACGCCCAGCACGCCCTCGCGGCCTTTCACGTCCGGCGGCACCACGAACACCTGGCGGTCGAAGCGGCCGGGTCGCAGGAGCGCCGGGTCGAGCTTCTCGAGCAGGTTCGACGCGGCGATCACGACCACCCGTCCGGTCGAGGAGAACCCGTCCATCTCGACCAGCAGCTGGTTGAGCGTCTGGTCCTTCTCCCCGGAGACGTCCATCCCGCGCCGCCCGCCGACGGCGTCGAGCTCGTCGATGAAGATGATCGCCGGCTCGTGCTTGCGCGCGATCGCGAACAGCCGGCGGATGCGAGCCGCGCCGAGGCCGGCGAACATCTCGACGAACGACGCGGCCGACTGCGCGAAGAACTGCGCCCCGGATTCATGTGCGACCGCCTTCGCCAGAAGCGTCTTTCCGGTACCCGGCGGACCGTGCAGGAGAATGCCCTTCGGCACCTTCGCGCCCAGCTCCTGGAAGGGCTTGGGGTCGCGCAGGAACTCGACGATCTCCTGCAGCTCGGCCTTGGCCTCGTCGACGCCCGCGATGTCGGCGAAGGAAACTGCCTGTTTGGAGCTCGGTTTGATCTGCTGGGGCTTGACCCGCGGCATCACCTTGAGCGTCCGCCACAGCAGGAAGATGATCGCCGTGAAGAACAGGATTCCCACGACCGGCTCCCACTGCAGGGCCCAGTTCTGGATGTCCTGCACGATCGAGGTGTGCAGCGCGGCCGGCGGCGACGGCGCCGGGCTCACGATCGCCACGGGCGCGTGGGCCTGCACGAGCAGGGCGTGCGCGAGTCGGGCGGGCTGCACCGCGGCCACCTCGCGCCTGAATTCGGTGACCGCCACGACCACCTGTGCGAGCAGTTCAGCCATCCTTGGCATTGTCGGCAGAGTATGGCGCGTTCCCAAGCCATGCGCGACAAATTCCGCAGACGCGCACGATCTCTCGGCGCCGCTCAGCCGAGCATGCGCACGGCGAGGTCCCCGAAGAACTCCGTCGCGAACTGCAGGTCGCGCACGTCGATGCGCTCATCCGCGGAGTGGATCAGGGGAGCCGTCGAGAAGAGCGACTGATGGCGATGCGGGAAGAAGCCGTAGGCGACGCACTCCGGGAACGCCTCGCGGAAGTGGCGCGAGTCGGTGAAGCCGGGCAGGATCACCGGCACGACCTCGGCGCCCGGGTCGTTCTCGGAGATCCATGCGGAGATCGCGTCCATCAGCGGGGAGGCGATCGGTGAGCGATTGCCGACCATCTGCTCGGTGAACTCGATCTGAAAGCCGTCGCCGTGCTCGGAGCCGAGCACCTCGGCGATCCCCTCGCGCACCTCCCGCTCGCCCAGGCCCGGAGGCACGCGGCAGTCCACTTTCAGCTCGGCGCGGCTGGGGATCACGTTGATCTTCTCTGAGGCCTTGATCCGCGTCGGCGTGAAGGTCACGCCCAGCATCGGCTCGAACATCGTCGCCAGGCGGGCGTCGGCCGCACGCAGGTGGGCGATCGACCCGTCCGCGTCGGCGGGGTCCTCGCCGAGCCCCTCGAGGAACGCCTGCGGCTCGGCCGTGAGCCGGTAGGAGGGCTGGCGGGCCGCGAGCCGGTCGAGCACCGGTCCCATCTTCAAAAGGGCGTTATCGCCCATCGCCGGCATCGACGCGTGCCCGGCCACCCCGTCGGTCGAGACGGTGAAGCGGAACACGCCCTTCTCCGCGCAGCACACGCCGTAGCGGCGCCTGCCCTCGTACTCGAACACCGCCCCTCCCCCCTCGTTCACGAGCATGTCGCAGCGCACCTTCTCCGGATGGGTCCTGGTGATCCACTGTGCGCCGAGCTCTCCCCCGGTCTCCTCGTCGACGACCGCCGCGATCAGCAGCTCGCCGCGGGCCGGGCGCCAACCCGAGCGCGCCAGCGAGGCGGCGGCGGCCACCTCCGCGGCCACCTGCGACTTCATATCGAGAGCCCCCCGGCCCCACAGGAAGCCATCGGCGAGATCGCCCGACCACGGGTCGTGCGTCCACTCGGCGGGTTCGGCCAGCACGGTGTCGACGTGGCCGAGGAAGCACAGCGTCGGCCCCTCCTCGCCTGAAGTGAGTCGTGCGATCAGGTTGGGGCGCTCGGGCACGGCGCCGAGCAGCTCGCACTGGAAGCCCGCCTTCCTCAGGTGCTCTGCGAGATATTCCTGTGCCGCGCGCTCGTCGCCGGGCGGGTTGACCGTGTTGAAGCGCAGCAGGCCCTGAAGGAGCGTCTGCGCCTCCGCGGCGGGCGAGGAGGTGCTCATCGCGCAGATCGTACGCCCATCGCCTGAAGCTCCCCGCGGCTCAACGGGTAGTGGCAGGCCGCGAACGTCCCCGTGTCGGTGTCCTCGAGCACCGGCTCAACCTCCGAGCAGAGCTCCTGCGCCTTCGGGCAGCGCGTGTGAAAGCGGCATGCACTGGGGGGGTCCACAGGGCTCGGCACGTCGCCGCCGAGCAGCGGTCGCTCGCTGCCCGCGGCATCGGGATCGGCGACCGGCACGGCTGACAGCAGGGCGCCCGTGTAGGGGTGGCGCGGGAACTCATACAGCGCATCGCTCGGGCCGATTTCGACGATCTTGCCGAGGTACATGACGGCGACCCGGTCGCACATGTGCCGCACGACCGACAGATCGTGGGCGATGAAGACGAGCGTCAGCCCGAACTGCCGCTGCATGTCGCGCAGCAGGTTCAGCACCTGCGCCTGAATCGAGACGTCGAGCGCGGACACGGGCTCATCGGCGATCAGTAGTTTCGGTTTCAGCGCCAGCGCGCGCGCGACGCCGATGCGCTGGCGCTGGCCGCCGGAGAACTCGTGCGGGTAGCGGTTGTAGTGCTCGGGGTTGAGCCCGACCGTCTCCATCAGCGACTGCACGGCGCGTTTGCGCTCTCCCCTGCCCTGTTCGAGATCGTGGATCACGAACGGCTCGCCGATGATCGAGCCGACCGTCTTGCGCGGGTTCAGCGAGGAGTAGGGATCCTGGAAGATCATCTGCATCTCGCGCCTGACGGCCTTCAGCTGCGCGCCCTTCAGATCGGTGATGTCCTGGCCGTCGAAGCGCACCTCGCCGGAGGTCACGTCGAGCAGGCGCATGATCAGGCGGGCGGTGGTGCTCTTGCCGCAGCCCGTCTCCCCCACGATCCCCAGCGTCTCCCCGCGGTTCAGATCGAAGCTCACGCCGTCGACCGCCTGGACCGCGCCGATCTTGCGTCGGATGATGATCCCGCGACTGATCGGGAAGTGCTTGACCAGGTCGCGCACTTCGACGAGCGCGCTCACGAAGACCCCTCGGCGGGCGCGAGGGCCGCGAGCGCCTGCTCGGGCAGGCGCCCGGCGTGCAGCTCCCCCCACAGCCGCGCGCGCACGTCCGCGGCGAGCAGGCAGGCGACGACGTGGCCCGGCTCGCCGGGCACGGGCTCGAGCTGAGGATCGATGCGCGCATGCTCAGGCTGGGCGTAGGTGCAGCGCGGATGAAAGTGGCAGCCCGAGGGACGATGGATGAGGCTGGGCGGAGAGCCGGGGATCGGCACGAGGTCCTTCTCGCGCGGGCTCTGAAGCGTCGGGATCGAGTTCAGAAGCCCCCATGTGTAGGGGTGCTGAGGGGCGCTGAAGAGGAGTTGGGCCGAGGTCATCTCGACGATCCGCCCGGCGTACATGACGGCGATCTCCTCGGCCATCTCGGCGACCACGCCGAGGTCGTGGGTGATGATCAGGATCGCCATCCCGAGCTCGCCCCGCAGGCGTTCGAGCAGCGCGAGGATCTGAGCCTGGACGGTGACGTCGAGCGCGGTCGTCGGCTCATCGGCGATCAGCAGCTTGGGCTCGTTGGCCAGGGCCATCGCGATCATCGCGCGCTGGCGCATGCCGCCCGAGAACTCATGCGGGTACTCATCGACGCGGCGCGAGGGATCGGGGATCCCGACCAGGCCCAACAGCTCGACGGCGCGCGTGCGCGCGGCCGCCTTGGAGACGCTCTGGTGCGCGCGCACGGCCTCGATCAGCTGGCTGCCGACCTTGTAGAAGGGATGCAGCGAGGACAGCGGGTCCTGGAAGACCATCGCGATCTCGTTGCCCCTGATCGAGCGCAGCTCCTCGTCAGAGATCGCCAGCAGGTCGCGCCCTTCGAACAGGATGCGCCCGGATATCGTCGCGCTGGGGCCGCGCGTGAGACCGAGGATGGTCATCGAGGCGACGGACTTGCCCGAGCCGGACTCCCCGACGATTCCGAGCGTGCCGCCGCGCCTCAGCTCGTAGCTGATCCCGTCGACAGCGTGCACGACGCCGTCTTCGGTTGAGAACTCAACGCGCAGGTCCTCGACGCGCAGCAGCGGCTCTGCGGCGCTCATGAGTAGCGCACGCGCGGATCGAGGTAGGCGTAGGCGATGTCCACGATGATGTTGGCGACGATGATGAACAGCGCGGCGGCGAGCACCGTGCCCTGCACGATCGGGAAATCGGAGTGGGTGATCGCGTCGTAGCTGAGGCGCCCGATCCCGGGGATGTTGAAGACGGTTTCGACGAGCACCGCGCTGCCGAGCAGGACGCCGATGTCGAGGGCGAAGATCGTCACGATCGGGTTGATCGCCGAGCGCAGCCCGTGGCGCAGGATCACGCGCCGCTCGGTGAGGCCCTTGGCGCGGGCCGTGCGGATGTAGTCCTCGCCCATCACCTCGATCATGCTTCCGCGGATCAGCCGCGCGTAGATCGCCGCGCTGCCGGCGGCGACCACGAGCCAGGGCAGGAGCAGCGAGGTGAACCAGCCCCAGGGGTCGCTCGTCAGCGGCACGTAGCTGCCCGAGCCCGGGAACACCTTGATGCGGCCGATGTCGTTCGCGAACAGGTACAGAAGGATCAGCCCGAGCCAGTATTCCGGCGCCGAGACGAGCAACAGCGCGGTCCCCATCGCTCCGCGGTCGAGCTTCGAGCGGCGCCGTACCGCCGAGACGATGCCGACGGCGAGGCCGACGCTGAGCCAGATGATCGACGCCCCCACCACCAGCGACGCCGTCGCCGGCAGCCGGCTGGCGATCAGGCTCCGCACGGACGCCTCGCTGTAGTAGCTGAAGCCGAGGTTGAAGTGCAGGAAGATGCCCTTCATGTAGATCCAGAACTGCACGATCAGCGGCTTGTTCAGGCCGAGGTTGCGGCTGATCTCCGCGATCACTTTCGGGCTCGGGCTGCGACCCGCCCTGAGCCGCGCGGGGTTGCCCGTCGGCAGGATCCTGAACAGCACGAAGGTGAGCGCCGAGACGAGGATCAGGAGCGCCACGCCCCACAGCAGTCGCCGGATGATGTAGCGCGTCATGTCCGCGGCTCGTGGTTCGTGCCGGGCCTCAGCGCCACCGTGTCAGCCGCCCTCGCCGATGTGCGAGCCCGGACGCGCCCGATCCGGCGCGTCCCAGCTCGCGTCGCCTCCTCGCCTACTTCAGCGAGGTGAAGCTGTAGTCCCACTGTCCGATGTTCGACAGGTCGCCGACACCAGCGACGTCTTTGGACTCGATGTTCGGCTGCTTGTCCCAGTCATACGGGATCGCCGCGGCATCGGCGACGAGTTCGCGGTCGATCGCGGCCCACGCCTTTTCTCGCGCTTCCTGTCCGATCAACAGCTCCGCCTTGTCCATCGCCGCGTTGATCGTCGGGTTGTTCACCTGACCCCAGTTGTTGTTGCCGCTGGGGATGATGTTCTTGCCGTTGAAGGGAACGTCGAGAACCGCCTGGGGGTCGCCGAAGTCGGCGATCCAGCCGACGTTCGGGCAGACGTCGATCTCTTCCGCGGGGACCCCGCAGTACTTGGCATACATGACCGACTGATCGACGAGGCTGAGCTTGGTCTTGAAGCCCAGCGTCTTCAGCGTCTGGTTGGCGATTTCCGCGTCCTCGGAGGCCGGGTCGCCGGTCGAGCCGACGACCTGGATGGTCTTCCCGCCGGTGTACTTGCCGCTCGGATAGCCCGCTAACTTCATGTAGCTTTCCGCCAGCGCCATATCGCCTTCGGGGTGTTCGTTGTAGTTGACCTTCGGGCCGGCGAGGCCACCGGCATCTTCGAAGCCGGGGATTTCGGGGTAGATGAAGTGCGTCATCACATCGGTGACGAGCGAGCCGCCCCGCGCCTTGTTCATCGCGGTGCGGTCGAGCGCCGCCCACAGCGCCTTGCGCACGTTGATGTTGGAGAACGGGCCCTGCTTATTGTTGACGGCGATGTAGTGGTCGCCGGCACCCGGTGAGATCGACAGCTGGCTTCGGAAATGTTCATAGGCGAGCTGCACGATCGGCTGCGCCGGGGTGTCGTTCTGGACCATGTCCGAGCCTTCGAGCACCTGGCGGCCGATGACCGTCGGGTCACCACCGATGTTGATGTTGATCTGGTCGAGGTAGGCGGGCCTGAAGTCGGTGCTCGGGTTCCAGTTGGGGTTGCGCACGAGCGTCGCCGACTTGCCCGGCTGATAGCCGATCCCGAGGACCTTGCCTTCGGCGTTGGCCTTGAACATGTAGGGCCCCGTCGCGACCTGGTAGTTACCGTATTCACTCGGTTTCTTTGCGTCAAACTTCTTTGCGTATTCTTCCGGCACCGCCGCGGTCAGCGGCAGCACGAGCGCGTCGGAGACGACCTGCGCGTTCGGCTTCGTCAGGTGAAAGACGATCGTGTACTTGTTCGGTGTGGTGATGCCCGGGAACGGCCCGCCTTTGGCCTTTTCAAAGCCTTCCAGCGTGCCGAAGTACGATTCGAAGTAGGGGTTGGCGACGTTCGGGTTGCCGCCGCGCTCGATCGCATAGGCGACGTCGGCCGAGGTCACTTCGCGATTCACCGGCGGCGAGAAGTGAACACCGTGGCGGATTTGAACCGTGATCGTCTTGCCGTCGGAGGAGATTTCCGGCGCAGCGGAGGCCATGTCCGGGCTGGGCGTGGAGAACGTGTTCGGCTTGTAGGAGTAGAGCGGGCGCTGCGTGGCGTAGACGACCTCGTAGTCGATCGAGAAATAGGCGATCCCGGGATCGATGTTTTCGAAGTCCTCATGGTTCAGCACGGTCAGCGTGCCGCCCCGTTTGCCGCCGCTCTGCGGCTGCGTCTTCGGGCTCTGGATGCCGCTGCTGCTAACCGAGCTCGAGCTGCTCGATCCGCATGCGGTCAGCAACAGCGCCAGCGCGCCCGCGAGCGCCACCAGCACGCCCAATCTGATCGGCCTCATGTTCGCGCCTCCAGTGGTGATTGTGTGGATACGGCCAAGCTCTTCATCGGGCGGTCCTTGGATTCAGTGCGTCCTGCAGGCCATCGCCCAGCAGGTTGAACGCGAGCACCGTCAACAGCAGGGCGACGCCGGGGAAGGTCATGTACCACCAGGCGGTGTTGAAGATCGGGGTCGCCTGGGCGATCATCTGGCCCCAGCTGGCCGTGGGCGGCCTGACGCCGACGCCGAGGAACGACAGCGCCGCCTCGAACAGGATGTTCAGCGGGATCAGCAGGGTCGAATACACGATCACCGGCGCGATCAGGTTCGGCAGGATCTCCCTGAACATGATCCGCGTGTTGGAGGCGCCGAGCGAGCGCGACGCCTCCACGAACTCCTTCTCGCGCAGCGACAGGACGAGCCCTCTGACGATGCGCGCGATGTAGGTCCAGTTGGCGAGCACGATGATGAACAGGATCACTCCCAGACCCGGCTGGATCAGCCCGGCGACACAGCCCCTGACTCCGCATGCGGCGCCCACGCCCAGGCCCAGCAGCAGGATCGGGATCGACAGCACGACGTCGATCAGGCGCGACAGCAGCGTGTCGACCCAGCCCCTGTAGAAGCCCGCGAACACGCCTACGACGACGCCGAGCACGGTTGCGATGGCGGTGCCGAGGATTCCGACCTGCAGTGCGACGCGCGTCCCGTAGATCACCCGCGACATCACGTCCTGGCCGAGCTGGTCCACGCCGAAGGGGTGCGCGAGGCTCGGCCCCAGGGGACTGCCGAAGGCGTTGGTGAGGTTCGAGTTCTGCACATAGGGCCCCGGCAGGCCCAGCACCGCCACGATCAACGGCGCGGCGATCGCGACGACGAGCAGGAACAGGATGAACACGAGCGAGACCATCGCCACGCGGTCCTGGCGAAAGCGCCGCCAGAACAGCGACAGGGGCGAGCGCGCCGCGACCTCGCCGGTCGCGTCGAGGAAGTCCAGACCCGCCCCGCCGGCCTCGGGGAACAGTTCAGCCGCGCCGACGCTCATCGTCGCGAGCCCTGGCGCTCGGGATGTGGAAAGTTGGCGTATGGCACCGGATGTAGAGGTTCGACACCTCCTTATCGGCAACCTGCCGGAGCGCCTGAGCGATACGGTGGACTTTTGGGGCGATACTCAAACGATGGACACCCTGTTCGATGAGAGCGCGGCCGGTGAAGGCGAGGCGGGGTCGCGCACCGGCGGCGATCGCGGCGGCGCCCGGTCGCGGCGGGCGGGGGCGCATCCGCTGGCCGTGCGCGCGCGCCCGAGGACGCTCGAGGAGTTCGTCGGGCAGACCCATCTGCTCGGCGACGGATCGGCGCTGCGGGTGGCGATCGAGCAGGGGAATCCCCACTCGATGGTGCTCTACGGGCCTCCGGGGTCGGGCAAGACGACGCTGGCGCGGATGGTCGCCGAGCACTCCGGAGCGGCGTTCGAGGAGCTGAGCGCGGTCGCGGCCGGGCGCGCGGAGGTGCGTGCGGTGATCGAGCGGGCCGCCCACCGCCGCGCGGCGAACGGCGCTGACACCGTCTTCTTCCTCGATGAGATCCACCGCTTCAACAAGGCCCAGCAGGACGCTCTCCTGCCCGCCGTGGAGGAGGGCCTGATCACGCTGATCGGCGCCACCACCGAGAACCCGGCGTTCGAGGTCAACGGGGCCCTCCTCTCGCGCCTGCGGGTGTACGCGCTGACGGCGCTCAGCGCCGCGGAGGTGGGGACGGTGCTGCGGCGTGCCGCCGCCTCGTCCGATGTCACCGTCGAGGTCGATGAGGAGGCGATCGAGTTCCTCTCGGCGCGCAGCGAAGGCGATGCGCGCACGGCGTTGAACGCGCTCGAGCTCGCGCTCGCGACCGCGGCCGAGCTGGGCGAGGAGCGCGTGGGGCTCGCGCGCGTCGAGGACGCGCTGCAGCGGCGGGCGGTTCTCTACGACAAAGGCGGAGACCGCCACTACGACTACATCTCAGCCTGGATCAAGGCCACGCGGGGGTCGGACCCGGACGCCTCGCTCTACTACCTGGCGGTGATGCTGGAGGGCGGCGAGGACCCCCGCTTCATCGTGCGGCGGATGGTGATCCTCGCCTCCGAGGACATCGGCAACGCCGATCCGGGGGCGCTGTCGCTGACAACGGCGGCGGCGCTGGCGGTCGATCGCGTGGGGATGCCCGAGGCGCGCTACGCACTCGCCCAGGCGGCCATCTATCTCGCTCTCGCGCCGAAGTCGGACGCGGCCGGACGTGCGCTGGGCGCGGCGGAGGCGCACGTGCGCGAGCGCGGCGCGGCGCCGGTGCCGGCCTGGCTTCGGCCGGGAGCCCGGCCCGGACAGCAGACCGGGGGCTATGACTCACCGCACGGGCGGCCCGGTCACCTCTCCCCCCAGGAGCTTCTGCCCGAGGGGGTCGTGGGCGAGCGCTTCTACCAACCGGACGAGGCGGAGGCGCAGCTGGCGCGGCGCCTTCAGGAGATTCGCCGGGCCCGCCGCTCTGAAGAGCGATAATCGCCGTACATGGACGCGGTCGAGAGCGAGACTCAAGCGCAGGATCGCCTGCTCGCGCGCGACCCGGCCACGGGTGAGGTCATCGGCAGCCTCGCGCTGACGCCGCCGGGGGAGATCGACGAGGTGGTCGCCGAGGTGGCGAAGGTGCAGCCGCTGTGGGCGCTGTTGCGGGTGAAGGACCGCGCCAGGTACATGCGCCGCATGGCCCAGGCGGTGATCGACGACTTCGATGAGCTGCAGGAGGGGCTCGCCCGCGAGCAGGGCAGGCCGCGCGCGGAGATCGCGGCGCTCGAGCTGCTGGCCGCGATCGACGCGCTGATCTGGGTGGCCGAGGACGGGGCGGAGGTGCTGGGCGGGCGTCGCGTGGGGGTCAACCGCTCGCTGTCACTGGCCAAGCGCGCGCGCATCGCCTACGAGCCCTACGGGGTCGTCGGGGTGATCGGCGCGGGCAGCGCGCCCTTCGCCCAGCCCCTGGGCCAGATCGCGGGCGCGCTGTTGGCCGGCAACGGCGTCGCCTTCAAGCCGGCATGGCGCGCGGGTCTGGCGGGTGAGCGGATCGCGCGGGTGCTGGCGCGCGCCGGCCTGCCCGAGGGGCTCGTGCGGATCGTGCACGGCGGAGCCGATATCGGCGTGGCGCTGGCGCACGCGCCGGTGGACAAGATCCTGTTCACCGGATCACCGGCGATCGGCCGCGAGGTGGCGCGGGTCTGCGTGACGCGCGAGAAGGAGGTGACCGTGGAGCTGGGCGGCAAGGACGCGATGCTCGTGCTCGCCGACGCCCAGCTCGAGCACGCGGCCGCCGGCGCGCTGTGGGCGGGTTGCGCCGGCGCCGGACAGGCGCGCGGATCGATCGAGCGCGTGTACGTGCTTCGCGACGTCTACGAGCCGTTCCTCGGCCTGCTCGTGAGGGGCGCCGGCGCGCTGCGGGTCGGCGACCCCGCGGACCCCCTCACCCAGGTCGGGCCGCTCGCCTCCGCACGGCGGGCCGAGCACGTGCATGCGCTCGTAGGGGAGGCCGTGGCGCAGGGAGCCGAGCTCCGCTGCGGCGGCCGCGTCAGCCCGGCGGGCTGCGAGGGGGGCTCGTTCTATGCGCCGGCGGTCATCACCGGCGCCACGCACGAGATGCGTCTGCTGCGCGAGCCGGTCGACGGACCGGTGCTGGCGGTGGTGGGCGTCGACTCGGTCGATGAGGCGATCCGCCTCGCCAACGACTCCGACTTCGGGCTCGGCGCATCGGTGTGGACCGACGATCGCTACCAGGCCCTGCGGATCGCGCGCGAGCTGCACGCCGGGATGGTCTGGCTCAACGATCATCTCCCCGGCCCGACCGTCTCGCGCGGCCCCTGGGGGGCCGCCGCCGGAGGCGGGCTGGGGCGCACGCTCGGTCAGAGCGGGCTGCGGGCGTGCGCGCAGGAGAAGCTCATCACCTGGGACCCCCCGGGCACGCGCGGGCTGTGGTGGGGGCCCTACGACGAGGTGACGGTCCGCGCGGCACGAGCGATGGCCGACCTGCGCTCCCTGCGCGAGTCCGATCGCGACGGCGCCTGGCGCCACGGCGCCGTCTCGATTGCCCGCGTGGGAGCGCGCGCGCTGGGGCGGGGACTGCCGAACCGATAGCGCTTGCGGCTAGGCTTGAGTGATGCCCGCCCAGGCCTACGCAGGCAAGCCGTGCGTCTGTCAGCTGCGCAGGGGAATCTGTGACCAGAGCTGCGTGCAGGGGATGCTTGAGACCCCCTTCTACATCGCCTGCCTGAAACTGAGCGGCCGGCGCTGCGTGGTCGTCGGGGGTGGAGCGATCGGGCTCGAGAAGGTCGAGGGGCTGCTCGCGTGCGACGCCGCGGTCACCCTGATCGCGCCGCAGGCGCTGGACGCGCTCGAAGGCTACGCGCACGAGGGCTCGATCCGCTGGGAGCGTCGCGAGTACGCGGGCGCGGATGACCTCGAGGGCGTGTTCATGGTGATCGCCGCCACCGATGACACCGACGTGAACATCGCCGTGTTCGCGGACGCAGAGCGGCGAGCGATGCTCGTGAACGTGGTCGACGTGCCGCCTCTGTGCAACTTCATCCTGCCGGCGATCGTGCGCACCGGACCGCTCGCGATCGCGATCTCGACGGCGGGAGCGTCGCCGGCGCTGGCCAAGCGCATGAAGCGGGAGATCGAAGGCACCTACGGTGAGCCCTACGCGCGGCTGGCCGTGCTGTTGAACGAGGTGCGCGGCTGGGCCAAGGGCACGCTCGAGACCTACCAGGAGCGCAAGGAGTTCTTCGAGGGAATCGTCAACGGCGACCCCGATCCCGTGGCGCTCCTGCGCGAACAGTCCCCGCAGGCCGGGGAACAGGCGGTTCGCGAGCTGATCGCGCGGGCGCAGAGCGCACAGGCGCTGCAGGTGTCGAGAGCCTGAAGGTGGCCGCGCTCCTGCTCGAGGGGCTCGCTCGCCACTTCGGTGAGCGCGAGGCTCTCAGCGACGTCTCGCTGTCGCTTGATCAAGGACAGACGCTCGTCGTGTTCGGACCCAACGGCGCCGGCAAGAGCACCCTCCTGCGCGTGCTCGCCACGCTCCTGCGCCCGCACTCCGGCCGCGTCAGCGTGCTCGGCTCCGCGCTTCCCGAACAGGCGTGGGCGGTGCGCGGACGCATCGGCCTGCTCGGACATGAGCCGCTGCTCTACCGCGAGCTGAGCGCGCGCGAGAACCTGCGCTTCCACGCCCGCCTGCACGGCGTGGACGAGGTGCGCATCGACGAGCTGCTCGAGGCGCTCGCGCTCACCGGCCGCGCCGCCGAGCCGGTGCGGACGCTCTCGCGCGGGATGGTCCAGCGCGTGGCCGTCGCCCGTGCGGTGCTGCACGATCCCGAACTCTTGCTGCTGGACGAGCCCTATGCGAACCTCGACCCGGCGGCCGTCGAGCTGGTGAGGCCGCTGATCGGAGCGTCCCCGCGGCACACGCGCGTGATCTGCAGCCACGACCCCTCGGGAGGCCTGGCCGAGGCGGACGTCGTGCTCGGCCTGCGCGGCGGGCGGGTGGCGCTCATGCGGGCCGCCGCAGAGATCGAGCCGGGCGCGATCGCGGAGCTGTACCGGTGAGCGCCAGGGCCGAGGCTCCGTCGCGGGGCGAGCGCGAAGCGCGGCCGAACGGGGCCCGGCCCCTGAGGCCCCCGGGCATGGGCGCGACGGTCGGCGCGCTGCTGCGCAAGGAGCTGCTCGTCGAGCTGCGCACGCTCGAGTCCGTGCCGGGGATGTCGCTGTTCGCCGTCACCACCTTCGTGGTGTTCCACTTCGCGCTGAACCGCAACAGCGTCGAAGGCGACCTCGCCGCCGGCATCCTGTGGGTGACGCTGCTGTTCGCGGCGATCCTCGGCGTGAACCGCCTGTTCGTCGCCGACGCCGAGCAGGGCGGCTTCGACGGCTTCCTGCTGGCGCCGGTCGATCGCAGCGCGATGTTCATCGCCAAGGCACTCGCGCTGCTCGCCTACCTGCTGGTGCTCGAGCTCGTCGCGGTGCCGGCCTTCGCGCTTCTGCTGCTCGGCCCGTCGCTGGGTGGAGCGATGCCGGGCCTGCTGGCGGTGCTCGCGCTCGGCGACCTCGGCGTGGCCGTGATCGGAACGCTCGTGGCCGCGCTGGCCGTACGCACACGCGCACGCGACCTGCTGGGCGCGCTGCTGTCGCTGCCGCTGCTCGTGCCGGTCGTGATCGGGGGCGCGCGCGCGAGCGCGCCGCTGTTCTCGCTCCACGCCACGGCTCCGCCGGCGCGCTGGCTGCTGACGCTGGGCCTCTATGATCTGGTGTTCGGCTTGATCGCCTTTGCCCTGTTCGATTTCCTCCTGGAGGACTGAATGGAATCCTCAAGCCGGCATCCGGCCGGCTCCTCTCACAAGCATCGCCCCCGGGGTGATGCCCATTCCTATGGACGGGGCCTGCCCGCGCTGAGCGTCGCCACCGTCGTCGTGGTCACGATCGCGCTGGCGCTCGTGTTCTTCTACGCGCCCCTGGAAGCCGAACAGGGCTTCCTGCAGAAGATCTTCTACGTGCACGTGCCGCTGGCGATCATCGCGCTGTGCGGGTTCGTGGCCGGCGGCGTGTTCGGCGCACTGCACCTGCGCACGCGCGATTCGCGCTGGGACATGCGCTCCTATGTGGCCATCCACATGAGCCTCATCTTCGGCGTCGGCACGCTCATCACCGGCTCGATCTGGGCGAAGGGATCGTGGGGGCACTGGTGGGTCTGGAGCGAGCCCACGCTGGTGTCGTTCTTGATCGTGTTCCTGCTGTACGCGACCTACCAGCCGCTGCGCTTCGCGATCGAGGATCCCGAGCGCCAGGGGCGCTACGCATCGGTGTTCGCGGTCACCGCGGGCGCCTTCGTGCCGATGAACTTCATCGCCGTGCGCCTGTCGACCGCCTACCTGCATCCGCGCGTGCTCGGCAGCACCTCGAACCTGCCGCCGCGGATGGCGTTCACGTTCCTCGTGTCGCTGCTGGGCATGACGCTGCTGTACGTGACCCTGTGCAAATTCGAGCTCACGGCCAAGCACACGCGCGCCCAGCTGCGGGCCCTGCGCCGGCTCAGCGATCGGCGAGCGAGTGCGCGCAGCCGCGGCGGCTGGGCCGGCGAGGCGCAGATACGCAGGCCGCGAAGCGCCGCTCCCACCCAGCTGCCCGCGACGAGGATGAGCGCGCGCGCGGTGGGAAGGCCGGGCAGCTGATGGCTGGGACGCTCGGCGAGCTGCCCGCCCTGCCGCTGCACGAGGCCGGTAAGTACGTCGCCGGCGCCTACGTGGTCCTGTTCGCGCTGGTGCTCGTGTACGTCGCGATCATGGCCATCCGTCTGAACCGGATCGAGCGCGAGCTGGGAGAGCTGCTCGAGCAGGAGCAGGCGGGCGAGCCCGAGGAGCTCGACGTCCCCCGCGCGGAGTCGACGTTGGCATGAGCGAGCTGTTGGCGCTCGGCATCTCGCACAAGACGGCGCCGGTGGCGCTGCGCGAGCGACTGGCCTTCACCGAGTCCGAGGCCAGCGAGTTCGCGCTCGAGGCCACCGCCACCGCCGAGGTGCACGAGGCGGTCGTGATCTCGACGTGCAACCGCACGGAGATCTACCTGGTCGTGGGCGACCCCGTGCGCGCCGAGTCCGAGGTACTGGGCCTGCTGGCCGGCCGCGCGTCGATACGCCCGACCGAGCTCGCCGAGGCGATCTACTCGCCGCGCAACTGCGACGCCGCGCGCCAGCTCTACCGCGTCACCGCGGGGCTCGAGTCGATGATCGTCGGCGAGGCGGAGATCCAGGGCCAGGTCAGGCGAGCGCACGAGTCCGCTATGCGGGCGGGGTCCACCGGAGCACTGTCCAACCGCCTGTTCGCCGCGGCGCTCAGCACCGGCAAGCGCGTGCGCACGGAGACCGCGATCGGTTCAAGCCGGGTGAGCGTTCCGTCGGTGGCGGTCGACCTCGCGTTGAGCGTCCTCGACACGCTCCAGGGCCGCCACGTCGTGATCCTCGGAGCCGGCGAGACCAGCGAGCTGACCGCACGCGCCCTCGCCGACCGTGGCGCCGACACGATCTTCGTCGCCAACCGCCACGCCGACCGGGCGCTCGGCCTCGCGCAGCGCTTCGGCGGCTCGGTCGTCGGGCTCGACGGACTTCCAGACCAGCTGCTGGAGGCCGACATCGTGCTCTCATCGACCTCCTCCCCGCATTCGATCGTCGGTCGCGAGGAGCTCGAGCTGGTGATGCAGGAGCGCGCCTCGCGAGCGCTGCTGTTGATCGACATCGCGGTGCCGCGCGACATCGACCCCGCGTGCGGCGAGCTCGAGGGCGTGAGCCTGTACGACATCGACGACCTGCAGGCGGTGGTCGAGAGCAACCTCAACACGCGCGCCGCCGAGGCTCCGCAGGCTCTCGCGATCGTCGAGGAGGAGATCCACCGCTTCGCGCGCTGGCTCGGCCAGCGCGACACGCTGCCGACCATCAGCGCGCTGCGCGAGCACGGCAACAAGCTGGTGGAGCAGGTGCTGGCGGAGAACGCCGGGCGCTGGGAGACGGCCTCACCGCGGGACCTCGCACGCGTCGAGGCGATCGCTCGGGCGGTGATGAGCCGTCTTCTGCATGAGCCGACGATCCGCCTTCGCAGCCTCGGCGAGGATCGCGGCCACGCGAGCCTCGAGACGGTGCGGGAGCTGTTCGCGCTGCGCGAGGACGGACAATCGCTCGAGGAGCCATCGGGGAAACTGGCGGAGGTCCACGACCTGCGCCGCCGTCGCGAGCGTTGATGCGGATCGGGACCCGGGGCAGCGCGCTGGCGCTTGCACAGGCCCGGCTGGTCGCGGACCGATTGGAGGCGCTCGGAGCCGGAGCATGCGAGATCGTTCCAGTCGTGACGGCCGGGGACCGTGGCGTGGCGGCTGAGGACAAGTCTCGCTGGGTGGCGGAGCTCGAGCGGGCGCTGAGCGAGGGTGAGATCGACCTCGCCGTGCACTCCGCCAAGGACGTCCCCGGCGAGCTGGCCGACGGCCTGGAGCTGCTGGGGGCGCCGACGCGGGCGTCCGCCGAGGACGTACTCTGCGGAGCCGACTCGATCGAGCAGCTCGGCGCCGGCGCGTGCGTCGGCAGCAGCAGCCTTCGCCGCGCTTCGCAGCTGCGCTCGGCGCGCGAGGATCTCGAGGTGGTGGCGATACGCGGCAACGTCGATACGCGCCTGCGCAAGCTCGCGGCTGGCGAGTTCGACGCGATCGTGCTCGCCCGCGCCGGGCTGGAGCGCCTGCGGCGGGAGTCCGAGATCGGGGCCGTGCTCGATCCCGAGCGCTTCGTCCCGGCGCCGGGACAGGGCGCGCTCGCGCTGGAGGGACGCGCTGAGGACGCGCCTGTGGCGGACGCCGTGCGCGAGATCTCAGACCGCGAGACGCTCACCTGCCTGCGGGCAGAGCGCGCGCTGGCGCATGCGCTACAAGCCAGCTGCAATACGCCGCTCGGCGCCTGGGCCGTCGCCGCCGGCGCCGGACAGCTGCGCCTGCGCGCGTGGGTGGGGCTGCCCGACGGCTCCGCCTGGTGCAGCGATGAGCTCTTGGGCGGAGTCGATGAGCCCGAGGCGCTCGGACGCGAGGTGGCGGAGCGACTGCGCCTGGCCGGAGGCGCCGAGCTCCTGCAGCGGGCGGAGGAGATGGCGCGGGTTGCAAGCGCCTGAGCCAGCGGGGCGTGTGTATCTGGTGGGCGCCGGCCCCGGCGACGCGGGCCTGCTCACCGCTCGTGCGCTCGAGCTGATCGCCACCGCTGAGGTGATCCTCTACGACCGCCTGATCCCGGCGACGGCTCTCGACGGCGCGCGCGCGGATGCAGAGCTCGTGTTCGTGGGCAAGCAGGGCGGGGGCGCGTCCGTCCCGCAGGAGCTCACCGAGACGCTGCTCATCGAGCACGCCCGGGCGGGCCGGACGGTGGTGCGTCTGAAGGGCGGCGATCCCTTCGTGTTCGGGCGCGGCGGCGAGGAGGCGCTCGCGCTGCGCGCGGCCGCCATCGCCTACGAGGTCGTGCCCGGCGTGACCGCCGGCCTGGGCGCTCCGGCCTTCGCCGGCATTCCCGTCACCCATCGCGGGATCTCGAACGCGGTGGCACTCGTCACCGGGCACGCGGCGGGCGACGAGGAGAACGGGGTTGAGCACCTCGACTGGCCGGCGCTGGCGGCGTTTCCGGGAACGCTCGTGTTCTACATGGCCGTGCGCGGCCTGGCGCAGATCGCCGAGTCGCTGATCGCCGCGGGGCGGCCCGCCTCCGAGCCGGCCGCCGTCGTCGAAGGCGGCACGCTCCCCGGCCAGCGCACCGTGACCGCCAGCCTGGCGACGATTGCGGAGACCGCCCGTCGCGAGCAGATCCGCGCGCCGGCGATCACCGTCGTGGGAGCGGTCGCGGCGTTCTCAGAGGATCTCGCCTGGCGCTCGGCGGGCGCGCTCGATGGGCGCACGGTGGCCGTCACCCGCGCGCGCGCGCAGGCGAGCGGCCTCACGCGAGCGCTCGAAGGGCACGGCGCGCGGGTCGTGCAGGCGCCGGTGATCCGCGCTCGGGCGCTGCCCGGCCCACCACTCGACCCCTCGCCATACGACCTCGTCTGCCTGTCGAGCGCCAACGCGGTGGCCGCCACCTTTGAGCGCCTGAGCGCCGGCGGGCGTGATGCCAGGGCTCTGGCGGGCGCGCGCGTGGCGGCGATCGGCCCGGGCACCGCCGCGGCACTGGACGAGCGGGGTATCACGGCGGACGTCGTCGCCGAGCGCTCCGTCGGCGAGGGTCTGCTCGAGGTGTTGGCGGACGTGCCCGCGAGTCGCGCGCTGATCGCGAGGGGCAGCAGCGGGCGCGACGTGCTCGCGGACGGGCTGCGCGCGCGCGGGATCGAGGTCGACGTGCTCGCGCTGTATGAGACGATCGCAGCGCCGCTCAGCCCCCCTTCGCTCGCGGCCGCCCGCGGCGCCGACTACATCACCTTCACCTCCTCCTCGACGGTTCGCTTCTTCCTCGAGGCGATCGAGTCGGCCGGCGCGGGCGACGACGACGCGGAGGCTCCGCGCCACGGCATCGCCCCGGCAACGCGCATCGTCTCGATCGGCCCCGTCACCTCGGAGACGCTGCGCGAGAACGGGCTCGAGCCCGACGTGGAGGCCGAGCGCCACGACGTCGGCGGCGTGGTCGAGTCGCTGCTCCTCGACGCCGCGGAGCGGGGACGCTGAGCGCTTCGCTGATCAGCTTCCTGTCGGACTACGGCCACGGTGACGAGTTCGTCGGGGTCTGTCACGGCGTGATCGCGCGGCGCTGCCCCGCGGCGCGCGTGATCGACATCAGCCACGCGATCCCGCGCCACGACGTGCGCACCGGCGCGCTGGTGCTGCGCGACGCGCTCGCATACATGCCGGCCGGCGTCCACCTGGCCGTGGTCGACCCGACGGTCGGCGCCGTCGGAAGCGACGCGCGGCGGGCGGTGGCGCTGCGCACCGCCGAGCAGGACCGTCTGCTCGTGGGACCCGACAACGGGCTGCTGATGCTCGCGGCCGAACGCCTCGGAGGGGTGCTCGACGCGGTTGACGTCGGACGTTCCCCCGAGCGCCTTGAGCCAGTGTCGGCCACGTTCCACGGCCGCGACATCTTCGCGCCGGTCGCCGCCGCGCTGGCGGCGCAGGAGCCCCTCGCCGAGTTGGGCGAGCCACTGGCGGTGGATGAGCTGCGCCGGCTCGAGCTTCCCCAGGCGCAGGCGAGCGAGGATGGGCTGATCGCGCACGTGCTGCGGACCGACCATTTCGGAAACCTGATCCTCGACGCCTCCCACGCGCTGCTGTCTTCTGCGGGCGTGCGCCTCGGCGACCGGGTGCTGGTGCAGATTTCCGGGCGCGAGCATCCCGGCCGCTACGCCTCCACCTTCGCCGACGTCGCCGCCGGTGAGCTGTTGCTCTACGAGGACGCTCAGCGCATGGCGGCACTGGCCGTCAATCGCGGCTCGGCCGCCGAGCACCTGGGAGCGGCGCGTGACGACGAGATCCTCCTGCGGCCGCTGTGAGCGCGCTGGGCCGACCCCGCCTGCACCTGCGCACGACCGACTCGACCAACGACCGCGCCCGCGCGCTGGCGATCGCCGGTGCGCCGCACGGAACGCTCGTGACGGCCTCCCTGCAGACCGCGGGACGCGGGCGCCAGGGCCGCCACTGGATCGCGCCCGCGGACAGCTCGCTTCTGATGTCGCTGCTGGTGCGCTCCCCGCCGGCGCTGC
This sequence comes from uncultured Solirubrobacteraceae bacterium, assembly GCA_963779605.1. Taxonomy (GTDB): domain Bacteria; phylum Actinomycetota; class Thermoleophilia; order Solirubrobacterales; family Solirubrobacteraceae; genus Palsa-744. The sequence goes on from CAVZYR010000004.1 coordinate 539,087, forward strand.
TGCCGCTGACCGCGGCCGTCGCCGTGTGTGACGTCGCGGGGAGGGGCGCGCGCATCAAGTGGCCCAACGACGTCGTCGTCCCGCGCGCCGGCGCTCTTTTGAAGCTCGCCGGAATACTGGCCGAGGGGCGCCCTCAGGCCGGTTGGGCGATCCTCGGTGTCGGCCTGAACGTGGCGGTCCGACCCGAGGAGATGCCCGCCGAGCTGCGCGAGAAGACGGCGACTCTGGGCTACTCCCCAGCGGAGCTCGAGCCGACGCTCGAGCGGCTGTTGGATGCTCTGCAGCGGCGGCTCGGCGAGCAGCAGGGGGCGACGCTCACGGCCTGGCGTGCGCGCGATGTGCTGCGCGGCCGCGAGGTGGAGTGGGGGGCGCCCGGTGCGAGCGGTGGACCTCAGCGCGGTCGCGCCGAGGGCATCGACGGGGCCGGGCGGCTGATCGTCTCGCTCCCCGACGGCGGGCAGACGACGCTCGCGGCGGGCGAGGTGCACCTGCGGCGGATCGGCTAGAGCCCCCGTCGCGACGCGCCCGCGGTCACTCTTCGGCGTTGTTGAGAGCCTCGTCGACGCTTCGCTCGAGCGTTTCGCGGGCGCCGCCGTTGAGGCCGTTGGCCGCCACGTCGGCAGCTGGCCCGTTCGAAGACTCCCGTGGCGCGAAATCAGAGCGCCCGTCGCGGACGTCGTTGAGAGCAGCGGCCTCGACGCTGCTCGCCGCGGTGTCCTTGATACCCGGGCCGTTGCCGTTCGAGCCGGCCTTTCCACCCTTGCGCCTGCGCCGGGCACTGCGGGCCCGGCGTTTGGGGAAGTTGCGGAGCAGCTCGCGCGCCAGCGCCGGGGGCTTGCGGGCCATGCGTGTGCGCGCCCCGCGCAGCGCCTCCTCGGCCTCCGGCGTGTGGGCGAGCGCCGCCGCCAGCAGCGCCGCCGCCAGGCGCCGGTCCTGCTTTCGCGCGGCGTGGATCAGGCGCCGCGCGTTACGCGCGTGCGCGCCGCCGGCCGAGTTGACGAGCAGTCCCAGCAACCGCTTGGTCTCCGGCCAGCGCTGGACCGCGTACTCCTCGTGCACATCGCGCGTGTACTCGGCCAGGCGCCAGATCCAGGCGTTGGCCTGGTCGCGCCTTCCGATCCGCCGCTCGACGAGCGCGCGCAGCATGATCTTGGCGGCCTCCTTGCGCTCCTCGCGCCCCCACCCGCCGATGATGTCGATTGCCGTGTCGAACGCGTCCGGGTCGCGCAGCGAGGCGATGTCCGTCAGCGCGCGCAGCCGCAGCTGCGGGTTGTTGTTGCGCTGGACGGCGGTGATCAGGAAGCGGCTCTTGAGCTCCCCGGTGCGGTCGAAGTGGAGCATCGCGCGCGCCCTGCGCCAACCACTGGGCGCGACCCTCGCACCGGCGAGCGCGGCCCACACGTGCTGCTCGCCGTAGTCGAGATGCTCAACGGCGATGCGCCACAGCTCGCGCTCGAAGACCGCGAAACGCCGCTCCTCCTCGGCGCACACCGGCAGCACGCGCCGCTCCACGCGCATCCTGCGTCCGCGCCCGCGCCGCACGGGACCGACGACGATCGCGCCGCCGCGGTACACGTCCCGGTCGAGCAGCGAGTGCAGCGTGACGACGGGATCGTCGTGCTTGGTGGCGGGGTGTACGAAGTCGACGACCAGCCCCGCCTCCTTGCCGGGGTGCCGGCGGGTGACGCGCCCCACGCGCTGCTGGTAGATGCGCTTGGAGGCCGTCGGCGCCAGGTGCACGCAGACGGTGGCGCGAGGGCTGTTCCAGCCCTCGGCGAGCAGCTGTGCGTTGATCAGCACGTCGATGTCGCCACGCTCGTAGCGCGCGAGGATCTCGGCCAGCTCGCGCTTGGGAGTCTCGCCCGAGACGCCCTGGGCCTTGATCCCCTCTGCCCTGAATGCCTCGGCGAGGTTGTAGGCGTGGCGCACGCCGGCCGCGTAGACGACGCCGGGCACTCCGTTGAAGCGCGTGCGGTACAGGTTGGCGACGGCCAGGTTGAACGGCTGCTGGTCGAGCAGTTTGGCGAGCTCCTCCTGGTCGAACTCGGTATCGACCTCGCCCCGGCGCAGTGGCACCTTGGCGATCGTGCGCACGCCCACGCCGGGTGAGATGCGCACGCATCGCAGCGGCGCGATCACGCCCCGCCGCGCCGCCTGCGCGAGGTCGAAGCGCGAGGTCTGGGTCGGGAACAGGTCGGTCACGTGCCGGGCGATCAGCGCACCGGTGGCGGTCATGCCGATGAAGATCGGACCCGTCCAGTTGCGGATCGCGCTGCTCGTCTTCTCGCCGAGGGCGGTGTGCGCCTCGTCGCAGATGACGATCGTGTAGGCGCTCGAGATCTTCCCCGCGTTGCGCACGAACCACTGGTAGGTCTCGACCGTCACGGGACCCTTGACCGAGTCCTCACCCTGCAGCAGCGCGCGGCTGATGCGCTTGGAGTAGCCGCGGTCGCGCAGCTCGCCGTGGAACTGGTCGACGAGGTTGCGGCGGTGGGTGAGGATCAGCACGCCACCGGTCTGTGAAGCCTCCACGAACCCGAGCGCCGCGACGGTCTTGCCGGCGCCGGTCGCGTGCTCGAACCAGAAGCGCTTGGCGGCGTTGGGGTCCTCCGGCTGCTCGGCGAGGGTTTCCTCTTCGTCCTCGTCCTCGACCCAGTCGCGCGGCTCCTCGTCGGACTCGCCCTGGAGCTCTGGCTCCTCCTCCGGCTCCTCCTCCTCGGCGATCAGCTCGACGTCGTCCTCGAGGTCGTCCTCATCCTCGTCCTCATCGGGTGCGGCGCGCTGTACGGGCCCGAGGTCGTCGTCGTCCTCCTCATCCTCCTCGTCCTCCTCGAGCTCCTCCTCGTCCTCCTCCTCTTCGGGCGCCTCGGAGTCGGCCGCGGCCGGGCTGGGCGGGGCCGCGGAGGCCTCGGCCACCACCACGTCCTCGGGGCCGAGAATGTCCGCGGAGGCCAGCAGCTCGGGCGAGGCCGAGGCCGCGGCACGGCCGTTGCCGCCGGGAGCCGGCCGCTGCGCCTCGGCCAGCAGCGCCGTCAGCGTGCCCGACAGCGCGTCGACCTGGTGGGCCGATAGCACCGTCCCGTCAGCCAGCTTCGGCTCGTCCTCGGACAGCAGCCGCTCGAGGCCGAGCAGCAGCGAGAATTCGCGGCGCCACGCCGTTGACGGATGTTTGGCCTTCGGGTCCGCCTCGAGCTCGGCCAGGGCCTGGTCGAGCGCATGCCTGCGCGGGGTGCCGGCGGCCAGCGCGACGGCGGCATCCTCCCCCTCGTGCAGGAAGCGCTCGCGCACGAGCTTCTCCGCGCGTGAGATTTCCGCGGAACTGGGGACGGGAGCGACCGCACGGGCCACTGAGGTGGACTCGGCCATTGAGGCTCTGGACTTCGAGACTGAGCCGCCGCAGAAGTGGCTTCAGCGCGACTCGGAAGGACTGGCGCCCGACTGGCGCCGTTTGCCGGATGCTCAGAGCAACCCGGCTATGACGTGTCTTCAGCAGGGTATAGCACGTCGCGGCGAGATTGAAGTGGGACGTCGGAACGCGATCGAGATCGAGGGCATCTGCCACCCTGTGCGTCGATGACGCCGAAGCGGGTATCGATCGTGGCGGGCGGGGTGGCGCTGGTGGCGCTGCTTGCCGTCGGCCTCGTTCAGCTGGCCGGCTCCGCCGGTGCGCCGGCCGCGCCATCGCAGCTAACGCGGGCGCAGATGCAGGCTCGCCTGGCCGGCTCGCCGGCGCCGCTGGCCGCGCTGCACGCCCAGTCCTCGGAGCTCCTGCCGGGGGGCCTTGGCGCCGTACGAGCCCGTCTTGCGGCGCTTCACGGCTACCCGGTGGTGATCAACAAGTGGGCATCCTGGTGCGTGCCCTGCCGTTCGGAGTTCGGCGCGTTTCAGCGCGTATCGGTCGCGCAGGGACGCCGGGTCGCCTTCATCGGGATCGACTCGGGGGACACGAGCCGCTCGGATGCCCTCGGCTTCCTGCGCTCGCTCCCGGTGAGCTACCCGAGCTACTACGACAGCAGCGGCCAGGCCGGGGCGACGATCACCGACTCGACGTTCACGCCGGTGACCGTGTTCTACGACCGCAGCGGCAGGCAGTACATCCGCCAGGGCCCCTACCTGAGCGTGGCCAAGCTCGAACAGGACGTCAGGCGCTATGCCCTCGATGGTTGACGTGAGCCTGCAGGGAGAGGGTGCGGCGCGTGCCTGAGATTCGGATCGATCCGCTGAGCGGGCACAGGACGATCGTCGCCGGTGAGCGCTCGCGCCGGCCCGGGGGAGAGCCCGGACGCCGGCTGCGCGAGCGTCCGCCCGACCCGATCGATCCCGGCAGCGACCCCTTCGCCGAGGGCAACGAGGATCGCACGCCGCCGGAGCTCGAAGCGGTGCGACCCGGCGGTGGGCCGCCCGACTCGCCCGGGTGGACTGTGCGGGTGATCCCCAACCTGTTCCCCGCGCTCACCCCGCCGGACGGGGCGAGCGCGGATGCCGAGGAGCCGCAGGGAGACGGGCGTGAGGCTCGCATGGAGCTGTTCTGCGCACTGCCCGCGACCGGCTCGCACGAGGTCATCGTCAATGGACCTCAGCCGGTGCTGTCGCTGGCGGAACTTCCGCTCGCACAGGTGACCGCGGCGGTTGCGAGCTGGCGTGCGCGCATGCGCGTGCACGCGCAGAGCGCGTGCGTGCAGCTGATCGTCAACGAGCGCCCGGAGGCCGGCGCGTCGCTGCCGCACACCCATGCGCAGCTGTACGCCATGGATTTCGTGCCGGCGGCGATCGCGCGCGAGCGCGAGCGCTCCGGCGCCTACACGACGCGCACGATGGGCCAGAGCCTGCTCGGCGACCTGGTGGCCGAGGAGGTGCGCCTGCGCGAGCGGATCGTGGCGATCGACGAGGAGGCTGTGCTGATGGCGCCGTTTGCCTCGCGGCTGCCCTTCCAGCTGATGCTGGCCCCGCGCAGGCCCCGCCCGCGCTTCGAGGATGACGGACCGGCGGGGAGCGCGCTTTTGCACGACGGGTTGTGCCGGCTGGCGCGCCACTTCGGCGCGAGCCCACCGTTGAACATGTGGGTGCGCACCGCTCCACGGGGCGTCGAGGAGTTCTGCTGGCGGATCGACGTGCTTCCGCGCCTGACCCACCTGGCCGGCCTCGAGCTCTCCACCGGCGTCAACCTCAACATCGTCTCGCCCGAGCACGCCGCGGCCGTACTGCGCGAGGCCTGAGCATGCCGAGCTGCGTGGCGCGAGCGCCGGAAGACTAGGCTGCTGAAGGCGATGCCGCCCGAGGAGCGTTTCCTACCCCGCTTCGTCGCCGAGCCTCCGCAGGAGCCGCTCCCATATGGGCGCTGGGCCGATCGCCTGCGCGAGGAGTTCCTGGCGGGCGCCCTGAAGATGGACGGCGAGCCGGAGGACCTGGGCGAGCCGGGCGAGCTCATCTGGCACCCCGATCGCAGCTGGCACGGGCGGACATATGTGCCCGCCACGACGACCACCTCGAACGGGTATGAGCTGTTCGGCTACGTTCGCTTCCTCGCCGCCGCCGAGGAGGAGGAGCCGACCGAGTTCGCCTCCTACGTGGACTTCACAGAGGAGACCGCCGAGCGCAACCCCGACTGGAGCATGGACCTGTGCGACGAGGTGATCGGCGCCTGGCGTGGGCACTCGGGCGCGGTGGCCGCGATGACGCTCGTATGGGGGCACCCGCTCGTCCCCGGCGGGCGCATCGTCACCGCCGAGCTGGCCGGTCTCGCGGTCGATCAGTGCGAGTTGATCGAGGAACGCTTCACGCTGATCGCACCCGACGACTACCGCCACGACCTGCTCGAGATCAAGCTGTTCGGCGCAAAGGGCCAGGAGCTGGCGCGCGAGTCGCTGTACGCGGCCGACGAAGACGAGGAGGAGGCGGAGGAGGAGGCCGAGGAGGAGGCCGCGGCGGAATAGCCGCAGCCTCCCCTCGCCGGCGAGGTCTCTACCGGCCCACGCTGCTGTTGACCTTGCAGGTGGCGAGCGCCTTTTCCCTGATCACACCGGCAGGCAGGTGTGAAGCGGTGATGAGCTCGATGCACGCTTCTTCAGCGACCTTGCGCAGCGCGGCCGCACTGCCGCTCGAGGCGGCTTTTTCGCAGGTCTTTTCGAGCTTGCCCTTGGCGCTCGTCGGAATCGCAGACTCCGATTTCACGGTGTGCTTGCACGTCGCCACCGCCTGCTTTGCCTGCGCCGGGGGCAGGGGAGTGACGGCCGGAGTGGTCGCGGTCGTACCGGTGCTCGTCGTCGACGGGGCGGTGCTCGCCGGGCTCGTCGTCCCCGGGCTCGTGCCGGCGGCCGTCGGGGTGCTCTGGACGGTGGTGGTGGATGTCGAGTTGCCGCTGCTCCCGCAGCCCGCGAGGAGAGCTCCTCCGGCGAGCGCCGCGAGAAGCCATGTGGACAGCTTCAAGGTCATTGATCCCTCCATAGTTGAATCGTGAAAGCTACACGGGCAGCGCGCTCTCGGCGCCGAAGCCCGGGTTTGGCGGGAGAACCCTCACCCCGCGCCGCTCGGGCGTCGAGAAGCGTGGGCGGCTCGCCGCGGCCGGCGTGTCGGGACTATCATCGCGATCAACCGGCCCCGAGCAACGCCACCGAAAGAGCGATGACACGCACATCGACCTCGAAGCCCGAAGACGCGGATACCGGCGCGGGCGGCAACGGCCAGGGAGACTCGATCGGTGCCCGCGCGGCTGCCCGGTCGGCGCTCGACGTCATGCTCACCGACGCGGCGATCGACGACGGAGGGGTGCGACGGTTTGTAAAGCCGACGGCCGCGCTGAAGCTCGCCACGGCGCTCGCCCGTCGTCCGACCCGCCTGGCGAGCCGCGCGGGGGAGCTCGGCCAGGAGGTCGCCCGCGCGGCGGCGGGTCGCTCCGCACGGGCGCCGGCGAAGGGGGACCGGCGCTTCGGCGATCCGGCCTGGAGTGAGAACTGGTTGCTGCATCGGCTGCTGCAGTCCTACCTGGCAGCGGTCGAGGTGGTCGACGAGCTGATCGATGATGCGCAGCTCGACTGGCGCAGCGAACGTCAGGCGCGCTTCGCCGCCGGCAACATCCTCGACGCGCTCGCGCCGACGAACTTCCCGTGGTCGAATCCCGCCGTGCTGCGAGAGATCGTGGACCGGGGCGGGGCCAACCTGCTCACGGGCGGACGGCGGTTCGTGCACGACATGTCCAAAGCGCCGCGGCTCCCCGCGAGCGTCGACACGAGCAAGTTCGAGCTCGGCGAGAACCTCGCGCTGTCACCCGGGTCGGTGGTGATGCGCACAGACGTGTTCGAGCTGATCCACTACCGGCCGAGCACCGAGAAGGTGCATGAGGTCCCGCTCCTGTTCGTGCCGCCGACGATCAACCGCTTCTACATTCTCGATATCGCCCCGGGTCGCAGCCTGGTCGAGCATCTGGTGGCCGCCGGGCAGCAGGTGTTCCTGATCTCCTGGTGCAATCCCGGCGCCGAGGAGGGCCACTTCGACCTCGACACCTACGCGCGGTCGGTGCTCGAGGCGCGCGAGGCGGTGGCCGAGATCACCAAACAGCAGGCGGTGCACGTCAACGCCGCCTGCTCGGGAGGAATCATCACGGCGGCCGCCCTGGGACATCTCGCAGCCGAGGAAGACCTTGATCAGGTGGCGAGTCTGACTCTGTGGGTGTGCGCATTGGACAACGCCCGAGCGGGCACGACCGCGGCGCTCGCGAGCCGCGAGCTCGCTGCCGCCGCGGTCGCCGAGTCCGCGCGCAAGGGGTATCTGGACGGGCGGGCGCTCGCGGGCGTATTCGCATGGCTGCGGCCGAACGACCTGATCTGGAACTACGTCGTCAACAACTACCTGCTCGGCAAGGACCCGCCGGCGTTCGACATCCTCTACTGGAACCAGGACTCGGTGCGCCTGGCGGCCGGGCTCCACCGCGACTTCGTACACCTGGCCCTGGAGAACGCGCTGACCCGGGCCGGCGCCCTGGAGACGCTCGGAACCCCGGTCGAGCTCGCGGCGATCGACGTCGACAACTACGTCGTCGCGGGCGTCAAAGACCACATCGTGCCCTGGGAGAACGCGTACCGCAGCACCCAGCTGCTCGGCGGCTCCTCACGCTTCGTGCTGTCCACCAGCGGTCACATCCAGGCGCTGGTCAACCCCCCGGGCCCAGCCAGCCGATCGACCTACAGAGCCGTCGACGAAGCGCCGGAGGATCCGCATGCCTGGCTCACGCAGGCGGAGCTGAAACAGGGCAGCTGGTGGCCGGACTACGTTGAATGGCTGAGCGACAGGTCGGGGGCTCTCAGGGCCGCCCCGAAATCGCTTGGCAGCCGCACGCACCGCCCGACCGCCAAGGCGCCGGGCTCCTACGTCCGCGCCGGCTAGGTGATGGCCGAAACCGCGCGTCGGCGGCGCCTCTATCGTTCCCGCCCGCATGACTGAGCGACCCAAGTCGCCCGCCCGCGCCGGTCGCGCCGGGCGGGCAAAGCTGAGCCCGCCGAAACACTCGGCGCGCCGGCGCACCGAGCGCGTTTGCGCCGCCGGGATCAACCTGCGTGTGGCCCGTCGCGGCAGCGGACCGGCTCTGCTGCTGCTGACGGGCATCGGCGCGAACCTCGATATGTGGCGACCGTTCGAGCGGCTCGTGCGCGGCCGCGAGGTGATCGCGCTCGACGCCCCCGGAACGGGCCTGTCCGACCGGCCGCGCTATCCGCTGCGGATGCGGGGACTCGCACGCGTGGTCGCTGCACTCCTCGACGAGCTGGATGTCGCACAGGCCGACGTGCTCGGCTACTCCTTCGGCGGCCTGCTCGCGCTCGAGCTCGCGCACCGCGCCCCGCAGCGGGTGCGGCGCCTGATCCTGTGTGCGACCGCGCAGGGGCTGCCCATCATCCCGCCGCGCCCGCTGCCGGCCCTGATGCTGATGACGCCCGCGCGCTACTACCACCCGCGCCTGTTCAAGCTGATGATCCCGCACATCGCGGGCGGGCGCACACGCCGCGACCCCGGCCAGCTCGAACGCCAGGCCGCCGCGCGGCTCGCGCGGCCGCCGCAGCTGCTCGGCTACGGCTACCAGCTGTACGCTGCATCGGGCTGGACATCCGTCCCCTGGCTGTGGCGTGTCACCCAGCCCGCGCTCATCATCGCGGGCGACGATGACCCGATCATCCCGCTTGCCAACGCGAGGATCATGGCCCGCCTGATGCCGTCCGCGCAGCTGCGCGTCGTCGAGGGTGGCGGCCACCTGTTCCTGCTGGATGAACCCGAGAGCGTGATCGACGACATCCACGGCTTCCTGGACGCCTGAGGCTGAGGAGTGGCTAAGCGCTCTGCGCCTCGAGATCGCGGACCGGAGCGCACACGCCGTGGAGCATGATCGCCAGGTGGCGACGCCAGTCGGCACTGCCGGGTTTGTAGTACATCGTCGAGGTGATCCCACACATCACCATTCCGAAATCCTCGAAGGTGAAGTCGTCTCGGACGACGCCGGCGCTGATTCGCGCGCCGGATGATCCGGGTTACGACCGCAGCGAGAGCGGCCTTCTGCTCCTCGATGCCCTCCCACTCGAGCTCGTTCGAACCCATCATCGCGAGCTGAAAGCCCATGTCTCCCTCGACCGCTTCGGCTGAGCGGCGCATGACGGTCTCGAGCGCCTCGCGCGGGTCGACGGTGTCCTCGGCGAGCGTGGCTATCGCAGCGAACTCCTGGAAGCGGACGCGCACCATCTCGGTCAGCAGCGCCTCCTTGGTCGGAAAGTGGCGGTAGACGGTGCCGATCCCGACGCCGGCGTGCGCGGCGATCTCGTCCATCTGCGCCTCGGGGCCGTCGCGCGCGAACAGCTCGCGGCCCGAGGACATGATCCGCTCGCGGTTGCGCCGGGCGTCGGCTCTGAGTGTGCGCTGATCGGTGGACATGACCTTGACAAACGGAATCTTAGCTCCGTATGCTGCTATAAGCAAGAGGAACCGTAATTCCGCTTCCGTATCATCCACACCCGAGAGGACCGGCATGAGCACGACCGAGACCCAATCTGGCGACACAGTGACGACGGCCTTGCGTCCGCGCAGGGCAGTTGCCGACCTGAGCTCACAGCGCGGCAAGAACCTCGCTCTGATGCTGCTGGCGATGACGCAGTTCGTGGTGGTGATCGACGCGTCGATCGTGAACGTCGCGCTGCCGTCGATCGGCGCCCACCTGCACTTCTCCCGCGACGACCTCTCGTGGGTGGTGAACGCCTACACGCTGACCTTCGGAGGGTTCCTGCTGCTCGGCGGTCGCCTTGCCGACCTGCTCGGGCGCAGGCGCATGTTCATGATCGGCCTGGTCGTCTTCTCGCTCGCCTCGCTGGCCGGCGGACTGGCCCAGTCCGAGGCATGGCTGATCGCCGCGCGTGCGGTTCAGGGCCTCGGCGCCGCGATCGTCTCGCCGGCGGCGCTATCGATCATCACGAACACCTTCGCCGAAGGCGCGGAGCGCAACCGCGCACTGGGCATCTGGGGCGCCGTCGCCGGCGCCGGCGGCGCCGCCGGGGTGCTGCTCGGCGGCATTCTCACGAGCGGGCTGAGCTGGCGCTGGGTGCTGTTCGTGAACGTCCCGATCGGCATCGCCGCGGCGATGCTCGCGCCCCGGCTGCTGCTCGAGAGCCAGCTCCGAAGACGGCACTGAAGGCTTTGACATCCCCGGCGCCGTGACGGTCACGGCGGGCCTCGCGCTGCTCGTCTACACGGTGGTCGACGCCGTCAACGTCGGCTGGGGCTCGACGGGCACGCTGCTGCGGCTCGCCGGCTCGGCCATTCTGCTCGCGGCGTTCGTGGTGATCGAGCGCCGCCAGCGCTCACCCGCTGCTGCCATTTTCGATCTTCCGCCTGCGCACGCTGCGGGGATCGGACATCGTGGGCCTGCTGATCGGCATGTCGCTGTTCTCGATGTTCTTCTTCATCTCGCTCTACCTGCAGGACGTCCTGCACTTCTCGCCGATCAAGACCGGGCTCTCCTATCTGCCGCTGGCCGTGGGCATCATCATCTCGGCCGGGGTCGGCTCGCAGCTCGTGACACGGATCGGCTTCAAGCCGGTGCTGATCGCAGGTCTGCTGCTGATCGCAGGCGGCTCTGCTGTGGTTCTCGCGGGTACCCGCACCCGGTGGGTCCTTCAGCGCCGATGTGCTGGGCCCGTCGCTGCTCGCCGCCTTCGGCCTCGGGTTCTCGTTCGTGTCGGTGACGATCGGCGCCGTGACGGGGATCAAGCCGCATGAGGCCGGCCTCGCTTCGGGACTGATCAACACCTCCCAGCAGGTCGGCGGCGCGCTCGGCCTGGCGATTCTCGCGACCGTCGCCAACAGCCGCACGCAGAGCCTGCTGAGCAGCGGCGTGCACCCCTCGGTCGCCCTCACGAAAGGGTTCGACCGCGCCTTTCTCGTCGGCGCCGGCTTTGCGATCGTCGGCGCGATCCTCGCGGCTGTCCTGATCTCCTCGCGCGACAGCCGCGAGCAGGCGAAGGCGGCGCGCCGTGGCGAGCTCGAGGCGGTGCCTGCCTGAAGCCCGGAGGCGCGCGTCGGCGCATGCAGGTGGCCGCGACTCGCGCGCGATCCCGCCACGGCAGCTAACGGGCGCCCGGTGCGAGGGCTGGCCTTCGTGTCGTCGAGGTAAGCTCCCCTGCGCTGAGGCCCCGTGTCGGCGGAGCCTCTGGAGTTGGATGGGCTAACGGTGGCGCGGACAAAGGAGGGCAGATGCAGCGAAAGCGGCTCGGAGGAGACGGAGCGGAGCGGCTCGGACGGATAAGCATCCTCTCCGGTCTGTCGCTCGGGCGACGGCGTGAGCTGGCCAGGCTGGCGGACGAACTCACCGCCGAGACCGGTGAGACCGTCGTGATGGAGGGCGATCCGGGCTACGAGTTCATGATGCTGGAGGAGGGAGAGGCAGATGTCATCCAGCACGGTCAGCCCATCAACGTGATGGGCCCCGGCGATTGCTTCGGTGAGCTCGCCGCGCTGTCTGATGGAAACCCTCGCACGGCGTCCGTGGTCGCCAGGTCGGACCTCCGCGCGATCGTGCTGACGGCGCATTTCATGCGCGAAGTGCACGCCCGCCTGCCGTCGGCCGGGGAGGCGATTGATCAGGTCGCCGCCGAGCGACGGGAACGAGATGCGCTCCGCGAGGCCAACTGAGGACGCCTCTCCCGCAGGCGCCGGAGGTCAGCGGAACGATCGAGCGCGCACCAAACGCGTCTCGGCGCGGATGCCGAGGAGGAGCTACAGGCCGTCTGACGCGCGTCTGTAGCGATGGAAAACGACGCCCGAGCCAAACGTGCGTGTCTCGATCAGCTCGAGGCTGATCCTGCTCTCCAAGCGAGGGAAGTAGGGCGTGCCGCCGCCGAGTAGGACAGGACAGACGAACAACCGCCAGTCGTCGATCAGCGCCAGCTTCATACACGCGCCGGCGAGGCCGGAGCCGCCGACGGCGATGTCCTTTCCAGGCTGTTCCTTGAGCCGTGAGACCTCCTCGGCGAGACCGTCCCTGGCCAGGGTGGTGTTACCCACCACGCTCTCCAGCGTCGTGGAGAACACGACCTTCGGCAAGGCCTTCCAGAGCCGGGCGAACTCGACCTGGTCCGCGGCCAGGGGACTCTCCTCGGCGGTCTCCCAGTAGGCCATCGTTTCGTACAGCCGACGTCCGCAGAGATGCATACCGGTTTCCTGCACCTGCTGGGTGTGGAAGCGAAACAGATCCTCGTCGGGCACCGACCAGTCGATCGCGCCGTCCGGCCCAGCGATGAAGCCGTCAAGCGACACGGTCATCGAGTAGATCAGGCTGCGCATCAACACCTCCTTCGTCGTTGCCGACCGCTTCCGTCACGCAACAACCTACCGCCGCTCGAGGAGATCTTTGAAGTTGTGGAGAGCTTCTTCGAGGCTCTTGGCATTCATGCGCTTAACGATGAGCGCATCAGCGATCGTGCCGAACACGCCGCCCGCCAGCGCGTAGTCGAACGTCGTGGTCAGTCGTGTCCCATCACCTTCCGGGGTGAGCTCCCAACGAGCCCGCCCCGACATCATGCCGTCCATTTGGAGAAGCTGCAGCCTGTCCGGCTGGTATTCGAGGACCGTCTCGGTGATCAACGTCGACACGCCCGCCGACTTCACCTTGAAGGCGACCTTGCCCCCCTCGTCGGGGAAGGGAGCGGTGATGTCGATCTCCGTCATGCCCGGATACCAGTCCGGCCAGCGACCGGCATCGCTCAAGAGCGCCATGGTCTCCTGCGGCGAGGCATTGATCTGGACGTTGCGCTGCACGATCGCCATCGTGGATCTCCCGATCTTTTGTGTGTCGCCATGCTTCCGCGAGACGGCGGCGGGAATCGGCTAGCTGCCGGGCTTCTCGTCGAGCAGCACCTCATACATATCCACCGAGGTTCGGGCGCCGCGCCCGCCGGCCGGCGTCACTTCGTTCAGCGCGGCATCGACCCGCCGCAGGTCGTCCTCTGTCTCACACAGCACCAGGTTCGCTCCGCGATTGCCTTCGCGATCGACCAGCAGCATCATCCGCGCCAATGCGTCACTCACCTTCTCAAACGGCGTCCCCTGTCCACCGCTGCGAATGCTGTCGCGAACGCCCCCGGCGAACTCGTCCCAGTCGCGATCGCCACCCTCGAACCGCGCGATCCGTACGTACAGGCTGCGCTCTCCTCTCCCAAGCGGTCGGGTCAGTCCGGGCAGCCTATCGGGCGGCAGTCCTCTTGGTTCTTGCCAACCTCGCGTTGCTCGTCACGAGTCAGGCGGCGTGCCTTCTAGCAGGACCTCCGGAGGATCGCCGCCGAAGACCTGCAACCAGCCGCCGCGCGTGTCCATGTACTCGCGAATCGCCGTAACACGGCCGTCGTCGACCTCGTAGGCGAAGCAGTAGTCGTTGACGTAGGAGCGGCCGTTGGAAAGGGTCGCCGACATCCTGTGCTCGGCCACCACCACGCCGCCCTCGCCAACCATCGACCGCGGTTCGAACGCCACCTTTGTGAAGAACCGCGGGTAGTCATACGCCATGAACGCCACAATCGCGTCACGGTCAAGGTCGTTGAGGCCCCGCGGCGGCCCCGCGTCATCGGCACTTCCCAGCCCGAGCGCGACCTGCGTTGCATTGCCCGCAGGAGCCACCCAGGTGACATCGGGATGCAGCAACGCCGCGATGCGATCCGGATCTCCCGTGGCGTAGGCCGCGTATAGCGCGTTCACTGTCTCCTTCGCGGTCACCGTCTCAGCCTACCCCAGCCGGACGCAAGAGATTCGCCGAATTCGGACGGGTACATTCGCCCGATCAGCGGTTGGCTTCTCTCAGATCGCCACCAGTCGGCCTGACGGTGCGATACTCGAGCCCGTGGCCTTCGTTCCACCTGCTCGTCACCTGCTTCGCGCCAAGGACGCGGCCGACAGCCGTTATTTCGAAGCGCTCGGCGTGGACGACTTGGCGCGTGCCGCGGGCCTATCGCGCGCCCATTTCAGTCGCGAGTTCCGTCGCGCCTTTGGGGATTCGCCGCACGCATACCTGCTGACCAGGCGCTTGGAGCGGGCCGCCACACTCCTGCGAACCACCGATCGCTCCGTCGCCGACATCTGTTTCTCAGTCGGATTGCAGAGCGTCGGCTCGTTCACGACGAGCTTTACGCGGACGTTTAGCATGTCCCCAACGACCTACCGTGCGAGCTTCCCGCCGGCGGCCCAGCGCGCCCTGGTCCCAACGTGTGTCCTGCGCGTTTATGGACGCCCGCGACACCGCACGTTTCGAGAAGACAGACGGCCCGCGCTGCACTAGCTTGGTCAGCCACCGTTCCATCGACCCTCAAGGAGCAACCAATGATCAAGATCGCCAACGCGCAGCTGTGGGTTCACGACCAGGACGAGGCGCTCGCGTTCTACACCGAGAAGCTGGGCATGGAGGTGCGAGCCGATGTCACCCTTGCCGAGTTGGGTAACTTCCGCTGGCTGACCGTCGGCCCGGCTGGCCAGCCAGAGTTCGCGATCGTGCTGATGGCCATCCCTGGCCCGCCGGTCATGGACGCCGAGACCGCGGAGCAGGTGCGGAGCCTGATGGCGAAGGGCTTCGCCGGGACCGTCTTCCTTACGACCGACGACTGTTACGCCTCCTACGAGGAACTCAGGGCGCGCGGCGTCGAATTCACCGAGCAGCCGGAGGACCGGCCGTATGGCATCGACTCCGGGTTCCGGGACCCGTCAGGCAACAGTCTTCGACTGACCCAGGTCCGGGAGATCGCGTCCGTCTGAGGCGCCGGCGCGGCGGTGCCCCGAGCGCCGCCGCGCTGGTCAGCCGTCGGGCTGCCTCCCGAGGCTGCTACTCGGACCCGTGCCCGATGACGAGCGACGCCACGATCGGCAGCACGCCCTTCCAGGGCGTTTCGTCGTGTTCGGCAGAGCACGCGCCTAGGCGGGCAGGATGCGCGCGAGCAGCCTAGGGACGTCCTTGATCGAGTCCACGATCGCGGTCGGCGTCACGCGTGCCGTCAGGGCGTCCTCGCGGTACTTGCCGGTCCTCACCAGCACCCCGGGCAGGCCGGCCGCCATCGCCCCGCCGACGTCGGCCTCAAGGTCGTCGCCGACCATGACTCCTCGCTCCAGTCCCAAATCGGCCATGGCGGCCAGGAAGAAGGCGCGCGCGGGCTTGCCGACGGTCACCGCCTCACGCCCGCTCGCGTACTCGAGGGCGGCGGCGTAGGCGCCCACGTCGAGCGCCAGTCCGTCGGCCCGGCGCCAGTAGCGGTTGTGCTGCAGCGCCACGAGCTCGGCTCCGTCCATCAGCGCACGGAAGACGTCGTTGAGAACCTCGGGCGTGAAACCGTCGCCGAGATCGCCCAGGACCACCGCATCGGTGTGCGCTCCCGGGGCGGCGCTCTCGAGCGTGGCGAGATCCTCGCGCAGCCCCCCACTGACGAGCACCGTCACAGACCGATACCCGCGTTCGTGGCAGTGGCGCTCGGCCATCGCCGCCGGTGTCAGCAGTTCCTCGAGGGAGACGTCGAACCCCATCCCGACCAGGTGCTCGTGGACCGCCCGCCGGGACCGCGACGTGGTGTTCGTCAACAGCCGGACGCCCGCACTCAGCTCGCGCAGCTCCGAGAAGGCCTGATGCGCTCCCTCGATCGGCTGATCGCCTACGTAGAGGACTCCGTCGATGTCGAGCAGAACGCCGAATGGGCCGTGCTTCCGAGCGGTCATCGTCGAACTGTACGGGGATGGACGTCGCCTGTCGGGCGCCATGGGGCGCCTGCTCGTGTAGCCCGGAGGCGCGCTATCCGGGATTGAGGAGCGCACGGAGCACGCCGCAGATGTGCAAGCCCAGAGCCCCGAAACCCTGTCGGCTCTATACGGCCATCGGAAGGCGGGCGCCGGAGCGTGTGTCTCGGCCGGGCCTCAGTGACCGCCCCAGAGGACTCGCGTGCTGATCCGGACGTGCGCCCTCCGCAGCCTCCGCATCGCCGATCGCCCAAGCGAGCCGCTCGACGAGCTGCGCTGCCGCGTGGCGCGTGCTTAGATGCACTGAATGCACCTGCTCGTCGAGCAGTACTGAGGTGTCGTTTCGCAGCAGGGGCGGATCGGTTGTGACGATGATTCTGGGCATGGGAACTCCCTGAAGATTCGGCGTTGATCGGGTTCTCGCGCCTGCCGGGCGCTTGCCCCCGGCGCATCGCGCTGGCCGGACGAGACGCGCGGCCGAGGCATCGCCGTTGGTATTGGCGCCCGATACAAGCGCCGCAGGCATATGGTGCCCTCTCGACCCGGCGCGGCCAATGGTCCATGGTCCAAAGATGTCACCTCGACACTACGACGTTTGCAGCGCACATCGATGGTTGCAACAGGCATGAGCGCGACAACGTCCGGACCGGTGAGGGCGGTGAAGTCCGGTGGCCACTTCGGCCCGTGATCCGAGCCTGCACGGGTTCTACCCGATACCCGCCACCTACGGCCGCGACCCGAAGAGGTCGCCGTAGGGCGTGCAATGAGCGCCCTGCCGTCCTGCCCGGGTGGCTATGCCAACGCGGGCATATTTGGCCGGGAGGCCATACCGAGGGCGCGTCCCGAGTGGGCACACTTACCTAAGAGTCATGCCGTGGGACCGGACAAAGCCGGACAAAGCAGGTCCCAAACCCAAGGAGAGCAAGCTTTGGCCTTCAAGTCGAATATCCTTGTAGTGGCCAACCGGACCGCGATGTCCGTCGGTTTGGAAGCCGTGCTCCGGTCACGGGTGGAGAGCGGACCGGCGAGCTTTACGCTCCTTGTGCCCCTGGGCCTGAGCCCTGACGCTAGGCAAACGGCGAGGCGCATGGCCTCAGGCCTGCGCGACCTAGGCCTCGATGTTGACGGCCGGGCTGGTGACGCCGACCCACTAAACGCAGTGCTTGAAGTCTGGAGCCCAGCCGAGTTCGACGAAATAATCGTTTCCACGCTTCCCGCGTCCACATCTCGCTGGATGCAAACTGGCCTGCCACGGCGCATCGAGCGCCAAACCGGCGCACTGGTCCGCCATGTTGAGGCGCGGGAAGTGCTCGCTTCCCCGCCCAGCCGGTTGTCTGCCGGCGCCAAGTGAGGAGTACCTCAACCCTGTTTCGGCACGACGCCTGGGCTCTCACACGTGGTCGAGCTCATCGACGAGGGCGTCGACGACGCCGGGGTCGAGTTGCGTACCGGCGACTCGGCGCAGCTCGGCGCGGGCCTCTCGTGGCGAGCGTGCCCGACGGTAGGGTCGATCGGTGACGATCGCATCGTAGGTGTCGCACGCGGCGATGATGCGTGCGGGGAGCGGGATCTCCTGGTCGGCGAGGCCGTCTGGATAGCCCGTGCCGTCCCAGCGCTCGTGGCTCGCGCGCACGGCTGGAGCGAGGTGCGCGAACGCGTCGATGCGCTCCACCAGTTCGCCGCCGATGGCGGCGTGGCTGCGCATGACCACCCACTCCTGCTCAGTGAGAGGACCGGGCTTCAGGAGGATCTCGCTCGGCACCGCGACCTTGCCAATGTCGTGCAGCATTGCTGCGTAGCGTGCATCGCGGGCTCGGCAGCCGGTTAGTGACATGCGCAGCGCGACCCGCTCGACGAGCTCGGCCACGTCCTCTCCGTGGCAGGCGGTGTAGTCGTCCTTGGCCTCCACGGTGCTCGCCAACGCAGCCAATGTCGTTGTAAACGCCCTCTCAAGGTCAGCCATCAGGTTGGCACGATGAACGGCGACGCCGAAGCTAGCGGCGATCACCTCGACGAGCACTGCGTCGCCCTCGCTGAGGGCACCGGGCTCGGTCTCCTCGATGTTCAGGACGCCCCACACCGAGCCGTCCACCAGAATCGCGACGGACAGCTCCGAGCGGGGGTCCGTGTTGGGGTCGCGGACTATGTAGTCTCGGTCCCGGCGCGTATCGGTGACCAGAGCGGTGGCCGCCGAGCGGGCTGCCCTGCCATTGACGCCCTCCGACACGGGCTGCTCGGTGAGCAGGAATTCCCTCATGACCTCGGCAAGGAGGCCACGCCCAGCTAGCAGGCGCAGCACCCCGTCGCTGTCAAGACGCTGAACCGTCGCGAGATAGAAGTCGAAGGTCTCGTGGAGTTCGTCGACCACGAGCTGCGCCATCTCCTGGATTTCGTGCTTGGCTGCCAAGCTCGCCGTGAGCCTCGCCGCGACGCTCAGCTGCTCGCGTAGGTAGGCGACCTCGCCGGCGGCCGCCAA
Source organism: uncultured Solirubrobacteraceae bacterium (assembly GCA_963779605.1). GTDB lineage: Bacteria > Actinomycetota > Thermoleophilia > Solirubrobacterales > Solirubrobacteraceae > Palsa-744. Next base: position 557,793 of record CAVZYR010000004.1, read on the forward strand.
ACGTCGCGCGGGGGCGTCGGCGCGATGACGCTTGAGTGCCTCGGCACGTCGCCGGCGCTCGTTCGACGCCGGTCGGCGGGGTCGCGTGACGGTCGGGTCGGACACCTATGGCAGGTATCGGCGCGTAAAGCCACGTGCTTAAGCCGTACGCGCTCGACTCAGCACCAGGTCTCCCCGCCACATGCGTCGCCCGAGGGCGAAACAACGTGAGCAGACATCGCGGCACGGAACCAGCCTGGACGAGCATTCGGGAATGTCACTTGACCTGACGCCGGCGCTCGTCGTCTCTGGTGTCCCCAATCGTGTGGCCTCACGTGCTTCGTGCGGCGCACCTTTATCGGCCAATTTGCGCGATGCAATACTCGATTCGGCAACGGCATTCCTCGTCCGGTCGCATAATGAAACAACTCGGAACTCGGCACGCTATACGGACGCTGAACAAAGGCGTCCTCGGAAGGTGACGGTTCGGAGCCGGGTCAGGACGAAAAACCCACTCGAAGAGGCGCTCACAATACGCAGCCTAGCCACAGTAAGACTGGCGGTTGATCCCGAGCAGGTGGGGGCGCTCGCCTACGCGGCGGCGGTGATACGCGATCATGAGTGGAACGCGAAGTACGCCGCTGACCGAAGGCACGGCGGCCCCGGGGAGTTCGACCTGGCGCGGTCGCGCGAGCGGGTAGGCGAAGCATGGGACCTGACGAATGCCCTGAGCGGAGATCCGCCGGTCGTGGATGTGCCGCTCGGAATCACCGATGCAATCCGCGACTGCCTGGCTGAACGGATGGAGTCGGCGCTCACCGAGCTGGTCGAGGATGCTGCCACCATTCCGCTTGGCGAGCACATCGGCCATGCGAACTCGACGTGGACGCTGCTCGTGGCGATCGAGGACGCTGTCGCACGGCTGCTGGCGCCCGTCTAGTGTCTTGATGCATTAATTCACCAGCATCGGGGTAGGCAGTATCTATGCCTATTCCTGTTGCTGTTTCCATCGAGTTGTCAGAAGAGGAGCGCGCTCAGCTTGAGTCCTGGGCGCGTCGTCATACGAGTGCTCAGGCGCTCGCGCAACGCTCCCGGATCGTGCTGGCGGCCGCCGCCGGGCTAAAGAACACCGAGATCGCCGGGCGTTTGGGCGTGAATCGGAGCAGCGTGACCAAGTGGCGCTCGCGCTTCTCAGAGCATCGCCTCTGCGGGCTGCTCGATGAGCCCCGTCCGGGAAAACCGCGAACGATCACCGACGAGCAGGTCGAGGAGGTGATCGTAAAGACGCTTGAGTCCACGCCGAAGGATGCAACGCACTGGTCGACGCGCTCGATGGCCAGGGAGGTCGGCCTCACGCAGTCAGCGGTGCTGCGGATCTGGCATGCGTTCGGTCTTCAGCCCCACCGCACCGAAACTTGGAAGCTCTCCAAGGACCCGCAGTTCGTGGCCAAGGTCCGCGATGTCGTCGGTCTCTACCTGAACCCGCCGGAGCGAGCTGTCGTGCTGTGCGTGGATGAGAAGTCCCAGATCCAGGCGCTGGACAGGACGGCGCCGATCCTGCCGATGTTGCCCGGCACCCCGCAGCGTGCGACGCACGACTACAAACGGGCCGGCACCTCGAGCCTCTACGCGGCGTTGGACATCACGACGGGCAAGGTGATCGGCTCGCTGCACGCCCGCCACCGCGCGATCGAGTTCAAGAAGTTCCTGCAGACCGTTGATCGCGAGGTTCCCGCCGAGCTGGACGTGCATGTGATCCTCGACAACAGCTCCACCCACAAGACGCCGGCCATCAAGAAATGGCTGCTCGCTCATCCGCGATTCGTGTTGCACTTCACCCCGACCAGCAGCTCGTGGCTGAACCTCGTCGAGCGCTGGTTCTCAGAGCTCACCAGCAAGAAGCTCCGCCGCGGCACGCACCGCTCGGTGCGCGAGCTCAACAGCGACATCCGCACCTGGATAAACGACTGGAACGACGATCCGCGCCCCTACGTCTGGACCAAGACAGCCGACCAGATCCTCGAATCCATCAGCCGATACTGCAACCGAACTATTGCATCAGGACACTAGTGTCTTGATGCAGTAATTCACCAGCATCGGGGTAGGCAGTATCTATGCCTATTCCTGTTGCTGTTTCCATCGAGTTGTCAGAAGAGGAGCGCGCTCAGCTTGAGTCCTGGGCGCGTCGTCATACGAGTGCTCAGGCGCTCGCGCAACGCTCCCGGATCGTGCTGGCGGCCGCCGCCGGGCTAAAGAACACCGAGATCGCCGGGCGTTTGGGCGTGAATCGGAGCAGCGTGACCAAGTGGCGCTCGCGCTTCTCAGAGCATCGCCTCTGCGGGCTGCTCGATGAGCCCCGTCCGGGAAAACCGCGAACGATCACCGACGAGCAGGTCGAGGAGGTGATCGTAAAGACGCTTGAGTCCACGCCGAAGGATGCAACGCACTGGTCGACGCGCTCGATGGCCAGGGAGGTCGGCCTCACGCAGTCAGCGGTGCTGCGGATCTGGCATGCGTTCGGTCTTCAGCCCCACCGCACCGAAACTTGGAAGCTCTCCAAGGACCCGCAGTTCGTGGCCAAGGTCCGCGATGTCGTCGGTCTCTACCTGAACCCGCCGGAGCGAGCTGTCGTGCTGTGCGTGGATGAGAAGTCCCAGATCCAGGCGCTGGACAGGACGGCGCCGATCCTGCCGATGTTGCCCGGCACCCCGCAGCGTGCGACGCACGACTACAAACGGGCCGGCACCTCGAGCCTCTACGCGGCGTTGGACATCACGACGGGCAAGGTGATCGGCTCGCTGCACGCCCGCCACCGCGCGATCGAGTTCAAGAAGTTCCTGCAGACCGTTGATCGCGAGGTTCCCGCCGAGCTGGACGTGCATGTGATCCTCGACAACAGCTCCACCCACAAGACGCCGGCCATCAAGAAATGGCTGCTCGCTCATCCGCGATTCGTGTTGCACTTCACCCCGACCAGCAGCTCGTGGCTGAACCTCGTCGAGCGCTGGTTCTCAGAGCTCACCAGCAAGAAGCTCCGCCGCGGCACGCACCGCTCGGTGCGCGAGCTCAACAGCGACATCCGCACCTGGATAAACGACTGGAACGACGATCCGCGCCCCTACGTCTGGACCAAGACAGCCGACCAGATCCTCGAATCCATCAGCCGATACTGCAACCGAACTATTGCATCAGGACACTAGCTCCCGGCCGCATCGGTCGTGGCGTCGTCCCTCGAAGCCTCGGCAGGTGGTCCTACGCTCATCGCCGTCTGCGGGCCACTTGCGCACGGGACATCCTGTCGCGACACCCCGGATGGCTCACGAGTTCCACCATGCCAGGAAGGCAGGCGCCCGCCCAGCCCGCGGCGCACTGCCGCGTCTGACGACCTCCGAGCGCCTTGGCCGGCCCGAGGGCGTTTGACGACGAGCTGAGGTAAGTATAGACTTACCGTAAGTGATGGCTAACGATCTCTCCGGACTTGCGGCGCTCGGTGATCCAACTCGCCGCGCGGTCTTCGAGCGACTCGCCGATGGCCCGCGTGCCGTCGGTGAGCTGGCGGCGGAGCTGCCGGTCAGTCGGCCCGCGGTATCCCAGCACCTGAAGGTGCTCAAGGATGCCGGGCTGGTGGCGGATCGCAGTGCAGGCAACCGCCGCATCTACCGGCTTGACCCGGACGGGGTCGGCGCCCTGCGCGCCTACCTCGAGCAGTTTTGGAGTCGATCGCTCCAGGCGTTCAAGCAGTCAGTCGAGAAAGGAGAGCAGCAATGAGTATTCAGGCAACGGACACGGTGGTGCGAGCGTCGGTGGAGGTGCAGGCGCCGATCGAGCGCGCGTTTCACGTGTTCACCGAGGAGATCGGGGGATGGTGGGATCCCAACCACCACATCCTGAAGGCAGAGCTCGCGGAGATGGTGTTCGAGCCGCGGGTTGGCGGCCATGTCTATGACCGCGGCGTGGACGGCAGCGAGTGTCGCTGGGCGCGGGTGCTCGCCTACGAGCCCCCGCATCGCCTGGTGATCAGCTGGGACATCAATACACGCTGGGAGCTTGAGAGCGATCCCGAGAAGACCAGCGAGATCGAAGTGCGCTTTGTGGCGCACGGACCGGATCGCACGCTTGTCGAGCTCGAGCACCGCAACCTCGAGCGCCACGGCGAGGGCTGGGAGGGCATGCGCGGCGCGCTCGGCTCGCCCGGCGGCTGGCCGGCGGGAATGCAAGGATTCGCGGCGGCGGCGAGCGTAGCGCCAGAGCGCCCAGCATAGGCTGTGGCTCATGAGCACCTTCGTCTTCGGGCTCAAAGCTCCCCGCCCGACCTTCGCTGCCGACATGACCGACGAGGAGCGCGAGATCATGGGCCGCCACGCTGCCTACTGGCAACCCTTCATCGACTCCGGTCAGATGGTGATCTTCGGCCCGGTGCTCGATGGCACGGGATCGTGGGGCCTCGTCCTCGTCGAGGCAGACGACGAGGACGAGCTGCGCGCGTTCGCGGCGGGGCGATCCGGTGGTGACCACCGGGACCGCCAGCATCGAGGTCGGCAAGATGCTCGCCGGGTTTGTCCGACCCCGATGACCTGCGGTGGCTCGGCGGCGCGCACGAGAGGACCATCGAGACGCCAAGGACCTCACCCCTTCGCCGGCAGTGCGTGCACGAGCTCAAGGCTAAATATCCAGCGCCTGCGAGCCGTCTCGCCCTCTCTCGCCCAGACGCTCGCTCGTCCGCGATAGCCAAAGGAGGGCGACGCCTCCGTCACCCGGGCAGCTTGAGTACGGCAGGATCGAGTGCTGCCGCGCGGAGCGCGTCGTCCCACCTGAAAAAGTCGCGCTCGCTCACCACGAGGCCGCCCTCGAGCGTTAGCACCTGGGCAACCTGGGTCTCTAACTCGATGCCACTCCCCTGGCCGTGCACGCGGCTCGCGCCGAGCACAATCAGAGACTCACCGAGGTCGACGACCAGCGCCGGGACAAGTTCAAAGCGATCGAATACGTCCAATTGCTCCGCCAGCACGCTTGCCATCTCCGCTCGCCCACGCGCCGAGCCGGGAACTCCCAGCGCCTGCAGGCCGGCGTCGGCGTCATATACGACGCTGGGTGCGTAACGCACGAGCATCAGCTCAAAGTCGCGACGCTGCACCGCGGCCCAGCCAGAGGCAACGGCGTGGCGCACGAATTGCCGACGGGCTCGTGTCTGCGGCCGCACCAAGCCCAGCAGCAGCGCGGTCGCCACCCGGTAAAAACTTGGGAAGCTCACGATGAAGCGCTCCTCGAGGCTTCTGGACGGTCTTGGCGCGCCCGCGGGCGCAATGGGCGTAACGACAGGCCCGCCCCTGGCGCTGACTCCCCTCACACGATCGCCAGACTTAGCAGTCCAAGGTTCATTCTTTACTCCAGGGCGTCATGACCGGAGCGTACCCCCGCGCGCGCTTGCGACTGGCGCCGGCCCGGAGGTGGCCACGCCCGGTCCTGGCGCAAGGCGCGCCGTTCATCGTCGGACATGGTCGGTCACCGTCTTTTGCGACAGTACCGAGCGCCTCAGCTGAGGCGATCGCTTTGGCACCAGAAGGCGTCACCGGAGACGGGCACCTGACCGCTACTCGGAGAGGCCCGCCGCCCGCAACGCCCCGCCGTGATCGAGATAGGCGAGGACGCGCGACATCTTGCCGTCGCGAAAGTCATAGACGACGCCAATCGGCGAATCGACCTGGACACCACTACCTCTACCACGACCCTCGGTTCGACCGAGCACGACCACGCGGTCGCCGAGATCGCGGAACTCGCCACCGATCACGCGAAGCTCCTCCCAGGTGTTGGAGATTTCCTCGAAGTACATTTCAATGCCCGCGCGGCCACGGTAGCCGTCGCCCTCGACGACACCGGGAAGCGCAGGGAACCACGCGAAGTCAGGAGTCACGAACGTAGCCAGCAGGTCAACGTTGCGATGGTTGAATGCGTCGATTCCGCGCTTGACGATCTCGAGGTTCTCGTGCGACATCGTCTACACCTCAAGCCCCACGGCTTCGAGAGCCTGCTCCACGCTGCCATACCAATCGAGACGCACGATGTTCTCAGCACGTATCGTGAACACCGGCACGACGAGGACCTTTACCTCGGCGCTCGCTCCTTTCGGGACTCCGCACCACTGCGTGGGGACGATGACACGGTCACCGGCCTCAATCCATCGTTCGGGAACCAGCCTGTCGCTCTCGAAAAGGGACCTATTCTCGACGAGGCGTGCGAATGCCTCATCGCGGCTGCTACTTGTGATTACGTCAGGCCAATCAGGCGGTGTAGACATGACAAGGTCAGGGGCGAACATCACCTTGGCGACCTCCATTTCTCCCGCATTCCACAGGTCGTAGCCTCGCTGCACCAGCTCGACAGTGAACTGCGACATCGCCTACCCGCGTTCCTGCGCGAGGCCTTCGGCGGCAGCACGGGCCTCGTCGATGTCGAGGTAGTTCGTGATGCGCTCAAACACCCCACCTCCTTGCGAGTTAACCGATGCGTAGCGCATCCGAACCTCGGCGGTGCTCTCGGCCAAGCGGGCGCACTGAAGGACTACGGCAAACACCACCTCGTTGCCGAGGTCAAGCACCTCCTCAAGCACAAGCTCGAACTCCTCGTAGGAACCGTTCCAGTCTTCCACGAACGCGAGTACCGCCGACGAGCCCTGATAGATGCCGAGGCCCATCGGGGACAGGTCCCACACGGAGTCGCTGCCAAAGAAGCGCGCGAACTCGTCAAAGTCGCGCCGGTTGACAGCATCAACGCTGCGCCGCACGAGCTCGACTAGGTAGGGGGTATTGGACTCCTTAGGCATTGGTTGAGTATCCCCGACCGCTGCGTCCGAAGCTGAGCGAGCGTGTCTCAGGCTGGGTCGTCTGCCTGTCGGCCCAACGGACCGGCGGGCTAGGCTTCAGCGACCGTGTCGCTGACCGCCCTGACCTCCGCGGAGATCTCGCTGCCGACCGAGGCCGATGGCGCGCGCGTCAGCGACCGCATCGCTGTTCTGGCCGACACCGTCGACGTCGTCGGGTTGACCGACTCTCGCGCGCCTCGAAGCGTTCCTCTCGGCCGCCGAGGACACCCTCGCGGGCGTGCGGTTCTACGCGAGCGTCGCACTGCTGCGCAGCGAGCGCATGGCAGAGCGCGCCCGCGCACTGCCGGGCGTCGCGATTCCCCAGCGGGCCCTGGCGCAGATCAGTCGCGGCGGCGGCATCGACCTAGCGGGCGAACTGGCGGCCCGCCTTGCCGGCATCTCGCGCGTGGATGCGCTTCACGTATTTCCACTCGGCGCGGAGGCGGCTACCCGCGAGGTCGCCGCGGAGTTCCGCGTCGCGAGGGGCGTCAGCGCCCAGCGGCCAGCAGAGACCCCTCCGTAACCGGATCGCTCTCGCCGGTGAATCCGGCGGTTGAGCGTGAAAGTCTACGGCGTCGACTTCAGTGGCCACACCTCGACGACGCCGTATGCGACCGCACAAGGGGTTTTGGAGGCGAGGCTTACAGCCTCGTCGAGAGATGCGGCCTCGATGACCGCGAACCCGGCGATCGGAAGGTCGGAGCGCAGGAACGGTCCCTCCGTGGTGTCCACGGCCGCCCCGTCGTGATTGCGCACTTGCACGGGCTGACCGGCGATACCCATCAACGCTCCTTCCGCACGTAGGCGCTCGTCGTGTTGATGGGCCGCATCCCGGATCGCGGGATCAGCCCGGTCGTACCCCGCGCGGTCCCCATATCCGATGGTCACGAATCTCGGCATGGATACCTACCTCCTCAGTCGTCGACTTGCGAGCTCCGTGTCCGTGCGAGCGACTGCGAAACGACTACTCGCTCGGACGCGCCGTCCACGCCGCCGCCGCGCGAAGATCAGCGGTGGGCAGGAACCCCGACCACGCGGCACTGATAGGTCTGAGCGGGTCGCGCTTCGCATCAAACGAATCTAGTCCGCCCACCATCCCATGAGCACCTCACCGTCCCCGTCACACCGCGGGCCGAACACGATTAGATCAAGACCGCCGGGTCCGGCCTCGAACGCGCGAGTCACTTCGGGGGCGACTCGGATCGCATCAAGGGTCTGAAGGTCGACGACCTCGTCGTCGACCTTCACACGGCCGGAGCCAGCGAGGACGACGTAGACCTCCTCAGCGCGCTGATGCTTGTGGCCGAAAGGCTGGCGCTGTTGCGCCTTGAGACGGTGGTAGCTGAATCCGGTGTCTTCGGTGTCGAGCGCATCCTTTGCAAATCTCGCTTCTTGGACGTTGCCGAAGCCGGACTTCGGCGCGGAATCCTCGATGTCGGTGAGCTTCCTAACCGTATACGGGGCGGCCATGGCTGCCTCCTGCGGAGTCGGGACGATGGACTGTCAAGTTGTATACCCGCTCGGAGCTTCGATTTACCTGGCGCGGCTTGCGAGCGTCCGTTGCGCCGCGCTCGCACGCTCGCTCGTCCCGTGAAAGCAGTAGCGCGGATCGCTTCTGTGAGGACTTCGTGTCGGTGATCTGGGGCGACGGCCGGTAGACGCCGCCGCACAGACGTCGAGGCTCGCGTTCGCTCCACGAATCCACCCCGACCCCCGCCTGCTGGGACCGCGACGCTACCGTGCCACGGATCGCCCCACCCCGGCGCTTCGGCTCAGCAGCCTTCTTTGCCGCCGCTGCCGGGCGTGCACTGCTCCCACCCCTTGCGTTTGTAGGACCCCGCTTCGCCGGTCAGCGATCCGACTTCTTCGCTCCATTCGAAGATGCCGGCCCCTGCTTCGAGGTGCACTTTGTTGCCGACAATACCGCCCTTGAAGCCTGTCCCGCCGTTGATGTTCACTTCGCCTTCGGGCGCGTAGATGCTCCCTTCGAGTTTCGCGCCGTTGAGAAGTTCGATCGGCCCTTTGCCGTACGCCTCAATCAGCAGGTCGGCGGGGTTTTTCGTGAGATTTTCCACTACAAACGCATTTGAACCCGTGAACTTTCCGGTGTTTGCTTTGCATTTGCTCGTTTTGTCTTCGGGGGAGTCGATGAATATTTCCACTTTGGCGGTCGCGCCGATTACCAGCTTGGAATTGCGTTCAGCATTGAGGTTGCAGAAGTAGTATTTCGAGCCTTCGAGCGTCAGTTTGCCGTTGGATTCGAGCGTGAGTTCGTAGTTTGGCGCACCGGTCCAGGTTGTCGTACCTTCACGTCTGTCGGACACGCCGATGCGGGCGTCTTCGTTGCTCCCTTCCGAGGCATGGTTTTTCGGGAGTGGAGCTTTGATCGGGCATTCGGCCGGGAGCCGCGTCCTTTCCCATTCAGGCCCAGCAGATTCGGTTCCGCCGATTTTGTGAACCGTCACCCCGGTCGAGTTGCGTTCTTTGCCGGCTTTCGGGGTGAATACCCCTCCCGGTCCGCACAGTTCGAAGCCGCCTTCGAACGCGGCGCTGCCTTCTCCGATGATTTTGCCGTTGCTCGCGACCACCGCCGGGACTTTTACGCTGCCGCTGATTTTGAGTTCGTTAAGCCCAACGATCCCGTTTACCGGGAACAGCTTTTCCCCGGGCACGACTTCGACGCGTGCCTGGAGTCGCTGGCTGATGCCGTTGACCTTTCCCTGGGAGGTCACGCAGCGCTGTGCGACGCCGGCTTGGATTTCCACGACCTGTCCGGCGCACGTTTCGCCTGCTTTGAGGGCCGGCGTGGTCCAGTACTGGAATGTCGCGGCATTGCCGAGGTTCTCAGCCGAGGCCTCTTCACAGTAGCCGCCCGTCGGGGCGCCCACGGCGCTGCCGGTGATGCACTGCACTTCTGAGGGCGCTAGCGCGCCCAGTCGGTAGGTCGCCACACGCAGCCCCGCTTCGGCCGCCTCGAGCGCGGCCTTGGTGTTGTCGTCGCGCGAGGTCGAGGAGGAGGTCTGCACGGAGACATCGATCGCTACGCCGGTCAGCAGAGCGAGGGCGAAAAGCACGATGATCGCCGTAGGCAGGATGAAACCGGATTGACCGGCAAGACGACGCCTGAGGGCGAGGTTGCTCATGGGGGTCATTTCAGTAGATGAGGTTCTGGAGAGTGGTTGATCGGTGGCGGCTGATCGCGGGCTTCCGGGCTCGTCACGGTGAGATGATCGTGGAGACGACGGCAGGCGTGACGGCGTGGGTGCTGGCGGGCACGGTGACGGTCACGGCTACTGTGAGCCGCTTGGGGCACGGGACTTTCACGCAGACGCTGTCTTTGGATACGGAGACGTAGTAGTAGACGCTGCCGCTCAGCAGCGAGGAGCTCCACGTGCATGGGTCCGATCGCGCGGCTTCGGGCGCGGTCGGGCAGGCTGCGGTCGCGGCGCCGGGTTCGAGGATCCCGGTGCCTTCGGTGACGAGTTTGTCGGTGTTCGTGCTGTTCGAGCTTTGTCCCTGGCTCTGTTCCCACTGGTATTCGGTGCCGCCGGCCTGCACGTAGTAGTTCGGATTCGTTTTTTCGGTGGAGTGCGTGGGCGCGGCATTCAGAGCGAGCTTTGAGTATTGGACGGTCTCCAGACGCTCGACTTCGAGCTGGGCGCGGTGAGCGATCGCGGTGCGGCGTTCGGACAGGAGTGTGAGCTTGCGCGCGCTGTCGAATGCTCCTATCAGCCCGAGCATGCCAACCGTGATGACGAACGCCGCGACCATCACCTCGATCAGCGTGAAGCCGCCCTCGTGGCGGACGGCACGGGGCTGCACAGCTGTCCAGGGCGATTGCATCTCTCGTGGCGATTGCATCTCTCGCTCACGGGTTCAAGCCGCGGATGTCGGCGGCGTCTTCGAGGATCACGTGGTGGGTGTACCCGCTGGTGCCACCCTGTTTGAGGGTCCCTCCGGCCGGCAGCACGACCTTGACCGTGGCGAGGGTCGGCGCGGCTTTGCTCGGTGAGTAGACGAACACCGGATCACTGGGGTCAGCCGCGGTTTCGTTGAGGACGTCGCGCGTGATCGACGCGCCTGTGACTGGGAGCGTCGCACCTTCGGTCGCGTAGCGGACACATTCGTGGAAGCTCGTGCCCGCCTGGGTGACGCCGCAGTCGTACTTGATTTTCCATTTTTTGCCGCCGATCGTGGCGAGGAAGAAGACCGAGTTGGCGTTTGCTTCTTCGACTTTGGAGGCCTGGCGTATCTCGCGCAGCATGCGCGCGATGCCGACCCTGCCTTCCTGCAGCGTCAGTGCGAATTCGGTGTCGCGCGCCTGAATCCGCTGGCTCGACTCAAGGATCGCGAACGTGGCGCCGAGCAACGTGATCGCGAGAGCTGCCGCGATCAGCAGCTCGATCAGGGTGAACCCCGCGTCAGCCTTGGGGCGCGATCGGTGACCCGCCCGTCGGCGGGTCGAGGGATATGAGGCTTGAGACATGTGCACATCGATACAAAGGCAGGTTGGCACCAGGATGTGTTCGTCGTCAGAAAATGCAACCGCCGTTAGCTCCGGTGCGGCAGTTAGGCGCCTTGGCGGCGCAACGCTGAGGCCTCAAGGAGCACAGGCTCCGCGCCGATGACTGTGAGATGGCACGCAAGACGGCATCCCGCCGGCCGGGAGCTAGAGACATGCGAGCCTCGCCGGCTCCGCCGGCCCCGCTCCAGCAGACGGTAGAGGGGCTTCATCCTCTCGGCGAGCGGCTCCAGGCACGAGCCGACGGTGTGGTCAAGGAGACAGTTGCACGAACCATAGCTTCGGGCCAGATCGTCGACGACCTAGTGCAGGAGAGCTTGGAGCGAATCTGCGCGAGCACGACGACCGCCGTGGCCCGATGGATCGGGGGGGAGGGTCTTGAGGTCGCTCGTGAGGCGGGTCGCGACGCCTGGCGGGTGTTCGGAGAGCTGGCGGCCCACCGCGCGGCCTCGCTGGACGAGGTGATCAGACGCTGTCTGTGCTGGCGGGACGTCATGGCCGAGGCGCTGCGCGACGACGCCGCCCAGCTCGAGGTTCCACCCGAGGCACTTTCCCAAGCCCTGAGCATGCTGCAGCTGAGCCTCGAGTCCACCCTCGTGTTGATGTCCAAGCGCTTCGAGGCCGAGCGCCAACGGACAGATGAAGAGCTCACGCGGCGCGAGGAGGAGCTTGGATTCCTGGCGACCCACGACGCGCTGACCGGCCTGCCGAACCGGACGCTGATCCTGGATCGCGCAGAGCAGATGCTCGCACGCTGTGCTCGCAGCCAAACCGAGGTCGCGGCGCTGTTCATCGATCTCGACAACTTCAAGGGGATCAACGACACCCTGGGACACTCAGCCGGCGATCAGCTCCTTCAAGCGGTCGCGGCGAGGCTCGATGGCGTGGTACGCGGCTCCGATGCGCTGGGACGCTTGGGCGGCGACGAGTTCGTCGTGATTTGCGAGGACCTTTCGCTCGATACCGGTCCCGAGCTGGTCGCCGAGCGCCTGCTCGAAGCGCTCAAGCCTCCATATAGGCTCGGACCCGAGGAGCAGGCCCGGGTGACGGTCACGGCGAGCGTGGGCATCGCGATCGGAAAGACAGTCTCGGCCGAGGAGCTACTGCGCGAGGCCGACGTCGCGATGTACCGGGCCAAGTGGGACGGCAAGAATCGTCACGTCATCTTCGAGACTGCCATGCAAGAGACGATCAAGGACAGGATGGAACTAGAGACGGACCTGCGCGACGCTCTTGAGAAGGATCAGTTCTTCCTTGTCTACCAGCCCACGTTCGCCCTGAGCGATATGAGCCCCACAGGAGTCGAGGCGTTGATCCGCTGGCGCCACCCAGGACGCGGGGTCGTCCCGCCGGATGAGTTCATCCCGCTGGCCGAGGAGACCGGGCTCATAACTGAGATCGGCAAGTGGGTTCTGGAGCGTGCTTGCTCACAGGGCGCTCAGTGGCGAGAGGCCGGGTATGCGGTGGGCATGGCGGTCAACGTTTCGGCACGGCAGCTCGACACGGATCAGTTCATCGCCGACGTTGAGGATGCGCTCTCTCACAGCGGCCTGGATCCGGCAGCGCTTACGCTCGAGATCACCGAGTCGACGCTGATGCGCAACGTCGAGGAGACCGCCCGCCGGCTTTCGGCTGTCAAGAAGCTAGGTGTGCGCATAGCTATCGACGACTTCGGCACCGGGTACTCCTCACTTGCCCATCTACAGCGGTTCCCGGTCGACGCCCTGAAGATCGACCGGTCATTCATCTCAGGGCTAAGCCAGAACAAGGAGGGCGAGACGCTCATCCACACCCTTGTGCAGCTCGGCAAGGCTCTCTCGATCGAGACCTTTGCCGAGGGCATCGAGCAACAGCAGCAGCTCTCCCAGCTACGAGATGAGGACTGCGAGAGCGGACAAGGCTTCCTTTACTCACGACCACTCGACGTGGCCGGCACCGAGGCGTTCCTGCGCAGCTGGGCTGAGACTGGCGCTGTCGCATAATTCACTCTGGACACTGTGCGCGTCTGCGGCGAGGCCGTGACTGCCCGACACGTGCGGGGAACACGGCCTGAGTGAAAGCCGGGGAGCGCCGCCGGGGCGCGCCGACGACCGGCCGAGTCGAGCACTGCAGAGACGGGCATTTGGGTTCTCCTTCCGTTGCATGGCTGGTTGTGGCCGCTGCTGTCCCAGCTCGCCGTGGCTGGAGAAGCACTGACGCTCGCTTCGCCAGGGCACTGCAAGAGTGTCCGCGAGTCGGTGCCCTCGACCAGGCCCGCAGTTTCGTCCTCTCGCTCCCGTGGAGTTGCGGCCGAGCAATCACGCCCGACCCTACGCCACAGGATCGGGGTAGCCTGCCCGTAGATGACGCACGAGATCCGCGAGCTGCCCGCAGGCGAGACGCACCTCGCTTACGAAGCGATGCGCGCTGCGAGCCGCGCAGGAGCCCGAGCAGAAGTTTGTCAAGTACGTCGATGGCGTGCTGCGCCCAACGGGCTACAGATTGGTCGGCGCTCTCACTCCGGGTGGAGAGCCGGCGGCGGCAGTGGCCGGCTTTCGATCGGGCGACAGCCTCGCCTGGGGGCACTACCTGTACGTCGATGACCTATCGACTACACCCGACGCTCGGCGTCACGGCCTCGCCGGATGGCTCCTCGATTGGCTGGTAGATGAGGGACGAAGGCTCGGATGCAGTCAACTGCATTTGGACTCCGGGACGGGTACCGAGCGCTTTGACGCGCACCGGCTGTACTACAACCACGGCCTGGCGATCTACTCACACCATTTCGCCCGCGGGTTGTAGCCGCCTCACGAGGCGTGACTGGCACGCCGCCAGGCGAGGAAGGTGGGCGCGAGCGCGACACCGGTGCGCGCATAAACAAGGCCTCGAAGCTGTCCGAGTACGGGGCGCCTGGCTAGGTGTGATCGGCGTCCGCTGACACGCTCGCAAACCCGCGCAAACCGGCAGTGCGGAATCTGTTGTGCCGACTACCCGCTGACCGCGGCGAGAGCGGCGCGGCACTCGGCGGCTTCCCGGGTGACAAGCCCCCCGCCAAGACGCCCCGCGGTCTCCTCGGCCTGCTCGAGCATGTGAGTCGCGCCCTCGAGGTCCTCGGGCCTGGCGCCGGCGATGAGCGCGCGGGCCCAGCCGACGCGGGTGCGGGCCAGGAGCAGTGGTGCCCCGAACGCCCCGGCGGCCTCGGCGGCGGCGGCGAAGTGGTCTGCGGCCTGCTCGTAGCGCTCGAGCGTCGTGGCTAGGGCGCCGAGCGCCCAGTCGATCGAGCCGAACACGAGGCCAGCCCCAGCGAACCCGCCGGGAAAGGGCTCCAACAGGTCGTAGAGCTCACCGGCGCGATCCGCGAGACCGAGACGGGAGCAGGCGTCCGCCCAGACGAACATCAACGACCACAGAAAGTCCCACGGCACGCTCTGGAAGTCCTCGGCAAGCGCCAGCGCACGCGCGTCATCTTCCCGGCCGCTCTCGATCAGGGCGATCGCCGCGAATGCGCGCCACCCCGCGAGGCTTTCCGGTTCGGCGGCTAGTTGCGCCAACTGCTCGGCGAGCTCCCCGGTCCGACCCTGCTCGTAGCGGACCCTGAACAGCTGCCCGCCAAAGATCGTCATAGCGTCGGGTTGGCCGGATGCCGTGCCTGCCTCGAACGCCTGGATCGCCCGCTGTTCAGCTGTCTCGAGGTCACCTTGAATGAGCGCCCACACGGACTCGTAGATCAGCTGCTGCCAGGCAAAATACGGCTCCGGCACTCCAGCGGCGAGCGCCTTCGTCGTCGCAAGAGCGCCCTCAACCATCGAGCGGTCTCCGGCCTCCAGGCCGACGTCCCACGGTCTCTGCGCCCCCAAGAAGCTCAACCCCGCCTCGTTCAAACGCTGCGCCAGCTCGACCAGCTCGTCGGCCAGCCGCTGGCGCTGCTGCAGCGTGTCGAGCGTGAGGATCGCGGAGATGGCGTTGTGCAGCGTGTAGGCGAGCGCGGTGTCATCGTGGCCCGCTCGGGCTATCTCGATGGCCTCACCAGCCAGTGCGCGGCACCGCGCCGGGTCGCCCGCGTAGTGGAGCTCGCTAGCCAGCTGCGCGAGCACCCGCGCGCGCCGGGGATCATCGTCACCGAGGGCATCTGCCGCGACCTCAAGCGCTCGCACGCGCTCGGAGTCGACCGCGCCGATCTGGCTGGAATATCCCCGGCTGTTGGCGATCACCGCGCGGCCAAGTCGCTCCGTGTCGCCTAGCTCGCTGGCGAGGTGGGATGCGTCGAGCAGCGTTTGGCGAAACTCAGGGTTCCCGGTCTGCCGCTGGGCCTCGCCCAGGCCGATCAACAGCTCGCAGCGCTCGGAGCGCTCGCGGCCGGACGCCTGATCGTAAAGCTCGAGCGCATGGCGATACCAGCGTGCGGCCTCATCGGGGGCGAGCTGCTGAAGGGCGCGCTCCGCCGCCCGCCGGGCGTAGTGGATCGCCTTGGCCGTGTCGGCACTGACGACCGCGGCCGACCAGTGGCCGGCGAGCTCGCCGAGCCGCTCGCCGGGCTGATCCCCGCACCGCTCCTCGAGCGCTTCAGCCACGCGCTTGTGAAGCCGCGCGCGGCGGGTCGCTCCGAGATCCTCATAGAGCGCGTACTCGACGAGGGCGTGCGTGAACGCGAAGCGATGGGCGCGCCCTGGGCGCTCTTGAAGGAGCGATGCCGCCACACCCTCGTCGAGCAGGTCGAGCAGCCGTGCTTCGGGAAGATCAGCCACGGCGATAAGCAGATCTAGCTCGAAGTCACGCCCGATCACCGCAGCGGCACTCAAGGCAGCTCGGGCATCTGAACCGAGACGCTCCACGCGCCGCCCGATCACCTCGCGCACGCTCTGCGGCAGCCCCAGATCCGCCACGTCCCCCGCCAGGCGCCAGCGCCCGTCCTGCTGCTGCACGATCGCCCCTGACTCCGTGAGGTGACGCAACACCTCACCGACGAAGAACGGGTTGCCAGCCGTCTCGCGCGTGATCTGCTCGGCCAGCGCACGCCCGGCATCGTCCACCTCGTGCCCCGCGGCCGCCTCCATCAACGCCGCCACATCCTCGAAGTCGAGGCCGGTTAGCGCCATCCGCTCCACCCCCTGCTCGCGATGAAGATCGGCGAGCAGCGCCGTGAGAGGATGGTCGTGGGGGAGTTCAGAATCACGGTAGGTCCCCACCAGCATCACGGCCATCGCGGGGCCCGCAGTGACTATATGGCGAAGCAGCGACAGCGTCGGCGCATCCGCCCAGTGCAGGTCATCGAGGATCAACAGCAACGGCTCCTCTTCACTGGCACCCTCGAGCAGGCCCGCGACGGCGCCGTACATCAGGTAACGCTCTGTCTCGGGATCACTCTCGCTTGGAGAGGGCAGGTCGGGAACCCGATCGCCCAGGGTGGGTATGAGGCGCGCAACGTCGCCGCCGAAACGCTCGACATGGACGTCGAGGATCGGCTGGGGCGCCTCCTTGACGAGGTATCGGAACGCCTGTACCCACGGCTGGTAGGGGACCCCGAGGTCCTCGTCGCAGCGTCCATAGAGGACCGTCGCCCCCTCGCCGTGCACTTGCGACGCCAGATGCGTGGACAGGCGCGTCTTACCAACACCCGCCTCTCCGCCCATCAGGGCAAGGCGCAGCGGCCCCTTGCACGCCTGCTCCCACAGTTCTCCCAGTCGCGCGCGCTCTCCCACCCTGCCCACGTAGGCAGTGCCTGGGAGCTCTCGCAGCCGCTCGGGCAAAGCGATTCCGGTAACGGCGGCCGGCTCCCACTGGAGCTCGAACGCCTGCACCGGCGCTGAGATGCCCTTCAGCTCAAGGCCGCCGAGGGACTGGAAGTTGTGACCGTCGCGTGAGCCGCTCACGCGATGTACGAGGTCGTTGACGATGATCTGACCGCCGGCCGCGTGAGCGCACAGCCGCGCGGACTCGACCACCGGCTCACCGAAGTAGTCGCCGTCCTCGGCCATGGTGTCACCGATGCTCACCCCGATCCGCAGGTGCAGTTGCTCCTCGGCGCGGCGGTTGCGCGCCTCGACGGCCTGCTGCATCTGAACCGCGCACGCCAGCGACTGGGCGGCGCCGTCGAACACCACCATCAGGCCATCGCCGAGGTTCTTCACCTCTCGCCCGCCCGTCTGTTCGACAGCCCTACGAAGCAGTCCGAAATGCTCCGTGCGCAACTCCCACGCCGCTGCAGGGCCGAGTCGGTCGGCCATCGCGGTCGAGCCCACGAGATCGGTCATCAGGACCGACACAGTTTCTGGGGTAGCCGAACTCACCCGCCAATCATCCACCCTCGACGGCAGCCGCGCACCGACGTCGGGCTGTGCCGCCTGCGACCACCGCGCTTCACTATTCGGCAAACGTCCGGCAAGCAAGAGTGCTCGCTTCCAGTGAAAGCGAGCATCTCGATCACCGGGCCGGCGCTGTCGCCCTGGATGAACACGAGGGCAGACGCGGGTTGACCCCGAGACCGCCGCATTGCTCCCACCAAGCAGTCGTCTCGCCGCTCTCGGCCGGCGCGCTTGTCCGTCGCCCCGAGCCGTAGTGAGCCTGGCGCTCCGGGAGACGCGCTCATCTTGTGCAAAGCGCAAGGCGACGGGTTTCCGTGACGTCGTTGCGGCAGTAAGCTGAAAGTCGGATGATGGGAGGATGGGTGGCGCGGGGTGATCAGACGGTCACGAGCTTGATGACCGGCCCGGTGGCTCCACGCAGGTCAAGTCGCGCGGCGCTCCGGTACCTGCCTGGGAGCTTCAGAAGGGCCATTCACGGTCGCTACCCGACGCCGTTCGCGAGGAGGTTGCCGTTCGGCGGCGCCCGCGCGAGCTGCGAGTAGCGAGTTGAACATGTCCGACATCGGTTCGCAGAGTAGTCGGAGCAATCTCGACGCAGGTGCCATGCCGCGCGTTGGCTTCATCCGCAACGTACCGCTCTTTGCTGGCCTTTCTGAGGAGTTGTTACAGCGACTCGCCCGCCAGGTCCGCGAGGTGCGGGTGCCGGCTGGCGAGTGGATCATGCGCGCCGGTCAGACAGCCGACAGCATGTTCATCGTGTGCAGCGGCCGCTTCGAGGTCATAGACGAGGGGCCACCCGAGACGCTGAGGAGAGTCCTGCGTCGCGGAGAGATCATCGGAGAGCTGGCGTTGCTGCTCGAGGGCACCCGCACAGCGTCGGTTCGCGCGCGCTGCGACGCCGAGCTGCTTGAGCTCGGGCGTGACGGGTTTGAGGCGCTGATCCAGGAAGCCCCGAGCTTCGCGCTGGGACTCACGCGTGCCCTGGGAGCACAGCTGGCGGCGACGCGCTTGCCGGTTGCCGCGCCGACGTTGCCGCAGGCAATCGCGGTTGTTGCGCTCGATGCTGGGGCGCCGAGCGCAGAGGTGGCCGAATGGCTCGCGGATGCCCTGAGCGTGCACGGGTCGGTCGTCAGCCTGAGCACTGGCGAGCTCGCGAGCATCGACCGAGCCGAGCGCGACGCCGATCGCGTAGTGCTGCACTGCCACGACGCGCCCCCGGCGGAGTGGACAGAGCTGTGTCTCCGCGAGGCCGATCTCGTCGTTGCCGTGAGTAGCGGAGCCGCACCCGAGACGTGGCAGCAGCGTGCTACGGCCCTGCGCGGATGTGAGCTGCTGATCATCGGAGCGCCCGTCGCCGGCGGCCTGGTCGACTCGTTGCAGGCGCGTGAGGTACAGGTCGTTGCCCGTCGTGGGGAGGGCCGGGGCGCCATCGAGGCGATGGCACGGCGTCTGACAGGCCAGTCGATCGGAATCGTGCTATCCGGCGGCGGAGCACGCGCACTCGCGCACCTGGGTGTGCTGCAGGAGCTGCATGCGGCCGGCTTGCGCTTCGATCGCGTGGGCGGCGTGAGCCTTGGCTCGATCGCGGCCGCGCTGGTCGCGGCGGGTCTGACCGCTGAGGAGATGCTTGCCTCTTTCGAGCGCAACTTTATCGACGGGAATCCCAGCAATGACTACGTTCTGCCCGCCTATTCGCTTGTGCGCGGCATCAAGACCCGGCGGCTGCTCCATGCCGAGCTCGGGGACCGGCGTATCGAGGAACTACCTCTGCGCTTCTTCTGCGTGAGCTGCGACCTCATCGCTCGCAAGGCTGTCGTGCATCGCCTCGGGCCACTCGTCGACGCGGTCTACGCAAGCCTCGCGATTCCGGGCGTCTTTCCACCGGTCGCCACCAAGGACGGCAAGCTGCTCGTCGACGGCGGAGTGCTCGACAATCTCCCCGTTGAGACGATGGCAAGCAAAGGCGAGGGACCCGTAATCGCGGTCGACGTCACCGGTCGGATGGGAGGTATGAGCCGGGCCGGGCGCCCGGCGCTTGGGCGCGCCGTTCGGCGAGTGCTTACAGGGGGTGATGCGCCTATCCCCAATCTCGGCGAAACCATCATTCGGACCCTGACTGTGGGTAGCGTCGACACCGTCGCGGCGGCCCGTAAGCACGCCGACCTGGTCATCGCCCCTGAGGTCGACGGCATTGGGCTGATGGACTGGAAAGCACTTCCCCGAGCGGTGGAGCTCGGACGCCGGGCGGCGCGCGAGGCGCTCGCCGCCCACCCCGAGGTGCTAAGCCGACTGGCGAGCTAGGCCACTGCATTCGCAACGAAAAGAGCGCACCCCTCAAGATGAGACAGGCGCCTAGTTTTGAGGACGGCGAGGCGGCGGCGCAGTACTACGATCACGCCTGCTTACGCGGCTCGATACGTAAGCCTCGGTGCCTCGTCCGGTCAGTGCTCCTTCCCGTCCCTTGCGGCAGCGCCCGCGAATGCCGCCCGGGCGCCTGCTTTGGCTATCAACGCGGGAGCGAGTACGAGGTCGCTGAGCCGTCCTCCCGAGCGAGCCCGGAGCTCAGGTGATGGGCGTCGCCTCGTCCCACCCAGGAGGTGACGCGTGGAACTCCACAACCGTCACGCAAAGTCCCTCGCGGAACACGATCGCCTGCCAGCCCTGTGGTATGGAAACGTCCATGTGGGTGCCGCGTGTTCGACCGTTGCTGTGATTGCGTAGCAGCAGGACGCCCTCGCGGGTGATCCGCGCCTCATCGATCCCAACCGTGAAGCTCTCGAAGCCCTCGTCAATACCGGCAGCGAAGTCGCGAAGGCCATCGTGGCCGCGATAGGCGTCGGTCCCGGCAGCCGCGCCTGCGTGCCCCATGCGCCATTCGCACTCGGGGTGATAGAGCGAGATCAGCGTCTCGATATCCGGCCCGGCGCTGAACGCTGCGTAGGAGCGTCGCGCGAGCGCGAGCTTCTCAGCGGGGGTCATCCCTCCCCCGGAGCGAGGCCGAGGTCAGCGAGCGCGCGTTGCCGGTCGAGGTAGGCGACGAGTCTCGTCACCTTGCCACCGTGACAGCCTCAAAGGCACCGCGCGCTAGCTCCACCAGGTCGGGGGTCGTGGACTCCTCGGGCATCGTGCGTTGAGTATCGCGGACCGCTGCTTTCGGCAGGAGGCTGTTTCATAAACCCCGGTCCGTCCGCCGCCGTTTAGACACTTCTGGGCATGGCTCAGAACTTCATCGAATGTGATCGTGAGCAGTTGCTGCTGATGTCGCCCTCGCTGCGCGAGTGGCTGCCGGAGAACCATCTGGCGTGGTTCGTGATCGACGCCGTCAAGGACATCGACCTGTCGGCGTTCTACGCGCGCTATCGCGAGGACGGCTGGGGTCGTGCGGCGTATGACCCGGCGATGATGGTCGCAATCGTGCTCTATGCCTATGCGAAGGGACAGCGCTCATCGAGGGGCATCGAGCGTGCGTGCACGGAGGACGTCGCCTACCGGGTGATCGCGTCGAACCTCGCGCCCGATCACGTCACGATCAACCGCTTTCGCTCAGAGCACTCAGACGCTCTGGCCGGACTCTTTACCAGCGTGCTCACGCTGTGCGCGCGAGCGGGGATGGTCAAGGTCGGCACGATCGCCGTCGACGGCACCAAGGTCCACGCGAACGCGAGCCGCGAGCAGAACGCAGACTTCGATCAGATCGCGCGGGAGATCCTCAAAGAGGCCGCCGAAGTCGACGCCGCCGAGGATGAGCTCTATGGGGATAAGCGCGGCGATGAGCTGCCTGAGCACCTCTCTACCAGCCAGGGCCGCCGCGGCTGGCTGCGCGAGGCCAAACGTCAGCTCGATGAGGAACGCGCCGCTGAAGCCAAGCCGATCCCGCGATCTCGCCCAGCCCGGTTGAAAGAGTCCAAGCGCCGCCTTGAGGAGGAGCTGTGGGTGGAGTCCCGCGCGAACGCCGCCTATGAGCACTACCGCGTGCATGCACGGGACAGCAGAGGTCGCCGCCTCGGGGCCTCACCTACCCCATACACGCCGCCCGAGGTCCCCGAGGGGAAGATCAACCTGACTGACCCCGACTCGCGGATGTTGAAGGCCCCGCGCGGCTACGTCCAGGGCTATAACGCCCAAGCCGCCGTCAACGAGAACCAGATCGTGATCGCTGCGGAGATAACTGTCGACTCACCGGACTTCGGACACCTCGAGCCGATCGTCGATGCCGCCCAGAGAGAGCTCGAGCAGGCCGGCGTGAGTGACACGCCCGCGGTGCTACTCGCCGACGCCGGCTACTGGCATCAGCGCCAGATGGAGAACGTCATCGACCGCGGGATCCAGGTATTGATCCCGCCCGATGCCGGAAAGCGCAAGGGCACCCGTCCGGGATGGGATGGCGGCGCCTACGCGCACATGCGACGAGTGCTTCAGACCGACTTCGGACGCACGCTCTACCGAAGACGCCAGGCGATGATCGAGCCGGTATTCGGACACACGAAGTTCAACCGTCGCATCGACCGCTTCCAACGCCGAGGAAGATCCGCCGCACGGGCCGAGTGGCGGTTAATCACCGCGACCCACAACTTATTGAAGCTCCACAGCCACCAGATAGCGCCCGCAGGGGCCTGAAGGGGCCCCGGGGACGCCGAGTCGGGCCCATCCGCCTCACCGCCGCCAAGACCACCACGTCCCTCGGGGCGCGAAACCTACCGCGAACGCCCATGCTGACGGACGCCAGAACGTTTGCGAAACAGCCTCGGCAGGCAAGCGAGCGCGCGCAGGGTGGGGCTCAGTGCTATCGCTTGGGGGAGCACTCGTCCATGCTCCCGCGCGAGACGCTCGCCTGGCGAAGGAGCAGCCTCGAGAGTGGGCTGTGCAACGTCGTGCTGAGGGGTCTCCCTAACCATCTGCCCTGAGATCGAGCGAAGAGCTGTCCCCGCGAAGCCATCGGCGCTCACCCTCGGAATGCTCACAGATCGTTCCAGCATCCCATCCGCCATCGACCACATTCGGCATCGCAAGCCGCGTCGTTTGGGCAGCAATGGGCAGCAAACCGGCTGAGCTAGTGGCCCTTGAGATTAGGTTGGACTCGTAATGGCATGTCAGGCGGCGATGCGCTGGCGGGCTTCGACTGCGGCGAGGCGGCGGTCGCGGTGATCGCCGTTGCGGTAGGTGATGTGGCGGGCGAGCGCGAACGCGAACGCGTCCCAGTCGAGGTAGTCGGCGTTGCACGACGACGAACTGGCTGATCACCGAGAAGTGGCACTCGACGGGGTTCAGGTAGCTGGCGTAGGTTGGGGTCGCGACGAGCTCGATCGTTGTTCGTGTCGGCGTAGGCACGGATGTCGGGAGTCCAGTTGGCCGAGAGGTTGTCCTGGATCCAGTAGATCCGCTGGCGGCGCGGGTAGCAGCCGCGGATCTGGGCCATGAAGGCGAGCATGTCGCTGCCGCGACGGCGGGGGCGGAGCCTGACGCGCAGCCGGTCGTCGTGGACGTCGAAGGCGCCGAAGACATAGCGGGTGCCGGCGCGACGGTTGTAGTCGGCGCGCTGGCGCTCAGGGCGGCCCTTGAGCGCCCAGCCCGCCCCGGCCGTCGGGCGGAGGCTGACGGGGCCCATCTGGTCGAAGCTCACGACCGCCCCGTCCGGCGGCGGGGACTCGCACAGCGCGAGCATCCGTGCGGTCTTTGCCTCGTAGTCGGGATCGGGGCTCGCCTTCCAGGTGCGCGTGCGCTGGAAGGACAGGTTCGCCTCGGCCAGCAGCGCACCGAGGTGGCGCGGGGAGACCTCCACGATCCCCTCATCGGCCAGGTAGCACGACAGCCGCGGCAGCGACCAGCGCGTCAACGGAACCCCTTGGTGATCGGGACGGGCACCGGCCACGCTGATGATCTGCTGGCGCTGATCAGTCGTGATCCGGCGGGGACGCCCGCCCCGGTAGCGAGGGCGCAGGCTGTCCATCCCTCGCTCGTTGAACTCGTGGATCACCTTGCGCACCCACGACGGGTCGGTGTGCCACATCTCCGCGATCTGCGACGCCGACATCCTCACGTTCGACGCCAACAGCACGGCCGCGCGCTGACGCGTGCACTGATGCTTGGCACGCTTCGACAGCCGCTTCAAGCGCACCGCCTCCTCGTGCAACAACGGCCTGACAAACACTTCCGGGGGACGCATCACCACCTCCACGGTCGAGATGCATCCCAATTCGCCATCCACGGCGAGTTTCCGGTCCAACGTTTCCTCAAGGGCCACTAGTCACAGATCCGGCCCGGCTGGTCAGCTCGCTTCCTACGCAATTGCGGGGCATTTCAGACAACGCCCGGCCGCGATCCCGATAATGGATCCACCGCGCGAGCAGACGCTGCGCCACTCGCCACGAATCGTCCTTAATCAAGAAACGCACCCAAGCACAGGATCTCTGTGAATGCCCCCGCCGGGAGTCGAACCTGGATCTACCGCTTAGGAGGGCACGGGCCATGTCACGTCCGATAAGCCAAAACTCGAACGTTTGTTGTGGTTTTCGCGCATGGGCGGCTCGCGCATTCCCGTAGATGAGTGCCGATTCGACTGGGTTTGGGCAGCAGAACGCGGTTGCTGCCCAAACGAGCGCGAGTCACGATTCTCGACCAGCTTTTCGCGAGATTTAGGGGGAGCCAACCGCGCCGCGGCGCGGCGACCCTCACACGACTTGTAACGCCGACTCGGCGTCGGCCATGCGGACTCGGTCACGCCCCGCATGCTTGGCGTCATATAGCGCCGCGTCAGCCCTGGCGAACACCGAGTCGTAGTCGAATGGCTTGCCGCGCATGGAGGCGGCTACGCCGAGGCTCATCGTGACGAACAGACCGCCGGCGCGCTCGCTGGAGATCGCCTCGCCCAGCCGTCCGGCGAGCTCGACTGTCTGCTCGCGGTCTGATCCCGGCAGCAGCACCAGGAACTCGTCGCCGCCGAGTCGGTAGACGAAGTCGAACGCGCGCAGCTGCTTGCGCAGCGCGTAGGCTGCATCCTTGAGAACCGCGTCTCCGACTGCGTGCCCGTGCGTGTCGTTGATGGCCTTGAAGTGGTCCAGATCGCAGACGATGAGGCCGACCGGCTCGCCGGTTATCTGCGACTGCTGGACGAGCTCGGGGACGCGCGTGCTGAGCGCCTTGCGGTTGAGCACGCTAGTGAGCTGATCGATGACGGCGTCGTTGCGGAACTGGATGTCGGAGTCCATCAGCGGGATCGTGAGCACGGCTACGCATAGGACGAGTACGAGCGGGGCGATGACGAGTGCCGGGTCGGCTATGACCGCGGCCGAATTGACGCCGAAGGCAACCAACACCACGAGGGCCATGCTGATCGCGACGCCGATGACCACACCCCGCATCGGAAAGCGCGAGCTCAGGAGGATGACCGGGACGGCAAGCCAGGACAAGGTTGGGGCGGTCGGCCCACCGCTGAGCGCCACCGCGCCGGCGATCACGATCTCGCTCCCAACCCACGCGCCGAACCTGAGGTACTCCGGACGTTCTACCCGGGGCACCAACCGGTCGGTGACGGCGAAGCATGCCGCGCCGGGGATCAGGCACAGCAACGGCCACCAGCTGAGCCATGGGCCGCAGGCCACGGCCGCGAGCATGAGGATCGCGAACGTCTTCTGGCGCGCGGGACGCGCGCGCTCCTCCATGTCGACGAGGCGACGGCGGTCGAAGCTCGAACGGCAGAGCCACGAGGTGGCCGTCGCCGGCTCCGCCCCGCTGCTGCTCGGCGCTGCGAGGCCACGGTCAATCCGCGATCGTTCCATCACGAATGACTCGTCCGCCCGCATCTGGACGTTTATTGCAGCCGTGCAATCTGGACGCACATTGATGCCGCGCTGGAGCGGCCAGTGGACCAGAAGCTTGATGACCTAAGCCGCGTTGGTCGCGGAGACTCCCAAGACAGCGTGCTCCCGCTCGACGCTCGAGCTGGACTTCGCCCTGCGAATGAGCACCGCTTGGGCAGCACTGGGCAGCAACCGGCTGAGCTAGTCACAGATCCGGCCCGGCTGGTCAGCTCACTCCCGAAGCAATAGCAGGGCATTTCAGATAACGCCCCGGCCGCGATCTCCGTACTCGATCCACCGCGCCAGCAGACGCTGCGTCGCCCGCCACGAGTCGTCCTCAATCAGAAGCGCGCCCAGGAGCAGGGATTTTCTGTGGATGCCCCCGCCGGGAGTCGAACCTGGATCTACCGCTTAGGAGGCGGTCGTCTTATCCATTGGACTACGAGGGCCTGGCCCGGCCGGAGCGCCGAGCCGCAGGCGAAGGCTATCGGCGCTCCGTCGGCGGGCGCTCCGCAGACTCATCCGCCAGGCTCCTCAGGGCCTCGCCGTGCAGGCGGTGGGTGATCCATTCGCCCATCGTGCGGGCGCCCAGGCGCCTGTAGAAGCCGAGCGCGAGCTCGTTCCAGTCGAGCGCCGCCCATTCAAGGCGCCCGCCATCCTCTTCGCAGACGCGCGCCGCCACCGCCGAAAGCAGCGCCCGCCCGACGCCCGCGCCGCGGTGGACGGGGCGGACGAACAGATCCTCGAGCCACACGCCGCTGCTCGCGAGAAAGCTCGAGAAGGTTGGGAAGAACAGGGCGTAGCCGACCGGCTCTGAGCCGAGCTCGGCGATCAGCGCCTCGGCCGCCGGGCGCTCGCCGAACAGCGCCCGGTCGAGCTGCTCCTCGGTGGCGCGCAGCTCGTGCTCGAGATGCTCGTAGCGAGCGAGCTCGCCGAACAGCTCGAGCAGCAATGCGGCATCTCCCGGGCGGGCGGCGCGGATGATCGGCTGCTCGTCTGCCGCGTCGTCTGCCATCAGCGGTCCGGGCGATCGGGGTAGACATCATCGATCGTGCTCAGCGCCAGGTAGGGCGCGTCCGCCGCGCGTTCGATCGCGGCGCCGCCCCCGGCCAGCCGGTCGAGCACGCTGATCACCCCGCAGATGTGGTGGCCGGCCTCACGCAGCGCCTCGATCGCCGCGAGTGTCGAGGAGCCGGTGGTGACGACATCCTCGACCACCACGCAGCGGTCGGCAGGGTCCAGAAACGGTCCCTCGATGCGCCGCTGCAGGCCGTGCGCCTTGGCCTGCTTGCGCACGAAGAACGCCTTTGCCTGCGCTCCGCCTGCGAGCGCTGCACAGGCGACCGGGTCGGCTCCCATCGTCATGCCGCCGACGGCGGTGCCATTCCAGTCGGCGATCTGCGCCGCCAGCAGCGCGCCCAGCGCCTGAAAGCCGGGGGGGCGCAGGATCGCCCGCTTGGCGTCCACGTAGTACTCGGCGAGCGCTCCGCTCGTGAGCGTGACCGTGCCGATCACGAGCGCGTGCTCGCGCAGCTCCTCGAGCAGGCACAGGCGGGCCTGCGCCTGTTCGCGTGTAGCTGTGGCAGCGGTGTCCATGCGGGGATCTAATCTAGCGGTGTGATGTCCTCGCTCGCCGGATTGCTGCGGCTCGCCTCGATCGTCATCTGCCTGATCGTGGTCACGTCCTTCGCGATCTTCGCGGTCAATCAGACGAAAGGCGCCTCGGCCAAACAGCAGCGCGAACTCACCGTCGGCACCAGCTCGGAAACCGCCCGCCCGACCAAGTCCGCCGAACACGAGGGGACCCTGCACAAAGCCATCGACGAAGCCTCCAACAAGCTCACCTCACCGTTCTCCAGCGTCACCTCCGGCGCGAGCAGCGAATGGGCCATCCACGGCGTCAACCTGCTGCTGGCTCTGGCCATCTACGGATTCGGTCTCGGCTACCTCGCGCGCGTGCTCCGCATCAGATTTCCCTAGCGCCCCGCCTCACGGTCCGGCGTTGCCGCTGACGTGGTGGCTGCCGCCGCCGCTCTCGTTGTAGACGTCGACCGCGGTTCCCATCCGCACCCACCCGTAGATCGCGGGGGCGTCGGGGATCGGCACGCGCAAACAGCCGTGGCTGGCGGCGTAGGTGGGCACTTCGGGGTAGCCGTGGATCGCGTAGCCGCGGATGAAGTAGTTGGAGTCCACCATGCCCTCGGAGTTCACGCCCGGCGTCTTTGAGTAGACGTTGAAGTGACCGATGACGGTGGGCGTCGAGGGCTTGCCCGAGCTCATCGTGTAGATCGCATGCACATGCCCGCCCGGTTCGATCTCCGCGAGCACCTGTTTGGTCAGATCGGCCTCGACATGGCGGCCGTCGCCCGGGTAGTGCACGCGGAAGCCGCCCGCCCCGTGCTCGAGCAGTTCGAACACGCGCCGCCCGGCGTAGGGAGTGCGTTCGAGGTTCGTCATCTTGCGGTAGGCGATGAGCGCGTGACCGGTGCCTTCGTCGAAGACCCCGCTGAGCGGCACCGCATAGTGGAGGACGTCGAGCTCTGACTGCAGCAGGCGCACCGACTGGCCCTGGGATCCCGGTCCGAGGTTCGCGTTGACGAAGTGCACCCCCGGCGAGCGCCCGGAGAAGGCGCCCTGCTGTGCCGTCGCGTAGTGCGCGGCGCGCGCTTGCACGAGCCCGGCGTAGTGGCTTGAGAAGTTGATGTGGAACTGACCCGCCCCGTTGCCGATCGCGAGCACGCTCACGGTCTTCACTTCGACCTTGTGCCCTTCGTGGTAGAAGCTCACCTTGACCGTCTGGCCGCCGACATAGGGCGTGACGATGCCACGCACGACGATGCGACCGCCAACCAGAGCGAACGGCGGGCTGCCGCCGACCTTCTGTAGCTGGAGGCTGATGCGTCCCGCAACAACCGCCGGCGCGGGCGCGGGCGCCGCCGGCGCTTCGGCTGCCAGCGCCGGTGCGGCGACGGCCGCCAGGCACGCGGCGCAGATCGGGGTAACGGCGCGGAGCCGGCGCGCCGCCACGGCCGGGAGAAGGCGCGAGCTCATCTCATCGATCCTATCCGCCGCCGGCGACGGTCAGGGCTCCGGCCGAGACGCCGGGGGGCTCGGGGGTGATCAAGCCGACCCGCTTCAGCGCCAGCACGAGCAGGCCGATGACTGAAAGCGCGGCGAGCGCCAGCAGCGGAATCTGCCAGCCCCAGTTCTCGAGGCTGCCGAACGCTATCGAGTTGTTCAGCGAATGCCCCGCGATGCCCGGATACAACGAGCCGCTGTAGCGATAGAGCAGGCACAGCCCGAAGCCCAGCCCGGCGAGCGGCACGAGGTCGACGGCCGGTGCCGAGCCGGCATGGACGCCGCCGAACACCAAGCCGGTGATGACCGCGGCGGGCCACGTCCCCCGCCAGTTGCGGAGCGCCGTGAAGATGAAGCCGCGAAACAAAAACTCCTCACAGACCGGGGCGACGACGCATGTCAGGGCGGCGCTCAGCAGCAAAAGCGTCGAGCTTTCACCGGTGCCGAGCTGTTCGAGCACCTTCTCCTTTTCGGCGTGGAAGGCAGACCCCCAGATGACGCTGAACAGCACGAAGGCCAGCAGCAGATAGACGATCCAGCGGGCGGCGCGCGCCCATCCCACACCGGGAGGGCGCAGCCCGAACTGCCACGCCGCGACGGTGCGTCCCCCGAGCTGGGCGACGAACACGGCCGCCCCCACGAACGCGAGATCCTGCACGACGGTGTCGGCGATCGTGAGGCCTCCGGGCACGTGTGAAGCGGTGACGTTGACCCCCAGGGCGAGCGCAGGGAGGTCCACGATGATGCCTCCGACCGCCGCCGCCGCCACCCCCCCGAACAGGGCCAGCGGCGCTGTCCAGACCGGCCAGTCCATGTCGGGTGAGCGGGAGGCCTCCCGGGGCTCGTCCATGCGACTAGGCGACCCAGTGCCAGGTGGCGAACTGGGCCACGAAGAACGCCATCAACAGCGCGGACACCGCGAGCGCCGGCCGCTGCGCGCGAGGGTGGGCAGCCAGCCACGCCGCCAACACCATGCTCAGCGGGAACAGCACGACGAGAAAACGCGGCGACGACATCAGCGGCTGCGAGCTCACGGGGTAGGAGAGCGGCAGCGCGAGCGCCGCCAGGATGTAGACGCCGTAGGCGAGCGGGAGCATCCGCAGCACTCCCACGAGGACCGGCACCGCCGCGACCAGAAAGGCGAGCAGCATCAGGTTGTGCCCGGCGTCCACGAACGGGCTGCCGCCGGCGCTCGGGAAGTAGACGTGATGGCGCTGGAAGGACAACAGCTGGCGCGCCCCCTCGAAGGCGGCCTTGACACCGTCCCACACGCCGAGGTAGGGCCCGGCGAAGTGCCTGCCCCACACGTCCTCGGCGTGGAAGGGCATCAGCGCGTTGCCGCCCGCCAGCGCGAGGTGAGCCATGTACAGGCCGAGCCCGGCGGGCAGCAGCGCCAGCCACAGGATGTCCGCTCGCAGCCGATAGCGTGGCCGGCCACGGCGCACGGAGGGGAAGTCCGGCTGTCTGTCCTCGCGCGGCCCGTACAGATACAGCATCAGGGCCGGTGCCAACAGCACGACGCCGGTGCTGCGCGTCGCGGAGGCGAGCGCACCGAGCGCGCCAACCGTGGCCCAGCGGCCGTTGCGGGCCGACCAGAACAGCCCCACCGACAGCGCGAGGTAGAGCGACTCGGAGTAGACAGCGGAGAAATAGAAGGCCATTGGGGCGAAGGCGGTGATGAGCACGGCCAGGCGAGCGACCTCACCGCTCCTCGCTCGGGTGATCGCCGCGCGCGGAGCCGACGCCAGCTCGAGCGTGGTCAGGCGATGGATGCCGTACAGCGCCAGCGCCAGCGCCAGAACGGACAGCAGCACGCCGGCGAGGACGGGAGGCACCCCGGAGAAGGCGATCGCGTGCAGGCCGAGCGGATACAGCGGGAAGAAGGCGGTGCGCGAGGACGTGTAGGCGCCCAGTTCGGGCCGGTAGCCGTAGTGCGCGATGACCAGGTACCAGGACGCATCCCAGCGTGCGGCCGGGGCCGCCAATAGGTCTCCGAGCCACCCGAATCCCCGGGTCACGCCCGGAGGGTTGAAGGCGTTGCGAACGGGCCCGAAGCCGAACGCGAGGACCGTTCCCACCCCCGCGGACCAGACCAGCAGGCGCGAGCTCCACAGCGCCCGCCAGCTGTCGCGGACCGCGGCCATGCGGGCGGGATCGGCGCGCAGCCGCTCCCAGCGCCCGCGCAGACGGCCCGGGCGCCCGCCGGCCGGCGTCGCGAACGGGGCGGTCAGCTCGCCCGCGGGGTCGAGAACTGCGAGCTCGGCGGTGTCGGAGTTCATGTCGTGTGGCACCGAGCGCAGGAGACGCTGCGACGCAAATCGCAGGAAATCACACTCGGGGCGCTAATCTCGGCTTCCCCCCAAGATGTCAAGGCAAGCACGACAGCGCCGGCGCAGACACAATCGCAGCGGTCCTACACGGTTCCTGCTCATCAGCGGCGGGATGTTCGTGACGGCCTGCATCGTCGGCTCGATCGTCGCGGTCTCCTACGTCCTCAGCGTGGCGCAGTCGGCTCCCGCGATCGACCAGCTCCACCCGATCTTGAGCGGTGGCTCCTCGCAGGTGTTCGCCGCCGACGGGACGCCGTTGGGTTTCATCCAGTCCGACGAGCTGCGAAGCCCGGTCTCATGGAGTGAAATCCCGACCGACCTGAAGAACGCCACCGTGGCGATCGAGGACCAGCGCTTCTACAAGAACGACGGCGTCGATCTGACGGGGATCTTCCGGGCGGCCGTGAAGGACATCACCAACGGCCAGACGCTGCAGGGTGGATCGACGATCACGATGCAGCTGATGCGCAACCTCTACCTGGGCGGCGACCAGCGCACGCTCAGGCAGAAGATAATCGAGGCCAAGCTCGCGATCGAGTACAACGAACGCCACAGCAAGCGCTCGATCCTCACGAGCTACCTGAACAGCGTCCCCTATGGCACCGTCGGCGGTCAGACGGCGATCGGCGTGCAGGCGGCCGCGCGCGTGTTCTTCGACAGGCCGGCCTCCCAGCTCGATCTGGCGCAGTCGGCGCTGCTCGCCGGGCTGCCGCAGGCACCGTCGCAGTACAACCCGCTGCATGACACCTCCGCCGCCCGTCAGCGGCGCAACGAGGTGCTCGAAAAGATGGCCCAGCTGCACTACATCACGGGGTCACAGGCCGCCGCCGCCGAGGCGGCGCCCCTGGGCGTCAGATACGGAGACTTCTACACGCAGCGGCGCGAGGACTTCTTCTTCGAATACGTGCACGAGCTGCTCGTCCACCGCTACGGTGCGAAGACGGTCGCCCAGGGAGGCCTGAAGGTCTACACCACGATCAACCTGAACATGCAGCGTCTCGCGCGCAAGGCGATCGCACAGGTGCTCAACGAGCCCGAAGACCCGGCTTCTGCGATCGTCACCCTCGACCCGGCCAACGGCGACATCGAGGCGATGGCGGAGTCCGAGAGCTATGAGAAGTCGCAGTACAACCTCGCCGCCGACGGACATCGCCAGCCGGGCTCGACGTTCAAGGCGATCGACCTCGCCGATGCGCTCTCGCGCGGGGTCGACCCGAATAGCACCTACTACGTCTCGCACACGCTCGAGCCCGGCTGGCTGATGGGATACCCGACCTACGAAGTGAAGACGTTCGAGGGCACCTCGCTGAACCAGTCGATGAACATGGTGACGGCGACCCTGCACTCCGACAACACCGTCTACGCGCAGCTGGCCGCCGACCTCGGCGAGCCGACGATCACTCAGATGGCGTACAAGATGGGCGTCACCACGCACCTCTCGAGCTACCCGGCCGAGGCGCTCGGCGGGCTGACGCTCGGCGTGACGCCGCTGGAAATGGCCGACGTGTATGCGACGCTCGCCGACGCGGGATGGCGCAACAGCCCGATCGCGATCACCAGGGTCGTGTTCCCCGACGGCCACGCCGACACCAACTGGGGCACCCCGCACCGCGTGAAGGTGCTCAGCGAAGGGGTGACCGCCGAGGAGACGGACATCCTCGAGCAGAACGTGCAGAGCGGCACCGCCACGCGCTCGGCGATCAACTGCCCGACCGCAGCCAAGACCGGCACCACGAGCGAACTCGTCGACGCCTGGCTCGACGGCTACACGCCGCGATATTCGACGGTCGTGTGGATGGGGTATCCGAACAAGCGCGTGTCGATGACCGACGTGCACGGGGAGCCCCAGCAGGGCGGCTATCTGCCGGCGGAAATCTGGCACGCGTACATGTCGGCGGTGACCGAAGGCAAGCCATGCGTGCCCTTCCCGCCGGCCAAGGAATCGATCTCATACAGGCCCTTCTACGGGAAATTCGCGAGCACCGGATTCACCGAAACGCCCGGCCAGGCGTTCGGCGAAGAAAAGGAAAAAAAGCCCAGCCACCAGCACAAAGAATCCCATGCCGAACATGAAGCCGGCGCTGGCCACCCGGCCGGCGGAGGCTCGGGCGGCGGCGGTGGCAACGGCGTGTCCGGCGAACCCGGCAGGGCGGGGATCGGGCCGGCCAGGCCGTCGCCCGCGGGCGGCAACACGATCCCGCGCACCGGCGGTGCGCCCCCCGGCTGAGAGGCCGTCTTCAACGGGCTCAAACACGCCTTGGGCGTCGCGCACTGGTAGTTTGAGTCCGAGTAATCGAAACAACGGACCGTCTGCCACGCGGTGGAGGCGGGCCAGATCGGATGCGGCGTGGCGAAGGAGGACAAGGTTGAATTCGAGGGCGAGGTGATCGAGGCCCTGCCCAATGCGATGTTCCGCGTGAAGCTCGACAACGACCACGTCGTGCTCGGGCACGTGGCGGGCAAGATGCGGCGCTTCCGGATTCGCATCCTCCCCGGCGATCGCGTTCGCTGCGAGCTGTCTCCCTACGACCTGGACCGCGCGCGGATCGTCTACCGGCATCGCTGAGCTCTCCCTGATCGACTCCATCGCGCTCGAGCTGCAGCATTCGCTGCGCCGGCCGAGGGTGCTGCGGGCAATGGGAGACGACGCGGCCGTGGTGCGCGCCCGGCCGATCTGTGTGACCTCAGTGGATGCGATGGTCGAGGGCGTTCACTTCCGCCTGCGCGATGGCTGGGTGACCCCGCGGCAGGTGGGCCACCGTGCGCTTGCGGGCGCGCTCTCGGACCTCGCGGCGATGGGCGCCGAGGCGGGCGAGGCCTATCTGGTGGTCGGCCTGCCGGCGGGCTTCAGCGAGGAGCAGAGTCTCGAGCTGGTGCGCGGCGCCGAGTCGCTGGCGGCGCAGACCGGCACCACGATCGCGGGCGGAGACGTCGTCAGCGCGCCGGTGCTGACCGTCTGCGTGACCGTCGTCGGCTGGGCCGAGAAGGCCGATGAGCTGGTCGGGCGCGACGGCGCGGTGGCGGGAGACCTGGTCGGGGTGACCGGCAGGCTGGGCGGCGCGAGCGCCGCTCTGGCGGTGCTCGAGGGGCGCGTCTCGCCCTCGCCGGGCGCGGCGGCCGCGCTCGCGCGCATGCGCGAACCGGCACCCCGACTCGCCGAGGGGCGGGCCCTGGCGGCGGCCGGCGTGCACGCGCTGATCGACCTATCCGACGGGGTCGCGACGGACGCCGGGCACGTCGGCCGCGCGAGCGGGGTGGAGCTCCGCGTAGAGCTCGGGGCACTGCCGCTGGAAGCGGGCGTGAGCGAGGTCTCCGCCGAGCTGGGCGTTCCCGCCTGGCAGCTCGCGGCCGGGGGCGGAGAAGACTATGAGCTGTGCTTCTGCACGGCGCCCTCCGAGCGCGCGCGCGTGGAGAGTGCCGTGGAGGCGCTCGCCGAGGGTGGCGTCGGGGTCAGCTGGATCGGCGAGGTGGTCGAGGGCTCGCCCGGCGTGACGCTGCTAGACGAGCGGGGAGAGGGCGTTCGGCTCGAGGGGTTTGAGCACCGTTGGTGAGTGGCGCGTGCTGTGCACGGGGCGCGTTTCGATCGGCCGGACCACTCCGCCTCCCGGCACCACGCGGGCCGGGCCGACCGGCACCGTGCGCGTCAGATGGGCGAACACGAGCAGACGTTTGGCGGCGCTGAACAGCGGCGTGCACGCCGACAGCACGAGCCGTGAGTATCCGACCCGGTCGACCGCCGCGCGAACATCGGTGGGAGCCACCACCTCCGCGCCGATGACCGTGTAGGTGAAGTGCGCGTAGGGCATCCACAGGAGGATGCGGTTGCCCGGACGCAGCGAGTCGATGTGGCGGAAGGGCGCCAGGTAGGTGGTGCGATGCCCGGCGATCGCCGTCGTGCCGGGAATACCCGGGAAGCTCGTTTCCCCGTAGATGCCGGGGCCGCTCTCGAGTTCACCTGTGCCGGTGCCCTTGGCCACCACGTAGCTGGCGCCGATGCGCGGGATCACGATGCGCCCCACCGCATCGCCATCACGCGTGCGGCGCTCAAAGCGCCCGGCGAGGAACGCGATGCGCGCGCGCTCGTCGGGCAGGCTCGCGAGCGCCCGCCGCTCACCGACGGTCGGAGCCGTGCGTTCGATCGCGTGCAGCGCGCCACTTAGGTGGTCCTGGCGGAATTTGGCGTACAGCGCGGTGAACGGCTCCTGCCAGACGAGCGTCACACCGGCATCGACGAGGGCCAGAGTGCCGAGCGCGATCATCACGAACGCCAGCAGGCGGGGCGCGCGGTCGCGCAGTCGCCGCGGGGCAGGCGAGAGGACCGGTCCTCGCCGGGAGGCCGTTCCCCGGGGCGATGTGCTCGTGAACGGGATCTCAGACATGGCGGAGGTCGATGCTCCTCACATGGCAGCATAGAGATCGGATAGGAGGCGGGCCTGCGCGCCCGCTGGGCTCGCGCGCGCTATCTTCGCAGCGCCGACTCGGTTCCCCCGAGCGAACCGGGGCCGGCGTAGGAGCGCGGACCGCGGATCGTGATCTCGTTCTCGTAGTCGCCGGAGAGGCCCGGCACCGGCTCGCTGCCGGTGAGCGCGAGCATCACGGCGGCTGCGAGGCAGCCGAAGGCGAGGCTCCACAACAGTGCGCCGAGAGCCCCCACGTGCCCGCCGGCCAGGAGCAGCACCGCCATCCACGCGACCTCGAACGGCCCCAGGCCCAGCTGGTGGGCGTAGAAGGCGATGAGCAGGACGAGCGGCAGCAGTGCCAGCGCCGCCAGGCCCAGCGCGGCGAGCGGGCGCGGGCGCAGCTCAAGCGAGGCGATGACGAGGAAGAGATGCAGGGCGGGGAGCAGCAAAAGCGCGCTGAACGGGTTGAGCGCCCACGCGAGGATGCAGATGGCGAGCAGCACGAGCACGATCGCGAGTCCGGCCGCTTCCGGAGTCGGGCGGACGCCGAGCCCCGAGCGTCGCACGAGCGCGGGCCAGACGAGCCAGGCCAGCGCGAGCGCGAGCGCGACCGCCACGACCGCGGTCACGGCCGAACCGTCGAGGGGCGCCGCCGTCGGCAAGGCGGGTGTGGCCGGGACGGCACCGAGCGTCCCGAGCAGATAGGCGAACAACGCGCACAACAGGAACGGGGCCGAGCAGGCGAGCGTCCACAGCGTCCAGCGCGCGACCGGCTCGCGGCGGCGGCGCAGGCGCGCGAGCGCGTCCACGGCGAGAAGCAGCGGTCCGAGCATCAGCGCGGCCACGAGCAGCCGCACCGCCCACATCGGTATCACCTGGCGCTGTACGACCACGCCGGTCTGCAGCGCATGGGGGATTTCCGGCGCCACGTCGAGCGCGTCGACAGCGCTCAGCACGGCGCGGCCGAAACCCTGCAGGCGTTCGGCGCTGACGGCCTCTCGCGCGGACGGTCCCCGTTCGCCGGAGGCCTGGACGAGCACGGCCGGCAGCCCTTCGGCGTCGAGCGGGCCCTGCTCGCCGGCGGCGACGGGAAACGCCAGGTGGGCGAGCTGGCCGATCGTGCTGGGCGCACCCGGGTCCGAGCCGGTTTCCTGGGCGATCGCGTAGGCGACCGTGCGCTGCAGCTGCAGCGGGGCTGAGCCGAAGCCATCCGAGAACGGCACGACGAACGGCTTGCGCTGATCCGCGCCGGCGAGGTCCCCGAGCACGATCGCCGCATCGAGGGGGCCGTTGGAGTTGGCCGCGAAGTCGGCCGCGCCGGCGTCACCGGCGCTGCCGCCGCTCGTGGACACCAGCACGATCGTGCGACGGGTCTCGCGCGTGGCGAACACGCGCGCGAGCTCGAGCAGCGCCGCCGATCCGGTCAGTTCGGCCTGCGAGCCGCGTGCCAGCGCGTCGCGGTGGGCGAGGATCACGATCGGCGCCGCATTGGTCGAGCCGGGGCGCTGCGCGATGATCGTGGTAAGCGAGCGCTCGCCGTCGATCGTCTCTCCGCGGTAGTGGTGCGCGTGAACCGAGAAGCCGCCGCCGGCCGTACCGCCGAGGCCCTTCAGAAGCTGGGTGATACGCGCGGCGAGCGCCTCGTCGCCCGCGCTGCCCGGCCGGCGGTCGGGGAATTCCGCCGCGAGGCTCTTGGCCTCGGCCAGCGCGCTCGCGCCGGAGAAGGCGTCGGGCGCAAGCGTCGAGGTCAGCGGAAGCGCCCGCGGTGTGAGCGAGAAGGCGGCGATCAGCAGCGCGAACAGGACCGGCACGAACGCCAGGCGGTAAAGGCGCCAGTTGAACATCCACCTAGACCTTAGTCCCGTCCTCGACTGACCGCGCAGTGGACGCAAGGCGGTGCGCGACGGAAGGTCGTGCACGCGGTTAGGTATCGTCCACGCGCGTGCTCCAGCCCGTGGCAGTAGGACACAAGACGCTCGCCGACTACACGCACATCTGCGGGCGGGAGCTGATCGCCGAGATCCGCGAGCTGGCCGAGCCCCTCCAGGGCACGCGGGTGGTGCACATCTCGGCGACCGCGTTCGGAGGTGGGGTATCGGAGATCCTCTACACGCTCGTGCCGCTGATGCGCGACGTCGGGCTCGAGTGCGAGTGGCAGGTGATCTACGGGCGCGAGGAGTTCTTCAACGCGACCAAGTTGATGCACAACGCGCTTCAGGGCGCCGCCGTCGATCTCGACGAGGAACAGTGGGAAACCTGGCGCCAGTACAACGAGATGAACGCGCGTGAGCTGTCATCGGGCTGGGACGTGTGCCTGGTCCACGATCCGCAGCCGGCCGCGCTCTACGGGCTGGTCCCGGAGAAGGCGAAGGGGTGGGTCTGGCGCTGTCACATCGACCTCTCGACGCCCAACCCCGAGACGATCGCCCAGCTTCTGCCCTATATCGCGGACTATCCGGAGTCACTGTTCCACATGCGCGAGTACGTGCCCGCGGGGATGCACGGCAAGGTCAACGTCGTGCCGCCGGCGATCGACCCGCTGACGCCGAAGAACATGGCGCTGTCGCCCGAGGACGCCGCCTTCGTCTGCGGCCAGTTCGGGATCGACCTCGACCGGCCGCTGATGTGCCAGGTCTCACGCTTCGATCCCTGGAAGGACCCGCTCGGCGTGATAGACGCCTACCGCCTGGTCAAGTCCTCGCGACCGGACGTGCAGCTCGCGCTGGTCGGCTCGATGGCATCCGATGACCCCGAGGGATGGGATTTCTTCAACGCCACGATCGCCCACGCCGATGGCGATCCCGACATTCACATCCTCAACAACTTCAACAACGTCGGGGCGATCGAGGTCAACGCGTTCCAGTCACACTCCGATGTGCTCATCCAGAAGTCGATTCGCGAGGGTTTCGGGCTGACGGTGTCGGAGGCCATCTGGAAGGCGCGGCCGTTCATCGGCGGCGATGTCGGCGGCATACCGCTGCAGATCGAGGACGGGGCCACCGGATTTCTGGTCTCGAGCGTCGACGAGTGCGCGGCGCGCTCGCTGGAGGTCCTCAGCGACCCCGGGCTCGGCAAGTCACTGGGCAAACGCGGCAAGGAGTACGTGCGAACGCATTTCCTGACTCCGCGCTACCTGCGTGACTACCTGCGGATCTTCAACGACCTGCAGGCGTCATGAGCGAGACAGGAGCGCGACGGACTCAGCTCGTGCTGGTGTCCAACCGCGGGCCTGTCACATTCCACGCCGACGGAGAGGCCCAGCGCGGCTCGGGCGGGCTGGTGACGGCGCTGACGGGCCTTGCCACGCATCGCGACGTGATCTGGATCGCCTCCGCGATGAGCGAGTACGACGCGGAGGTATCGAGGAGCCACGGCGAGCGCGCGTTTCCGGTGCACTCGGCGGGCGGGCGCGAGTTCCAGGTGCGCCTGGTCATCTCAGACCCGCAGGCCTACGACTGGTTCTACAACGTGTTCGCCAACCCGATGCTGTGGTTCATCCAGCACTACCTGTGGGACCTGTCGAACGCCCCGGACATCCGCCGCGAGGAGATCGAGGCCTTCGAGTTCGGCTACAACGCCGTCAACGAGGACCTCGCGCGCGCCGTGGTGGAGGAGCTGGAGGGGGTCGAGGAACCGGTGGTGATGGTGCACGACTACCACCTCTACACGCTCCCGGATCTGGTGCGACGCGCGCGCCCCGACGCCTTCCTGCACCACTTCATCCACATCCCCTGGACGCAGTCGGACGCCTGGCGGGTGCTGCCCACGCGGATCCGCGAGGAGATATTCACCGGCATCCTGGCCAACGACATCGTCGGCTTTCACACGCGCTCCTACCGCCGGAACTTCCTGCAGTGCTGCCGTGACCTGATGGACCTGGAGGTCGACTTCGAGCGCGGGCTGGTGGAGTTCGGAGAGCGCGAGGTGTGGGTGAGGGCGTATCCGCTGCCGATCGACCACAAGGCCACGCGGCTGATCGCCCAGAGCGATCGCGTGAGCGAGTTCGAGCGCGAGCTCCTGCGCCGGCGACGCGACTTTCTGATCCTGCGCGTCGACCGCGCCGACCTGAGCAAGAACGTGCTGCGCGGCTTCTCGGCGTTCGACCTGTTCCTGGAGCAGCACCCCGAGTTCTCCGAGCGGGTCACGTTCATCGCGCAGATGATGCCCTCGCGGACCGACGTGCCGCAGTATGCCGAGTACCTCGAGCGGATCGAGGCGCTGGTTGCGGTCGTCAACCACCGCCACGGAACGCCCGACTGGATGCCCGTGCAGCTGAAGCTGAGGGACGATCTCGAGGAGGCGATGGCGGCCTACAAGCACTACGACGTGCTGCTGGTCAACGCGATGTTCGACGGCATGAACCTCGTCGCCAAGGAGGGGCCGATCGTGAACGAGCGCGAGGGGGTCTCGATCCTCTCGGAGAACACCGGTGCGCACGAGGAGCTCGGCTCCTTCGCGCTGTCGGTGAACCCGTTCGACATCCAGGAGCTCGCCAACTCGATCTACGCCGCGCTGACGATGGACCCGCAGGAGCGTCACCGCCGCGCGAGCGGGCTCGTCGAGATCGTCACCTCGCGCGACCCCGGCGACTGGATCGACGAGCAGCTCGCGGACATCCGCGCGAAGGGCCGGAGCCGCTAGGCTAGAGCGCTACGAACATGACGCTGCCCCCACCCATATACGATCTGATGCTGCTGCTCGACCCTCAGGCCGAGGAGGCCACGCGCACCAAGATCCTCGCGGACGCGCGCGCCGCGATCGAAGCGCAGGGGGAGTTTCTGCGCGAGGATGACTGGGGCGACCGCACGCTCACCTACCCGATCGATCGCAAGACCGACGCCGAGTACCACCTGCTGCAGTTCCACGCGGGCACGCCGGAGATGCTCGGCGAGCTCGACCGTACGCTTCGCATCACCGACGGGATCATCCGCTTTCGCATCATCAAGCTGAAGCCGGGCGTGCCCGAGGCGCCGAGCGTGCTGGCCGCCCCGGCCGAGGAGGAGGCGCGCGAGCCGGAGGTGGCGGCAGCCGTCGCGGTGGCCGCCGAGGCGGTCGCCGAGAGCGGGGTGCCGGCCGGAACCGAGGTCGAGGTCGAGGTCGAGGTCGAGCTGGACACCGAGGTCGGCGACCCGGCATAGCCGCGAACGCGCCGCCGCGGTCTTCACTCAGACCGGGCTTTGGCGCTTACGCAAGCGGCCCAGGGGTAATAAGATCGGACCCAA
Organism: uncultured Solirubrobacteraceae bacterium; assembly: GCA_963779605.1. Lineage (GTDB taxonomy): Bacteria > Actinomycetota > Thermoleophilia > Solirubrobacterales > Solirubrobacteraceae > Palsa-744. The sequence goes on from CAVZYR010000004.1 coordinate 598,260, forward strand.
TGCGCTGGGCTGAAGACATGACCGATGGCCCGGCGAGGAGGACGGACGTTCTGCGCGCCTCCCCGCCGATGTTCGACTCGCGCGTGCTCGACGCGCTGTCGCGCGTGCATCCGGCGGTACCGGTCCTGATCTTCACGCCCGCGATCGTGGCGATGACGGCGTGGGGGCTCTCGAGCCAGAGTGTGCCGGTGATGGTGGGCCTGTTCGTCGCCGGCTATGCGCTGTGGACGCTGTTCGAGTACTGGCTGCATCGGATCGTGTTCCACTTCGAGCCCGAGGATGGGCTGGGCGCGCGCATGCACTGGATCATCCACGGCGTGCATCACGACCACCCCAATGATCCGCTGCGCCTGGTGATGCCGCCCGCGGTGAGCGTGCCGCTCGGAGCGGTCGTGTTCGGGCTGCTCTACCTGATCTTCGGCGAGCGCTACGCGCCGGGGCTCGGCGCCGGCTTCTTCGCCGGCTATCTGGTGTACGACATGACCCACTACTACCTGCACCACTTCCGCCCGCGCGGACGCCTCGGGCGGATGCTGCGCGAGCGCCACATGCGCCACCACTTCCAGGACGAGACGCGCGGCTTCGGCATCAGTGCGCCGTATTGGGACGAGGTGTTCGGCACCTCCTCGCGTGGCGTCCGCGCCCGCGCCGGCGAGCGCTCCTCCCAGCCCGAGTGAGGAGCCGGCCAAAACCTCGCATGTAGCGGGGTCGTGGGCGCGGCACGCGGAGATTGCGCCCGAAGTCGCGACTAGACTCGAAGCGCAAACCCGCGCAGGACCCGCGCACTCGCGCGAGCGGGATCGATCAAGCTGAAAGGAAGAGCAACCGTGGCCGCCACCAACATCAACAGGGTCGTGATGACCGGAAACCTGACCGCCGACCCGGAGCTGCGCTCGCTGCCGAGCGGCACCTCCGTGTGCAAGCTGCGGATCGCGTGCAACACGCGCCGCAAGAACGGGAGCACCGGCGAGTGGGAGGACAAGCCCAACTACTTCGACGTGACGGTGTGGGGCGCACAGGGCGAGAACGCCGCCCGCTTTTTGTCGAAGGGGCGCCCGGTCGCGATCGACGGACGGCTCGAGTGGCGCGAGTGGGAGTCCCAGGACGGCACAAAACGCCAGGCAACCGATATCATTGCCGACTCGGTGCAGTTCCTGGGCTCGCGCGAGGATGCCTCCGGTGGAGGCGGGTTTGCGGGCAACGGGGCCTCCAAAGGCTCTGAGGTCCCGGTCGATGACGGGGACTTCCAGCCCGCACCTGTCACCGGCGGGACCGGCGACGACGACATTCCGTTCTGAGCACAGCGAGGTTCTCTTGTTTACGAGCATCACCATGCCGCAACTCCACGAGCGCCCCCGCGGCGGTGATCGCTGATGGCGAAAGCACGCGGTCGCGGCAAGCCGGTTCGCCGGCGCGACAAGAAGGGTGGGCCCGGCAGCGGCCGGCGCAAGCCCTGCCAGCACTGCCGCGACAAGGTCGAGCAGGTCGACTACAAGGACGTGGCTTCGCTGAAGAAGTTCATCTCCGAGAAGGGCAAGATCCGCTCGCGGCGGATCACCGGATCCTGCCGCCGCCACCAGGTGCAGATCGCCCGCGCGGTCAAGCGTGCCCGCGAGCTGGCGCTGTTGCCCTACGTGAACGAGGGCGGGCGCGACGACAGCCCGCGCCGCGAACGGGGCGACCGCGACAGGGAAAGGTAGGCGCGCCGGATGCCCGAGGCGATACTCCTGCAGGACGTCGAGAGCCTCGGCGAGCAGGGCAAGGTGGTCGAAGTATCCAAGGGCTACCTGCGCAACTACCTGATCCCGCGCAAGCTCGCCCAGCCCGCGACGAGAGGCGCCATCCACGCGATCCGCGAGCGCCGGGAAGCGGCTGAGAGGGCCGAGCGAAACGCCGTTGAGAAAGCCCAGGAGAACGTCAACCTGCTGAACCGGACGGTGCTCACCGTTCCCCAGCAGGCCGGCGCCGACGGCCGCCTGTTCGGGTCGGTGACCGCGCAGGACATCGCCAGCGCGATCCGCGAAGCGCGCGGCCTGACGATCGACAAACGCAACGTGCACATGCCGGAGCCGATCAGGAACGTGGGCACGTACATGGTCGTGGTCGAGGTCGTCCCCGGTGTGACGGCGACGATCAAGACGATGGTCGTCGCCAAGAAGTAGTCCTCTCGATCCGCACCAGCTGCGAACATATGTTCGTGGCAAACATTTTGGGCCGAGATAGCGGAGAGCGATCGCGGGCGGCGACGGACGCGGGCCTAGACTCGCGCAAGCCATGAGCGCCGTCTCTCACAGCAACGGCTCGGCGAGCGCCAACGGCTCGGCGATCGCCCCGCCGCACAACCTCGACGCCGAGCAGTCGGTGCTGGGCGCGATCCTGCTCTCAGACCGCTCGCTGTACGCCTTGGTGATCGAAGAGGGGCTGCGATCCGAGGACTTCTATCGCGAGCGTCACGGGGCCATCTACGAGGCGATGCTCGCGCTGTACAACGAGTCCGAGCCCGTTGACGTGCTGACGGTCACCGATCGCCTGCGCCAGCTGGGCCGCCTGGAGGACATCGGCGGGCCCGCCACCGTGGACGAGCTGACCGGCGTCGTCCCCGCCGCCGGACACGCCCGCCGCTACGCGCAGATCGTGCGCGAGAACGCCCTGCTGCGACGGCTGCTGAAGGCCTCGTATGAGATCCAGGAGAGCGTGCTGGGGCACCAGGCCGCCCCGCGCGAGCTCGTGGAGCAGGCTGAGAAGGCGATGCTCGAGGTCGCGCGCGATGACCGTCAACAGGACTTCCGGGCGATCGAGGAGGTCCTCCACGAGGAGCTCGAGAAGCTGCACAGGCTGTCGCTCGAAGGCACCTCGCTGACCGGCACGCCGTCGGGATTCCGCGACCTCGACGAGATCACCGGCGGATTCCAGCCGGGGAACCTGATCATCGTGGCCGCCCGCCCGGCGATGGGCAAGAGCGCGCTCGTGTGCAACATCGCCGAGAACGCGGCGGTCGAGCACAACAAGCCGGTGGCGCTGTTCAGCCTGGAGATGGCCGAGGCCGAGCTGGCGCAGCGGTTCGTCGCCTCCCAGGCGCGGATCAAGGGCGAGGAGCTGCGCAAGGGACGCGTCGCCGAGCAGCGCTGGCCGAAGATCCTGAAGGCCTCACAGCGCCTGGCCACGGCGCCGCTGTGGGTGGACGACTCGAGCGACGTGGGCATGCTCGAGATTCGCGCCAAGGCGCGGCGGCTGCACAGCCAGTGCGAGGGCGGGCTGGGGCTGATCATCATCGACTACCTGCAGCTGATGCGCACCGACAGCCGCTACGACAGCCGCGTGACCGCGGTGGGGGAGCTCAGCCGGGGCCTCAAGATCCTGGCACGCGAGCTCGGTGTGCCGGTGATAGCGCTATCGCAGTTGAGCCGCGCCGTGGAGCAGCGCCCCGACAAGAAGCCGCAGCTCTCAGACCTGCGTGAGAGCGGCAACCTCGAGCAGGACTCGGACCTCGTGATGTTCATCTACCGCGACGAGTACTACGACGAAGACTCCGAGCGCCCGGGCGAGGCGGATCTGATCATCGCCAAGCACCGCAACGGCGCGACCGGCAAAGTCACGCTCACGTTCCAGAAGGAGTACCCGAAGTTCATGAACTACGCCGGCGAGCGGTTCGCGCAGTGAGCGGCGAGTTCGCCGGGGGCTCTCCCCGAGTGCTCGATCTCGTCTCCCACATGCCCGCCTCCGCGCGCGCCGAGGAGTCGTGTCCGCTAGGGCAGTGCGACGGCAGCGGGTTCGTGATCGACGAGACGACGAACACGGCGTCTGACTGCGACTGTCGGGCCGGGCGCCTGGCCGCGGTGCAGACGAAGCGCTCCAAAGGGCGCATACCGAGCAGGTACCGGGGCGTCTCCTTCGACCGACCGCCGGTCAGCGACATCGCCAGAAGCGCCCCCGATCAGGTCCAGTCGGTTCGCCGCTACGTTCGCGAGATCGAGCAGAATCTCGACTCGGGGCGAGGACTGTGGCTGTCGGGCGACGTCGGCACGGGCAAGACGACGCTGGCGATGCTGGTGTCGAAATCGGCCGTCGACGCGGGGCGCTCGGTCGCCATCTACTCGCTGCCACGGCTGCTCAACCTGCTGCGCGAATCGATGAGCTCGGAGGAGGGGATGCTCGACTTCATGGACCGCCTGACGGCGGTCGACCTCCTGCACCTCGATGACCTCGGGGCGGAGAACCAGACTGACTGGGTGCTCGAGCAGCTGTATTCGATCGTGAACGCCCGCTACGAGGCCGAGCGTGCGATCGTGGCGACGAGCAACCTGATGCCCGACGAGCTCGCCGACAGGCTGGGGGCGCGCACGGTCTCGCGTCTGGTGGAGATCTGCGGCGATCTGATCCCCCTGTTCGGCGAGGACAAGCGCCGCGAGTTCCGCTCGCCGGCGCGCTCGGCCTGACTCGGCCCGCATACACTGGGTGGGCATGCCGGGAATCGTGATAGTCGGCGCCCAGTGGGGCGATGAGGGCAAGGGCAAGATCACCGACCTGCTCGCCGAGCAGGCCGACGCGGTCGTGCGCTTTCAGGGCGGCAACAACGCCGGGCACACGATCGTGCGAGACGGGGAGGAGTGGAAGCTGCACCTGATCCCGTCCGGGATCCTCTACGCGGGCAAGCGCTGCGTGATCGGAAACGGCGTGGTGATCGACCCCAAGGTGCTGATCGAGGAGCTCGACGCCCTGCGCGCCCGGCGCATCGATGTCAGCGGTCTGCGCATATCGGCCAACGCGCACTTGATCATGCCCTACCACCTGCTGCTCGACTCCGCCGGCGAGGCCAAACTTGGAAGCCTTCAGATCGGCACCACCCGCCGGGGCATCGGGCCGTGCTACGCCGACAAGGCCGCACGGCTCGGCATTCGCGTACAGGACCTGCTCGACGAGAAGATCCTGAAGAAGAAGATCGTCGCGGCGATGGAGCCGAAGCGTCTGTCGCTGCGACCGTTCGAGAAGGACCCGGCGCTTGACCTGCACACGATGACCGAGGAGTACCTGACCTACGGCCATCGCCTCGAGCAGCACATCGCGGACACCTCGAGGTTGATGTGGGACATGCTCGACGACGACAAGAAGATCATCTTCGAGGGGGCGCAGGGGGCGATGCTCGACATCGACCACGGCACCTACCCCTTTGTCACCTCCTCGAACCCGCTGTCCGGAGCGGCGTGCGTGGGCACCGGCGTGGGGCCCAAGAGCATCGACGAGATCTGGGGCGTCTCCAAGGCCTACACCACGCGCGTCGGCGCAGGACCCTTCCCGAGCGAGCTCCACGACGAGATGGGAGAGCAGATCAGGGAGCGCGGCGGCGAGTTCGGCACGACCACCGGGCGCCCGCGGCGCACGGGCTGGCTGGACCTCGTCGCGCTGCGCTACGCGGCGCGCCTGAACACGATGACGGCGCTCGTCGTGACAAAGCTCGACGTCCTCTCCGGGCTCGATCGCATTCAGGTGTGCACGAGCTACCGCGGCGCCGAAGGGGCGACGTTCGACGACTTCCCCTACCACCAGACGGTGCTCCACCACACCACCGCGGGGCTCACCGAGCTGCGCGGCTGGGACGCCGAGCTGGGTGAGTGCCGCACGGTCTCCGATCTGCCCGACGGCGCGCGCGAGTACCTCGACTTCATCGCCGAGCACGTCGGCGCCCCGGTTGCGCTCGTGGGCGTTGGGCCCGGGCGCGAGCAGGTGATCTGGACGGACGCCGGCCGGCGCACGCTGCTGGCTTCAGACGGTGCCCACCCCGATCAGATGCCCACGCGCGCCAGCTGACCGCCGTCGACCGGCAAGAGTACGCCGGTGATGAACTGCGCCTCGCGCGAGTGCAGGAAGAGGCTGGCGTGGGCAACATCCCAGCCGCTGCCCATCTTGCCGCGGAGCGGGACCATCGCGTCGCGCTGGGCGCGAATCTGCTCGCGCGGGATATCGAGCTTCGCCGCCCACGCGTCAATCGCCATCGGCGTGTCGAGCAGCCCGGGCATGATCGTGTTCACCCGTACCCCGTGTGCGGCGTTGTCGACCGCCAGCGACTGGCTCAGCGCATTGATGCCCGCCTTGGAGATCTTGTAGGCGGTCAGCGGGACCGCCGCCGCGAGCGCCGCGATCGAAGAGATGTTCACGATCGACCCGGAGCCCTGGTCGCGCATCACCGGCACGACCGCCTGGCAGGAGAGCAGGCAGCCCTTGAGGTTGACGGCGATGATCCGATCGAAGGCATCTTCGCTCAGCCGCAGGGGGTCAGCGTCGTCGCTACCGATGCCGACGTTGTTCTGGAGGAAGTCGATCCTGCCCCACGCATCCAGGCAGGCAGCGGCGAACGCCCGGCAGTCCTCGGCGCTGGTCCAATCGCCCGCCACACACTCGGCGACGCCGCCCTCGCCGGCGATCAGCTCCGCCGTCTCGACCGCGGAGGCGCGGTCGCGGTCGGCAAGCATCACCTTCGCCCCCTCACGAGCCAGCACGATCGCGGTGGCGCGGCCGGTGCCGACGGTCTCGCCGGGCGACTGCCCGGCGCCGACCACGATGCCCACCTTTCCCTCGAGCCTCATCGAGCTGCGCCGCGGCTGTTCGGCGACTGAGCCATCGCACCCGGCGTGGCCCCCTTGAGCAGCGGCTCGTCCTCGACCTCGACCCGCGTCGACTCGAGGAAGCGACTGACCATGTTGTAGTAGCTGACGAGCAGGATCAGCTCGGCTGCTTCCCGCGGTCCGTAACGGTCGATGATCTGCTCGAGCGCGTCGTCGGAGAGCCGCACCTCGCGGGAGACCTCGTCTGCCACGCGGCATATCAGGTTGCACTCCTCGTCGAGACTCATGACCGGCTCCTCGCTGGCGACGGCGGCGATCTCGGCATCGGGCACTCCCACGTTCCGGGCCAGCTGCTCGTGCTGGGCCCACTCGTAGCGTGCGTTGGTCGCGTGGGCCACCCGCAGCACGGCGATCTCCCGCCGTCGGGGGTCGAGTGCCGTCGACAGCACCGCACTGCCAAGCCCCATGAACGGCCGCACGGCGCGGGGCGCACCGGCGACCATGCGAAAGACGTTCAGCGGTGGAAGCTTGGCGAGCAGATCGCGCTGCTCGGGCGCGAGCTCGTCGTCGGTGGGGAGCGGGATCTTGGGGGGCACCGGGTCTCCTCCTGGTAGCTTGACCCCCGCGAGCCTAGGTCATCGGGCCGGCTCGTGTTCGACCGCGATGCTAGGTTGCCCTCTGAATGGTCGACGGGGCAAACTCAGCCGACCGCCGGATGGCGCCCATTCAGTGAAGGAGCCGCTGACTTGAGCGCCCGCGTCGAGCCCACCGCGCTTCTCGACGAGCTGCTCGACGTGAGTGCGCGCGATGTGCTGGACGTCGGCTGTGGGCAGGGCTGGCTCGCGCGCCGGCTCACAGCCGCGGGCGCGCGCGTCGTCGGCCTCGATCCACAGGCGGGCGCCCTAGAGCAGGCGCGCCGTGAGAGCTCGCCCGACGAGCGCGCGCGCTACGTCAAGGGCGTCGCTGAGGAGCTGCCCTTCCCGGATGCGAGCTTCGACGTCGTCGTGTTCTTCAACAGCCTCCACCACGTGCCCGAGGCCCACATGGATACGGCGCTGGCGGAGGCCGCGCGCGTGCTGCGCCCGGGCGGCGTCCTGTACGTGCAGGAGCCCTTGGCCGAAGGCGAGTTCTTCGAGCTCACATGCCCGGTCGAGGATGAGACACGCCTGCGTGCACAGGCGCAGGCCTCGCTCGAGCGCGCCGTCGCGGGCGCGTTCGTCGAGCTGACCCGGCGCGATGCGGTCATGTCGGCGCGGTTCAAAGACTTCGAGGCGCTGCGCCACCGGATGATCGCCGTCGATCCTGACCGCGTCGTGGCCGTCGAGGAGCAGGACATCGCCCTGCGCGCCGCCTTCGAGCGTCTCGGGCGGCCCGCTGAAGGCGGGCGCGAGTTCGAGCAGCCGCTCCGCATCCGCCTGCTTGCGCGAGCGGAAGCCTCAGGGTCGTGAGCGCTCCCGGCAAGCTTCCCCAGGGCTTTCTATGGGCCGTCCGGGGATCGAACCCGGAACCTTGGGCTTAAGAGGCTCGGCACCCGCGAGCAACCCCCGAGAACATGAGCAGCTCAACGCAGTTGGCGCGCGCTCAGGCGGTTGCTGCGCGTCGGTTGTTACCAGGTCTGTTACCAGATTGATGTGCGCCGCTTAGTATGTCGCGGTCTGTCCGGCGCCTTGATTGCGCCCACAGAAATGCGAACTCGTTGCTCCAGCCCCCGCAATCACCTCCCCCCGCGCTCGGGGGGCTCGGGTACTCGCGTCTTGTCCGCCCTCCTAGGACTGGTGGCCTGCCTTTCGTTGGCTGTGGGTTTGGTGCGCGCCTCCGCCGCATCGGCCGAAGTAGGCTCCATCCTCTCGACACCCCACGGCGATCTCTGGTTCACCGAGCCCGCTGTCAACGACATGGGCGAGATTCAGCCGAACGCGACCGTAAGCTGGTTCAAGGTACCTATTGCCGGAGACGAACGCGACGTTCTGTCGCTGGGTGCGGGCGGAGGGATCTGGTTCACCGCGACTACGGCCCGCAAGATCGGCCACATTGCTTCGACTGGTGCGCTAGCCGAATTCACCGTGCCTCTGCCGACGGCGCATCCTCCGTCCACCGGACCGCTTGGCTTGAGTGCGCCCCTAGCATCCTCCGAACTGCCGGGACCTGGCTCAATCACCGCCGGGCCCGACGGCAACGTCTGGTTTACCAACGGCGGTAGCGACGTCGGCGTCAGCAGTGTGTACGGAGGCCAGATCGACAAGGTCACTCCGACCGGCACTGTCAGCGAATACCAGATCCCGAGCCCAAACAGTGAACCTAATGACCTCGTCGCCGGACCGGACGGCGATCTGTGGTTCACGGAGAGCACCCTCCACGGAGGAGTGATCGGCCGCATCACACCAGGCGGCACGATCACAACGTTCATTCTCCCCGAACGCCACGAACAGGTCAGCGAGACGTTCGGGATTGCAGCGGGTCGTGACGACGCGCTGTGGTTCACCGAGCAGCTTCGGGGTGCAGAGCCTTGGACCAGCAGGATCGGCCGGATCACCCCCGCTGGGGATATCCGCTACTTCGCGCTTCCGACTCCTGCAGTCCAGGCAGGCGACATCGCGCTCGGCGCCGACGGTGATATGTGGTTTACCGCCGCCGGATCCAGCATGCAGCGCCCGGGATCAGCCTCTGGTGCGGAGATCGGCCAGATCACGCCGGACGGGAACGTGAGGCAATTCGCAGTCCATGGAGAACCGAATGAAATAGTGCGCGGCCCACACAACGAAATGCTGTTCACCTCATTTACGGCCGCAGGAAACAAAATCGGCCGCATCAACACGAGCGGAAGAGTCAGCGAAGTCGGGCTGCCGTCACCCGACAGCTGTTTCGTGCCTCGCTTGGCCGGACAGACACCGCGCGCGGCCGAACACCGGCTCCGTCGCGCACATTGCGAGCTAGGCAAGGTTACGAGGGCCGCCGCGAGCGGCGCGAGCAAGCCAGTCGTTGTTGGCCAACGTCCGAGTCCGGAGACCACGCTTCCACGCGGCTCCCGGGTCGCCATCGAGCTGGGTCAGTAGCACCACGCGCAACCGAGCATGCACGCGCCAACGGCGGCGCTCCGAGGGTGCTGCAAGGCCACCCACTTGGGCAGCCGGCAAAACGCCTGTTCGGCCCCGGCGACCGCGTTCGTGCCGAAACCGCCCGGAGACCCAAAAGCCCTCCTCAGCAGGGCTTGCTTGCCGCCCCACCGCTGAGCTCCCGCTCTGGAACAACCCCGTTGATTGCCTGGAGCCGCCTTTCTGTCAATGGGCCGTCCGGGGATCGAACCCGGAACCTTGGGCTTAAGAGGCCCCTGCTCTGCCGATTGAGCTAACGGCCCGTGAGGGCGCCGGCGCCCGATTGGCCGGCTCGGTCAGCGATTCTAGCCAGGCGGGCTTGCGGCCCGCCCGTTCAGAACACGATCGTGCGCCTGCCGTCGATGATCACGCGGTCGTCGAGGTGCAGCGCGACGGCTCTGGCCAGCACCAGCCGCTCGACATCGCGGCCGACGCGCTCGAGCTCCTTGGCGCTCTGACGGTGGTCGACGCGGACCACGTCCTGGTCGATGATGGGCCCGTCGTCGAGCTGCTCGGTGACGTAGTGGGCCGTGGCGCCGATCAGCTTCACCCCCCGTTCGTGCGCGCGGCCGTATGGGTTCGCTCCGGCGAACGCGGGCAGGAACGAGTGGTGGATGTTGATCGCCGGCATCTGCACCCGGGCCAGGAAATCGCCGCTCAGGATCTGCATGTAGCGAGCGAGCACAAGCAGCTCGGCGTTGCCGTCCAGCAGCTCGAGGATCGCCTCCTCCGCCTGCTCTTTGCGGCCCTTCTCGACCGGCACGTGGTGGTAGGCGACGCCCGCCGCGGACGACTCCTGGCGCAGATCCTCGTGATTTGAGATCACGGCCACGATGTCGGCGTCGAGCTCACCGCGCCGCCAGCGCCACAGCAGCTCGAGCAGGCCGTGGTCGTGGCGAGAGACGAGGATGGCGATGCGCTGGCGCTCACCCCACCAGCGGATCTCCCAGTCCATCTGAAACGGCCGGCCGACGGCGGCGTCGAAGTCCTGCTGCAGCCGCTCGCGAGCGCGCGCGGTGTCCTCGCTCAGCTCCAGGAAGAACTCCGTGCGCAGGAAGAAGCGCCCGCCGGTGGGGTCGGAGGAGTACTGGTGGGAGGAGACGATGTTCGCTCCCCGCTCGAACAGAAAGCCCGACACCGCCGCCACGATCCCGGGCTGGTCGCCACAGCCGATCAACAGCCGCGCCGTGTAGCGAGGGGTGTCCTCCACGGCCACCACGTCCGGCGCATCGCCGGTCTCCCCCGAGCTGACCACGAGCGCGACCGGGCTACTTCGTCTTGGTCGACGAGGTCCCGGTCGAAGTTCCGGTGAGGGGTGAGGTCGTCGTCGGCGTCGACTGGGTCGTACCGGTCGGGTTCTGCTTGATCGCGTTGAGATCTGTCCTCAGACGCGCCCGCTGGCCGGGCGGCGCCAGTTCGAGCGTCTTCGCCGTCGCCAGATCGCCGACGCGCACGTTATGCGCCTTGTAGGCGTACTCGGCGAGACTGGCGTATAGCGCAGCGCTCGTCGGCCGCTGCGCCACGACGATCTGCAGAACCTCCACCGCTGCGGCCGGCTTGTTGAGGCCTTCTTCGCCAAACACCGTCACCATGCGCTGGGCCAGTTCGGCGTTGGGTTTGGGGGGATTCAGGGCCAGGTAGCTGTTCCAGGCACGCGCCACCCGGCGGAACAGTTCTTTGCCCTTGGTCGTCACCACGCCCGTCTGCGTGACGTACGCTTCACCGCCCGCTTCGTGCAGCAGCGCGTTGGTGAGGTTTTCCCATGCGCTCAGGTTGGTCGGCTGCTCGCTTGTGAGCTTTTCGTACTTCTTGATCTGGTTTGAGAAGCTCGCGGCGTTCGAGCCTTCATTGCTCGACGCGGCATTCAAGAGGCCGCCGCCGCCGAAGCCGCCGCCCACGCCGAAGCCCACCAGCCCGACGCCCATCAGGATGGCGAGGCCCGTGTAGATGATCCGCACCGCGCGACGGCGGTGGCGACCTCTGAGGTCGAACAGCATCAGTGCGACAGCTCGTTGTCTACGTGGTCGATCAATTCCTGCACGCTTGGCTCCGTTGCCTGGTCGAGGGATCGCGCCGGATCTCCTTGAGGATTCCCGGCGCCCTCCGCGCTCGTGGCCGGCGACCGATCAGCGGCCGTCTCGCTCCGGCGCCTCTCCGATCGCTCGACGAGCGATGCAAGCAGGATACTCGCCTCATACAGCACATACAGCGGGATCGTCTCCAGCAGCAGTGTGATCGCGTCTCCGGGCAGGAAGGCGGCGACCGCCGCGCAGGCCACGATCGCGTAGCGCCGGTTCTTGCGCAGCTGGCGTGGCGTCACGATTCCAATGCGCGTGGCGGCCAGGATCGCGACGGGCACCTGGAAGATCAGACCCATGGCGAGCAGCACGGTCGCCGCGAAGCCGTAGAACTGGCTTGCCTGTACCAGCACGTTGAACTCGCTGGAGTTGAAGTTCACGAAGAAGCGCACCGCCGCGGGCAGCACGACGAAATAGCCGAACAGCACGCCGCAGGCGAACAGGAGGGGGATGGCCAGCAGCAGCGGCAGCGTGATGCGTCGCTCGTTGGGGCTGAGCGCGGGCAGGATGAAGCCGTACAGCTCGTACAGGATCACCGGCAGTGAGAACACGAGCGCGAAGTAGAGAGACACCTTGATGGTCGTCGTGAACGGCTCACCGACGCCCAGCGTGACCGGGTTGTCGCCCACCGGATAGCGCGGGATCCTCGCCACGTCTGCCCCCAGGGAGCCGATCACCGGCTGCAGCTGGGCGCGGGCCTGCACCGAGAGCCCGCTGCTCGGGCGGCTCAAGATCGCGAGCGCCGCCTGCGTACTGTGCGCCACTTTGAGCACGGCCCGCTGCGCGAGCACGGCCTGTCCAACCGTCCCCTCGCCCTTGGCGACCTGCTTTCGAGTCTGGGTTTGGAGAGGTTTGTTGATGATGTGAAGCAGCGCGTGGTTCTGCCACAGGCACACGCCAAATGCGAGCGCCAGGATGATCGCGCTGATTATCAGGCGGCTGCGCAGCTCATCGAGGTGGTCCACGAGGCTGAGCCGATCTTCGTGGCCAATCGTGCGAATCGCGCTGGGCATGGCCTTCATGAACCTACCACCGCGCCCTGGCGGCCCATGCTCCTCACCGATCGCTCGTCCAGTGGGCTAAAGGCGTGCGTCCCGGAGGTCGATAGCGGGAGGGAGCCATGACCTACGACAGCGATCACGACAGCCAGCACCCCGACGTCCGGCCCAACGCAGCGTCGCCCGCCGCCAAGCACATGGGCGTCGTGCGCTCGAAGCGCCGCGGCGCCTCCGACGAGGTCTGCTCGCCAGGTCAGCTGCACATCTGCTTTCACTGCTCCGGCCAGCTCGTATTCCCGCTGGACTGGTCCGAGGAGGGCCACCGCCACTGGCGGATCGTCCTGCGTTGTCCCGAGTGCGAGTCACGGCGCGAGGGCATCTTCGAGCAGGCTGCCGTCGAGCGCCTGGAGGATGAGCTCGACCGCGCCGCAGCCGCGCTGCTGGGCGATCTCAGGCGCGTGACGCACGCCAACATGTCTGACGAAATCGAGTTCTTCATACGAGCGCTCGACGCCGATCTGATCGTCCCGTCGGACTTCTGAGCAGGTCTCGGCCCTCGTCCCGGGGGCCCTCTCAGCAGTAGCGCTCCACCACCGCGTCGGCCACCATGTCCAGCAGCCCCGAGCGGCCGTCGGGGAGCATCGCCGGCAGCGCTGCCTTGGCCTGCGCGACCACGGCAAGCGCTCGCCCGCGCGCCTCCTCAAGCGCACCGGTCGCAGCGATCCGCTCGCACAGCGCCTCCGCCTGCTCGGGATACTCGAGCGTCGAGAGGTCGAACGCGGCCAGCTCCGCCTCACGCTCGCGCGCCAGGATCAATGGCAGCGTGACCGTGCCGTCGAGCAGGTCCCTGCCGCGCGACTTGCCGGTGGCCTCGACCGGCCCCGACACGTCGAGCACGTCGTCGAGCATCTGGAACGCGAGCCCGACGTGCCGCGCAAACGCGCCGAGCGCGTCGGCGAGCGCGTCGGAGCCCCGCCGCGCCGTCAGCGCTCCCAGCCGGCAGGCGGCCTCGAACAGCGCCGCGGTCTTCAGCTCACAGCGTCTCAGGTAGCGCTGGACCGCGACATGCGACGCGTAGGCGTCCTCTCGCTGCAAGAGCTCACCCGCGGCCAATGCCGAGCTTGCCTGCGAGAGCGCCTGCAGCTGCGCCGCGTCGTCGTTGCGCGCAAGCTCGGCGAATGCCCGCGAGAACAGCAGATCACCGGTCGCGATCGCAAGGCCGCGCCCCGCTGCCGCCGCGACCGTTGGATGGCCGCGCCGCAGTGGCGCCCCGTCGATCAGATCGTCGTGGACGAGCGTCGCCGAGTGCACGAGCTCGACAGCCACAGCCGCGCGAATCAGCCGCTCCTCGCCCTCCGCGGTGTCCGGCGGGCCGCCGGCCGATACCGCGGCCAGCACGACGAGCAGCGGTCGCAGACGCTTGCCGCCGGCGACGATCGTGGCGTTTGCCAGAGACGCGAGCGGCGCACCCGCCTGCGCTGTCACCTGCTCCAGGTGAAGCTCGGTGCGCGCCATCAACTCGCGCAGCTCGGGGCCGCCGCGGCGCATGATCGCGTCGAGTCCATCCACCCCCACGGTCGGGCTGTGCGCGATCGTGCTCGGAACGGCCGCGCTCATCATCCACTCCCGCGGGGGACGGTACCGGCGTGGATGGCGACGATGCCGCCCGCCACCAGCACGTAGCCGATGTCGCGGAGGCCCGCCCGCTCCATCTCGGCCGCGAGCGCATCGGGCGCAGGAAAGCGCTTGACCGAGTTGGGCAGGTAGGTGTAGGCGCCGGCTATCGCCACCGGTGCTCCCGACCGCCTCAAGCGCGCCAGGAGCGCCACCAGCGAGCCCGCTAGGCGCCCCAGCACGGGCACGATGCGCTCGAACCACAGCCCATAGAAGAGCGACAGCGGCGCGCGTGTGGGCGTCGTGATCTCGAGCACCACCACACGGCCGCCGGGGCGCACGACGCGCACCAGCTCCCGTAGGCCCCGCGGCAGGCTCGTGAAGTTACGCGCGCCGAAGCCCACCGCCGCCGCATCGAAGGAATCGTCGTCGTAGGGCAGCTCCAGCGCGTCGCAGCTGTCAAAGCGCGGCTGTACGTGCTGCCCGTCGAGCACCGCGGCCTTGGCGCGAGCCCGCGCCAGCATGCCCTCGGCGAAATCGCACCCCACGACCTCGCCGCCCGGCCATACGCGGCCCGCGAGCTCGATCGCGAGGTCTCCCGTGCCGGTCGCCACGTCGAGCACGCGGCTGCCCGAGCCCACGTGCGCGAGCTCGGCGGCGCGAGCCCGCCAGCGGCGGTGAAGCCCCGCGGTCATCGCCGTGTTCATGGCGTCGTAGACGCCCGCGATGCGATCGAACATCGCCCGCACCTCGACCGCCTCGAGCGTTCCGCTCGAGGCGTGCTCTGCAGGAAGATCGCCAGCCGCAGGCGTGGAGGGATTCGGCGGCTGCTCCTGCACGCTCGACGCTCCCGCGCCACGCGGAGATCGGCCAGCCCCGGCGCGTTGCTGAGCGTGCATGGGCGAACGCTACTTCAGCTGCGACAGGAAATTGACGACGGCCTTGAACTTCTGCGGCGGCAGGTTGCGGAACGACGGCATCGGCGCGGTCGGGTTCACGAGCGTGCGCGCGATGCCCTGGCGCGGCAGCCGCGCGCCGATATGGGTCAGGTCGGGGCCGGGGCCGCCGTTCCCGTTGTCGCCGATCTTGTGACAGGCCAGGCAGCCCGACTGGGCCACCACCAGCTTTCCGGCTTCGTATTCGGCGAGCGTGCTGCCACCCGCCTGCTTGACGGCGGCGGGCGTGGCGAGTTCGATCGCCGTCGGCGAGCCCGCGTTGGCGCCCGAATAGGTCAGAAACGCCATCGCGCCGATCACCACGAGGGCGGTCACCGTGGCGATCGGGCGGCGCTCGGGGCGGCGCTCGGGACCGCGGTCGTAGAACGGCAGCAGGAACAGCAGGATCATGCAGATCGTGGGCACACCGATCGTCGCCAGCCCGACGAGGCTCGGCGGCTTGATCACGCGCAGGAGCTCGAACAGGAAGAAGAAGTACCACTCCGGGCGCGGCACGTAGGTGGTGGTGGTCGGGTTGGCCTTCGACCCGAGCTCGGCGCCCAGCACCAGCGACATCGCGATGATGACCGCCATCACGACGCACGCCATCGCCCCGTCCTTCGCCACGGCGTAGGGGAAGAACGGTTTCCCCTGAGCCTTCAGGATCGCGTACTCGCGGAGGTATTCCTCCTTCTCACGCTGGTTCATCGCCGCGGCGCCGCCCGTCGCGGGTTCGGGACCGCTGGTCGCCCGCGCACGCCCCTATACCTCGGTCTCGCGCAGCTCGGGGTTCTTCTCGGCCTTCATCCACGGCGGCGCGGTCGTGCCGAGCTTCGTCACCAGGTACAGGTGGGCTCCGATCAGCGCGATCAGCAGTCCGGGTAGGAGCAGCATATGGATGGCGTAGAAGCGCGACAGCGTGGTGGCCCCGAATTCCGAGCCACCGCGCAGGAAGTCACTCAGATAGGGGCCGATCAGAGGGCCGGTGCCGTTGATGTTCAGGCCCACGATCGTCGCCCAGTAGGCGCGCTGGTCGAACGGCAGCAGATAGCCGGTGAAGGACATGACCATCGTCAGAATCAGCAGCACGACTCCGATCACCCAGTTCAGCTCGCGGGGGTACTTGTAGGCGCCCCAGAAGAACGTGCGGCCCATGTGCAGGAACACGAGGATCACCATCACCGTCGAGCCCCACTTGTGCATGCCGCGCACGAACTGGCCGAGGAACACGTCGTTGGTGATGTAGCGCACCGATTCATAGGCGCCACCGGAGGCGTCCGGGCGGTAGTACATCGCCAGAAACACCCCCGTCACCGCCTGGGAGAGGAACGCGAACAGAGTGGCCGAGCCGAGTGTGTAGAACCAGTTCGTGCCCTTCGGGATCTTCCTGAACATCAGCCAGCGGGCGGCGCCGCTCAGCGACGTACGCTCGTCGACCCAATCGACGACGCTGATCCCCGCGTTCCCCGCGTGCTCGACCGGAGTGGGAGCCGTGCCGTTGCCCTCGCTCGGGCGTTGCGGCGGCGCCTTGAGGGCCGAGGGGACTGGGGGGGCTGGGAGCTTGGGCACGATTACAGGCTGCCTTCAGGCCTACAGTTTCTGCGCGCCCGGTCTTGACGGATACAGGTACTGGCCGATGCCGTCCAGCGGCTCGCCCGGATCGCGCGGGGAGAAGCGGCGCAGTTCGCTGTTGACGCTGAAGCGCGGGCCGATCTGCACGTATCCGCTGCGCACCCGCGTGTAGAAGCGGTCCAGCGGCCGCACCGGCGGTCCGCCGACGGGGCGTCCGAGCAGGTCGTAGACGCCGCCGTGGCAAGGGCAGATGAAGCGCTCGGCGGCATCCACCCAGCGCACCGGGCAGCCGAGGTGCGCGCAGCGGCTCGTGATCGCGATGAAGCTCGTCTCGAGGTCATAGCGGTCGGTGTCGAGCGCCGGGTTGCGCTTGCGCACGTACACGGTCGCCTTGCCGGCCTCGCCGATGCCGGGCGTGAGGGTGATGACCACCGGTATGTAGTTGTTATCGACGAAGCTGTCGACCGGGCCGGCGGTTTCCCAGCGGTGGGGCGTGCTTTTGAAGATCGGGCCCAGCGCAAAGCCGAGCGCGGGCAGCGTGAACGCCGCCGTCGCGATGATGCCCGCACCGTTGGCGGTGACGGTCATGAACCGCCGTCTGGTGATCGTCTCGCCCTCAAACGCCCCGGGGATCTGCCGGTCGAGCGTGTACTTGGACTTGCGCTTAGCGTGCTTGTCGGTCACCGAGCACAACAATATCGAGGCCGGATTCAGGGCGGCGTCGACAGCCCCGCAGCGCTTGTGCGCATCGCCTCGATCGCCCCGGGCGCGCCCGCGAAGGCGAGATCCTTCGCG
Source organism: uncultured Solirubrobacteraceae bacterium (assembly GCA_963779605.1). Taxonomy (GTDB): domain Bacteria; phylum Actinomycetota; class Thermoleophilia; order Solirubrobacterales; family Solirubrobacteraceae; genus Palsa-744. The sequence continues at coordinate 615,904 of CAVZYR010000004.1, forward strand.
CGCCGGTGGGCGGCGCTCGACCCCCAGCCGACGGCGCGCGCGCCGGCGTCCCAGACGGCCTCGGCCAGCGCCAGCTCGCCGGCGCCCTGGGCGAGCGCGCTGAGCGTGATCGTGTCGGCGAGCTCCGCCACCGCCGTCGTGTCGCCGAGCGCGACGAGCATCGCGAGGCCGAGCGCGTAGAGCTGGTCGCCCGCCAGCAGGCCGAGGTCGGCCTCGGCGGCGCGCACCACGCGGGGCGAGCCGTAGTGCACCAGGTAGCCCTCGTAGATGGCCTCGACCAGCAACTCGTACTGCTCGCGCCGTCCCTCCGTGCGAGGGCCGGCGGCGGCCACCTGCGCGGGGGTCGCCGACGCCGACCCGGCGGCGGGATCGCCACGCGTCTCCGTGCCGACGAGCGTTGCCATCAGGCCTCCCTGCTCGCGCAGCAGCGCCGCCAGCCGCTCCAGCACGTCACTCACCCTCTGGCCCCGGCGCATCCATGCTGGCGAAGGCCGCCCCCGCGGCCTCGACCGTGCGCTCGATCTGCTCGGCGGAGTGCGCCAGCGACGGGAACCAAGCCTCAAATTGCGAGGGCGGCGGGTAGACCCCGCGCGCGAGCAGCTCGCGACACCAGGCGGCGTGGGCAACGAGGTCGCACGCGCGCGCGTCCTCGAAGGAGCGCACCGGGCGCTCTGAGAAGAAGACGGTCAGCAGGCCGGGCGCGGTTGAGATCTGCACGGCCCGGCCCGCCGCGGCCTCGCGCAGCCCGGCCGCGAGCTGCTCGGTGAGCGCCGTCAGGCGCGCATATGCGGACTCGTCGAGCAGCTCGAGCGTCGCCAGCCCGGCGGCTAGCGCGAGCGGATTTCCCGACAGCGTCCCGGCCTGATACACCTCGCCCGCGGGCGCGAGCATGCGCATCAGCTCGGCCCTGCCACCGACGGCCGCGGCCGGCAGGCCGCCGCCGATGACCTTCCCGAGGATCGTCAGATCGGCGCTCACGCCGGAGCGTTCTTGGGCGCCGCCGCGGGCGACGCGGAAGCCGCTTATCACCTCGTCCAGCACGAGCAGGGCACCGTTCGAGTCGGCGCGCTCGCGCAGCAGCTCGAGAAAACCCTCACCGGCGGGGACGAGACCCATGTTGGCCGGCAGCGGCTCCGCCAGGATCGCCGCCAGCGCGTGCTCCTCGGTCGCCGCGATCAGGGCCTCGGGCTCGTTCCAGCCGACGACCACCGTGCCCGCCGCCGCGCTCGCGCTCACGCCCGGGCTCGCGGGCAGCGCCTGTGTGGCCAGGCCCGAGCCGGCGTCGACGAGCAGGCCGTCGACGTGGCCGTGGTAGGCGCCCGCGAACTTCAGCACCCGCTCGCGCCCTGTCGCCGCGCGTGCGAGGCGGAGCGCCGTCATCGTCGCCTCGGTGCCCGAGGAGGTCATGCGCAGCATCTCCACCCCCTCCATCCGGCTGCACACCTCGAGCGCCAGCTCGAGCTCTCCCGCCGTCGGCGCGCCGAAGCTCGTGCCCTTCGCCGCGGCCGCCTCGATCGCCTCGAGCACGGCCGGGTGGGCGTGCCCGTGGATCAAGGGACCCCACGAGCAGACGTAGTCGATGTAGCGATTGCCGTCGACGTCGAGCACTTCGGCGCCCTCGCCGCGCTCGATGAACAGCGGGTCGCGCCCGATCGCCCGCATCGCCCGCACGGGCGAGTTGACCCCGCCTGGAATCACCTTCAGAGCGCGCCTGTACAGCGAAGCTGAGCGCGTGTCGGTGAGGGCGGTCACCGGCCCTCGCGGCGAGGCTTCGGCAGGCGCGGGTTCATCCAGCGTGCGTGCGCTCCCACTGCTTGAACTCCTCGGTGAAGTACAGCAGGCGGATCTTCTTGAACTCGGTCGAGGAGTACAGGGTGGCGCGCTCGTTGATCCCGGTCTGCTCTGCGATCGCATCGAGCACGGCGTCGCACTCGAGCTTCGAGCGACCGTGCGCCATCGTGAACACCGAGTAGGGCCAATCCTCGTAGGTGGGGCGCTGGTAGCAGTGGGAGATGCCGCGCACGGCGGCCATCCTGCGGCCGATGTCGAGGATCTGATCATCGGGGACCTTCCACACGCCCATGCCGTTGGCCGAGAACCCGGCGCGGCGGTGATAGAGGATCGCGGCCACGCGGCGCAGCAGACCACGCTCCTGCATACCCGAGAGGTGGTCGAGGAAGCGCTCCTGGGTGAGCCCGACAGCCGCCGCCGCGGGCGCGTAGGGTTCCTCCACGACCTGCATGTTCCCCTGCAGCGCGCGGATCACCGCGACGTCCAGCTCGTCGTAGGGCTGTGGATCGAGCTCGATCGGCTCGGTCGCCTGCGCCGCGCTCGCGAGCGCCGCGGTGTCTCCCTCCATCTCGAGGTCCATGCGGATCTTGAACAGCTTCAGCGTCGGCAGCTGGCGCACCGACTCCGCCCTGGCCTCGCGCGCCAGCACCTCGAGCGTGCCCTCGAGCCCGAGCTGTGAGTCAGGCTCCGTGGCGATCGTGAACCACAGGTTGAATTCGTGATTGCGCAGGTAGTTGTGCGAGACGCCCGGATGTTCGTTGATCGCCTGGGCCGCACGATGCGGATGCTCGGGATCCACCTTGGCGGCGACGAGCATCGAGGAGTAGCCGAGCGCCCGCGTGTCGAAGATGGGCGTGACCTGACGGATGATGCGCTTTCCCAGCAGGCGCTCGACGCGCGCCATCACCTCCGCTTCTGGAAGCTCGCCCAGCTCTGCCACATGGCAGTAGGGCCGCTGGGCGATCGGGAAGCTGCCCTGCATCAGGTTGAGCAGCCTGCGGTCGAGGTCGTCGAGCGGTACCGCCGCGCCGTCCTTGCGACTGCGGATCTTCAGCACCGCGTCGCCTGAACTCTCGACGTCCGCCGCCCGACTCATCGGGCCTCTTCCTGGAGCCACCGGGCTGCGTCCTTTGCGTGGTAGGAGATGATCGTGTCCGCCCCCGCGCGGTGCAGGGAGGTGAGGATCTCGAGCACGGTGGCACGCTCATCGAGGTAGCCGGCGGCGGCGGCGGCCTTGACCATCGCGTACTCGCCGCTGACGTTGTAGGCCGCCAGCGGCAGGCCCGTGGCGAGCTTGACCGCGCTGATCAGATCGCCGTAGGCGAGCGCGGGCTTCACCATCACCATGTCAGCTCCCTCCTGCACGTCCAGCAGCGCCTCCCGCACCGCTTCGCGGCCGTTGGCGGGATCCAGCTGGTAGCCACGCCGGTCCCCGAACGCGGGAGTCGAGCCGGCCGCCTCGCGAAACGGCCCGTAGAAGGCCGACGCGAACTTGGCCGAGTAGGCGAGGATCGGGATCTCGGAGAAGCCCTCGCCGTCGAGCTCCTCGCGGATCGCACCAACGCGCCCGTCCATCATGTCCGACGGCGCGAGCAGGTCGGCGCCGGCACGCGCGTGGCTGACGGCGGTGCGCGCCAACAGCTCGACGCTCGCATCGTTGTCCACCGTACCGTCCCCCCGCAGCACGCCACAGTGCCCGTGCGAGGTGTACTCGCACAGGCACACATCGGTCACGACGAGCAGCTCCGGCAGCGCCTGCTTGATCGCGCGCGTCGCCACCTGCACGACGCCCTCCTCCTCCCACGCGCCCGAGCCCTGCTCATCCTTCTCGGAGGGAACCCCGAACAGCATCACGGCCGAGATCCCCAGCTGTGCAGCCTCGCGTGCGTCGGCGACCGCCGCTGAGATCGAAAGACGCTCGACGCCCGGCATCGCGGCGATCGGCTCGCGCGCGGCCTCGCTCGAGCTCGAATCCACGACGAACATCGGCAGCATCAGCCGTCCCGGGCTGAGCTCGGTCTCGCGTACGAGCCCGCGCAAGCCGGCGTTGGCGCGCAATCTGCGCATGCGTGTCTGTGGAAAGGCCATCGCCCTTCTCAGGTTAGAGCGTTCGCATTGGCCACGTGCAGCGCACGAGCCACTCAGTCCGCGCGCTGCAGCCCCAGGCGTGCGAGCGCCGCGAACAGGACCATCAGGCCGGCGAGGTGCGCGAGCGCGGAGCCGATCGGCGGAGATGCTCCGTTGACGGCTGCGTCCAGCGCCTGCAGGGTGGCCTTGAAGGGGAACACGAATGAGATCACCTTGATCGCGTCGTACACCCCGACCGCGACCGCGCCAGCCGGCACGAGCGCGAGGAACGCGAGCGGTAGCGACAGCAGAAACGCGAGCAGCGAGGCCGCTCGCACCTCGCGGACGAGTACGCCGATCGCCACGCCGAGCGCGCCGAAGGCGACGGCGCCGAAGGCCAGCGCGACCACCCACAACCCCACGCGGCTCCAGTCGAGCGTCACGAATGCACTGACACCCGCGAGCATCGCGAAGGCCACCACGAACGAGCAGGCCGCCGACAGGAGGATCTTCTCGACCAGCAGCCGCTCGCGCGTGATCAGGCCGCGCAGCAGGCGAGCGAGCACGCGCTCCTCGCGCTCGAGCGCAACGCCGCCGGCGGCCAGCAGTACGCCGATGAACATCAACGACACGGTCACGGCGACCACCACCGCGAACGTGTTCAGCGGCGTGCGTCTGCCGTGTAGGAGGGTGCTCTTCACCTGGATCGGCTGGCTGACGGTCGACAGCACGTTCTTGCTCAGAGAGAGGTTCTGCGCGGCGAAGTTGGCGAAGCTCGAGATCCGTTCGAGCTGCTTTCGCTGCGGTCCCGGGGGCTCGTGAGCGAGGATCTGCTGCAGCGCAGGCGGGATCTGGCTCAGCCCGATCAGGTTCGGGGGAGCGCCGAGCACACCGAGGTTGCCGCCCGCGAGCAGCTCGTTGATCGCGCTGGCCGCCGCCTGCTGGATCTGTTCGGAGAAGCCGAGATTGGCCTGGGCCAGGGCCGAATTCAGCGTCGAGCGCACTAGCGCCTGCTCGAGCGCGTCGCCGTTGTAGATGACTTCTAGGCGCGCCGGCACGATGCTCGAGGAGAGCCGCGCGGCGAGATCGCGGGGAATCACGACAGCGGCGAGCACATCCCCCTGCTTGACCTTCTCGACGGCCTGCGCGCGCGTGGGCACGCGCACCGTCATGACCTGGTTGAGCAGCTGGTCGGCGTACTGGCTGACCTCGACGCGCTCGCTGCCCACCTGCACCGTCTGGCCGGGCGGCGTTTCATCTACGACCGCCACGCGTGGACGCGCGGGGGTGCGCGAGATCGCAAGCCCGATCAGCAGCGCGAGCGCCACCGGGTAGATGACCAGCGTCGCCACGAGCAGCCGCGAGCGCCGCAGGATCAGGAGGTCCTTGGCGAGCAGCCAGCGCATCAGTGGCCGCGCTCGGCCAGAAACGCGACGAAGGCGCCCTCGAGATCGTCCTCGCCGCGCCCGCTCGCGCTGATCAGCTCAGCCGGCGCGCCATCGAACAGCAGTTGTCCGTCAGCCAGCACGATCGCGCGCGTGGCGTAGCGGCGCACCTCGCCGAGATGGTGGGTCGAGAACAGCACGCTCGTTGAGCGGCCGCCCGAGGATCGCTCGACGAGCGCGTTGAGAAACTCCCACAGCCGCGCGCGCTGGCGGGGATCGAGCGCCGAGGAGGGCTCGTCGAGGGCGAGCATCTGCGGATCGCCGATCAACCCGAGCGCGACGTTCACGCGCTGGCGGTTGCCGCCGGAGAGCTGCTCCACGCGATCCCCGGCTCGCTCTGAGAGTCCCGTGTGCTCGAGCATTCCGGCCACGGCACCGTCCGGGTCCGCCACCTTCTCAAGGCGAGCGAACAGCCGCAGGTTCTCTTCCACCGTCAGCTTGGAATAGAGCGCCGGGTTCTGCGGCGACCAGCCGATCGCGTGTGTCTCCCTCGGCAGCTGGGCCGGGGCCTCAACGCTCCCGCCGCTCGGCTGCTGGACGCCGGCAAGAATCGACAGAAGCGTCGTCTTCCCCGCCCCGTTCGGGCCCACCACGGCGACGAGCTCCCCGGGCCGCACGTCGAAGCTGACAGCGCTGAGCGCCAGACGCTGGCCGTAGCGCTTGTCGATTCCCCGCACGCTGAGGATCGGCGAGTCGGGCGCTCCGGGCGGCTTGGCGAGGGTCCTCACAGGAGCCCATCCTGCGAGCGCTCCCACCGTTCGAAGGTCAAATGGCGGCTCAGATAGACCGTCGTCTCGCGCAGAATCGAGAGGATCGGGAGTGCCATCAGCGCGCCGACGATCCCGTACAGCTGCTGTCCCAGGAGCAGCGCGAAGATCACGAGCAGCGGGTTGATGCGCAGCGTTTTGCCGAATATCTGCGGCGCGACCACGTGGCCCTCGAGCTGCTGAATGCCGAGGAACAAGAGCGCGACCCACACAGCGCTGATCGGGTTCGTGAAGAGCGCCACCGCCACCGGCGGGATCGCACCCAGGAATGGCCCGAGATAGGGGATCAGCTCCATCACGCCCAGAAACACCCCGAACACGACCGCGTATTTGCTGCCGGCGGGGAAGATGCCGAGCACGCCGAAGATGTACAGCGCAACTCCGGCCGTCGTCCCCATCACGACGCTGAACAGCAGCTGGCCGCCGATGTAGCGCGAGACGGCGTTCTGTACGAGCGTCGGGTAGTCATCAGAGCGTTCTCCAGAGCCCTCGGGCATGAGCCGGCGCACGAGCTTGCCGATGCGCGCGCCGTACAGCAGCATGTACACCGACAGGACGAACGTCAGCACGATGTCAAAGCCGGCGCTGACCGCTTCGGTCAGCAGGCCGCCGCCGAAAGACACGACCGAGCCGCCGCTTTTCGAGAGCTTGTCCTGGAGCGTCTGCAGCGCCGTCTTACCCTGCTCAGCCAGCTGCACATGTAGGCCGAGCCGGTGAAGGTCACCCTGCAGGCCGCTAATCGAGTGGTTGGCTTCGTTGACGAGGTGCGGGAGGCTGTGTGTGAACGTCCGGACCTGATTGGAGATAGGGTTGGCCAGCAGCAGGCCGATCCCGGCCAGCGTCAGGAAGAAGCCGAGGTACACCGCGAGCACCGCCAAGCCTCGGGGCAGGCGCGAGCGCTGGAGAAAGGCGACAGCCGGGTTGAGGATCAGCGCGATGACCGCCGCCACGACGAAGATCAACAGCACTTTGCCAGCCGCTTTCGCGAGCGCCCAGACAGCCAGCACCGCCAGCGGAAGCAGTACCAGCTGGACCCAGCGCGGGACGACGACGCGCGCCGGCTGCTCGGGAGCTGTGGACTTCGGGGAGTCGCTCAGCGCCCGCTCCTCTTTGCTGGGCGGCGCCGCGTCGGGGGCGTTCTCAGGGACGCCGCTCACTTGGCCGCAACCATCGGCAAAGTATGGCTGAGCCCGAGGCGGCCGTTCCGCGACCGACGGGCGCGCGGAGCATCCTTTTCGTCGGCGACCTGGTCGGCGGCATCGGCAGACGCACGCTGTTGGACTGCCTGCCCGTGCTGCGCGAGCGCCACGCCCCCGACTTCATCGTCGTCAACGCGGAGAACGTCGCCGGCGGGCTGGGAATCACCCCCAAGATCGCCGACCAGCTGCTGGCCGCCGGAGTCGACGCGATCACGCTCGGCAACCACACCTACCATCGCCGTGAGATCTATCCCTATCTCGAAGCCCAGCCGCGCATCGTGCGGCCGGCAAACTTCCTGCGCAGCCAACCAGGCCGCGGCACCTGCGTGGTCGAGCATGAAGGGGTGCGCCTGGGCGTCGTCAGCATGAGCGGGAACCTGTACCTGCGCGCCGGGCGCTCAGCATTCACCGAGATCGAGGTCGCCCTCTCAGAACTCGGAGACGTCGAGCACGTGCTCGTCGACATGCACGCCGAGGCGACCTCCGAGAAGATCGCCATGGGCTGGCATCTCGACGGACGCGTGACGGCGGTGGTGGGCACGCACACACACGTGCCCACGGCCGACGCGCGCGTGCTGCCCGGCGGGACCGCCTACATCACCGACGTCGGCATGACCGGTCCGCGCGGCGGAGTGATCGGCGTCAAGCGCGAGCAGGCGATCGAGTCGCTGCTCACACAGATGCCCGTGCGCTTTGAAACCTCCGAAGAGGACCCGTGGCTGATGGGAGTGCTCATCCGCTGCTCGCAACCGCTGCGGGCCGACTCCATCGAGCAGGTGCTGATGCCACGGCCGGCGGCTGAGTGAGTGGATCGCTGAAGCGTCCCAGCAGGGCGAGCATCACGAGCGGGAAGAACCAGGGGATGTACAGGTAGAACCAGTGGTCGATCCCCAGCTGCGTCGCGACGATCACGGCCGCGCACGCCGCGGCGAGGCCGATCAGGTCCTGGCGCCGGGGGACGACGGCCAGCGTCACGGCGAGCAGGACGGCCGCGATCTGGACGGCAAGCTGGGGCCCGGCCAACCCGCCGTAGAGGCCCCATACCGAGAAGGGCGAGTTGCGGTCGGCCTGATAGGCGATCGTCCTTGAGTAGATCGTGTGCAGCGAGTCGTGGCTGACAGCGGGGATCGACGCGAGCGCCGCCGTCACGGCGAACGCCAGCACGAACACCGCCAGCCCACGTATGCGCGCGCGCCGCGATGAGCCTGGGCGCCCCTCGCCGTCACGCAGTCCGTGCGTCGCAAACAGCGGCGCCAGCGCGAGCGGGGCGAACTTCGTCAGGCCGGCGAGCGCGGCGAGCGCGCCCGATGCGGAGCGACCGAGCACGGAGCGGTAGCTGCAGGCAAGCAGCGCCGCGAGGACGAGTACCGCGACGAGCGCGTCGTTCGAGTTGCTCTCGAGCGTGAACAGGGTGAACGGGTAGGCGACCCACGCGTATGCGAGCGCGACCCCCAGCGCCGGCCCACGCACGCGCCGCCCGAGCAGGAAGATGAGCGCGAGCGCGAGCAGGTCGAACGTGATCGCCGCCGCGTGGGCGGCGGGCAGATCATCCCAGCTGCCGCTCCAGCCGAAGATCTGCTCGAAGGGCACGTAGGCCTCGTAGTTGGCCGGCCCGTAGGTATCCCCGTGTTCGTTGGATGAGGGAAAGGAGCCGTACAGCGGCTTGCCGTCGACGATCCGCTCACCCCCGATCACGCCGGCATAGCCGACGTCGATCACGTTCGAGTCGGTCACGTTGAGCGCGATCCGAAACCCGATCAGGAACACCACGCCGAGGGCCAGCCACGCAACCGGAATTCGCAGGCGTAGCGGGCCCGGCTCGCGGCCGGGCCGCTCGCGGCGCGTGAGGGCGAGCATGCGCACGAGCAGATACAGAAGCGGCGGGTAGGCGAGCGGCACCGAGGCGTAGATGTGCGCGTGGTTGAAGAACGCAAGCGACACCGAGAACGACAGCAGCACGAGCAGGTCGAGGTGCAGCAGCGAGAAGGGCCGGCGGAAGTCGAAGAACGGGAGCATGAAGAGGATGCACAGCGGCAGCCATATGTACACGGCGTTGACGTGCTCGCCGAACGCACCCGGGTAGCCGCGCGCCATCGTCCACGCGACCTGAAAGCCGGTCCACTGTTCGAGCACCCGGCCGGAGGAGTCCGCGATGATGACCTGGCCGATCTCCTTCTTGCCGTTGCGCGAGAAGTAGCTGACCTGCCAGCGGAGCGGGCCCTTGAGGTAGGCGCCCGCGTAGGAGCCCGGGTATTTCGCGCGTACCGCCTGCAGCTTTGGCAGCCGGTCGGCGATCGTCAGCACCGTGTTCGCCGACAGCCTGCGACCGGCCGGCGGCGTGTCGGAGGCGACGACCGGCACCGGGGTTTCCGAGCCGCTCGACTGGGATGAGCTCGTCGCGGCCGTCGCCGAGGAGTGGACGGCGACCGAGCTGGCCTGCGCGGCGCCCGCGGTCGTGGCGCACAGCAGGCACGCGACGGCGCACACGATCAGCGTCAGGGAGCGGCGCACCAGGCGAGGGTAACGCGACTCCGGTCCCCGCTCGAGTTCCTGAGGGCTCCTATGCGGCGGCGGATTCGGCCGCGGCCGGGCTGTTTCCCGCACACCCGAAGTGGCCCAGCACGAGCGGCGCGATGTCGCGGATCGCCCATTGCGCGGGCTGCGGCTGCGGGAGCGTGACGCCGCACAGCACGAGCGCGCCGAGCGAATCGGAGGCGTGCAGTGAGCCGTGGCTGCCGCCGCCGAGGTGCGCCTGGCGTCCCCAGTCGACGAACTCATAGCCCGGCCCCGCCGACAGCAGCACCTCGCCCGAGGTCGGGCATGTGAGCGCCGACCACACGCGCGCCAGCGCATCCGGGTAGGCCGGGGCGCGCAGGCGTCCGTCCTCGGCGGTCGCCTCGATCACGGCCAGTGGCCCTTCGACGCTCCAGCTGCTGCCGCGCGCATCCTCGAGCGGACCACCGGGACGGAAGCGCAGCTCGCCGTGGACCGGGCTCGAGATGATCCCCTCGCGCGGAACGTCGTGAGCATCGCGCGCCAGCCACATGACGTGCTCGACGCCCTCGATCGCCAGCGCGCGCGTGACGACGGAGGCCCGCATCGCGTCGCGCTCGGACTCGTGCAGGGCATAGACCATCGCGGCGCGCTGTGAGGGGCAGACGGCGATGCGGGGTTCTTCTCCCCGCGAACCGCCCGCCGAACGTGACGGTCCGCGCACGCCCAGATCGGCGAGCTCGTCCTGCAGCGCGATCGTGTCCGTGATCGGCGTCTGGGAATGGTCGGCCATCACGATCACGGCGTGCTCGGAGAGAAACTCCTCGACGCCACCGGACGCCTGACACACGCGCGCGAGCTGCAGGTCGGCCTGGGCGATCGACTGGAGCTGCGCCTCGGGACCGTATTTGTGCGAGTACCAGTCGTTGTCCGGGAGCGAGAGCAGAAGAAAGTCGAACAGGTCATGTTCGACCATGTAGCTCGAGACGCACCCGGAATGACGGTCGCGCACCCCGGGCATGCCAAGGCCGGAGCGGCAACCGGTTGGGCGCGAGGCGAAGATGTCGGCGTAGAAGAGCTCGCGCGGACCCATCACGGCGTGGCGCATCAGCGTCGAGGCGACGCGCGTCAGCGCGGTGTCGCGCTGGGGCTCGTGACGATAGCGGCCGCGATACATCAGGTAGGTCGTGCCCGCCGTGCGCACCTCGGCGTCGTCGAGCGTCTCGAACACGGTGAGCGTGTCGGGCGAGAGGTGGGCGCGGTTCATGTTGTAGACGGTGTCGGTCAGCTGGCGCCCGATGCCAAAGCGCTGCGCGGCGCGAAAGCTCGACCCGTACTCGACATAGCGATTCTCCTCACGGTGAAACCAGTTCATCGCGGGAATCCGGTGCTCGTCCTGGGCCACGCCGGTGACGATCGATGCGGCGCACACCGGCGTGACCGACGGGAACCCGGCCACGCAGTCGGGCACGTAGAGCCCACGCTCCATCAGCTCTTGAAGAACCGGCGCCGCGCCGGCGGCGACCGTGCGCTCGAGCATCGCCGGGGCCATCGCGTCGATCACGCACAGCACGAGCTTGGGTGGCGTGGGGCTCACGTTCGCGGCCATCAGCGGCGCAGGATGCGCAAGCCCGCGTACTTGCTGGACGCGCGCGAGCGCGTACGCAGGAGCAGCCACACGAACAGGGCCAGTGCCACGTAGCCGAGCGGGTGCAGAAGCGCCACGAGCGCCGCGAGCATGAGCGAGGCGGCATCGAGGTAGAGCGTCAGTGCCTCGCGCGCGGCGCGATCGGGCAGGCGCGCGCGGGCGCGGGCGAACAGGGGCACGACCACGCTCTGCGCGAGCCATACCGCGGCCAGGCCGCCGAGCAGGCCCGGCCAGGAGGCGTCGCCGTGGTCGGCGAGCGTGCCGGCGAACAGCAGCGCTCCGGCGCCATATCCGAGCCCGCTCAGCGTGGCCGCGAAAGCTGCCGGTCGGGAGCGCTCACCGCCAGGGGCGAGCATCGGATCGAGACCGACCAAAAGCTGCAGGGCGTAGGCGAGCACGAGCGCAACCACAACGGCGAGCAGCCACCAGCTGGACTGCAGGAAGTGGTAGCGGCCGTGCGCGAAGCTCACGCCGAGCGCGCCCGCCGAGCCGAGCGCGCCGGCGAGCAGCAGCGGCAGGAACGCCCGCAGCCCACATGCAGCCGCGAGGCCGGCGCCGAGACCTATGTAGAAGAAGGTGCCGTTCATGCAACGAGCGTGCGGTGGTGCGCTACCGTGCAGGTGCGGAGCGAGCTGCGAACGGTCAGGACGATAGACGACCCGTAAGCCTTGCCAGGCCGAGGTTCGACGGGTGCGGCGGCGAATAGAGACTCAACGAAATGGACCGACCCATCAAAGGAGTAGGCGACGGGCGACGGGCCCGGCCGGCAGCGCACGAGCTGGCGCGCTACGAGAGTCTGTTCGCGTCGCGCACGCGCGGCATGAAGAGCTCGGCGATGCGCGAGATGATGGCGCTCACCGAGCGCCCCGATGTCATCTCGCTCGCGGGCGGGCTGCCGGATACGACGACGTTCCCACCGGAGCTGTACGCGAAGCTGATGTCCGAGGTGGCCGCCGAGTCGACCGCGCGAGCGCTTCAGTACGGGCCCACCGAGGGGATGGCCGCGACGGTGGAGTGCATCGTCGAAGTGATGGAGGAGGAGGGCACGGCGGTCGACCCGGCCGAGGTGATCGTCACCACCGGCGGCCAGCAGGTGATCGATCTCGTGTGCAAGGCGCTGATCGACCCCGGTGACGTGATCGTCGCCGAGGCGCCGACGTATCCCGGAGCGGTGCCAACCTTCAGCGCCTATCAGGCCGACGTCGTGCAGATCGAGATGGACGGCGACGGCATGCCGATCGATCAGCTCGAGAGCACGCTCGACCACCTCGCCGGCGAGGGCAGGCGGCCGAAGTTCATCTACACGATCCCCAACTTCCAGAATCCCGGCGGCGTGACGATGTCGCTCGCGCGCCGGCGCCGGCTGGTCGAGGTGGCGCGCGAGCGCGAGCTGCTCGTGCTCGAGGACAACCCCTACGGCCTGCTGCGCTACGAGGGGGAGCCCCTGCCAACGCTCTATTCACTGGACGCCGAGGCGGTCGGGCGGGGCGGGGCCTCGGACCTGGTCATCTACCTCGGCACGTTCTCCAAGATCCTCTCCCCCGGGCTGCGCCTGGGCTGGGCGGTCGCCCCCAGGCCGGTGCTCGAGAAGCTCAACCTCGGTAAACAGGGTGCCGACCTGTGCTCCTCGCCGGTCACCCAGCTGTTCGTCGCGGCCTACTTCAAGGAGGGCGGCTGGCGCGAGTACATCGAGCGGCTGAGGGTGCTCTACAGGCGCCGGCGCGACGTCATGCTCGCGGCGCTCGACGAGCACTTTGGCGGGAAGGCGAGCTGGACGAAGCCGCAGGGAGGTCTGTTCATCTGGGCCACGCTCGACGGCGGCGTCGACACGACCGATCTGCTGGCCGACAGCGAGGGCGTCGCGTTTGTGCCGGGCCGCGCCGCCTATATGGACGGGCGCAGCGGCGCCTCGTCGATGCGCTTGAACTTCGCCGGCGTGCCCGACGATGACATACGTGAGGGCATACGGCGGATCGGCAGGACGATGGGCGGGCAGGCCGGCCTGTACGGCGTTCTGACGGGATCCCAGCCCTCCTCACCCGCGCGCGGGCCAGTGTCCGGGGACGAGCAGGGGCCGTCGGCGGAGCCCGCCGCCGGGCTGGCGGACGTCGTCGAGCTCCCCCGTCGCGATGGCGAGGGACGCGCCGCGCGCAGATCAGCCGGCGAGCAGCAGGATCGATGAGCGGCGGTACGCTCGAAGCGGGGAGACGGCAGCGGGCTCCCGCGGGCGGCACGGAGCGGGGCGTCAAACGGGTGGCGGTGCTCAAGGGCGGGACCTCGCTCGAGCGCAAGGTGTCGCTGCGCTCGGGCGCCCAGGCGCAGGGGGCGCTGGCGCGGCTCGGGCACGACGTCGTGGCGATCGACGCCGGCCCCGAGCTCGTTCAGCAGCTGCGTGAGGCCAAGCTCGACGCGGCGTTCATAGCGCTGCACGGCGCGGACGGGGAGAACGGGACCGTGCAGGGCCTGCTGGAGGCGATCGGGGTCCCCTACACGGGCTCGGGGCCGTCCGCCTGCATGCGCTGCACCGACAAGGTGCTGGCCAAGCACCTGATGCAGGAGGCCGGCATTCCGACGCCTGACTTTCACTTCTTCCGCGAGTCCTCCTTCAAAGAGCTCGGCGCCGCGGCCGCGCTGGCGGACGTCGAGCGCGTGCTCGGATTCCCGCTGGTGGTCAAGCCCGCGCGCCAGGGCTCGGCACTGGGCGTCAAGTTCGCTCGCACGAGCGGGCAGCTGCCGGGCGCGATCGTGGGCGCACTCTCCTATGACCGCAAGATCCTCATCGAGCGTTACGTGAAGGGCCGCGATCTGGCCGTGTCGGTGCTGGATTCCGAGACGCCGGGCGAGCAGCCCGTGGCGCTACCGGTGGTCGAGGCGATCCCGCGCGAGGAGGATTTCTACAACTACGAGTCTCGCTATGAGATCGGCATGACCACGTTCGTGTGCCCGGCAGAGCTGGGTGCCGAGACGACCGCGAGGGCGCAGGAGCTCGCGCTCCAGACCTATCGTCTGCTCGGCTGCCGCGGCGTGGCGCGCGTCGATCTGATGCTCGACGCAGACAGCGACGAGCTGACGGTGCTCGAGACCAATGTCGTTCCGGGCCTCACGGAAACGAGCCTGTTGCCGCTGGCCGCGGACGCCGCGGGAATCGGATTCGAGGAGCTGGTGGAGCGGATCCTCGCAAGCGCCGGGCCAGCCTGAGCGCTAGGAGTCGCCAGCTGCGAAGTCCTCGGGGGAGACCTGGTCGAGGAACTCCTTGAACTTCTCGACGACGTCCTCGGACTCCTCGACGTCGTGCTCGAACTCGATCGCCGACTCCGAGATGACCTCCTCGGCCGCATAGATGGGCGCGCCGGAGCGCACGGCGAGCGCGATCGCATCGCTCGGGCGCGAGTCGATCTCGAGCTCACGGCCGCCGACGCTGAGGGTGATCGATGCAAAGAAGGTGTTCTCTCTGAGCTCCGTGACCGACACCTGCGTGCATTTCACGTCCAGCTCGCCGAGGATGTCGCACAGCAGATCGTGGGTCATCGGCCGCGGCGTGCCCGCCCCCTGCAGCTTCATGAGGATCGAGGCGGCCTCCGGATGGCCGATCCAGATCGGCAGGAACTTGTTGCCGTCAACCGTCTTCAGGAGCACGATCGGCTGCTTGCCAACCATGTCAAAGCTGACGCCGTAAATGACCATCTCCTGCACAAAAATCCTCCGAGAGGGGGAAAGGCCAGAGTATAGGTACCCGCCCTACCGCCTCAGCGTCGGGCGCGGAAACTCCACAGCTTGTTGCCGAGGAAGTTCAGAGGCATCGAGCCGGCCACCGCGAGCGCCTGGGCGGGCACCTTGGAGATGCCGGCGCCCTCAACGAACAGCGTCAGCAGCAGCAGGCTGAAACCCTCAGCCACGAGGCTGACGACGAGAAAGCGCATCGCCTGAAAGCGTGCGCGACCGTCGCGGGCGTCGAATGTCCAGTGGCGGTTGAGGACGAAGTTGTTGGCCACGGCGACCAGCCAGGCCGCGACCGAGGCCGCACGGTAGTCGACCCCGACGGAGTGAACGAACAGGGTGTAGACGGCAAGATTGACGATGAACCCGACGCCGCCGACGAGGCCGAAGCGGACGAGCTGCAGCCAGTTGGCGGGCCGGCGCATTCCGTGCAGGAGGCGGATGTGCGTCCGGATCTCCACCGCGGCGGTCTCCTCGGGCATCCGGTCAGGGTAGCGGCACGGCACGGCGGATGCTCTCGCTAGCCTATTGCTGGATGAGGGCGCCTCAGCACGTGATCGCCGGATTGGCCTGCCTGCTGGGGGCGGCGGGCGTCGTCGGCTGCGGCGATGCCGGCGTGGGCGCATCCGTGCATGGCGCCAAGACGCAGGCGCCGGCCGACCCTCCGGCAGCCGTCGCGACTCCCGCGGTCGCCACCGGGGCGGGCAGCGGCGGCACCGCCAAGGAGGCGGCCGACCCGCTGGAATCCAGCAGCTACCCGGCCCCGGCCTCGGTGCACCACAAGGCCGCCACCTCACCGGCGCGAGCGGGCGAAGAGGTCGTCGCGGCGGGAGCACCCTCAGATGCCGAAGTGCGCCACGAGCTTTCGCAGATGCACGCTGTCGAAAAGGCGGCGCTGCAGACCCAGGCGCGCCAGCTGACCGCCGTGCCCGGGGGCGAGTCGATCGGCGGCAACGGAACCATCCCGATCCCGAGCGGCGTTCCGGAAACCGTGCAGAAGGTGGTTGCCGGAGCCAACGCGATCGCGGACTTTCCCTACGTGTATGGGGGCGGACACGCGTCGTTCGTCGACAACGCCTACGACTGCTCCGGCTCGGTGAGCTACGCGCTCGCGGCGGCCGGTCTGCTGAGCGAACCCGAGACCTCGGGCTCGCTCGAGAGCTGGGGGGCACCCGGCCCCGGCCGCTACATCACCGTCTTCGCAAACGCGGGGCACACCTACATGTACGTCGACGGCATGCTCTACGACACGGCCGGCCGCAGCGGCGTCTACGCCTCACGCTGGCAGGTCGGCGCCGTCGACAATTCCGGTTACGTCGCGCGCCACTGGCCCGGCCTGTAGGGAGGGTCGGCAGGCGATATGGGGCCCACGGCGATCGCTCTGGCTTTCCTGTTCGCGCTCGACGGAGAATCGGCCGCCGGTAACAACACCGGTCTCGCCGTGATCTCGCTGGTCTCGATCGTGTTCGGCTACCTGCTGCTGGCCGGGCTGTGGTACTTCGTGTTTCGCGGCAAGGCCCGGGAGAAGCGCGACAAGCGCTCCCCGGACTGAGTCACAGCGCCGCGCTCAGCCGGTGAGCGTGACGACGCTCACCGAAGTGGTGCTCGTCGGGCTCTTCGCTGCGTTGCGGACCACCAGCCTGAGCATCAGCGACACCTTGTGCAGCCGGCGCAGACGCGCGGCGGTGCTCTTCGAGAACTTGATCTTCACGGTGTTGTGGCCACCCCGTGTCGTGACGAGGATCGATTTGGCGATCACGATCTGCGGGGGCGTACCTTGAGCGAGACCGGTGGCGAGCGGTCCCTTCAAACCGATGTGGCGTGCGGTCGATGCGGCCAGCAGCACATCGAAGTGTCCTGCGACCTGCTCGTTGACCGAGTAGCGGATGACGAGGCCGCCGCTGAGGACGCTCGTCAGAGACCGGGACACAGATGAAGCCGTGGCCACCGGGCCGGGGGTGGTGGTCGCGCTCGCACCACCGGCGGAACCCGTGCTTCCCGCGGTCGAGGGCGTCGAGCTACCGGGCGTCGAGCCTCCCGAGCCGCCGCCTGAGCCGCCGCTGACCGGGGCCGCCTGTTCTTCGCAGGGCGTGCCGTTGACCTTGATGTTTTTTTCGATCGGTTCCGGATAGCCGGCTTCGTAGCCGCCGCCGTCCAGCACCCGGACGGTCACCGTGTAGGTCTTCGCGCATGGGAAGGCGTGGAAGACGCTCCCCTTGTTTTCCCCTTCTTCAGTCACCTCGGTGCCGTTTTCCTTGTAGCCGAAGTCCCATTTGTAGATCGGGGCGATGAACGGCTCGCTTTCGGCGATCAGGGTGTGTGCGTCGGCAAGCGTCTCTTCGTGTTCGGCAAGCGTTTTGTCTTCGGCGACGATTTTCTGGTCGAGTTTGATCGTCGGCGTGCGTTCTTCGTCAAGTTTTTTCTTGCCTTCGGCGGTGAGGACAGCTTCTTTGTCGGCCTTTAGCGTCGCTTTGTCGGCCGCTATCGCTGCCGCAATTCGCTTGCGTTCGTTGACCAGTATTGCTTCGGTTTTTGCAAATTCTCCCGCTTCCGCTTCAAAGGTGTGGTTTTTTTCAGCTTCTTTTCGTTCGTGCGCCAGTGTCGCTTCTTCGTTGGTGACGCGCACTTCTTCGGTTTCGAGCTGGAGGATTTCGCCGCTGAGTTTTGCCTCTTCGCCCGCCAGTTTGGTGATTTCGGTCTGAAGTTTGCCTTCTTCTGCCACCACTTCCGTCAACTCTGCGGAGAGCAGCGCTTCCTCGAGTTCGACCGTTTCGACTTCGTGTGCGAGCCTGGTTTCTTCTTTTGCGACGCGCGGCCCCAGCGGCGCCGCGGCGAGCGCTATGCCTGACTCGTTCGCGTCAAGCGCGATGACGTCTCCGGCGTTGACGGGTGTCGGGGCGGTGATGTGGGGTTCGAGGTCGTTCCCCTGCCAGCAGCCGATCAGCGATTTGCCGGTGATGTAGCCCGAGCTGTTGAACGCCCAATGAAGGAAGTACTTGCCTTCGCCGAATCCCTCGTTTGCGATATTTCCGGCCTGCGTGAGACCTTCTGCAGGGGCGGTTGGGGCTTCGCCGCCGAAGTTCCATTGGCACATGTCGCCCTGCTCGGGGTAGCCTTTCTCTTCTGCCGGCGCATTCTGGTACCAACCGTTGAGCAGCGGGTCGACCACGATGTTGCTCTGCTCATTTGCGAGGTCGCCGACGATCACGTCTGACAGGCCGGTGCCGTAGGCGGCGAACGGCGTTAGTTCGTCGATTTGGTTCGGCTCGTCCAGGGCTTTGTTGTCCTGACAGGCGAGCACATCGGCGGTCGGAGCGGAGGTCTTCAGAGGGGAAACCGATTCGATGAACAGTCCGGCGTCACCGGCAACCCACGGCTGCACCGCGTAGACGATCGGCGTCGGACCGGCGATCGCCGAGTGGTACCCGCAGATACCGGTTTCGGAGGGGTGGACGATTTTCTTCTCGGCGATTTCGTTTGTTTCGGTTTCGAGGTGGGCCGAGTTCGAACAGGTGCCGGGGCTGGGAGTCCCCTCGCACACGGTTACACCCGGGGGTGTGAGCAGGTAGTAGACGGGCGTGCTTTTTGCGCCCGGTACCGTCCCCGTGGCGCCGGGCAGAACGCCGGATTTGATGACTTTCTGAAGCTCGGTTTTGATCTCCTGGTCGGTGAGGCAGACGACTTCCGCGTGTTCGGTGCAATCTTCGCCCGAGGGCGGGTAGGGATCGGTGTCGGTGTAGCCGCCGCGGAAGGTCGTCTGGTTGGCCGCGTGCGCTTCTTTGGCGGCAGCTGACGCGGCAGGGGCGGTGTTGTAACCGGTTTCGCCGTACTGGGCGTTCAGGGCGAACACGTCGTCCGGTTCGCCGCTTGCCAGTCCAACCGAGCGAAAATATTTGTCGATGTTCCGCTGCGCCTGCGAGTTGTAGAGTTCGAGCGGGTCCCAGTAGATCGCGTAGGTGTCGGAGGCGTGGATCACCGGGCCCTGGTGGTACTGAAGCGGCGCGTTGCGCAGCCACACGGGTTTGCGCTGTTGCACACCGAAGCTCCCGGTGATGAAGGCTCCGGCCGGTGCGGGTGCGAGCAGCAGCGTCAGCGACAGGATCCCCGCCGAGCCCAGGGCAAGCGCGAGCCGGCGCGCGGCGGAACGTGTGCTGGGAACCCGGCGCCGATCGGCCGGGAGCAGACGAGGGAGAGTGCTCACGAGCCCCTCATCGGCACGCGCCGCCCGATACCTTAGCCCTGCGCGGAGGAGCTCGCCGCATGGCGCGCGCTCTGAGCCGGCCGCGCCGGGGGCTCGCTTGGGGCTCCTCCTGAGCTCAATCCATCCGGGCCTGCGGCCGCGTTGGGGTTGCTCGATGGCCCGGGGTTGGTTAGGATGGCTGCTTCTAGCCAGGGCTGTGGCGGAGGGAGTCCCGGCCCAGGACCGCAGTTGGGAAACTAAGGAGGGTCAATGTCTGTTCTCACACGCGTGCGCGCGCGCTTGCTGGTGTGCGTCGCCGCAATAGCCACGCTCGGCGCCCTGGTGGTCGCACCGACCGCCGGCGCCGCCAAGCTCGGCAACACCTACCTCGCACTGGGTGACTCGCTCACCTACGGCTACCATCAGGCGCAGTTCCAGGCGGAATACCCGAACGTCAACCCGGCGAACTACACCGACGGCTACGCGACCGACTTCGCCAACATCTTGAAAATCGCGAGCCGCAACCTGACGTTCATCAACGACGGCTGCCCGGGAGAGACCACGGAAACGCTCATCAACGGCTCCGGCATACCGGGGTACTGCGCGGGCGGTCCGACGGGAACGCCGTTCCCGCAGGTGTGGCTGCATCACCCATACGCCAACGGGGGCTCGCAGCTCGCCGACGCGCTGTCGATCCTGCAATCGAACCCCAACGTGAGCCCGATCTCGCTCGACATCGGCTCCAACGACATCCTGCAGTTCCTCGAGCACACGTGTGGCTTCCCTGCCACGTACACCTGCACGGAAGCTGAAGTTGCCACCGAGTACGGTCACATCGCGGGGAACGTCTACAGCATCCTCGCGCAGCTGCGCGCGGCCGCGCCGAACGCACAGATCGTGGTTATCGGGAACTACAACCCGTACCCGACGATCCTTCCTGCGCCCGGTGGAGACAAGTCGCTGGCGCTGTTGAACGAAGCGATCTCATCCGCCACGGCGAAAGTGAAAGGGACGAGCTTCACGAGCGTGGAGCCCCTGTTCAACGGGCCGGGCTACTTCGGGGGATCGACAAAAGAAGCAGGCGACATCCCGACGATCTGCGCCTTCACGGCCATGTGCCCCGGCGGGACGTTCAACCCGGCCAGCCCGGCAGCCGACATTCACCCCACCAAGCTCGGTTACGGCGTGATGGCGGCCGACGTGACGCTGGACTACCTGTTCCACTAGCCGCTCGGAGCACGCGGTCTGTTTGACAGCCGCCGCGCTCCGCCAGCCAGTTGGTTGGCGGAGCGCGGGCCGGCTTTGCAGCCGGCCTCGAGCGGTGCCCATCCGGTCGATGCCGGCGATGCGCACCGGGGGGCTCAGGCGGGCGGCGGGGCGGGCGTGCTCAGCTCGTAGGCGCCCGGCTCGATGCCCGCCGTTCTGCGGCGGTAGGTACTCCATAGCCACGGCCACTGGTTCGGATCGTTGCCGTTCTCGTCGACATACCAACTCGTGCAGCCGGTGTGCCAGACCGTGCCCGCGAGCGCTGCGCGCAGTTCAAGATCGAAGGCCTCCGCCGTGCGGCGGGCGACCTCGATCCTGCGCGCCTGAGACTGTTCGAGCTCGCCCAACGCAGCCAGCACGTGGTTCACGCCCGCCTCGATCGTGTAGATGACCGAGCCGGTCCCACCGTTCGTGTTGGGCCCATAGAGCAGGAACATGTTCGGGAAGCCGGGGACGCTCGTGCCGAGATAGGCGCGAGGGACCCGTGCCCACTCCTCGGCGAGCGTGCGGCCCTCTCTGCCGACGATCTCCATCGGCGCGACGAAACCGTGCGTCTTGAACCCGGTCGCCAACACGAGCACATCGGCCGGGCGCTCGGTGCCGTCCTTGACGCGAACGGCCCCCTCGGTCACGGCGTCTATGGCGTCGGTGATCAGCTCGACGTTCGGCTTCGCGAGCGTCGGGTACCAGTCGTCGGTGAGCATCAGCCGCTTGCAGCCGACTTCGTCCTCAGGGGTCACCGCGGCGCGCAGCTCGGGATCCTCGATCGCCTTGTTGATCTGCCGGCGCGCCCCCGCGCGAAACGGCTCGAGCGCCCAGCGGTGACCGGTCATCCCCATCGCCCCCAGCTCCATCAGCGCAAACACGGCCAGCCGGTCGAGCCGCTGAAGCAGCGGAAAGCGCTCGAACAGCCGCTTGCTGCGCTCGGTGTAGGCGAAGTCCATCTTCGACATGGTCCAGCCGGGAGAGCGCTGGTAGATGTCGAGCTTCCCGACCACGGGCTGGATCGCCGGAACCGCCTGGATCGCGCTGCAGCCGGTGCCCACCACGGCCAGCCGCTTGCCGGCGAGGTCCACGTCATGGCGCCACTGCGAGGTGTGAAACATCGGCCCGGCGAAACTCTCCAGACCGGGGATCGACGGCATCTTCGCGACCGACAGCTGGCCGCAGGCGGTGATGAGGACGTCGGCCTCGTGGGGGCCGGCGCTCGTCTCGAGCATCCATACGCTGCGCTCCTCATCCCAGCGCGCGCCCGTCACCTCGGTGTTCGTATGAACCGCGTCCAGCACCCCGTGGCGCTGGGCGACGTCCTCGATGTAGGCCTGGATCTCGGCCTGGGGCGCGAAGCGGCGCGTCCAGCGTGGGTTCGGGGCGAACGAGAACTCGTAGAGGTGCGAGGGCACGTCGCAGGCCGCACCGGGGTAGGTGTTGTGGTTCCACACGCCGCCCACCCGCTCCCCCCGCTCGAAGACCGTCACGTCGCGATAGCCCGCGCGCCTCAGCATCACCGCGGCACCGACTCCGCCGAAGCCTCCGCCGACCACGGCGAGCGACCGCCGCCGCGGGATCGCGCCATGCCCGTTGGCGTTGGCAGGTGAGCTCATTTCGGTCCACAGTACTCCGCTTTTCGCGCCCGCAGCGCCCCGCGGAACCCCGTCGTCCCTTTCGGGCAATGCGTCCACGCGCGCGAGCGCCCGATCAAGGGCTCAGCCGCCGCCGCCGACCTCGTCCCTATGGGCATGATGCCGGTCGCGGCCACGCGCTTGCGAAGGACGCGGAGCGCCGGCCTGCCAGGCGTCCCGGCGCCCCGGACCCCCCTGCGCCAGAGCCCTCCCCCCTCCGTCCGCGCAAGGCCGGAGTCGCTCGATGAGCTTCTGAAGACCCCCGCCACGGCCAGGTCCCGCTCGATGCTCGCGCTCAGCCCCTCGCGCCGGCGCACGGTCCGCGCACTGCGGGCGCTGTCGCTGGTCGGCCTGGGCGCCTACGCGGTGCACTCGCTGACGCGGCTCGGCGGCTCCGGTCTCGACGGCTTCTTTGAAAACTACCTCTTCAACATCCTGCTGTTCGCGGGCGCCGCCCTGTGCCTCCTGCGCGCGTGGTTCTCTCCCGCCGAGCGCGGCGCGACGCACCGCTGAGGACACCGGCGGGGTATAGTCGCCCAGGCTCATTGTCAACCGCTGCAGGGAGGGACGATGTCGGAGCTGGCGGGGCTTGATGCGACGGGACAGGCAGAGCTTGTGCGCGACGGTCTAGCGTCGCCGGCTGAGCTCGTTGAGAGCGCGATCGGCCGTATCGAGACGCTCAACCCCCAGCTCAACGCCGTCATCACCAACCTGTTCGACAAGGCCACGGCGGCGGCGGACGGGCCCCTGCCGGACGGTCCGTTTCGCGGGGTCCCAATGCTGCTGAAGGATCTCCTCTGTCACTCAGCCGGTGACCCGTTCCATGAGGGCATGGCGTTCCTCAAGCGCCTGGCGTGGACCGAGCGCGAGGACCAGTTTCTCGCGCGCAGGTTCCGCGAGGCCGGCTTTGTGTTCGTCGGCAAGACCAACACGCCCGAGCTGGGCATCCTGCCGACCACCGAGCCGGCGGCCTATGGAGCCACGCGCAACCCCTGGGACCTCGAGCGCTCGCCCGGCGGATCGAGTGGCGGCTCGGCGGCAGCCGTCGCCGCGGGCCTCGTCCCGCTGGCGCACGCCAACGACGGCGGCGGATCGATCCGCATCCCCGCCAGCCACTGCGGGCTGGTCGGGCTGAAGCCATCGCGCGGTCGCGTGTCGCTCGGCAGGCAGTTCGGAGACGTCATGTCCGGACTGGTCGCAGAGCACGTGGTGTGCCGCTCGGTCCGTGACAGCGCCGGTGTGCTCGACGCGATCTGTGGCGCGATGCCGGGCGACCCCTACGCCGCACCCACGCCGGCGCGGCCCTACCGCGAGGAGCTCACGATCGAGCCGGGCAGGCTGCGGGTCGGGCTCATGACCGCGCCCCCGGGTGGCCAGTTTGAGACGCACCCCGACTGCATCGCGGCCGCCGAGGCCGCGGCACGGGCGCTCGAGCAGCTCGGCCACAGCGTGCAGCCCGCATACCCCCGCGCGCTCGACGACCCCGACTACATTCCGAGCTTCCTTCTGCGATGGACCGCCGGGGTCGCCTGGAGCCTCAAATACTGGGAGGCCAGGACGGGCGAGACGATCGGACCCGGCGAGGTCGAGCCCAGCACGTGGGCGCTCGCCGAGCTCGGCCGCACGCACGCGGCCGCCGACTATCTGGTGGCCGTCGAATATCACCAGCGCCTCACCCGCGATATCGCCGAGTGGTGGCAGGAAGGGTTCGACCTGCTGCTGACGCCGGCCACGGCGGAGCCCGCGACGCCGCTCGGCACGTTCGCGCCGGACCCCGAGAACCCGGTCGCGCCGATCATGCGCTCGGTGCCGCTGGCGGCGTTCACGGCCATCTTCAACTCGACCGGCCAGCCGGCGATCTCACTGCCCCTGCACCGAACCGCCGCGGGCCTGCCGGTCGGCGCCCAGCTGGTCGGCGCCTACGGTCGCGAGGATCTGCTGATAGCCGTCGCAGCGCAGCTCGAGCGGGCCGAGCCGTGGGCCGAGCGCTGGCCCGCGCTCGTGGCCGGCGCGGTCTCAAGCGGCTGAGCGCCGCGGGCGAGCGCGACGCGTCTCACGCACGAGCGGAAATTCCGCCTGTTCGACACATACGATTTGGGGGCTTCCTCCTGGAAGCCCCGCAAGGAATGAGTGGGAGCGTCCCCGGTCCGGGCCCTCCTCCGGCCGGGGGCGCGTTTATCCCGCAGAAGGCCACGCCGAAATCGGCTGCGCGGTATCAGGAGCGACCGGGAGCGGAGAAAGGGATTGGCCCCCGGTCGCCCTCTACCCGGATGACCTGTCGGCCGTCCGCACTCGCTATCGACATCCGCGCGCGGGCGCTTGAGCCGCTCTGAGCTATTCGCCTCTGCCGCCTCTGGGGTCCGCGATCGCCGAGGAGCTCGGCGATGTGACGAGCGCCGGTGACGGCAGCGCTCCCACGCGGGTGATCAGCGCTTCCCACTGCGCCGAGCTCAAATCGCCGCCGACGCTCAGCGGCGAGGGGGCGCTCGGCCCGCTGGGGGCGGAGTGGGCGGCCCTGGCGGCGAGGGCCGGCTTTGCCACTTCGAAGGCGACCTCGATGTAGGCGCCGTGGTCAGAGCGCGCGAGCGTGCTTCCCACGCCGGGGTAGTGCATCAGGCTCACGATCTGATGCGGGGCAAAGCGCGCGGGCAGCGTCAACAGCGTGCGGATCGTGGTGTCGGTGATCGACCCCGGGCCCTGGTGGTGGGCCACCGGCGTGCCGTTGATGTCGGTGATCGCGAGCGCGTCGCCGAGGTGCCCGGCGGTCACGTAGCCTGAGAGGTCATAGCGCGAGCCCGAGCAGCGCAGCGCGGCGATCGTGGGCTCAAGGCCCGAGCGCGAGAGGTAGGCGATCAGCGCGAGCACGCGCTGATCGATCTGCCCGGAGCTCAGCACTTCGCGCGAGCAGGCGGACATCGCGATGTGGGGGTCGGACAGGATCTCATCCTGAAGGCGGCTCTTTGAGAACAGGAAGGCCTCCGAGGCGGTCGCGCCGACGAGGCTCTCGGCGCTCTTGGCCCCGCGCGGGTGAAGCGCGCTCTGGAGCTTCACCCAGTTCTCGAGGATCGGGGCGGGGTCGATCGTCTGAGAGTCCCCGGCCGGTGCGATCGCGAACTGCATGTGGCCGTCCTTGGCGTTCGCCGGCAGGCTCACGTGTCCGAGCACGGTGCCCGCGGCCACGTCAGAGCCATCGCGCAGGGGCTGTAGCCCGGCGGCGTCTTCGGCGCGGGCCGCGGCCCGGGCGCGTGAGGCGGCGCCCTCGGCGGCGGCGATCGCGTCGGGGTTATGGGGGTGTGCGAACAGGCGCACCTTGCCCATGCCGGCGGGGCTCTGTTGCGGTTGGAGGAGCGTGTCTTCGCTCGCCGGCGGCGGGGTCTTCGCGCTGAGCGTCTGGGGCAGCTGGCGCCCGGCGCTCGCGGGCGCCTGGGGGGCGGGGTCGTGCGTGCCGCTGCCCACCGCCGCCGGTGCCTTGAGGGGAGCCGTGGAGGCGCTCGGCAGGCGGTAGCTGTGGGCGATGCTGCCGAGGTGAGCGTAGGTGAAGATGTCGCCGTAGAGGTCCTTGAGGATCACGTAGCGCCCGAGCTTGCGTGAGGCTCCGAGCTTCACGATGCGCCCGTCTGCGACCGCCACGACCGCTGCGTGGGGGGCGCTCAGCAGATCGACTAGCTTCAGGGGGGCGGGCGTGCTCGCGCTCCTGCCGGTGGCGATGGCGGCCGCGGTCGTGGGCGCGGGGGGCGCTTCAGCGCCCGGTGTGGAGGAGGGCTTCGGCTGGGTGGGGGGCGGGGCGGAGGCCGCCGTGGCCGAGGGCCGCTCCTGCCAGGAGATCAGATGCCCCGTGACGGGCGGGCGCGCGTCCACGAGGTCGGTGAGCGTGCCGATCACCGACTGCGGGTAGGTGGAGATGAGCTTCGCGCGCAGCAGCACCGAGTCGGCATATTCTTCGGAGTGGTTGTAGGCGAGGATCGCGCCCTTCAGGTTCTGGGCGGCGCCGGCGGCGCGCAGGTAGCGGGCGGCGGCGAAGATCGCATCCACGGGGTTGTAAGGGTCGGCATAGCCGGCCGCGAAGGCGTCGACGCCGTAGGAGCTCCAGGTCTGGGGCATGAACTGCATCCAGCCGACGGCGCCGGCGGTCGAGACCGACTGGTCTGAGCCGTAGTCGGTCTCGATTTCGTTGATCGCCGCGAGGATCTGCCAGGGCACGCCGTACTGGACGGCGGCGGACTGATAGATCGGCAGGAGGAACAGCGGGATGCGGTAGAAGGACAGCGCCTGCACCGAGGCCGCCGAGGAGGCGAGCTCGGCGGCGAGCGCGCCGGCCTCACCGGCGGCCAGCTGCGGCGGGGGGGCGACGCTGTTGTTGGCGAAGGCGCTGCTCGGCAGGCCGGCCGCGGTCGTGCCGGGCGCCGGGGCGACCTTGCCGCTCACGCCTTGGGCGGCGGGGGCGGCGCCGCCCGTTGCCGGCTGGCCATGCGTCGTAGCGATCCTGGGTACCACCTTTTCGCCGCCGGTGATCCTCTGGAGGCGCTGGCGCACGACGATCGGGGCTTCGCCGGGCGCGGGGGCCGGCGTGCCGGCCGGCGCGCTCGGTGCGGCGCTCGCCGCGGGGCTCGGCGGAGCCGGCGCGGGGGAGGTCGTCGTCGTGGGTGTCGCCGTGGTCGTCGTGGGTGTCGTCGCCGTGGTGGTCGCGGGTGTCGTAGCCGTGGTGGTCGTCGTGGGTGTCGCCGTGGGTGTCGCCGTCGACTGGCTCAAGCCCTGTTCCTTCGCGCCTTCGCCCCCTTCCTGCGTACCACCGCCCTGCGGCGCCGCCGTCTGGGCGCCCGCTTCCTGGCCCCCTGTCTGCGCAGCGGGCTTGACGGTGGTCGTCGAGCTGGTTTCGCCGGCGCGAGCGGAGCCGTCGCTGCCGGACGGTGGACCCGCGGTCGCCAGCGCGCGCAGCGGACCGTCCGAGAGGGGTCCCCCGCCGACGGCGATGATCACGCTGCCCGCAAGTGCGGACAGGGAAACCCGCCGCGCCCTCGTCAGGGTCGGCCTACGCCGAAATGAGGCTTCTCGCAGTTTGCCCACCAAACTGCGTATCGGCAGGCAAGGGCATTTTCCAGAGGGTCAATCGGCAGGTCTTGCAAGCTCGAACGCCGGCGGCTCTCTGAGACGGCGGGGGCGCGCCTTATACTTGCGCGGCCTCGGCCGGCAGCCGGGCCCAACACTCAAAGCCGCACTGGAGGTTCCCGATGCCCAAGCTCCGCGCCCTGATCGGCGCTCCCGTCCTCCTCGCCGTGGTGCTCGCCGGCTGTGGAAGCAGCAGCAGCTCGACGACGGCGAGCACCGCCGCCACATCGCCGACGAGCAGCGCGAACGCGGCGATCGAGGCGCAGGTGCCGGCGGCGATGAAATCAAAAGGCACGATGAACGTCGCGACCGAAGCTCAGTACGCCCCCAACGAGTTCATCGCGCCCGACGGGCACACGGTCATCGGCATGGACGCGGACCTCGTGCGCGCGCTCGGCGAAGTGATGGGCCTGAAGGTGAACATGATCAACTCGAACTTCGAAACGATCATCCCGGGACTCGCGGCAGGGAGGTATGACATGGGCGCCTCCTCCTTCACAGACACCACGGAACGTGAGAAGACCGTCGACTTCGTGGACTACTACAGCGCGGGAATATCGTTCTACGCGAAGAGCTCGGCCAACCCCGGCGTCAACGGACTGAGCGATCTGTGCGGAAAGGTAGTCGCCGTCGAGAAGGGCACGACCGAGCAGGAAGAGGCGACCAAGCAGAGCAAGATCTGCGCCAAAGAAGGAAAGAAGACGGTGACCGTGCTCAGCTTCCCGGGCCAGAACGCCGTCAATCTCGCGGTGTCCAGCGGGCGGGCCGAACTCGGAATGGCCGACTCGCCGGTGGTGGCCTATCAGATCAAGCAGTCCAACGGCCAGTTCAAGCTGATCGGCAAGAGCTACGGCTTCGCCCCCTACGGGCTCGCCCTACCCAAGACCAGCGGCATGACGACGCCCGTGCTGGCGGCGCTGAAGAACCTGATGGCGAGCGGCACGTACACGGCGATCCTCACCAAGTGGGGCATCGAGTCGGGCGCGATCAGCACGCCGAAGATCAACGGCGCCACCGGCTGAGCAAATAGTCGGTGTCCTCCGCCGAGGTCACCGACGGTGGGGCACGGCCCGAGGACATCCGGGCCGTGCCGGTACGGCGGCCGGGCCGCTGGATCGCCGCCGCGATCGTCCTCATCATCGCCGCGGCGCTGGTGCGGTCGGTCGTCACGAACCCCCGTTTCGAATGGAACGTGGTCGGCAGCTATCTGTTCGACCCGCGCATCCTCCACGGCGTGGTCGTCACGATCCAGCTGACGGTGATCGCGATGGCGATCGGCATCACGCTGGGCGTGCTTCTGGCGGTGATGCGCCTGTCGCCCAACCCGCTTGTATCGGGGGCGAGCTGGCTTTACATCTGGTTCTTCCGCGGCACACCCCTGCTCGTGCAGCTGCTCTTCTGGTACAACATCGCCGCCCTCTACCCGAAGATCGGGCTCGGCGTGCCGTTCGGCCCGTCGTTCATACACGCCGACGCCAACACGCTGATCACGCCGTTCACCGCGGCGATCCTGGGGCTGGGGCTGAACGAGGGCGCCTACATGGCGGAGATCGTCCGCGCCGGCATGATCTCGGTGGACGAGGGCCAGGCCGACGCCGCCCAGTCACTCGGCATGACCCGCCTGCAGACCCTGCGCCGGATCGTGCTGCCGCAGGCAATGCGCGTGATCATCCCGCCGACGGGCAACGAGACGATCTCGATGCTGAAGAGCTCCTCGCTGGTGAGCGTGATCGTCGTCACCGAGCTCCTGTACGCGGCCCAGCTGATCTACTCGGTCAACTTCAAGACGATCCAGCTGCTGATCGTCGCGAGCTGCTGGTACATCCTGCTCACCAGCGTCCTCTACGTCGGGCAGCACTACGTCGAGCGCTACTACGGACGCGGCACGCGCACGCGCACGCTGACGCCGTTTGAACGCATGCGCATCGCCCTGTTCGCAGTTCGCCGGGATCAATCCTGATGAGCGAGCCGATGGTGAAGGCCGCGGGCGTGCACAAGCGCTTCGGCCGCCTGGAGGTGCTGAAGGGGATCACCCTCGAGGTGCCGGCGGGCGAGGTGATGTGCCTGCTCGGCCCGTCGGGTTCGGGCAAGTCGACGTTCCTGCGCTGCATCAACCACCTCGAGAAGATCGACGCCGGGCTGCTGTCGGTCGACGGCGAGCTGGTCGGCTATCGCGCGGTCGCGGACAAGCTGCACGAGCTGCGCGAATCGGAGGTCGCGCGCATGCGCGCCCAGATCGGCATGGTCTTCCAGCACTTCAACCTGTTCCCCCACATGACCGCGCTCGAGAACGTCACCTGCGCGCCGATTCAGGTGAAGCACGTATCGCGCGAGCAGGCGCGCGAGCAGGCGGCCGAGCTGCTCGCGCGGGTCGGCCTGGCGGACAAGCGCGACGCCTACCCCTCCCAGCTCTCCGGCGGCCAGCAGCAGCGCGTGGCGATCGCGCGCGCGCTGGCGATGGAGCCGAAGCTGATGCTCTTCGACGAGCCCACCTCCGCGCTCGATCCCGAGCTCGTCGGCGACGTGCTGCACGTCATGCAAGAGCTGGCCCGCGAAGGCATGACGATGATCGTCGTCACCCACGAGATGGGCTTCGCGCGCGAGGTCGCCGACCAGGTCGTGTTCATGGACGCCGGCGTGGTCGTCGAGTCCGGCCGTCCGTCCGACGTGCTCGACAGCCCACGCCACGAGCGCACGCGGGCGTTCCTCTCGAAGGTGCTCTAGGCGCCCGGCGGAGGCTCCGGCGTTGCCGGCAGCTCCTTGCTGAGCAGCACCACCGTCCTTCGCGCGTGCGCCAGCTGACCGACCTCGCGATAACCGCGCGCGCGGTGAAACGCGAGCGAGACCTGATTGGGCGGCTGCACGTTCACCTCGCAGACCATCCGCCCCTGCTCCGCGGCGGTCGCCTCCATCGCCTGATACAGCGCTCCCCCCAGGCCACGGCGGCGATGGGCCGAGGACACAGCGATGCGGTCGAGATACAGAAACTGCTCGTAGTTCTCCGAGAACCAGCGGTAGTTGTCGCTGTCGTAGTCCGTGCCCTGCGCGATCGCGATCGCGAACCCCGCGATCTCGCCGTCGAGCTCGGCCACGAGGCTGCGGCGGGCGAGCGCGAGAATGAACTCGAGCCGTCCTTCGTCCATCTCGCTCAGCACCTCGACGGACTCCTCGTGCAATCTCAGCACCTGCGGCCAGTCCGCCGCTGTCAGCTCTCGTAGCCTCATGGGCGATCCAGGACTCGAACCTGGGACCTCTTCCTTATCAGAGAAGCGCTCTAACCAACTGAGCTAATCGCCCGGGGCGCCGATTCTAGCCTGCCCGGCTAGGCCACTACGCGGGGTCGCAGGCCGCGTGCGAGCGCGATCGCCTCGGCGGCCGTCGCGAACGACAGCTCGGCGCGATATCCGCCCGCCGGCGTGGCCTTCACGCGCACCTCGGCGCCGAGCGCGTGGCCGAGCGCCTGCGCGATCTCCGCCGCCGCCGCCTGCTGGTCGGGGTGTTCGCCGTGAGCGGCCTCGCCCGGCCGTTTCGCGCGCGCGCGCGCCGCGCCGGCCCCGCCGTTGCTCTGGCGCGCGCGCACTTCGGCGGTTCTCACCGACCAGCCCTCGGCGACGGCCTCGCGCGCGAGGCTCCTGCGCGCGTCGTGGTCCTCGGCCAAGAGCAGCGCCCGGCCGTGGCCCTCGCTGAGCGTGCCCTCGGCCAGCAGCTCGACTACCTCGTCGGGCAGATCGAGCAGCCGGATCAGGTTGCTCACCGCCACGCGGCCGCGCCCCACGCGCCGCCCGACCTGCTCGCGTGTGAGGGCCAGCTCCTCGACCAGCGCCGCGCAGGCGCGGGCCTCCTCGATCGGGTTCAGGTCCTCGCGCGCCATGTTCTCGATCAGCGCGAGCTCCAGCGCCTCGGCGTCCTCGCGCTCATGCACGAGCGCCGGAATCGCCTCGAGGCCCGCGATGCGGGCGGCCCGCCAGCGCCGCTCGCCGGCGATCAGCTCATACGTGCCACCCGCCTTCGGGCGCACGAGCACCGGCTGCAGCACGCCGCGCTCGTCCAGCGACCCCGCCAGCGAGGCCAGCGCCTCCTGATCAAAACGCCTGCGTGGCTGGCGCGGATTGGGCGAGATCAACTCCACCGGCAGCTCGCGCAGTTCATCTCCGACGGCGTCGCCGCGCTCGGCCGACACCGACAGGATCGCCTCAAGACCCCTGCCCATGCCACGTTTGGGAGGGCTCATGGCCGTCCTCCTCCTGCAGCATCCGTGGGGGGACCTTCAGCCACGTGCAGCCACCTCCTTTGCCAGCTCGAAGTATGCCTCGGCACCCGCGCTGTGGGGATCGTGGTGGGTGACCGGCAGGCCGTAGCTCGGGGCCTCGCCCACCCTTACGTTGCGGGGGATGACGGTGTCGTAGACGAGGTCGGGGAAGTGTCCGCGGACCTCGCGCTCGACGTCGCGCCCGAGCCGCGTGCGGTTGTCGTGCATCGTCAGCAACATCCCAGCCACAGTCAACCTCGGGTTGAGGTCTCGCTGTATGAGCGCCAGCGTCTCCAGCAGCCCGGCGAGCCCCTCGAGGGCGAAGTACTCGGTCTGCACGGGCACGATCACCCGGTCGGCCGCGACCAGCGCCGCCACGGTGAGCGGTCCGAGCGAGGGCGGGCAGTCCAGAAGCACGTACTCGAAGCGATCGCGCACCGGCCTAAGGCATTCGCGCAACCGCTCCTCGAAGCCCTCCATGCGGGGCAGCTCGACGTTGGCGCCCGCCAGGCCGGCACCCGCCGGCAGCACGCACAGGCCGGGAACGCTCGAGTCGCTCAGCGCCTGCTCGGCGGTGGCCTCTCCGGTCAGCACCTCATACAGACCGGGCGCCTGCGTGCGCCCGATCCCCAGCCCCACGGTCGCGTTCGCCTGCGGGTCCACGTCCACGAGCAGCGTCGCGTAGCCGGCCTCCGCGATGCAGGCGCCGACGTTCACGGCCGTCGTCGTCTTGCCCACCCCGCCCTTCTGGTTGGCGATCGCATACACGGTGCCCACGTCCTGCAAGCTAGCGCCGATCACGGTCAGAGGCTTCCCCCAGAGGCCGCTTGCGGGCCATGCCGGGCCGTCGCGGGAAGCGCGCGGGCGTATCCCCCACCTTCAGGTACAGGTGCAGGTGATGGTCCGTGGCGCCCTCGAAGGGGGCCACGGCGCGCACCTCGGTGCGCCGCAGGCCGAGCTCGCCCGCCGCCCGCAGGGCGGCCTCCTCCTCATCCCCCGCCCGCCGCCCGCGCCAATCCACGAGCGTCCCTCCCAGCCGCAGCAGCGGCGCCGCGTACTCGAGCACGACCGGCTGCGCAGCCACCGCGCGCGCGACCGCGACGTCGTGCTCGCCCTCCCCCTCGCGCCACCGCTCCGCGCGCGTGCACACGACGCGGGCGTTCTCGATGCCCACGCCGGCGATGACGCCGCGCAGGAACTCGCACTTGCGAGCCTGGCTCTCGAGCAGCCGCAGCCCGGTCCCGGGAAGCGCCACCGCCAGCGCGAGGCCGGGAAATCCGGCGCCCGTGCCCACGTCGACGATCGTGTGAGCATCGCGCACCAGCGCGAGCTCGAGCGCCGCAAGCGAGTCGGCCAGGTGCACGTTGACCGCCCGCTCCGGGCTGCGCACCGCCGTCGGCGCCCGCTGCTCGCGCGCCAGCGCGTCAAGCAGGCCGCCGAGCTGCTCGCGCTGGTGCTCGCTCAGGCGGTAGCTGCCCGCCAGCGCGGCGAGCGCGGCCGCCACGTCCACCGCCGGCTCCCTCACAGCCGCCTCGCCGCCACCGCGCTGGCGCTCAACTCGATTTCACGTGAAACGCTCGCGCGGCCGTCAGTCGTCGAGCAGCGAGACCACCAGATAGCGGTCGGGCTCGTCGCCCTCGCTGTGCGTCTCGACGCCGCCGTGGTCGCGCAGGTGCTCGTGGACGATGCGCCGCTCCCACGGGGGCATCGGGTTGAGCTCGACGGGCCGGCCCGATGCCAGCACCTCGGCGGCCGCGTCGTCGGCGTCGGCGCGCAGCGACTCCGCACGGCGCTCGCGATAGCCGTCGGCGTCGATCACGACGCGCACCGGCGACGGGCCTTCGGGAAAGACGATCCGCTGGGCCAGGTGCTGCACCGCGTCGATCGTCTGGCCGCGCCTACCGATGAACAGCCCCAGGTCTTCGCCCTCGAGGCGGCCCGTGAGCACCCCGTCCCCCTCCTCGACCTCAACCTCGACGTCGAGCCTCAGCCCTTCCGCGATCTCCTCGAGCAGGTCCGCGAGCGTCTCCGCCGGATCCAGCTCCTCCTCGCCCTCCCAGTCCTCCTCCACGCGCCGCTCCTCCTCGCTCATCTTCGCCTTCCCGAGCGTTTCTTCTTCTTGCGCGGAGGCGGCGGGGGGCTCGAGGATCCTCCGCCCCCGCCTCCCGCACTGCCGGCGCCCGCGACGCCGGCGCCCGCGAGCGCCGCCTTGGCGGGCTTTGCGACACGGTCGGGCTTCCCGTTGGGGGAGCCCTGCACGGGCTCCGCGGGCGCGGCCGGTGGACCCATATGGCGCCGGATCAGGAACTGCTGGCCGATCGTCCACAGGTTGGTCGTGATCCAGTAGACGAGCAGGCCGGCCGGATACCTGAACAGGATGACCACGAACACGAGCGGCAGCAGCAGCATCAGGCGCCGCTGGTTGGGATCGGCCGCCGCCGTCGCCACCAGGGTGGACACGAGCTGTGAGCCGACATACAGCACGAGCAGCACGACGAGGGCGACGCCGGTCGCCTTGAAGGTGATGTCGGGTATGAACAGGAACTTCGCCGAGCCGGGGGCGATGATGTGCAGCGCGCCGTTGGAGTGAAACGGCGTGCTGCAGCCGATTTCCGTCAGGCCCGGAACCTTGCCGGAGTGACCGGCGACGGTCACAGCCTTCTGCGGGATCTCGCTGTTCGAAACGATGTGTTTGCCGAGTTCCTGTGAGTAGAACTCGCGCATCTGCGCTCCACAGATGTCGAGCTTCAGGTCCGTGCGCAGCATGTAGAACAGCGAGATGAACACCGGCAGCTGCAGCAGCAGCGGCAGGCAGGAGGCCAGGGGATTGATTTTGTTCTCCTGGTAGAACTTCATGATCTCCTGCTGCTGGCGCTGTTTGTCCTCCTTGTACTTCTCTTTCAGCGCGCTTATCTGGGGAGCCAGCCGCTGCATTTCCTGCATCGACTTCAGCTGGCGGTAGGTCAGCGGCACCAGGATCGCGCGGATCAGCACGGTCAGCCCGACGATGGCGAGTCCCCAGCTGCCCCCCACGAGGTGGGCATGGATGAACACCATGATCGATTCGAACACGTTGATCAGGGGCGAGAACGCGTCCTGAATTACGTTGGCGAGGATTGGCATGCGCTAGTGGATCTCGGCGGTCGTGTTGGGCGGCTCGTGGCTTGTGATGAGGTGCACTGATCGCTCGGGTGCGGGCCGCCGAGGCGGCGCCCACTCAGGCGCCGGCGTGGGGACCGATCCGGAACACTCGCTGGGCCTGCACCGGATCGTACCCGCCGTAGCTCCACGGATTGCACCTGAGCAGGCGCCAGCCGGCCAGCACAAGGCCCCTAAGTATGCCGTACTCGCGGATCGCTTCCACCGCATAGCGCGAGCAGGTGGGCTCGTACTTGCAGCGGCGCGGAATGGCGGGTGAGATGACCCGCTGATAGGCGATGATCGGGGCGAGCAGGACGGCCCGAGCGGCCCGGGTGAACAGGTGCGGCGAGGACGCGGGGGGCGGCGAGGGTGCGGTCGAGCTCACGGGCGCTGCTCCCCGCCGCTTGAAGCGCGCAGCCCCCCCTTGGCCACGAGCTCGCTGAGCGACGCGTCCACTCCCTCGAGTCCCTCGCGCTCGACGAGCTCGCGCGCGGCTGGGCGGGCGACGAGCACGACGTCCTGGCCGGGGCGCAGCTCGGGCTCGGTTCGCGCGAACGCTTCCCGCAGGAGCCGCTTGACGCGGTTTCGCTCCACCGCCCCTCCGACCTTGCGCGACACCGACAGCCCCAGTCGCGGGCGGTCACTGGAGGCGTTCGGAAATGCATACAGCACGAGGTGGCGATTGGCGGTCGAACGGCCCTGCCGGTAGACGCGGTCGAACTCGGCGCTGCGCGACAGGCGGGCACGACTGGAGGACCGCGGGTTCATCGCGCTCCCATCACGCTTACGTGGAGAGGCGCTTGCGTCCCTTGGCGCGGCGGCGCTTGAGCGTCAGCCGTCCTGCGCGCGTGCGCATGCGGTTACGGAACCCGTGTGCGCGGGCACGCTTGCGCTTCTTTGGCTGGTAGGTGCGCTTCATGGTTGCTGTTCTCCGCCTGTGGCGAGACTCCTCTTTGCGGTGCCCGCACAGGGGCCCCGCGACCGCGTGAGCTGGCGCTCCAGTATACGACCAGCGAGGAGAGTCCGAATTTTTCCGCCAATTGCGACCAGCCTGCGCAAGCGCCGGAGAGCGTCGGTTATAGTCGCCTGACCGGGTCCCAGCGGGCCCTCCTTGAATAGGTAGCGATCACTTTCTTCTTGTGGGAGAAGCTGGATTGACGCTGTTGTGAGCGCCGAGCTGGAGCACATATGGACACGCGTGCAGGCCGAGCTTGCACGGGCCGTCGACGAGCCCACCTACCGCATCTGGCTTGAGCCGCTGCGCGCTCGCTCGCTCGCCGGTGAGCGCCTGCTCGTCGAAGCCCCGCAGCACGCCTGCGGATGGATCCGCGACCGCTTCGGCGCCATCATCGAGGCGAGCGTCGCGCTGGTGCTCGGTTCGGGCGCAAGCGTCGATCTCGTCTCAAGCGATGAGCCGCCGGGCGATGGGCACGCGATTGGCGCCGGCGAGGTCTCGCCCGTGCGCGACACATGGGGGCGCGGGGGCGCGGCGGGGCGCGGGGGCGGGCAGCGCGCCAACCCTCCCG
The DNA here is from genome assembly GCA_963779605.1 of uncultured Solirubrobacteraceae bacterium. Lineage (GTDB taxonomy): Bacteria > Actinomycetota > Thermoleophilia > Solirubrobacterales > Solirubrobacteraceae > Palsa-744. The sequence continues at coordinate 652,121 of CAVZYR010000004.1, forward strand.
ACACGCGCTTCGAGGACGACCTCGACTCGCTCACGGGTCCTCTCGGCAACCCCAAGCTGTCGTTCGACCAGTTCGTCATCGGAGACTGCAACCGCCTCGCCCACGCGGCCGCCCTGGCCGTGGCAGAGATGCCCGCCCAGGCCTACAACCCCCTGTTCATCTTCGGCCCGCCCGGCGTCGGCAAGACCCACCTGCTGAGCTCGATCGCCGCCCTTCTGCTCTCACACAGCCCCGGCCTGACCGTGCGCTGCACGACCGGCGAGGCCTTCACGAACGAGTTCCTCAGCGCGCTCGGAGGCGGGCAGACGGGAGGGTTCAAGGCGCGCTTCCGCCACATCGACGTGCTGCTCCTGGACGACGTCCAGTTCCTCGAGCGAAAGACGAAGACCGAGGAGGAGTTCTTTCACACCTTCAACGCCCTCCACGACGGCGGGCGGCAGATCGTGCTCACCTCAGACCGCCCGCCGCACGACCTGCAGGCGCTCGAGGACCGTCTGCGAGAGCGCTTCGCCGCCGGCCTCGTCGCCGACATCGAACCGCCCGACATACAGACGCGGCGGGCGATCCTGCGAAAGCGCGCCCAGCACGACCACATCCAGCTCGAGGACGAGCTCGCGCTCGAGGTGATCGCCGAGCGCGTGCAGAGCAACGTGCGAGCCCTCGAGGGCGCGCTGATCCGCATCGTCGCGTTCAGCTCGCTGACGGGTCGCCCGTTGACGCCGGAGCTCGCCAACGAGGTACTCGACCGCCTGTACCCGCGCCCGGCGCAGGCGGGGCGACGGCGCACGCGGGCGGTGAGCGACATCCAGGCCGCGGCCTGTGAGCACTTCGGCCTGTCGAGCAAGGAGCTCATCTCCTCTTCGCGAACGCCCCGCATCGCCTGGCCGCGGCAGGTGGCGATGTACCTCGCGCGTGAGCTCACAGGTGAATCGCTGCCGGCGATCGGCAGGCATTTCGGGGGGCGCGACCACACCACCGTGCTGCACGCCTGCCGGCGCACCGCCAAGCGCATCGCCGAAGACGAGGCCGCCCGTGAGGTTGTGGAAAAGCTCCAGCACGAGCTCGATGCACGCGGTTCATGACCCCCAGCGCCCGCGCCCGACCGCCTCGCCTGAGAGACTTCTGCCTAACCATGCACAGCTTCGTTCACAGGCCCGAGCGTCGGCTCGCCGCCATTCCCGGTCATACACACATACACACAGGCACTACTGACTTCTACTCTTCTCTGGCGAAGTACCGATGAAGCTGTCCCTGTCGGCGGCAGAGCTGTTGAACGAGCTGCAGACGGTTACGCGTGTAGCGTCGGCTCGCAGCGCTGTGCAGGCGCTATCCGGCGTGATGATCTCGGCCTCGGCTGATTCTCCGACCGAGCTGTTGGCGACCGACATGGAGATCGGCCTGCGCGTGCCGCTCGCCGCCGAGGTGACGCAGCCGGGGGCCGCGGTGCTGCCGGCGCGCCTGCTGCTGGACGTCGCCCGCTCGCTGCCGGCCGAGCAGCTGACGATGGAGCTGCGCAGCTCAGAGCAGGATGTGGAGTTGATCTGCGGTCCGGCGACCTTCCATCTGCGTACACTTCGCACGGAGGATTTCCCAACGCTTCCGAACCCGACCGAGGAGACGCGCATCACGCTGCCGGCGGAGGCATTCGTGCAGACCGTCACGCGCGTGGCGCGCTCGGCTTCACGGGACGAGACGCGCCCTGTCCTCACCGGGATCCTCATGTCGGCCTCCGGGCAGGAGCTGCGGATGGTGGCGACGGACTCCTACAGGCTGAGCGTCAAGGAGACCTCGCTCGAGAAAGCCCTGCAGGGGAGCCTCGAAGCCAACGTGCCGGCGCGCGCGCTGGCGGAGCTCGTGCGGATCGCCCAATCGGCGCAGAGCGACTCGCTGGCCGTGAGCGTCGGTCAGAGCCAGGTGGTGTTCGAGCTCGGCGACATCGTCCTCTCCTCGCGCCTGATTGACGGGCAGTTCCCGAACTACCGCCAACTGCTGCCGGAGTCGGTCGATCACGAGCTGCGTCTGTCGACAGGCGAGCTGACCGATGTGGTGCGGCGGATCAGCCTGCTGGCGCAGAAGAACGCGCCGCTGCGCCTGAGCTTCAGCGAGGGCACCCTCACCGTCTCCGCGCAGACGCCCGACGTCGGCGGCGCGAGCGAGGCGATCCCCGTGCCCTTCGCCGGTGAGCCGTTCGACATCGGCTTCAACCCCGAGTTCCTGCGCGATGGGCTCGAGAGCATCGAGTCCGAGGAGCTCGTGCTGAAGCTGATCAGCCCGCTGCGCCCGGGCCTCATCGAATCGCCGGACTCGGGCGATTTCGTATACCTGATCATGCCCATCCGCCTGAACGTGTGACCTCGTGGTCTGCGCATCTCTGCGTCCTCGTTCGCTCGCGTGCCAAGCACGCCACGCTCTCTGCGTCCTTGACCTGCTTGGCCCCGAGGTCACACGCCGGGTCGTTTGCTTGAAGGGCTGAGCGTGCGCGTCGTCAGCGTGCAGATGCGCGACTTTCGCAGCTACGCACGCGCTGAGGCCGTGCTCGGGGAGGGGTTGACGGTGGTGCACGGGCCGAACGGCGCCGGCAAGTCGAACCTGCTCGAGGCGATCTACTTCGGCTGCACGGCGCGCTCGCCGCGCACGCGCAATGAGCGCGAGCTGGTGCGCTTCGGCTCGCAGGCGGCCCGCGTCGTCGTGCAGCTCGCCGAGGGCACGCGCACGCATGAGCTGAGCGTCGGTTACGGGACCGCGAGCGCAAGCACCGGGGCGGTGAAGCGGATGACCGCCGACGGAGCGCCGGTCGAGCGACTGCTCGACTTCGAGGACAGGCCCCTGCTGAGCGTGTTCGAACCCGACCGCCTCGAGCTGCTGAAGGGGTCCCCGGGCCTGCGCCGTGCCCATATCGATCAGGTCGTGGCGGCCATCTGGCCGCTGCGGGCGAGCGTGCGCAGGGAGTACTCGCGTGTGCTCGCCCAGCGGAACGCCCTGCTCGGGCGCATCCGCGGCGGCGGAGCCTCGCAGGCGACGCTGTCCACCTGGGATCGCGAGCTCGCGCTCAAGGCCGTGGCGCTCGCCGCCGACCGCGCCTCCGCGGTCGTCCTGCTGGCGCAGCCGTTCGCCGAGCACGCCGCGCTGCTCGGGCTGAGCGGGGAGGCGACGCTCGAGTATCGCCCGCGCTCGCGTGCGCAGGACGAGGACGGGTTCGTCGCCGAGCTCGAGGAGCGCCGCGCCAGCGATCTCGAGCGCGGCTTCTCTTCTCACGGACCCCACCGCGATGAGCTCGCGCTGCTGCGCGACGGGCGCGAGCTGCGGCTGTACGGCTCCCAGGGCGAGCAGCGCCTCGCGCTGCTGTCGCTGCTCTTGGCAGAGCGCGCCGTGCTGGCCCGCGAACGCGCACGCACGCCGTTGATGCTGCTCGACGACGTAATGAGCGAGCTCGACCTCGAGCGCCGCGAGCTGCTCGCCGAAGAGCTCTCGAGCGGGGGCCAGAGCGTGATCGCGACAACAGACCTCGCGCACGTCCCCGGGGCCGCAGAGGCATCGGTCACGCGCCTGCGGGTATCCGCGGGGAGAATCCTCACAGAGGCGCTGGCGGCGTGAGCAGGAGGGCCCCACGCTCGCTGTCGGTTGCCCTCGGCGGACTCACGCGCACGCTCGCCCCGGCGACGACGCTGGCGCGTGTGCAGGAGATCTGGGAGCCGACGGCCGGCCCGGCGATCGCGCGGGCCGCACGCCCGACCGCCGAGCGCGATGGCGTGCTGACGGTCACGTGCACCGCCGCCGTGTGGGCACAGGAGCTCGATCTGATGGCCGAGCAGCTGACCGGAAGTCTCAACGCCGCGCTCGGCGCCGAGGCGATCCGCGAGCTGCGCTGCCGTACCGGGTGACGGTGGAAAAACGGACGCGCGAAGCGCCCATTCCGGGCACCGGCCTTCGGCGTAATGGCGGGTTTCTAGTCTCGTGTCAGATGCTACAATATCCGAGGGAGGGGCCCGGACCAACGGCCACGCTCTTCCAGGACCCCCCTCGCGGGAGTGGCGTGGCCGCCGGGGTTCGGTTTTGGCGAACGCCACAGCGCCCGGTTTCGCCCTAATTTGCAGGGATTTAGGCGTGTTTTGGGGCCGGTTCCGGGAGCCCGCCCTGCTATTGTTCTAGACACACTTAACCCGCCCCGGCCGGTGGTCTTTGCGCCCCGGAATCCGGGGCGTTCTCACGTCATCGGAGGGTCATTGGCCACACGCGGCAACAGTTCTGAAGCAGACGCCGGCAAGGGCGGCGTCAACGACCCGTCGATGACGGGCGAACCCTCCAGCTACGACGCGCAGGACATCACGGTCCTCGAGGGCCTCGAGGCGGTCCGCAAGCGTCCCGGCATGTACATCGGCTCGACCGGCGTGATGGGGCTGCACCACCTCGTGTATGAGGTCGTCGACAACTCCGTCGACGAGGCCCTGGCCGGGTTCTGCACCGAGGTGACCGTCACGATCCATCCCGACAACTCGGTCACGGTTCTGGACAACGGCCGCGGCATCCCGGTGGACGTGATGGAGAAGGAGGGGCGTCCCGCCGTCGAGGTCGTGCTCACCGTGCTGCACTCCGGCGGCAAGTTCGGGGACGGCGGCGGCTACAAGGTCTCCGGCGGTCTGCATGGGGTCGGCGTGTCGGTGGTCAACGCCCTGTCCGAGCGCCTGTTCGTGGAGATCGACCGCGACGGCTACCACTTCTCGCAGGAGTACTCGCGTGGAGCCCCGCAGACAGAGCTCCTCAAGGGCGAGAAGCTTCCAGCCGGCGCGCCCACCTCGAACACGGTCACGTTCCTCCCCGACGCCGACATCTTCGAGACCCTGGAGCTCGACTTCTACACGCTCGAGGAGCGCCTGCGCGAGACCGCCTTCCTCACGCGCGGCCTGAGGATCTCGATCGTCGACGAGCGCGGCGAAGGTCACTCGGCCACCTTCCAGTACGACGGCGGCATCGAGGACTTCGTCACCTATCTCAACGAGAACAAGGACACCGTCCACCGCAAGGTGATCTTCTTCGAGGGTGAGAGCGACGAGGGCGCTGCCGAGATCGCGATGCAGTGGAACTCCTCCTATCAGGAGTCGATTCACTCGTTCGCCAACAACATCTCCACGCGCGAGGGCGGCTCGCACATGAGCGGCTTCCGCTCGGCGCTCACGCGCACCCTCAACAAGTACGCGCGCGACCACGGCCTGCTCAAGGAGAAAGAGGACAACCTCTCGGGCGAGGACGTGCGCGAGGGGCTCACGGCGGTGATCTCGGTCAAGCTGCGCGACCCCCAGTTCGAGGGTCAGACCAAGACCAAGCTCGGCAACCCCGGCATGGCCGGCTTCGTGGAGTCGATCGTGAACACCGGCCTCGGCGAGTTCCTCGAGGAGAACCCGAGCGAGGCGCGCGCGGTGATCATGAAGTCCGTCCAGGCTCAGCGCGCGCGCGAGGCCGCCCGCAAGGCGCGCGACCTGACCAGGCGCAAGTCCGCCCTTGAGAACTCGACGCTGCCCGGCAAGCTCGCCGACTGCTCGGTCAAGGACCCCTCGCTGGCCGAGCTGTTCGTCGTGGAGGGCGACTCCGCCGGCGGCTCGGCCAAGCAGGGCCGCGATCGCAACACCCAGGCGGTGCTTCCGCTGCGCGGCAAGATCCTGAACGTCGAGAAGTCGCGGATCGACAAGGTTCTCCAGAACACGGAGATCCAGGCGCTGATCACCGCGATCGGCACCGGTGTGCGCGACGAGTTCAACATCGAGAACGCGCGCTACCACAAGGTCGTGCTGATGACCGACGCCGACGTCGACGGTGCGCACATCCGCACGCTCGTCCTGACGCTGCTGTTCCGCGAGATGCAGGAGCTGATCGAGGCCGGCTACGTCTACATCGCCAAGCCGCCCCTGTACAAGCTCAAGCAGGGCTCGCGCGAGCGCTACATCGAAAAGGACTCCGAGCTCGAGGACATCCTGCTCTCGGACAAGTGGGACAAGATCGAGATCTTCGATCGCCACGGCACGCAGTTCAAGCTGACCGAGACGCGCTGGCAGCGCTTCTCGCGGCTGCTCAAGCAGTACGAGGGCTGGTCATCCTCGCTGCGCGCCGTCCACGGCCACGACATGGTCCAGTTCCTCGAGGAGTCCTCGCTGCTGGGCGAGCAGGTGATGAGCCCCGAGGCGGCGGTCGAGCTGCTGAGCCGCGCCGGCCTCGAGGGCGAGACGCACGCCACCGAGCTGCTGGTCGAGGAGGATCCGCTCGAGATACGCGTGAAGGCCGTCGAGGCCAAGACCGGCTTTGCCCGCACCCATCGCATGAAGCGGACCCTCTTCTCCTCGCAGGAGTACATCCAGCTCGCGCGCGTGCACGCTCAGCTGATCGAGCTCGCCGGCGTCCCCGCGTTCTCCATACGCCTGGGCGACGCCCGCGAGGAGGCCCCCTCCTTCGAGGCGCTCCGCGCCGCCGTCATGACTGTCGCCCAGAAGGGGATCAAACTGCAGCGCTTCAAGGGACTCGGCGAGATGAACGCCGACCAGCTCGGTGAAACCACGATGTCCCCGACCACGCGCATGCTGGCGCAGGTGACGCTCGAGGACGCCGCCGTCGCCGACCGCATCTTCTCGAAGCTGATGGGCGACCAGGTCGAGCCGAGGCGGGAGTTCATCGAAGAGAATGCACGCGCCGTCGCGAACCTCGATGTCTGATGTCTGACGTCATGGCCTGCGCATCTCGGCGTCCTCGGTCGCTCGCGTGCGTAGCACGCCACGCTCCCTGTGTCCTTGACCTGCTTGGCCCTGACGTCAGACATGGCGCTGGGCCCGAGGAGGTGAACCGTGGCATCGGCTGACGTGATCAGCGGCGGAAACGTCGAACCGCGCGCGCTCGAGGAGGAGATGCGCACGGCCTATCTCGACTACGCGATGTCGGTGATCGTCGGGCGGGCGCTGCCCGACGTGCGCGACGGCCTGAAGCCGGTGCATCGCCGCGTCCTCTACGCGATGAACGAGCTCGGCCTCGGCCCGACCCGCTCGTACGCCAAGTGCGCCAAGATCGTCGGCGAGGTGATGGGCAACTATCACCCGCACGGCGACTCGGCCATCTACGACGCGCTCGTGCGCATGGCCCAGGACTTCTCGATGCGCAACGAGCTCGTCGATGGACAGGGCAACTTCGGATCGGTCGACGACGACCCGGCGGCCGCCATGCGCTACTGCGTCAGCGCAGACACACGCGTGCGCACGCCCGCAGGCACGGTGCGGATCGATACGTTCGCTCCCAGCGCAAAGCCCAACTCTGACACTCCGGTCGACGTCGAGGTGCTCGACCGTCTCGGTCGCCCCGTTCATGCATCGGTGTTGTTTCACTCCGGCGAGCACCCCACGCTGCGCCTACGCACCACGGAGGGCTACGAGCTGACGGGAACCGCAAACCACCCGGTGCTGTGCCTCGTGGAGCTCGCGGGCGTCCCGCTTCTGTTGTGGCGTCTGATCGGCGAGATCCGCCCCGGCGAGCGACTCGCCATGAACGCGCAAGCCGTTGCTGACCATCGCCTCGCCACTCCCGCCGAACTCGCTCAGATGGGCGGCGCGCACATCTCGGCGGCAACCACGAACGCCCTCGAGCGGCTCGGCTCGGAGGTGCCGGCACTGCTCGAGCCGCTGAGCGGCGACTACTACTACGCAGAGGTCGCATCGGTGACGGACGCCGGTGTGCAGCCGGTGTACTCGCTGCGGGTGGACAGCGACGATCACTCGTTCCTGACGAATGGATTCGTCAGCCACAACACCGAGGCGCGCCTGGCCCGGATCGCGACCGAGATGATGCGCGATCTCGACATGGACACGGTCGACTTCGCGCCGAACTACGACGGTTCCCGCCAGGAACCGCTGGTGCTGCCGGCGCGCTTCCCGAACCTGCTCGTCAACGGCTCCTCAGGCATCGCGGTGGGCATGGCGACGAACATCCCGCCGCACAACCTGCGCGAGGTGATCGGCGCGACGATCGCCTACATCGACAACCACGACATCGACATCGATGGCCTGATGAAGCACGTGAAGGGCCCCGATTTCCCGACCGGCGGGATCATTCTCGGCCGCCAGGGGATACGCGATGCCTACGAGACCGGGCGCGGGCGCGTGCGCGTGCAGGCGCGAGCGCACATCGAGCCGCTGAAACAGGGCAAGGAGGCGATCGTCGTCACCGAGCTGCCGTTCATGGTCAAGAAGGGCGGCGACGGCGGGCTGATCGGGAAGATCGCCGAGCTCGTCCACGAGAAACGCATCCCGGAGATCTCCGACCTGCGCGACGAGTCCGACAAGCGCGGCATGCGCCTTGTGATCGAGCTGAAGCGCGACGTGATCCCGAAGGTGGTGCTCAACAAGCTCTACAAGCACACGCCGATGCAGACGACCTTCGGCGTGAACATGGTGGCGCTCGTCGACAACGTGCCGCGCACGCTGAACCTGCTCGCGGTGATCCACAACTACGTGGCCCACCAGCGCGAGGTGATCGTGCGCCGTACCAAGCACGAGCTGTCCGAGAAGGAGGCGCGCGCGCACATCCTCGAGGGCCTGCTCACGGCGCTCGAGCACCTGGACGCGATCATCGAGCTGATCCGCGGCTCGCGCGACCGCGACAGCGCGCGCGAGCAGCTCATCTCGAGCTTCGATCTGAGCGCCATCCAGGCGACCGCGATCCTCGACCTGCGCCTCTCCCAGCTGACCGCGCTCGAGGCCGACGGGATCAAACAGGAGCACTCCGACGTCACCGAGCGGATCGCGGAGCTGCGCGCGATCCTCGGCGACGAGTCCCGCGTGCTGGGAGTCATCAAGGAGGAGCTCACGGAGATCTCAGAGCGCTTCGGCGACGAGCGCCGCTCGGAGATCACCCACTCCGAGGATGAGATCGACATCGAGGATCTGATCGCCGACCAGCAGATGGTGATCACGATCACCCAGAGCGGATACATCAAGTCGCTGCCACTAGCCAGCTACCGCCAGCAGCAGCGCGGCGGGCGCGGCGTCACCGGAATGGACATGAAGGACGGCGATTTCATCGAGCACCTGTTCGTGTGCTCCTCGCACGACTACCTGCTGTTCTTCTCCAACCGCGGCAAGGTCTACCGCTCGAAGGTCTATGAGCTGCCCGAGGCATCGCGGACGGCCAAGGGACGCGCGCTGGTCAACGTGCTGCCGCTGCGCGACGGGGAGATGATCCAGGCGGTTCTGTCCACCCGCGACTTCACGGAGACGAAGTACCTCGTGTTCGCCACCCGCAGCGGCACCGTCAAGAAGACGGAGCTGTTGGCCTACAACACGCCGATCAAGGCCGACGGGATCATCGCCATCAACATCCGCGACGACGACGAGCTGCTCGCGGTTCGCGCCGTCGATCCCGAAGACGAGGTGATCGTGGTCTCGCGAGCTGGGCTGACGGTCCGCTTCGCCGAGTCCGACGTGCGCTCGATGGGACGGGACACGACGGGCGTGCGCGGCATGGACGTCGGCAAGGACGGGAGGGTCATCGCGATGGATGTCGCCCGCGACGACATGGACCTGCTCGTGGTCACCGAGAACGGCTACGGCAAGCGGACCCTGATCAGCCAGTACCGCAAAACGCGCCGCGGCGCCAAAGGCGTGAAGACGATCGGGCTGACCGAGCAGAAGGGCGCGCTGGCGGGGGCCCTGGTCGTGCGAGACCACCAGGAGCTCGTCTTCATCAGCGTCGGCGGCATGGTCCAGCGGACCCCCGCCGACGGCATCTCCCGGCAGGGCCGCTCGGCCACGGGCGTGCGCGTTATGAACCTCAAGGAGGACGATGTCGTGAGCGCCGTGGCGCTGGTGGTGGACACCGGCGAGGAGGACATCACCGCGGTGGCGGAGGATACGCCGTCCGGCGAGGCCGCCGACGGCGCGGCGGGCGGCGCGATGGCCGACGAGGGCACGCCCGGCGACGACGAGCAGTGACGCAGTGGCGCGCACCCGCACTGCGTCCAGATTGACACCTCCGCGCTCACATGCTGTGCGCCCGCGTCCGACAGACGGAGGGTGCCAAGCTCCCGACCCCTGATTGCGACCGCTGCGGCGATACTCAGCGTCTCGCTCCTCGGGGCTGCGAGCACCACCGCCACCGCCGCCAGCACCGCCCGCCACCGCGGCAGCTGTCGATCGAGCTCCGCGCGCTCCTCGCACGCCTCGCGCAAGCAACGGCGGCTGAGCCGCGGCTGCCGGACGCGTCGCGGCACGCACGCGAGCACGCAGCGCAGGTCCCACACATCCTCCGCCGCCCTCGGGCAGCGAGCTGCGCTGGCGGCTCGTGAGTCGATGATCGCAAGCGCCCTTGCCGACCCCTGCCAGAACACCCAGCTGACGCCCGAACCGCCCAATCTCGAACTGATCCGCAACGCGGTCTTCTGCCTCGTCAACCGCGTGCGGGCCGAAAACGGCGAGCTCCCCCTGATCCGAAGCGCACTGCTCGAACAGGCCGCCGAAGGCCATGGGGCGGAAATGATCTCTGACGACTACTTCGACCACGTGTCCCCCGCGGGCGAGACCCCCGTCGAGCGCATCCGCGGGACCGGCTACATACCGAGCCCCCAGGACGGCTATGTGATCGGTGAGAATCTCGCCTGGGGCACCCTCAGCCTGGCGACGCCGCAGGCGATCGTCGAGGCCTGGATCGCCTCGCCCAAACACCTCGCCAACATCCTCGAAGGCCAGTACCGCGAAACCGGGATCGGCGTCGTCCCCAGCGTGCCGGCGGCGCTTTCAGCCGGCGAGCCCGGCGCCACCTACTCGCAGGAGTTCGGCGTGATCCTCCACTGACGGTTGATCCGCGCAAGGCTGTTCACCATCAGCCACGTCCGCTACTCTGCACAGACCAGAGAAAGGAGGTGGTCCTAACGTTAGCTGACAGTTTTTGCGGGACCCTGGAGGTGACCGGCCGCTAGGTCGGACAGGCTGGACCGCTTAGCGGAATCCAACCCGGGATGCCCCGAGACGACCGCCGGCTCTGGTCCCTCCGGCTGTTCCTTTTAGCCGTCTCGGACTTTTCCAGTCAGAGCAGCAGTGCGAGGGGCGCCGTCGGGCGCCCCTCGTGCGTTCGCGGCGCCGCTCAGGCCGCCTGGGGCAGGTACTGCAGCCAGGCGGTCGGGATGGTGGGGCTCGCCACGTGGATGAAGATCTCCGCCCGCGGCGTGCGCGGGGTATGGCGCGGATGCATCCCCGCTTGCCGCGGCAAGCGATCGCCCTTGCGCCGGTTGCACGGCGCGCACGAGGCCACGATGTTCTCCCAGCTCGAGGATCCGCCCTTGGAGCGTGGGATCACGTGGTCGACGGTCAGATTGGAGCGCGAGCCGCAGTACTGGCAGGTCCAGCTGTCGCGGGCGAACACCGCCCTGCGCGTGATCTTGCGCCGGTGGGCGTCGCGCGGGACGTTCACGTAGGTCATCAGCCGGATCACGACCGGCCGCGCGAGCGTCGAGTTCTCCGAGTGCAGCTCCCAGCGCCCGCGCTCGAGCAGTTCGGCCTTCTCCTTCAGCAGCAGCACCACCGCGCGCCGGACCGTGCACACGTTGATCGGCTCGTAGGTGGCGTTCAGAACGAGCACCCGACCACCCATCGCCGTTGTTGGCGATGTGCCAGGTCCGCGCCGCTGGTGCTCGGAAGGCGGCACGGACCCCACCGGCTCTGGTGGGACAGTGCTTTGCATCTTCAGGGCCGGAGTGTAGCGGGGCATCCTCATCCCGTGGCACCCTGGCGGCGACGGGTTCCTCAGCCGGCGTGCGCCGGCGGCTCGCGCGCGACGCGGTAGGAGCCGAGCACCCGCACCTGCTCACACAGCGCGCGCAGGCCGCTGATGGCCTCGGCCACGGCGGTCTCCGACGGCCGTCCCTCGAGGTCTGCAAAGAACATGTAGCTCCCCAGGCGACCCGGCCGCGGACGCGACTCGATCTTCGTCAGGTTGATGTCGCGGCGCGCGAACTCGTCCAGACAGCGCACGAGCCAGCCGGCGTGCGCGGCGCCCGGACCCCAGAAGACCAGCGAGGTCTTCCAATCCTGCGAGCCGTCCGCGCGGAGCGGCGGCGTGGCCGGCCGGCCGCCCTGCGCACCCTCCAGCGAGCGCGCGAGCCAGGCGAAGCGCGTCTCGTTGTCATCGCGGTCCTGCACGCCCTCGCGCAGAACCGCGCCCCCGTAGATGCTCGCCGCCAGCAGCGTGCCGAGCGCCGCCCGCCGCCCGCCGCCGGGCGATCTCTGATCGTTCACGACCATTCGCACGGCCTCGGCGGTCGAGCTCGCGGGTAGCACCCGTGCGTTGGCCAGCTCGCTGCGCAGGAACACCGAGCACTGACCGGGGACCTGCGGATGCGTGAGAACCTCCTCGATCTGCTCGAGCGCGAACGGCTCCGCGGCGATCAACGAGTGGCTCACGCGCAACAGGGTCTCACCGACGATCTCCACATCGCTCGCCTCCCCGGCGAGGAGATCGAGCGTCACGCTGATCGAGCCCTCGAGCGAGTTCTCGATCGGCACGACGGCCCACTCGAGCTCCTCACGCCGCAGGGCCATGACGGTGTCGTAGATGGTCGTCAGCGGAACCGGCTCGACCGCGTCCGCGGCCGCGCTCTGAAGCAGCGCCTCCTCGCTGAACGTTCCCTCCGGGCCCAGATAGCCGACCCGCGGCCTGCCGGGCACCTCAGGCCGTCGGCTCGGCGCCATTCCCGGCCGGAGCGGTGGATGCGAGGGCCAGGCGCACGGCCTCGGCCTCCTCCGGAGAGAGCTCCAGTTCGGGCGTCCCGCCCTGCATGTGCTTGGCATACACACGCGCCTGGTCGCGGTGGTGGATGCACGAGAGGATGATCCCCGACTGCTCGTCGTCCAGCAGCGCGATCGACACCGACTGGCGGCCGGACAGCTCGTTGTAGGCGTCGTAGCGCACGAGTGCGCGATGCGCGATCGTGCCGCGCAGCGACGCCTCGACGCCGGACAGGCGCTCGTCGAGGCGTCTGCTCGTGTCGTCGACGTAGGAGCGCAGCGCTTCAAACGCGTCCTGCATGCCGGCGGCGTGAGCGATCACGTCGCGCTCGCCATCCTCTCCGAGCACGAGCCTCTGCGCGCGGCGCAGGCGCCGCACGCGCACGGCCAGCGTGATCGCGAGGATCAGCGACACCAGGGCGACGGCCGCCGCCGCGATGGCGATGATGCCCTGGGTGTCGGTGATGTCGCTGGCCACCGTCACAAGTTAGCCGCTGGTGCAACCGCCGCGCCGCCCAGGCCCGCGGCGAGCGCCGGGCTACTGCGCAAAGATCGCCAGATAGGTGTTCTTGGTGCCTTCGTGGTTCGTTTCGCCGGGCACCGGTTCGACCTGTACTTCGACCTTCGAAGCCGCTCCAAGTGGGACTCCGCTGACGGGGATGTCGACGCTCGCCGTCTTGCCGGGTTCGGTTTTTTCGATCGCGTGGGTGGCTTTGATCTGTTTGCCGCCGGCTGTCACGGTCACGTTCACCCCCACGTTCGTCTCGTTGAATTCGCCGGCGTCTTCGACCTTCACGGTGAACGTCGGGCTGCTGCCCCCGCTGATGTGGTTGAGCGCGGGTTCGGGTTCTAGCGCGGTCGTGCCGACGCTCACTCCCTTCAGCGCGCTGCCGTGATGACCGCTCGGGGTCTGTGCGCTCTGGCTCGAAGACTTGCCGGACAGACGCGTGAGCACCGTCGCCGGTTCCAGCCATCCGAGGTTGGGGATGAAGCGGCTGGCCGCGGTCTGCAGGCCGTGGATCCCGTTCGAGCTGAGCGTCTCCTGGATCAACGGCGCGACGCGCTGGGAGTAGATGACGTCAGAGGCCAGGAAGATCTCCATGTCACCCGCGATCAGCGTGCTCGCCTGCTTGCCCTGGCCGCCCAGGGCGGTCGGCAGGAGCGCCGCCACCTTCGTCAATCCTTCGACGCGCAGGTTCATCACCAGCACGAGGTTGCGCTGCGCCGAGCTCATGCTGCCCGGCACGCTCAGGCCTTTGACGCGATTGGCCAGCGTCTGTGCCTGGATGCGCAGCTGGTCGACCTGCTCCTCGACGTTCAGCGCCGACTTGCCGGCGGCGTCGGTGAGCGTTGAGAACAGTGGCGTGGAGACCTGTTCGTCGGATTCTGTGGCGATCAGGCTGACGTCGCGGTTGTAGTTCTTCATGTCCTGCACGCGCTGGCTTTTCAGGCAGCCGTTGACGACCAGCACGATCACGATCAGCAGCACCACGCCGACGCCGGCGGCCACCCGCCGGCGCACCATCAGGGTGTGCTGGTCCATCGGCAGCGAGCGTGCGGAGCGCTGCGGCCGGCGTGGCCGCGGGCCGGCGCTCGGAGGCTCGCCGCCGCCGGTCCTCCCACCGCGCGCTTTGGATGCTCGTGTTGACGGCCGAGGCTGTGTCTCCTCACCATCGTCGAAGAACGACAAAAGCACGCTCCTTGCAGGGATTCCGGAAGTGCTCAAGTATGACTGGCCACCCCCCCGGCAAGCTGCAACTTATCGCTCACGGCGGTTTTTCAGCCGCCCGGGCGCAGGTGGCCGGCCTGCGGACGGCGAATCCGGGATGCGGTGGAGTCGCTGCTCACCCTCGTCAACACAACACGGACGCCCAACCCACCGGGCCCGGCCCCTCCGCCGGCAGTCAACGACCTCGTGCTCGGTCGCTACCGCCTGCTCGAATGCCTCGGCGCGGGAGGCTTCGGCGTCGTCTGGCGCGCCCGCGACGAGCTGCTGCACCGCGAGGTGGCGGTCAAGCGGGTCGCGCTCGCCCCCGACGGAGACAGCGAGCGCGCCAGCCGCGAGGCACTCGCCAGCGCCCGCCTCGCCCACCCCGCGATCGTCGCCCTGTATGAGGCTTGCGCGGTGGATGATGCCTTCTACCTCATCTCAGAGCTCGTTCATGGTAGGACGCTCGCGCAGCTCATCGCGGCGCGGGAGCTGTCCGATGAGGACGTTCTCGAGATCGGCATCGCGCTCGCCTGCGCCCTCTCCCATGCCCACGCGCGCGGGGTCATCCACCGCGACATCAAGCCGCACAACGTGCTCGTCCCGGATCAGCTCGATGAGCGCGTGCGAATGCCGGAGGGGTTCATCTGCGCCGCCAAGCTCACCGACTTCGGCGGCGCCAGCCTGGCCGGGGAGGACGTGCTCACCCACACCGGTGACGTGCTGGGCACGCTCGCCTACATGGCGCCGGAGCAGAGCGAGGGCCGCGAGGCCGGCGCGGAGGCCGACCTGTACGCGCTCGCATTGGTCCTGTATGAGGCGCTGAGCGGGGTGAACCCGGTGCGCGGAGCGACGCCGGCGGTCACCGCGCGGCGCATCGGCCGCCCGCTGGCGCCGCTCGAGCGCCGGCGCAGAGACCTATCGCGCTCGCTCACACGCGCGCTTGACGCGGCCCTGGTCCCGTCTGCCAGGCAGCGAGGCACCCTTGAGGACCTGCGCCTGGCCCTCGAACAGGCGCTCGAGGAGGGCCCGCGCTCTGAGCGGCTGACGCTATGGCCGCGCCGCGGAGGAGGGCGGGAGGCGATCGATGGACCCCCACCCGCCGCGCCGGTCGAGCCGCCGTCGGAATTCATCGCCCGGCGGCGGATCCTCGACCGGGGGAAAGCAGCGCCCGCTGAGCCGGCCCCGCGGGCGCTCGCCGAGCCGGTGGCTGTGGACGAGGTCTCGAAGTCTCGCCGGCGACCGCGCACGCTGCCCCGCAAGCTGCTCGCGGCCGGTGTCTTCGCTGTGATGCTCTGGCAGCTGTCGGCCGGGCGCTCCGGGGCGGCGCTGCTCGTGCTGGCCGCGGCCCTTCCGCTCGCGCTGTGGCCACGAGATCGCCGCTCGCGGGGAGTGGGCTTCGGTTGGCTCGCCGCCGCGCTCGCGCCGCTGTTGGGCCTCGCCGGCCTGGCCGGCGCGTTCCCCGCGATCGCCGGGCAGGCCTCGAGCCTTCGCAGCCGCGCCGCGATCGCCGCGCTCGGCTACTGGTGGCTGATCCTCGCCGAGCCGCTGTTCGCGCGCAATCTGTGGCTGGGCGAGCCGGCCGGGCTGCCCGCGAGGAGCGTGTGGGAGTCATCGCTGTCGAGTACCGCCAGCCACGTCGTCGCACCCGCGCTGAGCCTCGGCGTGCTGCTGGGGGCGGCGCTGTGGGCGACGGGCTCGGCGATCCTGCCGTTCGTCGTGCGTGG
The DNA here is from genome assembly GCA_963779605.1 of uncultured Solirubrobacteraceae bacterium. Lineage (GTDB taxonomy): Bacteria > Actinomycetota > Thermoleophilia > Solirubrobacterales > Solirubrobacteraceae > Palsa-744. The sequence goes on from CAVZYR010000004.1 coordinate 668,302, forward strand.
CCGGCGCGCCGCCTTCGACGTCGTGGGCGTGACCATCTGGTCCGCCGCGATGGCCTCGGCGACGCCGCTGTTGGCCAGCGGCCTGTCGGCGCACGCGGTGCACGTCTCACAGCGCGGCGCCGTCCTCGGCGCCGTCCTCGGCGGGGCGTTCGCCGTGGGTGTCCGCGCTCTGCGCGGCCCCGTCTGACGTAGCATGGCCTCACACCCGACCCAGCCCCCCGGGCTGCATGCCTGCGATCGTAGATCGGCCGGCCGGGCCCGGAGCCAATGAACCTGCTGCAGAGCGTCGAGACCACGATCGCCAACCTCCTCGAGGGCGCCTTCGGGCGCATCTTCCGCTCCGAGGTGCGCCCGATGGAGCTCGCGCGCAAGCTCGCCCGCGAGATGGACGAGCACCGCACCATCTCCGTCTCGCGCGTGTACGCCCCCAACGAGTATTCGGTGTGGCTCTCGCCGCAGGACCGCGCCCGCTACGAGGGGGTTGAGCAGGAGGTGCTCGACGAGCTGGGCGCCTACCTGCTGGAGCACGCCCGCCGCGAGGAGCTGATCCTCGCGTCGCATCCGGTGATCGTCTTTCACACCGACGAGCGCCTGGCGCTGGGGGAATTCGGCATCCAGGCGAGGTCGGTCCGCCCCGCAGGTCACAGTGACCCCAGCGGGGGACACGATCCGGTCGATCCGCAACCGGCGCAGGAGCACGGCCAGACGATGATCTACAGCACTTCAAGGCGCGTGGGCGGGCCGGTCGAAGAGGCCCACGCGCGCCGCGAGGCGGCGCAGGCGCTGCTCCTGGTGGGCGGTCGCCGCCTGCTGCTGGCGCCTGCCGGGGGGACGATCGGACGCAGCCGCGACTGCGACATCGTGCTCGACGACGTCGGCGTCTCGCGCCGGCATGCCGAGCTGCGCCCCACGCCCACCGGCTGGACGGTCGCCGATCTCGGTTCCACCAACGGCGTTCTCGTCAACGGCCGGCCGATTCGCGGTGCGCAGCAGCTTCAGCCCGGAGACAGCGTCGTGCTCGGCTCGACAGAGATGATCTTCGAACTCCGATGAGCGCGCGCGAGCCCAATTGACGACGCTTGAACCCGTATCGGTCGCGCTCAAGTTCGGCTTTCTCGCCGTCCTCTACCTGTTCGTCCTGTGGGTGGCGCGCAGCGCGCGCAAGGACCTGAGCGAAGGTGGCGTGCCGTTCGCGAGCGGTCGCAGATCTGACGCGGGCATGATCCCCCCGGACGCCACCGGCATGTATTCAGCCTCGGCCCTCGGCAGCGCGGACGTCGCCAATCGATCGCCGCGCCTGGTGGTCGAGCGCGCTCCCGGCCACGAACCCGGCATGATCTACGACCTCGACGGAGACATCGTGCTCGGTCGCGGCGACCGAGCCGAGATCCGCCTCGAGGATCCGTTCGCCTCCTCGCGGCACGCGCGCATCCACGCCCAGGGAAACGTGCTCGTGATCGAGGACCTCAACTCCACCAACGGCACCTACCTCAACGAGGAGCTGCTGGAGACGCCACGGCCGCTGCACCCCGGGGACCGCGTGCGCATCGGCGACAGCGAATTCGCGTTCGAGGTGGACTGACATGCTGCGCGTTGCAGAGCAGTACGCGGGGACCGACACCGGGCGCCAGCGGCGGGCCAACGAGGACTCCCTGCTGGCCCGCTCGCCGCTGTTCGTCGTGGCCGACGGCATGGGCGGCGCGCAGGCCGGCGAGGTCGCCTCGCGGATCGCCGTCGAGTCCTTCAGGCACGGGCTCGACGACACCTCCCAGCCCGAGCTCGCCCTGTCCACGCTCGCGCTCGAGGCGAACTCGCGCATCCACGAGCTGTCGCACTCGAACGCCGAGCAGGCCGGCATGGGCACGACGCTGACGGCCGTCTACGTCGGCGAGCGCGAGGTGGCCATCGCCCACGTGGGCGACAGCCGCGCCTACTGCCTGCGCGACGGCGAGCTGTTGCGGCTGACCGACGACCACTCGCTCGTGGACGAGCTCGTTCGCCAGGGCAGGCTCACTCCGGAGGAGGCGATCGAGCACCCCCAGCGCTCGGTCATCACCCGCGCGCTCGGGCCCGAGGGTACGGTCGAGGTCGACACCCGCTCCTTCCGTGCGCGCGACGGCGACGTCTACCTGCTCTGCAGCGACGGCCTCACGACGATGGTCGGCGAGGCCGAACTCGCGGCGGTGCTGCGCGCCCATCCGCGCTTGAGCGAGGCGGGGGAGGCCCTGATCGCGGCCGCCAACGAGGCCGGCGGCCGCGACAACATCACGGTCGTTCTGCTGCGCCTCGAGGAGGTGCAGGCCGCGGCGGGGTCGCTGGCCGAGCGATCCACCCAACAGGCGCCCGGCGCGCAGGATCAAGCGGCGGAGGACTGGGTCGGCGAGCACGCGACGATGACCGGCGTCCCCGCCGTTAGCCCGTCGGTGGCCGCGACCGTCGATGGCCCGCCGGCTGCGCCCGTGGATGCTCCGGTGAGCCGCCGCCAACCACGGCGCCCCTCCGCCGGGCGCGCTTCCGGGGGATCCGCGGGCGCGCCGCCACGCCGCGGGCTGACGCGCCGCGCGGGCGCGCTCGTCGCCGTGCTCGTGGTGCTGGGCCTGCTCGGCTCGGCCGTGTACCTGGCCCTGCAGTCGGTCTACTTCATCGGCACCAACAACCGCGGTCTGGTCACGCTGTACAGCGGGGTCCCATATCGGCTCCCGGGCAATATCGACCTCTACAGCAGCGACTACGTCTCGGGCGTGAGCGCTTCCACGCTGTCCCCGGAACGCCGTCGCACGCTGCTCGACCACTCGCTGCGCTCGGAAGCCAATGCCGCCTCCCTGATTCGCAGCCTCGAACTGGGGCAGCTCGAATGAGGGTCCGCTCGTGAACCGGCCGATCGTTCGCCTCTACGGGCTCGTGGTGTTGCTGTTCGCGCTGCTGCTGGCGTTCACCTCGCGCTGGACGATCTTCGAAGCCTCCTCGCTGCGCGAAAACAGTCTGAACGCGCGCGGCGTGCTCGAGCAGCAGCGCATCGACCGCGGCCTGATCCTCGCCGCCAACGGCGCCGTGCTCGCGCGCAGCGTGCGCGGGGCGGAAGGCACCTACAGCCGCGTCTATCCCTTCGGTGAAGAGTTCGCTCACGCCGTCGGCTACTCCTACGTCTATCCCGACCTGGGCCAGACCGGAATCGAGCGTTTTCGCAACCCCCAGCTGACCGGCCAGACCGGCCGCAACCTGCAGTCGGTGCTCGACCAGCTGCAGGGCAAGAAGCCACAGGGCGACGATGTCTCAACGACGCTCGACCCGAGCGCACAGCGCATCGCCATCTCCGCGCTCGGCGCCCATCAGGGCGCTGTGGTCGCGCTCGATCCGCGTACCGGCGCGGTCAGGGTGATGGCCTCGACGCCGGGCTATAACCCCAACTCGCTGGGCTCGCCGAGGGGCTATGCAAAGCTCGCGGCCGACGCGAGCGGCCGGCCGCTGGTCAATCGCGCGACCCAGTTCGGCTACGCCCCGGGCTCGACCTTCAAGGTCGTCACCGCCACGGCCGCGATCGACACCGGCACCTACACGCCGGAATCGACCGTCAGCGGACGCAACGGCGTGCTCATCTCCGGCGTCCCGCTGCAGAACGACGACAACGAGAGCTTTGGACCCATAACCCTCACCGAGGCCCTCGTCAAGTCCGTCAACACGGTGTGGGCGCAGGTGGCCGAGCGACTCGGCAAGGCCACGATGGCCCGCTACATGAATCGCTTCGGCTTCGACCGCAAGCCCCAGCTCGACTATCCCTCAGAACAGATGTCCGTCTCCGGTCCCTACCTCGACGGACGCCGGCTGTCTCCCCTCAGCCCGCTCGTCGACGTCGGGCGGATGGGCATCGGCCAGGACAAACTCGCGGTCGTCCCGCTGCAGATGGCCGAGGTCGCGGCGGCGGTGGCGAATCACGGGCGGCTGATGATCCCGCATCTGACCGACCGCGTCGTCGACGCCGACGGGCGCACCGTCGAACGGGTCTCCCCGCGGGTGCAGTCGGTCGTGATGAAGCCCTCGACGGCGGCGGCCGTGAGAAAGATGATGGAAGCCGTCGTCACCGAAGGCACCGGCACCGAGGCACAGATCCCGGGCGTCAAGGTGGCCGGCAAGACGGGCACGGCCGAGACGCAGATCGGCACGGCGATCAACAACGTGTGGTTCATCGCCTTCGCGCCGGCCGAACATCCGACGGTGGCGATCGCGGTGACGCTGCAGGACGTGCCCGGGCAGGGCGCCGCGTTCGCGGCGCCGGTCGCCCGACAGGTGATGGAAAGCCTGCTGCGATGATCGAGGCCGAGACGATCATCGACGGGCGCTACAGGGTGCTCTCGCGGCTCGGGTCCGGGGGCATGGCCGAGGTGTACCTCGCCGAGGACCAGCTGCTCGGGCGCGAGGTCGCGCTGAAGGTGCTGCACCAGCACTTCGCCGAAGACCAGGAGTTCGTCGAGCGCTTTCGTCGCGAGGCCTCGAGCGCGGCGGGCCTGTCCCACCAGAACATCGTCGGGATCTTCGACCGCGGCGAGTGGAACGGCACCTACTACATCGCGATGGAGTACGTGGCCGGGCGCTCGCTGAAGACGATCGTGCGCGAACAGGGAGCGCTGGACCCGCCAGCCGCGATCGACATCGTCGTCCAGATCCTGCGCGGCGCGCGCTTCGCGCACAGGCGCGGGGTCGTCCACCGCGACCTCAAGCCCCACAACGTGATCCTCGACGAGGAGGGCCGCGCACGGGTGACGGATTTCGGGATCGCTCGCGCCGGCGCCTCGGACATGACGCTGACCGGGTCGATCATGGGCACCGCCCAGTACCTCTCCCCGGAGCAGGCCCAGGGCCTCGCCGTGAGCGCCTCCTCGGACCTCTATTCCGTTGGGGTCATCCTGTATGAGCTGTTGACCGGCGCCGTCCCCTTCGACGGCGAGACCGCGGTGGCGATCGCCTTCAAGCAGGTCTCCGCCGAGCCGCTGCCGCCGAGTGCGCTCAACCCGGCGCTGCCGCTCGGCCTCGATGCGATCGTGCTGCGCGCGCTCGCGAAGGACCCCGCGCAGCGCTACGCCGACGCCGACCAGTTCATCGCGGCGCTTCAGCAGGAGCGCCAGGCTCTGCCCATCTCGATAGGCGCGCCGCTCGCGCCCGCGTCCCCTCCGCCCGACGGGCCCCCTCCCGCCACCGGCCCGCTGCTCGTCCCGGCGGCCGACCCCTACGCTGAGGAGCCCGCCGCCTCCTCAGACGGTCACCGACAGCGGGTCCTGTTGTGGTCCGCTGCGGTGGCGGTGGCCGTGATCGCGGGCGTGCTCGCGGTTCTGCTGCTGTCCGGCTCGAGCCGCGTGAGGGTCCCCGATGTCGTCGGCATGTCGGAAGCGACTGCGCTCGTCAGGCTGAGGGCCGCCGGGCTGACGCCCGTGCCGACGCCGAGCGCGAGCACGACCGTCGCGAGCGGTCTCGTGTTCGCCCAGACGCCGACCTTCGGGCACGTCGTCAACAAGGGCACGCGCGTCAACCTGCTCGTCTCGAGCGGCCCCCCAACCACCCCGCTCGGCAAAGTCGAAGGCCTGACCTCCTCGCAGGCGGTGAACATGCTGCGCGCGCAAGGGTTCAGGCCCACGACCAAGGCCAAGGCGAGCACGACCGTCAGCGAAGGTCTCGTGATCGCCACCGAACCCGCCGCCGGCACGAGGCTGCCGGTCGGCACCACGGTCACGGTGCTCGTCTCGAGCGGTCCCTCGCCGGTGCGCGTGCCGGACACGGTCGGCCAGACGCGCGCCGCCGCCGAAGCGGCTCTGGAGACGGCGGAACTGACGCTCGGCACGGTCACTCAGCAGGTCTCCTCCACGCAGACGCCCGAAACGGTGCTGTCGCAGTCGCCCACGGCCGGCAGCATGCTGCGCGTCGGCGGCAAGGTGAACCTGGTCGTGGCGAAGGCGCCGACCGACGTCACCGTCCCCTCCGTGGTGGGCCAGAACCAGACCGAAGCCGCGGCCGCGCTCGGGCGCGCCGGCTTCGCCCCGAAGGCGGTGACCGCCGCCACCGTCGAACCGGACCAGGTCGGGATCGTGCTGCGGCAGAATCCCACCGGTGGCGCGCGCGCGGCCAAAGGCGCCACCGTCACGATCACCATCGGCGTGCTGGCTGGAACGACCGGGGCGACCGGGGCGACGGGCCCCACCACGCCGTCCACGACCGGGCCGACCACCCCCACCGCGGCAGCGCCGGCCGGGTGAGGGGGGCGATGGACACCGCCGCGGCAAGGGCTCGGCAGACGCTCACCGTCGCGGTGCTCGCCGGTGGCCGCTCCTCCGAGCATGACGTCTCGCTGTCCTCCGGGGCAGCCGTCCGCGAGGGCCTCGAGGCGTGCGGGCATGAGGTCGCGTGGGTGCAGATCGAACAGGACGGAGCCTGGCTCTTCGACGACGAGCGCCTGAGCGTGACCCCCGGCGACGGCCTCCTCGGCGTCGACGTCGTCTTCCCGGTGCTGCACGGCCCGTTCGGGGAGGACGGCACCGTGCAGGGGATGCTCGAGACGCTCGACGTGGCCTACGTCGGCGCCGGCGTGACGGCGTCCGCGCTCAGCCTCGACAAGGTCGTCTTCAAGGAGCTGATGTCCGCCGCCGGGCTGCCGCAGGTCGACTACGTGGGCGTGCGCGACGAGCGCTTCGCCCGCGCGCGCGCGGAGGTGCTCGAAGACGTCGCAGGGCTCGGCCTGCCTGTGTTCGTCAAGCCCGCCCACCTCGGCTCATCGGTGGGCATCGTCAAGGTGAGCGACGCCGCGCGCATGGGCGAGGCGCTGGATGGCGCCTTCGCGCACGACGAGCTCGTGATCGTGGAGGCGATGGGCCTCGGGGTCGAGGTCGAGTGCGGCGTGCTCGGGCGCCCGTCCTTCGAGCGAGCGCCCGGGCAGGACCCCGCGATGGCCTCCCTCCCCGGCGAGATCTCGTTTTCCGGCGAGTGGTATGACTTTCGCGCGAAGTACACCGCCGGCGGCATGCAGCTGACCGTGCCCGCGCGAATCAGCCCCGCGGCGAGCGAGCGCGTGCAGGCGCTCGCGCTGCAGTCGTTTCTCTTGACCGGCTGCGACGGCCTCGCGCGGGTGGACTTCTTCGTCGACGGCGAGCGGGTGCTCGTCAACGAGCTCAACACCATGCCCGGCTTCACGCCGACGAGCGTCTACGCCAAGCTCATGCAGGCCTCAGGCGTCGAGTACCCGCAGCTGGTCGACCGCCTCTGCCGCCTGGCGCTCGAGCGCCAGGCGAGCCGGCGCAGCTACCGCTACTGACCCGCGCGGCCTACCTGAACAGCGTCAGTTCGGAGATCGACGCCGACTGCATGCTGGGCGGGAGCGTCGTGATCCAGATCAGGTAGTAGCGAAAGCGCTGTCCGCCGGAGCTCAGCGGGATGCGTTCGCGGTCGTGGACGTAGCTGCTCGCGCCGATCGGTCCCTGCCAGCCCCTTTCGGCGAGGGTCACCGGATCGCCGTATGGCAGCGCGAGGCGAATCGTGTCGGCGGCGTACAGCTTCACCCCGAAGCCGGGCGTGGGCGTCTGGATCTCGATCGCCTTGGCGGCCACTCCCGGCGCGGCGTCCAGGTACAGCCCGGCACCGGTCCCCCCGGCCTTCTTGAGCGTCCCTTCGTAGTACTGCTCGGTGCTCCACGCCGTGTTCGGGTCGCTGTCGACGACATTGTCCACGAGGTCGTGGTTTTCCGGCCCGGTGCCGAACGGGTTGTAGTCGTGAGCGGCGGTCTGGGCGAGGGCGACGGGTTCAAGACCCGAATGCGAGTCGATATCCGGCGGGACGCCCGTGCCGCGGTGCGTGCGTCCCGCCAGCGCGATCAGCGCGATCGCGACGAGGGCGGCCAGCAGCACGAGCGACACGGCCCACCGCGCGGGGTGGCGCATGCGCCACGGCAGCCGCCGGCGCGCCGTGCCGGGCAGCGTGCGCAACACGGTCGTGACCTCGCCCGTGGCCTGCCCCGAGCGGGTGGCTTCGACGGCCAGCACCTCCTCGAGGTCGGCCTCCATCGTGGCCGCGTCGGGATAGCGCACGTCGAGGTCCTTGGCGACCGCCCGGTCGAGCACCGAGGCGGTTGCGGCGGAGACTTCCGGGCGCAGCAGCTGCACGTCGGGCACCTGCTCGCGCACGTGTCTCATCGCCACCGCGACGGGCGACTCGCCCCGGAAGGGGACCTCGCCGGTGAGCATCTCATACAGCACGACGCCCAGCGAATAGAGGTCGGACTGCCCCGTCACAGGCGCTCCCAGCGCCTGCTCGGGCGAGACGTAGTCGGTCGTGCCGAGCACCCGCCCGGCCATCGTCAGCCCCTCCTCGGTGAGCGTGCGAGCGATGCCGAAGTCGGTGATCTTGGCGCCGCCTTCGTCTGAGATGAGAATGTTCTGGGGCTTCACGTCGCGATGGACGATCAGGTGTTCGTGCGCGGCGCCGAGCGCGCGCGCGATCTCGATCGCATAGGCGATCGCCTGTGGGATCTCGAGCGGCCCCTCGGCGCGGATGAGGTCCTTGAGCGTCTCTCCCTCGACGTACTCGAGCACGATGTACGGCGTGCCCACGGCGCCGTTGCCCTCGGGATCGTGCCCGTCGGGCGAGGGCTCCTCACCCGCGTCGATCACCGTCACGACGTGAGGGTGGTTGAGCTGCGCCACCGAGCGCGCCTCGCGGCGGAAGCGCTCGAGCTGGTCGGAGTCCGAGGCGATCTCGCGGTGCATCAGCTTGATCGCCACCGGCCGTTCGAGCACGATGTCGAAGGATCGATACACCGTGGACATGCCGCCGCGCCCGATCTGGGCGTCGAGGCGATAGCGCCCTCCCAGCAGAGTCCCGAGGACCGTCATCTGTCCCTATTGTGGGCCCGGCGCAGGCGGCGCATCACCACCAGCGCGAGCGCGCCGCGATAGAGCGAAAAGGGCAGCAGCGAGCGCCCGCGCAGCCTCCGGCGCAGCACGGGCGCGCTCGCGAGCGTCGAGATGAAGGCCGAGGCGGCGCCGGCCGCGAGCGTGCCGTGCGCCTCTGCGGCCGTGCCCCCGCGCGCCAGCCCCAAGCCCTCCAAAGCGCTCGCGCCGAGGAGCACCGGCAGGGCGACATGCCAGGAGAGCGTCTGTGAGTCCTCGCGCGTGAACCCCCGCATCCGCGCTGCCGTCAGCGTGGCTCCGCTGCGTGAGACCCCGGGGATCAGTGCGAGCGCCTGGGCGAGGCCGAGCGCCAGCCCGTCGCGCGGCCCGGCGTCGTTGAAATCGCGCGCGCCCGGTGCGGTGCGGGCGTCGGCCAGCGCCATCGCCGCGCCACCGGCGAGGAGGCCCGCTGCGATCGAGCGCGGTCCTCCCAGCCTGCGCTCGATCATCCCCCGCAGCGCGCAGCCGGCGAGCGCCGCCGGCGCAAGCGACAGGGCCGCCGTCGCCGCGCTGCGCGCGTTCGCGCCCTGTGCCCGCTCGAGCAGTTCTCGGCGCATGTCGATCGCGAGCGCCAGGCCCGCGCCGGCGTGCAGCGCCACCTCGAAGGACTTGCGCAGGCCGGGGTCGAGCTCGGGGTAGGACCACCCCGCGAGCCACGGGAGCAGAGCCGCATGCGCCGAGGAGGAGACCGGCAACAGCTCCGTGGGTCCCTGCAGAAGCCCCAAGGCCACGGCCTCCTTCCAGCGAAGGGCGGGTTTCCGCGCGCGGTCGAACACCGCCTCGCGCTTCAGCCCACGTCCGTTGCGGGGTCGGCTTTGCGCCGACGGTGGATGAGCGCGTAGATGACGCCGAGCACGATCACGGCGACGATCGCGTAGTCGACGTACTCGAAGTACTTGCGCGCGCTCGTCCAGTCGCTACCGAGCGCTTTCCCGAGGAACGCGAGCCCGACCACCCAGGGGGTGGTCCCTATCAATGACAGCACCGTGAAACGCCCCAGCGGCATCTTGGCGACGCCCGCCGGCAGCGACACGAACGCCCTGACGAGCGGGATCAGGCGTCCGAACAGGACTGTCGCCTCCCCATAGCGCTGGAACCAGCGGTCGGCGCGATCGATCTGCGCGGGCCCCATATGCAACTTGCCGCCGTGACGTTCGAGCAGCTCGAGGCGCCCGCCGCGGCCGACGCCGTAGGCGACCCACGAGCCGACCATCGTTCCGAGCAGGCCCGCGAGGATGATGCCGAGCATCGTCATGTGGTGATGAGAGGCGCTCTGTTCGGGGTTTGCGACGGCGAAGCCGGCGAACAGCATCACCACCTCGGAGGGGACCGGGATGCAGGCCGAGCCGAGCGCCATCAGCGCGAAAACACCCGGAAGGCCGGCTTCGCGCACGAAGTGCGAGATTTCGTTGACGAGCGTCTCGGAGATCGATGCGAGCACGAGCATGGGCAGGGCAACGATACCGTGCGCCTTTGCATGCGCATCTGGATCGATCTCACGAACAGCCCGCACGTGCTGGTCATGCGCCCGCTGATCGAACGCCTCGATTCCGAGGGGCATGAGGTGCGCGTGACCGTGCGCGACTTCGCGCAGACGATCGAGCTGTGCGAGCGCTTCGGCATCGCCCATACCGTGATCGGCCACCATCGCGGTGAACGGCTGCTGGCGAAGGCCGCCGGCCTGGCCTCGCGCTCGGCCGCGCTCGTGCGCTTCGCGCGCGCCGATGCCCGCGCGAGCGGCGCCGGGGGCTTCGACATCGCCCTCGGCCACGGCTCCAACGACATCACCGTCGCGGCCGCGATCCTGCGCGTGCCGAGCTCGACGATGTTCGACTACGAGTGGGCCACCGTTCAGCACAACGTCAACTGCCGCCTGGCGCGTGCGGTCGTCGTGCCCGCCGCGATCCCGCCCGAACGGCTCGAGCGCTACGGCGCGAGGGGCAAGCTGCGCTCCTACGAGGGGCTCAAGGAGGAGTATTACCTGGCCGACTTCGAGCCCGACCCGGGGGTGCTCGAGGCGCTCGTGCTCGATCCCGGCCGCCCGATCGTGATCGCGCGCCCGCCGCCGGAGGTGTCGCTCTACCACCGCTTCGAGAACGACCTCTTCGCCGAGGTGCTCGTCCGCCTGCGCAGGGCGGCCGCCGAGGAGGGAGTGCAGCCGGTGGTGCTGCCGCGCGTCGACGCCCAGCGCTCGGCGCTAGCCCAGGTGCCCGGCCTGATCGTGCCCGAGCACGCGATCGACGCGCAGTCGCTGATCGCCCATTCAGATCTCGTGATCTCCGCCGGGGGGACGATGAACCGCGAGGCCGTGGCGCTGGGCGTGCCCGTCTACACCACCTTTGAAGGCCGCCTGGGCGCCGTCGACGAGGCGCTGATCGCCGATGGCCGCCTGCGCAAGCTCACGGCCAGCGATCAGCTCGACCTTCATAAGCGCGAACCCGGGGGTCGCGAGGAGCGCATTCGCCGCGATCCGCGCGCGCTGCTCGACCTGCTCCTGTCGCCGCTGCTCGCCTGAACACCCGGTGGCGCGGGCCGCGCCGTCGTATCTGGCCTTACAATCCCAACATGCGCCGACGGATCCGCTCGGCGGCCCTTCCCCTCCACCGGCACTCGCTGCCTCAGCTGGCGGTCGACGGGGTGCTGGTCGCGCTCGCGTACTACCTCGCCTTTCAACTGCGCTTCGACAAAGGCCCGAGCGGTTACTACTCGGTGCTGCGCGAACGCACGATCTGGTGGGTGCTGATCGGCAGCCTGCCCGTGCTGATCTTCGCGCGCGTCTACCAGCGCCGCTGGCGCTACTCGGGGCAGCGCGACTACGAGGCGGTGATGCGCGCGATCGTGGCGATCGTCCTGTTGACCGTCGTCGCCGTCGTCGTGCTGCGCCCGGTGCAGCACCGCACCAACCACGGCACCTCGACGATCGGGCTGCCCAACGGCGTGATCGTCCTCTACTTCCTGCTCTGCCTACTGTTCCTGCTGGGCGTGCGCATGCTCGCCCGCACCGTCTATGAGCGCCGCCCGCTGGCCGCCTTCCGCGGCGGGCGCAAGGGCGACCGCAGCGTGCTGATCGTGGGCGCCGGCGACGGCGGGCGCCTCGTCCTGCGCGAGATCTCCCGCAACCGCGAGCTCGGGCTCGCGCCGGTCGGCTTCCTCGACGACGACGAGAGCAAGCACGGCCTGCGCATCGACGGCGTGCGCGTGCGCGGCAACACCGAGGCCGACCTGCCCCGCATCCTCGACGAGGCCGAGCCCGACGAAGTCATCATCGCGATCCCCTCCGCGCCGGGCTCCACGCGTGCGCGCGTCGTGCGCGAGTGCCGTAAACGCGGTATTCCGGTGCGCACGCTGCCCACCGTCTTCGAGCTGCTCCAGGACCAGGGCACGATCGCCCGGCAGGTTCGCGAGGTGCGCGTCGAGGACGTCCTCGGCCGCGAGGCGGTGCACATGGAGCTCGACCGCGTCGGCGCCTACCTGCGCGGGGAGACGGTGCTCATCACCGGCGCGGGCGGATCGATCGGCTCCGAGCTCAGCCGCCAGATCGCCCGCGTCGAGCCGCACCGCATGATCCTGCTGGACCACGCCGAGGACAACCTCTTCTCGATCCAGCGCGAACTCGAGGACGAGCGCCACGTGCCGCCCGCCGTGCTCTCGGCCGTGCTCGCCGACTGCAAGGAGGAGGAGCGCATGCGCGAGGTCTTCGCCGAGCATCGCCCCACGGTCGTGTTCCACGCGGCCGCCTACAAGCACGTGGGCCTGATGGAGGCGAACCCCGTCGAGGCGGTCCGCAACAACGCGATCGCGACGAGGGTCGTCGCGCACGTCGCCGGCGATGTCGGCGTCAAGCGCTTCGTGCTCGTCTCTACCGACAAGGCCGTCGCCCCGGCGACCGTCATGGGGGCCTCCAAGGCGCTCGCGGAGTTCGCGCTCGAGGCGGCCACGGCGCGCTTCGCCGACACCCGCTACGCGGCCGTGCGCTTCGGCAACGTGCTCGGCTCCTCCGGCAGCGTTGTGCCGATCTTCCGCCGCCAGATCGAGCGCGGCGGTCCGGTGACCGTCACCGACGAGCGCATGACCCGCTACTTCATGACCATTCCCGAGGCCGTCCAGCTGATCATCCGCTCGGGCTCGCTCGCGGGCGCGGCCGCCGCGGCGCCGCGCGCGCCGGGGCCGGCGGCGGTGGACGAGAGCGAGCCCGAGCAGTGCAGCGGCGCCCAGGTGTTCGTGCTCGACATGGGCGAACCGGTCCGCATCGTCGAGCTGGCGCGCGCGATGATCGAGCTCTCGGGCCTCGACGCCGACCGCGACATCGACATCGAGATCGTCGGGCGCCGCGCGGGGGAGAAGATCCACGAGGAGCTGTTCAACAGTTACGAGCATCCGCGGCCCACCCTGGCCGAGAAGATCCTGCTGGCCGAGCGCCCGCCGCTTGCGGCCGAGGCCGTTGAGTCGATGTTCGCGGAGATCGGGCTGCTCGTGCTCGAGGGCGACGCCGCCGGGCTGGCCGCGAAGGTGTCCGAGCTCTCCGCCGCGCGCCTCGAGTACCAGACCAACGGAACCGCACGCAAGGCAGAGCGGCGCGAGGGCCCGCGCGCTGCGCCTGCGCCACTCATACACTCCCGAGGTTCATGACGCTCTCGTCGCTCGCGCTTCTCTCGCTGTCGAACTCGTTCACCCAGATCGGAGCCCTCGCGGCGTGTGCTGCGCTGCTCGGGATCGCCGTGCTCTCACTGCTGGTCTTCTCCCAGGCGCGCGAGCTGAAACGGCTGCGCGAGTGGGCCGGTCGCGCCCCCGAGCGCTCGGCCGAACTGGAGCAGCGGGTGACCGCTGCGGCCGCCGCCCGCGTCCAGCAGCCCGTTCCCACCGTGCGCCCGGTCCCCCGTGCCGCCCCCATCAGCACCCGCCAACCCGCGCCCTCCCCGGTCACCCCGGCGGCTGCGCCCGCCCAGGCGCCTGCGCTGCCCCAGGCTCCCGGAGCCACCCCGCCGGCACCCGTCCCGGCGCCGGGGCAGGCCGTGACCGCGGCCGGCACGCTCGCGGCGAGCGCCGGGCTGGCGCCCGGCGCTCAGCCCAACGCCGCTTCGCCGACCGGGGGAGCGCCCCAGCCGAGCTCGCCGCAGTCGCCGCCCGCCGCCAGCCCGCCGATTCCCGCCGCCACCGTGTCCGGCTCCACCCAGGCGCAGACGTCGGTGAACCCCCCGATTCCGCCCCCGGTGAACTCGGCCGGCGCGAGCGCCGCAGGCGCACCGGGGCTGCCCGCGGCGGCGAGCGGCGCACCGGCGAGCGGCTCTACGCCGGCCGCCGCGGCCGCGGCGCAGCCCCAGGCGGCGCAGTCCCCCGCTCCCGCGACGCCGCCAGCCGCCACTCCGGCAGCGGCGGCGGCAGCCGCCGTCGCGCCCGCGAAAGCGTCCACCGCAGCCTCGCCCGCCGGCGCTCCACCGGCCAGTCCGCAGGCCCCCGCCGTGCCGGCCGGCGCGCCGGGCGGGTCGAATCCCGCCACCGCGACCCCGGCGACCGCGGCCGCCGCCGCAAGCGTGGTGGCGAGCGCCACTCCGCGGGCGCCAAGCCCGCCGCGACACCCGCCCGCACCGACGGCTCCACGGCGAGCGGCGGCCGGTGAGAGCGCCGCCGTGGCGGCGAGCGCCCCTGCCGCGGCGGGGTCCGCGCAGGAGCGGGCGCAGAGCGGCGCGGACCTGGCCGACGACGCAGGGCTGCGGGCAGAGCGCGCATATGCCAGGCAGCGCTCGGATCGCGCCGCGCGCAGCGCACCCGCGAGGCGATCGCCCGCGCGAGCCACCCTGGCGATCGTCGGTGGTGTGATCGCGGTCGTCGTCGTGCTCGTGGTCGTCTTCTCCTCGGGCGGGGGCGCGAGCTCGACCGGCAAAGGTGCGGCGGCGAGCAGCTCCTCGACCACCGCGCACGTCCGCGCGACGCACGCAAACACGCATGCCCACCATCCCTCGAGCAGCAGCTCATCGGCCGCAGCGGCGAGTCCTGCGAACACGAGCGTGGCGGTGCTCAACGGCACGGAAACCACCGGTCTGGCCCACCAGGTCTCCGAAAGCCTGCGTCAGAACGGCTACACGCAGGCCACGGCGTTGAACGGGCGCCCCCCCGGCGCCAACCAGATAACGGTCGTGGAGTACACACCCGGCCACGAGGCCGAAGCCCAGGCCGTCGGGCGCACCATCTCGGTCACCAGCGTGCAGCCGATGGAATCGGCCACGGCGTCGCTCGCGGGCTCCGCGAGCGTGGCGGTGGTGGTGGGCCTCGACAAGGCTGCGTCCGCCCCATAGCCGGCTTCCTCGACATACCGGAGCGCTCGGCCAAGCCACGCGAGCGAGGACTCACGCACGTGATCGACCGCGGCATGTCGATAGCCGACGTGGACGGCCTGCTGGAGGTGGCGGGGGAGTGCGTCGACGTCGTCAAGCTCGGCTGGGGCACGGCGCTCGTCAGCGCCAACCTGCGCCCCAAGCTCGAGCGCTACGCGGCGCACGGGATCCCGGTCGTCCTCGGCGGCACCCTCACCGAGCTCGCGATCCGCCAGGGCCGGGTCGAGGGGCTGGTGGCCTGGCTGCGCGAGCTGGGCCTGCGCCACGTCGAGGTATCCGACGGCACCATCGCCCTGGATCCGAAGGTCAAGCTCGAGTTGATCTCGAGGCTCGCGCGCGAGTTCACCGTGCTCGCCGAGGTGGGCAGCAAGGACTCGGCCTTCATCATGGCGCCGTACGTGTGGGTCGAGCAGATCGAACGCGACCTCGAGGCCGGCGCGTGGAAGGTCATCGCCGAGGCGCGGGAGTCGGGGACCGCGGGGATCTACCGCGCCGACGGCGAGGTTCGCACCGGCCTGATCGACGAGATCGCCCACGCCGTCGACACCGACCGCCTGATCTTCGAGGCGCCGCTGCGCGAGCAGCAGGTGTGGC
This sequence comes from uncultured Solirubrobacteraceae bacterium, assembly GCA_963779605.1. Classification (GTDB taxonomy): domain Bacteria; phylum Actinomycetota; class Thermoleophilia; order Solirubrobacterales; family Solirubrobacteraceae; genus Palsa-744. Next base: position 684,152 of record CAVZYR010000004.1, read on the forward strand.
TTTTGAAGCGCTTCGGTGGCGAGTGCAACCTCGGCAACATCGCGCCCGCGGACGTGCTCTCGCTGGAGACGCTCAGGCTGGGTCTGCGCTCGGACACAGTCGAGCGCTTCGCGCTGGACGGCGGCGATTGACCGCTGGCAGTAAGCGGTCGATCGGGGATCGGCCGGCGCAGGTTGTGTTCGCGCTGCTGGTGCTTGCCTGCTTCGCCGCGTTCTTTTTGACACAGCGCCTCAAGCACACCCCCACGGCCGTGCAGCGCTTCATGCTGACCCCCCGCTTCTCGCCGACGACCCCTGGCCCGCTCGAACAGGAGCGGATCTCCTTCAAGCTCGCGAAGGCGGACGCGGCCACGGTGACGATCATCGATGCCCAGGGCAACGTCGTCGCGACGCTCGTGCGCGATCGTCGCCTGCCCCGCTACAAACAGTTCTCGCTGCGCTGGAACGGACGCCGCGGCACCGCGCACCGCTACTCCGCGATCGCGACCTCGCACGGCCACACGATCCTGATACCGGCGACCGAGGGCGCGCTCGCCGCGCCCGGCGAATACCGTGTGCGGGTGAGCCTGCGCGAACAGGCCCGCTCGGTGCTCTCCCCGCGTAGCTTCACCCTCCTCAGAGGATGAGCGCGTTGCGGGGATCGACGACGGCGGGCCTTGAGCTCGCGAGCAAGCTGCCCGGCGCGGGGGTGATCGCGGTGGCGCTGATCGGCGCACTGCTCGTGATCGCCGCGCTCGTGCTTTTGATGCGCCGCCGTCCCGAGGCGCTTCCGCTGCTGGCGGTCTTCGCGCTGCCGTTCAGGCTTCCGATCGCGGCGGACGGGCGGACGGTGAACCTGCTGATACCGCTCTACCTGGTGGTGGGCGCCGGAACGCTCACGTGGCTCTCGCAGGGGCGCTCCAGGCGCGCGCTCGAGGGCCTCGCGCACCCGCCCCGGGGACGCTCGGAGTGGGTCTCGCCACGCGGGTTGGAATGGCTTCTGCTGGCGACCGTGGCGCTGTATGTGGTGCAGGCGAGCTACTCCTCAGACCACGCCAAGGCCGCCGAGAACATCGCCTTCTTCTACCTGCCCTTCGGCCTTTTGTTCGTGCTGCTGCGCGACGTTCGCTGGACGCGAGAGCTGTTGCTTATGTGCCTCGGCGTGGCGGTCGTCGAGGCGATCCTGTTCGCCGGGGTGGGCTTCATCGAGTACGAGCGGAAGTCGCTGTTCCTGAACCCGAAGGTGGTCGCGGCCAACCAGTACGACAACTACTTCAGGGTCAACTCGGTCTTCTTCGATCCGAGCATCTACGGGCGCTTTCTGGCGATCGTGATGATCCAGCTGACGACCGTCGTGCTGTGGAGCCGGGAGCGGCGGGTCGTGCTGTGGGGCGCGGTGGTGCTCGCGTGGCTGTTGGCGGGGCTCGTGACGAGCTTCTCGGAGTCGAGCATCGCCGCGCTCCTTCTGGGGCTGGCCGTGCTCGCGGCGTTCCGCTGGGACGTGCGCGGGACGCTGTATGTGGCGGTCGCGCTGCTGGCGATCGCCGCGGTCATCCTGGCGGCGGCGCCGGCCAGTCTGCACTTCGGCCTGAAGGGGTCGGGCGGCTCGACCAACAACGCCACCAACGGGCGCACCAACCTGATCTCCGGCGGGCTTGAACTGTTCGCCAAACGGCCGCTCGAGGGCTACGGCACGGGCTCGTTCGAAACGGAGTATGAGCGCCACGCGAAGGCCAGCGCCGAGAACGCGACCTCGGCCTCGCACACGATCCCGGTGACCGTCGCGGCCGAGCAGGGGATCGTCGGGCTGGCCCTGTATGCGGCGCTGCTCATCGTCGCCCTGCTCGTGCTGTTCACGGGCGCGGGGCGCTCGCCGCCGCGGATCGCGATCGCGGCCTCCTTCGCCGCGCTCCTCCTGCACACCTGGATCTACGCCGACTTCCTGGAGGACCCCATCACCTGGACGCTGCTCGGGGTCGGGGTGGCGCTGGCCCGCGCGGGGGCGCGGGGCGCGCAAGCACACCCCTGCGCCGCCGCCGATGGCGTCGCGGCCGCCAGTAGCTTCTGAGCCGTGCTCGGCTATCTCAAGCGCCTGATCACGACGGGCGCGGCATACCAGTTCGGGGACATCCTCGCCAAGGGCCTCGCGCTGATCACCCTGCCGCTGTACACGCGCCACCTGGACCCGAGCGCCTACGGAGCGGCCGAATCGCTCTTGACGGCGGTGATCCTCTCGAGCATCCTCCTGCGCGTCGGCGTCGAGCAGGCCTTCATCCGCTTCTACTTCGACGATGAAGACGGCGCCCGGCGCGATCGCATCGCGCGCACGGCGAGCGCCACGGTGGCGTGGACGACGACGCTCGCCGCGCTGCTGGCTGCGGCCTTCGCAGGCCAGCTCTCGCGGCTGCTGTTGGGCCAGTACGACCCGGAACTGATCTACTGCGCGGCGCTCGGCCTGTGGGCCTTCACCAACCTCGAGATGGCCTACGCGCAGCTGCGCGTGGACGAGCGCGCCCGCACCTACGTGTTCGCCTCGGGCGCAAACGTGGTGATGACCGTCACCTTCACGATCGCGCTGGTCGTGTTCGCCGATCAGGGCGCCCGCGGCCTGCTGCTCGGCAACTTCGGCGCCTCGGCGATCGTCGTGCTCGGCCTGTGGTGGGTCCTGCGCCGGCGCTTCTCGCTGCGCGTCCACCTCGCCGACCTGCGCCCGATGCTGCATTTCGGGCTGCCCACCGTGCCGGCGGAAGCGAGCGTGTATGCGCTGCAGGTGGCCGATCGCTTCTATCTGTTCCGCGTCTACTCGCACGGCGCGGCCGGGCTCTACTCGGTTGCGATCAAGCTCGCCACCGTCGTGTTCGTGGCGGTGCGCGGCTTCCAGTACGCGTGGCCGCCCCTGGCCTACTCGGTCGAGAGCGATGAGGAGGCCGCGCGCCTGTACTCGCTCGTCACCACCTACTACGCGCTCGCCACGGGCATCGTCGTGTGCGGGGTGGCGCTGCTGGGGCGCTGGATGGTGAGGCTGCTCGCGGCGCCGCAGTACTTCGGCGCCTATCGCGCGCTGCCCTGGCTCTCGCTCGGGTGGGCGCTGTACGGGCTGTTCCTGGTGTTCGTCGTCATCGCCGGGCGCGCGCGCATCACCTCGCGCAACTTCCCCGCCGCCGCGATCGGGCTGGCGGTGAACGTGGCGCTGCTCGTGCTGCTCGTCCCCAACAGCGGGGCGGGTCTCGGGATAGCGGGCGCGGGGCTCGCGCTGTGCGGCGCCTACTCGGCGATGCTCGTGGTCATGTACCTGCTCACGCGCTCGCTCTTCCGGGTGGGCTTTGAGTGGGGACGCCTCGCACAGCTCACGCTGATCTTCGCCGGCGTGGCGCTCAGCGGGGAGCTGCTCCTGCCGACGAGCGGCCTCGGCGGCCTCGCGGCGCGTGTCGCCTGGCTCGCGCTGGCGCCGGCGCTGCTGCTGGCCACGCGCTTCTTCAGGCCTCACGAGCGCGCGCAGGCGAGGGCGCTCATCGCCGACGGCCGCAGGCGCGTGGCGGCCTTCCGCGCGCGCGGGGGAGACGTCGAGGCCTACGCCGAGGATCCGCTCAAGGATCTCTGAGTGTCGAGGACCCCTGGTCGGGTCTCAAGTCCCCGGCCGGCGCGGCCGAAAAGCTCAACATGTCTCAGCGGCTCGCCAGCACGCAGCGAGCGCCCGCCGGCGCCCGCGAGCGCCGGCGCCGGGCGCAGGCGCTGCGCCGCCACCGCACCGAGGAGGGCGCCCTGGAGATCGCCGCGGCGAGCGGCGAGCTCGCCCAGCTGCGGCTCGCCGCACGGCTGACGGCGCGGTTGACCGGCACGAACGACATCCGCGAGATGGCGCAGCTGCGCGAGCTGGCGGGCGCCCAGCTCGACGCGCGCGTGGTCCAAGCGCTGCTCGAGGAGCTCGGCGCCGACTAGGAGCGGTTGTACTCGGCGGCGGCCTCGCGCAGGCCCTCACCGCGACCCGGGGCGAGCGTCGCGGTGACGTGGCGCCAGTAGCGCCGCGCGGAGTGCCCCGGCAGCACGAGCGCGGCGAGCGCGCGCACGGCGTAGCTTGAGGCCGTCAGCCAGCGGACCGCGCGGGCCGCCGCGGCGGAGTGGTGCTTGCGCATGTACAGGTCGCGGTTTCGTGCGAGTTCGACGATCCGCCGCTCGGGCACCGCGTCGCTGGACAGCTGCTCGTGGTGGACCGCCACCGCGCCCGGCACATACAGGCTGCGCCAGCCTGCGTCGCGCAGGCGCCGGGCGAAGTCGACCTCGTCCGAGTACACGAAGAAGTCGGCGTCGAGGTAGTCCACGAGCGCGGCCGCCTCGCGCCTGACGAGCAGCGCCGCCGACTGGCACCAGTCGACCTCCCTGGTCCGCTCGCCGCGGCTCTGGACGGTGAACAGGCGATGCAGGAAGAGCGCCCCCGCGAGTGCCGTCAGCGGCGTCGGAAAGCGCCAGGCCGAGGCCTGCGCGGTCCCATCCGGGCGCACCAGCCTGGCCCCGGCGCAGGCCGCGCGCGGGTGCCCATCTAGCGCCTCATGTAGGGCGAGCGTGGCCCCGGGGCGGAGCTCTGAGTCCTCGTTCAAGAGCAGCGCGTAGCGCCCGCGCGCGCGGCGCAGGAGCTCCGAGTCGTTCAGCCCCTTGCCGCGGCGCTCCTCCAGCGCGATCGTCTCATCCACCGCCGGGTGCCCCCGTGCCGCGGCCGCGGAGCCGTCACGCGAGCCGTTGTCGAGCACGAGCACCTCCGTCGTGAATGGCACGCTCTCGCGCTCGCGCGCGAGCGCGTCGAGCCCGCGCAGCAGCAGTTCTCGCTGAGAGGTGTTGACCACGCAGTAGGTCAACTCGATCTCAGCCGCCTCGCGCCTGGTCTCGAGCGTCGGCTCGGTGTCGGTCACGCACCCATTGTCTCCGCAGGCGCGCCCTATTGTCCCTGCGGTGCGCGTCCACGTAGTCGATCCCTCGGCCTTCACGCCGCCGTATGACGATGCCCTGTGCCGCGCGCTGGCGGCGGCGGGGGCCGAGGTCGAGCTGTACACGAGCCAGTTCGACTACGGCCCGGTGGCGCCCCCCGAGGGGTATGAACGGCACGAGTTCTTCTACCGGCTCGCTCCCGGCGCGGCGCGCCCTCGCCTGCGTCTGGGGGCGAAGCTCTTCCAGCACGTCCCCGACATGCTCCGCTACCGCACCCGCGCGCGTGCCGCCGATGTCGTGCACTTCCAGTGGCTCGCGCTCCAGCACGTCGACCGCTACCTGCTCCCCGCCCGAGGCGCCGCGGCCTCGCGGCGCCCGCCGCTGGTGCTGACCGCACACGACATCCTCCCGCGCGAGCCCCGGCGCGGACAGCGCGAGGCGCAGCGGCGTCTGTATGACCGCTTCGACGCGGTCGTCGTGCACTCCCAGCACGGCCGCGCACGGCTGACCGGGGAGCTCGGTCTGGACCCGGCGCGCGTGCACGTGATCCCCCACGGCGTCCTGCCCGGCTCGGAGCAGCTCCCCGGCGAGGACGCGGGCGGCGAGGCGTCGCTGCCGCCCGAGCTGCGCGGAGGCGAGCGTCCGGTCGTGCTGTTCTTCGGACTGCTCCGTCCCTACAAGGGCATCGACGTCCTGCTCGAGGCCTGGCGCGAGCGCGACCTCGGGGGATCGGGCGCCGCCGAGCTGTGGATCGTGGGCATGCCGCGCATGGACATCAGCTCGCTGCGCTCGGGCGCGCCGGCGGGCGTGCGCTTCCTGCCGCGGTTCGTCTCCGGAGGCGAGATCCCCGCCGTGATGGGCCGCGCGAGCCTCGTCGTGCTGCCCTATCGCGAGATCGACCAGTCCGGTGTCGCCTTCACCGCCCTGGGCCTGGGTGTGCCGCTGCTCTTGAGCGACGTCGGCGGCTTCCCCGAGATCGCCGCCACCGGCGCCGCGCACACCGTCCCCGCCGGCGACCCCGCTGCCCTCGGCGAGGCGCTCGAGCAGCTGCTGGGAGACCCTGGCGAGCTCGCGGCAATGGCGGGCAGCGCGCGCGCCGCCGCCGCCGGCGAGTACGCCTGGGCGGGGATCGCGCAAAAGACGCTCGAGCTCTACGAGCTCCTGCTCGGCGAGAATCCCAAGCGATGAGGACCGCGCTTGAGATCGTCTTCTGGGTGTGCGCCGGGCTGATCGTGTGGACGCAGCTCGGCTATGCGCTCGCGCTGGCGCTGCTCGCGCGCGTGTTCCGGCGCGGCTCGGGCCGCGAGAGCAAGACGGGAACGGACACTCCGTCGGGCCCGCCGCCGGCGCTGTCGCTGATCGTCGCGGCACACGACGAGGAGTCCGTGATCGCCGCGAAGGTGCAGAACGCGCTCGAGCTCGACTACCCGCGCGAGCGCCTCGAGCTGATCGTGGCCTGCGACGGATGCGCGGATGCGACCGCCGCGCGAGCGCGCGCGGCCGGCGCCGACGTCGTGCTCGAGCTGCCCCGCGGCGGCAAGATCCGCGCGCAGGATGCCGGCGTCGAGCGCGCGCGGGGAGAGATCGTGGCCTTCTCCGACGCCAACGCGCTGTGGCTCCCCGACGCGGCGAAGGCGCTCGTGGCCGCGTTCGCCGATCGGCACGTCGGCTACGCCTGCGGGCAGGTCCGCTTCGTGCAGGCCGCCACCGGTCCGGGCGCGGGCAACCAGGAGGGGGTGTACTGGCGCTATGAGCTCGCCGTGCGCGCGCTCGAGTCGCGGCTCGGCTCGATCACCGCCGGTAACGGCGCGATCTACGCCACCCGCCGCGACAGCTACATCGTCGTCGATCCGATCATGGGCCACGACCTCTCGCTTCCCTTCAACATGGTCAAGCGCGGTCTGCGCGCGGTGTACGTGCCGGGCGCGCAGGCCAGCGAGAAGATGGTCCCCTCGCTGGGAGGCGAGTTCGCGCGCAAGCGGCGCATGATGAGCCACACCTGGCCGATCCTGCTGCGCGGCGGCATGCTCTCTCCGCGCGGCTACCCGCCAGGCTATGCGCTGATGATCTTCTCCCACCGCCTGCTGCGCTACTGCACGCCGGGGCTGCACGTGCTGGCGCTCGCGGCCAACGTCGCGCTGCTCGCGATCGGCGCGGGCCCGCTGTACACGGTCACCTTCGTGCTGCAGATCGCGCTGCTGCTGGCGGCGCTGCTGGCCGGGCCGCTGCCCGCGCGGCCGTTCCTGCTCGCGCGCTACTACGTGCTCTCGACGGCCTCACCGGCCGCCGGCCTGTGGGACTGGCTGGGACATGGCACGGCCGCCTCCTGGGATGCGGCCGAGGGCACGAGGTGAGAAGGTGATCCGCCGCGCCGTCGACGTCGCCGTCTCCTCCGTGGCGCTGGTCCTGAGCTCGCCGGTGATCGTGCTCGCGGCTCTCGCGATCCGGCTCGAGTCGCGCGGCCCGGTCATCTACTCCCAGCGCCGCGCCGGGCTCGACGGCAGGGAGTTCGAGGTGATCAAGCTGCGCACGATGGTCGACGGCGCCGAGCACATCGGCGCCGGGCTGGCGATCGACGCCGACGACCCGCGCATCACGCGCGTCGGTGCGTTCCTGCGCAGGACCTCGCTCGATGAGCTTCCCAACCTGCTGAACGTGCTGCGCGGGGAGATGTCGTTGATCGGACCGCGCCCGACGCTGCCGGCGCAGGTCGCCCAGTACACCGACCGTCAGCGCGGGCGCCTTGAGATCAAGCCGGGCATCACCGGCTGGGCGCAGGTCAACGGCCGCGCCTCGCTGCCCTGGGACGAGCGCATCGAGCTCGACCTCTACTACATCGATCACCGCTCGCTGTCGCTCGATCTGAAGATCCTGTGGCGCACGGTCGCGATGGTGCTGGGCGGCTCGGGCCTCTACAAGGGGCAGGCCGGCGGCTGGAAGGGGGAGCTGTGAGCGCGCCGGCCGTGCTTCTGACGGGCGCGGGCAAGCGCTATGACATCGTCTCCTGCTTCGCCGCGCTCACGAACACGGTCGTCGCCGACCCCTCGCCGCTCGCGCCCGCGCGCTATGCCGCGCACGTGCGCGTGTCGGTGCCGCTGATCGACGACCCGGGCTATGTGCCCGCGCTCGAGAGCCTGTGCGAGGAGCACGGCGTTGGCGCGGTGCTGCCGCTGACGGATCTCGACATCGAGGTGCTCGCGCGCGCGCGCGCCGCGGGTCGCCTGCCAGCGCTCGTGCCATCGGCGGAGGTCGCGCGCGCGACCTACGACAAGTACGAGGCCCACCGGCTGCTCGAGCGGCTCGAGCTGCCCTCGCCGCCGACGGTACTGCCCGAGGACGACCTCGACGCGATCGAGTATCCGGTGATGGTGAAGCCGCGCCGCGGTTCCGGCGCGCGCTCGATCCACCTCGCGCATGACGCCGCCGAGGCGCGCTTCTTCGCCTCCTACGTGTCAGAGCCGGCGATGGTGCAGCGCGCGATGGGCGGCCCCGAGCTCTCGATCGACTGCCTGGGGGACCTCGGCGGGCGCTGCCTGAATGCGATCCCGCGCACGATGCTCGAGTCGCGCGGCGGCGAGTCGATCAAGGGCCAGGTGATCCACGACGCCGAGCTGATCGAGCTGGGGCGGCGCACGATGGAGGCGCTGGCGGTGTGCGGGCCGGCGACGATTCAGGTCTTCCGCGATCCCGACATCGGGGTGGCGATCACCGACGTGAACACGCGCTTCGGCGGCGCATTTCCAGCGCCCGCCTACGCCGCACTGCCCGGGCAGAGCTATCCGGAGCTGATCGTGCGGCTGGCCGGCGGCGAGGCGATCATGCCGCACGTGGGTGACTTCCGCGCGGGCATGACGTTCACCCGCTACTACTGGCAGCTCGAGCTCGATGAGCAGCTTCAGCCGACCGGCCGGGAGATCGTGCCCGGTGGACCACCCTCGCCCCGGCGGGGGCAAGCTGGCTAGAATCTGGCGCAGTGCCCACGCTGCTCGCCGATCCTCCGGCTGCCCCCTCCACAGAGCAGCCGCCGGCGCCCGACTCCTCGGGCGCCCCATCCGCGCCGGATGCGCCGGCTCGGGCGCAGCCGAGCTGCAAGAAGTGCGGGGCCTCGATGGAGCCCAACCAGGAATGGTGCACGCAGTGCGGCACGCCCGTGCCCGGCAGCCTCTCCACACACTCCTCGGGCCGGCGCGCGAGCGCGATCGTCCTCGGCGCGATCGCGATACTCGTCGTCGGAGCGGCCACAGCCGCCTACGCCGCCATCAACAAGAAGCCGGTGCACCACGTGAACGTGATCATCGCGCAGGCGCCCGCGGCCACGACGCCGGCCGCCCCCACGACGCCGGCGCCGGCCACGACGCCGAGCACCACGCCCACGAAAGCGACGACCCCGGTCACGCCGGTCCCTCCGGCGAGCACCATCAAACCTCCGAAAATCCCGCTGACGGCGGCCACGCCGAAGTCCACCACCCCGCCCGCGACGACGACGCCGACAGCGACCACGCCGAAAACGGCCACGCCGAAAACGACAACGCCGACGACCACGAATACAGCCGAACAGCCGCCCACGACGCCGGCGATCCTGCTCGACACGAACTCGGTCACCAGCTACAACCCCGAAAACTATCCGGCGGAAACGTTCGGTGATCCGAGCCTCGCCGTCGACGGCGACACCTCTACCGGCTGGACCGCGCGGGTGGACCCGGCGATCGCGCCGAGGATGGCCGTCGGTCTCCTGATCGACCTGAACACCGCACAGAGGCTGAGCGCTCTCGACCTGATCACCTCCACTCCGGGCATGACGGTCGAGGTGTTCGGCGCCAACGGCAGCGCCGCACCGACCGCCATCACCAACCCGGCGTGGGTCCACCTGAGCCCCTACCAGGTCGAGAAGAAGCGGCACATGCTGATCAAATTGGGCAACTCGACGAAAGCATTCCGCTTCGTGACCCTATGGATCAGCGGCGCCCCCGCGGCCTCGATCGGCACCCCCACGGCGCCCGGCCGTGTGAGCATCAACGAAGTCGAACTGTTCCCGGCCAAGTAGCCGGCGCCGGCCACGTGCGCGCCGGGCGAGGGCCGAGGGTGGGTCGCCGCCGTCAGCCGGAGGCGGTACGCGTGCGTTTGCCCTTTGGCCGGGCGGCCTTCGCCCGCTGCGGGCGCCAGACCTCGTCCAGGAACGCGGCGATCTCGCCGGTGAGCCGTTCGGGGTGCATGCGCAGCTCCATCAGCGAGTCGGCCTCGAGCAGGCGGCCGTTGGGGAGCTCGTCGGCGAGCATGCCGGCATCGGAGAAGGGGTGCACGGGGTCGCGGCGGTGGCCGAGAACGAGCGTGGGGGCCTCGAACGTGCGCCGCTCGACGCGGTGGGGGGCGATGCGGCCGAAGAACAGTCCCTGCATCAGTGCGCCACCCGGACCCGGTTCCTGGCGGACGAGGTCGAGCATGACGTTGCCGTAGTGGGGCAACAGCGATCGCGGCACCGCGCGCGCCCCGCGCGCGATCATCTTCATGATCGGCTCGCCGAACGTGAGCGCGACGAGCGGCGGCGTGAAGGCGAGCGCGCTCCACAGCAGCGCGTTGTCGAGCACCGGCATCTCGATCACCATCCCGCGCAGGCGCTCGGGCGCGATCGAGGCGATCTCGAGCGCGGTGTTGGCCCCGAGCGAGGTGCCCATCACGACGGCCTCGTCGATCTGCAGATGGTCCATCAACCCGATCACCTGCTCGGCGAAGAAGGCCATCGAGTAGCGCCACATGTCGCGCGGGCGGTCCGATTGGCCGTGGCCGAGCAGATCGATCGTGATCACCCGGTTGCCGCGCGCCGCAAGGGCCTTGGCGAGCGGCACGTGCATCTCCTGCGAGAGCAGCAGCCCGTGGATGAGGATCAGCGGCCGCGTGCTCGCCGGTGCGCTCTTGGCCGTCCGTCCTCGTTCGCCCGCCGGGGTGACAGCCGCAGGACCGCCACCGAACTCGGTGTAGGCGATGCGATGCTCCCCATGTTTGAAGGAGGACATGGCTTCAGGGTACTAGCCTGTCTGCACGCTGTCACCAGCTGCAGGCGCGCTAGCGTTTCGCACTGTATTCCAACAACCGGACCGCCAGGAGGAGATCCATGGCCAAGCAGCCTCGCATCCTCGCCGGAGAGACCGCCGCGATCACCGGAGCCGCGCGCGGCATCGGCCGCGTCACCGCCGAGGCGCTCCTGCGCCAGGGCGTGAGGGTGGCGATCGGCGACGTCGACCTCGAGGCCGCGCAGCGGACGGCCGCGGAGCTCGGTCCGAGCACCGTCGCTCTCCCGCTCGACGTGACCGACCGCGCCTCCTTCTATGAGTTCCTGAACCTCGCCGAGGAGCAGCTCGGACCGGTCGACGTGCTCGTCAACAACGCCGGCATCATGCCGATCGGGCCGTTCCTGGCCGAGGACGACGCCACCGCCCAGCGCATCCTCGACATCAACGTCAACGGGGTGATCCTGGGGATGAAGCTGGTGCTGCCGAGGATGCTCGCCCGCGGCAGCGGCCACATCGTCAACATCGCCTCCCAGGCCGGCAAGTACGGCTTCCCGGGCGGCGCCACCTACTGCGCGAGCAAGGCCGCCGTGATCAACCTCAGTCGCGCCGTGCGCAAGGAAGTGCGCGGCTCCGGAGTCGAGATATCGGTCATCAGCCCCGTCGCCGTCAACACCGAACTGGGCCTCGGCCTGTCCGAGCCGCGCCAGCGCCAGTTCAGGAAGATCGAGCCCCAGCAGGTGGCCGATGCGATCGTCGAGACGCTGCGGGTGCCGCGCTTCGACGTGCACGTTCCCAAGGAGCTCGGGATCTCAGAGCGCGTGTCGGCGCTGTTGCCGATCTCCGTGCAGGACGGCCTCTCGCGCGTGAGCAAGGCCGACGCGGTGCTCTCGCAGGTCGACACCTCCGCGCGGGCCGGCTATGAGCTGCGCGCCTCCCGCTCCGAGCCCGGGCTGCCGCCGGCGCCCGGGCAGGCCCAGATCACGAGCAGCACGGAGGAGTGACAGCTCAGCCCTCGAGCAGCCAGTCGGCGATCAGCCGGCCGATCAGCGGACCCTGGTCCTCCTGCAGGAAGTGGCTCGCCTGGGGGATCGGACGCGGCGCCGAGCGGCCGATCCGCTCGGCGAAGGCCTCGCCCACCGACAGCGGCAGGATCGGATCGGAGTCGGCCCACAGCATCAGCGTCGGGCGGTGGTCCTCGGCCAGCGCGTCGAGCACGCGGCGGCCCTCCGCCGCGCCCGGCGCGTCGGGCGCCTGCGGGATCAGCAGCGGAAAGGCGCGCGCGCCGGCCTTCGAGGCGGGGTCGGGGTAGGGCGCGTCGTAGGCGCCCGCCACCTCATCGCCCGGATCGTTCAAGCAGGCGCGGCGCACGAGCATGCCGACGGGCAAATCCTCGGTGCGGGCGACGAAGTCGCGGAACGCCAGCCAGGCCTCGGACATGCGCTGGCGGCCGGTCCACAGGCCGGTGTCCATCATCACGAGGCGCTCGATCCGCTCGGGGTGCTCGATCGCGAGGCGCAGCCCGATCGCCCCGCCCCAGTCGTGCACGACGATCGTCGCCTCGCGCAGGTCGAGCTCCTCGAGCAGCGCCGCGGTCGTGTCCACGTGGCGGTCGTAGGAGTACCACTCGATGTCGACCGGCTTGTCCGAGCGGCCAAAGCCGGCCAGGTCGGGCGCCACACAGCGAAAGCCCGCGTCGCGCACGGGCGGGATCACCTTGCGCCACAGAAACGACCAGGTCGGCTCGCCGTGCAGAAAGATAACCGGGGCGCCATCGCCCTCGTCGAGATGGGCCAGGCGCACGCCGTCGAGGTCGCGGTAGTGCGAGCTGAAGGGGAAGTCGGGCAGCCCTTCGAGGCTCGCCTCGGGTGTGCGCACCGTCTCGGTCATCTCTCCCAGGAGCATATCCGGGGCCCCATCGGTTAGGCTCGCCCCCGCGATGCACCCGGCGACGCTTCACCTGGCACCCATTCTGGCGGCGGAGAAGAGCAGGGTGCCCTTCTACATCGCCGGCGGCATCTTGGTCGCGTGGGCGTTGATCGTCGCCGTCGGCATCGGCCTGCGCCGCCCGGACTTCCCTCACAGCCAGTCGGGCGAGCGCGCGGTGATAGCGATCAGCGCGGTGCTGGTCGTCGCCACGGCCGCCGCCGCCGTGCTCACGGCGAGCACGCCCGCTCCCGCCAAAGCGTCCGCGTCGAGTGCGCCGGCCGGCTCGGCGCCGAGCGCCGCCGCGGAATCAACGCCCGCCCCGGCCGCGCCGGCACCCGCCACATCCACCCCGGCCGGCCCGCCGAAAGCGACCACGGGGACGCCCGCGCCGCCCTCCTCCCCCGCCCGCCCGACGACGACGCTGCAGCTCGCCGCCAACCGCGAAGGCCTGCTCAGCTACAACACCAAGACGCTCAGCGCCAAGCCCGGGACGGTGACGATCACGATGACGAACATGTCGCCGCTCGAACACAACGTCACGATCGCCTCTGGTAGCACGGTGCTCGGCGCGACCCCCACCTTCAGCGGGGGCGCGCGGTCGGTGACGGTGAAACTGAAGCCCGGCACCTATACCTTCTACTGCTCGGTCCCCGGGCACCGTCAGGCGGGGATGGAAGGCACGCTGACGGTGTCCTAGGTGAAGCTGTACGTCTGCTACGGAACGTTCAAGCACGCCCCGCGGCCGGGCGGGCATCCGTGCGGCAACGCCTATCACGCGCTCAAGGACGCCGGGTACGATCCGCAGGTCGTGCTGTCATACGGCTACGGGCCGCTGCCGGGGTTCCTGAATCAGACGAGCGGGCGCCGGGAGGTGCAGAGGCTGACCGGCAACCGCTGGGTGCCGACGCTGGTGCTCGACGACGACACGGTGCTCGATGGATCGCAGGAGATCGTGGACTGGGCCCGCGCCAACCCCGCATAGCCGGCGGCGATCGAACTCGACGACGACCAACGCGAAGAAGGGAATTCCCATGGACGTTCTTGCAAGACTCGATCAGGCGCGCAGCGCGACCAACGTGCTCGAGCACCCGTTCTACAAGCGCTGGAGCGCCGGCGAGCTGAGCGCTCACGAGCTCGCCGTCTACGCCGGCGAGTACCGCCGGGCCGTGGTCGCGCTGGCCGAGGCCTCGGCACGGGCGGCCGAGCAGGCGGGGCCGGCGCAGGCGCCCGCTCTGCGCGCTCACGCCGATGAGGAGCGCTCGCACGTGGCGCTGTGGGACGAGTTCGCGCGCGCGGCACGCTCTTGTGAGGCGCCGTCCGCGGATCAGCCGACGCCGGCCGAGACGGGAGAGTGCGTGCGGGCGTGGACGGCGGGCGAGGACCTGCTCGAGCACCTGGCGGTGCTGTATGCGATCGAGGCCGGCCAGCCCGAGATCTCGAGGACGAAGATGGATGGCCTGACGGCCCACTACGGCTATCAGCAGGAGGGGCCGGCGGTGGCCTACTTCAGGCTTCACGAGCAGCTCGATTCAGAGCACGCCCGCCAGGCACGCGAAGTGATCACCGAGCTCGTGGCGGGCGTCGAGAACCCGGATCAGACGGGTGACCGGATGGTGCGGCGCGCGAGCGCGGCGCTGCGCGGGAACTGGCGCCTGCTGGACGGCGTGGAAGCGACCGCCGCGTAGCGCTGCTCAGGCGAGCGTCGGGGCGGCGCGCGCTGAGAGGCGCCAGGCGAACAGCACCGCGGCCACGGACGTCGCCAGGTTGAGGCTCGATACCCCGGGGCGCATGGGAATGCTCACGTGCGCCTCGGCGCGGGCGGCGAGCTCCTCGGAGAGCCCTTCGCGCTCTGTGCCGAATGCGAGCAGCGCGCGCGCGGGCAGCTCTGAGGGATCGAGCGGATCGCCGCCCGGATCGACCGCCAGCAGGGGACGGTCGCGGCCGGCGAGTACCTCCAGCCGCTCGAGGCGGGCGACCGGCACGGCGTAGTGGAGCCCGGCGGCGCCCCGCAGGGCGTCCGGGTGCCAGGGGTCGTGGCTGCCGCTCGTGAGCACGCCGGCGATGTCGGCGGCGGCGGCCACGCGCACGCAGGCCCCCATGTTGCCGAGGTCGCGCGGGTCCTCGAGCAGGACCACCGGCGCCGCGCGCGGGCTCGCGAGCACGGCGACGGGATCGGCGACCGCGCGCTCGGCGAGACTCATCACCCCGGTGCTCGGCGCGAGCGGCGCGAGCTGATTGAAGACGGCGGCGTCGACGGGGCGCACGAGCGCTCGCAGGCGCTCGCTCAGATCGGGCGCGAGCCGCCCGCAGAGGCGGTCGAGCTCGGCCGGATCGGGAGACACCGCCTCGAGCACGTTCGCGCCGAAGCGGAGGGCGTGCTTGAGCGGGTGGAGGCCTTCGAGCACGGCGAGCGCGGGGTCGCGGCGCGCGCGGCCGAAGCGCGGGATCAATGCTCCATCTTGCACTGACAGGAAAATAGCCTTCAGGCTGCCACCGCGTCGTGCAGCGTGACGGTGTGTCCGAGCGCTTCGAGCTGGGTGATGAGGCGTTTGGTGGTGCGCTCGGGGTCGCGCTTGCGGAAGTAGTCGCCGCCGAGGTCGTTGTAGAGCTCGCCGGTGCTGAGCATGTGCCAGCACGCGCAGATGATGGAGTGCTTGACCGCGCCGAGGGCCTTCTTGTGGCCGCGCCGGGGTCTGAGCCGCCGGTACTGCGCAGCGAGGTAGACGTCGGTGGTGCGTGTGGCGGACAGGGCAGCCTCCTCCAGCGCCCAGTCGAGCCACTTCGATCCCTTGCGGGTACGACCCGAGCGGCGTCTGCCGGCGGACTGGTCGTTTCCGGGGCATTGGCCCGCCCATGAAGCCAGCTCCTTGGCGGTAGGGAAGACGCTCATATCAACACCGATCTCCGCGACGATCACCTCAGCGCTGCGCCGTTGAACGCCGGGGATCGTGCACAG
The DNA here is from genome assembly GCA_963779605.1 of uncultured Solirubrobacteraceae bacterium. Taxonomy (GTDB): domain Bacteria; phylum Actinomycetota; class Thermoleophilia; order Solirubrobacterales; family Solirubrobacteraceae; genus Palsa-744. The sequence continues at coordinate 699,940 of CAVZYR010000004.1, forward strand.
GAGCTCAACGGCCTTCTCGAAAGGGGCGATCTGCTCCCCGATCGTCTCGGTGAGGGAGGAGATCTGCTCGTCCAGGAAATCCAGGTGGGCGAGGATCGCCCCGATCCAGACGGCATGCAGGTGATCGAAGCGGCCCTCGAGGGCCTCTCTGAGCAAAGGGAGCTTTGCGCGCAGCCTGCCCTTGGCCAGCTCGGCGAGCACCTCCGGGTCGGTGGTGCCGGCCACGAGCGCGTCGAGCATCGCCCGGCCCGAGGCACCGAGGATGTCTGAAGCGACGCAGTCCAGCTTGATCCCGGTGTCCTCGAGCGCCTTGTGCAGACGGTTGGCCTCTCGCGAGCGCTCCTGGATCTGGGTCTTGCGATAGCGCGTGAGGTTGCGAAGCGCGCGGATCGGCTTCGGCGGCACGAAGCTCGCTTTCAACAGGCCGGCCTCTGCGAGCTGGCAGATCCATTCGGCATCTGAGACATCGGTCTTGCGACCCGGCACCTGCTTGACGTGGCGAGCGTTGACCAGCAAGCAGCTCGAACTCGTCCTCGAGGATCGCCCACACCGGCTTCCAGAACACGCCGGTCGCCTCCATCGTGACCTGCGTCACTTTGTGCGCGGTGAGCCAATCGCGCAGCGTGAGCAGCCCGGCCACCGTCGTCTGAAACTCCGCCACGTGCTGCTCACGACTAGTACCGCGCCCGCCCGGCACCCGCACGCACGCGGTCACCTGCGCTTTATGAACATCCAGCGCCCCTGGGCGCTCGACGACCGTCTCCATTGCAACCTCCCGAGGGATCGAGGACACCATCGTCGCCCAGGGGTCTCTGAGAACTGGCGAATCTGACAGGCGTGCTCATGGCAACAGTCCGGAGGTCCGGGGAGACCCACACGCCAGACTAGGCTCGGGCTCGAGAGCACCAGGACAAGATCGGCGTCGCGGGCGACCTCCGGATCATCCCCATTTTCATCAGCCCGCGCGGGCCCGCGGCGCGGGCACGGAGACTAGGCGATAATGGCATCTCCGATGAAGCTCGAGGGGATCCACCACATCACCGCCATCACCGGCGACGCGGTCGGCAACGTCGAGTTCTACGTCGGCCTGCTCGGCCTGAGGATGGTCAAGAAGACCGTCAACCAGGACGATCCGACCGTCTACCACCTGTTCTACGGCGACGAGCACGGCTCGCCCGGGATGGACCTGACGTTCTTCGAGTACCCGGGCGCGGCGCGGGGGAGGGTCGGCGCGGGGATGGTCCACCGGATCGTCTGGCGGGTGTCCTCCGAGGACACGCTTCGATTCTGGAAGGAGCGGCTGGCGGCGCGCGGCGTGGACTCGAGCCTGACCGCCGACAGCCTGCTGTTCGCCGACCCCGAGGGCCTCGAGCACGAGCTCAAACCGAGCACGGACGCGCAGCCGCCTCTCACCGCCGAGGCGCCGGACATCCCCCCCGAGCACGCGCTTCGCGGGTTCGACGGCGTGCGCGCCTACACCCTGGATCCTGTTCGCAGCGAGTCCCTGCTCGGCGAGACGCTCGGCTTCACGAAGGACGCCACCGGTCGCTGGGAGGCGCGCGGTGAGGAGCGCAGCGGCTTCTATGCCTACGACGCGGCCCTCAGGGACGTCACTCCCAGACAGGGCGCGGGCTCGGTCCACCATGTGGCGTTCGCCTCCACGCCCGCCGAGCATGAGCAGTGGCGCGAGCGCCTCGAGCTGACGGGCGCTAATCCCACTCCGGTGATCGATCGCTTCTACTTCCGCTCGATCTACTTCCGCGAGCCGAGCGGGGTGCTGTTCGAGATCGCGACGATCGGGCCCGGGTTCGCGGTCGACGAGGACGAGCAGCATCTGGGCGAGCATCTGTCGCTGCCGCCGCGGTTCGAGCCGCTGCGCGCGCAGCTCGAGGACACGCTCACGGCGCTGCCGGACCCGCGCCTGTTGCACGAGCGGCCCGGCGCGTAGTGTGCGGGCGCTACACGAACACAGCCGGGATTGACGAACTCAACGCCCGCCTGGGCATTCCCATCCTCAGCGAGGAGGGGACCCACCGCTACAACATCGCGCCCACCGAAGAGGTGCTGGCGATCGTCGCTCCACACGGAGAGCCCGAGGCGCGGCTGTTGCGCTGGGGGTTGATCCCGCCCTGGGCGAAGGATCTGAAAGGGGGCGGCAAGCTGATCAACGCGCGCGTGGAGACGGTCGCCACGAAGGCGCCCTTCGCAAGCCTGATCGCGAAGGCGTCGCGACGTGCGCTGCAGGTCGCCGACGGCTACTTCGAGTGGCTCGCTCCGGAGCGCCGCGGCCAGCCGCGCCAGCCGTTCTACTTCCAGCTCGACGACGGCGCGCCATTTGCGTTCGCGGCGCTGTGGACGCCGAGCAAGGTCGCGGGCGAGTGGATTGAGAGCGTCACGCTGTTGACGTGCGACTCGACGCCCAACCGTATCGCTGCGCCGATCCACGATCGCATGCCGGTGATTCTCGCCGACGAGCAGGCACGGCGGGCGTGGCTTTCGCCGGCGCTCGACGCAGAGGATGTGCTCGCGCTGTGTGGGCCTCTGCCGAGCGCGCGGCTGACGGCGCGGCCGGCCAACCCCAGGGTCAACAAGGCCGACCCCGACAGCGAGGGGCCTGATCTGCTGGTCGCGCCCGTCTAGGGGGTGTCGAGCTCGCTGCGGAGCTTCGTCAGCCCGAGCCGCATGCGTCCCTTGACGGTGCCCGGCGGCAGCGCGAGCCGGGTTGCGATCTCCTCGTGGGTGAGGCCTTCGAAGAAGCCGAGCCTGATCACCTCGCGCTGCGTCGGCGGCAGCCTCGCGAGCAGGCCCGTCAGCTCCTCTGTTTCGGCCCGCAGGGCGAAGTCCGTGGGCACGTCGTCGATCGCCGGCTGGTCATCCAGCCGCGCCGGACCTTCGTCAAGCCCGGCGGCCGAGCGTCGCCGGGCCAGGTAGATCGCGCGGTGGCGGACGATCGTCATCGCCCAGCCGATGACGGATCCTCGCTCCGGCTCATAGGTCGCCCGCGAGGACCACATCGACACGAAGGCGTCCTGCACCGCGTCCTCGGCGCAGTCGCGGTCATGGCAGATCGCGAAGGCCGTGCGGTAGGCCCGGACCGCGAAGCGGTCATACAGCTCCGCCAGGGCGGAGCGCTCGCCGGCCTGGACCTCCTGCATGAGGACCGCGTCGGTGAGCTTCAGCGCGGGGGCGGATCTCACCGATGGACCTCCACGGGTTCAAGGAAAAACATCTCACAGGCGATCCCCGGCAGCGTCTGGTTCGCACTCATAAAGGCCACGACCTTGCGCCGGGTGAGGCGTTCGACGGCGGCGCTGAATTCGTCCTCGCGCGCGGCCTGGAAGGCCACGCGACCCTCGATCACCTCGGTCGAGCTGCCGTCGGCGACGAGCTGCTCCTCGGTCTTGGTGAGGATGTCCTCGAGGATGCAGACGACGACGTTGTCGTTGATGTAGGTGCTGGCCGTGGTGCGGTTGTGGCCGTAGACCTCGGCGTAGAGCGTCACCATCGCGGCGGAGATCGCTTCTGTGAGGCCGTCTCCGACCGGCAGAGTGCTGTGACCGTCTCCGACCGGCAGAGTGCTGTGACCGTCTGGCATGATGCCTCGGTTCTCCCAACTCTATCGGCGGGGCGCGCGGACAGGAGCAGAGGAGAAGCCCACGCGCGTGCAGCCCACCCATCGTACTCGCATCCGAGGCGCTCGTCGCGAATCTCGCGTTGCACCACATTCAGTGATCCAAATACGCCGCTCGCTGCTAGTCAAGGTGGGCAGCGTTCCTCCTACGCTGAGCCCTTAGCACATCGGGCGCGGGGCCAGCAGCGCTTTCCCCGAGCGTTCGCCTCGCGCCCCTGTGTGTGCCGGCCGCCGGTGTGTGCTAAAGACCGCGCCCACGTGACCGCCGCAGCTCCAGCAGCCTCGCGCCCCGCCTCCAAGCACAGCGTCGGGGTGATCTTCAGCGGCCTGATGCTGGTGCTGCTGCTGGCGGCGCTCGACTCGACGATCGTCGCGACGGCCCTGCCGACGATCGTCGGAGACCTCGGCGGCCTCGAGCGGCTGTCGTGGGTGACGAGCGCCTACCTGCTCGCGCAGACGGCGGTCACGCCGCTGTATGGCAAGCTCGGCGACCAGCTGGGCCGAAAGCGGGTCCTGCAGAGCGCCATCGTGCTGTTCCTCGTTGGCTCGGCTCTGTGCGGGCTGGCGGGATCGATGACGATGCTGATCGCCTTTCGGGCCGTCCAGGGACTCGGTGCCGGCGGGCTGATCGTGCTCGTGCAGGCGACAGTCGGGGACATCGTCTCCCCGCGCGAACGCGGCCGCTACCAGGGCCTGTTCGGCGCGGTGTTCGGCCTCGCGAGCGTCGCCGGCCCGCTGCTCGGGGGCGTGATCGTGGAGCACCTGTCGTGGCGCTGGATCTTCTACGTGAACCTTCCGATCGGGCTCATCGCGCTGGCCGTGATCGCGGCGACGCTGCCCAGCGTGAGCGTGCGCAGCCGTCCCGTGATCGACTATCTGGGCGCAGGCCTGCTCGCGGGCGCCCTGAGTGCGATCGTGCTGGTCGCGAGCCTCGGCGGCACCACCTGGGTGTGGGGCTCTGCGCCGACGGTTCTCGTTGCGGCCGCGGGCGTCGTTCTGATCTTCGTGTTCCTGGCCGTCGAGCGCCGCGCGCCCGAACCGGTGCTGCCGATCGCGGTGCTGCGCGACGAGGTCTTTCGCATCGGCGCGCTGCTGTCGTTGATCGTCGGCTTCGCGCTGTTCGGATCGGTGACGTTCCTGCCGCTGTTCTTCCAGACGGTGTTCGCATCGAGCCCCACCGGTGCGGGCCTGCGCCTGATTCCGCTGATGGGCGGCCTTGTCACGACCTCGATCATCTCCGGCCGCGTGATCTCGCGAACCGGCCGCTACAGGATGTTCCCGATCGCCGGCACCGCGGTGATGACAATCGGCCTGTTGCTGCTGTCGCGCCTGGATCTCAACACGAGCGCGGCGCTCGCGGATCTCTACCTGCTCGTGCTGGGGCTGGGCCTGGGGATGGTGATGCAAGTGCTGGTGCTGGCCGTGCAGAACGCCGTCGACTACAGCGTGCTCGGCGCGGCCACCTCCGGGGTTACGCTGGCGCGCGGTATCGGCGGCTCGATCGGGGCGGCGGTGTTCGGCACGATCTTCACGACGCGCCTGCGCTCGGAGCTCCACAGCGCAATCGGCGGCCGGCTCGGAGCCCAGGTCGCCGGCGGCGGGCGTCTGACGGGCGCGCAGGTGGCCACGCTGCCGGCGGCGGCCAAACACGCCTATGAGAACGCCTACGTGCACGCGCTGCGGCCTGTGTTCCTGGTGGCGGCGGGCGTGGGCGCGGTGGGGTTCGCACTCAGCCTGCGGCTGCGCGAGCGGCCGCTGCGCGCGACCGCCTCAACGAGCCAGGGGCTCGACGACGCGCTGGCCGCGCCGAAGAGCCCGACCTCGCTGGCCGAGCTCGACCGTGCGCTCGGGGTGCTCGTCAGCCGCGAGCGCCGCCGCGCCTTCAACGAGCGCGTCGCCGCCCGCGCCAACGTCGATCTCAGCCCGGGGGCGGTCTGGGCGCTCGCGCGCTTCGGCAGCTACGGCATCGAGGGCACGCGCGCGATGGCCCGCGAGCAGTCGATCGAGGACGAGCGCGTCGCCGCGGTCGAGCTCGAGTTGCGCAAACGGGGCTTCGTGGCGGACACCGGGGACGGCGCGGCGCTGACGCCAGCGGGCGTGTCGATGTCCGATCAGCTGTTGAGCGCACGACGCGAGGAGCTGTCGGTGCTGCTCGACGATCACGACACGCAGCGCCTTCCGGAGGTGCAGCGGCTGCTCGAGCAGCTGTGCGTCGAGCTCTCCGGCGAGCTTACGGGCGCAGCCGCACCGGCAGCGTCTTGAGCTGGTTGGCGAACGGCGATTCCGAGTACTCGGGCACGCCGTCCATCTCCATCTCCGGGAAGCGCGCGAGCGTCTCCTCGATCAGGATCCGCAGCTCGAGGCGCGCGAGCGCCGTGCCCAGGCAGAAGTGCCGTCCGCCGGCGCCAAAGGCCTGGTGCTCGGGGTTGCGCGTCACGTCGAAGCGGTCGGGGTCCTCATAGCGGGACTCATCGCGATTTGACGAGGGGTACCACATGACGACCTTCTCGCCCTCGCGGATCCGCTGGCCGTGGAGCTCGGTGTCGTGGGTGGCCGTGCGCGCGAAGTGGGCGAAGGCGGGGAACATGCGCAGCGACTCCTCGACCGCCGCCGGCACGAGCGCCGAGTCCTCGAGCACCTTGCGCCGCTGCTCGGGGTTTTCCATCAGCGCGCGCATGCCGCTTGAGTAGGTCGCCTTGGTGCTGTCGTTGCCGGCGGCCATCAGCAGGAAGAAGCCCATCACGATCTCGTGGTCCTCGAGCTTCTCGCCGTCGAGGTCGGCGTGCACGAGCACGCTCGTCAGATCGTCGGTGGGCGTCTCGCGGCGCTCGGCGATGAGCTTGCCGCAGCGCTCGAACAGCTCGGGGACGTCGTGTTCCATGACCGTCTCGGTCCCGTCCGGTGTGACGTCCCGGTCCCCGGCCCCGACGATCGTGTTCATCAGCCTCGCCCACATCTCGTCGTCCTCGGGCGAGAGGCCCATGAAGCTGCCGATCACGCGCGCCACGACCGGCTGGGCGACGTCGGTGACGAGATCGCACGTCTCTGAGCCCTCGAGGCGGTCGAGCACATCGACGGTGATCGCGCGGATCGCGTCCTCGTGCTCTGCGATTCGCTTGGGGGTGAAGCCCCGCTGGAAGAGCGCCTTCAGGCGATCGTGCTTGGGCGGATCCATGCCGATGAACATCGCCTGCTGCAGCTCCAGCGGGAGGATTGCGTTCTTTATGGACGTGAACCCGCCGATCTCCGAGGAGTAGGTCTGCCAGTCGCGGCTCACCTCGTGCACGTCGTCGGCGGTCGTCACCGACCAGAAGCCGTCCTCGTCGGGGTACTCGACGAAGCGCTCGGTCCAGTGGACCGGGCACTCGCCGCGCATCCGCCGGAACAGCTCGAGCGGCGGCCCGTCCTGGAAGTTCTCGCGATCGGCGACGAGCACCTCATCAAGCGGCGTCTCCTCATGCCCGGCCCGGCTGGTGGTGCTCACGACCTTCCCTCCCGGGTGGCGCAATCGCGCCGCCCCCTAGCGTCTGCGGCTCCCACGGCAAAGCCTAGCCGATCAGCCAGTCCGCCACCGCTGCGGGCGGATCGCCCCTGATTTCCGGTATTTGCGGACAGAATCTACGCAAGCCGGGCGTTGTCGTCCTCCACCCTTGCTAGCCTGCCGCCGATAAAGCCGAGTCCCTGGCCAGGGTGTGCCGGGGAACGGGGGACCCAGGTTATTGGGGCTAATCGCACGGCGAGACCGTGAGAAGCGCAGGCTCTTTCAGCGCTAGCCCGTCAGCTAACCCCGTAGGCCAACGAAAGAGGGTTTTGGTTTGCGGGCACGGATCCCCAGCGTCGTTCTGCCGCACCTCGACGTACCCCTCCTCGGGGTAGTCGTCGGGTGGGCGCTGGTCGCAGCCATGGCGCTGGCCCTGTGCCGCGCGGCGGCCGCGGGCGACCGGGTGACGAGGAGACCCGCGCCGGCCACCCGCCGCGCCGCCAACCCCGATGCGTTCGTCCCGCGCACGAGCCTCGTCGTGGTGCTGGCGGTGACCCTGCTGGCGCTGATGTCCTCGCCCGCCTGGGCCGCGGCTCGCCGTGTCGGGAGGGCGAGCGAGCGAGCGCCGAGCGCCCGGCGCATCCCGGGCGCCTGCCTGGACGCCGGTCTGCAACCCTCGGCGACCGACCTCGGCCTGATCCGCGCGGTGACGCTCTGTCTGGTCAACCGCGAACGGGCCGAGGCGGGCGAGAGACCGCTGAGCGCCAACATGCGACTGCAGCATGCGGCCCAGGCCCACACCGACAATATGGCCGTGAGGAACTACTTCGAACACGATGGGCCGCAGGGCGACACCCCGCTCAGCCGCATGCGCGCGTCCGGCTACCTGCTCCGCTCACGGCTGATCTATGAAGTCGGCGAGAACATCGGCTGGGGCACACTGTGGGAAGGCACCCCCGAGGCGGTCGTGGCCGCGTGGATGGCCTCGCCCGGGCACCGCGCCAACATCCTCGACCCCCGCTTCCGAAACACGGGCATCGGCGTCTCCGCTCACCCCCCCTCCTCGCTCGCCCGCGGGCAGGCTGGGGCGATCTACACGCAGGACTTCGGCGGGTATTGAGTGGAGCTAGGAGGACTCGAACCCCCGGCAAAGAGCGGTTTCGCATCGAGGCAGCGGACCATGACTCAGAGGTCGAGGGCTACCAGGAGGCGAGGGCAACGGGCGAAAGCTCAGACCGCTTGCGGCTCCCCCGGGGCACTGAAGCGTCCCAGCAGGGCGAGCATCACCAGCGGGAAGAACCAGGGGATGTAGAGGTAGAACCAGAAGCCAACCCCCAGTTGCGCCGCGATGATCACCGCCGCGCATCCCGCGGCCAGGCCGACGAGGTCGGGGCGCCGGGGAATGATCGCGAGCGTCAGCGCGAGTACGACGGTGGCGATCTGGACGGCGAGTTGTAACCCGCCGAGTCCGCCGTACAGCCCCCACACCGAGAACGGCGTATCCCGGTTGGCCGCGTTGGCGAAGGTCCGCTCGTAGATCGTGTGCAGCGAGTCGTGGCTCAGTGCCGGGATCAAGGCGAGCGCGACAGTGCCCAGGAACCCTGCCAGGAACAGCGCTAGCGCGTAGGGGCGTCGCGCTGGCGGGAGCTCGCGCAGGCCGTGGGTGGCCAGCAGCGGCGCCAGCGCGAGCGGGGCGAGCTTGGTTAGGCCCGCCAACGCAGCGAACGCGCCGCGCGTGGCCCCGGCGATCCTCGATCGGTAGGTGGCGGCGAGCAGCGCCGCGAGCACGAGCACGGCGACGAGCACATCGTTGGAGTTGTTCTCGAGCGCGAACAGGGTGAACGGATATGAGACCCATGCGTAGGCCAGGGCGACCCCCAGCGCCGGCCCTCGCACGCGGCGGCCGAGCAGGAACAGCAGCGCGACCGCCAGCAGGTCGAACACGATCGCGGCGGCGCGGGCGGCAGATAGGTCAGATAGATCGGGCGAGGTCGTATCCGCGCCGAAGACCTGCTCGAACGGAACATACGCCTCGTAGATGACCGGACCATAGGCGTCCAGGCGTTCGATTCCCAGGCGTTTGTTTTCCGCCGTATAGGCGCCGTAGAGGGGCTTTGAGTTGACGATTCGCTGCGCCCCGATCACGCTTGCGTAGCCGACGTCGACGAGGTTCGAGTCGGTGACGTTCAGCGCGATGCGAAAGCCGATCAGGAGCACGACTCCGAGTGCCAGCCACGGCGCCGGGACGAGCAGGCGGAGTGGTCGTTCCTTTCCGCGAGCGTTGCCGGGACGCATGAGCGCGAGCATCCGCGCAAGGAGATAAATCAACGGCGGGTAGACGAGCGGTACCGAGGCGTAGATGTGCGCATGGTTGAAGAACGCGAGCGATACCGAGAACGACAGCAGCACGAGCAGGTCGAGGTGCAGCAGCGACAGAGGTCGGCGGAAGTTGAAGAACGGAAGCATGAACAGGACGCACAGCGGCAACCAGATATACAGCTCGTTCACGTGATTGCCGTACGCTCCGGGCACCCCCCTTGCCATTTCCCACAACTGGAGGCCGGTCCATTCTTCGAGTACCCGTCCGGTGTGGTTGTCGATCGTCACTTCGCCGATCAGCCTGTGCGGGCGCTGGGGCCTGAAGTAGAGCACCGTCGAACTGTTGGGACCTTCGCTTACTTCAACTAAGCGAGTGGGGTATTTCGCGCGAAGAGCACGCACCTTCGGAACAGCCTTCGCGATCGTCAGAACTTCTCTTTCCGATAGCTTGCTGCTGACCTGGGGAATGCTCGAGGCCGACACCGGGCTCGGCGCCAGGGCGGTGCGGTTGGCGGTCGCTACCGCGGAGGGGCGCGGAGGCGTGGGGGAGATCGCGCCCGAAGCTGACGAGGTCAGCACGAGGAAGGCGCACACACCCGCACAAGCTATGAAGGCCGGGAAGCCGGACCCGAACGGGGTGCGTCGTGTTCCGCGCGAGACCCCTGCGCGGTGGCACCTGGCCCGCTGATCGAAAGCGTCGGAGATGCGCTTCAGGAAGAGCAGCCCGAGCATCAGTGCTTGTACTCGGCCGACTCAACCGAGCCGCGCAACTTATTCGCCGCCTCGAACAACGCCGCCCTGTTGGGACCGTCGCCTGTGCCCGACCCTCCCGCCATGACCGAACCGTATCCGCTTGGCCCTCCCAGTCGAACGCTGGCCTAGCGGTCCGCTCGTTGTCCAAGCTCCCCGACTCCCCCGCTCGCGGGACCCGCCAACGTGGGCTGCGGTCGCACCGATCCCCACCACCAGCACGGTCGCTGCGAGCACCTGCGCGCGGCGGTCACCAGCATCAGGGCGAGAAATCTGAACCGACTTGACGTGCCACTGACGTGCCACGGCGGAGTAGGCGATCCCCCCCGCCAATGCGAGAAGCCCGCATATGCGGGCTTCTGAACGATGGAGCTAGGGGGACTCGAACCCCCGACCTCCTGGGTGCGATCCAGGCGCTCTCCCAGCTGAGCTATAGCCCCGTGTGCGCGCACCGGCGACCGTGCGCAGGGCAACAGCAGTGTAATGGCAGAAGGGGGGGGCACGCGGGCATATGCCGAGCGCGCAGGGGCAGTATGGTTTGGCGGCGCATGGGATTGCTCGATGACGCCATCCGCGATCACCTGGAGCTGAAGCGCCTGCGCGGCGCGGACCCGGGCGAGGTCGCCCGCGAGGAGAGGGAGGCGCTGGAGACGGGTCTCGGCGCCGAGCCGGCGGCGCTCAATGACGCGCTCGCGACGGCCGTCGAGGATCTCGACGCCGAAGCCAACGGCGACACGATGCCGGTCCGCGCGACGCCGAACGTGGTGGCGACTTCCGGCGGGGAAGGCGATACGGCTCACGAGCCGGCCGGCAGCGCGGATTTAGCGGTCGCCGCCGAGGAGACCGCCGAGCTGGACATGCGGACGGTGATGGATGACGACGAGGACCGGTCCGCCACGGACTCCTCTCCGTCGGGCACGGCCGGTGCCGCGTCGGTGGGAGGGGATAGGGATATCGAGGATTTCAACGAGGACCAGCTGGAATGGGAGGTCCCCGGGGAGGCGCCCGACGAGTTCTCGTCAGATGCCGAACACCAGGGTGGCACGCCGGGGGACCGCGGGAACTAGGTTCGAGCTCTGGCAGGGCCGTGTCAGGTGTTCGACGGTGTTGGCCTAAACTCAGGGTCCCTGGGGCCATAGCTCAGCTGGGAGAGCGCCTGCTTTGCAAGCAGGAGGTCACCGGTTCGATCCCGGTTGGCTCCACTCGCAGAACGCCCGCAAAAACGGGGTATTCAACACGATGGCCCGCGCGTCAGCGCTTGGGGCTGGGGTCGGGTGGAAGCGCTTTGGAAGCCTTCCGACCAGCGCGTCCCCTCTGCGGCCTGGGCGGTGGTGCCGCTGGCTTGACACGTCCCGCTCGCAAAAGCGGTGGCGAGGCACAAGCCGAAGCCCTAATCCTCATCGCCGCCGAAGTCGACCCCCGTCCGGGTGACTTCGCCATCGTACCCGCCGATGCGGGTGACATTAGGGCCACCGGCGAGGCCCAGGGCAAGCGAGCCAAAGCGCACGGGCAGCGTGCGCAGGTCGGGTTCGGCAATCCTCGATTTTGACCCGTCCGTGTCGCCGCAAGGCGAGGCCGGTGGGGACGAAGCGGCAGCTAAAGCGCCGCGCCAGGTAAAGCACGACCGAGGCTGGTCTGAGTCCCTACGTCGAACACGAACCGCTCCCGTCCAAGACGGCAGCAACTCCCTCGACGACCGCGCTCCCCCAACAGGGGGCCGGTCTGTCCCCACACCCGCAGCCCGAACCATCCGGCAGTCAGGGAAGATTGGGCTCAGCGGGCCGCGGCGGGCATAGAATGACGGAATGACTGCGGGGTAGGCTACCCGCGTGCGTCGCTTCTCGGCCAGCATCGGTTGTGGCGCTACGTGCGCGAATCCCGGCTGCCGACGCCATCACCCAACGGTCGATCCCTTCCCGGTGTCGGCGTAGGACATCGAGCCAGTGCATCTGTGGATTGAGATCGTCGCGCGAGAGCTGGCGATGCTCGCCACGCTGCTCGCGCTCGGGATCGGTCCGGCATCGTTTCTCGGACGGCGCTTCGACGCCGCAGCACGGCTCGCCATCGCTCCGGTCTTTGGGCTCTGCCTCGCGACGTGTGTATTCACGACGCTGATCTGGTTCACGGCGGCCCGCAACACCTACTGGCTGCTGCCCGTGATTGCCGCGGTGTCGATCGCGGTCGCTCTACAGCGAAGCCGCATGGCGGCAGCAGGCGGAGCGGATAGCGAACGCGGCAGTTGGAGACCGTTGCGTGGCCTGCGTGCGCGGGATGCGCTCTCACTGGCGCTGGTGTGCGTGGTGGTAGCCGCTCCGCTCAGTTACACCCTGCACGAGCGCAACAGCGTGGGACCCACCGGCTACTTGATCGGAGATGCGGCTGGATACACGATCGAGGCGGACGGTATGGAGCAGCTGTCGATCCGCCACGCCCAACGCCCGTATGCAGAAGGCGCCAGCTTCATACACAAGTACTGGTCCTTTATCGCACGCGCCGAACAGAATCTCGACGCCGCGCCGCTTGCCGCCAATCTCGATCTGCTGATCGGCTTGCATGCCACCGATACACAGGGCCTGTTCCTGATCGTGTTCCTCCTGGCCGGTGCGCTCGGAGCGTTTGCCGCCGTTCGTTATTTCGCGCCCAAGCCAAGCTGGGCCGCCGCGCTCGCAGGGGTGTTGTTTGCTGGACCGCTCTTTCTCCAGCTGATGGCCGACGGAAGCCAGGCGGCGATATGCGGCCTGGCTGTCTTGATGCCCTTGGCGACGGTCGGTGTCGAGGTGCTGCGCGAACGGCGGCTGGCGAACCTGATGCTGTTCGCGCTGCTCGCCTCAGGGCTCATGGCGCTCTACCCGCTGTACTTCCCCGGGGTTGCCCTCGCCGCAGTGCTCGTGCTGGCCACGATCGCGGTGCTGAATCGGGTTCGCGGCCACCTGAGCTGGCAATCCGTGCGAACGGCTGCCCTACTGGCAGCGATCGTGGCGGCGCTCACAATCGTGTTCGACGTGGTGAGCTTCGCCCGCAACCTGAGCTACTGGTCCGACACGATCACCGGCGAACATCTCGTGGGCAAGCCCGAATACCACTTGCCGATCTCGGTGTTACCAGGCTGGGTGCTACAGACCCGTCAGTTCTACGTCTTGCAAACCCCTTCACTCGTCTATCTGAAAGATCTGGGTCAAGCACCTGCCATCGAATTGCTCGGCCGCGCGATCCTGCCGGCCATCCTCATCGCTGTGATCCTCTTTGGACTGTGGCGATACCGGAAAGGCCTGATCCTCGTACCGATCATCCTGGTGTTCGCGGCACTCTCCGAGTATGCAAGCGTGGCCGACCAGTGCTCCTACTGCGTGGACCGTAACACGCTGCCGATCGCGCCGACGACCATCGTCCTGCTCATCCTCGGCATTGTCGCGCTCGCCACAGGAGGACGAAGATGGATGCGCTGGTCGGCCATCCTTGTGGCGGTCGCAGCCGTGATTGCCGTGGGAGAGCAGACACGGACCGAGCGTCAGCTGTTCGCGGCCCAGGCCTACTTCCTGGGTGGTGACGAACGGGCCCTCGTGTCCGATTTGCCACGCCGCGCGGGACCAGTGAATGTCGAAGGGTTTGGTGAGAACGCAGAGCTGCAGCAGGCGGTATCTGAACTGCCGCTCGTGTACTCGCTGGTTTACGAGCGCAACCATGGGGACGTCTCGCTGCCGAGCGAACACTCCGACTTCGACGGCCTCGCCTATCTACGCGGAGTGAACTCCCGTGATCCAGATTTCACCCCCGACTACCGCTATGTGCTGACGCGATTCGGCGGCGTGGAATCCGGTCGACGTGTGATCGCACGCAGCGGTCCGCTGGCGCTCGAGGAACGCACGGGCCCACTCGACGCGACCCTCACATCCGGGGTCACCGTTCCGATGGTCCGCCAGGAAACCCGTGGCCTGCCAAACGTGCTTGCAGAATCAGCGAACGAACTACTACCTCTTCATCTGTTACTTATCGGCGGCGGATCGACTCCGGCCTCGATCTTGCTGCGCTTCTATACCGCCCTCCCAGCAACGGCACCTCCTCAGCCTGGCGTTCGCGCACGAACCACTCCGCACGAACTGACGGTGTGCGTGCAGGCCACGGGCACTGCGCCAGTGCGCCGCGCAACTGTGAGCATCAACGGGACCGCCTTCCTCGGCGTGACGCCTGCCGAAAAGTTCGCGCGGCGTGAGCCACCGGAAGGAATCACGCTGCTGACCATGCGCGCCGTCACAGACTGCTCGCTCGGCGGCACGCCATGAGCCAGCGGCGCTCCCGTCACGGCTGTGCCGCCTCGACCGGCTGATCAGGCGCGCGGACTTCACCGGAGCCGACGAGAGCGTGTTCTGCAACCCCGCTCGGGCGAGCCCTCGACTCGACGGCGCTAGGCCGCCGCTACAGGCGCACACAGGCCGCTGCCGGGCTGCGGGCTTGGGGGGATGATTAGGGTGCGTCCAGGTGGAACGGCCACGACCGGGGCTCGCGTGTCTAGGTAGGAGCCGCCGGCATACCATGATTCCGGCAGGACGTTCGCGCTCACCAGGACTGCGCTGCGATTTTTGAAGCCGTAGGGCTTGGGAACCCACTCCTGCCACATGCACAGGCCGAGACTGACCGCCATAACGGCTATCAAGGCCTGAGCGAGCATCTGAGCAACAACTCCTCTCGCGCTCACAAAGGACGAACCGCGAGCGTGAAGGATCGGGAAGCAAGCGCTCCCGCTTCGCCTTCGGCAAGCAAGCGTGTTCCGCGCTCCGGCCGGGACCGGTGCCCTAGCCTGAAGGGATGCGTATCGAGGTTCTGTTCTGGGCGGGCTGTCCCTCCCATCCCACGGCGCTTGCCGAGCTGCGCGAGGCGATGGTGGATGTTGCTCTGGACCCGAGCACGGTCCTTGTCCGCGAGGTCGAGACGCAGTCCGAGGCAGAGCTGGAGCGCTTCGTCGGGTCGCCGACTATCCGTATCGACGGCGTCGATGTTCAGCCACCCGGCGAGGAGCCGATCGGACTAACGTGCCGCATCTACCATCGCCGCGACGGGCGGATATCGCCGACACCGGACCCGGCCGATGTGCGTGATGCGCTGCTTGCTGCTCGGACCGCGACCACCGAGAGGAAATAGATGACAGCTATTGGCGATCATGCTCCGACGTTCGACCTGCCGGACACCGAGGGGACCGTGCACGAGCCGGGCAATGCAGCGGTGACGGTCGTCGTGTTCACCTGCAATCACTGTCCTTACGCGCTGGCGTGGCATGAGCGGATCGTCGGGGTTGCGCACGACTACGCCGACCGCGGAGTCAGTGTGCTGGCGGTCAACCCCAATGATGCCGAGCGTTATCCACGCGACTCGCCCGAGGCGATGCGGCTTCGAGTTGAGAGTGGAGAGTTCGGAGGCGTCCCGTACCTTTACGACCAGTCGCAGAGCGTCGCCCGCGCGTATGGCGCGAAGACGACGCCGGATGTGTTCGTGATCGACGCCACCGGGATGCTCCGCTACCGAGGCGCCCCGGACGCCGACCACGGCGACCCCGCGCAGAACGCCGCCTTCCTGCGCGGCGCTCTCGACGCCGTGCTGGACGGTCGCCAGCCCAAGCCGGTTGAGACGCCACCGGTCGGTTGCTCCATCAAGTGGAAGGCCTGAGGACCCCGGACCTAAACGCGAGCCAGAACAGCGCGTCTCGGTCCCGCGGGTCAAGTCGCGACGCACCTCCCTGCCCAACAAGACGCACCTCGCGCTCCGGCGGCGCCGGTACTGGTAGAGCGGCCTCAACTATCCGCTGTGCCAAACGAGGAGAACCAATGACTGTCTCGTCACTGCTCGACTCTGCCGGGCGGCGCCGCTCACCCGCAACGCTCCCTGGCTACCGCGCGGGCCGTCCGCCCCGCAACAAGGGGATGCTCTATCCCGCCGATCCGCCGACCGTCGAGGAGATCGTCTCGGTGATGCGCCACGCCTGCGAGGACCCTCACGGCTGGCGGATACGCGCGATGATCGTCATCCTCTGGCGCGGCGGCCTCCGAGTTCAGGAGGCGCTCGCGCTGAGCGAGCGCGACCTTGACCCACAGCGCGGGTCTGTGCTCGTGCGCTGTGGCAAGGGTGGCCGCCGACGCGAGGTCGGCATGGACCCTTGGGGCTGGGAGAACCTCGGGCCCTGGCTCTCAGAGCGCCTCGAGTTCCCGGCCGGCCGGCTGTTCTGCGTGATCAACGGCCCCACCCGCGGTCGACCCTGGTCGGCCGCCGCGGTCCGCACTGAGTTTCGTCGCCATGCCGCCAAGGCGGGTGTCAGACGACGCTTCGCGCCTCATCAACTGCGTCATGCGCACGCCGTCGAGCTGGCTCGCGAGGGGGTCTCGCTCGACGTCATCCAGCGCCAGCTTGGCCACGCCAACCTCGGCACGACGAGCATCTACCTGCAGGGCATCGACATCGAGGAGATCATCTCCACCGTGCACGCACGACGCGCACCGATGATGTCCGCGACAGCCGGACTGCAGCTCTGAACGACCGAAGCGCCGAAAGCATGAGCATCGACGCCGGTGCTCATGCCTCGGGCGTCACGCAGGGCTGCCGCTTTGCTCCCAGCAAGCGAGCGTCAGACGACGCCCGTCCGCCACCTGCCGACGCTCTTGCAAGTCGTCCAACTCAGGAGCCCAGGTGGCACGCATCGCGGCGCTCGCATCGGCGCGAAACCAGCACTGCGGAGCCTATTGAGCCGACTGCCCAGTGAAACGTCAAGCTGGCAGCGAGCGGCGGCACGCCGATGGCTGAGAGCGCCATCTACGCCGGTGAGCCTCCGCGTGCAGCAAGCTGGCCAGCGAGGCGCATGGCCCGAGGCATCCTGCGCGCGAGGGTGACAGCGACGCGGTCTGAGCGTCGCATGTACCCCGCCGCCCCGTCGAGCTCGACTTGCGGCGTGCGCTCCTCTCCAAGCGCATACAGATGCCAAGTGCCCGGCACGCCCTTCAGCTCGTGCTCACCGCGGTCGGTGAACTGCATGTCCGAGCCAACCACGAGCTCCTTGACGGTCGAGGACACAAGGATCTCGCCCGGTCCCGCTTGCGCGCTGACGCGGGCACCGATGTGGACGGCCAAGCCGCCGAGGTCCTCTTCGATCGCCTCACACTCACCGGTGTGGATGCCGCTACGCAGCTGGATGGCGAGGTCGTCGACTCCCTCGTTCAGGGCCTCGGCGCAGCGCATCGCCATCGCCGGGCCGTCAAACGCCGAGAGCGCCCCGTCGCCGATGTGCTTGACGACCCGCCCGCCGTGCTCTGAGACGACGCGGTCCACGAGCGCGTCGTGACGCTCGAGCACCTCGAGCCACGCGCGGTCGCCCATCTCCGCCGCCCGCGTCGTGGAAGCCACGATGTCCGTGAAAAGGACGCTCGCCAACACCCGATTCGGCTCTGCGCGCTGGACGGCGCCGGTGACGAACCGCTCGATCTCATCGACGAGCCCGTCGACGAGCATGTAATGGTGGTCACTGCCTCGGAACGTCACGAGTCGGGCATCAGGGATCCCGTCCGCGAGCTGCCGGCCTGCCTCGAACGGCACGACGCGGTCGCCGTCGACATGCAGCACGAGCGTCGGCACACGCACCGACGGCAGCACGTCGCGTATGTCGATCCGTATGAAGGTCTCGATCAGTGCTCGGGCCATGCGCGGACTTGCCGCTGCCCGCAGGAAGACCTCGTACCCGCGCTTCTGCGGCTCGGTCATGGTCATACTCGGAGCGAAGATCTCCTGGAAGCTGTTCGCGTCGCCCCAGTTCTCGATCGCCTCGAGCAGCTCATGGAGCTGCGCATGCGCGATCGTCTCGGGCGAGAAGTCCTCAGGCGCAGCTGTCGGCCAGACCGCGAACGTGGCGTAAAGAATCAGCGATGTTATCCGCTGTGGGCGCATAGCGGCCAGCAGCACCGAGGTGGGACCGCCCTCGGAGATGCCAAAGAGCGCGGCCCGATCCGAGCGCGCGGCATCAAGGACCGCCTCGATGTCGGCCACGCGCTCCTCGAGAGTAGGCAGCTGCCGGATCGGGTCCGACAGACCTGTACCCGGCTTGTCGTAGATGATGAGCCGCGAAAACGAGGCGAGGCGCGCCAGAAAGCGCGAGAGACCTGGGTCCGCCCACTGCAGATCGAGGTGGGAGACGAAGCCCGGCGAGATCAGCAGATCGACAGGACCGTCGCCCACCACCTGATAGGCGATCGAGATCCCGTCTCGCTCGACGTACTGCGTCCGCGGTGGCTGCACGACAGCCAGTCTACGCTGCCGGTTTCGCGTGATAGGAGTCGTCTCGCCCGGCGCTCAGCAGGTGTCCCCGTTGGACGAGGAACGGCAGTACCAGGCGATTCGCCAAGGACTCCTCCTTCACCACTGCAAAGCAGTAGTCCGACCGCGCTCGACACAGGCTGTCGCAGCTCGTCCAGCGCGGTCGCGTCGGCCGGCGCCTCCGGGCGCCGCTTTGGCCACCAACGCGCAAGCGACTACGAGTCCGGGGAGTACTCCCGTGGAAAGGCCGAGGTCGGCGAAACGCGCCGTGGCGGTCCCAGTAAAGGACGATCTTGAGCCCGTTGAGGTAGGCTCCCGCCAACATGCCATACGCATGACATGTATACTCACGAGCATGGCCGACTCACTCGCCGTCCCAGAGCGAACGCGGCGGACCCAGGCCGAGCGACGAGCAGCGACTCGCACGGCATTGCTGGACGCCGCAATCGACTGCCTGGCGGAGGAGGGCTATGCGAAGACCACCACGCGACGGATCGCCCAACGCGCTGGCGTCACGCCCGGTGCGCTGCAGCACCACTTCGCCACGCGCGCGGAGTTGCTCGGCCAGGCCAGGCGCCACCTCGGGAGCAAGGTCGCACAGAAGATGTTTGAAGATCGCCCGGCAGACATCGCCTCCCTACGGCAACGGACCGAACACCAGCTCGACCGCTGGTGGGATCTACTCACGGGTCCGCGGTTCGCGGCCATGGTGGAGCTTTGGCTCGCCGCGCGCACCGACGCTGAGCTTCGTGAGCAGCTCGCGGAGGCCGAACGCGACGGAGCTCGCCTGGCCGCCGGCGCCACCCGGATCGTTTATCCGGAGCTCTCCGACCGACCGGGCTTCGCACAACTGATCTCGACCGGGCAGGCGACTATGCGCGGGCTTGCCATGTTGAGGTTCGTGGATGAGAAAGGGGCCGATGAGGCCTGGCCGGCCACGCGGGCGCACCTGCTGAGGCTCGTCAGCCAGTTCATTGGCGACGCCGGAGTCACCTCATGAGCGTGCTGAGCCCATCGAAACCCAATAGCGTGATCTCGCCAGGTCATGGAGACGTCGGACGCCAAGATCCACCCCGCTCGACGACGTTCAAGCGGTTGACCATGGCAGCTGCGACGGCCTTCCTATCCATCAATCTCTGGACCGGAGCTCCATTGCTCGCGCTGTGGGTCGGTTCACAGGTCGGAGATCAGAACACTCTCAGCATGACGGCCGTGTTCGTCGTCCTGCTCGTGCTTGCAGTCCTGGTCGCGGCGATGGCCGTGGCGCTCACCTGGCTCAACAACACGTACGACGAGCTCATCGAAAGGCCACAAGTTGAACGGCGTGTGCCCTGGCTGCGCAGCATGCGCGCCGAGGCCGAGGGTCACATCAGTAGCCGGGTGGGGGAAACGGCGCTCGAGCGGATTGTGATGATCAGCGTGTACATCGCCGTGATCGCGCTATTGATCTGGCTCGTCTTCTTCGCAGGATCGATGGTGCCGAGCGAGGTGCGAGGCTGAGCCTTTGGCCTGAAGCGATGGCTAGTCAAAGCGAGTGTCTCGAATCTCGGCACCGAGACGCGCGCTTAGGAAGAAGCAGGCGTCGGATCGAACCAGCACCACGCTTCTGGTTTCGCGTGATTCTGAAGCCGCTAGCGAGCGACTGGCTCGCTTGCGGTAGGACGGACTGCGCGCATGACGCATCTGCCGGCGACGCCCCGTGCCTTTCGCGCGGCCCGTTGGGCACAAGTCCGTATTTGTGCCCGACAGGCTCGATATCCACGTACATCGGGGCGTTTGCCGCCGTCACGACCTTTCCGATCTGGTCGAGAAATCCCTGCTCAGGTTACACAAATCCAGTCGAGCACACTTCCCGCACGGCCCAATTTGCAAGCAGGAGGTCACCGGTTCGATCCCGGTTGGCTCCACTGGAGAAGTGCCTGCAAGTGGCTCGGTTTAGCCGTTAGGCAGCGCCCCGCAGACCATCCTCGGCAGTCGCTCCAGCGTGCCGACTGCCAATAACTGCCAAATGGTCGCCCTCCAAGAGCGCCCATAGTCAATCCGCTAAAGGCGGGATGCTGTACCTGACAAACTCACGGACTGAACCTCCCTTTAGGCCAAGCCCCTACGCTGGAGCTGGTCATCGGGTCGGTCAGTAGTCCCCCCTACTGATTCAGCTTCCGCAGGATGCGGCTCCCGGTGGCCCTTCTGCTGGCTCGCGAGCCGCCGATAGGCGAGTAGGTGATGACCCGCTCGCGGCGCTCCAGGGCAGCGGGCGGGCAGGGGGCGGAGAGGCGTGCCCCCGGTCAGGCTGAGGGGATTGGACGCGGGCCGGCCTCCCAGTGCGCAGAAGGGACTTTCTAGCGTCGCTTGACCGGCTGCATGAGCCAATACATGAGCCCGTCCACACCGACGAGCGCTAATCCGGCCACGATCCCGACCCAAGCGCCTTCCCAAATGCCGTACCCGAGGATGAGCAGGCCGAAGACGCCGAAGATGCTCAAGCCAACGAACGAGCGCATGGGGGGCCGATTGTGCCAGACCACAGGTGACGGCCCGCCTGGAACTAGCCGCCACCTGGGTTCGCTCCTGGCCTTGCCACCTCCTTGTGTCTCCTCCTGGGGCCAGAAACTATGAACCACAGCTTACACCTGATGAGGCCGCTTGTGTCGATTGTCACTTCTGTAATAGATGACCATATGCGCTACTTCTCGCGAGGTGATGGTCACGACGAACCTCTTCACCACCGGCACCGCACACATGATCCGATCAGCCGGGCTTCCCCCGCGGGGGCCGGTGTTCGATCGTCGCGCGTCCGTCAGGCCCCCGCACCACGAACTCGTCTGGCCGCCGTGCGGCTGGGTGGAAAATCAGCGCGAGCGCCCGCGTAGGTAAGTAGGAACCGGGAGGTTCCGTTTCGGGCGGCGGTGGAGCCACCACGCTCTTCCGACCTCGAGTTGCAGCGCGGGTGTTGGCCGGAACTCCCGCATGAGTTGCTGTGTGGCCCACCACTCGCTCCGCAGTTCGGGCAGCGCCACCCCGTCTAGCCAGAGGACCTCGTCAGCGTCCAGCTCGTCTCTCACCGGCAGGACGATGACTCCGTTTTCGCTCAGCGCGACGAAGAGCCTGCCGCGTTTTCTGTACAGCCCTGGCACGCGCCTCAGTCCCGAGGCGAATCGGCGGCTCGCCGCGCCACGAGTTCGCTCTCGGCCTCGGTATTCGGCTGCTTGATGGAGATCGCCCGGCTCACCGATCAAGTCTATGAAGCTCGCAGGCCCCGTCGAGGAGGTCTGGGCCGGTCCCGGTCTCGGAGATCCTCAAGGACGGCGGCGACGGCCCACCCTACGGCAGCACCCATTCCTCGATCCGCTTGTTGCCGCTGTCGGCCACGAACATCTGCCCGGCGGAGCCGACGGCGACCCCCCTTGGACCAGCGAGCTGCCCGTTGCCCAGGCCACTTGAGCCGAAGGCCGTGATGAAGACGCCGTCGGGTGAGAACTCCTGCACGCGGTTGGCGCTGGCTCCGGCGAGGATGCTCGCGCCTTCAACGACGTAGAGGTTGCCGCTGCTCGGTTCTGAGGCGATGCCGTAGGGCACGTTCGATTTGCCGGTGCCCGAGCCCTTTTCCTCGAACTGCCTTTCGTATTTGCCTGAGCTTGAGAACTCCTGGATTCTTGCGTTATACGGTTCTGACACATACAGGTTCCCGCCCGAGACGGCGAGGCCAGTGGCCCACCCGAGCTTTCGTTCGCCCGTCCACTGGGTGAGGTATGCGCCGCTGGGCGAGAACTCCTCCATGCGGCCGTTGTAGTTGTCGAGCACCCAGACATCGCCGCTTGAGTCGAGCGCGATGCCGCTCGGATACCACAACTGACCGTTGCCCGAGCCGAAGGAGCCGAACTGCGTTTCGTAGACACCTTCCGGGCTGAACTGCTGCACGCGGTCGTTGCCGGAGTCGCTGACGTAGAGATCGCCCGAGATGGGGTTGATTGCGATGCCACCGATCTGGTTGAACTGCCCAGGTCCTGAGCCCGGCGATCCGAACTGCCCGAGGTACTGGTGCTCTGAGTTGAACTCGAGGATGCGGTCGTGGAAGCGCGAGCCGTCGGCGACGTAGACGTTCCCGCTCGGGCCGACCGCAATGGCGGTCGGTTCGCCAAACGCCCGTCCGTTTGCTTCATCATTGGTGAAGCTCGGCACAAGCTGCGTTTTGAACGTCGCGTCTGAGCCGTCGCTGGTCCCAGTTGGGGTGGTTGCGGAGATCCTGAAGTGGTAGGTGGTGTCCGGCGTAAGGCCTGTGACCGACGCGGACACCCCCACGGGGCTTTCTTCCGATCCCGGCAACGAGGCGCAGGGCACGCTTGAGCCGTAGGAGGTGGTGGTGCCGTATTCAAACTCGCAGCCCGTGACTTCGCCGCCTTCGGGGTTGACCGTCGCGTTCAACGTCGCCTCAGTCTCCGTGAACGACGACGCGCCGCCGGTTAGGACCGCAGGCGCGTTTCCGGTCGTGATTTCCGAGAACACCGAGACGTTGTTGGAGGACTCGGAGCGGCCGTTGGCGGTCGCGAGGTACTCGCCGCTCGGGCTGAACGCGACCGAGGACGGGTCTTCCCCGGGGGCGAAGCGTGAGCCCGTGACCTTGGTGAGGGCACCCGTCGACTGGTTGACCGAGAACACCGAGAGGCTTCCCGAGGGGGCGTAGGGGTTGTAGTTGGCGGTGGCGAGGTACCCGCCGCTCGGGCTGAACGCGATCGAGTTCGCGTAGTCCCCGGCTTCGAAGGGTGAGCCCGTGACCTTGGTGAGCGCCCCCGTCGACTGGTTGAATGCGAACAGATAGGGACCCTCGTGGGTGGCGACCGCGAGGTACCCGCCGCTCGGGCTGAACGCGACCGAGTTCGGCTCGTACCCGGCTTCGAACGGTGAGCCCCTGACCTGTTTGAGTTCTCCCGACACCGAGAACACCGAGACGCCGGTGCCGAAGTCGGCTGTCGCGAGGTACCCGCCGCTCGGGCTGAACGCGACCGAGTTCGGGTCGTCCGTGTTGGTGGCGAAGGGTGAGCCTTTTACCTGGGTGAGTTCTCCCGACCCATTGACCGAGAACACCGAGACGTTGTTGGGGCCGGGTTCTGTCGCTTGGGTGTTGCCGCCGTTGGCGGTCGCGAGCAACCCGCCGCCCGGGCTGAACGCGACCGACTCGGCGAGGTACGTGGCGGCGAACGGTGAGCCCGTGACCTGTTTGAGTTCTCCCGACCCATTGACCGAAAGCACCGAGATGGTGCCGGAGCCGGGGTTGGCGGTCGCGAGGTACCCGCCGCTCGGGCTGAACGCAACCGAGAGCGGCTCTGCCCCGGCGGCGAACGGTGAGCCCGTGACCTGGGTGAGCGCCCCCGTCGACTCGTTGACCGAGAACACCCCGACGTTGCTGGAGAGGTAGTTGGCGGTCGCGAGGTACCCGCCGCTCGGGCTGAACGCGACCGAGTACGGAAGCTCCCCGACGGCGAACGGTGAGCCTGCCACCTGGCCGATACCCAGCGCCGCGGGCGCAGCCACACAGCAGACCGCCATCACCATCGTCAGCGCGCCCGCAACGAGGGCCACCGGGGCCCGCCAAAGCCTCAGGTCGTGGCTGCCCCGAGCCGCCAGAGCCCCGCGATCCGCGATGCTCACCCCCGTCGGCCCAGCTACCTTGCCCATGCCGCCCCCATGCTGCCCATTTAAGGTGCGCTCCCGCCGATATACCCTTCCGTCCGCGACAGGGCCACCGCTTCGTGCGCGCGACTATACGCCCATCTTCTAGAACCAGTCTGCACGTCGGATCGTCTCCGCCGCAACCTCCGCCGCCTGCACGATCGTCCGCACCCACACCGCGCCGGACCTGCGACCTCCTGCTGCCTTAGCAAGAGATCACAGATGCGCTCCGTCCGCATGTCGTATCGCTACGCCAGTATGAGTAGCGTCGCTCGCCTAGTACACGAACGCAGACAGCGCCTGCGCGATGTCGACCGCTTGCAGCGGGCCGAATCGAAGCGACCATGCGCCGTCTAACTCCTGCCGAAACGTATGAGGCACCGCGTCGCGTTCGTATTTGGCTTGGTGGACTTGCGCGCGCTCATAGCCCGAAGCACCCTGGAAGGTAGCGTCGAGTCCGTACCGACCATCATCCACTGGCCAGATCGTGAGCCGGTCAGGCACCGGCCCTGCCTTGGTCGGGAGCGCGGGATCGGGGGTCACCTGAAGCTAATCGACCGCTGCCACTCGCGCCTTGATACCCAGGGTGCGTGTCGAAGGCGTGGCTGGACGAAGGCGCGGGACGGAGCGGCCGACTTGGATCCGCCGCCGTGGCAAGAGACGTCTATTGACCTTGTACCTTTGCGTCGCAGCGGTAAGTCCGTCCGATTCGCTGCCCCCCGGTGGTAAGGAGGCAAGGAGGATGCGCGAACGGAAGCCCGGCGTCGTTCGGGCTTCGGGCGTTCTTCGACACTGAGGAACGCGCTACCGTTGACCCATGTCCACGTTCGCCGAGCGAGCAGCTGAGAAGCGCCGCGTGAAACTCGAAGACATGAAACGCCAAGTCAAGGACGGCTCGCTGAAGATCCGGAAGATGACCGCGCAGGAGCGCAAGCGCTTTCCTCCCCGACCGTCCAAAGGATCGCGCTCGTGACACAGTTTTTCCTCGCCGGCAGCGAGCCCGACAGCGAGGGAGCGGAGGTGGCCTACAGTGAGCTTCGTGAGCGGTCACATATTGCCGTCGGATGCGCGGCGAAGCCGCGACGAATCTTCAAGTTGGAGTGTCGCTTCGAGGGATGCGACTGCGAGATCGAGGTGGGCAGGCCGTTGCCCCACGGCGGCGACATCGTAGTAGCGATCCTCGACCATGGACGGGAGGAGTCGTTGCTGTGCACACCCTCGATGGAGCGGACCCTCCGGCACGGGTCACACGTCCTGTGTACGGCGTGACTGACTTCTCCTAGCGGCGTCGGGCGCTTGAGGACTCAAGCCATCCCGATGAATTGCGCCGAGGGTACCCTCCCTCAGGGCACTGGCTCCGCGGAATGTACGCCGTTTGCCTCTGCTCCTCTCCTCGTCCGCGCCTGGAGCGCTTTCGGCGGCTTACGGGCTTCGGCCGGCGTTCTGGCCGCAGGGCCAGTTCGCTCTGAACCATACTCCCATCAGACAGCCAATACGAGAGTCCGTGGGGCG
The DNA here is from genome assembly GCA_963779605.1 of uncultured Solirubrobacteraceae bacterium. GTDB lineage: Bacteria > Actinomycetota > Thermoleophilia > Solirubrobacterales > Solirubrobacteraceae > Palsa-744. The sequence goes on from CAVZYR010000004.1 coordinate 725,586, forward strand.
ATCCTAAGCCGCCAGCTGAGGATCGACTACGGTGGTTCGTGTGGACGAGGAGGTTCCCCCGCCCTCGACCTTCGCCTTCAGCTCGCTGTCGGGCTTGCTCCTATACGGCACGCTCGACGACGACGGCACTGGCGCCCGAGACACGTGGCTCCTCACGCACCCCGATCTGCGGCTGAGCGCGGAACTGAGTGTCGGCATGGGCACGGACACGGACGCTGCGAGGGAGCTTGTCGAGGACGGCATGACCGTCGAGCACGTCGTGTGGGATCGCTTCGCCGCTGCACTGATGGCGCACCTTCGCGGACTGCTGCCGCACGGCCTCGACAGCAAGCGCCCCTTCACGGCTCTGAGGCACTCGTTTCCCGAGGGTCTCGACCGCCAGACGGTCGTGTTCGTTCCTGGCGTCCGCGGCGAGATCCAACGCAGCGCGGTGCATCCGTTCGGGCTGACGGTCGAGCGCCTTCCCAATGCGTGGCGAGTGGCCGATGTGCAACGCCAGTGGATGATGCCCGAGTGGTTTCTCGACGCCGACGACGAGCTTCCAGACACCACTGATCCGCTCTAGTCGCTTCCGGCCGCAACGTGCGCGTACTTCGGGGCGCGGTGCCTATGCAGCGTGCGGCAACTGTCGTAGGCTCACCCCCACGCACGAAGTAGGAGGCGCCCCCGGTCTTGGTCCCCCCGATGGACGGGGGCACGCCTCTCGATCGCTCCGCGTGAAGGGGGAGGCGCCCCCGGTTCGTTCGAGGTGATGCGCTGATGGCGACCTTCTGCGGCCCTGGCAAGCGGTCACCCACAGTGCTCGGTTGCCTGAAGCAACAGGCCAGCGGTTGAGAGCGGGGATGGGGACAGCGACCCTACGGCAGCGACCATTCCTCGATCCGTCTATTGCCTGAGTCGGCGACGAAGATCTGACCGGAGGAACCGACGGCGACTCCCCTGGGACCGGCGAGCTGGCCGTTGCTCAAGCCACTTGAGCCGAAGGCCGTGATGAGGCTGCCTTCAGGGCTGAACTCCTGCACGCGGTTGGCACTGGCTCCGGCGAGGATGCTTGCGCCTTCAACGACGTAGAGGTCGCCAGTGCCCGGTTCTGAGGCGATGCCGAGTGGCACGTTGGATTTGCCGTCGCCGGAGCCCTTTTCGTCGAATTGCCTTTCATCTTTGCCGCTGGGCGAGAACTCCTGGATTCTTGAGTTATACGGTTCTGAGACGTACAGGTTCCCGCCCGAGATTGCGAGGCCGGTGGCCCACCCCAGCTTGCCTTCGCCCGTCCACTGGTTGAGGTATCCGCCGCTGGGCGAGAACTCCTCTATCCGGTCGTTGTAGTTGTCGAGCACCCAGACGTCGCCGCTCGAGTCAAGCGCGACGCCGGTTGGATCCCACAGCTGGCCGTTGCCGGAGCCGAAGGAGCCGAACTGCCCTTCATAGACGCCTTCGGGGCTGAATTGCTCCACCCGGTCGTTGCCGGAGTCGCTGATGTAGAGGTCGCCTGAGAGGGGATTGATCGCGATCCCGCCGATCTGGTTGAACTGTCCATGCCCTGAGCCCGCCGAGCCAAACTGACCGACGTATTCGTGGCTTGAGTTGAACTCAAGGATGCGGTCGTGGAAGCGCGTGGCGTCTGCGACGTAGATGTTCCCGCTCGGGCCGACGGCGATCGCGGAGGGTTCGCCGAACGCCCGTCCGTTGGCTTCAGCATGGGTGAAGCTCGGGACAAGCTGCGTTTTGAACGTCGCGTCTGAGCCGTAGCTGGTCCCACCGGGGTTGGTTGCTGAGGTCCTGAAGTGGTAGGTGGTGTTGGGCATGAGGCCCGTGACCGCTGCGAACACCGCAACCGGGCTTTCCCCAGACCCTGGCAGCGAGGCGCAGGGCGCGACGGAGCCGTAGGCAGTCGTGGTGCCGTAGTCGAAGTGGCAGCCGCTGACCGTGCCGCCGTTGGGGTTCACGGTCGCGCGCAGGGTCGCAAGGGTGTGCGCGACGGGCGAGGCCGCTTCGGTCACGACCGTCGGGGGTTCGGGTTCGGTTGCGTTAGGCTCCCACAGAGTCGCGCGAGATTCGCCGCTGCTTGTAGTGGCGTAGCCGACAACCTGGCCGGAACCGTTGACGGAAGTGGCTAGGCTGCTGTTGCCTCCGAGTGTGCCCAGGTCGACCATCCCGCCGGCCTGCGTCCACGAGAAGGCGCGCTGTTCGCCGCCGCTTATATAGGCGTAGCCGACGACCTGGCCGGAATCGTTGACGGCTTGGGCGTTGCTGTTGCTGCCTCCGAGTGTGCCCAGGTCGACCATCCCGCCGGCCTGCGTCCACGAGAAGGCGTGCTGTTCGCCGCTGCTTATATAGGCGTAGCCGACGACCTGGCCGGAATCGTTGACGGCTTGGGCGTTGCTGTTGCTGCCTCCGAGTGTGCCCAGGTCGACCATCCCGCCGGCCTGCGTCCACGAGAAGGCGTGCTGTGCGCCGCCGCTTAGATTGGCGATGCCGACGACCTGGCCGGAATCGTTGACGGCCCGGGCTTCGCTGTAGCTGCCTCCGAGTGTGCCCAGGTCGACCATCCCGCCGGCCTGCGTCCACGAGAAAGCGTGCCCTTCGTAGTTGCCGCCTAGATTGGCCTCGCCGACGACCTGACCGGAATCGCTGACGGCCTTGGCTAGGCTGTAGCTGCCTCCGAGTGTGCCCAGGTCGACCATCCCGCCGGCCTGCGTCCACGAGAAGGCGTTCCGTTCGCCGCGGCCGCCGCTTAGGTCGGCGATGCCGACGGCCTGGCCGGAATCGTTGACGGCCACGGCTTCGCTGCCGCTGCCTCCGAGTGTGCCCAGGTCGACCATCCCGCCGGCCTGCGTCCACGAGAAGGCGTGGAGTGTGCCGCTGCTTGTACTGGCGCCGCCGACGACCTGGCCGGAACCGTTGACGGCTCTGGCTCCGCTGATGCTGCCTCCGAGTGTGCCTCCGAATGTGCCCAGGTCGACCATACCGCCGGCCTGCGTCCACGAGAAGGCGCGCTGTTCGCCGCCGCTTAGATTGGCGTCGCCGACGACCTGGCCGGAACCGTTGACGGCAGTGGCTTGGCCGCTGCTACCTCCGAGTGTGCCAAGGTCGATCGCGCCCTCGGCGCTCGCAACGCCGACCAGCGGGCCGGCAATCGTCATGCTCAGTGAGGCGACGATGGTCGCCAAGAGCAGCAACAACCCTCGATGATGCCTGCCTGCGCTGTGATGTTGTGCGAGTGACCAGCCCCGCCCCGCCACCGAGCGGTCGGCTAGCCGCCCGCTAGCCGAAATGCCCACGACCGTCGGCCCAGCTACCTTGCTCATCGCCGCCCCCTTTTTCGTTGAAGGCGGGCTGCCGCTGGATGCCCCTGCCGTCCGTGACCGACCCACCGTCCCAATGCGCGCGGGGACTATACGCCCATTTCTTCGAACGGGTCCCCTCGTCAGATCTCCCCGCCTGCACGATCGTGGGCAGCGGCATCGCGCCGGACCTGCGACCTCCTGCTGTCGTAGCGAGAGGTCAACCCCGGATCTCAAGGTCGTTACGGGCGACACCTTGGGACCTCGTCTACATATGGCGAGTCAGACCCAGACCTGGCGCTTCGACGATTCGAAACGACTAGGCTGCAGAGGAGCATTTGATCGGCGCTCGCTGGCTACCCGTCCACGCGTGTGGGCGGGATGCCGCGGTTGAAAGACGGGTTCATGATGGGCAAGACGAGGCTGCCTGGGTTCCTGTTGGGCGTGACGGCCGTCGTGCTTGCGCTGTCCGCCGCGAGCGCCAGCGCCGCGTCCAACAAGACGCTGCTGGAACTGAAGGCGGAACGCAAGCCGCTGGCGGTGGGCGGCGAAGTTCTGCTTGTGGCCGGATACTCGCTGGGCCCGTGTTATTGGGAAGAACAGGATTTCAAGGTGACGGTGAACCGTTCCAAAGCCGACAAGCTGGTGAGGACGGGCGAAGCCGGGCAGCTCGAAAACTGCGGCGGAGGCGCGAAGGCGATCGAAATCACGAGCGCCAACAAGATGTCCGTAAAGCTGGCGCCGATGCGCATCAATCTAGGAGGGCCGTGCGTGTACGAATTCAAGGAAATCTCGGCCACGTTCGCGCAGAGGGAATGGGGCCCCGAAATCTTTGGCACCGCTACCGGCAAGCTCGACAAGGCGCAAAGCACGCGATCCCCGGCGTGCGCGAAGACCCGCGCGACGATATTCGACGTGGCTCTAAGCGGGATCGAAACCGCACTCATCAGCTGAGCGCCGGGCGTACTTGGCGCGCGCCGAGGTGTTGCGAGCGGCGGGACTCCCCGAGTAGACGCCTGCTGCTCTGCTGTTCGGCGACTGTGGGACGGTGACAAGTAGCTGCGTGCTTACGCTCGGACACGCTGACGTCGCGGGAGGCCACCTCCTGCTGCCGTAGCAAGCGATCTTCTGCGTCTGGAATGCAAGCAGTCAAAGGTTCTCGAGAATCTCGTTCGCGCGCGACCACCGGCCGGGCGGAACGACAACGTAGATATCGCCGTGTCCGTGGCGATCCAAGGCATGATCGGCGACGCAGGCCGCGTCCACCCCTAGCGCTCGCAGCTGGTCGCGCCAGGCCACGGCGGTCTCTTGATCCTCGAAGGTGCTGACGGTCTCCCACCCCTCAAACCGCGGATCACCAATCGCGACCGGCGGGTCTTTGGCGGCACCACCGAACAAGCGAAGACGGCGCATGAGTCACGGCCGTGAGCGCGCGTAAGCGGTCCCCACGAGCGCGAACGCGATTAGCGAGAGCAGCAGCACTGTCGAGCCGGTCAGCGCACCGAAGAACACCGCGATCGCGAGCGTCGTAATCAGGTAGCCACCGTGCTCGCGTAGCCACATTTTCCTTGCCCAGCGGTATTCGGCGCGGGTCTTGAAGCTCTCGGGCTGCGGGCGGGGCATCAGGCACCGTCCCACGTCTCGAGCCGCCGGAGCACCTCGCTGCCGGCCAGGACCTCGATGTCTCGGTTGACGATCTGCTCGACCAACTCCTCGCTGATCTCCTCCCCGCCCGCAACGCGGAGCAACTCAGCGTAAAGCTCGAGCATGGTGCCTGTCCTATCAAGGGCATCTGGGCTGGGCTCGTCCGTGGTCTCGAGCAGCTGTTGCCCGATCGCCCGCAGCGCGAACGTGATACGCCGCCGGAGATCGTCGGCTTCCTCGGGGCTCAGTCGGATTGAGTCTCCCATCGGGCGCCACCTCCCCCCAATCCGGCAGCGAGCCGATGATCCGCCGCCCTCGCTGTCGTGAACCCGACGACCTCCCGTTCGTCCCCGGGTGTCGATACTCGGAAACGCTCCTGGCCGAGGCTCTCGATAGCCATCACTCCGCGAGGCGAGTCGATCGTGAGATACGGAACCGCCGCACTTGTCTCCCAGGTTCGGCCTTGCGCGCTCCAGTAGCCATAGCGTGATCGTACTCCCGGGCAGTTTCAGGCGATCTGAGCGTTACGGCCGACGGTGGGGTGGCGGCGGTGCGCCCGCTGGAGGTCGCGGCCGGCGCGGCGGTGGCGCACCGGAGAGAGTCGCCTCGACCCGCGGCAGCGCACGCGCGAGGGCATCGGCCTCGGGGCGTGGCAGCTCGGCGAGTACGACCGACAAGCGTTCTCGAAGCAGATCCTGGGCGGAGTCCAGGGCGCGCCTGCCCCGTGCGGTCAGCGTGAGGGCCACCCGGCGGCGATCCTGTTCGAACTCACGGCGCTGGAGCAGACCGGCGTCGGCCAGGCTCGCCAGCAGCTGCGACACGGCGGGGCCGGAAACCCCGGCGCGCTGTGCGAGCTCGGAGCCTGAAACGTCCTCGGCGGCGACCGCGCGCAACGCGAGGAATTGAGCAACGGTCAGTGGCGGCTGATGCCGTGCCAGCAGGCGCTCGATCCAGCGGCTGACCAGCGGCGCGACGGCGACGAGCGCCTCGGCGGCATCGGACGAGGAACGGCGTGGTGCGGGCATTAGATAAGTAGGCTTATCATCTAAGGATGCTTATCGATCAGACGATTCTCGCAGCCATTGCGGTCAGCTCGGCGCGGTTCCCCGCAGCCGAAGGCTCGCCGGCGGACACGAGAGGCCTCTCATGACCGGGGTGATCGAGCGGTTCGGAGCGCTAGGTGTCTTCCTGCTGATGGTGCCCGAGAGCGCTTGTGTCCCCCTCCCCAGTGAGGTCACACTGCTGTTTTCCGGGTTCGCTGTCCACCGGGGCTGGATGAGCTTTCCACTGGCCGTGCTCGCAGCCACGGCGGGCAACCTGCTGGGATCCCTTCTCGCCTACGGGATGGGTGCCAGTCATCTCCTCGAGCGAGTCCCGATCGCACGCACGGTCATGGCCCGCTGGGAGGGACTTCTCGACTGCTACGGGACACGCGCCGTGTTCATCGCGCGCCTGCTTCCGCTGGCGCGCACGTTCGTTTCGCTGCCCGCCGGTGCAAGACAAGTGGAGCTCATTCCATTCATCGCGCTCACGGCGATCGGCTGCGCTCTGTGGGCGACGGCGTTCGTGCTTACAGGGGTCATCGCCGCCGGCGCGTGGGCAGCGGTGGGCTCGGTCGTGGGGCGGGTGCTCCTTGCGATCGGCGTTATGGCGCTTGCAGGGTCGATATTTGCGAGGCGCCGCCGTTGACGCGGACGCGCCCGCGATCTGGGACGAAGCAGTAGCCAGCGGATCGCCGCCCGTCGCTCCTGCAGCCCTCGTCCAAAGGGGGCGCCTGCTGAGCGGGCGGGCGAGACGACTCCTTTCACGCGGATGCAGCAAGGGAACCATTCCGCGCGCCCGCGCGAGACGTGTGAATTGATCGAGGAGGAAACAGCCAGCAGCGACGATCGGGAGGGGCCTCGCCTCGCCTATTTGCCCTTGCTCACCACGAGCCCGATCTTGGTGCCCGACACGACGCTCCTCCCGGCGCTCACGCCCTGCGAGACCACAGTGCCCTTCTTGACGTGGCTGGAGCGCCTCTTCTTGATCGCCCCCACTTTGCAGCCCGCTTTCCTGATCGCTTTTTCCGCGCTCGCCTGCGTCTTGCCGACCACCTTCGGCACCTTGCAGGTGCCGGCCCCGCCGCCACTGGAGGAGCTACTGAACCCGGGGACTGGGCATGCGCTCACGGGGGTTCCGCGTTGCAAGGTTTCGGAGTAGCCGGCACTCCCCCCGTTGAACGCGATGTACCCTTCGCGTCCGATTTCCACGAGCGGGTTGCCCGCGTAGCACATCTGAAAGCTTGCACCGGGCTGCAATGAGACGCTGCAGGTGAGGTTCGCGTAGGCAAAGGAGCACGCAGGACGGGGAACGAACTGCTTCGGTTCGGCCCCTTCCCCCGGCCGCACCGTAAAACTCGTAATCGCCACTTTCCCCGTGTTCGCGACCGTCACGAGGTAGCCACCCGGCGACCCCGTGATGGATGACAACGTGACCGTGCCCGGCGACTGAACCGAGGCTGATGCCGGCGCAGATGCCGTGAAGCCCGCAGCGATGCAGGCGATCAGCGCAGCCCTGCGCAACCGAATGCCGCGACCTGAGATCGCATCTGCGATCGTGCGAAGCGCACCGTCAGTTCCCATCCTCGCCCCCTGTTGTCGTTGCTGAAGGGATAGTAGGACCGACTGATATCCGATGGCCTGCGCGCCGTCAAGTGGAGTTCGACAGCGGCTGGTAGGCGCATAGGCGCCGTGTCCCTGCAATCGGGCCTGCGGCGCTATCCGCTCGAGATGACCAGCGCCACCTTCGTGCCCGCGCTTCGTTTGCTGCCCTTGCCTGGGCTGCTGGAGATGACCGTGCCCCTGTGCACGCTGCTCGATGTGCGGCGTTTCACCTTCCCCACGCCGCAGCCGGCTCGTTTGAGCTTCTGCTTGGCGGCGCTCAGCGTCAGGCCCTTGAGCTTGGGCACCACGCATTTGACAGCGGGCGCATGTGCCGTGCCGATCAGCGAGAAGTCGTCGAAGTCGGCGATCGTGCCGTCATGACCGGCGGAGGTCCCTTCGAGCCGCAGGCCGATCGTCTGGCCGGCATACGCGGCCACGTTGAGTGACTCCGGGACAGGTTTCAGGCCCGAGCATCCGCCCACACTGCCCTGAAGCGTGGGCGGCGAGTAGGCGAGCAGCGAGTGCGCCGCTCCGTCTGAGGTGACCGCGGAGATCGTAACCTGCACCGATTCGAGGTTCCCCCAGGTGCGAAAGGTGAGCGGTCCGGGTGCCGCCGGGACGGTGATCTGCTGCTGCACGTAGCCGCGCGCCCCGCCGGGAACGTCGATTTCGAGGAATGGATTGCCCTGCTGGGCCGGTTCGCATTTCGCTTCGGTGATCACGCGCAAGTGCGGGTAGCCCGCGTACTGGCCCTGCGCGAGCACCTGTGTGCTCCAGCCGGTCAGGCCCTGGCTGAATTCGCCATTGGTGATCACGTTCGTCTGCGCCGAGCCGGGCACGACCGGGGCGAGCGCCCCGATCAGCAGCGTCGCCAGCGCAAGCCCGCGCGTCCTTCGGGCCCACGCTCCGGTCGTCCATCCCATTCGCATTCGTGTCTCCTTCGTTGAGTCGAGCAGATCGAGGCGAAAGGTTACTCGCGCGCACAGATGAGCGGCGGTCGAGGCACGCTCTTGTCAGCGCTTCTCGGACCCGCCGGCGCGCTCGCAAGCGGCAGCACCGCGAGCACCGCTCGCCGTCGTCTACTCGTGCTGCAGGTATTTCAGGACCGCGAGCACGCGGCGGTGATCACCGGCGGACTGAAGCAGGTCGAGCTTTCCTAGGATGCTCTGCACGTGCTTCTCGACCGCGCCCACGGTGAGCACGAGCGCGTCGGCTATGCCGGCATTCGAGCGGCCCTCGGCCATCAGCGTTAGCACTTCGCGCTCGCGCGGCGTGAGGCGCTCGAGCGGACCGTCCTCGCGCCGCCGGGAGAACAGCTGTGCCACTACCTCGGGGTCGAGCGCGGTGCCCCCGCCCGCAACCCTGCGAACAGCCTCGACGAACTCGACGACGTGCATGATCCTGTCCTTCAGCAGATAGCCGACGCCGCCACCGGGGTCGGCGAGCAGCTCGGCGGCGTAGGCGTGCTCAACGTACTGGGAGACCACAAGGATCGACGTCCCCGGCACCTGTGCGCGCGCCCGCAGCGCGGCTCGCAGGCCCTCGTCGCGAAACTCCGGCGGCAGGCGGATGTCGACGACGGCGATGTCGGGCTCGTGCTCGACGACAGCTTGCACCAGGGCCTCGCCGTCGCCGACCGCGGCCACCACATCGAAGTCGTTGTCGCGCAGGAGCCGGGCCAGGCCGTCGCGTAGCAGCGCGAGGTCCTCGGCGATCACTACGCGCACGGCAGCTCCGCGGTCAGGACGGTGGGACCACCGGGTGGGCTGATCACGCGAAACGTGCCGTCAAGCGCCTGCACGCGGCTACGCAAGCCGCGCAGGCCGCTGCCCTCGGGAACGGCGCCGCCCACGCCGTCGTCGATGATCTCCAGGTGCAGCGAGCCGTCGCGGCTCGCGATCCGGATCTCCACGCGCGTGGCATGGGCGTGCTTGGCGGCATTGGCGAGCCCCTCCGCCGAGACGAAGTAGGCGGCGCTCTCGACCGCGGCGCTCGGCCGTTCGACGAGATCCACGGACACGCTGACCCGAGTTGGGCTGAGATCCGCCAGCGAGCGCACCGCAGCCTCCAGGCCGCGGTCGGCCAGCATGGGCGGGTGGATGCCGCGCGCGAGGTCTCGCAACTCGCGCAGCGCGTGCTCAGCGCCGGCGCGCGCCTCGGCCAGCAGCTCGCGTGCCTCCTCCGGCTCGTCGGCGTCGAGCTTCTGCTCGGCCATCCCCAGGCTCATCCCCAGCGCCACCAGGCGCGCCTGCGCGCCGTCGTGGAGGTCGCGCTCGATGCGACGGAGCTTTTCCTCCTCTGCGTCCACGGCGCCGGCGCGCGTGCTGGTGAGCACGTCGATCCGCTCGCTCATCTGCTGCTGGGCAGGGAGGGTGAAGAACACGACGCTCGCTTGGATCGCGAACACGATCGCAAAGGCGAGCGCCGGCCACTCTGGCCAGAAGCTGCCACCGCCGCTCGCGCCCCACACGCCGACGTTGAACAGCGTCAGACTAAGCCAGATCCCGCCGGTCAGCGCGAGCGCAAACGTCATGTGCGCCCGTCGCCAGATCGCAGGGCGACGTCGCAGCAGCTGCACCCAGCCGTGTATCGCAAGGGCGAGCGCGAGCGGTAGGAACACCCAGACCGGCCAGAAGCTGCCGGCCCCGGTCAGCGCCCAGATCACCACCAGCACCGCGAGGATCAGCGCCGATGCCCACAGCTGGACTGCGAACGCGCGTCCCAGCTGCGCCGAGCCAGGCATCGGCACGCGCTCCTCGGCAGGGAGGCTTCGTGCGGGGGAATCGATCGGCATATCTATCGTGCTCAGCACAATCAGGGTGTCACGCGAACGGCCGTCACGCCAGCTCGGCGACGCCACGAGCCCCGCCGCGCTCGCGGTTCATGCGGGGCAGCCATCCGAGCCAGTGCGGCAGGTACCAGTTCCACTCGCCGAGCAGCTTCATCGTGGCGGGCAGCAGCACGCCGCGGATCACCGTGGCGTCGATCAGCACCGCGACGGCGAGCCCAACCCCGAGCTGCTTGATGTCCGAGCGTCGGCAGCGAGGCGAAGATCGCGAACACCGCGACCATCACCGCGGCGGCGGCCGTGACCGTCCCGGCGGTCGCGCGGATCCCGCGCGACACCGCCTCCGCGGTGCTGGCACCGCGGTCATGGAGCTCCTTGATACGGCTCACGATGAACACGTGGTAGTCCATCGAGAGACCGAACAGCACCGGGAACAGGAACAGCGGCAGCCACGCCACGACCGCGCCGTTGGAGTGGAAGCCGAGCAGGCTCTGCAGGTGTCCCTCCTGGAAGATCCACACGAGCACGCCGTACGCCGCCCCGACGGAGAGCAGGTTCAGCACGATCGACGTGAGCGGAATCACGATCGAGCGGAACGTGATCAGCAGCAGCACGAACGCCAGCCCGAGCACGAAGGCGAACACGAGCGGGGCGTGATCGTGATGAGCGTCCGGTTGAAGTCGCTCGTGCCCGCAGCCATGCCGCCGACCGCGTAGCTGACGCCGGCGAGCCGCCCGAGCGTCGCCGGCAGCACCCGCTCGCGCAGCGTCTCGCAGCGCGCGCATCGACGCCGCGTTCTGACCGTTTCCCGGCTGCGGGATGTCGATCTCGGCCACGGTCGTGCGTCGGCGTTGACGCGCGTCTGTGATCGGCTCGCTCGCCTCGCCGCTGGCCAGCGCCTGGCGCTCCATCTGCGCGAGCGCGCCGCGCACCGTCGGCGAGTCGACGTGCGCCGCGCTGACGACCACCTGCGCCGGGTGTGGCGCGCCAGGGAACGCCTGCTGGATCTGCGTCGTAGGTGCGCTCGATCGGGAGCTGACGCGGCAGGTCGTTCCCGCTGAGGAAGCTCGTGTGCATCCCGAACAGCGGCAGCGCCAGCACCACCAGCACGCCGCTCGACAGCACGACGGCGACCCGCGGGTAGCGCAGCACCGGCCTCAGCACGAGATCCCAGACGCGCGAGCTCGAACGTGCTCTGCTTGGACGCCTGACCGCTCCCTTCTCGACTTTGTCGCCGAGCCTGCCGAGCAGCGCCGGCAGCACCGTGAGCGAGCCGACCATCGCGGTGAACACGACGAGCATCGCGCCCACGCCGAGCGAGGTGAAGACCTTCGAGCCCGTGAGCAGCATGCCCGCCATCGCGATCAGCACGGTGAACCCGGATACGAGCACCGCCCGCCCGGAGGTCGCGGCGGCGCGCTGGAGCGCGACCGCGCTCGGGTGGCCCGGCCGGCGCTCCTCGCGCTCGCGCCGGAGGTAGAAGAGCGAGTAGTCGACGCCCACCGCCATGCCCATCAGCAGCATCACCGAGCTAGTCGCTTCCGACTGATGCACGACGTGGCTCGCGACGGCCGCGAGCCCGCTCGACGCGAGCACGGCGGAGAACGCGAGCAGCACCGGGATGCCGGCGGCGACGAACGCGCCGAAGGCGACGAGCAGGATCAGGAACGTGATCGGCACCGACAGCTTCTCGGCCCGTGCGAAGCCTTCGCTGCTGAGTTTGCTGAGCGCGTGAGCGGCGCTCGCGTCGCCGAACTCCGCAACGATGAACCCTGGGCTCTGGCGTTGGACGGCGGCCACCGCGTTCAGCACCGGCTGCACGCGGTCGGCGGCGGTTTCAGGGTCGCCGCGCATCGAGAACTGAACGAGCGCCGAGTGGCCGTCCTTCGAGATCTGCCCGCCGTCGCCCGACGCAAACGGTGAGCGCACGTCGTTCACCTGCGACGTCGCTGCGACTGCGCTCAGCACGCGCCCGACCACGCGCTGAAACGTCGGCTCGCTCGCGGTGAAGCCCGTGCTCTGCACGAGCACCGCCTCGTTGGCGGACTGATCGAGGCCGGCGTGCGCGAGCGTCGCCTGGGCACGCGCCGAGCCGCCGCTGCCCTGTTCGGATTCCGTGAGCTTGATCACGCCGACGGCCTGGCCGAGCGCCGCCGAGGCGATCACGAAGACCAGCCAACCGAAGGTGGCCTTCTTCCAGTTCGCCGCGCTCCAGCGTGCGGCTCGAGCTGCGATGTTCACCGGACTCTCCTCTCGTTGGGATGGCATGAGAGGAGCTTCCCGGCTGGGAGTGGGCGCGCCAATGAGGCGCTCTGGCCTCCGTTCCCCCAGCTACCTGGCCCATTGGGTCCTGGACAGAATCAATGCCAAGCACGCTGAAATGGCACCCCTGCACGGATCCGTTACAAGCGCGGAAGGATCGTCAGCTACGGTCCGAGCGCGATGCGCGCCTTCGCTACCCGACTCGCGCAGATCCTCGCTCCGGTGGTCGCGCTACTGGCGTTGCCAGGCATGTTCGTGGGCATCGCGGCGGGTGCCACCGCGCTCGGTGAGAAGCCGGTCATCATGTCCCTCTCGGTCACGCCGAGGGTTATCCGGTCGACCGGTGGCGAGATCACGATCACTGCTCAAGTCCGGTACGCCGACGCCTGCGCCCTCTACTACGAAGGGCTGCGGGCTCCACGCAGGCTCAAGTGCTCGTCCGGGCGGCTCTCCTATCGGCAGTACGTCCCAGCCGACGCGCACGGCCACCCTGGCCCGCGGTCGCTGTACGTCGTGGGGTATAGCGGCCGCCGCCACACGCGCTCCAGAGACGTCGAGATCGAGATGCTGCCCCCCAGGATGGCGACTGTACCCACGCCGCGCATCGAAAGCTGCACGGCTGGTCCAGAATGTGACTACGGCCCGATCCATGAAACCTTCCTGACCTACGGCAACACCAGCGCCCTCGGGGACTGCACGTTCGCGGCCGCCGCCGATTGGGAGCAGATCCTGGTTGGCGACCAGCCCGAACCCGAGCAGATTGTCTACGAATTCGGGGCAGCAGGTGGGGCGGAAGCCGACGGCCTTTCACAGGCGGCGTTCATGAGCTACTGGATGAGGGACGGGATAGGGGGAATTAGAGCCACCGGCTTCGAAGCGCTCACTACGATGCCGGCCGAGGTTCGGACCGAGGTTCGCAACTATTCCGCGCTGATCGTCGAGCTGGGGTTCGCCCAAGGCACCTACTTCGGTAGCGAAAGAATGACGGCGGGGACTCATGAGGCCGTCGTAGACGGCTTCACACGTCAGGGCCCGCTCGTCGTGACCTGGGGCACGACCGTGCAGATGAGCTGGGAACAGTGGGCAGACGAGGTGATCGGTCTGTGGCAGGTCGCGGCGAGTTGATCCGATGAGGGCGAGCCTCCCCGAGCACGGGCGGCTCGGCCGAACACGCGGCCCTCAGGCGGACGAAACGCTCGACGGGGCGCCCGCCAGGGCCTCGAGGCCCGCGAAAAAGACTGTGAGCATGGTCCCGTAGAGCTCGTCCGGAACAGCGTCGCCCTCGAGAAGCTTCTCCAGGGCAAAGCCGTTGCCCATGACAGACACCATCAGTGCCACCTGCTCGAATGGAAGCGCCGCCTCCTTGGAGACCCGCTCGGAGTGAGCCTGTAGCGCCGCGGCGATTCGCCCGCGCATGGCCCGATAGCGGGTGACGAGCTCTTCGCGGAAGTCCTCGTCACGCGCGGCGTAGGCGCTGAACTCGAAGAACAGCCGCTCCCACTCGCGGTCGGCGCTGAGCATCTGCACGAAGTTATCGCCGGCGCGTTGGGCCTTCTGAGCCGTGCTTCCCTCGCTGGCGATCACGCGTTCGATGTCCTCAATGCGTCGCGTGAAGCGCTCGTCGAGCATTGCCAGGAAGAGCTCCTCCTTGCTCTTGAAGTTCGCGTAGAAGGCGCCCTTGGTGAAGCCCGCGTCTTCAGCCACCTCGTCGATCGAGGCCTGCTGCAGACCCCGGCGGGCGAAAACCTTGCCGGCTGAGTGCATGAGGCATTCGCGTGTGTGCGCCTGCTGCTCCTTGCGCGTGAGTCTTGGCATCAGCGTGTCACCTCGGACTGTCGTGGTCGGAAGCCGGAAACGGGACGGTGGACTAGGCGCTTTGCGCGCTTGCGCAGCGACCTCCCCGCTGCAGATCGCTCAACTCGAGCCGCCGACCTGGCGCCGACAGGCTCCGGGACGTTCTTCAGCCAGTGCAACTGTCGCGTCCCGAAGTTGACGTGACGTGGCGACCCGGACGCCTCGCGTGCGGCATCGCTGACAAGGAGCTCGCCACCACCCGCCGCCGAGCACAGGCGCGCGGCTACGTTGACGGCACTGCCGTACCAGTCTCCGTCCCGGCAAACCGCCGAGCCGGAGTGCACCGCCACCCGCAGCGGAGGAAGGTCGGGCTCGTCATCGATCCGCTCGGAGATCCGCAGGCCGAGCTCGACGCCCTGCCGCGGATCCTCGCAGCGGATCATCATCGCGTCTCCGATCGTCTTGATCTCCTCCCCGCGGTGCTCCGGCAGTAGGCGTCGCACAGCCGCAAACAGGCGCAGCGCCACCTCGGCGGCGCTGTCGTCACCGCGTTCGGCCGTAAGCGCGGTGAAGCCGACGAGGTCCATGAACAGAAACGTATGTGTGCCGTCAGCCAACGGGACCTCGCATACCGTTGAGAATCCAGATACTGCCAAGTATATCAACTCAGGAGTCCGGGGTGGTCCACTCCACCCGGCTGTCGTCAGGCATCGCCGTCGCGCGCAGAGGCCGCTCCTCGTCATTGAGAGCGGTCACGGGGAGTGCGCAAGAAGCGCTGCAACGCGAGATACAGCACAAAGAGAACGACGAGGGCAGCCACTACCCAGCCAATCTCATTCGAGAATTCAGTTGTGATGTGTGACCCGAGAAAGTAAGCGCCCAGGCCAAGCGGTAGCGCCCAGATGAGCGCAGACAAGGCGTTGAGAGGGATGTACGGACGCCAGTGCACCTTCTCGATGCCAGCCGCCCACGATGGCGTTAGAAGGATCGCGAGGCCAGGATGCAGGTAGTAGACGGCCTCACTGTGGTTGAGCATCTTGGTGCGAAAATGGAACAGAGGGCCGGGAGCAGTCAAGAGGCGACGTCCTCCCTGCCAACCGATTACCCAACCGATAATGCCGCCCAACATCGCTCCCAGCCAGGCGATCAAGAGCACGGGTTCAATCGGCAGCTTGTGGTTGGCGACGTAGACGCTGGCGCCGAGAAGCGCCACCTCACCGAATCCGTTGACCCCGACGCCGCTGAGCATGGCGAACAGAAAAAGTGCCACATAGTCGAGCGCGGGACCCTGCGGGCGAAGATGAGGATTAATATGTATTCCGAGGATGCGAAAATGGTGATGGACGTGAGCCGCCGCGACGGAGGAGTGTCGTTGGAGATGACCATGGACCCTGAAAGTGGGGGGATGTGGCCGAGGGTGAGCCGCGGTGATGGTGCTTATGAGAACGTGATCCATGGCAGGGCCATTTTATCGGTGGCGGTGCTACAAGAATGCCGCATAATGCGCCTCCACCGCCGCCGAGAGATCTCTCCGAAACTCCGGCCTAGCGCGTGGCGATCGTGAAATGCAGCGCCGACGGCGTCGAGCGCCCGCTCGCGGCGTTCGCGGTCAGCTGCAGTACGTAGCTGCCCGGTCTGAGCCGCTCGTGCTTTGAGAGGAGGCCCTCGAAACGCACCTTGTTGATACCCGCGCGCGCGGAGAGTGTGAGCGTACCGGCGTCGACCGCGCGAGTGCAGCGAGGAGCACGCCGGTCGCGGGCGGTCTGCGGCAGGCAGCTATTTCCGCTTCTTCGACCGCTTGTCTGCCGCGCGAAGTCGAAGGTCACGCTCGCCTGCGCGCTGAGAGCGAAGGAGAAAGTCGTGCCGATGGGGAAGGCGTTGCGGTGTGCGCTGATGCGGGCGAGCGCGCCGCCCTCGCGCCAAGTCCTCGCGGTCTCCGCGACCCGGCTGAGAGTCGGGCGTGTCAGTGCCCGTGCTCCGGCCGCGGCCCCGCCGAGGCTCGATGGCGGCGGGCCGAGTGAGGCTCCGGGCACCGTGAGCTCCGACCCCGGGAGGTTGGGCGGCGTCCTGAGGATCAGGGTCAGCGCTTCTGATAAGCCTGAGGTGTATGTACGGCCTACGGCTGCGCACGCCGACGGCAACACGCATGACACGCCGAGCAGGATGCTGTCGGGGTATTCGTCGCCGATCGTCCATCGCACGCCGTTCCACGTCTCGACGAGCGCCGGCGAGATGTCTCCACCGCTGCCTTCATACGATCCGACCGCGGTGCACGATTCCGCGGTAGAGCAGGATACGCCGACCAATTCTTCGACGGTCGCTTCGCCCGTAGGCGACGGGGTCGGCTGCAGAGACCATTCGCTGCCGTTCCACATCTCCGCCAGGCTGAGCCACCGCCCTTCTTTGTAGTCACCAACGGCCGTGCAGGCATCGCTTGCCGTGCACGACACGCTGAGCAGTTCGCCTTTGTTTGCTCCCGCAGGCTCCTTCGTTGGCACGATCGACCATGCCGAGCCGTTCCAGCTCTCGGCAAACGGCACGTCCGGCCCTTCGAGGCTCATGCCGATTTGGCCCACGGCCATGCATGCGACCGCGGAGCTGCATGAGACGCCGTCGAGTCTTGTGTCCGGCGCTTGAGGGGGATCGGGGGTGGACTGGATGCTCCACGAGCCGTTCCGCCAGAGTGCGGCGTAGGGTAGCTGCACCCCCGAGCTGTTCTCGCTGTATCCGACAGCCATGCATTGCACCGAGGATGGGCAGGACACTGCCGTAACAAGGGTTTCCTTCGCGCCGCTGGGAGGGGAGATCGACTGATCGGACCACTCTGTGCCGTCCCAGCGGTCGGCCACGGGCACGAGGACGCCGGCACCGGTGGCTCCGTACCCCACCGCCGTGCACGCCGTCGCAGCGGTACACGAGACCCCATCCAGCCTGGGTTCGGACGCGGGTGGTTCTCCGAACGCGGTGGAGTAGGTCGGCGGCGCCCCTTTGCTCGCGGGCAATGCCCACCGCTGCACTCGGTCATTCCCGCTGTCGGCCACGTACGCCCAACTCCCCGAGAGCGCGATTCCCCAGGGCCCCGAAAATCCGGGCGCCCCGCCGCCGGCCCCGAACTGTGCGATGTATTCCCCGGCGGGCGAGAACTCCTCCACGCGCTCGTTGCTGCTATCCACGACCCAAAGGTTTCCCGAGGCATCGACTGAAATGCCAGCCGGTTCACGCAGCTGGCCGTTACCCGAACCCGCGATCCCGTACTGGCAGTTCGTCGTGCACGTCTGGGCTTCCGCTTTTCCGTTCTTCACTCCCCATCCGAAGTCTCGTATCACTTCTCCCGCCGGGGAGAGCTCCTCCGCGCGGCTGTTGCGACTGTCCGCCACCCACACATCGCCGTTGGACGCCACGGCGACACCCTCCGGATGAGAAAAAGTCCCGATTCGCGTGACGTAGTCGCCTCCGGGCGAGAACTCAGCGACACTGTAGCCACGAGAATCGGCCACCCATATGTCGCCGTTTGGGCCCACCGCGAGGCCGGTGGGTTCGGTGAGCTGACCGTCGCCACCGCTTGACTGGGCGACATATTCGCCTTCGGGTGAAAACTCCTCGAGCCGATCGTTCGCCGAGTCCGCGACCCAGACATCGCCGTCTGGCGCGATCGCCAGCCCGACCGGTCTGTCGAGCTGGCCGGTGCCGGCCCCCTTGCTCCCAAATTGCCGCAGCACCTCACCGCCGGCCGAGAGCTCGTCGACACGATCTGCACCTGCATCGGCTACCCAGATGTGGCCGCCTGTGTCTACGGCGACGCCCTCGGGTTCGTCGAACTCCTCCTCGCCCGGTCCGCCCGGATAGGGAAGCGATCCCAGCGCCGACCAATGGGCCCCATTCCACGTCTCTGCCTCCTTACGCCCGACCGCGATGCAGGCCGCGCTCGACCAGCACGAAACGCCGTCGAGCTGGTTTGGATTGGCGAAGGTGGCACTGGACCACTGAGAGGGCATGACCGTCTCATCTTCACCGTATGTCGTTCCACTGCTGTTGCTCGCTACCAGCCGATAGTGGTAGATCACGCCGAGCTGCAGGGCCGACGCAGACTGATGTACCCGCTGATTGCCGAAACTCGCCCCGACGCCGACCTCGTTCGCCGGGAGACTTTTCCCGTACAGCGTCGTCGTCCCATATTCGAAGCGGTAGCTGGTCTGCCGACCTTCGTTCTCGGCGTTGACGGTCGCGTTCAGGATTGCTTCGTGTTCGCTGACTTCGGACGCGGGTTCGCTCAGGCCCAGAACGTGAGGAGGCCTTTCATCTGCAAGTGAGCATTCGCTTTGATGATCGTCCCAGAGGCCCTGCACCCAGGAGCCGCTCAACGGACCGCTGGCTATCTCGTCATCGCCGGAGATGCAGATGTCGGCGAGCTCTTCACCTTCGGCATCCTGCCAAGCGGCGCCTGCGCCGAGTTCTTCGGAGTCGGTTGCGCTCTCGGCGTACTCGTGGGAGGCGAGCATCGTTGTCACATTTCCGACAGCACGGTCGGAATCGTAGACGAGGCATCCCTTTTCGAACGGTTCTTCCCCGAAGTAGGGGAGGAACGTGTAGCTCGAACCCTGGCTGTCTACGCCGTGGTAGGCGCAGAAGTGTCGGTCGAAGCCGGATTCATATGTTGACCCCGGCGCTGGGAGCACGACGAACTGTGCACCGCGTTCGCGCGCCCAGCCAGTGCCGCTATCCGGTCCGAGCGCATAGGCGATCTCTTCCTGGAGGCGGGCGTCATTGACGCTGGTCGGCGCCGTCAGGCGGGTATCGGTGAACGGAGGCGTGACGGTGACGCTCGATGAGACGTAGCCCGTTCTGTCGAAGTACTGGGTAAGGATGCCCTGCCAGGCCGAGCCCGATAAGCCTTTGTAGAAGTTCATCAACTGTGTCCGCACCGCGGCGCCGGGCGATTCACTCCAGTTGCGGCCCCAGAGGATGACGTGTACGACAGGGTTGTGCTGGACTTCGCCGCCCTTGTAGCGCAGCGGTACCCCGGGGCAGTACCCGGCTTCACAACGTCTGGTCGCAGCGTGCACAGCGGAGGCGCGGCTGCCGGCCGCCGTGAGCGCGTCGGAGGGCGGCGGGCCATCCCTCCGCCGGGCTTCCGGTGGGGCTTGCCCGCGCGGTTCAGGCGAGGTTGGTGCGCCGGCGGCGTACCGGGCGCCGGCCGGCTCGCCCCCGCGGCCGGCAGGGGTGTTCGCGAGAGCGAGCGGGAGCGAGCCGAGAAAATGCACGCGCCCACGCCTGTGTAGAGCCCAGGACGGCACGGACACGCCCGCCGGGAGGCCGTCGTTGAAATGCTCCGGGCGGCCCGACCTAACCGGTTCGCTGTGTGCCGGGCGCCCGAACCCGGCGGGCGGGGCGCGGGGGCTTCCGCCGGGAGGTGTGGGGCCAGGTGGTGCGCGAAGGGCTGCGCCGGCACGGTGGTGAGCAGCCCGATGCGAAGCCGCCGAGGAGAGGCGCGACGCGGCCGCGAGGCGAACAGAGGGCGCGGAGAGAGGCCCCGCAGCGACGCCTCCCCCGTAGCCACGCCGGCCGCCGGGGTGCATATCCCCCGGCTCTTGTCCGAGTCGGGCGATGGCGACGGCTCCAGCTCCACAGAAGACGACCAATGCGGCGAGTAGGAGCCAGCTGCGCGCCTGCGCCGAAGGCGTGAGGGCCAGTCGCGGGTCGATCCGTTCGCGCCAGCCGCCGATCCATTTGCGCCAGGGTTCTCCCCCACGTGAGCCGCGATCCATCATCCTGGTCTCCCTCGGCGCTGGCCTCCTCGTGTTCTTCTAGGAGGTGCGCGATGCTAGCCCCGGCAAGGGCCAGCTGTCAAGCGCGGCGCAGCGTCGGCTCGGAAGGCGGCTTCCTCAGCCTTCTTTCATGTTCGGCTGCCAGCATCAGCGCATGCACCTACTCGTCGTCGACGACGACGCCGCCCTGCGCGAGGCGCTCGCGCTGGTGCTCGACCTCAACGGGTTCGGGGTGAGCACCGCGGCCGATGGGCGGGAGGCGATACGCACGCTCTCGACCGACCGCCCGGACGCGGTCATTCTCGACGTGCTGATGCCCGGACTCGACGGTCTCGAGGTTTGCCGGCGCATCCGAGCGAGCGGAGATCGCACTCCGGTGCTGATGCTGACCGCTCGTGCCGAGGTGTCAGAGCGCGTGGCGGGCCTCGAGGCCGGTGCTGATGACTACCTGGCCAAGCCATTCGCGCGTGAGGAGCTGATTGCCCGCCTTCGAGCCCTGCTGCGGCGCACAGGCTGGGAGGGGGATGAAGAGATCCTGCGCTTCGAGGATCTGGAGCTCGATCCGCTCGCGCACGAGGCGCGCCGCGGCGGTCGTCTGCTCGAGCTCACGCGTACGGAGTTCTTGCTGCTGGAGCTGTTGATGCGCCATCCCCGTCAGGTGCTGACGCGCGCGAGCATCTTCGATCGCGTGTGGGGCTATGACTTCGGGCCGGCGTCGAACTCGCTTGAGGTCTATATCGGCTATCTGCGTCGCAAGACCGAGGCCGCCGGGGAGTTGCGTCTGGTGCACACCGTGCGCGGCGTCGGTTATGTGCTGAGGTCCTCGCCGCGATGAGCTTTCGCAGGCGCATGGTGCTGCTGGCCGCCGGGGCGGTTGCCGCGGCGGTCGTGCTCGCGTCGGTGGTCGTGTACGTCGTGACCGGCGATGAGCTGCGCTCGGGCATCGACAACAGCCTGCGCGCGAAGGCCACGCCCGGACTGCCCCAATCGGTCCAGCTACTGGTCAAGGGCAGCCCGGCGGTACTGGCCAAGTTGAACCGGGAAGGCCGGCTCCCGCCGGCCGCGTCCGCACCGGTGGGCGGCGAGCAGTCGGCCGCCGCAGCGGGACAGGCGGAAGCGCGACCGAGCCCGAGCGGCTCGCACAAAGCCGTGGTCTCAGAAACCGTCACGCTCGAAGGCGACAAGGTGGTGGCCCGCACGGGGTCCGTCGCCGCGCATCTGTCGCCGGGAGTACCCGTGCACAGCGGGTCCGCCGGCGCCGAACACGGCGCACGCTTGGTGGTGCCCGCGCCGGCGATCGGCGCCGCCGCGGGCTATGCGCAGCTGTTGCGCCCCAACGGCCAGGTCCTGCGCTCGCAGGAAAAAGGCGTTTTGATCCCGCTGACGGCGGCGACGCGCGCAGTCGCCAAGGGCAAGCAGAACGCCTTCTTCAGCGACCAGACGATCGCCGGCACGCGTGTACGGGTGCTGGCCGTGCCGGCCGCAGGTGGCGGAGTTCTGCAGGTGGCGCTGCCCTTGACCGAGGTGGACAGCACGCTCAGCCACCTGAGGCTGGTGCTGGCGCTCGTTTGCCTCGGCGGGATCGCGCTGGCGGCTGCGCTTGGGCTGCTCGTCTCGCGAGCCGCCCTGGTGCCGGTGCGGCGCCTGATGGGCGCCACCGAACGTGTCGCCAGGACACAGGACCTCGGCCATCGCATCAAAGCCGGTGAGGAGGATGAGCTCGGGCGGTTGGCCGCGAGCTTCAACACGATGCTGACCGCGCTCGAGCGCTCGCGGCTGGCGCAGCGCCAGCTCGTGTCCGACGCCTCCCACGAGCTGCGTACGCCGCTGGCCAGTGCGCAGGCGAACCTCGACGCGCTCGCGATGGGGGAGCGTCTACCGCCGCACGAGCGCGCCCGTGTGATAGCCGCCGCGCGGGCGCAGCTACAGGAGCTGACAGTGCTCGTCGGGGATCTGGTCGACCTGTCAAAGAACGAGATCGAGGAGATCGAAGTCGAGGACGTGCGACTCGACCTGGCCGTCGCCGGAGCACTCGAGCGCGCACGGCTGCACGCGCCTGCGTGCCGCCTGCAGCTCGACGCCGAGCCCTGCCTGGTGCGGGCCGCGCCCGCGCGGCTGGATCGAGCGATCTCGAACCTGCTCGACAACGCATGCAAATGGAACCCTCCGAGCGCCGGTCCGATTGAGGTGCGCGTGCGCGACGGACGGTTGCAGGTGCGCGACCACGGGCCGGGTATCTCAGCGGAGGATCTGCCGCGTGTGTTCGACCGCTTCTATCGCTCGCCCGAGGCGCGGGGACTTCCGGGCTCGGGTCTCGGCCTCGCGATCGTCAGGCAGACGGCGGAGGCTCACGGTGGCTCGGTTCAGGCGGCCAACGACCCCGGCGGCGGCGCGCGGCTGACGCTCGAGCTGCCGGCGCTTGAGATGAGCGACGCCGAGCTGGGCGCAGCCAAGCGTGATGGCCCCCCAGCGTCCGGCGCCGTTCAGGAGGTTCCTCGGGTCCTCTAAGGAGACTCTCAGGTTGGGCCGGTTTGATCGTCGTGCCGCCGCAAGCGATCGCAGATCGGGCGGCGGCACCATCGATCGTCGATCGACCCACAAAGGAGCCCCCGTGTACCATCGTCACCCGCTCGTCCTTCTCAACGCCCTGTGCGTGGCATCGGCGGGCCTTCTCCTGGCTGCTTGTGGCGGTTCCTCGACGTCCTCGGCAAACTCGAGCGCGCAGGCCAAGGAACAGCAGGACGAAGTGAAGTTCGCCGACTTCGCCAAGTGTCTGCGCGAACACGGCGTCAACGCCGAAGCCATCTCGCACCCGGGCGGCGGTCACGGGCTCAAGGTCAGCCCCGGTGCGGCGGGCCCCGGTCCCGCTGCGATGGAAGCGGCGCAAAAGGCCTGCGCTCGCTACCAGCCCGCACCCCAGAAGCTGAACCTCTCCCCGCAGGAAAAGGTGCAGCAAGAAGAAGCCGTGCAGAAGTTCGCCAAGTGCATGCGCGAACACGGAATCAAAGTCGAAGCCTCGACGCAGGGGGGTGGCGTGCACATCGGGATACACGTGCACCCGGGCGAGGCCGGTGCGCCGAACCCGGAAAGCCCGGCCTTCCAGACAGCGCAGAAAGACTGTCAAGGCCTACTTCCCGGTCCGCCCAAGGGCGGTCCCGGCTCCCCCGGCGGTCCCGTCAAGAGCAGCCAAGGGGGCGCGAAGTCGGGCAGCGGCGCCGCCTTGGCGATCGGCGGCTGACCCGATGAGCTCGCCGAGTGCGCCCCCGAAGCAAGGCTGATGAGTCCAGCGGGAGTCGAAGGGCCACCCGGCGCGGCGCCTGGGACGGGCGATGCGCCGGGTGCCTCCCCGCTGTTCGCCGATGACCGCGGCGATGGCTCCGGCCCCACGCGCGATCAGGGCTCCTCCGGGCGCAGGCGCCTTCGCTGGCTGGCCGCCGTCGCTCTGGCGGTGGCCGTCGCGGCCGTGCTGGCGGTCGTGCTGCTCGGCTCCGCTTCGGGCGGACACCACGGCTCGGACACCGGCGTGCCCGCCGGCGAGACGACCGCGAGCGTGACCCGGCGCACCCTGTCTGAAAGCTCGACCGTCGACGGCACGCTCGGCTACGGCGAGACGCTGGAACTGTACGACCGGCTCGCCGGGACCTTCACCTGGCTGCCCTCCGTCGGCACGGTCATCGGCCGGGGCGGGACGCTGTGGCGGATCGACGATCTGCCCATCGTGCTGATGTACGGCGCGGTGCCTGCCTACCGCACGCTCAAGGAGGGCGTGAGCCACGGTCCCGACGTGACCGAGCTCAACCGGAACCTGATCGACCTCGGCTTCGATCCCTACGGGGCGATCACCGACGAGGAATCCTTCAATGAAGCCACCGCCGCGGCCGTCAAGCGCTGGCAGGAGGCCGAGGGACTGCCGGAGACCGGCGAGGTCGAACTCGGCCGCGTCGTGTTCGCACCCGGCGCGCGGCGTGTGACCGACGTGAAGGTGACTCTCGGGCAGGACCCGCCCGGCGCCACGACGCCAACGGGGACAGCGACGACGCCCGCCGCCACGTCCCCCGCGACGAGCGAGCCCGGCGCGGGCAAATCGCCGGCGAAAAAACCAGGCAGCAAATCGCCCGTCAAAGGCAAAGAACAACCCGGCAAAGAACAACACGCCAAAGAAAAACCCGCCAAAGAAAAACCCGCCAAAGAACAACACGCCAAAGAAAAACCCGCCAACGACGATCCGGGCAAAGGCTCGCCCGGCGGAGAATCGGCCGCCGGCGCCGGCGAGGTTGTGCTCGCGACCACATCCACCCAGCAGATCGTCCAGCTGAAGGTGAAGCCCGAACAACAGCAGCTCGCCCGGCTCGGCGAGTCCGTCACGGTGCAGCTGCCGGGCGGCGGAGAGGCCCCCGGGCACGTCACCGACGTCGGCACAGTGGCCAGCGAATCGAAAGGCTCGGGCAGCGAAGAAAAAGGCGGCGAAAGCGGCGAATCCACAACGATCCCGGTGACGGTCACGCTCGACCACCCGGTCGCCCAGCTCGACCAGGCGCCGGTCAGCGTGGAACTCGTGAAGAGCATCCGCCGCAACGTCCTGACGGTCCCGGCGACCGCCCTGATCGCCACCGCCGGGGATGGCTACGCCGTCGAAGCGCTCGCACAGGATCGGCGCGCGACGGTGCCCGTCATGCCCGGCCTCTTCGCCGGCGGCTACGTGCAGGTCGAAGGCGCGGGGCTGCACGAAGGCATGACGGTGGTCGAGTCGCAGTGAGCGCCGTCCTTGAGCTGTCAGACGTCGTCAAGCGCTACGACGGCGGCGTGCAGGCGCTGGGCGGCGTCGACCTGACCGTGCAGGACGGCGAGCTGTGCGCGATCGTCGGCCCTTCGGGCTCGGGCAAGTCGACGCTGCTGCACATCATGGGCACACTCGAACGGGCGACCAGCGGGCTCGTGCGGATCGCCGGAGCCGACGTTGCCCGCGCCTCCGACCGCGACCTGGCGGCGCTCAGGGCGCGTCGCATCGGGTTCGTCTTCCAGCAGTTCCACCTGCTGGAGGCCGATAGTGCGCTTGAGAACGTCGCCAACGGCCTGCTCTACACCGGCACCCCCGCCCGCGAGCGCCGCCGGGCGGCGGCCGAGGCCCTCGAGCGCGTCGGGCTCGCTCACCGCATGCGCCAGACCTCGGCGCTGCTGTCCGGGGGAGAGCGCCAGCGCGTGGCGATCGCGCGCGCGCTCGTCAGCTCGCCGGCGATCGTGCTCGCCGATGAGCCGACCGGCAACCTCGATACGCGCACGGGCCGCGAGATCCTCGAGCTGCTGCGGGCGCTCAACGGCCAGGGCACGACTGTGCTCGTGATCACCCACGACCGCGAGATCGCCGCCACGCTGCCCAGGCGCGTGGAGCTGCGCGACGGCCGCCTGATTCACGACGAGGCGCCTGCGCCGTGAGGGACGGCGGCTCGATCCGCGCGCGCCGGCCGCCCCTACCCGGCCTGCAGCTGGCGCCTCACCTCGGACGGTGGCGACGGCGGCGCGGCGGCGGCCTCGACCTCGCGCCCAGTCGGCTGCTGCCTGCTGATGTGCTGCGGGTCGCCAGCGTCGGCCTGCGCACGCGCCGCCTGCGCGCCGCGCTGTCGGCGCTCGGAGTGGCGATCGGCATCGCCGCGATGGTCGCCGTGCTCGGCATCTCGGACTCGAGCAAGGCGGGGCTGGTCGCCGAGCTCAACGAACTGGGGACCAACCTGCTCACCGTCACCCCCGGGGAAACGTTTCTCGGCGAAGCGGCCAAGCTGCCCGAAGCCTCCGTCAGGAGCGTGCGCAATCTGCGCAGCGTGCGCTCGGCCGCCGCCGTGACGAGCGTGTCCGGGGCGACGGCGCGGCGCAGCCCCTTCATCGAAGCCGCGGAAACCAACGGCATCAGCGTGCAGGCCGCCGACCCTGAGCTGCTCGCCACGCTGGGTGGAAAGATGATCGCTGGACGCTTTCTGAACGCCGGCGATGAACGCTATCCCCTGGTCGTGCTGGGGCTCGTCGCCGCCGAGCGGCTCGGGGTCGATCGTCTCTCCATCGACGGACGGCCCCTGCAGGTGCTGATCGACAAGACCTGGTTCACCGTCGCCGGCGTGATCGGGTCACTGCCGCTGGCGCCGGAAATCGAACGCGCCGCGCTGATCGGCTACCCGGTCGCAAAACGCCTGTTCGGCACCACCCGGCACGCCACCATGCTGTATGTCCGCGCCGACCCCGAACGCGTGCCCGAAGCCGACTCGCTGCTCGGCGCCGCCGCCAACCCCAAGAACCCCGAACAGACCAAGGTCAGCCGCCCCTCCGATGCACTGCAGGCCCGTGCTGAGGCCCAGAGCACGTTGACCGCCGTGTTCCTCGCGCTCGGTGCCGTCGCGCTGCTCGTCGGGGGCGTGGGGATCGCCAACGTGATGGTCATCTCGGTGCTCGAGCGCCGACCCGAGATCGGTCTGCGCCGCGCGCTCGGCGCCCGCGCCGTGCACATCGGTGTGCAGTTTCTCGGCGAGTCCGTGCTGCTGTCGGCGCTGGGCGGGGCGGTCGGCATCTGCCTCGGCGCAGCCGCCACCGCCGGCTATGCCTACAGCCAGGATTGGATGGTCGTCGTGCCGCTCCTGTCCGTCGCCGGCGGCGTCGCGATCGCGCTTGCGCTCGGGGCGCTGGCGGGCCTGTACCCGGCTGTGCGCGCCGCGCGGCTGGCGCCGGCAGCGGCCTTGCGCAGCGTGTGAGAATGCGAGCCGTCCACGAGAGGAGAACCCATGAAGATCACCCGCAACTCCCTTGAAACCAACGCCGGGCCGGGCGACTGGTTCACGGGCAGTGTGTACATCGACGCCGTCGCGGCACCGGCGGAGCCGTCGCGCCTGGCAGCGGCCAGCGTTCACTTCACCCCCGGCGCGCGCACGGCGTGGCACACGCATCCACTCGGCCAGACCATCTTCGTCACCGAGGGCGCCGGCCGCTGCCAGAGTGAGGGCGGGGCCGTTCAGGAAATCCGGCCCGGCGACCGCGTCTTCTTCGAGCCCGGCGAGAACCACTGGCACGGCGCCGCCCCCAGCCGCTTCATGACCCACCTGGCGATGCAGCAGGTTGATGACGATGGCAACGCGGTCACGTGGGGCGAACATGTCAGCGACGAGGAGTACGACGCCGCCCCGGCCTCGTGCTCACCGCGCGAACGCTCGCGCTAGTCACCCGGCTCGAGCGACGTCAGCTGGCGCCGCCGAGCTGCGGACTCACGGCGGCCGACTTCTTTGAGTGCCTGTACCACGCCGCGGCGCCGCCGGCCACGCCCACGACGCCGATGCCGGCAATGGTGGCCGCTGCCGCTGCCCCGACGCCGGTGGCGACAGCCGCGCCCAGGGCGACCTTGGGGAGCGCGCGCCGGGCACGACGGTGCGCGTAGAGGAAGCCCGCCTGCATGGCAACCGCGAGGAGCGCCTCGTCGATCTGGCGCTCGACCCACTTTGGCGTGTTGCGGCGGGTTTTCATGCGCCGAGTGTATCGCCCCCGAGCGAGGTGTGAGAAGGGGGATTTCGGGTGCTAGCGTGACCGCATCGGCGGATGCCGCGGGCGTAAACGTTGCCATCACTTCGGGTCACAGTCCCGTCTGTCTGGGCGCTTCTCGCGTTGGTGTCCCTGACGACCGCCAACGCGTCGGGCTCGACGATCGCGCGGTCGGTCAAATGCGAGGTGCGCCACCATTCGATTCCGGGCATCGCGGGCTCGCGCGTGCTGTCCAGCCACGGTGAGGTGGTCGTTTATCGCGTGCGCGGCAGGCTGTTCGACACGCTCTGGGCCTGCGCCGCGGGGCATGGCCGCGGCGCCGCGATGGGCCGCGACGAAAGCTACCAAGCAGGGCAGGACACGGGCAACGAGTACGGACCTGAACTGACGCTCGGGCCGGTTCAGGTCGCAGGCAACTGGGCGATCGCCACCCAGGAAATGGGCTCGGCTCAGGAAGCAGCCTGCAGCAAGTACATGGGCCCGTGTCAGGGTCGCAGTGACACGCTCGTGCTGGGGAACGCGACGAGCGGGCTGGTCGCCCGGCCCGCGCAGATCGTCACCGCACAGCTCAATGCCCAGGGGAACGTGCAGCAGACGCTGGGCTTCACGAAGGTGCTCCTGTCGCCTGCCGGCGCCGCGGTTTGGCTCGTGCTGAGCAGATCGGGCAGCGCTGTTTCGACAACCCTGTTCGGGTGCCTCGCCAGCACGGCCGGGAAGACGATGACCTGCTCCGCGCAGAGACTCGCCGAAGGTCCGATCGCTTCGGGATCGCTGCGGCTGACGCGAACCGTCGTCAGCTGGACGCAGGCTGGTCTCACTCAGTCGGCAACGATCCGATAGGGCCTCTTCAGCGCGCCCGCGTTCAGCAGTCGACGCGCAGCGCTGGAAGCAGCTCGGGGCTGACCCCCTGATCAAGGCATGCCAGATATGCGATGCCGCGATGTATTCCGTCGATCGCGAGCAGGGTGCCGTCGAACACCCCGATCCGCATGACCACGTCGGTCGTCCAGCGCTTGCGCGCCATGTCGTCCACGAAACGGCCGACTCGCAGGTCGTCCGCGCGGTCCTCGGCCACGTCGAGGGCGCTGCTGCGCTCGCGATAGATCGCGAGCAGCTCGCCGACCGTCCTGTGGCCTCTGTCCACGTAGCCCATGAAGCCGGCGAACAGCGTCGGCGTCTGAGCCAGTTCCGCGGCCGATAGGGGCTCGAGGGCCATCCCGATGATCCTCCCCGGGCGGCCTGTGCGGGCATATGGTCTGGCGGCCAAATATGAGCCCCTCGCGTTGTTACATTCGTCGGCGAGACGGCGATCGGCTCGACAGAGGCACGCTCGCGCCGTGGTCCTTCAGCTGGCCTGCGATCCCTGCGATCCTGCACTGGACATGGATGACGCGGAAGGAACAGATGGCCAGGCAAACGTCGAGCCGTCCCCGATCGAGACGGGCGATGTGCGCGTCGAGGGCAGCCGCTGGCGCCTGATCGCGATCCGCTACCTGCTGCCTTCAGCCGTCGTGCTCGCCGGCCTGATCGTGATGGCGCTCGGGAGCGAATCCGACGTGGAGGGCGGCGCGGGTATCGTGAGCGCGGGGCTTGCGATCTACGCGATGAACTGGCTCTATCGTGCCTCCGTGGATGGCGATCGGGTGCGCGATGAAGAGCAGGCTGCGCGGGACTACTTCGACACGCACGGCCACTGGCCCGACGAATCCCGTGGCTGACCCGGCTGGCAGCGAACGGACGGCCGGCCGGCGAGAGGCCGCTTTCAGCGGGAGGGATGGGCCGCGGCGCCCTCCGGCGCGAGGCCCACGTCGGCGAGGGCGCGCCCGCGCTCCCAGTAGTAGACGAGCTTCGTCACCTTGCCCGCGCTGACCTGGTAGAGCGCCGCGCCTTTCGTGCGCATCTGTCCGACCACCAGTCCACCCGCCTTGCCCTGCGCGGTGCTGCGGGTCAGCACGAGCACACGCTCATCGTCGAGCTCGCGGTACTCCTCCACCTCGGTGCGGAAGTCCTTCCAGCCGATCAGATTTTCGCGGAAGGCCTGTGCCAGTCCGTCCGTCCCCACCCATCTGCCCGGTGAGGGTCCGTCGACGATCACATATTCGATCTGCGGGTGCGCCCACTCGGCCGAGCTGAAGTCGCCGCGTTCATGCGCCGCGTTGATCGATCGCACGAGGTCCAGCTTCGCCGAGGACATCGGGGCAGCTCACCTCGAAGGCGATTGACTGCCGTCCGGCAGTCCGGGTGGCTCGCCGAGCTCCTCCAGGCTCAGGGCCACTTCCAACTCGGCGCGGCAGCTCTGTAGCTGGCAGCCGAGCCTTGTCTCGATCGTGTGCAGCCGGCGTTCGACCGTGTGCCTGTCCACTCGCAGCGCCGCCGCGGCCGTCGCCGCGTTGCACCCCGCCGCAAAGTAGGCGCGTAAGGTCTCGCGCGACACCGTGCTGTCCTTCTGGCCGTCCAGCGGCGACAGGTGGACCTCCACAAGCGAGCTCGCGAGCTCGGGGTCACGCAGCACGGCCGCGAGCAATGAGACGTCCGCGTAGCGCGTGAGGGTCCGCGGACGGCGCTGCACGACGAGCATCGCCGCCTCGGCTTGGCGGTGGGTGAGACGCCATCCATCGATGCCCCTGCCCGGCCCGCCGACCGCCAGCGACACGCCGGCGGGGCCCCTGGCCGTCAGCACGCGCTCGATATCGGTGATGTCGAGCGGCCGCCGGCCACCGAGCCACGCCCAAACCGTTTCCTCGCCGGGTGACACGCTCAACAGCTCGCGGCCGAGTCCGCCGGCGAGGGCGCGAACGGCCTCTTTCGCCTTTGCGCCGACGGCGATCAGGCCGACATGCTCGGCGTCGAACTCGTAGCGAAGCGCCTCCGTGTCGACCGGCGCGCCGGCGAGAAGCCTCTGCACGAGCTCGGTGCGGCGCAGTTCCGGCGAGCGCGCCGTCCGCTCGATCTCGCGCTGGTACTCGTGGGCCAGCAGGGCCGTGAAGTGGTCGAGCATGGCGCCCAGCGTCCCGAACACGCCGCGCAGCACGACGCCCTGGTTCGCGAGGTCGACCTCCTGCACGACGAAGTCCTCGAGCACCGTGTGCCCTGCGTTGTTGCGTAACAGCACCTTGTCGAGCTTCACGCCGTTGCGAGCCGCCCGGCGCGCCTGCGCCACCGTCGCCGGCGGGATCGAGCCGAACCATTCCTCTCCGCGCTCGATTGCCCCGAGGCCGTAGTCGACCGCCTCGCGAATCGCCGCATGCGCTCCCGCCACGTACTCGGCGTCCTCGCCGTCGGCCGGGTCAAAGCCGATGTCGCGGAAGCGGGCGAACACCGCCTCGGCGATCTCCGAGCGCCGCGCCTTGAGGCGCTCGGCCAGACCCGCGCGAGCGCTGTTCAGCGAGATCACATCGCCGCCCGGGTCCTCCAGCAGCCGCACCGGCTTGGGCCTTCCGCGAGCCATCTACACCGTCCATGCGTCGTCGTGGATGCGCATGGCTAAGGCCTACCACTGCCCGGGCAGCGAGTGGTGCGCCAATGTGGTGCGACGCGCCCCCCAAGATGCGCCGAATTGTCCCGTTTCGCGCGTCTGGCCCGACTAGTACACGACGAGCGTGGCCTTCATGCCTTTCGCCTCATGGTCGGCGATCGAGCAGAACAGCGTGTAGCTGCCCCGGCGCAGGTCGACGCTCAAGCTCGGATGCGCGTTCGGCGCGGTGTTCGGAATCGAACCGGCGACGGATCCTTCGGCCGGTTCGACCGCGTTCAGGTTGTGTTCGTCCTGGCCGTGGTTCACGAATTCGATGATCACATGTCCGGCCGGAACGCTGGGGCGGGAGAGCACGAAGCGGAACGCTTGCGTGTCTTCGGCCGTGACCTCGACGTGCGCGGGCGCCGGCGGGGTCGCGGGAGATTCTTCCGGCGCCGTGCCGCCCGTCGGGCTGGAGGCGCTCGAGGGGGAGACCGGCGCAGAACCGGGTCCCACGGCACCCGGGACCGCCGCCCACGAGCTCGTCGGCCCGGCGCTGTCGGAGCCGTGTCTGGGCTTGGTCGCCTTGGTGTCCGTGTGGCGCCTGTGCTTACGGGTGGAGCCCTTCTTTGCGTGGGTCGTGGGGCAGCGGCGATGCTTCGTGCGATGACAGGCGGGTTTGTGCGAGGTGCGATGGCGCGACGAGTGCGCGGGCGCGGCGATTGCCGCCGGCGCCGCGCAGATCAGACAGAGCGCGCCGAGGATCACCGCCGACCTCGTCGCGCCGAGCACCGTCAGCTCACCAGCACGGGCCGTTCGAACGACGCGGCTTCGGGGATCACCAGGCCGGCTTCGGTCTGAAACCACTGTTCAAGTAGCGAGCAGTACATCGCGCGGAAGTCCGAGGTCGGCAGGACGTTTTCGTTGACGTCGAGATTCGTGAGGCCCGGGAACTCCCCCACCATTTTGCCCGAGGCGCGGGTGCCGATCAGGAACGCGGCTCCGCCGGCGCCGTGGTCTGTACCGGAGCCGTTTTCCTTCGGGCGGCGACCGAACTCCGACCACAGCTGGATCAGCACGCGCTGATCGAGTGCGCGCGCTTCGAGGTCGCGCTGGAAGGCGACGAGTGCGGCGACCGTCTGTTCGAGGTTGGTGCTCAGCGTGCTGGCCTCGTCTGAGTGCGTGTCATAGGAGCCGACGGCATTCAGCGAGGCGCATTTGATCGGCATCCCGCTGTGCAGCATCGCCGCGAGCGCCGCGAGTCGTTCGGCGAAGTCGCCCGCCGGGTAGGTGACCGACGGTTTGTCGTGGGATTCTTCCTCGGACTTGACGAACGCCGCCATCTTGTCGAGGACGAGGCTCGTGTCGTAGGAGGCGTTCCGCGCCTGGGCGTAGGCGGGCGACGCCGCCGACAGCGCGCCGAGCGCGCCGAACGTCTCAAGCGCGGGCGCTGAGATCGGTTCGCCGAGGCCGTTGGCCCACATCGTGTAGTCGGCCGGCGAGGACACCGCCGCCACGGGCATCGTCTGAGTGGCGAGGGCCGGCGCGAGCGAGTAGTCGAGCGACAGCCCCTGCAGCGGGTTGTCGGGTTCGCCGGCCAGGTCCAGGTAGCGCCCCATCCAACCCGAGCGCGCTTTCACTTCCAGCTCGCCGACCTCCCAGTAGTGGCGGCTCGTGAAGTGGCTCTCATCCTGCGGCTCATAGCCGATCGCCGGGAAGGCCGTGACCTTGCCCTCGTCGTGGAGTTCGGCAAGGCCCGCGGCGGCGGGATGCCACATCAGGTTCTCATCCTCGGTGAAGACCTTGCCGGCGCCTTCGGCGAGACCCAGGGTGGGACGGAGTTCTCTGTACTTCGCTTCCCTGACCGGAGCGAGCACCGACAGGGCGTCCCAGCCGCCTTCCATGAAGATCGACACGAGCACCGGTTCGTCGGGGCCGGCGGCCGCGGTGGCTCGCGCGATGCCCTCTTCGAACTGGCGCGGGCTGAGCATCGAGACGCCGTAGACCGATAGCGCGGCCCCGGCCGATCGCAACAGGAACGTGCGCCGGTCGATCCCCGTGCCCGCCGGCAGCGGCATCCCCGGCTCGATCGCCGGCAGCCCCTTGCCCGCCACGGCCGCGCCGCGCCGCAGAAGCTGCGATCGGGTGAAGTCGTTGCACGAGCAGCTGCGGGCCACGTTCAGCTCACCTGCATGTCGGGGCAGGTTGCGATCAGCATGCGCAGGGCGTTCTGGCGCATCGCCCGGTAGGGGCTCCGCTCCCAGCTCGCGAGCGGTTCTTTCAAACAGCTCTGCGCGAAGCCCGCGATGCACTGCTCGGACTCGCTCGACAGCAGCGGGTTGGCCCAGTAGGCCAGCGCGCTCGCGAGCGCGCCCGCCGGTTCCTCGGTCGCGCTGTACACGGGTTCGCCCTGGGAGGGCCACGGGTTGGGGTAGGTCTTCGACGTCACGTAGCTCGCCATTTCCCAGCGCGCCTTCGCGGTCGAGGTGTCGAGCCAGCGGGTGAAGTCCCAGCCGGAGACGTTCGGCGGGTAGAACAGCTGCTGGCCGGCGTTCGCCGACAGCCACGCCCACGCGGTCGTGTCGATCGGACGGGAGATCGAGCGCAGCAGGCCGGCGTTGTAGACGACCGGCGGCGTCAGGAGCTCCGGGCCTTCGTAGAAGTCGGGGTGCTGGAGGATCGCCTCGACGACCGAGCGGATGCTGTAGCCCGAGCTCAGATACAGGCCCTGCAGCGATGCGAGCGTCGCTTGCGAGGGCGCGCTGGGGATGAAGTAGCCCCACAGCTTGGTCACGAAGAACGAGGCGTGCAGCGGGTGTGAGACGCATAGGCGCACCGCGTCTTCGTAGTTCCAGTTGCCCTTCTGTCCGAACACGGTCTTCTCGCCCGTGTCGTGGTAGCTGGGGTCGAAGCGGAAGTTGTAGTTGCCGAGTTCCGCCGACCAGTCGTTGCGCCAGCCGGTCAGCGCGCGCGCCATTTCGCGCACGTCGTCCTCGGTGTAGGCGCCGCGGTCGGCGCCGAGTGAGAACAGCTCCATCATCTCGCGCGCGTAGTTCTCATTCGGGTCCCACTTGTTGTTCGATGTCCCGTTCAGGAACAGCAGCATCGCGGGGTTGGTGGTGACCGACAGGAACAGGTCGTGGAAGCTGCCGAAGGCCATCGCGCGGAACAGTTCGTTCTGGTCGAGCATCAGCTGCTGGCTTCCCACCTGCGTGTTGGAGCTGGCGAACCAGTCGTGCAGGATGAAGGTCATCCGCTCCACGAGCTGCTGGTCTGAGCGGACCATGCGATCGAGCCACCAGCAGTGATCCTCACCCCAGGCGTTGGCCGGATCGAGCGGATAGCCTTGTTCATCAACCGGCGCGGGCCCGGTCAGCGTCGCCGGCCCGGATGGGCGCGTGAGGCTGAAGACGACCTGCTGCAGCGGCTGGCCCGCGAGCGACTCGGCCTGCCCCGGTGTGGGCCCGAAGCCCGCCCGCCAGAGCAGCCGATAGGCCTGCTTGAGCGTGATCGCCGGGCCGGCCGCCGGCACCGGGCTCGGCGAGGGGGCGGGCGGCGAGGCCGGCGCGAGGGGCAGCACCACCGGCAGCGTGCCGCGGTGAGGCGCGGCACGGCGGTGCTCGACGGGCTTGTGCGGCTTGTGCCGGCGCTCGTGCTTTGAGTGGTGCTTGTTGTGGTGCTCGGCCTGCTTCTTGGCGTGCTTGTGCTTGCCGTCGAGTGCGGATTTCGAGCGCTTCTTCACCCCCCGGCCCTCGCCCCCCTTCAACAAGCTCGCGCTCATCGGGTGAGTGTCGTTGGAAATCCGCGCGACCAAGGGCGGGTACGGACGGATGTCCGAGAGAATGTGTGGGTGACCGATTACGGACAGCCTCTGTGCGAGCAGGACCTCGCGGCCGAGCCGCTGGGGCAGTTCCGGCTCTGGTTCAGCGAGGCGCAGGCGACCGGCCTACGCATGCCGGAGGCCGCGGCGCTTGCGACGGCCTCGCCCGGCGGCGCGCCCTCGGTGCGCATGGTGCTCGTCAAGCACTTCGACGAGCGCGGCTTCGTCTTCTTCTCCAACTACGACAGCCGCAAGGGCCGCGAGCTCGCCGCCAACCCGCGCGCCGCGGTCGTCTTCTACTGGGATCCGCTCGGCCGCCAGGTGCGGATCGAGGGGCCGGTCGAGCGCACGAGCGCGAGCGAGTCCGCCGCCTACGTGCGCACTCGCCCGCGCGGCAGCCAGCTGAGCGCGCTCGCCTCACCGCAGAGTCAGCCGATCGCCAGTCGCGAGGCGCTCGAGCAGCGTCTGCAGGCGCTCGAGCGCCGCTACGCAACCGGTGAACCGCCGCTGCCCGAGAACTGGGGCGGCTTTCGGCTCGCCGCCGAGAGCTTCGAGTTCTGGCAGCAGCGCCATGATCGCCTGCATGATCGCCTGCGCTACCGTCGCGCCGGCGACGGTGACTGGCTGATCGAGCGCCTCGCGCCGTAGCGCCTGAACGCGGGCGCGAACCAAGCGGTGAGCTCTATCCTCCCCCGAACAGATCCTCGAGGCGCTCGAGTGTGCCGGGCGTGCCCATCGCCACGATCACGTCGCCCGGCAAGAGCATCGTCTCGGCCGGCGGCTGCGGCTGGAAGTCCGACTGGCGGCGCAGGCCGACGATCATCGAGCCGCCGCGGATCGCGCCCACCGTCTGGCGCACGCCCTCGCAGCCCTCGCTCACCACGATCTCCTCCATGCGGTATTCGACGTCGACATCCACCACTCCGCTCAGCTGCGGGTGAAGCGCGAGCCGCGCCATCTCGGTGCCGCTGGCCTTGTACGGGGAGATCACGCGGTCGGCGCCGGCGCGCTTCAGCTTCTTCTCGGAGTCCTCCACCGCAGCCCTCGCCACGATCGGGATGTCGGCGCGCAGCTCGCGTGCGGTGAGCGTGATGAACACGTTGTTCGCATCGGAGTCCGCACACGCGATGATCGAGCGGGCCCGCTCGATGCCGGCCTGCAGCAGCACCGCCTCATCGGCCCCATCGCCGGCGATGAAGCGCACGTCCGCCGCGTCCGCCACGTGCCGGTTATCGGCGTCGGAGTCCACCACCACGTACTCGGCGCGAGCTGCGCGCAGGTCACGGGCCACCTGGCGTCCCACACGGCCGAAGCCGCAGATGATGTGGTGGTCTCGCAGCGAATCGATCATCTTCTGCATGCGCCGGGCGGCCAGCAGGTCGCCGAGATGACCCGCGACGAAGAAGTCGACAACCGTCGCCAGCGCATAGAAGAGCGTACCTACGCCCAGCACGATCAGCCCGACGTCGACGATCTGCCCGGCCGTGGTGCGAGGCTGGCGAAAGCCCCCCACCGTCGCGATCGTGTCGAGCGACCAGCGGAACGCATACCAGGGCCCCACGCTCTCGGTGACGGCGAGACCGATCGTGCCGACGGCCAGAAGCGCGGCGACCATCGCCCCCAACAACGCCATGCGGCGCGCGAACATCGCCAGCTGACCGTGCGTGGCCACGCTTGAGCCGCCTGTGACGCGGCGCGGCGAACGATCGGCTGAAGGCACCTGAGCGCGCAGCCTACTAGTTGCCGCGGGGCCGGGCACGCGTTCTGTGGAGCGGAATTCCGCTCTGTGCGAAGGTCACAGACGCGCCCGCTTGAAGAAGCGCTTATCATTGCCCCACGGGAAGCGTAAGCTGCGGGGAAACATGCTTGGGATGGCGCACAATCCATGGAGGCGGATTGGTTTAGGAGCGGTCGTTTGGGCGCTGCTCGGCGCTCTCGTCCTGGCCGCAAGCGCCCGCGCCGACGAAGGCCCTGTCGCCGCGGCCTCGGAAGCGATCCCGCCGACCGCGGAAACCGTGCTGTCGGTCCCGCCCCCGGTGCCGGCCCCGGCGGATCCGGAAACCGTGCTGTCGGTGCCGGCCCCGGAAGCGGCACCCGCGCCCTCACCGGCGCCGGCTCGGGAAACCACCGGCGCGCCTGAACCGGAACAGAAAGCCCCGGTGCCGGAAGGCGTGTCCTCCCCGGCCCCACCGGAAGTACAGCCGACTCCCGCGCCGGCCCCGGTCGCGGAAACCATCGTCGTGGTGCCCGCCCCGGAAAAAGTGACCCCCGCCCAGGAAAAAGCTCCGGAAGGCCTGCTGAGCGGTTCGGCCCCTGAAAAAGGTCAGGAAAGCGTCCTCGCCGGCGCGTCCTCCGGCGCTTCAAGCGGCTCGCCGTCGGTCGCTGCCGTCGGCGTTCTCCCCGAAACACCGGGCGGGCCGCCGCTCGGCCCGAGCGCCCCGCCGGAAGTCCCCTCGACCGCCAAGGCGAGCCCGCCCTCTGTCGGCGCGGGCGTCGTGACCAGCACCGCGCAGCGAGTTCGCCAGTTCGATTGCGCGCTCTCGGCCGTAGGATACGGCGCGGCGCAGGCCTGCGGCTCGGAAGCGCTGAGCACTCAGCGCTTCCTCTCGGCCCCGTCGATGGGCCTGGCCACCAGCGCCTATGTGGCGGCGGTGGCCGCGGCGGGAGGATCGGCTTCCGGTGGCGGCCATGGCGGTTCCGGCGCCGGCAGCCCTCCGGTCGGCCCGGCTCCGAGCCCCCCGTCAGCACCGAGCGGCGCCTCCGGCTCGGCGGCGGGCTCCTCCGGTCTTGGTCTTTCAGGCTTTCTCACTCTCGCGGGTCTCCTGCTGCTCGGGGCTCCGCGCGCGATGCGCCGGCTGAGGCTGTCCTGCCAGCCGTGGCGCACCGCTTGCTTCGTTCTGATTCCAGAGCGACCGGGCTAGCTCCTCCCGGCCACTCATCCGGCGCTGGATCGCGAGATCCAGGCCCCCTGGTAATCAATTTCGAGGCTCTTTTGGAAGGAGCTGGATGTAATGAAACCCCATCAGACGATGATGGCTGCGAGTGTCGAGAGACGGATCGACAGCGGCACCGTGGCACCCGTCCCCAACGGGACGCAGACTGCCTTCAACAGCGGCAGGCGCAGTTCGCCTGCCTCGAGCGAAGCGCGCTTCGTGCCTTCGCGTGTCAGGGGCCGGCCCCACACGCTGGTCCTCTCGGGCGCGCTGGACGGGGGCTCGGCGCGCACGCTCGAAGCGGAGATAGAGCGCCTGTGCGATGAAGGAGTCACCGGCATAACGCTGGACCTGCGTGAGCTCACCTACATCGATTCGATCGGTGTGGCCGTGATCGCGTTCCGCTGCGGCCTGTGCCAGAGGCGCGGGTACGACTTCGCGCTCATCCCCGGCTCGCGGTTCATCCGCCGCGTGTTCGAGCAGGCGGGCGTCAGCGAGCTGCTGCCCTTCAAAGAGGACAGCCTGACGGCGCAGGAGAACGTGGCGGCTCAGAACAGCGTGGCGGCGGCCTGAGGTCGGCCGAGGAGGAGATGCCGGGCAGCGCGTCGCGGGGAGCGCGCTGCTCGGCGGCGGTGCGCCGCTCGCCCGCGCGGCTGCTAGTCGCAGCCGGTGATGCCACCGTCCAGCGGGATCACCGTGCCGGTGAGGTAGGCGCCCGCGCGCGAGCACAGAAACAGCGTGAGCCCGGCCGCATCGTCGGCGCGCCCGGCGCGCCCGAGCGGCACCATCGCATCGATCAGCTCGCGGGCCTCGGGCGTCTCGAACATGAAGGCTGTCATCTTGCTCTCGAACGGGCCGGGCGCGATCGCGTTGACGGTGATGCGATCGCCCGCCAGGCGCTTGGCCAGGTGGCGGGTGAGCATGTGCACCGCCGCCTTGCTGGCGCTGTAGCTGTAGTTCTCGAGCGCCGGCGCGCGTATGCCGTCGATCGAGCCGATGTTGATCACGCGCGCGGGATCCTCCGCGCCGGCCGCCGCGCGCAGCTCTCCCAGCAGGGCGACGGTCAGGTCGAAGACACCCTGGACGTTCGTGCGCAGGACCTTCTCCCAGCCGTTCGCGGGGAACTCCTCGAGCGGTGCGCCCCACACCACGCCCGCGTTGTTCACGAGGATGTCGAGTTGCGCGAAGCGCTCGCGCGTCGCCTGCGCGAGCAGGGCGGCGCCCTCGCGCGTTGCGACATCGCCGGGGATCGCGTGGCAGTCGCCGATCGCGGCGAGCTCCTCGGCCGTCGCTTGCAGGTCGTTGGCCTTGCGCGAGGAGACGATCACGCGCGCGCCCGCCTGCACGAGGCCGCGGGCGATCATCAGCCCGATACCGCGCGAGCCGCCTGTCACGAGCGCCGTCTTGCCGGACACGTCGAAGAGATCGCTCATCGCGGCGGAACACTACAGTCCGCGCCGTGTTCGACCTCGATGCCTATCTGGAGCGGATCGGCCTTGAGGGGCGCCCGAGCCTTGCACAGGTGCACCGCGCGCACGTCACCTCGATCCCCTTCGAGAACCTCGATCCGCAACGCGGCGTGCCGGTGTCGCTTGCTGTTGGCGATCTCGAGCAGAAGCTCGTGGCCGAGCGCCGCGGCGGTTACTGCTTTGAGCAGAACATGCTGCTGAAGGCCGCGTTCGAGGCGCTCGGCGCCGAGGTCGACCTGCTGCTGTCGCGCGTGCGGCTCGGAGCCGAGCCGGGCGTCACGCGTCCCCGCACCCACCTCGTGCTGCGCGTCCGCGAGGACGCTGACAGCTGGCATGCCGACGTCGGCTTCGGCCTCGGAACCCTGCTCGAGCCGCTGCCGTTCGGCCCAGGGCCCGCCGTCGAGCAGTCGGGCTGGCGCTTTCGAGTGGTCGAGGATGGAGCAGAGCTCGTGCTCCAGACCGCCGCCGGCGAGGAGTGGGCCGACGTCTACGGCTTCGTCCCCGAAGTGGTCCCCGAGATCGACGTCGAGTTGAGCAACTGGTGGACCTCGACGCACCCGCGCTCGCCCTTCGTCACAGGCCTGATCGTCGCCGGCCAGAACGATGACGGCACGCGCATCTCGCTCAGCGACTGGTCCGGGCTCGTGCTCACCGAGCAGACGCCGGCGGGCACGAACCAGACCGCCGTGGCGCGCGAGGACGTGCCGGAGCTGCTGGCCACCCGCTTCGGTCTCGGCGGTTTCGCGCTCGGCGGCGACGGCCGCCTGCTGCGCGCCTGACGGCGAGCCCCGGCCGGGCGGCTCTAGCTGAAGAGGGCGTCGACGGAGACCTCGATCCGGCGTCGTGGAAGCGCCGAGGCGTTCGTGAGCGCCTGCGCCTCGACCGTGCGGGTGACGGTGAACCGCTCCTGCACGGCGTCCGTGAGAAAGCGTGAGGCCTTGCCGTAGCCGTGCGCGTCGTCGCTGCCGTTGGGCCGGTGGTAGTAGCGAATCGGGACGTACACGAACAGCCTGCGCCGCGGCCGTGTGAGCGCGACGTAGAGCAGCCGTCGCTCCTCGGCGATGCCCTCGCTGCTGCCGGCGCTCATATCGGCCGGGAAGTTGCCGTCGTAGGCGGCGATCACATGCACGCTGTCCCACTCGAGCCCCTTGGCGGAGTGGACGGTGCTGAGCACCAGGTAGTCCTCGTCGAGGTGCGGCGGACCGGCCAGCGCGGCGCTCGAGGCCGGCGGGTCGATCACCAGCTCGGAGACGAAGTGGCGCACGTCCTCGGCGCCGCGCGCGGCCGCCGCGAGCTGGTCGAGGTCGGCGATGCGCATCGCCCCGTCGGCGTAGCGCAGGCGGATCAGCGGGTCGAGCGCCTGGCTCAGCCGCTCGACCTGGGCGCCGGTGCCGCCATGGCCCTCCGAGCCGGCGGCGTTGAGCGCGGCGATCAGGGCATTGGCGTGCTCGCGCGATCCCTCGGGGATGTGGGCCGCGGCCGCATGCCAGCGCTCGAGCCGCGGTTCCTCGCCCTCGGCTCCCCGCAGCGCGTCGAGCACGCGCCGGGCCCGCGTCGGGCCGACCCCGTCGAGCAGCTGCAGCACCCGGAACCAGCTCACCTCGTCGGCCGGGTTGTCGGTCAGCCGCAGCAGCGCGATCAGGTCCTTGACGTGGGCGGCCTCCAGGTAGCGCAGGCCGCCGTACTTGACGAAGGGGATGCCGCGCCGCGTCAGCTCGAGCTCGAGCTGGTCGGAGTCGTGGCCGG
The DNA here is from genome assembly GCA_963779605.1 of uncultured Solirubrobacteraceae bacterium. GTDB lineage: Bacteria > Actinomycetota > Thermoleophilia > Solirubrobacterales > Solirubrobacteraceae > Palsa-744. Next base: position 766,702 of record CAVZYR010000004.1, read on the forward strand.
TGCGAAATAGAACCGCCTGCGAACGCAGCTCGACGCCCTCCTCACGCGCCTCCATGACGCGCTCGCACACCTCGCTCGCCTGCTCGCCTTCATCGCGCGGGAACACGAGCTCCGCCGGCTGGCCCCCCTCGCGCTCGCTCCACAGGGTCTTCGGGAAGCCGAGCTGATCCTGGGCGGAGACGGCGTTTGCGACGGACAGGATCGGCGTGGTCGAGCGGTAGTTCTGCTCGAGCGTGACCGTGTGGGTACCGGGGAACTGCTCGGGGAAATCGAGGATGTGGCCGGCGCTCGCCGCGCGAAAGCCATAGATCGCCTGGAAGTCGTCGCCCACGACCGTCAGGCCTGAGCCTGCTGGGCGCATTCCGCGGACGATGTCCACCTGCAGGCCGTTGACGTCCTGGTACTCGTCGATCAGGACATGGTCGAAGTCTCCCGCCATGCGCGCTCCGAGCACCTCATCGGCGGCGAGCGCGCGCCAGTAGAGCAGCAGATCGTCGAGGTCGAGCAGGCCGAGCGCGCGCTTGCGCGCGGCGTAGGCGCGGAAGATCTCGCCGAGTGCCTCGCGGTGCTCCTCACACCAAGGAAACGACTCCGCCAGCACCTCCGCCAGCGGGGTCTGCGCGTTGACCGTGCGCGAGTATATGTCGAGCATCGTCTGTGCGCGCGGAAAGCGCCGGCGGCTCGCCGCCTGACCCTGCTCCTGGCGCACGAAGTCGAGCAGGTCGCTCGCGTCGCCGGCGTCGAGCACGCCGAAGCCCGGTGCGAGGCCCAGCGACGAGGCATGCGTGCGCACCATCCGGTGGGCGACCGAGTGGAACGTGCCGCCGACGACGCGGCCTGCGTCCGGCGCGGTCCGCTCGGCCAGCGCGCCCGCGCGCTCGACCATCTCCCGGGCAGCGCGGCGCGTGAACGTCAGCAAGAGGATGCGCTCGGCCGCAATGCCCTCGCTCAGAAGCCACGCCACGCGAGCACACAAGGTCGTCGTCTTGCCCGTCCCCGCTCCGGCGAGGATCAACAGCACGCCGCCCGGGTAGGTGGCGGCCGCCCGCTGCTCGGCGTTCAGCGCATCGAGCCACACGTAGGGATCGCGGTCATCGAACATGTGTTCGCGACCCTAGGTCACCGCTCGGATGGGGCGCACGCGATCGTGCAGGCGAAGTCCGTGTTTGCCCGACCACCCGGGCGGGTAGGGTCAACAGTGGGCAGGCTCTCCTCCTGGCCCTGATGTGAGGTTCACCCGCAGCCTCCGGCCCTCCTCGGAGGCTGTGGGCGTTCTGGGGTGGTGCCGGCCAGCGCCGAGGTGGCGACGATCGCAAGCAACGTCGCCGGCGACAGGTGCACGACTTCGATCGTCAATCGCCTCCTGCAATCAATCGCCTCCCGCGGCCTGCGCTCCGGCGCGAGAGTCCTGCTTGAACGAGCGTGCCGAGGGCAGATGGAAGGGGACGGTCGTGACGACGATCTTCGGCAGCGGCCGCAGCGCCCGGCGCAGACGCGGCGCCGTCTGGTTGTGGAGGATGCGCAGCCACCAGTGCTCCACCACGATCTCCGGCAGGATCACGGTCAGCGTCAGCTCCGGGCCCAGCCGGTGCAGCAACTCGATGTAGTTCACCATCGGCGCGACGATCGCCCGGTAGGGAGAGACGACGACCTCGAGCGGCAGGTGATCGCCCCATGTGCTCCAGTAGCTGCGGAAGCGCTCGCCCTCCTCGTCGCTGGGGCTGACGTGAATCGCGAGCACAGGCTGCTGCAGCGAGGCCGCGTAGGCGAGCGCGCGCATGCTCGCGAGATCCAGCGAGGCCAGCGGCACGATGATCAGGTGGTGGAGCTCCTCGGGGCTCTCCTCGCTCTCATCGGCGCCCGCACGGCTGTCCTGCGCGGCGTCCGACTCGGCCGCTTCGCGCCCCGGCCACGGGGCGCCGTTGCCGGCGCCCGGCAGAATTCGCTGTCTGGGCACCTCGATCGCGTGCGGGTGAAGCGCGGTGGCTTTGCCGACGAGCTCGTAGTGGCGGCGGATGCCGTTCGCGGCGAGGATGAACAGGCCGACCGCCAGCAGCGCCACCCAGGCGCCGGCCGTGAACTTCGTCAACGCCGCGGTGATGAACACGATCGCCGAGAGCACGGCGCCGGTGGCGCTGATCAGGAGGCTCCGCTGCCAGTGCAGATCGCGCAGCCGCCACCAGTGCACGACCATGCCCGCCTGCGACAGCGTGAAGGCGAGGAACACGCCGACCGCGTACAGCGGAATCAGCGGACCCGTCCTGCCGCCGAAGCCGACGTAGATGATCACAGCCACGAGCGACAGCAGCAGGATCCCGTTGGTGAAGGCCAGGCGATCGCCGATCCGCAGGAACAGGCGGGGCGCCTGGAAGTCGCGGGCGAGCAGGAACAGCACGCGCGGGAAGTCGTTGTAGGCGGTGTTCGCCGCCAGCAAAAGGATCGCCGCCGTCGCCGCCTGCGTGACGGGATACATGAAGCCCGAGCCGAAGCTGCGATGGGCGAGCTGGGAGAGCACCGTTTCGCTCGCGTTGGGCACGATCCCGTCGAGCTGCACGAGCGCGATCGTGCCGACGAACAGCGCGACCAGCAGGCAGATCATCCAGGTGAGCGTCGTGCGCGCGTTCCGCCACTCGACCGGTTTGAACACGGGCACGGCATTGGAGATCGCCTCGATGCCGGTCATCGCCGTCGAACCGGAGGCGAAGGCGCGCAGGATCAACAGCACGCTCACGCCCTCGGTTGCGGTCAGCGCCGGCCTCGGCGTGGCATGGAATCCGCGCCCGCTCGCGTCGCTCAGGCCCGCGATCACGAGCACGACCATGGCGAGGATGAACAGGTACGTCGGCGCGGCGAAAAGCGAGCCGGCCTGGCGCACGCCGCGCAGGTTGCCGGCGAGCAGCACCGCGATCACCGCCACCCCGATCACCACCCGCTCGGAGGCCAGCGACGGGATCGCCGAGGTGATCGCTTCGATGCCGGCGGCGACCGACACGGCGACCGTCAGGATGTAGTCGGTCGCGAGGCCCGCCGCCGCGGCGAGACCCGGCATGCGGCCGAGGTTGTCGCTGGCGACGATGTAGGAGCCGCCGCCGTGCGGATATGCGCGGATCGTCTGGCGATAGGAGATGCCCACGGCGAGCATCAGCAAGGCGATCGCCGCCGCGATCGGCAGCGAATGGCTCAGCCCCGCGGTGCCGGCAAGCACGAGGATGGCCAGCATCGCTTCCGGGCCATACGCCACCGAGGAGAGCGCGTCCGCCGAGAGCACGGGCAGGGCGATGAGCTTGCGCATCCGCTCGCGCGCGATCGCCGTGCTCCGAAGCGGGGGACCGATCAGCAGCCGGCGAACACCGGCGCGAGCCCGCCCCGGCGGCGATGGCGAGACCTCGGCCTCGCGCGTGGCCTCCACGCCCGGCACCGGCCCGCCCTGCACCGGCACGAAACGCCCGAAGCGGCTCGGCCGGACGTCCTTCGGATCCGGATAGCTCGACAGGCTGGGGTCCACCGGCAGCGCCTGCCGCCACACCTCGGGGTTGCCACAGGCGCGCCCCCACTCCTCACCCACGCGTCGCAGGATGCCGAGCTGGCGCTCATCGAGGCGCACGAGCAGCGCATCGGGGCTGGGCGCGCCGGGGCCCGCGGCCGCCGCGTCGGAGCCGGCCGTGCCCGGCTCTGCGGCGCTCGAGTCGTCCACTGTCACGGCTCATCCCTCGCTAGGCTTGGCTGCATGTGCCGCAACATAAGATCACTCCACAACTACGAGCCGCCCGCCGGCGCGAGCGAGATACACGACGCCGCGCTGCAGTATGTCCGCAAGATCAGCGGATCGACGAAGCCGTCGCAGGCCAACGCCGAGGCCTTCGACCGTGCCGTCGAGGAGGTCGCGGCTGCGACCACCCGTCTGCTCGATGGCCTCGTCACCTCCGCGCCCCCGAAGAACCGGGACGTCGAGGCGGCCAAGCGCCGCGCGCGCGCTCAGCAGCGCTTCGCCGCATAGGCAGGCCCACGCGCCGGAGCGGCCGCGACGTCCTCGCTCGCCGCTGTTCTTCTTGCAGCGAGCGTGAGCGTGCGAGGATCCGCGATTCGGCCGTTTGATCTGCGGCGAATCAAGTGTCACGGGCGCTTTCGCCGATCAGGCGGTGTGGTTGCGATCGAGACCGACGCCCACGTGCAGCGCCCGCGGCGAACGGCGGCATGGACGCGCGCCGCGATCGGCGTCTCGGGTATCGCACTGGCGCTCACGCAGCCCTCGCTGCTCCCCCACCCCGCGCTGGGCGCGGCCGGCTTTGCGACGATCGCGATCACGGCCGCCGTGCAGCTGTCGCGGCGGACCTCGTGGCTGAAGATCGAGGAGTCGCTGGCCGGGGTCGCGGCGATCCTGATCGTCGGTCTGGGCGATCAGCGGGTGACGGTCCTGAGCGTCCTGTGGCTTGCCGCGGTCTCCGCCGGGGTGATGGCGCGGGGCGGGCGCGTGCACTGGATCGGGCGCACCGTGGTGCTCGTCGCGCTGGCGCTGCCCGTGCTCCTTTCCCAGCGGCTGAGCGCCGATCAGGCGGCGCTCGCCTTGGCCGCGATCGGCCTGATGCTCACGATCGGGCGGCTCACGCGCGAGCTCAACCGGCTGCTGTCGCGCGCGCGCTGGGACGCCGACCACGACGACCTCACGGCCCTGCTCTCGCGCGCTGCCTTTCGCGCGGCGCTCGAGCAGGGCAGCGCACAGGCGAACGACGCCGCGCCGGTGTCCCTGCTGCTGTTCGATCTCGACGGCTTCGGCGTCGTCAACAAGACGGCCGGGCACGCCGCCGGCGACGCCGTGCTCGAGTCCTTCGCCGAGTGCCTCGAGGCGGCCGTCGGCGCGGGCGGCGTGGCCGGGCGCCTCGGCGGCGACGAGTTCGCCGTGATGCTGGCGGGCGCAGACGCCCTGCCGGCGGCCGAGCGTGTGCTCGCGGCCCTGCCCCAGGGCGATGAGGAGCTCCGCCGCGTATCGGCGTGCGCGGGCATCGCGCAGGCCCCGCGCGACGGCATCGACGCCGAGGCGCTGCTGCGCGCCGCCGACATCGCCCTGCGCGTTGCCAAGCGCGGCGGCAACGGCCAGATCTCGAGCTACGCGGGCGATTCCCTCAGCGGACACGGGATGCAGAGCGCACGGGGAGCGCTCAACCGCTTCATCGAGGGCGACGGCCTGTCGATGGCCGTGCAGCCGATCGTCGATCTGCGCAGCGGATCCATTCATGCCTACGAGGCGCTCGCGCGCTTCGGGCCCGACGGCTCGGGCAGCCCGCTTCACTGGTTCTCGCTGGCCGACGAGCTGGGCGAGCGCGACGCGCTCGAGCGGGCGTGCCTGCGCGTCGCGCTCGAGCTGTACGCGAAGCGCCCCCGGCGCGTGCGCATGGCCGTCAACCTGTCGGCTCCGGTGCTGTTCGACCGCCGGACGCTAGAGATGTTCGACCGGCCGATGGACCTCTCGGGCCTGATCATCGAGGTCACCGAGGAGGCGCTCGTGCAGTCGGACGTGCAGCTGAGCGAGACGATGGCCCCGCTGCGCGAGCGCGGCGCGCGGATAGCCGTCGACGACATGGGAGCCGGCTACTCGGGTCTGCGCCAGGTCACCACGGTGCACCCGAGCTATCTGAAGCTCGACCGCTCGCTCATCACCGACATCGACTCCGACTCCGACCGCGCCGCACTCGTCGGTGCGCTCGTCGGCTATGCCGAGCGGGTCGGCTGCCTGCTCGTCGCCGAGGGCATCGAGAACGCCGCCGAGCTGCAGACGCTGCTCGAGCTGAACGTGCCGCTCGCCCAGGGCTTCTTCCTCGCTCGCCCGGGCGCACCCTGGCCGACGGTGAGGAACGACTCCGTGCTCTCGACGAGGACCGCAAGCATGCGCTCGCGCGCAGGCGCTTCAGCTCCGCTGCTGACGGCCTGAGTCTCAGCGGATCCTTCAAAGGCGCATATCGGGCGCTTAATCTCGCCCGCGAGACTGCGGCCCATGTCCCGCAACGAACAGAAGACGCCGACGCTGGCGACGCAGGAACGCACCGACAGGGCTTGCCGCCTGCGTCCCTGGCTGCGCCCCTCGCAGTCGCCTCGCTTCAAGCAGCGCGCACAGGGCGAGTACCCGGCCGGGTACCTCGCCGGGCTCGCGCGGGCGTTCACGTCCAGGCGCGGCGGCGGCGACCTCGGAACTCGCAGCAGCTGAGAATCACCCACCGGCGCGGCCATCTGGCGAAGGCGCGAGAATGCGCCGGTGCCCGGTGCGGATCGAGTGATCAGACGCCGCCGGGCAGCGCTCGGTGCGATCGCGCCGGCGCTCGCCGCGCTGGCGCTGGCGGCGCCCGCGTCCTGTCTCGCCGCCGGCCCATCCCCGGCGCGCGCGGCAGCCGGGCACAGGGCGCCCCCGGCCGCCACGGGCACAGGCGCCGCGACGGCCAGCGTGTCCGTCAACCCGGGAGCGGCGATCGGCCCGGTCGTCCCCGAAGACTTCCTCGGGCTCTCCTTCGAGGCGAGCGACCTGCCCTCGATCGCCGGTTTCGCAAAGAGCGGCGACCTTGTCAACCTGCTGCGCTCGCTCGGCCCGGGCGTCATGCGCTTCGGCGGCATCAGCTCTGACAAGACCACCGCCTGGCTGAAGGAAGGCCTTGCGCCGGCCTGGGCACAGGCGACGATCACACCGCAGGAGTTGACCGCGCTGGGAATACTCGCGCGCGACAGCGGTTGGCGCGTGATCCTGACCGTCAACCTCGGCCACGGCGAAGCGGCCGCCGCCGCGCAGGAGGCGCTGGCCGCCGAGGCACAGCTCGGCCCGAGCCTCGCCGGGATCGCGATCGGCAACGAGCCCGACCGTTATGTCGCCGACGCGCTGCGCCCGGCGGGCTGGGCGCAGGCGGCCTACCTCAGCGAAGCCGGCGCCTTCCGCACGGCGATCGCCGCGGCGGTTCCGGGCGTTCAGATCGTCGGGCCGGATGCCTCGACCGGACGGCGGGTGCTGGCGTGGGTGACGGGCCTGGCCGCGAGCCCCGAGCGTCCCGCGCTGCTCACCGACCACTACTACCCGCTCAGCAAATGCGGCGGAGAAGCCGTCACGCTCAGCGACCTGGTCAGCCCCGTCACGCGCAGGAACGAGACCTCCACGCTCGAGCGGCTGGCCGCGATCGCGCAGGCGAGCGGGCTGTCGCTGCGGGTCGATGAGACCAACAACATCTCCTGCCGCGGCACGCCCGGTGTCAGCAACGTGTTCGCCTCGGCGCTGTGGGCCGTGGACTACATCGCGCGCGCGATGGCAAGCGGGGTGGCCGGCCTCAACTTCCACGACCTGATCTCCGAACCGGACTCCTACAGCCCGCTGGCGGCCGGCGATTCCAGCGATCTCGCGAGCGGCGCGCTGCACGCCAACCCGGAGTGGTACGCGCTGCTGCTCGCCCGCCACCTGCTCGGAGACCGGCCGGTGAGCGCCAGGCTGGCGTCCGGGAGCCGCGACCTGACGGCGGCCGCGTTTGAGAGCCCGAGCGGGAGCGTTCACATCGTGCTCGTCAACTTCGCCGGCTCCTCGCCGCGGCCGCTGGTCGTTCACCTGCGCCTCTCGCGGCGCTTCGCCGCCGGCCCGATCCTGCGATTGGCGGCGCCGTCGTTGCGGGCGCGGGCGCACGTCTCGCTCGGCGCCGGCGGCGTCTCGAGCGCGGGCACCTGGGTTCACGGCAGGCCGCTTCCGCGGGTGTCGGGCAAGCCCGGGGCACTCGAGCTGGAGATGGCGGCGAGCAGCGCGGCGCTCGTCACGCTGTATCCCCGCGGCTAGACCGCGGGTTGCCGGATTTAGCGCCAAAATCTCGGCGCCGGCACTGCCGAGATCGCCCGCTCAGGCGCTATCCTCGCGCCCATAGCGATCGGGTGTGCGGCCACCGGCTGTGCCCCCGACTGCGACCCGACAGCGGAGCGTGTTGGCGATCACATGTTGGCCGCCATCTTCTGGTCCGTGCAGCCCCTCGTGAAAGAGAAGCGAGATGCCTGCCGGCGGGCGGACCACGCAGATCTCAGATGGTCGGGACCAGCAGCGCCACGGGATGAAGCAGCGCCCGCAACCAGCTCCATGTGCTCGGGGAGGTCGGACCGCGAGCACACCAAAGGAATGGAGACAACCACGAGCACGGATGTTCTTTTTCAGATCAGAGAGGAGATTCTCGATGGCGAGGATCCTTGTGATGGACGAGAGGCAGGACCGCATCCTGCTCGACGAGTACGTGCACCCGGTTCACATCGAAGACGAGCACGCATCGCTTCAGATCATCGAACGGCTGGCCTGGGCGATCAGGGACGCCTCACGCTCGGAGCGGATCGGTCTGGGCAAGCGATGAGAGGGAGAGGGGGAGCGCCCGCGCGCCACCCGACAGCGCCCCGGTGAGCGCCGGGGCGCTGTCTCCCGCGCATGCGCGATGGGGGTAGCGTATGCGCCATGCGCTACGTGAATCTGGGCGCGAGCGGCCTGCGGGTCTCGCGCATCTGCCTGGGCATGATGAGCTTCGGCAACAACTCTGACAAATCATGGGTGCTGGACGAGGACGCCGCCGAGCCGATCGTACGGTCGGCCGCCGAAGGCGGCATCAACTTCTACGACACCGCCGACACCTACTCCCAGGGGGCCAGCGAGATCGCCACCGGCCGGCTGCTCGGCAAGCTGTTCACGCGCGAGGAGGTGGTCGTCGCGACCAAGGTGTTCATGCCGATGACCCCAGGCGAGAACGGGGGCGGGCTGTCGCGCAAGCACGTCCTCTCAGCGATCGACGCCTCGCTCCAGCGCCTCGGCATGGACTACGTGGACCTCTACCAGATCCATCGTTTCGACGACCGCACGCCGATCGCCGAGACGATGGGGGCGCTCAACGACATCGTGCGCGCGGGCAAGGCCCGCTACATCGGCGCCTCGAGCATGTTCGCGTGGCAGTTCGCGAAGGCCCAGAACGTCGCCGAGCGCCATGGCTTCAGCCGCTTCTCCTCGATGCAGAACCACTACAACCTGATCTATCGCGAGGAGGAGCGCGAGATGATCCCGCTGTGCCTCGATGAGGGCGTCGGCGTGATCCCGTGGAGTCCGCTCGCCCGCGGTCTGCTGGCGGGCACGCGCACGCGCGCGGGCGCGCGTCAGACGCCGCGCGCGGAGAGCGATCAGTTCACCGACTACCTCTACAGCCAACCGACCGACTTCGATGTGGTCGAGCGCGTGGCGGAGCTCGCCGGTGAGCGCGGCGAGCCGCCGGCGCGGGTGGCGCTCGCCTGGCTCCTGAACAAGCCGGGGGTGACCGCGCCGATCGTGGGGGCGACCAAGCCCGGCCACCTCGAGGACGCGCTCGCCGCCGAGCAGCTCGAGCTCAGCGCAGAGGAGATCTCACGCCTTGAGGAGCCCTACGTGCCCCACCCGGTACTCGGTCACGGCTAGGAGCTAAGAGCCGCCTGGACGGCGGCCGCGACGTGCGCGCCCGCCACCTCGAGCGGCTCGGTCGAGCGCAGCGCGCGGCTGAGCACGAACGCGCCCTCGAGCGCGCCGATCATGGCGATCGCGAGCGCCCGCGCGCTCGTTCGCTCGATGCCCTCAGCGGCGAAGCGCGTGGTCGCCGATGCGATCCAGCTCTCGAACACCTCGGCTGTCGCCCCGCGCAGCGGCTCGTTGGTGCTCGCGACCTCGAGCGCAACCGTGGCGATCGGGCAGGCGTCGGCGTAGCCCGTGAGCCGCAGCGTCTCGGCGGCGCCGGCAAAGCAGTCGCGGACGCCGCTGAGGGCGTCCGGAGCCGCGTCGAAGACGCCCTCGACGAGCTCCTTGAACATCTCACCGGAGGAGCGGATCGCCTCGGCGGCGAGCTCGTCCTTGCCGCCGGGGAAGAAGTGGTAGAGCGAGGAGAAGGGAGCCTCGGCATCGGAGACGATCTGCTTCACGCCCGTGGCGGTGTAGCCCTGGCGGCGAAACAGGGTTGCGCTCGAGTTGACGATGCGCTCCTTGGTGCCGGCGCTCAACGTGTCCTCTGCCTCTCTCGTTGCACTGCCGTCCAAGCATAGCCATCTGCGATGGAGCGATCTATCCACAGGGCGAACGCCGCCTCCGAGCCGGCTTGAGGCGCCGCCATCGCCGGTAGTCTGGAGCGGGAATGCCCGCGTCCGCTCGACAGAATGGCCATCGCCAGAACGGCGCCCGGCGCGAGCGCACCGCGCTGGTGCTGGCCGGAGGCGGAGCGCGTGGCGCCTATGAGGCCGGCGCGCTGTCCGCGCTCGCGCCGGCGCTGGCCGCGCGCGGCGATGCCCCGGACATCATCGTCGGAACGAGCATCGGCGCGCTCAACGGGGCGTTCCTCGCGGCGCGCGCGCAGGACCCGTTCGCGGACACCGTCACCGCCGCGCTTGAGATGTGGCGCGAGCTGCGCTGGAGCGATGCACTGCGCCCGCTGGTCTCGCCCGCGGAGCTCGGCCGCCTGCTCGGCGCCGCCGCGATGCTCGCGCGCCTGCCAGGCGCCGACCTGCACGGGCTGCTCGACCCCTCGCCGCTGCTCGGCACGCTCGAGCGGCTCGTCGATTTCAAGCGGATCGCCCGCAACGTCGAGGACGGCACGCTGACGGCCGCGGCCGTCGTCGCCACCGCCTACACGACCACGCGCAGCGTCGTCTTCCACCACGGCGGACCGGAACTCGGGCTCGACCTGGCGCGCGCGATCGACTACGTCGCGACCCGGCTCGCGCCCGAGCACGTGCTCGCCTCGGCCGCGATCCCGGGCGCCTTCCCGGCGGTCGAGATCCGCCGCCCGCGCGAGGCCAGGGGCTGGTACGGCGACGGCGGCGTGCGCCTCAACGCGCCGCTCAAGCCGGCGCTCGAGCTGGGCGCCGACCGCGTGATCGTGATCGGTCTGAACTCCTCGCTGACCGCCGACGCGCCGCCGGTGCGCCCGGACGCGGTCGACGGCGCCGCGCAGCTGTTGCAGGTCGTGCTCGGCGACCAGATCGCCGACGACGTGGCGACGCTCGCCGCCGTCAACGAGACGCTCGTGCCCGACGGCTCATCCCCCGGCAGGGTGCGTGCGCGCCATGCGGGCCGGCGCACGATCCCCTATATCTTCGTCGCGCCGAGCGATCGCCTCGCGATCGGGCGTCTGGCGCGCGAGGTCTATGAGCGCCACTACGCGGGCATCACCGGCCTCGTGCGCAACAGCAACCTCGCGCTGCTCGGGCGCGTGGTCAGCGCCGAGCGCAGCGCCGTCCACGGTGAGCTGCTGAGCTATCTGTTCCTCGCGCGCCAGTTCATCGACGAGCTGATCGCGCTGGGCCGCCGCGACGGCGAACGCTGGCTGCAGATGCGACACGACGACGGCCTCTGGCAGGTCGGGCGGCTGCCCGCCGTGAAGACCGGCTCGGCGCGGGTGCGCAGGCGCACCGGCAAACCGCGCGCCGCCCGCGCGGCACGAGCCTGAGCCGACCTCACGCGGCCACGAGGCTCGCGCGGCGGCGCGCAGAGCGCACGGCGGCGGTCAGCGTGTCGATGTCGTAGGCGCCCTGGTGGCGGCGTCCGTTGATGAAGAACGTGGGCGTTCCCGAGACGCCGCTCGAGTCCGCGCTCGAGACGTCCTCGGCCACGCGCGGCGTGTAGACGTGCCGGTGCAGCTCGTCGCGAAAGCGCTCGAGGTCGAGGCCGAGCTCTGTCGCATATTTGACGAGGTCCTGCGGGGTGTAGGTGCCCTGGTGGGCGAACAGCGCGTCGTAGAACTCCCAGAACCTTCCCTGCGCGCCTGCCGCCTCCGCCGCTTCGGCGGCCAGCTGCGCCGAGGAGTGCACGTCGTTGAGCGGAAGGTTGCGCCAGACATAGCGCACGTCGTCGGTGGATGAGCTCAACAGCTCGCGCACGACATCCTCCGCCTGCCCGCAGTAGGGGCACTCGAAGTCGCCGTACTCGAGCAGCGTCACGAGCGCGTCGTCGGGGCCGCGGATGTGGTCGCGCTCAGGATCGACATCCTCTGAGAGGTCGAGGATGTCTTCGACGGTACCCGCGATCTGGCGGGCGCGAACTTCGCTCGGCAGGCGCCTGATCACCGCGAACACCGCCCACGCCACGAGCGGCGCGAGGATCGCCGAGGCGAGCACGCCGAGCTTCGCCTCCGACAGGCTCTCGCCTTGGAAGGCGAGGCTGGAGATCAGCAGCGAAACCGTGAAGCCGATGCCCGCGACCGCGCCGCCGCCGGCGAGCGAGGGCCAGCTGAGCGGCGAGCGCGGTCCATGCAGGGCCGGCCGCGTCGCAAGCCAGGAGGCCCCCATGATGCCGAGCGGCTTGCCGACCACGTAGCCGACCAGGATCCCGAGCGTTATCGGCGAGGTGACGGCGTCGCCGATCAGGCCGCCGGTCACGTGGATGCCGGCGTTGGCCAGCGCGAACAGGGGCACGATCACGAAGCTCGTCCAGGGGTGCAGGCTGTATTGGAGGCGCTCGTTGGGGGAGATCGCGGCGAGCACCCCCAGCTGCGCTTCGCGCGCGAGTTCGGGTGTCGGCTGCTCGCGGAAGGACCGCGTCAGCGCGGTTGCCCGCTCGAGGTTCTCGCGCGTGGGCGGATAGGCGCTCGTCACGAGGCCGACCGCGAGACCGCCGATGACGGGGTCGATGCCGGACTTGAACAGCGCGACCCACAGCGCGACCCCGACGAGCACCGACAGCTGGCGTCTGAAGGCCGGCACCCAGCGCAGCGCCAGCAGCACCCCGAACAGCGCGATCGCGACGAGCAGCGCCGGTAGCGACACGTGCTTCGTATAGACCGTCGCGATCACGAGCAGCGCGCCGAGGTCGTCGAACACGGCGAGCGTGAGCAGGAACACACGCAGGCGGGTGGCGGCGCGAGGGGTCAGGAGCGCCAGCGCGCCCAGCGCGAAGGCGGTGTCGGTCGACATCGCGGCGCCCCAGCCGTGCGCACTCGCACGGCCTGCGTTGAATGCCAGGAAGATCGCGACGGGCACGATCATGCCGCCGATCGCCGCGAGCACCGGGATCGCCAGTCGCCGGCGCTCGCGCAGCTCTCCCATGTCGATCTCGCGCTTGGCCTCGAGCCCCACGACGAGGAAGAAGAACGTCATCAGGCCCTCGTTCACCCACTGGCGCAGGTCGGCCGAGATCCCGCCGCCGCCGATGCGGATCGAGAGCTCGGTGCTCCACACCGAGTCATAGGAGTGAGGTGCCACGTTCGCCCACAGCATCGCCACGATCGCGGCCCCCAGGAGCGCCGTGGCGCCTGCGGTTTCGGTGCTCAGGAAGTTGCGAACGGGCGCCGCGAGGTTCCTGGCCCAGGCCGTGCGGCCCGAGTAGGGCGTCGTCTGCGCGGTGGCCATAGGCTGGCGATTATCGCGGACCTTCTAGTCTCATCAGCTGCGATGTCTGCTCAGGCCGAGCGCACAGCCACCACGACCATCCAGGAGCCCGAGCGCCGGCCCGAGCGCCGGCCCGCGATCCTGGCCGTGGACGACGAGCCCGCCGTGCTGGCGGCGGTCGCTCGCGACCTGCGCGTCGGCTTCGGCGAGCACTACCGCGTGGTGCGCGCGGGATCGGGGGAAGAGGCGCTTTCGATCCTGCGCGAACTGGGCGCCCGCGGAGATGAGGTGGCGATGCTGATCGCCGATCAGCGCATGCCCGGTATGCCCGGGACCGAGTATCTGCTCGAGGCGCGCAAGATCTTTCCGGACGCCAAGCGTGTGCTCTTGACGGCCTACGCCGACACCGAGGCGGCGATCGCCGCGATCAACGAGGTGGCGCTCGACTACTACCTGCTGAAGCCCTGGGACCCGCCCGAGGAGCAGCTGTATCCCGTCGTGCAGGATCTGCTGACGACGTGGGAGTCCGGCGCCGCGCTCGAGGCCGGCGGCCTGCGCCTGGTCGGCCACCGCTTCTCCCGGGAGTCGCATGAGCTGCGCGACTTCCTCGTGCGCAACCGCGTGCCGGTGCGCTGGCTCGACGTCGAACGCGACGCGGAGGCGCGTGCGCTGTTGAAGATGGAGGCGGTTCCCGCCGACCGTCTGCCCGTCGCGTTCCTCGAGAACGGCGAGGTGCTCGAGCGCCCATCCATCCTCGAGCTGGCCGAGCGTCTCGGCGTCACCGCCAACCCCTCCCAGGACCACTACGACCTCGTCGTCGTCGGCGGCGGGCCGGCCGGCCTCGCGGCCGCGGTGTATGGAGCTTCGGAGGGCCTCCGGACGGTGATGGTCGAGCGCGAGGCGCCCGGCGGCCAGGCCGGTCAGTCGAGCCGCATCGAGAACTACCTGGGCTTCCCCGCGGGTCTCAGCGGCTCAGACCTCGCGCGCCGCGCAACAGACCAGGCGCGGCGACTGGGAGCCGAGCTGTTGACGGTCAAGGAAGCGGTCGCCCTGCGCCCCGAGGGCGCCGCGCGTCTTCTCGAGCTGAGCGACGGCGCGACCCTGAGCGCTAGCTGCGTGCTGATCGCCTCGGGCGTCTCCTACCGCCAGCTCGACACGCCCGGCTTTCCCGAGCTGACCGGCGCCGGCATCTACTACGGGGCGGCGATGACCGAGGCCCGCGCCTGCAAGGGCCAGCACATCATCGTCATCGGCGGCGCCAACTCGGCCGGCCAGGCCGCCGTCTACTTCTCTGGTTACGCGGCCAGCGTGACGATGCTCGTGCGCTCAACGCTTGAGAAGTCGATGTCGAGCTATCTGATCGAGCAGATCGCGGGCCTTGAGAACGTCAACGTGCGCACCGGCAGCACGGCCACCGCCGCCGAGGCCCAGGACGGGCAGCTGCGCCGCGTGCGCGTCGAGGGCCCAGACGGCGAGGAGACGCTGCCCGCGGATGCCTGCTTCGTGTTCATCGGCGCCTCGCCCCGCACTGACTGGCTCGAGGGCACCCTCGCCCGCGACGAGCGCGGCTTCATCCTGGCCGGTCGCGACGTGCAGGACAACGGCTGGCCGCTCGCGCGCGAGCCCTACGTGCTCGAGACCTCCGTGCCCGGCGTGTTCGTCGCGGGCGACGTGCGCGCGCGCTCGATCAAGCGCGTTGCCAGCGCCGTGGGCGAGGGTTCGATGGCGGTGTCGCTGATCCACGAATATCTCCTCGAGGCATGAGCGACGCCCCCGTCACCGAGGCTCCGGTCACGCTCGAGGAGCTCCGCGGGGTCGATCTGTTCGATGAGATCGACGACGCTGAACTCGCCGAGTGGGTGCCCGTCGCGCGGCCCTACCACCTCGAGCCCGGCGAGCTGATCGCCGAGCAGGGCGAGTCGCCGGAGGGCCTGCAGCTCGTGCTCGAGGGCGAAGCGCAGGCGCTCCTTGTGAACCAGGGGCGAACCGAGCCGGTCGGCCGCCACCGGGCGCCGACGTGGATGGGCGCGATCGCGGTGCTCACCGGCGGCGCGGTCGGGGCGCGCATGCAGGCGGAGACCGCATGCCGGATGGCGGTCGTGCCGACCGAGGACTTCCGCCGGCTGGCGTTCGCCCAGCCGGCCGTCCACCGGCGCGTGATGCGCCAGGTCGCGCCGGTGATGAGCAGGGTCACCGAGATGGAGCAGAGCCGCGAGCGGCTGTCCTCGCTCGGGACGATGGCCGCGGGCCTCGCGCACGAGCTCAACAACCCGGCCGCGGCGGCGCGGCGGGCCGCCTCGCAGCTGACCGAGGCACTCGAGGTGATCAGCTCGGCGCTCGCGCGTTTCGTCGACGCCGGGGTGGAGCGCAAAGAGGCCGAGCAGCTCGTGGCGCTTCAGCAGGAGGCCTTCGCGCGCGGCACCTCGGCGAGTGCGCTCGACGCGCTCGACGCGGCCGACGCCGAAGATGAGGTGCTCGCGCGCCTTGAAGCGCTGGGGATCAAGGAGCCCTGGCGGCTGGCAGAGCCGCTGGCGGTCGCGGGCGTCGACGATGCGTGGCTTCGGCGCGTCGAGGAGCTCGCGGGCGGAGCGACCGAAGCTGCGCTTCGCTGGGTCGCCGCCACGCTGACGGCTGCGCGGCTCGCCGCCGAGCTCGAGGAGTCCACCGAACGCATGTCGACGCTGGTGGGGGCGGTGAAGTCCTACGCCTACATGGACCGCGGCGGGCTCGTCGAGGTGGACCTGCATGAGGGACTCGAGACCACGCTGACGGTTCTCGCGCACAAGCTCAAGCACACTCGGATAGAGGTCGTGCGCGACTACGACCGCACGCTTCCGAAGCTCACCGTGAACGGCTCCGAGCTCAACCAGGTGTGGACCAACCTGCTCGACAACGCGATCGACGCCCTCGGCGAGGAGGGGACGATCACGGTCACCACGCGGCGCGACGGCAGCTGCGCCGTCGTCGAGATCTCAGACGACGGTCCCGGGATCCCCGATGAGGTGGCGGGTCGGATCTTCGACCCGTTCTTCACGACCAAGGACGTGGGCAAGGGGACGGGGCTCGGCCTCGCGACCGCACGGCGCATCGTCGTCGACCGCCACGACGGCTCGCTGACGCTCGAGCACCAACCCGGCCGCACGAGTTTCCGCGTGCGGCTCCCGTTCACGCAATCCTGACGAAAGGACGCCATGGCCGCCTGCACACACCTCGACCAGATCCAGATCGTGCAGCTGCCCGAGGCCGTGGACGGCTGCGAGGAGTGCCTGCTGACGGGCGACCCCTGGCTGCACCTGCGCATCTGTTTGGAGTGCGGCAAAGTCGGCTGCTGCGATGACTCGCCCAACCGCCATGCCAGCAAGCACGCCCACGCGAGCAGCCACCCGATCATCCGCTCGCTCGAGCCGGGCGAGGAATGGTCGTGGTGCTTCATCGACAACCTCGCGATGCTGGTCCCCGAGGTGCAGGGTCAGACGCGCATACCGCCCTCGCCGATGGGAGGCTGAGCACCGATGGGTGACGCCTTCATACTCGGCGGCGTGCGCACGCCGGTCGGTCGCTACGGCGGCTCGCTGGCGCACCTGCGCGTCGACGATCTGCTCGGTCAGACGATGGCGGCGGCGTGCGAGCGGGTCGGGGTCGCGCGCGAGCGCGTGCAGGACATAGCCGCCGGCTGCGTGAACCCCGCGCACGAGGGGATGGGCGACATCGCGCGCTGGGCGGCACTGGCCGCGGGCTTCCCCGACTCGGTCCCGGCGATCACCGTCAACCGCTTCTGCGCGTCCTCGCTGTCGGGAGCGATCTCGCTCGCGCACGCGATCCGCAGCGACGAGCTGTCGGTTGGCCTGGCGGCGGGGGTCGAGTCGATGTCGCGCTCCGGATGGGCGCTGATGAAGGGCGATGCGCCGTTCAGCCCGCGCGGGCCGGTGTTCATGCTCGACACGATGTGGGCCGGCGCCGGCGGCCCGCCCAACCCGGCGCTCTTGGCCCGGGACGTCTACGTCGAGATGATCAAGACCGCGCAGAACGTCGCCGACCGCTACGGGCTCACACGCGAGCAGATCGACGCCTTCGCGCTCCGCTCCCAGCAGAAGGCGGCGGCGGCGCGCGACTCGGGAAGGCTCGCGGCCGAGATCTCGCCGGTCGAGATCCCCGGCACGCGCAAGCAGCCGGCGCGCACGTTTGAGCACGACGAGAGCATCCGCGAGACGAGCGCCGAGGGACTCGCGGCGCTCCCGCCGCAGCCGAACACCACGCAGATGACGGCGGGGAACTCATCGCCGCTGAGCGACGGCGCGAGCGCGGTGCTGCTCGCGAGCGGCGCGGCCGCGGACGAGCTCGGTGTCGAGCCGCTGGCCCGCGTGGTCTCCTCGGCGACCTACGCGCTCGACCCCCAGTTCATGGGCATCGCCCCCGCGTTCGCGATCTCCGGCGCGCTCGGGAGGGCGGGCCTTTACCCGGCGGACATCGACGTGTGGGAGGTGCACGAGGCGTTCTCCGCGCAGGCGCTCGGCGTCCTTGCAGAGCTGCCCCGCCAGCTCGATGGCTTCGAGGTCCCGGATGAGCGCTTGAACCCCAACGGCGGCGCCGTGGCCATCGGCCATCCGTTCGGGTCCTCGGGCACCCGCTACGTGCTGACGCTCGCCACCGAGCTGCACCTGCGCGAGCTCCGCTACGGCATCCTCGGGGTATGTGTCGGCTCGGGCCAGGGCGTCGCCCTCGTGCTCGAGAATCCGAGGGCCGCGCGAGCCTGAGCGATGGACGCGCCGGCGGCGGTCATCTTCGACCTCGACGGCGTCATCATCGACTCCGAGACGGTCTGGAACGACGCGCGCCGGGAGCTCGTGAAGGAGAGCGGCGGGCACTGGCGCAGCGACGCCCAGCGGGCGATGATGGGCATGAGCTCGCTCGAGTGGTCGCGCTACATGCACGATCGGCTCGCGGTTCCGATCACCCCCGAGGCGATCTCCGCGGAGGTGGTGAAGCGTCTCGAGCGTCTCTACCGCAAACGCCTGCCGCTGCTGGGAGGCGCGCGCGAGGCGGTGCTCGCGCTGGCCGCGCGCTGGCCGCTTGCGATCGCCTCCTCGGCCAACCGCTCGATCATCGCGCTCGTGCTGGAGCTGGCCGGGCTCGCGGACTGCTTCCGGGCGTCGGTCTCCTCCGAGGAGGTCGCGCACGGCAAGCCCGCGCCGGACGTCTACCTGGAGGCCGCGCGGCGGATCCTCTGTGAGCCGGCCGCCTGCGCGGCGGTCGAGGATTCGGCCAACGGCCTGCGCGCCGCCGCCGCCGCGGGCATGAGGGTGATAGCGATTCCCAACCGCGACTTCCCGCCACCGCGAGAGGCGCTTCAGCGCGCGGACGTGGTGCTTGCCTCGATCGCGGAACTCACCCCCGAGGTGGTGGCCGCCCTCGGCGGCGGAGCTGAATGAGAGCGTCGGGGCTCTGGCGAGAAGGACGAAAGCGCCGGAAGGTAGGAGAATGTCGCGCATGATCGTCAAGCCCAGCGCGCGCGACTTCGAGGCGACGATGAAGTCCCTGCTCGAGGCGATCGCCGCGCGTGGCCTGACGCTGTTCGCTCGAGTCGACCATGCCGCCGGCGCGCGCGAGGCCGGCCTCGAGCTGGACGACGAGCAGGTCGTGCTGTTCGGAAACGCCCGTACCGGGACGCCTCTGATGCAGAGCGATCCGCGCATCGGGATCGAGCTGCCCCTGCGCATGCTCGTGTGGCGGCGGGGAGAGGAGGTGCTGCTCGGCTACCTCGACCCGCGTGATCTGAGCCGCGGCTATGACGTCGCCGAGAACGCCTCCACGCTCGAGCAGATGGCGAAGCTGCTCGAGGGACTGGCGGGCGAGGCGGCGGGCGCATGAAGAACGCCGGCGGGGGAGCGGGCACATGAACTCAGGCGGCGCGGGAGGATCGCGGAACCTGATCCTCGCGGCGATGATCTTCGCGGTCTCGATGACGTTCATCGACCAGACGATCGTGTCGATCGCCGCGCCCGAAATCCAGAAACAGCTCCATCTGACGAGCACCGGCGTGCAGTGGGCGATCAACGCCTACCTGTTGTCGCTGGCCGCGCTGTTCGCCTTCGGCGGCCGGCTGGCCGACACCGTCGGCCATCGCAAGATGGTGACGCTCGGCGTGATCGTGTTCGCCGGAGCCTCGGCGATGTGCGGGCTGACGCCGAAGGGGAGCCTAGCGCAGGCGTGGATCGTGACGTTCCGGGTGATCCAGGGCGCCGGCGGCGCGATCATGTTCCCGGCGGCGCTGGCGATCGTGGTGCACACCTTCTCGCTGCACGAACGCGGCAGGGCGCTCGCGATCTTCTTCGGCATCTCCGGCGGCCTCACCGCGATCGGCCCGATCCTCGGCGGCTATCTGACGCAGTGGACGTGGCGGGCGATCTTCTGGGTGAACATCCCCGTCGCCGTGATCGCGCTGCTCTTGATCGTGATCTCGAAACCGGTGACCGTGCATCGCCCGGCTCGGATGGACTACCGGGGTCTCGCCCTGATCGCCTCCGGCGTCGGCCTGAGCGTGTTCGGATTCCAGCAGTCCTCGATCTGGGGATGGAGCGACCCCGCGATCTGGCTCTGTATCGCGGCCGGTGTGGCGCTGCTCGTCACCTTCTACTTCGTCGAGCTGAAAACGTCCTCACCGCTGATGCAGGTCAACATCTTTCGCATCCGGCCGTTCTTCGTCGAGAACCTCGTGCTCGCGATCACGATGCTGGTGTTCATCCCCGTCTTCTTCTTCGCGAGCGAGTACGCCCAGATCGGACTGGGCAAGTCGCCCGGGAATGCCAGCCTGATTCTCCTCTACTTCTTCATCGGCTTCGTGGTCGCGGCGCAGATCGGCGGGCGCATGCTCGACCGCGTCGGTGCCAAGCGCCCGGTCCTGCTCGGCTGCCTGCTCGGCGCCGCCGGCTTCTGGCTGTGGGCCGGCAAAGTCACCGGCCTCAGCTTCCACGCGCAGCAGTGGGACATCATCCTCGCCGGCGCCGGCATGGGCTTGATGCTCGGTCCCGCCAGCACGGACGCCGTCAACCGGGCCTCGACGCTCGCCTACGGCGAGGCGACCGGCATCACCCAAACCGTCCGCAACTACTCCGCCAGCCTGGGATTGGCGATCCTCGGCACGCTCCTGATCTCACAGCTGCACTCGCGCCTGAGCAAATCGTTCATCGCCATGGGTCTGCCCGGCGCCCGCGCGCACGCTCTGGCATCGAAATTCTCCAACTCTCAGAGCGGCAGCGGGAGCATCGCCTCGATTCCCCATTTCGTGCGGCTCGACTTCGCCTACGCCACGCGCTCGGTGCTGTATGTGATGGCGGCGATCATGGCCGCCGCGGCGGTCGTCGCGATGATCGGTCTGCGGGCGGGGGTGCAGGAGGTGGTCGACGAAAGCGACCGCGAAGACGAGGGCTCGCCCGAGGCCGCGACGGTCGCGAGCTGAGGAGCCGAGCAGCAACCGTCGTCGCGCCGGCGGGCCGCGCCTCTAGGCGGAGTACAGCTCCTCGATCGCGCCCGCGTACTTCTCGGCGATCGGCTTGCGCTTGAGCTTCATCGTCGGCGTCAGCTCATCGCCGCTCGGCAGCCAGTCGCCCTTGACGATCGTGAACTTCTTGACCTGTTCGGGGCGCGCGAGCGTCGCGTTGGCCGCATCGACACCCTCCTGCACCGCGGCGCGAATACGCTCAT
The DNA here is from genome assembly GCA_963779605.1 of uncultured Solirubrobacteraceae bacterium. Taxonomy (GTDB): domain Bacteria; phylum Actinomycetota; class Thermoleophilia; order Solirubrobacterales; family Solirubrobacteraceae; genus Palsa-744. The sequence continues at coordinate 787,720 of CAVZYR010000004.1, forward strand.
CGCCGGCCAGCGACTCGAGCGCCGTGTCATCGATGCCCTGTTGCGTCGCCCACAGGGGCGCGAAGTCGGCATCGAGCACGATCAGCGCGGTGTTGTAGGGGCGGCGATCGCCGATGCAGCAGGCCTGCCCGATCAGCGGCGAGCCCGACTTCAGGGCCGCCTCGATGTTCGCCGGCGACATGTTCTTCCCGCCCGCGCTGATGATCAGCTCCTTCTTGCGGTCGACGATCGTCAGATAGCCGTCCTCGTCGAAGGCGCCGATGTCGCCCGTGCGCAGCCAGCCGTCATCGGTGAAGGTCTCCTTCGTCTTCTCGGCGAGGTTGCGGTAGCCGAGCATCACCACGTCGGATTTCACGAGCACCTCGCCGTCGTCGTCGAGCTTGATCTCGACGCCCGGCGAGGGCGGTCCGACGGTCCCGATCTTGATTTTCCCGGGCGGGTTGACCGTCCCCGCCCCGCACGTCTCGCTCATGCCCCAGAGCTCGGCGAGGGGCAGGCCGATCGCGTGGAAGAACTCGAGCACCTCGACCGGCGTCGGCGCGGCGCCGACGTTGATCGCCGACGCCTGGTCGAGACCGAGCGTCTGGCGCAGGCCCGCGAACACCTCGGCGTCGGCCTTCGCGACCTGCTCGGCCAGCTCGGCGGGCACCGCTTCGCCGCGCTGCTCGAGGCGCACCTTGCGCACGCCGGCGTCGAGCGCGGCCTGCATCGCCTGGCGCTGCTCCTCGGGCGCGGCCGCCATCATCGTCTCGAGGCCCGCCTTCAGCTTCTCCCAGATGCGGGGCACCGCGAAGAACCAGCTCGGGCGCACTTCTGGCAGGTAGGAGAGGACTTGGCGCGGGTCGTGGCAGCAGGTGATCTCGAGGCCGAACACGACCGGCAGGTAGTGGTGTGCGTTTCGCTCGGCGATGTGCGCGCTCGGCAACCACGAGATCACGCGGCCGTCGGGGGGAAGGTCGATCAGCGCCTCGACGGCCTGCGTGCCCGCGAGCAGGTTGCGGTGCAGCAGCTGCACACCCTTCGGCGGTCCGGTGGTGCCCGAGGTGTAGATCAACGTGAGCACGTCGGCGGGCTGGATCTGAGCGACCGCGGCGTCGACGTCGAAGCCGGGGTTCGAGCCCTCGACCTCGGACAGCGCGAGCGTTCCCGCCGGCGCCTCGCCGTCGACGACGATCACATGCTCGAGGTGCTCGAGTTCCTTGCGCGCCTCGAGTACCTGCTCGAGGTACTGCTGCTCGCAGATCACGATGTTCGCACCCGCATCGGAGACGAGGTAGGCGATCTGCGCGGGGGCGTAGGTGTTGTAGATCGAGAACGGCGTCGCGCCGAGCATCGTCGAGGCGAGGTCGCAGAGGTGAAACTCCGGGCGGTTGGACAGCATCAGGGCGATCGTGTCGCCGCGTTTGAGCGCGAGCCCCGCGAGCCCACGGGCCACGGCGTCGACGCGCTCGCGCAGCTCTCCCCAGGTGATCGTGAAGGCGTCGTCCTTGGTCCGGATAGCGACGTCGTCGCGACGTTGCGAAGCGGTGATGCGGAATGCCTCGGCGATCGTCGTCGCGCCGAGCGCCACCGCGTTGGCCCTGCCGGTGTTCTCCGTGACTGCTGTTTCCATGGTCCTCTCCTCTCGTTCACAATCTACCCGGTTCCTGTCAAGCTCGCCACTCGTGGCCGCGCTGGACGACACGACCGAGGCGCGCTCGCCCGAGCGCGCGTGAACGACAAGGGAGGTTTATCGCGATGGCCAACTACCTGATGGCATACCGGGGCGGAGGCATGGCCGAGACCGACGCCGAGCGCGAGGCGCTGATGGCTCGATGGGGAGCCTGGTTCGGTCAGCTGGGCGCCGCCATCGTCGATCCGGGCAACCCCTTCGCGGGGTCCGCGTCGGTGAAGAGCGACGGAAGCGTCGGCGACAGCGCCGGTTCGGGGCTGAGCGGCTACTCGGTGCTGCAGGCCGACAGCCTCGCCGGCGCCACCGAGCTCGCCAAGGGCTGCCCGGTGCTCGAGGCCGGCGGGAGCGTGGACGTGTACGAGACCCACGCCGTGATGTAGCCGACGCCCCATACGCCGCTCGGTCCATCGCCGGCTCGGCTCGTTCCCGCGGGTACCCGGTCGCACGGGGTTCCGTCTGGTCGCTGCGTTAAACCCGCGGGACGCTTCACCCGCGCCGACGAAAGGACTGAGCAGATGACGCAAGACGAACGGTCCCCCAAGGAGCGAGCGCTCGAGGCGATCAGACAGGCGCCGGTACCCGCGCGAGCGCTGTTCGGATCCGAGCGGCGCGAAGTCGCGCTGAAGGCCGGCGCGACGGTTGAGGAGATCGAAACGGCCGAGAACGAGCATCCTCGCTTTTCGGTGACCGAACGCTATCTCGCACAGCACCCGCTCCTGCTCGAGAAGGCAAGGACGGGCGAGTAAGGACGCTGCACGCGATCTCAGCACTTCTTGACTGCGCCAATTGCAGGTGTTAGCGTGGCTTGCACGGAGGGCAGGGAGCCGCTCCCCGGGGCAGGGAGGCACCCTGCCGGGACGTCAAGGAGGACACGACCACCATGGAGGGCAGCAAAGACGCCCGCGAGGGCGCGGAGATGGCTATGCAAAGGAGCCAACACGCGCCCACAGCCAGGCGATCAGCGGTGGCGATCGCGGTGGGCGCGGTGCTCAGCAGCCTCGTCCTGCTCGTCCTGTTCGCAAGCGCGCAGGCCGCCTCGGTTCCCGCGGCAGCGGCTCCGCGCGCCTGCACCCTGACCGTCGGGAAGCACACGAAAGTGTCGGCCGTCTGCTTCCGAGGCGCGACCGGCCGCACCGGCAAGGCCGGAGCAAACGGTGTCACGGGGGCCACCGGCGCGACCGGAGCCGAAGGTGAAGTGGGGGCGACCGGGGCCACCGGAGAAGCGGGAGCGGAAGGCGAAGTGGGCGCCGGCGGAGTGACCGGTGCAACCGGAGACGTTGGAGCGACCGGGGCGACCGGAGCAACGGGCGCCGAAGGTAAGTCCGCGAGCGCCGGCGGCAACGGCGAGAACGGGGCGACAGGAGCGAGCGGTGCGACGGGAGCGACCGGGGCGACTGGCGCCGCCGGCGAGACGGGAGCCACCGGACAGGACGGGGCGGCAGGAGCCACGGGGCAGGCCGGATCGACGGGTGCGACGGGCTCAGCGGGCGTGACCGGCGCGACAGGGGTCACGGGAGCGACTGGAGCAACGGGAGCTGTGGGGGCAACGGGAGCAACCGGGGCCGCGGGAGCAACCGGGGCTGCGGGAACGACCGGGACCGCAGGAACGACCGGAACCGCAGGAGCCACGGGAGCGACGGGCGCGAGCGGAGTGAGCGGTACGCAGGGTGCGACAGGCGTCACAGGTGCGACGGGAGCGGAAGGCAGGGCCGGCGCAACCGGTGCTCAGGGTGTGGTCGGGGTGACCGGCGCGGCCGGCGCCGAAGGCGCGACCGGCGCGGCGGGCAAGGTTGGAGCGACAGGCGAAAAGGGTGTGACGGGTGCCACCGGGCCACAGGGCCAGACGGGGAGCACCGGGCCGACCGGCGCGCAGGGCCCCACGGGCAAGGAAGGGGCGACGGGCGCGACCGGCAGGGAAGGCCCGACCGGTGGCGAAGGGGCCGCTGGTAAAGAAGGCAAGACCGGAAGCACCGGCGTCAGCGGCGCGACCGGAGCCACCGGTCCCTCGGTTGCGTCGAACATCACCGTCGTCTACGCGACCGCAAGTGGCAGCGGCAAAAGCGTCACGGCATCGTGCCCGGGCGGGGATGTTGCGATCGGCGGCGGCGGGAGCAACCCCAACAACGAAGACTTCTACACCTCTTCAGGTCCGGTGAACTCGACCACGAAAACTCCGCCGACCTCGGGCAGCGGGTCATACTCGGCCGCCCCGACGGGATGGTTCTACAGCAGCTCGGGCGTCAAAGGGCCCGTCACCGCCTACGTGCTCTGCTCGCGGTAGGGCGTGCGAGATTGACAAGCCGGTGAGGCGGGGTCTACCGTGGCCCGCGACCACCCCGGCGTGAGGAGCGGGCGATGAGCGAGCGGGTACTGCTGCGCGGCGGCTACGTGCTGTCGATGGACGAGACCGTCGGTGAGCTGCCGATCGGCGACGTGCTGATCGAGGACGGCGTGATCGCCGAGGTTCGACCGCGCATCGACGTCGCGGATGCCGAGGTCGTGGATGTGGCCCGGCACGTGGTCATGCCCGGCTTCGTCGACACGCACCGCCACACCTGGCAGACGCCGTTTCGCGGTATCTGCGCGGACTGGACGCTCGAGGACTACTTCCGCGGCATACGCATGTCGATCTCGCCCAACTGCTCCGCCGAGGATGTGTACGCCGGCAACTACGTGGGCGCGCTCGAAGCCCTCGAAGCCGGGGTCACGACGATCCTCGACTTCTCCCACTGCAACAACACGCCGGCGCACGCCGACGCCGCGATCCAGGGCCTGCGCGACGCGGGCATCCGCGCGATGTTCGCCTACGGCTACTACCCGGCGCCCACGGCCGTGCCGGTCTTCACCGAGCACGAGCAGCGGCTCACCGACGCGCGGCGCATCCGCGAGCACGAGCTCTCCTCCGAGGAGGGGCTCGTGACGATGGGCGTGGCCCTGACCGAGGTGGGGCTGCTGCCATTCGAGCAGACCATCGCCGAGGCCCGCTCGGCGCGCGAGCTCGGAGTGCCGAGCGTTCTGCACACCGGCTGTAACTGGGGGTCGCTCGCAACCGAAGGCATCCCCGAGCTCGATCACCACCACCTGCTGTCGGCCGACCAGGTGCACGTGCACTGCAACACGCTCGACGAACGCAACCTGCGCCGCCTGGCTGAGAACGACTGCAAGGTGTCCTCCAGCCCGGAGACCGAGATACAGATGGGGATGGGCCACCCTGTCATCCGCCGCGCGCTCGAGCTGGGGATGCGCCCGAGCCTGTCCTGCGACGTCATCTCCTCCAACTCGGGTGACATGTTCAGCCAGATGCGACTCGGCCTGCAGTTCGAGCGCTGCATGCGCAACGACGCCTTCAACGCGCGCAACCAGATGCCGGACACGCTCGATCTCGGCGTCCGCGACGCGCTGCGCTGGGGCACGGCCAACGGCGCGCATGCGATGGGTCTCGAGCAGCGGATCGGCTCGCTGAGCCCAGGCAAGCAGGCCGACGTGATCGTCATCGGCGGGCGGCGGCTGAACATGGTGCCGATGGCCGATCCCGTCGGTTGTCTCGTCGCCCAGGCCAATCCGGGCAACGTCCGCCACGTGCTGGTCGCCGGGCGCTTCGCCAAGCGCGACGGCGAGCTCGTCGGCGTGGACCTGGATCGCGCGATCGACCTCGCGCAGCAGTCGTGCGAGCGCGTGCTCGGTGCGATCACGGAAGCTGAGCAGCCGCTCCTGCCCGCGGCGCCACCGGGCTTCGCCGACCTGATCAACACGATGGCCGCCCAGCACCTCGCCCGTGCGTGGGCCATCGAGGTGGCAGATGGCTGAGAACCGAAGCTCATAGACTCGCTCAGTGGAGTTCCGCACGATCTCCGACCGCGCGGCCCGTCAGGTCGTCTCACAGACGGGCGACGGCCCCGACGTCGTACTGCTTCACGGGTTCCCCGACACGCCCACCTCCTGGTCTGAGGCCGAGGCCGCGCTCGTGGCGGCGGGCTGGTGCGTGAGCGTGCCATGGCTGCGCGGCTATCACCCCGAGACGATCGTGGCCGACCGACGCTATGACCCTGAGACGCTCGGGCGCGACGGACTGGCGCTGCTCGACGCGATCCGGGCGCCGCGGGCGGTGCTCGTGGGTCACGACTGGGGAGCGCTGATCGCCTACGTGGCCGCGACGCTCGCGCCCGAGCGCGTGCGCGCGATCGTGACGCTCGGGATCCCGCACCCGAGCCTGTTGGAGCGCACCCCCTCGGCGCTGTGGGCGGGGCGGCATTTCGTCGCGCTCAAGCTGCCCTCGGCGGCGTGGTTGTGCAGGCGCCGTGACTTCGCCTATCTGGGCGAGCTGTACAGCCGCTGGGCGCCGGGCTGGTCCGGGCCCGAGCGCGACGAGTCGCTTGCCCGCGCGAAGCGGGCGCTGTCAATGCCCGAGACGCTCGCAGGCGCGCTCGCCTACTACCGCGATCTGCCGATCTCGGGCCCCGCCGTGCTTGCCCAGCCGCCCGCCGTCCCCGGTCTGATCGTGGGCGGAACGGCCGACCTCGTGGACGCCGAGCTGTTCACGCGCACCGCCGCGCTGCTCCCCGAGCCGAGCCGTGCCCTGATCGTCCAGGGCGCCGGGCACTGGCCCCATCGCGAGGACCCGGCGGTCGTGCTGGCGGCGCTGGTGGAATTCCTCGCCGAGCTCGAGGCGTGAGCAACTAGACTCCCGCGGGATGGACAGACCGGTCAAGCGGCGCTGGGAGATCCTGATCGGGCGCTACACCGCCAACCCGCTGATGCGGGGCATGTTCAGGCTCGGGATCACGCCGCCCGGGATGGCGCTGGTGGAGACCATCGGCCGGCGCACGGGCGCCGTGCGACACACACCAGTGATGGCATACACATCTGACGATGAGACGCTGTGGCTGATCGCTCAGCACGGCAGCCACGCCGGATGGGTGCGCAACTTCGAAGCCAGCCCACAGGTGCGCGTGCGCCTCGGACGGCACTGGCGAGCGGGCACCGCGGAGCTCCTCCCGGACGACGACGTAAAGGCGCGGATTCGCACGTTCGCAAGCAACCCGGTCGGCCGCGCCATGAACGCGGCCACGTTCCGCGCGCTCGAGAGTCAGCCCGTGACGGTGCGCATCAAGCTCGCGGCCTAGATGCCCTCGCCGGCCTCGCTCACAGCTCGCCGAGGAAACGCAGCAGCGCGGCGTTGACGGCCTCGGGGTCCTGCTGCTGCACCCAGTGTCCCGCGCCGCGGACGACCACCTCCTCGCGCAGGTCGGTCACCCAGCCGCGCATGGCCTCGGCGGGCATGAAATTGCGCACGGGGTCGCGCTCGCCGGTGAGAAACAGGGCCGGCTGCTCGACCCGCCGCTCGGCGAAGGGCGCCGTGAGCTCCCAGCTGCGATCCATGCTGCGATACCAGTTCAGGCCGCCGGTGAACCCGGTTCGCTGGAACGCCTCGATGTAGACCTCGAGCTCCTCCTCCGACAGCCACTGCGGCCGTCGCGTCGGCGAGTCCTCTTCGTCGGCCCACGACGCCGTCCACTGGCGCGAGGTGGTCAGCGTACGACGCACGTCGCGCGCCAGCGCCGCGTCGGCCACGCCGGGCTGCTGGAACCACACGATGTAGAAGTCCTCGCCGAGGTGGCGGCGCATGATCGGAATCGGCGCCGCCGGCGATCGCGGCACGAACGGAACGCTCAGCCCGGCCACGGCCCGCACGCGCTCGGGATGTATGACGGCGAGTTGCCACACGAGCCACGCCCCCCAGTCGTGACCTGCGAACAGGGCCGACTCCTCGCCGAGCGCATCGAGCAGGCCGCAGAGATCGCCGCACAGGGAGATCACGTCGTAGGCGTCGATCTCCGCTGGCGCCGAGCTGCCGCCGTACCCGCGCAGGTCGGGCGCCACCACGCGGAAACCGGCGGCAGCGAGCGCGGGCACCTGCCCGCGCCAGGAGTAGGCGAGCTCGGGAAACCCATGGCAGAGGACGACGAGCGGACCCTCACCCTCGTCCAGGACCTGCAGCTCGATCCCGTTCGTGGCTATGCGACGCAGCGGCACGGCGGGCAAGACTACAGGCCCTCCCCAGCGGCGGGCCGCGGTTGTGCAGCTCGCTGTCAGCCCCTGCGCACGAGCGCAACCACCGGGATCTGCCGGCTCGTTTTCTGCGCGTAATCGGCGAACTGCGGGTAGAGCTCGGCCTGGCGGTTGAACAGTCTCTGGCGCTCCTCGCCGCTCGTCACGACGGCATCGGCGTCGAGCGTCTCTGCGCCGACCTCAACCGTCGCCGTGGGGTCGGCGAGGAGGTTGTGATACCAGCCGGGGTTGGTGGGTGCGCCCCCCTTGGAGGCGAAGATGACCATCCGCTCGCCATCCGGCAGATACATCACCGGCGTCGTGCGGCGCTCGCCGCTCTTGGCCCCGGTCGTTGTCAGCAAGAGCACCGGCGCCCCGTCAAACGGTCCGCCGACCTTGCCGTCGTTGGCACGGAACTCCTCGATGATCGCGCGGTTGAAATCGTCCATGTCTGACACGTTGCTACCTCCTTCCCCCGCTCGTCGCGGGCGTGGGTCTATTCGATGATCGCCGAGCCGAGCGTAGCGCCCGACAGTCGCTGATTTGTTTCACGCTAGTTGCGGGTAGTTGTTGGCTCGGGCCATTTCCACAGCCCATCGCCGGTGCCACAATCAGTCCACCATCTGGACTGGCGTCGTGCGCGGCGGGGAGGTGCGGGAACTGCTGGCCTAAGAAAGACGGGACGCCTGCTGAGATGACTTGCCGAGGGGTTGGGAGTTGAGGGGCCGGGACGCGAGCGGCGAGGCGGACGGCGTGCTGCTGTCCGGCGCCACCGGGTTCGTGGGCATGGAGCTGCTGGCGCGCTTTCTGGAGTGCACCGATCGTCGCGTATATGCCCTCGTTCGGGGTGCCGACGATGTCGAGGTGAGCGCGCGGATGCGGAGCACGCTGCACTCGCTGTTCGGTCGCGATCACCCCTACTCGGGGCGGGTGGTCGCCGTGCCGGGCGACATCACGCGGCCCGGACTGGGTCTGCGCGGCAGACGCGACTGGCTCGCCGAGCGCGTGTGTGAGGTCGTGCATGGCGCCGCGAACGTCTCATTTGAGCTGGGCCTCTCTGACGCGCTCGAGGTCAACGTGGAGGGGACCCTGCGCATGCTCGAGTTTGCAGAGCGAGCTCGCGCGCGTGGCGGCCTGCGGCGCTTCTCCTACATCTCGACCGCATACGTCGCGGGCGAACACGCGGGGTGCTTCTCGGAGGACGACCTCGATGTCGGTCAGCGCTTCCGCAACGCCTATGAGCAGTCGAAGTTCGAGGCGGAGTCCCTTCTCGCGAGCTGGTGGCAGCGGTTGCCCATCACCGTGTTGCGCCCGAGCATCATCGTCGGTGAGCGCGACAGCGGCTGGACGACGTCGTTCAACGTCCTCTACTGGCCTCTGCGCGCGTTCTCCCGCGGGGCCTATGCGGCGCTGCCCGCCCGCCGCGACGCGCCCGTCGACGTCGTTCCGGTCGACTACGTGGCCGACGCCATCTTCGCGCTGAGCCAGTCGCCCGAGGCCGAGGGCGCCACCTTCCACCTGACGGCGGGCGCGCACGCGAGCAGCGTCGGCGAGCTCGTCCAACTCGCAACGGCGTACTTCAGACGTCCTGCGCCGCGCCTCATCGATCCCTCGCTGTACCGGCGCGTTGTGCACCCGCTGCTCGTACGTGCGGCACGCGATCAGCGCTACCGCCACGCGCTGACGCGCAGCGAGGTGTTCTTCCCGTATTTCGCGATGCAGGTCACATACGACGACCGGCGCGCGCGCGTCGCGCTGCGTGGCGCCGGCATCTCGCCGACGCCACTGCGCACCTATTTCGACCGGCTCGTGGAGTTCGCCCTCGCCGCCGAGTGGGGGCGGCGACCGATACCGCGCACCCGCGCGGTCGCGGGCGCTGCGCCGCCGGCCAGCCGCCCGGCGCAGGTACCCCACGCCCTTCCGCGATTGGCTTTGGCAGAGTGACCGGCCCGCGCCTGTCCGCGCTCGACGCCTCGTTCCTCGCGGTGGAGACGCCCAACGCTCACATGCACGTGGGCTTCGTCGCGCTGTTCTCGGCGCCCGAGGAAGGCCGCCTGCCGAGCTTCACGGAGCTCCGCGACCACATCGAGCTGCGGCTGGGTCGCGCGCCGCGCTACCGCCAGAAGCTGGCCTCGGTCCCGCTCGGCCTGCACGCACCGGAGTGGACCGACGATGAGGCCTTCTCGGTCGGCCGTCATGTCTACCGGGCGCCCGGTCCGCTCGGTGACCTCGTCGAGGAGGTGTTCTCGACGCCGCTGCGCCGTGACCGCCCGTTGTGGGAGATGTGGATCTGCGAGGACAGAGAGCAGGAGCGGTTCGCGATCGTCGGCAAGGCCCATCACTGCATGGTCGACGGCATCGCCGCCGTCGAGCTTGCCTCGCTGCTGCTCGACCCGACCGTCGAGACTGCCCCGTGCGAGCTCGACGACTGGCGTGCGGCGCCCGAGCCCGGCGGGGAGCGGCTGCTCGTGAGGGGGGTGCGCGACCTGCTCTCCCAGCAGCTCGACCTCCTGCGCTGGCCGCTGCGGGCGGCGAGATCACCAGCTCCCGCCGCGCGGCAGACCGCCGCTGGTGCGCTGCGCATGACCCGTGCTCTCAGCCACCTGCTGGGCGCCGCTCCCGCCAGCGTGCTCAACGGCCAACTGTCGCCGCTGCGCCGCCTGGCGTGGGCTCAGCGCCCCCTCGGTGACCTGCGGGTCGTCAAGCGCGCCTACGGCACGACCGTCAACGACGTGATGCTGGCCGCGGTGGCCGGGGGCATGCGCGCCTACCTGCTCCGCCGCGGCGAGGAGCCGGTCGCGCTGAAGGTGATGGTGCCGGTCAGCGTGCGCAGCCCCGACGACGTCCTCGGCAACCACATCTCGTTCGTGTTCGCCGAGCTGCCCTGCGACGAGCCCGACCCGCTCGGTCGCCTCTACCGCGTTCACGCCGCGATGAGCCGCCGCAAGCGCGACGGCGAGCCCGACGGAGCCGACCTCGTGCTGAAGGCCGTCGCGCGTGTCCCCGTGACGGTGCAGCAGACGCTGTCGCGGTTCATCGCGAGCCCGCGCACGTTCAACCTCGTGGTGTCGAACATCCCCGGTCCCAGCGTTCCCATGTACATGCTCGGGTGCCCGCTGCAGGCCACCTATCCCGTCGTCCCGCTGTCGGACCGCCACACCGTCTCGGTGGGTATGACGACGATCCACGAGCAGGCGTGCTTCGGCGTCTACGCCGATCGCGAGGCGCTGCCGGACGTCGACATGCTGGCCCATGACATCGACGACGCCATCACCGAACTGCTCGCCGCCACATCGCGCGTCTCAGAACCCCGGCCGACAGCCAGGGTCTGAGCTCTCAGTTCTGGCGCTTGCGCGCCTTGCGGGCCTTTGCGCTCGAGTGGGACTTGCCGGCGTGGTTCTCGCTCGAGCGCTGCTCGTGGTTGGGGCTGTCGTGGTTGTCGGGGCCGTTCTGCTCGCCCTCCCCGCCGTCGGCGGCCAGCTCAAACGCTGACGGCAGGCCGCTGAAGAGGGGCCGTCCGGGGAACAGCGGCTGCCCGGGGAAGGACAGCTGCTCGCTGTCTGACAGAAACGGTGGCTCGGCCGCCTCATCCGCGGGGCGGTCCCCGGCGCAGGCGCGCCTGATGCGTTCGCGCTCGAGCGCACGGATCTCGTTGAGAGCCTCAGCCAGGACCGGGGCGGCCGGCTCGTGGCTCTCCCACAGCGTCTTCAAGGCCTTGGCCGACGCGATCGGCGTATCGACCTGCGCGGAGGTGCCGCTTCGTTCGATCTGGTCCTTGAGTTGCCGGCGCGCCTCTTCAGCGCTGTCGAGGTCGTGGACATCGAGGCGGATCGTGCGCAGGTCGCGCAGGTCGAACGGCGGTCGCTGCGCCGAGTCGATCAACTGCACGACCGGCCGTTGCGCCGCATGGCGGATGGCCAGCTCGTAGAACACGTTGGCGTCGTGGTCGGTCAGATCCGCCACGACCAGGTCCGAGTCGGCGACGGCCGCGAGCAGCGGCCCGCTGATGATCCCGGGAAGCCCTATCTCCTCAGCGCGCTTGGCCGCGAAACCGAGCGCCGAGACCACCGGCTGGATGATGTGCTTGAAAACTTGATCGGCGCGCTTACGTGTGTCGGTGCCCGGATCGCCGAGCGGTGAAATCACCAAGCAGGTCAGGCTCGACATGCTGCCTCCCGGCAAGAAGATGGACGCCGTGAGCATACAGGCGTCTCTGTATCGTCCGGAGGCGTGAGCGATCGCGATCTTGACGTAGTCGTGTTCGGCGCGGGCGGGGTCACCGGCCGCCGCGTGGCGGCCTATCTGGCCGAACGCGGCACCGAGACCGAGATGCGATGGGCGGCCGCGGCGCGCGATGCCGGCAAGGCCGAGCGGATACTGGGCGAAGCCGGGGTGACGCCGTCTGAGACGATCGTGGCCGACGTCTCCGATGCCGGCTCGCTCGCCGCGATGGCCGCGCGGGCGCGTGTGGTCCTGGACCTCGTCGGCCCATACACCCGCTATGGGCGTCCGGTGATCGAGGCGTGCGTGGCGAACGGCGCCCACTACGCCGATCTGAGCGGTGAGATGCCCTTTGTGCGCCGCATGATCGACGAGTTCGATGACGCGGCCATCGCCGCCGGGGTGAAGGTCGTGCAGGTATGCGGGTTCGAGGCGCTGCCCCCGGACCTCGCGATCCTGCTGGCCGCCGAGGCCGCACTCGAGCGTTTCGGCGAGGGGCTTGCCGCCGCCGACCTCGAGGTGACGATCAAGCCGCCGGCGGGGCTGCCGCGTCTGTCCGACGGGATGTCGGGCGGAACCTTCCAGAGCATCGCCGCGCTGATGGGGGAGCAGGACGCCTCGCGCACGACCGACCCGGCGGCGCTGATCACCGATCCCGCGGCGGCGGAACTCGTGCGACGCGTCTCGCCGATCGCGCTGGCGCCCCGGCGTGGCTCTGATGGTGCGGTGATCGCCCCGATGGCGCCCGCGCCGTTCATCAACCCGGCCGTGATCCAGCGGACGACCGCCCTGATCGCCGCTTCGGCCGGCCGGCCGGCCGAACCGTTCCGCTATCGCGAGGGCGTCGTGCTCGCCGGCGGCCGCGCATCGCTCGCGGTGCGCTGGGGGGTCGCGGGCGCCCTGTCGGCCACACAGACCGGGCTTCGCGGTCTCGCCGGCGCGAGGCCCGCGATCAGGCGAGGACTCGCCGGCGCGCTTCAGCGGGTCGGCCCCGCCTCGGGATTCGGCCCCGCGGCCGATCGCCTGGAGGGGTGGGAGTGGGGAATGTCGGTCGATGCCCGCACGATCGGCGGCCATGAGATCAAGGTGCACGTCGCGGCCGAGGGACACCCCGGCTATCTGGCCACGGCGCGGATGCTCGGCGAGGCGGGGATGCTGCTTGCTGAGGAGGGCGCGACGCCCGAGCGAGGCGGGTGTCTCACTCCGGCAACGGCCCTGGGCGCCGCGCATGTCGATCGTTTCGAGCGCGCGCGCCTTCGCTTCTCGGTCGATCCCTAGCGCAGATCACCAGCGCTCGCTCGCGCCCAGCGCGCCGGAGCCGGCTTTGCGCGAGGCCGCGGAGCCTCCCCGGCCCCTCAGCACGAACGCGCAGCCGACGGCGATCACGGCTCCGGCGAGCGGGCCGAGCACGTACACCCAGTAGCTCGAGAAGTCGCCGCTCACGAGCGCCGGGCCGAATGAACGGGCCGGGTTCATCGAGGCGCCGCTCACCGGCGCCGCCCACAGGCCGGCGAGTGCGATGTAGCCGCCGACGCCGAGCGCTGCGACCGGGCCGACGGTCTGGGCCGCCGAGGCGGTTCCGAGGATGACGCTCACGAGCGTCGCCGTCAGCGCCACCTCGATCAGCAGCGCCTGCCAGTTGGCGTAACCGGGTCCTGGGAGCGTCGCGCCGAGATGCTCGACGTTGCCGAAGACGGCCCGCAGGAACAAGCACGCCAGCGCGGCGCCGATCAACTGCATGATCACGTAGCCGGGGACGCGCTTCCAGGGGAAGTCCCCGCGCATCGCGAACGCCAGCGAGACGCCGGGGTTGAGGTGGGCGCCCGAGACCGCACCCATGAACAGGATGATCGCCATCACCATCAACCCGGGAGCCACCACCGCGGCGGTCAGGGTTATCTGGCCCTTGCCGTGGAGGAGCCCGCCGCCGGCGGCGACGAGCACGAGCATGAACGTGCCGAGCACCTCCGAGAAGAGCCTTCGCCACTCGAGGCTCGGGTCGTCGAACTCCGCCGGGGAGCCGAACTCGAGCGCCAGCAGAGCCCGGGACCGCGGCCCGAGCAGCCCGAACACGGGAGCCGCGTCCGGCGGGGGATGCTGGTCGGGCATGACGGCAACCTAACACCGCAGGGCGTGCAGGTACGCTTGGCCTCGTGAACACGGCCCCGCGCGCGGTCCATCACCTCAACTGCGGCACCATGTGTCCCCGCGGCGCGCGTCTGCTCACAGGCGAAGGAGGTCTCCTGGGCGCCGCTCGCCTGGTCTGCCACTGCCTGCTGATCGAGGGCGCTGAGGGGCTGGTGCTGATCGACACGGGCTTCGGCCTCGCCGACACTCACAACCCGCACCAGCTCGGCGTGCCCTTCACGACGGTCGTCCGGCCGCGCGGCGATCCCGGCGAGACGGCGATCTCCCAGATCCGCGAGCTCGGCTTCGAGCCGGGCGACGTACGCCACATCGTCACGACGCACCTCGACCTCGACCACGCCGGCGGGCTGCCTGACTTCCCTGACGCCGAGGTCCACCTGCTCGGCTCGGAGCTCGCTGCCGCCATGCACCCGGGCTGGCGCGATCGCGCACGCTACATCGCCGCGCACTGGGCACACGGGCCGCGCTGGTCAGAGCACGACGTCGGCGGGGACGAGTGGTTCGGCTTCGACAGCGTGCGCATCCTGCCCGACAGCGACGCCGAGATCCTGCTGATACCGCTGCGCGGTCACACGCTCGGTCACACCGGTGTCGCGGTCAGGCGACCCGACGGCTGGCTGTTGCACTGCGGCGACGCGTACTTTCACCACGGCGAGGTGGAGACGCCCGCCCACTGCCCGCCCGGACTGCGCGCCTTCGAGGCGCTGAACCAGGCCGACGGCGCGACCCGTCGGCAGAACTCAGAGCGCCTGCGAGAGCTCGCTCACGAGCACGGAGGCGAGGTCGAGCTGATCTGCTCGCATGACCCTTCGACGTTCGATCGCTATACCCTCGCAACCGCGGACTAGGGGGAAACGCCATCGGGTTCATCGCTCCGAGCCCACCGCCGGTGGACATCGAGGAGTGGAAGCAGAAACCGCTGCTCGAGCGGATCAAGCCGCTCGCCCAGGACTGGGCGATCAACGGCGTCGGCGTCCCGACCGCCGTGTACCTGCTCTACATCGTAAAGCTCGTGATCTTCGTGGCCGCAGGCGCGCTTGTGATCTCGGCGAGCACCGCGGGCCTCGGAGGCCTCGGCGATCTCAGCAGCTGGTGGACCGAACCGATCGTCTTCCAGAAGGTCGTCGTGTGGACGATGCTGTGGGAGTTCGTCGGGCTCGGCGCGGGATCGATGCCGCTGACGTTCCGCTTCATGCCGCCGATCGGCGGCCTCCTCTACTGGCTGCGTCCCGGCACGATCCGCCTGCCGCCGTTCCCCGACCGGGTGCCGTTCACGCGCGGATCGCGGCGCACGCTCTTCGACGTGGCGCTGTATGCCGGCATGATCGCCTCCGCGGTCTACCTGCTCGCCGCAAACGGCGAAGCCGTCTCCGGCTGGCGGGCTGGGCGCCTGGACACGACCGCGATCGGCGTGCTGCTCGGCTTCCTCGTGCTGCTCGGCCTGCGCGACAAGGTGTCGTTCCTGAGCGCCCGGCCGGAACTGTACGGGCTGCTGCTGATCGTCTTTCTGTTTCCGATCGGCAACCTGTTCGTCGCCTCCCAGCTGGTGCTCGTGTGCATCTGGTGGGGTGCGGCGGCGTCCAAGCTGAACAAGCACTTCCCGTTCGTCGTGGCGGTGATGATCTCGAACACGCCGTGGAACCGCTCGCGCGCGGCCAAGCGCCGGCTCTATGAGAACTATCCGGACGATCTCAGGCCCTCGCAGCGGGCGGCGTTCGCCGCGCACCTCGGCACGGTCATGGAGTTCTCGCTGCCGCTCATCCTGCTCGTGTCGCGGGGCGGAACGCTCTGCACGATCGCGGTCGTGGGCATGATCATCTTCCACGTCCACATCACCTCGACGTTCCCGCTGGCGGTGCCGCTCGAGTGGAACCTGTTCATGATCTTCGGGCTGCTGTTCCTGTTCGGCCACTACGGCGACGTGCCGTTCTCGACGCTCGATGAACCGCTGCTGATCGCCGCCATCGTCGTCGTCGGCGTGCTCGTCCCGATCGCCGGGAACCTGCGCCCCGACAAGATCTCCTTCCTTGCCTCGATGCGCTACTACGCCGGCAACTGGGCCACGAGCCAGTGGCTGTTCCGCAAGGACGGCGCCGAGCAGAAGCTCGATTCCTGCCTGATCAAGCCGGCGCACGTGGTCGTCGAGCAGCTGAGCAGCCTGTACGGCCGCGAGATGGCCGAGCTCCTGCTGACCAAGGGGCTGGCCTTCCGAGCGATGCACACGCACGGGCGGGCGCTGAACGGGCTGCTCCCCCGCGCCGTCGACGACGTCGAGGCCTACTCGGTGCGCGAGGGCGAGCTGATCTCGGGCGTCGCCGTCGGCTGGAACTTCGGCGACGGCCACTTCCACAACGAGCAGCTGCTCGCCGCGGTGCAGGAGCGCTGCGATTTCGCAGACGGCGAACTGCGGATCGTGACGATCGAGTCCCAGCCCGCCCAGGAGCAGCGTCAGCACTACCGCATCTTCGACGCGGCCCGCGGCCTGATCGAGGAGGGCTACGTCCAGGTCAAGGACATGGTCGAGCGTCAGCCGTGGCTCGACGAGACCGGCAGCTTCCCGGTCGAGGTGATCGGCTCGGCCCCGGCCGCGCAGGCCGCCGCGCCGGTGGCTAAGTGAGCGATGCGATCGTCGTCGGGTCCGGTCCGAACGGGCTGACGTGCGCCGCCGTGCTGGCGCGCGCGGGCATGAAGGTGACGGTGCTCGAGGCCGACGCGAGAATCGGCGGCGGCACGCGCAGCAGCGAGCTGACGCTTCCGGGTCTGCTGCACGACGATTGCTCGGCGGTGCACATCATGGCGGTGGGGGCACGCTCGCTGAACGAGCTCGGGCTCGAGCACCACGGTCTCGAGTGGTGCTGGCCCGAGGTCGACCTCGCCCACCCGCTCGACGGCGGAGGCGCGGGAGTGCTGCTGCGCTCGCTGAGCGCCACGGCCGCGGGGCTCGGCGAGGACGGAGCCTCCTGGCGGCGCATCTTCGGCCCGCCGTCGCGGAGCTTCGCCCGGCTCAGCGAGGACATCATGCGCCCGCTGCTGCACCTTCCGCGCCACCCCATCAGGCTGCTGCGCTTTGGGGTGCCGGCGGCGACGCCCGCCACGTTGCTGGCGCGCGCGTTCGCAACCGATGAGGCCCGCGCGTTGTGGAGCGGCTGCGCCGCACATGCGTTCAGTCCCCTATCTCATCCGATGAGCTCGTCCGTGGGCATGGCGCTCATCTGCGCAGGCCATCGCTACGGCTGGCCGGTTGCGCGCGGAGGCTCGCAGGCAATCGCGGACGCGCTGGCCGCCGTCGTGCGCGAACACGGCGGGACACTCGAGACCGGACGTCGTGTGCAGTCGCTGTCAGAGCTACAGCCCGCCGAGGCGATCGTGTTCGACCTCGCGCCGGGCGCGGTCGCCAGCGTCGCCGGCGATGCGCTGCCCGCGCGGGTCGCGCGTGCCTATCGCCGCTACCGTCACGGCCCGGGCGCCTTCAAGGTCGACCTCGCCGTCGCCGGCGGTGTGCCGTGGATGAGCGAGGCCGCCCGCCGGGCCGGCACCGTGCACGCGGTCGGCTCACTCGATGAGGTCGTCGTCGCCGAGCGCGAGATCAACCGTGGCCGCATGCCCGAACGCCCGTTCGTGATCGTCTGCCAGCAGTCGCTGGCGGACCCGACGCGTGCCAAGGACGACGTCCACCCCGTGTGGAGCTACGCGCACGTCCCGAACGGCTACAGCGGCGACGCCACCGAGGCGCTGCTCGACCAGATCGAACGGTTCGCGCCCGGCCTGCGCGAGCGGATCCTGGCGAAAGCCGTCAGCTCGCCGGGCGAGCTCGAGCGCCGAAACGCCAACTACGTCGGCGGCGACATCATCACAGGCGCCAACACGCCGCTGCAGACCGTGATCCGCCCGCGTCTGGCGATCGATCCGTACAGCACCGGTATCCCGGGCGTGTTCATCTGCTCCGCGGCGACTCCTCCCGGTGCGGGCGCACACGGCATGAACGGCTACAACGCCGCGCAGTCGGTTCTCAATTCGGTTAGCCTGCGGCCTCGATGACCGGGGTGTTCCTCACCGGCGGCTCGGGCTTCATCGGCGGCAGGCTGATCGAGCGACTGCGCTCGGACGGCCACGAGGTGCGAGCGCTCGTGCGCTCGCCGGCGGCAGCCGAGCGGGTCCGCGCGCGCGGCGCCGAGCCCGTTGACGGCGAGCTGGCGGACGTCGCCGCGATGCGCGCGGGCGCCGAAGGCTGCGAGCTGGCATTCCACGCCGCCGCGAAGCTCGGGGACTGGGGAAAGCGCGAGGACTTCGAGCGCGGCAACGTGCAGGGCACGAACAACGCGCTGCGAGCCTGCGCCGAGGCGGGCGTGCGGCGATTCGTGCACGTCGGCACCGAGGCGGCGCTGCTCGCCGGCCGCCCGCTCGTGGAGGTCGACGAGACGGCGCCGCTCCGGCCCGACTCGCCCGTGCTCTACAGCTCGACCAAGGCGCGCGCCGAGATGGCCGTGATCGAGGCGAACAGCGACGCGTTCGAGACCGTGGTCGTGCGTCCACGCTTCGTGTGGGGCGCCGGCGACACGACGCTGTTGCCGGTGATGGTCGAGCTGGCGCGCAGCGGGCGCTTTGCATGGATCGGCGGCGGCCGCCACCGCACCTCGACGACGCACGTCGATAACACCGTCGAGGGGCTGGTGCTCGGCGCCACGCGCGGGCGCCCGGGCAACGCCTACTTCGTGACCGACGGTGAGCCTGTCGTGTTTCGCGAGTTCGTCAGCGACCTGCTCACGACGCAGGGCGTGGCCGCCCCGACGCGCAGCATTCCGAGCTCCGCCGCGGCGGCCCTCGCGAGCGCCGGCGAAGCGGCCTGGCGGCTGCTGCCGCTGCCCGGGCGCCCGCCGCTCACCCGCTTCACCTACTGGGTCTCCTCGCAGGAGTGCACGATCAGGATCGACAAGGCGCGCGAGCAGCTCTCCTACGCTCCCGTCACGACGATCACGGACGGTCTCGACCAGTTGCGCGAGGTAGGGTAGGCAGATGGCGGCTGCGATCACGACCCGCGAGTCCGAGCAGGTGGAGAAAGCGAACGCGTCGGGGCTCACGCCCATCGTGTTCATTCACGGTCTGTGGCTGTTGCCGAGCAGCTGGGACCGCTGGGCCGCGGTGTTCGAGGAGGCCGGCTACACGGCGCTGTCTCCCGGCTGGCCGGACGACCCCGAGACGGTGGCCGAGGCGAGGGCGCACCCGGAGGTGTTCGCCGGCAAGACCGTCGGTCAGGTGGCCGACCACTTCGGCGAGGTGATCGCAAAGCTCGCGCAAAAGCCGGCCGTGGTCGGGCATTCCTTCGGCGGGCTGCTGACCCAGATCGTCGCCGGCCGCGGACTCTCGGCCGCCTCGGTGGCGGTCGACCCGGCGCCCTTCCGCGGCGTGCTGCCGCTGCCGATCTCCGCGCTGAGGGCCGCCATGCCGGTCCTCATGAACCCGGCGAACCGCAAGCGCGCGGTCGCGCTCAGCTACGCGCAGTTCCGCTACGCGTTCGCCAACGCGGTGAGCGAGCAGGAGGCCCGCGAGCTGTATGAGACCTACTCGGTGCCCGCCCCCGGCGCACCGCTGTTTCAGGCGGCGACCGCCAACCTGAATCCAAGGACCGACGCGAAGGTGGACAGCTCGAACCCCGACCGCGGCCCGCTGCTGATCATCTCCGGCGAGAAGGACCACACCGTGCCATGGGCGATCGCCAACGCCTCATATAAGAAGCAGGCGCACAACCCGGGCATAACCGAGATCGTCGAGATCTCCGGCCGTGGGCACGCGCTCACGATCGACAGCGGCTGGCGGAAGGTCGCCGACACCGCGCTCGAGTTCGTCAAGCGGTTCGTCTAGCGGCGAGCGCGTCCGGCTCGGGCGTGCTTAGATTAGGCTCGCACAGGTTCCTGAGCCTGTGGAAATTCCCAGCGCGCGCCCGTAGCTCAGTGGTCAACGGTTCTCTTCGGGGAGCCAAAGAGCAGCGGTCTTTCAAGCCGCAGGCCGCGGGTTCGATTCCCGCCGGGCGCACTTTAGGAAATGCCTGCTAATCGGCAGGTTTGTGGTCGAAAGAGGCACGCCAGAGCAAGACAAGAGGGTCCGTGGGTACCGCAGGTGGGTACCACTTAGGCCTTCCGAGCGCCCGATTTCGCCGGTTCGCCGAGCAGCAGAGTGTCCCGACGTCGCCCGCGAGATGGCCTTTGCTCGACACACCTGCTTTCGCTGGCGGATGCAGCAGTCTGACCTCGAGCGGCCTGCGCTGTCGTGTCTCGTCCATTCCGTCGTCTCGACGACTTTGGACCAGGCGCCTCCTTCGCCGTGTAAGCGATCGTCCTCCTTTCCGCGCATTCCAGGCATTGGGTGGCACCGCCGCGAGGACCTGCGGCAGGGCGAAAGCGGGTCTCTCTCCGACGGCAGGGCGCTCCCTTCGCGTCGTGAGGATCCGAGCGCGCTAGGCGTCATCTCGCCGTGCCGCTCGAGCGTCATCTGGGCGCACTCCGGGGAGACGGGGATCAGGGTCGGGCTGGCCCTTTCAAGGTCATCGCGCTCGCGCGCCGTCCAGGAACACGGCTGCTGCGGCTGCGCTTGCTTCCTCGAGGCCGAGTTGGTGGCGTTGGGTGAGCTTGCTGGCCGACATGATCGTGCCGGAGAAGAGCGTCCGTAGTACGTCGGCCGGGAGGTCTTGGCGGAGGTGGCCGCTGGCGATTCCGCGTTCGAACACCGCTCGCATGGGGGCGACGACGAGTCGCTCTGCGTCGGCTTCGTCGGCCAGGCACTGCTCGCTGACGAGGACGGCGTAGCGGTCGCCGACCGCCAGAAGGGCGCGGGCGAGTCGCTCGATTGCCTCTTCGACCGTGGCCCGCTCCAACCCGGCGTCGTTCAGGCGGTTGGCGAGCTCGTTGAGCGCGTGCGCACCCAGGGCCCTCAGCAGCGCTTCCCGGTTGGGGTAGTAGCGATACAGCGTGGCGCGGCTGACGCCGGCGGCCGTCGCGACGTCGGCCAGGTTCGCGGCGGTTCCCTGTTCTGAGAACACGTGCGCGGCGGCGTCGAGAATCGCGGCCGCGGTGCGGTCGAACCGGGGGGCGGTCTTCAAATCGGACGTGGCGGGCATTACTGACTCCAGTTTAGACATCTTTTTCTCAGGACGCAACATCTGTTGTCTTGACAGATGTGACTTGAAGTGATACATATCTGTCTCAAGAAGCAGTATACACGTCTCACGCTCTCTGGCCGCTCGCACGCGCTCCAGAGGACGGGAGTGACCAAGGAGTCTTCATGCCCGCACAGACGATGACATCTGATCGCGCCGCGCCCGTCGTGGGGAGCGACGGTTCCCAGTTCGAGCGGCGGTGGTGGATCCTGGTGGTGATCGGCCTCGCGCAGCTGATGGTCGTGCTCGACGCGACGGTCGTCAACGTCGCGCTGCCCTCTGCGCAGCGCGCACTGCATTTCTCAAATGACAATCGCCAGTGGGTCGTGACCGCGTACGCGCTGGCGTTCGGGTCGCTGCTGCTGTTGGGCGGCCGGCTTGGCGACCTGTTCGGGCGCAAGTGGACGTTCATCGGCGGCCTGGTCGGGTTCTCGATCGCCTCCGGGGTCGGTGGCGCCGCCAGCTCGTTTCCGATGCTGGTCGGCGCTCGCGCTGCTCAGGGCGCGTTCGGCGCGCTCCTCGCCCCGTCGGCGCTGGCGCTGCTGACGACCACGTTTGAGAACATCGACGAGCGTCGTAAGGCGTTTGGGGTGTTCGGCGCGATCTCCGGGGCGGGCGCCGCGTTCGGTCTTCTCGTCGGCGGCGTGCTGACCCAGGTGTTCTCGTGGCGGCTGACCTTGTTCGTGAACCTCGCGATCGCGCTTCCCGCGGCGCTCGCGGCGCTGTGGCTGCTTGTCAACGAGCGCCGGGGCGAGCGCCCGGCGCTGGATCTGCCCGGGACCGCGGCCGTGTCGCTGGGCTTGTTCGCGCTCGTGTACGGCTTCTCCAACGCCGAGACGCACTCCTGGTCTGACCCGATCACGACCATCATGCTGATCGCCTCGGCCGTGCTGCTCGGCACCTTCGTGGCGCTCGAGTCGCGCGCTGCTCATCCGCTGCTGCCGTTGCGGATCCTCGCCGACCGCGCGCGCGGTGGCTCCTATCTCGCGGTCGGGATCGCTACCGCGGCGATGTTCGGCGCCTTCTTGTTCCTCACCTACTTCTTGCAGGACACCAAGGGGTACACGCCGATCCAGACCGGGCTGGCGTTCCTGCCGCTGCCCGCCGTGCTCGTCGCGACCGCGATGACCGTCCAAAACGTGCTCCTCAAGCGCGTCGGGCCACGACCGCTGATGACGATCGGGCTGCTGCTTGGCGCCGGCGGGATGGCGTGGCTTGCGCAACTGACCCCCACCGCGAGCTATGCCGCCCACGTGCTGCCCGCACTCCTGCTCCTCGGGGTCGGGATCGGCTCGACGAGCCCCCCGGCGATGTTCACCGCGACCTACAAGGTCCCGCCCGCGGACGCCGGCGTCGCCTCGGCGATGGTCAACACCATGCAGCAGGGCGGCGGCGCCATCGGCGCCGCGGGCCTGAGCACAATCTTCGCCAGCGCCGTCAGCTCCTACCTGCACACCCACACCCCCAGCCCACAGCTGACGTCGGCCGCGGCCGTGCACGGCTACACGACCGCGTTCTGGGTCGCAGCCGCGATCTTCGCCGCCGGCGCGATCCTCGTCGGCTCGCTCGTGCCCAGCATCAAAGCACGAGCAACAGCGCCCAAGCCAACCCCAGGCCGCCCCAGGCCGCGCCCAGCCGCGGCCGAGAGCGCCGCGCAAGCCTGAAGCGCCCGTTGAACGCACGAAAGGAGAAGTTCAGGTGTTCGACCGGCATTGACCTTTCCCGCTCCGACGGCAGCGATCGCGTTCGCGCTCGCAGCGCTGTAGCGAGCTCCCGCTCTGTAGCGAGCTCCCGCTTCATCTCATCCCCCCACGTCCCCCCACGGAGAACCCAATGACCACGATCGATGATCAAGTCATGGCCGCGGAGCCTCGAGCTCAGCCACCCGTGCACCGCCCCCTAGCCGAATATCTGCCGATCGCCGAGCACGGCGTCGTCGGCGACCTCCACAGCGCGACGCTCGTCGGAACCGACGGCACGATCGACTGGTACTGCCTAGAGCGCTTTGATGCGCCAGCGGTGTTCGGTGCGATCCTCGACCGTCACCGCGGCGGGTTCTACCGGATCGCTCCGGTGTGCGCCGACGCTCAGCCCAAGCAGCTGTACCTGCCCGATACAAACGTCCTCATCACGCGCTTCCTTGCCCCCGACGGCGTAGGCGAGGTGCACGACTTCATGCCGATCGACGCCGGGCCCCAGCGGCTCGTGCGACGCGTCGTCGCCGTGCGCGGCGCGATGGGGTTTCGACTGGAGCTCGAGCCGCGCTTCGACCACGCGCGCGACACGTACGAGGTGAGGCGACCCCGGACATGCCAAAGCGGCTCTTTACCCTTGGGGACCGTGAGACTTCGCCCCTTGCCGATCCTGATCTCGATCGCCGGCGCCTGTCTGATTGGGCTCCTCATCTACGGGGTCTCGAACCAGGCCGCCAACCGGACGCTCGACACCCTCGTCGCCGAAGGCAAGCACCCGCTTGCGCCGAACGCTTCGCGGATGCTGCCCGTCCTCGGAAGCCACGGCCTCAGTTCGCTGGCCTCATTGCGCGGCAAAGTGGTGGTCCTCAACTTCTGGGCGTCCTGGTGCCCTCCCTGCCAGGAAGAGGCGCCGCTCCTCCAGCGCGCCGAGGGACCACTGCGCAAGCTGGGCGCGACCGTCCTGGGGGTCGCCTACGAGGACGTCGTTCCGGACTCCGATAAGTTCGTCGTGAGCCACCACCTGACCTACCCCAACCTCCGCGACGATGCCGGCGAATTCGCCCGCTCCTACAGCACCGACCAGCTGCCCGAGAGCTTCATCGTCAATCGCAGCGGCCATATCGTGGCCCTCGAACGGGGCGAGATAGGACAGAAGTTCATCGCCAAAGCCGTGGCCCTGGCACGGACGACTTGACCGGATCGCGCCCAGCCGCCCGCGGACCGCACTCCTGCTATGTCGGGGCGAGCGAGCGTCCCAGTAGTCCCCCTCGATGCTCTCGAGTTGGACGATCCGCGACAGCCCGGCCGATCGCGCCGAGACTGTCGCAATGCGTCGAGGAAGCGGGCGTCTGGCCGCCTCATGGCGGGGCTGCTCCCAGTCGTCCAAGGGGGCTGCCTCGCGAGGCGCAGCCAACACCCCTCCTTTCAAAGGCGAGCGTCCGCAGCGCTCCGCGTACCCGACCGCAGGACGGGCGCGCGGGAGCGGCGGTGCAACTCCGAGCGTGAAGCCCTGCGTATGAAGCAGGCGTCCGGGCTGGCGCTCGCGGTGTCTTCTCTCGATGCGGACGGCCTGCCGAGACGCGTCACGCGGCAGATGAACCAACAGCTCGACGAGCCGCACGGGGACCCAGCAGGCTCTTGATGACCTCCGCGGGGCTGGGCTTGCCCAAGAGGAAGCCCTGGCCCATCTCGCAGCCCATCGCCTCGAGCGCGTCCATCTGGCGCTGCTCCTCGACGCCCTCCGCAATCACCGCCAGCGAGAGGGCTTGGCCCACACCCAGTATGGCGTGGAGCAGCTCGCTGGCATGGAGCAGCTCGCGATTCCAGTCCCCGTATTTGTTCAATGCCGCCACGAAGCTCATGTCGATCTTGAGGATGTCGACTGGCAGGCGTTGCAGGTGTGAGAGAGACGCGTATCCGGTGCCGAAGTCATCGATCGCGACGCGCACGCCGAGCGCCCTAATAGCCTCGAGGTGCTCACATGCCGCGGGCACGTTACGAATGAGGATGGTCTCGGTGATCTCGAGCGTCAGCGACGAGGGCGCTATCGCAGACTCCTGAAGCGCGCGGCGAACATCGTCGACGAAGTCCCTTCGTCCGAGCTGATAGGCCGATACGTTCACTGAGACGCCAATCCCGAGGCCTTCCCCGGCCCATGCCGCCGCTTGGCGGCAGGCCTCATCGAGAACCCAGCGGCCGATCGGTACGATCAGCCCGCTCTCCTCGGCCAGCGGAATGAAGCGGTCTGGAGCCATGACGCCTCGCTGCGGATGGCGCCAGCGGATTAGCGCCTCGACGCCGACCGCCTCTCGGCTCGGCAGGTCGAAGATCGGCTGGTAGAGCAGGAAGAACTGCCCGTCCTGCAGAGCGGCGCTCAGATCTGGCTTGAGCTCCGACCGACCCGCCACGCCCGTGTTCATGCTCGGCTCGAACAGCACATGGCGGTCCTTTCCGGCTGCCTTGGCGGCGTATAGGGCCAGGTCAGCGTCGCGCAACAGCGCGTCGGAGGTCGCATATTGCCCGACCGCTACGCCGGTGCTGACCGTGACCGAGATCATCTTTCCCCCGTGGTCGAGCTCAACCGGCTCGCGCAGGACCGCGGTCAGCCGGTCGGCGAGGAGGTCGAGCGTTATCTCGTCGACTGTCAGCTCGCCCAGCACGACGAACTCGTCTCCGCTAAGGCGACCCACGGTGTCCTGCCCGCGCACCGCGCCCTGCAACCGTTCGGCCATGGTCCTGAGGAGCTGATCTCCGGCCGCGTGTCCAACGTTGTCGTTGACGTGCTTGAAGTCATCGATGTCGATGAACAGCGCGCCGGCGACGATGCCTGGCTGGCGTGCCGCCCGCGCGAGCAGCTGCTCGGCGCGGTCGAGGACCAACGCGCGGTTCGGCAGCCCGGTCAGCGCGTCGTGGGTAGCCATAAAAGCAAGCTCCTCCTGACGCCGAACGAGCTCCTCCTGACGCCGAGCGAGCTCATCGTCTGTTCGCTGGCGCTCAGTTTCAAAGACCTCGGACATTCGTACGAGGGTGACGTCGAGGGTGAGCTGCACCATGGCCAGGGCCCGGGAGAGCGCCTTTGGCGAGATGCCCAGGTGCGTGGCGCTGTCGCACAGCACCTCATTCACCGCGTCGCGCCAGCGCAGGCAGCGCTTAGTCATCTCATTCAGCGGCGCGGTGCGCTGGGCGGCCACCTGGCCGTGATGTTGGAAGGCCTCCTGGCTGGCCTCCCGACCGCCCTCGGGACTTCCCCCGGCCATCCACTTAGCTAGCGCGACCGTCGAGACCCTGCAGATTCGGTCGAAGCTGGACTGAACCAGGGCGTCAACGAGAACCCCGCCGGCGTCTGCGGCCCGCGCGACCGTTCCGTTGACCACGTCCTCGGTTCGCGCCTCCAGCGCCTCGCCAAGACGACGGACATCCTCCCCGGGCTGCTCTGTCGGAGCAGGCGACGGCGGCGATGCCCACATCTGATCCGCTGCCAAGCCCAGAGGTCGCTGTTGAACTGCCATCACAGCATAAGTCGGCATAGGTACACACTCCTTGAGGCCACTGCCTTCGGGTAGGCGACTCTTCGCTTCGCCCAAGTAGCTCTTGAGGATGCTCCCGCTCTGCGACCGATCCCGTGCGCTCAGTCGGTCCCGATCCAAAGAGCAGTCCCCGGGGAACTCCAGCTCGGGCGCAACCGCACACTCGCGCCACGCCGCCAGTGGGCCGTTGCGCCCGGCAAGCCTCGGTGCTGGCCGCTGTTTCGGGGCGAGAGACGTGGTCGAGCCGGGCTGGGGTCGCTACTCCTGTGTGTGCGTAAACCCGGTGGGCCAGTCGTGGGGGGTGCAAGCCGTCGGGACCGCAAAACCGGCGGACTTGATTGATCCAGGCCGACCCGCGCAGCGTTCTAGTGGACTTCCCTCGCTTTCGAGGACGCACCCTCGCTGGTCGCTTGCTCGATGCGAACGAGACGAGTGCTCGTCGTCCCGAGCGATCGCGCGAGGTGTCTACCGCGGGATGCTCGATCGCACGGGCAAGCGACAGCGCGGGCGTCCTCGGAAGTCGCTCGTCGCTCGTGTGAGATCATCCGTGGGTGAGCACCTCCGAGCAGTCGCCTGTCCCCCTCGTAGCTGTCGATGACCTCGGCACCTCACAGGTCACCGTTGTGGAGGAAACAGCGCACGGCGCCCTAGCCGTTGGTATCAGCGTGGGCAAACCATTCGCGGTGTCCAATCGCTGCCGCCACCTCTTCGCGTCGCTGGGCAAGGGGCACGTGACCGACGACGGTTGCCTTCAGTGCCCGTGGCACGCGGCACTCTACAACGTCGAAACCGGCAAGATGGTGCGGGGTCCGCAGGGCGCGTTCAAGCCGCTGGCCGGCGCCATCAAGGCGACGGCCGGTGCCCGCTCGCTGAAGACGCTCCCGGTCGAGGTGCACGACGGCGCGATCTGGCTCGTCGGCTGATCCGCGTATGGGGTACAGAGACCCGGTCGGGGAGGGCACTGCCACGGGCAGCGGGACGGACTCGGCGACAGGCAACCACGGCTGGGGCGCGCTCGGCGTCGGTAACGGCCCAGCCGAGCCGTTCAAGGAGCTGCGCGGCGGCATGCTCATCGCTCATGTGCTCGGAGCACACGTCCTCGTCGAGCAGGATCCCATGCTCGTGGCTCCCACGTTTGTTTGTCGTGACGATGATCCTTGCCATTGCTGAACCTCCCTTTTCCTTGGGGAACCTCCCCGACGACGCTGCATTGACACGGACTTTCCGCCTCCCCCGAATCGGGACAGGCCCTAGCTGTAAACGGCGTTTCTGTCCCGCTGCTCGTACGGCCTCGGTCGCGGATCAGAAGGCCCGCTCATCAGGTGTTCCATCGCGAGGCGTGGACTACAACGCGGTCGTCACTCAGCACGACTCGCTCCACGCCCTTGACAAGTTCGTCGTCGCTGTCCCAGATCACGATCTCGCGCACGCCGTCAGGGTCATCGCTCTTGAGCTTGGCGATCAACTGAGCGGTAGTCATGGACTCTTCGGCATCGGCGGCAAAACCAGTGTTCTCGGGCTGTGGATGGTCATGCCCGAACGGCCGGGCTGGCTGGGATCGGCGAAGGCTGATCGCCTCCCTTCCGCCTCTTGTTATTCGCGGCGTGGCTCGCCTGCGCCAGCTCCCGCACGATCGTGCGCTCCAGCGAGGAGATCGACTGCGTCTCGACCTCCAGATACGGTGTTGAGAAATGGATCAGGCTTCGCTCGCTCGGTGCAGCCGAGTCGATGGTCATGACTGAGCCTCCTCCAAGGCCCCCGAATCAGGACAGGCCCTCCTTGTAAACGGCGTTTCTGTCGCTTTGGACGAAACGACCCGTGAGGTCAGCGAGAGGCAGGTCTTGCCCGCCGGGGGCCTGCGCGAGAGATTCGAGCAGTAGCGGCCGATAACGGCCCTACCTCGAGCGTACTCCCTTTTCAAGCTCAAAACGATCAATTTCTTACGCAAGCAGCGTAGAAGGGACACACCTAACGAAGCATGGTGCAGGGTGTCCGTCACAAGCTGAAATGTGCCTAAGCGAGTGATCGGCCGGAAGCGCACGGCGGTGAGGTGCGGGCTGCCCTCAGGGCAGTCGTTGACAAGATGCTGGGAATAAAGGACTACGGTGATCTCCCATGGAAGATGAGGTTCCCCCACCGGCGACCTTCGCCTTCAGCTGGCTGTCGGGACTGCTCCTCTACGGGACGCCGAACGACGATGGGCGCGCCGCCTGGGACACCTGGGTTCTCACTCACCCCGATCTACGGCTGAGCACGGCCCTCAGCGCTGGCGTCGGCGTGAAGGAGGCCCCAGCGCGGGAGCTTGTAGAGGATGGTGAGACCATCGAGCACGAGATGTGGGCGCGGCTCGTTCCGGGACTGATGGCCCACCTGCGTGGGCTCTTACCGGATGGCCTCGACCACAGCCGTCCGTTCACGGCCCTGCGACATGCCTTCCCGGAGGGAGTCGACCGCCAGACGGTCGTGTTCGTCCCGGCCGTTCGTGGCGAAATTCCCCGTATCGGGACGCCTTTCTTCGGCCTCACGGTTGCGCGCCATCCCCGCGCTTGGCGCGTGGTGGGTGTCAGGCGCGAGTGGACGATGCCCGAGTGGTTCCTCAACGCCGACTCCGAGCTTCCGGGGCACTAACGGGCAACCTCGCACTTTTCGCGGGAAACCTCACGAGAGGTATTGGCGGACCTGAGAACCATCGGGCGCCCAGAAGCGCCCTGTTAGTCCACTAGCTCTGTGATCTCTGCTGCGCCGAAGCCTTCGAGTGGCCCGGCAACGAAGACGATCTCCATTGTGATGTCGGGCTCGACGTGGGATCGGCTAAGGAACGCGAGCGCCTTGCAGCCCGTGAGCTCCTCGATCGTCTGCTCGTACAGCGTGGCCATGACGCGGTTTAAGTCCTCGCGAATGGCGATCACCCGATCGGGCTCGCCGCTGCAGGAGCGCCTACAGCGTCAGCGCGTTGCTGAGGTTGCTACCGCTGTGGTAGCGATCGCGCGCACGAGCCAGCTTCTCATCGTCGTAGTACCGCTTGGCCCACCAGGAATCGGCACGAGCGAGTCGGGTGCCGGCGAGGATGGCCGGAATCCCGAACAACACCACCAGACCGACGATGCTGAGGCCGTAGCGACCCTTCAAACAGCCGAGGATCACGAAAGGCGACAGGAGAATCCAGAGCGCGAAAACGCCGGACATGCCTGCTTATCGGCCGTCGAGTCAGAGCGCCTTAGTGTTGCGGCTGGGCTACCGCCTCACCCCAGAAAGATCCCCGACAGCACGGCGTTCGCTCCGGCCAGGCGATCGACGGTGACGGTGACGCTCGCGCCCGCGGCGACAGTGATCGGGAAGCTGACCCAGGCGCCCTTGTTGAATTCGCCGGAGAGCACCGCGCTCTGGCCGTTGACGCTGATCAGCTCGCGGCGGGCGGTGGAGTCCCAGTCGAGCGCGTAGAGCTCGAGGTTGCCCGTGTAGGGAGCGCTGAAGTTCAGGCGCAGCCTGACCTCGTTGGGGTCATATACGGTGGCGGCGACGCGGGTGCTCTCGTCAGGGCTCTGTAGCGCTCGGGCGTCGGTCGTCGAAGCCGCCCATGTGTAGCGGCCCCCCGCTTCGACGCTCACGGCCGGGTTTGAGAGCGTGGACAGGTCGCCTGCGCCGGCGAAGCCGAGCAGGTCATAGCCGCCCGACCCGTAGGCCCCCACCCAGCTGCCCTCAGGCGCGCTCGAGAGCGCCATCGCAGGCGGCGTTCCGCCTTCACCGAGGAAGATGCCCGAGAGCACCGCGTTTGCGCCGGCGCTTCGATCGACCGTGATCGCGACCGTGCCGGCGGCGGCGACGCTGATCGGGAAGCTGACCCAGGCGCCCTTGTTGAATTCGCCGAGCGCAACAGAGGAGCCGTCGACCGTGATCGTCTCCCGGCGCGCGGTCGAGTCCCAGTCCACGGCGTAGAGGTGCAGGTTGCCTTTGTATTCGGAGGGGAAGGTGAGCTTCAGCTGGATCTGGTTGGGGTCGTAGTAGGTCCCCGCGTCCCGGCGCAGCCCGCTCGGGTCAGACAGGGCGCGGGCGTCGCTCGTGCCTTCGGCCCACTCCCAGCGGCTGCCCTGCAGGAGATTGAGCGAGGCCTTCGGGAAGTCAGAGACCTCGCCGCCCGCACCGTCCCAGCCGGCGAGGACATACCCTTCTGCGCCCGCCGCCGTGGTCCAGGCTCCCTGCGGGGCACTGGTGACGGTCGGTCCGGGGGGAGCGCCGCCTTCTCCGAGGAAGACGCCCGAGAGCACAGCGTTTGCGCCGGCCGTGCGTTCGACCGAGACGGAGACCGTTTCCCCGGCCGCCACGCTGATCGGGAAGCTGACCCAGGCGCCCTGGTTGAAGCTGCCAGACAGGGCGGCGCTCTGGCCGTCGACCGTGATCGTCTCACGCCTCACCGTCGAGTCCCAGTCGAGCGCGTAGAGGTGCAGGCTGCCCGTGTAGGCGGCCGGGAAGCTCAGCTTGAGCTTGAGCTCGTTCGAGTCATAGAAGGTGGCCGCCGAGCGGGTCAGGCCGTCGGGGCTCTGCAGCGCCCGCATGTCCTCGGTCGATGAGGCCCACTGGTAGCGGCTGCCCTGCAGCAGGCTGAGCGAGGCCTCGGGCATGTAGCCGACGTCGCCGACGCCGTCCCAGTCGGCGAGGTCATAGCCGGTCGACCCGAGGGCGCCCACCCAGTTGCCTTCGGGCGCCGTGGTGATCGTGAATGGAGGCGGCTTTGCGTCTCCGAGCATGATCCCCGACAGCACCGCGCTGGTACCCGCGGTGCGTTTGACGGCTATCGGAAGGGTTGCCCCGGCGACGACGTTGATCGGGACCGAGACCCAGGCGCCCTGGGCGAAGCTGCCACCGGTGAGGCTGGCGGTCTGTCCGCCCACGGTGATCGTCTCGCGGCGGGCGGTCGAGTCCCAGTCCACCGCATACAGGTGCAGGTTGCCTTGGTACGCGTTGGCGAAATGCAACTGCACCTGAACTTCGCTCGGGTCGGAGTAGGCCGTCGCGCTGCGCGACGTGCCGCTCGGGCTTTCCAGTGCTCGCGGGTCGGTCGTGGGCGACGCCCACACCAAGCGGCTGCCTTTGACGAGCGTGGTCGTGACGCCCGGAATGTTGGTCAGGTCGCTGGAGCCGTTGAATGCGGCCAGGTCGTAGCCCGCGGCGCCCTTCGCGCCGACCCAGTCGCCCTGTGCCCAGCAGGGCGCGTTCCAGGCTTCGAGTTCCTTGCCCTTCTGCATTGCCATCAGTCCCAACGCGTTGGTTTCGGTGCAGAACTGGCTCGGCGTCTTCGCGTACTCCACCTCGAATACCGGCTTGCCCGCCTTCACGAACGGCTCCAGCAGGCTGCACTCGGCGTACTCGACGCATTCCTCATCGACCGAGTAGTCGAAGTACGGCTCGAGTTCGGGGATCTGTTGGGTGTCGCTCTTCAGGGCGATCGATAGCCCGAGCGAGTGCGCGGTGTTGGCAAGCCACTCGTCATAGGTCAGCTGCTCGGCCGCTGTGATCGGAAAGCCCGTGTTGTTCTGCCACCCGTC
The DNA here is from genome assembly GCA_963779605.1 of uncultured Solirubrobacteraceae bacterium. Classification (GTDB taxonomy): domain Bacteria; phylum Actinomycetota; class Thermoleophilia; order Solirubrobacterales; family Solirubrobacteraceae; genus Palsa-744. The sequence continues at coordinate 819,723 of CAVZYR010000004.1, forward strand.
GACGTTGTCGGCCTCGATGCCGTCGAAGCCCTTTTCCTTGCACAACTTGAAACGGGCTTCCATGAGCGGCTCGATGATCGACAGCTGACGGATATCGAGCCATTTCTCTTCGGTCCATCCGGGATCGGCTTTGCCGAGAACCGACGCCGGGAACTTGCTCGCGTCCGGACGCCAGCCCTCCCACGTGCCGGCGTCCATGTAGCAGATGACGTGACGGCCCTGTGCGTGTAGCGAGGCCACGACCGAGGCTTCGTTTTCGAACAGGTCGATGTCATATACCGAAGCGTCGACGGTCTGATCAATCGGCACACTCAGCTGCCACTGCCACGTCGCGTTGACGGGCGGAGTCCAGTAGCCGGCGGCCCCCGCGACCTGCGGCGTTGCGAGCGCAAACAGCCCGAGCAGGCTGAAGAGCAGGACTACCAGACATGCGGCCCGTCGCCGCATGTTTGTGAGCGAATCGCCGGGCTCATCTTCAGCAGGTTCATCTTGAGCGCGCACAACGGCCAACCGTATCGACGTTTCCAGGTCTCAACCATCCGCCGGCCGGCTCATCTCGCGTTCAGATGGTGAACGCGATCGGCATCGAGGAAAGCGCGCCGCGAACAGGTTGACATTCTGCGTAAAACGTGATTTATATGTCCGCGAGGGAGACGGATCCCGTTCATTCGCAGGAGGCGCGAGCCGAGCGGTTGGGAGTGGCAACACGATTGGGGAATCTGGACGAGAGGCTGGGGGTCAAGCAGGATGCGAGACCGAAATCGAGATCGGGGATGAGACTTTTCACCTGCCAGGAGCAGCGGATGCTCCGGGCGCTACACGGGCGCTGGCCGTACCGCCGCTCACACTGCCGCGACGACCTGCACTGGCTCGTGCGGGTGCGGCCGGGGAGCGGCTGCTCGACCGGGCGTGCACATTCGACCGCGGGCCTGCGAGCGCTGCGTCGGCGACCCCACAGCGGCTGAGGCGTCCCGGGCTGCTGGACCCGGGAGGAGGAGAAGGAGGGGACGTCCTATCCCAGCAGGCTCGAGAGCGGCTCCGAGCGGGCCTGTTGGGTTGGGGCGGCCGCGCGCGGCGCGGGTGCCTGGGCGGCGTGCTGGGCGATCGCGTCGATCACTCTCGGCCAGATCGCCCTCGGCAGGTCGTGACCCATGCCCTCGACGCGCATCAGCTTGGCTCCCCGGATCGCGCGCGCCGTCGCGCGCCCACCGGAGTAGGCCACGAGCGGGTCGGCCTTGCCGTGGATCACGAGCGTTGGCGCGGTGATGTCGTGCAGTTCACGCGTGCGATCGCCCGAGGCGACGATCGCGGCCAGCTGCCGCGCGGGACCGGCCGGGTCGTGGTCGCGGTCGTAGCTTTCGGCGGCGATCGCGCGGATGTCGCCCGGGTCACGCTCGATGCCAGGTGAGCCCAGCGCGGCGAACAGGCTTTCGGCGTGCGCGATGAAGGCCTCGCGCCCGGTCGGCGCACGACGCAGGAAGATGGCGTAGCTGCTCAGCTTCGGCTGTCCGCTCCGGCGGCTGCCGGTGCTGGACATGATCGACACCAGCGAGCGGACCGCCTGCGGGTGGCGCGCGGCGAGCGTCTGGGCGATCATCCCGCCCATCGACGCCCCGATCACGTGCGCCGGCGCGAGCTCGAGCTTCTCCAGCAGGCCGGCGGTGTCGTCGGCCATGTCGGCGATCGTGTAGCGGGCCACCCGCTTGGGGCGGAGCAGCAGCTGGGGGATCGACGGCGCCGGTCCCTCGATATGGGTCGAGTGACCCACGTCGCGGTTGTCGAAGCGCACGACGTGGAATCCGCGGCTCGCGAGCTCGAGGCAGAAGTCCTCCTGCCAGGCGACCATCTGCATGCTCAGCCCCATGATCAGGAGGGCCGTCGGATCGGAGGAATCGCCGAAGGTCTCGTAGCAGAGGGTGATGCCCCTGCCGACGTCGCATAGCTGCTCGGGCATGATCCAGGACTGTAGCGGCCGAACGTCGCTAGGATCGAGCTGATGGCGTCTGAGCCTGAGATCCAGAAGCTGTCGATCGACACGATTCGCGGCCTGTCGATGGACGCCGTGCAGAAAGCGAACGCCGGGCACCCGGGGACGGCGATGGCGCTCGCGCCGCTGGGATACACCCTGTACGAGCGCTTCCTGCACGTCAATCCGAAGGACCCCGCGTGGCCCGATCGCGACCGCTTCGTGCTGAGCAACGGTCACGCGTGCATCCTCCAGTACTCGCTGCTCCACCTCACCGGCTTCGACCTCGGGCTCGAGGATCTGAAGCAGTTCCGCCAGTGGGGCTCGCGCACGCCCGGGCATCCCGAGCGCGGCCACACGCCCGGCGTCGAGGTGACGACGGGACCGCTCGGACAGGGCTTCGCCAACGCCGTCGGGATGGCGATCGCCGAGCGCTTTCTGGCCGATCGCTTCAATCGCCCGGGCCTCGAGGTCGTGGATCACCACACCTACGCGATCTGCGGCGACGGGGACATGATGGAGGGCATCAGCCAGGAGGCCGCGTCGATCGCCGGGAACTTCGCGCTCGGCAAGCTGATCGTCTGCTACGACGACAACCACATCACGATCGACGGGAGCACGGCGATCTCCTTCGACGGCGAGAACCACACCGCGCGTCTGGAGGCCGACGGCTGGCACGTGCAGCGGGTGGCGGACTCCGAGGATCTCGACGCGCTCGAGGCCGCCCTCGGCGCGGCCCGCGAGGAAACCCGGCGGCCGTCGTTGATCGCGATCCGCTCGCACATCGCCTACCCGGCGCCGCACGCCGTCGACACGGCCAAATCGCACGGCGCGCCGCTCGGCGAACCGGAGGTCAGGGCCACGAAGGAGGTGATGGGCTTTGACCCGGAGCGCACCTTCTGGGTCGATCAGCGCGTGTATGAGCACATGTCGCTGAAGGCCCGCGGCGCCGAGGTGCAGGGGGCGTGGCAGAAGCGCTTCGATGAATGGCGCGCCGCCTTCCCCGAGATGGCCCGCGACTGGGATCTCGCGTGGGCGGGCAGGCTACGCGACGGCTGGCGCGAGTCGCTCCCCGATTTCGCCGCCGGTGAGCAGATCGCCACGCGCTCGGCCGGGCAGAAGGCGATGGCGGCCTTCTCCGAATATGCCCCGACGATGGCCGGCGGGGCGGCCGACCTGGTGGAGTCCACCAAGACCGTGTTTCCTGGCGCGGGCGAGTTCGCGAAGGTGCACTCGGGGCGCAACATCCCGTTCGGCATCCGCGAGCACGCGATGGGCGCGATCGTCAACGGAGCCTCCTCGCACGGCGGGATCGTCAAGCCTTACGGGTCGACGTTCCTGATCTTCTCCGACTACATGCGCGCCAGCGTGCGGCTGTCGGCGCTGATGGAACTGCCGGTGCTGTGGGTGTGGACGCACGACTCGGTGGGTCTCGGCGAGGACGGCCCGACGCACGAGCCGGTCGAGCACTACGCGGCGCTGCGCGCGATCCCGCACCTGTGGGTGGTCCGTCCGGCCGACGCGAACGAGGCCTCGGTGGCGTGGCGGGTTGCGCTCGAACGCGAGGACGGACCGGTCGCGCTGCTGATGTCGCGCCAGAATATCCCGGTGCTCGATCGTCGCGAGGTGGCCTCGGCCGAGGGGCTCGAGCGGGGCGGCTACGTGCTGTGGGACTCGCCCGCAGGACAGGACAACGGCTCAGAGAACGCTCCGGAGCTGATCCTCATCTCGACCGGCGCCGAGGTTCCGACGACGCTCGACGCGGCACGCGTGCTCGCCGGGGAGGGAACCAGGACCCGCGTGGTGTCGATGCCCTGCATGGAGCTGTTCGAAGCGCAGTCGCAGGAGTACCGCGAGGAGGTGCTACCGCGCGAGGTGACCGCGCGTCTCGCGGTGGAGCCGGGGGCGAGCATGAGTTGGTGGAAGTGGGTCGGCAGCGACGGCGACGTGCTCGGCCTCGACCGCTTCGGCGCCTCCGCGCCGGGCGCGATCGTGCTGAGAGAACTGGGGTTCAGCGCGGAGAACATCGTCCTCAGGGCCAGGGCGGTGCTCGAGCGCAGAAGCCCGATTTCGACCTAGAGAAGGAGACCTGATCATGTCCCCCAACGAGAACGCCTCCCCGCTCGAGCTCCTCTCCAAATTGGGGCAGAGCGTGTGGATCGACAACCTCTCGCGCGACTCGATCCGCGGAGGGCACCTGCAGGGGCTGATCGACGACGACGCGGTCGTCGGCGCGACGTCCAACCCGACGATCTTCCAGAAGGCGATGGGCGCCGGGGACGCCTACGACGAGCAGCTCTCGGAGCTCGACGGTGGGCTCGCCATCAAGGACGTCTTCTGGGCGCTGGCGCAGCAGGACATCCGCGACGCCTGCGACGTGTTCCACCCGACCTGGGAGGCCGGGCAGGGTCGCGACGGGTACGTCTCGCTTGAGGTGGACCCGAGCCTCGCCTACGACACGCTCGCCACGTTCCGCGAAGCGATTCGCATCCACGAGGCGGTCGACCGCCCCAACCTGATGGTCAAGATCCCCGCGACGAGGCCGGGCCTGGCGTCGATCGAGGACGTGATCGCCGAGGGCCGCTCGATCAACGTCACGCTGATCTTCTCGCTGAGCCGCTATGCGGAGGTCGCCGAGTCCTACCTGCGCGGGATCGAGCGCCTGATCGCCGCCGGCGGAGACCCCGGGCGGGTGGCGTCGGTGGCGAGCTTCTTCGTGTCGCGCATCGACACCGAGGCCGACCGGCGCCTGGATGAGATCGGCGGTCACGACGAGCTCAAGGGCAAGCTCGCTGTGGCCAACGCAAAGCTCGCATTTGCCCACTACCTGGAGGCCTTCGCCGGGCCGCGCTGGGAGTACCTCGCGTCCAAGGGCGCGACGCCCCAGCGGGTGCTGTGGGCATCGACCTCGGTCAAGAACCCCGCCTACCCGGACACGCTGTACGTGGAGGAGCTGATCGGCCCGGACACTGTCAACACGATGCCCGAGGAGACGATCCGCGAGTACCAGCATCACGGCAAACCCAAGGCCAGGCTGCAGAGCCGCCTCGAGCAGGCGCATCAACTGCTCGATCAGCTGGCGAGCGCCGGAGTTGACTACGACGACCTGACCGGCACGCTCGAGCGCGAGGGCGTTGAGAAATTCTCCGACTCCTTTGAAAAACTGCTCGAGGCCCTGAACGAGAAGCGCCGATCGCTCGTTCCGGCCTGATCGCCGCGCGCGCCGCGCGGCGGACGGCGAGCGATCAGCTGTAGGGGATCGGTACCAGCACGTTGATCTTCAGCGGGCCCGCCGGGAACGACTGGGCGTGGAGCGTGAACACCCGGAAGGTGAGCCCGTGGTAGTGGTAGGTGCCGCTGGAGGGGACCGCCCCGGGGTTCGGGCCGAGGCTGTTCTTGACGAGTTCCGAGCCCATGTACATGAGCACGTCGAGGCCGGCCAGGCGCTTGCTCAGGCGCTTGTAGCCCTCGTCGTCCTGGATCGAGAGCACGAAGCTGCCGATCGTGCGCCCGCCTGAGCGAAGCGGCGCACGCACGGGCGCGAGCACGTAGGGGCCTCCGACGTCGGACAGCAGCTGCCCGCCGGCGCTCACGCGAAGGCGCACGATGTGCTGGTTCAAGAGGCTTTCGATCGCCAGCCTGGTGGCGACGGGTTCGCGCGCGGCGACGGCGCGCAGGAGCGCGGGGTCCCGCTGGACGCGGCCGACCTCGACCTGTGCGCGCCGGCCGGTCTCGGCGGTGTAGATGCGCTCGGCGACGCGGCTGAGCGTGTTGACGAGCGTGTCTTCCTGGGTGTGCCCGCAGAGGGGGGCGGTCGAGGGGAGCGATCGCAGCACGTAGACCCGCATCCGGCCCGCCGGATAGGCGACGACGGGGAACGAGGTGTAGCGGTAGTTGACGCGGTGCTCGCTCAGCGATCCTTCGGCGGAGAGTTCGCTGCGCGGGAGCGACATCGAGGCGGCGACGCTGCGCGGGCCGGCGCGCAGGGCGACATCGCCTTCGTCGATGCCCGTGATCTCGGCGGTGAAGCCGCTGTCGGCCCACACGCTCGCCACGAAGGTCGCGATCGGGCTGCCCGCCGCACCCGTCAGCGTCCCGCTCAATGGGGCGAGCGCATGCGGGGCGCCCTCGGCGGCGAGCACGCGCCCGCCGCGCATCACGCGCAGGTTCGTCATGTGCCCGCTCGCGATCAGCGCCCGCTCGGCCGCGCGCGTCGCCTGCGCGCTGCCGGCTTCGACCGCCTCGCGCAGCGGCAGCGAGGCCGTGATCAGGTGCATCGCGACCGCGGTGCGTTCGCTCGATACACCCTCGTTGTAGACGTGCAGCGCGATCCTGCCGAGTGTGTCGAGGACCGTCGCCGCGCAGCTGGTGTTCGCGACGGGCTGCGAGGGGCCGTCAGGGTCGCCGGCGCGGGCGACCGACCGGCTCGTCCCGCAGCCTGCCAGGGCGGCGACGACGGCCGAGACGATGGCCGCGCGGATGGCGATCGACGAGGCGGTCACCGGGCAAACGATCTAGCAATATCCTAAGTAGTCGCTAACGGCGCGATGAGACCCCTCATACCGGTGCGCTTCGCTAAGGTCGGGCGATGGCGGTGGCGCTCATAACCGGTGCATCGACCGGCATCGGGCGGGCGACGGCGCTGAGACTGGCGAGGAACGGCTGGACGGTGCTGGCCGGCGTGCGCGACCCCGCCGCCGGGGAAAGCCTCCTGGCCGAGGCCCCGAGCGCCGGTCGCGTGGTCCCGCTGACCCTCGACGTGACCGATGCCGAGCAGATCGCGGAGGCCGCCCGGAGGGTCGACGAGGAGACCGCTCAGGCAACTCAGCCGGGAAGCGGGCGCCTCGACGCGCTCGTCAACAACGCCGGCATCGGCATCGGCGGGCCGCTCGAGATCATCCCCCTGGATGAAGTGCGCAGGCAGTTCGAGGTCAACGTGTTCGGTCAGATCGCCGTCACCCAGGCGCTGTTGCCGGCTCTGCGCCGGGCGCGCGGGCGGGTGGTGTTCGTGTCCTCGATCGGCGGGCGCGTCGCGGTCGCCTTCACGGCTCCCTACGCCGCATCAAAGCACGCGCTCGAGGCGATCGGCGACGCGCTGCGCGTCGAGCTGCACTCCTCCAACGTGCAGGTGGCGCTGATCGAGATGGCCTCCGTCGCGACGCCGATCTGGGACAAGGCTCGGGCCGATGCAGAGCGCGTGAACATCCCGGCAGAGCTCGAGCCGACGTATGGCCCGGCGCTGGTGGGGATGGAGAAGGCGATGAACGACGCCGCGCAGAGCGGCATCCCGGCCGAGCAGCTGGCGGAGACGATCGAAGGGGCGCTCACGTCCCCGCGAATGAAGGCCCGCTACCTCGTCGGGCGCCGGGCCAAGGGGATGCTGCTCGCCAAGCGGCTCCTGCCCGACCACGTGTTCGATCGCGTGATCCGGCGCGGCCTCGGTGCGTGAGCGCCGTCACGACGGCGGCGGGTAGACGGCCAGCCAGGCGAACAGGCTCGTGGTGGCGGCCTGCGTCTGCAGCATCCCGGGAGCGGCGTCCTGCGCTGGCAGGGCTTCACCGTTCCAGGAGGACAGGTACAGGCCGGCGCCGTTGAGCGCGCGCGTCTGCGCGTCGCGGGCGTTGTCGGCGGCCAGCGAGTACAGGATCGGTTCGTGGTCGAGGGAGTACAGCGCGAGCATCCACTGCAGGTAGATCGCGTCGTACTGCGGGGAGAAGTCGAGCAGGTAGCCGAAGCGATTCAGCGAGGTGGCCGTCAGCGTGCTCGCGCGTTCGCAGTCGCCCTCATCTGAGGTCAGCTGGCAGAGCACCGCCTGTGCGTAGATCAGTGGCCCCTCGATGTAGTCGATCGGCGTCGGGTTGAGGTTGCTGCCGGCATACAGCTCGTTGGCGGCGCTGAAGCCGCTGGTGTTGGCCCACGCGAGGAACATGCGCGCGGTCTTCAGATAGCGCGGGGAATGCGTCTGCTGGTAGAGCAGCGTGGCGAGCAGCGTGCCCGCGGCGAGCGCCTCGCCGGCCTTGTAGGGGTGGCTCGTGTTCCACCAGATCCCGCCGCCCTGGCGATCCCAGCCGGCCGCGGCGATGTATGCGAGCGCGCGCTCGGCGTCGCTGAGCCAGCGCTTGGTTCCGGTGGCGCGGTAGGCGTTCACGAACGCGAGACCCCACCAGCCGTTGTCGTCGAACCAGGTCTGCGTGTTCGCGCTGCGGTCCCCCGGATAGGGCGAGAAGCCGGGCAGCGGGCGCAGCCCGCGGTTCAGGTAGCGCTCGGCGCCGGAGGCGAAGCGCGCGACGGCGCGCCTGTTGGCGGGCGTCGGTGAGGCGATGGCCACGGCGTCGATCGACTCGAACAACGGCACGATGTCCCAGATCGTCGCCAGCGGATAGCGGTCGCGGTCACCCAGTCGCGCGTCGTACCAGCCCCGCCGTGGATCGCTCCAGCGGTGCTGCGCGCGCGCGACGCCGCTCTGTGCGAGCGACAGGTAGTGCTGCTGGGCGCCGGACAGGGGCTGGGCGGCGGACGCCGCCGCCTGCGCGGGACGGGACACCCCCGCCCACGTCGCGAGGGTGAGCGCCAGCGCGAGCGCCGGGAGGGTGAGTAGGGGCCTGCTCATATAATTGACAAACCCGACAGTAGGCACAACGTCGCGTGTTCTCTCGGCACGGATGCTCGCCCGCGTTGCAGTTGCCTGCCACATCCGGCGGGGTCTCGAATATTTAGGCGACAAGTAGGTGAAGCAATCCATGATTGTGGCCGAATAGATGACGATGGCCGATCCCCCCAGCCCCGACAGCGCAGCTGTTCTCTTGCCGAGCCCGCCCTCGGAACGCAGGGCGTGGCTGATCGCCTGCCTGATCTGCTGCGTGGGCGTGGCGGTGCTGGCGGCCGTTCTCAGCGGCCTGGTCGGCCAGAGGACCTCCACCGCGGCCGCGCTCCCGCCGCTCGTCCCGGTCGCGGCCGCGACGCCCACGCCCGGCGCGGGCGCGGCGGCGAGCGTCCTCTCGGGGGCCGGCGTCGGGGCAGGCGCATCCGAGGGCGGCGCGCGCGCATCAGGCGGATCCGCCCGTGGGCTCTCGTCCTCTGTGATCGTCGCGCAGCCGTCGCGCCTTCAGCAGAGCCTCGAGGCAAGGCGCTTCGTCGATCAGACGCAGACGCACATCTACACCCGCTGGATGGAAGGCTTCTACCCGATCTACACCGTCGCCCAGCGCACGTTCGGGGTCAACTGGCTGCTGCTGGCGTCGATCCACAAGCAGGAGTCGGCCTTCTCCACCGCGCCGGGCATCTACTCAGGGCTCAACTTCGCCGGCTGTTGCGGCGGGCCGATGCAGTTCAACGTGACCAACGGCCCCGTCACCACCTGGCAGCTCGTCAGCGACTCCTACATCTACGGCAAGCGCCCCGCCTTCTACGACCACATGACCAAGCGCCACCCGTCGATCTACGACGACTTCGACTCGATCATGGCGGCCGCCCACCTGCTGTCCGCGGATGGTGCCGAATACGCACTCGACGGCGCCGCCTGGGATGCGGCATATGACTACTACGGCCACGACGCCACCGGCGTGAGCTACGCCGACGAGGTGCTCGCGCGCGCGATCGGCTGGTCACAGCACGGGTTCTGCATCAACTGCGGCGTGGAACCGGCGATGATCGAAGCCGTGCACGCCGCCTACGGCGCGCCCGTGCTGGCGGCCTTGACGACCGCGACCGCGGCTCGCGCCCGCAGGCCCGCGTCCCGCGCGAAGCGTTAGGCGGCGGCCTGCGTCAACAGCTCGCCGGCCACGCGGTCGGTCGCGTCCGAGGCGCCGCCGATCAGGCGCCGGGAGAGCTCGGCCCGGCGGAAGTACAGCGGCGCATCGTGCTCCCACGTCGCGCCCGTGCCACCGTGGACGGAGATCATCGTGCGCGCGGCCTGGTCGAGCGCGCGCGAGGCGACCGAGCGGGCGGCGTTGGCGGCAAGCGGGAACTCCGCGGGTGCGCCGGCGCGCGCCCAGCCGGCGTAGTAGAGCAGCGAGCGCCCGTTCTCGAGCTGGCGCAGCACCTCGGTCAGGGAGTGCTTGATCGCCTGATAGGAGCCGATCGCCCTGCCGAACGTGAAGCGCTCCTTGGCGTAGGCGACAGATACGTCGAGCGCGGTTTCGACGCTGCCGATCGACTCGGCGGCGATCAGCGCCTGCGCGAGATGCCAGGCGCCGGCCAGCGACTCCTCGGGAGCGTCCAGCACGAGCGCCGGGGCGTCTTTGAGCGTGACGTGCCCGAGCGAGCGGGTGGAGTCGTAGCGGACCACGGACTCCACATTCACGCCGGGGGCGTCGCCGAGGATCGCCACGCCGATCGGCCGGCCATCCTGCAGCGCAACGCCGACCAGCACGTCGGCGCCGGGGGCGTCGGGCACGAACGCGAAGCTGCCGTTCAGGCGCACGCGCCCGTCGCCGTCGGTGGCGTCGGCGTTCGGCAGCGGGGGGCGCTCGAGGCCATGAGCGGGGTCGATGCTCCAGCTCTGTTCAACATCGTCGGGCGGTTGCGCCGGCAGATACGCCGCGCGCCTCTCGCCGCTTGCGAGGTCCGGCAGGAACTCGGCGGCGACGGGTGCCTCGCCGAGGATCGCGGTCGCCGGCAGGTGGCCCAGCAGCTCCACGCTCGCCAGCACGCGGCCGCACTCGCCGAGCACGAGCATCGCGTCGAACACATCGAGGCCGGCGCCGTCGTGCTCCTCGCTGATCAACAGGCCCGGCCAGCCGGCCTCGCGCGCAACCGGCCACAGGTCGGGCAGCGCGTTCTCGTCGCCGTCGAGGGCCTCGCGCGCCGCCTCGAAGGTCTTGAAGCGCGACAGCGCGCCGCGCGCGGCCTCGCGCAGGAACACCTGCTCGTCTGACAGTGACAGGTTCATGCCGCGGTCGTTTCCTTGGAGCGCAGCTCGGAGAAGGGGATGCCCTTGTCCAGGCGCGGCTCCGGCGGCAGCCCGAGGACGCGCTCGCCGATCGTGTTGCGCAGGATCTCCTCGGTCCCACCCGCCGACTTCAGGCCGGGCAGGAAGGAGATCATGTAGGACCACTCGCTGTCCTCTGCCAGCGCGTCGGGGCCGTAGACGTCGGCGATCAGATCGCCGGCCTTGATCGCGCCGTTGACGATCGTGACCTTCGCAAGGCCCGCCTCCGGTCCGGGGATCTGGCCTTTCTGGAGCGCCGTCAGGGTCCTGTAGCCGGTGAACCTGACCGCCAGCAGTTCGCTTGAGATCTCACCGAGCTGGTGGCGCACGTTGCGGTCGCGGCGAGCCTGCTTGTCGCCTGCGATCGCCGCGGCGAAGCGGGTCGAGTTGTAGCCCATGCCCTCGCCGCCGAGCCCGATCGTGACGCGCTCGTACATCAGCGTGGTCAGCGCCGTGCCCCAGCCGTTGCCGACTCCGCCGACGACCGCGCCCGGGTCGAGCGCGACGTCATCGAAGAAGACCTCGTTGAACTCCGCCTCTCCGGAGATCTGACGCAGGCCGCGCACGGTCACTCCCGCGGCGTCCATCGGCACGACGAACATCGTCAGGCCCTTGTGCTTGGGCACGTCGGAGTCGGTGCGCGCGAGCAGCAGTCCGTAGGAGGCGAACTGGGCGTTGGTCGTCCACACCTTCTGCCCGGTCAGCCGCCAGCTGCCGTCGTCCTGGAGGCGCGCCCGCGTCTGCACGGCCGCCAGATCCGAGCCCGCGGCGGGCTCGGAGAAGAGCTGGCACCAGACCTCGTCGCCGTGGAGCATCGGCCCGAGGTAGCGCGACTTCTGCTCGTCGGTGCCGTTGGCGATGATCGTGGGTCCGAGCATGCCGACGCCGATCGCGTCGAGGATGCCGGGTACCCCGGCGCGCGCGATCTCCTGGCCGCAGATGACCTGCTCGATCGGCCCGAGTCCCTGGCCGCCGTACTCCTTGGGCCAGGTCACGCCCGCGAGGCCGCCCTCCGCCAGCTTGCCCTGCCAGGCGCGGCGCGCCGCGATTATCTGATCCTCGTCCTCGAGCGCTCCGGGTCCGCTGAGGACCGGCGCTTCGGACTTGTGCTCTTCAAGCCAACTGCGCACCTTGGTGCGATAGGCGGCCTGCTCAGGGGTGTCGTCGAGATCCACGTGTCCTCCTTTGGCTGACTGACCAGTCAATCAGTATAGAGGAAGCGACGCCGCCCTGCGCCGCCCGCTCGCGTGCGCGATGGCCTCGCCCGCGGCGCGAGCGCAGGCCGCGTGCGACCGTCTGAAGCTCAGATTCCGGGGGGTATCGGCGGCTGGGGAACGGGCGCCTGGTGGTAGACCTGCTCGAAGCCGTGATTGAGCAGATCACTGGCCTCGATGGCGGGATTGGGCGAGTTGAGCAGCACCACGCCGAGGCGCACGCCGTGGCGTTCGGCGGTGGCCACGAGGCATTTGCCGGCGGCCAGCGTGAAGCCGGTCTTCAGCCCCGTCACCCCCGGGTAGCCGTAGATGAGGAGGGGGTTGTTGTTGTACAGGTACAGCTTGCCCCCCTTGATCGGGAAGGGCAGGGCGGCCGTGTAGGTGTGCACGATGCTCGCTATACGCGGCTGTTCGAGATCGACGTGCGCGAGCATCGCGAGGTCGGCCGCGCAGGAGTAGTTGCCCTGGTTGACATAGCCGGACGGCGAGGAGTAGCGCGTGCAGCCCATCCCCAGCTTCGCCGCCTCGGCGTTCATGCGTTCCACGAAGCGTGAGGCGCTGCCCGCCACGTGCTGGGCGAGCGCCATCGCGGCGTCGTTGCCGGACGGCAGCAGCAGGCCGTAGAGCATGGTCTCGAGCCGCACATGCCTGCCAAGCGGCAACACGCCGACCTTCGAGCCGGCGGCTTCCACGGCCTGCCTGGTCACGAGCACGTGCGCGCTCGCGGGTGCCGCTTTCACCGTCAGCAGCGCGGTCATCATCTTGGTGAGGCTCGCGATGCGAGCGCGCCTGTAGGGATTGCGCTGCCACAGCACCTGGCCGGTGCTCAGGTTGAAGAGCAGCCCCGAGCGCGGGGGGTTGGCGAAGACGATCCGGATGGGGTCCTGTTGAGGTGTCGCGATGCCGGTGAGCGGGAACGCCGGCTTGCCCAGCGGCAGGCCGCTCGGTGACAGTGTCGCCGGTGCGCTCGTCGTCGCGTGAGTGGCCTCGCCTGGGTGAGTGGCCGCGGTGGCCGCGCCGTGGCTCGTGTGTGACTTGGCGAGCGCGACGACCACGAGTGCCGCGACGATCACGAGCGCGAGCGCCCCCGTCATCAAGAAGCGCCTGCGCCTGCGCCTGCGGCGGCTGTGCTCGCGCCTGCGGCTCCTGTCCCCGGGCGTCATGAAGGGAGAGGTGCTCATCGGCGCCGGGTGCGCGCGTGAGGGGGCATGGATGGCTCGCTGGGCCGCATCAGCGTCACCGGGGAGGATTGCGCAGTGCGCCGACGATCCCGACGGCGAGCAGCACGAGGATGAAGATCGACAGCAGGCTGGCCACGTCGAAACCTTCCTCGATGACCGCGGCGAATGTGAGGAAGGCGAAGCCGGCGATGAACATCAGCGCGATCGCGAGCACGGCCAGGCGCGTCATGTCGCGGGCAGTGGCTGTCGTTTGCGGGCAGAGGCAAACAGGCGGATCGTGAGCAGGCCGAAGGCGAAGCCGCCGATGTGGGCGAAGTAGGCGATGCCTTCGCCGCCGCCCGTGCCGCCGACCGGGCTGGCGAGGCCGGCCGCGCCGAGGGCGAGCTGCAGGACGAACCAGAAGCCGAGCAGGGCGATCGCGGGGACCTCGACGATGGTGACGAAGAAGATGATGAAGACGAGGCTGAGCACCCGCGCGCGCGGATACAGAAGCACATAGCCTCCGAGCACCGCCGCGATCGCTCCCGAGGCCCCGAGCGTCGGCACCATCGAATCCGGGCTGACGAGCACCTGCGCGCCGAGCGCGACGACCCCGCCGAGCAGGTAGAAGACCAGGAAGCGCCCGCGCCCCGTCGAGTCCTCGACGGTGGGGCCGAAGATCGCCAAGAAGAGCATGTTGCCAAAGATGTGCAGGAAGCTGCCGTGGAGGAACATCGAGGTGAACACCGTCTGCCAGGTCGCGGGCTGCGCGGGCAGCGCGCCGATCACAAGCGGCGGCGTTTGCCCCGCGGCGCGTTGACAGGCGACGGTGCTGTGAACGCCTTCGAGCGTCGGCAGCGAGACCGGGTAGCAGTGCGTGCCCGGGTGGGTGAGCTCGTATGGAATCGCCCCGTAGCGCACCGTCACGCTGCTTGAGGGCCCTCCGAAGAAGCTGCCGCCGTGGCGTATCTCGAGCAGATAGGCGATCACGTTGATCGCCACCAGCGCGACCGTCACGAGCGGAAACCGCGCGAGCGGGATGTTGTCTTTGATTGGAAACATCGCTGCAACCCCCGTGCGGCGAGGGCGGCTTTGAGCCTATCCGCGGGGCACGCGCCCCACGCCGGGTGGGCTTCAGCGGCGCTACGCGTGCGCCGCGAGCGGACCCACGCCGGAGCGCGACTGCGGCACGTGCTCGTCGGCGTGGTAGCTGGAACGCACCAGCGGGCCGGCCGCCACGTGCTCGAAGCCGAGCTCGTAGGCGGCCTGTTCCAGCGCGGCGAACTCGTCCGGGTGCCAGTAGCGCACCACCGGCAGGTGGCGCTCGGAGGGGCGCAGGTACTGCCCCACCGTGAGCACCTGCACGCCGTGCTCGCGCAGGGCCGCAAACGTGTCCACCATCTCCTCGTGGGTCTCGCCCAGCCCGACCATCAGCCCGGACTTGGTCACGACCTCGCCTTCGCCCATGTCCTTGGCCATCGCCAGCACGCGGCAGGAGCGCGCGAACTCAGAGCCCCGCCGTGCCAGCGGGTACAGCCGCGGCACCACCTCGACGTTGTGGTTGAACACGTCCGGGCGCTCGGCGATGACCTTGGCCAGCGGCATCTCCTGGCCCTGGAAGTCGGGGGTCAGCACCTCGACCTGGCAGGCGGGCGCCTGGCGGCGCACCTGCCGGATGACCCCGACGAAGGCCGAGGCTCCCTTGTCGGGCAGGTCGTCGCGGTCGACGGACGTGATGACGGCGTGGCGCAGGCCCATGCGCGCGATCGTCCGCGCAACCCGTGCGGGCTCGAGCGGATCGTTCCAGGTCGGCTTGCCGGTCTTGACGTTGCAGAATCCGCAGCGCCGCGTGCAGGTGTCGCCGAGGATCATGAAGGTGGCGGTTCCGCGCTCCCAGCACTCGCCCACGTTCGGGCAGGCCGCCTCCTGGCAGACGGTGTGCAGGTTCTCCGAGCGGATCAGCTCTGACAGCGCGCGGTAGCGCTCGCCGCCGGGCGGCGGCACCTTGAACCACGGCGGCTTGCGCTCGCGCAGGGGCCGCACGTTCGCTCCGAGCACGCGCAGCACGTCCATGCCGCCGGGGTTCGCCCGTGATCTGGTGGCAACCGGGTTGACGGTGTCACTCATACGGGCACGGCCTCAGCCGGCGGGGATGGCACGGATCTGATCGGGGCTCGCTCGGACGCGAGCCCGGCGGCGTGCGTTGTGCCGATGCCGAGACGCTGAGCCGAGACGAGGCGCTGGCGCCGTCCGTGCGCCTCGCAGAAGCGATAGGCCATCTCCTTGCGGAAGCAGGCCACCCCGGCGCTCGCGGCGCCGTGGAGCTCCTCGGCGATCGAGGTCATGCTCACGTCCGGGCAGCCCGCAGGCGATGACCCATGAGAACGGCTCGAGATCGAGATCGACGTTGACGGCGAAGCCATGGGTGGTGATGCCGCGCGAGACGTGCACGCCGATCGATGCGATCTTGCGCTGCTTGACCCACACGCCCGTGTAGTCGGGACCCTCGGCGCAGCGCGAGCGCGCCTGGATCCCCTCGCGCGCGAGCGCGGCGATGATCGCCACTTCCATCGTGCGCAGGTAGGAGCCGATGTCCGAGGTGTGCATGATCGGATAGCCCACGAGCTGGCCGGGTCCGTGGTAGGTGACGCGCCCGCCGCGGTCGGTGGCGAGGACCTCGATGCCTTTCGCGCGGTAGACGTCCTCGCCCAGGGGCAGCTCGTCCTCGCCCGTGCGCCGGCCGCGCGTGTACACGGGCGGGTGCTCCAGCAGCAGCAGCGTGTCGGGCAGCTCGCCCTCCTGGCGGCGCCGGCGAACGTGCTCCTGGATCGCCAGCGCATCGCGGTAGGGGACCGTCCCCAGGTGGCACACCCAGAGCTCGGGAAGTGGGCTCGATCGCTTTAGCGAGTCGCTCATCGTCTCCACCCACCCAGCCTAGCGGGGGCCCCGCCCGGGCGGGTGGGGTGCCGCAAGGTGAGCGTTCCCCGCGTCCCGGTCACCTACAGCGTGAGCGCCGCGGGCGCTTCGAGCAGCTCGCGGATGCGCGCCAGGAACAGGGCGGCGTTCGCGCCGTAGAGGATGCGGTGGTCGCAGGCGAGCGTGATCGTCATCGTGTGCCGTCGCCAGCAGCTTCTCGCCGCGCACCACCGCGCGCGCCTCCACCGCGCCGACCGACAGGATCGCCGCCTGCGGCGGGTTGATGATCGCCGTGAAGCTCGTCACCCCATACATGCCCAGGTTGGACACCGTGAACGTCCCGCCGCCGAGCTCGGGCGGCGTGATCGTCCCCTCGCGCACACGCCCGGCGAGGGCGCGGGTCTCGCGGGCAATCTCGCCCAGCGACTTCTCCTCGGCGTCGAATACCGTCGGCACGACCAGCGCGTCCTCGGCGGCGACGGCCACGCCGACGTTGATCCGCGAGTGCAGCTCCAGGCGCCCATCGCGGTAGCTGCCGTTCGCGTGCGGGTGCTCGCGCAGGGCGAGTGCCGCGGCCTTCACGACCATGTCGTTGTACGTGGGCGCCTCCGTCTGCGACAGCCGCTTGAGCTCGGTGCGCAGGATCACGCACTCCTCCATGTCGACCTCCACCCGCAGCGAGAAGTCGGGGATCGTCGCCTTCGACTCGGCCATGCGGCGCGCGATCGTCTGCTGCGTGCGCGTCAGCTCGACCGTGGTCGTCTCGCCCTTGGCGGTCGCGACGCCGGCGACGGCGGCCGCGGTGGGCGACGGCGCCGGGGCAGCGGCTGCGCCGGTTCCGGTGGCGGCGTCGGCGGCGCCCGCCGCGGGACTCGCGGGGGCGGAGGCCCGGGCGCCGGCACCCGCGCTCTGCACGTCGGCCTTGACGATCCGCCCGCCCGGGCCGCTGCCGCTGAGCGCGTGCAGGTCCACGCCGCTCTCGCGGGCGATGCGCTTGGCCAACGGCGAGGCCCTGACCCGCTCCGCCGTCGCCTCAGGCCCCTGTGCGGCCACCGCCACAGGCGCGCCGCCCGCGTTCGAGCCGCCCGCGTCCGAGCCGCCCGTCGGTGCGAGCGCCGGCTCGCTCTGCGCGGCCTGCTCGAGCCGGTGGGGCGGAGTCGCCGACGTGCGCGATCAGCTCGCCGACCGGCAGCGTGTCGCCCTCGCCGGCGACCGTCTGAAGGACGCCGTCCTGGTCTGACTCGTAGATCATCGTCGCCTTGTCGGTCTCGATCTCGACGAGCTCATCGCCGCGGCGCACCTCTTCGCCGTCGCTCTTCAGCCAGCGCAGGATGGTTCCCTCCTCCATCGTGTCCGACAGGCGCGGCATCACGATCTCGGCCATCAGGGCGCTCCGGCGATCGCGTCGGTGAGCCCGAGCGTCTCGAGCACGGCCTCCACGATCTGGGCGTCGTGCGGATAGGCGAGGTCCTCGAGCGGCTTGGAGTAGGGCATCGGCACATCGGCTCCGGTAACGCGCCTGACGGGAGCGTCGAGGTCGTCGAAGGCCTGCTCGGTGATCAGCGCCGCGAGGTTCGCGCCGACGCCGCCGTGCGGCCAGCCCTCCTCGACGACCACGCAGCGGTTGGTCTTCTGAACGGACGCGAGGATCGTGTCGAGGTCGAGCGGGCGCAGCGTGCGCGGATCGATCACCTCGGCGCTCACGCCGTGCTCGCTCGACAGCGTCGCGGCCGCCCGCTCGGCCGTCACGGCCATGCGCGAGATGCCGACGACCGTCACGTCGGAGCCCTCGCGGGCGGTGCGCGCACGGCCGAAGCCGACCAGCTGCTCGGTGTCCTCGGGCACCTCCCCGCGCACCCCGTAGAGCGACTCGTGCTCGATGAAGATCACGGGGTTGTCGTCGCGGATGGCCGTCTTCAACAGGCCCTTGGCGTCTGCGGCCGTGGAGGGCACCGCCACCAGCAGTCCCGGCACGTGCAGGAACAGCGCCTCCAGGCAGTGCGAGTGCGTCGGCCCCAGCTGGTGGCCGGCGCCCTGGGGCATGCGCACGACCAGCGGTACCTGCGCCTGGCCGCCGAACATGTAGTGGATGTGGGCCGCGTGGTTGACGATCTGATCGAACGCCAGCAGCGCGAAGTTGATCGTCATCAGCTCCACGACCGGACGCAGGCCGGTCATGGCCGCGCCCACGCCCATCCCCACGATCGTGTTCTCGGAGATGGGCGTGTCGCGGATGCGGCTTTCCCCGAACTCCTCGAGCAGCCCTTCGGTGACCTTGAAGGCGCCGCCGAAGACGCCGATGTCCTCACCCATCAGCACCACGCGCTCGTCGCGGCTGAGCTCCTCGCGAAGCGCCGCGTTGAGTGCTTCGCGGTAGCGCATCTCGGCCATCAGGAGGCGTCCTCGCTGGCCTGAAGCGCGGTGGTGATCTGCTGGGAGATCTCACCGGAGCCGTCCTCGTCGGCGCTGTCCTTGAGATCTCCCGCGGACGCCGGCGACAGCGCGCTCGTGGTCCTCACCGAGTAGGAGCCGCGCACCTCATCGTCGAGCACGTACACGTCGTCATACAGCGACTCCGGCGCCGGGAAGGGCGAGGCGTCGGCGAACGCCACCGCGGCGTCGACCCGCTCGATCGCCTGCGCGTCGATCCGCGTGAGCTCTTCCTCGTCGATCACCCCCTCCTCCATCAGCAGCTCGCCGAAGGCCGGAATCGGGTCGCGCGCGCGCCACTGGGCGACCTCCTCCTTCGTGCGGTACTGCTCGGGATCGGCCATCGAGTGGCCGCGGAAGCGGTAGGTGACCGCCTCCACCAACAGCGGCTGGCGGTCCTCGCGCACGCGCCGCACGGCCTCGGCGACGACGGCGTGCGTGTCGAGCACGTCCATGCCGTCGCAGCGCATCCCCGGGACCCCCAGGCTCTCGCCCTTGCGCCGCAGGTCGGTTACCGCGGAGTGCCGCCCAAGCGCCGTGCCCATGCCGAACTGGTTGTTGGTCACCATGAACACGACCGGCAGTTTCCACAGCGCGGCCAGGTTCAGGGTCTCGCCGAACGTGCCCTGGTTCGAGGCGCCGTCGCCGAACGTGCACAGCGTCACCTCGTCGGTTCCCTGCAGGTCGCTCGCCAGCGCGATGCCCGCCGCGATCGGCAGGTTGCCGCCGACGATGCCGTAGCCGCCCATGAAGCGGCGGGCGAGGTCGAACATGTGCATCGAGCCTCCGCGCCCGTGCGAGCAGCCGTCGACGCGCCCGAACAGCTCGGCCATCACGTTCTCGGGCGGTGTGCCCCGCACGAGCGCGTGGCCATGCGAGCGGTAGGTGGAGATCAGGTAGTCGTCCTCGCGCAGCGCCCGCGCGCTGCCGACGATCGTGGCCTCCTCGCCGATCGACAGGTGCAGGAACCCTCCGACCTTCGCCCGCGCGTACATCTCGCCCGCGCGTTCCTCAAAGCGCCGGATCAGCGTCATCGTGGCCAGCCACTCGCGTGCGTCCTCGGGCTGCGGCAGGCCGGATGCCATCACCGCTCCACGGTACTCCAGCGCGCCAGGAACTCGTCCGCCTCGAGCCGGCTCAGCTCCTCGCGCAGCGCCCGCGCGAGCCGCGAGGCGGCGTGCGGCGGCCGGTCCCAGAACAGCACCACCTCACCGCCGTCGATCTCCACGACCTCGATGTGGTCGACGCGCTCGGCGTCGGCCAGGAGTGCCGGTGTGCGTCCGGCGCGCGTCACGATCAGCCGGTAGGCGCGGTTGGCCCTCACGAGGACACCCCCGGCGAGGGCGCAAGCGGGTTGACGCCGTCGCTCATGTACGCCGCCGCCTGCTCGAGCGCGCGCTCGCCGAGGAACACGCGCTCGCCCGCTTCCACCGCGGGGACCTCCGTGATGTTTCTCTGCGCCGCGTGCGCGGTTGCGCGCGACAGCTCCCTCTCGACGGAGCGCAGCTCGGCCCCGCGCAGCACCGCCGCCGGATGCATCTCGCAGGCGGCCGCGGCGATCAGCACGTGGTCTGCGTGCTCGAGGCTGTGCCCGCCGGCGAACGCCTGGCGGAAGGCCGCCTGCGCGAACGGCACGACGCGGCCGATCGACTTCGCGTAGGTGGCCACGCGCATCGCGAGGGTCGAGTCGAACGGGAAGGGCTCCGGCCAGCGCAGCGGCTGCAGGCCGATGCCCGCCGCGCGCCGGGCGATCTCCCGGCGGTGGATCTCCTCCTGCTCGCGGCGGCGCGGACCGTCGAAGGCCTCGGCGCCCGCGAGCTTCGAGGCGAGCACCGGCTGCCACTCGGCGGGCCCCGGGAGCACGTGGAGGATGCGCTCGGCCGCGAGGTAGGCCTCGGGGCTTGCGAGGTCGAAGTAGAAGCTGGCCGGCGGACCGCTCACGATCAACCGTGGATCAACCAGCCGTCCGCCGCCCGCCCGGCTTCCATCACGGCCTCTGAGAGCGTCGGGTGGCCGTGGACGATCCGCCCGACCTCGGCGTAGCCGCCCTCGAGCAGGCGCACGTTGACGAGCTCCTGGATCAGCTCGGTCGCGCGCGAGCCCACGATGTGCCCGCCGAGCAGCTCGCCGTACTTGCGCTCGCCCACGACCTTCACCAGCCCGCCCGGGTCGCCGTAGACGATGCCGCCGCCGACGGCTCCGTATTTGACCTTGCCGACGACCACGTCGTAGCCGTCCTCGCGCGCCTGCGCCTCGGTCAGGCCGAAGGAGCCGACGTTCGGCGTGCAGAACGTCGCACGCGGGATGTCCACGTGGGACAGCGCGTGGGTGGGCAGCCCGGCGGAGTCCTCGGCGGCGATGATGCCCTCGTCAGATGCCTTGTGTGCGAGCGCCGGGCCGGCCACGAGGTCGCCGATCGCATACACGCCGGCGCGGGAGGTGCGCAGTGCGCCGTCGACCTTCACGAGCCCCCGCTCGTCGAGCTCGACGCCCGCCTCGGCGAGGCCGAGTCCCTCCACGTCCGCGCCGCGCCCGGCGCAGATGACCAGGTAGTCGACCTCCGCGCGCGGCGCGCCCGAGGAGCCGTCCGCGCCGGATGCGCCGTAGCTGAAGCTGACAGCGGTCTCGCTGCTCTGCACGTCGGCCACGGGCGTGCTCGTGCGCACGTCGACGCCCTGCTGTTTGAAGCTCCGTTCGACCAGACGGGAGATGTCGGGGTCCTCGGTCGGGAGCAGGTGCTCGAGCGCCTCGAGCTGGATCACCTCGCTGCCCAGGCGGGCGTAGCCGGAGGCGATCTCCGCGCCGGAGGCCCCCGCGCCGACCACCGCGAGGCGTCCCGGCAGCTCCTTCAGCGCCCACGCCTCCTCGGTGCCGATCACGCGTCCGCCGAACTCGACTCCGGGGATCGCACGCGGGACCGAGCCGGTGGCGAGGATCACGGTCTGGGCGGAGATCAGCTCCCCGCCGACGCTCACGCCGCCGTCCGCGGTCAGCGTCGCGTCGCCCTCGATCACCTCGATCCCGTCTTTCTTGAACAGCCCGGCCACTCCCGAGGTGAGCGTCGAGACGACCTTCTCGCGGCGCGCCTGCACGGCCACATAGTCGACCTCGACGCCGCTCACGTTCAGGCCGTAGGCCTCGCCGTCGCGGATCTCCGAGAGCAGGTCGGCCGAGCGCAGCACCGCCTTGGCGGGGATGCAGGCGTAGTTCAAACAGCGCCCCCCGACCTTGTCGCGCTCGATCACCGCGGTCTTTTTTCCGAGCTGGGCGGAACGGATCGCGGCGACATAGCCACCGGGCCCGGAGCCGATCACGACGCAGTCATACGCTCTAGCCGCCATTTGCGCGCTGAGCCTATCGTTCCCCGGCTTGGATCCGTCCCATCACGCGCACGAGCTTCCAGAACAACCACCCGCTGAGCCCGATGCTGAGCAGGCAGAGGGCCGCCGCGGGGATCGTCGATGCGACCACCAGCGCCAGCGAGGTCACGAGTATCTGGAAGGTGAGCAGCGCCTCGAAGCCCAGCACCGCCCAGTAGCGCCGGCGGTACATGCCGAGCGCCAGCAGCGCGAGCACGAGCGCGAGGAACGCGGCGCCCGGCAGCGAGCCGCCGTGCCGGCTGAGGTCGTGCACCGTGGCCGCGCCGACGATCACCGCGACCGCCAGCACGGCGCACACGCCGACGGCGATCAGCAGCGGCCGCGGGCGCTCATCCTCGCCGAGCGGCTCGAGCCGGGCGGGACCCTCCAGCGGCTCGACAGGAGCGGGACCCTCGCTCACCTCAGGACTCCAGCGGGCTCGAGTCGAGCAGCTCGCGCAGTTTTCGCGCGGCGCTCTGGGGATCCTCGGCCGCCGCGATCGCCCGCAGCACGACCGCCCTCCGGGCCCCCGCCTCGATCGCCTCGCCGAGGTTCCGCTCGTCCAGGCCGCCGATCGCGAAGAACGGCACCGGGGCGTGCTCGCGGGCGTAGCTGACCAGCTCGAGACCGACCGCCGGGCGGCCCGGCTTGGTGGGCGTCTCGTGCACCGGGCCGACGCCGATGTAGTCGGCCAGGGCGGCGTCCTCTGCGTCGATCTCGCCGCGGGCGTGGGTGGACAGGCCGATCAGCATGTCCGCGCCGACCAGCTCGCGCACCTCCGCGACGGGCAGGTCGTCCTGTCCGACGTGCACCCCGTCGGCGCCCGCCTCGAGTGCGACCCAGGGGCGGTCGTTGACGATGAACAGCGCTCCCAGCCGCTCGCACAGCGCCCGCGCGGCGTCCGCGACCGCCACGAGCTGCTCATCGCCCAGATGCTTCTCGCGCAGCTGCACGACGTCCACGCCCCCGGCCACCGCGGCGCGCAGCAGGTCGGGAAGCTCGCGGCCGTCGACCCTCGCTGCGCACACGAGGTAGAGACGCGCCGCGGCGAGTCGCGCGCGCCGCTCTGAGCCGAGGTCCCCGAGGGGCATGGACCCAAGTCTGACAGCGGGCTAGCATCAGCCTCACTGTGCCGGCATTCCCAGATCGCTCCTGCCCAGACGTGGTCGTCCTCGGCGGCGGCGTGATCGGCCTGTCCGTGGCCTGGCGCGCGCGCGAGCGGGGGATGTCGGTGATGGTGATCGAGCGCGACGTGATCGGCGGCGCGACCTCGCGCGTCGCCGCGGGCATGCTCGCGCCGGTGGCGGAGGCGGAGTTCGGCGAGGCCGGCCGCCGCCTGCTCGAGCTGGGACTGCGCTCGGCGGAGATCTGGCCGGCGTTCGCCTCAGCGCTCGAGGAGCGAGCCGGCGCCGAGGTGGGGCTGATGCGGACGGGCACTCTGCTCGTCGCTCGCGACGAGGATGAGGCGCGCGAGCTCGAGCGTCAGATCGCATTTCGCGATTCGCTCGGACTGCGCGCCGAGCGCCTGCGCCCGAGCGAGGCCCGCGAGCGCGAGCCGGCGCTGGCGCCGACGCTGCGCCTGGCGCTCGAGGCCCCTGAGGACCACTCGGTCGATCCGCGCCTGCTGCTCAGCGCCCTGCGCAGCGCCTGCGAGTCGACGGGGGTGCAGCTGCGCGAGCACGTGCGAGCGACCAGCATCGAGACCGATGCCGGCGGAGCGCGGGTCGCGGGTGTGACGCTCGCCCGCGCCGCCGACGGCGAGCGGGACGGGCGCGAGGAATTTCTCGCCGCCGGGCAGGTGGTCGTCGCCGCCGGCGCCTGGGTCGAGCAGATCGAGGGGCTGCCGGCCGGCGCGCGCGTGCCCGTGAGACCGGTCAAGGGCCAGCTGTTGCGCCTGCGCGATCGCGCCGGTCCGGGGCTCCTGCGGCGCGTCGTGCGCTTCGAGGGCGGCTACCTGGTGCCGCGCGCGGACGGCCGCTACGTCCTCGGCGCGACGGTCGAGGAGCGCGGTTTCCAGATGCAGGCGACCGCGGGCGGCGTGTATGAGCTCCTGCGCGATGCTCACGAGCTCGTGCCGGGCGTGAGCGAGCTCGAGATCGAGGAGCTCTGTGTGGGGCTTCGCCCGGGCACGCCCGACAACGCGCCCGCGATCGGCCCGGGCGCGCTCGAGGGCCTGCAGTGGGCGTGCGGGCACTACCGCAACGGCATCCTCCTGGCTCCGCTCACGGCTGAGCTCCTCGTCGCGGTGCTCGCGGGCGAGCATCCGGCCGACGAGCTGCTGCTGGCCTGCGCGCCCGAGCGCTTCAGCGCCCGAGCCCCCGCGCCGCGTGCGGCGGGCGCTCCCTCGCCGACGGTGGCCGTCTCATGATCAGCCTCAACGGCGAGGCCTCGCAGGTGCGCGCGGGCGACACCGTGGCGGACGTGCTCAGCGGCCTCGGCATCGCAGAGGACGCCCGCGGCGTCGCCGTCGCGGTCGACGGCGAGGTGGTTCCACGCGCCCGTTGGGAGTCGTTCGTGCTCGCCGAGGACGCGGCTGTCGAGGTGCTCACCGCGATGCAGGGGGGATGATCTCGCGATGAGCGACGGCGCCAACCCGCTTGTGGGCTCGCCCAGCTTGAGCAACGGCGCCGCGGCGCCCGCGGAGGGCTGGACGGTCGCCGGACGCACTCTGCGCTCGCGCCTGCTGATCGGCACCGGCGGCTTCCCATCGCTCGATCTGATGTCGGGAGCGATCGCCGCGAGCGGCGCACAGCTCGTGACCGTGGCGCTGCGCCGGCTCGACCCCGCCGCTCGGCACGCCGGGCGCGGATCGCTGATCGACGTGCTCACCGCGGCGGGCGTCGAGCTGTTGCCCAACACCGCCGGCTGTCGCACCGCCCGCGATGCCGTCACGACCGCGCGCCTGGCACGCGAGGCGTTTGCCACCGACTGGATCAAGCTCGAGGTGATCGGCGACGAGGACACGCTCATGCCCGACGCGCCGGAGCTCTTGCGGGCGGCCGAGCAGCTGATCGATGAGGGCTTCGTCGTGCTCCCCTACACGACCGACGACCCCGTTCTGGCGCGTCGCCTCGCCGACATCGGCTGCGCGGCGGTGATGCCGCTGGGCTCGCCCATCGGAAGCGGCATGGGCATCCGCAACCCCTACAACATCGCCCTCATCCGCGAAGCGGTGGACGTGCCGGTGGTGCTCGACGCCGGCATCGGGACCGCCTCGGACGCGGCGCTCGCGATGGAGCTCGGCTGTGACGCGGTGATGGCCGCGTCGGCCATATCCCGCGCGGAGGATCCCGTGCGCATGGCCTGCGCGATGCGCGCCGCGGTCGAGGCGGGCCAGCTCGCGCGCACGGCCGGGCGCATCCCCCGCCGGCTGTATGCGACCGCCTCGACCCCCGACGCCGGCCTGCCGGACCTCGGCCCCGCCTGATCGAGCACGCCCCAGCGATGGGGCGCACAACCCGCCTACTTGAGTACGTCGATCGTCCCGTTCATCGACGCCGGGTGGATCGTGCACTCGTAGTGGATCACCCCCGGCCTGGTCAGCGTGACTTCATAGCTGCGGCCTTCGCCGAAGGTCCTCGAGGCGAACTTCTGGGGGCCGCTCTCGCTGGTGACGTTGTGTTCGATCGCGTCGTAGTTCGTCCACCTGATCGTGGTGCCGACCTTCACCTTGAGCGTGTCCGGCGCGATCGAGATGTTGCGGTAGGCGATCGGCACGACCCCGCTCTGCACCGGCGCCGAGGCTGCGGGGACTCCGTATTTCGGCGTGGCGGTCGTTTTCAGCGCGCCGCTGGTCGACGTCGGCGTCGAGGAGCTCGCCGAGCTGGAGCTGGTGGTGGAGCTTTTCGAGGAGCCACAGCCGCCCGCCAGCACCAGCGCGGAGCAGGCGATCAATATCGGAAGGCCTCTCCTCATGGCTTTCGGACCCTAGCCTAGACTGGCTGCCCGATGTCGCGCCACTTTCTCACCGGAACCGAGCTGAGCGCCGCGGAGCTCGCGGCCCTGCTCGACCGCGCGCTCGAGCTCAAGCGGGCGCCGCTCTCCTCGCAGGCGCTCGCCGGCCTCAGCGTCGCGCTGATCTTCCAGAAGCCCTCGACCCGCACGCGCGTCTCCTTCGAGGTCGGCGTCCACGAGCTGGGCGGCCATCCGGTGGTGCTGCGCTCCGATGAGCTCCAGCTCTCGCGCGGTGAGGCCCTGCGCGACACGGCGCTCGTCCTCTCGCGCCACGTCGCCGCGATCGGCCTGCGCACCGGTGCGGACGCGGTGATCGAGGAGCTGGCCGAGTACAGCTCGGTCCCGGTCATCAACATGCTCACGGCCCTGCACCATCCCTGCCAGGCGCTCGCTGACCTCTTGACCCTGCGCGAGGCCCACGGCTCGCTCGAGGGCCTGACGGTGGCCTACGTCGGCGACGGCAACAACGTCGCCCGCTCGCTCGCGCTGCTCGGCGCGCTCGCGGGGATGCACGTGGCCGTCGCCTCGCCGGAGGGCTACTCGCTCGAGCAGGACCTCGCGCTGCCCGAGGGCGTCTCCGGGTCGGTGACGCTCCACTCGGATCCGCGCGCGGCCGTCGAGGGCGCCTGCGCCGTGTACACGGACGTGTGGGTGAGCATGGGCGACGAGGAGACCGCTCGGGCCCGCCGCGCCGCGCTGGCGGACTACCGGGTCGACGACGCGTTGCTCGACGCCGCCGCGCCGGGTGCCTTTGCGATGCACGATCTGCCCGCCCACCCCGGCGAGGAGATCAGCGCCGAGGTCCTCTACGGCCAACGCCAGCGCATCTGGGACCAGGCCGAGAACCGCCGCCACGCGCAGAAGGCGTTGCTGGAGCTGCTGGTGGCGTGAAACAGAACACGCCCACACCCCCGTTCACGCTGCTCGCTCGCCCGACCGGCGCCGCCGATCGCGCGCTGCCCGCCGAGCCGGTCGCGGCGGCCGGCGCGGACCCGCCCGAAGCGGCCGCCCAGCCCGCCGCGGCCCGGCCGCGCCCGCAGCGCGGCGATGAGCTCGAGCTTCAGGTCGAATCGCTCGCCTTCGGCGGCGAGGGCGTCGCGCGTCTCGGCGAGAGCGGATACGTCGTGTTCGT
Organism: uncultured Solirubrobacteraceae bacterium; assembly: GCA_963779605.1. Taxonomy (GTDB): domain Bacteria; phylum Actinomycetota; class Thermoleophilia; order Solirubrobacterales; family Solirubrobacteraceae; genus Palsa-744. Next base: position 846,783 of record CAVZYR010000004.1, read on the forward strand.
CGCGGACGCGATCCCGGGCGATCGCGTGCGCGCGGTCGTGTACAAGCGCAAGCGCAGCTATGCCCATGCACGCACGCTCGAGGTGCTCGAGCCGAGCCCCGAGCGGATTGCTCCGGTGGCGGACCATCCCGGCGTGCCCTGGCAGGTGCTCCCCTACGAGCGCCAGCTCGAGGTCAAGCACGCCCAGGTCGACGACGCGCTGCGGCGGATCGGGCGCCTCGACGGCTACGAGCTGCAGGACATCGTGCCCGCGATCGAGCCGTGGCGCTATCGCAACAAGCTCGAGTACTCCTTCGGCGTCGCATCCTCGGGCGAGGGCGCGGAGGGCGCCGGCGGCGGCGGAGCGCAGCTCGTGTGCGGCTTTCACGCGCCCGCGGGCGGTAATCGGGTGGCGCCGATCGAGGACTGCCTGCTCGCCTCAGAGCGCGGCAACCTCGCCCGCGAGGTCGCCCTGCGCTGGTGCCGCGAGCAGGGGCTCAGCGCATGGGAGCGGGGCGGCGCCCGCCGCGGCCCCGACGGGGTGCGCCACGACCGCACGGCGCCGGCGGCGGACGGGCGCGCGCGACTGCGCAATCTGGTCGTCCGCGAAGGCAGGCGCACGGGCAAGCTTCAGGTCCGGATCGTCACCACCGAGGGCGAGCTCGAGGCGGGCCTGCTCGCGGCCGCGCTCAGCCAGGCGCTCGGCGAGAGCCTCTCGGGCGTGCTGTGGACGCGTTCGCGCAGCCTCGCCGAGACGACGGCGGGCGGCGAGACCGAGCTCGTCTGGGGCGAGGCCGGGCTTCCCGAGCAGTTGGGTGAGCTCGACCTGCTGATCTCCTCGGAGGCGTTCTTCCAGACGAACACCGAGATGGCCGAGCGGCTGTATGAGGTGGTCGCCGAGTACGCGGCGCTCGAGGGCTGGGAGCGCGTGTACGACCTGTATTCGGGGATCGGCACGATCGCGCTCACGCTCGCTCCGCGCGCCGGCGAGCTGTGGGGGATCGAGCTCGTCGAAGAGGCCGTCGCCGACGCGATCGCGGGAGCCCGGCGCAACGGGATCACGAAGGCCCACTTCTTCGCCGGCGACACCCGCCTGGCGCTGCCCGAGCTGCTCGAGCGCGCCGGGCGACCCGACCTCCTGCTCGTCGACCCTCCCCGCGCGGGCCTCTCAAAGAAGGTGATCCACCGCATCATCGACGCCTCCCCCAAGCGCATCGTCTACGTCTCCTGCAACCCCACCACGCTCGCCCCCAACGCCGCCGAACTGGTGGAGGCCGGTTGGGTGCTGCGCAGGGTCCGCCCCGTCGACATGTTCCCCCAGACCCACCACATCGAGTGCGTCGCCCTGTTCGAGCGCGCCGATGAGGCCTCGCGCGGCGTCAAGCCCGGGCGGGTAAAGGAGGCGGCGGGAGGCGGGGAGGCGGGCGCGGTCGAGGAGCCGGAAGGCGGCGAGGAGGCCGAAGAAGGCTCCGGGTAGGGTTTCCCGCGATGCGCGCCGTCACCATCCGCGAGAAGCAGATCGTGATCGAGGAGCACCCGGATCCGAGCCCCGGGACCGGCGAGGTGCTCGTGGGCGTGCGCGCCGCCGGCCTGAACGGCGCCGACATGATGCAGCGGCGCGGGCTCTACCCCGCACCGCCCGGTTGGCCGCAGGACATCCCCGGCATGGAGCTCGCGGGCGAGGTGGTGGCGCTCGGGCCTTCTGCCACGCGCTTTGCCGTGGGCGAGCGCGTGATGGCGATCGTCGGAGGCGGCGCTCAGGCGGAGCTCTCGAGCGTGCACGAGCGCCTGCTCATGCCCGTGCCGGAGGGGCTCGACTGGCCGGCGGCCGGCGGCCTGCCCGAGGTGTTCACCACCGCCCACGATGCGATCTTCACCCAGGCCCTGCTGCGCCCGAGCGAACGGCTGCTCGTGCACGGCGCGGCCGGCGGCGTCGGTACGGCCGCGATCCAACTCGCCCGAGCAGCCGGCGCGAGGCCCACGGGGACCGTGCGCGACGAGCAGCTGCGCGGGGCCGTGGCCGCGCTGGGAGCCGAGGCGATCGCGCCCGAGGGCTTCGCCGAGCACGGTCCCTTCGACGTGATCCTCGAGCTCGTGGGCGCGCCCAACCTCGCGGAGAACCTCGAGGCGCTGGCCAGCGGGGGGCGGATCGTGATCATCGGCGTGGGGGCTGGGGCGAAGGGCGAGCTCAACCTGCTGGCGCTGATGGGCAAGCGCGCCCGCATTCACGGCTCGACTCTGCGAGCGCGCTCGCTCGAGGACAAAGCGATCGCGGCGCGCCTGTTGGAGCGGGAGGTCCTGCCGCTGTTCGACGGCGGGCAGATCGGGGTGCCCGTGGCGGAGACCTATCCGCTGCTCCAGGCAGCCGCCGCGTATGAGCGGTTCGCGGCCGGCGGCAAGCTCGGCAAGATCGTGATCACCATCTGAAGGCGCCGGCGGCGCCGGTCAGTAAGGCGGCTGCGCGCCGTACCAGTCGCCGAGCGTGCGGAAGGCCGACCAGAACGCCCGCTTTGCGTCCTGCTCATCCAGTGAATCGTCGATGTTGGGCACGTACAGCGCGTCGATGCTGGGAGTGAGCTGCTGGATCTCCCCGAGCGTGGGCCGCAGCTCACGCGCGAGCGGGATCGACATCTCGCCGAGCGCCGCCAGCGCGTCGGCTCCCATCACGACCACGATCTTCGGCTGCACGATCGCGATCTCCTGGACCACCCGTGCGACGCAGGCGAAGTCGGCCAGCGAGGCGTCGCTCAGCGGGCACTTCACGCACAGCGTCCCGTACACGGCCAGGGGGTCGATCGAAAGGCGCTTGAGCGACTTCATCAAGGCGCTGCCGGCGCGCCCGTAGAAGGCCACGCCCTCCTCGATCTCAGACGGCAGCGGGGCGTACTTCAGCAGCATCACATCGGCCTGGGGATGACCGGAGCCGAGCACCGGCATGAGGTTGCCCCGCGGACAGTGCGGACATGCCTGCAGCTCGCGCGTGAGCGTGTTCAGCTCGCGAATCGCGCGCTCCAGGTACTTCTCTCTGATCTCATCGTCGGTCACCGGCATCGACCCGAGAGATTTGACGGCGCCGTGGCTTGTCCTTGAAGGTGCACCAGGAGTTGCGCGCTTCATCGCCCCAGACGACGCCTCCTGGGCGCCCGCTTGGCCCGTCTGACCCGCCGCGCGCGACTCGCTTCGCGGGCGGCCGGCGGCGTGGCTTTTGTCTGCAGGAACTTCAATGCCTGCACGTACAGCAGCGAGGATGGACGCGTCAGGATGTCCGCGTCGCGCAGCGACTGCAGGAACTCCTCCGGCCCCTCGAACTCGCGCATGCGGATCCGCACGGAGCCGAGACCCTGCGCCACGTGCGAGTCCGAGCCGGCGCCGGCGATGATGCGGTACTTGGCGGCGAATCGCGCCGCCTCCTCGTTGAACGCCCCGATCGCCACGCGCGGGTTGAACACCTCGATCGCGTCGACCTCGTCGAGGATCGTCAGCAGGTGCTCGTAGTCGGGCACCGAGTGCATGCGGTCGAAGGGGTGCGGCACGTACACCAGGCCGCCCTGGCGCGAGATCTCCGCGACGGTCTCCCTGAGGCTCAGCCCGCGCGGGATCTTCTCCTCGATGAATAGCCCGATCACCTCGCCCTGGCCGTCGGTCTTGACCTCCTCGCCGACGATCACTTTCACGCCCGCCTCCGCGGCCTGGGCGCGCGCCTCGAGGGCCCCTGAGATCTCGTTGTGATCGGTCACGGCGATCGCTCCGAGGCCCTGCGTGTGGGCGGTCGCCAGCAGCACCTCCACCGGTGTCGCGCAGTCGCTCGAGTGGTCGGTGTGCATATGCAGGTCGACGTCGATCAGCGTTCGGCTCTCGAGCCGCCGCTTGACCGCCGGATCGCCGCTCGTCGAGTGCCGGCGCGCCGCGAGGCTCGCGTAGATCTCCTCCAGCGCATCGGCGGCGCGGTCGTCATCGGGGATCAGCCGGTAGTCGCCTGGGAAGTGGCGGGACATCAGCTCGACGGTCGCGGGAAGGCTGGCCGTGCGGGCATCGAGGCGCCCGAAGAAGCTCTCGACGAAGCGCCGCGCGACGAGCGTGGAGAGCAGGCGTTCGTTGGGCGCGTGGAAGGACCCCACGTTCAGCGCGCGCGAGTGGCGCAGGGCCGCGTTCGAGGTGCTGGGGGCGAACGGCTCGTGCACGTGCACGAAGTCGAGCTCGACCATCGTCAGCACTTCCTCGACCGTGCGCGCCACATCGATCGACAGCGCCGAGGTGCGCCGCCGGGCGCTGCTCGCGACATCCAGCACCTCGCCCACGGCGATCACCGCGGGCGCCCCCTGATCGGTCCCCTCCAACAGGCCCTGCGGTCGTCCCCGCAGCGCGCGCAGCTGCCGGCGCGACTCCCGCACGCGCTCCTGCGAGCGCGACGGCGCCAGCACGAGCACGCGATGTCCTCGCCGCGAGAGCTCTGAGGTCACCCGCTCGAGGTAAGCGTTCACCTCGTTCTCCTCGGCCTCCCACGGATACGGGGTCACATGGGCGATCGCGAACTTCTCGGCCGGCACGCATGCAGCATAGGCGCGCGCGCCTCGCCTCGGCTTGAGAGAACACCGACCCGTCAGTTGGTCCAACGATGCGCCCATAGGTCCAGTTCGGCTGAGCAGCGGCCGATCAGCTACTGCCCACCCCAACAATCAAGTCCGATCGGCTGCAGCGACTGGGCCCTGCCCGGAGCGACCCTGCCGAACCTGCTCAATGACCGCAACGCAAACAGACACACGGCCGCCCCAGGCAGGCGCGATCTCGATCGCCGATCTCGATCGCGACGTGTTCGACGCCGAACAGGACTCGCACCTCGACGCGGACACGCTCGAGGCCGCCCTCACGTCGCTGCTCGCGCTGTATCCCGCTGCGCCCGTGGCGGCGCACACCGCGGAGGGCGTGATGGTCGCGATGCCGGACTCGATTCCGCTGCGGCAGAACCCCATCCTCGAGGGTCGCTCAGGCGCGGACCTCGCCGTCCGTGACGAGCAGCTGGCCCGCGGTTGGGAACGCGTCATGGCCGAGGGCGCCGCCCGCTATCGGGTGCACCCGGTCGGCTACCCCGACATCACATCGATGGTCTACGGACTCGACCTGCGCGAGCGCCACGGCGTGCTGATGATCCTCGTCGTGATCGGAGCGGGGGATGCAGGCGCCCGCCCCGCGCCGGCGGAGATCCCCAAGGCCATGCCCCGGTTCGCGAGCATGCGCAAGGACGTTCACGCCGTCATCCAGGAGGTCGACGAGGCCACGACGCAACTGCTGGGCTGGACCGCAGAGGAGATGATCGGCCAGCGCGGGTCCGAGTTCATGCACCCCGACGACCGCCCGCTCGCCCTGGACAACTGGATCGAGATGCTCGTCGCTCCCGGGCCCGGGCGCCGTGTGCGCCTGCGCCACCGCCGCAAGGACAAATCGTGGGTGTGGTTCGAGGTCACCAATCACAACCTGCTCAACGACCCCGAGTACGGCTGCGTCGTCTCAGAAATCGTCGACATCTCAGAGGAGATGGCAGCGCACGAGCTGCTCGACGGGCTCGCCAGGGCGATCCCCGTGGGGCTCTTCCAGGTGGACACCGCCCGCCACGTCGTCTACACCAACGACATGCTGCATGAGATCCTCGGCGTCGAGCGCGAGGATACGGTCGACGCGCAGCTTCAGAGCGTGAAGGATGCCGATCGGACGGCTCTTTCGCTGGCCCTCGACGAGGTTCTCGCCAGCGGGCAGCCGGCCGACATCGAGGTCGAGCTGCGCGTGCCCTCAAGCGGCGAGCTGCGCTTCTGTGCCGTGGGGCTACGCAGCTTCAGCCAGGATGACGGGCCGATCACCGGGGCGATCGGCTGCGTCGCGGACATCACCGACAGCACCCACATGCGCGAGGAGCTGAGGCGACGCGCGACGTTCGATGAGCTGACCGGCTGCTACAACCGCGCGGCCATCATGAGCGCGCTCGAGGCCAACATCGCGAGCGGACAGCGCCACGCCGAACGGGCGGTCGTGTTCGTCGATCTCGATCGCTTCAAGGGCGTCAACGACCGGCACGGACACGGCGCCGGCGACGAACTGCTGAAGGCGGTGGCCGAGCGGCTGCGGAGCGTGGTGCGAGACGGGGACATGGTCGGTCGCATCGGTGGCGATGAGTTTCTCGCGGTGTGCCCCGAGGTCGGGGGTCCCGAGCAGGCGATGATGCTCGCCGGGCGACTCGCCCAGGCCGAGCTCGATGAGATCGTGGTGGCCAAAGGCGCGATCGCCGTGCAGGTAAGCATCGGCGTCGCGTGGAGCAGCGGCGAAGAGGCCGACGCCGACGCGATGGTGGCGATGGCTGACAAAGCCATGTATGAGTCAAAGCGCGAGGGCGCCGGCCGGCCGAAGCTGGCAAGCGCGCCCGCGCCCGCCGAGGCTACTTCGCCGTCGGTGCTCTGACGGCGCGCGCTTTTCGGCGCGTCCTCGCCGCGGCCGCAGCCTTCACCTTCGGCTTCGTTCCCGGCCGAGCGGAATACTTCGCGATGAACTTCTCGGTGTCCGCGCGCGCGAGGTCGTCGGGCCGCTGGTTGTGGGGCGACTTCATCAGGTAGGAGGAGGGCCCGTCGAGCTGGCCGCCGATGCCGTGGTTGAGGGCGAGCTTGCAGCAGCGCACGGCATCGATCACGATGCCCGCCGAGTTGGGCGAGTCCCACACCTCGAGCTTCAGCTCGACGTTGAGCGGCACGTCGCCGAAGGCCTGGCCCTCCACGCGGATGTGCGCCCACTTGCGGTCGGTCAGCCACGGCACGTAGTCCGAGGGACCGATGTACACATCGCCGGCGGGCAGCGTCTCGTCCATGATCGAGGTGACGGCGTTGGTCTTGGAGATCTTCTTGGACTCAAGGCGCTCGCGCTCGAGCATGTTGTAGAAGTCCATGTTGCCGCCCACGTTCAGCTGCGAGGTGCGCAGCATCTTCACGCCGCGGTCGGCGAACAGGCGCGCGAGCGAGCGGTGCACGATCGTGGCGCCGACCTGCGACTTGATGTCGTCGCCCACGATCGGCAGGCGCGCCTGTGCGAAGCGCCGGTCCCAGTAGTCCTCGCGCGCGATGAACACCGGGATGCAGTTGACGAAGCCGCAGCCGGCCTCGAGCACCTGCTCGACGTACCACTTGGTGGCCTGCTCGGAGCCCACCGGCAGGTAGGAGACGACGACGTCGGTGTGCGTGTCGTTGAGGATCTTCACGATGTCCGCGGTCTCGCCCGGAGCCTTCGTGATCTTCTCTTTGAGGTACTTGCCGAGGCCATCGTGGGTCATGCCGCGGTACACGGGCACGCCGAGGCTCTTCGGCACCTTCGCGAACTTGATGGTGTTGTTCTGCCCGCAGGAGATCGCGCGGCCGAGGTCCTTGCCGACCTTCGTCGAGTCGATGTCGAAGGCGGCCGTGAACTCGATGTCACGAACGTGGTAGCCGCCCAGCTCGACATGCATCAGGCCGGGAACGCGCTCGTCGGGGTTGGCGTCGCGGTAGTAGTGGACGCCCTGCACGAACGCCGAGGCGCAGTTGCCGACGCCGATGATCGCCACCCTGACCTTCTCCGACTGGTAGCGCGCGGCGCCGTTCTTTGCGGCGGCGCCGTTGCTAAAGGCGCGGCCGTTGCTGTGGTGTGTGCTCACTAGGAAAGTCCTTCCGTAAAAGTTCGTGCTAACTACTCCGCCCGGTGCGCTTGGTCACACGGACAGCTCGCGGCGCACGTGCCAGACGCGCTGGGCGACGGTGATCAGGCTCAGCGCCGCCAGCACATACACGGCCGGCTTCAAGAGCTCGAAGCTGCCGAGCGAGGCGCCCTTCGCGAAGATCAGCCCGATCGCGAGGATCACGACCCGCACCGGGCGCGTGGCGATGCCGACCTTGCACTCCACCCCCAGCGCCTCGGCGCGCGCACGCGTGTAGCTGACCATCAGCGAGGCGAGCACCGCGACGACGACCGCCGCGGCCGCCACGCGTTCGCCCTGCAGCGCGAAGTACCCGGCCACCGCCGCCAGCACGATCCCCTCCTCGACGCGGTCGAGCGTCGAGTCGAGGAACGCGCCGAAGGGGGTGCCCTTGCCCGACATGCGCGAGTAGCGGCCATCGAGCGTGTCCATCGTCGAGCCCACGATGAACGCCACCCCGCCGAGGAAGAACAGCTGTTCCCACACGAGCACCGCCGCCACCACGTTCAGGGCGAAGCCCGTCAGCGAGATCGCGTTCGGTGTCAGCCGCGACTCGATCAGACGGTCGCGCATCAGCTCCCGGCGCGGTCCGGCGCTCAGCGCCACCCGCCCCGTCGCCTTCCTGCGCGAGCGGGTCCGGCGCTCGCTCGCGTGCGCGCCGGCGACGCCGTTGGGCGTGCCGCGCGTGGGGGTCTTTCCGGTCTGCGCCATCGTCTCCTCGCCCGGTAGCCCTAGCCGCTGCTCAAGTGGGGGGGAGAGGGGGTGGAGAACCGCCATACGCCCGGCCGCGCGCGCGCCAGCCAGCGCGCGCCATATGCCGAGAGGCCAGCCGTGATGGCCCCCAGCAGGGCGTCGATGATGAAGTGGTTGGCCGTGGCCACGATCACGAAGGTCATCAGGAACGGATATAGAAGCCACAGGACGCTGACCGTGCGGTGGCGCGCCAGGCGCGCGAGCGGCCAGCTGATCATCAGCGCGAACGCGACGTGCATCGACGGCACGGCGGCGTAGGGGTTGAACAGGGCCGTCATCGACGCGCTCGCGTGCGAGACCTGCACGCCGGTGAAGTCAGAGACGCTGTCGATGAAGCCCCACTCGGGCATGAAGCGCGGGGGCGCCGTGGGGAACACGGTGTAGCCGACGAGCGCGATCGCCATCGCGATCATGAACATGTTGCGCACGAAGTAGAAGTTGCGGTTGTGGCGCAGGTACAGGTACATCAGTGCGCCGATCGTGACCGTCGTCTGCGCGTTCACGTACAGCCAGCTCGAGAGGTCCATCAGCACGCGGCTGCTCGACGCCCAGGCCTGCACCGAGGGCTCGACGAACACGTGCATCGTGCGCTCGAAGGAGATCAGCTCGCGCGCGTGCGCGAAGGCTGCGTTGGCGTCTCCCTCGACCAGACCCCGCACCAGGCGGTAGCCCGCATATGCCGCCGCAAACAGCGCGACCTGGCGCAGAAGGTCCATCCATCCCTGCGGCAGGACGCGCCCCTGCAGAACACGAACGCGGGCGACCATCGAGCAGAAGCCTAGTCGATGCTCAGCGGCAGCGCGGGCCGTGGCCGAACACGCGCTGAAGCGAAAAGTCGATCACCACCTGAAGGTGGCCCGCACGCGAGGCTTCAAGCTCGGTCCAGCCGCCCGGCGCTTCGCGCACGCAACCGCGCCCGCGCGAGAGAGCCCAGTAGGGGGTGAAGCGCACGCGAACGATCGAGCGCCCCGCCCGCGGCGCCGCGAGCGTGAACGAGTCGCTTCCCATGCGCGTGAGCACGGCCGGCGGTTCGGCCAGCGGACGGGCGGCCGAGACCGCGAACAGGCGCCAGTGCGGCGAGCGCCAGACTTCACGAAGGACAGGCGAGGAGCCGCCGCGGGCGCCGGCGGCGGCGGCGCTCGTTCCGGTCAGCTCAGAGCTGCGCAGGAGCCGCCCCTCGGCCTGCGCGGAGTAGTCGAGCGGAGCGTCCGGGAGCGCCACGTAGGCGATCGCCTGTTCAGACAGCCAGGCGCTGTAGCGCGCCGGGGTCAGCGGGGCGGAGCTGTAGAAGAGGCCGTTTCGGCCGGTGTCGAGCTGGCGCTCCCAGCCACGCGCGATCGCGATGTGCGGAGCGACGAAGCGCGCCTCCCAGTGGTCGCGCGTGGGCACCACCTCGATGCGCGCCGGGCGCGCGGAGTAGCCGACACCGAGCGCACGCAGCTCGGCGAGCAGCGGCGTGTAGTAGGAGGCGTGCACGGCGGGGTCAGCGGCGGCCGAGGCGAAGTCGGCGACCGGCGCATTCGCCTGCCAGTAGAAGAGGAACGGCGCGAGCACGATCAGCACCACCCGGCGCGCCGCCGAGCGGCCGGCGAGCACGCAGGCGGCGACCGGTCCCGCCACGAGCGCGCCGAGACGATCGACGTTGCCACCGACCGCCGTCGGGATCACGTAGCAGCCGACGAGCGCCGCCGCATACAGCAGCGTGCCGATCCGCAGCACCCGGTACTCGGGCTGGATCGCCGCGAAGATGATCACCACGCCCAGCAGGTCCGGGTAGAACGCCGAGGCGACGAACGGCTGAGAGCCGCCTTCGGGGAAGGCCACGGTCAGCACCGCGATCGGCACGAGCGATGCCGCCATCAGGGCCAGCGGGAACCCCCGCGATCGCCCGCCGAGCGCCCACGCGAGAGCCGCCAGCGCGAGGAACGCACCGGCCACAGGGCTCGTCAGCGCGCACACCGCGGCGAGTCCGAGCGCGCTCGCGCGGCGCGCGCGCTGAGCCAGCACGAGCGCGCCCAGCCCGATCGCGAGGCCCAGGTCGAACGGCACGCGGCTGGCGAGCAGCGCGATCGCGGCCCCCAGCGCGAACCACACCGCGGCGATGCGCACGGCGGGCGCCGGGAAGCGACCGTCGATCAGCAGCGCGAACAGCCATGCGGCGAGCGTCATCGACACCGCCGCCAGCACGAGCGGCCCGATCAGCCAGCCGAGCGCGGGCGCGAGCACGCTGTAGGCGGGCAGATGGTGGCCTCCGTACCAGCCGTTGTCCCACAGCGTGAAACCGGCCCGCCCGAACAGATCGCTGCGATAGCTCGCCGCGGCCAGATCGGAGCTCGGCGGAGCCGCGATCACGTAGGCGAGCCCGAGCACCGCCGTGATCGTCCACGCGGGCACCCGGCGCGCATGCGCGCCCGCGCTGAGGGGCGTCGATGCGGGGTTGGCGAGGAGCGTGCTCACCGCGACGGGGCGTTCAGGAAGCTCACCACCCGGTCAACCATGTCCGGGCGGTCAAGCCACGGCACGTGCCCGGCGTCTGCCAGCTCGAACAGCTCCGAGTTGGGAAGCGCGCTCGCGTAGGCCTCGGCGAAGCGCCCGGGGATGTACGGGTCGCACATGCCCCACACCACCAGCGCCGGCATATCGAGCAGGCCGAGACGTCCGCCCGCTCTGGCGAGCACCTCCGGAGAGGAGCTTCGGTACAGCCGCAGGATCGCGCGCTGGGTGCCCTGGTCGAAGTGGTCGAGCACGCTCTCGAGCCATGTCTGAGGCAGCGGCCCCGGGGTGGCGTTCGTGCGCTTGGAGAAGAATCGCAGCGTGCGCCGGCTGACCATTCCCATCGCGAGCTCGCCGAGCCCGGCTGTGCGCCAGATGCGCGCGATCCGGTGCCAGCGATAGCCCGGCAGGAGCGGGATCGCGTTGATGATCACGAGGCGCTCGATCTGCTCGGGGTGGAGCTGGGCGAAGGCCAGCCCGACCCCTCCCCAGTCGTGCATCACGAGGCTCATGCGCTCGAGCCCGAGCTCCTGCAGGAAGCGCTCGAGAAACTGCCCGTACTCGGTGATCGTGTAGCGCCGCGAGCCGGGCTTGCCCGAGCGCCCGAAGCCGGGCAGGTCGGGCGCGAGGCCACCGGTCCGCTCGAGGAACGGGAGCCACTCGTCGGAGTTGCTCGGCACGCCGTGCAGATATAGCGGCGGCGCGCCTGCGAAGCCCGCGGGCGCGGGCGCATCGCGCCAGAACACGGGCAGCCCGTCCAGCTCCTCGTTGTGATCGCTCAGCTCGGGCACCGGGCGAGGATATAGAGGCCCACGCGCGGCAGATACCGTGAAGCGGTGCCGTCGAGCGCCCCCTCCCGCGATGCATGGAAGCCCCCCTCGCCCGCGCGTGTGCGCAGGATCCGCGACCGCCTGCGGGCGGTCTACGGCGCTCCGCTGATGCGCCCCCACGGGGATCCCATCGCCGAGCTCGTGCTGACGGTGCTCTCGCAGTCGACCAACGACCGCAACCGCGACGTCGCCTACCTGCGCCTGCGCGAGCGCCTGCCGACGTGGGAGGCGGTGATGCTCGCGCCCAACGCCGCCGTCGAGGAGGCGATCAGACCCGGCGGCATCTCGAACGTGAAGTCGCGGCGCATCCAGGCGATCCTCGAGGCGATCGCCTGCGACCGGCGCGACCCCTCAGGCGCGCTCTCGCTCGACTGGCTGGCGCACGTCCCGATCGAACAGGCGCGCGACTATCTCCTGACGCTCCCCGGCGTGGGTCGCAAGACGGCCGCGTGCGTGCTGCTGTTCGCCTACGGGCTGCGAGACGTGCCCGTCGATACGCACGTCTCGCGCGTGGGCATGCGCCTCGGGCTGCTGCGCGCGGGCGCCCCGTTCGCAGAGCTCCACGATCAGATGCTCGCGCTCACGCCGGCGGGCGAGGAGCTCGAGCTGCACGTCAACCTGCTGCGCCACGGACGGCGCACCTGCCAAGCACGCCGGCCCGCCTGTCCCGAGTGCGCGCTCGCGCGCATGTGCCCCAGCCGCAACAGCTTCATCTGAACCTCTCAGCCGCGCGGCAGCACGGCGAACGCGATCACCGCGTAGTGCAGCCCGGCCGCCACGATCACGAGCGCGTGAAACACCTCGTGGTAGCCGAACACGCGCGGCGCCGGGTCGGGCTTGCCGCTGGCATAGACGACGGCGCCGATGAGGTACAGGAGGCCGCCGAGCGCCAGTCCGGCCACGCCCAGCCAGCCGATCGTCGCGGGCAGCTCTCCGAAGATCGCCGCCGTCACCAGGCCGAGGGCGACGTACACGCCGGCGAACAGCCACTTGGGCGCGTCGATCCAGAGCAGCTTGAACACCACCCCGCCGAGTGCTCCCGCCCACACGACGATCAGGATCACGCGCGCGAGCGAACCGTGCAGCGCGAGCAGCGCCACCGGCGTGTAGGTGCCGGCGATCAGCACGAAGATCATCGAATGGTCCAGCCGCCTCATCCAGCGCCGCGCCGATGGCCGCCAGGTGACCCGGTGATAGAGGGCGCTCGTGCCGAGCAGCGCCGACACCGCGACGGCGTAGATCACCGCCGCGACGCGCGCGCGCCCGTTTGATGCGGCCAGGATCAGCGCGACGCCGCAGCCCAGCGATACGAAGAAGGCGTACTCATGGGAGACGCCACGCAGCTTCGGCTTGACCGGTGTGGGCAGCTTCAGACTGGGGGGTAGCGAAACCGCCCTCATACACAGACGGTATCGCCATCCGGCGTCGTTATCAGGAGCCGGCGGCCGGCAGCGCCGGCTGCTGCTCGCGGGAGTCGCTCTCGCGGTCGAGGCTCGGCTCCGCATCGGCGAGCCCGGCGACGTCGCCGGACCCGGCCCCGGCGAGCCTTGAGCGGGCGCGCTCGGGCGTGACCCTGACGACGTCCCAGGCGAGTCCCACGCGCGCCATCGCGAGGATCAGCCAGCCGGAGGGGTCGAGCTCATACCAGCGCAGGCCGTGGAAGGCGGACTGGGGGAAGGCGTGGTGGTTGTGGTGCCAGGCCTCTCCCAGCGATGGCAGCGCGAGCCAGAAAACGTTCGTCGACTCGTCCTCGGTGGCAAAGCGCCGGCGGCCGAAGAAGTGGCAGATCGAGTTGATGCTCCAGGTGATGTGGTGCACGAGGAAGATCCGCACGAGCCCCCCCCACAGGAGCGCGCTCAGCCCACCGGCGACGAGCGAGCCGCCACTCAGGGCAAAGCCCAGCAGGAAGGGGATCACGAGGCTGTACAGCGCGATCAGCGGGAAGCCCTTGTTGATGCGGCGCATCGTGCGGTCTTCGAGCAGGTCGCGCGCGAAGCGTTTCGAGGAGGCTTGGCCATGGGTCTCGAACAGCCAGCCGACATGGGCGTGCCACAGGCCGCTCAGCATTCCCCTCAGGCCGGCGCCCTCGCCGGTGTGGGGGCTGTGCGGGTCGCCCTCTTCGTCGGTGAAGGTGTGGTGCTTGCGGTGGTCGGCCACCCAGTCGATCACCGGGCCCTGCAGCGACATCGAGCCGAGCACCGCCAGCGTGTAGCGCAGCCACGGGCGCGTCTGGAAGGCACGGTGCGTCAGCAGGCGATGAAAGCCGACGGTGACCCCCACGGCGGTGAGCATGTACATGACCGCGAAGATGGCCAGGTCGAGGGGGTCGAGAAAGCGGTTCCACAACAGCACGGCCGCTACGATCACACCCAGGAATGGGACCACGACGGCAGTGATATTGACGTTGCGCTCGAGTCTCGTCACTTGTCTCGCTGTTACCCGTCCCGGCGGCCCCGGTTACCGCGTACCCCCCGTTTGGGGGGGTCCCGGCAATACGGCGCGATTCGCTTGACGCGCATAGAAAATCTGCCATAATACGACTTAGGTTTATCAAGCTGATTTAGAAGGAGCATTCCCACATGGGCAAGACCATAGGCATCGACCTGGGCACAACGAACTCATGCATGGCCGTGCTCGAGGGTGGCGAGCCCACCGTAATCGAGAACGCCGAGGGCGGCCGCACGACGCCGTCGGTCGTGGCCTTCACGGCCTCCGGCGAGCGACTCGTCGGCACCGTCGCCAAGCGCCAGGCCGTAACCAACCCGCAGAACACCATCTTTTCGATCAAGCGCTTCATGGGCCGCAAGGAGGCCGAGGTGCGCGAGGAGGAGTCGATCGTCCCCTACAAGGTCGTCTCCGGTCCCAACGGCGACGCGCGCGTCGAGGTCAACGGCGAACAGCACTCGCCGCCGGAGATCTCCGCCATGATCCTGCAGAAGCTGAAGACCGACGCCGAGGCATATCTGGGCGAATCGGTCGACGGCGCCGTGATCACCGTCCCCGCGTACTTCAACGACGACCAGCGCCAGGCCACCAAGGACGCCGGCAAGATCGCCGGGCTGGACGTCAAGCGCATCATCAACGAGCCCACCGCGGCCTCGCTGGCCTACGGCCTGGACAAGGAGTCAGACCAGACGATTCTCGTGTTCGACCTCGGCGGCGGCACCTTCGACGTGTCCGTCCTTGAGATCGGCGACGGCGTGTTCGAGGTCAAGTCGACCGCCGGTGACAACCACCTCGGCGGCGACAACTTCGACAAGGCGGTCGTCGACTGGCTCGTGAGCGAATTCAAGAAGTCCCAGGGCATCGACCTGAGCGCCGATCCGATGGCGTTGCAGCGCCTGTACGAGGCGGCTGAGAAGGCCAAGATCGAGCTCTCCACCACCCAGGAGACGCAGATCAACCTGCCGTTCATCACGGCTGACGCCTCCGGACCGAAGCACCTCGACACGCGCCTCACGCGCGCCAAGCTCGCCGAGCTGACCTCGGCGCTGGTCGACCGGGTCGTGGCACCCGTTCGCCAGGCGATCGACGACGCCAAAGACAAGGGCGTCAAGGAGATCGAGCACGTCGTGCTGGTCGGCGGCATGACACGCATGCCGGCCGTCCAGGAGAAGGTCAAGGAGCTCACCGGCAAGGAGCCCCACCGCGGCGTCAACCCCGACGAGGTGGTGGCCGTGGGCGCGGCGATCCAGGCGGGCGTGCTCGCCGGCGACGTCAAGGACGTGCTGCTGCTCGACGTCACTCCGCTGACGCTCGGCATCGAGACCAAGGGCGGCGTGATGACGAAGCTGATCGAGCGCAACACCACGATCCCCACGCGCAAGGGCGAGGTCTTCTCGACCGCGGAGGACAACCAGCCGTCTGTGGAGATCCACGTGCTGCAGGGTGAGCGCGAGATGGCCAACTACAACAAGTCGCTCGGCAAGTTCCAGCTGACGGGGATCCCGCCGGCGCCGCGCGGCATCCCGCAGATCGAGGTCGCCTTCGACATCGACGCCAACGGCATCCTCAACGTGTCAGCCAAGGATCTGGGCACCGGCAAGGAGCAGAAGATCGAGATCAAGGCCGGCTCCGGCCTGTCCGACGACGAGATCAAGAACATGGTCTCAGACGCCGAGGCGCACGCCGAGGAGGATCGCGCAGCGCGCGAGCTCGCCGAGGCACGCAACAACGGCGAGAACGCCGCCTACCAGGCCGAGCGCCAGCTCGCCGACCTGGGCGATCAGGTCGACTCCGACTCCCGGGAGCGCATCGAGGCTGCCGTCAAGGATGTGCGCGAGTCGCTCGAGGCGGAGGACCCGAACGCGATCAACGCCAAGACCGAGGCGCTGCAGACCGCCTTCCACGCGATCTCCGAGGCCATGTACCAGCGCGCTCAGGAGCAGGCCGCGGCCGCCGGCAACGGCGCCTCAGCCGACGATGGCGGCGCGTCCTCTGACGAGGAGGACGTCGTCGACGCCGAGGTCGTGGACGAGCCGCAGGCATAGCGTGATGAGCGACGCCAAGCAGACGATCGTTGACGCCGAGCAGGCGAACGAGCCTCAGCCGCTGGTCTCCCCCGGTACGGATGTGCCGGGGGAGGACGCGTCGCCGCCTTCGCCGGGAGGCGAGGCGGGCGGCCCGGCCGACGGCGAGGCCAGCCAGATCGAGGGCGACCTCGATGAGCTGGTCAGGACAGCTGCCCAGCGCGACGAGTACCTGGCGCTCGCGCAGCGCACGCAGGCCGACTTCGAGAACTACCGCAAGCGTGTCGCCCGCGAGTCCGCCGTCGCTCACGCACGGGGGGTGGCCGGCCTGGCCAAGGAGCTCCTCCCCGCTCTCGACAACCTCGACCGGGCGCTCGAGGCGGCCGCTCAGGACGACCCGCTGCTGGATGGCGTTCGCCTCGTGCGCTCGGAGTTGAGCGCGGCGCTCGCGCGTGCGGGCATCGAGTCCTTCTCTCCGGTCGGTGAAGCGTTCGACCCGGCTCTGCACGAGGCGATGGCAAGCGTCCCGCAGGCCCCCGGCGGCGCCGACAGCGGGACCGTGGTTGAGGTCTACCAACCCGGCTACCGCCAGGGCGCGAGCGTCATCCGCCCGGCGCGGGTCGTAGTCGCCGCCTAACCGGAGAAGACGACATGGCAACGCGTCCCGACTACTACAAGACGCTCGGGGTCGACAAGAAAGCGACCCCCGAGGAGATCAAGAAGGCCTACCGCAAACTCGCGCGTAAGTACCACCCCGACCGCAACCCGGACGACAAGGACGCGGAGGCGCGCTTCAAGGAGATCTCCCAGGCCCACGACGTGCTCGGCGACCCCGAGAAGCGCAAGCAGTACGACACCGGCGCGGGTCCCTTCGCGACCGGCGCAGGGCCGGGAGGCGGCTTCGGCGGCTTCGGCAACTTCGACTTCGACGCCTCCTCGATGGGCGACATCCTCTCGAACCTGTTCGGCGGCAGCGGCGGGCCCGGCGGGGCCGGCTCGGCGCGCACCCAGCGCCAGCGCCAGCGAGCCCAGCGCGGCGCCGACCTCGAGGCGCAGGTGTCGATCTCCTTCGACCAGGCCGTCGCCGGCGCCCAGGTGCCGCTGCAGGTGCCGATGCGAACCGTCTGTGAAACCTGTCACGGCACCGGCGCAAAGCCCGGCACCTCGCCCACGGTCTGCCCTCGCTGCGAGGGCCGCGGCATCGAGACACAGGGCCAGGGCATGTTCTCCATCTCCCAGCCGTGCTCGCTGTGCGGCGGCTCGGGCACGATCATCGAGGACCCCTGCCCGACCTGTCACGGCTCGGGCGCGGTGCGCACGATCAAGCGCCTGCGCGTGAACATCCCCGCCGGCGTGCGCGACGGCGGGCGCATCCGCCTGCCCGGGAAGGGCGAGCCCGGCCTCAACGGCGGTCCGCCCGGGGATCTGTACCTGATCGTGCACGTCTCCGCATCGCCCGTGTTCACACGCAAGGGCGACAACTTCGAGGTCGAGGTGCCGCTCAGCATCCCCGAGGCGCTGCGCGGCGCCGAGGTGCAGGTGCCGACCCTGGGCGGCACGAAGACGCTGCGCGTCCCCGCGGGCACCAAGCACGGGACCGTCCAGCGCCTGCGCGGTGAGGGACCGCCCAAGCCCGGCAGCGCCAAAGGCGGGTCCGAGCCCAAGCGCGGGGACATCCGCTACCGCTTCGTGATCGACGTCCCGGACAAGCTCGACGAGGAGCAGCAGGCGGCCGTGGACGCGCTCTCGAAGGTCTTCAACGGCGACCCGCGCGCGCGCCTGTTCCCGGCTCGATCCGGTCAGGCCGCGGCCGAGGCCGCCGAGGGCTGATGATGGATTCCGAGCGTCCCCCCACTGGCAGCGGTCCGGCTGCGCGGCGGCGCTCAGCCACGGTCAGCCGCGTCAAGGTGGCGACCGATCGCGGCGTGTTCATGATCTCGGTGGCCGCCAAGCTCGCGAACATGCACCCGCAGACGCTTCGCATGTATGAGTCGCGCGGCCTGATCGAGCCGCAGCGCTCGCCCAAGGGCACGCGGCTCTACTCCCACGAAGACGTCGACAGGCTGAGGCGGATCCAGGAGATGACGGCCGATCTCGGTCTCAACCTGGCGGGCGTGGAGCGCGTGCTCGACCTGGAGAAGGAGATCGAGGGCATGCACGCCCACATCGAACAGATCGAAGTGGAGGCTCTGCGCGCGCAGGTGCGTCTCGCCGAAGAGCTCGAGGAGGTCCGTCGCTCCTTCCGCGCCGAGCTTGTGGTTCCCTATCGGGGCGGGGTGGAGCTCGTCCGCGCAGCCGACGTCCGACCACCCTCTCGACCATCGATGAACAGGAGGAACGATGGCGCCTAATGGAGCAGCCCCCGCTGCCGCTCCTCCCGAGGAGGAGCAGAGCCCGCTCGAGCGTTTCGGGCGCGACCTGACCGCGGACGCCGAGCAGGGCAGACTCGATCCGGTGATCGGCCGCGACGACGAGATCCGCCGGGTGATCCAGGTTCTCAGCCGCCGCACCAAGAACAACCCGGTGCTGATCGGCGAGCCCGGCGTCGGCAAGACCGCGATCGTCGAGGGCCTCGCCCAGCGAATCGTCTCGGGCGATGTTCCCGAGTCCCTGCGCGACCGGCGCGTGATCGCGCTTGACATGGGCGCGCTGATCGCCGGCGCCGCCTATCGAGGTGAGTTCGAGGAGCGCCTGAAGGGTGTCCTCAAAGAGGTCTCGGAGGCCAAGGGCACGATCATCCTGTTCCTCGACGAGCTGCACACGATCATCGGCGCCGGCGCAGCCCAGGGCTCGGTCGACGCCTCCAACCTGCTCAAGCCGATGCTGGCCCGCGGCGAACTGCGCGCGGTGGGCGCGACGACGCTCGACGAGTACCGCAAGTACATCGAGAAGGACGCCGCGCTCGAGCGCCGCTTCCAGCCGGTGACGGTGGGCGAGCCATCCGTCGAGGACACGATCGCGATCCTGCGTGGACTGAAGGAGCGCTACGAGGTCCACCACGGTGTGCGCATCCAGGACAGCGCCCTGATCGCCGCGGCCACGCTCTCGCATCGCTACATCGCCGATCGTTTTCTTCCCGACAAGGCGATCGACCTGGTCGACGAGGCCGCATCGAAGATACGCATCGAGATCGACTCGCTGCCGACCGAGATCGACGAGGTGAATCGCCGCGTCATGCAGCTGGAAATCGAGCTCACGTCGCTGAAAAAGGAGAAGGACGACGCCTCCAAGGAGCGCCGCGCAACGATCGAGGCTGAGCTGACCGAGTTGAAGGAGCGCTCGCAGGAGATGACGGCCCAGTGGCAGAAGGAGAAGGAGGCGATCCAGGGGATCCAGGAGACGAAGGAGCGCCTCGAGCAGGCGCGAGCCGAGGCCGAGCGCGCCGAGCGCGAAGCCGACCTGCAGCGCGCCGCGGAGCTGCGCTACGGAGAGATACCCGGGCTCGAAAAGCAGCTCGCCGAGTACGAATCGGCCGAGCGCGAGCGGACCGACGGCGTCGCGCCGGTGTTCATCAAGGAGGAGGTCGACGCCGAGGACATCGCCGAGGTCGTTGCGCGCTGGACCGGCATCCCCGTCAGTCGCCTGCTGGAGGGCGAAAGCGAGAAGCTGCTGCACATGGAGGATCGCCTGCACGAGCGGGTCGTCGGCCAGGACGAGGCGATCGAGGCGGTCGCCAGCGCGCTGCGCCGCTCGCGTGCCGGGCTGCAGGACCCCGACAGGCCGATCGGCACCTTCCTCTTCCTCGGCCCCACGGGGGTCGGCAAGACAGAGCTCGCACGCGCGCTGGCGGAGTTCATGTTCGACACCCAGGACGCCATGATCCGCATCGACATGTCCGAGTACATGGAGAAACACTCGGTCTCGCGCCTGGTCGGCGCACCCCCCGGCTACGTCGGCTATGAAGAGGGAGGCCAGCTGACCGAGGCCGTCCGCCGCCGTCCCTACGCGGTCATCCTGCTCGACGAGATCGAGAAGGCTCACCCGGACGTGTTCAACACGCTGCTGCAGGTCATGGACGACGGGCGCCTCACCGATGGACAGGGACGCACGGTCGACTTCAAGAACACCGTCCTCATCATGACCTCGAACATCCCCGTTCCCGAGGAGCTCTCGGACGGCCAGATGCGCAGCGCCCTGCTCCAGTACTTCAAGCCCGAGTTCATCAACCGCCTCGACGACATCGTGCGCTTCCAGACGCTCACCCGCGAGCAGATCTCGGAGATCGTCGACCTGCAGGTCGCACAGGTCATCGCGCGCGTGGGCGAGCGCGGCGTTGCCGTGACGCTCACCGAAGCGGCACGCGAACTGCTGGGCAACCTGGGCTATGACCCGAGCTACGGAGCCCGCCCACTGCGGCGCGTGATCCAGAAGCAGTTGGTGGACCGCCTCGCCACGGCGCTTCTGAGGGGCGAGATCCGGCCCGGCGATTCCGTCAATGTGGACGTCGCCGACGGGCAACTGGTACTGGAGACCGGGCACGCCGAGCAGGCGGACACTCACACCGCAGCGGCTGTCTGAGCGTCGCTCGCGGGGGCCTGTTCGGGCCCCCCAGCTGTAAACGGATGTTCTCGTCACGTGGTGTGCGATGTGGAATGGTGGATGAGTAAGTGACGAGACTCCCTGCGCTCCAGTGCGGGCTCAAGCCGAGAAGCACCTCGCCATAACGGCGGCTACGCACCCACAGCAGAGGAGCACCAATGCCCACACCCACCGCCTCACGAGGGACGGCCGCGCTTGTCGGCCTGACGGCCCTGCTGCTGCTTCTGCTGGCAACCGCTCCTCGCGTCGAAGCGTCAACGCTCTACGCGTGCGTCAAGAGCAAGGGCGGCGCCGTACGCCTGGTCTCAAAGACGGCTAAGTGCAAGAGGCGCGAAGCGAAGCGCTCGTGGAACACCAAGGGCCTGGCCGGCACCAATGGAGCCACCGGCGTCAATGGGACGAGCGGGCTCAGCGGACTGAACGGCGTCATCGGCGCGACCGGGCCGGCCGGAGAAACCACCAACAGCGGCGTCACGGGCGCGAAAGGCGGCAACGGCGCGACCGGCGCAGCCGGGACAACCGGGGCCACTGGCGGAACGGGCACGACTGGGGCGAGCGGCGGGACCGGCAGTGCGGGGACGACTGGCAGCATCGGGGCTACTGGGACCACGGGCACAACCGGTGGGACCGGTGGAACGGGTGCGACCGGACCGACGGGCATTGCCGGCGCCGTGGGGGGTTATTCGGTGGCGCAGGTGGTTAACAAACGTGTGGCGTTCACCTCCGGAACCGAAGGTAGTCCCAAAACCATCTTGTCACGGGAATTGCTTGCCGGCAATTACGTTGTCAACGCAAAGGTCGAGCTGGAGTTGTCAGACACAGCATCGTCAGGAGAAGCTGGCGTAGCGTGCAAGCTCGTGGACACGCCCAAAGAAAGTGGCACTCCAGCTTCCGACATCGCGGGATGGACCACACTCCTTGACGAGTCATCCGCACCGTTTTTTGTCGCCGACAACACTCTGCCGTTTACACTTCCCGTCAACTCTGCTGCGCACGCAAGCACAATCGCGATCGTTTGCTATGTACTTTCGGCGGAAGCGAGTGGTGGTGAATTTGAAGCCGCTGCAGGCAACGCTTCAATCACCGCCATCCAAACGACCCAGAACAGCTAGGGCGCACGTCGAGGCGCTGATCGCAGATCGGCACCGTGCCGCGAGAGCGCTATCGAGGTGAGCTGCGAACCAGCTCGTACCGATAGCGCCGCTTGGCGCGGGACGGGCAACCCACATGGAGGCCACCTGCCCCGCGCCGATCAAGCGGCTACGCGTTATGACCCGATGGCGACGCCGCTCTCATCGCACTCGTCGGTACCAAGAGTAGGACCGTTATCAACTTGGTACGTGATCGTGATGGTGTGACCTGACGGCGTGACGCCCGTGACATAGCCGCCATTCTCGTTCCCGCCCGCGGTTAGATCAACCGTTGTGCCGGCTCCGAGGTTGTAGTGGTACAGGGAGTGATCAGTGGGTACGACGTCCGTCATCGTGCCGCCGGTGTCCCAGTCGTTTTCTGATGACGTCAGCTCGAGATCCGGTTTCGCTCCATTGCAGCGCGCCTGAAGCGTGAATGTTCCAAACTGCGCCACTGTTTTGAGTGCCGAGGTGACTTCCGTGCTCGTGTAGAAGAATTTCTGCACCGTCTGGCCCCCAACGGTGCCGGCGTTTCCTGCGTTGGTGGCATTGGTTGCGTTGATTGCGGTCGTGGCAGTGGTTGCGGTCGTCGCCGCCCCGGCGGTCGCCGCGCTGCCGGCGGTGGCCGCGCTGGTGGCGGACTTCGCGGAGAGCACCGTCAGTTTGGGCGCCTTCGCGTTGATTTCTTTGGCGGCGATCGATTTGACCTGCGACTTCTGCTTGCCGTTGAGGCCCACTGTCTTAGCTACGAATGCGATCGGGGCGCTCGCGAAGGACGTACCCCCAGCCGCCAGGACGAGCGCCATTATCGAGATGACGAGCGCTGGCGTGACGCGAACGCTGCTGAGTTTCCGCATGACCGGCTACCTCCTCAGGTAGGTGTGTCTTTGCTTGGTAGGAGAGCACGCTAACGGACCGATCGGGCCTCGCCGGCGGCTCGACGGATGGACGATCGCCCACGAGGGGCCGCGATCCGGTAGAACAGGCCCGAGCGCGCCGCGCCGCGCCTGATCGGCCAATTCCGACGGAGGAGTCCCGCCATGCCTACCTACATCATGCTGTCGACCCTCACCCCGGAGGGCGTGCAGACCGTGAAGAACAATCCGCAGCGGATTCAGGAGGTCAACAAAGAGGTCGAGCAGCTCGGCGCCACGGTGACGGCGCAGTGGGCGACGCTCGGGCATGTGGACTTCATCTCGGTGGTGGAGGCACCCGACGAGGCCACGATGGCGCGGGTGTCGCTGGAGCTGGGCTCGCGGGGAACGGGCCGCTACGAGACGCTGTCGGCGATCCCGATCGATACCTTCATCGCGTCGCTGTAACGTGGGCTTCGTGGGCGACATCGCCGCCAGCCGGCCAGCGCGATCGGCACCGATCAGATGACCGCTGACGGCGACCGCGAGGAGCGGTCTCCCTCGGGACAGGAGAGCCGCCCCGGCGGGGGTCCGGACATCTCGCTCGTGCCCGAGCCGCTGGCCGAGGCCGACGTCCAGGCGCAGCTCGAGGAGTTCGACGTCGACGGCCCGCGGGTGGGGATCGTGATGGGCTCCGAGAGCGACATGCAGGTGATGGAGAAGGCCGCGCGCGAGCTCGAGGAGCGCGGGGTGGTGCACGAGATGCGGGTGATGTCGGCGCATCGCGAACCCGACGTGGTGTCCGAGTACGCAAAAAACGCGCGCATGCGCGGCCTGCGCGTGATCATCGCGGGCGCGGGCATCTCCGCGGCGCTGCCCGGGGCTGTTGCCGCTCACACCGACCTGCCGGTCATAGGGGTGCCGCTGTCCGGCCGGCTGACGGCCGCCGGAGGCCTCGACGCGATCCTGTCGATCGTGCAGATGCCACCGGGTGTGCCGGTGGCGTGCGTGGGCTTGGACAACCCGCGCAACGCGGCCATCCTCGCCGCGCAGATCCTCGGGTCCTAAGACATTGATCCCCCGCTACACCCGCCCGGAGCTCGGCCGTCTGTGGACGGACGAAGCGCGTATGGATTTCTGGCGGCAGGTGGAGGTGGCGGCCTGCGAAGAGCTTCCGGGCCTGCTCGGCGAGGAGGGCCCCACCCCGATCGAGCTCGACGCCATCCGCCGCGCGAGCTTCACGGTTGAGGCGGTCAACGAGCGCGAGCGTCTCACCAACCACGACGTGGCGGCGTTCGTCGACGTGCTGGGCGAGTCCGCGGGCGAGGCGGGGCGCTGGATCCACTATGGCTTGACCTCTTCAGACGTGCTCGACAGCGCGCTCGCGCTGCAGCTGCGCGCCGTCGGCGAGGTGATCCTGCCCGGCGCCTACTCGCTCGTGGCGGCGCTGCACGGGCGCGCGCGTGAGTACACGGATTCGCTGTGCGTCGGGCGCACGCACGGAGTGCATGCCGAGCCGACCACCTTCGGCGTGAAGCTCGCCGGGTTTGCGTTCGAGGCCCACCGCAATGCCCTGCGCCTCGAGCGGACGTTTGCGCAGGCCGCCGTCGGGGCGGTGTCCGGCGCCGTCGGCACGTATGCCTCGACGAGCCCCGACTTCGAGGCGCGGGTGCTCGGCCGGCTGGGGCTCGAGCGCGAGGACGTCTCGACGCAGGTCGTCGCGCGCGACCGCCACGCCGAGCTGTTGGGGGCGATCGCGCTGGCCGGCGCCGGCATGGAGCGGTTCGCGACCGAGATCCGCCACCTTCAGCGAACGGAGGTGCGCGAGGTGCAGGAGCCCTTCGGCGCCGGCCAGAAGGGCTCCTCGGCGATGCCCCACAAGCGCAATCCGATCAAGGCCGAGCAGATCTCGGGGCTCGCGCGCGTGCTGCGCGGAAACGCGCAGGCGGCGCTCGAGAACGTCGCGCTGTGGCACGAGCGCGACATCTCCCACTCCTCGGTCGAGCGGGTGATCCTGCCGGACTCGACGATCCTGCTCGACTACATGCAGTACTCGACGATCGCCCTCGTGGAAGGCATGACCGTCGATGTCGAGCGGATGCGCGAGAACCTCGAGCTCACCCACGGCGCGCTGTTCTCCCAGCGGGTGCTGCTGGCGCTGGTGGGCGGGGGGCACGGCCCGGAGGGCTCGACGGGGATGTCCCGCGATGAGGCCTACCGGATCGTGCAGGAGCTGGCACAGCGCGCGTGGCAGGAGGGCATCCCCCTGCGTGAGCTGCTGGCCGCCGACGAGCGTGCCCGCGGCCTCGACCTGGATGAGATCTTCGACTACGACTACTACGTACGACACGCCGAGGAGATCGTCGGCCGCCTGGACAAGGCGCTCGCGCGGCTCGACGACATCACCTGAGCGAGCGCTTCAGAGGTCGTTCGGGCTTCCCTGCCGCGGCCCCCGAAGCCGCTGGTAGCATCGCCCCACGTGAGCACCCTCGCCGAGCTGCCCCTCATCGCCAGCGGGAAGGTCCGCGAGATGTACAGCCTGCCTGACGAGGCGAGCCTTCTGATGGTCGCAAGCGACAGGATCTCGACCTACGACGCGGTCCATCCCACCCCCATCCCCGACAAGGGCAGGGTGTTGACCGGCCTGTCGGCGTTCTGGTTCCAGAGGACGGGCCAGATCGTCGCCAACCACATGATCTCCGCGACCGACAGCGTTCCCGACGAGGCACGCGGGCGGGCGCTGGTCGTGCGACGCCTGCAGATGCTGCCGGTCGAGTGCGTCGTCCGCGGCTACATCACCGGCTCGGGCTGGAAGGACTACCAGGCCAGCGGCAGGGTCTCGGGGATCGAGCTGCCGCCGGGCCTGCGCGAGTCGCAGCAGCTGCCCGAGCCGATCTTCACGCCTAGCACCAAGGCCGATGAGGGCCACGACGAGGCGATCGACTTCGAGCGCGCGGTCGAGCTCGTGGGCGACCGCGAGCTGATGGAGCGCGTGCGCGACGTATCGGTCGAGCTGTACTCGTTCGCCTCACAGCACGCGCGCGAGAACGGCGTGATCCTCGCCGACACGAAGTTCGAGCTCGGGTTGGATGGACCGGGTGGGACGCTGGTGCTCGGCGACGAGGTGCTGACGCCGGACTCCTCGCGCTACTGGCCGGCGGACGGCTTCGAGGTCGGTCGCTCGCAGCCGAGCTTCGACAAGCAGTACGTCCGCGACTGGGCCGCTCACAGCGGCTGGGACAAGACGCCGCCGGCCCCGGCCATCCCCGACGACGTGGTGGCGGGAACGCGCGCGCGCTACATCGAGGCGTATGAGCTGATCACCGGCGAGTCCTTCCAGGCGTGGCTCGACCGCACGGCGGCGGCGTGAGGGCGAGGGTGCTCATCCGCCCGAAGTCCGGCATCCTCGACCCCCAGGGGGTCGCCGTGGAGCGCGCGCTGCCGGCGCTCGGCTTCAGCGGCGTGGCCAACGTTCATGTCGGCCGGCTGGTGGAGCTCGACGTCGAGGACGCCGGCCAGCTCGAGCCGATGTGCGAGAAGCTCCTGGCCAACCCGCTGGTCGAGGACTACGAAATCATTGTCGACTGAGGTGCCGAGGCGCAGCGGATGAAGTTCGGCGTGCTGCAGTTCCCGGGCTCCTGTGACGAGGTGGACGCGCTCGGCGCCGCCGGGCGGGTGGGCGATGCCGAGCTTCTGTGGCATGGCGAGCGCGACCTCAGGGGTGCCGACGCGATCGTTGTGCCCGGCGGGTTCTCATACGGCGACTACCTGCGGGCCGGCGCGATCGCGCGCTTCTCGCCGGTGATGGAGTCGGTCGTCGTCTTCGCCGCCGAGGGCGGGCTCGTGCTTGGGATCTGCAACGGCTTTCAGGTGCTGTGCGAGGCGCACCTGCTGCCGGGGGCACTGCTCGGCAACGCGAACCGGCGCTTCACCTTCCGCCAGCTCGCGCTCGAGGTCGTCAACGCCGAGACGCCGTTCACGTGCGCGTGCGCCCCGGGCGATCAGCTGAGCGTTCCCGCCAAGCACTCGTGGGGGCGCTACTACGCCGAGGCGCAGACGCTTCAGGCGATGCACGAGCGCGGCCAGGTGGTGCTGCGCTACGCGCCCGCGCAGAACTTCAACGGATCGCTCGAGGACATCGCGGGCGTGTGCAACGAGGCCGGCAACGTGTTCGGCCTGATGCCCCACCCCGAGCACGCCGTCGAGGAGCTCACCGGCGGCTCGGCCGACGGGCTGAGGATCTTCGAGTCGATGCGCCTCACCGTCGAAGGCGCGCACGTGTGATGACGAGCCCGACCTCGACACTGCCCACGCTCGAGGACGCGCTGGCGCTGGGGCTCACGCAGGAGGAGTACGAGCTCGTATGCGAGAAGCAGGGGCGCCCGCCGAACGTGCTCGAGCTGGCGATGTACTCGCTTCTGTGGAGCGAGCATTGCGCCTACAAGCACTCGCGCAAACTGCTGCGCACGCTGCCCACCGAGGGGGCGCACGTGGTGATGGGCCCGGGCGAGAACGCCGGCGCGGTGGACGTCGGCGAAGGCCTCGCGTGCGCGTTCAAGGTCGAGTCCCACAACCACCCGAGCGCGGTCGAGCCCTTCCAGGGCGCGGCCACGGGCGTGGGGGGCATCCTGCGCGACATCTTCGCGATCGGCGCGCGGCCGATCGCGGTGCTCGACTCGCTGCGCTTCGGCGAGCCCACCGGAGCGCGTGCGCGCTACCTGCTCGACGGAGCGGTGTCGGGGATCGGCCACTACGGCAACTCGATCGGCGTGCCGACGGTCGGTGGCGAGGTGTACTTCGAGGCGCCCTACGAGCACAACTGCCTGGTGAACGCGATGGCGCTCGGGCTGGCGCCACGCGATCGGCTGATGAGCAGCGCCGCCGCCGGTCCCGGGAACCTGCTCGTGCTGTTCGGGGCCTCCACCGGCCGCGACGGGATCGGTGGTGCCTCGGTGCTCGCCTCGGCCGAGCTCGCCAAGGACGACGGCGACGGGGATGCCGGCGCCGACATGCGCCCGACGGTGCAGGTGGGCGATCCCTTCGCCGAGAAGAAGCTGCTCGAGTGCTCGCTTGAGCTGCTGGCGCGCGGGCTGCTCGTCTCCCTGCAGGATCTGGGCGCGGCCGGGCTGACCTCCTCGGCCGCCGAGATGGCCTCCAAGGGGGGCGTGGGGGTGGACATCGACGTCGCCCGCGTGCCCCTGCGCGAGCCCGGGATGGAGCCGTTCGAGGTGATGGTCTCGGAGTCCCAGGAGCGGATGCTGTGCGTGGTCGAGCCCGCCGACCTCGACGCGGTGCTGGGCGTGTGCGAGAAGTGGGAGGTGGGCGGCACGGCGATCGGCAGCGTGACCGGCTCAGGGCGGGTGCGCGTGCTCGACGGCTCAGAGCTCGTCGGCGACATGGCGGTGAGCGCGCTGGTGGACGAGTGCCCGCTGTATGAGCTCGACCCCGTCAGGCCCGCCGAGCCGATCTATCAGCCGCCGCCGGCCACGCTGTCTGCGGATGCGACCCCGCGCGAGGCGCTGCTCGCGCTGCTGTCATCCCCCAACCTCGCATCGCGCAGGCCCCTGTTCGAGCAGTACGACGCGATCGTGCAGTCGCGCACGGTGCGCCGCCCCGAGCAGGCCGACGCCGCCGTGCTCGCGATCCACCCGGCGGGCCCCGCGAGCGCCGCGCCGGCGGGTGAGCCGGTGCCCGCCCTCGCCGTGAGCATCGACGGCAACGGCCGGCGCGTGGCCGCCGACCCCTATCGGGGGACGCTCGCCGTCGTGCTCGAGTGCGCCTCGAACCTCGCCTGCGTCGGCGCCGAGCCGCTGGGCACGACCAACAACCTCAACTTCGGCAACCCCGAGAAGGGGCACATCGCCTGGCAGCTGACCGAATCGGTGCGGGGCCTCGCGCACGCCTGCCGCGCGCTCGAGGCGCCGATCGTCGGCGGCAACGTGTCCCTCTACAACGAGGGCGCAACCGGCCCGATATACCCCACGCCGGTGGTCGGCATGGTCGGGCGTCTGCCCGACGCGCGCCGGGCCGGGCGGCTCGGGTTCGCTCGCGCGGGCCAGCAGATTGCGCTGGTCGGCCCTTTCAGCCCGTCGCTGCCCGCCGGCGAGCTCGACAAGCTGCACGGCCGGCCCCTCCCCGATGGCCTTCCCGAGTTCGACATGGACGCCGTCGCCGCCGCCCAGACAGCGGTGCGCGAGGCCGTCCGCGCGGGCCTTCTGGCGAGTGCCCACGACATCGCCGAGGGCGGTCTCGCGGTTGCCCTGGCCGAGTGCTGCCTGGCCGGGGACGTCGGTGCGAGCGTCCTGTTGGGAGATGATTTCTTGGAAACAATCCGGCGAGCCGCGCCGGGACCCGGGTCCTCCTCGCCGGTTTCAGCGCTCCTGACCGCCGCGCTCTTCGGGGAGGGGCCGGGCGGCTTCGTGGTGAGCGGCGACGGCGAGGACCTGCGCGGGCTGGGCGAGGAGACTCCGATGCTGGCGCTCGGGGCGGTCGGCGGCGGCGAGCTGAGGATCGAGATCGCCGGGCAGGAGGTCGCGATCGCCCTCACCCTGGCGGAGCTCGCCGGCGCGCACGCGGGCCTTGCGGAGCTGTTCGCATGAGTACTGCTAGCGTGTCTGCAATGCGTGAGGGACCGCGCGATGAGTGCGGAGTTTTCGGACTTTATGCGCCCGGTCACGAGGTGTCGCGTCTGTCGTACTTCGCCCTGTATGCGCTCCAGCATCGCGGGCAGGAGTCGGCGGGAATCGCGGCGGCCGACCGTGGCGGGCATATCGTCACCCGCCGCGAGCTCGGCCTCGTCAGCCAGGTTTTCAGTGAGAACGACCTGCGCACGCTCGCCGGGGAGCTCGCGATCGGGCATGTGCGCTACTCGACGACCGGCTCGAACGCCTGGGAGAACTCCCAGCCGGTGCAGCGCTCGGAGGGCACCGACGGCTCCCGTCGCGAGGTCGCGCTGGCGCACAACGGCAACCTGATCAACGCCGTCGAGCTGCACGACGAGCTGCTCGAGCGCGGCGTCACGTTCAGCTCCACCTCTGACTCGGAGATCATCGCCGCGCTGATCGCGACGCACCCGGCGGAGCTGCTCGAGGACGCGATCGCCGATGTGCTCCCGCGGCTGCGCGGGGCCTTCTCGATCGTGGCGATGACGAAGGACCGCGTCGTCGCCTTCCGCGACCCGCACGGTCTGCGCCCGCTCGTGCTGGGCGCGCTCGAGCCCGAGCCCGGCGATCCGGACGGCGCCGTTCGCTACTGCGTGGCCAGCGAGTCGTGCGCGTTCGACATCATCGGCGCGAAGCTCCTGCGCGACGTCGAGCCGGGTGAGGTGGTCACACTCGGCGAGGACGGCCTTCAGAGCCGCATCGTCGCGCCCGGCGGGCGGCGCGCGTTCTGCGTGTTCGAGTACATCTACTTCGCGCGACCGGACTCGCGCATGAACGACCGCGTGCTGCAGGTGGCGCGCGGGCGCATGGGCGAGATCCTGTGGCGTGAGGCGCCGGTCGAGGCAGACCTCGTGATCGCGGTCCCCGACTCCGGCAACCCGGCGGCGCGCGGGCTCGCGCGTGCGGCGGGGCTGCCGCAGGACGACGGCTTCGTCAAGAACCGCTACGTCGCGCGCACCTTCATCCAGCCCGGGCAGGAGCTTCGCAAGCACGGGCTGCGCCTCAAGTTCAACCCGCTGCCGGAGGTGATCGAGGGCAAGCGGCTGGTGGTCGTGGACGACTCGATCGTGCGCGGCAACACGACGCGGCAGATCGTGCAGATGCTGCGCGACTCGGGCGCGGCGGAGATCCACATGCGCATCTCCGCGCCGCCGATCAAGCACCCCTGCCACTACGGCATCGACATGTCCACGCGCGAGGAGATGATCGCCCACGGGCGCACGACCGAGGAGGTCGCCGCCGAGCTGGGGTGCGACTCCTTGCACTACCTGTCTCTCGCCGGCGTGTATGAGGCGGTGGGGGCGACGCGCGACAGCCACTGCGACGCGTGCTTCACCGGCGAGTACCCGCTCGCCGGCTCAGACGGCGCGGCGGGCAAGTACTCGCTGGAGGAGGGGCAGGAGCTGCCCCTCGTGCAGGCTTAGGGCCGCTAGGGCTGACCTTGACGGGCTAGTGTCCTGATGCAATAGTTCGGTTGCAGTATCGGCTGATGGATTCGAGGATCTGGTCGGCTGTCTTGGTCCAGACGTAGGGGCGCGGATCGTCGTTCCAGTCGTTTATCCAGGTGCGGATGTCGCTGTTGAGCTCGCGCACCGAGCGGTGCGTGCCGCGGCGGAGCTTCTTGCTGGTGAGCTCTGAGAACCAGCGCTCGACGAGGTTCAGCCACGAGCTGCTGGTCGGGGTGAAGTGCAACACGAATCGCGGATGAGCGAGCAGCCATTTCTTGACGGCCGGCGTCTTGTGGGTGGAGCTGTTGTCGAGGATCACATGCACGTCCAGCTCGGCGGGAACCTCGCGATCAACGGTCTGCAGGAACTTCTTGAACTCGATCGCGCGGTGGCGGGCGTGCAGCGAGCCGATCACCTTGCTCGTCGTGATGTCCAACGCCGCGTAGAGGCTCGAGGTGCCGGCCCGTTTGTAGTCGTGCGTCGCACGCTGCGGGGTGCCGGGCAACATCGGCAGGATCGGCGCCGTCCTGTCCAGCGCCTGGATCTGGGACTTCTCATCCACGCACAGCACGACAGCTCGCTCCGGCGGGTTCAGGTAGAGACCGACGACATCGCGGACCTTGGCCACGAACTGCGGGTCCTTGGAGAGCTTCCAAGTTTCGGTGCGGTGGGGCTGAAGACCGAACGCATGCCAGATCCGCAGCACCGCTGACTGCGTGAGGCCGACCTCCCTGGCCATCGAGCGCGTCGACCAGTGCGTTGCATCCTTCGGCGTGGACTCAAGCGTCTTTACGATCACCTCCTCGACCTGCTCGTCGGTGATCGTTCGCGGTTTTCCCGGACGGGGCTCATCGAGCAGCCCGCAGAGGCGATGCTCTGAGAAGCGCGAGCGCCACTTGGTCACGCTGCTCCGATTCACGCCCAAACGCCCGGCGATCTCGGTGTTCTTTAGCCCGGCGGCGGCCGCCAGCACGATCCGGGAGCGTTGCGCGAGCGCCTGAGCACTCGTATGACGACGCGCCCAGGACTCAAGCTGAGCGCGCTCCTCTTCTGACAACTCGATGGAAACAGCAACAGGAATAGGCATAGATACTGCCTACCCCGATGCTGGTGAATTAATGCATCAAGACACTAGTCGTCCTCGGGTGAGCCGTCTTCTATTTCACCGCGCGCCGCTTCAAGAACATCTTGAGCGAGGAATAGCTGGCCCCATTTGCGTCCCGTCACCTCGCGAAGGATGCCCTGTGCCTGTAGGTCGCGAATGGCCGCGCGCGCTGTGGGGGCCGATACATTCAGGACTTCCGCGGCGCGGGGCGCCGCGACGTATGGGTTGATGAACAGACGGTCTATCAGCTGGTGGGCTGCTTGACGCGCACGCGCCTCTGAGAGGACATCGTGATAGCGCGTTTGCAGGTTGAGAAGGCGCTCGGCATCGTCCACTGCCGCCTGGGCCTGCACCTCAACGCCCGTCAGGAAGTACGTGAGCCAGCCGAGCCAGTCACCGTGAGTGCTGACGCGCAGCAGCCGATCGTAGTACTCGGCCCCGCTTCGCTCGAAGTAGGCCGATATGTAGAGCAGCGGTTGGGGAAGGAGACCCCGCTCGTGCAACAGCAGCGATATCAGCAGCCTTCCGATGCGGCCGTTGCCGTCGCCAAACGGGTGGATTGCCTCAAATTGATAGTGAGCGAGTGCGGCGAGGATAAGGGGGGGCAGCGATTCGTCGTGCAGGAAGCTCTCAAAGTCGCCAAGCGCGGTACGCATCTCGGCTACCGGTGGTGGTACGTATCGCGCCTCCTCAATTGGCGCCCCGGGATCGCGTCCGATCCAGTTTTGATAGGAGCGGAAGCTTCCGGGATGGCGCTCGTGACCGCGAACCCCGTGCATGAGACGCTCGTGGATGTCGCGCAGTAGTCGCAGACAGAGCGGGAGCCTCTTGAGGGTCCGGAGACCATATTCGTGGGCGGCGAGGTAGTTGCGGACCTCGCGGACATCGCCTCTAGAGCTACCGGTCGCCTCGTCTTCGTACAGGTCGGCCAGCGTGCTCATCGTTCCCTCAATCCGCGAGCTGAGGACTGCCTCGCGACGCAGATACGGTCCGATCAGCAGACTCGGGTTCGTTAGGTTGCGCCCGGCACCGGCCAGCAGCCCGACGCTGGTCGATGCGCTGCTTAGGTGCGTGACCAGCTCGGGGGTAAAGTCCAGAGTTGGGGGCAGCGGCGCTGGACTAAACGCCTCGTGTCCCTGGTAGGAAACGAGGCGACCGGGTGCGTTGGCGGTGAAGTCGTCTCTGTTCACTGGATTCAGGGCTTGGAAAGGGCGCTTTCCGAGTCTAGACGGTTTAGAAAGACAATCGACCTTTTCTTTCTTTTCTTTCTAAAGATGGAAAAGCTCTTTCCAACCATGCACGGATGGATCCGATCGCCAACCGGCCCTTGTAGTGCGCCGCGTGACCGTCTGGCGTCCGTTTGGCAAGGGCCTCGGCGACCGTTTCGCCCGGCTGGAAGTGCGCTGCCAGCTCGCGCCAGGTGTAGATCGTCTTGCGGGTCACGCCGAGTAGCGCGCTGCGAGTGCTCGAAGGGGATGCCTGAGCCTGCTGCGTCCCGCACGAGATCAGGGTGGGGCTGCCTCGCGGGCTGTGATCAAACGGGCCTAGCTGCCTGTAAAATCGCCCTCAGCCTGGGCAGGGTGCCGCATGGAGAAGCATGGCGCGGCGACACATCCCGCTCGATCCACGGCGGATTGCGCTGTCAGCGTACGCGTCGCCGCCTATCTAGCCGAACCAGTCGTCGCGTGCGCCGGAGGCGTCGTTGTAGCGGTTGTTGTAGGGCCGGCGTGAGATCAGGCCGCCGTTGCGACCGACGCGAAGCCCGGAGCCGAGTGCGATGGTGATGATGAGGGTGACTGCGAGTGCTGTGAGCATTGCCTTGTCCTGACGGTCGACATATGTCTCTCCACCCTCGCCACCATTGAACGAGGGTGAGCGGCCGCCGTGTGTGATCTTGGTCACAGCTATCGTGGCGCCCGTGGCCGAGCCGCTCGCCATCGCCGTGCTCGTCTCGGGCGCCGGCACCAACCTGCAGGCGCTGCTGGACAGCGTGCACGGGCGCGAGGCGCGGGTCGTGGCGGTCGCCTCGAGCGTCGCCGGCGCTCCGGCGCTCGCGCGCGCCTCGGCGCGCGGGGTGCCGAACGCGGTGTTCGCCCGCTCAGACCACGCCGACCGCGAGGCGCGCGACCTGGCTCTGGCCGACTGGCTCGAGGAACGCGGCTCGGAGCTGGTGGTCGGCGCCGGCTACATGGAGCTGCTCGGCTCCACCTTCCTCGCGCGCTTTCCGGGCGCCGTCATCAACGTGCACCCATCGCTGCTTCCGGCCTTCCCCGGCCTGCACGCGATCGAGCAGGCGCTCGCATACGGCGTGAAGGTGTTCGGGGTGACCGTCCACTTCATCGACGACGGCGTGGACTCGGGCCCCGTGATCCTGCAGCGCGCCGTCGAGCTGCCGGACGCGCGCGAGCCCGAGGAGGTGCTCGAGGCCCTGCGCCCGCTCGAGCATGCCCTGCTCGCGGAGGCGGTTCGCCTGTTCGCACAGGGCGCGCTGGCCGCCGATCCGCTCAACCCGCGACGGCTCATGACCTACGCCGCGGCGGGCGAGCGGGGCCCGGCCGGCGGGGACCCCGCGCAGGAAGAGGACGACGGTTAGGCTTCTGGCAATGCTCTCCCAGAGCGACCTCAGCACCGGTCAGGCGGCGGCAATGGATCCCGCCGCTCCCGGCGAGGTGCGCGTGCGCAGGGCGCTCTTGTCGGTGTCCGAGAAGGACGGGATCGTCGACTTCGCACGCGGCCTCGAGCAGCTGGGGGTCGAGATCGTCTCGACGGGCGGCACCGCGCGCGAGCTCACGGCGGCGGGCATCGGGGCGCGTGCGATCGAGGACTTCACCGGCTTCCCGGAGATCATGGACGGGCGCGTGAAGACGCTTCACGCGCGGCTGTATGCCGGGCTTCTGGCCAGGCGCGACGACGCGGGCCATGTGGGCGCCGCCGCCGAGCAGGGGATCGAGCCGGTCGACCTCGTCTGCGTCAACCTCTACCCGTTCGAGCAGACGCTCGCGCGCGGCGACGCGAGCGACGAGGAGATCGTCGAGAACATCGACATCGGCGGGCCCACGATGATCAGGGCGGCGGCCAAGAACAGCGGATTCGCCGCCGTCGTGGTCGATCCGCAGGACTACGCGGGCGTGCTCGCCGAGCTGCGCGAGTCAGACGGTCGGCTTTCGCTTCAGACGCGCACGGCTCTCGCGGCCAAGGCGTTTGCCCTGACCGCCCGCTACGACGCCGCCATCGCCGGCTGGTTCGCCCCGCGCGTGTGCGAGGGCTTTCCCCCGAGCTGGAGCGAGGCATACGAGAAGGTCTCAGACCTTCGCTACGGCGAGAACCCCCACCAGCAGGCCGCCTTCTACGCGCGCGCGGGCGCCGCGACGCATCTGCTCGACGGCGTGATCCAGCTGCACGGCAAGGAGCTGTCGTTCAACAACCTGCTCGACCTGAGCTCCGCGCGCGAGCTGGTCGAGGACTTCGACGCGCCCGCCTGCGCGATCCTCAAGCACAACAACCCCTGCGGCTGTGCCATCGCCGACAGCGCCCGCGTGGCCTACGAACGCGCCTTCGCGTGCGACCCGCAGAGCGCCTACGGCGGCGTGATCGCCGTCAACCGGCGCATCGACCGCGCCTTCGCGGAGGAGCTCAACAAGCAGTTCATCGAGGTGCTGCTCGCCCCCGGCTTCGACGGCGACGCGCTCGAGGTGCTCACGCAGAAGAAGAACGTGCGCCTGCTGGAGCTGGCCGAGTGGCCCGCGCCCACGCACGAGCTCGAGGCAAAGCCGGTGATCGGCGGCCAGCTCGTGCAGACCCGCGACGTGGTCTCAGAGACCCGCGATCAGATGCGCGTGCTCACGGCGAAGGCGCCCAGCGAGGAGCAGTGGGAGGACCTTCTCTTCGCCTGGAAGGTCTGCCGCCACGTGCGCTCCAACGCGATCGTGCTCGCCGCCGGCGGCGCCACGATCGGGATCGGAGCGGGTCAGATGAGCCGGGTGGACTCGGTGCGCATCGCGATCGAGAAGGCGAGCGCCGCCCAGCCCGAGCTGCTCGCGGGCTCCGTGCTGGCATCCGATGCCTACTTCCCCTTCGCCGACGGTCCCCAGCTCGCGATCGACGCGGGCGTGACGGCGATGATTCAGCCCGGGGGCTCGGTGCGCGACGAGGATGTCATCGCCGCCGCCAACGCCGCTCAGATAGCGATGGTCGCCACCGGCCGCCGCCACTTCCGCCACTGAGGCGTCCTCGCCGGCCGGCGTCATCTCTCCCATCGCGGCCCGCTCGCATGCGAAGCATGCCCATCAAAGGACGTCTCCCCTTGGATTGACGAGACTATTGTGATATATCTTTGACTTACTTTGATAGAACTCGATAGGAGTTAGTTATGTTTGCAAGTGAACCACAGTCAACAAGCCACGGGCGTTGCCGCCACCGCCACCGCGGCTTCGGCCCGGGCGGCGGCTACTACGGCGGCTTTCCCTTCGGCGGTTCCGGCGGCGGAGGCCGCGGGCGCGGACGCGGACGCAAGGCGCGTCGCGGCGACATCCGTACCGCGGCGCTGCTGCTGCTCGCCGAGGAACCCCGCAACGGCTACCAGATCATGCAGGAGGTCGAGGAGCGAAGCGACGGCGTCTGGCACCCGAGCCCAGGGTCGGTGTATCCGGCGCTGCAGCAGCTCGAGGACGAGGGTCTGATCCGCTCGGAGGAGATCGACGGGCGCAAGCTGTTCCGGCTGACGGATGCCGGCGAGGCTCAGCTGAAGGACCGCGGCGAGGGCATTCCCGCGCCGTGGGAGCAGATGAGCGGGGACGTGAGCGATCAGGTCCAGGAGCTCGCCAAGCTCGGCCGCGAGGTCGCCTTCGCGTTCGCGCAGGTGATGCGCACGGGCTCTGAGGCTCAGATGGGCGAGGCCCGCAAGGTGCTCGCGCAGGCCCGCCGCGACCTCTACCGAATCCTCGGTGAGGGCGACGACCCCGAGAGCACCACGACCGAGGGCGAGGACTGAGCGCGCTCAGCGCGCTACCGGAGTCCCCTCGCGCGGAGTGAGCGCCTGCGCGGCGACCCCCAGCTGGGGGTCGAGCGCGGCGCTCTCGCCCGCCGCCGACAGGCGCATCGCCTCGCTGAGCTCGGCCGAGCTGCGCTCGAGGCGTCGTTCGATCAGCGGCTGCAGAACGCCGCGCAGCGCGATCGCGGCGCCCACCCAGCGCGGTGACCAGACGCGCGCGGAGCGCCGTTCGATGCCCCGCTCGATCGCGTCGATGGCGCTGGACAGCGGCGCCGGATTGCGCAGGAACCCGGGCGTCTTATTGTTCATGATTTCAACCGACGGCTGGGCATAGGCGGCGCGCACCAGGTCCGTGTCGATGAAGCCGAAGTACGCGCAGCCGACGCGTGCGCCGCTGGGCAGTGTCTCCATGCGCAGGGCGTCGCTGAGCGCCTCAACCCCCGACTTCGCGGTCGTGTAGGGACCCATCAGCGCCGTGTGTGTGATGGCTGAAAGCGACGCGATGTTCAGCAGATAGCCGCGCCGTTTAGTGATCTGCTCGATGACCGCGCGGTCGGTGCGCCAGACGCCGAGCAGGTTCACCTCGAGCGTGCGCTCGACCTGCTCGATCGGGGCCGTCGCGAGCGGTCCCGTGAAAGCGATCCCGGCGTTGGCGATCGCAACATCGATGCCGCCGAAGCTCTCGACCGTGCCCGCGACCGCCCGCTGGAGCGCGTCGAAGTCGGTGACGTCGGCCTCGAAGTAGGCCGCGCGCTCGCCCAGGCGCGCGGCGTTCTCCTCGAGGCGCTCGGGCTCGAGGCCGACGAGCGCGACGTTGGCGCCCCTGGCATGGAGCCTCTCGGCGGTGGCGGCGCCGATTCCACGCGCGGCTCCGGTGATGAAGGCCGTGCGTCCGTTCAGCTCAAACGGCGTCGCGGGTGAGGGGCTCATGCGTGGGACCTCCTGGTTTCGTGCGACACACGCGGTCATCCGCGTCGATGGCGGTCATCCGCGCCGAGGCCAGCAAGACTACCGCCGACGTGCTCACGGCGACAGGCGCACGACGCGCCAGCCCCCACCGGTGCGCTCGTGCAGCAGCCGGTCGTGCATCCGATCGGGCGCTTCGAGCAAGAACTCGACGGCGTCGGGGAACACGCGGATCGCACCCCAGTCCGGCGGGCACTCCGGCGGAGCCTCGAGCACGTCCATCAGGTGGGCGTGACGCGCGCGCAGCGGCTCGATGTCCTCGATCACCTCGCCCTGGCGGGAAACGAGCGTCTGCACGCGATTCGCGAGCTCGCGCCCGTCGAACAGCTCGACCGCGAGCTCGCGCTCGCTCACGGCCGCGCGACCGCCGACGTGGACCTGGCGGCCGAGCTCGGGCCAGTGAAACAGCAGCGCCACCTGCGGATTGCCCTGGATCTCCTGCGCCTTGCGCGTCCACAGCGCCGAGGTGAACACCAGCGCCTCCCGCTCGATCCGCTTGAGCGAGACCGTGCGTGCCGACGGCCGGCCATCCCCGCCCACGGTCACGAACGCCACCGAGCTCGGCTCGCGCACGCCGGCGGCGCGAGCTTCGCCCAGCCAGCGATCAAGGAGCGCCAGCGGCTCGCTCGGGTTGCTCTCGTCCTGCACGTCGAGCGTCAGCTTATCTCGGGCGGTGAAATGCGCCGGCCTGCGTGATTTGACCGCGGGGGCGGGCGCGTCTACACTTGCCGCGCGGGACGGGGTTCGCCCACCGATGAAGGGCGAGAGTCGAAGGACCGACGTGGAAGGCAGTGGTTGCGAATGGCAAGGAAGCCACTACTTCGGACGCCACGCAGGATTTCTTTGCTCAGCGTGACGCTCGCGATCACGGCCGCGGCGCTGCTGGTGCTCGGCGCGGGGGTTGCGAGCGCGAGCGCGGCGAACCCCACAAACACCTTCGTCCTCACCCCCAACTCGACGATCCCCAGCTGGGTTCCGTGCGGGACGGTCGCCGAGTTCACGGTCCCGCACGGGTTCCAGTTCCCGGTGGCGGAGACCGCTGAAGTTCTAACGGCGTTCAGGTTGCCCGCGACGTGGGGCCCGAGTATCGCCTCACAGCTCAAGTTCCTGGGCAGCTACTTCAGCTCGCTGACGATCCCGACGCCGAGCTGCGGCGCAGGCGGCTCCAGCGGGCCGGGCGTAACGGTCAACGAGTAGCTGCAGGGCGTGGCCCGGCGCGCCGGCGTTCAAAAGTTGAACGCCGTTGAGGCAACCGGCCCATTGCGCAAACGGGTCTCAGCGCTGACAATCGGTCGCCACAAGCGCGAGCCTCCTCGGCTCGGCTCGGTAAGGCTCCGTCAGCGGACCCGGACCGAGCTGAGATGAGAGCTCGCAAGGCAAGGAGGCCATCAGATGCGCCCGCGTTTCAGCTACGCCAACGTCGCAGCCACACTTGCGCTCGTCTTCTCGATGAGCAGCGGCGCGATGGCCGCGAGCCACTATCTGATCACCTCGACCAAGCAGATCAAGCCGGGGGTTCTCGCGCAGCTCAAGGGGGACAGGGGCCCCGCGGGGACCAGCGTCACCGGTCCGCAGGGGGCCGCGGGGCTCGGGGGCCCCGCGGGCGCGGATGGAGCGGCGGGCCCCCGCGGTGCGGCGGGCACCGACGGCAACGATGGCGCAACCGGAGCGCAGGGTGCTCGCGGTGAAGCGGGAGCAGCCGCAGCCAGGGGTGAAACCGGCCCGACCGGGCCGACCGGCGCAACCGGTGAAAGCGGAGCCAGTGGAAACAACGGAACCAATGGCGCCAACGGCGTGACCGGCGCGACCGGACTGCAGGGGGTGACCGGCGCGACCGGAGCCGAGGGGGCGACCGGGGCAACGGGGTCGACAGGAGACACCGGCGCGAGCGGTGAAACCGGAGCCACCGGCGCCCTCGGCGCAACCGGAGCGACCGGAGCCGTGGGCGCAACCGGAACAACGGGCGCGACCGGTGAAACGGGCGCGACCGGTGCCACCGGCGGCATCGGCGCGACGGGAGCGACCGGCGCGAGCGGAATTCAGGGAGTGACAGGTGCGACCGGAGCCGAGGGAGCGACCGGCGCAACCGGTAGTGGTGGCCTCACCGGCGCCACCGGCGCGACAGGAACCGGTGCGACGGGAGCCACCGGGGCAATCGGCGTCACGGGCGCGACGGGAACCACGGGCGCCACCGGTGCGACCGGTGCGACCGGAGCCGGCGCCACGGGCGCGACGGGAGCCACGGGAGCGGCCGGTGTCACCGGTGCGACGGGAAGCACGGGCGCCACGGGAGCAACCGGTGTCACCGGAGCCGGCGCGACTGGGGCCACGGGAGCGACGGGAGCGACGGGAACGACGGGAACCGTGGGCGCAACCGGAGCAAAGGGCGCGACCGGAGCCGGTGCGACCGGAGCCACCGGCGCAACCGGAGTGACGGGCGCCGCAGGCGCGACTGGAGCGGCTGGAGCGACGGGTGCAACGGGCGCCGGTGCAACAGGTGCTACAGGTGCAAAAGGTGCGACGGGTGCGACCGGGTCGGCCGGCGCGATCACAACGGGCGAAACGACCAAGACGATCGACAACCTCGCCCAGGGAGCGAGCGCGACGGTCGAAGCGACCTGTAAAGCGGCCGGTGAAGTTGCCACCTCGGTCGGCTACACCGAGGTGGTGCAAGGGGTGACGCCGATCATCTCGCTTCGCAACGGCGCCGGGACCGGCTGGTCGGTTCAGTTCGAGGACGAAACCGGGCTGAACTCGAGCGTGACCGTCTACGTGTACTGCCAGAAAGCCTGAGCAGTCAAGCTGAGCAGCGCCGCCGGCGCGGCCGATCCGCACCCGGCCGGGTCGGTATCGTCGCTTGAGCGGTGAGAAAGCAGAACCTCCACGTCTCCGGCTTCGACGAGCCGCGCGACCGCGACGGCTTCCGTGCCCGGCGCTCGCGCGTCGGCTATGCGCTCGGCTCAGAGCGCCTCGGCATCTCGCTGTGGGAGCTGCCGGTCGGAGAGGCGGCCTATCCGTACCACTTCCACCTCGCCGAGGAGGAGCTCCTGGTCGTGCTCGACGGTGCGCCGAGCCTGCGATCGCCCGAGGGCTGGTCTCAACTCGAGCCCGGTGACGTCGTCTCGTTCCCGCCCGGTGAGAGCGGCGCCCACCAGCTCCTCAACCGCAGCGATGAGACGGTCCGCTTCATCGCCGTCAGCAGCAACGGCAAGCCCGACGTGGTCATCTACCCCGACTCGGGCAAGCTGTTCGCGGGCGAGCGCCGGCCGCGCGGCGGCGGCCTGCGCAAGTTCTTCAGGCTCGCCGACGAGGTCGACTACTGGGACGGCGAGGAGCCGCCGCGGCCGTAGCCGGGGTCTCATGACGGCCGCCTCCGCACACGAGTTCTTCACCACCTCCGCCGAGGTGGCGGGGGCACTGATCGGGCTTCTGTTCGTGGCCATCTCCGTCAGTCCCGAGCGCATCCTCGGCCCGCAGGCATCCGAGATTCACAGCGTCCGCGCCGCCGCGGCGCTGACGGCGTTCACCAACGCCCTCGCCGTCGGGCTGTTCGGCCTCGTGCCCGGCTTCAACGTCGGTACCGCCGCGACGGTCGTCGCCATCGTGGGCATGCTGTTCGTGGCGGGGGCGCTCGTGCGCGTCCTTCCGGCCTGGCGCGCCGGGCGCGTGCGGCTCGGTGACATGGCCTTCCTGCTGGCGCTCATCATCGTGTTCGTCATCCAGCTGCTGGCGGGGCTGGGGCTCGATCGGCGCGCGAACGACCGCGGTGACCTGCAGACGATCTGCGTGCTCGTGATCGTCTGCTTCTTCATCGGCATCTCGCGCGCGTGGGAGCTCATCGGCGGCCAGAACGCCTATCTCGGCCATGTGCTCGTCGAGCGACTGCAGGCTCGCCGCGCGAGCAGCCAGCCTGACGGAGCCGAGGAGGAGTGACTCGCCGCGGCGGGCGTCGGGCCGTCGCGGCGCTGGCGGCCGTCATCGCCGCGGCACCGGCGCCGGCGCTCCTCGCCTGCGGATCCAGCTCCGACGGACACGCAGAGGCGTCGGTCACGAGCTGCAACGGCGCCGCGTCGCTGTGCGACCGTCGCCTGAATGAAGTGGTCTTCCCGGGCACGCACAATTCCTTCGCGGCCTCAGATGAGCCGGGCTGGTACTTCGCCAATCAGCGTTACGGCATCGCGCGCCAGCTCGACGACGGGATCCGTGCGTTTCTGCTCGACGTGCACTACGGCGTGTATGACGCCGCGGCCGGTCGCGTGCGCACCGATCTGAGCGCCGAGGGCTCCGATCGCAACAAGGTCGCAGAACAGCTTCCAGCGAGCGCCCTCGCGGTCGCCGATCGTCTCGCCGGCGGTGTGGGTCTGGGCACGCTTCAAGGTACGCCCGAGCCCTACCTGTGCCACACCCTGTGCGAGCTCGGAGCCGAGCCGCTGGATCAGGAACTGGAGGTGGTCAGGCGCTTTCTCGCTGAGCATCCCGACCAGGTCCTGGTGGCGATCGTCGAGGACTACGTCCCCCCCGCGACCGTCGAGCGGGCCTTCGAGCAGGCCGGGCTCACGCGCTACGTCGTCACGCTCAAGCGCGGCGAGCCGCTGCCAACGCTTCGGTCGCTGATCGCCGGCGGCCGGCGCCTCGTGGTCTTCGCCGAGGAGAAGGCTTCAGGGCCGGGCGCACTGGCGAACGGTGGGCCGGCGTGGTACATGCCCGCCTTCTCGTTCATCCAGGACACGCCCCTCGGCGCCACGCGCCCGGACCAGCTGAGCTGCAAGCGCTACCGCGGCGAGGCAGACGGCCCGCTGCTCCTGATCAACCACTGGATACCGCCGTTCCCGCCGAGCGAGAGGCTGAACGCTGCAATCGGGCG
The DNA here is from genome assembly GCA_963779605.1 of uncultured Solirubrobacteraceae bacterium. Taxonomy (GTDB): domain Bacteria; phylum Actinomycetota; class Thermoleophilia; order Solirubrobacterales; family Solirubrobacteraceae; genus Palsa-744. Next base: position 889,570 of record CAVZYR010000004.1, read on the forward strand.
CGCACCCTTCCTGCGCCGGCGCATCGAGCGCTGCCTGAAGCAACGTGTGTCGAAGGGCGCGATCGTCGCGGTTGACTTCTACGAGCGCACGTCTGTCGTCGCGGTCGCACAGCAGCTCAACGACGGCTCTCAGATCAACGACGGGACCTAGAGTGTGTTCGGTGTACAACTCGCTCCACTCAACGCTTCAGTCAGGTGAGTCCGCAGAACGTGGCCGCGAGGCCCGCCGCGCGGTACCCCGCTCCGCTCACGGCGACTGGTCCCCGGCGCCCGGCCGCCCCGACCCCGTGGCGGTGCTGACGACCCAGGCGGCGTCGCGCCTGCCGGAGCTCGTGCCGATTCGCTACGGGCGGATGCTCGTGTCGCCCTTCACCTTCTATCGCGGTGCCGCGGCTGTGATGGCGGCAGACCTCGCACAGACGCCGGATACGGACATCGTCGTGCAGGCCTGCGGCGACGCCCACATCTCGAACTTCGGCGGGTTTGCAGCGCCCGACCGCAAGCTCGTGTTCAGTCCGAACGACTTCGACGAGACGCTGCCAGGGCCCTGGGAATGGGACGTCAAGCGGATGGCCGCGAGCGCGGAGATCGCGGGCCGCGACGTCGGGCTGGCGGCGGATCGTCGCCGGCGGATCGTGACGGGGTGCGTGTGCGAGTACCGCGCGGCGATGCGGAGCTTCGCCGACAAAAGCCACCTCGAGGTGTGGTACGAGCGCCTCACCGCGAGCGAGCTCGTCGATCGCTTCGGCGGCGAGCTCGGTGCGAGCGGTCGCATCGTGTTCGCCAAGCCGTTCGCCAACGCACGGCGGAAGACAAGCCTGCGTGCCGTCAAGAAGCTGACCCAGCGCGTAGGGGGCGAGCTGCGCTTCCGCAGCGTTCCGCCCCTGCTCGTGCCGCTGCGCGAGCTCATGGGCCCGGGCGACGCCCGCGACGAGACCGACTACATTCGCGAGCTCCTGACGGAGTACGCGGCCGGCCTCGATGCCGAGCGGCGCTACCTGTTCAACAGCTATCGCTTCGTCGACATGGCCCGCAAGGTGGTCGGCGTCGGCAGCGTCGGCACGCGCGCATGGGTGTTCCTTCTGCTCGGCCGCGACGGACGCGACCCGCTCGTGCTGCAGGCAAAGGAGGCGCAGGCCTCGGTGCTCGAGCCCTATCTCGGCGCGAGCGAGTTCGACAACCACGGCGAGCGCGTCGTGCGCGGCCAGCGCATCTCACAGGCCGCGAGCGACATCTTCCTCTGCTGGCAGCGCAGCGAGGGGCTTGACGGCAGGGAGCACGACTTCTACGTCCGCCAGCTGTGGGATTGGAAGGCGTCCGCCGACCTCTCGGCGCTGAGCCAATCGGGGCTGTATGCATACGCGCGGGCCTGCGGGTGGTCAATGGCGCGAGCGCACGCCCGCTCCGGTGATCGCCTGGCGATCGCCGCCTACGTCGGCGCCGGCCCGCGCTTCGATGAGGCGATCGCCGACTTCTCGGTGTCCTATGCCGACCAGAACGAGCGCGACCACAGGCGCCTTGAGGAAGCGGTCGCCGCGGGCCACGTCCCCGCCGAATTCGGCCTCTGAGGGCTCACCCGGGGGGTGGGTCGCCGGGCACCGCTCCGGCCGTGAGGCTGGCGCCCATCTTGATCGCCCTGACGGCCCCCGTCGCGCCCGCCTGCAGCGAGACCCCGAAGGTCAGCACGAAGATCCCGGGGACGAACAGGACGGGTGATCCGAGCATCAGAATCCCGAGGCGCCCGAGCAGGTAGGGAGGCGTCGAGACGGTCGCCCCGATCGCGCCCCCGAGCGCCGTCGCCGTGAGCCGGTCGCGTCTTGAGTGGGTCGTCCTCATGCCGATCAGCCGCGCGGGCACGGCGACGTAGCAGACCATCATCACGGCGATGACCGCCCCCAGCGAGAGGGTGAACAGCGCGCGGCTCCAGCGTGGAGCGATCGTCGTCGCCACGGCGAGCAGCAGGCCGACGACAGCGCCGGAGATGAGAATCGGCTTCAGGCGCCGCCGCGCCTCGGCGAACGCCGGCGCGATCTTGGGAGGGCGCGACCGCGCGATCGCGAACGCGAACACGCCGTTCAGGAAGAAGCTCGCGATCGTGCCCGCGACGATGGCCAGCGCGACCGGGATCAGAATCGAGCCGCGCAGCACGGGAAAGGACTTGCCCTGGAACGCTCGCGCCTTGAGGTCGAACATCGCCAGCCAGATCCACATCGCGGGCAGGATCTGGATGAGCGTGAGCCGCCAGTTGGACAGCAGCTGCGCGAGCCCGTCGAACAGCATCGCGAAGGCCCCGATCATGAGCGCGAGCGGAGCGAACGCGCGCCGCGATCGGCTCAGCCGGAGGATCGCTTCGACCAGCGGCTCGTCGTCGTCCTGGATGGCGCGCGCGAGCGATCTGATGCGGGCCGGCAGCGAGGCGTGGCTGGGCTGTGGGGTGACCGTCACCAACGGCGAGGATCGCACAGCGCCGGCGGCCGCTCAGATGTCGACCTCGAAGCCGACGTCGACTTCGCTGGCGGGCGTGCCGCCGTCGACGCCCCAGTTCTCCATCGCCGGCTCGTGCAGCACGATCAGGACATCCTCGGCGGGCACGTCGAAAGAGGCAAGTTCGCGCACGATCGCCTCATACAGGCGGCGCTTGGTGTCCAGCGAGCGGCCCTTGAACATCGTGACCTCGACGAGCGTGTAGCGATCGGAATGGCGATCCGGGTAGGGCAGCGAGAACTGCCCGCGCGCGTACTCGCTCAGCCGCACGAGGGGATCCTCGGCCGGTGCTCGCAGGGCCTCGCTCAGCGCCGTGCGCACGGCGTCAACCATGCCCCGCTTCTCTCCGCTGGTGCGGCCCTCGAGGATCTCGATGCGAGCGAGAGCCATCGCCGGTCAGGGTTGCACGGTGTAGGAGAATTCGCGCGGCCCCTGTTCGCAGGCGAAGACCGGCGCGCCGTTCGCCGCTCCTTCCGAGCCGCAGCGGAAGCCGTCCTTGAGGAAGCGCCCGCCCCCCGGCAGGTAGTGCGCGACCGGCGTTTCGCCGATCAGCCGGATAGCACTCGAGCAGGCCATTCCGCTCACGATGACGAAGGTCGCGACGCCGGAGCCGTCCCTGATCTGGACATCGGGACACGACATCGTGCGGGGGCTGCCGACGAACGCTCCCGTGCACGCGTCGATATAGCGATGCGGGTCGAATGACTGCCCGTCCTCAGGGAAGTACCACTCGAGCGCGTTGTAGGAGCGCCGGCCGCGGCAGCTGCCGAGGTGAAAGGCGACGACCCGCGCGCCCGAGCTGAGTCCGTTGGCCGCCACCGCCGTGCCGGGCCAGTCGTACTCGGCCTCGCCGCCCCCCACCGCCTCGCCGCCGCCCCATGCGCTCCAGCGGATGTGCTCCACGAGCCCGGTCGGGTCGCCACCGAGGAAGATCGTCCTGGGACGGACGCCTCCAAAGCCTCTCTGCCCGCTTGAGTAGGCCGCGCCGAGCCTCGGCGCGGGCCGGGCGGCCGCGCGCGCTGAGGCTTCACGGGCAGCTAAACCAAGCGCGCACGCCGCAACGGCCAGGAGCGCCGCCACGGCTGCAGTCGCCGGCACGGCCGGCGGGCGAGCTCTCGAGCGGTGGGTCACCTCTCGAACACCCAGCGGGTGACGGCCTGGTGGTAGTTGAGGGCGCCGGGAACCGTCTCGTAGGTCTTCACATACCTGAATCCGGCGCTCTGCAGCGTGCGGTTGGGCGCGACGTTGAAGGCGTTGGGCTCGCAGAACAGGCGCTTCAGCGCCAGCCTGTCGAAGTACAGCTCTACCGTCTCGCGCACGCACGCGGACCCGAGCCCCGATCCGCGTCGCTGCGGCTCGACGATGTGCAGGTGCATGTGCGCCTGCTCGCCGTAGGCGATCTTGTCGGATGTGGAGAAACCGACGCCGGCGCCATCGAGCTCCCAGATCACGAGCAGCGTCGTGCGGTCCTTCACCGGCCTCTCGTACTCGGCGAGATAGCGGGCGTGCCAGTCCCGGCGGGCCGGCAAGCGCGTCGGGTCGACGCCGAGCGCCTCGAGATGCTCGGGCGTTGAGCCATGGAAGTAATCGATGATGAGGCCAACCTCATCGGGGGCCATCTCCCTGATCACGAGCGACACGAACACATCATCCCGGTCCAGCTCGGGCGACGTCAGTGCCCCGGCCAGCCCATAGATTAAGCTGTCTGCATGGACCTCCCAATGGCGCCGAGCTGTGCTCTTGACGCGGCCGGGCTGCTGGCACAGCGCGAGCGCTACCGGCGGGCGGGCAGGGGGGCGAGGATCATTCAGCGCACACCACGGCGCGTGGTTCTCGACCTCGGCGCGCGCGTGGACGCCACCAACGTCGACGAGCTGATCGCAGTCGAGCGGGAGTGCTGTCCCTTCTTCGATCTGCAGTGGGCGCTCGAGTCGCGTCAGCTGAGCGTGTCGGTGTCGCTCGCCGAGCACGAGCCCGGCATCGACGCGATCCTCGAGGCCCTCGATCTCGAGGAACCGGGAGTACCCGAAACTCCGGGCCGGCTGCTTTGATGTCGATCCTCAGATCAGGCCGCGAACGGATCCCCCGACTCCTCGCCGGCCGCTGCGGGCGCGCCGGCGGGCGCGACGCCGGCTGATGAGGACGGCGCGCTGAGCGGAGTCGCCGTCGCGGCCAGGTGCTGCTGAGGCGCCGCCGCCGGCTGAACGTTCTCGCCGCTCAGCGACTCCTTGAAGCCGCGCATCCCCGAGCCCAGCGAGCGACCCATCTCGGGCAGCCGCTTGGCTCCGAAGACGAGCAGCAGCAGGATCAGCAGAAACGCTATGTGTATCGGGTTGTCAAATCCCATTTTATGACCTCGCTCCCGAATTGCGGACCCCGTGCCGTGCGCACACGGGCTGATAGTGGGACTACGTGCCGGGCGCGTGAGCGGATCAATGCTGCTGGGAGTCATCCGCAGTTACATCAGGCGTCATACTCAGCTCCGTGAGCGAGGCTGGCGACGAGGCATTCTTCCGGTCGCTGGAGACGCATCGGGCGCACATGTTCATGCGCCTGATGTCACGGCTCCCCAGCGACCCGCGCTGTGCGATCTGCAGGGCGCCCTACGGCGGGATCGGCGGCCGCGTCATGGGCCGCCTCGGCTTCGCGCCGTCGCGCAAGAACCCGCGGCTGTGCAGCGAATGCTTCGAGAAGGCGCCCATGGGCGGCCAGGAGATGGACGTCGGCATCCTGTTCGCGGACGTTCGCGGCTTCACCTCGCTGGCTGAGCGCCAGACGCCCGACGAGCTCGCCACGCTGCTGAACCGCTTCTACGCCACCGCCGTCGACGTGTTGTGCGCGCACGCGATCATCGACAAGCTGGTCGGCGATCAGGTGATGGCCCTGTATCTCCCGCGCGTCTTCCCCGGCGAGCCGGCACAACACATGATCGCTGACGCGGAGGCCCTGCTGGCCACGGCGGGCTATGGCGATGGGCGGCCATGGGTGGACCTCGGCATAGGTCTCGACTTCGGGACCGCCTACGTCGGCAACGTCGGCTCCGGCGAGGTCAAGGACTTCACGGCGATCGGCGATGTCGTCAACACGGCTGCGCGCCTGCAGTCCGCCGCCGGCGGCGGGGAGATCGTCATGTCCAGCCGCGTGCATCACCTCGCCGGCGAGCGCGCAGCCGGCAGCGAGGCGCGCGAGCTCGAGCTCAAGGGGAAGACCGAGCCCGAGCTCGCGATGGTTCGCCGGATCGACTTCGCCACCCCTCGCCTGCAGGCGCAGGCGCGCTGAAAGGACGGCCCGCCGGGCCTTCGCCGTCACTCCACGTGACCTCGCCGTCGGGCCGCTTGACAAATGCTCGTGCGGAACGCTACAATAGCTCCGCTCCTCCTAAAACTTGGGTACCACAAGCCCAGAAGCCCGGCCAACGTCGGGCTTCTGCCGTTAAGGCGGGGCAGTCGCGAGATCGGGGTCGCGCTCATCGATGAGGTCCCCGAAGGGTGAGTCTTCTCTACCCCTCGCCTACCCCCAACCGTCCCCCGAGGATCACCCACCTGGGAGGAAGAGCGGGTCGGCCGATCGCCCGAACATGTCGGCATGACCCGTCTCCTCCTCGCCGGTGCTCTGGCGGCTGCGCTTCTAGCGCCCACATCGGCCGGCGCCAACGGCATCCGGGGTCACGGTCCGCACGCTACGGAGCGTTCAACGACGAATCCCGTGGCGCTCTCGCTGGAGCTCGCTGAGCGATATTGGCACGCCGTGCCGGCATGCGGAACCCCGAGAGTCGTGACGGCTCCTCAGCAACTTCCCAACTCTGACTACGAACCGACGACGAACCCTGAACCGAACAACACCGTCGTCGAGATGTGGACCGAAGTGCAAGCGTGCAGGATCACGATCAACACCTCGCTATGGGGAAGCTGGCACCAGGATGACGAGTCCTTCCAGTGGTTTTGCGATGCGATGACGCATGAGGTCGGGCACCTGTTCGGGCAGCTTGACGGCGGGCAGACGAACCCCTCGCTGATCACTTATCCGTTCCTCGATGAAGAAAGCCCCAACTTCAACGCTGTCCCGGAGTGCAGGGACGTTGCACTGCGATACGGCCCAGAGACAATTCGAAACGGCCAAGCAGCTCAACCTTCACGTCACTAGCGCGTGACGCGAGCCACGGCCGCCGCCGGCGCTACTGCGGCGAGCGGTGGCGAAGTCCGTCGAGGGCGATGTGCACCAGGTGCCTGGTCTGCTCAGGGTCGCTTGCGGGCGCCTTGGTGATCGCCATCACCATCTGGATGACCTGCTCGATCGTCACGTCCGAGCGCACCGCGCCGTCCTCCTGGGCGCGCTGAAGCAGCGGCTCGCCGGCGGCGAACAGCGCCGCGCGGCAGCTCTGGAACAGAGCGGCATCGCGCTCGAGATAGTTGAGCAGCTCATGCGACAGAGCCTGCTTGGTCGCCATGTAGGCGATGAGGCGATCGAACCAGCTGTGGAGGGCCTCCCACGGATCGCTGTCGTCGAGCTGCTCGGCCGTGTGGCAGACCTCGGTCACCTCGTCGACGTAGAGCGCCTCGACCAGCGCCTGGCGCGTGGGGAAGTGCCGGTAGAGCGTGCCGATGCCGACGCCCGCGCGGCGCGCGATCTGCTCCAGCGAGGTGCTCTCGCCGCCCTCGGCGAAGGCCTCGCGTGCGGCCGCGAGCACCTTCTCGTAGTTGCGGCGGGCGTCGGCGCGCTTGGGGCGGGCGAGGAGCGTCTCGGGAAGTGTCTCGGTGGTGCTCATGGGATTGGCCTTGACAAACGGAGGAGGCCTCCGTATAGTTCTGGAGGTGCCCTCCGGTTAGTTATGGAGGCATCCTCCATTTTAGCTCGAGATCGATCCCATTGCAAGACACGACTCTCACATCCGCTTCACCACCATCGTTGGAGCTCATATGAACCTCGCATCCCCCTCTTCCTCCTCCTCGCCGGCGCGTCAGCGCTGGGCGACGCTGCTCGTGGTGTGCCTCGCGCAGCTGATGATCGTCCTCGACGTGACGATCGTGAACGTCGCGCTGCCCTCGATCCAGCATGACCTGCATTTCAGCCAGGCCAACCTCACCTGGGTCGTCAGCGCCTTTTTGATCAGCTTCGGCAGCCTGCTGCTGCTGGCCGGACGGCTCGGCGACCTGCTCGGCCGCAGGCGCGTGTTCCTCGCCGGCGTGGTGCTCTTCACCGGCGCCTCGATGCTGTGCGGCGTCGCCTCGAGCCAGGGCTTCCTGATCGGTGCACGCTTCCTGCAGGGTGTCGGCGCCGCCGCGCAGGCCTCGGTGATCCTCGCGATCATCGTGACCGAGTTCCCGGAGCCGGCCGAGCGCGCACGCGCGATGGGCGCCTACGTGTTCGTCTCGGTCGCGGGCGGCTCATTGGGCCTGCTCGCCGGCGGCGTTCTGACGCAGGCGCTCAACTGGCACTGGGTGTTCTTCGTCAACGTCCCGATCGGCCTCGCAACGCTGGCGCTCGGCCGGCTCATCATCCCCGCCGACCGTGGGCTTGGACTGGGCGCACGGCGTCGACTGGCTGGGCTCGCTGCTGATCACGTCCTCGCTGATGAGCGCGATCTACGCGATCGTCGCCGCCACGGCGCACGGCTGGATCTCGCCGCAGGTGCTCGGCTTCGGCGGCCTCGCGACGGTCCTGATGGCGGCGTTCGTCGCGCTCGAGGCGCGGATCGCGAACCCGATCATGCCGCTGCGCATCCTCGCGGTGCGCGGGATCGTGTCGGCCAACCTGATCAGGGGCCTGCTGGTGACGGGCATGTACTCGACCTTCTTCCTGGGCACGCTGTACCTCGAGCACGTGCGCCACTACAGCGCCATCCAGACGGGGGCGGCGTTCCTGCCGTGGACGATCACGGTCGCGATCCTCTCGCGTGGCATCACCACCGGGCTCGTCAACCGCTTCGGCGAGCTGCGGGTGCTCGTCCTCGGGATGGCCAGCGCGATCGCCGGCCTGCTGCTGTTCAGCACGTCCGGCCCGGACACGGCCTTCTTCCCGACGATCTTCTTCGCCTGCTTCGCGATCGGGTTCGGCATCGGCAACGCCTTCATGCCGCTGCTCACGATCGCGATGGCAGACGTGCCGCCGGCCGACGCCGGCCTCGGCTCGGGGATCACCAACGTCTCACAGCAGATAAGCGGCGCACTCGGCCTGGCGGTACTCGGGGCCCTTGCGACCGACCACACGAAGGGACTGCTGAACGAGCACCATGCGCTCACGAGCTCGCTGATCAGCGGCTACCACATGGCCTTCGTGACCGGCGCGGCGGTGATCGCGATCGGCCTGCTGCTGGCGCTCGCGCTGCTCCGTCCCCGCGACCCACGCCCGTCGCTGCAGCTCGCCCACACGAGCCGTCACGACGAGGCCACCGCCCTCAACGACCTCGAAATGGAGCGACAGGCCGCATGACCCAGACCATTGACAGCTGCCATGGCGGGCGCCCGAGCGGCGCACGCCGTCTCGGAGCCGGCCGCACAGCCACGCGGCGCACGCGCACGCGCGTGTCCGCTGATGCGGTGGTCTCCGCCTACATCCACGAGATCGCACGGCCACACGCCGACGGCGTGCCGCACGAGCCGTACCGGATAACCAGCCCGCCACCGTCCCTGAACCGAAGGCGACTGTCCGTGGCCATCCCTTAGGTGTTAGCTTTGGTGGCAGAGGACCACGGCGCGGCGGGCGTCCGCCCGCTTGAAGCTTGCAGAGCGAAGGTCGCGCCGAGCTAGCTTGACCGGAGGCGGCATGGCCGACCAACGACGTAACCGGATCGCGAAGTCCATCGAGCCGCTGCTGGTGAGGCCCGGGTCGAGCGTCGTGCTCGATAGGGACTTTGACCCCGCGTTCAAGACGCGGGTCAAGAAGAAGAAGCAGGGGGTCGAGCTGCTCCGTGAGGGCGTGGAACTGCTGAGCGAGTACCAGGCACGCCTCGCGGCGCAGGACACCCATGGCGTGCTCGTCGTGCTGCAGGCCTTGGACGCGGCCGGCAAGGACGGCACGATCCGTCACGTGATGAGCGGGGTGAACCCCCAGGGCGTCGCCGTGCACAGCTTCAAGGTCCCGTCGGCTGAGGAGCTGCGCCACGACTTCCTCTGGCGCTACCAGCACAGTTTGCCCGCGCGGGGCCAGATCGGGATCTTCAACCGCTCCCACTATGAGGAGGTGCTCGTCGTGCGCGTTCACCCCGAGAACCTCGACCGCCAGAAGATGCCCCTCGAGGCGAAGGGCAAGGACGTCTGGGAGCGTCGCTATCGCGAGATCAACGACTGGGAGCACTACCTCGTCGACAACGGCTTTCGAATCGTCAAGCTGTTTTTGAACCTCTCCAAAGAGCAGCAGCGGATCCGTTTTCTGAGACGCTGCGACCTGCCCGAGCACAACTGGAAGTTCTCGGTGAACGACGTGCGCGAGAGGGAGCATTGGGACGACTACCAACAGGCGTTCTCCGAGATGCTCTCCCACACCAGCACTCCATGGGCGCCCTGGTACGTGATACCGGCCGATCGCAAGTGGTTCGCGCGGCTCGCCGCGGCGGCGGTGATCGCAAACACGCTGATCGAGATAGACCCGCAGTTTCCGGTGGTGGAGGAGGACGTTCGCAGGCGGCTTGCTGAAGCGAAGGCGGCACTCGAAGCGGAAGCGCCCAAGGGAGCGGCGCCGGATCCGTTCGCGGACCGGCTGGCCAAATCCTCCGATGAGGGCGTCGCCGCCGCCATGTAGGCGAGGTCCCATCTCCTCCCGGCAGTCGCCGGAGGCGCTCGGCGGGCTGGGTCGGCGGGCTGCGCTCCGGAGTGCGCGCCCGCTGAGGTTGGGGCTGCTCGAGGCGTACCACCCGCCCGGCCAAAACGCGAGCAGGCCTGGGAAGATGGACGGAGCGTGCCCGCGACCCCTGCGACCACGGGAAGCGACCTGGCGACGCGGCCTTCGTTGCGGCCCCGTATCGCCGCAGTCGTCGCGCTCCTCGCACCAGTGGTCATGGCTGTGGTGGCCGGGGTCGCACTGGCGGGCAACGTGCTCGTCGTCGTGCTGGCGGTCGCGCTCGTGCTGGTCTGCAGCGCGGCGATCTGGCTCGCGTTGACCCGCCGCGGCCCCCGACGAGCGATCAGCGCCGCGCTCGCCGCGCTCAGCGGGCTCGGGCTGATCGTTGTGTTCGTGACCAACTGGCAGGGCCTGGTGGTGCTGCTCGCGCTGCTCTTGCTGCTGGCCATCTTCGGGCTTGCCGCCGGCTACGCGCTCGGGCGCACCCGGCGGGATGCGCTCAGTGGCAGCGATGGTGTGCTGGTGCCGGTCGGCGCGGCCGCATCGGCGGTGCTGATCATCAACCTGAAGTCGGGCGGGGGCAAGGCCGAGCGCTTTGACCTTGTAACTCAAGCTCGGCGACGGGGCGTCGAGCCGGTCGTTCTGCAGCCCGGCGATGACCTGCTCGAGCTCGCCGAGAGCGCCGTCGCACGCGGTGCGCAGGTGTTAGGGATGGCCGGCGGCGATGGCTCGCAGGCTCTCGTCGCGACAGTCGCCGCTCGGCGCGACGTCGCCCACGTCTGCATTCCGGCAGGGACTCGTAACCACTTCGCCCTGGACCTCGGCCTCGACCGCGAGGACGTGGTCGGAGCCCTCGACGCATTCACAGACGGCGTCGAGCGCCGCATCGATCTGGCCCGGGTCAACGACCGCGTATTCGTTAACAACGCCTCGCTCGGCGTCTACGCCAAGGTCGTCCAGTCTGAGGCCTATCGCGATGCCAAGCTCGAGACTTGGACCGTCATGCTGCCCGACCTGCTCGGCCCCGATGCGGAGCCGATCGATCTCGAGTTCACCGCTCCCGACGGGAGCCGCTGCGACGACGCGCCCCTCGTGCTCGTATCGAACAACCCCTACCAGGCGACGAGCCTTGCCGGTGCCGGCACGCGCGAGCGAATCGACACAGGCCGGCTCGGCGTCCTGGCCGCACGGCTCCACAGCGCTGGCGACGTGTCAGCGTTCGTCGCGCTCGAGCTCGTCGGCCAGGTGGGGCGCTTCTCCGGTCTGCTGTCCTGGTCGACGCGGGAGTTCGAGGTCCGCTCCAGTGGCCCCGTCGAGGTCGGCCTGGATGGCGAGGCGCTCGTGCTGGATCCTCCCCTGCGCTTCGCCTCGCTGCCCGGGGCGCTGCGCGTGCGGCTGCCGATGGGAGTCGGCCTGTCCCCAGCCGCCCGAGCGGTGGCGCTGACCACGGACAACCTGGGCGCACTACTGCGGGTGGCGGCTGGCCGGTGAGCCACCCGGCTGCCCGCTTGGTCCTCGGCCTAGCCGTCTTCGTGCTCCTCGGCTGGGCGGCCGGTGAGCTCTGGACGTCGGTCGTCGGATCTGTCGAGCTGACCGCGGCACGCGAAGTCGCCGCCCAGCGTACGGCGACACTCACCGACGTCGCGCGGGTCGTCACCTGGGCGGGCAGCGCGTTCCTGCTGATTCCCCTCGCCCTGATCGCGTGCCTGGCGCTCCTGCGAGCGCGGCTCCGCCGCGAGGCGCTCGCCGTCGCGCTCAGCCTCGGCGGCGCGATGCTGATCGCAGACTTGGTCAAGCTGCTCGTGTCGCGCCCGCGCCCACCTGTCGAGCACCTGCAAGCGGTTACCGGCCCGAGCTTTCCCTCGGCCCATGCGACGCAGGCGAGCGCATTCTGGTTCTCGCTGGTGTTTGTGACGCCGGCGCTGGGCGCGTCGCCGAAGGCAACGCGCGTGGCCGCGGCCGTTGCACTGTTGATCGTTCTCGTGGTGGCCGCGTCCCGCGTCTACCTCGGCGTCCACTATCCGAGCGACGTGGTCGCCGGCATGCTGCTCGGCGGCTGTTGGGCGGCGTACGTCTCGCGCTCTCTGCGGGAGCCCAGGGCGGGGAGCGACGCGATCACCACTTCAGCTCGATCTCGAGCTCGCGCTCGTCCGTCTCCACCTCGAGCTCGACCTTGAGCTGCACCTGATCGGGGATATGGACCGTGAAATGCATGCCGCCGCGGTCGAACTCCAGGTCGTTGTGACGAGCGAGCATGTCGGCGAGGAGCCGCAGGCGCTCGGCGACTTCCTCTCTGCTGACGGTCTCCTTCTGCGTGATCTCAAAGATGTCCATCGGATTCTCCTGTCGTTGTTTTGAACTTCGGCATCGTCATGATCCTGCGCGGCGCGTGGACGAGTCCGACAGTCGGGATGGACGCGTGGGCGGATATGCTTCGGTGCGCCCGTCGGCTGGGCAGCATCGAACGTCGCGCCTCGCGCCGTCGGCTGTGTCGCGCGGTTGATGCTCCAATACGAGATCACACCACATAGAGGGGGCCAAGCCTTGATCGCAACCGCCTATCCGCTTCTCGAAGTGTTCTGGACCATGCTCATCTTCTTTGCGTTCTTCATTTGGATCTGGATCCTCATCACCGTCTTCACGGACGTGTTTCGCCGCACCGACATATCGGGTTGGGGTAAGACAGGATGGATCATCTTCGTCGTCATCCTTCCCTACCTGGGTGTGTTCGTCTACCTCATTGCAGAGCACAAGGGGATGACCGAACGGGCGATTAAACAGCAGGAAGCGGCCCAGGGGCAGATGGACCAGTACGTGAGGTCCGTCGCTGGGCAGAACGACCCGAGCTCCCAGATCGCCAACGCGAAGACGCTCCTCGACCAGGGCACGATCACCCAGGCCGAGTTCGACCAGATCAAGCAGAAGGCACTCGCGGGCTAGCAGAACCCGCCAAACTCGCCTCCCGGGTGGCGCACTCCTGTACAGAGGACGCCCGGTCGCGCGGCTCGTGGAGCGGGCCGCGCGACAGATCGCGATCGGCTGATGACTCCCCACCGCGCCCGGGCGTTTGCTCGCTAGGCTCCGTCCGCCGCCAGCCAGGCCTTCGCCTCTGCCAGGTCGCGGACACGGAAGCCCCGGGCCTTGCCCGGAAGCAGGAAGGAAAGGGCACGAAGCGCAGGGCGCACCCAGTCCTCGTCGCTCACCACGGCCACGCGCTCATAGGAGGTCGCATGGCGCACCCGAAAGCCGGCATCTGCGCTGATCGCGTCGCCCTCGACCTCACGGGCCCCTGCGCCGATCAGATAGAGCAGCCGCACGTCGCGCCCCTCCGCGATCTCCTGACGCAGCACAGGCTCGACGGCCTTCTCCCAGTCGTCATCCTCGACCTCCCCGACCGCCTCAAAGCCGATCGTACCGGTCGGCATCTCCGTCATCCGTCGCAACATGGACTGGTCCCTTTCTCGTGGCCGCCATCGTGCGGCAAGGCGATATCGAAATCAGCTCGGACGATAGACGTTCGAGGTCGCAGACGCTCGCCGCGAGCGACGACCACTACTGTCTACGCGGGGGCCGGCGCAGGCTCGGAGCCGGGTTGTCGCGTAGGTATTTGCCCGACGAAGAAAAGCGCGACGGCTGCAATCAGGATCAGGACGCTCAGCCCGGCTCGGAGCCCGTCGAGGCGCGCGCGGGCGTTTGCATCGAGCGCCGCCTGGGCCACCTCCGAGCTCGCGCCCGCTTCCTTCGTTGCGGCTTCGAGCTGCTTGTCGGACATGAACGGTATGCCCGCGGCCAGCTCGACGTGCGCCTTGTCTTTGACTCCCTGAGGGACCGCCTTGTTCATCTCGATGTGTGTCAGAAAAGACGCCGTCAGCACGGCAATCAGGATCGATCCGGCTAGCGCGGTGCCCAACGAGGCCCCGAGGTTGGTGACCGTATTCTGCAGCCCGCCCACCTCGGAGCTCCGCTCGTCGGGCACGGCCGAGACGGTCACGGCGCCGAGCTGCGATGCGATCGCGCCGATGCCGAGCCCAACGAGCAGCAGCGGCACCGTCACGATCTCTGCCCCCGCCTTGACATCGATCGCCGCCAGGAGCACCAGCAGCCCGAGCAGCATCAGGAGGATCCCGATGCGGACAACCAGCCGCGGCGAGACCTCCGGGAACAGCCGCGGCACTCCCAACGCGGCCGCCAGCAGGGTCAGGGACATCGGCAGGATCCGAACCCCAGTGTCGATCGCTGACAGTCCCAGTGCGACTGACAGGTAGAGCGGGATCAGAAAGAAGACCCCCATCATCAGGAAGTATTGAAAGAAGAACATGATCAGCCCGCCCTTCAGCTGCTCGTTGCGCAGCAGCGCCGGATCGACGAGCGGCTCCTCGCCGCGCTCCACCATGCGCGCCTCCCAATGCAGAAATGACCAGACAAGCGCAAGCCCGGCGACCATCAGCCACGGCACAGGCGACATGCCGAACCATTGAGGCCCCCCCGACGTCGGCGCGACCCAGCCCCAGGAGCCGGACTTGAGCACGCCAAAGACGAACAGGCCAAGGCCAGCGGCACAAAGAACGGCGCCGACCAGGTCGATTTTCGGCCGGCGGTCGGGCGGAGCGTCCTCGGCGCGACGCGCGAGCAGGAGGATGACCAACACGAGCATGACCTCACCAGCGAAGACCCACCGCCAGGATGCATAGGTTGTCGCGAGTCCGCCGATCAGCGGGCCGACTGCAATCGCGATCGCCCCCGCGGCGGCCACGAGCCCGTAGGCCGCGGGGCGGCGCGCCGCCGGGAAGTTGCCGGCGACCAGCGCCACGATCGACGGCAGGATCAGCGCCGCGCCGACACCCTCGAGGAAGGACCAGCCGAACAGCAGCACCGGCAGGCTCTGTGACAGCGCCGTGGTGAACGAGCCACAGCCGTAGATCACGCAGCCGATCATGAACGCGCGCTTGCGACCGATTATCGCGCCCACCTTCGCCCCGGGGATCATCAGCATCGCCATCACGAGCGTGTAGGCCGTGATCGCCCCCTGGATCCCGGTGACGGTCGTGCCGACATCTTCGGCGACAGTCGCAATCGAGACGTTCATCACCGAGCTGTCGAGCGCCATCAGGAACTGCCCGGCGGCCAGCGTCAGCAGGATCACCTGGGCACCGGCGGCGGCGGTCTTTGTCGCCGTTGGGCCGTTCATAGCGCCAGCCTTACAGCTATCAGGGACGTCGCGCTGGCAGGGCGCGGATGCCGGTACTCAGCCGACGCGCTCGCCGCGATCGGATTCGACCGCCGGGATAGGCGTGGATGTGGCGCTCGTCACGCAGATTCCACTACACCGGCTCTCTCGGGCGCAGGCGCGTCTTCAGTTCGCCCGTAGCCCGAGATAGCGCCCGAGCGTTGCGAAGCCCACGAGGCAGCCGCCGGCCTCGAACAGCCCACGGAGCGCGCCGTCATAGGGGTCGTTGCCGGACACGCCGGCGGCTGCGGTGGCGATGGCGAGCGTGAGCGCGACCAGCAGAGCGAAGCGCCAAGGCGAGGCTTTTAGTGGCGTCGGTACGAGTGGCCCGAGGTCGCTGAACAGATCTCCCGCGCGGCCATCGATGTGCGGCCGCACCCGGATGGCTGCTACGAGGGCGGGCGCCGCGAGCAGTATCGCGCAGACCCCGGTGCCGGCCGCCGCAAACGCATACACGCGCCAGGCCGGGCTGAACGAGTGCGGTGCCCCGAGCGCGATCGCCGGCAGCGCGAGCATCGTGACCGCGCCGGCAGCCAGCCCGACACCCGCACGGCGCGCGAGCACCACGGCCTCCTCGGTGCAGACGACGCTGTCGCGGCGAAATCTTAATGCGCGAAGGAGCGCGAGCCCGCCGGCGACGAACGCAACCTGGCCCGCGAGGATGCAGGCCAGTATCAGCGCCGCCACCCCTTGCGAGACGTTGACGCGACCGACGCCACCGAGCGCCGCCGCGCTTGCGATCGCGATCGCGAACAGCACGCCGGCGACCGCAAGCGCGCCGAACGCCCGAACCGCAGCCACGCGCGCGCGGCTCGTTCCGAGCTCATCGGCGAACTGACGCGCGAGGGCGGACGGCGCGCCGAGCTCGGCGCCGGGGTCGCACGCGAGATGGTCGGCGAACTCGGCAACGATCCGGCGCCGCGGCCGGCCGCCAATCCCGACTGCCGCGAGCTCACGCGACAGCGACTGGAGGTAGTCGACACTCACGCGAGCACCGCCTCGACCGTGCCCGAGAACTCGCGCCAGCGAGCGCGCCGCGCGCCCAGCTCGCGCTCGCCCGAGCGCGTCAGCGAGTACACGCGCCGCTTGCGCCCGACGTCTGACCACGTGCTCGACAGCAGCCCGCCGTGCTCGAGCCGGTGCAGCGCCGGATAGACGGTGCCCTCCGGCAGCGCGAGGTTGCCGCCGCTGCGCACGCGCAGCTCCTGGATCACTCCGTAACCATGAATCGGGCCCGACGCGATCACCGCCAGGATCAGTGCGTCCAGATGCCCTTTGAGCTCTTCAGCGTGCATCGCCCAAGACCGTATACCTAGCGACACTAGGTGTCAAGCGGCGATCTCCATGTTCCCCCGTGACATCGCCTACTCCGCCAATCCAGAGCGCGTCAGAAATGCTCACTTCGGGACCAAGTTTCTGGCGCCCTCACCCGCTGGCCGCTTCGCACGTTGCCGCACGCTCGCATTCAAGGAAAGCAGAACCGCGATTCGCGTTAGTCCAGAGTGCTGCGTTTCATCCCAAGCGCTGACATGGAGCGTGGTTTGTCAAGCGCACAGGGGTGAGGGTGACCGCAGTTAGCGGCTTTTGCTTGCCGCTGACGCTCCCGGGGCGGCACGAGCGAGGCTCAGCGTCGTCGACTTCCGAGTCAGGCTGACATGCGAGGGCTGGTTACCTCATGACCTTTGTCCGTCGCGGCCCGCTGTCTAGGAACGGGCGCCGCCGGTGCTGCCGGCTGCCCATAGCGCTTTCGCGGGCCTTCGGTTGCGATGGACCCTGGCCTCTCGGTGCTCGTGCGCGCCCCGGCAGCGCCGGTGGCGCTATGTCAGTGGCAGGCTCAGAGTGTTGCCGCCTCCCAAACGAACATGGCCAGCTCCCGTGCGCAAGCTACCGTCGCAACGTTGGCGGGGCGGCCGCGGTGGGTCGCGAGCTTGTGCCACTGGCGGTGAAGGCGCCATTGGGCGCGCCAGGCAACCTCGACGACGCGGGGGTCCTGGCCCTGTTGGCGCCTGCGCAGCTTCTCCGAGAGCGCCGGGCGGCGCGAGGAGTGCTTTGCCGCCTCGACCAAGAGTCTGCGCGAATGCTTGGGCCCGGCCTTGGTGATCGCCCCCTGGCGGCGTTTCTCGTCAGAGGTCCGCTCGCTGGGTGCGAGGCCGAGGAAGCCACCGAGCTGGCGAGGGTGAGCGAAGCGCTCGAAATCACCGATCTCGGCGCACAGGCCAGCTGCTGCGAGGGTGTCGATGCCGCGAAAGCAGCGCAGCCGCGCAATCGTCTGCGCCCATGGGCTCTCAGGGGCGAGCTCCTCGAGGGTCGCCTCCACGGTGTCGCGACGATGCTCGATGGCGACGACCGCGGAGAGGTAGTCGCCGAACGTGACCTCAGAGGCCCGGTCCTCGAAGCGCAGTTCGCGCAGCCACTTGCGGTGGGCTTGGGTCCAGTTGCTGGCGCTGAAGCTGAGCGCACGGCGACGCAGGAAGTGCGAGAGGCGCTGACGAGCACGGTTGAGATCGCCGCGCAGGTCCTCGCGAGCTCGCACCAGATCGCGCAGCTGCTCTTCGTCGACCGTCGGGATACGCACGAAGGCGAGTTCACCGGCGGCGAGCAGCCGTGCCAAGCGCTCGGCGTCGCGAGCATCGGTCTTCACCCGGTCGGCGGGCTTTCTGGGGATCAGCCCCGGGGCGCACACGCGGACGTCAAGACCGCGGGCGGCGGCCGCCCGGGCGAGGGTGAAGCCTGTCGGCCCAGCCTCATAGACGGCGAGGGCGGTGGGACCAAGCGCGTCGATGACGGGCAATGCGGCGAGTGGATCGCCCCGCAGGCGACGGCGCCGAAGCTCTCCCGTGCCGCGATCGAGAATGCCCATGTGGGTCTGGTTGGCGTGGACGTCAAGGCCCACGAAATGCGTAACCTGCGTCATGTGGTCGGCACCTCCCATAGTTGGGGTGTCGGTCGGAGGCCCGTCCTCCGACCCAGTCCCCGTACTTCTATGCAGTGGGGTGCCGACCCATCAACCTCAACGAGCGGGCAGAACCCGCTCCATATGGTCTAGCCCGAGGCGAGACTCGCCAGACGCTCGCCTAACTCCCGAAAGCAGCGGTCCGCGACGCTCAACGCACGATGCCCGAGGAGTCGACGACCCCTGACGTGTCGAGCCTGCCGCCCTCGCCGCCGATCGCGAGGGCTCCGATCCTTCGAGGACGACCTAGCGCCGCTCGGATCGTGCTAGCTTCTCCTCCTCGCGCGGACGCGTGGGACAAGCCATATGCGGGGGTGTCATGAGGAGC
Source organism: uncultured Solirubrobacteraceae bacterium (assembly GCA_963779605.1). GTDB lineage: Bacteria > Actinomycetota > Thermoleophilia > Solirubrobacterales > Solirubrobacteraceae > Palsa-744. The sequence goes on from CAVZYR010000004.1 coordinate 908,338, forward strand.
TTGAGGGGGAATCTCGGTCGTAACCGGTCGACGGGCAGCAACTCGCTGCGTTCGGCGTGCCTGCTGGCCATAATGACTTCTGCGCTCGGCTGCATCTGCCTCTTCTGGGCCGGCGGGGCCATGGCGGAATGCTCCGGACCATGCGGCGCCCAGTCGCGCCTGACGGGCTTGGCGGATCCGCCACCGTGGGCCGATGGAAGACGCGTTCATATGGAAGCGGAATCCGTGGCGGCATCGGCCTATTCCGAGGCGGAAACCTCAGGCCTCGAGACGGGCGCGTTCCGAGGAGCCAGACTCGGCGCTGAAGTCGAAGGCGGCGGCGGACCGCTCCTCTACCACGAAGGCGGAAGCGTCGCGCACGCGCCAAGTGTCCACGTGATCTTCTGGGGCAGCAACTTCACCACCACGACCAAGGGACAGGAAGCCAGAGAAATGCTCCTGAAGCTCTACAAAGGCCTCACCGGAAGCAGCTACGAGGGGATCCTCACGCAGTACTTCGACTCCACCGGCCGGGTCTCCAGCAACGTGGCGGTCAGCGAATACGTCGACACCGGGGTGGAAGCGCCCAAGGAACTCAACGGCAGCGCCGTTGAAGCGGAGATCTCGAAGGCGCTCAAGGCGACGGGCTGGAACGGAACCGAACCGGGCGCGCAGTACGTCGTCGCGCCTGCACCCGGATCGACCTACAAGTCGGGCTTCCCCGGTGGCTGCGCCTATCACGAATACACCGCAAGCGGAATCGTCTATGACCTCGTCCCCTATCAGGGCGACGCCCCGTTCGCGACCAACGGCTGCCGCGAACTTGGCAACCCGAGCGGCAACCCGCTCCACAAGACCTCCAAGAGCGCCTCGCACGAGTACGCCGAGGCGGCCAGCGATCCCCACCTCAACGCCTGGTTCTCCTCCGGCGGATTGGAGATCGCCGATCTCTGCCAGTCCGAAGCAGACCTCGAACTGCCGGACGGCGCCTACGTGCAGAACATCTACGACAACTCCCAGAACGGATGCGCGCACGAAGACCTCAACCCGCCCCAGGTGTACACGGTCACTCAGGGCGCATCCGGCGCCAAAGGAACGGAAGTCAAGCTGAGCGGGAGCGTCAACCCAGAGGGTGGGCAAACGAGCGTGCATTTCGAATACGGCACCACGAGCCCCTACCGCTCGGTCACGACCGCATTCAGTGCCGGCTCCGGGATCAGAACCGTGTTGGCCTCCCAGACCGTCACTGGCCTCACGGCGAACACGACTTACCACTACCGGGTGGTCGCCACCAACGAAACCGGTACTACGCACGGCCTGTACGGCACATTCGCGATCAGTAGCGGCGGCAGCGCAGGAGGAGGCCACCACCGCGGCTAGCGCCCTCACAGCCGAAGGGCCGGGAGGAGGCGTGCGTGAATCGGCCTCCCTCTCGGTGGTTTGATGGATTGCTATGCACTTCCCGACGAAGCGCTCCCCAGTCACAGACTGAACCGCCCCGGTCACAAGAGCTGCCAAGCGAGAGTGCTCCTTTCCGGGCTGAGCGGGCGCCTGGGCGCCACCCCGGGCACTAGCGAAAAGGAGGAGCAGGAGCACGGACACTTTGGGTGCCAAGACGCCTGCAATGCGTCGAGAAAGCGATCGTCTGCCAGTCCTCGGCCCGCGCACTCGGAAGTCGTCGTGGGTGTCGCGCAAACCCCCCCGGTCCGTCCGAGCAGATTAACCCGCGGTTGCGTGGGTGGGCGAGCTCCCGATCGGCGTGGTCAGTCGCCGAGGATCGTCAGGTCAAGCGACTGCAGGCGCTCGGGGTCGGCCAGGATGTCCATCTCGGCGATCTTGCCGCCGCGGACCGTGCAGGCCATGACCGAGAACGGCTCGCCGTCCCTGGTCGCCACGAGCCCCGCCGCGCCGTTGACGAGTGCCGGCTGGTAGTGGAGACCGAGCCGCGAGAAATTGCGTGCCCGGCGCGCCACCGCCTCCGCGCCGCGGACTTCCCTAGACAAGCGGGATATTGCGCCGGCGTCGGCCCTCAGCACGATATCGGGGTCGAGCGCCGCCACGAGCGCGTCGAAGTCGCCTTCGCGCGCGGCGGCAAGGAAGGCGTCGATGACCTCCCTCTGCCTGCCTAGATCGGCGTCCGGCGGCGGAGCGGCGCCAGAGACGTGACGGCGAGCACGGCTTGCGAGCTGCCGCGCGGCCTCCGGCGATCGATCGAGTATCGATGCGACCTCGTCGAAGGACACGGAGAACATGTCGTGCAGCACGAAGGCGAGCCGCTCAGCTGGACTGAGCGTTTCGAGCACTACGAGGAGCGCCAGGCCGACCGAGTCGGCGAGCAGCGCCTCGTGCTCGGGGTCGGTGCCTTCAGCACGGTCGATGATCGGATCGGGCACATGCGGGCCGAACGGCTGCTCGCGCCGCGTGCGCCGCGAGCGCAGCATGTTCAGCGAAACGCGCGCCACGACGGTCGTAAGCCAGCCGCCGAGGTTCCCTATCTCGTCCGCATCGGAGCGGCTGAGCCTGAGCCAGGCGTCCTGCACGGCGTCGTCGGCCTCGCTCAGCGAGCCGAGCATGCGGTAGGCAACCGCCCTCAGATGGGTGCGGTGCTCCTCGAAGCGCTGCGCCAGCCATTGCTGATCGTTCATCGGTGATCCTTTGTCGTGGTGTGGACCCACGTCACTATGACCCGCGGGAGGCTGCCGATGTGACATCCGCTCGGCATCTGGTTACCCGCGGTCCACGGGATCGATGCAGGACTGCGGGTGACCGCTGCCCACCCCAGCAGGTCACGTTCCGCATGCGCGCTGGGTCAGGGAATAAACAGCCATGCAAAACGCGAGGTGGTTCAAACGACGACATACCCACACACGCGCGTACAAGACACGGATCGCGAGAGGACGAACTCGCCGCAGAGCCGCGCCGACGACAGTAGGACAACCCCCGTCCGCGTGAGAACGGTCGGCCCCCGGACCGCGCCAGGCCCTCGGAGCCGCGCGCGCAACTCCGGCCATCCGACTCGTCGATTGTCACGTTTGTGTGTCGTCTCGTGTCATCGGGGTAGACCCGCGGTAAGCGCCCCGACGGCCAGCCATGACCACCCTTGGCGTCGCTTGCGGGCCAATGACAACCTCAATCGATTGGAGGACCACCATGCAGCCACGTATCGAGAACCCCGCGGTGACTGTCCCCGGCGCATTGGCGGCGTTTCAGAAGCTCGGAGCCGCAGTCAAGCATTCCGGCGTACCGGAGACAACGCTGCAGCTAGTCGAGGCGCGCGCCAGCCAGATCAACGGGTGCAGCGTATGCCTGGACATGCACTCGCGCGAGCTGAAAGCCCTTGGAGAGCCAGATGAGCGCATCTTCATGGTCGGCGCGTGGCGGGAGGCTCCCTACTTCAACGACGCCGAGCGCGCCGCCCTGGCGCTGACCGAGGCCACCACGCGGCTTGCCGACAGCTCCGATCCCATCCCTGACGAGGTGTGGGAGGAGGCAGCCAGCCATTACGACGAAACTCAGCTCGCCGGGCTAGTGGTCGCGATCGCGACGATCAACGCCTTCAACCGCGTCAACGCCGCCACGCGGCAGATCACCGGCGACTGGGTCGCCCAGTACATCCAGCCGAGCCGCCCCGCCGCCAAGGCGGCCTGACCGCCGATTCCGTCTGTCCTGGTCATCAAGCATGCGGGTGAGCGGTGGCATCACGCACCGCTCGCCCGCGTCGATTGCTCACGACCGTCCTCGATCCAACGATCGGGTTCCGCCGTACGTCGCCGCTATTCCTCGGTCGCGCGCAGCCTCCAAGTCTGTAGCGGACGTCGGTGGGGCTGGACGGTCAAGCATCGAGGAACTGCACTTCAATGATTGGGCTTGTTGCGGCCCAGGACTCAAGTTCGGCTTCGCGCCCGATTCCCGCGAGCAGTTTGTGCAGCACGCGCCGGCGCTCGGGCGGATCGGTTACGAGGCGAGCGCGGGCCGGGAGATCGATCTGGGCCGTTTCCTTGAGGTGAAACACGAACTCGGGATCAGCGACGAGGTTTGCGTACCAGTCTCGCTGGCCCGGGAGACCACTAATGTAGATTCGTCCGCCCAGATTGTGAAACCAGATCTCGATCCGGCGCGGCTGTCCGGATCGCCGACCAGTCGTCGTGATGTCGATCGTGCGATCGCTGGCCAGTGCGCGGCGCGCTCGCTCGTCAGCCAGCGAGGGTTTGTCGGATAGTTCAGACAAGGGGATCGATCGTCTTGCGATGGTCGTCGATGAGGTCAAGCATGTTGCCGTAGGCCAGGCTCGCGCCACCGAATTCCCCTGGGAACCCGAGCGGCACACGGCTGGCGTGATCGAGCGCCTCCAACTCATGCGGCTCGAGGTCGATCTCGACCGCCGCGAGATTGTCAGCGAGCTGGGCCTCGGTCCGCACACCAACGATCGGGATCGTTACTGCGCGTTGCTGTTGGGCTCGCACCCACGCGATCGCTATCTGACTGGCGCTTGCACCGCGCGCGTGAGCAACCTGGTTGACCGCGTCCGCGATCGCGATGTTGCGCTCAGACAGGGTCCGCTGCGCGTAGGCGCCGCCGATGCCGGCCACACGACTGTCGGCGGGGCGCTCGCGATCGGAACCGTAACGGCCCGTGAGCAGTCCGCCCCCGAGCGGTGCCCATCCGGTCACGGCGAGATCGAGGGCGCGTGCGATCGGCAACAGCTCGCGCTCGACGGTCCGCTCGACCAGGCTATATGGCACCTGGAGGGCGCAGAACGGCGTCATGCCGCGCTCCTCGGCGAGCGTGACGGCTCGGGAGACGATCCACGCCGGTGTGTCGGAGATGCCGACGTAGAGCACCTTGCCGGCGCGCACTCGTCCAGCGCGCGTATGACCTCCTCGACCGGGGTGAAGGCGTCCCAGATGTGCACCCAGTAGAGGTCGACGTAATCCGTCCCGAGTCGTATGAGGCTCGCGTCGATTGCGCGGTGCAGGCTCTTGCGATGCGAGCCCCCGGCGTTGGGATCCTCCGGGTCGGCGCTGACCGTGTACTTGGTTGCCAGTACCCACCGGTCACGTTCGGGGCCGATCACCTCGCCGACGATCCGCTCGCTCTCGCCGCCGGCGTAGTTGTTGGCGGTGTCAATAAAGTTCCCGCCCGCTTCGGCGAAGCGCTTGACGATCCGGGACGCCTCTTGTGGCGATGCACCCCAGCTCCCGCGGCTATCTCCAAACACCATGGCCCCAAGGCAGAGCTCGGAGACTCGCAGGCCGGTGCGGCCCAGCAGCCGGTAGCGCATCTCAGGCGAACAGCTTCGCAGCGGCGGCGACGATCTGCTCGTGCGGAACATCGTGCAGGCGTTGGCCGATGTTCCAGCGGTGGCCGAAGGGGTCCTGCAGCTGACCGTGCCGGTCACCCCAGAACATGTCCGCAAGCGGTTGGCGGACCTCAGCCCCGGCCGTTACGGCCTGTGCGAACACAGCCTCGGCGTCGGCTACCGCGAGCGCCAGGACGACTGGCGTGCCGCCGATCGTGGGCGGCGCGAGCACACCCATCTCGGGAAACTCGTCAGCGACATGCAACACGCCGTCGCCGATGCGCAGCTGTAGCGACATCAGCCGGCCGTCGGGTGTTGGGATTCTGCTGAGCTCCTCGGCGCCAAAAGCGTCGCGGTAGAAGGCGCTGGCGCGCTCGGCGCCCTGAACAACGATGTGTGGAGTGATTGGCATCCGACCACGATACGCGCGCGACGTCGGACAGTCTTGAACGTTCTTGCGCCTAAGATCGCGACGTGGCGATCGAGCAGGTGCGGATGTGGCGACCCGTCGACCAGAAGCAGGTCCTGCTGATGGCCGGCCAGACCACCGGCTACACGATGGAGCCGCGCGGCGAGTACGTCTTCGGGGTCCTCGCCGGGCATCCGATGCGCTCGCGCCGCGGTCGTGAGCGCCGACTGGTCCGGCCGGGCCAGCTCGTCGCGTGGGACCCATCCAACACGCACGTGGGCGCCGCCGTCGATGCGCGGCCCTGGTTCTCTCGCCTGATGATCATCGAGGTCGGCGCCCTCGGCGACCTCGCGGAGGATGGGGAGTCCAACCTACTAACCAACGTGGCTTTTCCCGAGCCCGTGCTGACTGACGCCGGACTGGTGCGCGACTTCCTGCGACTGCACCGTGCGCTCGAGGCGCCTACCACACGGCTCGAGCGTGACGAGCAGCTTGACGAATGGATGCGCGCAGTAATCGAACGCTCCACAGCTCGTCGCCTGTCGCGGTCGCCGCTCAGCCCTCGCGACGATAGAGCGCTTCGTCTGGCGTGCGACTATCTCGGCGACCGGTCCGAGCGTAACGTGGGCCTCGACGAACTCGCTGCCGCCGCCGGCATCGGCAAGTTTCGCCTCATCCGGCTGTTTCGCGAGCGCACTGGCCTGCCACCCCACGCGCTGCTCGTCGCCCATCGCGTTCGCAACGCGCGTCGCCTGCTCGAGGCAGGCGAGACGATTGCTGGAACCGCCGCCGCCAGCGGTTTCGCCGATCAAAGCCATCTTCACCGCCACTTCCAGCGCAGCCTCGGAGTAACACCTGCTGAGTACCAGCGGCGCTTTCGCGGCTGAGAGATGGCGTCGCCGGGTCGGGCCCTGCTTCGCGGTTTCCGCGGCAACCGGCCGCAGCCCGACCGAATGCGCAGAAACCGCCGGTAGTGGGGTTTTCAGCCGAAGTCGGCGGCGGTGATCCCGTCGGGGTGCCCGGGCGGCCACTGCACCAACTCGATCCGGTAGCCATCGGGGTCCGTGAGCCAGGAGGTCCGCGGGCCGTCTGGGCCAGCGGGGTGTTGCTCCGCTTCCGGCTTTAGCCCACGTTGTGACAGCGTCGCAATCGTGGCGGCAAGTTCGTCAACCTGGACGACAAGGTGGCTGAACCCGCTCCCGATCTGCACTGGCCCCTCGGCCGGCCGGTGGACCAGCTCAAGCGTGACGACCTCCTCGCCGGGGAACTTGAGTACCGTCAGCGTCGCTCCGTCGCCCACACTAACCCGTCCGACCTCCTGGTAGCCAAGCGCAGAATAGAAGTCGAGCGAGACGTCCGGGTCGGTCACCCGGTACGCCGTGTGGAGCGTCTTCACCCGACGCACTGTAGGCACGTTAGCCCGATTGTGCGGCAGCTGGCATGTCCGAACCTGGGCGCGATGGATCAGCTGAGCGATGAGCATGTCTCTGCGTGGAAACCGCACCTGTCGCGGGCGATCGCATTTCGCCAGGTTGTCCGGCTTCACGCCGCTCCGGCAGTCTCTGTGGGCAACCATCGAAAACCCAGGCAGGAGTGGACATGAGCAATCTCAGACTCACCATCACGATGTCGCTGGACGGCTATGTCGCAGGTCCTGATCAGAGCGAGGAGAATCCGCTCGGAGTAGGCGGGATGGAGCTGCACGAGTGGTTCTTCCCGCTCAAGGAGTTCCGCGAGATGCACGGCGAGCAGGGCGGCGAGACCAACGCCAGCTCCGCGGTGGTCGACGACCGCCGCGCAAACATCGGCGCCACAATCATGGGACGCAACATGTTCGGCGGCGGCGCGGGACCCTGGGGCGACGATCCGTGGCCAGGCTGGTGGGGTGAGGACCCGCCCTACCACCATCCGGTGTTGTGCTCACCCACCACGCGCGCGAGCCGCTTGAGATGCAGGGCGCCACCACCTTCCACTTCGTCACCGACGGGATCGCGTCGGCACTCGCGCAGGCCAAGGACGCCGCTCAGGGGCAGGACATCTGGCTTGCCGGCGGCGCGTCGGTGGTAAACCAATACCTGGCGGCAGGCCTGGTGGACGAGGTCGATATCTCGATCGCACCCGTAATCATGGCCGGCGGCGAGCGCCTGTTCGAGGGTCTCCAGCGCGGGGCTCTCAAGCTGGCGCAGATCCGGGCCGTCGACGCACCCGGCGTCACGCACATCAAGTACCAGGTCGGCTGAAGCGCTGTTGAGCAGCGACAGGCACGCTCCGACTGCCGGACCGCTCCCGCTTTGGTGCTCGCGAGGGCATCTCGCGAGCAGCGACAGGTGCCTCCCTTTGCGCGGCAACCAGGACGCTCGCCTGGCCGACAGATGCGGCCGCCCGCGCGTCCGCCAGCGCTCGCTGACTCGGCCTCGATCGGGCGCACACGCATCGGACCGACACTAAGAACCGTTCGGCCCGGATGCTGGGGCTTCGCCACCCTGATCGGCGATGATCGGGATTGAGGCGGAGCGCTTCCATGCTGATCCCTGATACCGCATTAACGCGGCCAGCGTGGCCACGGCTGCTGTGCCTCCTGCGGCGAGCGCAGCCGCCAGAGAGTGAGCAGAAACGGTGGTCGCGAGCAGCCCCACGGCGGAGCCCGCAAGCGCGGCCGTGACGACCCCGACCATGCCCGCGACCGTTCGGAATGCATGCCAGCGTCCGCCCCACAACCCCTGGACTCGGAGCCGGTGCTGTTTGACGCCTGCGTGCAGGGGGGGTTGGGGAAGATCGGCTTGCCGCTGTTCGGGAACGCTGAGCAGATATGGGATCAGCTCGGGCGCCTCGTCGAAGTAGTAGCCCCGCAGCAGCGCGATCCGCCGCGCGTAACCGAGATCCTCGATTCCCGACTGCAGCACTCGCTCGAACGTCACCAGCCCGGTGAATGCGAGCGTCGGAAGCAGAACGAGACCGAACGCGTAGAAGGCTGTGCCCACGCGACTAGCCGTCGCGATCAGTCCCAAGGCCACCAAACCACCCGAGACGGCCCCGAGGAACATCGTCGCTCGTCCAGTCGACTCCGCGATAGTGGACGCCCGAGCACTCTGGAGCGTGAAGTGCTCGGTCGTCGCGAACGACACCGCCGCCGGGCGCGGGGCCGCGGCTGGCCCGTCAACATCGCTATCAAGCCGTGCGCGCTGGTCACCGAGGCTCCCTTTTTCTTCGGCGGTGGACATGTGTGTGTCTCCCTTTGTTTTTGGGCGATGTCGTGGTTTCGTCAGTTCGCGCCGGCCAGCGCGGGCTGTGACTCGCGGATTGTGGTCTTGGCAACCGCGTCGGACAGCTCGTCGCGGCGGACGAGCGCGAAGATCGCCGGCACGGCGAGCAGCGCGATGGCGCCGAGCACCCAGAGCGCCTGCTGGAAGCCGCCGGTGAGGGCCACGGGTGCGGCGTTGCCGGCGTGCACCAGCGTCTGGGTGTGGCTCGCCGCCAGGCTTGAGGCGATCGCGATCCCGATCGCTCCGCCGAGCTGCTGAGAGGTGTTCAGGAGCCCGGACGCGAGCCCGGCCTGGTGCTCTGAAACGCCGGCGAGCGCGGCGATCGAGATCGGGATGAACGCGAACGCAGTCCCGGCGCCGGCAACGACGAACGGGCCGGCGAGGTTGGCCAGGAAGTGTCCGTGGACGGGCACCTGGGTCGCCCACAGCACGCCCGCGCCGATCAGCGTCATCCCGATCGCCATCACGACCCTGGCGCCGCCACGGGTGACCAACGCCTGTGAGATGCCAGCGAGGGCGATCGAGGTCAGCGACGCGGCCAGCCATGCGAGACCGGTCTGCAGGGCGCTGTAGTGCAGCACCTGCTGCATGTACAGGGTGCCGACGAAGATGAACGCGAAGAAGCTGCCGCCCAGCAGCAGCCCTGCCGCGTTCGCGCCGGCGAGCGTCCGCAGCCGGAAGATCGACAGCGGTAGCACCGGATCCTTTGCCCGGCTCTCGATCACCACGAACCCCACCAGAAGCGCCGCGGATACCGCCAGCACCGCAATCGTCCTCGTCGCGCCCCAGCCGTACTGCGGCGCCTGGGAGATCGCGTCGACGAGCAGCACCAGCCCGCCCGTGCCGGCGAGCGCACCGGCTGCGTCGAAACGCCGGCGGACGGTGGCGAGACGACTCTCGGGCACGATCCCCGGCACCAGGAGCAGTGCTGCCGTCCCGATCGGGACGTTCAGATAGAAGATGTACTGCCACCCGGCGTAGCGAGTGAGAAGCCCGCCGGCAATCACACCAACGGTCGCCCCGCCGGCACCGAGCCCGCCCCAGATCCCGAGCGCCTTGTTGCGCTCGGCGCCCTCCTCGAACATGTTCATCACGATCGAGAGGGCGGCGGGCAGCATGATCGCCGCCCCGAGTCCCTGAACAGCTCTCGCCGCGATCAGCGACACTTCGCTGGTCGACAGCGCGGCACCCAGCGACGCCGCCGTAAACAACGAAAGGCCGACCATAAGGATCCGGCGGCGGCCGAGCAGGTCCGCGGCACGACCGCCGAGCAGCATGAAGCCGCCGAACGTGAGCGCGTACGCGGTCACGACCCACTGCAGGCTGGTCGCGCTGAAGTGCAGATCGCGACCGATCGTGGGCAGCGAGACATTGACGATCGTCAGATCGATAATCGTCATGAAGAACGACACCGCCAACAGCGCGAACGCGCGCCAGCGATTGATATTCGGGGATGTGGACGTCATCCGACCTCCAGCGGTCGGGACAGGGACAGAAGGTTGGGTGTTGGTGTGGCGTTGCATCGCTGCCTCCTTTTGGGGTTGTTGTCGCTACGACGAATGGGAGGCCGCGATCGGGACACGCCGATGCTGTGTCCGCGCCGCGTACACGTAGGGGTGATGGAACACCTCGAGCGCGCGCTCGCCCTCGCGCACCGGAAGCTCGAACGCCTCACCGGTCTTCGTGTCGGTGACCGCCACCGTCACGTGGCCGTTGCTCTGACACCACAGCAGCCGGACGTCGATCCCGTCGCCCGTGCGCCTGTCGAGCTCGCGTGTGATGTGGGTGCGTGGCTGGGTCATCTCGCTGTCCTCCCGGGTCGTCTGATCGCTCCGCACTGACGACGAACGGGCGGGCGCCGAGGGGACAGCCACGGTGCGTCGGCCGGCTGTTGCCCGGAGCGGTCTACAGCTCGGCGATCCGCCGCTCGAGGAACCGCCGCTCGCGCTCCGAGCGTGCGAGCGCACGCGCTCTCTCGAACGCTTCGCGCGCCTCATCGGTCCGGCCGAGCCGGCGCAGCAGCTCGCCGCGCGTCGAGTACAGGTACTGGTAGTCCTCGACGTCGAGCCCCTCGACGATCTCGAGCGCCTGCTCGGTTGCCCCGGTCTGGGCGACTGCGACCGCGCGGTTCAGCTCCACTACTGGCGAGTGCGTGATCTGCGCGAGCTTTCCGTATAGCGCGGCGACCTCGTTCCAGTCGATCCGCTCCTCGGCCTGGAGAGACGCGATGGCGGCTTGGAGCAAGTACGGCCCACGGCCGCGCAGCGCGATCGCGCGATCGAGCGCGGTGCGCCCCGTGGCGATCTCCGGCGCGTCCCACAGTGAGCGGTCTTGGTCCTCGAGCAGCACCAGCTCCTCGCCTGAGAATCTTGCCTTGCGCCGCGCATGGTGGATCTGCATTAGCGCCAGCAGCCCATGCACCTCCGGCTCGTCGGGCATCAACGCGGAGAGCACACGGCCGAGCCTGATCGCCTCCGCGGCCAGGTCGATGCGGCCCGAGTAGCCCTCGTTGTAGATCAGGTACACGACTGCCAGCACCCCGTCCAAACGGTCGGGCAGGAGGTGGTCGGCCGGGACGGCGAACGGAATCCCGGTCGCCTTGATCTTCGCCTTCGCCCGCGACAGCCGCCGCTTCATCGTCTCTTCCGAGACCAGGAACGCGCGCGCGATCTCCTCTGTCGTTAGCCCACCGAGCGCCCGCAGCGTGAGCGAAACCTGCGCCTCGAGCGCCAGCGCCGGATGGCAGCAGGTGAAGATCAGCTCGAGCCGTTCGTCCTCGATCACCGTGTCGTCAAGTTCGTCCATCGTGGCTTCAGGCACCTCCAGCTGACGAGTCTTCGCGGCCAGCGTGCGCTCACGCCGGATCCGGTCGATCGCTCGGTTGCGCGCGGTGACGGTCAGCCAGGCGCCCGGGTTGCCCGGGACACCGTCGCGGGGCCAGCGCTCGGCGGCGACCGCGAACGCCTCCTGGGCGGCCTCCTCGGCGAGATCGAAATCGCCGAGGAAGCCGACCAGCGAGGCAAGCACCCGCCCCCACTCGTCGCGGAAAACCTCTTCCAGCAGCGCTAGCGCTCCACCAACGGACGGACCTCGATCGCACCGCCGAGACGGGCCGCCGGGATTCGCGCGGCCAGCTCGATCGCCTGGTCGAGGTTGTCCGCGTCGAACACGTAGTAGCCGCCGAACACCTCCTTAGTGTCCGCAAACGGCCCGTCGGTGGTCAGCGTCTGACCGTCCTGCACGCGCACTGTCGTGGCGGTCTCGATTGGCTGCAGCTCGGCGCTGGCGATATACCGGGGGTCATCTCGGAGCGCCGTGTATTCGGCGAGCATCGCCTTGGACTCGTCCTCGGACAGCGCGTCGGTGTGGCCGGGCTTGTAGTTGATCAACATCGCGTACTTCATCTGAAACCTCCGACGGAGGAGAGTGGATTGTCGCCCAAACGACGAACGGGCACACGCTTAGGGGACAGCTTTCATGCGACCGGAAGCGGGCGAGCCTCCATCGAGCCGTCATACGCGCGGCCGGTTCCCAGGCGGGGCACTCGACAGCGCTCCCGATACCCGGTCCGTCACGGTTGCCAGGAAGCGCAAACCGACCGCGGCTAGTGCTACTAGCGCTCCACCAACGGCCGGACCTCAATCGCGCCGCCGAAACGGGCCGCCGGGATCCGGGCGGCCAACTCAATCGCCTCGTCGAGGTTGTCGGCGTCGAACACGTAGTAGGCGCCGAACACCTCCTTGGTGTCGGCGTACGGGCCGTCGGTGGTCAGCGTCTGGCCGTCCTGCACACGCACCGTCGTGGCGGTCTCGATCGGCTGGAGCTGCGCGCTGCCTCGGGCGCGCGGGTCCTCCGCGAGCGCTCTGTACTCGGCGAACACTGCCTTTTGCTCGTCCTCGGACAGCGCGTCGGTGTAGCCGGCCTTGTAGTGGATCAACATCGCGTACATCATCTGAGCCTCCTGGTGGTGGGTGGATTGTCGCCCTAACGACGAACGGGCGCACCCTTAGGGGACGGCTTTCATGCGACCGGAAAATGGGCGAACCTCCATCGAGCCGTCATCCGCGCGGCCGCTCCCTGGCCGCGGACTCGACCGCGTTCCCGAGACTCTGTACGTCACCGGTTTCTCACCGGTTTTGCGAGGATGCGCAAACCCGACCGGCGGCTGGTGCTAGCCGGGACGTCCGCCCACTAACAGTCGTGCAGCAGCATGAGGGCGAGCAACCCGTACACCTCGGGCTCGTCGGCCATCAACTCGGCGAGCAGCCGGCCGAGCCGGATCGCCTCGACGGCGAGATCGCCCGGGTCGGGATGGCCCTGGTTGAAGATGAGGTAGACGACCGCGAGCACCGCAGCCAGGCGGTCGGGCAGCCGATGGTCAGCGGGCACCGCAAACGGGATCGCGGTCGCCTTGATCTTCGCCTTGGCCCGCGAGACGCGACCCTTCATCGTCTGCCCGGAGACCAGGAACGCGCGCGCGATCTGCTGGGTGGTGAGTCCGCCGAGCGTGCGCAGCGTCAGCGCCACCTGCGCCTCGACGGCCAGCGCCGGATGGCAGCGGTGAAGATCAGGTCCAGACGCTCGTCGGAGATCGTGCTTTCGTCGAGGGCGAGCTCGTCCATGGTCGCGGTCGATCGATCGGCCTCCAGCGGCCGCGTCTTGTCCTGCAGCGTGGGCTCGCGTCGGATGCGATCGATGGCGCGATTGCGCCCAGTGGCCACCAGCCAGGCCAGCGGGTGCTCAGGCGACCCCGCACAGGGACCCGAGCACCCGGCCCCACTCGCGCCGGAAGACCTGCTCGATCAGTGAGCCGTCTCCATCGGGATCTCGACGAGCGGGCGGACCTCGACCGCACCGCCGAGCCGCACCGCCGGAATCCGTTGTGCGAACTCGAGCGCCGCGTCCAGGTCGGACGCCTCCAACACGTAGTAGCCCCCGAGCACCTCCTTGGTGTCGGCGTACGGCCCGTCGGTGATCAGATTCTCAGCGCCCCCGTGGCGAACCGTGGTCGCCATCTCGCCCGGCTGCAGGTGGGCGCCACCGACGCAGCGTGGATCATCGCGGAGCGCCAGGTACTCGGCGGACACCGATGTGTCCTCGTCCTCTCCGAGCGCCTCTTCGCTGCCCGGCTTGGGGTAGATCAGCATTACGTACTTCACGGTCGCCTCCTTTTGGGGGATGATTGATCATCCTGGAGACGAACGGGCGACCCCAGAGGGGACAGCACCCCCCGACGACCGGCGACCTCACGCGCACACCGGCCAAGGGAGCCCGAGGCCGGCGAGCGGTCCAGGTCCTAGATCCGACTCCTCCCTTCACAAACTCCGCACCGTCGATGACTCCATAACCTCGTCGTCACGCTTCCGCCCCGGGAGGCAGCAGCACAGCGCGGCGCCCCGCTTTTGCTCGGCGGCGAGCATCTACCCGGACGCCGGCACAGCCCTGCTTGGCGCGGACAGCAGGGGCGAGCCCACTGGTGGCGACGATGTCGCGCCACCGTCAAAACCCCGTACTGGCGACTTGGGGTACGCGCTGTGTCTATGAGCGAGACCTCGTTTGGTGTTGGGGCGGGCACGCCAGCCGAGTCGGAGGAGCAGGTGGCGGACGTGGGTGGATGCTGCTGGGTTGCGGGTTTCCGGCTCTGTCCCGGCCGGACTTCGCGCGGCGCGGCGCCGCGGTCGTGTTTGCAGCTACGTGGGGGCCGCGAGGCCGAGCTCGGAGAACGGATCTCGATATGCCCGATGCCCCACTGCGCGCGAGCTGGAGCGGGCGCTACATCGTCGAGCGCGAGACGCTGAGGCGGTCGGCGATCTGCTGCTGCGACAGGTCGTCCTCGTGACAAGGGCGCCCGCTTTGAGCATCGGCGCGTAGGGGCTGTCGTCGTCTGGGACGCGACCAAGCCGGATGCCAATGATGCGATCGCATGTCACGATCACGCGGGGTACGTCGTCAGTTGGGCATGAGCGAGATCATCATCACTGGATCCACGGGCGTCATCGGGCGGCGCGCCGTCCGTGAGTTGCTCGCCGCCGGCCACCGCGTTACGGGTGTCACGCGTTCCGCGCGCGGCCGCGAGCGGCTCGAGCGCCTAGGGGCGCGCGCCGTCGAGGCTGACGTGTTCGACGAGGCGTCGCTGCGCCACGCGTTTGAAGGGGCGGACGCTGTCGTCAACCTGCTGACGCATGTCCCGAGCGCCGATCGCATGGCCGATCCGTCCGCCTGGGAGGAGAACGACCGCATGCGCGGCGAGGCGTCGGCGGTGATCGCGCGCGCCGCCCAGGCGGCGGGCGTGCAGCGGCTCGTGCAGGAGTCGATCGCGTTCGTGTACGCCGACGGCGGCGAGGAGTGGCTCGACGAGGATGCGCCGGTCGCGGGGGGCGGCGTGACGACGACCGCGCTGACGGCCGAGCGTAACGCGCTCGAGCTGTTCGATGGCGACACCGTCTTGCTGCGCTTCGGGCTGCTCATCGGACCCGACAGCGGCTCCACGCAGGCCATGTTGGAGGCCGCACGCGGCGGCGCCTCGATCGCGATCGGACCGCCCGGCGCGTACCGGCCGACGCTTTGGGTTGATGACACGGCGACGGCGATCGCCGCCGCGCTGCGCGTCCCGGCCGGGACGTACAACGTCGCGGACACCGATCCGCCGACAAACGCCGAGATCGATGCCGCGCTGGCCGCCACCGTCGGCGTCGAAGCCCTGCGCCCGCGGGCGCCGCAGGACAGCGCGCTCGCACGCTCGCAACGCGTGTCGAGCCAGCGGCTGCGCGAGGCTGGCGGCTGGTCGCCGTCCATGCGCGCCGGCACCGAGGGCTGGGGAATCGCCGCATGACCGCCGAAGAGCGCTTCGCGCAGGCACGCCCTCGGCTGCTGCGGCTCGCCTACAGTGAGCTCGGCGATGTCGGCGAGGCGGAGGACGCCGTGCAGGAGGCATGGCTTCGGCTGGAGCGCGTAGACGCGGAGGAGATCGAGAACCTCGACGGCTGGCTGACAACGGTCGTCGCCCGGCTTGCACTCGATCGCCTGACATCCGCTCGCGCGCGCCGCGAGACCTATGTCGGTTCGTGGCTCCCAGAGCCGCTGATGTCGGAGGACCCGGCGGACCGTGTCACGCTCGACGAGTCGGTCAGCTACGCACTGCTGACCGTGCTCGAGCAGCTCTCGCCCGCGGAGCGCACGGCGTTCGTGCTGCACGACGTGTTCGAAGTGCCGTTCGGCGAGGTCGCCGAGGTGGTCGGCCGCACGCCCGAGGCGGTGCGGCAGCTCGCCTCGCGCGCCCGCCGCCATATCAAGCGAGAGAGTCCGCGCTTCGCGGCCTCGCGCGACGAGCACGATCGCGCCGTGCGAGCCTTCGCGCAGGCGGTCGCCGAGGGCGACTTCGAGGGCCTTCTCGAGGTGCTCGACCCGGATGTCGTCTGGACCTCAGACGGCGGCGGGCGCGCGAGCGCGCTGCGCAAGCCGCTGCGCGGCGGGGCGCGGGTCGCGCGCGCATGGTCGGCGCTCAGCCGGAACTTCGCGCACGAGCCGATCCAGATCAAGCTCAACGGGCGGCTCGGGCTAGTGCTTCCCCACCGCGATGGCAATCGCGCCGCGGTCTTGTTCCTCGTGAGCGAGGGTCGCATCACGCGCATCGATGCAATCCGCAATCCAGACAAGCTGCGGCGTCTCTAAACGAAGCGCCACGCGGTCGCTCGCAACGCGTTGCCGGTGATGATGCCTCGGCGGACTGCGGCGCTCCCTCCTCGGCGACCAGTACCCAGCCTGCTGCGGGCGGCGGCCGAGCTGCTGCCGCCCGGCGTCGAACTCGAGCGCTACGACGGCCTGCGTGAGCTGCCGCCCTACGATCCGGACCAGGATCTGGACCCTGCCGATCCGCGGTCTGCGAGCTGCGTGATGCGAACGCCTCGGCCGACGGCGTCCTGATCGCCACTCCCGAGGACGATGGCTCGATCCCGGCATGCTCAAGAACGAGCTCGACTGGGCCTAGCGGCCGTTCCCGAACGATGCGCTGCGGAGCGAACCCGTCGCCCTGATTGGAGCCTCGACGGGCCTGTTCGGCGCGGTGTGGGCTCAGGCCGAGGCGGCTCGTCACACCGTGTGCGATACCGTTGATCGCCGCCGGTGGCGGAACGCCGAGCTGCTCCTGCTTCCCTCGGGCCGCGGGCATCTCGCGATCTGCGACCGCACTCCTGAGTTGCGCGGACAGGAGGGCCGCGGGCCGCCTCGCCGGATGCGGCCCGCTCGTGCCCGACATGTGTCTATCTGCCGATTAGACCAGCAGTGGCTGAGATCACGGGAGCTGGCCGCGAGTGGACGGTGTCGATGATCTCCGAGCTATCGATCCCTTGCAGGTAGATCGAGGTGACACCGAGGTTCGCGTGCCCGAGCTGGCGCTGGATCACGACCAACGGGACGCCCTCGTGCGCCATCTCGACCGCATGAGCGTGGCGGAGCTGGTGCGGGGCGAAGCGGCGACGGACACCGGCGAGCGTTGCGGTTCGTCGGAGTTGCTTGCGAGCGGCTGACGGCTCCCAATGCCTTCCGGCTGTCGCTCCGTGGATCACGCAAAGCAGAGCCCCGACGGGAAGGCTCGAGCGGATCTCGAGCCATGGCTGCAGTTGATCCCAGGCCCAGTGTCCATCCCGACCTCGCGGCGCCTGCCGCCCTTGCCGCGGCGGACGAGCACAGCGCCTCGGGGCCGGTCGAGGTCAGTCTCGGCGAGGTCGAGTGCCTCGCTGATCCGCAGACCGGCACGCCACAGCATCACCATGAGTGCCCTGAGGCGCGCACCGTCCGGTCCATCGCCTGCTGCGCGCATGACCGCGACGATCTCCTCGATCGTCGGCGGATCAGCCGGGTAGCGGAGGCCTTTGTTCCTCGGAGCTCGTCCCCGGTGGTAGCCGGGCATCGTGGCCGGCGAGCGGCGATGACCAGCAGCATCCAGCAACACAGATTCCATGTCCTCTCCTCCTTGGGTTGTTGATCGGACCTGCCGATCCTCGCGCTCGTGCTGCGCTAAAGAGGACTCGAACGCTTCTTTTCGTATTACAATAACTGTGTGGAGATTCACGACTCGGCGCGCAAGCACAGCGTCGCCGACCAGGACATCCTCCACGCAATCGACCATGCCCTCGCGATCGAAGACGCTGGAGAAGACCCCGACCGATGGTTGCTCATCGGGCCGGATACCGCAGGGAACCTGCTCGAGGTGGTAGTCCTGATCACGGCCGAGGGCACACAGATCGTGATCCACGCCATGCCGATGCGCGACAAGTACACAAGGCTGCTCGACCCATGACCCAACCACCGATCCGCGGCCACACGAAATCCGGACGCCCGATCACCGACCAGGACGTCGAGGCCCTAGCCGCCGAAGCAGAGGCTGGCTACGACGCAGATGCGCTGATCGCTCGGCGCAACAAGCGCGGGCGGCCCGCGATCGGCAACGCCCCAGCCAGCGTCGAGTCAGTCCGGCTAGACCCTGAGCTACGGCGTCAGCTGCTTGAGCGGGCCGAGGCCGAGGGAACCACCACTTCTGAGCTGATCCGCGAAGCGCTTCGCCGCTACCTCCGAGCCGCCTAACCGTTCCCACCCCTCGCTGGCGAGGGGGAGGAGCCGGGAGAGAAGCGGCGTGCGCCCTGCTCTTCTGAGGGCGCGGGTATGTATGACGCCGCTTGCGCGGCGCTGCTACGCCCCGAGCCGCCTCAGGGCCAGCTTCACCACGTCCGCGCGGCTGCGCGCGCCATGATCGGCGGCGATGAAGTCGCTGCCGATCCACAACGAGTAGAAGACCATGCAGCGGGCCTCGACGTCATCCTCGTCGGCGCAGAAGGCGCCGAACAGCGAGCGCAGGTAATCCATGCGCCGGTTGTCGACGCGTCGCAGGCGCTCGGCGACCGTCCGCTCGCGCCGGGCCCAGTCGCGGACGGCGAGATCGATCTTCAGTGGCTCGATCCTCAGCGGCTCGTCGCTTGAGCCGGCGAGCCCGGACAGTCGCTGCAGCTTGGCCTTGGCATCCCCACCGGCGCTCTCGACACGCTCGATCACCTCATCGACGCCTAGCCGCTCCCACGTGTCGAGTATCTCCTCCAGCAGCGCGCGCCGGTCCTCGAACTGCCAGTAGAAGCCGCCCCTACTGACGCCGAGCGCCCGCGCCAAGAGCTCGATCCGAACGGCGTCCGGGCCGCCGGCGGCAAGCGCCCGCAGCCCCTCCTCGATCCAGCTGCTGCGTGGCGTAAGTGTGGGGGCGGACATCGCTTATCGGTGTTGGTTCCGCACGGAGTTGACAGGGCTGCAGATGATGGCTAACCTCATCCATACAGTAGTGTAGGGATGGCCAACATGGGGCTCAAGAACGCCGCTCACATGCACAGGATCGCCCGGATCTCCGGCGGCTCGGCGTGAACGTCCCGCTGATCGTCGCCGGAACCCTCGCCAGCCTCGGCGCCGCGATCCACGGAGTGGGAGGCGAGGTCCTAGTGAAAAAGCTGTCGCCGGGGATGCTGCCCTCCAGTCGCTTTGGTGGCCCGCGAACTACCAAGACCATGATCCACGTCACCTGGCACATGACGACCATCGCCTTTCTCACGGTCGCATGCGCGCTCCTCCTGTCGGGCTCGGTCCTGCACGGCGATACAGCCCGGGGACTCGCCGTGCTGGCCGCCGGTGCGTGCACCGGCTTCGCGGCGCTGACGGTGGGGATGAGGGGTGCCACATCTCCTCGAGCGCTGTTGCGCCACCCAGGTCCCGCTCTGCTCACCGCCACAGCGGCGTTGGCGTGGTGGGGGGCGCTCTGAAGA
This sequence comes from uncultured Solirubrobacteraceae bacterium, assembly GCA_963779605.1. Classification (GTDB taxonomy): domain Bacteria; phylum Actinomycetota; class Thermoleophilia; order Solirubrobacterales; family Solirubrobacteraceae; genus Palsa-744. The sequence goes on from CAVZYR010000004.1 coordinate 928,087, forward strand.
AGATGGGCGTCGCGGCGACAGCGTACGACCCCCGGCCTGATCCTCGAGAAGCTCCGGCGAGGAGCATGCGGGACGCTCGTCGTCGTACGCGAATACCGACTCGTTGGGAGCCACCACTCACCATCCGCGAGCGGCGATCCCGAACACGGCCAGCTCGGCGAGGCGCTCAGACGCCCTGGCGCCGCTACCCGAGCAACGCCCTGGGAGCAAACACCACGATCCGGCTGCGAGCCGGAAGGAGGTCAGCACACGATGCCAACGCCTAGGCGACGCACGCACCCAACCCACCGTCCAAAAAGGAGGCGCTCACCATGAGCGTCGTCTTCAACGAGGACCGCGGCCCAGTCCGCCACGTTGTGCTGAATCGACCGGAGAAGCGCAATGCCATGAACGAGCAGCTGCTGCGCGAGCTCGGCGCCGCGCTCGGTGAGGCGTGCGCGGACGACGCCGTTCACTGCGTCGTGCTGCGCGGCGAGGGCCCGGTCTTCTCCGCGGGCATAGACCTCGCTGAGTTCGCACAGCCGTTCCCCCGCGGGTTCCGCAAGATGTTCCTCGACTGCGCGAACCTCTGTGAAGAGATGACCAAGCCCGTCGTGTGCCAGATCCACCGCGCGTGTGTGGGAGGAGCGCTCGAGGTGGCGCTCGGCTGTGATCTGCGGATCGCCTCAAGCGACGCTCAGCTGGGACTTCCCGAGGTCAAGTTCGGGGTTATCCCGATGTCGGCGGCTCGACCCGACTGCCCGCCGTCGTGGGCCTAGGGCGGGCCAAGGAGCTGATCATGACCGCCAGGATGGTCGGTGCCGAGGAGGCCGAGCGCATCGGCCTGGTCAACCGCGTCGTCGCGCCGGACGAGCTCGAGCAGGCCACCGAGGCACTGGTCGAGGAGCTGCTGGCCAACTCCCACATAGCCGCGGGCCGCGCCAAGCGCGTGATCGATACTTCCGCGCGTCCTACGCTGGCGCAGTCGCTCGAGATGGAGGGCGCGGTGCAGGCGTACCTACTGATGGCCGCACGCGAGAGCGCGCGGGCAGAGCACCAGCCCGAGGAAATTGAGGCTGAGCTCGCAGTAGCTCAACGCGAACCCCCTACAAAGGGCTGACGATGGCGCGAGCGCTCAAACTCGGACTCAACACCGCCCGGCGGCACTGCGCTGGCTACTCCTTCGCTCCCGATTGCGAGTACGTCCGCGTCAACGGCGGCGTCGCTCCCAGGGTGCTGTAAGGCATCCCGCGTAGGCGCGAGGCAAAGCCCCTGCTTTCGCCGCCTGAGGGTATTCGTGCCGCACCCGCCCGGAGACCCGGAAAGCGCGGATCGCAGGGCCGTCAGCGGGATCGCGGGCGCCGGCGACTCCGGCCGGTCACCCTCTTGGCGATTTGCAAGCCTCGCGCGATCGCCAGGTCGAGACCTGCCTTCATGCTCCCGCGGGTACGTCGACGTGCCTTTCGTGGCCCTGCTGTCCGACAGCAGCCGGCAACGATGAATCTGGCGGCCGTCCAGCCTTGGGCTGTAACCTTGGACGTGCATGCCAGCGCACGCCTACCTCTAGTCGGCAGGAAGGTCCAGTCGCGCCGGCGGCCGATCGCGGCCGCCGGTTTCGTGATCCCTGCCGAGAGGAGTCCTAGTGTCCTTTGGTGTTCCGGCGCCGCTGGCGGACATCGCTGAGCGGTTGCAATGTCCCGTTTGTACTCGGCGACTCGCGCCTGGGCCCGGGTCACTGATCTGTCCGCGTGGGCATAGCTTCGACGTGGCACGCCAGGGCTACGTAACCCTCCAAGCGCCTCGCCAGCGGTCCGCCGCCGGTGACGACGGTGCGATGGTCACGGCGCGCGCCACGGTCCAGAAAGCAGGCCACTTCGACCCGCTCACGGCGGCGCTCGCGGGCGAGGCGAACAAGGTCGCCGGCGGTGAGTCATCGGCCGTCCTCGACGTGGGGGCCGGAACCGGGCATCATCTCGCGGAGCTCCTCGGTGTGTTGCCCCGCGCGCGCGGTATTGCCCTGGATGCCTCGCGCGACGCTTCGCGTCGAGCGGCCCGCGCACATCGGAGAATCGCGGCGGTGCGCAGCGACGTGTGGCAGCAGATTCCGCTTGGCGACGCTACCGTCGATCTGGCACTGAACGTGTTCGCACCTCGCAACGGCGCGGAGCTTGCTCGGATCCTGCGACCCGGGGGAGCGCTGATCGTCGTGACGCCGGGTCCAGACCATCTGCACGAGCTCGCCATGCTGCATACCGTCCGTGTCGACCCACGCAAGCGTGAGCGCCTTCGTCGCCAGCTGCTACCTGCGCTGCGCGCCAGCAACGCGCGTCCGATCTCATGGACGCTGCAGCTCACCGGGACCGAGGCGGAGGCGATCCTTAGGATGGGTCCCGCCGCACGGCACCTCAGACCGGACCTGGAGCGCCGCCTGGCGGGACTGCCCGAACCTGTGCTCGTGACCGCAGCGGTCGAACTGTGGACGTTCAACCACCCGCCAGTCGCATGAGGGGCTCCCCGCGCACCGCGGCCGAAGGCGCGACCGCGACGTTCCTCGAGAGTCTCGCTTCGCGCGGACAGCAGGAAAGCTGACGCCCAAGGGGCGGCGCTCTCTGATGGCTGTCGCGGTTGTGGCGAGGAGCGGGTGCGACCCGCTGCACCAGAGGTGGGACACCTGCACTACGGCCGGCGCGGTACGAGCAGGAAGCGCTGCACTGTCGTCCGAAACGGAACCAATCCCGGAAGCCTCGCGGCGACCGCGCCAGTTGCTGGGGCTCGCCGTTTTAGTCGATAGGGATGTGCGGACCATCGTGCGGAGCACGTCGCTGCTGGCCCGTCGCCGATCAGTTGATCGGCGACGGGGATGCGCTCGGGCTACTTGCCCGGGGGGATCGCGGCGGCGGCCTGGTCGCTGACGACGTGGGCGGTTGGGTAGCGCGCCGTGAGGCTGAGCAGATGCATGTTCCCGGGCGTGGCGGGCAGGTATTCGAACGCCACGACCTGGAGGTGGACCGTCGTTCCGTTGCGCTGGGGGTAGGCGATCTCAATCGGGCGGTAGCTGTTGTGGTCGACGTAGACGATCAGGCTCTGCGCGTCGAAGTCGCCCTTGTCCGCGAGCTGGATCTCGTATGTCGCGATGCCGTCGATCGTTGCCGTGGTGAGCACCCGCGCTCGGCCGTTCTGCAATTCCTGCCGGATCCCGGTGAGCGGGTTCTCGGGTACCGTCGGCTGCGTGCTCTTCGTACCGGCGCTGTGATGAATCGTGTTCGTGGTTGGGTCGTAGTACATCGCCGTCGTACCGTCGTCGGAGGCGTAGGGCACGGCGCCCACCCGCCCAATCCCCCGCAGGTAGGAGTACGGCGCGCTGGTCAGCTGCCACGATTCGGCGACGAAGCCGTCGCCCACGAGCTTGGAGTGGAAGATTTCGTTCGGTGGGGCAGCGAGCGCGGCGTCGGCATGACGGATGATCGCGGCGTCCGCCGCTGAGGTGCCGCTGCCGCTGACACCTGCGCCCAAGATCACAACCGCCGCGGCGGCAGCGACCGCGAGCGCGACCGCCGGAAGACCCAGACGCAGCAGGAGCACTGGACGCTGACCCTCGCGCATGCGGCCGCGCCGGTCGCGCCGGCCCGCGGTCGGCGTGTCTGCTGCCGCCCTTATCTCGGCGATCAGACGGGCGCGTGCCGCACGCACGCGCTCGTCGTCAGGGGCCGGCACGTCTGCGCGGAAACGCCGGATCAGATCGAGATCATTCATTGGTTCCTCCTTCGGTCGCACGGTCAACCGCCAATTGCCCGGTCGGCGCGAGGAGTTCCCGGATCCGGCAGCGCGCCCGGGACAACCGCGAGCGCACGGTGCCGACCGGCGTTCCCAGCGCCGTGGCGATCTCCTCGTAGCTGAGGTCGGCCCACGCGAACAGCAGCAGCACATCACGCTCGCCGGGCCTCAGGGCCGCCAAAGCAGCGGCAAGCTCGGGGCCGGCGGCGAGCGCGTCGAGTCGGCGGTCGACATCGCCGGAGTCATCCCGCGATGGATCGACGCCGGTGCGGGCGTAGGCGCGCAGGCGCCGCCGCTCGGTTCGCCAATGGCGCCGCGCGAGGTTCGCGCCGATCCCGAACAGCCACGGCCGGGCGTCAACCGCCGCTGGGTCGTAGCGCCCGCGCGAGCGGAACGCGATCGCAAATACCTCCGACGCGATCTCATCCGCCAGGACTGACCCGACCCGCCGTGCGAGAAAGCGATTGATCTCTGCAAAGTGCCGGTCGAAGATCTCGCCGAAGAGCGCGCCGTCCTCAACCGACGCCGCGATCACGGCGGCATCTGACAGATCACTGTGCACCAGCCACTCTTGCCCGCTCATCCGACATAGGTTCCCGCGTCACTATGAGGCGCCGCAGGCAGCGCATATCGACGACCGATCGGCGCCGATGCCGACGCAAGCCACACCCGCGGATGTAGCCCAACGGATTGGAGGAGTCGCAGCAGTCCTCCTTCCTGCTGACGACGGGCACGTCGCTCGCGCCGAGCTCAGACCCGCACAGCGCGGAAGGCAAAACGATCCGAGAGGCGCAGGTCCGAAACCTCGGCGTGCCCACCACGGAACAACCTACTGCCGTTCTGCGAGCGCTTTGAAGTTGTTGAGAGCTTCTCCGAGACTCTTGCCATTCATGCGCTTAACGATGAGCGCGTCAGCGACCTTGCCGAACACGCCGGCCGGCAGCGCATAGTCGAACGTCGTGGTCAGGCGTGTTCCATCGCCTTCCGGGGTGAGCTCCCAGCGAGCGCGCCCCGACAACATGCCCTCCATTTGGAGCAGCTGCAGCTTGCCCGGCTGGTAGTCGAGCACCGTCTCGGTGATCGACATGGACATGCCGGCCGACTTCACCTTGAAAACCACCTTGCCCCCTTCTTCGGGGAAGGGAGCGGCGATGTCGATCTCCGTCATGCCCGGATACCAGTCCGGCCAGCGGCTGGCATCGCTCAAGAGCGCCATGGTCTCCTGCGGCGAGGCGTTGATCTGGACATTGCGTTGCACGATCGCCATCGTGATCTCCTCGCTCTCTAGTGTCGTCCCGCTCCTTGACGCGGCTGGGCCAATCGGCTGCGGCCGGACCGGGCCGGACCATAGCCGAGCCGCCGGCGCTCTCGACAGATCGCCCCTTTTCCGAGAGCAGTAGCGCGACGGCCCTGTTCGCGCCACTCACATAGAGCCGGACCTGCCCTTCATATCACGACGGGTCTCTCGGTGGCCAGGCTGGCACACCCGCCTTGCGCGGACAGCGGGGGCAGGCCGGCGAATCCCGTGGATCCGCTTGCTGGTGCTCGGGAATCCGTCTGCAAGCATTCCGCCCATGTCGGCCGACTCACCCGCGGCAAAGAAGGCCTCGAGCCGCGAGCACTTCGATCGCTGGTCACGAGAGTACGAGCACGATCCGGTGTCTCGCTGGTTGCAGGAGCTCCAGCTCGAAGCGCTCGGCGCGCTCAAGCTCGGGCCCGACGATCGCCTGCTCGATATCGGCTGCGGCAGCGGCGCGGCGGTCCGGGCCGCCGCTCCTACCGTCGCTCACGCCGTCGGCGTCGATCTCTCACGGGGCATGGTCGACCGCGCCCGCGAGCTCGCGGGCGCCATCCCGAACGTCGAGTTCTCGGTCGCCGACGCCGAGGCACTCCCGTTCGCCGACGCCACGTTCACCGCGCTGATCTGCACGCCCTCGTTCCACCACTACCCCTACCCGGGCAGCGCCGTCGCCGAGATGGCTCGCGTGGTCACGCACGGCGGTCGGATCGTGATCGCGGACATGGTCAGCGACCGTCTGATCATGCGCGTCTTCGACCGAGTGCTGCGGCGCACCCAGCGCAGTCACGTCGGCTGCCAGCGATCGAGTGGTTTGGTGGGTCTGCTCACCGGCGCCGGCTTCGTGGAGCCCACCACGCGCACCATGTTCCATGGTTTCTTCGCGGTCGTCGCGCCACGCAACGCGCAGTCCACAAGCGGAGGTAACCATTAGGTTCAGGGCGAGCCCGCCGCGACCATCACCGCTGGGTCGTGCATCCGACCAGTCCAGGCGCGACGCGCGAAGCTCCTCGCCCGTGAGAGCCGTCGAGGACATGAAGACCCGCTATCGGCTCAGCTCCCTACTCAGCGATGATCACTCGCGAGTCGCGCTTCGCGCGGACACCAGGTGCCGGACTTCTACTGCAGGCACTGGAGTGTCGCGTCTATCTCGGCGGTCAGGAGGTATAGGTCGAGCTGGTCAGGCTCGTTGGGATCGAACGGGTGGAAGCCCAGTCGTTCCCACCAGGTGCGCGCTTTGTCGGTGAGCGCGGTTACGACAACGGCTCGGCAGGCCGCCTTCTCGTTGAGGTCCAAGGCGGTTGCGAGCACGTGCGCGGCGAGTGTCGTGCCGATCCCAAGGCGCGAGTATCGGCGGTCGACCGCGAGCCGGCCGAGGAGCAGGGCCGGGACGGGATCGGGGGCTCCCTTGGCGAGCGTCTCGGGCGCGGCTGAACGGTCGATTCCGGTCATCGCGATGCTCGCGTATGCCACCACGACGTTGTTGGCGTCGGCGATGACCCAGGTGGCTGCGGTGTCGCGGCGGCGGTTCTGGCCGGCGTAGCGGCGTAGCCACTCATCGAGCACGGACTCGCCGCTGTCGAACCGCTCGCGGTCGTGCCGGCGAACATCGAGCAGGGCGGGGCGACGGAGCTCAGTCAAGCCAGCTGAACTTGCGCTTGCGGCGCAGCGCCTTGGCGAGGCGGTCGTTGACCTGTGCGGGCCGGTCGAGTGCCTCGGTGAACGCGGCCGCAGCGTCCGCTGAGAGTCTGATGCTTGAGCGTTCCGCGAGGACCTCCTCGGCCCTGGATGCGGCGGCCTGGACCACGAACGCGGACATGTTCAGATGCGACGCTGCCGCCGCTCGCTCGAGAAGCGCCTTCTCGGACGGGTCGACACGGATCTGCAGGCGTTCTTCCTTGGTCGTTGACATGTACTCACGATGGCAGTACAGAATGGGTTTGTCAAGCCATCCAACGACAAGGGAGGACTCATGCAACCCGTCTTGCTTGATGCCGCTGGTCACCGGCGCTCGCGGGCGACCATGCCGGGCTACAACCGGGGCCGTCCGCCGCGCAACAAGGGTGAGCGCTACCCAGCCGACCCGCCGACAGTCGAGGAGATCGTCGCGGTGATGCGCAGCGCCACAGATCGTGCCGACGGGCAGCGGCTACGCGCGCTGATCGTCCTGCTCTGGCGGGCAGGGCTCCGGGTCGGTGAGGCGCTTGCTCTGCAGGAGAGCGACCTCGACCCGACCCGCGGCGCGATCCTCGTCCGGCGTGGTAAGGGCGGCAAGCGTCGCGAGGTCGGCATGGACCGGTGGGCGTGGGGTCAGCTCGACCCATGGCTGCAGACCCGGCGAGAGCTGCCGATCGGGGCGCTGCTCTGCGTGATCCATGGCCCGACCGCCGGCCGGCACTGGGAGGCCTCGGCAGCGCGCAAGCAGCTGCATCACGCTGCCGCAGCAGCGGGGGTCCGGCGGCGGTTCGCCCCGCACCAGCTACGGCACGCCCATGCGGTCGAGATGGCTCACGAGGGCGTTCCGCTCGTGGTGATCCAGCGGCAGCTCGGTCACGCCAACCTCGGGATCACCAGTATCTACCTGCAGGGCATCGACAGCGCGGAGATCATCGACACCGTCCACGGACGCCCTTCACCCGTGATCTCCGCAACCGCCGGTCTGCAGCTCAGACGGTAAGACGAAGTGGAGCCGACGGGGCGGCTGGCGTCCGCCGGCCGCCCCGCGACACCCTCGACTGGCGATTGCCAGGACCGCGCCGAGGCGGGCCACTTTGACCTGCTTTGGCAGCCCGACGCCAACCTGGGCACGCGTGCGCGAGCGATGAGCTGCACTGAGCTGACTTTCAGCCGGTCGAAGCTGTCGTACTCATTCGCCCCGGCGGATCCGGGTCAGTGGCTGGTGGTGCCAAGGTCGTCGGAGCGTCCGGCTTCCAGGCGGGACCACTGGGCGGTGGGACGTCCGTTGGTGCGTAGATGGGACATCACGGGCGACCGTGGCCAGCCGGCGGGCGAGTCCTCCCAGGTCTCCTGCCGGCCGTAGACGGTTAGATCGAGCAGACCGTAGCTGTAATCCATCGCCTCGACGCCGCGGAGGGTGGTCCAGTAGGTCTCGAACACCCTGTCGCCGTCGCGCAGATAGCAGACGACGTGCATTTTGCCGACGCGGCGGCCGATCAGCAAAGCGTCGAGGGAGGGTTCGGCCGAATACCAGGGCATCTCCCAGCCCATGAAGTCGCGGTAGCGGATGCTCTCGTCGTATGGCCCCTGGCAGAACGTCGCGTAGGTGACGCCGCTCGAGTGCAGGTAGGAGAGCTCGCCGACCTGCGTCGTGTAGTGAGTGCAGCCCTCACACTGCTCGGCGGCCGGATGGCCGCTCCACCACATGAAGTAGTAGGCGATCAGCTGTCGACGCCCCTCAAACGCGTCCAGCAACGTCACCGGGCCGCGCGGACCGATCAGCGGGAGGCTGGGGTCCATCTCGACCATCGGCATCTGGCGACGTGCCGCGGCGATCGCGTCGCCCTCGCGGGTGTGCGCCTTCTCTCGGATCCGTAGGACATCGAGCTCTGCTTGAAACGTGTCCCGATCGACCGTGACAGGAACCGCCCCTGTGTCGGTCACGTCGGTCTCCGGCGGCCTGAGCTCATTCCGTTCGTGGTTCATGGCTACCTCGGTTCGCGTCTTTTCGTTGGTTACTAAAGGTTCATGATCCGGCGTGGCGCACCAGTCGTAATCAGCCGGCCAATACCCGCTCAAGCTCGTAGAGGCACCTGTGCCATCCCTCCTCCTGTGCGTCGCGGCGCTCGTCGGTCGAGATGCCGCTGTTGACCATCAGTACCGTAGTTGAGCCCTCGGACTCCGAGAAGGAGAGTTCGATCAGCTGTTGGTTGGAGGGATCGTCGTCGAAGATCCAGGTCATCAACAGCCGGCGCGGCCGGTCGATCAGCGTGAGCTCGCCCCGTCCTTCGACTTCCGTGCCGTCGGGCCGACGCATCACGACCCGGACCCTTCCGCCGACCCGGAGATCGACCTCGGCCACCGGCGTCTCCCAGTCCGGGCCGCAGTGGAACCAACGCCGCATCACCTCAGGGCTCGTCCACGCGTCGAAGACCTCCTCGGCCGAAGCGGCGAAGGTCCGCTCGATACGCACAACGCGCCGCGACTCCTCGCTCACCGTCGCTCCTTCCGTTCCTGCAGGTACTCGCCGACCACATCGAAGAGGCGCTCCCAGCGAGCTCGCTGGCTCTCTATCCATTCCGAGGCCTCGGCGAGCGCCTCCGGCCGCAGGGCGAGCCGGTGGGTCCTGCCGTCGACCACGCGGCTCACGACGCCAGCCTCCTCGAGCATCTTCAAGTGCCGTGAGATCGTCGGCTTGGAGACGTCGAAGTCCCGGGCCACCTCTCCGACGCTCGCCACCCCACCGCTGAGCCGCTCCACGATTTCGCGCCGCAGAGGATGCGCGAGGGCTCTGAACACGTTGTTAGCCATTTTGCTAATGATACGCGCTGCACCCGTGGACTGGACGGAGCGAGCACATTGATGACAGAGCACAGGATCGGCACGCAGGAGGAGTGGCAGACGGAGCGCGACGAGTTGCTTGAGGAGGAGAAGGAGCTCACGCGCCGCGGCGACGAGCTGGCCAGCAAGCGGCGCGGGCTGCCGTGGGTCCCGATCGAGACGGACTACTCGTTCGAGACCGAGGACGGCACCAAGGCGCTCGCCGATCTCTTCGACGGCCGCTCCCAGCTGGTCGTCTACCACTTCATGTTCGGACCGTCCTGGACGGCGGGCTGCCCGGTCTGCTCCTCGATCGCCGACACGCTCGCTCCCCAGACCGTTCACCTGAAGGCCAGGGACACCACGCTGCTGCTCGCCTCCCGCGCGCCGCTTGAGAAGCTCCTTGCCTACAGGAAGCGGATGCGGTGGCCCATAGGCTGGGTCTCCAGCGGCGGCAGCGACTTCAACCGCGACCTCGGCTTCCTGTACACAGAGGAGGAGCTAAAGCCCTTTCTGGAAGGCGAGATCCCGCCCACCGTCGAGCAGAACGCGCGCATGTGCGGGACCGACCCGGCGGGATACGTGTCCGAGGGACCGGGGCTCAGCCTGTACGCACTATCGGAGGGAGTCGTCTACAGGACCTACGTGACGACCGCCCGCGGCCTCGAGCCCGCGATGGCCTACTACGGCCTGCTCGATCGGACGCCAAAGGGTCGCGACGAGAGTGCATCCGAGCCCTTGTGGGTGCGCCGCCACGACGAGTACGAGGACTACAACGCCCAGATCATCGACGAGTTCCGCGCAAACGCGGGCCGCGTCGGGGGCATGTGGGAGGAGACGCCGCTCCTGCTGCTGCAGCACACCGGGGCGAGATCTGGTAGGCGCCGTGTCAACCCCGTTGCCTATCTGAGCGACGGCGGGCGCTACCTCGTGTGGGCCGCGAACGGCGGAGCTCCGACCAGCCCTGGCTGGTACCACAACCTCAAGGCGCACCCCGATGTCAGGATCGAGGTCGGGACCGAAACGGTCGACGTCGTTGCCAGCGAGGCGACCGGGCAGGAGCGCGAGCGCCTCTACCGCACCCTCGTCGAGCGCTATCCGCAGATCGCCGAGCTCGAGCCGAAGGCCGAGCGCCTCATTCCACTGATCGTCCTGACGCCCACTCAGCTCGGCGACGCGTCCTGAGCGCACCGCCGCACACGCCGCGACGGCCGTGTCTCATCAAACAACTCGACAACCAACCTACCCGATCGCTTCCACGGCGGCCGGCGAGCGCTGAAATGTGTGACGGGCTCCTGCTCTCAGTACGCGGCGAGCATCTCAAGCAGGACGCGGAGCGTCCCGCAACGCGCGGAAAGGGAGTCAGTGTCTGTGCATGCGTGCTCGGGCCTTGCTAGCGACGTCGAGCGCCCCCAAGGTCAAGCGCCAGCCGACCCGTCGGACCCGAGCGTCGTGATGTCGATCGTCCGGTCCCGCTCCAGAGCCGCTCCAATCCCCTCATCCAGTTGGTGCCCGTCTGGCTCAGAGGTCACGCTGCGTCCGGGAGGCCCTGACGGGCCAGCGCGCGCTGGTAGTTGAGCCGCATCAGCTCGATCACGTCGCGCACATCGGCCTCGCTCTCGATCCGCCGCGCCGCCGGGCCGACCTTCCCAGGAAACACGGGATGCTCGCCGATCCTGCCTCCCTCCCTCAGCTCCAACCAGACATCCTTTGGGAACGAGAAGTGCGCGGCATGGTCTCCGTGCAGGTGACCGATCTCTCGGCGGCCGACGTTGAAGGCGAACGCGCCTCTCCTGCCCGGGCCTGCCTCGATCCCCGGCCAGGAGGTGACCTCATCGGTGATCTGCTGGCTCGCTGTCCGGTTATTGGTCATAGCTGATCTCCTCGATAGATGACCCAGTTGACCGCCAATCTATAAGTTCAAGTTAGCTTGAAGTCAAGGGCGGGACCTGCTTTTCTGTTCGCGATGGCAGACTTGCTCACGATCAGCGAGGTATCACGGCGCAGCGGCGTCGCTGCCTCGGCGCTTCGCTTCTACGAGGAGCGCGGTCTGATCGCCTCCGAGCGGACCGGCTCCGGACACCGCCGCTTTCCCCGCCCCGCGCTGCGGCGCATCGCGTTCATCGTCTTCGCCCAGCGCGTAGGGCTGACGCTTGACGAGATTGGCTCGGAGCTGGCCAAGCTCCCTGCGGATCGCGCGCCAGCCCGGCGCGACTGGTCGCGACTGTCGCGGGAATGGCGCTCCCGCATCGACCTGCGGATCGCTGAGCTCGAGCGCCTCAAGGCGGGTCTCACCGAGTGCATTGGCTGCGGCTGCCTGTCCCTCGACCGCTGCAAGCTGGCCAACCCCAACGATCGGGCTTCCGGCTTGGGCCCGGGGGCGCGCTACTGGATCGGCGATCGCCCGCTTGGTGCTGGCGGCGGCTGATCACCTGCCGGGTTGGCACCTAGCCGCGTGGGTTCCAGATGACCTCCCAGAGGTGTCCGTCGGGGTCGCGGAAATACCCTGAGTAGATCCCCCACGGCCTGTCATGCGGCGGCCCGGGGAGCGTGGCGCCGGCGGCCTCGGCCTGGGCGAGCACCGCATCCACATCCTGCTTGGTGGCGACGAGCTGCCCGATGCTGAACTCGCCCGACTTCGGTGGCCCAAACGGTATCCCCGCGTCCTTCGCCAGCTCCGTGCGCGGGTAGAGAGCAAGTATGAGGTCTCCCTCGAGGTGGAACATCGCAACGTCGCCGGCCGGGCTCTCATTATCGCCGGCGAAGTCGGTTCCGGAGATTCCTGCCGAGTCCAGGCCGAGGCCCTCGCGGTAGAACGCGAGCGCGCGGTCGAGATCAGACACAGCGAGCGTGATCACATGGATGCGCGATTCCATGGTCCACAGAGTGCCGCATCCGCGTTGCAAGCAGTCGTCTCGCTTGCGGCGAGCAGACGCCCGAGTTGGACGAGGAACGGGGCTCGCACCGCCCTCAGTCGAACACCTGCCTGCGTGCTCGCTGGGTACTCGTAGCTCACGACGCTCGCGCGGCTGTGTCACTCAGGCGGTGATTCCGCGGATGTCGAGCCTGGCAACCAGTTCGGGGTCGTTGAACACGTCGATCGCGGCCGCGCGGTCGCCGACAACGGTGAACGCGAGCACCGCGAACGGCTGCTCGCCGTCGAACGCCACGACGCCGGCGGTGCCGTTGACCAGTGCCGGGCGAACATACGGCGCGAACTGCCGGGCGCTCATCGCGCCTCGCGCGACCCGCGCGGCGCCGTGCAGCTCGAGCGGGTCACCGTCCCGGCGATGGGCGCGCAGCACGACGTCCGGGTCGAGCACCGCCACCAAAGCCTCGAGGTCGCCCTCCCGCGCGGCGGCGAAGTAGGCGTCGACCACCGCCTGCTGGCGGGTCAGGTCCGGGTCCGGTTGCGGTGCCGTCTCGCGCACCCGGCGGCGGCCGCCGCTGGCGAGCTGCCGGGTTGCCTGCGGTGACCGATCGAGCATCGCCGCGATCTCGTCGAACGGCACCGCGAACATGTCGTGTAGCACGAACGCGAGCCGCTCGGCGGGGCTGAGCGCGTCCAGCACGACCTGCAGCGCGATCCCCACCGCGTCGGCCAGCAGCGCCTCGTGCTCGGGATCGGTCCCGGCGCCCGGGTTGTCGATGATCGGCTCAGGCAGAAAGCCGTCGAGCGGCTGCTCGCCGCGGGTCTGGCGGGACCGGAGCATGTTCAGGCAGATCCGTGCGACGACCGTCGTCAGCCACCGCTCGAGGCTGTCGATCTGCTCGGCGTCGGTCCGCTGCAGCCGTAGCCACGCCTCCTGCACGGCGTCGTCGGCATCGCTCAACGAGCCGAGGATCCGGTAGGCGACCGCGCGCAGCTGGGGTCGCTGCCGGTCGAACCTGTCGGCCAACTGAACTTCGTTCATCGCTGTCACACCGTCCGCGTCTCGCGTGTCATACCGGATAGACCCCCGAAACCCAACCTATGTGACAGGAGGCGTCCGATGGCACGCATCCAGGGAGTATCGAAGAGCAAGGCCGGGCCGATGGTCAGGCTCGTCTACAGGCTCGGACCGAGGATGACGAAGAAGCTGACCGGCCGCGAGCCGCAGACCGGAAGCGGCCTCGAACCGATGGAGATCTGGGCCTACCAGCCGACGATGATGTTCGGGATGGGCAGGTTCAACCAGGCCGTGCGCAAGGGGAAGTCCGTCGATGAGCGGCTGAAGAACCTCGTCGAGCTGAAGGGCGCGCAGATGATCGGATGCGAATTCTGCGTCGACCTGGGCTCACAGATCTGCCGCAACTACGGCCTCTCCGACGAGGAGCTGCTCGCGCTGCCGCGCTACCCACAGAGCGACCTGTTCAGCGAACGCGAGAAGCTGGCGCTCGACTACACCGTCGCCGTGATGCGCACGCCGGTCGAGGTCACCGACGAACTGTTCGACCGTATGAAGGAGCACTTCAACCACGAGCAGCTCGTCGAGATCACAGCACTGCTGACGCTCGTCAACCTCGACCGGTTCAACGCCGCCTTCGGGATCGGCTCGGCCGGGTTCAGCGAAGGAATGGTCTGCGTTCCGCCGGACCGCCCCGCCGCCAACCCCACGCTCGCAAAGATCGCCTAGAGCGCTTACATGAACACCAAGAGCGGCCGCGGCAAGGTGCTGTTCGGCACCAACTACCCCATGATCCTGCCCGGCCACGCGCTTGACGGCCTCGAACAGGCTGTCAAGGATGAGAGGACACGCGAGCTCTACCTCGAGGGAAACGCCAGACGCGTGTTCGGGGCTGGGTACGCGCGTCTCCTTTCCCGGGCGCATGCGCGCGTGCGCGCGCAGCCCGCTGCATGTGGCCCCGTGAAGCGGGCGAGCTCACGCTCCTCGCGGACGCTCGGATCGGGCAGCCAGATCGCCGGCACCAGGTCGCGGTGGGAGAGGACCGCTAGAACCTGCGAGTCGATCTTGTCGGTCTTGCATGCCAGCGGCGCGAGACCCTTGACCTTCTGGGCGTCGGCGATCTCGACATACCAGCCCTGCTGCTCGAGGGTGTCGTGGACGATCCTTGCGCCGGTCATCGACTCGATCACCGCGCAGACCGGCTCACAGTGGACTTCCTCGATGCGGCGAGCGAGTTTTTCAAGCGAGTCGACGTCGGGCGCTACGGCGAGCTGGTCCAGATGCTCTCCCTCATCGGAGAGCAGGCAAACATCGAGCTTCTTTCGACTTAGATCCAATCCAGCGTGCAACATATGAAGCGGGCCTCCTCGGTGCTCGTTTTTCGGGACACGACAAGCGTGTCACCGCAGGGGGCCTTCTTCATGGCAGTCCGACTCGAGCGTCTGGTGAGCATCAACCGAGATGCCTGCTTTCGCTGGCAAGGAGCGCTCTCGCTCGGCTGCTCGAAGGCCAATCGGAGGGCTGACGCTAGCTCAGACTTCGATGCCCTCCGTGGCCGCAGCTCGGTCAGATCACCGACCACGACGTCGGCAGCGTGGGCCTACAGGAGGCCGGAGAGGCCTCTCTGCTCAGTCGACCGCTACGAGGAATGGCTTCCCCTTCTCGACGATGTACGTGGCGAGCTCCACCGCATTGCCACTGCCGACGTTCCTCGCCGCGTGGACCGTTTCGGCCGGGACCATCAGGCCCTCTCCGGCACTGACCCTTGTCGGCGGCTGGCCGTCAACGTCGTACTCCAGCGATCCCTCCAGAACGTAGATGACCTCCTCCCCCGGGTGCTTGTGCCGAAAGATCGGTGCGTCCGGGCTAACGTCGACGCGGTTTTGGATGACTTCGCGTCCGGGAACACTGAGGTCGTGCTCCTGGATATCGGCGCGTTTGAGTCCCTGAGCCTGTGGAGCGTTGGTGGTCATGGCAACCCCCTCTGGTCTTGTAATTGTCGAGGCACGATCGCTTGCGGTCCCTCTCGTTCATGTTGCTGCCCTCGTGTGTCCGTGCGCTGCGCCGCGCCCGCTCGATCTCCGAGCGCCTGACGCATGCGTCTTAGCCGAACGTGAAGACGTAAGCGCGCACGCCCGGGTCGAGGAACGTGATCTCGAAGTCGCGCTCGCTGACTGCCGCTCGCTCGCGGACGAGCTGGTACATCCGGGGCTCCGAGACGGTCCCCTCGCCCGCGGCGTCGATGTCGAGGCCGTGGGAATCGCCAGGCGCCTGCCCGTCGATGCGCACGGAGAAGCGGACCGCAGCACCGGGGGACGGCGGCGCAAGGACAAGGTTGAGGTCGCGGGCCTGGAAGCGATACCCAACCGAGCCCCCAGCCGCGTCGAGTACGGCGGCCTCGCTGCCGACCGACCATGCGCCCATGAGCGACCAGTGGTTGAGCGCTAGGCGGCCAGCATCTGGGTCGCTGCGCCGCTCGCTGCGGGCAGAGCCCAGGTAGGTCTCCGGCGATCCGAGTGTGTCCCAGTCGGCAGCCTCGAAGAGGCCGTCGGTGTCGACGCGGACAGTCGCTTCCTCGACGCCCAGCAGTTGCTGGATTGCCCGCTCGGTCTCCTCGTAGGCCTCCTCGCCGAAATGATGAAAGCCCACGTTCCCTTCGCGATCGACGAGGTAGACGGCCGGCCAGTAATGGTTCTCGAACGACCGCCAGATCGTGAACTCGTTGTCGAGGACCACCGGGTAGCCGACGCCCAGCTCGCGTGTCGCGCGCTGCACGTTCTCCACGTCGTGCTCGAACCCGAACTCCGGCGCATGCGCGCCAACGACCACTAACCCACGGTCGCGGTAGCGCTCCTCCCAGGCCCTGACGTACGGCAGGGTCCGCAGCCAGTTGACGCACGAGTACGTCCAGAAGTCGACGAGCACGACGCGCCCGCGCAATCGCTCGGCCGTGAGCGGCTCGGAGTTGATCCAAACGTTCGCAGTGTCGATGGCCGACAGAGCGCTTTGTGTTGGATGCACGGTGGACATTTGGGCCTCCCGATTGGTTACGGCCGCGATCGCTGTCGGCACGCCTCGCGATCCTGTCGCCCTTAGCCGGGCAAGTCCTCCGGTCGCTTCTTTGCGATCTCCCCGTGGAGCACTCCGGTGGCCTGGCCGACCTCGATCATGTAGCCGTCGGGGTCTCGCATGTAGCAGCGGATCTCAGCACCGCGATCGATCGGCGGCGTGACGAACTCGGCCCCCTTTGCTTTCCACTGCTCATAACACGCCTCGATGTCGGCTACGCGCAGGTTCATGAAGCTCGAGACCGTGTTCGCGGGCTCGTAGTTTGCGACCGAGATGTCGGGCTTGTCGGGGGTGGGGGGACCGCCCGGGCTCATCAGCACCCATGAGTTGGCGAGCTTGACGATGCACGGGTCCTCCTCCAGCACCACCTGACCGCCGAGGACCTCGGAGTAGAACGCGCGGGACCGGGCAACGCTTCTTACGGTGATGTATTGGGTGACGAGAATGCCCTCCGTCGGAGCGGGCAGGTTCTCGTAGTCGATGAATGGTGCATGCTGTTGTGCTTCGGTGGCGCTCATGGCTACCTCCTGATTGCGTTAGGGAGGACCTCGGCGGTCTTGGTGTGGTGACGCCTGCTACCGCAGCGAGCGGAAGGCCGCTCGCATCTCGCCCGCAAAGAGTTCCGGTTGTTCCCAGGCGGCGAAGTGACCGCCCTTCTCGAGCTTGTTGAAGTACACGAGGTTGGGGTAGGCGCGCTCGGCCCAGCTGCGCGGTACGGGGATTATCTCTCGTGGGAATGCACTCACGGCGGCAGGGATCGAGACTTCGCCGGCCTTCGTTTTGTGGGCGCTGTTCTCCCAGTATGTGCGGGCCGCGGACGCCGCTGTGTTCGTGAGCCAGTAAAGCGTGATGTCGTCGAGCATCTCATCTCTCGTGAGCGCGCGCTCGGGTTCGCCGTCCGTGTCGGTCCATTCCGTGAACTTCTCGTAAAACCAAGCGGCCAAGCCGACCGGCGAGTCCGCGAGCGAGTAGCCGATCGTTTGCGGGCGCGTCCCCTGGATCGCCCGAAAGCCCGAGCCGCCCGTGGCAAGGTTTTTCGCTCCTTCATAGGCGGCCGTTTCCTCGGCCGAGAGGCCCGCCGGCGCCGGTTCACCGTTCTTGAGCGCGTTCGCGACCTCGGGAGGCACGGTCGCTTGCGTGTTCGGCGTTGGTGGCCGTTGGAGCGCGCCGAACAACGTGGTGACATGAATACCCAAGAGACCCTCCGGCGCCTGGCGGCCCATCACGTCCGTGACGAGCGCACCCCAGTCGCCACCCTGGGAGACATAGCGCTCGTAGCCCAATCGCCTCATCAGCTCCACCCAAGCGCCGGCGACGCGTTCGCCATTCCAGCCTGTCGTCTGCGGCCTGGCTGAGAAGCCGTAACCGGGCATTGAGGGCACGACGACATCGAACGCGTCCTCCGCGCGAGCTCCATGGGACTCGGGATCGCTTAGCGGCCCGATCACCTTCACGAACTCGAGGAACGAGCCGGGCCAGCCGTGGGTCATGATCAGCGGCAGCGCGTTCGCATGCCGTGAGCGCACGTGGAAGAAATGGATATCGAGCCCGTCGATCTCCGTGATGAACTGGGGGAGCGCATTCAACCTGGCCTCGAGCTTGCGCCAGTCATAATCAGTGGCCCAGTAGTCGACGAGCTCCTGGACCTTTGCCAGCTGCGCGCCCTGGGAGCGATCGCTGACGGTCTCACGCTCGGGGAAACGCGTCGCGACGATGCGCGCACGCAGATCCTCAACAGCCGCCTCGGGGAACTCGACTGCGAACGGCCGGATCGCGGTCGCGCCCGCTGACCTCTCGGTGGTGGTGGTGACAGCCATTTGGACCTCTTTAGTGGAGTGATGGATGACGTTTGGGCGCACCCTTTGTCGGCGATGGCCAAGCGCCATACAGGGTTGTGAACCGCCATCGTCCGAAGCAGGAGAAGCCTCTGCTGCGGAACGGTGTTCCTGTCGCCGTGGACGAAACAACCCGTGAGGTCTGCGGACGGCCTGCGCGAGAACCCGAACAAAAGCGGCCGAAACGGTCCGGGAATGAAGCTACGCCTTTTTCTCGTTGCCAGCGGCCTCAGTAGCGAAAATTTCCGCACGGAGCGGGATTTACGACCCAGCAGGAGTAATCACCAACCAAGCCTGCCTTCCGACGTTCAACCGAACTTCGGAGGAGTGCGTCTACAACAACATGCCGCCACTGGCCTTGGGCGTGCCGAGCAGGGAGGTCACGCCCGCCGGCCCACGGGGGCGCCAGGCGAGAGGGCCGTCTTCTGCCGAAAGCAGTTGCCTCGCTTGTCGAGCTAGACGTGCGCGCAATGGACGAATCTCGATAGCTCTGGCTACGGCTCCGTGGACGCCTGCTTCCGCGGGAGAGGCGGAAGCCTGCCGAGTTGTCGCCGAGACGATCGCAGCTCGTCGTGGGTGTCGCGTAAAGGTTGGCGACCGCGGTGGCAGCGACGTTGGTGGCGGCGATCGCCCCGACTGAGCTGTGTGTCACTCGGGCCGGAGGGGCTGCGTGGGCGGCCCACTGGCTGCCAGGGCCGTCTCTCAGGCCCCTGCGACGGCTATCTGGTGCTTGTGGAGCTTCAGTAGGTTGTGGGTGGCGGTGATCAGGCGCCACTCCGAGCGTGCGGCGGATCTTCCTCGTCGCTGAAACTGATTGATGCGCCGGTTGTGCTTGGTCTGCGCGAACACCGGCTCGACCATCGCCTTGCGACGTCGGTAGAGCCCGCCGCCATAGTCGCTCTGAAGTGTCTCGCGCATCGAGGTGTAGCGCCCGCCGTGCCACCCCCGCCGCGGCGTGTCGCGCTTGCCGGCGTCGGGCGGAATCAGCACCTGGACGTGCTCGTTGGCGACGACGTTGTCCATCTGCTGCTCGTTCCAGTAACCCGAGTCGGCAACAGCGACTCCGGGGGTCTCTGTCACACCAATCGCGTGGAGCTCGCGCTTCGTGGCTTTGACCATCGGCTCGAGGTGACCGAAGTCCGGCGAGCTCGCGGTCACCTCGGCGGCGAGCACGATCTGCTCGTCGTTCACGACAGCCTGAGCGTTGTAGCCCTGCGTGTAGCTGCGCGGTGTCTTCACGTTGCGCGAGTCGAGATCAGTCGTGTTGATCTTCCCGGCGGGCATCTCGGGCGGCTCATATGGCTTCGGTGAGCGACCGAGTCGCCGGCCTTGGGTGTCCCGTCCGTGCGCGCGGTAGTGCTCATAGGACTCGTTTGCGTAGCGCTCGACCGCGAGGTCTTGCTGAAGGCGTCGCTCTGCCTCGAGTAGCCGCTCGGCACGTGAGCGCGGGATTGGCTTTGCTTCGGAGCGGCGGTGCTCATCGAGTTGGTGGCGAGCCTCGCGCAGCCATGCGTCGCGGCCGTCCTTGCGGGCGACGATCACCTCCGGGTCGAGCTCGATCTTCACCGCGGGAGCTTCCGGCTCAGCATCCGCCTCGGTCTTTGCGTTCTCGGCGCGCTCTGCCTCGAGCTTCTGCTTCGCCTGCTTCAGAGCGGCCTGGCGCCCCTCGCGGGTCCTCAGGTGCTCGGGCAGCTCATCGCCGCGTGCATCTCCGTAGAGCTCGTCCTCGGCCGCGTCTATCTCTGAAGCCTCCTTGAGGATCTCCTTGGCGAGCTGCTCGTAGTCGAGGTTCGAGTGGTGCGAGGCGTTGGCATGAACCTTTGTTCCGTCGATCGCGATCACCCCGACCTTCACGAGTCCTGCCTCTTTGCACATCGAGAGCACAGAGCTGAACAGCTTCCCCAGCGCGTCCTCGTGGCGGGCGCGGAACCTCGCGATCGTCGCGTGATCGGGCTTCTGCTGGGCGGCGATCACCCGGTAGGCGACATCCTCAACGCACTTGCGCTCGATCCCCCGCGATGAGCGTTCACCCCTCGCGTAGGCGTAGAGCAGAAGCGACACCATCATCGACGGCTCGAACGCCGCCCGGCCCCACCCATCCCGCCGGTAGACAGCGAAGAACGCGGACAGATCCATCTCTTCGACCGAGGCCAACACGAACCACGCCAGGTGGTCCTCCGGCAGCCAATCACGCGGGTCTGGGGGCATCAGGAACGGCTGCTCACGATCGCACGCCAAGAAGTTCATAGCCATGCCCTGAAGTGTCTTAACTTAATCTGCTCGGACGGACCGGGGGGGTTTGCGCGACACCCACCGTCCAATGCGATCGCATGGGGACGGGTTTCCCGGACGCTCGCTTGGCCTCGGAGGCTGTTTCGCAAACGTTCTGGCGTCCGTCAGCATGGGCGTTCGCGGTAGGTTTCGCGCCCCGAGGGACGTGGTGGTCTTGGCGGCGGTGAGGCGGATGGGCCCGACTCGGCGTCCCCGGGGCCCCTTCAGGCCCCTGCGGGCGCTATCTGGTGGCTGTGGAGCTTCAATAAGTTGTGGGTCGCGGTGATTAACCGCCACTCGGCCCGTGCGGCGGATCTTCCTCGGCGTTGGAAGCGGTCGATGCGACGGTTGAACTTCGTGTGTCCGAATACCGGCTCGATCATCGCCTGGCGTCTTCGGTAGAGCGTGCGTCCGAAGTCGGTCTGAAGCACTCGTCGCATGTGCGCGTAGGCGCCGCCATCCCATCCCGGACGGGTGCCCTTGCGCTTTCCGGCATCGGGCGGGATCAATACCTGGATCCCGCGGTCGATGACGTTCTCCATCTGGCGCTGATGCCAGTAGCCGGCGTCGGCGAGTAGCACCGCGGGCGTGTCACTCACGCCGGCCTGCTCGAGCTCTCTCTGGGCGGCATCGACGATCGGCTCGAGGTGTCCGAAGTCCGGTGAGTCGACAGTTATCTCCGCAGCGATCACGATCTGGTTCTCGTTGACGGCGGCTTGGGCGTTATAGCCCTGGACGTAGCCGCGCGGGGCCTTCAACATCCGCGAGTCGGGGTCAGTCAGGTTGATCTTCCCCTCGGGGACCTCGGGCGGCGTGTATGGGGTAGGTGAGGCCCCGAGGCGGCGACCTCTGCTGTCCCGTGCATGCACGCGGTAGTGCTCATAGGCGGCGTTCGCGCGGGACTCCACCCACAGCTCCTCCTCAAGGCGGCGCTTGGACTCTTTCAACCGGGCTGGGCGAGATCGCGGGATCGGCTTGGCTTCAGCGGCGCGTTCCTCATCGAGCTGACGTTTGGCCTCGCGCAGCCAGCCGCGGCGGCCCTGGCTGGTAGAGAGGTGCTCAGGCAGCTCATCGCCGCGCTTATCCCCATAGAGCTCATCCTCGGCGGCGTCGACTTCGGCGGCCTCTTTGAGGATCTCCCGCGCGATCTGATCGAAGTCTGCGTTCTGCTCGCGGCTCGCGTTCGCGTGGACCTTGGTGCCGTCGACGGCGATCGTGCCGACCTTGACCATCCCCGCTCGCGCGCACAGCGTGAGCACGCTGGTAAAGAGTCCGGCCAGAGCGTCTGAGTGCTCTGAGCGAAAGCGGTTGATCGTGACGTGATCGGGCGCGAGGTTCGACGCGATCACCCGGTAGGCGACGTCCTCCGTGCACGCACGCTCGATGCCCCTCGATGAGCGCTGTCCCTTCGCATAGGCGTAGAGCACGATTGCGACCATCATCGCCGGGTCATACGCCGCACGACCCCAGCCGTCCTCGCGATAGCGCGCGTAGAACGCCGACAGGTCGATGTCCTTGACGGCGTCGATCACGAACCACGCCAGATGGTTCTCCGGCAGCCACTCGCGCAGCGAGGGCGACATCAGCAGCAACTGCTCACGATCACATTCGATGAAGTTCTGAGCCATGCCCAGAAGTGTCTAAACGGCGGCGGACGGACCGGGGTTTATGAAACAGCCTCCCAGCAAAGCAGCACTGAAGGTACCTGGATCGTTCCAAAGATGGAGTCGATCGTTGTCCATCGTCCTTATTGCAGAAGCCACCTTGTGCGACGTTGTCCCGCCTAGGGCTGGCAGTGCCTCGCAAAGTCTGCGGGATACCTAGCTCGAAGCCGACCAGAACGACGGGGGCCCTGAGGCCCCCGTCGTCCGAGGTTCGACTGTCGCGTTCGACTAGCTGGGCCGAGCGGTCCCCGAAACCCCTTATTGGAGTTTCGAGGGTCCCATGACCACGTTGGGTTTGTCAACGACGACCCCGGTGTTGCCCGTGACCGTGAGCGGTCCGAACACGGTGTTGTTGGTCACGGTCGTCCCGCCTTCGTTGCCGGTCACTGTGAGCGGTCCTTCGATGACGTTTCCTTCGATCAGGACGCCCGCCGTGTTGCCCTTGACGGTGACCGGCCCGGCGATGCTGTTCCCAGGGCATCCAGGGCCGCCGATCACGACCGGTCCTGTGCCGTTGGTCGCTACGACAGGGCCCGAGATCGTCGCGCCGCAGAGTAGGAGCCGCGCTGCAATGTTGGCTCTGACCGGCCCCGAGACCGTCCCACCTTCGATGTCAAGCGCGCCGCCTGATTCCACCGTCACCGGCCCGCTGATCTTTCCTGTCGAGGCGAGCTCGACCACTTCGCCGTTTTTCACGACGAGTTTGCCTTTGACCGTGCCCGTGATGACCTGGGTATAGTTGCCCAGCGCGAGTGTGTAGCCCGGTGGCAGATACTTGGGCAGCGGTGCCTGGACGAGGCCGCCGTCGCTTCCGGGTGGTTCGATCGTCGGCAGCCGGAGTTCAAGGTTCTTCACTTTGATCGACTGCGGTGTCGAGGAGCTGCGAGCGTAGGTGGAGTCCTGCGCGAGCAGCTCAAGCTTGACGACGTGCCCCGCCGCGACGTTCCATGCCTGCGGATGGACCTGGAACACCTGCTTCGTGAAACCGCCACCCGGGCTGATAGGTCGGTAGATGGCACGGCCGATCAGCTGTTGCGTGCCTCCTGTTTCGTTGACGTCGTACAGCCGCGCTATGACCTGAGCGTTTGTGCCGGGTGTCGAGAATTCGCCGATCACGGTCGGCGAGCCGGCGATCGTGAAACCTCCGGCAGGCGCCGTGAGCTTGTAGGTCGCCGCCGAAGCGTTTTCGCCGACAGCTTCCGTCGTGCACACGGTGGTATTCGATTTGGTGAATTCCGTTTGCGGTGCGGTGCCGGGAGCTTCGATCGTCTGTTCGGCCGCGCCTTCGAGCCGGATCTCGCCCGGTGCGAGGCTCGCCCAGTTCCGCGCTTTGTATTCGCTACCCGCAGCGGTCGCGGGACAGTGGCTCACGATAGCGGTCACACCGCCGTGCGCGCCGGCGGGTTCGCTGCCTTCGCCTCTGATGTAGTAGGCGAACCAAGCGTTCTGGGCGGCGAAGAGCCTGCCAATGTCGGCGGCCGATTCGTTCGCGGAACGTGGATTGTGGCCATAGTCGAGGCCCCAGAACTCGATTGCCGCGGTCGGGTAGGCCGCACGGACCTTGTTGTAGTAGTCCACGCCCTGGTCGGCCGGGAAGAGGTCATCGTCCCAGCCGTTCTCGAACAGCACTGGCGCAGGAGGCTCTGACAGGTTCGTGTAGTAGGCGCCGTGGTTGGGCAGCTGTATTTCCTGCTGGACTGCCAGCGGCTGGCCGTTGTAGGGGCCTCCGGTGTTGTTGAAGTTGAACCATTCGGTGATGTTCGCTTCGGGTTCGGCGGGCGCTTTCGCGTAGAACCCCCCCGCAAGCAGACCCCCGAAGTAGAGGTTTGTGTTCCAGTTCTGCTTCTGAATCCCGAATTCGTGGTTGCCCAGAACGCCCGCATAAGGTGCGTTGGCCACGTAGTCCAGGTTGCTGCCGTTGGGCTGCAACGACTGCGCGAGGTCGGTCCACGTCAGTTCGGGCGCCGTCGCCGCGATCTTCAGCGGGGTGCCTTTGGAGCTGACCCACGGGATCAGTTCGCCGTTGAGAAGTTCGACGCGATCCTTCAGCGAGCCGAGCTGTGACGACATTCCACCGCCGTAGCTCGCGCCAGTGGCACCGATCTCCCGCGGGTTGATCACGCCTTCGTCGGCGAGCAGACCGAGCAGGTACTGGGCGTCGCGGACTTCATACCTCCGGCTCATCAAGTGGATGTACCCGTTTGCGCAGGCCGGCGTTTTGATCGCCGGGGATTTGGTACCGCACGATTCGCCAAAGCCCCGGTCGGTGATGCTGAAGACCGCGTAGCCCTGTGCCAGCCACCGCTGCGCTGTCGAGCTCGACGGCTTGATCTTGGTGCCGCCATATCCGTGGTAGATGCCAACGACGGGATAGTTGTTGTCAGCGCCCGAGGCCGGCGGGAAGGCAACGGAAACGTCGATCGGCGTGCCGTCCCAGCTTGGGACCGTCGTGCCTTCCGAGTTGCCGCACCAGCGCTGGCCCGTACCCTGGGTTTCGCACGTCACGGTCCCGAAGACACTCGTGATCGAGGCGCTGGCGGCAGACGGCGCCAGCAATCCGAGGATCACAACCGACACGACGACCAGGTTGCGCAGGCCAAAACGATCGGCTACTGAAGTGCGGTTGACCATCTCCCATCCCCTCCTCTGGCCGACCAACGACCGGCCGTACACAATAGATCGGCCGCCCGCCCGGCACCGCAGGCGCGGATGTCGCACGCGCGCGCATAGCGAAGGTATCACCGGGCAGGCTGGCAGGGCCTCGAGGCGGGCCTTGGTCGAACAGAATTCCCGCAAACTGCGGAGCCGACGAGAGTGGTCGGAGCCGACGGCGACCGGCGTCTTCGGCCACGCGGCGGTCCCGTCGTTCCAGTTCTCTGGAACTGTCGCTATTTGCAACATTCCTGGCCAACGTGTCCTTGACTTTTTCGTCCCCGCGTGCTTGCTTCGCTGCTAGCGTCGACCGGGAAGATGAACGCGGTAGGCATGACGCCTTGGTCGCCTGGGACGGCATATGGGGCGAACGGCAGGACGCTCGCTCGCTCCGATTTCTCGGTTGGAGGGAGCTGGGCATGTATCGGGAGAATTTGAGGCCTCTGATGGGAGGACTGCTCGCGACCTGCTGTGTCGTGATCGGCTCGCTGTTCGCATTTGTCTCGCCAGCCTGGAGCGAACCGTATCCGAACGTGCCGACCCCGACGGTCGAAGGACCGATCCCGGTCACCCCAACGTCGCACCCGTTCCTGGCCACGGAAATCCCCCTGGCGAGCTACGGCTACACCGAAAAGGAGTACTTCATCTCGGGTACGGGCTACACCTACAACACGTCAGGAGCAGTCAATGTCACCGGTACGAAGATTCTCACCGGTGGGCCGAACGGCAACGGGACCTACCCGTTCAAGACCCGGATCGTGGTGCGTATGCCCACAAACCCGGCGAACTTCAACGGCAAGGTGATCGTCGAGTGGAACAACGTCACCGCCGGCTACGACCTCGAAGTCAACTGGTTCGGCGACCCCTACTACCTGATCAAAAACGGCTACGCCTACGTCACGGTCTCGGCGCAGAACGTCGGCGTCAACTTTTTGAAGGCATTCAACCCCGGACGGTACGGAAGCCTCGAAGTCGGCCCGGCCGGCGACCCCCTTTCCTATGACATCTACGCGGCGGCGGTCAAGGCGGTCCGGGGCGACGTTAGCAGCGGCCCCGAACCGCTGGGAAGCCTGACCCCACACATAGAAACGGTGGTCGCTTCAGGCGAGTCGCAGTCCTGCGGGCGCCTCGTCACCTACTTCAACAAGGTGGCACCGCTCCAGGAAATCGTCAACTCCTACCTTTTCACCGTCTGCACCACAGCAGTCCGCGCCGACCGGCCGGAAAAGGTACTCAGGATCATCAGCGAATTCGAAAACAAAATCGAACAGACCGAGGCCGAAACGCCCATCAACCCGAGCCTCCGCCACTGGGAGGCCGCGGGCGGCTCGCATGTGCCCTTCGACGCGGCCGCTTACTGGCAGGGACCGGTTGCGCGCGACACCGAGGCCCTGTTGGGGCCCAACATCGCCGACTGCGCACACAAACCGATCCTTTCGAGGGTAGGGTGGCCGGATCTGGTCAATGTCGGCACCAAGGATCTGATCGAATGGTCCAACGGCGGCCCGGCTCCGCCCGTCGCTCCCCGCGGCGAATACGTCAATCCGACGACGCTCAAGAGGAACAGCCTCGGGATTGCCCTCGGGGGCGTCCGCCTACCCGAAATGGAAGTGCCCACCGGGGTCAACCTTGCCGAAAACAGCCCCGCCGGGCCCCCCAACCCGTACCCTGACTCGGCGTTCTGCATCCTACTGGGGCAGTACGACCCCTTCAGTGAAGCGACCCTCGAAGGCCTCTACAGCAACTATGGCGAATACGTTGACAAGGTCAAAGCCGATGCTAAAACGCTGGAACACGAAGGGTTCCTGCTGTCGGAAGACGCACAGCGTCTCGTAAACGGCGCCGAAGAGTTCCCCAGGCTGCGCCCGACCGTCCCGGCGCTGGGTGGCCCGCCGCCGAACCAAGGCGCGTTCGATCTCGCCTGGCGCGGTCCTGTGCCCTCCCACGAAGAAGCACTCGTGGCCAGGTTCGTTGAAACGCATCCGACCTTCGAACTGCAGCACCGCAGCGCCGTCCCGGGTAGCGAATGGACTACGATCGCCAGCTCGCTGAACAAACCGGCGTACTCATTCTCCCCGCCGACGAAACCCGAGGAAGAAGGCATCTGGAGCTACAGGGTACGGAGCAGGACGGTGGTGCCGGCCTTTGACCTGGAACCGGAAGAAGTCATCGTCACGCCCTGGTCGGACATCCTAAGCAACGTGCTGGTCACGAAAAAGTCCAACCTACACGGCGCCAACCTGGAAGGCGTCAACCTGGAAGGCGACAACCTACCCGAAGCGAACCTGCAGGGCGCGAACCTGCAGAACGCGAATCTGCAGAAAGCGAACCTGCAGGGCGCCAACCTGAATAAGGCCAACCTCACCGGCGCGAACCTCGACGGGGCCAACACGAAGGGCGCCAACCTGAACAAGATCACCTGGTCGAACACGATCTGCCCGGACGGCTCGAACAGCAATAGCGACGGGGGGACGTGCGTGAACAACCTGTCGTAGAGCCACGGACGCCCGCGAGGGGTCCCGTTGGTGGGCCCCTCAGGCGACTGACAGCGCGCGCCCGGTAGCCGGCCCATCACGACCTGTACTACCGCTTTCGCCCGCATGCGAGCGCGTCGACGACCGACTGTCACGCTACTGCTCCGGACGAGCTGTGAAAGCGCAGACCGCACGAGCTCAGACTTCTGCTTTCGCCGAAGCTAAGCGAACTCTCGTGCTTCGGAGCATGGACGAGTCGTCGTCGAGCGCGAACGCAGTTACCCCGTGCGCTTGGTACCACGAAAGAACCCGAGCCCGTGGTCTGGCTCGATCACAGTGTCCACGATCCCGGCGGCGTCCAGCCATAGTCGCAGGTCTGAGAGACGCGGCGGAGCCGCGTGGCCTAGTCGCTCTCCGGCCGAGAACAGAACGCGCTGGCGCAGTGCGCCCTCACAGAGCAGCGTGCACCCGATGAGCTTCCCGCCCGGCTTGAGGCACCGCCCAATCTCGCTCACCGCTGACTCCGCGTTCTTGACCATGTGCAGGCCGCTGTAGGAGAGGAAGACGTCCGCGACGCCATCAGCGAAAGGCAGATCCTGCATGTCAACGCGAGCAAACTCCACCTGGCTCAGTCCCTGCCTCGCTGCCCGCTGTTTGGCTTTGACAAGCATCTGCTCAAGGAGATCGCCAGCGATATAGCGGACATCCTGGTCTGGGCGTAGGGCCCGCATCGCGATGCCGCCGCCACACGGTACGTCGAGAATCGTGGCTCCCGAATCGATCGCGGCTATCGCGTCGATCGATGAGTACAAGGGAGCCATGTCGATGCCCCAAACGAGTCGTGCGACCGGAAGCATGAGCCGTTCGCGCTCGATGCAGAAGTCGTAGATCGGGCCATATGGTCCGGCGCAGATGTTGGGGAGCCGCGCCACCAGAGCAGTCTTCCAGACATTGTCTGCACAGATTGTTCTCGCGCAGGCAGCACCAGAACGTGGCTGAGGCGCTTACGAGATCAAGATCGTTACGCGCGAGTGTCGATCAGGTGCGTACGAGGGCTCGACCCCGCCGTTCCGGCTCTCTACACGACGCCCGTTGCGCGACGCCCGAGACGCTCGCTCAGCCCATGGCGAAGCAGCAGTCTCGAGGGCCGGTGCTCGGACGAGTGTTTGTCGTCCAAAGGAGGCACCTGATGCGCGCCGGGCGAGACGACTCCTATCACGCGGATGCGATCGTGATCCATGCCCCGGGGGCCCACACAGGGAGCCGCGGACTAACCTCAGTGCTCCTCCCACCTCGACACCATTGGAGCACCGCCGCTGTGCCGCCGGTTCGTTGATGACTGGCGGGGTTGACATCAGGGTCGCCACGTAGGAGAGTCGAAACCTTCCACAGGGATGCGGCCTTGATGTCGCAATCCCAGATTTCGTCGGGGGGAAGGGGACGCACACACGGCACCAGCAGGCTGTACGGCCACACGAGACCATCCCGACGGTCACACCAGCCCGTGCGTTCACAGATCGGCGCGCGGTCTTCCCGCGTGGCGCGGCAGCAGGCAGCCCAAAAGACAAGGAAGCGCGGGCGAGGCCCATGGGTCGAATCCCACGTGACCCCATGTAAGGAGAGCGAGATGATGCGAAAGCGACTAGTTATGGCAGCGGCGACGCTGGTCGCGCTCGGCGGATTCGGGGTGTTGGTCGCGCCGACGGCAGCGTTGGCGGCGGAATGTCCGCCGCCGGCCGTGATCGGCGCGACGGCGGCGGTGACCTGCGAATACACGGGCGCGGTGCAGACGTTTACAGTGCCCGCAGGCGTAAAGAGCGTGACGATCGAAGCAGAGGGCGCGGAGGGCGGAGAAGTAGAAGAGTTCTTTCCAGGCGGTGACGGCGCGAGGCTCTTGGCGAGCTTCATAGTGACTGAAGGGGAGACGCTCTACGTGCTTGTTGGCGGCACGGGGCAGGCGAGCATTGTCGCAACCGGCGGTGGGGGTGGCTCGTTCGTCTACACCGAACCGACAGCGCCTGGGTTGCTGCTTGCGGCGGCGGGTGGAGGCGGCGCTTCCCCCTTCACTGAACCGACCCCGGGCAGCGCGTCGGAAAGCGCCTACAAGGGCGGGGAGTATGGGAACCCGAATGAAGAAGGAGGTGCCGCGGGCACGGGCGGTAACGGCGGCCATGCGGGCAACGACACCGTCGGCGGTCCGGCGGACGGCGGTGCAGGTGGCGCGGGGCTGCTCAGCAACGGCGAAAACTCCGCAATGTTAGAAGGTGGCAAGGATCTGAAAGAAGGCGGCGCGGGCGGGTCTCCCTCCTCAAACGTCGCAGGCGGTTTCGGTGGTGGCGGTGCCGGCGAGTCCGGTGGTGGCGGTGGCGGCGGCTACAACGGCGGCGGCGGCGGCTCCCCGCAGACGGGTGGTGGTGGTGGTGGCTCGTTCAGCGCGAGCACTCCCATCGCGACAGCCAGCGGTGTGCGGGCAGGAAATGGGCTCGTTGTGATCAGTTACTTGCCTCAGGTGACCGGTGCCACCGGCGCGACGGGTGCCACCGGCCCGACCGGAGCGACCGGCCCGACCGGACCCGAAGGGCCGACTGGCCCGCAGGGCGTGACCGGTTCGACCGGAGCCCAGGGAGCAACCGG
Organism: uncultured Solirubrobacteraceae bacterium; assembly: GCA_963779605.1. Classification (GTDB taxonomy): domain Bacteria; phylum Actinomycetota; class Thermoleophilia; order Solirubrobacterales; family Solirubrobacteraceae; genus Palsa-744. Next base: position 958,120 of record CAVZYR010000004.1, read on the forward strand.
AGCGGCTGGAGCCAACGGCTCCAACGGAGCAACAGGCGCAACCGGCGCGGCTGGGGCCAACGGCTCCAACGGAGCGACCGGAGCGACCGGAACCGCTGGCTCGACGGGACCAGGAGGCAAAACCGGCCCGACCGGACCCGCCGGCGCGACCGGGGCGACCGGACCCGCTGGCTCGACGGGACCGGAAGGCAAAACCGGCCCCCCGGGAGCGACCGGAGCGACCGGCTCGAACACGCTCGGTGGGGCGGTCGCGCGGTTCGCGAGCATCACACCGGTCAAGAACGAAAGCTGCATCGGTCTCTACGGCACCTGGGGCGTGGGCAGCTGCGCGCCCAGCTGGGGAAACAGCACCTTCCTTGACTTGATCGAAGGACCGGTGCCCGCCGCAGGGGGCGTGATCTCCAACCTGTGGGCGGAAGCCGGTGGGGCGCTCTCGAGCGCCGGCGCGACGGTCGAAGTGCTCGATCTCAAACCGCCCTCGGGGCCAACGAGCGCGGTGCTGTCCTGCACGGTTGCCAAAGGCGAAACGACGTGTCATAACAACGGCAGCGTGCCGATCAACCCCGGGCACTACATGCTGGTGCGGGTGAAGACGACCGCCACGCCGACCACCTGGCGCATCAGCTTCCGCTACTGATAACTAACCAGAGGCTCTCGGCGGCCCGGCCCTACGCGGTCGGGCCACCGGGATTCACTGTCCGAGATGGTGGCCTGTGCGTCACAGCATGGGCCACCATCAACCCGCGCTTGTGCTTTGCGCGCTGAGCAGGCGCCTGAGCAACCGGCCGGGTCGCTAGCGCATCGGACGAATCGCAGCAGTCCGGGTGGTCGCCTGGCGGGCTACTGCTTCGCCATTACAATGCGGGCGTCTCGCGCGCCCGAGTATTGACGATCGACTCACAGGCCAGCCGCGGGTGTGACGCTCGGCGCCGCCGTAGAGGCTCATCAACGGCAGAGCAGACGGTCGCCCGCGCGGCTGGCCTGTACGGATCTCAGGGTCAGAGCTCGCCGAGCGAGCCGTCGTCCAAGCCAGGCGGTTCGGCGTCAGGACTGAGGTGCCCGAGAGAGCGCGTGCGCTGGAGACGGACGGCCGGCTCTACACGATTGAGCTCGACAGCGGCGACAGTTTGCAGACGAGGACCGTCGTCCTTGCGACCGGTGCGAGCTACCGCCGTCTCGAACTCGAGCAGCTCGCCCATTTCGAGGGAGCGGGGGTCTACTACGCCGCTACCCAAGTGGAGGCGCAGGCATGCCAGGGGGAACCCGTCATGGTCGTAGGCGGCGGCAACTCCGCCGGTCAGGCGGCGGTCTTTCTCGCCGACCACGTCTGATCGAGGCGTCTGACCGAGTGCTCACAAGCTTTCCGCCGTCGCTGTCCGCAAAGGCCGAGCGGTCGCTCGAGCGGCTCGGCGTGACCGCGCTGCTCGGCCGCACCGTCGTCGGAGCTGGGCTTTTGAAGATGCCCCGTGCGAGACTCGAACTCGCCCCACCGGATTAAAAGTCCGGCGCTCTACCAGATGAGCTAACGGGGCCTGCGCGCGACAGTGTGGCATATGGCGCTTCCTCTCGAGCGAGGATTACGCGCTCGAGAGGCTGCTCAGGAGGCGTCCGCAGGATCTTCAGAGGCGGCGATGCGGAGCATCTCATCGATGCGTGTGAGCTTCACGCGCGGACGGCCGGCTGACTCGCCGAGGGCGCGCTCGTGGCGGTCGATCGCTTCCCAGCCGGCGTAGGTGACGAGGTCGGGCTGACGCGCACGCAGGAGCGTCTCAACCGAGCTCGCGTCCGGGGAGCTCGGGCCGTGTGTCTCCCCGCGCCCGGCGGAGGGCGCCTGGCCGCCGTTGAGCGAGGACAGATCGGCGAGCATCGCGTCGACGGTCTCCTGAGCATCGCGCTTGTTCGTGCCGATCACGCCCGACGGGCCGCGCTTGATCCAGCCGACGACGTACTCGCCGGGGACGGGCTCCCCGGTCGAGGGGTCGATGATGCGTCCGCCGTCGTTGGGGATGACGGCGGAGCGATCGTCGAAGGGAACCCCCGGCAGGGGAACACCGCGGTAGCCGATAGCGCGAAAGACGAGCCCCGCGGGGATCGTCTCGCGCTCGTCGGTTGGCTCGGCGCGCAGCCGACCGCCGGGCGCGGGCAGGAGCTCGTTGCGGACCAGCTCGACCGCGCCGAGGTGCCCGTGCTCGTCTCCCACCAGCGCGGTCGGCGAGAGCAGGAAGCGAAGGATGATGCGCTTGCGCTGTCCGGACGGCGCGCGTTCGGCGTAGGAGCGCAGGATCTCGACGTTGCGGCGCGATATGGAGTTGGCCTCAGCCTCTGGGTCGGCCACCGCGAGCGCGCGCTCGAGCTCGGCGGGATCGACCACCACATCGGCGTCGCCGAGCTCGCCGAGCTCGAGCAGCTCGGGGTTTGTGAACGCCGCCTGGGCCGGTCCCCGGCGGCCGACCACGACGACCTCTGAGACACGGCTGCGGGCGAGGACCTCGAGCGCATGATCCGCCGTGTCGGTGGGCGCGAGCTCGGCGGGCGAGAGCACGAGCATCCTGGCCACATCGAGCGCGACGTTGCCGTTGCCGATGACCACGGCACGCTCGGCCGAGAGCAGGTCGGGCTCGAGCTCGGTGTGGTCGGGATGGCCGTTGTACCAGCCGACGAACTCGGTGGCGGCGTGGGAGCCGGGGAGCTCTTCTCCGGGGATGCCAAGCGGCCGGTCGGCGGGCGAGCCGGTCGCATACAGGATCGCGTGGTAGTGGGCCAGCAGATCCTCGCGCGAGACGTGCTCGCCGAAGTGGACGTTGCCGAAGAACCGGAACCGCGGGTGGGCGGCCGTCTTCTCATAGACGCGCGTAACGGACTTGATCTTCGGATGGTCGGGGGCGACGCCCGAGCGGACGAGGCCCCAGGGCGTCGGCAGACGCTCGAGCATGTCGACCTCGACCTCCTCGGCGGAGGACTTCAGCAGGTGGCCGGCGGCGTAGAAGCCGGCCGGGCCTGCGCCGATCACGGCAATGCGAATGGGGGCGTCGTCACTCATCGGCGGCGGTGGAAAATCGTCTGGCTCAGGGGCGGGTGACTTTGAGGATGGGCGCGGCCCGACTCGAACGGGCGACCCCCTCGGTGTAAGCGAGGTGCTCTAGCCAACTGAGCTACGCGCCCGGGTCGGGACCTCAAGGCTAGCGGGAACCGGCCCCCGCGCCGCCTGGCCTGCGAGGCTTGCGGGAGATGCGGCATGGTAGCGGTGGTCGACGGATGATCGGGCTCGCCCTGGCCCTCGCGGGAGGAGCGCTTCTGCTGCTGGGCCTCGCGCAGGTGGTCCTGCCGCGCATCGCCGCCAGCCGGATCTCCTCGCGGGTGGGCCGCTACGGCAGCGTGGAAAGCGTGAGCGTGAAAGCCTGGCCGGCGGTGAAGCTGCTGTGGGGAAACGCCGATTCGGTCAGGGTCAGGGCCAGGAGCCTGAAGCTGAGCCCGGCGCAGACGGCGAAGCTCCTGTGGGAAGCGCGCGGCTTCAACCATATCGCCATGACCGCCGCGACGGTGCAGGAGGGCCCGCTGCGGCTGAGCGACGCGAGCCTTCAGAAGCAGGGCCAGGCGCTCGCGGCGCAAGCGCACATCTCCGGCGCGGATGCGGCAGCGGCGTTGCCGCCGGGCGTCAGCGCTCAGCTCCTGTCAAGCGAAGCCGGCGAGGTCAAGGTGAAGGCGCAAGGCGGGCTCTTCGGGGTGAGGGCCTCGGTGGACGCGCTCGCCGCGCCGAGCGACGGCAAGCTCGTCGTGCGTCCGCTGGGAGTGCTGTTGTCGGGGCTGCAACTGACGCTGTTCTCCGATCCCCACGTGTACGTCCAGGGCGTCGGGGCCAGCGTCGTATCCCTCCAACCCCTGAGCTATCGGCTCACGATCAGGGCAAGACTCGGCTGAGGTCGCCGCCGCGGCCCCACGCGGGTGGCCGTGATCGAGCTCTCTCAGGCGACCGCCGAGAGATGGGCGGCGGTGGCACGAGGGCCCACGACCATGGGCAGGCCCTCCTTGGGGCTGATCGTGGGCATCTGGCGGATCGTCAGCTCGAAGCCATCGGCCAGTGAGAGCGCGAAGCGGGAGAGGATGATCGTGGCGATCGTGCGCACCTCGAGCTGGCCGAAGCGCATTCCTATACACGTGCGCGAGCCTCCGCCGAACGGGACATAGGCGCCCTTCGGCAGCGCAGCACGGGCCTCGGGCGTGAACCGGTCCGGGCGGAACTCCTCGGGATCCTCGAACACGTCGGGCAGGTGGTGACTGGCCCACGAGCAGTAGTTGACGAACGCGCGCCCGGGTACACGCTGGCCTTCGAACTCGAATGGCTCGACCGAGCGCCTCGGCCCGACCCAGGCCGGCGGATACTTGCGGAGGGTCTCATCCAGCACCAGCTCGAGCTCGGTGAGCTCGCCGGAGGTGAGCTGCGAGGCGGTAGGACGGCCGTCCTCGAGCTGGGAGTCCTGCTCGGCCACGAGGCGCCCGACGATGTCCGGGTTGCGGGCGAGCTCATAGAACATGAACGAGACCGTCGACGTGGTGGTGTCGTGGCCCGCGAACATCAGCGTCATCACCTCATCGCGAATCTGCAGGTCGCTGAGCTTGGTGGCGTCCTCGTCGTGCGCGTCGAGCAGCAGGCTGAGGATGTCCTCGCCGCGCTCGCCCGTGCGCCGGCGCTCGGCGATCTCCGAGTAGATCAGCGTGTCGAGTTCACGCGCGGCCGCCTGCATTCGCGCCCACGGCGTGAAGGGTGCGCGCAGGACGCGCAGAACGTAATCGGAGGCGTAGAAGGACAGCGCGCGCTCGAACAGGCCGGCGGCGTCGATGGAGCGCGCGCGCTCGCCGTCGGGGTCCAAGCCGAAGAGGGCGCGCATCGCCACGCGCAGGGCGAGCCGCCGCGTCCACGCGTACAGGTCGATGTCATCGCCTGGCGTGAACGCGTCCAGCGCGCGGTGGGTCTCCTCGACCATCACCTCGACCGAGGCGGTGATGTGCTCGTGGTGGAAGGCCGGGAGCATGATCAGCCGCGAGCGCCGGTGGAACTCGCCGTCGATCGTGAGCAGCCCATCTCCCATCAGCCCGATGAGGTCGCGGAAGTGGCCGTCGCGCCAGGTGAAGTTGGAGGCATGGGAGACGGTTATGTAGTGGTTGGCGGCAGGCCCGAGCATGAACACGACGTTGCCGTGGAACAGCCGCAGCGTGAAGACCGGGCCAAAGCGCTCGTATGACTCGAGCAGCATCGGCAGCGGCTCCTCCGCAAAGCGCCGCGTGCGAGCCATAGAGAAGCGCGTCTCCCCGGGCGGAAACGGGGTCGCCGACGATCGCTCGTCGCGGAGGTCTTGCAGCAGCATCGAGAACGGGTTGCTGTTCAGGAGCGGAGGAGGACCGACGAGCGCCACGAGCCAAGCCTAGTGGAAACTGGCCAGCCGGCCAGGGACCACGCCGGCGGGAAGAGGCGCCCGAGCCGAGCCGGGCGCGGGGAAGGCGCCGGGTGCCGGCAAGGCCTTTGGCATACTGGCAGGACGCGAACGGACTCGCGGGTATCTCCCATGCAACGCACGGGGGGCGTAGCTCAGTTGGTTAGAGCGCTGCCCTGTCACGGCAGAGGTCGCGGGTTCGAGTCCCGTCGCTCCCGTTTTTGTCACCCCGCTTCCGGCCCTCTCGATGACGAGCGAATTCAACACGGTGACTCCCGACGGCACTGAAGCCGACGGAGCCCCGGTGGTCTCCGGCGCGTCCTCGACGCCTGCGGGCGCCGCCCTGGCCGTGTCGGTCAAAGGCCTGGTCAAGCGCTACGGCGAGATCGAAGCGGTGCGCGGCATCGAGTTTGGCGTGGCCCGCAGCGAGACCTTCGGCTTTCTCGGGCCCAACGGAGCCGGGAAGTCGACGACGATCAACATGCTCTGCACGCTCGTCCGCCCCAGCGCTGGCTCCGCGCTCGTGGCGGGGCACGATGTGACGCGCGAACGCGACGAGGTGCGACGCAACATCGGCCTCGTATTCCAGGACACGACGCTTGACGGCTACCTGACGGCCGAGCAGAACCTGCGCTTGCACGCCGAGCTCTACGGGATGCCGCGCGGTGGAGTGGCCGAGCGCCTGCAACAGGTGATGGAGATGGTCGGCCTGTGGGAGCGGCGGGCGAGCCTCGTGGGCACCTTCTCGGGCGGGATGAAGCGTCGTCTGGAGATCGCTCGCGGCCTCCTGCACTCTCCGCGCGTGCTGTTCCTGGACGAGCCCACCGTCGGCCTCGATCCGCAGACCCGCAGCTCGATCTGGACCTACATCTCTGAGCTCAAGCGAGACGAGGACATCACGATCTTCCTCACCACCCACTACATGGATGAGGCCGAGTACTGCGACCGCATCGCGATCATGGATCAGGGCACGATCGTGGCGCTCGACACGCCCGAGGCATTGAAGGCGAGCGTCGGCAAGGACCGCGTTCAGATCCAGACGGGCGACGACGAGAGGGCGATCATCGCCCTGCGTGAGCGCTTCGAGATCGAGGCCGTGCTGGCGGAAGGAGCGGTCACGTTCGGCGTTCCCGAAGGTGAGCAGTTCGTCCCCCGCCTGTTCGCCGAGCTCGGCCAGCCGATCCGCTCGGTCAACGTCTCGCGTCCCTCGCTCGATGACGTGTTCATGTCCTACACCGGCACCACCATCCGCGATGCGGAGGAGTCGGGGATGACCGACATGCGGCGCAACATGGCGCGCATGATGGGCCGCTGATGTCATGGGTCCGAGGTCGGGCCTCTGGGGTCCGTCGCCGAGCTCCTATCGTTAGGCGTTGATGGCAACCGAGACCGTCACCGCGCGGCCCGACCGGGCGCCCGCGCCGCGGCCGCGAGGACGCGACGTTGCCAAGCTGCATGTGCCCGCGCGCAGTCTGGGCAGCGAGCTGCGCGCAATCCGCGTGGTGTGGAAGCGCGAGCTGATCCGCTTCTCGCGCGACCGGCTGCGAATCCTGACCTCGCTGATGCAGCCGTTCCTGTTCCTGTTCGTGCTGGGTACGGGTCTCTCCACGCTCGCCTCAAGCGGAACCCACGGGGTCAACTTCAGAACCTTCATCTACCCGGGGGTGCTGTGCATGGCGGTGATGTTCACCGCGATGTTCTCCGCCGCCTCGATCGTGTGGGATCGCGAGTTCGGTTTCCTGCGCGAGATGATGGTCGCGCCCGTGGCACGCAGCTCGATCGTGCTCGGCAAGTGCTTCGGCGGCGCCACCGTGGCCGCGTTTCAGGGCCTGATCGTGATCGCCATCTCGCCGATCGTCGGAGTGCCCTATCAGCTCACTCTGGTCCTCGAGCTGCTCGCGCTGGCGATGCTGCTCGCGTTCGCGATAACCGCCTTCGGGGTGATGTTCGCCGCGAGGATCAACCAGATGCAGTCCTTCATGGCTGTGATGCAGATGGTGATAATGCCGATGTTCTTCATCTCCGGCGCGCTGTTCTCGGTCGCGAGCCTGCCGGCGTGGCTCGCCGTCCTCAATCGCTTGGACCCGCTCACCTACGCCGTCGAGCCGATGCGTCGCGCGATCTTCGAACACATAGACATCAGCGCCGCGGCCCGTCGCGCCCTCGATCCCGGCGTCACCTGGTTCGGCTGGCGCGTGCCCACGGCGCTTGAGGCCGCGGTCATCGCGGTGCTCGGCCTCGTGATGCTGTCGATCGCGATATGGGAGTTCACGCGCGCGGAGTGACCGGACGTCGTCGCCCGCGGCCGGCCCGATCGCGGCTTGGGGGCTCACATCCGGCGGGGCGCGGGCGGTAGGGTGCAGACCATCGGCGCGTCGCGTCGCGGGTCATGTTCCGCCGTCGTTTTTCCACCGTCATCGCGAAAGTAGAGAGTCATGGATCCCGATCAACTGAAGACCATTCCGCTGTTCTCGTCGCTGTCCGATAAGGCTCTCAACACGGTCGCTGTGTTCGCGAGCGAGACGTCGGTGTCCGCGGGTAAGAGGCTCGTGCACGAGGGGGACTACTCCTACGAGCTGATCGTGATCGAGTCCGGCACCGCCGACGTGATCAAAGGCGGTGATGTGATCGGCTCGCTGGGCCCGGGCGACGTCTTCGGGGAGATGGGGGTCCTCGCCGGCGGCAAGCGCATGGCCGACGTCATCGCGACCTCCTCGATGCGCCTGATCACCCTCAGCAACTGGGATCTCAAGCGCATCTCGAGCGAGGTCGGCGGCCAGCTGCAAGCGCTCGTGGAGGAGCGCCAGAGGCTCAACGAGGAGCGCGCTCAGCCCTCCTAGCGATGCGGGAGTCCAGCCGTCCCGGGGCGGCCGCTCTGAGATGACCGCTGCCGAGCCGATCACGGTCGTCCGCGAGGGCGAAGGTCCTGAGATCCTGTTGGTTCACGGCGGCGCAAGCCCGCGCACCACCTGGGGCGCTCTGGAGCCGCTGTCCGCGCGCTGGACGCTGCTCCTGTTGCACCGGCGCGGCTATCCGCCGAGCCCGCCGGGACAGCATGACTTCGACGTCGACGCAGCGGACATCACGCCGCTGCTCGCCACGCGACCGCACCTCGTCGCACACTCCTACGGCGTGCTTGGAGCGCTGATCGCGGCGGCCCGCGCCCCGCACAGCGTGCGCTCGCTGACGCTGATCGAGCCGCCGCTGTTCCATCTGTGCCCGGGAGACCCCGAGGTGGCCCGGCTTCAGCAGCTGGGAGATGCTGTCCTCGTCCACGGGCCGGATGCCGACCCCACGGTTCTGCGCGAATTCCTCCAGATAGCGGGCGCACCCGCACTCGAGGACGGACCTCTGCCGGCCGACGTGGCGCACGCCGTGCGTCGCGCCCACGGCGGGCGCCTGCCGGGGGAGGCGCGCCCGCGGCTCGACATCCTGCGCGAGGCGTCGGTTCCGTCACTCGTCGCCTCCGGGGGCCACTCGGCCGCGCTCGAGCGGATCTGCGACGCGCTGGCCGAGGAGCTCTGCGGCCAGCGTCTCCTCGCGCCGGGCGCCGGCCACTTTGTCGCGGCCGCCCCGGGCTTCGCCGAGCAGCTGGAGCGTTACCTGGCCGTGTTTTGACAGGCGCTGGTTGGCTTGACCGTGAACCGCGCGAGCGCTCATCGCTTTCGCGCACACAGGCTCGCCTGAACGGACGGCCGAAGCTCGGACGCGCGCTTCAGCAGCGCCCGGGCGCTAGCACTCGTCGTCGTTCACTTCCGCCGCCGAGGGCACATCCGCGCTCTCGGCGACGCGCGCGAGCAGCTCGCGCAGGCTGCAGCGCTCCTCTTCGCTCAGGGCTGCGAAGAAGCCGTCCTCGACGACGCCGGCCGCGCGCTCGACTTCGCATACGAGCTTGGCGCCATGCGTGGTGATCTCCACGACGTGGCGGCGCCTGTCCTGCGGGTCCCTGCGGCGACTGATCAGTTCTTCGGCTTCGAGCTCGTTTAGCAGCACGACGAGGTTGCTCGCCTCGATGTCGAGCCCCACCGCGAGAGCCTGCTGGCTGATCGCGCCGCTCGCCCGCAGGCGCAGCAGCGCAGCCGTGGCACGGGGCTTCAGGCCGATGGGCGAGAACGCGGTGCGGTACTGGCGCGTGACCGCGCGCCCGAGCTGGGCGAGCAGGAAGCCCGCGTGCTGCGTGAACTCGGTCTGCTGCTGCTCGGAGATCGCTTCGCTCATACCATTATGATAGCACTGTTAGGATGGTAGTGGATATATAACGAATATAAACCATAGCGATTGACTCGGGCCCCGTCGATTGAGGTGGGCGGGCGCACACGGCGTCCCGCCCGCGTCAGGATGTCACCCGGCGGCGTCGTTGCGAGCGGCCTTCCGGCGCCTGGCCTGGGCGACGGGTCTATTCTGGCCCGATGTTGCGCCTTGGAAGCTGTGTCAGGCCAGCCGATGGAAGATCGGCCCGGGTAAGCGCTGGAGCGCCCGGTAGCAGGCCCCGGTTCGTCGCCGAGAGGCGGCGGGCTGAGCGGGGCGTCAAAAGCCTCGTTGGAGGGAGCAAGCGCGTGGGCTGCGACTGCAGCCCCGACATAGGAACAATCGGGGAGCCGAGCCGCTCATTTCACGGCGAAGGCCATGTCCGCCAGTCCTGGTTCCGGATCGGGTGCGGCGGGTCTCTGCGGGGTACGGGAAGTTGCACGCGCGCAAGGTCTGATCATGGAACAAGGGAGACCCGTCTGCCCAGCCTCGTCAGCAAAGACCACTCGTATAAGCCGATGGCGAAGTCGAGCGGAGGGCAGCGGGAGTCCGAGGGGGCCGTAGTAGTGCTGATCGGCGTGCAGAACAACGCGCCAGGAGCAAAGGGCCCCTGCTTTGATCACGCGAGCGCCGAGGGTAAGCGCTAGGGCATGGTCGAGACCGCTCGACCCATTGACCCCGCCGGGCATAAGCCCGGTGATCCCGCCAGCGAAATGGTGTTGGAGGCCACTGGTGGGGATGTGCGAGAACTTCAGCGCAAGCTATGGGTGGCCGCCAAGCGGTCGCCGGGTAGACGCTTTCACGCCCTGTTTGACCGGGTCCACAGGAGTGACGTCCTGCGGGAGGCGTGGCGGCGTGTGCAGAAGAACAAGGGTGCCGCCGGGGTTGATGCTCAGACGCTGGCGGCGGTGCAGGAGTACGGGGTGGAGCGGCTGTTGGCCGAGCTGCAGCGTGACCTGCGCCAAGGGAACTATCGTCCGCGGCCGGTCCGGCGCGTTGAGATCCCCAAGCCCAAGGGTGGTGTGCGGCCGCTGGGGATCCCGACCGTCTCCGATCGGATTGTCCAGCAGGCAGCGCGGATCGTGCTTGAGCCCATTTTCGAGGCCGACTTTCTGGATGTCTCGTTTGGGTTTCGCCCGCGCCGGTCGGCCACGGAAGCGAAGGAGGTGCTGCGCCGTTCGTTCATCGACGGGTACCGCTTCGTGTTCGAGGCCGACATCCGCGACTATTTCTCTGCGATCGACCACGAGCGTCTGCTCGCGAAGGTCGCCGAGCGGGTCTCGGACCGGCGCGTGCTCAAGCTGATCGGCAAGTGGTTCAAGGCGGGTGTGATGGAGGAAGGGGTGCTGCGGCGCTCAGTGGCAGGGACCCCGCAGGGCGGCGTGATCTCGCCGCTTCTGTCGAACATCTACCTGCACGCGCTGGACCTCGCGTTCGCCGACGGTGCTCATGGCAGGTTGGTCCGCTATGCGGACGACTTCGTCGTGATGTGCAGGAGCGAGGCGCAGGCCCGTGCGGCCGGAGAGCTGGCCAGACAGGTGCTGGCTGATCTCGGGCTTGAGCTACACCGGGAAAAGACGAGAGTCGTTGACCTCACAGAAGGCCGGGAGGGCTTTGACTTCCTTGGCTGCCACTTCCACGCCCGCATGTCGGGCCGGCTGCTGGAACGCGGTATACGCCGCTACTACCTGCAGCGCTGGCCCTCACAGGCGGCGATGAAGCGGTTGCGCCAGCGGATCAAGGCGTTGACCGGTCGCGGCCGGGCGGGAACTGACATCCGCGAGGTGATCTCGTGGCTTAATCCGATCCTGCGCGGCTGGGGTAACTACTTTCATACCGGCAATGCCGCCATCCGCTTCAACCAGATCGACTGGTACGTCGTGGGGCGTCTTCGCGGCCTGATGCGCAAGCGCTACGGTCGCAACCTGCGCCCCGGCCAGTGGAACCCCTGGACGCGCGAATGGTTCGAGGCCCATGGTCTCTACCGCCTGCGCGGCACCATCCGCTACCCGGTGGCAGCGTCGTGACCATCAGGAGGATCATCGGTAAGCCGTGTGCGGGAAAACCGCACGCACGGATTGAAAGGGGAATGGGGAAACGGGCCTCCATGGCACCGCGCCCCTGACTACCAATGGCCGAGGCTGGCTCTGTCCGGCGCGCCGCGGTCCTCTTGGTCGGGACCGCGATCCTTGTGCTGTCCGCGGTGCCCGCATCAACGGCGCGGCCGCCACTCACGCAGACCGGCCCCACCGGGCCGACAACGTCGCCTTCGCCGGTGAAGGAACAGGTGCGCTATCGCCCCGTCGGCTGCGTGCGCAAAGGCCCGGCGGTCGCCTATCGCAGCGGGCCCTCCCGCAAGGTCGTCGCCCTCAGCTTCGACGACGGCCCCTCCCCGCTCACGCCGCGGTTCGTGCGGATGCTGCGGGCAAATCGCGCGGTCGCCACCTTCTTCATGATCGGGCGGCAGGTGACCGACGGCTATCAGGGCACGCTGCAGACGGAGCTGCGCGAAGGCGACGCTCTCGGCGACCACACATGGAGCCACCCCGACCTTTTGACAAGCGGCGAAGTCCGCGGCCAGCTGCAACGGACGCTCCAGGTGATCCACAGGCTGAGCGGCTACACCCCCTGCGTGTTCCGCCCGCCGTACGGGGACTACGACACCTCGGTCATCAACACGGCGAGGTCGCTCGGGCTGGCCACGATCCTGTGGAACGTGGACCCCTCGGACTGGGCGCTCCCCGGCGTGAGCGCGATCGTGCAGCGGGTGCTCGCGCAGGTGAGACCGGGCTCGATCATCCTCTCCCACGACGGCGGCGGCCCGCGCGAACAGACGCTCGCGGCGTATCCGCTGATCATCAGCAAGCTGCGCGAGCGCGGCTACCGTTTCCTGACCGTCCCTCAGCTGCTGGGTTTTCACACGGTCTACCGGCGCTGCGTGCGCGACTGCGAAGACGCCGCGATCACCGGACAGCCGCCGCCCGGGTCGATCATCGAAGCCGGCTCTTCACCGCCGCCAGCGCATCCGTGACGATCTGCGCGTGGTCGAATGCGAGCGTCGGCAGCTGATCGACGGCGAACCAGCGGGTCGCGGCCGCGTCGTCGCCACCTTCGGCAGCGAGCTCGCGCTCCACCTCGAGCACATAGGCGACCGACACCGTCCACCCGCGCGGGTCGCGCCCGGGCGCGCTGTAGACGCCGAGCAATGCGAGACCTCGAGCCTCGATCCCCGTCTCCTCGGTGAGCTCCCGTGCCGCCGCCGAAGCCACCACCTCGCCCTCCTCCACAAACCCGCCGGGTAGCGCCCAGGCGCCTGCGAACGGCGGCTCGCCGCGCTGGATCAGCAGCAACCGCAGCGGACTCGTGCGGGTAAGCACCACCGCATCGACGGTCAGCGCCGGACGAGGCCACCGGTCCATCGAGCCGTGCGCTGTCGATTTCCGCGCTCCTCGTTCGTCTTAGAGGCGACCATCCACGTACTGTATGAAGGAGGACCCCAAATGAAGTACATGCTGCTGATTCATCAGGGCGACAGCCCGACGCCGCGAGACCCGGATGCGTGGGCACGCCTCTCCGAGGATGAGCAGAAGGCGGTCTACGCCGACTACAAGGCGATCAACCAGACGCCCGGCGTCACCCCCGGTGAGCAGATGGAGCCGCCCGCGATGGCAACCACCGTGCAGGTCAAGGACGGTAGGACGCTGACGACCGACGGTCCCTTCGTCGAGGTGAAGGAGGCGCTCGGCGGCTATCTCTTCTTCGAGGCGGACGACCTCGACGCGGCCATCGAGCTCGCCTCCCATATCCCGGCGGCGCGTTTGGGCGGCGCCATCGAGGTGCGCCCGCTGGGCGCGTGGTAGCGGGTCTCGAGCGGACCTTTCACGAGCAGTGGGGCCGCGTGCTGGCCGCATTGATCGGCTTCCTCGGCGACTTCGACCTCGCCGAGGAAGTGGCGCAGGAGGCGTTCGCGGTGGCGGCGGAGCGATGGCCGTCTGCGGGAACGCCCGCGAGCCCCGGCGCGTGGCTGCTTACGACGGCCCGCAATCGCGCCGTCGATCGCATTCGCCGCGACCGCACGCTCACGGCCAAGTACCAGCTGCTCGACCTGCGCCGGATCCAGCCGGAGGAGCAGATGCAGGAGAACGCCTTTCCCGACGAGCGACTCGAGCTGATCTTCACCTGCTGCCACCCGGCGCTCGCGACCGACTCGCAGGTGGCGCTTACGCTGCGCACGCTCGGCGGTCTCAGAACCGACGAGATCGCACGCGCGTTCCTCGTCTCCGAGGCCACGATGGCGCAGCGACTCGTGCGCGCCAAGCGCAAGATCAGGACCGCGGGAATCCCGTTCAGGGTCCCGCCCCCGCACCAGCTGCCGGACCGGCTGGGCGCCGTCCTCGCGGTCGTCTACCTGATCTTCAACGCCGGCTACGACGGTCGTGGTGAGCTGGCGGCGGAGGCGCTCTGGCTCGGCCGGGCGTTCGTCGAGCTGCTGCCCGACGAGCCCGAGGTGTTCGGGCTGCTCGCCCTGATGCTGCTGCACGACTCGCGCTCGAGCGCACGCTTCCGCGACGGCGAGCTCGTCCTGCTCAAGGACCAGGACCGCTCGCGGTGGAATGCGGAGCAGATCGAGGCCGGCCGGGCAGCGCTCGAGCGCGCGTTTGCGCTGCGCGGAGGTGGCAGCTACGTGCTGCAGGCTGCGATCGCCGCACTCCACGCCGAGGGCACGAGTGACTGGCCGCAGATCGCCGCGCTGTACCGCGAGCTCGCACGCTTGACGCAATCTCCGGTCGTCGAGCTGAACCTCGCGGTTGCGCTGGCGGAAACGGACGGCTCCGAGGCCGGCCTGCGCGCGATCGACGCTCTGTCAGAGCTCGACGGCTATCACTATTTCCACGCCGCCCGCGCCGAAATGCTCTCGCGCCTGGACCGGCCCGCCGAGGCTCGCGCCGCCTACGGGCGTGCGCTTGAGCTTGCGCACTCCCCACACGAGCGGCGATTTCTGGCGCGGCGCCTGGCTGAGCTCTAGGAGACGGTGCTCGCCGCGCCGGTCAATCGCGCGCGACGACGAGCTTCGTCCAGTTCGGCTCGAGCAGCGCGTCGACGGCCTCGGGGAAGCCCACCACCCGGGTGGTGATCAGCTCGGGGTGCAGTGCGCCCCGCTCGGCCAGTCCCAGCACCTCTGGCATCACCGGGCGGGCATGCACGCGGCCCGTCTTGAATGTGACGATCTTCGTGTACATCTCGAGCAGTGGCAGCTGCGGCTGCTCGCCGAAGTAGATGGCCGTGCTCGTGCAGATGCCGTCCGGGGCGGTCGAGCTGAGCGCGAGCTTGATTCCCTCGTGCGTGCCGTTTGCATCGACGGTGACCGGAAATGGGCCGGCGCGTTCGGGCCACGGCTCGGCCAGGGTGTCCGCGCCCAGCGACGCGGCCACAGCCGAGCGGCCCTGATCGAGGTCGGCATACGTCACGGCCTCGGCGCCCAGCGCCAGCGCGATCGCCACCGCATACAGACCGATCGACCCGGCGCCGCCCCCGCCGACCACCAGCACCGGCGCATTCGGCTCGGCTTCGAGCGGCGGTCCGACGCTCCGCCAGGCGTCTGAGATGTTGTCCGAGGTGCTCGCCACGGCGGCGGGCTCGAGTGCGTCGGGCACCGCCACGAGCATGTGATCGGCGTGCGGGACGAGCACGCTGTCAGACAAAAAGCCGCCCCACCTCTCCACGTGGGGGCCGAACCCGTAGGTCGCAAACGGCCCCTCCGTCTGGCAGTTGCCCGTGCGCCCACGCCGGCATGGCGGGCATTCACCGCAGGAGATCTGAAAGGGGACGCTCACGCGCTGACCGGGCCGGATCTCGCGCACGCCGTCGCCCACGTCGAGTACCTCCGCCACGCACTCATGTCCGAGCGCGAAGGGAGCCCGAAACGGCGATGTGCCGGCCACGATCAGCGCATCGAGGTCGCATGTCGCGACGGCGAGCGGGCGCACCAGCGCCGCGCGGTCGGAGTCGAGCTCGGGCGCCGGCGCCTCCCTCCAGGCCAGCTCGCGGGGACCGAGGTAGTTCAGCTGCTGCACGGACGGCCTGGCTCGCTCACGGCGCCTTGAGAATACCGTTGCTCGGCTCTCTGCGCCGGTCTCAGCCGATCGTCCACGGTCGGCCGCAACCGAGCGCCGGCCCATGGGACAGGCCGCTATCGTGAGGGGAACAGAGCGCTACCGTCCAAGTCCCGAAGCGCCATTTTGGACGTGGGTCGAACGACCTGAGCGCAAGTTGGGCGGAGAATCAGAGCATGCCCAGGACAGGCCTACGTGCCGATGTGCAGCATGGACGCCGGAAGCCACGAGCCGGCCAGAGTGACCGTCCCCCGCCGGTACGGGGCGTCCCGACGCGCGCGGGCCCCGCGTTCGAGGAGGGTGTCGCCGACGGTCTCAATGCGACCGAGCACGACCGCCGCGTGCGCGAGTCGATCGACGAGGTCGACCTGGGCGAGCTGAGTGCCGCCGTGGCCGCCGACGCCAGTCGTAGAGGTGTCTCCTTCGGCTCGGCCGACGGCGAGCAGGCGTTCCGCATCGACCCGATCCCCCGCGTGATCGACGCCTCGGAATGGCGCGCGCTCGCCGACGGCGTGGCTCAGCGCGTGCGCGCGCTCGAGCTGTTCGTGAGGGATGTCTACGCCGAGCGGAAGATCGTGCAGGCAGGCGTCGTCCCCGAGCACTGCCTCGACGGCGCCCAGCACTACGAGCCTCGCCTGATGGGTGCCGGCGAGGACATCTCCTCCTGGATCACGGTCGCGGGCCTCGACCTGGTCCGCGACTGCGACGGCTCCTTCAAGGTGCTCGAGGACAATCTCAGAACACCGTCCGGGATCGCCTACGCGGTGGCGACCCGCGAGGTCCTCGGAGCCCATCTGCCGCCTCCGAGCGGTCTTCGCGTGCGCTCGCTCGACGCCGCCTTCCGGACGCTCGGCGAAGCACTCGATGCGGCCGCGCCGAGCGCAGCCGGCGAGGACCCCGTGGTCGTCCTGCTCAGTGACGGGCAGGCCAACTCGGCCTTCTACGAGCACGCCACGATCGCGGGCCACCTGGGCATTCCGCTCGTTCTCCTGAAGCAGCTGTCGGTCCGCAGAGGGCGCCTGTTCGCCAGGCTGGATGGCGGTGAGCGCGCCGTCGATGTCGTCTACAGGCGCACCGACGAGGACCGGCTCACAGACGATCACGGCCGCCCGACCGCGATCGCCGAGCTGCTGCTCGAGCCCATCCTCGCGGGGACGCTCGCCTGCGTCAACGCCTTCGGCACCGGCGTGGGCGACGACAAGCTCGTGCACGCCTACGTCGAGGAGATGGTGCGCTTCTACCTCAGCGAGGAGCCGCTGCTCGAGTCGGTCCGCACCTACGACCCCACCCAGCCGGGCGTGCTCGAGGAGATCCTCGCGCGCATTGACGAGCTCGTGATCAAGCCCCGCACGGGCCACGGCGGCTACGGCGTGGTGATCGCACCGCACGCCCGCAAGGAGGACGTGCGCGCCGTGGCGGCGAGCCTGTCCGCCTACCCCGAGCGCTTCGTGGCCCAGGAGATGATCATGCTCTCGCGTCACCCGACCGTCACCGACGGGCGTCTTGAGCCGCGGCATATCGACCTGCGCCCGTTTGCCATCTCAAACGCCGACGACGTGCACGTGATCCCCGGCGGGCTCACGCGTGTGGCGTTCGATCCCGGCGCGCTCGTCGTCAACTCCTCCCAGAACGGCGGGAGCAAGGACACATGGGTGCTGGTATGAGCAGGCCCATGATCGGCGTCACCGTCTCTGAGATCCGTCACAAGCACGACGTCCAGAACGTCCTGCACGGGGAGCCCACGCAGACCGAGATGACCCTGGGGCTCGCATACCTGCGCGCCGTCGAGCTGGCCGGCGGGCTGGGCGTCGCGCTTCCCCCTT
Source organism: uncultured Solirubrobacteraceae bacterium (assembly GCA_963779605.1). GTDB lineage: Bacteria > Actinomycetota > Thermoleophilia > Solirubrobacterales > Solirubrobacteraceae > Palsa-744. Next base: position 975,733 of record CAVZYR010000004.1, read on the forward strand.
TCACGATGGAGAACGTCGATTCGCTGTTGGAGCATCTCTCGGGCCTCGTCCTGACGGGAGGTCCCGACCTCGATCCCTCCTGCTACGGAGCCGAGCCCCACCCCGAGCTCGGCCCCACCGACCCGGTCGTCGATGCATTCGAGGTGGAGCTGTGCAGGCGCGCCTACCGCCGCGGCATGCCGATCCTCGGCATATGCCGAGGCGCGCAGGTGCTGAACGTGGCCCGGCAGGGCACGCTGCACCAGCACGTGCCGGAGTTCATCAAGGGCGTCGTCGAGCACCGCCAGACCCTGCCCGGGAACCACACGACCCACGAGGTGCGCGTGGCGCCGGACTCGAGCCTCGCCCAGACCACCGGCGGCGGCCCGGTCATGGTCAACTCCTTTCACCACCAGGCGATCGACCGCCTGGGGCTCGACCTGCGCCCGGTCGCCTGGTCCAAGGACGGCCTGATCGAGGCCGTCGAGGGCAAGCGCGGGCGGTTCGGCACCGGGGGGCATTTCGTCGTGGGCGTGCAGTGGCACGCGGAGACGCTCGTCGGCGAAGCCGAGCAGCTCGCGCTGTTCGAACGGCTGGTCGAGGCGGCCGCGCCGGGCGAGGCGCCGGCTGGCGTCGGACCCCAGGATTCCGTCGAGCGCCAGGACCCCGACTCCGGCGAGCAGGAGGACTCCGGCGCCCATGCAGTCTGAGACGCTCGCGCCGGTGGTCGAGCCCGTCGGCCATGACGCGTGGGCGCGATGGGCGCCCGATGTCACGCCGTGGACGATCGGCGTGGAGGAGGAGGTGATGCTGCTCGACCCCTCGGGCTGGGCGCTCGCCTCACACGCCGACGCCGTGATCGCGCGACTGACCGGAGAGCTGGCCGGACATGCCAGCCTCGAGACCCACGGTTCGGCGCTCGAGCTGCGCACCGACCCGCACACGACCGTCGCCGACGGGCTGGCCCAGCTCGAGGACCTGCGCGGCGAGCTGGCGCGGGAGCTCGCCGTGATCGATCTGAGAGCCGCTGTCGCGGGCCTTCACCCGTTCACGCTGTGGCAGGACACACGCATCTCAGACGGCGAGCGCTACCAGTTCCTGTACGGGTCGATGCGCGAGCTCGCGCGGCGCGAGCCCACGTTCGCCCTGCACGTGCACGTCGCCGTGCCCGATCCCGAAAGCGCGATGCTGGCCCTCAACCGGCTGCGCTCGCACCTGCCGCTGCTGTTGGCGCTGTCGGCGAACTCGCCCTTCTGGCAGGGCCGCGAGACGGGGCTCGCCTCGGCCCGCACGCCGCTGTTCCAGGCCTTCCCTCGCGTCGGGATCCCGCGCGCCTTCCGCGACTACGAGGACTACGTCTCAACGATCGATCTGCTGCTGCGCTGCGAGGCCTTTCCCGAGCCCACCTTCCTGTGGTGGGACGTGCGGCTGCAGCCGCGCTTCGGGACGATCGAGGTGCGGATCATGGATGCGCAGACGACCGTCGCCGACTCGGCGGCGCTGACGGCGCTCGTGCAGTGCCTCGTGCGACTGGAGGCCACCGAGGGCTCGGGCGCGGACCCCGTGGTCGATCTGCCGGAGGTGCTCGCCGAGAACCGCTTTCTCGCCGCCCGCGACGGCGTCGAGGCGAGCCTGATCGACGCACGCCTGGGACGCCGCTCGCGCGTCCCCGACGTGCTCGAGTCGATCCTCTCGATGTGCGCTCCGCATGCCGAGGACCTCGGCTGCGCGGAGGAGCTGCAGTGGACGAGGAACCTGGCTGCCACGCCGAGGCCGACGCGCCAGCTCGACCTGGCGCGCGGCCCGGACAAGCTGCGCGGCCTCGTCGAGGCGCTGTCGGCCCTGTTCTGAGCTCGTCGCCCTAGGAGACGGCGTGCCCGCCCGCGTTCACGGCCAGCCACCTGCCGCCGAAGTGCGAGACGCCCACGTAGGAGGTTTCTCCGCGTTCGCCGGCTTCGGAGTAGAGGTACAGCGGGTGACCGGCGTAGGTGACCTGCCTGGCCCCGCCGGACAGCTTGATGCTCGACAGCAGCGAGGCTTTGACGCCGGGACCGGCGGTGGGGTTGCCGTGAGCGCTCAGCGCCGGCCAGACCGCCGGGCAGCCGCTGACCTTCACGCACGTGTTCTTGTTGCGAGAGTCCTTCGTGAACTCGTACAGCGTGAAGCCGGAGGAGTCGACGAGGATCTTCCCGAGGTTCGTGTTGCGCAGCTGGACGGTGGCAGCGCGGGTGGCGTGTGCGACGGGGACGCCGGCGTCGGCGGCGGCGGCCGCCGAGGCGATCATCGCGGACGCGAGGACCGCGGGTAGGAGCAGGTGGGTTGGCTTCACGGGGGTTCCTCCGGATCTGTCGTTTGCGGCCCTGGATTGCGATGGCCTCACTCGGTGAAGACCCCGCGCTGAAGGCATCCTTCCCGATCGCCGCGGGCGCGGCTCGCCGGCTCGGCGGCCGCGCAGCGCATGCCCCCGGATACGCGCTCAGACATAATGCCCCGGATGAGAGCGGTCCAGATAGTCGATCTGAGCGGGCCCGACAGCGCGCTCGCGCTAGTCGAGCTAGGAGAGCCGGAGCCGTCCAGCATGCTCACGCCGGGCAGCGGCGTCGTGATCGACGTGCACGCCGCGGGCGTCTCGTTCCCCGAGCTTCTGCAGACGCGCGGGGAGTACCAGCTCAAACCGCCGCTTCCGTTCGTGCCCGGCAGCGAGGTCGCCGGCACCGTGCGCAGCGCGCCTTCAGGGGCGCAGGTGAAGGAGGGCGACCGGGTGGCCGCCTTCTGCGGGCTCGGCGGCTTCGCCGAGACGGCCGTGGCGGCCGAGTTCCTCACGTTCGCGCTCGCGCCCGAGCTCGACTTCGCCCAGGGCGCGGGGCTGATCCTCAACTACCACACCGCGTACTTCGCGCTCGTCCTGCGCGGGCGCCTGAAGCCGGGCGAGAGCGTGCTCGTCCACGGCGCGGCAGGCGGCGTCGGTACCGCGGCGCTGCAGGTTGCCAAGGGCGCGGGCGCCCGCACGATCGCCGTCGTCTCGACCGAGGCCAAGCAGCGCGTGGCCGAGGAGGCCGGCGCCGATGCGGTGGTGCGCAGCGACGGGCCGTGGAAGGACGAGGTCAAAGCTCTTTCGAACGGCGGCGTGGACGTCGTGCTCGACCCCGTCGGCGGCGATCGCTTCACCGACAGCCTGCGCTCGCTTCGCGAGAACGGCCGTCTCGTCGTCGTCGGCTTCACCGGCGGCTCGATCCCCGAGGTCAGGGTCAACCGCCTGCTGCTCGGCAACACCGAGGTCGTGGGGGCAGGCTGGGGCGCCTACGTCATGGGCAAGCCCGAGCTCAACTGCGAGATCGGCGAGGCGGTGAACCGCATGGTGGACGAGGGCGCGGTCCGACCGATCGTCGGAGAGCGCTTCCCGCTGGAGCGGGCCGGCGAGGCGCTGAAGGTGATCGAGGAGCGCCGGGCGACCGGCAAGATCGTGCTCGACGTGCGCCCCGGTTGAGCGCCGGCGCAGGCGCGCACGGAGCGTCCCCCGCCGGGGATGCTTCACCTGAGAACGCAGTGGCGCGGGCCTGCCCGATACTGCCGACAGCTCGGCCATACGTTGAGGTCCTTTTCGGGCAGTTCAAGCTGACGACGGTCTGCTCCGATTCCAGAGCAACACACGCGAGTCTTAGGGCGGTTCGCGCCAATCGGGAGGGGCAAGTAAGCCCTGCCTTGTGACTTGCTCCTTCCGAGCCCCCAACAGCGGCGCCGTCGCGTCGCCCCGTCAGCCGACCCCCTTCTTTCGGGTTATCCCCCCATTCGAGCCGGGGGAGAGCCACTGTCCTTCGGTGGCCCGCCGCAGTGACGGGAGCGCTCGCCGCGTTCAAGATTCATGAGACATGGCCGCACCCGCTGGAGGCGTCGCAGAGCAACAGGAGGTGGCTCAACCGGACACCTCGCCGGCCGGCGCGCGGCTGGGAGCATCGCCGTCGATTGCTCGCGCGGACGCCGGTCCGAGCCCGGAGGAGATCCGCGATCCTGTCCTCGTGAACGCCGACCGGGCGATCACGGCGGTGATCACCGCCGTACCGCCGCTCGTGCTGGCGATCGTGGCCTGGCGGGCCTGGGACCGTGAGCTCCACTGGCGCGATATCGCGATCTTCCTGATCATGTACATCCCCGTGGGCCTGGGTGTCACGGTCGGCTTTCACCGGCTGCTCACCCACCGAAGCTTCAAGACCTCGCCTCCGTTGCGCGGCCTGTTCGCGGTGCTCGGGACGATGTCGGTCGAGGGTCCGGTGATCTCGTGGGTGGCCGATCACAGAAAGCACCACGCCTACTCCGATCGCCTGGGTGACCCGCACAGCCCCCACGTCGATCACGGCGGCGGCCTGCGGGGAGCCCTGCGCGGCCTCGCCCATGCGCATGTCGGCTGGCTCTTCAACCACTCCCAGCGCGCGTCGCGCGAGCGCTTCGCCCCCGACCTCGTCGCCGACCGTGTGATCAGCTTCGTGGACGTCACCTTCGTGCTGTGGTCGCTCGTCGGCCTCGCGATCCCGTTCGGCCTCGGCGTGCTGATCGGAGGGACGGTCGCGGCGGGCCTCGAGGGCCTGTTGTGGGGAGGGGTGGCGCGCATATTCGTGCTCCATCACGTCACCTACAGCATCAACTCGCTGTGTCATTTCTTCGGGCGCCGGCGCTTTCTGACCGAGGATCAGTCGCGCAACCTGCTATGGCTCGCGCCGCTCTCCTTCGGGGAGGCCTGGCACAACAACCACCATGCGTTTCCCACCTCGGCCGCGCACGGACTCGGCCGCGGCGAGCTCGACTTCTCCGCGATCCTGATCTCCGCGCTCGAGCGCGCGGGCCTGGTGTGGGACGTGCAGCGCGTCAGCCACGAGAGACTCACCGCAAAGTCGCTGATGGGGTGATGCCGCACACCCCTGCGCCGTGGGAGGATTGGCGCGATGGCTCAGCGAGCTCAGATCGCGGACGTGCGCGCTTCAAGCGCAGGGGCATCGCGGCGGTGGATGCCGACGCTGGCGGCCGGGCTGTCGCTGGGCGAGTACGCGCGCTCGCTGGTTCGCCGCCTGGCCGCGCTGACCGCCGTGCTGGTGCTCGCGATCTGGGCGCTCGACGGACAGGGCTACTTCTGGCCGGCCTGGGTGTGGCTCGGCCTGATCGTGCCCGTGCTGCTCGATTTCACCGCGCGCTGGGCGTGGCGGCACCCCCGCGGAGCCGTGCGCCGGGTCGCGTGCGTGTGGGCGCTCGTCAGCGTCGCCGCCGTGATCCTCCTGATGACGTGGCTGCTGACGTGGCTGTTGGCGGGCGTGCACGAGTTCTGGCCGGCGTGGGCGCTGTTGGGCCTTGCCACGGCGGGCAGCGCCTACTCGCTGATCGCGCTGCATGACCGCGTGCTCGTCGCCCGTGGGCGGCGCGCGCTGAGGGCCCGGATCGACCTGCTCACGCGCACGCGCCGCCAGGCAGTCGACGCGCAGGCGGCTGAGCTGCGACGGATCGAGCGTGACCTGCACGACGGGGCGCAGGCGCGCCTCGTGGCGCTCACGCTGCAGCTGGGCCGGGCTGAGCTCCGCGCCGATGACGAGTCCGAGGTCAGGCGGCTGATCGGAGATGCCCAGCGCGAGGCACACCACGCGATCGCCGAGCTGCGCGACCTGGCGCGCGGGATCGTCCCGCCGCTGCTCGCCGACCGCGGGCTCGTGGCGGCCGTCGAGTCGCTGGCGGCCCGCTACGGGCTCGGCACCACGGTCCGGGCCGACACGCGTCGCAGTCACGCGCCGGCGGTCGAGAGCGCCGTCTATTTCGTGATCGCCGAGGCCCTCACGAACACCGCCAAGCACGCCGCCGCCGCGCGCAGCTGGGTTCGCCTAAGCGACGAGGGCCGGGCTCTGGTCGTGATCGTGGGCGACGATGGGCGCGGCGGCGCCGACCCCGACGGCTCCGGGCTCGCCGGCCTGCGCGCGCGCGTGGAGGCGCTCGATGGGCGCCTTGAGCTCTCAAGCCCGCAGGCGGGCGGCACCGTCGTTGAGGTCAGCATTCCGTGCGCGTAGTGATCGCCGAGGATCTCGCGCTGCTGCGCGAGGGACTCGTGGCGCTGCTGCGCGAGAACGGGATCGAGGTCGTGGCCCAGGTCGAGGACGGGCCCGCGCTGTTGAGGGCGATCGCCGGGCATCAGCCGGATCTGGCGATCGTGGACGTGCGCCTGCCGCCGACGTTCAGCGATGAGGGGCTGCGGGCGGCGATCGAGGCCCGCCGCCGCCAGCCCGAGCTCGGGGTCCTGGTCCTCTCCCAGTACGTCGAGACGGCTTACGCCAGCGAGCTGATCGGCGACAACACCGCGGGGATCGGCTACCTGCTGAAGGAGCGCATCGGCGACGTCAGGGCGTTTCTGGACGCGCTCGCGCGCGTCGCCGACGGGGGCACGGTGCTCGACCGTCAGGTCGTGACCCAGCTGCTCGTGCCGCGCGACTCCTCGATGGATGCGCTCACGCGCCTGACGACGCGCGAGCGCGACGTGCTCGAGCTGATGGCCGAGGGACGGTCGAACACGGCGATCGCCGAGGCCCTCGTGGTCACCCCCGGGGCCGTTGAGAAGCACATCACCAACATCTTCTCCAAGCTCGACCTCCCCGCCTGCGACGATGACCATCGGCGCGTCCTCGCCGTGCTCGCCTACCTGCGCGTGGCGGACTGAGCCGAGCGCCGGCCAGGGGGTGGGCCAGCGCGTTCACGCAATATGAAGAATTCCGTCAATTAGTGATCCAAATTGCCGCCCGCGGGTTACGGGCTGATAGAAAACGGAAAACTCGAAGGGGGTCTATGCAAGTCATCGGAGCAGGACTAATGCGCACCGCGACGACCACCCAGACGGTCGCCCTGGAACAGCTGGGATTCGGCGTCTGCTACCACATGCGCGACCTACTGGCCGATCTCGAGAACGGGCTGCCCCTGTGGGAAAGCGCCGCCGAGGGCTCACCCGACTGGGAGCAGATCTTCGGCGACGCCCGCTCGACCGTCGACTGGCCCTCCGCCCGCTACTACCGCGAGCTGATGGACTACTACCCTGAGGCAAAAGTCCTGTTGAGCGTGCGCGACTCAGAGGCATGGGTGCGCAGCATGCGCGCGACCGTGTGGGGGATCTTCCACGGGGACTCGGTCATCCACCACGTCTCCGACGCGCGCACCGTGCTCGACCCGCTGTGGCGGCGCTACATTGCGCTGATGCGCCAGATGACCTGGGACCCGAGCACGGGCGTGCTCGCCGGCGAGACCTCGACCGACGAGGGCCTCGCCGCTGCCATGAACCGCTGGAACGACGAGGTCAAGAGCACGGTGCCGGCCGATCGCCTGCTCGTGTGGGATCCCGCCGATGGCTGGGAGCCGCTGTGCGGCTTCCTCGGCGTCGCTGTACCCGAGGAACCGCTGCCACGCCTGAACGACACGCAGTCCTTCAGGGAGGGCATCATCGGCGGTGCGCTCGGCGTCGTCAACGAATGGTGGGAGGAACGCGAGCGCCCGACCAGCGGCCTGCACGGAGCGGCGCTCAGCTGAGCGCGCCGGCGGCGGCCTCAGGACCCACGAAGGGGACGAGCGTCAGGTAGATGACCTGGGGCGTGAGCTCTGTCAGCTCTGCGATGCGTCCGTCATCGACGTAGTCGTGGAGGATCTGCCAGACCGCCCCGGTTATCGCCTCGGTGGCGATCAGCGGCACCCTGCGGTCGCTCGCGGCCAGCACGAAGCCGGGGCGCAGGAAGGCGGCGAAGGAGTGCAGCGCGCTGTCTCTGATCTCGATCGCATCGGGACTGGCGGCGAACGTGTCGACGAGGCTCAGGTGGGCGTGGGCGGGCTCTGAGACCAGGTAGTCGATCAGGGCGCGCAGGCCGGCCGCGACGGCGCGCGGCCAGTCGTCAGAGTGGGCTCGGAAGGCCTCGGCCGAGACGCTGAGCGCCTGGTGCATGCTGACCTTCAGCGCGCCCAGGAAGGCGTCGTGCTTGGTCTCGTAGATCTCGTAGAACGTCTGGTGGGAGACGTTGGCGCGGCGGGCGATCTCGGGGATCGTGAGCCCGCCGAGCCCCTTGGCCGCGACCGTCGCGGCGGTCGCATCGACGATGCGTTCGCGCTGGCTTTTGACGATGAACGTCCGTGACAGCGCATGACGGCCGCTGGGCAGGCGCCCCTGTGCGCGTCGCGCGCGCTCGGAGATGAGCGAGTCCGCGGCGTCGGGGACCGCTCGCGGCTGCCGCTCGGGGCGCTCAAGCCCGGATGGGAGCCTTGACGGGTAGAAGGCCGCCCAGGCGGCCAGTTCGTCGGCCAGCTCGGGCAGCTCGGCCGCGCGGCCACGGCGCAGGCGCGCCGCGGTCACCTCGCGCGTGCCGCCGATGATCACCTTCGCCGTCAGATCGACGGTGCGCTCGGCCGAATCGGGGTTGCGGCTCGAGCGGACGACCCACTCGAGCGCTTCGAGCGTCCGCTTGCGGCGCTCGAGCGCCTTTGCGCCGGCCCCGAAGGCGCCGAGCACGAACAGCGACATGGCCTCCGGTTCGGCCGCCGCCAGAGCGCAGAAGGCGCGAATCGGCAGCTCGTCGCGCCGGTCGCTCGGGGCCGCCTGCCGATAGGCGCGCGTGACGGTCTCCGCGGCGCGCTCAGAGATCTCATCGTAGGCGTCGAGGAACAGCGCTTCCTTATCGGCATACAGGTCGTAGAAGGTCGGGCGCGAGACGCGTGCGAGCTTGGTCACGTCGAGGATGCGCACGGCCCGGTAGCCGCGGCGGGCGACCAGCTCGACGAGCGCCGTGCGCAGGCGCTGGCGCTGGTCGCGCCTGACCTCCTCGGGGTCGAGGCCGTGGCTGCCGGTGGGCAGCCGCCGGTAGCGATCGGCCGGTTCGCCGCTCGCTACCGCCGCGCGATTCGCGCCCGCGGGCGCCGCGCTCGGCTCCTTCGGCGTGCTCGGCTTGCGCGCCTTGCTCCTGACATTGCGCACGGCCATCTCTTGCGGCCCCCCGTCGACACCAGAACATCAAGGGTACCGCCTGCGGCCCGCCTCATCCGGCGATTGTCCGCGAGCTCGCCAGCACGGCGCCGGTCGCATCGAGTGCCTGCACGGCGAGGAAGCGCTCCGGGCCGGGAGTCGAGATGGCGGTCTCAAAGCCCGAGCGCTCCGCTCCGGCCACGGGCGCGAGCTGCTGCGGGGAGGGCCCGCCGAGCACGCGCCAGCTCGCCGTTCGGGTGTCGCCGTTCCAGCTCGCATAGACCGTCACCGCACCCGCCGGCTGAGCGGCGGCTGCGATCGCCGGGGCTTCGGTCGGGGTTCCCGTCCAGCCGGAGCGGTAGGTGCGATAGGACTGGTAGGAGCCGCGCATATGGGCGTCGAACAGAAGCGCTCCGCCGGCGCTGAACTCCGAGAAGTAGGGCTCCGAGCCCCAGCCGACGAACACGTCTCCGTTTTCGAGCAGCTCGACGTTGCCCTGGCTGGCCGATGACAGCGCGCCGGGATGCTCATACTGGGCCAGCAGCGTGTCGGTTTTCGCGCGCGGGTCGATCGCGACGACCATCGCGCGCGACTGCGGATGGACCCTCGGGACCGCTCCGTTGTCGAAGATGCTCACCGTCCCGTTCGCGAGCACGTCGGCGTCGTGCTGGAAGGCGGTCCCGGCCCCGCTCGAGAGCCTGACGCTCGAGTGCCTCCCGCCCACGCGCGTCAGCACCTGGCCGGTCGTCGTGCTCAGTTCATAGAGCGCCCACGTGTTGCGCGCGGAGATCAGCGTCCTGCCGTTCGCCAGCTGGTCGATCGAGTTCAGGTGGAAGTAGTCGAAGGGCCAGTGTGTGCTCGTGTCGAGGGGCGAGCTGTAGGAGTCCGAGAGCCCGACGTGGTCGAGGCTGTGCCACTCCCGGCGCACGAGCCCCGTGCGCAGGTCGATTTCCTGAAAGACGCTGTCGGTGACCGCGCCCCCGCTCGGGCCCCCCACCGAGGAGAGGTTGCAGTCGATCGGGTCGAACGCCGTCAGGATCGCCGTGTAGCGGGGGGTGAGGTGGAAGTCGTGCAGATCGGTTTTGAAGCCGTTGCCCGCGCGCACGCGGCCGAGCTGCTGATAGGAGCTGTTGTCGATGATCTCTTCGCCCTCGCCGAAGCCCTGCGGCGGGATGTATCCCTGCCACCAGGTCAGCACCGGCTGCCCGCCGTACTGCTGCACCTGCAGGTTGGCCGCCGTGACGTTGGCGGCGACGGGGTGGAACCACACGACGTTGCCGGCTTCGTCGAGGATCATCGTCCCGGCCGGCCCGGGTCCCCCGTAGGGAGCGAGGAACACGTCTCCGGGGGCCGTCTGCGGCGAGCGCGCGCTCACGACGATCGCCGGCGGCTTCAGATCCGCTCGCGAGTGGAAGTGCTGCATCTCGAGGGGGTCTTTCCCGGACGGAAGCGTCGGCGTCGAATAGGGCAGGGCGTCGAGCGTCGCGACCACGAACTGGAAGGCGAAGCGCTCGCTGCGCGAGCCCTCCCTGACCCGCCCGCGCACGGTCACCGTCTCACCGGAGCGGAAGGGCCGCGAGGGCACGAAGCTCGCGCCGTCGCCCTGGGAGTAGCCGCGCAGGCTCCCGGAGTGCGAGCCGGTGTGAGATCCCGACACGCGCACGCCGCTGATCGCCTCCTTCGGCGCTCCGAGGAGGCTGATCTGCGTATACGGCGAGGCGTCGTAGGAGCCCGGCAGCGGAGAGACCGCGAGGGTCGTCCCGGGCAGCACCGCCGAGACGTTCGAGCGGATCGGCAGGCAGCGAGCGGCGGCCGGTGCACGAAAGGCGGCCTGCTCGGCGACGATTCGCCTTGATGCAACGGCCAGCGTCGTCGCGCTGCAGAGCGCCACCACGAGGCCACCGGCGAGCAGGCCCTTGCGCAGGCGCCGGTGCTTCACGCGAGTCTCGGCTGAACCGCTGTGCAGTGGGCCATCGTCTCCCCGGGGGTATGGGTTTCGCCGCAGACGCGCCGCCGCCGGGCGGCACGCGCGCAGGCGATCCTAGCCCCAAGACACCTCGGAAACCTAAGAAGTTGCGAGGCGGCTTCTCGTGCGATCCTGCTGGTGTGCACGACAGCGCTCCGCACAGGCCAGGCGCTCGCGCCAAGGGGTCCTCCGAGGAGGTGACCGATGCCCGCATGGGCGTGAGCGCGGTGGGCGTGGAGGCCCTCGAGGTGATGTCCGACCTGATGCTGGGAGTGGGAGAGGGCTCGCCGCCGGATGCGTTCTTCAGCGGCCTGTGCGAGGCGATCTGCCGGCTCACGTCGATGCGCCGGGCGGTGCTCTTCCGCTACGACCGCGACCGCCGGCGCGTGCGCGCGGTCGGCTCACACGGTGTCGAGCTCGAGCTCTTCGCCGAGCTGTTCGTGACCGTCGACTCGGTCCCCGTGGCGCGGCAGGCGCTTGCCGAGGACCGCGTGCTCGAGGTGCTGGGCGCCGGCGACTTCGACGTGCTCGAGTCCGTGCGCGAGCTGTTCGAGGGGGTTCGCATCGTGTGCACGCCGATGGCCGCGGCCGGTCGCTACGTGGGCGTCGTGCTGTCAGAGCGCGAGGCGGCGCTTCCGGAGATGGGCGAGGACGAGCGCCACCTGCTGTGGACGCTCGGCAAGGCGATCGCGATGGCCTCGCTCGCACGGGAGGTCACCGCCTACGACGAGCAGAGCCGCCAGCTGCAGCAGCGGATCGACCTCGCGCGCGAGATCCACGAGGGCGTCGTGCAGCGGCTGTTCGGAGTCTCGCTGGCGCTGTCGCGCGAGGAGCTGCTCGACGCCGAGGCACAGCGGCGCTGCGCGCTTGAGGTGCAGACCGCCCTCGGCGATCTGCGCACGGCGCTGCAGCGCCCGCTCGGACACTCCTCGCGCCCGACCGCCGTCACGTTCGCGGAGGAGCTCGAGCGCGTGAGGGGGCTGTATCCCGGCCTCGAGATAGCGCTTGAGAGCGGCACCCCGGAGGAGGTGCCCGAGCAGCTCGAGGCGCTGGCCCAGTCGATCCTCGTCGAGGCCGTGCGCAACGCGCGCAAGCACGCCGATGCGACCCACGTCGGCGTATCGCTTTCAGGCGACGGGGGTACCTTCGTACTTGAGGTGCGAAACGACGGGGCTCATCTATACAACGGCGGCCGGGGCGGGGTCGGCCTGCGCCTGGCGACGCTCGAGGCGCTCCAGTGCGGCGGCGTGCTCGAGTACGGCGAGTCCGAGCCCGGCGCCTGGCAGGTGCGCCTGGTGGTGCCCACCGGCCAATGAGCACGTCCGCGCCGATGGCTGACGAGCGCTCCGGCGCGGCGGAGCAGAAGCGGCTGCGCGTGCTCGTCGTCGACGACCACGACGTCGTGCACTGGGGCTTTCGCCTGATGCTCGGGCAGATGCAGTGGGTCGAGCGCTGCCTCAGCGCGCGCACCGGCGCTGAGGCGGTGGCGGTGTGCCGGCGCTACGAGCCGCACGTGGCGCTCGTCGACCTGTTCCTCGGGGGCGAGTCCGGGCCCGAGATCTGCGAGCGCCTGCGCGCCGAGGCGCCGGCTCCGCGTGTGCTGTTGATGTCCGGGGCCGGCAGCATCTCCCCCCGCGCCGCGCGCGCCGCCGGCGCGGTCGGCTTCATCTCCAAGGACTGCTCGGCCACGGAGATCGCTCAGATGGTGCGCATGGTCGGCGACGGCAGAGAGGTCTTCAAGGAGGCCACGAACGCGGCCGTCCCCTCGCTGACGGATCGCGAGACGGAGATACTCGGCCTGATCGCGGGCGGAGCCACGAACCGCGAGATCGCGGGCACCCTCTACCTCTCGCCGCACACCGTCAAGGAACACACGAGCACGCTATATCGCAAGCTGGGAGCGCGCAATCGCGCCGACGCCGTACAGCGCGCACAGCGCCTCGGCCTCGGAGCCTGACGCGCCGGCGCCGCGCCGCGCCCGCCGGCTGGAACGCCCCCCCAAACGCGCACAATGTCCCCCCAAATGGGGGGTAAGGGCCGCGGCTCGGGGCCCGCACGGGGCCAGGTTGGAGGATGTTTGTGCGGTGTCAGCCGGCCTCACAGCGGGTCTCTTCCCCGGTCAGGGAAGTCAGCAGGGCGATCTGCGCGAGCGCGTCGAGCGCGTGCTCCCCGAGCTCTCGGAGCGGTGCATCGCGCTCGTCGGTGAGGACCCCTTCGAGCGCGTGGGCGACAGCACGCGCTTCGCTCAGCCGGCGATCTTCTGCGCGAGCGTGGCCGGCTGGATGGAGCTGCGCGAGCACGTCCGCCCGAGTGCGCTCGCCGGGCACTCGCTCGGAGAGCTGAGCGCGCTGGTCGCGGCCGAGGCGCTCGATCTCGGAAGCGGGCTCGAGCTGGCGGTGCGGCGCGGGGAGCTGATGGCCGCCTCGGAGACGGGCGAGGCCGAAGGGATGCTGGCCGTCCTCGGCGCGAGCGATGAGCAGGTGGCGACGCTCGCCGGCGAGCACGATGTGGTGCTGGCCAACGACAACGCGCCCGGCCAGGTCGTGCTCGCAGGGCCCGTCGAGCGGCTCAGGGCAGCCTCGGGGCGGGCACGCGAGCTCGGCGTGCGCGCGATCCTCCTCGACGTCGCCGGCGCCTTCCACTCGCCCGCCATGGCTCCCGCCGTCGAGCCCTTCCGCGCGGCCCTTGAGAACGTGGAGTTTCGCCCGCCCGTCGTGACCGTGATCTCGGGCTCGACGGCCGAGCCCTTCGGCGACGCGCGCGCCGAGCTGGCGTCCGCGATCACGACGCCGGTGCGCTGGCGCGAGACGATGCTCGCGCTCGGGCGCATGGGCGCGGATGCGTTCGTGGACTTCGGGCCGGGCGAGGTGCTCGCCCGTCTCGTGCGTCGCAACCTGCCGCAGGCCACGCTCGTTGACGCGAGCAGCCTGTCCAGCGCGAGTGTTCTGGAGTCGAGCGGTGTCGCCTGACGCGCCCGCGCTACAGACCGAGACCGCCGAGCGCCCGCGCCGGCGTATCTCGCCCGCCACCCGCACCGCCGGCATAGTCGGACTCGGCACCGCGCTTCCCGAGCGCCGGGTATCGAGCGCCGAGACGGCCGCGCGGCTGGGCGTGAGCGTCGAGTGGATCGAGCGGCGCACGGGTATTCGCGAGCACCGCGCCGCCGCGCCCGGACAGCGGGTGAGCGATCTGGCGGCGAGCGCCGGGCGGGTCGCGCTCGAGGACGCCGGCATCGAGGCGGGCGAGCTCGACCTGCTGCTCGTCGCGACGGTGGCCTCTGATGAGATCACGCCCGCCACCGCGCCGTTCGTCGCCCATGAGCTGGGGGCGGTGAACGCCGCCGCGATCGACGTGGGTGCGGCCTGCACCGGCTCGGTCGCCGGCCTCGCGCACGCGACCGCCTGGATCGAGGCCGGACGCGCGCGAAACGTGCTCGTGATCGGCGCCGAGGTGCTGACGCGCTTCATCGACCCCGACGATCGCCGCACCGCACCCCTGTTCGGGGACGGCGCCGGCGCGATCGTCGTCTCGCTGGACGCCGAGGGTCAGATCGGCCCGTTCGTGTTCGGGAGCGACGGCAGCAGGGCATCCGCGATCTGCGCCACGCGCGAGCGCGGCCTGCTCGAGATGGACGGACATGAGACCTTCCTTCAGGCCGTGCAGCGGCTCAGCACGTGCACGCTCGAGGCCGTCGAGCTGGCCGGCGTGGCGCTCGCCGACGTCGACCTGTTCGTCTACCACCAGGCCAACGCGCGCATCCTCGGCGCCGTGGCCGAGCGGCTCGAGCTGCCAGAGGAGCGCGTGTTCGACTGCATCGCCGAGCTCGGCAACACGAGCGCGGCGAGCGTGCCGCTGGCGCTCGCCGCGGCCGTCGAACGCGGCGCACTGTCGCCGGGCGCGCGCGTCGTGCTCGGCGCGATCGGCGCCGGTCTGACGTGGGGCGCGACGGTCCTAACGTGGGGCTCTGAGTGACGCCGGCCGAACGCGAAGGGTGCGCGCTCGTGACGGGCGCCTCGCGCGGCATCGGCTCGGCGATCGCCTCCGCGCTCGCGGCCGACGGGTGGCCGGTGGGCGTGAACTTCAAGCGCGAGGAGAACGCCGCCGCGGCCACCGTCGAGCGCATCCAGGAGTCCGGCGGACGGGCCCTCGCGGTGCGCGCCGACGTCACCTCCCCGGAGGAGGTCGAGCTGCTGTTCGAGACGCTCGAGCGGTCGTTCGGCCGCGTGCTCGTGCTCGTCAACAACGCCGGCGTGCGCTCGGACGACCTCGCCGTCTCGCTGCGCGACTCCGACTGGGAGCAGGTCATCGACACCAACCTCAGCGCCGCCTTCCGCATGACCAGGCGCGGCCTGCGGGGAATGATCAGGGCGCGCTTCGGGCGCGTCGTCAACATCGCCTCGATCGTCGGCCCGCGCGCCAACGTCGGGCAGTCCAACTACGCGGCCGCCAAGGCCGGCCTGATCGCGATGACCAAGACCGTCGCGATAGAGGTGGCGCGGCGCGGCGTGACCGTCAACGCGATCGCCCCCGGGCTGGTCGTGACCGACTTCATCGACGGCCTCGACGGCAAGCTCCTGAGCGCCGTCCCCGCGCGTCGCGCAGGCAGCCCCGAGGAGGTCGCGGCGTGCGCGCGCTTTCTCGCCTCCGAGCAGGCCGGCTACGTGACCGGCTCGACCCTCTACGTGGACGGGGGCCTGAGCGCGTAGTCCCGCGCGGACCGCTCGCCGACGAGGTGTTCAGATGCCCTTCACCCGATTTCCCACCCACCCGCACACCAACGTCGAGACCGACAGCCACAGCGAAAGGAGCCTCATGAGCACAGCGGTAAGCCAGGAGCAGATAGAGCAGGTCGTGATGGAGTCCCTCGAGAGCTTCGGGGCGGACCCCGGCCAGATCACCCCCGAGGCGACCCTCGAGGCGCTCGACATCGACTCACTCGACCTCGCCGAGCTCTCGCAGATCGTGCAGGAGCGATTCGACGTCGAGCTGAAGAGCGCCGACGTGGCCGAGGTGAAGACCGTCGGCGACGCGATCAGGCTGATATCCGAGAGGGCCTAGCCGGTGGAGCCGGTCGTCGTCACCGGCGTTGGCGCCGTCACGCCGCTGGGCGTGGGCGCGCGCGCCCTGTCCGAGCGCTGGAGCGCGGGCGTGTCCGGCATCCGCGACGGCGAGGCCGCCTGCCTCGACTTCGACCCCGGCGACTTCCTCTCGGTGAAGGAGGCGCGCCGCACCGACCGCTTCACCCAGCTCGCGCTCGCCTCCTGCGTCGAGGCCCTCGGCGACGCAGGCTGGGATGGGGAGTTGCCCTATGACCCGCGGCGCGTCGGCTGCGTGCTCGGCACGGGGATCGGCGGCATCGCGACGCTCGTGGACAGTCAGGACACGCTGCGCGAACGCGGCCCCGAGTGCGTTTCGCCGCTGGCGGTGCCGTTGATGATGAGCAACGCCGGCGCCGCCGCCATCTCGATGCGACACGGGCTGCGCGGCCCGAGCTTCGCCGTCAGCACCGCCTGCGCGTCAGGTGCGCACGCGATCGGTCTGGCGCTGCGCATGCTGCAGAGCGGCGAAGCCGACGCCGTGCTCGCCGGGGGCTCGGAGGCCGGGCTCACGCCGCTCGCGCGCGCGGCCTTCAGCGCGCTTGACGCGGTGTCCGAGAGCGGCATCTCGCGCCCGTTCGACGCGCGCCGCGACGGCTTCGTGATGGGCGAGGGCGCGGCCCTGCTCGTGCTCGAGCGCGGCGGGCCCGCCGCCGCCCGCGGCGCGCGCGTGCTGGGCACGATCAGGGGCTACGGCTCGAGCTCGGACGCCTTCCATCTCACCGCCCCGCGCGAGGACGGCGAGGGCCAGGCCGAGGCGATGACGGCCGCGCTCGCCGACGCCGAGGTCGCCGCCGGGGAGGTCGACTACGTGAACGCCCACGGCACCTCAACGCCCCTCAACGACAGGGCCGAGACGCAGGCGATCAAGCTCGCGCTGGGCGCGCGCGCGAACGAGATCCCGGTCTCCTCGACGAAGTCCGCGATCGGGCATCTGCTGGGCGCCGCCGGCGCGGTCGAGGCGGTCGCCACCGTGCTCGCGCTGCGCGATCGCATCGCCCCGCCGACGCTCGGCTTCTCAGAGCGCGAGGAGGACCTCGACCTCGACTACGTGCCCGTGCAGGCGCGCGCGCTCGCGGCGGTCGAGGACCGCCCGGCGCTCGCGCTGTCCAACTCGTTCGGCTTCGGCGGCCACAACGCGGTGCTGTGCCTGGAGGGGCCGTGACGCTCGCGCTCGTCGAGCGCCTGGACGAGCGCCTCGGCCCGCTCGAGCGCCTCGAGGTGCTGACCGACCCTGGATCGCTTCAGCCGCTGCGCACGCAGGTGCGCTCGCGCCGCATGGGCGATCGCGCCCGGGCCGGCGACGGCGTGCTCGCCGCGCACGCGCGGATCGACGGGCGCCAGGTCTACTGCTACGCGCAGGACGCGTCGTTCGCCGGCGGCTCACTCGGTGAGGCCCACGCCGAGACCGTCGTCGAGGTGCTGCGCATGGCCGGCCGCGCACGCGTGCCCGTGCTCGGCTTCGTGGAGTCCGCCGGCGCGCGCATGCAGGAGGGCCTCGCCGCGCTCTCGGGCTACGGGCGGATCTTCTCCGAGCACGTCCGCCTGTCGGGCCTCGTCCCGCAGATATCGATCGTCTGCGGGCCCTCCGCCGGCGGGGCCTCCTATGGGCCCGCGCTCAACGACTTCGTGATCATGAGCGACCGCGCCGCGATGTTCCTGACGGGGCCGTCCGTCGTGGCGGAGGTGACCGGGCGAGCAGCTGGACGCGCGCCGCGCTCGGTGGTCCGCGCGTGCACGAGCGAAACGGCGTCTGCCACTTCACCGCGCCCACCGAGGTCGACGCGGCGCTGCTCGCACGCGACCTGCTCGACTACCTGCCCCAGCACGCCGGCTCCTCCCCGCAGCTGTGGCCGGCGGTGGCGGCGCCGGGCCTCGCGCCGGACTGGCAGGTGCCCACGCAGGCGCGCAAGGTCTACGACGTCCGCCACGTCGCCAGCGCGCTCGTCGACGGTGGGCGCCTGATGGAGGTCTCCCCGCGGCGCGCGCGCAACGTGGTCTGCGCGCTGGCACGTCTCGAGGGTCGCGCGATCGGGATCGTCGCCAACCAGCCGCGGTACATCGGGGGCGTGCTCGACGCCGAGGCCTCGCAGAAGGCGGCGCGGTTCGTGCGCAGCTGCAACGCCTTCGGGCTGCCGCTGCTCGTGCTCGTGGACACGCCCGGCTTTCTGCCGGGTTCCCGCCAGGAGAAGGACGGGGTCATCCGCCACGGCGCAAAGCTCGTGCACGCGTTCGCCGAGGCGACCGTGCCGAGCGTCACCCTGATCCTGCGCAAGGCGTTCGGCGGCGCCTTCATCGCGATGAACTCGAAGGCCCTCGGCGCCGACTACGTGTTCGCCTGGCCCGAGTGCGAGCTGGGCGTGATGGGCGCCGAGCAGGCCGTCGGCATCCTCAACCGGCGCGAGATCGCGGCCGCGCAGGATGCCCGAGCCGCGAGGCGCCGGCTGGCCGGGGCGTATGCCGCCGAGCACCTGCACGTCGATGCCGCGAGCGCCGAAGGCTATATCGACGAGGTGATCACGCCCAACAGCAGCCGCCCGCGCATCGCCTCCTGCCTTGAGGCGCTGGAGGGCGCCGAGCGCCCGCAATCCCGAGCCCGCAACATCCCGCTGTAGGGGGGGCGATGCTCGACGGACGACGCATCCTCGTCACGGGCGTGCTCAACCGCCACTCGATCGCCTTCGCGACCGCCGCGCGCGCGCAGGAGCTGGGCGCGGAGGTGGTGCTGAGCGGCTTCGGGCGCACCAAGCGCATGACCGAACGCTCGGCCGGTCAGCTGCCGCGGAGCGCCGAGGTGCTCGAGCTGGACGTGAACAGCCCAGAGGACATCGAGCGCGTTCGAGCCGAGCTCGGCGCCCGCTGGGGCGCGCTCGACGGGTTGCTGCATGCCGTCGCCTACGCCCCGCCGGATGCGCTCGGGGGCGGCTTCCTCGAGACCCCCGCGGACAGCGCCGCGGTCGCCTTCCAGACGAGCGCGTTCTCGCTGAAGGCGCTCGCGGCGGGGCTTCTGCCGCTGCTCGAACAGGCCCCGGACGGCGCCGGTGTCGTCGGTCTGGACTTCGACGCGGGCGTGGCGTGGCCCTCGTATGACTGGATGGGCGTGGCCAAGGCGGCGCTCGAGGCGGTCGCGCGCTACCTCGCGCGCGAGCTCGGCCGCCACGAGATCCGCGTGAACCTCGTCTCCGCCGGTCCCCTGGAGACGCTCGCGGCCGGTGGCATTCCCGGCTTCTCAGAGCTCGCCGAGCTGTGGTCGGGCACGGCGCCGCTTGACTGGGACGCCCAGGACCCCGGACCGGTGGCGGACGCCGCCTGCTTTCTGCTGTCGCCGCTGGCCCGCAGGATCACCGGCGAGATCCTGCACGTGGACGGCGGCTATCACGCGATGGGCTGTCCCGCTCCGAGCGCGGCCGCTGATGCGACCCCCGCACCGGAGCCCTCGGTGCCGACGACCGCATGAGCGGCGCGGTCCTTCTGACGGGGGCGACCGGCTTTCTGGGGATGGACGCGCTCGCGCGGCTGATCGACCGCGGCGAGGAGCAGGTGGTGGTGCTCGTGCGCGCGCGCGATGACGCGCAGGCGCGTGAGCGCCTGGAGGGCGTGCTCGCGACGGCTGTATGACGAGCCGCCCGACGCCGCCGCGCAGGTGCGGGCCGTGCGCGGGGACCTGCTCGAGGAGGGGCTCGGCCTCTCGCAGAGAGACCGCGCGCTGCTGCTCGAGTCGGTCGAGCGGATCATCCACTGCGCGGCTTCGATCTCCTTCGAGCTGTCGCTCGAGGAGGCGCGGGCGATCAACGTGCAGGGCGTGGCGCGCGTGTGCGAGCTGGCGCGCGAGCTCGCGGCCGCGGGATCGCTGCGGCGCCTCGTGCACGTCTCGACGGCCTTCGTCAGCGGCCGCCACGCGGGCGTGTTCGGCGAGGACGACCTCGACCTGGGGCAGGAGTTCCGAAACACCTACGAGCGCTCCAAGCACGAGGCCGAGCAGCTGCTGCGCGGGGTCTGCGATCTACCGCTCGCGATCGCGCGGCCGAGCATCGTCGTCGGGCATCGAAGCAGCGGCTGGACGCCGGTGTTCAACGTCCTCTACTGGCCGATGCGGGCGTTCGAACGGGGACTCCTTGACGAGGTGCCCGCGCGCGAGGACTCGATCGTGGACTTCGTGCCGGTCGACTACGTGACCGACGGGATCCTCGCGCTGCTCGACTCAGAGCACGCACAGGGCACCTACAACCTGGTCGCGGGCTCGCAGGCGCTCAGCGCCGGAGAGCTGGTCGAGCTTCACTCGACGCTCACGGGACGCCCGCCGGTGCGCTTCGCGCAGGCGCAGGACGCCGCGGGCCTGCCGGCCGGAGGAGAGTCGTTCGTGCCCTACTTCGACGTGCGCTGCCGCTTCGAGGACGCGCGCGCGCGGGAGCTCATCGGGCAGGCGGGCGTGGAGAGCCCCGATCCGAGGGACTATCTCGCCCGGTTGATCGCCTACGCGCACGTGAGCGCCTGGGGCAAGCGCCCGCTCTCGCGGCAGGCCTCGATGGACGTGGTCGGCGCCGCCTGAGCGATCGCGCCCGCCAGGGCCCCGGGCGCGCTTTCAGAAGACCGGCGTCTCGGTGTAGTCGCCGAACACCTGCTGCAGCGACTGCACGATCTCGCCCTCGGAGGCGTGTGCGCGCGCGCACTGGAGCAGCGGCTCCATCAGGTTGCGGTCCTCGTGTGCGGCGTCCTCGCGCAGCGCCGCCAGCGTGCGCTCGACCGCGGCGCCGTCGCGGCGCGCGCGGGCGGCGTTGAGGCGGCCGACCTGCTTTCGCTCGAGCGCCGGGTCGATGCGCAGCGTCGGCAGCGGCTGCTCCTCGGCGAGCGCGTAGCGGTTGACGCCCACGACGATGCGCTCGCCGCCGTCGATCTCCTGCTGAAGCGCGAAGGCGGCGTCGGCGATCTCGCGCTGGGGGTAGTTGCGCTTGACCGCCTCGACCATGCCCCCGAGCTCGTCGATCTTGGCGAAGTACTCATAGCTTCGCGCTTCGAGCTCGTCGGTCAGCGCCTCCACGAAGTAGGAGCCGCCGAGCGGGTCGACGGTGTTGGTGACGCCGGTTTCGTGCGCGATCACCTGCTGCGTGCGCAGCGCGATCGTGACGGCCTCCTCGGTCGGCAGGGCGAGCGCCTCGTCGTAGGAGTTCGTGTGCAGCGACTGGGTGCCCCCGAGCACGCCCGCCAGCGCCTCGATGGTCGTGCGGACGATGTTGTTGAGCGGCTGCTGAGCGGTCAGGCTGACCCCCGCCGTCTGGGCGTGGAAGCGCATCTGCCAGGAGCGCGGGTCCTTTGCGCCGAATCTCTCCCTCAGCTCGCGCGCCCAGATGCGCCGCGCGGCGCGGTACTTGGCGATCTCCTCGAAGAAGTCGATCTGGGCGTTGAAGAAGAAGGACAGGCGCGGAGCGAAGTCATCGACGTCGAGGCCCCGCTCGACGGCCTGCTCGACGTAGGTGAGGCCGTCCTTGAGCGTGAAGGCGAGCTCCTGCTGGGCGGTCGAGCCGGCCTCGCGGATGTGGTAGCCGGAGATCGAGATCGGGTGCCAGCGCGGCATGCGCCGCGTGCACCACTCGATCATGTCTCCGCACAGGCGCATCGCCGGATCGATCGGGAAGCACCACTCCTTCTGGGCGATGTACTCCTTGAGGATGTCCGCCTGGATCGTCCCCGACAGGCGCTCGGGCGCGATCGGCCCGGCCCCTCCGAGCGGATCGGCCTCGGCCGCCGCCACGTAGAAGGCCAGCATGATCGCGGCGGGGGCGTTGATCGTCATCGACACCGACACCTCGCCGAGGTCGATGCCCCCGAACAGCGTGAGCATGTCATCGAGCGTGTCGATCGCCACGCCCTCGCGGCCCACCTCGCCGAGCGCGCGCGCGTGGTCTGAGTCGTGGCCCATCAGCGAGGGCATGTCGAAGGCGGTCGACAGCCCGGTCTGGCCGTGCTCGAGCAGGTAGCGGAAGCGCTCGTTGGTCTCCTCGCTCGTTCCGAAGCCCGCGAACTGGCGCATCGTCCACAGCCGTCCGCGGTACATCGACTCATAGATGCCGCGCGTGAACGGATAGGAGCCGGGGCGCCCGAGCGGGTCCTCGGGGCCGCCGATCCCGGCGGGGAGGTCCGCCGGCGTGTACAGCTCGCGCACGGGTTCGCCCGAGAGCGTGCGGAAGCTCTGCTTCACCGTCCCCGCGGAGGGCTCGGCGGCCCCGGCGGGGGGCTTCGGGGTGACCGCCATGACGGACCCATGCTACTGAGCCCGCTAGCCTCGGCCGTTGTGATGCAGCGTGAGCTGAGCCGCCTGGTCGGCGCCGAGCACGTGCTTCAGGCGCCGGCGGGATCGCCCTACAACCACGACGCGGCGCGCCGAAGGGGAGTGGAGGGGCACGCCGACGCGGTCGTGCTCCCGGGCAGCGCCGGCGAGGTGGCCGAGGTGGTGCGCTGGTGCTACTCCCACGACGTGCCCGTGATCGCGCGCGGCGGCGGAACCGGGCTGACGGGCGGCGCCGTGCCCACCGGCGGCGGCGTCGTGGTCTCGCTCGAGCGCCTGCGCGCCGTGCGCGAGCTCGAGCCGGCGCTGTGGCGGATCGAGCCCGAGGCGGGCGTGACGACGCGCCACGTGCAGCGACTTGCGCGCGAGAACGGCCTCTTCTTCGGGCCCGACCCGGGCGCCTCCGAGCAGTCGCAGATCGCCGGCAACGTCGCCACCAACGCCGGCGGCCCGCACGCCCTGAAGCACGGCGTGACCGGCGCCTGGGTGCGGGGGCTCGAGGTCGTGCTCGCGCCCGGCGAGCTCGTGCAGCTCGGCGGCTGGGCGGGCAAGGACGTGGCCGGCTATGACCTGAAGAGCCTCCTGGTCGGCTCGGAGGGCACGCTCGGGGTGATCACCGCCGTACGCCTGCGCCTGCTGCCGGCGCCTGAGGCGGCGAGCGCGCTGGTCGTGTTCCTGCGCACGCGCGCCGAGGGCACTCAGGCGATCCTCGACGTGTTCGCCTCGGGCATTCAGCCCTCGGCGCTCGAGTTCATGGACTCCGGGACGCTCGAGATGGTCGCGGGCGGATACCCGGGAGCCGTGCCCGCGGGGGCCGGCTTCGCGCTGCTGGCCGAGGTGGACGGCAGCCGCGCCGAGGTCGAGGCGCAGCGCCTCGCGCTCGTGGAGGTGCTCGGCGAGGGGGCGCTCCAGATCGAGGAGCCCCCCGACGCTGAGGCGCTCTGGCGCTGGCGGGACGGCTTCAACGGCGTGGTCACGGCGGTGCGCGGCGCGAAGGTCAGCGAGGACGTCGCCTTCCCCGTCGAGCGCCTCGGCGAGGGGCTCGAGCGCTTCGAGCAGATCGCCGCCCGCCACGGGCTGCGCTCGTGCGCGTGGGGGCACGGCGGCGACGGCAACGTGCACGCGACGGTGCTGGTGGACCCGGGCAGCGAGTCAGAGCTCGACGCGGCGGAGGCCGCCGGCGAGGAGCTGTTCGCGCTGACGGTCTCGCTCGGGGGCTCGGTCGCCGCCGAGCACGGCGTCGGCTGGCTGAAGCGCGGTCGCCTCGAGTCGCAGTGGGACCCGCGCGCGGTCGAGCTGCACGAGGAGATCAAGCGCACGTTCGACCCCAAGGGCCTGTTCAACCCCGGCAAGAAGCTCGCCCGCGACCCGGCACGCTCGGAGCGGATCGCGTCCAGATGAGAGGATGAGCGGATGGCGCTGGTAAGCGAGCTCGAGCTCCCCATCTTCGACCACACCGACCCGTCGCTGCGCGGTGAGCGCTTCCATCAGAAGATGGCGGAGGTGCGCGCCGAGGGCTGGCTGGCCGAGGGCCCGTTCGGCTACGTGGTGCTCGACCGCGAGTCGGCCGAGTTCTTCCTGCGCACGCGCTCGGCGATCTTCCCGGGGATGAAGATCGCCGAGATCTTCGGCGTCACCGAGGGGCCGCTGTATGAGCAGATGCGGCGCAACATCCTGCACGTCAACGGCCCCGACCACACGCGCCTTCGCAGCCTCGTCAACCCGGCGCTGTCGCCGCGCGCGGTCGAGCGCTACCGCCCGGCGATGAGGGACTTCCTCGAGCAGCTGCTCCGCCAGGCGACGGCGTCCTCGGCCGCGGGGTCGAACGGTCACCCGGACCACGGCTCCTTCAGCTGCGAGTTCGTGGAGGCCTTCGCCAAGCCCTATCCCTCGCTCGCGATCGCCACCGTGATGGGTGCCCCGCTGAAGGACGCGCCAAGACTGCACCACTGGTCGAACTGGATCCAGCGCCAGTTCGACGCGGCCAGCATGGCGAGCGAGCTCGAGGAGATCACCGAGGCGGTCGAGGAGTTCTACGAGTACGCCGAGGCGCTCGTCAGCGAGCGCCGCCAGAGCCCGGGCGACGATCTCATCTCGAAGCTGATCGAGGCCGAGGAGCAGGGCGACCGGCTGAGCGACGTGGAGTGCATCAACCTCGTCTTCAACGTACTCGTCGGCGGCGTCGACACGAGCCAGAGCCAGCTCGCGCACGCGATCAGGCTGCTGGCCGAACACCCGGAGCAGTGGGCGCTGTTGGCTGAGCGCCCGTCGCTGGCTCCCCAGGCGGTCGAGGAGGCGCTCCGCTATGAGCCGATCACGCCATTCACCGCGCGCATCCTGACCGAGGAGGTGTCCTTCCGCGACGTCACCTTCCCGGAGGGCACGGTGCTGATGGTGTGCGCGTTCACCGGCAACCGCGACCTCGAGGGGGAGGCCGCCGGCAAGAGCGACCCCAACCGCTTCGACATCACCGCCGACTACGGCCGCGCGCGCCCGCTGACGTTCGGCGCCGGCGTGCACTACTGCCTCGGCGCGAACCTCGCCCGCGTGGAGCTGCAGGAGGGCCTCGCCTTCCTCTCCCAGCGCCTGCGGGGGCTAGAACTCGCCGGCGAGCCGGTGTTTGAGAGCGTCTCCGGCATCTACGGCCTGGCCGAGCTGCCGATCAGGTTCTCACTCTGAGAGACTAATTGGGAGGGGGGCATGAGGCCCTCCGGAGCGACATGAGGTTGAGATGACCTTGCCGGTGGTGAAGGGAACGTTCGTGACGTGCCTTGCGCTGGCGGCGATGGCGGTGGTCGCGCATGCCGGCGAGTACCACGTGTACAGCTGCCGGATGCCGAGCGGGGAAAGCGCTCCGGCGGACGGATGGAGCCCATCGGTGGCCGGGACGGCGGTCTATGCGGAAGACACGTGTGGGCAGCCGGGAGGCGCGCTGCTCGCCGCGCTCGGCGAAGCGAAACGCACTGCCAACGCGGACATCGCCAGGTGGGCATTTGAAGCTCCGGCGGGCGAGAGTCTCGCGAGTGCGACGCTCTGGCGCGCGGGCGACGCCGACGGCGGTGCCGTGATCAACGCCGCGATACCAGTTCTGGCTCGCCGGACCGACCGAAACCGGCATCTTTGAAGAATGCGGTGACGGGATTGGCTTGTCCCGGCAGGGGCAACCTCGCCCAGCCTCTATCCGCCGAAAATCGTGTGGTCGTGCCGGCCGCCAACCTGGGCACCCATCTCTACGCCACTGCCTCCTGCGGTGGCGTTGTCGGGATTCAACTGCAAGGAAGGCGAACACGACGCGAACGGCTACGCGGCCGTCGTATACCTCTACGCCGCCGACCTGGTGCTCGAACAGAGCGCCGGGCCGAGCGCCGGACAACGTGGGCGGCGAACTGGCCAGCGCGCCGGTCGTGCGTGGCGCGAGCGACGTGACGTTCAGCGCCACGGATCCGGGCTCAGGGGTGTACGAGGCGGTGTTCAGCGTCGACGGCAAGGTGGTTCAGAGGACGGTGGTCGACGGCAACGGCGGGCGCTGCCGCGACGTGGGCCAGACCACGGACGGCCTGGCGGCTTTCCTGTACGTGCGTCCTTGTCTGGCTTCCGTGAGCGCCGACGTGCCCTTCGACACGTACCCTCGTGGGCAACGGCTCCCATCATCTGATCGTGAGCGTGATCGATGCGGCGGGCAACGCGGCGCCGGTGCTGGATCGCCAGATCGACGTCGCAAACCCGCCCCCGCCGGGTCCCGCGAACGGGACGAACGCCTCCGCTCAGGCGAGCCTGCGGGTGGCCTGGAGGGGCACGAAGAAGGCCAGGATCATGCGCGGCTACCACAGCTCGGAGATCGTCGACGGGCGGCTGACCGGTCCCGGCGGCGTCCCGATCTCCGGGGCACTGATCGACGTCGTTGCCACGCGGTCCTACGTGGGCTCGAGGCCGGCTGCGATGGCCGGGCCCGCACACGGGTAAGGATGGGCGCTTCAGCCTGCGGATACGGAGCGGGATCTCATCGCGCACACTGCGGTTCAGCTACCACAGCCACCTGGGCGAAGCGCCCGCTGTGACGACGGGCACGCTGACGCTCTCGGTTCGCGCGGGTATTCGGCTGCGCGTCGCGCCGCGGACGGCGAGCGTCGGACAGACGATCGTCTTTCGCGGGCGGCTTCTCGGCGGACCGATCCCGGCCGGTGGCAAGCAGCTCGTGATCGAGGCGCGCTCGCCCGGCGGCCCGTGGATCGAGTTCGACGTGGTCAGCACCGACGCCCGCGGTCGCTACCACTCGAGCTACACCTTCAAGTTTCCCGGCCCCGCCGACTACCAGTTTCGCGTCCGCAGCGAACGCGAATCCGACTTCCCGTTTGCGGCGGGCTCGTCGAACTTGGTCAGCGTTTATGAGCGATGAGGGCGAGACACGCTTAAGTGGGGTGCTGCGAGAAGGCAGCTTCAGCGAGCCGCTTGGCGACCCCTAGCGCCTGAGCACGACGGGAGCTCCCGCAGCCTGGAGATCCGGGTAGGGACCTCCATAGTTGGATTCGAGCGACTGCATATTCGCGACGGCGAACTGCAGCGCGATGACGGTGGCCGGTCCGATGGTGTAGCCGTGGGGAGGCGAGCAGACGTCGCAGTTGAAGTGGCCGCGCATCGCGATGATGTAGACGGGTGCGCCTGGGGGCACCGAGTTGGATTCGCATTCGCCGCATAGGACGCGCTCCGCCTTCCGATGGGATGTGCGTACTGTCTCGATGTCATAGGGGTGATTGTCGCCCTGCCGCGTCGCACGGGCTATCGCAGTCGCGAGCAGCGCAGCACGAGCCTTGGCGGGGATGCCGGGCCAATGGGGCTTACCTCGCGATGCGCTGGCACTCGCTGGCCCGGAAGCGATCTCGCCAATCAAGGCCACGACTGCGAGCAGCGCCACAATCCATCGCGTCCTCACGGACCAATTCTGCCACTTCCGCGTCCGAGTCCGGCTCATCAGGCGGCTGAACGGCGCGGCTGACAAGATCCTCGATGTCCTTAGCGTGTGCGGCGTCCAATAACCTGCACGCCGTGAAGGCCGTGATCTTGGCGGGTGGTTTCGGCTCGCGACTCAGCGAGGAGACTGCCGTGCGTCCAAAGCCGATGGTCGAGATCGGCGGCAAACCCATGCTCTGGCACATCATGAAGATCTACGCTTCCCATGGGATCGATGAGTTCGTGATCTGCCTCGGCTACAAGGGCTACCTGATCAAGGAGTACTTCGCGAACTACTACCTCCATACATGCGACGTCTCCTTCGACTTGGTGAAGGGCGACATGGAGATCCATCGCTCTCAAACGGAGCCTTGGCGCGTGACACTCGTCGACACCGGCGAGCAGACGATGACCGGCGGGCGTTTGAAGCGAGTACTCGAGTACGTTGGCGACGATGAGTTCTGCTTCACCTACGGCGACGGCCTTTCGGACATCGACATCACCGGCCTGATCGCTTTCCATCGCGAACAGGGCACGAGGGCGACCGTAACGGCAGTGCAGCCCCCAGGGCGCTTCGGCGCGCTCGATGTCGATGGCGGACGAGTGCGCGCCTTCGAGGAGAAGCCACGGGGAGACGGCGCCTGGACGAATGGTGGCTTCTTCGTGCTCTCCCCCGGAATCGATCGTTACATCCCTGGCGATAACACCGTGTGGGAGCAGGAGCCCATGCGCTCACTTGCGGGCGAGGGCGAGCTCGCGTGCTATCGACATGAGGGGTTTTGGCAGGCGATGGATACGCTTCGCGACCGCAATCATCTGGATGACCTTTGGAACTCGGGCGCCGCTCCGTGGCGCACGTGGGTGTAGCACGCTGATGGCGACCGCGGGCGCGCACGTCTCCGGCACCGTCGATCCCGACTTCTGGAGGGAGCGCCGGGTCCTCCTCACCGGTCACACCGGCTTCAAGGGCGCGTGGCTGGCTCTATGGCTGCAATCCCTCGGCGCTCGCGTGACGGGCTACTCGGCGAAGGTGCCCACGCAGCCATCACTGTATGAGTTGGCGCGCGTTGCGGAGGGCATGGACAGCATCGAGGGCGACGTGCGCGATCACGAGGCGACGACGGCGGCCGTGGCGGCGGCTGCGCCCGAGGTCGTCATCCACATGGCGGCGCAGGCGCTTGTGCGCCGCGGGTTCATCGAACCTCGCGAGACGTACGAAACGAACGTCATGGGCACCGTCAACGTGCTGGACGCCGTGCGCCTGAGCGGCGACGGTGTGCGCGTGCATGTCAACGTCACCACGGACAAGTGCTATGAGAACCGCGAGTGGGAGTGGGGCTACCGCGAGACCGAGCCGATGGGGGGGCACGATCCCTACTCGAACTCCAAGGGCTGCGCGGAGTTGGTCACGAGCGCGTTTCGCAACTCGTTCTTCTCCGACGTCGATGGTCCTCGCGTGGCCTCGGCCCGCGCGGGCAACGTGATCGGAGGAGGGGATTGGGGCGAGGATCGGCTCGTGCCGGACATTATGCGAGCGGCCCTGGCCGGCGACGAGGTGCGCGTACGCAACCCCAACTCGATCCGCCCCTGGCAGCACGTGCTCAACCCGCTCAGCGGCTACCTCGTCTTGGCCCAGGCGATGTGGGACTCACCGGAGCATGCGGCGGGCTGGAACTTCGGCCCACCCGATGACGATGCCCGGCCCGTGGGCTGGATCGTCGAGCGCCTGGCCGAGCTGTGGCCGGCCGAGCTCCGCTCGGCATCCGACGACGGTCCCCATCCTCACGAGGCGCGCTATCTGAAGCTCGACTCTTCGCGCGCCCGCGGACGGCTGGGCTGGCGGCCGCTTGTGGGGCTAGATGCGGCGCTGTTGAGCATCGTCGAGTGGTATCGCGCGTTGAGTGAAGGGTCGGACATGCGCGCGGTCACACTCGGGCAGATCGAAGCGATCCAGTACGCCGCCGCCGCGCCATGACCCTGACGGCGTGCCGATTCTGCGGGGCCTCCCTCGAGGCGGTGTTCGCGGACCTGGGGATGTCGCCGTTCGCGAACTCCTACGTGCCACCGGAGCGAGCGAACAGCATGGAGCCCTTCTATCCGCTGCGCGCGCTCGTATGCGGAAACTGCTTTCTGGTGCAGCTGGAGGAGTTCGAGACGCCCGAACAGATCTTCTCTGACTACGCTTACTTCTCCTCGTACTCGACCAGCTGGCTCGAGCACAGCCGCCGCTACGCCGAGCAGATGATCGCGCGTCTCGGTCTGAACGAGGAAAGTCACGTCGTTGAGATCGCCTCCAACGACGGTTATCTGCTGCAGTTCTTTCGCGACCGTCAGATCCCGGTGCTCGGGATCGAGCCGGCCGCCAACGTGGCCAAGGTGGCGGTCGAGAAGGGCATTCCCACACTGGTCGAGTTCTTCGGGCGCGAGACCGCCGGCTCGCTGGCGGGTGGCTCTGCGGCTGACCTGCTGCTCGGCAACAATGTGCTCGCGCATGTCCCCGATCTCAACGACTTCGTGGCCGGTATGAAGATCCTGCTCAAGACGGGCGGCGTGATAACGATGGAGTTCCCACACCTGATGCGACTGATCGAGGACAACCAGTGGGACACGATCTACCATGAGCACTTCTCCTACTTCTCCTTCCTAACCGTCAGCCGAGTGTTCGAGGCGCACGGCTTGCGGCTGTTCGACGTCGAAGAGCTGCCCACACACGGCGGATCGCTACGCGTGTACGGCTGCCACTCAGATGACGTGGCCAAGCCCGAGAGTGGTGAGGCTCGCGAGCTGCGCGAGCGCGAGCGCGCGGCTGGCTACGAGCGGCTCGACACCTACCTCGGCTACGGCCTGCGCGTCGAGGCCGACAAGCGCCAGATCCTTCGCTTCCTGATCGACCTGAAGGAGCGGAGTCTGCGTGTCGTGGGCTATGGCGCCCCGGCCAAGGGCAACACCTTGCTCAACTACTGTGGCGTGCGCCGCGAATTCATCGACTACACCTGCGATCTGAACCCGCACAAGCAAGGTCATCTGCTACCCGGCAGCCACATCCCCATCCGCTCACCCGAGGCGATCCGCGAGGATAGGCCCGATGTCGTCCTGATCCTCCCTTGGAATCTGAAGGACGAGATCTCCGAGCAGCTCAGCTTCATCGGAGAGTGGGGCGGCAGGTTCGCGGCACGCACGCCCGAGCTGACTTTGCTCCGGTAACCGAATGCAGCAAGCAGATCGGCGACTCAGGGGGCGCGTCGTGACCACCCCCGCGGACGCGGTCAGCCGCGGGTGACCGGCGGGCAGCTGATGCGGGCGCTCGGGCCGAGCGGGCCCCTTACGGCGAACAGGCCGGTGCCGTCCCTGAGCGTTGGGCTCACGAGGCAATAAGCGTGATGGGCGGCCTGAGGCGTGTTCCGGAAGATCCACACGATGTCAGGACTCGTGACGGTGTCCGCGGCGTAACCGGCGACCTTGAGATCGGCCAGTCGCGCCAGCACTGAAAGCGTGTCGAGGTTATAGCCGCCGCTGTTCATTGAGGTTGCGTCGAAAGCGATGCTCGTGGCGCCCTGGCGCTTAAGGG
Organism: uncultured Solirubrobacteraceae bacterium; assembly: GCA_963779605.1. Lineage (GTDB taxonomy): Bacteria > Actinomycetota > Thermoleophilia > Solirubrobacterales > Solirubrobacteraceae > Palsa-744. The sequence goes on from CAVZYR010000004.1 coordinate 1,006,531, forward strand.
CCGCGAAGAAGTTGAGCAGGTCGGACCGCACCGGCGAACGCTGCGGCGTATTGGCGAAGTACCCCGCACCGCTGAATACGCGGAGCGTGCCCTGTCCAATGGGATTCGTTGTCGCATTCGGTAGGTTGATGGTGACGTTCCACGCGGGCGATCCTCGGTTGATCTCGTCAGTGTTCACAACCGCGATGACGCTTAAGGTGGCGACGGCCAGCCAGCGCAAGCTCCGTCGGTCGATGAGGGCCACCGCCCCGCCCGCGAGCACGGCTACGTAGACGAGTGCAGGAATCGTGTAGCGCGGATCCTCGAGCGTGATCAGGCTTATGGTCAAGTAGCTGACGAAGCCGCCCACGAGCAGCTCCGGTACCAGCGAGTCGGGCGGGCGGTTGCGCAGCCAACCGGCCCCGAGGCTGACGGCCCCCACGATGAAGAAGAGCGCGAGCGGCAGGTACAACTGCTGGTTGACGAGGTCCCATCCGTACCAGGTGTACTTGAGTAGCTGCGTTCGCGTCGGGTATGGGTGGCTCCCATACCACAGCGGCTGCTGAGCCGAGACCGCACCCTGGGTCTGTGAGAAGAGGTCATGGAAGTGGCCGATGTACCACGGCGCGGCGATAATAAACGCCACTCCAAGGAACGTCAGGACGCCCCGGCGCTGGCGCCAGCCGCCGCGGCCGAGCATCGCCAGGAAGAGACCGACGATGAAGAGGGGAAACGTGCTACGTGTGTACATGCCGACCCCGGCCAGGGCTCCTGCGAGCGCGCTGAGGCGGGGGCTCTCAAAGCGCCGAGAGGCGAGCACGGCGGCCACGGTCAGAGCTACCATGGCGGCCGTCGGGCCATCGGTCATAAAGGTGTGAAACAGGCTGATGATCATGGGAGTGCCCAGAGCGAACACGGCGGCGAGTACGCCGGCCAGGCGATTGAATGCCACGCTGCCGGCCCAATAGCAGCCAAACGCCAGGGCAGGCACGAACACGAGGTTCTCTCCGATCACCATGCGCGCGATGGTCGGGCCGCCGGCCACGAGTGAGTACCATGCGCCCACGAGGTGCGTCAGCGGTGGATACAGGTTGTACTCACGAAGCGGCGCGCCGAAGTGTCCGGCGTGGATGAGGTCGTAGTAACCCAGGGCGATCAGCAGGTGCTTGCCCTCGTCGCCGACGGGTATGCTCTGGTCGGCGTTCACCCACCAGACGGTGATGAGCAGGAAGCCGACCGTCATCAGCGCGACCAGGCCCAGAGCGATCATCCGGGGTCCGCTGTCTCGGGAAAGATACGCCAGGCGGGCGCGGGATCTGCCGGGCGTTCCCGCTTCCGATGCGCGTGTGTCGTTGATCACGCCGGGGCAGTGTAGTCCTGGTCTCCCCCACCGCATGCCGCACGGCAGGTGGGCCAGATCGTGACGTTCAATACGCTGGCGCACTGAGATGACCGAAAGACTCGGCTGCGACAGCCACCTCGCGGAGATGTGATGCAGTTCACACAGACACCGCTGCCTGGGGCATGGGTCGTTGAGCTGCAGCTGTTGGGGGACGATCGCGGCTGGTTCGCGCGGACGTTCGACGCTGAGGAGTTCGAGGCCCGCGGCCTGAATCCCGATGTGGTGCAGTGCAGCGCCTCATTCAACGCCCGGCGCGACACGCTGCGTGGCATGCATTACCAGGCTGAGCCGCACGGCGAGTCCAAGTTCGTGCGCTGCGTGCGCGGCGCGATCTTCGACGTCGCCGTCGATCTGCGTGCGGACTCCCGCGCCTTTCGTCGCTGGCACGGTGTGGAGTTGAGCGCCGAGAACCGTCGCGGCTACTACATCCCGGCCGGGTTCGCGCATGGATTCCAGACGCTCACCGACGACTGCGAGGTGCTCTACCAGATGGGACACCGCTATGTCCCGGAGGCGGAGCGAGGCGTGCGCTGGGACGACCCGGCATTTGCGATCGAGTGGCCGGCCGTACGCGACGAGCGGACGATCTCCGAGAGGGACCGTGCCTACCCGGACTTCCAACCGTGAGCCGCGTCCTCCTCACTGGGGCCAGCGGATTCATCGGCGGCCACATAACCGATGTTCTTTTGGCGCAGGATCACGAGGTTCACGCGGTCGCCCGCCGGGCAGGCGTGCGCCGCGAGAAGGTCAGCTGGCACGAGGTCGATCTTCTCCAGCTGGGCGCCGCCGAGGAGCTTGCCCATAGCGTGGGTGCCACCGAGCTCCTGCACCTCGCATGGTACGCGGCTCCCGGCAGCTTCTGGAGCGTTCCCGAGAACGATCGCTGGATCGACGCGAGCCTTCGGCTGCTGCGAGCGTTTGGCGAAGCCGGCGGTCGCCGGGCCGTCATTGCAGGTACGTGCGCCGAGTACGCGTGGGGGGAACCGGTCCTGCGCGAGCGGGGCACGCCCTTGGAGCCTGCCACCCTCTACGGAGCGTGCAAGCTCGCCACCAACGTGGCGGCCACGGCGATCGCCCGGCAACTCGGCGTCTCACTCGCATGGGGGCGCGTGTTCTTCCTTTACGGCCCGGGCGAGGACCCGCGCCGGCTCGTCTCCAGCGTGGCGCGCGGCTTGATCGCCGGCGAAGAGGTGCCAACGACCGATGGGCTACAGCAGAGGGACTTCATGCACGTGCGCGACGTGGCGGAGGCCTTCGTCGCGCTTCTTGCGGGCGATGTGACCGGTTCTGTCAACATCGCATCCGGCGAGGCCGTCGCCGTGCGGGACCTTGTGACCTTGATCGCTCGGGAGGCGGACGCTCTGGAGCGGGTGCGCTTCGGCGAGCTGCCTCCGCGAGCCGGCGAGCCGACAGTGATCGTCGGCGATAGGGCGCGTCTGTCAGAGGACGTCGGGTTCCGTCCCGCGATGACGCTGCAGGCGGGCATCGCAGAAACGGTGGCATGGTGGCGCAAGCAGCTGCTCGCCGAACAGCGGGACGGGCCTTCGGGTCGCAAACACGACCCGCGATAGTGCCAGAGACGCCCGGATACCATCTCGGTGATGACCTCCGTCGAGCCTGGCGTGCCGTCGCGGTCAGTGCCAGAGCCCTTGGCTGGGCCGGGTGAGGCGGCCGAGACCCACCTGCTCGACAGCCAAGCCGCGGGGCCGGCTGCGCTACGAGGGAGCGTTGTGCGCACCGGCTCCTACGTGGCGACCATCCTGCTGTCGTTGATATCGGCACGGGTGCTGATTGACCATCTCGGCGTTTCAGATTTCGGCCGCTACGCCACCGTGATAGCGCTGATTACGATCGTCAGCGGCTTCACCGAGGGAGGTCTCAACAGCATCGTGCTGCGGGAATTTGCAACCCTCAGCGGCGACCGCAAGCGCGAGATGATGCGCTCGGCGATCGGGATCCGCCTGGTCTTGACGGCCGTCGGGGTGGCACTCGCGGTCGCCTTTGCCGGTGCGGTCGGTTACAGCTCCACGCTGGTGCTTGGCACGGCTCTGGCCGGCATCGGCCTGGTGCTCCAGCTGCTGCAGAGCACCCTGTCGATGACCCTGCAGGCCCAGTTGCGCTACGGCTGGATATCGGCGGCGGAATTGTTGCGCCAGGCAGTCAACGTCGCGCTGCTGGTCGCGCTCGCCCTTGCTGGCGCCGGGCTGGTGCCGCTGCTCGCGGTCGCGATACCGGCCTCGGCGGTGTCGCTCGTGTTCACCGTGCCGCTGGTGCTGCCCTACACCTCGCTGAGGCCGTCGTTTCATCTGGGACGGTGGTGGCAGCTGTTGCGGGAGACCCTCCCCTGGGCGGTGATCGCCGCCGTGAACATCGTCTACTTCCGCGTGGCCCTCGTGCTGATGTCGCTGATATCAAGCGCGGTGCAGACCGGCTACTTTGCGACCTCCTTTCGGATCACGGAAGTGCTCGTGGGAATCCCCGGCCTGGTTATCAGCGTCGCCTTCCCGATCCTCGCGCGGGCGGAGCGCGAGGACTCCGCCCGCTTTCAATTCGCCAGTGCACGGATCTTCGAGCTGGCGCTGCTGGCGGGCACCTGGATGGTGCTGTGCCTTGAGGTGGGCGCGCCCTTCGCCATCCACGTACTGGCCGGCACCAAGGCGGACCCTTCGATCGCGGTGCTGCGCATCCAGGGCCTCGCGCTGATCGCCACCTTTGTCGCATTTGCGTGCGGTTTTCCGCTGCTGACCCTGCGCCGGTATCGCCCGGTGCTGTACATCAACTTGGGCGCGCTGGTGTTGTCCGGTGTCCTCACCTTGGCTCTGGTTCCGTCCTTCGGCGCGCGCGGCGCCGCCGTTGCCGCCTTGATTGCCGAGACCGGGCTGGCCGTGGGCGAGGCGATCGTCCTGGTGCGCAGCGAACCGCTCATACGTCTGTCATACAGCGCCATTCCCGTGGCTGCGCTCGCCGGGGGAGTTGGCGCGGCGAGTGGCCTGATCCTTCCGATTCATCCGTTGCTCGGCGTTCTGGTTGCCAGCCTCGTCTACTTCCTCGTCCTCAGGCTCCTGGGGCGTTTCCCGCATGAGGTACGGGAGGTCATGATGGGACGGATCGGCCGAGCGATCGATGACAGAGCCATTCGCTAGGGTGCCGGCGAGATGGCCGCACCCTCACGACCGTGCCCGCTCTGCGGCGCGGCCTCGACCTACGCTCTCACAGCCCGCGACCGCAACCGGGAGACGACACCGGAGCGGTTCGTCTACAACGTCTGTGTCGGGTGTGGCACCGTTTTCATGGTTGACGTGCCCACGGACCTCTCGCCGTATTACCTCGGCGATTACTATGGCTTTGGGCCGGACGGGGCTCCGGTGTGGAAGCGCAACCGGTCACTGCAAGAGGTCGAGACCTACAGGGCGGGGATGTTGAGAGCCCATCTGGAGCCCGGAGCGCTCATCGACGTCGGCGCGGGGTCTGGCGGGTTCGCTGCCGCAGCTAGGGACTCGGGGTTCGAAGTCACGGCCATTGAGATGGACGCGCACTGCTGCGAGTACCTGGAGAGCAGCCTCGGCGTGCGTGCGATCTGTAGCGACGACCCGGTCACGCAACTGAAGGCACTTCCCGCAGCCCGCGTTATCTCGTTGTGGCACGTGCTCGAGCATCTACGGGATCCTGCCGTGATGCTCGCCACAGCCGCCGATCGCCTGGAGCCAGGCGGCGTGCTCGCCCTCGGCGTGCCGAACCCACGGTCGTTGCAGTTTCGCCTACTCGATGGCCGCTGGCATCATCTGGACGCTCCCAGGCATCTGACGCTGATCCCGGCGCCGGCGCTGGTCGCACAAGGTCGGACTCTTGGTCTGCGGTGTCTTGGACTCACCACGAACGACCCATTCGGGCGGCTCTGCAACCTCAACGGGTGGGTATACGCGCTGCGTCGTCGTCCAGCCGCCAAGCCCACGCCCATGCAGGTGGGGCTGGCCGCTGGGCTGCTTGCGAGGCTCGCGGCGCCGGTGGAGCGAACCGGCCACCGGGGAGCGGCGCTCACCCTGCTGCTCGGCAAGGACCGCGCGACCTAGTGTCACGGTTCGGGACGCCAGATCGAAGCAGAAAAGCCACGCCGGAGGATGCGGTCCTGCGCTGCGTGTGGCGGCGGCGCAGCGATGACGATGACCTAATCCGAAAGCCTTTGCGGGGTTGATGGCGCAGCCGAGCTTGACAGCGGTCGTGCTCACCTACAACGGGCGTCAGCTCCTCGAAGCGATCCTCCCCTCGCTGGCAGCCCAGCGCTGCCGCGACTTCACGACCGTCGTCGTTGACAATGGCTCTGACGACGACACCGTCACGTGGTTGGCGCGGACATGGCCGGAGGTGGAGGTCGTCGCCCTACCCGAGAATGTCGGCGTGACCAGAGCGCTGAATGTGTGCGTAAGCTCGGCCCGAACCGAGCTTGTGGCATTGCTCAACAACGACGTCGAGCTCGACCCGGGGTTCCTGCAGGAGCTTGTGCAGACGATGCGCGAGCATCCAGAGGCAGGGTCGGCCGGCGGCAAGCTCCTCGACTACTACCGGCGAGAGGTGATCGACGGTGCGGGCGACGTCCTGATCTGGCGCGGACATGGGCACCGCCGCGCTCACGGCGAGGCCGATCACGGTCAGTATGACCAGCCCGGGTCGATCTTCGGTGCGTGTGGCGGTGCGGCCGTATACCGTCGCTCGGCGCTGCAGACGGTGGGCCCCTTCGATGAGGACTTTTATGCCTTCTTCGAGGACGTCGACTGGTCGCTGCGTGCCCAGCTAGCGGGCTTCGACTGCCGCTATGTCCCAAGCGCCGTTGCCTATCACATGGGCAGTGCGACACTCGGCCGGGGGTTGAGTGACTTCACGCGCTACCACCTGTGGCGCAACCAGATCTGGTTGGTGTGCAAGGGCCTGCCGCCGGCGTTGCTGATCCGACATGCCCACCAGCTTCTACTGGGACAGGCGATCAACCTCGCCGTCGCATTGCGCGATCGCAAGATGCGGATCTTGTGGCGGGCCTGGCGCGACGCCCTGCGTGGAATGCCCGGCATGCTGCGCAAGCGTCAGGCGGCCCAGGGCTCGCGTCTCTTAACCCCACAGGAACTCGAGGCGAGGATCGCCGCCAGGCCTGGTGCCCAAGCAAGGCTCAGGCGCGACGACGGCGGTTCAGGAGGTGGTGGCCGGCAAGCCGGTAGAGGCCCGCACGGGCGCTCTGGGCAAGTGGCGCGCTGACTGCCCCGGGCGTCTCGCCCGCTCGTCGAGGCGGCGATGGACTCGCGAGCCACCGCTGCAGAGGCTCGGCCACCCGCTCCCAGACGTGCTCGGCCGCAATTCGGCTCAGGCCTGGCGCAAAGGCGCGCGATCCACGGTCAAGCACCTCCGCCAGAGCAGCCGCCAGGGCACCGTGGTCACCGGCGGGGACCACCGCCCCGAGATCCTCGCGAGCCACGCGCTCGGCGAGTGCGTCACCGCTCGTGCACACCACCGGGACGCCGGCCCAGAAGCAGTCCAGCAGCCGCGTGCGAAACGCAAATCGAGCCTCCAAGTGATCACGGTGGGTGGAGACAGCGCAATCGGCCTGCGTCAGCCAGGCGGCTCGCTCTGTATAGGCGACCCAGCGGTCGTGGAAGATGACAGAGCGGTTGAGCACGCCGAGACGCTCCGCCAACTCGCGCGCCTCGGCGCCTGCCCGGATCGCCGCCTCCTGATCAGAGGCGCCCATGAACACCAAGCGCAGGCGCGGTCGCCGCGCAGCGAGCTCGGCTGCAGCGCGGATCGCGGTGGGCGCGTCAAGCCAGCTCCAGATGCCCCCGTTCCACAGCACGAGCTCGGCGTTCTCTCCCACCAGCGGGATCGACTGGCGCGGGCCCACGCCGGACGGTGTCGGCGGCGCTGCCGGCAAGCCGAATGGCACAGTGTCGATCAGCGATCGCAGGGTCGGGTCGGCGTCATAGAGACGAGGGCCGATCAAGCGCAGACCGAGCATTGCACCAAGCCAAAGGTCGCGTTGCGTCTCGCTCGCGCACATGAAGTGATGTCCCGTGTGCAGCGACGCGTGCAGACGATCGAGCGTGAGGGTGGTCATTGCCCGGCGCAACCGTGGGCGGGCCGGGCCGAACAGCTCGAGCGTCTCGAGCGTCTCCGGGTCGTAAAGGTCGAAGACGGTCCGTACTCCCGAGCGCCGCAGCCAGCTCGTCACCAAGGGCCACTGGGGATGGGTCACGACCATGTCGGCTTCCGCGATAAGCGGGCGCAGGGCAGCCGGAGCGTGGGGACGGTAGGCAACCAGGCGCAACCCATCGGCCTCACCCTGCTCGCTGCCTCCGTGAGCGACAGTCACCCGCGCACATCTGCGCAGCGTGAGTGCCAGCTCCCAGTAGCGGATTCCGAGGCCCGCCATCTCGTCGCCGACCGGGTCGGCGCTGATAAACAGAACCCTCGGCCGCCGGGACGTGCCGGTGACCATGTGGGCTGCGTTCTCCACAGCAGAGCCGGCGGGTGGGCCGTGCATCAGATTAGGCGGCACGCCGCCCATAAACCCCACGGCGCAGAGCGAGCGAGTTACGAAACGAGAGGTCCGAGTCGATCGCCTCGGCTGGAGGACGGTGCAGCCGCGGACGGTTGGCGCCGGCGCGCCAACCGGCGAGGCGCCCGCTAAGAGCCGCCAGGTCGTGCGAGATGGCGAGGTCGCCAAGGACGACGACGGCCTCGGTGGCGAGAGTGCGTGGCGCCGTTCGCCCGCGCAGCAGCCCGTAGCGGCGAAGAAGGTAGCCGCGACCAAAGCCGCCGTGACGACGCTGCCAGGCCGAGCGGTGTCCGTGGGTGGCTGAGCCCAGATGGACGCCAACGGCATCTGCGGCAACGACCGTCCGCCATCCGGCGCTGCGCAGTCGCAGGGCCAGATCGAAGTCCTCCATGTAGGCGAAGATGGCCTCGTCCAACCCGCCCACCTGCTCCCAAGCCGAGCGGCGGTAGGCGGCGGCCGTGCCCGCCGGACCGGCGAGGATCGGTCGATCCGAGCGCGCGAGCCCCGCGTCCAGTCCTTGAAGACGAGGGAATCCCCCCAGCGTCACGTCCGCGGTCAGCCCGGCGCTGTCGATCAGCTGCTCGCCAGGTTGCAGCATGAGCGCAGCGACGGCTCCGACGCGCGGGGTCGCGTACGAGCGGCGCTACGAGCCGCTCCAGGAAGTCCGGGCGACAGTCGACGTCGTTGTTGAGGAGCACCACCATCTCGCCCGAGCACGCCGCCACACCTCGGTTGCACGCCTCTGCAAAACCACGGTTCTCATCGAAGCACTCCAGCTGGACCGCGGGCCACTCTGCACGCCATGCGCGCTCGTGTGTCGTCCGTCGAGCCGTTGTCGACGAGGATGACTCGATGGTCGATCGTCTGCGCGTCAAGGTGGCGCAGGCAGCTGTCGGTCAGCTCGTAGCGGTTGTACGCGACGATCACAACGTCGATCGAGGGCGGCATGAGCGTCATCGTATTGACCGGTCCACCCGGCGATGCCACTAGCGTTGGCCCCGTTGAGCGCAGCGGCAGCCCCACATCGGACTGAACCTCATCTTCCTCGTGCCCGGGCGAGACCGGTGGAATGGAGGTCGCCGCGCGCGAGCTGATCCCCGCGCTGCTCGCCGAGGCGCCGCACGGGGATGCGCTTCACGGCCTTCATCAACCGCGAGGCGGCCGCTGCCGGAGGTGGACCGTGGGGCGAACTGCTGCCGGCGGTGACCGTGCCCGTGAACGCGCGCAACCGCGTCCAGTGGGTGCTCGGCGAGCAGACGCTGCTGCCGCGGCTGGCCGCCCGCGCGGGCGTGGACCTCGTGCACAGCCTGGCGAGCACCGCGCCGCATGTGGGGACGCTTTCGCCGGGTGGTCACGGTGCACGACCTGATCTACGCACGGTTTCCCGAGGCCCACGCGGGCATCCGCGACAGGGGGATGAAGGTGCTCGTGCCGGGGGCGGCGCGCCGCTCAGACCGGGTGATCGCCGATTCGCAGAGCACGCGAGAGGACCTGATCGGGCTGCTGGGCGTCCCGTCCGAGCGCATCGACGTGGTTCCGCTCGGCCTGGGCACGGTGCAGCGCGCACGCTCCGCTTCCGGAGCGCGACGTGCGTGCGCGGTTCGGGCTCGGCGAGCGCCCCGTCGTCCTGAGCCTGTCGGCCAAGCGCCCGCACAAGAACCTGCTCGCGCTGATCGGCGCGCTCGCACGGCTCCCGCCGGGGAGTCGTCCGGTGCTCGTGCTCCCCGGCTATCCGACCGCGTACGAGGCCGAGCTGCGCGAGCGTGCACAGCGCGCTCGATCTCGACGGCGACGTGCGCTTCCCGGCATGGGTCTCGGCGCGAGGAGCTCGAGGGGCTGTGGGCGGTCGCGCGACGCGTTCGTGTTTCCCTCGCTGTACGAGGGGTTCGGGCTGCCGGTGCTCGAGGCGATGGCCCGGGGGGTGCCGGTCGGCCTGCTCGAACGCCTCCTCCCTGCCCGAGGTGGCCGGCGACGCCGCGCTGCTGTTCGACCCGAACGACGAGCGGCCATCGCCGAGCGCGCTCAGCCGGCTGCTGGAAGAGTCCCGCGCTGCGCGAGCAGCTGCGCGCCCGTGGGCTTGCACGTGCGCAGCAGTTCAGCTGGGAGCGCACCGCGCGCCTGACGCTCGACAGCTACGCCCGCGCGCTCGGAACCGCGTAGCTCTCGAGCACGATCTCCAGCGAGTGCTCGAGGGACAGCCACTCGGCGTTCTCGACGAACCAGCTCACGGTGCTCTCGCGCAGCCCGATTCCTGCAGCGTGCACACGCACGATCGCATCGGCTATCTCCTGCGGATCGGCGCGCGCCGCGATCGTGCCGTTGACGCCCTCCGCGATCAGCTCGGTGGCCGCGTTGTCCTCGCCGGCGACCACGATGCTCGGCGTTCCCCGCGCGGCGGCCTCCACGACGACCATGCCGTAGCCCTCGCGTCGCGAGGGAAGCAGCATGCACAGGGCGCCGCGCATCTCCCGGTCGACGATCTCGGCGTCGACGAAGCCGGGTGCCTGCACGGTCTCCTGGAGGCCGTGCTCGGCGATCGCGGCCTCGAGCGCTCGCGCGCTCGGGGCCGTCGCCGAGGAACTCTCCTCGCAGCCCCTCGATCCGCTCGCATGGCGAGCGCGATCGCGGCGACCGCCAGCACGGGCTGCTTGTCGGGGATGAGCCGCCCGGCGAACAGCACGACGGGGTCCGGCCGGCGTCGGCGTGACCGGCTCGCTCGCGCCCGGCGTACAGCCCGCGCAGGACGGTTACCGAGCCGCGCAGTCCCTCTTCGCGCAGGCGCTCGGCCTGCAGCTCTGAGAAGCAGAACGCGTGCTGGGGGACGAGCGCGCAGATGCGCTGCACGAGCCAGCCGATGCGCCCCGCGGCGCCGCCGAGGTAGTCGAGCCAGTAGGAGCGGCTCCAGACCTCGAACCAGTCGACCAGCAGCTTGAAGCGAAGAGACCGGTCGCACGAGTCCCGCGGACAGCAGCGAGAAGAACGGAAAGTCGCACATGTGCACCACGTCGTAGCGGCGGCCGCGGCGCAGGAGGTGCAAGAGGACGCCCAGCCCGAACACGAGCGGCGGCAGTATGCGCCGTCGCCCGCCCGACGTGTACAGCGCCATGCGCGGACCCGCCGTCACGACCCGGATGCGCTCGTCGAGGTCCAGCCGCTCGCCCGCGCGGCCACTGGCGCAGGGTCAGGTAGGTGACCTCATGGCCCTGCGCGGCGAGGTGCTCGGCGAGGTTGCGATACCAGCGCTCGGCGCCACCGATCGTGTACGGGAAAAGGCAGTCATAGACGACGCAGACGCGCATAGCGGTAGCATCATGTCGCGAATCCGCGCCACTTTCCGCCCGCCCGGGCGTTATAACGGCATCACCCGCATCGCCCGGGGCACACACGCTTGAGGCAGCCCGTGCGTTGAGCATCATGGGTGTCGGGTTATCGCTATGAGCACAGTTGTCCAGCCAAAGCCCCCCGTCGCCACGGACGCCGAGGATCGCTCGCCGCTGCTGGTCTCCGTCGTCATTCCATGCTTGAACGAGGCCGAGAACATCGAGGCCTGCGTCACCGCGGCGCTTCAGGCGATCAGGGAAATGGGTGCCGCCGGCGAGGTGGTGGTTGCCGACAACAACTCCGAGGACGACTCGGCGCGGCTCGCGGAGCTGGCGGGGGCGCGCGTGGTCGTCGAACGCAGGCGAGGCTACGGTAGCGCCTACCTGGCCGGGTTTGCGGCCTCAGAGGGCAGGTACATCGTGATGGCCGACGCCGATCTGACGTACGACTTCAACGATATCCCGCGCTTCGTGGCGGCCCTCGAGGAGGGCGCGGACATGGTGATCGGCGATCGCATGGACAACATCCAGCCGGGTGCGATGCCGTGGCTTCATCGCTATGTCGGCAACCCGATCCTCACCGGCCTGCTCAACCTCTTCTTCCGCACCGGCGTCAACGACGCCCACTGCGGCATGCGTGCGCTGCGACGCGACGTGCTGCCCCGCCTGGACCTACGCACGACGGGCATGGAGTTCGCCTCGGAGATGGTGATCCGCGCCTCGAAGGAGAAACTCAAGATCGCGGAGTTCCCGATCGAGTACCACCCACGTGGCGGGGAGAGCAAGCTGTCGAGCTTCAGCGACGGCTGGCGCCACCTGCGCTTTTTGCTCGTGCACAGTCCCAACCACCTGTTCATCGTGCCCGGCGCGGTGCTCGCGGGGGTTGGCACGCTGATCGTCGTGTTCGTGGGCACGGGTCTTGACTTCTTCGGGCGGGCCTGGGGGCTGCATGCGTTGATCGGCGGCGCGCTGCTTGATGATCGTCGGCACGCAGGTGCTCGCGCTCGGGCTGTGCGCGCACGCTTACGGCACTTACTTCATGGGCGAGCAGGATCCCTGGTTCGATCGCATGCGCGCTCGTTTCCGCCTCGAGCACGGGCTCTTGCTGGGCGGCTTCTTCGCGCTCATCGGGGTCGTGATGGGCGCCGTGATCGTGGCGACCTGGATCGCGCATGGCTTCGGCTCGCTCGCCGACGAACACCTCGCGGTGATCGCCGCGACGCTTCTGATCGTCGGGATTCAGATCTTCTTCTCGTCCTTCCTGCTATCGATCCTCGGGCTACGACGCCGCTAGCGTGCGGCCGCCGCGCCGGATTCCGGCGGTCGTATTCGCCGGTGACCCGCGCGTATGGCGCACGGCGCTCGTCGTCGCCGTGCCGCTGCTGTTGCTGATCGCCTTCTACTGCCTGCGTCCCCGCGACTACTACACGGGCACCGACAACGTCGAGGACGACCTCCCAATCGCCCAGACGCTGCCCGGCCAGCCTTTGTGCGTGCCGGGCCTGTACATCCCGGCGGGCACCGCTCGCCTGCGCCTGCGCGCTCACCTCGCCTACCCCTGTTCGCCCGGCGCTCAAACTGGCACTGACGCTGGGCGGGCCGCAGGCGCAAACGATCGACCGCGAACTCGGCCCCGTCGCGGTCGGCACGAATCGCGCGATCGCGCGGCTGTCTTCGCCATACCGACGCTGCCTGCACATCCAGCTTCACTGTGTGTGACCGCCACCGGGGCCGTCGACTGGGGCGGCACGCCGCTGCCGGCGCCGCCGAGCTCGTTTCCGCCGACCACGGGAGGGCGCCCGCTGGCCGGGCGCATCGCAGTCTGGTATCTCCCGCGCGCGGGCTCCGAGCGCAGCTATCTCGCCCGTGCCGGCGAGATCCTGCGCCGAGCATCGCTGTTTCGCCCGGACCCAGTCGGGCCATGGCTGTACGTGCTGATCCTGCTCGTCGCGCTGCCCGTGCTCGCTCTGGCGTCCGTGCGCTCCCTGGCGCTCGCGGCTGCGGCTCCCGCCGTGGTGATCCGCCAGCGCCGTATGGCGGGGTGGCTGTTCGCGATCGCCGCGATCAACTTCGCCTGCTGGGCGTTCATCACGCCGCCCTTCCAGGCACCCGACGAGGTCGACCACTTCGCCTACACGCAGTCGCTCGTGGAGCGGGGCGAGGCGCCGAGCCGGAACCCGGCATCGCCGTTGGCGCGCTGGTCAAGCTCCGAGAGCCTCGTGTTGGAAGACATGAGCTTCCCGACCGATCACCAGGTCGGCGACAGCCGGCCGCCGTGGCTGTCCTCGCAGGTGAAGAGCTATGAGGCGCAGGTGGCAAGACTTCATCCGGCCAGCTCCGACGGGGGTGGCAACGAGACCGCCGCGACGCACGGGCCGGTCTACTACGCCGCGCTGGCCCCGGCCTACATGCTCGCGAGCTCCTCGCCGCTCTCGCAGCTGACCCTGATGCGCCTGACGTCGGCCCTGATCGGGGCACTGACGGTGCTGTTCACGTTTCTGCTCGCGCGCGAGCTCGCGCCCAGCCGTCCGTGGCTTGCGGTTCTCGCCGCACTGCTAGTCGCCTTCGAGCCGATGTATGGATTCATCTCGGGTGCGGTCAACAACGACGTCGGTCTCAACGCCGCCGCGGCGGCGCTCGAGCTGTTGCTGCTGCGGATGCTGCGTCGCGGCCTGACATTCAGGTGGGGCCTCGTCACGGGCGGCCTGCTGATCCTTCTACCCGTCGTGAAGGGAACGGCATATTCGCTCTACCCGGTGGCCGGGCTCGCGTTCGTCTTGACGGCATTGCGCCATCATCGTCGCGAGGACGCGGCAGGTTGGGGCGGGCTGGCACTTGGCGCGGTGGCGGTTCGCGCGCTGTCGAGTCATCTCACGAGTGTGCTTGGAGCCTCACAGGGCAACACCCCCGGTACCGGCTCGGCCGTGGGCGCAACGAGCACGGCCCTGGAACACCCGCTCGGATATCTGGGCTATCTGTGGGAGGTCTTCCTGCCACGACTCTCGTTCATGGCCCCACACTTCGAGAGCACGAACTACCCGGCGTTCGTCATCTTCGTCGAACGGGGCTCGGGAGCCTTCGGCTGGTACGACGTGTTCTTCCCTAATTGGGTCTACGTCGTAATCCTCATCGCCATGCTGCTCGTTCCGCTGCTGGCGCTGGTGGCGGCTCGCCGGGAGTGGGCGTTCGTGAAACGCAATCTCCCGGAGGCGGCGATACTGGTGCTCATGCCGATCGCCGTGGTGGCGGGCTTTGAGGCCGCGTTCTACACGACGGGGGCGCGCACGGTGATCGCGGAGTTCGGGCGGTACGCGTTTCCAGCTATCGCTCCGCTGTCGGTGCTTGTAGTCGCCTCACTGCACGCCTTTGGTCGCGGCCGAGCGCTGTTCGCAGGTGTGGGGCTTCTCGTGGCTATGCTCGCCCTCAGCTACGCCTCACAGCTCGTGACGCTGACCGGGTTCTATGCCTGACGTGCGAGCGCTGATCATGACTGAGCCCGAAGCTACCGTCGCAATCCCGACACGCAATGGCGGAGTACTGCTCGAACGCACGCTCGCCGCGTTGGCGAGACAGACCGTCAAGCACGAGTTGCTCGTGTGCGACTCGGGCTCGACAGACGACTCGGCGGTGCTGGCGCGCACGCACGGTGCACGCGTCCTCGCGATCGCACCATCGCAGTTCAGCCATGGAGGAACGCGCAACCTGCTGATGAAGAATGCCTCGGGCGCACGTGTGGCCTTTCTCACCCAGGACGCAGAGCCGGCGAGCGAGCGCTGGCTCGAGCGGCTGCTGGGCGGGTTCGGGCTCGCGAACGATGTGGCAATCGTGTACGGGCCATACCACCCGCGTCCGCATGCCGCCGCGCCCGTACGCGTGGAGCTCGAGCGCTGGTTCACCTCACTGGCCCCCGACGAGCGCCCGCGGGTGGAGCGCCTCGAGTCGCAGGAACGCTCGCTGCCCGTCGCCGATCTGATGGGGAGACGGGGCTTCTTCACCGACGCCAACGCCTGTCTGGCGCGCGCAGCCTGGGAACACGTGCCCTTTCGCGAGGTCCACTATGCCGAGGATCGGGTGCTGGCGATCGACATGCTGCGTGCCGGCTACGCCAAGGCGTTCGTTCCCGACGCGGCCGTGCTGCACTCACACGACTACACGACGCTTCAAGAGCTCCGCCGCTGCTTCGACGAGTGGCGCGGCCTACGGGAGGTCTACGGCTGGCGCGAGCCCGCGTCCCCCGCCCACCTGCTCAGAGGGCTGCGGGGAGAGCTCGGACGGGCCCGAGAAGAGCTGATCGCTCAGGATGTGCCCGCGGGGCGGCGTCGCGCGACACTCGCTGCGGTCGCGCGCCACCATGCCGTCTGTCGCACCGGGGCGCTGCTCGGCTCCCGCGCCGAGCGGCTTCCCGCGGGCGCAAGACGCAGACTCTCGCTTGAGGGTCGTGCGGGCTTTGCGCCCTTGGACCTGGACCTCAGACAGTTGCCACCCACCGATCCCGTCTCCAGCCGATGAGCGAGAACCCACTCGAGGGGCGCCCGCAGGGCGCCTTCTCAAATCTGCGGCGGCGCATATACCTGACCTACCGCTACCACGGTCTGCGGACCATCCTGTTCAGGCTGATCACCTTCCCGCTGCGCTTCACGCCGCTGCAGCGCCGGCTGCGGCTGCGCACGCACGCACGCGACCACGAGGTACGACGCGCCGTCGCCTGGTACCGCGAGCACGGCCGCCCCGTGGACATCGTCATTCCCAGCTACCGCGACGCCGCACGCGTGCGGGCGCTCGTGCGGAGCATCTCACAAGACGGTGCGCCCCGGGATGGCGCGCGTGATCGTCGCCGATGACTGCAGCGGCCCCGAGCACCTGGCCGCGCTGCGCGCGTCTCGGGGGCATCGACGTTCTGATCGCGGCCGAGCAGAACGTGGGCTTCGCCGCGAACACCAACCGCGGCCTGCGCGCGAGCGACGCCGAGCGCGACGTCGTCGTTCTGAACTCCGACATCGAGGCGCTGCCGAGCTGGCTCGAGTGTCTGCAGTACGCGGCGTACCGCTACCGAGGGCGCCGGCATCGTCGGCGCCCAGCTTCAGTATCCCGACGGGCGCGTTCAATTCGGCGGCACGGTACGCAACTCGCGACGCGCCCGAGTGGTTCGACCACCGCTACCGCTTCAGAGCCTCGCGGCTGGGGTCCGGCCGGGCGCAACAGCGCCGCGCTGGCGGTCACGGGCGCCTGTATGTACGTTCGCCGCGAGCTGATCGAGCAGATAGGGCTACTCGATGAGAGCTACGCGATGGCCTACGAGGATGTCGACTGGTGCTTGCGCGCCTGGCGGGCGGGCTTCGGCGTGGTCTACTTCCCCGCGGCCCAGCTGATCCACCACGAGTCGGTCACCCGCGGAACCGAGCTGGGCGAGCGCGAGCGCGAGTCCCAGCGGCTGTTCTGGGAGCGCTGGTCGGATTTCTTCGAAGCGCGCTCCGTGACAGCCGGCTCAAACGCGGACGCTCTTGATGGCCGGCTACGGATCGTCTACGTGACCGAGGACACGGGCGTGGGCGGCGGCCACCGCGACATCTTCGAGCACCTCAACCGCCTGGCCGCGCGCGGGCACGAGGCCTCGCTGTACACACTCGGCGCGCCGCCCGAGTGGTTTCCCCTCGATGTCCCAGTGCACAGCTTCGCCGACTACGACGAGCTCGCTCACGCGCTCTCAGAGGTCGAGGCGATCAAGGTGGCCACGTGGTGGGTGACCGCAGGGCCTGTCTGGAGGGCGAGCATCCCACGAGGGCTCCCCGTGTACTTCGTCCAGGACATCGAGACCTCCTACTACCCCGATGACGAGCGGGCTCGGCACTCCGTGATCGACTCATACCGCCCCGAGTTCCGCTACATGACGATCTCCTCGTGGAACCGCGATCGGCTGCGCGAGCTCGGCCTCGACGCCGAGCTGATTCCGCCGGGGATCGACCTTGAGAACTTCCGCCCGCGCGAGGACGTGGTCCGCCGCGAGGACATGGTGCTCGCGCTTGGGCGCTCGAACCCGCTGAAGAACCTGCCGCTCACGCTGGCCGCCTGGAAGGCGCTGAAAAAGCCGCGCCCGGAACTCTGCCTGTTCGGGATCGAGCCCGAGCTGGCTCGCGGGGACGGCGTGCGCTACGTCGATTCTCCCGAGCGATGCGCAGGTCAGCGAGCTCTTCAACCAGGCGACCGTGTTCGTCCAGACCTCCAGCCATGAGGGCTTCGCGCTGCCACCTCTTGAGGCGATGGCGACCGGCGCCGCCGTCGTGTGCACGGACGCGCACGGCAACCGCGACTTCTGCGACGACGGCGTCAACTGCCTGATGCCCGAGCCGAGCCGGGCGGCGGTCAGCGCCGCGATTGCGCGCCTGCTCTCCGATCCGCCGCTGCGTGCCCGGCTCGGGCATGCCGGATTGCAGACTGCGCAGGAATACACCTGGGAGCTCCGGATCGACGCGCTGGAGGCGTTCTTTCAGAGGGTGGCGGCATCGCGCCGGATGGCGCTCGCGGGCGAGCTGCCACCGGAGACGCCCGCAGGGGAAAAGCAGGAAGCCGCTCGCCGCTAGAGATCCTCGGCGATGTGAGGCGCTTCGCGATTGAACACCCAGAAACCGATCACGAAGATCGCCGCAACGATCGTAAGCGGGGCGAGGAGCGCGGCCCAGCTTCCGAGCACCTGGCCGGCGCTCAGCGTCGCGTGGTTGATCATCGCGTGGCGGAACTGCTGAAAGATGGTGACCAGCGGGTTCAACGTGTAGAGGTGGTAGAGGAACTGGTGGTGAACGAGCTTTTCTTTCACCGTTTCGGCGGGGATGATGACGGGCGAGGCGTAGAAGAGGATCTGGGCGAACACATCCCAGATCGGCTGGATGTCGCGGAAGCGCACGAACAGCGCCGATAGGAGCATGGCAACACCGGTCGTGAGCACCGCCAGCATCGTGAGGATCAGCGGCAGCTCGAGCCAGCTCAGCATCGGTCGCACGCCGGCGAGGAGAGAGAAGATCATCACTACGATCAGGTTCAAGCCGAGGTTGAACGCCGCCAGAAGCGTGACCGAGAGCGGAATGACCAGGCGGGGAAACTGGATCTTGCGCACTAGGTTCTCCCGATCCACGACGCTGCGGACCGCGCCAGCCGGCGGTTTCACTGAAGAACGTGAACAGGACGATCGAGCCGAGCAGCTGTGCGCCGTAGAAGTGACCGGCCGCGCCTTTGCCCTTGTCCACTTTGAAGATCAGGACGAAGAACACGTACAGCACCCCGAACAGCAGCAGCGGGCGCATTACCTGCCACACGTATCCGAGCGCCGACCCGAAGAACTTCAGTTTGAATTCACTGAGCGCGATGTTGTACGTGAGGTGCCAGAATCGCGGCCAGCTGTCGCCGAGCGCGCGTGGGCCGCGAATCGGCTGTCCGAGGGGCTCTGAGATGCTCGGCGCGCTCACCGAACGTCTCCGGCCGGTTGGATCTCGCTCGCCGGCGCGACGCGGGTGACCGCCGTCTCCACGGGAAGCTCGACCATGCCGCCGCTCGAGCTCGTGCCCGTGACTACGAACGAGAGGCCGCCCGCGTAACGGTCAATGACGTCCACGCCCTCGCCACGGTGGGTGATCGTCAGGATCGGCTGGTAACGCCCCGGGGCGAGCATGTTGTGGCAGGAGAAGGCGAACAGGGCATGCTCGCCCTCCCGAAATGCGCCGGTCTGTTCGTGGTCCTTTGCCGTGGTGGCCACCACGACCGGCTGGCGCTGCTCGTTGAACAGCGCCATGCTCACGGCGGGATCGCGCACAGTGGCGTTGAACTTCACCAGCACGTTCAGCGTCAGCGGCTCGGCCTGGGGCGCGACGGCTCGGTGCTCGTAGGGGTCGTCGCCGAGCCAGACATCGATCACGCGGGCTGCACCGTCGCCCATACGCGCGCTGTCCACGGCTGGGTCGTCCTGGCCTACCTCGCGACCGAAGGCGATCTCCAGGTAGCGGTCGGCCACGTCGCGCGGGTCGCCGATGCTCACGATCTCGCCTCGCTCGAGCAGCATCGCCCGATGGCAGATAGCGCGTGACCGCAGCCATGTCGTGTGTGACGAAAATTATCGTGCGACCTTCCTCGCGCATCCGGTTGAACACGTCGAAGCACTTCTGCTGGAATGAGGCGTCGCCCACGGCCAGCACCTCGTCGATCAGCAGGATGTCGGCGTCGACCTGGATCGCCACCGAGAAGGCCAGACGCACGTGCATGCCCGAGGAGTAGTTCTTGAGCTTGAGGTCCTGGAACTCCTCGAGCTCGGCGAACTCGATCACACGCTCATAGCGAGCGCGCGCCTCGCGCGGAGAGAGGCCGAGCATGATCCCGTTGAGCGCGACGTTGTCGAAGGCGGCCAGATCGGGGTTGAAGCCGACGCCCAGCTCGATGAAGGTGGACATTCGGCCGTTGCACCAGATCTTTCCCTCGTCGGCGCGGTAGATGCCCGCCAGGCACTTCAGCAGCGTGCTCTTGCCGCTGCCGTTGCGCCCGACGATGCCGAAGAACTCCCCGGGCTCGACCGCGAAGGAGATGTCCTTCAGCGCTTGCAGCTCTTCGTGGCGGGAGCGTCGCAGCGGGTGAAGAGCCCGCTCCTTGAGCGTGTGGCTGCGTTCCTCGGGGATCTTGAAGCGCTTCTGGACTCCCTGGGCGACCAGCGCGGGGCGATGTTGGGCGGCTGTCTCCTCAGTGGGCACGGTCATTGGAGGGTATAGCCGAGGGTCGCGGGGGCCGGAGGGTACTGCTCAGCGCGCCCGGCGAAATCGACCACGGGCAGCGCGACGGACGGCTCGCCCGGCGAGGAATGTTCGGGACAGGGCGCCGAACAGCGGCCGGCTCAGCGCCGGACGCGCGCTGAGCGCGAGCAGCGCCCGCTGGAGGCTCTCGGGCAGCGCTCCGTGCGGGCCGATCAGGCTCAGCCCGAAGCCGACCTCGGCGTTGAGCTCGTCGTACATGCGCTGTGCGTGTTCGCGCTCGGCCAGGAGCCGCTTTGCCTGAGCCTGGTCGACGAAGCTCAGCCTGCTTTCGCGCTCTGCCGTGTCGCGGCTCAGCGTCGCGGCGTCACGCACAGGCGCGACCGCCGCCTCGCGGTAGATCTCAACCATCGCGTGCGCGGCGGAGGCCCAGGTGATGGGTTTCGCAGCCGCGCGCCAGCGCCGCACGTGGCGCTCGCGACGCCCGCGTCTGTGAGCAGCAGGTGCGCCGCCGCGGCGCTCGCCTCGGCGTTCCAGGGAAGGATCGTCGCCGTCCCCTCCGGTGCCGCCTCGGCCAGCGAGGACTGAGCTGCGAACAGGCAGGGGACGCCCATCAGGGCTGACTCGAACGGAACCAGTCCAAAGCCCTCGTACACCGACGGGTACAGGACCGCGTCGGCGTTGGCGATGAGCCAGGCCTTCTCCTGCTCGCTCACGGGCCCAAGCTGTGATCACGGCCTCGCGCAGCTCGGGGTGCTCGTCCAGGAATGCCCGCTCGAGCTCAAGCGAGGAGCCGTGCGGTATGTGCGTCCCCGCGAGCACGAGCGTCCCCTTCCAATCGTGATGCACGCGAAGTGCCACGAGCAGGCGAAGCGCGAAGATCCGGTTCTTGTGGCAGGAAGTCGGTCCCGAGGCAGAGCAGGAAGCCGCTCGCGAGGACCCCTTCACCGCCGTCGCCCAGCGCCGGCGGGCGTCGTGGCTCGGCTGAGGTGCGATGGTCGAGGCCGGGAGGCACGATCCTGATGCGCTCCTCCTCGACGAGCGCGTCGGAGAGCAGCTCGCGGCGGGTGTGATCGGAGAAGACGACGACGCGCTCGGCGGCCGACAGGCCGTGGCGACTGGCGCGACGGTAGTCCTGCCACGCGTCGACGTCGGCGAAGTAGCCGGGGTTGCGATAGGCGATCAGGTCGAGCTGGCTGAGCACGAAGCGCTCGCCGAGCGCGCAGCGCGAGCGCGACGTCGCCCGGCGAGAAGGTCTGCTGCGGGCGGTGAAAGATCGTGTCTCGCGGGGTGGCGCGGGTCGAGGTCTTCGGCCGCGAGGATCTCGGTCGCCGGCAGGCTCCGCAGCAGCTCCAGGGTCTCGCTGTCGATCCGCTCGTAGCGCACGAGCACGCGCAGCCTCAGGGCCTCGGTCTGCGCGAGCGCGAGGATCAGCTCGAGGATGTGCACCTGCGTACCGGTGACCGCGCCGTCGAGCGCGCGCGCGTCGAGCGTCACCGACAGCCATGGGCGAGGCCCCCGCGCCGCCTCGAGCGCCCGCGCGAGAACGCCCGAGTCGGCGAGCGCGGGCGTGTCTGAGAGGTACGGATAGCGCTCCTGCAGGCTGCCTGGAAGCTCTTCGCCACGAGGCCGGTTCGCGTCTTCGGAATCAGAATGCGCGGCGGCCGCGAGCCGTCCGACCACGACATCGTCGGCCGCGACGTGGGCCAAGCCCGAGAGGACGCAGCGCTGCGCGAAGTCGATCTCGAGCGCCGGGCGAAGCTCGAGGCTCTCGTCGAGCGCGCCCAGCAGTTCGAGGGCGTCCCGTCTCACGTATACGCACGGTCCCACCGCCCGGCTGAGGCGCGGGCCGCAGCACGAGCGTGCGTTCGGACAGCCTCTCGGCGAGCTCCGACAAAGGCCTCGCGCTCGCTGATCGTCCTCGCACAGCGCCAGCTCGGTGTGCGACATCGGCCAGCGCGCTCGCGGTCGCCGTGTTGGTGTCGGCGTAGGCGGCGTCTCGCAGACGCTCGAGCCAGCCGGCGCTGACACTGAGGGGCTCAATCATCAAGATGACATCCGCGGACGGAAACTGCCCGAGCGCGCCGTTGACGGCCGCGCTGCTCGGCGACACCCTCAGCACCGAGACGTCCGCGTCGGTATGCACGCGCACGGACTCCAGACACTCGTCCAGACGCTCCGCGTCCTCGGGCACCGCGATCACGATGCAGGCGGCTGCCCGCGTCTCGGCTTCGCGCGTCTAGGGCAGCTCCTTCATGCTCATCGGGATCCGGGCCGGCGGAGGGGTTAGCCTAGAGCGAGTGTCGCGGCGGCCGGCGACATTTGGCGATAATGGCCGCCAGCCCGCGCCGATGACCGCCGACAACCTGACCAGACGGACGACTCGCCTCCTCCGCCCGCTGCAAGGATCGCGCCAGCGGTTGCGGTCGCTGGCACGCCGGGGTCTGTGGCGGTGGGCGCGGCCCTACGCTCGACGACGCGCGCGTCGCATCGAGACAGTTAGCGGGCTGGCGCGCCTGGAGAAGACGGTCGAGCGCCAGAGCGAACAGATTGAGCGCCTGGAGGACCTCATACAGGAGATCGTCCTCACCGTGGAGTCGCTGCGGCGCGAGATCGCCCGCGTCGATGCTTCCAGCGAGCAGCGGCACGCCGAGACGCCGCATGAAGGCGGCACAGAGCGCTGATGCAGGTCATCACGCTCGCGACGCTGGCAGCATGCCGCGTGCACGGACTCTTGAGCGTTCGCTAGAACGCCACCAGCCCGACTGGCCGCTCGACGTGTTCCTGCTGGGTGGCGGATGATGCGCTCGCAAACGTCGATCACACGCAGTCTCCTGTGGAGTCGCAGATCCGTTCGGTCGCTCACGGGCTCGACATGGACCTCGATCTCGAGACGCTGTTCGCGCGCCACGACGAAGAGGAGCTCTGCAGCCTGCTGATGCCGCTTCTGCTGCGGCGCTACGCCGAGAGAACTCACCGAACCGGTGCTGTACCTGCCGAACAGCGTCTGGGTCCTCGACGATCTGCAGCCGATCGAGTCGGCCCTCTCGGCGCCGCCACGTTCTGCTCGTGCCGCGGACGACCGTGGAGATCCCCGACGACGACCTGGAACCGTCACGCGATCAGCTGGAACGAGCGGGCCGGATCGAGGCCACGATGATGGCGGTGGACGGCGGTGCAGACGCGAATGACTTTCTGGCGTGGTGGGCTGAGCGTGTCGAAGGATCGCTCGGATCGCTCGACGCTCGCCGGAGCGGCTCGCGGCCGGAGGATCGGTCACTGGCTGGCACGCTTCCTCGAGCTCGCCCCGTCGCGCTTCTCGACCGCCGTGCTGGATGATCCGGGCTGCAATCTCAACATGTGGAATCTGCCTTGGCATGAACTGCACGCCGTCCCGGACGGGCTATTGGTCGATCGACACTGGCCGCTTCGCTTTCTCAACCTGCCGGGCTTCGATCCCGACCGGCCCTACCGCCTGAACGCGATGGCGAGCCGAGCTCGCGTCAGTCGCTCGCCCGTCCTTCACGATCTCTGCGAGAGGTATGCCATCGAGCTGAGACGAGAGCGGCTGGCGCGAATTCGACCATCGCGCGGACGTCGGCCGGCGTCTGGATCTCGACCTCGTCTACGACGACTCCCTACGTGCAGGTGTACGCCTCGGCGGTTGCGCTCGGCGAGCCATTTGAGGAGCTGTTCGGCGAGGAAGGTACGCGCGCCTTCATCGCCTGGCTACAGGAGCCGGCCCCCCGGGGGGCCGCGTACGGGATCACGCGGTACGTGTTCCATCGAGTGGCACGCGCGCGCCCGGACGTGACGTGGAGCTTTCCGGACCTGGATGGCCCGGATGGCCGCGAATACGTCGACTGGTGCTGGGCGTTCGGGCGGGACGAGCTCACGATCCCAGATCGCTTCATGCCCCCGAGGCCCGGGCAGCGCCCGTGCGGAGCCGAGCGGCGGAATGGCGCGGGGCCCGCGCCCGCGTCGCGGCGCGTGCGGGCGGCGCCCGCTCACGAGCCGCTGGCGGCGCCCCATGCACCGACGGCTACCCGGTCCTCCGGGGCTCCACTGGAGCCGCTGACTGTCCGTGTGACCGGCTACCTGGGCCACACGCTCGGGCTGGGCGCCGCGGCGCGGGGCTATGTGCAGGCACTCAGTGCGGTCGGCGTTCCCGTGCAGACCGTGAGCGTTCCACTCCATCACCTGACGCTGCCGGCGGAGCTGGCCGCCGGCTACGGTCGGCACGGTTTCGAGGAGCTGGCAGCGCACGGAGATCACGGCTGCGAGATCATCGCCGTCAACGCTGCCGAGCTCCCCGACTTCGTGGAGCGCCTGGGCGAGGACTATTTCAAGGGACCCCGTATCGGAATCTGGGGGTGGGAGACCAACAGCATCCCCGCCAGCTGGCAGCGGGCGTTTGCGCTCGTCGATGAGATCTGGGTGTACTCGCGGTTCATGGCGGAGAACATCGGCGCGGTCGCGCCCGTGCCGGTCCTTGCGCTCCCGCCGCCGGTCGAGCGGCCGATCGAGCCCGCCGGCCCATTGCGTCTCGGGGTTCCCGAGGGCTTTCTGTTTCTGTTCGTGTTCGACTATCTGAGCACCGTGCAGCGCAAGAACCCCGTGGGCCTGATCGAGGCTTTCAAGCTCGCCTTCGCGCCCGGCGAGGGCCCCCAGCTGCTGATCAAGACGATCAACGCACCCCTGCGCCCGCTCGCCGAGGAGGAGCTGCTGTGGGCCGCGCATGGCCGCTCGGACATCCACGTCGTCGACCGATCCCTCAGTGGCGAGGAGATGGCCGGTCTGATGGCGGCCTGCGACTGTTACGTATCACTGCACCGGGCCGAGGGCTTCGGGTTGACGATGGCCGAGGCGATGGCGATCGGCAAGCCGGTCGATCGCCACGGGCTACTCGGGAAACGTCGACTTCATGAACAACGCAGAACAGCTATCTGGTCGACTACACGATCGGTCGGGTGGGCCCGGACTGCGAGATCTACCCGCCCGAGGGCGAGTGGGCCGATCCGAACGTCGAGCACGCGGCCGAGCTGATGCGCCGCGTGTTGAGCGAGCCGGCCGAGGCCGCGGCGAAGGGCGACAGAGCCGCTGCCGATGTGGCGAGTCTGCTGTCTGCAAGCGCCACCGGAGGGCGCATGCGTGACCGTCTTGCGGAGCTCGCCGGTCTGTCTCGTTCAGGGTCAGGCCACGTGGTCTCCTCCAAGTGATCGGAGTCTTCCTCCTGGCCTGGGTCGTGTTCCCGGCCCTGATGCTCGTGCTGTCCGCGGGCGCCGGGCTGGCTGTGCGCCGCGCCACCGGTCCAGTGGCCGTCCCGGCGCTGCTCGTAATTCCGGTGGGCCTGGCCACACTTGTGGTCGTCGCGGGGCTGTTCTGCTACTACGCGTCTCTCGCGCCGCTGGCGGGGCCGGCATGTGCTGTCGTGGGGGTGCTGGGCCTGGTGCTCGGACGACGAACGCTGCGTCGGGTGATCGAGCGGCGGGGGAGAGGCGTCGATCTCTGGGCGGTGGGCGCGGCGGTGGGTGCGTGGGTGATCGTCGCGGCGCCGGTCGTGCTCACCGGCAAGCCCGGCTTCACCGGGTACGGCCACATCGTCGATATCTCCTATCAGTTCGATCTCGCGGCCCACTTCGCCCACAGCGGCCGCAGCTTTCCTGCGACAGCGTCCTCCGCCTACCAGGTGGTGCTCAACAAGTATGTCGGCACCGGGTATCCCGGTGGAGGACAGTGGACGCTCGGAGCACTCTCCAACCTGACGCCCGTGGATCTCTCATGGCTGTACCAGCCCTTCCTGGCGTTCCTGTCTGCGATGAGCGCCCTGTCGCTGTACTCGCTTCTCGGCCGCGTGATCCGGCCGCGAGCCTGGAGGGCGCTCGGCGCCTTCATCGCGGCGCAGCCCAACATCCTGGTCGCCTACGTGCTGGCGGGGGGCATCAAGGAGCTGAGCACTAGCTGCTTCCTGCTGTTGTCGGCCGCCCTCATCGCCGCCGTACTTCCGCTAGTCACTCCCGGTCGCACCGTGCTGGCGATCCCAATCGCCATAGCTGCGACATTCGCGTCGCTTTCGTTGACGACTGTTCCGTGGCTCGGTGTGCTTGGCGCGGGGGTGTTGCTGACGGTGCTGGTTTTTCAAGGCGATCGAGTTCGGGTGGCGCTCGCGTCTGTACAGATTGCCGCCCTCTCGTTCGTGCTGTCGTTGCCGACGTACGCAGTCTCGAACAAGCTGCTGCCACTCGCCACGGGCCCCGGGCTGCTGGAACTCGGCAACCTGACGGCTCCCGTGCCGGCGATCAGCGCCGCCGGGGTTTGGATAAGCGGCGACTACCGCTTTCCCCAGCTGGCGCATCGCGTTCCGAGCGACGTCCTGGCGGTGCTGGTCCTCGTCCTCGCTGTGTGCGGGCTGGTCTTCGCGCTTCGGCGCAGGGCCTGGAGCTTGGCCTGGTTGGGAATCGCGGGTGTCGTGGCGCTCTACTTCGTCGCCCATCGCTACGGCCCCTGGATCCAGTTCAAGGCCGACTGCCTGACCTCCCCGATCGCGCTGTTGCTGGCCTTTGCCGGCGTCGGGGCGCTGATGCGGGTCAGCGGCCGGGTGCTGGTCGGCGCGGTGCCGGCGCTCGTAATCGCCGCCGGCGTGCTTGCCGGAAACGCGTTGCTCTATCACGACGCCAGCCTTGCTCCGTACGCCCGCCTGCACAACCTCGAACAGATCGGTCAACGCTTTGCCGGTCAGGGCCCGACTCTTACGACGGACTTCGAGGAGGATGCCGAGTACTACCTGCGCGACGACGATCAGGACAGCATGGTCAACGGCCCCAGGCTCGAACTCGCGCCCGGCGTCAATCGTGCGACCGAACCGGGGTCGACGTGGGTCTATGACATCGACGAGTACCCGCTCAAGTTTGTCGAGTCGTTCCGCACGATCGTCATTCGACGCAGTCCCATAGCCAGTCGACCGCCGAGTAACTACCGCCTCGTCTACCTCTCGACCTACTACGAGGTTTGGCAGCGGGCGCAGCCCGCTACAACCGTGTACGCGCATGTGCCGTTCAAGGAAGCGCCGGGAGCTGCAAACGCCACCGGCTGTAACAGCGTCACGGCGGCGGCTCGCAGGGCCGGTCCAGCCGCGCAGATCGCCTATATGCCGTCGCCCAAATACGTGCTATTGGGCGACACCACCATGACCCTCAGCCGGGCCTTCCCGAAAGCGGGCGGGGTGATCATCGCCACCGGTCCAGGGAGCGCCAGCCAGCGGATCAATATCGCGGCCGGGCGCTACGACTTCTTCCTCAGCGGGTCCTTTGGCCGTCCGGTGAACGTCAGCGTCGACGGCCAGCATGTGGGTACTGCCGCCTATCAGGAGAGCTATCCCGGCGAGTGGCTCCTGATCGGGTCGCGTTCGCTCTCGGGCGGGAGCCACCGATTCCAGATCACGCGAGGCGGGCTCAGCCTGCATCCCGGCAACGGCAACGGCCTCGACGCCTTGAGCCGGACCATAGGGCCACTCGTGCTCATCCCCGCGCAAGCCGCGGTACCGGTGGTCCGGTACACCAGCTTGCGCAACTTTGCCCAGCTCTGCCAGGTACCCCTGTCTGTGCGGTGGGCGGAGGTCGTGCTCCCCACTTAGATGGACATCGACTCCTTCACCTTCGAGCAGAGGAGTCTTCGTGACGCCGTACGCAGGCGGGCGCGCACGCCCGACGGACGCAGCCCGATCGCGTCGGAGCCGATGGCCACGACGCTCGAAGCTCCGGTGCCTGACGTCGTCCACGTGCCAGCGGGAGAGGGGATCCCGCTCGCGTCGGTGATCGTCGTCTGCTGGAACGCGGCCGATGTGCTCGGGCGGTGCCTGGATCAACTCCTCGCTCAGGACTACGGCAACTACGAGATCATGGTCGTCGACGATGGCTCAGACGACAATACAGTCGATGTCGCCGAGGCTAAGGCTGCCCTCGGCGAGGTCACAATCGTGCGCAGCCCCCGCAATCGAGGCTGCCCCCATGCGCGCAACCTTGGCCTCGCTCGCGCCAAGGGGGAGATCATCGCCTTCATCGATGCGGACGGTTTCGCGGCGCCGCACTGGCTCAGCCACATCGTGCAAGCGTTTGCTGGAGACCCGAGGATAGGAGGAGTCGCCTCGACCGTGTTCTACGAGGCGAAATCCGCTCGTCATAAACGGCGCCGGCGGGTCGGTCAATCGCCAGGGATGGGCGGCCGACCTCTCGATGAATGAGTCCTACGAGCGAGCGGAGATCGTCTCAGAGGCGCTCTACCCGATGGGCTGTGGGATGGCAATCAGGCGCTCGGCGCTCGAGCGCGTGGGACCGTTCGACGATCGCATGCTCAACTACTACGACGATGTCGATTACGGCGTCAGGCTGTGGCGTGCGGGCTATCGGGTCATCGTCGCAGCCGATGCCTGGATCGACCATCGTGTTGGGGGCGCCGGCTCCACCCGCAAGCGGTTGCTCTGCGAGCGCCATCGAATGCGAGTCGTGCTCAAGCACGCGTCCGTCGGGACGCTCGCGCGCTGGGCGCCACGCGAGGTGCTCGCGACGGCGCGGGCCCACCCGCCTGTGCGTACTCAGAAGCTGAAGGCAATGGCCTGGAACGCGCGTCACCTGCAGAACGTGCTCGCCAGTCGCCGGCGCCTGCGGCGGGCTCCCCGCGCCCCGGAGCGCCTCATCGATTCATCCTGGGGAGACGGGTTCCCGGCAGGTGTGCCGCTGCTGTTGAAGCCACGCCCTGAAGCTGCCGGCGCCAGCGTCGAGATGGCCGACGCCCACAGCAAGACACAGTTGCTGCATGGGTGGTTTCCGGTGGAGGACGTCGATGGGCGCAGCGCTCGCTGGGCCGGAGTGCACGCGGCCGCGCTCGTGCGGCTGAAGGCACCGGCGAGGCGCCTGCGGCTCGACTACAACCAGGTGCCGGTTGACACCGGCGGAGTTGAGATCAGCATCCGCCGGCTGGGCGCGTCCGACCCGCTTGCCTCCGTCGGGGGCACCCGATTGTGGTGGCGCTACATCGCGCGCTGTATCGAGAATCATCCGCTCTCGTTGCCTGCCGGCGACTACGAAGTCGTGTTCAGTGTCCGCCGAGGGTGGTCGGACCCTCCGCTCGAGACGCGCAAGCTCGCGTTCGCGCTCACCGGCATGTCATTCCACGAGTCCTACGAGATCCCGCCCAACGGCCTGGATATGGCATCGCCGAGCGTCGAGGAGCAGCTAGTCAGCGGCTGGTTCGACGCCGAGCAGAGCGACATCCGCGGCTACCGCTGGGCTGCCGGGCATGCCGCGGCCGTCGTGGACCTCCCCGACGGCGCAAGCAGCGCGCGCCTGCGCTATCGCCTGCCTCCGGTTCCGACCGGAGGGTTGAGGATCCAGCTATGCCCGCTGGGTGAGCAGGCGCCGGTCTGGTCAACCCACCTCGCCTGGCACGACGGCGACTGGCATGAGGAGAGCGTCAGGCTGAAGCTTCCCGCCGGCGACTACCTCGTCTGCTTCGACGCCGGGGAAACCTGGACCAACCCCGGCCAGCGCGACCCGTCGCTTTGGTCTGAGATTCGCTCGCTCGGCTTCGCCCTCTCCTCGCTTTCCTTTGGCACTCCGAGGTAGCCCACCGCCGTCGGACGCTCCCGGCGATAGTCAGCTTGGTGGGGAAGGGGCGTCGTCAGCTTGGTGGGGAAGGGGCGTTGTCCACCCCCGATGGTGCGAGGAGCCGCGGGAAGCGCTCTCGCAGCAGCGCCCACTGTGCGGGTGCCGTCTCCTGAGTGTGCCCCGCGGCGGAGTTCGCGCGCAGCCGATGCCACGCTAGAACCTGGGCGACGTGCACACCGTGACCCCCAGCTTCGGCGCACTTGCACCACAGATCGAAGTCCTCCCAGCCGGCAAGACGCGGGTCCGTCGTATAGCAGCCGAGCTCCCGTAGACGCTTTCGCCGGATCAGCACCATCCCGTCGATCCAGTTACATCGCTTCAGCCGCGCAGGCTCCCAGGGAAGCGAGCTGAGCAGCTCCACTGGCTGCCGCCGAT
The DNA here is from genome assembly GCA_963779605.1 of uncultured Solirubrobacteraceae bacterium. GTDB lineage: Bacteria > Actinomycetota > Thermoleophilia > Solirubrobacterales > Solirubrobacteraceae > Palsa-744. Next base: position 1,036,530 of record CAVZYR010000004.1, read on the forward strand.
CGAAGACCGCGACCATCGAATAGGAGAAGATCGCGTGCGGGTCCCGATCAAGCGCCGCCACGAGGCGCTGCAAGGTGGAAGGGTAGATCCCACCTGTTGCATCCAGGACGAATACGTACTCGCCGCGCGCATGCTCGGCCAGGATGTTGCGTGAGTGGCCAATGCCCCCGTCCACCGACTCGTGCAGGAGCGCCGCCGGTAACCAGGGATGAGCGTCGAAGAAGCCTTTCAACGCTGATACGGACAAGTCGCTCGAGGGGTCATTGAGTAAGAGCACCTCGAGCTCAACATCGAGCGACCCAGCGACGCTGGCGAGCGCCTCCATGGCCTCGCCCTCAGTGTCCTGCGGGGCCACGAGGACCACGGTCACCCGCGGCTTGGCCTGAGCATAAGCTGGCGTTCGACTGAGGATCTGCAAGCCGCGTTGCCGTCTCGGCATGCGATTAGAGATGCTTCGCAGCAGGTGGCGCCGCGCACGGGTCTTGACCGAAGGGGCGCTCTCACTGCCGCTGAGCGCCGGCGCTTGGGGAGCCGGCTGCGCTTCGTTAGACGCTGGCGCCCCCGCCGGCGGGGTCTCAGCTCGCGATGGCGAAGGCGACGAAGTCACGGTTTGCTCGTACGTGGGTGATGACAGATCTCTGACGACGGGCAGTTGCCGGGGCAGTTCCGCAGCGAGTTCGGCCAGCCGCTTCACAGCGGGCTCCATCGGCATCTCCTGACGTACGAAATCGTAAGCTCGCTCTCGTGTGCACCGCAACCGGTCGGAATCGTCAAGGAGGCCCTCGACGGTGGGTGCGATGTCCTCGACAGCAGACGCCAGGAAGTGCTCGCCCGGAACGAGCGGGTCACCATCGAGGCAGGGCTCGGACACCACCACGCACCCGTTGCAGATCGCCTCCAGGAAGCGCATCCACTCCAGTGCCGAGGACGAAGTGCGGTGTAGGTTGATCAGGATCCGCGCCGAACGCAATCGCTGGTACTTCTGCGCCCCCTTCAGGAAGTCCGGCCGGCGACTCGTCCTGGGCTCCAGAGGTGGGATCAGGAACTCGCATCGGTGTGCCCACAGCTCGCTGCCCAAACCAGCGAGGATCGGGTCACGACGTGGGTCGGCGGCTGCCAGATAGAGCGCGTCGATGTGGCGCTCCACGGTCTCATCACCCAACCAGCTGTCCCACTGCGGCGAGTAACCGAGTTGAAGATGCTCGCAACGGATTCCCCGTCGTCGTAGCTCCGCCGCACTTGAGCGGTTGATCGATACCGCGGCGGCAAACTGCGAGACCAGCTCGTACGTCTGCTCGAACCACACCGTGCCCGGATTCTCCGTGCACAGTGCGATCGTCTGCGCACGTTGACGAGCGTCAGGGAATCCTCTCGGGTTGCCCCAGGCATCGAACTCGTGTGGAATCACAACGTAGACCCACCCGTCACGCGACGTCGGGAACTCGTCAAAAACGAGCTCGGTCGTATGTCCCGCCGCTGCAGCCCCTGCCGAGATGGCAGACAGAAGCTCCGTCATGAAGTAGCTGCCTCGGCGGGTGCTCACGAAGCAGAAGCGCATCTGCGGCTAGGAGCTTACTCTGGCCGATCAAGCGTCGCGAGCCGGGCCTCTAGGAGAGCCACTTGCGCGGGCGACATGTCACGGACATCCACGGAGAGCGGCCCGCGCGTGACTGGCGATATGGTAGGAACTGCGCGATGGATTCGTTTGGAACCCTCTCCCTGTCCGCATCTTGACTGACGGGCAAGCTGCATCGCGTCGGGGCCTTCGATGAGCCTGGATCGTCGAGCGGGAGCGCCCCGTTTGATCGAGTGGACGGGGGAGCGCTGCGTCCCATGGACACCCGACGTGCAGGTCGTTTATGAGCACCTGCATCGCTATCTGTGGGCGGCAAGGTTGGTCGAAGGGAAGCGCGTACTGGACCTTGGCAGTGGGGAGGGCTTCGGGGCCTCGATCCTTGCCGATACGGCCGAGCAGGTCGTAGGGGTCGACGTCGACGAGCGCACGGTCGAGCACGCCCGTTTGAACTGGGCGCGCCCGCATGTTTCGTTTCAGCTGGGTAGCGCCCTCGATCTTTCGGCGTTTGCTGATGGCTCGTTCGGCGCCGTGGTCGCCTTTGAGATTATCGAGCATCTGAGCGAGCAGGAGCGCATGCTCGCGGAGATAGGGCGCGTGCTTTCCCATGACGGCGTACTGATCATCTCTACGCCGGATCGACGGATGTACAGCGAGGCCTCTGGCCAGGACAATCCCTTCCACCAACATGAGCTCACCTGCGAGGAGTTTGCCGCCCTCCTTGAAGCGACCTTCACAAATGTCGCCCTCTGGGGGCAGCGCGCGATCACAGGCTCTCACCTCGGGGCGCTCGATGATGCGACTTCCTCAGCCGGCCTTTCCGAGAGCGATTTCTTCATCGAGCGTGCAGGCGAGGAGTGGCGCATCGCCGGCGAACCGGCAGGGCTGTATCTCGTGGCGCTTGCATCAAATGGCGCTCTGCCGGATGTCGCGTCCGCCTCGACGTTGGGCGATTGCGGCCTTGAGATGGCACGCGCACGCCCGGTGGTCGCCGAACGCGATGAGTCCCTCGAGCGGGAGCGCGTTGCCCGTGGCCGCATCGCCGAAAGCGACGCAGAGATAAGACGCCTCGCCGCGGAAGTAGCGACGCGAGATGAGTACATGCGCCATCGCCAGCACGAGATCACAGAGATACGCTCCCGTCTGGGGGAGTCGGAGGCTACCCTCGCGCATCTGCATCATCAGCTGGATGACGCTCAGCGTTTCACCCGCCGTGTAGAAGCGTCAGTGACATGGCAGTTCTTTCAGCGCATCCGCAGTCGGCTCTTCTCCGTCATTGGGGAAGAGTCACCTTCGGCGCAGGCACTGCGGACCATGCTCCGACTCGGTGGTCGCGTGATGAACAGACGATCTAGATCGGCCGAGCGGGAGATTGCCGTGCAGGACCCGAAAGCCACCGAGGAGCCCATCAATCTGCCGATCTTCGAGCATCCCGCCGTGTCACTGATCATCCCGCTCTACTCCGGTGCCGGGCTAAGTCGCCGCTGCCTCGAAACGATCCGCGACCATACCGACGGCGTCGCATTCGAGGTCATCCTGATCGACGACGACGCCGACGCCGAAACAAAAGAACTACTCGACCTTGTGAATGGCATACAGATCCTCCGCAATGCGCAAAACCAAGGTTACCTGCGCAGCATGAATCACGGTGCGGCGGCTGCACGCGGTGAGTGGCTTGTCTTGTGCAACAACGATATTGAAGTTTCGCCGGGGTGGCTCAAGGCGATGCTGCGGTGCGCGCAGTCGGCCGAGGACGTGGGTGTCGTTGCTCCCAAGTATCTGGCGCCCGATGGCAGACTGAGTGAGGCTGGCGGCATTCTCTGGAACGATGGGACTGGAGTAAACTTCGGCCGAGGCGACGATCCTAGCCTGGCGCAGTACGAATACGTGCGCGAGATCGACTACGGATCGGCAGCGGCGCTATTAGTGCGAGATGCTTTGTGGCAGGAAATCGGAGGGTACGACGAGCGTTACGTACCGATGTACTACGAGGACGCGGATCTTTGCCTTCAGGCGCGCCAGCATGGCTGGCGCGTGCTTTACGAACCGGGCTCAGTCGTGGTTCACGTCGAGGGTGCGACCGCTGGGACTGATCCCCTGGCGGGCCACAAGCGTCACCAGGAGGTCAACCGTGTCAAGTTTGTCAATAAGTGGCAGGGGCTGCTCGATGCGGAGCATCTGTCGCCAGGGTACCGGCGGATTCGGGAGGCGGCAAATCGCCATCGCAGCCCGGGCGTGCTCGTGGTCGATTTCCGGATGCCCATGTGGGACCGCGACGCCGGTTCGCTGCGCATGCTGGAGATCCTACGCTCCCTTTTGCGGCAGGGCTATGGTGTGACGTTTGTGCCGGACAACTTTAGCTCGTTTGAACCCTACACGCGTACGTTGCAGGAGCTTGGCGTCGAGGTCATCTACGGCACAGGCGACGTGGTGTCAGTCCTTGCCGACATCGGGCCGAGTCTCACTGCTGCGATCCTCTCGCGTCCGCATCCAGCAAGCCGATGGCTGGACTCCGTGCGAGAGTTCGCGCCCGAGGCTGTCGTTATCTACGATACCGTCGATCTGCACTGGGTACGTGAGTCGCGTCGCTTTGCGCTCAGCAAGCCTGACCTATCAGAGGGCAACGGGGCCGGGGTAGCTCAGGGACCAAAGGCCGCGGCTCTTCTTGAGCTGGAGCTAGCGATGGTGCGAGCGAGCGATGTCACCGTCGCCGTCACCGAGGACGAGCGTGCCCAGATATTGGCACGCGTGCCAGATGCGCGAGTCACTATTATCCCAACGATCCACGAGCTCGCCGAGCATGTTCTTCCCTTCGGCGCGCGCAGGGATATTTTGTTCGTTGGAGGTTTCGAGCATCCACCGAACGTCGACGCAGTGACATATTTGGTGCGCGAGGTGATGCCGCACGTGTGGCTGCGCAGGGATGACGTGACGATTACGATTGTCGGTGGAGGCGCCCCGAGCGAGGTTGAGGAGCTCGCCGACTCCCGAGTCGACATCAGAGGCTGGGTGGCAGACCTTCAGCCGCTGCTCGATTCGGCACGCGCGATGGTGGTGCCCGTTCGCTATGGAGCTGGAATGAAGGGGAAAATTACGCAAGGGCTCGCCGCGGGGCTCCCGGTTGTCACGACCACGGTGGGAGCTGAGGGTCTCGATGGCAGGGATGGCGAGAATATGCTCATCGCTGACCACGCCGAGGCGTTGGCTGAGAGGATTGTGCGAGTCATTGAAGATGATGCTCTCTGGGGTTCGCTTTCCAGCGGTGGTCGAGCGTTGGTGGCGTCATCTTGCTCGCTGGAGGTCCTGGACACAAGGCTCAACGAGACGCTTGCGATGGGCGAGCACGAGGGGCAAGCTGTCGCGGCGGTCCCTGTGGTTGCCGAGGAGCGTTAGGCGCGTCGCGTCGGCCAAACGGGCGGACCTACGCACCGTTGACGGTGCTGCGAAGGAGCATCAGCATCCGCTCGTCATTCTCTGGTGTAGCCGGGTCCGACTCGATGACGTTTCCCACGTTCATCCGCTCAAGGATGCTCCAGCCGGTGCGTTCAACGAGCCTCTCAAGGCCCCTAGGTGAGAGGATCCAGTAGTTCGTGGGGTCGTTGTTGGTCTCATGAGGCGCAACCAGGTAGCCGACGGGGAGGTCGGCGATCGGGGTGCGGGCGGGTCCGGCGACGCGGGCGACCTTGGTGCTCAGCAGAACGTACGACGTGCATACGGCGAGCTCGTTCAGCACGTAGTACGGATTCTGGAGGTGATAGAGAATCCCAAGCAGGAAGACGAGCCCGTAGCGCGCCCTTGGCAGTGTGAACTGACGGTCAAGGTCGATATCGTGGATCTGCACATTGGAGCCGAGATGGTCGCGCAACGCTCGCGCTCCGCGAAGCCCGTTTATGTTGGTGGCGGCGGTGTCGACGATGTCGGCCTCCCACCCGCCGATGTCCTCCAAGGCGAACGCGAGATCGCCGTCCGCTGCACCGATGTCAGCCACCGGGAGCCCTCCTCTGAGCGCCTCCAAGTCGCGGTGCTCGCCCGAGAGCATGGCGTCCAGATGTTCGACGTTGTCGAAGGTACCGTAGGGGTACCAGGTGACGCTATGGTCGTCGGCAATCGCGGCGCGCGCGATCCGCATACGCTCGACCTGGCCTGCGGTCCCCGCCATGAGCTCGTCGATGTCCACGGTGGTGGCTCAGAATGGTGGGGCGTCGCCCGTCCGCGGTGGGGTTAGCTCGGGGAACGGCGATTGGCAGTGGGAGGGCGCCATCGCGCGCGCAGGGTGGAAGATGCGACCGCGGAAAATAAGGAAGTTCGCCGCCGCGAAGATGACGACCGTCCCGAGATACACTGCCTCGATGGGCACGCCCAGCGCCGACGGCAAGAGCGATGTCGATGCCAAGGTGCACGCGTACTGTATGCCGACAATCAGCAGATACCGACCAGCCTGATGATGGAGCGGCAGGGCAAACTCCTCATGGTTAACCCATACGAATACCCGTTGGAGCGTAAAGTGCATCAGTACGGCCGCACATGCCCCTAAGGTTAGGGCCACCGGAAAGGGCAGGCCTACAACGTCCGCGAGCAACGTTGTAGTCAGGACGTATACTGCTGCGGCCGAACCTCCAACAAGCGCAAAGCGCACGCCCTGCCCCAGGATTGAAACGTCTGGGAAGCGTATTACTGTCAGGGTGTGACTGGCGCCTCCGGCTGTACGTCGCGGCTTGGACACAATGGGTTCAGACTATCATTCGCCTAAGGTGGTGGATGCGTGTGAGTCTCTTATTGGCGCTTGCCAGCCTTGATCGCGCGACATCGAGCCGCGTGGCGGCCTCGCTGCGTGGGTTCTCGAGTTCCCAATGCCGGAGGTTTGGCGAAGAGGTTGGCTTTGGCTGTGCTGGCAAACACTCTGCGAGCCCCGAGGGGTCCTCCAGCCCAGGACGCCGCATGGCCGGCCGTGCATATGCGCCCTATGGTTCGCCTCTTGGAGCCGATCGTTGTCGGCTGCGACTAGGCATCGCTGTGGCGTTGGCACCATCGTGTGGCACGCCGTCCGGACTGCGCCGGCGGACTGCGCCAAGATACGCGGGCCCTAGGCTGGCCGCCGCACTTGGGCATGGGCTTCTGCAGCATGCCGGCAGCGCTAGTATCCTCCGCGCGCAATGACTGGCTTTGAGAGCATAGACGCCCTCGCTGAGGGCATTCGTCGCGTCATTGTCGAACAATCCAAGCGCGCGAACGTCGGGCACATTGGATCGGCATTGTCTATTGCTGACATCACCGCGACGCTGTACTCCGCGGCTCTCCGTCAACGAGAGCTTGGCGCCGACCGCGACCGCGTGGTGCTTTCCAAGGGGCACGCGGCGCTCGCTCTCTATGCCGCGCTGGAATTGACAGGCGGGCTGCCCGTCGGAACGACCGAGGCTTATTGCAGCGACCGCTCGCTCCTCGGGGTGCACCCCGAGCGCGACCTCGATGGGGTCGACTTCTGCACCGGAGCGCTGGGCCACGGGCTGCCGATGGCAACGGGAGCCGCGCTGGCCGCGCGAATGGCGGGCTCCTCGCGCCGCACGTTCGCTGTGATGAGTGACGCGGAGCTCAACGAGGGCTCGGTTTGGGAGGCTGTGATGTTTGCCTCTCATCACGATCTGTCCAACCTGACCGTGATATTGGACCTGAATGGCCAACAGGCGCTCGGTTACACTCGTGACGTGCTCGATATCTCCCCGGCGGGAGGGCCATGGCGCTCCTTCGGATGGGACACGCATGAGGTCGACGGACACGATACGGCCGCATTGGTTCAGATTATCGAGGATCTCGACTTTGCCCAGGGCCCGCCCCACGTGATCATCGCCCACACCACGTTTGGCAAGGGCATCAGCTTTATGCAAAGTGTGATCGACTGGCACTACCTACCGATGACCGACGAGCAATATAGTCAGGCCTTGGCTGAGCTGGAGGCTGCGCGCACGTGAGAGACGACTTCATCGCCGAGCTGACGGAGCTGGCAGACGCCGATGAGCGCGTCGTTCTGCTCACGGCGGATCTTGGCTATCTGGTGCTGGACGCCTTCTCCAGTCGGTTTCCCGACCGCTTCTTCAATGTCGGGGTAGCCGAGCAGAACATGGTGGGCATCGCCACCGGACTCGCTGAGGCCGGTTACATACCCTTCGTTTACTCGATTGCCACCTTCGCGACGATGCGTCCGTATGAATTCATCCGCAATGGACCGCTACTCCACGATCTTCCCGTTCGTGTCATCGGCGTGGGCGGAGGATTCGACTACGGTTACAACGGAATCACGCACTTCGCGTTGGAGGACTACGCAGTGATGCGATGTCAGCCCGGAATGGAGGTAATCGCGCCGGCTGACAGCGCTCAAGCTCGCGCCGCGTTGCGCGCAACGCACGATGTGAGCGGTCCGATATATTTCCGGATCGCCAAGCGCGGGCTGCCGGTTCCCGGTTTGGACGGCCGCTTCGCAAATGGCCACGCCCAGGTCATCGGCGACGGGACCGATCTCGCGCTGATAGCGATCGGCTCGATCGCGCATGATGCCCAACTCGCGGTGGAGCTCCTGGCAGACATCGGGGTGCACGCGACGCTGGCGATCGTTTCAACGTTCAACCCGTCGCCAATCGATGAGCTGGCTGCGCTCCTGGAGCGAGTGCCGTTGGCGATGTCGGTCGAGACTCACTACATCAACGGGGGGCTCGGCTCGCTGGTTGCGGAGACGATCGCAGAGCTTGATTTGGGGTGCCGCCTCATCCGTGCTGGCGTCGACGTGATGCCCCGTGGCCTCACTGGCAGCCAGCATTTCCTCGAGGATCATTTTCGCCTGTCGGCACCTCAGCTTGTGGCCAGAGCACAAGCTGCGCTAGCGATCGCCGCCGCGTGAAGCTCAGCGCAGTCATCGCCTGCTATCGAGACGCGCCCGCGGTGCCTGTCATGCATGAGCGGTTGACGACCACGTTTCACGAGATGGGGTCCGACTATGAGATCATCTTCGTGAACGACGGGAGTCCGGACAACGCGCGGGAAGTCTTGACGGAGCTTGCAAGGCGTGACCCGAAAGTGGTGGTCATCAACCACACGCGTGCTTTTGGCTCTCAGAGTGCGTTCACCAGTGGAATGCGGATCGCGACCGGAGATGCGGTCATCCTGCTCGATGGCGATCTGCAGGATCCGCCCGAGCTCATACCCAAGTTTGTCGAGCAGTGGCGTGCCGGATTCGACATCGTCTACGGCGAGCGCGTTCAGCGTGAGACCACCGCGTTGATGCGTCATGCATATAAGGCGTTTTACCGCGTGTTTCGCCGCCTCTCCTATCTCAGCATCCCGCTTGACGCGGGTGACTTTGGACTGCTCGACCGGCGAGTGGTCAAGGCGCTCAACGACCTGCCGGAGAGCCGACCGCTTTCTTCGCGGACTGCGCGCCTGGGTCGGCTATCGACAGATCGGTGTTCCGTATATTCGCCCCGAGCGCATGTTTGGCACCACCACCAACTCGTTGATCAAGAACCTCGGATGGGCGCGCAGGGCAATCGTGTCATTCTCTTACGTGCCGCTGGATTTGATCGCCTGGCTCGCGCTTGTCACGGTTGGTGTCTCGTTTGTCGGATTGGTCGCACAGCTGGTGCTGCGCATCGTCGATCCGGGCCTTGCGCCGAGCGGCTTCACGACCGTCATTGCCGTAATCCTGTTTATCGGCGGCGTGCAGCTTCTCTGTCTGGCGATCCTCAGCTCGTACGTCGCGCACATCTACCAAGAGAGCAAGCATCGCCCGGCATATCTGGTGGAGAGCGTTCTCAATCGACCTGCCGCGACGTCCAGCGAGATCGAGCCTGTCGCAGTCACACCGGGCTCTACATCCCACCACGAGGAACTGCATGTCGACTGAGCTGATCGGCACCGAACAGCCCGATTTACGACCTACCCGCTGTGCGATCTGCGGGCAAGCAGACAACGCCGTGGAGCTCTGGCCGGCGACGTTTGATCCGCGCGCGTTCAATGCACGCGTATTCTCCGCGCGACGTCTGCCTGATCGAGTCCACTATCGGATCGTAAGATGCAACAAATGTGGCCTTGTGCGCTCGGATCCGGTGGCAGACGCGGCCCTTCTCGCTGACCTCTATAAGGTCAGCACGTTCGAGTATGGAGATGAGGTCGCGGCGATCCAGGCCACCTATGGGCGTGCTCTTGGTTGGCTCGAAGACCGTTCGCCGCGCCGGGAGTCATTGCTCGAGATCGGTTGCGGCAACGGTTTCTTCCTTGAGCAAGCCCTGCGACAAGGCTGGTCTGAAGTACACGGCGTCGAGCCAAGTGCCGATGCCGTCGCCAAGGCTCCCACGGCAGTGCACGGGATGATCGAGCAGGACGTCATGCGCCCAGGACTGTTCGCGCCGTCGAGCTTCGACGCGGTGTGCCTCTTTCAGGTGCTTGACCATATCCCCAATCCGGTGGATCTCCTCGCAGAGTGCCTCCTAGTGCTCCGACCGGGTGGCCACATACTCGCCCTTAATCACAACGTTTCGGCCTGGTCTGCACGTGTGCTTCGTGAGCGTAGCCCAATCGTCGATATCGAGCACACATATCTTTACTCACCAGCGACCATGCGGAATCTTTTTGCGAAGGTGGGATTCGACGCCGCACGGGTGCATACCGTGCGCAATACTTACAGCCTGGCATATCTTGCTCAGCTCGTGCCACTGCCAGCCGGCGTCAAGTCATGGTTGTTACCACGGCTTCGCTCTGGGGGCGTTGGCGGCATCGAAGTCACCGTCCCACTCGGGAATCTATGTTTGATCGCACATAAGCCAGCCTGATGACGAGTGGCGTTCGAGCCTTTGTCACCGGCGCGGGTGGCTTTATCGGGGCAAACCTCGTCCGGCACCTACTCGAGGGCGGACATGAAGTGGTCGCCGTGTCACGCCCCGGCGCGACGCGGTGGCGGCTGGACGACGTCTCGGGCGAGATGCGGATACTTGATCTTGATCTTTGTGACTCTCGCGCGATCCAGCATGCGGTAGACACAGCGCAGCCTCAGTGGATCTTCCACCTGGCGGCGCACGGCGCGTACGAGTGGCAGACTGACTTGGACACGATGGTACGTGTCAACATCGAGGCCACCGCCGCACTGTTGACAGCTGCGCGGCAGGTGCAAGCGCGCGCGTTCATCCACGCGGGCTCATCATCTGAGTACGGTCACAAGACTCACGCGCCGCGGGAGGACGAGTGGTTGGAGCCGAACAGCGTCTACGCGGTGACCAAGGCCGCCGGCAGTCACTTGACGGCACTCGCCAGGGCGCAAGGACTGCCGGCCGTAACGCTGCGGTTGTACTCCATTTACGGACCGTGGGAGGATCCCGGTCGTCTCATTCCGGCTCTTGTGCGCGAAGGAGTTCGTGACCGACTTCCACCGCTCGTGGCGCCCGACACGGCTCGAGACTTCGTCTACGTCGAGGACTGCTGCGACGCGATGGTACGTGCGGCGACCCGGGGGGCGCCCGGTGGACCTGGGGCTCTGCTAAATATCGGCTCAGGCAGACAAACCCGCCTTGACGAACTCGTCGAGGTCGCTCGCGAGGCATTTGGCGTCCAAGCCAGTCCGCAATGGGGCACCATGGACCAGCGCAGGTGGGACGCCAGCGTCTGGGTGTCGGACCCCCGGGCGGCGTTCGAGCATCTCGGCTGGAAGGCATCGACCGGCCTCAGCGAGGGCCTGAGAGCAACATCCAGGTGGCTACGCGCTCACCAGGCACTATGGGATCGTTATGGAGTCGTGGAGGGGTGAGCGGGCATCTTGAGGCTCCAGACAATGAGATCCCAACGCCGCACCGACGTCACTCACCGCACCGACGAGGGCTGGCAGCCACCAAACTTCTCGCGGGTCGACAGCCGGCGGAGCCGGATAATCGCTGCGGTCCGGCGTTTCCTCGATGTCCAGGCAGGTTCGATATGGACTGACCTTGCTCTCGAGCTCAAGCCAACTCATGGCACGTTACTCGACGTCGGCTGCGGCGCGCAGCCCTATCGTCACCTGGTTCCCACGAGCGTCGAGTATCTCGGTATCGATACCGTCGACGCGAAGGCGAGGTTTGGTTACGACATCCCGGACACGCGCTATTTCTCAGGCAGTAGGTGGCCGGTAGCCGATGCAACCATCGACACTGTGCTATGCACCGAGACACTTGAGCACGTGTTGGATCCTGGCAGTTTTCTGGCAGAAGCATATCGTTGCATGCGGCCCGGAGGTAGGCTCATTCTCACGGTGCCCTTCTCGGCACGATGGCACTACGTTCCGTATGACTACTGGCGGTTCACTCCGTCGGGCCTGAGCTATCTGTTGACGTCGAGCGGCCTACAGGACGTTCAGGTATTTGCTCGTGGTAACGCATTGACGGTGGCCTGCTACAAGATCTCATCTCTGATTGTGCCCATGCTGTTACCTCAGCGACGAGGCATCCGCGCTCAGGTTCGTCGTCTGGGAGGTCTGATATTTTCGCCAATCCTGGCAGTCAGCATAGTCGGCGCTAATCTCTCGCTCTTTTGGCGGGGTGGCGATGATTGCGTCGGCTATACCGTGCTCGCGAAGCGATCGGACGTGGCTGATTGATGACACCGCTCGCGACAGTGTCTCGCGCGCGCCCGAGGCTCGCCGCGGGTCTGTTCGTGGCCGGTTGCCTAGCGGTCGCGCTGGCTCTCGTCGCGACTTCGCTGGGCGTCGCGGCATCGACCGCATTCGGCTGGAAGAAGGCGACGTTGCTAATCGCCGGCTGCGACATGATCGTCGCCTCGCTGATCGTGAGCGCACGTCACCGGTGGCCCAGCGACGGGGGAGACTACGATGTCGCGGCGCTGCTGAGCGGCGCGATCGCCGACGGTGTGATGACGTTCGCGATCAGTGCCGCGGCGATAATCGTGCTGTTCGGCCAGAGCAAGTCGATTGAGCGTCTTGGCTACTTCCTCGCGATCCTTGTCATCGTGCCCCTGAGCGTTACGTTGGCGTGGCGGCGTCATCGGGCGGGCGTGAGCTCGGAGCGCCAGCAGCTGGTGGCCTTCACGATGCTCATCGCCACGGCCACGTTGCTGTGCCTGGCGCGACTATTGACGCTCTCACCCTCGGCGACACTCGACACGACTCTCTTCGTACTTATCGCGCTTCTCGCGGCCTGGGCGGGGATCGCGTTGTCGGCGCGCCTGCTGCCGGCGGCTTGGCCGGAGCGGATTCCGACGAGACTCCTGATTGCCGCGACGCCTCTCGTGCTCGCCGCCGCCGTGACGCCATTCGTGCCCTCCGGCACCCTCAGCGTCCTCGACATCGCGGTCGCGCTCGCGGCCGGCCTAGTGACGTTTGACCTGGTCAGAGCTTTTGGAGGCCGCTGGAGCCCGCCGCACGCGTGGGTTCGGGTGCTCGATGTCGGCGTCGTTGTCGTCTGCATCCTCGCCGTGGTGTACCTCGGGGCTCCGAACTTCGCCCTAGCCACCAACCACAACTACTTCCTCGGACCTGCCATCGACGTGCTCCACGGTCACCCGATGTTGATCAGTACGTTCTCGCAGTACGGCGTCGGCCTGATGGACGTGCTTGCGGCGATCTTCCTTGTCGTACCGATCGGTTATGGCACGTTCACTCTGTTGCTGTCCGTTGGGACGGCGCTGCTCTTCGTGGTCGTGTATGTCGTCTTGCGCTGGAGCACGGAATCGCTGCTCATCGCCGCGGCGGGCGTAGCGCTGGCGGTGGTGCTCGGCACCTTCGGCACCTTGGGATACTACGCTTGGGCGCCGAGCACGGGCGTGCTGCGATTCGGACTGCCGTGGCTCGTGATTCTATTCTCGCTCGCGTCGGCTAGGACGGCAACACACAAACGGCTGTTCGATGCACTGGTGTTCGCAATCGTCGCTGTGGCGGCCATTTGGAGCGGCGAGGCTGGTGTCTATTGCCTCGGGACCGCCGTTGCGCTCGCGTGTCTCGATGCGGCGGTAGCGGATGCCGACGGGCGCGCGCGCGTACGTACGGCCGCCCGCCGCATCGTCCAACTCGTCGCCGTAAGCGTCTCTGCGGTGCTGATCTTCACGCTACTGACAAGAGTGTTAGCGGGTGCATGGCCGGACTGGGGCGCCTACATCTACTTCGTCCGGCTGTACACCACGGGCGGGTTCGGCAACCTGCCGATCCTAGCTTGGTCGCCTGGCCTGGCGCTCGGAGCGATGTACACGGTCTCTGCGATCGTGATCGTTCTGCTCGTGCTGAGCCGACCGGTACTCGTACGCGAACGCGTCGTCGCGTTTCGTGCTGCGACCGGCCTGACAGCGCTGGGGGTGCTCGTCTACACGTACTTCCTCGGCCGCGCTCACCCGAATAACCTCTACCACATCTCGCCGCCGGGTGTCGCGCTCGTGTTCGTGTGGCTGGGCATCGTACGTTCCACGTTCGACAGCCGCCTTGTCGTGGCAATCGCGAGCGCCACGGCGGTCTTCGGTGGTGCCATGATCATCGCCAACGAAAGCGGCACCCTCAGCGAAAAGTACCCCACCACCGCGCTTGCCGCAGTGCTTGGGAGCTCACCGTCGCTTACTAGCGAGGTGCGCGACCTCTGGCGCAATCCGGTCGTCGATCCCAGCTCCGCTCACGTTGCCCAGTTCGTCACCTCACTCGGGCGCACGCGCTCCAACCTCACCCTTCTACTGACTCCGAATGTTACGACGGAGGCCCTCCTGCGTCTCGGCACCGCAAACGCGGTGGGTTCGAGCCAGCCGTGCCAGGAATCGCTTTCGAGCCAGGGCCCCGGTCGCGCCGCGAAAGAGGTGCGCGCGCTCCGGCCTGGCGGGATCTTGGTCACAGCCGAACCTCCGAACGATGCAGGTTTGCTCCTCCCGATACAGCAATACACCCTGACGCTCCTTCGGGATCGCTTCACTTTTCAGGAGATTGCTGCCGACGGCCAAGGCCTGCGCGCCTACCGGATGACGCGACTTGCGCCCGTCGTGACGCGTCCGCCGACTGTTCCGGCACCGCCGCTCGTACCAACCGGTTGTGCGTAGCTCGACCGAGCTTGGTAGGCAGCGGTGGATGGCGACTTGCTCGGATCATGGCTCGGCGATAGCCACTCCTACCCCGAGGCGACGAAGTTGCCTCGCGCGTCCAGGCTCACGGTTATGGGTACGGCGACACCGCTCGCCGGGCAGGGGTTGACACCGGTCACGAAGTAGGTCTGAGCCGCGCTGATGGGGGGGACGTGAAACCCGTTTTCGCCGGACATCTCGGCGATAAAGAGGGCTTGGTGGGATGCGTCGAGGTTGAGGCGCGCGCAAATGGCGCCGCCTTCGGGTGTCAACGACGCGACCTGCGAGCGGAACCTCGCAAGGCTCCCGCCAAATGGGGACTGCACAAAATAATTGCGGACATCCGCACCCTGTCGGAACAGGAGCAATAGCGCTATCGCGGCAGCGAGAAGCACGGCACCCTTTATTCGCTTGGACTCGCCGAGCAGAGCGGGATGCACTCCCGCCGCTAGGGCGCTGAACACGAGAAGCAGCGGCATTGCCATGTAGTGAATGCTTCGCTGCTGGCTCTGAACGAGCGCGGGCAACGCCGTTGCGCCCGCGGCGCCCAACACGGCGATCGGGAAGAAGTCTCTACGGCGCAGAGCAGCGAGCGCTCCTACCCCAGCGCCGGCCAACAATGCGGCATACACCGCCGTCAGCAGATCGGTGGGAGCCAACATCAACTTGTAGAAACGGAGGTTCTCGTGCACAAACTGGAGACCGTTCACCGCATAGGCTTTGTTTGACGTCGTGCCGGGATACGCGACTGTCGCGAAGTAGATGACGGGTAACACCAGGTTCCAGAAGGTGACGGTGACCGCGGCCCTCGGTGTCTCGATGCCAAGAGTCCGAAGCTTGCGTATCTGATGCCAAGCGCAGTAGGCCGCAATAACCATCAGACCGATGTAGAGCACGTCACTGACCACCGCGAGTGTCCATGCGGCCCCACTGGCCACAGACCAGACCTGACCGCTGCGCGCCGTTTGCGCACCCATGGCGCGTTCGTGTGCCAACAGGCCGGCTCCTAGGGCAAGAAAGCCGCCCGAGTGCACGATGTTAGATGACCAGAGGACCGTCGGAAACCATGTCGTCGTAGCGATGAACAGGCCGCCGATCCACCATGCCTCAACAGAGCTCCATCTGGTGCGGGCTCCGACCCCTAGCCACATGAGAAGTCCGGTTGCGAACACGAGGGAGTTGAGCAGCAGGAACGGGACCACCGATGAGTCACCAAAGGCCTCGGTCCCAATCGCCCAAAAGAAGTTAGCGAGATACTTGCCGGTATTGATGTGGTCGTTGGAGAGGTCGCCCAGCGATCGATAGAAATGGGTTACGTTCTGGAAGTCATCCGCCCAGAACCCACTGCGTGATACGGCAGTTACCCATACGATTAGGCTGAGAAGAATCACGACGAGTGGCAGAGCAAGGAGCAGAATGGTCCTCGAGCTCTCAGCTGACGATCCTGTGTCGTGCTTCATGGTTTGCGCCTCTTTTCTGTCGCTCGCCGACGCGATTGGCGGAACCCCCGGTGTGGAGGAGCAGAGGCAGCCACCGTCCAACCGAGGTAGAGAGCCCGAGTGCACGACGGCGAAACCCAGCGATCGCGGCTGCATAATAACGCCGACCGGATCCCCGCCAGAGCGGACGCTCATTTCGGCTTGCCGCTGATCTCGAGCCGAGCGGGCGTGCCGTGTCTCGACCCGGCGGACCTGAACCCGGAGGAGACGATGACGCGCGAAGTCTGGGATTCTCACGAGCGTCAATGCGCCGGGCCGCCTCGTGTGAGTCTAGGCTGACGACCAGGTGGAGATTTCAGGCCAGACCCAGGCGATTCGCGCCTGCGGCTGCGTTGACAGCGTCGCGGAGGGTCAGCTCGCCCATAGGTCGATCAGCGACGTGTCTGCTTAAGCAGGCCGCCGGCTCAACCGATTCCATGAACTGACGATCATGCATGCGCCGCCTCGAAATCCGCCGACTGCCCCCTCGCGACGCGCATATCGGATGCGCATCGGAATCGCGCTCGCCGTCCTCGCGTCCATCCTCCTGCCGGCGACCAGCCACGCATCCATCACGAACTTCGGCAGCCCGCTGTCGGTCCCGGCCACGCTGAACACCGCCAAGAACCTGAACTACCTGGGCACCAACACCGCGGTACCGCCCTCCCCCGAAGCTCCCAACGGCGTCTTCCACACGGCGCACTACGGTGCCGACACCGCCCTCTGGAATGCGGCCGTGGCGGGCGGAGACGCTCGCGTGCCCGCCGACGGGCAGGCCCTCAAGCTGAGCCTCGAGGGCTGCGCCCAGACCGCGCCCGGCGGGCCCACACCCTTGACTCAGATCCACTTCCAGGACCTCACGCCGATGCAGGGTGGGGGCGTCAAGGCCAACACGACCTCGAACCCGTTCTACATCCCTATCTGCGGGGTGGGCGGCGCCAGCGGTTCCACGATCACGACCTACGAACCGCACAACCTCTGCGTCCGCGATGGCGACTACGTCGGCTTCAACGAGGACGGGGGCTACGTCGAAAACGTGTACCGCAGCGGCGTCCCCTACCAGGTGATGGGCGCCGTCAGGGGTTCGACGATGGACTCGTTCATCAGGAACAACGGCACCGGAAACGGCGCCCCGTTCTCCCCCATGGACACCAGCGCCATGGACGGCTTCGCGTCCAACCGCAACGAGGAACTGATGCTGCGTGTGACGCTCGGCACTGGGCGGGATGCCGTGCACAGCTGCGCTGGCGGTAGGGCGGGTCTGCTGGCCCCCATCCGGGTGAGCCCCCAGACGGACGGCGTCAACCAGGCCCGATACGTCGCGGTCGCGCTCTTCTGCCGGGTCAGCCCATGCAAGGGCGTCGCCACGCTGAGCGCCGACCACGGCCACACCACGTTCGGGCGCAGCGGCTTCAGCCTCGTCGCTGGCACGACCACGCATCTGCCGATCCACGTGAACTCCCAGATGATCAGCATGATCCGCGCAAACCACGGCGTCTCGACCACGCTCACGGCCGTGGTTGCCGGCGCCACGGTCAGCCGGACGATCTCCGTGAAGATCTTTTAGCTCGCCCGCTCGCCCCGAGGGCGCCTCTAGAGTGTCGGCCAGTCCCAGCAGCACAGCTCGCGCGGCGGCTTATGAACGGCGACCGCCGCGGCCGCTCGCGGCCCGACGTCGAGCTCGGCGATCCACGGCTCGCCCGTGGCCGGGCTCTCAGGCGCGCCGCCGATGCCGCTCCCCCGGCACTTCAGCTCAGCCTCGTGTCGAACCCACAGACGCCGGAACTCCCGCTCGCGACTCGCCGGATCGAGCTCCTCGAGGCGTCGCGCCTCCTCGCCGCCGAACGTGCGCCTGGCGAGGGCGATCTCGTTGACGGGCCGCCGCGCCACCTCCACGTCCACGCCCACGGGGCCCGTCCAGGTGAAGGCGTAGACGGCGAGCTGCCCGGAGTGCGACAGGTTGAAGGACGGTCGGGGAGGGGTGAGCTGGGGCTTGCCGTGCGCTCCTCTCGCGAAGGTGATCGTGCTCGGCTCCCGCTGCAGATAGTGCCCCAGCAGCGCCCTCAGGACGCCACGAGAGCGTGTCCACATGCGACGATCGCGCTCGCTCAGCATGCGCTCGGCGCGCGCTTGCTCCTCCCCGCAGAGCAGCTCGACGAGCTCGTCGGCCACGGCCTCGAGGTCGGCCCGCCATACATGCACGGAGCCCACGTCGAGTCGTGGGTGGAGCGGCCCGGGCGCCCAGGATCGGTCTGCTGTGTCTGGCATCGGTGGCTGGGTCGGCCCGATGGCGCCAATCTAGGCCCTGAGACCCCCGTGATCAAGCCTCTCGGGCGAAGCTTCGTGCGGTGACCGGCGCCGACGGGGTCCTTCGAAGCATGCGCCCACGCGTCTCCCCCTGCAAGCGCCTTGGCGCACGCCCTCGCCGCGGACGGCTAGCCTCTGGCCCCCGTGCGCCCCATCCCCACCCGCATTCCCGGCGTCCTCGTCCTCGAGCCCACCGTCCACGGCGACGAGCGGGGCTTTCTGTGTGAGACCTACAGGCGCCAGTGGCACGGCAAGGCCGGCATTCCCGAGCAGCATGCGTTCGTGCAGGACAACCACTCGCGCTCGCGCAGGGGGGTCGTGCGGGGCATGCACTTCCACGTCGGCGAGGGCGTCGCAAAGCTCGTGCGCTGCGCGCGCGGGCGCATCCTCGACGTGGCCGTCGACCTCCGCCGCGGCTCGCCCACCTACTCGCAGTGGGAGGGGGTCGAGCTCGACGATCAGAGCATGCGCGAGCTCTACATACCGGTGGGCCTCGCCCATGGTTTCTGCGTGCTCTCCGACGTTGCCGACGTGATGTACAAGCAGACCGCCTACTACGACCCGCACCTCGAGCGGGGCATCGCCTGGAATGACCCGGACGTGGGCGTCGACTGGCCCCTGCCCGCGCAGGAGCTGATCGTCTCAGAGCGCGATCGCGACGCGCCACGGCTCAGCGAGGTCGCGGGCCAGCTGCCCTTCGAGTGGCATCCTTAAGCGGATGCGCCACCGTCTCGAGCGCCTGCGCGAGCGCACCAACGGCTACACCGTCACCCCCCGCCAGTATGAGATCGTGGCGTACCTCGCCCTGGGCGCGCTCACGCTGATCGTCCTCACCGGCGCCGCCGTGCGCCTTACCGGCTCGGGCCTCGGCTGCCCCAACTGGCCGAAGTGCTACGGAAACGCCTACCCGCCCCTGAACAGCCATGCGGTGATCGAGTTTTCAAACCGCCTGATCACCTTCCCGGTCTCGATCGCGGCGGGGGCGGCCTGGCTGCTGGCGCTCCGCCGCCGGCCCTACCGCCGCGATCTCGTGTGGCTCGGGGCGCTGCTGCCGCTCGGCGTCGTCGGCCAGGCCGTGCTCGGCGGCTTCACCGTCAAGGGGGCGCTCGACTACGGCTGGGTGATGGGCCACTTCGCGCTCTCCATGCTCATCCTGCTCGCGGCCGTGGTGCTCTGCTGGCGCGCCACCCACGAGCCGGGCGAGAGCCAGGTGGGAGTCTCAGACCGACTGCTCGTGCGCTCGGTGTGGGCGCTCGCCGGGCTCGGCGCGCTCACGATCTTCGCCGGCACCGCCGCCACCGCCGCGGGTCCCCACGCGGGCGGCTCTCCCGGTCAGAAGATCAACCGGCTGAACTTCGATGGCCGCGGGACGATGGATTTCGTGATCCATCGTCACGCCGAGATCGCGCTCGTGTTCAGCCTCGCGGCGGTGGCCGTGTGGTATCTGGCGCGCCGGCGCTCGGAGGATCCGGTGCTGCGGCGCTGGCTGACGGCGCTCTGCCTGCTGCTCGCGCTGCAGGGCATCGTGGGGCTCGACCAGTACGAGACCCACCTGCCCACGGAGCTCGTGTGGGTGCACGTCGCACTGGCCTGCGCGACGTGGCTGACGGTCCTGTGGGCGGCCTGCGCGGCCGGGCGCCTGGAGCCCCGAAAGTCAAGGATTTCGGCCGATATGCGCCTGGATGGGCCCCTGACAGCGCGTGCGCCGGTCAAGTTCCCCGGAAATTAGGGCTTTTCCGGGGCGTAAATCCCGCGTTTGCGGGCTTCGTCGTCCTCACCAGCGGTTAGCCTGCTGGAAGTAACGACACTCGAGAAGGGAGTGGTATGACCAAGAACGAGCTAGCCGAGAAGGTCGCGACGCGAAACGGACTGTCCGCCAGCCAGGCTCGGCAGGTGCTGGAGACGACGATCGAGGTTGTCTCCGACGAGCTTGCCGCCGGGGGTGAGGTCGCGCTTGCCGGCTTTGGCAAGTTCAGCGTCAGCCACCGAGCCGCTCGCCAGGGACGGAACCCATCCACCGGTGCGACGATCAACATCGCCGCCAGCAAGGCGGCGAAATTCTCAGCCGCAAGCGCGCTGAAGAAGCGTCTGAACCCCTGACCCGAAGTTGAACGACCGACGCTCAGAGGTCACGGGCCCGTGGTGAGGGGCCCGCGACTTCTGGGCGGGCGCCTGCCCGGGAGGCGCGTTCTCGATAGCCCTTGACGGGTGTAGTAGCATCGCGGCATAGCAGTCGAACATTGGAGGGTGAGACTGCATTCGGCCAGGGAGGGCCAGGAGGGGAAGAAGAGGAGGCGCTGTGTTCAGCACGAGGGTGCTCGAGACAGGATTGGTTCGGCGGAAGAGCGACCGCGCGATCCGCCGACTACGTTCCTGTTTGCTCGCCACAGCCTTGCTCGCCGCGCTCGGCGGGTCGACGGCCGCAACCGCTGCGGCCTCCCCGCCGACCTTCCCCTCGCCACCCGATTACTCGGGGTCGGCCTACCAGATCCTCGCGCCGGGCGACTTCGGCGGCCTGCCGCCGAACGAAAACTCCTTCGATCAGGGGACCCTCTACAACGAACTGACGCCCCTCATGGGCAACGTCACCCCGGCGGATCTCGAAAAATATTTCATCTCCGAGAAGTTCGGCGTGACCGGCACCGTGGTGAGCACCGAGGAACCCGAGCCTGGCCTCGTCATCAAGCGCGACAAAAACGGCATCCCACACGTGTTCGGCCAGACGCGCGACGAGGTCATGTTCGGCTCGGGCTACATCGCCGCGCAGGATCGCGGCCTGATCCTGGCGCTGGGCCTCGGCCCCGCGTATGCGGCGGCGCTCGACATCCCCGGGATCAACCCGTTCGAACTGCTGCTCACCGGGCGCTCGTTCACGCCGAGCGCGCAGACCGTCAACTTCGTCGCCGAACAGAAGAGCTCGCTCATCGAAAAAGGCCCTGAGGGCGAACAGGTCCTCAAAGACCTCGAAGACTGGGCCGAAGGCGTCAACGCCTATGAGGGCACGCTCGGCCCCGAACGAATCCTCCCCCCCGTGAACGCCACGAGCGCGATGGCGGGATTCGCGTTCATCGGCGCGATCTTCGGCAACGGCGGCGGCAATGAAGTCAACAACTCGAACTTCCTGGCGCAACTCCAGGCCAAGCTCGGCGGGAGCGCCGGCCTAAAGGTCTTCCGCGACCTCAAGGAGGTCAACGATCCGGAAGCGCCCACGACGGCAGCGAAGACGTTTCGCTACGACGGCGTGCCGACCGGCCCGACGCCCGGAGCGGTCGTGATCGACCCCGGCTCGGAGAGCTCCTCGGTCGCGACGGCCGCCGTGGCCGCCCAGGCGACCAAACGCAAGGCCTCCAACTTCCTGCTCGCCGGTTCCGGACTGTCCGCGGACGGGCATCCGCTGGCGGTGATGGGTCCCCAGATCGGCTACTTCTACCCCGAGATCGTGATGCAGGCCGACCTGCACGGCGGCGGCGTTGACGCGGACGGGATCGTCGCCCCGATATCGCCGTACGTGTTCATCGGGCGCGGACAGGACTTCGCGTGGAGCCTCACGAGCGCCGACAGCGAGGACACGCAGCAGTTCCTCGAGCAGCTGTGCAACGAAAACGGCACCCCGCCCACGCGCGAGTCCACCTCCTACGTCTACAACGGCAAATGCATTCCGATGAAGACCTTCGACGCGGGAACGCTGGGGCCGAGCGAAACAGAACCGGAACGCGAAATCAGCTTCCTGGAAACGGTCCACGGGCCGGTGAGCGGCACCGTGACGGTGCACGGGCAGCCCTACGCGGTCGCCAAGGAGCGCTCGACGCGCGGCCGCGAGCCGGCGGGCGAGCTCGCCTTCTCAGACTTCGACTCAGACCGCGTGCACAACCCCCAGCAGTTCTTCGAAGCCGCGAACCAGCTCGAGTCGACGTTCAACATCCCCTACATCGACGACAAGCACATCGCCTACTTCTCGGCCGGTCGCCTGCCGGTACTCGCGCCGGGCACCGACCCGAGCCTGCCCACGCTCGGCACCGGGCAGTACGACTGGCGCGGGTTCCTCTCCCAGGAACAGCACCCCCACGAAGTCGATCCGCGCACGGGCGTGTTCACCAACTGGAACAACAAGCCCGCGCCGGGATGGGGGGCCGCCTCCGACAACTTCTCCTACGGGCCGGTCCAGCGGGTCCAGCAGTACCTGGGCTTCAGGCCCGGTATGACCGAGGCCGACGTCGCCTCGATCATGAACAAGGCCGCCACGCAGGACCTGCGTGCCGACCAGGACTGGCTGTGGATAGCGCTGGTGCTCTACGGTGGGCCGGCGCCCAGCCATCTGGCCGAGGAAGCGGCCAACCTCGTCACCAACTGGGCGCTGCTTCACGGCTCCAGCCGCTATGGGGTCAACGGGCCCGAAAACCCGGGTGCGGCCGTGCTCGACGCCGCCTTCAAGGGAATCGGGGAAGCCGTTCTCAGTCCCGTGCTCGGCCCAGAATTGACGAACGAGTTCGCGGCGATGGCGCCAATCGAAAACGCGCCCTCCTCCAGCGGCTCCTCCTACGACGAAGGCTGGTACGGATACATCTACAAGGACCTCAGAAGCGAGCTCGGCCTGCCCGTCGACGAACCCTACAGCCGCCACTACTGCGGCAACGGGAGCCTCAAGGCCTGTCGGGCATCGCTGTGGGCGGCGATCCAGGCGGCGGCCGAACACCTGAAGGAAACGCAGGGTCCCGAACCGAGCAAGTGGCGGGCCGCGCCGGTGCGGATCACCTTCCCGCCGACATATGACCCGCTCCCGCCGACGTACAAAGAACCGTTCACGATGGCCTGGACGAACCGCTCAACCTTCCAGCAGGTGATCGAATTCACCGGTCACGCGCCGGAATAGTGAGCCTCCGCCGGCCCGCCGTGAAGTCTGGCTGACTGAGCCCGGTTGATCGGATCGCGGCGCGCGCGAGTCGCTGCCGGCGCACTGGCGGCGCCATCGAGTGGACCCGCGAGGTGTCCACATTCCAAGAACGCCTCGCGCCGACTGCTTGCGATACTGGGTGGGCGATGTCGCAGAGCAATGTCGAGGAGTCCGTGTACATCGGGCTCGGCGTGCAGGGGTAGGAGCGAAAGCGCGATGTCACAGCAGAACGTCGAACTCGTTCAGAGCATCTATGCGCTGTGGAGCAGACAAAAGTCGGCCCGGCACCTGATCGACCCGCGGCTCGAATATGTGAACCCCTCGTACGCGGTGGAGTCCGGCACGAGCCACAGTCGCAGCACGCTCGGGAAGATACGCGACGTCTACCCGGACTTTCGCGTGGAGCCGGAGCGCTTCGTGGACGCGGGCGAGGACGTGGCGGTGATCGGCATCGCCCGCGGCACCTCCGCCAGCGGCGTCGAGGCGCAGTGGCGTCAGGGCTACGTGTGGACCGTCCGCGATGGCAGGGCGATCCGCTTTCGCTGGTTCAACGATCCCGACGAAGCCCTCAAAGCCGTCGGCCTGAACGAGGACTGACCGGCTGTCGCCGGCCGCCGGCTTGCACCGCCAATTGACGGCTCCACCGGTGCAGGCGTCGAGATATCGCGGCCTGCCGTCGGCCCACTAGCATCTGCCCTGTGAGCGGCCCGAGATTGCCCGGTGGGGTTGTGCATCAACTGCCCGCGGACCTGCGCAAGGCGCTGATCGCCAGCGCCACGGCACTCGATGCCTGGAAGGACATCACGCCCTTGGCCCGCAACGAGTTCATCTGCTGGGTCGAGGATGCCAAGCAGCAGACCACCCGAGAGCGCCGCATTCGCCGGACGCGGGAAGAGCTCGAGGAAGGCCAGCGCCGGCCCTGCTGCTGGCCGGGTTGCAAGCACCGCGAGCGCACCGGCACGCAGCGGCCGGCGCTCGTGCGTCCCTGAGGCCCGCCGCCCGCGACGTCGCCTGGTGCCTCGCGTGCACCCGCGCCTACCGGGTCATGGCGAAACAGGCGCCTGCGGATGCGCTGCCGGGGAGGCCGGGCCGCCGTCGCTGGCCGACACCTCGCACGAGGTTATGATTGGCGGCGGCCAAGCAGTGTCACGGCAACTGAGCAAGAGCGGCAGCGACCCTGCAATGCTCGTGTCCGACGCGGCGCGGGTGCGTTTGATGGCGCCATCGCTGGGGGGAGTGGTGCGGATCGTGCTGATCACGGTCGGATGCGCAATCGCCCTCTATCTTCTGTGGCGGGTCCGCACGGTCGTCCGGCTGGCCGGCATCAGCCTGTTCCTGGCACTGGCCATCGTCCCTGTCGTCGATTCGCTCGAGCGCCACGTGCGGGTGCCCAGGGCGATAGTCATCCTTGCGGTCCTGGCGGTCTCGATCGCCGCCGTCGTGGTCGTGGGCGCGGTCGTCGTGCCGAGCATGGTCAAAGAGGTCGGGCAGCTCTCCGAGCATGCGCCGAAATATGCGCGGGAACTCCGCCGCTACTCGACATTTCGCCACTACGACAACCGCTACCACATCTCTTCAAAGCTCGTGCAGGATGCACGCGGGCTGCCGCAGCGGTTGGCACATCTGGCCGGTCCACTGAAGGATGTGACGGTGTCGGCCTTCAGCTTCATCGGTCAGCTCGTGACCGTGCTGGCGCTTACGTTTCTGCTGGTCCTGCACGGCCGCCAATACGCGAACATGGGCCTCTCGCTCACCGGTGAGCGCGAAGAACGCTACCGGCGGCTGATGATCGAAATCAAGCGCGCGGTCGCGGGCTTCACGCTGGGCAACATCTCGATCAGCCTGCTCGCCACGCTGGCGACCTGGATCGTGCTCTCGATTCTCGGCGTGCCCTACGCGTTATCGCTGGGGCTGGTCGTCGGATTCTTCGATCTCATCCCCCTCGTCGGGGCGACGCTCGGAGCGATTGTGGTGGCGGTTGCGACCATAACGGTGAACTTCCCCATCGCCACAATCGTGTGGATCGCGTTCATCATCCTGTGGCAGCGATTCGAGGACTACGTCGTGCAGCCGCTCGTCTACAGAAAAGCGCTCCACGTCAACCCAATCGTGACAATCCTCGCGGTCCTGGCGGGCGCCGCGCTGCTGGGGATCCTGGGCGCGTTGATCGCGATTCCCACAGCCGCCGCGATCCAGATCATCATCACCGACTGGTGGTCGTCACGAGCTTCCGCGCGAACCGGCCCTGCATCAGAGGAAGGCGACACGCCGGCCACGCCTCGCTTGAGTGACGGGTGACGGGAAACGGCGTGGACGCGACCGTCGCTCCGACACCGCCGGAACTCGCCCATCCGCATCACAGCCGGCACGCGCTGGACGCCTTCAGGGGAAGGCTGCAGAAGAGGGCCCTCAAGCTGGCCGGCTATCTCATCGTCGCCTACCTCGTCGTGAAGCTGATTCCTTCGCTCGAACAGGCGCTGATAAGCCTCCAGCGGGTGCGCTGGGAGTGGGTCGTCGCGGCTATCGCGGTCGAGGTCGTCTCCGAGACGGGCTTCGTGATCTCCTGGCGCGCGATCGTGGACCCGGAAGATCTGTTGAGCCGTGACGGCCGTGGCGAGCGAATGGCCACACGTGTCGCGTGGGCACAGTTGGGAGGCGGAGAGCTCGTGCCCGGCGGCTCGCTCTCGAGCGTTGGCGTTGGAGCCTGGATCCTCCACCGCTTTGGAATGCCGACCAAGCTCGTCGCCGAGCGTCAGTTCAACCTCAGCTTTCTCAACACCGCCGTCGATGCGCTCGCATTGATCGTCTTCGGCCTCGGACTGGCGAGCGGGATCTTCCCCGGCGAGCAGAAACTCACACTGACGGTACTGCCGGCCGCGGTCGCGGCGATCGGGATCGCGGCGGCTCTGCTGATTGCCCGTCGTGCGGAGAGGTATTCCGCACGAGCGCAGGCCAAGCATCCGAAGATCGCTGTCTCGATCGGCACGCTCGCTCGCGCCGTCGAGGACACCCGGGGACTCCTCACTCACCGTGACGGGCTCAGGAGCGTGCTTGGAGCGCTCGCCTACCTCGGGTTCGATGTGCTCGTGCTATGGGGAGCCTTTATCGCCATCCACGCCGATCCCGTTCCTGGCTTCGCCGTGGTCCTGATGGCGTACATAATCGGCGCGCTCGGTGGGTCGATTCCCCTGCCGGCTGGGATCGGGTCGATCGGTGGCATGGTCGGGATGCTCATCCTCTACGGCGTCGGGCACAACGAGGCGGTCGCCGTCGTGCTCCTCTACCAAGCGATCGGGCAACTCGTTCCGCTGATCGGCGGAGCGATCGCGTACCTGTTCCTACGCAGGAAGTTCGGGTCTCTTCAGGCCATTACGGTCGGTCCGGCCGGATAGCCTGAGAGTGATCCTCCGATCGACGTGATGAGCGGGCAGGCGCGGCTCATGATCGCCGGTGGCCCGCCGGAACCGGCGAGTAGTCCCCGTAGACGCGAATGGCCGAATGAGCGGGCACACACGGCGTGCGCACCCGCTCATCGGGCCTGCTAGCGCAGCGACCTGAACGCCGCGCGCATCTCGTCTGCGAAGAGCTGCGGCTGTTCCCAGGCCGCGAAGTGGCCGCCCCGGTCGAGTTCGTTGAAATAGATCAGATTGTTGGGATACGCCCGCTCCGCCCAACTCCGAGGCGCTTGATAGAGCTCATCGGGGAAGACGCTTATGGCAAACGGGATGGAGATGGCCTTGGCCCCGAAGAAGCCGGCCTTGTTCTCCCAATACAGCCGTGCTGAGGAAACCCCCGTGTTCGTCAACCAGTAGAGCGTGATGTTGTCGAGGAGGTCGTCCAGGGTCACGTCTCCCGGGGGGTTGCCCTCCACAACCTGTTTCACGAGCCCGGGCTGTCCGGCACCGTCACCGTGGTCGAGAATGAACGATGCCAGGTCGATGGGCGAATCCGCCAGCCCGTACAGCGTTTGCGGGCGCGTCGTCATGATCAGCGCGTAGGCGACGTGCTTCGCGTAGAAGGTGCTCAACTGCTCATACGCTCGTCCCTCCTCGTCTGTGAGACCGGACGGCGCCGGGTCGCCCTGCACGAACCCCTTTTCAAGCTCGGGCGGGGCGGTGCCGGGCATGTTGGAGTGAATGCCAAGCAGCTCCGGAGCTGCCTGTTCACCCATCGCTTGCGTGACGGCCGCGCCCCAGTCGCCGCCCTGCGCGACGAACCGGGTGTAGCCGAGGCGCTTCATCAGGTCCACCCACGCGCCTGCAATGTGGGGTGGGCCCCACCCGGTAGAACTCGGCTTGGCAGAGAACCCGTAGCCCGGCAGTGAGGGAATGACCACATCGAAGGCGTCCGATGCGCTGGCAGCATGTGCCGTCGGGTCGGTCAGCCGATCGATGATCTTCATCTGCTCGATGATCGAGCCAGGCCACCCGTGCGTGATGATCAGCGGCAACGCATTCTCGTGCTTTGAGCGAACGTGAATGAAATGAATGTCCAGTCCATCGATCTCGGTGATGAACTGTGGGAGGGAGTTCAGCCGCTCCTGGCACTTGGACCAGTCGTAATCCGTCCCCCAGTAGCGAGCGAGCTCCTGAATCATCGCGAGAGGCACGCCCTGCGAATCGTCCGCAACGGTCTCCCGCTCGGGCCACCGTGTGGCGAGTACTCGCCTGCGCAACTCGGCGAACTCCGCCTCGGGAAAGCTCACCTGAAACGGACGAACCATGGTCTGGTCGCCGCCCGACTGTTGCCCTACATGTTCTTGGCTGGTGGTCGTGGTCGTGCTCATTACCGTTGTGCTCCTTCTGTGGTGAGGGGACTGCACCGACTGGACCGGCAGCGCAGCCGGGATGGGGGATCTGTCTGTAGGCGCAAGGCCCCCGATATCAGGACGAGCCCTGCCGGCTGGATGGCGTTTCTGTCGCTGCCGGCGAAACAGCCCGTGAGGTCGGCGGGAGGCGGCGCTCCCAGAGCCTGCGCGAGAGATCCGAGCAGAAGCGACCGATAACGGTCCCGCGTCGAAGGTACTCCTAGGCGCTGAGCTCGTACGGATCGCGGCCAACGCTACAGCCGAAAATTGTCGCAAACAGCGGGGTTTATGCGCGGTAGGCCCTGCGTGGCGCTCTGTGCTGCCGGCGTGCTTGAGCCATCACCCGTGGCCGACTATGGTGGCAGCGATGAGCGGTCAGCTCCCGGATCCTCGCCTGAGGAGAATTTACCGCTTGGAGGCGACCCTCGGAACGCCACTGGATCTCGGCGAGGTCGCGCAGGGCCGGCGGCGGATCCTGCCCCAGACGGGCGGGATATTCACCGGTCCCGAGCTCAACGGCAAGCTGCTCCCGGGTGCCAGCGCGGACTGGCAGATCGTTCTGCCGGATGGCACGTCGTTCGGCGACATCCGCTACACGCTTCAGACCGATCGCGGCGACCTGCTCTACGTCCAGTCGCGAGGGGTGCGCCATGGCAGCGCCGAGGTTCTCGCACGTCTCGGGCGCGGCGAGGACGTCGACGCCGGGGAGTACACGTTCCGCACCTCAACCCAGATCGAGACAGCCGCCCCCGAGCTCGACTGGCTGAACAAGGGCGTCTTCATCAGCGTCGGCGCCCGCCAGGCCCCGGGCGTGATCTACGAGACCTACCTCGTCGAATGAACTCGCCGCCCGAGCGCGACAACACGAAGGTCGCGATCATCACCGGCGCCTCGCACGGGATCGGCGCGGGGCTAACGACGGCATATCGTGAGCGCGGGTATGCCGTGATCGCGAGCGCTCGATCGATCGCAGCGTCAGAGGACTCAGGCATCGTCGCCATCGAGGGCGACATCGCGGACCCGGAGACCGCGCAGCGCATCGTCGACGCGGCGGTCGACCGCTTCGGCCGGATCGACACCCTGATCAACAACGCCGGGATCTTCATCGGCAAGCCCTTCACGGACTACACCATCGAGGATTTCAACGCCCTCGTCGCGGTCAACCTCACGGGCTTCTTTCACGTCACGACGCGCACGATCAGACACATGCTCGACCGACGCTGCGGCCACGTGCTCAACATCTCGACGACGCTCGTCGAGCAGGCCGACAGCGGTCAGCCGGCCGCGCTGTCCGTCCTGACCAAGGGGGGTCTCGTCGCGGTCACCAAATCGCTCGCAATCGAGTACGCCTCCCGTGGCCTACGGGTGAACGCCGTCTCTCTGGGCGTGATCAAAACGGCGATGCACGACGAGAGCTCCTACGCGGGGCTGGGCGCGTTGCACCCCATCGGTCGAGTCGGCGAGATCGAGGATGTGGTCGGTGGAATCCTCTATCTCGAGTCGGCGCCCTTCGTGACCGGAGAGGTCCTGCACATCGACGGCGGCCAGAGCGCAGGACACTGACCGCGGGGCGATCGTCGCCGAGCGCTGGCCATCGTGGCCCGGGAGCCTGTCAGCCTCGGCGTTGCCCGCTCACCAGCCCCCGTTGGCGGCGCGGCTCGGCTCAGCCTCGTGCCGCCTCCGCAAACGCCTCGAGCTCGCCCGGGATGTCGGGCCCGGCGGGTTGGTAGGCCACCTCCGTGGCTCCCGCCTCCTCGTCCTGTGCGAGCCGCTCGCGCCAGGCCTCGTCTGTCAGAGCGAACCCGAATCCACTCAGCAGATCACCGGTGACGAAGGGTCGGTCCTGAGCATTGACGTGCACGAGGTGGCCGTAATGCATGGCCAGGTGGCGGCTCTCCTCGGGAATGTCCTCGTAGGAGGCCAGCCACTCACGCGCCTGCTCCTCGGACAGAAGCCCGTGCTCGTAGCCGTAGTGGAGCGTCACCGCTCCGGCGTGGCCGGCAGCTGAAAGACACCGCTCGGAGTCAGGCGCCTCGCCATCGCGCAGGACGGTGCCCGCCACCAGTGCGACGCTCCAGTCGAAGCCCGCGAGCGCGCCGATGGCGAAGACGCCGTCGCCAAGCTCTTCGGCGACCGCGACGCCCTTCGGGCCACCGGCGCCGATCAGCCACTTGACCTCGATCGGGCGCTCGGGCGCCATACCGGGCGAGTGCAGCATCTGGATCCGCGCGTCCTCCCACATCACAACCTCGCCACGCAGCAAACCCTTGAGCGTCCGCACATAGTCGGCGACGAAGGCCCACGGCAGCGCACGCTTGCCCATGGCCATGCGCCCGGTGAAACCTGATCCCACGGCCACCGTGACACGCTCGGCGCCGGCCAGGTCGACCAGGGTGGCGATGGCCGCCGCGTTCGTCATCGGATGGCGGTTGCTCGGCACGAGGACGCCCGGTCCCAAACCGATGCGCTCGGTGCGCTCGGCGGCCCGGCAGAGCTGCACCCACACGTCGGGATACAGCGGCGGCGAGTCATAGAAAAACGCGCGCTCATAGCCGAGTGACTCGGCGATCCGCGCATGTTCGTGGCTTTGGGGCGACGTGGCGAAGGCACAAGACAGCGTCAGCGACATGGGCTCCTCCTCGGCTAGGGGCGACGGCGCCCCTACTCAACCACAACCTCATCGGGTTCGCTCCCGCGCACGGTCCGGCCGGCGGTGGCCTACGGTGAGGGAAAACAGAGAAGAGCCACTGTGTCCGGACCGTTCATCTTCATCGCGCAGGTGTTCGCCGCCGAGCATCACGCTACGTCCTCGCGGGCCGCGAGCTACTGTGGCCAGCGCCAGCCAACCAGCGCTAGGAGGCCGCCGTGAGGAGTGACATCGAAGTGGGCGCCGTGTTTCCTGACTACCGGCTCTCTGACCACACGGGCAAGCAGCTCAAGCTTTCGGAGATCCAGGGGACGAATCCGCTGGTTCTGCATCTCGCGCGCGGGGGTATGACCCGAAGGAGCACCGATTCCTGCGACACCTCGCCGACGCCTATCCGGAGTTCAAGGCTGCCTACACCCGCCTGGTCGTGATCACCACCGACAACCAGCTCGACATCAACGAGTTTCGAGACGCGGTCGGGGCTGAGTGGCCGTTCCTCGCAGATCCCGAGCGCACCGTGCAGAAGGATCTCGACATCCAGGAGTACACCGACCCCCACGATCCGATGGTTCCGCACACATTCGTGCTCGCGCCCGGCCTGCGGATCTTCTCGATCCACAACGGCTACTGGTACTGGGGCCGCCCCTCGTTGCACGAGCTGCACATGGATCTACGCGAGGTCTTGAAGAGAATCCGACCAGACTTCGATCTTCACGCCGAGGGGTTGCGCGAGGCGTGGGAGCGCGGCGAGCGCGAGCAGTTCCTGGTCGAAGGCATCGAGCCCGCGATCCGCTACACCGAGGGGAAGAGCATCGGCATCAAACGCTGAGCGCGGCGCCTGGGAGGCGCTGCCTGAGGAGTTCCGCGATCTCGGCGACCGGGTGCTTGTGCTCGGAAGGCTCAAGGCCCGCGGGAAGGGCAGCGGGGACCGGTCGATAGGTCATTCGCGGGCATCTTCGATTTTCGCGGCGACGGGGTCTGGCGCTACGGGATGTATCTCGATCGTGCCGAAGGACTGCGGGCGGCAGGACTCTCCGAGTAGACGCTCGCACGCTTGCGGGACCTCGGAACCGCGATCATCCATCCACAGAGCATCGGCATCGAGGAGCTCATCTCCACGGCCCACGCACGGCGCCCATGATGTTGGCGACGGGCGGTCTTCAGCCCTGAACACCCGGGCCCCGGAGTGCGAGCGCCGACATCATGCTCGCGCCTCGGCGAACCGCACTGCGATTTCCACCCACGCGGGCGAGGATCGATCGGCCATACCACGGTGAGCGGCGGATGGCACGCTTGACCACGTTTGTGTAGACTTGCCTCCTGACCAAAAGGTACAGGGATGTTTACCGCAGGGGGGTTATGCCAGGGGGCAAGTCCATCGCAGGGGGCGCCGACGCGAGGGATCGTCGTGCGCGCGAACGCTCGCGCTGTTGGCCCACTCGGGCCGAATGCCTGCGCGCGGATACGGATACACAGAGGCGAGTCGGTGGAACAGGTCCGCCGGTCCGCGCGACGACCATACGAGAGGACCTCGACATGAGAACCGAACCAGGCAAACGGACGCGTATGCGGACTCTGGTGGTGGGCGCGGCACTGGCCGTGATGGCGCTGTGCCTCGCGATACCGGCCATCACGCAGGCGAGCGTCGCAAAGGAATATTACTACGAAGGTAGCGGCTCCCTCAACACGTGCGTAGGAAACTCAGAAACGGCACCGTACTGCTCCTGGAGCGGAAAAGTGGGCTTTACGGGGAAATTGGACGTGGCTCTGGGGCTTGGGGCTCTCGAAGGCCTTACATCAGGCAGCGACGACACTGCGATGGGCTTCCGTGCGCTCGCGGAAGACACCACGGGCAGCAACGACACCGCGATCGGCGACGCCGCGCTCGTGAGGAATAGCACCGGCAAAAATAACACTGCAACCGGAGTCTTCTCGCTCGACTTCAACACAACTGGCAGCGAAAACACGGCCAATGGCGTCGAAGCGCTACGCAGCAATGAATCCGGCAACGAAAACACCGCAAACGGAGTCAAGGCGCTCTACAGCAACAAAACCGGCTCCAAAAACACCGCGAACGGGTGGGGGGCGCTCTACTCAAACGAAGCAAGCGAAAACAGCGCCAACGGCTACGAGGCGCTCTACTTCAACACGACCGGTGAAAAAAACACCGCCAACGGATTCGAGGCGCTTCTCCACAACACCACCGGATTCCAGAACGCGGCGAGCGGGTACGAGGCACTGCGCAGCAACACGATAGGCAACTACAACACAGCGACCGGGTCAGAAGCGCTGGAAAACAATACCCTAGGCTCTTTCAACATGGCCGACGGCAGGTTCTCGCTCGGGCGCAACACGACAGGGAACGAAAACACTGCGAGTGGTGCGGATATTCTCGTACTGAACAAAACCGGCAATCAGAACACCGGCCTCGGCTACCTCTCGCTCGAGGACGTCGAAGGGAGCGCCAACGTGGGAATAGGCGCGGATGCCGGTGCGCTGGTCAAGAAATCCAACAACGTGGAGATCGCAAACCTGGGAACGAGCAGCGATGAAGGAGTGATCCGCATCGGCACCGAAGGCACGCAGACGAAGGCATACCTGGCCGGGGTCTACGGCACTACGTCCCTCTCGGGCTCCACTTGCGTGGTGAGCGTGAACTCGGAAGGACAGCTCGGCTGCGTGGCGGCGGGAGGAGCGGTCGGTTACCACGACGCGAAAGGCAACGCATGCGCTTTCAACGAACTGAACTCGGCGCTGTGTGATTGGGGGGGCAAAGTCACGGGCGAATACAACAGCGCATTCGGTACCAACTCGCTGTTCTCGCTTACGGGCGGCAACTTCAATGCCGCGTTCGGCGGTGACGCCCTCGCGGCCAACACGGAAGGTTCACAGAACACGGCGACAGGCACCTACACGCTACACGCCAACACCAACGGCAGCCAGAACACTGCGACCGGCTATGCGGCGCTTTATGAAAATAAAGAAGGCGGCGACAACACGGCGGACGGTTACGAGGCCCTGTACTTCAACCAAGGCTCGTTCAACACCGCGCTCGGCTACTTTGCCCTGAAAGAAAACACCACCGGCACGGGAAACGTCGCGAATGGTTACGAGGCGCTTGAACAAAACACAACCGGCCTCTACAACACCGCCGAGGGTGAGGTTGCGCTCAAGAAGAACACCGAAGGCGGCTTGAACGAGGCGAATGGTTTTGGCGCGCTCGAAGAAAACACCACCGGCAACGACAACGTTGCGAATGGTTTTTATGCGCTAACTGAAAACCAAACCGGTAGCGCCAATACGGCGGACGGTTACCAGGCGCTCGACTTCAACAGATCCGGAAGCTACAACACCGCAAACGGCTGGCATGCGCTGTATAACGCGACCGGAAGCAGCAACGTCGGCATTGGCGCTGAGGCCGGGGAAAACGTCACCACCGGCACGAATAACATCGAGATCGGAAACATCGGGACGAGCAGCGACACTGGGGTGATCCGCATCGGTAACGAGAGCACGGCGGAGGAGACATACCTGGCCGGGGTGCGCGGAACGACCCTTGCGGCAGGCACGGCTTGCGTGGTCGGTGTGAACTCCGAAGGTCAGCTCGGGTGTTACACCGGAGCGGCCGGACCTACGGGCGCCACCGGGCCTGAAGGCGCGAAAGGCGCGACAGGCAAAGAAGGCGCGACAGGCAAAGAAGGCGCGACAGGCAAAGAAGGCGCGACAGGTAAAGAAGGCGCGACAGGTAAAGAAGGCGCGAAAGGCGCGACCGGATCTGAAGGCGCGAAAGGCGCGACCGGCGCCGCTGGCACAACAGGCGCGACCGGAGCCACTGGAGCGGAAGGCAAAGCCGGAGCCACCGGAGCAGAAGGCAAAGTTGGAGCCACCGGGGCAGAAGGCAAAGCCGGAGCCACCGGAGCAGGTGCTGCCGGAGCCACCGGGTCGACCGGAGCCACCGGATCGGAAGGCAAAGCCGGAGCCACCGGAGCTACGGGAGCCGGCGCAACCGGAGCCGCAGGAGCGACGGGAGCGACTGGTTCAGAAGGCAAAGCAGGAGCCGCAGGTGCGACCGGAGCAGAAGGCAAAGCCGGAGCAGCCGGGACCACGGGAGCCACAGGCCCGGCCGGCGCGACAGGAGCGACC
The DNA here is from genome assembly GCA_963779605.1 of uncultured Solirubrobacteraceae bacterium. Lineage (GTDB taxonomy): Bacteria > Actinomycetota > Thermoleophilia > Solirubrobacterales > Solirubrobacteraceae > Palsa-744. The sequence goes on from CAVZYR010000004.1 coordinate 1,071,432, forward strand.
GGCTCCGAAGGCAAAGCCGGAGCAACCGGAGCGACAGGAGCCGGTGAAACCGGCGCAAGCGGAGCCGCAGGAGCGACGGGAGCGACCGGTTCAGAAGGCAAAGCAGGAGCCGCAGGTGCAACCGGAGCAGAAGGCAAAGCCGGAGCAGCCGGGACCACGGGAGCCACAGGCCCGGCCGGCGCGACAGGAGCGACCGGCTCCGAAGGCAAAGCCGGAGCAACCGGAGCGACAGGAGCCGGTGAAACCGGCGCAACCGGAGCCGCAGGAGCGACCGGTTCAGAAGGCAAAGCAGGAGCGACTGGAGCCACGGGAGCAGGCGCAACCGGAGCCGCAGGAGCGACTGGTTCAGAAGGCAAAGCAGGAGCCGCAGGTGCAACCGGAGCAGAAGGCAAAGCCGGAGCAGCCGGGACCACGGGAGCCACAGGCCCGGCCGGCGCGACAGGAGCGACCGGCTCCGAAGGCAAAGCCGGAGCAACCGGAGCGACAGGAGCCGGTGAAACCGGCGCAACCGGAGCCGCGGGAGCGACGGGAGCGACCGGTTCAGAAGGCAAAGCCGGAGCCGCGGGTGCGACCGGGGCAGAAGGCAAAGCCGGAGCAGCCGGGACCACGGGAGCCACGGGCCCGGCCGGCGCGACGGGAGCGACCGGTTCAGAAGGCAAAGCAGGAGCGACTGGAGCCACGGGAGCAGGCGCAACCGGAGCCGCAGGAGCGACTGGTTCAGAAGGCAAAGCAGGAGCCGCAGGTGCAACCGGAGCAGAAGGCAAAGCCGGAGCAGCCGGGACCACGGGAGCCACAGGCCCGGCCGGCGCGACAGGTGCGACCGGTTCAGAAGGCAAAGCAGGAGCGACTGGAGCCACGGGAGCAGGTGCGACCGGAGCCGCAGGAGCGACTGGTTCAGAAGGCAAAGCCGGCGCCGCGGGTGCAACCGGAGCAGAAGGCAAAGCCGGAGCAGCCGGGACCACGGGAGCCACAGGCCCGGCCGGCGCGACAGGTGCGACCGGCTCCGAAGGCAAAGCCGGAGCAACCGGAGCGACAGGAGCCGGTGAAACCGGCGCGACCGGAGCCGCAGGTGCGACCGGCTCCGAAGGCAAAGCCGGAGCGACGGGAGCCGGTGAAACCGGCGGAACCGCAGGTGCGACCGGCTCCGAGGCAAAGCCGGAGCGACGGAGTCGAGAAACCGGCGAAAGCAGGAGCCGCAGGAGCAACCGGAGCAGAAGGCAAAGCCGGAGCAGCCGGGACCACGGGAGCCACGGGCCCGGCCGGCGCGACAGGAGCGACCGGCTCCGAAGGCAAAGCCGGAGCAACTGGAGCTACGGGAGCCGAAGGTAAAACCGGCGCGACCGGATCGGAAGGCGCCGCGGGCAAAGAAGGGAAAGAAGGCGCCAAAGGCGTGACCGGGGGAACGGGACCTGCCGGACCCACCGGGGCGGCGGGAGCGAATGGCGGCACGGGAAGCGAAGGCAAATCAGGCGCCACGGGAGCCACCGGCCCGAGCGGCAACGAAGGCAAAGCAGGAGCTGCCGGAGCTACGGGAGGGACTGGGCCCACGGGAGCCGCGGGAGCCAAAGGAGCAACCGGATCGGCGGGTGCCACCGGTCCCACCGGAGCCGGAGCAACCGGAGCCAAAGGAGGGACCGGGGCGACAGGGCCTTCCGGCGCGACCGGCCTGACCGGCCCCGCGGGCGGCTTCGTGACCGGTGGAACGGCGGACGAAGAAGTCGAAAGAGCCGGCTTCATCGGTATCGGTGAGCTGGGCATCAGCTCGCTCGAATCGAGCGTGGCCGCAACCTGGCCGGCAGCTAATACGCTCGACCAGTTGTTCGTGTTCGCCCAGTCCGGAAATGCAACCGGCACCTACACGGTCACCGTGAACGGTGTCGCGACAGCATTGAAATGCACGCTGACCAAAGCCCAGTCGTGTCGTGACCTGACGGACACTGCCGCGATCGCGGTCGGGCAGACGTTCGCGATCCATGTGACGGCCGTCTCCGGTCGCCCCAGGGTCATTCAGTTCCGGGTGCGGGTGCACTAGGGCTATCTCGCACAGGGCAGGCTGAAGCAACGGACGGCGGGCCCAAGCGGCCCGCCGTCCCTTTTGCTGCATCTTCGACAGGCGCGCCCTCGTGTGGCGTCAGCCCTTGTGCGCTAACGTTGCGGCGCTCCCGAGCGGCGGCCTCGCGTCAGGGAGCAATGGCGCCCAGCAGGGGTGGAGTGGCGGATGAGCGGAAGGAGCGGGCATGGACGTGCGGAGAGTCGTGACCGGCCATGACACCGAGGGTAAGGCGGTGTTCGTCGCGGATGAGCAAGTGGCCCCGGTCACGCTCGCGCTGCTGCCCGGGAGCGAGTACCACCGGCTATGGGGATCCGACGTTACCTGCCAGTTCCCCGATGATGGGGCGCGCCCCGACGCGCGGAGCTATTTCCCGCCGGTGGGCGGCTTCCGTGTCGGATTCTTCACCATTCCGCCCGACGGGGGTGCGGGCGCCCCAGCCGACCTCGACATCGAGGCCGCCCTGGCCGAGTTCGAGCAGAAGCTGCCCGGGTTGGCCGAGCACCTCGAGACGGCTGCGCCGGGCATGCACACAACGGCAAGCGTGGACTTCGGTGTGGTGTTGTCGGGCCAGGCCACGCTCGAGCTCGACGACGGCGCGACGGTCGCGCTGAATCCAGGTGACACCTACATCCAGAACGGCACCCGGCACCGCTGGTCGAACCCGGGCGAGGTGCCTGCGGTGCTCGCCGTCGCCCTGATTGGCGCCGAGCACGCCAAGGTCGGGTGAACCGCGCCGCGACTCGCTCAGCAAAGCGGGGGGTGGTGCGGATCAGGAGGATTCCAGAAGCTGCTTGGCGTGCGCCAGCGCCTCGGCCAAGCTGTGCGCGCCGACAACGACCGCGCCGCCATCGTTACGCGGCTCGATCCTAAGAACCAGCTCGCCGTCCTCGAGCCGCGTGAAGCCGAAGAGCCTGTCGCCGGCCCAGAACTCGGCGGTGCCGAAGTCGGCCTCCTCGGGGCTCACGACGATGACGTTCAGTTCATGCGGAGCGTGCATCTTTCCAGTCGGTCGGGTTGTGCTCATGAGCCTACTGCCGAGGGCCGACCTGAGTCGTGAGCCCCGACCGGAACGCATCCGCCTAGTGCGAGCGCGTGGCTTGCGGTCCCCCGTTCCCTCGCCTTGGCTGACACACGACAGCGCAGATCGACCGAACCCGGGCGCTGCTTTCACCGGTGCCAGGCGAGCGCCTGGCGTGTCGCAGCAGGGACGAGCGCGTGTCGTCTCTACTCGGGCTCCCCGTCGGCCGTACTCGACAGCCACCGAGGGGGGGTCCAGTCCCCCTCGGGGTCCGTGGTCTGTCCCAGCTCGATCAGATGACCATCGGGATCGCGGATGTAGCAGCGGATCTCGTACGCGTGCTGCTTCGGCGGCGTCAGGAATTGAGCACCACGGGCGCTCCACTCGGCGTACACGGCGGCGATGTCCTTGACTCGGATATTGAGGAAGCTGCTGACCCGGTCGAGGTCGCGTGGCGTCTCCAGGGTGACCGCGGGCTTGTCGTCAGTCGGGCCTCCACCCCGATTGATGACGATCCAGCTGTTGGCGAGCGCGACGTTGGTCGGTTCTCCGGAGCGTTCCAACGTGCCGCCGAGCACGTCGGTGTAGAAGCGGCGGGAACGCTCGACATCGTCCGAGACGATGAAGTGGGTCACCACAATTCCTTCTGCGGGTGGTCCGAGTTCGGCCATCTGCCACCTCCACTGGTTGGGACTCATACCCCGCACACGGACGGTCTACCGCAATACCGAGATGATCGGGGATTCCATCTCGTTCAACGGCACAGCCAGAGGCCACCACGTGCGATCCGACGGCCGGTGCCCATTAAATCCGATCGGCTCACACACGAGGCCGCTGAACCAACTCGAGGACGCTTTCTGGATTCATTTCCAGACCGCACGACGGAGTAGACGGCCATCAAAGACGGCTGGCTGCTGCGAGGTCGACGTGCGGGCTTGCTACGCACGGGCTACGAGCGTGGATAGTGAAAGGCTTGCGTCTGAGTAACCTTGCCCACCAGCGCGCCGTCCTCGCGCGCCAGCTCGCTCTCTACCACGATCAGCGTGCGACCCTTGTGGAGCGGCCGCGTGCTGGCCATAACGGCGCCGTCGCGGACGGCCCGCATGAAGTTCGTCTTGGACTCGATCGTGGCCGTCCCAATGGACCCCTCGGGCAGGTTCAAGAAGGCGCACACGCCGCCGCAGGAGTCAGCCAATGCCATCAGTGCGCCTCCATGTAGCAGCCCGCCCGCCGTGCAGCGCTCGGGCGCCCACTCGAGCCGACCACGCACCATCTCGGGACTCGCCTCAAGGAGCTCAACCCCAAGCAGGACTGCGAGCGGCATCGTGTCGCGGATTTCCTCCGGGGTCGGCAGCTTGCTCATCGGGCTCCTTCGGCGCCATTGCGAGCGTGCTGGGGAACCCTATCGAGCCCCCTCACTTGGGATGATTCTCGAGCGCGCCGTCGACTCGAACCTGGACTCCTTACCATCGAGCCCATGAAGATCCAGCGGATGGACCATGTGGGCATCGTGGTTGACGACCTCGCAACCGCAACCCGGTTCTTCGTCGAGCTCGGACTCGAGCTTCAGGACGAGGCGGCCGTCGAGGGCCGCTGGGTGGACCGCGTCGTGGGGCTCGACGGCGTCCGGGCAGAGATCGTGATGCTGCAGACCCCGGACGGCCACGGCCGACTCGAGCTGGCGAAATTCCACACGCCGCCGGCCCAGGCCGGCAACGGGCTCGCGTCGGCGAATACACCGGGCATCCGGCACGTGACATTCGCCGTCGAAGACATCGACGCGATCGTCGCCGGCCTGCGCGCCCGCGGATCTGAGCTCGTGGGCGAGCTGGTGCGCTACGAGGACAGCTATCGGCTCTGCTACGTCCGTGGCCCCGAGGGGATCATCGTCGAGCTCGCAGAGAAGATCGGCTGATGGTGTCCGGCCGGCCGCCGACCACAGACCAACGGGGCGATCTAGACTCAATGCGCCCAATGGAATCCCCGATCCTGATCGACGTCTGGACCGTCGACCCCTCACAGCAGGCTGAGCTGGCCCAACGGATGTCCGACGGGGTGCGAAACGTGATCGTCGGCCACCCAGGTTTCGTGTCTGCCCAGCTTTACGAAAGCACCAATGGCGACGCGATGATGGTGTCGGTCCGCATGCGAACGATCAAGGAGCGCCAAGAACTCACGGATTCACCCGAGGCTCATAGCCTGGTGCGCGAACTCGGAACGATCGCGCGTTCCCACCTGCGGCTCTTCCGGCTTGCTCAGAGCTTTGGCGACTCAGACGAGCCCGCCTGATCAGCGCCGCGCCCGCAACGACAGCCCGCGGTTCCGCCATCGGGCGCCCACCCTCTCCACCTCCAATTTATACCACCCAGGAGGCCTTCATGAAGCCGCGGATGGTGGTGTATAACCGCCGGCTCCTACCAGAACCCACGGAGATGGGAGTCGAGAAATGCGTGTGTTGTCCTCGACGTATCCGACCGGAGTGTGGCTATGACCGAGCATGCGGTGGTGATCGCCGGAGGCGGTCCGACGGGAATGATGCTGGCGGCTGAGCTGGCGCTGACGAACGTTGACGTCGCGGTCGTCGAGCGTCGCCCCGATCACGTGCTCGTCGGCTCACGGGCCGGCGGATTTCACTCGCGCACGATCGAGGTGCTCGATCAGCGTGGGGTCGCTGACCGGTTCCTCGCGGAGGGGCAGGTGGCTCAGGCCGCGACGTTCGGCACGACCGTGTTGGACATGAGCGACTTCCCGACGCGTCATCCGTATTCGCTCGGGATCTGGCAGAACAAGATCGAGCGGATCATGGCTGCCTGGATCGCCGAGCTGCCGGTACGTATCTACTACGCACGTGACGTGACGGGCTTCGCGCAGGATGACGCCGGCGTCGACGTCGAGCTGTCCGACGGCGAGTCGCTGCGGGCGCAGTATCTCGTCGGGTGCGACGGCGGACGCAGCGTCATCCGAATAGCCGCCGACATCGAGTTCCCCGGATGGGATCCGACGATCAGCAGCCTGATCGCCGAGGTCGAGATGGCCGAGGAGCCGGAGCTCGGCGTCCGTCGCGATGACAAGGGCACCCATGGCATCGGCAGGCTGGAGTACGAGGTCCGCGACGGCGAGGTGGTCTACATGAATGGGGGGCCGGTGCGGGTCGTCGTGACCGAGCAGGCGCTCGGGCCCGACAGCGAGCCCACCCTGCGCGATCTGAGCGAAGCGCTCATCGCGGTGTACGGCACCGACTTCGGGATCCACGATCCCACGTGGATCTCAAGGTTCACCGACATGACACGTCAGGCAGCCGCCTACCGCGCCGGACGAGTCCTACTCGCCGGCGATTCGGCGCACGTGCATTACCCGGCGGGCGGACAGGGCCTCAGCCTCGGTGTGCAGGATGCGGTGAACCTCGGATGGAAGCTGGCCCAGGTGGTCAACGGGACCTCCCCGGAGACCCTCCTTGATACCTATCAGGACGAGCGCCACCCGGTCGCTGCCCGCGCGCTCCAGCACACGATGGCTCAGATCGCGCTCCGACGCCTGGACGAGCGCATGCAGGCCCTGGTCGATGTCGTGTCGGAGCTCGCGACGATGGACGAGCCTCGCAAACGACTTGTCGGGATCGTCTCCGGGCTGGACATTCACTACGACCTCGGCGAGGGCCACCCCCTGCTCGGACGCCGTATGCCCGATCTGGACCTCGCGACCGACGACGGTCCGCTCCGGGTCTTCGAGCTGCTCCACGCCGCGAGGCCAGTGCTGCTCAACCTCGGCGAACCCGGCGGTTTTGACATCGCTCCATGGGCTGGCCGGGTCCAGCTGATCGATGCCGAATATCTCGGAGAGTGGGAGCTTCCGGTACTGGGCGGGGTCCCCGCCCCGACCGCCGTGTTGATCCGGCCGGACGGATACGTTGCCTGGGTCGGAGACCGGACTCAGCTCGGACTCCCTCAAGCGCTGACCACCTGGTTCGGACCGCCGCCTGCGGCGTAGGCAGCGGCCCCAAGATCCAGGGCTGTCGAAGCCTCACTCAGCCGCAGCCGGTGTTGTTGCCGCAGCTGCTGCACGTGTAGCAGGACCCCGTGCGCTGCATCATGCCCCCGCACTGGCTGCACGCCGGACCGAGGTCGAGCCCCTGCAGGCGGGCCGGTACCACCGGCGGCGTGTCGGTCAGTGAAGCGGTCGGCGCGCTGGCGCCGCCATTTCCGGTCGCGGCCTGCGGGCTGTCCGCGGAGGCGGGCTCATCCCCCGACTCGTCCTCGGCACCGGGGCCGGCCGTGTCGGAGGCGCTGACGGACTGGACGGCGTCCTGGGCGGCCTTGCGGGCGCGTACCGCCGGCGTCAGGATTCCGAGGTCCTCCTGGGCATCCACATCCAGGAAGCGCGAGGCCAGCCAGCGCATGATGTAGTCGGGCATCGACTTCGCGAACGGGATCTCCGGGTTGCCGGTGATTCCCTCGGGCTCGAACCGCATGTAGCTGAACTTCCGCACCAGCGTCTCGAGCGGCACCCCGTACTGCAGCGCGATCGAGATCGCCGTGGCGAACGAATTCATCATGCCGCGCAGCGTCGAGCCCTCCTTGCCGATGTCGGTTAGGAAGATCTCCCCGATGCTGCCGTCGTCGTACATTCCGGCGGTGATGTAGCCCTCGTGGCCGCCGATCGAGAACTTGTGCGTTATCGACTGGCGCTCGCGCGGCATCCGCTTGCGTCGCGGGCCCGCTTCGGCGAGCGCGTTGCTGACAGCCTGCTCGACGATTGCATCGACGTCCGCCGGCTCCTTCACGCCCTGCTGCGCGTCCGTGCGCAGCGCCTGCGCGGTCTTGGACCCGTCGCGGTAGATCGCCAGTGCCTTGATCCCCAGACGCCACGCCTGCGTGTAGGCGTCGGCGATGTCCTCCACGGTGGCCTCCGCAGGCAGGTTCACGGACTTTGAGATCGCCCCCGAGATGAAGGGTTGCACGGCACCCATCATCTTCAGGTGGCCCATATGAGAGATCGCCCGCTCGCCCACGGCCACGTCGAACACCGGCAGGTGATCCTCGTTTAGGCCGGGTGCCCCAAGGATCGTGCCGTGCTCGGCCAGGTACGCCTCGATCTGCTCGATTTGCTGCTCTGAGTAGCCGAGCGTCTGCAGGGCACGTGGCACCGTGCGGTTGACGATCGTCATCTGTCCGCCACCGACGAGCTCCTTGAACTTGACCAGAGAGAAGTCGGGCTCGACGCCCGTGGTGTCACAATCCATAAGGAAGCTTATGGTGCCAGTGGGCGCGAGCACCGTCGCCTGCGCGTTGCGGTAGCCGTGACGCTCGCCCAGCTCCACGGCCTCGTCCCATGACCGTCTCGCCGCCGCGAGCAGCTGCTCATCTGCGCTGCCCTCCTCGGGGATCACGTATGAGGCATCGCGGTGCATGCGCATGACGTTGTTGTGCGCCTCGCGGTTCTCCGCGTAGCGGTCGTAGGGCCCGAGCGCCGCCGCGACCTCGGCCGAGCGGCGGTAGGCTCGCCCGGTCATGAGCGAGGTGATTGCGGCCGCCGTCTCGCGTCCGGCGTCGGAGTCATACGGCATGCCGTTGCTCATCAGATAGGCACCGAGGTTGGCGTAGCCGAGGCCGAGCTGGCGGAAGGCTCGGGCGTTGACGGCGATCTCCTCGGTCGGGTAGCTGGAGGGCCCGACGACGATCTCCTGGGCCAGCAGCACGACGTCAACCGCGCGCTCGAACGACTCCACGTCGAACGTCCCATCCTCGCGCCGGAACTTCATCAGGTTCAGAGAGGCCAGGTTGCAGGCCGAGTTGTCGACGTGCATGTACTCCGAACAGGGGTTAGAAGCGTTGATCCGCCCGGAGTTCGGGTCGGTGTGCCAGCGGTTGATCGTCGTGTCGTACTGCATGCCCGGATCCGCACAGCGCCACGCCGCCTCCGCGATCTCGTTCATAAGCTCACGGGCGCGCACCGGCTCACCCACGGGCTCGCCGGTCGAGCGCGCGATCAGCTGCCACTCGCGGTCCTCCTCGACGGCCTGCATGAACTCGTCCGTCACCCGCACCGAGTTGTTCGCGTTCTGATACTGGATCGACTTGAAGCCGTCGCCGTCGATCGACATGTCAAAGCCCGCGTCGCGCAGCGCGGCCGCCTTGTCCTCCTCCTTCGCCTTGCACCAGATGAACTCACGGATGTCGGGGTGGTCGACGTTTAGCACGACCATCTTCGCCGCCCGACGCGTCTTGCCGCCGGACTTGATCGTGCCGGCCCACGAGTCGGCGCCACGCATGAACGACACGGGGCCGGAGGCGGTACCGCCCTTGGCGAGCGGCTCCATCGATCCACGGATGTTCGACAGGTTGATCCCCGATCCCGATCCGCCGCGGAAGATCATTCCCTCCTTGGTGTTCCAGTCGAGAATCGACTCCATCGTGTCCTCGACGGAGAGGATGAAGCAGTTGTGGACCGCGACGTTGTTGGAGAGGTACTCGCCCGACTCCGTCTGGATGTCGTAGACCTCCATCTCGCCGAGGTCGTCGATGGCGACTATGTCGAGCTCGATCGGGTCCGTCGAGACGGCGATCTCGGGCTCGGCCCAGTCGGAGCCGGCTCCGACCAGCACCGGCTCGCGCACGAGCGCACCGTGAGGATGCAGGTGCATGCGCATCCCGACCTCGAGCTGGTCCACCCTCAGCCAGGCCGGTTGAGTGCGGCGCTCGTCCACCGCCTTCACGACGTGGTCGGGCGTGGCTTCGACAAAGCTTCCGTTGCGCAGGCGGATCCGCAGCACGCGCTTGCGGCCATTTGCCTTCGTCGCGACCACTGGAGTCGTGCCGTTGGCGTCGTAGACCTCAAAGCCGACCTGGTCTTCCTCGACGAGCTCCCCGATCGGGATCATGCCCTGCGGGGTCGAGACAAGCGCGTGATAGGGCTGGCATGCCGAGCATTGCGGGCTCTCCTCGAAGCCGACGTTGAACCAGACCGGCGAGTTGAAGGCGGCCATCTGGTGCAGGAGGATGTGGATCAGCTCGTGTTCGAAGGCCTCGGCGTGATCGCCGTCGGCGAAGTAGCCCAGCTCGCGTCCCCAGCCGGCGATGGTGCCGGCGACGCGGCCGATCATCTGCTTGACGGAGCTCTCGCGCGCCGGGTGGCCCAGCTGTCCGCGGAAGTACTTCTGGGCCACGATGTTCGTCGCATTTTGCGACCAATCGGCGGGGAACTCGACGTCCTTCTGCTCGAACGCCACCCGGTCGCCGTGGCCGATGCGCGCGTCGCGCCGCTCCCACTTCACGGTGTCGAACGGATGCACTCCCGGCGAGCTGAAGAAGCGCGTTACTTCGAGCGCGCCGAGCGGCGCCGTCTCCTTGGGGGTGCTTGTGTGTGAGGGTGGGTTCATCGGCTTTCCTTTTCTGCTGCGCCGGCGTTGCGGACGCGCACTAGAGGCTGTTGTCGGGGCCGAGCATCATCCCGCTCGAGCCGGACGGAAAGACAACCGAAAACACCGCCGCCAGCACCTTCAATTTTAGAAGGCCGAGCCCCTCGAACCAGAGTTGAAAAGTCTGGATTGAGCGGGCCTCGACGACCCTCTCAGCGGTCGCGGCGAGCCCTCAGCGGCCGAGTTTCATCCAGTCCGTGAATTCAGCCCAGGTGGCCGACGCGCGGAAGCCCGCCTCGGACAGGGCGTGGCGCAGGGAGATCGTCCAGTGGGGTTCGATCGCCCGCTGGCGGACGATCGCCCAGGCGATGCAGCCGAGGATCAGGAGCAGCGGCGAAGATCGCGGCCGCGATCGCTTCGTCGGAGAGGGTGGTGCTCTGGGTGGATGCTGCGAACATCGGGGCGCCCATGCTAGTGGCGGGTGCCGGCGTGCCCCAGCAGGTCCCCGATCGCGCTGAGGGCCTCCTCGAGCACCCGCTGCGGCGGCTGGGAGGCGTCGAGCGCGCGAATGCGCTCGGGCTGTGAGCGAGCGAGCTCCTCGTAGGCCGCCGCGACCTCCGCGAAGAAGCCGTCGCTCTCGCGCTCGAGCCGATCGGGCTCGTGCGCGCGCTCGAGCTGGCGCTCGCGGCCGGCCTGCGGAGCGATGCGCAGGAGCAGCGTGCGGTCGGGCTCGAGCGGGCCGGTGGCGAAGCGGTTGATCGCGGCCACCTCGCCGACGCCCAGCCCGCGCCCGGCTCCCTGATAGGCCAGCGAGGAGTCGACGAAGCGGTCCAGCAGCACGAGCACGCCCGCGTCCAGCAGCGGCTCGAGGCGCTCGTGCACGAGCTGGGCGCGCGCGGCCGCATACAGCAGCGCCTCCGTCCGCGGCGCGAGGTCCATCCGGGGATCTTTGACGAGCTCCCGAATGCGCTCTGAGACGGGCACGCCGCCGGGCTCGCGCAGCAGCTCGACGGCGATTCCCCGCTCGGCGATCTCACCCGCGAGGGCCTCCGCGAGCGTTGACTTGCCGGCGCCGTCGAGTCCCTCGATCGTGATCAGCCTGCCGCGAGCCACTCCGGCACCGTACCGTCTCCTACCATGACCGCCGTGAGCGTCCTGCCGGGCATCGACGAGCACCCGCACGCGCGCGCGGTGCTGGCGGGCGGGCTGCCGCCGGACGGAGAGCCCTCGCACGCCTACCTCTTCCACGGCCCCGCCGGAACCGGCAAGCGCGCGATCGCGCGCGCCTTCGCGGCGGCGCTGCTCGCCGACGGCGCGTCCGACCCCGAGCAGGTGGCCGCGCGGGTGGCGCGTGGCTCGCACCCCGATCTCACCTGGGTCACCCCCTCGGGCGCCGCCGGCATGCTCGTGGCCGACATCGAGGAGCCGGTCGTGGCCGCCGCCGCGCGCACGCCCTTCGAGTCGGCCAAGCGCGTGTTCGTGGTCGAGGCCGTGGACACCATGACCGAGGAGGCGGCCAACCGCATGCTGAAGACGCTCGAGGAGCCGCCCGCGTTCGTGCACCTGCTGCTGTTGACCGACCGCCGCGAGGACGTGATGGCGACGATCGCCTCGCGCTGCCAGCAGGTGCGCTTCGACCCGCAGCCGCCGGCGCGCATGGCCGAGCAGCTCGCCGAGCAGCTCCTACCTGCGGAGCCCGAGCGCGCACGCGCGTGCGCGGAGCTCGCGCTCGGCGACGCGCGCCTTGCCGCGCGCCTGGCGGGCGAGGAGGGCGTGGCGCTGCGGGGACTCGCCGAGCGGCTGGTCCGCTCTGCGCTTCAGGGGACGACTGAGGAGCGCCCGTGGACGGGCCTGCTCGAGATGGCCAAGGCGGCGGGCCTCGCCGCCGGCGAGGAGGCGCAGGAGCGGCTTCAGTCAGAGCTCGAGCTGCTCCCGGCGAAGGAGCGCAAACGCTATGAGCGCGAAGCCCTCGAGGCCAGGCGCCGGGGAGAGCGGCGCGTGCGCACGCAGACGCTCGATCTCGCGCTGAGGCTGGTCGAGCTGTGGCTGCGCGACATGCTCTGCATCTGCGAGGGCGCGCCCGCCCTCGTCTACGCCGTCGATCGCCTCGGAGCGCTCGAAGCAGGACGCCGCGGCGCAGGAGGGCGACGGCGTGGGCCTGCGCAGGGGCATCGAGCTGGTCGGCGAAACGCGGCTCAGCCTGGCCGTGAACGTGTCCGAGGAGCTGGCCCTCGAGGTGCTCGCCTACCGCCTCGAGTCGCTGCTCAGCCGATAGGCCCGAGGTTGGGCTCGAGCCCGTAGGTGTCGAACGCGAGGAAGCGCGAGAACTGGCGGTTCTCGGGCCCGTGGAAGTCGGCGGAGCCGGTGCTGAGCAGATCGAGCGAAGCGCAGCGCGCGGCCAACAGCTCGGTCTGCTCGCGCTCGTGGGTCACGTAGAAGGCCTCCACGCCGTCGATCGACAGCTCGTCGAAGCGATCGATCGTCGCGAGCACCTCGACGGGGTCGGAGATGTCCCAGAAGGGGTGCGCCCACACGGCCACGCCGCCGGCGTCGTGGATCGCCGCGATCGCCTCGGCGACGGTGGGGGTCTGGCGCAGGCGGAAGGCCGGGCGGCCCTCGATCAAGTAGCCCCTGATCAGCGAGCCGATGTCATCGATGCCCTCATCCTTCAGGCGGGCGGCGTTGGCCGGGCAGGCGAGCACGGCCTCGGCCAGATGGGGGCGGCCGATCGGCGCTCCGGCGGCGCGCCGCTCGGCGAGCCGGCGCTGGTCGAGCTCGAGGCCCAGCTCTTCAAGGGCGCCGGCCATGCGCATCGTGCGCTGCTCGCGGTCTGAGAGGAACTCGCTCAGCCGCTCGCTCAGCAGCGGGCCGGCGTGGTCGATGAGGTAGCCGAGGATGTGCAGTTCGCGGGCCGCGCCGGCGCCGGCGGCGCCGTCATCGACGGCTGAGATCTCGACCGCCGAGACGACGCGCACCCCCTCGCGCTCACCCGCGGCGAGCGCCTCGGAGACGCCGCTGACGGTGTCGTGGTCTGACAGCGCCAAAAGCTCCACGCCCGCCTCAGCGGCGCGGCGCACGACCTCGGCCGGCTCGAGCGCGCCGTCGGAGTGAGTGGAGTGTGACTGCAGGTCAAAGCGCGGGTGCACGCGCGGGACGCTATGCGATCAGATCAGCTGCTGGTCGCGTGCCTGCTCGTCGCAGGGGGCCGCCAGCAGTCCGGCGACGCGAGCCGCGAGGTGGCTTCGGAAGCTGCGCACGGCGGCGTGATAGCCGCGGGCCTTGCCCGAGAGGGCGCGTTCTCCGCATGCGTCGATCGCGTCGAGCTCGGCCTGCGCGGCCTCGGTCTCGGCGGCGCGCTGGGATGCCTCGATCCAGAGCACCTCCAGGTAGGCCATGGCGGCGCCCAGCTGCTCCTGCGGGAGGGAGTCGCGCTGTTCGAGCTCGAGCACCACCGGCATCACCTCGTGGTTCAGCCAGCTGTGCTCGGCATGGGCGCGCAACAGCAGGCAGACGTCGGATAGGGGGAGGGCTGGGCGTGGTCTGTCATGCGGAGCATCCGTGCTCTGAAGGTGATGCGCGGCTAGTTCTGGCTTCGACGTGGCGCCCGCGCGGCTTTAGAAGTCGGGGTCACTTTCCACGCTTCTCCTGCAGGGCCCCACGGGCGATCTCGCGCGTGCTCAAGAAATGCTCCTCTATGTACCGATGAGGGGAGTGATGCGCACCGCCGACCCGACCGGCCGCACGGCCGGACAGTACGCGCGCAGGACCGTTCTGCGCCTGCGCATGCGAACGCTGGTCACGCTCGGAGTGCTCGCCGTGGCGACCGCCCTGCTCGGGCGCACGTTCGGCCTGCACGACGTGCGCTTCCTCGGCTCGGAGATCGCGCTGCTGATAACCATCTTCGTGATCTCCCGCTACGTGCTGCCGCTGCTCGAGCGCCAGGACCGCGGCGCGGTCGGCGAGGAGCAGGTGGGGGGCCTGCTGGAGGTGCTGGCCGAGGAAGGCTGGCGCGTGATCCACGACGTGACCCTCGGCCACGGCAACGTCGACCACATCCTGATCGGCCCGGCGGGCGTCTTCACGGTGGAGACCAAGAGTCACCCCGGTCCGGTGCGGGTGGGGCGCGTGCACGGGCGCACGCTCAGCCAGGCCCAGGCCCAGCGCAAGGCCATCGAAGCGGTCACCGGCGTGAGCGTGGAGCCGCTGATCGTCTACAGCCGCGCCTGGGTCGACCGGCCGCTGGCGCGGCGCAAGGGCGTGCGGGTGGTGCCGGCGCGGATGCTGATCGGATACCTGAGCAGACACCGTGCGACGCTCGCTCAGGCGGACATCGAGCGGGTGCAGGATCTGCTCGACGAGGGGCTCGCCGAGTATGAGACCCGGCGCCGCGGCGGCGGTTCCCCGCTCGCCCGCCTGATCGCCTAGCCGAAGGCGCTAGCGTGTAGGAAATGGCGACGACGGCTCCCGCCGCGGGGGTGCAAGGGCTTGAGACGGGCGAGCGGCCGCTCGGCGCGGTGCCGGCGCCTGAGCTTCCGCCGGGCCCGCGGGCGCCCGCGATCGTGCAGACGCTGGCCTGGGCGGTGGCGCCCACGTGGGTGATGGACCGCTGTGCGGAGCGGCTCGGCGAGGCGTTCACGCTGACGTTCGCCCCCAGCGGCATGAAACTCGTGATGATCTCTGACCCGGAGGCGGTGAAGACGGTGTTCACGGCGCCGCCGCAGGTGGCCCCCTCGGCGGCGGGCTCCTCGCCGGTCGCGCCGGTGATGGGGCCGAGCTCGGTGATCACGCTGACGGGGCCCGAGCACATGCGCCAGCGAAAGCTCCTGCTGCCGCCCTTCCACGGCGAGCGCATGCGCGAGTACGAGGACGTGATCGTGGAGGCGACGAGGAGGGACATGGCCGGCTGGCCGATGGGGCGAGCCGATGCGCCTTCAGGAGCGAACGCGCAAGATCACCCTCGAGGTGATCCTGCGGGCGGTGTTCGGGGTGGAGGCCGAGCGCATGGGCGAACTTCGCCACGCGATCGGGGCGCTGCTAGCGCCGGTGCATCCGCTGGCGATCATGCTCTTCTCGCTGCGCCGGCCGACCGTCGAGCGCCCCACGGGCGCGCTCGGGCGCGCGCTCGACCACCTCGACGCGGTCGTCTATTCAGAGCTCAGGCGCCGGCGCGAGCAGGAGGACCTGGCGGAGCGCAACGACATCCTCTCGCTGCTTCTGCAGGCGCGTGACGAGGACGGCCAGGCGATGACCGACTCGGAGCTGCGCGATGAGCTCGTGACGCTGCTCCTGGCCGGGCACGAGACCACGGCGACGTCGGTGGCGTGGGCGATCGAGCGGCTGGTGCGCCACCCCGAGAAGCTGAGGCGCCTGCAGGCCGAGATCGACGCGCTCCCGCGGGGCGGCTCGGAGGAGTACATGACGGCGGTCGTCAACGAGACGCTGCGGGTCAGGCCGGTGGTGCCGATCGTGGCGAGGATGCTCGAAGAGGAGCTCGAGGTGGGCGGCTATCGCCTGGCGAAGGGCACGCGCGTGGTGCCCTCGATCTACCTGACCAACCGCAGCCCGCGCGCCTACGAGCAGCCCGCGGAGTTCCGCCCGGAGCGCTTCCTCAAGGACGGACCGGAGACCTTCTCGTGGATCCCCTTCGGCGGCGGCATCCGCCGCTGCATCGGCGCCTCCTTCGCGCTGCTCGAGATGAAGCTGATCCTGCGCACGGTGCTCAGAGAGCTCGAGCCGAGCGTGCCCGCACGCACGCGCAGGTGGCGAAACGGCGAGTGGAACCGCCGGCGGGCGATCACGCTCGTGCCGGCCGCGGGCGCACGCGTGGTGTGGAGCAGAAGAGGCGCCTCGAGCCGTTGATGAGGGGCCGCCCGGCGGGCGGCCCGGGCGTGCGTGCGCGGTGGTGAAGCGGGCGCGCCGCCCACAGAAGGCGGCCGGTCCCGGCCGAGGCGGTGAGTAGCGTGGGGGCGATGGACACGACTCTGCAGACGCCCCTGCCCGCGGGCGCGGACGCGCCGGCGCCGTTGCCGGAGGAGCTGCTCGCGCGGTTCGGCCTCGAGGCCTTCAGGCCGGGGCAGCGCGAGGCGGTGGAGGCCGCGCTGGCCGGGCGCGACAGCCTCGTGGTGATGCCGACGGGGGGCGGCAAGTCGCTCTGCTACCAGCTGCCGGCGCTGGCGGCCGGCGGAGATCCGAGCCACCCGCTGGTGGTCGTGGTGAGCCCGCTGATCGCGCTCATGTCAGACCAGCTGCGGCGTCTCGAGCAGGCGGGCGTGAGGGCGAGCATGCTCGCCTCGGGGATGCAGGAGGGCCACAACACGCAGGCTCTGCGGGACATCTCGGCGGGGGACTCCCAGCTCGTGCTGGCGGCCCCCGAGCGCTTCGCCTCGGCCGCCTTCCGCGAGGCGCTGGCGCGCCGGCGGGTGTCGCTGTTCGTCGTCGATGAGGCGCACTGCGTGGCCGAGTGGGGGCACGACTTCAGGCCCGACTACCTGCGGCTGGGGGATGCGATCGCCTCGCTGGGACGCCCGCCGGTGATGGCGGCGACGGCGACGGCCACGCCGCGGGTGGCCGAGGAGATAGCGGCGCGCCTGGGGCTGCGCGAGTGGGTCTCGATCCGCTCCGGCTTCGACCGCCCCAACCTCGCCTTCGACGTGGTCGGCCTGGAGGGCAAGGGCGCGGTCGCGCGCAAGCGCGCGACGCTCATGCACGTGCTCGGCGATGCTCGCTCGAGGCCGGCGATCGTGTACTGCGGCACGCGCAGGGACACCGACGAGGTGGCGGGGATGATCACCGAGCGGGGGATCGCGACGGTGGCCTACCACGCGGGCATGAGCCCGCAGGCGCGCCGCGACAGCCAGCAGGCGTTCATGGAGGACCGCGCCGAGGTGGTGGTGGCGACGAACGCGTTCGGCATGGGCGTGGACAAGACGGATGTGCGGACGGTCGCGCACTGGGCGCTGCCGACGAGCCTCGAGGCCTACTACCAGGAGGCGGGCAGGGGCGGGCGCGACGGCGAGCCGGCGCGGGCGCTGCTGTTGGCGTCGAGGATGGATCTGGGGCGGCTGATCAGGTTCATCAACGAACGCGACACGAGCGTCGAGGACGTCAAGGCATATGTCGCGGCGCTGCGCGGCCGCAGCCAGGAGGGGGTCGTGGTGATCGGCCACGGAGCCCTCGCCGAGCGCGAACGGGTGCTTCTGTCGATCGCCGAGCGCGCGGGTGCGGTCGAGCTCGAGCCGGGCGGCCGCGACGGCCTGCTGGTGACGGTCACCGGCCGCGGCAGCCCGCGCGCGGCGTACGCGGCGATCAGGGCGGCCAAGGATCGCGGGTGGGAGTCCTACCGCTCGATCGAGCGCTTCATCACGGGCAAGGAGACCTGCAGAAGGCGCCAGATCCTCGACCACTTCGGAGACTCGGCCGAGGGGGCTCCTAGCGGGCGCTGCTGTGACGTGTGCGACCCCGACGAGGAGCTCGAGCGCGCGGCGACCGCGCGCGCGGGAAGGGCGCGGCCGGCCAGGGGCGCGCGAGCCGGGACGGGCGCCGGGGGAGCGGAGCGCGCGGGGGCCTCGGCCGGCGAGGAGGAACCGGGTGAGCCGGTGGACGAGCAGGAGTTCGAGCGGCTGAGGACCTGGCGCTGGGAGCGCGCCGAGGGCAAGCCGGCGTTCACGGTGGCCGCCAACGCGGTGCTCGAGGAGGTGTTGCGCAGACGCCCGCGCAACATCGAGGAGCTGATCGAGATCCGCGGGATCGGGCCGGCGTTCTGCGAGAAGCACGGCGAGTCCCTGCTGGCTGCGCTCGGCTCCTCCTGAGCGGTCGGGGGCACGCTCAGGCGACCATCGCCGCGTGCGCCTCGCGCAGGAGACGCACGGCGGCCTGCGGCTGCCCGCGGTAGGCGGGGCCGGCGCCGTCGGTCAACAGCCGGTTGAGCATCGCGATCCCCGCCGCGCGCAGCGGCTCGCCACCGCGCAGCAGCTCGGCCAGCTCGCGCAGCTCATCGGGGTTCGCGAGCAGGGGGCTGTGCGGCGAGACCGCCCACCAGCGGCGCTGGGGCCCGCGCGCGGCACGCAGCGAGCGCTCGAGCCCGGCGGCGAGCTGCGTTCTCGTGCGCCGAGAGCAGAGCGTCGCGGCGCGCGCCGCGAGCGCCGGCGAGGCCAGCGGATCGGCGCCTGCGATCAGCTCCCGGTCGAGCGAGCTCGCGCGCAGGTGCGAGGCGATGCGGGCGAACACGTCGGGCCTGAGCGAGGCGGCCCTGCGCTCGTGGACGATGAGGAAGCCGTGGCCTGCCGAGGGGGCGGTGCGTTGCGATATCATCGAAACCTCCGTACTGGTTTAGCTGGTGTCGTAACCTACCAAATCAAAACGATGGTGTCAACCGACAGCGAGCCGCACGCTCCCCACTCCCTCGATCTGGCGATCGACTTCGTCAACACGCTCGACATGGAGGAGGGGACGGACTCGATCGAGCGAGCGGAGACGCTGGCCACGTGGTTGCGCGAGCGCAAGCTGCTCGAGGCGGGCGAGACGCTCACAGAGAGCGACCACGCCAACGCGATCGCGCTGCGCGAGGCCCTGCGGGCGCTGATGCTCGCGAACAACGGCGAGCCCGGCGACGAGCGTGCGGGGCGCGAGCTCGAGCTCGCCGCCAGGCGCGGCGAGCTCGGCGTCCACTTCGACCCCGGCGCGTCGGTGTCTCTGCGCCCGCGAGCGGCCGGCGGCGACGGCGCTCTCGCGCGACTGCTCGTGCCGGTGGCGAGCGCTTTCGCGGACGGTTCATGGCGGCGTGTCAAGGCCTGCCGCTCGCCGGACTGCCAGTGGGCCTTCTATGACCGCTCGCGCAACCGCTCGGGCGTGTGGTGTGAGATGGCCGTGTGCGGCAACCGCACGAAGGTCCGCACCTACCGCGCGCAGGCATCGCGCGAGCGCCGCTAGCACGGCGGGCGAGGCGCGGCGGGGCGAGGCGGTCCCGCGCTAGGGCAGGTCCCTGACGATGTCCAGCAGCTCCGCGCGGTCATAGCCGCTCTCGCGGCTGAGCTTCACGAGCTCGATCGCCTTGGCGAGCAGAGCGCCGCGCTGGGGAGTCCCGCTGACACGGATCCCGTGGCCGGGGCGCAGTTCGAGCAGGCCTTCGTCGCGAAGCAGCCTGAGGGCGCGCAGGACGGTGTTGGTGTTGACGTGCATGACGGCGGCGAGGTGGCGCGCCGGCGGCAGGCGCTCGCCGGGCTGCGCCTCGCCGTCGGCGATCGCGCGACGGATCTGCGCGGCGACCTGGTCGTGCAGGAGGGCCGGGTCATCGCGGTCAACCTTGACGTCGAGCATTGTGCTATTGATAATAGCTCAGCGCCTGCTCGAGCGCAGTGCTGAGATCCGATGAGCACCACCCTCAAGCCACCGCCCACGGAGACCCCCGACG
The DNA here is from genome assembly GCA_963779605.1 of uncultured Solirubrobacteraceae bacterium. Taxonomy (GTDB): domain Bacteria; phylum Actinomycetota; class Thermoleophilia; order Solirubrobacterales; family Solirubrobacteraceae; genus Palsa-744. The sequence goes on from CAVZYR010000004.1 coordinate 1,091,266, forward strand.
CGGGCGTGATCGAAGAGGCGCGGGCGCGCCAGCGCCGTCACCGCGGTGTGGCCGCCGCCGTCGTGATCGCCGCCGCGGTCGCCGCGGCGCTCCTGCTGGGGTTCGCCGGCGGCGGCGGGGGATCCCACCGCGGCAGCACGGCCGTGCCGGCGGGGCGGGCGCCGTCGAGGACCGCTCGATCCTCGCCCGCGGCCTGCGGCCACGGCGGGGCGCTGCAGGGGGCGCCGAGCAGGTCGCTGCTGTCGATCCTCGGCGTGCTGCGCCGGCCCGCGACGGCGGCCGACGCCGGCAGCGGCATCACCGCGGGAGGGTTCATCAGCGGCGTCTTCGTCCACTACATACGCCTCGCGCGGGTCGTCGACGGCAGCCCCTACTACGTCTACCCGGGCATCGTCGGAGGCTGCGGAACCGGGGAAACGCCGCATCAGGGCATCATGGAGCTCGCCAGGAACGTCGACCTCGGCCACGGGCTGATGGGCGGCACGGGAGGAGGCGGCGCGACCGCTGCGCAGATCGAGCTGGGCCACGACGCGAGCAGCGGCCCGCCCGGCTCGAGCACGAGCGCGACCATCACGATGGTCGTGCCCGACCCGGTCGCGAATGTCACGCTGCGCTACCCCGCCGGCCGCGCGAGCGGCTACAGCCCGAAGATCTCGCCCGCCTTCACGATCACGACCGCTCCGGTTGAAAACCTGGTCGTGGTGAGGCTTCCGCGCAGCAACCCGCTGCAACAGGGCACGATCATCTGGCGCTCCGCCGACGGGCGCGTGATCAGGACGTTCGACGGGCTCGGGACGTGAGGTCCGAGCGCGGCTGAAGCCCCTCAGAAGGGGTGCGCCGGCTTGTAGTGCGTGGGGCGCAGGGGCGGCGGTGTGATGCTCTCGAGCGTGCACGGGAGAGTCGCTGAGCAGCCTGGGTCCTCTTGGGTGGTGGGCCGCTGTGCCACGAGCCCGTAGGTGGTCGCGCCGTCGCGGGCGAGCTCGACGATCGGCACCGAGGCCGTTCCGAGGCGGCGGTTTCCCTCGCGGTACTGAAACAGAGCGGCGGTGAAGGTCGTGTAGCAGCCTCCGCGCTCGAGCTCGGGGAAGAGGGCGGCCGAGCCCGAGAGGATGGGCGGCGAGGGCCATTCCTCTTCGACGGGGTCTTGCTCGCCGTCGGTGCAGGACTCGCTTCCGATCGGGGTCCCGGCGAGCATGCCGCGGCTGCCGGCGAGCGAGTCGACGCGCTCTTCCCAGGCGCCGTCGATGCCGACGCCCGGGCCCTCGGGCTTCCACACGAAGGCGACGATCTGCGCGTCGATGGACAGGGCCTGGACTTCTCCGCCCGGCGGGAATTCCCCACAGCCCTGCCTGTGCGGGCACCCTTCGGGAACCGCGCCGTGCGCAAGCGTCAGCAACCGCGAGCGATGAGCGGGCAGGGACAGCATGATCTGTGAGACGCGGCCGTGGCCCGCGTCCTTGCGCGCGAAGACGAGCGTTCCGCGCCACATGGCGGGGGTCGTGTCGGAGACGCCGCTGGGCTCTGGCACCGGCGGCGAGCGTTCCCTTCCGCTGTCGAGTTCGAGCACCCGCAGCCGGCAGCCGGCGCCCGTGTTGGGCTCCGCCAGTGTTCCGGTGCCCTTCACGTACAGGCCCGCGTCTTCCATCGCGGGAGTGACCCGGCAGCGCGAGTAGGTGACGACGGGAGCGCCGGCGGCGTCGGTGCCCACCTGGGCGTCGAACGGCTGGGGCCGCGCCGCCACGGGCAGGGTCGCGAGCCGGCCGTCGTGGAAGCCCTCGAGCGACCACCCGCCGGCGCTGCGGACGCTCCACACGAGCCATCCGTGGCCAGCCGAGACCGGGGTCTCGGCGCCGAGGGTCGCGATCACCGTGGAGTTCGCCCGCGCCGCCGCGGGCGCCAGCAACACGCAGCAGACCGCCGCCGCGCCCAGCACCCGCCTGCCTGCGATCGCCCCCATGCTCTGAAAACATCGCGGATCACCGGGAAGTTGCGCAGCGCCTGTCCACGTGGCTCGGGACAGCGAGCGGCGCTAGCATCAGCCGAGCGCCGACGTAGCTCAGCTGGTAGAGCACTTCACTCGTAATGAAGGGGTCCGGGGTTCGAGTCCCCGCGTCGGCTCTGGAGAAGTCGCGCGAAGCGTTAGTGTGAGCGGCATGGCCCAGTACATGATCGGCGTCGAGGTGACGTGTAGCGACGGGGTCTGCGGAGACCTGAGTTGCGTGGTCATCGATCCGGTCGCTCGCGTTCTCACGCACCTAGTCGTCGAGCCCAAGCACCGGCAGGGGATGGGTCGCTTGGTCCCAATCGACCTTGTTGACGCGGCGGCGGAGGAGATCCGTCTGCGGTGCAGCGCAGCAGAGTTCGAGGCGCTCGAACCCGCCGAGGAGACGCATTTCCTGCCCGAAACGGGCGAAGAGATGGGCTACGAAGCCGGACAGGCGTTTGCATGGCCGTACTATGGGCTCGGCGGGGGCATGGGTGGCATGGGGATGGGTGGCATAGGTATGGCAACCACTCCCCAGGTCATGATTGACGACCGCGTACCAGCGGGCGAGGTGGAGGTGCGTCGCGGCGAACATGTACATGCCACCGACGGCAACATCGGGCGGGTCCAAGGACTCGTCATCGACCCCAAAAATCACCACGTGACGCATGTGCTCCTAGACGAGGGGCACCTCTGGGGTAAGAGGGAGATCGCCATTCCAATCGGCGCTGTCAAAGACGTGGCCGCCGACGGCGTCCGACTCGATCTCACAAGAGGCGAGGTACGAGACCTGCCGGTGGTCGACCTCGCCCACGACCGCTGAACGAAAATTTCGCGGCGCTGCGTGGCGCGTGCGCCAGGACTACAACCAGCGGCGCCGCACTCGGCGCTCGTGATGTTGGCGCCAACCAGCTTCGCTCGGAGATGGCGCGAGAACCGCCGAGAGGTCGATGAGGAGCACGGCAGCGTCGGCGACGCTTCTCATCGCCCGTCAGCCTCCGCCGCTGACTTAGGTGCGACAAGCGCGGCTGCGCGCTTCTCGAACGCACCGTAGCCGTGCTCGCGCGAGAGCTCCAATGCGCGGGTGGCGTGCTCGCGCGCGTCCGCACCGTCGCCCCGCGCGACGAGCGCTTCCGCCCAACCGAGGTGACCGCGGGCTGTCCACAGCGGCATGTCGTTGGCTTCGTGGAACTCGCATGCGAACTCCAGGTGCTCGTCGGCTCGCCCGTGCTCTCCGTGGAGATCGGCGAGCAGCCCGAGCCACAGTCGCACGTGCCCGTAGCCTTGCACCGTCATCCAGACGACCTGCTCGGAGAAGGGCTCCATCCGCTCGTACAGCGCGCCGGCGGCCCCTGCATGCCTTGTCTGCGCTGCGGCGTCTGCGTAGAGCGCAAGCGTCCCAAGCATCGTCAGCACCGGCGCGACGTGTTCGAAACCGTCGCATGCTGCGCCGTCGAGAATCGAGCTCGCCTCGGCGTGGCGGTCAAGCCAGCACAGTGACGCGCCCAATCCTGCGCGCCAGGCAACGATCCCTGGGTGCGCCCTGACTGCCTGTTCTTGCCTCTCGATGAGCTCGTTGGCGCGGCCCTGATAACGACGAATGAAACCGAGCTGCCCACCGTAGACCTGGGCGGCGTCGGTCGGCACGGACTCCTGCCCGACCTGAGACGCCTGGACGGCGAGGCGCTCGCCGTCAGCGAGCCGGCCGTGGAGGAGTTCCAGGCCGGCGAGCATGTATGTCGAGACCCACCGAGGGGTGGGCTGCCCGAGCTCATCGGCGAACTTTCGCCAGCGCTCCGCCGCTGCGCGAGCCTGCGCCAACTCGCCTCGCTCCGCATACAGCTGAGTCAGGTGTTCCTGCACACCCACGTCAACGGCGGGGTCGCGCAGCTCGGCGGCCAACCCGGCCAGCTCCTCGCACAGAGCGGAGCGCAATTCGAGGGTCTCGGCGTTCCAAATCCCGCGGTGTGCGGTGAGCAATACATCGGCGAGGGCCCGCTTGTCTGCCGCGTCACGCGCCAGCGTGATCGCCTCCTCCGCGAGCGCGCGGCGGCTCGCGAAGTCGGGGTCCCAGCTCAGCTCCTGCGCCTGCAGCGCCAACAGGCGCGCGCGACGAACCGAATCCGGCGGGTCGTCGAGTTCGAGCGCCCGCTCGATCGCCGCGATGCGCGCTTGGTCGAGGTCTCCATACGTGCCGCTCCCACTGGTCCCGCGGTGGTTCGCCCACGCGGCCCTCGCGGCGAGGTCACCGTCCCTCAGGGCAGATGCGATCCGGGATGCCTCAAGCAGCGTCTCGCGATGGGCTGGATCGCCGGTCTGGCGCTGGGCCGTCCCGAGCCCGATCAGCACCTCACAGCGCTCGGCGCTGTCGACGTCGCCCATCAGCTCGACGGCGTCGCTGAACAGTTTCACGGCCTCGGTCGGAGCGAGGCTGTCGAGCGCGCGTTGCCCGGCGCGCAGGGCGTAGTCGGCGGCCTTGGCCCTGTCGACCGACACAGCCGCGAGGCGCCAGTGAAGCGCGAGCTCTGAGAGGCGATCGCCGGGGTCCCCGCCATAGAGCTGCTCGAGCGCTTGGGCGACGCGCTGGTGCATCCGCGCACGACGCGTGGCGCCCACGCCCTCGTACAGCGTCTGGTTGATGAGCGCATGGGGGAAGCGAAACTGCCCGACCCGGTCGCTGGACTCGGCCAGCACCGAGGCTGCGACGGCTGCCTCGAGATAGTCCAGCAGGCGGTCCTCCTTTAGCTCTGAGCTCGCGGCGAGCAGCTCGATGTCGAAGACGCGGCCGATCACCGCCGCGAGCCGCAGGACCTCGAGGGTCTCCTCGCCGAGGCGCTCCACGCGCCGCTCGATCACCTCGCGCACGCTCTCGGGCAGCGCGAACCCCGCGGAGCGTTCCACGCGCCAACGCCCCGCTGTCTCGTCGAAAACGAGCGCTCCGGACTCTGAGAGGCCGCGCAGGATCTCCGCGACGAAAAAGGGGTTGCCGTCGGTCTCCTGCGCGATCTCGCCCGCCAGCTCGATCCCGTCCTGGTCGAGCGCGTGCCCGGCTGCTGCCGTCATGATCTGCGCCACCTCGTCTGCGCCGAGGCCGTGCAGTGCGACGCGCTGCACCCCCGCGACCCGCCGTAGGTCCGCGAGCACCCCGGTCAGCGGGTGGTCCTTGCCCAGGTCAGAGTCGCGGTAGGTCGCTATCACCTCAAGCGCCCCGTGCTCGACAGTGCGCACCACGTGCTTCAGAAGCGCCACCGACTGCCCGTCGCCCCAGTGCAGGTCGTCGAGCACGACGCACACCGGCACGCTCTCTGCAACTTCTCCGAGCAGCCCCGCGACGGCGGAGAACAGCAGATAGCGCTCGGTCTCGGGATCGGATGACTGCGGCTCGGGCAGGCCCTGCACGCGTCCTGGGAGGTTGCGCGCGAGGCGGCCCAGCTCGCCGCCGTAGCGCTTCACATGCGCGGCGAGCAGCTCCTCCGGGGCATGCTCGATGAGCTGCGAGCACACCGCGATCCACGGCTCATAGGGCACCGCGAGCTCTTCAGAGCACCCACCCCAGCACACCGCGATGCCCTCCGCGTGCGCACGATGCGCGGCATAGCTCGCGAGCCTGGTCTTGCCGATCCCCGGCTCACCGCACAGCAGCACCACCTGGCGCGCCCGGTCGCGCGCGAGCACCATCGCCTCCTCGAGCAGAGCGCGCTCCTCGATGCGCCCGACATAGGAGACAGGCGGCACAGAGCGAAGCAGCGCCGGCAGGGGCCATGGCCCGGCGCCGGAGGCCTCCTGCTCAAGCGGCGCCCACGACACAGCGAACGCCTCCACGGGCTCGGGGAACCCCTTCAGCTCCAACATTCCCGTCGACTCGAAATCGATGCCATCACACCGCCCGGCGAGCATCTTCACCGCCGCCGAGATCAGAATCCCATCCGCGGGGGCCTGCGCGCACAACCGTGCCGCCTCGATCGACGGCATACCGAAATAGTCCCCATCCTTGACCGTCGACTCGCCCGCGCCCAGCCCGACCCGCACATGCAAACCCTGCTCAGCCTGCCCGTAGCGGCGCTCGAAGAGCTGCTGCATCGCCACAGCACAGCGCACCGCGCCCGAGGGCGAAGCGAAAGCGACCATCAACCCATCGCCCGTGTTCTTCACCTCCCGGCCACCGCCGGAGGCGATCGCCTGGCGCAACAGGCCGAAGTGCTCCTCGCGCAGCGCATCCGCGCGCACCGGACCCACCGAAGTAGCAAGCCGAGTCGAGCCGACCAGATCGGTCAGCAGTATCGTCGCGACCTCGACCGACTCCGCCACCAGAACCCCCAAGAAAACAAACGCCTGAGCAGGAAACCCTAATACATCTTCCACGAGCCGAACGTGACCCCTCGGTCACTCGGTACGCCGCCACCGGCGCGAGGACGAAGCGACCGACCCCGGACTACCGCTCCCGGACGCACGACGAGGATTTGTGAGGTCTGGTACGTTCCCGTACAAGACCGTCAACGGTGGCCCGTCTTGGATGGACGGGCAGCTCCAGCACGAGAACACCGCTGACATCAGAACGGGGGGCTAGGTGGTAAGGACGACAGGACACACCGCTGCGGTGGGTGCTGTCCTGAGCGACGCCCCCGAACGCGGCGGGTTCAGTTCCCGGCACGGGCGTCTCACAGTCGGTCTTTGGACGGTGAGCGATCCGCAGTACGACGCATCGTCAATCTCGCGGGCGGCGCTCGGGTTGCCCCGCACTCTTTGGAATGGGGGCTGCACGATGAGTAGGCTCAGGGCACTACGGGGCGGGGGTATTTCCGCGTTACTGATGCTGGTGGCGCTGGGGATGCTCCTCTTCAGTGCGAGCGCGTTCGCGGAAAGCAAGACGTTGACGCCCGGAGGACCTGAAACGGAATACGTGGTCCCGCCGGGCGTATCGTGGATTTCCGTGGAAGCCGTCGGCCAGTCAGGTAAACCGGGAGAAAAACCTCCGTGTTACGAAGGGGGGGGCGGTAATCCTGGTGCCGGGGGTCTGGGCGCGGTCGTCACAGCGATGCTCAAAGTCAAAGCAGGCGAAAAACTGCTCGTCGAGTTCGGTGGTGGTGGAGCCGGAAGCAGGGGGGAATACTGCTATGGCGGGGCTGGCGGCGGCCGGTCCGAACTGCTGAAAGAATCCGCGCCGGCGCCGCTCGTCGTGGCCGGTGGTGGTGGGGGCGGCGGCGGCAGTTTTGGCGGCTTTGTTGGCGGAGCGGGCGGGAGCGCCACGGCTCTAGTCGGCGAAAACGGCTCCGAAGGCACCTCGTCCTGTTGCAAGGCTTCCGGGGTAGGGGGCGAAGGCGGCGGCCCCGGTAAACCAGGGAAGGGCGGCGCCCCTGCAGATGATGGCTGCCTAGACGGGGGCGAAGGCAAAGAACGTGAAGGCGGCGAAGGCGGCGGCGAAGGACCCGGACTGTGTGAAGGTGCCGGCGGTGGTGGTGGCGGCTACTACGGTGGTGGCGGCGGTGCCAGCGGCCTGCAATCCGGTGGGGGCGGCGGCGCGGGCGGTAGCTACACCGTCTCCTGCGCGGTCGAACCCGAAGTCCACGGAAATACGACCGCCGAACCGCAGAAGGTGAAGATCACCACGGTCAGTCCCCCCGTCGTGGGTCCATGTGGGCCGACCGGTCCGGCAGGAGCCACCGGCGCGACCGGTGTCACGGGCGCGACCGGCCCAACGGGCACGACCGGCCCGACCGGTCATACGGGCGCGACCGGCGCTACGGGAACCAGCGGAACCAACGGCGTCACCGGAGCCGCCGGCCCGACCGGAGCTACCGGAGCCACGGGAACCAGCGGAACCAACGGGGTGAGCGGAGCAACCGGCCCGACCGGAGCCACCGGAGCCACGGGAACCAGCGGAACCAACGGGGTGACCGGAGCAACCGGAGAAACCGGAGCAACCGGAGCCACGGGCACCAACGGGACGAACGGAGCCACTGGGGCGACCGGCGCGACCGGAGCGGCCGGTGTGACGGGAGCCGCGGGACCCGACCTCTTCCTGTCGTGCGGCGAGTTCGACTTTCCAGCTATCCCCGGAGACGAATACGTCTGGAAGATCGTAAATGCACCGCCGTCGGGGCCCCAGAAGGGGGGCGGAGAAGTGCTATTCGACGGAACCGTCACAGCAGAAACGGGAGAGGTGAGCATCGGCGGTATCTACGCGAACGGTGCGGAACTGGTGGGCGAGGCCATTCGGGTGGGCGAATCCATTCGGCAAGGCTCTAAGCCGCCGCTGAGTGCCGAAGCGACCCTGGAAAACTGCGCGAAGCCCGAAGGCACGACGGGCGCGACGGGCGCGACAGGGACCAACGGAGAAACCGGCGCAACCGGAGCTACCGGTGCGACCGGAGCGACCGGCGGAACCGGACTCCCGGGAGTGACCGGAGCGACCGGAGCCCAAGGAGCAACCGGAGCAGCGGGAAGCAATGGCGCTACCGGGGCGACTGGAGCAACGGGAGCCAGCGGAACGAACGGCACCAACGGGACCAACGGCGCCACGGGGGCGACCGGTGAAACCGGAGGAACGGGAGCGACCGGTTCAGAAGGCAAAGCAGGAGCCGCAGGTGCGACCGGAGCAGAAGGCAAAGCCGGAGCAGCCGGGACCACGGGAGCCACAGGCCCGGCCGGCGCGACAGGAGCGACCGGCTCCGAAGGCAAAGCCGGAGCAACAGGAGCCGGTGAAACCGGCGCAACCGGAGCCGCAGGTGCGACCGGCTCCGAAGGCAAAGCAGGAGCGACTGGAGCCACGGGAGCAGGTGCGACCGGAGCCGCAGGAGCGACTGGTTCAGAAGGCAAAGCAGGAGCCGCAGGTGCGACCGGAGCAGAAGGCAAAGCCGGAGCAGCCGGGACCACGGGAGCCACAGGCCCGGCCGGCGCGACAGGAGCGACCGGCTCCGAAGGCAAAGCCGGAGCAACAGGAGCCGGTGAAACCGGCGCAACCGGAGCCGCAGGTGCGACCGGCTCCGAAGGCAAAGCAGGAGCGACTGGAGCCACGGGAGCAGGTGCGACCGGAGCCGCAGGAGCAACTGGCTCCGAAGGCAAAGCAGGAGCCGCGGGTGCGACCGGAGCAGAAGGCAAAGCCGGAGCAGCCGGGACCACGGGAGCCACAGGCCCGGCCGGCGCGACAGGAGCGACCGGCTCCGAAGGCAAAGCCGGAGCAACAGGAGCCGGTGAAACCGGCGCAACCGGAGCCGCAGGTGCGACCGGCTCCGAAGGCAAAGCAGGAGCGACTGGAGCCACGGGAGCAGGTGCGACCGGAGCCGCAGGAGCGACTGGTTCAGAAGGCAAAGCAGGAGCCGCGGGTGCGACCGGAGCAGAAGGCAAAGCCGGAGCAGCCGGGACCACGGGAGCCACAGGCCCGGCCGGCGCGACAGGAGCGACCGGCTCCGAAGGCAAAGCCGGAGCTGCAGGTGCGACTGGGGTCAACGGCGCGACGGGGACGACCGGCGCGACCGGAAGTAACGGAACCAATGGGGTGAACGGCGTGACCGGAGCTACGGGGCCGACCGGGTCAACTGGTGCGACCGGAGCAGCGGGAGCCAATGGAACCGGAACTACCGGCGCAACTGGCCCGACCGGACCGAATGGAACCAATGGAACGAACGGAGCCAAAGGAACGACCGGAACAACCGGGCCGACCGGAAGCAATGGAACCGCCGGAGCCACCGGAGCAACCGGGCCGACCGGAACGGGAGCGACCGGAGCGAGCGGTAAAGAAGGAGGCAAAGGCGCAACTGGAGCGACCGGGGCCGGCAGCACCGGCCCTGCTGGCAATGCTGCGGTAGCCACGTTCGCGAGCTTCCAGGGAGTGCAGAGCGGCGACTGCCTGACCTACACCGAGGTTGGTCAAGGCGAGGAAGAGTGGGACCAGTCCAAATGCCCCAGTCCGACGAGCGGCTTCTCGATGAGCAGCCTGTTGTTGGGTCCGATTCCTTCCAACGGTGCGACGGTGAGCAGCCTGTACGCGACCGTGAACGGGAAGGCGACTGGCACGGACACCGCGAGCGTCGCGGTGATCGACAACACGAGTGGGGTGACATTGCTCTCTTGCACGGTCACCTCAACCAACAAAAACAGCTGCTTCTCGAAAGCGGGCGAATCAGGTGGTGCAGCTCCCGGCGACTACATCGAGGTCAGGGTCATGACCACCGGGTCAAGCTGCGCCAACAAGCAGTGGCGGGTGATGTTCCGCTTCTAGGTTCAATGCAATGCGAGCAGCACACGACGGGGGCCTCAGGGCCCCCGTCGTTCAGCGCAAGAAGAGCTCGACGGTGAGCGTCATCGGTTCGCCGCCCGGTTCGGTTCTGAGAGCCCGCCATCTGGCGGGCTCTCTCGCGTCCACATCGGTAGCCGATGAGACGAGGCTCTCAACCGCATGCCAACGCTCGAGCCGGCCGAGGACACCGCCGGGAACCAGCCCCCCAGCTTGACGCGATAATCAGCTTCTACGGCGAGTGCGCTCGCCTCGAGACTCAGAGATGACCGACTGGACACGGCTATTCATTGGGTGCTGCTGGATAGCCTGGCTGGCCTATTGGCTGATCATGGCCTCCACGGCCAAGCCCACGATCGAGCGAAGGGGATTCATCGGCTATCGCCTGGTAGGGCTCATCGTCGTCCTTGGACTGCTCGCCACCGGGCGGGTGTTGCACGTTTCCTCACGGTCACAGCTTTGGCAGACATCGCTCGCGTTGGGGATCGTGACCGATTGCATCGTCCTCGCAGGAGCCGCCTTCACCGTCTGGGCGCGGATCACCCTGGGTCGCAATTGGAGCGCCGAGGTGACGTTCAAGCAGGACCATGAGCTGATCGAGTCCGGCCCGTACGCGCTGGCACGGCACCCGATCTACACCGGCCTGATCGCCATGGCGCTCGGCACGGCGATCAACTACGGACGGGCTATCGGCTTCGCCGTGTTTCTCTCACTGTGCGCCGCTCTGTGGTGGAAGGCCCGCCAGGAGGAGCGGATCATGAGCGAGCACTTTCCGCAGGCCTACGCCGAGTACAAGACGCGCGTGCGCGCGATCATCCCGTTCGTGCTGTAGCCGGCCGGATGGCCGCGGCGCCACGAACACGAGGACCGGCGCCGACACGTCCTTTCGCCGCGCCGGGGCCGGACCGCCGGCCTGCCCCGCTGGGCAGCACGAGCGCCGTCAGCGGCCGGGCCGGGCCGCGTCAAGCCGCGTGCATGCTTATGACCTCGCCCGCCTGCTCCTGCGGCTGGCCTTCGACGCCTCCCTCGATCGGCAGGCTCGCCATCAGCACGTCCCGGATGAAGCTGTCGTTTTGCTCCTTGGATTCCCACACCGCCGTGATCAGGACGCCGTCCGCGGTCTGTGCCGCCGCGTGATAGATCTGTCCCTCGGGCAGTCCGTCCGGGGGGTGTACCACGGCGACCGTCGCGTTGTACTGAGCCTCGGTCCCGCCAGGCCAGAAGTGGTGGATCATGTATGCCATCTCTCCTCCTCCGTTGATTCGGCTGAGCCTACCTGACTGAAACATCGCGCCGTCCTCGAGCGGGCGAGGCTCGCGCGGTTCTCCTTCAGATTGTCTGTCCTCAGCCGCCGCTGTCGCGACGATCGCGGCGCTGCGCCGTCACGATCGAGAAGCCGGCACCCATCAGGAGTAGGCCGATGCCAATCGTCCAGCGGAGGTCGAAGCCCGTGAACGGAAGCGTGGTCGCTTTCGTGGCCGGCGTAGTCGTGGTCGACGTGGTCGGGGTACTGGTGGTTTTCGCAGGCGCGGTCGTGCTTTTCGTCTTCGGCTTGCTGCTTTCTTTCGACGGCAACGTCCCGGTAGCGGGTGCCGGCGTCGTCGCGGCCGGCGTCGTTGTGGCGGGCGTCGTCGCGGCCGGCGTAGTCGTTGTCGGCGTCGTCGTGTTCGGCGCGGGGGGCGTTTGGCCGTAGCTCGTCGTGCCTTCGGCGGCAAGCGCTGCCGTGGGCATCGCAAGCGCCACCGCCAGGGCCAGAATGGCCGGCGCCGACACCATCAAGCTGCCCAGCGCACTCCTCGAGCCTCTCCTCATCGCCGCCGCCTCTGCTGTCCGGGGCCTACTCAAGGCCAAGACACCATTCCGAGTCATGCCAACCTCCCTTGGTGATGTAGTCAACGCTCCAGTCCTCGCTCAGGAGCCTGCGTCACAGCATCGTACAGAGCGCGCGAGCGCAGGCCTGCGTCGACACCGTCCCTCCGCCCGCGGCCAAACCGACTTTCCGCGAAACGCCGACGGGGAACCGCGCGGTGAGGCCGCTGAATCGAGACGTTGTGGCGCCTCCAGGAGACCGACTGAGGGGACTCATCGAGCGGCTCGATCACAGCGTCAGGAAGCGCTTGAGCTTGCCGGTGGCCAGAGTCGGGATGCTCTCGACCACGCTCACGGCGACCGTCGGCTCGCGACATCCCGAGCCGACGAGCGCCTGCTCGAGCTTGCGAGTGAGACGTTCGGCATCGAGCTCAGGGTCTGCGCACACGACGATCGCGGCTCCGCTCAGCGTTTGCCGCACCTGGTACTCCGAGATCGCCGGCTCGCGCCCGAGAATCGAACGGAAAACATGCGGGTGCACGCTCACCCCGTCGCGGTAGACAAAAGTATCGTCGCTGCGCCCCTCGATGTCGGCGATCCGCCGGTGCGCCGAACCGCAGGCGCACGGCTCATCGAGCAGCGTGACTTCGTCGGTGATCTCGTAGCGGATCAGCGGCATCAGAGGGTTGAAGAGGTTCGTCAGATACACCTTGTGCGAGCGCACGCCGGCAGGCACGGGGCTGCCATCGGCATCGACGGGCTCGACGATCAGCAGATCGTCCGTGAGATGCATCCCCGTGTCCTTGAAACATCCAATCGCCGTGACGCCCGCCTCCGAGGTTCCCCACATGTTCGCGACGGGCGCTCCCCAGGTCTCTTCAGCGGCCCGGCGGGTCTCCGCCAACAGCGGCTCGGCCATCGTCACTATTCGCCGCGGCTCGATCTGAAGCCGTCCCGCGCGCGCCTCGCCCACCATCCGAGCGAGCATTGACGGATAGCTGGCAAGGTTGTCTCCGCGCACTGCGTTCAGCCCCTCAACGAGATCCTCCAGCGGGAGGCCAACCCTGAACCTGTGTGTCTCAACGGCGCCCGTCGCGAAGGTCTCTGAGACCGCGCTCGTGACATGCGTCGCGTTTTCCGCCGCAACGATCATCGCCACCAGAGGCCGCGACGCGAGCTCTGGATCGCCGATGCGGTCGAGCAGCGTGCGGCGTATCGCGGTCAGCTGGACGGTCGCCCAGGCGTCCCAGCCCCACACGAAGACCCCCCGCACGCCACTCGAACCGCCCGAGGCCACGGCGTGGAGCTCATCGCGGAAATACGCGTCACCGTCGAGCTTGGCGATGTGAGCGTTCGCGTCCGCCAGGCGAACCTCGGGGTCGGTCACGATCTCGTCGAAATTGCTCATCAGATCATCCTTGGTCATCACCGGCAGGCCCGGCAGGGCATCCTCATCCAAGTTCCTCAGATCAACATCCCCGAGCCGGCGTCGGTGCCAGGAGGAGCGCTCGACCGCCAATCCGACGAGCTCGCGCAGGCGCGTCGTGCGCTCTGCGCGCAGCCTCTCCGCCGACCACGCTATCCGCTCAAAATGCTCGCCGATCTGGGGCAGCAGGTGTTCAACATGGCGCTGTCGCGTAGCCTCGTAAGCGTCCACTCGACCGCACCCTACAAGAAGCGAACAGCGGTCCTGTCCGCGCGAGAACTGAGGGCGAGCCGCACAAATCGCTCTACAGCCCGAGCCAACCGCCACCGGATGGCAAGCTCCCCCGGCCAAGCCGATGCGGTTGTCTCAGGCCTCGCGCTCGTTTGGCGCCGCAGCGTTCGGGCCTCAGGTCGCCGGGTGCGCCTTGAGCTCGCGATCCACTTCGCGACCGATTCCGTGTAGCTCCCAGCCGGCACCGATCAAAAGGGCGCCGCGGAAGATCAGCACGATGCCGATTATCACGGCGAGCGTGGCCAGACTCGGGCCCGGCCAGGAGAGGATCACGATGCCGGCCAAGAGGTCGAGGAGCGCGACGGCGATGTTCCCACCCCGACCCTCACGCTCGCCAAGGGCCGCAACGAAGCGCACCACTCCGGCCACGATGAACCACACGCCGAAGATCAGGACAAACACAACGAGCGTCCCGAACGGTTTCTTGATCAGCACCAGACCGGCGATCGCGCTGAGCACCCCGACCAGCGCGAGCAGGCCGCGGCCTTCGCCCCGGCTGAAAACAGAGCCGACGATGGCGAGAACCCCATCAACAAGCAGGAAGATCCCGCCGATCACCGTGAACGTGCTCAGGCTTTCGTGAGGCGAGGCAACGAAGAAGATACCCACGCCGAGCACCGCCACGCCGAACAGGACGACCAACCACCATAGGCTGGCGAACCGGTGCAGTTCCTCATCAACGAACATCGACATCCTGGCCTCCTTTGTAGCAATTGGCGCAAAGGATTACACCTTCACAGCCTTCGTGTTACACCCGCGCGCGGCGAGCCACTCCGCTCTCCCGGCAGCCATGCCCCCTCGTTCAGGCGCTCATAGAACCGCGTCCCCGCGGCGGTAGCGACATGGCCGTGCATGCCGCTACCGCGTCTTCACCGCTCTAGCGGCTGTGTGGATCGACGTAGACGCCGTCGATCGCCCATGTTCCACCCCGCTGAGCTTCAAACATCGAGCCCTGAGCGGATTCAAACACGAGCTTGACGCTGAGCGTGCTGCCGGGCATCCACAGGGGCAGGATGGTCGCCAGCTTCAGGATCGGGCTGATGGACCAGGCCGTGCCGGGTTGAAGCGAGCTCACGAGGATGCTGTGGCTCCACCCGAACGGGTCCGTCCAGTGCAGGCTCACGTTCAATGCGCCTCCGCCACTGATCTTGTGGGTGAGGAAGCGGAACGTGGGGTATTCACTGCTGACGCAGAACGCCGGCGAAACCGCGACGCCCTGGGGCTGTATCACGAGCGAGTGCCCGCTCGGGCTGCTGCTTTCTTCGACAACCGCGGCGTTCGTCAGCGACCAGCCGGCGGCGCCGGATTCGAAGTTTCCACCCTGCACGAGAACATAGGATGCATTGTCGTTGAATTCGGCGAACACATTGGATGACGGGCTTGAGGGACAGGCGGCGCTGGCCGCCGCCGGCACTGCCGCGATGAGCAGCGCGGTGCCGGACAGGGCAGCGACGATCTTGCGAATCTGTCGGAAATCAATTACGTGAAGCATTCTCAGGACCTCCATGTCATATCGCGATAGACGCGACAACTTGGTTGAGGTCGGCAGCCGGGCAGTCTCGGAGAGATCCCTGACTTTGCGTCCCCGCCTCGCGACGGGTTTGCCCTGAGCGACTCTTGTTCTGCAGCGATCTACGGGCGCGCTAACGACGCATCCGCGGGTCGATGTACACGTCGTCGATACGCGCGACGCCGCTGGCGGCGGTGAAACGGAGCGCCACGTGCACGGAGCCTTCAGAGAGCAATGCCCCGATCAGCACGCCCGTGTGAAACGCAGCAGTTGGTTCCCAGCTGCTCCTCGCCACGGCGTTTCCGACGGGGAGGGATATTTCTCCGAGGTAGGTCTGATAGACGACCGAGACCAGGACGGCGGCCTGTTTACCTTCGCTGCGTGCGAACAGCCGGAAGGTGCGGTCGTTCGGTTCGACGCACGTGAACGGTGACTGTGCGCTCGAGCCCTGCGGGAGATCCAGGGAGGAGTTCCCCAGCTTTCCGGTGACCGCGTAGGTCTCGCTGCCAGACGCGACCTTTGCGCCGCCGGACAGCGTCCACGGGGTTTCCCCGGCCTCGAAGCTGCCACCCGCCACCAGCTGGTAGTAGTTCGAGTCTGTCCACTTCACGAAGGGCTGTACCAGCGTGGGTTCGGGGCAGGTTTTCGCCGTGGCGGCCTCGGCGGCCACGGGCAGAACGGCGGAGATACCGGCGAGAGCTACTCCCGCCAAGGTTCCTGCAAGCACGGCGAATGAGCCACCCGCCCTGCCGGATGACTTGATTTGTGACCAAATTGGGGCCATTGGAAGCCTCCAGGCTTTCAGTGGCAGCCGAGCTATCTCGATCGAGACCTCTAGCTTTGCGTCCCCGCCTCACAGCGAGTTTGCCCTTTTCAGGTTGGTTGGATACGCGAGGTAGTTCGGCCTCCAGTGCCCGCGGCTTGATGGCGTCCAGGCCCGATTGGACGAAAAGGCCGACACGCTTGTAGTCCTTTGAGGACGACACGCCCGTCCCCCCGGGACGACAGGGGTCTATCTGCTGTGCGGAGCCGCGCTAGCCGGCCGGCCCGTCGCTGGTGACGACCGCGCGACCTCGCGAGGCTCTCCAGTCGGCTGAGTCGCCGGGCGAGCGGCGGCTGCGGGCGGCGTCGTGGGCCTTGTGCGCATACATGCGACTGTCGGCCAGGTGCACGAGGGCTTTGCCGGTTGCAGCCTCGCCGGGCCACTCGGCCACGCCCAGCGATCCTGTGACCTCAAGCGTTACCCCGCCGACCACAAATGGATCGCCGAAGATCTCCTGTGCGCGTCCGTTTATCTCCTCGACGTCACCGTCGCCGTCGATGCGCGCCACCACCAGAAACTCGTCTCCGCCCTGGCGAAATACGCGATCGTGATCGCGCAGGCTGCCCACGAGGCGATCGGCGACGGCCCTGAGAAGCTCATCGCCGACCACGTGCCCGTGTGTGTCGTTGACGTGCTTGAAGTCGTCGAGGTCGAGGAACAGAAGGGCAATCCGCTCCTCCGACGGGCCTTCCGTGGCCGCTGTCAGCTGGTCGTCGAACGCAAGCCGATTCCACACGCCCGTCAACCTGTCGTGGTGCGCCAGCCATGACACCTTGTCGCGCTCCTGTCTGAGCTCGAATTCGACGCGGGAGACACGCGAGAGAAGACCCTGGACGCCCACCAGGGCGAGCACGGCAAAGCTGAACGCCGCCGGGCCGCTCGTGCGGTCCACCCACAGCGTGATCACGAGCGCCGCCGTGGAGAGCGCCAGAGCTCCGAACAACGTCCTCCAGGCGGTCAGATAGGGCATGAAGTCGTGCACGGCCGAGTGGCGGTAGCCCAAGTAGTTGTGAGCGGCCACCACCAGCAGGCTGATGAAGTCGGCGATGATGCCCACCGCAAACACCGCGACCAGGAACGCGGCATCGTGACCGAAGGCGTCGGCGGCGGCGTTCAGCGCGAGGCCGGCGATCAGGGCAAAGGCGCACGCCGAGGCCAGGTTGCAGGCCAGATCGCTGACCGTCGAGCGCCGTCCGGCGTGGTGAAAATACGGCGATATGAACGGCGCCGCCTCGCTGACGACGGCCGCCAGCACCGCCGGCAGTGGGCCGTTCAGCGCCGCTATCGCGACTATGCAGACCCCGTTGAGGGAGAAGGCATGCGAGTCCTTCGTCGACTCGGACGTGGTCACCTTGACGCTGTGCGACCTCGTCCACACCGTCAGCGCGATGATGAAGGCGATCAGAAGCGGGTTGTGCCAGTTGGATGACGCGACGATCGCGACGCCCACGATCGCCGCGGTCAGGGCGAAGAAGAGCGCCGTGCAGAGGGTCGAGGGGGACGGCTGGCCCGAGCTCTCCCCGGCGTCGAGGTTCTCGACTCCGACCGAGGTCACGGTGGGCATGTAGGACTCAGACGCCCACGGAGTCGTGTCCGCGGAGAGGTGCGTGTGCGACGCACGAGGGTCATCCGGCGGAGCGGCTGCAGGATCGGGTCGAGCCATTTGGACTACATTCGGCAGCGTCGGGCGTCTGCTTGACCGGGCCGTGGAGCAGCGGACGCCATGACCGGGACGCCCGCCGCCACGCGCTTCCCGCGGCGATCGGGCCCGTGCGCCCGGAACGGCCTGAGCAAGGACTTGACAGACGTACATGTACGAGTGTATAGTCATGCCCGTCCAGCGCACCCGACGGGAGGCATCAGCCATGCACGCCACCAGCTCAGCAGTGATCGCGCCCTACCCGGTCCGCGTCGAGGGACACCTCGAGCTTCCCGCCCGCTGGTCGTGGCTCGTCAAGTGGCTGCTCGCGCTGCCGCACGTCATCGTCCTCGCCGTCCTCTGGCTTGCGTTCGCGGCCAGCTCGATCGCGGCCTTCGCGGCGGTCGCGCTGACCGGCCGCTACCCGCGGGCGCTGTTCGACTTCAACCTCGGCGTCATGCGCTGGACCTGGCGTGTCGTCTTCTACGCCTACGGCGCCAACGGAACCGACCGCTACCCGCCGTTCACGCTCGCCGACGTGCCCGGCTACCCGGCCCGCCTGGACGTCGCCTATCCGCAGCGCCACCGCAGCGGCCTGCCGCTGATCGGCTGGTGGCTCGCCGGCATTCCCCAGTACTTGATCGCCGGCATGTTCATCGGCGGAGGTCTGCTCGGCTTCTGGGGCGGGGCGTCTTGGATCGGCCTGATCGGCCTGCTCGTGCTCGTCGCCGCGGTGGTGCTGCTCGTGCAGGGCACCTATCCCCGCTCGATCTTCGATCTCGTGCTCGGCCTCAACCGCTGGGTGCTGCGCGTCGTCGCCTACGCGGCGGTGATGAGCACCGAGTACCCGCCCTTCCGGCTCGACGCCGGCGAGGAGGATCCCGCCGGAGTCCTCATCGCCACGCCGTCAGCGCTCGCGGGAACCGAGGCGGGCGAGCGCTCCTCCGGCGCATGGGGACCTGCGCGCGTCTGCGCCACCGTGCTCTCGAGCCTCGCCGCGGTCTTTGCGATCGCGGCGATCGCGGCGGGCGCCGGCGCGATCGTGCTCGATGAGACCCAGCGCGACGCGGGCGGCTTCCTCACGAGCCAAGCGGCGTCCTACACGAGCGGCGGCTATGCCCTCGAGTCCGCCAGCTATGACGCCCGAACCCCGCTCGTGGGGGCGCTCGTTCGCGACCTGCTCGGCACGCTTCGAATTCACTCCGTCAGCGCCCGCCCCGTGTTCGTCGGCATCGCGCCCGCCGCCGCCGCCTCCGCCTACCTGGCGGGCGTCGCCCACGCTCAGGCCGGCGATCTCGCAGCCCGCGACACGGACTTCCGCGCGCAGCCCGGTGGGCCTCCGAGCACGGCACCCGCCGCCCAGCACTTCTGGGTGGCGAGCGCGACCGGCGCCGGAGCGCGAATGCTCACCTGGAGGGTCCGCGCGGGCGACTGGCGCGTCGTCGTAATGAACGCCGATGCAACGCCTGGCGTCGCCGGCGCCCTCAGCATCGGCGCAAGCTTTCCTCGGCTGCTGAGCATCGCCATCGCGGCGCTCGCCGGCGGGATCCTCATCCTCCTGCTCAGCGGCGGCGCGCTGTATCTGGCACTCCGCCGCCCACGCTAGGGGACGCCGGTGGGAATCGGGGTAGAGTGCTTTCCATCGTCGGCGATGCCGTTACGTGGGGGCGGCGTCGCTTGATTCATCTCCCTGAAGGAAGCAGGCAGTGATGCGGGGTCTCGCCCGCTGGTGCATGGCTCATCGCCGTCGCGTGATCGTGGCCTGGGTCGCCGTCGCCATCCTCACGAGCGTTCTCGCCCACGCTGTCGGCCCCAACTACGTCAGCGTCTTCGGCCTCCCCGGGACCGATTCCCAGCGCGCGAGCGACCTCTTGAAACACGAGTTCAGGGCGCAGAGCGGCGACATCGACACGATCGTCTTCCATGTCTCCTCGGGGACGATCGACTCGCCGGGCGTGCGCGCCGCGATCGTGCCGCTGCTCACGCGCACGAGCACCCTTCCGCATGTGGCCGGCGTCGTCAGTCCCTACGCGCCGGACGGAGCCGTCCAGGTCTCCTCCGATCGCATGACCGCGTTCGCGACGGTCAACTACGACAAACCCGCCAACCTGCTGGCGGCCGCAACCGGCAAGGCGCTGCTGGACCAGGTCAAGGCGGTTCACGTGCCCGGCCTTCAGCTCGCCGCCGGCGGTCAGGTCGTCGAGCAGGCGGAGGGCTTCAGCGTCGGTCCCGCCACCGCCGTCGGGGTGATCGCCGCTCTGGTCATCCTGCTGCTCACCTTCGGTTCGCTCGCCGCCGCCGGAATGCCGCTGATCACCGCCGGCCTCGGCCTGATAACCGGCGTGGCGCTGATCGGGCTGGCCACCCACCTCACCGACATGTCGAACATCTCGCCCGACCTGGCGCTGATGATCGGTCTCGGCGTGGGCATCGACTACGCGCTGTTCATCGTCACCCGATTTCGCGAGAGCTATATCGCCTTCGGCGACGTGGAGGCGTCGGTGGCCGAGGCGATGGACACCTCCGGGCGTGCGGTCCTGCTCGCCGGCGCGACGGTCATCATCGCGCTGCTCGGCATGTTCGCCACCGGGGTCGCGTTCATGTATGGCCTCGCGATCGCGGCGGTGATCGCCGTGCTGCTCACGCTCGTGGCCTCGCTCACGCTGCTGCCGGCGATCCTGTCTCGCTTTGGCGAGCGCCTCGTCCGCCCCCGCCGTGACAGGCGTGGACGCTTCCGGCGCCACCGCGAGGCGCCAGCACCGCCGAACGGCGCCATCGCGGCGGCCGTCGCGCCCGGCCACTCGGCCTGGCGGCGCTGGAGCGAGGTCGTGAAGGCGCGGCCATGGCCGCTGGCGATCGCCTCGCTGGCGGTGATGCTCGTGCTGCTGGCTCCCGTGTTCGCGATGCGCCTTGATGAAAGCGACGCGGGCAACAACCCGGCGAACGTGAGCTCGCGCCGCGCCTTCGACCTGCTCGCCCGCGGCTTCGGGCAGGGATTCAACGGCCCGCTTTTGATCGTCGCGAAGCTCCCGGGCCGCGATCAGGCGGCGGCGCTGCCCGCGATCCGCGCAGCCGCGGGCGCCACCCCCGGCGTCGTGGCCGTCACCCAGCCGCAACTGGCACCCTCTGGAACCGTCGCGGTCATGAAGGCCTATCCCGCCTCATCGCCGCAGGCGCTCGCCACCACCGAACTCGTCAATCGCCTGCGCCACGAGGTGCTGCCACCGCTCGAGCGCAGCACCGGCGTGCCGGTGCTCGTCGGCGGCTTCACCGCCGGCGCGGTCGACTTCTCGCACGTGCTCTCGAGCAAGCTGCCTCTCTTTTTCGCGATCGTGATCCTCTTCTCGGCGCTGCTCCTGTTCGTCGTCTTCCGCTCGCTCGTGATCCCGCTGCAGGCCGCGATCATGAACCTGCTCACGGTCGGCGCCGCGCTCGGCGTGACGGTCCTCGCCTTTCAGTGGGGCTGGCTGGGAGGCCTGCTCGGGGTGCAGAAGGGCCCGATCGAGCCGTGGGTGCCGGTGATCATGTTCGCGGTCGTGTTCGGGCTCTCGATGGACTACGAGGTGTTCCTCATCTCGCGTATACGCGAGCAGTGGCTGCGCCGAGGTGACCCCTACTCCGCGGTGGCCGACGGCATCACCCTCACCGGTCGCGTGATCACCGCCGCCGCGGCGATCATGGTGTGCGTGTTCCTCTCGTTCGTGCTCGGCGACGAGCGAACGCTGAAGGAGTTCGGCTTCGTGCTCGCCGTGGCCGTGTTCCTCGACGCCCTCGTCGTGCGCTGCATGCTGCTGCCGTCCGTGCTCGTGCTCCTGGGTCCGACCACCTGGCGGCTGCCGCGCTGGCTCGACGCGCACCTGCCCCACATCAACATCGAGGGCTCGACAGCCCGCGAGCTCGCCGAGCCCGCAGGGCTCGTCCTCCACGACACCACCACCGAGCGCGAGCCCGCAGCGACTTAGGGTCACACGGGTGGCGGTCGTCCAGACGCGCTACCCATCGCCGGGCACGCCCGCCATGTGCGGCCCGAGGTGCACCTCGATCATCCGCTCGATGTACTCGTTCGGCTGCGGCCAGGGAAACGCCGGCATCACCTGGCTCAGGGTCACGTAACCGTGAAAGCCCGCCCACAGGTATGCCGACTGCGTGAACGGGTCCGGTCCCCGCGGCAGACAGCGGGTGACGATCCCGAGGAAGTCGTTGAAGATGTCGACGCCTTCGTCCTCCCCGGAGGGACCGCCGCGAGCCGGGATCGGCACGCCCTCGCGAAGCTTGGTCATGAACAGCACGCGGTAGAGCCCGGGGCGCTCGCTTGCGAACTCGAAATAGGCCAGGCCGTAGGCGCGCAGCTGCTCGATCGGGTCGCTCTCGTGCGCGGCGGCGTCGTTCAGTCGCGTGCGCATCTCCCTGTAGCCCGCGAGCATCACCGCGCTGAGGAGCTCTTCCCTGTCTGCGAAGTGCAGATACAGCGCGTTGGGGCTGACGCCGGCGCGCGCGGTGAGCGCCCGCACCGATACCTTGTCCTGGTCTCCCAGCTCGAGCAGCAGCTCCCGTGCGGCGTCCATCAGAGACCTCCGCAGCCGCTCTCCCTGCCCCCGTGGGTTGCGGGTGCGCCCCGCTGAGACGGACATGCCCCGAAAATATAGCGAATCCGCTTCACCTGTGTACATGTACATATGTACAGCGCGCCGCCAACCCACTCCGCGCGAGCGACCCTGCGAAAGACCATAAAATCGATAGGCTATTCGGAATTGGTGTGCCAATCCGTCGATGCGAGGAGTCCATCGTGAGCGAGCATCCCCGTCCCGAGACCATTGCCCTGCACGGCGGCCAGGAGCCAGACAGCGCAACCAACGCGCGCGCCGTGCCGATCTACCAGACGACCTCATACGTCTTTGACGACACCCAGCACGCCGCCGACCTGTTCGCGCTCGCCGTGCCGGGGAACATCTACTCGCGCATCATGAATCCGACCTGGGCCGTGCTCGAGGAGCGCCTCGCCGCGCTCGAGGGCGGAATCGGCGCGCTGGTGACGGCGTCCGGTCAGGCGGCGGTCACCTACTCGGTGCTCAACGTGACGCGCGCCGGCGAGAACATCATCTCGGTCTCCCAGCTGTACGGGGGGACCTACAACCTGTTCGCGCACACGCTCCCGCAGTACGGCATCGAGGTCCGCTGGGCCGATGCCGATGACCCCGGCGCGGTCGCCCGCCTCGCCGACGAGAACACGCGCCTGGTCTTCGGCGAGACCGTCGGCAATCCCAAGCTGAACGTGCTCGACGTGCCGGCCTGGGCGGAGGCCGCCCACGCCGCCGGTCTGCCGCTGATCCTCGACAACACCGTCCCCACGCCGATCGGCGCGCGCGTGTTCGAGCAGGGCGCCGACGTGTCCGTGCACTCGCTGACCAAGTTCATCGGTGGCCACGGCACCTCGATCGGCGGAGCGATCGTCGACGCCGGCAGCTTCGACTGGACGGCCCACGCCGAGCGCTTTCCCGGGCTCACCCAGCCCGACCCCTCCTATCACGGGGTCGTCTGGAGCGATGCCCTCGGCCCGGCCGCCTACATCGGTCGCGCCCGCACCGTGCTGTTGCGCAACACCGGCGCCGCGCTGTCGCCGTTCAACGCATTTCTGTTCCTGCAGGGCGTGGAGACGCTGCCGCTGCGCATGGAGCGCCACAACACCAACGGGCTCGCGGTGGCCGAGCATCTCGCCGAGCACGAGGCGGTCGACTGGGTCTACTACCCGGGCCTCGAGTCGAGCCCCTACCGCGAGGTCGCCGACCGCGTGCTGCGCGGCGGCTACGGAGCGCTCGTCACGTTCGGCGTGCGCGGCGGCGCCGAGGCCGGCAAGGCTTTCATCGAGAACCTCAAGCTGTTCAGCCACCTCGCGAACATCGGCGACGCGAAGTCGCTCGCGATCCACAACGCCTCGACGACGCACTCACAGCTCAACGAGGAGGAGCTCGCGGCGGCGGGGGTGACGCAGGAGACGGTGCGCCTGTCCGTGGGCATCGAGCACATCGACGACATCGTCGAGGACCTCGACCAGGCTCTGGCCGCAACCAGGTCTCTCGTCACGGCATGAGCGAGGGCGGCACCGGCCGCGTGCACACCCAGCGGGCGCTGCTGTTCGACGAGACCCGCCCGCTCGTGCTTGCGTCCGGTGCCACGCTGGCCCCGGTCGAGGTCGCCTATGAGACCTACGGAACGCTCGACCACGAGCGCGCCAACGCGGTGTTCGTCTGCCACGCGCTGAGCGGCGACGCCCACGCCGCGGGTCACCACGGAGACCCGGCTCAACGCGGCTGGTGGGACACGATGATCGGGCCCGGGCGCCCGCTCGACACCGAGCGCTTCTTCGTCATCTGCCCGAACCTGCTCGGAGGCTGTGGCGGCACGACCGGCCCGTCGAGTCCCGAACCCGCGGGCGCCCGCGCCTACGGCCTGCGCTTCCCGCTGCTCAGCATTCGCGACCTCGTCGCCGTGCACCGGGCGCTGATCGCCCACCTCGGCGTCTCCCGCCTGCACGCGGCCGTCGGGGGCTCGCTCGGCGGGATGCAGGCGCTCCAGTGGGCGCTCGACCATCCCGGCGAGATCGAGCGCGCCGTGCTCATCTGCGTCAGCGCCCGCCTGAACGCGCAGAACATCGCCCTGACCGCCGTCGCGCGCGCGGCGATCATGAGCGACCCCGACTTCCAGCAGGGCGACTATCTCGACGGTCCGGACCGGCCGCGCCGCGGGCTCTCCGTCGCCCGCGAGCTCGGGCACATCACGTACCTCTCGACGGAGTCGATGCGCCGCAAGTTCGATCGCAGGCGCCGCGGCGGGCCCGAGGCTCCGATGAGCATGTCAAGCGACTTCGAGGTCGAGCACTACCTCGACCACCAGGGCCAGAGCTTCGTCGATCGCTTCGACGCGCTCAGCTACCTCTACCTCACGCGGCTGATGGACTACTTCGAGCCGTTCGCCGAGCCCGGCCTCGATCTCGCCGCGGTGAGCACCCGCTTTCTGGCGATCTCATTTGACAGCGACTGGCGCTTCGGCACAGAGCACTCGCGCTACATCGTCGATGCGCTGCGCTCGGGCGGTGTCGAGGCCTCCCACGTCGAGGTGTCCTCGCCGTGGGGACACGACTCGTTCCTGCTCGAGGGCGAGGTCTACCACCAGCTCGTGACCCGGGCGCTGCGCGAGCAGCCGCAGGGCCGCCCGGCTCCGCTGCGCGGGAGCGCCGCCTAATCCATGGCTGGGCTGTCGCGGAGTGAGGCGACAGCCCAGCCGCGCGGTCACCATAGCTCCAAGGAGGCCCGTGGATTATGAGAAAACCCACAGACAAGCGCGCGCATCCGCGACTCGCGCGCAAGCTGCTCTCCCGTAGAGCGAAGCTGTTCGCGAGCAGCTCACGGAAGCTCGCTGACGTATGCCTCTGCGAGCCGTTTCGGCGCACGGGCCAGCCAGGCCTCGACGATCACCTCGTCGAGGTCCGGGACCGCTATCCGCTCGAGCCGCACGAGGATCGACGGGTGGCCGTCGAAGTGAGGCGTGGTGAAGAACACGTGCGTGTCCTCGGCGAGCAGGGCCTGCTTGGCTCCGAGGTGCTCGACGCGCGCCCCGAGGATCGGCCCGTCCGGAGCCTCGTCGCCAAGCGCCTCGATTTCCTTCATGCGAAGCGGGCGCTCCCACACGAACAGCTTGTCCTTGACGCGCCACTGGCAGAGCTCGCGCGAGACCCGTTCGCTTGACTCGGGCAGGCCCAGCGCGATGCGGCGCACGTCCTCCCACGTGGCCATGGCCGCTGCTAGGAAGCGTCCGGCCAGGCGGCGGTGGCGGCGACGCCGTCGCCATCCTCGGGCCGCGGGCCCCCCACGGCGAGGATCTCGAGGCCCTCGGGGCCAGCCTCGAAGGAACGCACGACCTCAGGCGCGACGCGCAGGACGTCCCACTGGCCGATCTCGCGCGTCTCCTGATCGAGCAGCACCCGCCCGCCGCCCGCGAGGACGACGTACGCCTCCTCCTGCTCGCGGTGGCTGTGAGCCATCGGACTGCGCACGTTCGCGCCGTAGCGAAACAGGCTGACGCCGAGGTCGCGCGAGTCCAGGTGCTTGCGCGCGAAGTGGCCCTCAATCCCGGGTGCACGACCTCCCGTGGCGTCCTCGATCTCCAACAGGTTGACGGTGGCAAAGCGCGACATGCGGCTCCTCTCTGGCGGTGGGGACGATCACCTGCACCTTAGCCAGCACGACGTTGCCGCCTTTGATCAACCGGCTGTCCAAATCGGCCGCCGCGCTGCGTCGTAGATAATGAGGCCGCATCTCGGTGCGGCGAGTTCGATGACATGGGAGGCACTATGTCCAAGTACATGCTGTTGCTGTACCGGCCGGACGGCGAGCGCAAGCCGTCCGAGCTACCGCTCTGGATCGAGTTCGATCGGAGCCTGCGCGACGCGGGGGTTCACATCGCCGGCGATCCCCTTCACCCCGTCGATGCGGCCACGACGGTTCGTGTGCGCAACGACGAGACCGAGCTCATCGACGGTCCCTTCGCCGTGACCAAGGAGTATCTGGCCGGCTACTACCTGTTGGACTGCGCCGATCTCGACGAAGCGCTCAAGCACGCCGCCCGCGTGCCCCTCGCCCGCTACGGATCGGTTGAGGTGCGCCCCCTGATGGATATGGGCGCGCCGGTGAGCGCCGAGGAAGAGGCAGCCGCAGCGCCGTGACGGACAGCGACGAGCGAGGCGCGGGGTCGGGCGACCCGCCCCTCGCCGTCGAACGCGCCTTCCGCGAGGAGCGCGCGGCGGTCCTCGCCACGCTCATCCGCCACGTCGGCGACTTCCAGCTGGCCGAGGACGCCGTGCAGGATGCGTTCGCCGCCGCGGT
Source organism: uncultured Solirubrobacteraceae bacterium (assembly GCA_963779605.1). Classification (GTDB taxonomy): domain Bacteria; phylum Actinomycetota; class Thermoleophilia; order Solirubrobacterales; family Solirubrobacteraceae; genus Palsa-744. The sequence goes on from CAVZYR010000004.1 coordinate 1,117,860, forward strand.
CGCCACCTGGCCCCGCGACGGGGTGCCCGAGAACCCCGGCGCGTGGATCACCACGGCCGCCCGGCGCCGCGCGATCGATCGCCTGCGCCGCGCTCGCTCGCTGGCCGATCGGAGCGACCGGGTCGCGGAGCTGGCGCGCCTCGACGCCCAGGAGCATCCGTCGGTGAGCGAGGACAGCCTCGTCGCCGACGACCGCCTGCGGCTGATCTTCACGTGCTGCCACCCGGCGCTCGACATGCCCGCGCGCGTCGCCCTGACGCTGCGCATGCTGGGGGGCCTGACCACCGCCGAGGTCGCGCGGGCCTTCCTCGTCAGCGAGCCGACGATGGGCAAGCGCATCGTTCGCGCCAAGCGCAAGATCGCGGACGCGCACATCCCCTACCGGGTGCCCTCTGACGATGAGCTCCCCGATCGCCTGGACGGCGTGCTCAGGGTCGTGTATCTGATCTTCAACGAGGGCTACTCGGCCAGCGAGGGCGAGCGCCTGGTGCGGGGCGAGCTCTGTTCTGAGGCGATCCGCCTCGGGCGCCTGCTCGGCAGGTTGATGCCCGACGACGGCGAGGTGCTGGGGCTGTTGGCGTTGATGATGCTCAGCGACGCTCGCCGCTCGGCGCGGGTCGACCGCGAGGGCGGCTATGTCGCGCTCGACGAGCAGGACCGCTCGTGCTGGGATCGGGGACGCATCCGCGAGGGGCAGCGGGAGCTCGAGCGGGCGATGCGCTTGAGGCGGCCGGGCCAGTACCAGCTGCAGGCGGCGATCGCCGCTCTGCACATCGAGGGCTCGGACTCCGAGCAAACCGACTGGGCTCAGATCGCCGAGCTGTATGGCGCGCTCGCGAAGCTCAGCCCGTCGCCCGTGGTCGAGCTCAATCGCGCGGCCGCCGTCGGATTTGCGCGCGGACCCAATGCGGGACTCACGCTGCTCGGGCCGCTGCTCGAGGATCCCGCGCTCGAGCGCTACCAGCCTCTGCACGCCGCGCATGCCGACCTGCTGAGGCGCGCCGGCGATCTCGCGGGCGCCGGGCACGCCTATCAGCGCGCCATCGAGCTCAGCGCCAATGCGGTCGAGCGCAGCGAGCTCGAGCGCCGCCTGCGCGCGCTCCCCGGCGCCTGAAGCCGCGCTGGGGCTAGTGTTTGCTGGGCAGCGAGCGCGCGTAGGCGACGCGGCGGGCGACCCACCGCTCGAGCTGGCGCCTGCTCTTCAGTCCGTCGGCGTCGACGCGAAGCCATCCCCGCAGCTCGCGTCCGCGCATCTCGAACGGGTGTGCGTGCGGCTTGCCGAGGAGCGCCTCGCCGTCGGCCGGGTCGACGCGCAGCATCAGCCCGCCGCGGCCGCTCGCGGCCACGGACATGTTGCCGTTGATGAGGAACACGAGGCCCCCGAACATGCGCCGCTCTGCCACCCCCTGCTCGGTCAGAATCAGCTCTCGGATACGGTTCGCGAGGTCCTCGTCGTAGGCCATTCTCTTCACACATCCTAGGCTCGATGCGTGGATGAGCTCTACCCGGCGGCGTTGCGCCGCGCCGCTCGAACAATGGTGCAACCTGTGAGCTGCGCTCAAAGGAGCCCGACACGAGCGACCGACAACGCCGTATGTGCCCAGTAGCTGACGGCGACGCCGGGGAGGGGCAGCCGGACACGTCGTTTGAAGCTCCCGCCGTCTGCTGGGGACAGGACGCGCTCGAGCCCAGGCGCGATCCTCTGGCCGGCGCGCATCGGCGCAAGCTCGCCGTGCTCGGCGCGCTCGCGGTTGCGATCGCGCTCGCGGTGGTCGCCGTGGCGACGCTCGGCGGGGGCAGCGGCGGCGCCAGCGGAAAACCCGGGGCGCTCGCCGGCCCGCTCGCACAGGTCGCCTACGTCACGGGGCAGGCACCGGGCTTCAAGTTTCAGCTGACCATGAACGGCAGTCTCGGCGAGCAGCGCTTCACGATCGGCGCCGAAGGTTCGATGGACGAACGCAGGGGCGAAGGCACGATGCAGATGCAGGTCGCGGGCCAGACCCTGACGGAGATCATCAAGAACCCCTACATGTACGTCAGCGTTCCCAATGCTGGCGCGGCCCTCAGCGGCGGAAAGCCGTGGCTGCGGGTCGACCTCAGCAGCTTCGGTCAGGTGTTCGGAACGAGCAGCTCGCTCGGCGCGAACACGACCGGGCCGACGCAGATGCTGAGCCTTCTGAAGGCGGGTGGACGGGTGAGGACCGTCGGCGCGCAGAACGTCAGGGGCGTGCGCACGACGCACTACCACGCGCTCGTCGATTTCAGCCGCTACGCCTCGATTGTGCCCGCCGGCAGTCGCGCCGCAACCGAACGCTACGCGGCCGAGCTCGAGCGCGTGACGGGCAGCGACCTGCTGCCGATCGACGTGTGGGTCGACTCCGGCCAGCGCGTGAGGCGCGTGTCCACACAGCTGCGGCTGTGCACGCCGCAAGGCCCTCTGACGGAGTCGATGACAATGGATCTCTTCGGCTACGGTCCTCAACCTGCGGTGAGCGCACCGACGCCCGCGGAGGCGACCGACGTCAGCAGCCTGCTCGCAGGGCAGGCCTCGCAGGCGCTCAAACAGCTCTCCTGCGAAAGCTGAGCCGGCGCCGCGCGGGTACGCCCGCTGAGCGCCTGCCCGAGCACGCCGTCGGCTAACCTGGCCGCGACTCTGCCGCCAACTGACGGAGAGGATTGCAGCAGTGCCCGAGGCTGCCGGATACAAAAACGAAGGGATGTTCGGCTCGGTCGAGACCGTCGGCGCACGCGGCGTCTTCGGCCAGGTGATGGGACTTGTCGCGGTCACGCTGTGCTTCTTCACGCTCGGCGCCTACATCGGGCGGGAAATCACCGAGGGCGTATCGTTCATCTGCTTCATCGGCGGCTTCGGCTGCATCATCGGCCTGAACTTCGCGCGCCGCTCGGAGGCGCTGGCGATCACCCTGCTGTTCGCCGCGGGCCTGCTGCTCGGCCTCGGGTTGGGCGGCCTGTTGGACGCGTACGCCGAAGCCGAGCCGGACGCGGTGTGGCAGGCGGCGGCCGCCACCGCTCTGTTCGTCGGCGCCCTGGGCACCACCGGCTACGCGATTCGCAAGGACCTCTCCGGCGGCTACCGAATGCTGTTCTTCCTGCTGCTCGCGCTGATCGTGTTCGGGCTCGTGACCGTGTTCGTGTCGATCCCGGCCGGCAACGTGATCTACGCACTGCTCGGGCTCGGCATCTTCGGGGGCTACACGGTGCTGGACTTCAATCGCATGCGTCGCGCCGGTATGCAGGAAGCGGTGCCGCTGGCCGCGGGGATCTTCCTGGACGTCCTCAACATCTTCCTGTTCTTCCTGCGACTGTTCGGCGGGGGGCGCAACTGACGGCGCCGGACGGGCGCGTCCCCGCGCGCACGTACCCTCTAGCGCCATGATCGCCCTCGAGAAGCTGCGCGAGCGCATGGCCGAGCTCGCGGATCTGTCCGCGGTGGAGATGCTGCTGCACTGGGATCAGCTGGTGACGATGCCGGGCGGGGGTGCCCTCGGCCGCGCGCAGCAGCTCGGCGCGCTGGCGCGCCTGACGCATGAGCGTGCGACGGGCGAGGAGATCGGCGACTGGCTGGGCCAGATCGACGGGTCGGTGCGCGATGAGCTGGATCGCGACATCGTGCGCCTCGCGCGCAGGGACTGGGAGCGCGCCCGCCGCGTCCCGGAAGAGCTCGCGGTCGACCTCGCCCGAGCCAGCGCCGACGGGCAGGAGAGCTGGCGGCGTGCGCGCGAGGAGGACGATTTCAGCTCGTTCGCGGGAGCGCTCGAGCGAAACGTGGAGCTCGCGCGCGCGTATGGAGAATGTGTGGCCGAGGAGGGCGAGAGCGCGTACGACGCGCTTCTCGGCGACTACGACTTCGGGCTGCGCACGCAGGAGCTGCGGCGCCTGTTCGGGGCCCTCGCGAGCGCGCTTCCGCCGCTCGTGGCCGAGGCGCAGGTGCGCTCCCCGCCGCGGGTGCTCGAGGTCCCCGTCGGCGCACAGGAGCTGGCCGTCGCAAGCACGCTTGGCCGACTGGGAGTGGACGCCGCGAGCTGGCGGGTCGACACCTCCGCGCATCCCTTCACGGCGTGGCTCGGCCGGCGCGACACGCGCCTTACGACGCGCTACATCGACGGGCAGGTCGAGTCGCTCCTGAGCTCCCTGCACGAGTACGGGCACGCGCTGTACGAGCGCCAGGTCGACGAGGCGCTCGAGCGCACCAACCTCGGACGTGGAACGTCGATGTCCGTGCACGAGTCCCAGAGCAAGCTCTGGGAGAACCATGTCGCGCGCAGTCCCGCCTTCGCCGAGGTGCTCGCGGCCGAGCTGGGCGTGGGCGGATATGCCGTCGAGGCGGCGACGCTGCATGCCGCGCTCGTGGGCGTTCAGCCGTCGCCCGTGCGCGTGTCCGCGGATCCGCTCACCTACCCACTGCACATCATCCTGCGCTTTGAGCTCGAGCTCGCGCTGATCGAAGGCGAGCTCGCCGTCGCCGAGCTGCCAGCGGCGTGGCGCGACGGAATGCGCCGCCTGCTCGATGTGGAGGTTCCATCTGAGGCGCTTGGATCGCTGCAGGACGTGCACTGGGGCGCCGGCAGCTTCGGCTACTTTCCAAGCTACGCACTCGGCTGTTTGATCGCCGCGCAGCTGTGGGAGGCGATGGAGGCTGAGATCGGAGGACGCGAGGATGACCTGCGCCGAGCGGAAGTGGCTCCGATCCAAGGCTGGCTGGCCGAGCATGTGCATCGCTACGGACGACGCCTGGATACCGTTCCGCTGGTCGAACGAGCCACCGGGCGCGGCCTTGAGATCGACGCATTCCTGCGCTACGTCGCCCCGCTCGCCGAAGGCTAGGACGATCCCGCAGGCGTGCGGATTCGCGGCCTTGTTCTCAGGCTCATAACAGAGGGGACCCAGGCCCGTAACAACCGCCGATCACCCATCCCCTTACGGTGGTTGCTGCAGCGGTGGTTCCGGGTCATCCACGCCCCGCGCCGTTGCGGCCCGAGCAGGGACGCTAGGAGGAGGGCGCGCGCCACCCAAGGCCCGGACTTCGCGCGAGTCCGGCCCTGGGCGCCTGCCCATCCCGCTTCAGCGGCCGGCTCGCGCTCCGAGCCCGCGCCGGCGCTTCTCAGAGTCGTAACAGCAGCGTCTCAGCGGCGTAACACGCCGCTCGCCTGCCGGTCTACCGTTGCGTGTGCAGCGGTTGGTAACTCTCCTCTCTCAATCCGCTGCCGTCCGAAGGTGGGAGGAGAAGGCCCGGACCGCTCCGGGCTTTCGGGCGTTAAAACGTCCGGCCCGCCGGGGGAAGCGGACCGGACTGTGCGTACAGGAGGAAAACATTCGTGCGTTAGCGACTTCTCAACGTCGCATACATGAGTATCGCCGGCGCGATGAAGGCCACCTAAGAGGTCGCCTCATCGCAGATAAATTTCGTGAAGATCTGCCTAAGAGGACCGCATTCGCAGGCCGGCCGGCGCCCCACCGAAGCTCCCGGGTGCCTTGCGGAGCGGGCGCGCCGAGGAGGCGCCGGGGTGCGCTCGCCAGATCCGCCGCCACGGGGTGTATCTCTGTGGGCGATGCCAGATCACGCCGGCGACACCCAGATCGTGGCACATATCGAGTCGATCTCGACGCGCTCGCAGCTCGACACCGACCTGCTGATTTCGGCGATGCTCCGCCACTGCTGGCCGAGCGACTCGGGCGACCGCATCGAGCCGGGTGCGCTCGATTGGGTGCGCCGATGGGGTCCGCGGCGCATCGGCCTGATACCGCCTTCGTGCTCCTGCGCGCAGGGGCGCTGCCGCGTCTGCAACTGACTCGGAGCGCCAGCTGGCGCAGCCGCGATACTTCGAGCACGTGTGCGCGCTGTTCGAGGACCGGTCTCGAGCGGAGTCCTTCGGGGCCGTCGCCGCGCAGTACGACCGTGCGAGGCCGTCATATCCGTCCGCGCTCGTCGACGCGCTGCTCGCCGACGGCGCGTGTGACGTGCTCGACGTGGGCTGCGGAACGGGAATCGCAGCCGGTCTGTTCACCGCGCGCGGGTGCAGGGTGGTGGGCGTCGAGGTCGACAGCCGCATGGCAGAGCTCGCGCGCGCGAAGGGGCTCGAGGTCGAGGTCGCCCGCTTCGAGCAATGGCGAGCGCGGGGGCGGCGCTTTGATCTTCTGACCTCGGCACAGGCGTGGCACTGGATCGAGCCGACCACCGGAGCGGCGCGGGCGGCGGAGGCGCTCAGGGCGGGAGGACGGATCGGCGTGTTCTGGAACTTCGGGGACCCGCCCGCGCACGCACGCGAGCTGCTCGGGGCGATCTACGCGCGCCTTGAGCCCGACATCGAGAAGTATTCGGTGCTGCTCGGCAATCACGACGCCCGCGCGCAGGCGGCGCTCACGGGCATAACCAGCTCCGCGGCGTTCGAGGCCGTGGAGACGTCGATGTTCCGGTGGCGCAAGACCTACGACGCGGCCGCATGGCTGGAACACCTGAACACCCACAGCGACCATCAGGCGCTGTCGCCGGAGCGGCGCAGGCGCCTGTTCGACGCCGTCGCCGAGGCGATCGACTCGATCGGCGGATCGCTCGAGATGCCATACGAAACGGTGCTCGTCAGCGCGCGACGCGTCTGACAGAGAAATACCCTAAAACTGATATATAAAGACCTGAATCGCCTGGGACCGACGGGCTCCCGGGAATCCTCAGAAAGGACCAAGCCAGATGGCGCTTCAGATTGGCGATACCGCCCCTGATTTCGAGGCCGACACGACCGAGGGCCACATCCACTTCTACGACTGGATCGGCGACTCCTGGGCGGTGCTGTTCTCCCACCCCAAGGACTTCACCCCCGTCTGCACGACCGAGCTCGGCTACATGGCCAATGCCAAGCCCGAGTTCGACCGCAGGGGCGTGAAGATCATCGGCCTGTCGGTCGACGGCGCCTCAGACCACGAGCGCTGGGCGCAGGACATCGCCGAGACCCAGGGCACGGCCCCGAACTACCCGATCATCGCCGACGCGGACTTCAACGTCTCGAAGCTCTACGGGATGCTGCCCGCGAGCGTCTCAGGCGACCCCCTCGAGCGCACGCCCGCGGACAACCAGACGGTGCGCAACGTGTTCGTGATCGGTCCCGACAAGAAGATCAAGCTGATCCTCATCTACCCGATGACGACCGGGCGCAACTTCGACGAGGTGCTGCGCGTGATCGACTCCCTCCAGCTCACCGCCAAGAACAAGGTCGCGACGCCCGTCAACTGGAAGCCGGGCGAGGACGTGATCATCGCGGGCTCGGTCTCTGATGAGGAGGCCAAAGAGACCTACCCGGATGGCTGGAAGTCCCCCCGCCCCTACATCCGGATCGTGCCGCAGCCGAAGTAGCCGCGCGGCCGCGGCGCGGCCTCGATATAGGCTCCTCGCACAGATGAGCCCCGGCCCCCAACCGAACTCCACCGTCGGGCGACACTACACAGGCGATGCGGGCTCGGCGTACTTCTCCTGGCAGAACGCGATCAGCGGCGAGATGGGGGGCCGGCTGAACGCGCGCAAGTTCAACCCCCACCTGCGCCCGGATGAGACGGTCGTCGATTTCGGTTGCGGGGCCGGATACATGCTCGAGCAGCTCCGCGCGCGCGAGCGCATCGGCATAGAGCCGGCGACGGCAGCCCGTCGCGCGGCCGCCGCCAGGGGGCTGCACGTCGTCGCCCGCGCCGATGAGCTGCCGGCAGAATCGGTCGATACGGTGGTCTCGAATCACGCGCTCGAGCACACCCTGGCACCCGTGCAGGAGCTGCGCGACCTGTGCGCCCTGCTGAAGCCGGAGGGCCGTCTGCGGCTGTGGGTCCCGATCGACGACTGGCGTGAGCAGAGGAACGCGCTGGCGGCTGATGAGAACCACCATCTCTACACCTGGACGCCGCTGCTGATGCGAAACCTGCTCGAAGAGGCGGGGCTCAGCGTCATATCGGTGCGCGTGGTGACCCACGCCTGGCCACCGCACACGGCCCGTCTGGCGTCGCTGCCTCGGCCCCTGTTCGACGCCCTCGGCAGCGTCTGGTCGCGCCTCAGGCGCCGCCGACAGCTCGAGGCCGTCGCCGCTCGACCGGCGCCCGCCGGCTCAGTCACCCTCTGAGCTGAAGCGACGGTACAGCGCCGTGAACTCCTCACGCATCGTCGGCGAGAGATCCTCAGTTCGCAGGCGACCGGTGAGGCGAATCGTGACACGCATCTGCTCGAGGTACTCGCTGCAGTGCTCACAGCCCTCGATGTGAGCGTCAAAGCGCCGCCGCTCCGATCGCGGCAGCGTTCCCTCCAGATAGTCGGTGATCAACTCGACCATCTGCTGACACACCAGCTCGTTGTCAGCTCGCAGGAGTTTCATACCGTCACCGCCTGTTCAAGCGCTGCTCGCAGCCGGCTGCGCCCGCGGTGAAGCAACACACGCTGGTTGCCCTCGCTTACGCCGAGCACTTCACACACCTCATGACTGCTAAGTCCCTCGACGTCCCGCAACGTTACGACCTCGCGCTGGCGCGGCGGGAGCTCCTCCATGGCGCTCTGGATGCGGCTCGCCAGTTCCTCGGCGAGGAGCCGCTCGTCGCTGTCCTCGACCCAGTGCCGGGGCGGTGACATCCACGCCCCCGACGCATCGAAGCGAGACGCGTCGACGGCCGCGGCTGCATCGCCGATCGCGACGCTTCTGCGCTCTCGCATGCCCGTGGTCCTGGCTCGGTTGACGAGGATCGTCAGCAGCCACGTCTTCAGCGATGAGCGCCCGGCGAAGCTGTCCATCCCACGCAGGACGCCGACCCAGGTGTCCTGCACGACTTCCTCCGCGACGGTCGCGCTCGGCACGAACGTGCGGGCAAGGCGCAGCATCGCACCGTGGTGACGCGCCACCAGCGTGACGAAGGCCTGCTCATCGCCCGCGCGCAGCTGCGCCAAGAGCTCCCGTTCATCCTCGCCGGCGGCGGTCCGGCGCCGAGGGCGCCGTCCCGCGACGATGCCAGGAATCACACGCACGCGCACGCCCCAAGGCTAGAGAACAGCTTCACACGGAGCTTGGATCCATTGCGGGCAGCACCGCCGGCCCGGTGGGCATTGCCCGGGCCGGCGGTGGCCTGTCGTGGTCAGTCGGTGACGATGCCCGCGGCGAACGCGGCGGCGGGCAGCGGCGTGGGCGAGCTCGCCAGCTCCGTGAGGCTTCCGCCGCTCACCGCGAACGACGCGACGACGCCGGCCTTGCTTCCGTCCACCAGCAGCGTCTTTCCATCGGGAGACAGACGGGCGTCAACGGCTCCGGCGCCGGCCGCGCCGAACGGCGTGCTGCCGAGCAGCACGAGCGAGCCGTCGGGGTTGATCGAGTAGCTTGAGATCTCGCCGGACCCGGTGTTCACGGTGAACAGGAACTTCCCGTCGTGGCTGATCTCAACCCAGCAGGGCGCCGTCTGGGAATCGGCAAACGGCGAGGCGCCGATCGCAGCCAGCTGACCCGAGCCGGCAACCAGGAAGGCCGACACTGTCCCGCTCCCCGCCCCGACGTTGTGGGCGTTGCTGACAAACAGCTGTGACGGGTTGGTCGGCCGGAACTCGGCGCCGAAGGGTCCGAGTCCCTGGCCCGCGAGCGGTGAGCCCGGAGCGGCGACGAGGAGGCCATCGCGCTGTACGTGAAAGCTCGCAATCGACGAGGTGTTGTCGAGGTCGACGACGAGCTTGTGGCCCCGCGGGTCGAACAGGACGTCATCGGGGCCCGAGCCGGCGGGCAGTGAAACGGTCGATCCCGCCAGCGGGTGGAGGGTTCCGTTGCGCGACAGTAGAAAGCCCGTGACGTTCGGTTCGGCGCCGCTGTTGGCGACGTACACGAGATCGCCCGAGACGGCGATGCTTAGGGGTTCCGTGCCCCCGGAGGACAGTGGGCTGCCGAGTTGCCGCGGCACACCGTCCCAGCCGAGTCGCAAGACCGAGATCTGGCTGCTCGCGGCGTCCACCGCAAGCAGGTAGCGGCCATCGCCGGAGAGCTGGATGGCGCCCTGCGAGGGCAGCCCGGCGCCCGATCCCGTACCGCCGGTCGAAAACGGGGAGTCGGGGATCGGCGTGAGCGAGCCGTCGGCGTGCCGGTCAAAGCCGGCCACGGTGTTCGCCACCGCGGTGTTGTCGTCGACGTAGGCGTGGCCGACGATCGGGGACGTGAGGGTGTGGGCGCTCGCGGATGACACGGTCGTTGCTGCTATGGCCAGTGCGAGCAGCATCACGAGGCGAGGTGGCTTCATGATTCGAACCTCCTGGGTCTGGCGGGGGTCATTCCCCGACCGCGAGCACGATGGCTGCCGCTCCTGACCAGCCCCTTGCGCGGAGATGAACATTCCGTGAACGGCGTGTAGGGGAACCGCGGCCGTCAGGCGAGGGTGGGCTGCGGCTCGGCGAGCGGAAGCGTGAACGCGAAGCGCGCGCCTCCCTCCGGCCGGTTCTCAGCCCATATGCGACCGCCCTGGGCTTCGACGAAGCCTCGCGCGATCGCAAGTCCGAGCCCCGCCCCACCGCTCGCGCGGCTGCGCGAAGCGTCGCCGCGCCAGAAGCGCTCGAACATCCGCTGTTGTGCTTCGGGGCTCAGCCCCGCACCCGTGTCCTCGACGGACACCTCCAGCTCGTGAGCGTGCCGCCGAGCTCTGACGAGCACCGAGCCGTCCGAAGGTGTGTGCCGCAGCGCGTTCGTCACGAGGTTCAGCAGGACTCGCTGAACGTGCTCGGGCGCGCAGCGGACGTCGGGCAGGGCCTCGTCGAGTTGACTCTCGAGGCGAATCTGCCGCGCCCGCGCTTCGGCCTCCAAGCCGCGTACGCAGTGGGAGACGAGCTGTGGCAGCTGCGCCTCACCGAGCTCGAGCGTGAGGGCGCCCGCGTCGATGCGTGCGAGCTCGAACAGGTCGTCGATCAGCATTCCCAACGTGCGCGTCTGCTGGCGCAGCGCCGGCAGGTACTCGTCGATTGAAGCGAGGCCGTCCTCGGTGGCTTCGAGCATCGCCTGGATCGACGCCACCGGTGTGCGCAGATCGTGGCTTGCCCATGCCACGAGCTGACGCCGCGCGTCGAACAGCGCCTCGATGTTGCCGGCCATCGTGTTGAAGGCTTCGCCGAGGTGCGCGAGCTCGCGCGGCCCGTCCGCCGGGGCCCGGGCCTTCAGCTCCCCGGAGGAAAGCTCCTCGGCGGCCGCCTCGAGGCCACCGATGCGCCGCGCTGTCTGCGCTGCGATCAGGAGCGCCGCTGCAAGCGCTGTCGACGCAGACGCGGCCGCCACGGCGAGGATCTTCACGTCGTCGTGCATATGGAACATCACGAGACCGCCGAGGATCACCGCCGCGAGCGGCAGCCCCACCGCCAGCAGCGCGAGCCCAACGAGCTGCAGGCGCACCGTTGGCAGCAGCCGAAGCGCCAGCGCGAGCGCAATGCCCGCCGCGAGCGTGCTCAGCGACACGATCACCGCGAACTCGATCACGGCGTGAACCTGTAGCCGGCGCCGAACACGGTCTCGAGGTGGCGGGGACGCGAGGCGTCGTCCTCGATCTTCTTGCGCAGACGGCGGACGTGGACCGTCACCGTCCCCGTGTCGAGGGCGCTCTGATATCCCCACACGCGGTCCATCAGCTGATCGCGCGAGAACACCTGCCGCGGATTGGAGGCGAAGAACAGGAGCAGGTCCAGCTCCTTCAACGTCAACCTGAGCAGCTCGCCGCCCTTGCGCGCCTCACGGGCAAGCGGGTCGACCACCACGTCGCCGAAGGCGATCGTCTGTGCCCGTACTCCCGCAGGCGACTCGCTACGGCGGATGAGGTTGCGAACGCGAACCGCAAGCTCACGCGGCGAGAACGGCTTGGTGAGATAGTCGTCGGCCCCGAGCTCCAGGCCGACGATCCGATCGGCCTCCTCACCCAGCGCCGTCAGCATCACGATCGGCACCTCTGAGCGTGAGCGGATCCAGCGGCACAGCTCGAGCCCGCTGACCCCGGGCAGCATCACGTCCAAGACGACCAGCGACGGGGGCTCACGCTCGAGCATGTCACGCGCCTCATCTCCGCTGGCCGCCTGCAGTGTCCTGTAGCCGTCGCGCTCGAGATAGCGCACGACCACGTCGCGCACGATCGGCTCGTCGTCGACCACAAGGACAGTGGACATGGCGCGATTGTCGATGTCGGAGATTGCGTGCACCTTAAATCGTGTTCGCATCGCGTTGGGCGAGCGCGTCGGCGGCGACGTCCAGCCGGCCAGCGATACCCAAGCCGGGGCCCTCGCGTCGAGTTCGATGTACCCCTTCAGTCCGTCAGGCCCTGAGTGCGTTACATGACGAGCGCAAAGAACACGCGCCGCACCAGCGAGCCGCCGGGGCTTCCTATCGGCCGCGACTGGCGTCTCGTGCTCTCAGCATCGGCTGCACGGCGGCTCGATGGAGGCTCCGCGGACGGATGTTTGAGCGCCGATCGCGGCATTCGTCGTCCCCGCGCCCGGGTTAGCCCGCTCAGGCAAAGCTCACCCTGCGGATGTCTCTCGCTGGGGCGACACGGTGACGATAAAGCCCCCAGATCCATGTCGTCCCACGCTCTGACCGAATCCGAACGCGTGCGCGCGTCGCTTGCCGCGGCGCGCCAGCGGATGCTCCCCGGAGAGCGCCGCGGCGAGCTGATCGTCGGCGCAGGCTTCATCGTCGCAGCCGTCTCGCTCGCGTTGCTCGGCGCCGGGCACACGAGCATGTCCCTGTCGCTGCCGCTGGCGGCGCTGTACGTGCTGAGCATCGCGGCCGTCGGTCACGTGCGCTTCGACATCGGCGCCGGCTTCACGGTGCCCACGCAGGCGGTGTTCGTGCCGATGCTGTTCGCGCTGCCGGTCGAGCTCGTGCCGCTGTTGGTGGCGCTGGGCCTCGCGCTCGGCAGGGTGCCCGCAATCCTGCGCCGCAGGGTGCCGGTCAGCCGCATCCTGACGGTGCCGGGCAACAGCTGGTTTTCGTGGGGGCCGGCGCTGGTCCTGCTGCTCGCCCACGACACCGATCCAGACAGCCGCTGGGGCATCCTGCTGCTCGCGCTGGCCGCCCAGTTCGCCTGCGATTTCGCCGCCAACGCAATTCGCGAGCACCTGTTCGGAGGCCTCGCGCTGCGCGAGCTCGCCGACGAGGTGGGGCAGATCTACCTGATCGACCTGGCGCTCGCGCCGCTCGGCCTCGTGGTCGCCTTCGCCGCCATCAGCCAGCCCTGGGCGGTGCTCCTGATCGCGCCGCTGTTCGGCGTGCTCATGGGCTTCTCGAAGGAGCGCCAGGTTCGCCTCGAGCAGTTGGTCGAGCTGAACGACGCCTATCGCGGCACCGCCCTGGTGCTGGGCGATGTGGTGGAGGCCGATGACACCTACACCGGCGAGCACTGCAAGGGGGTCGTCCTGCTCGCGCTCGAGGTCGCGCGCGAGCTCGGGCTCGACGCCGATGAGCAGCGCAAGGTCGAGTTTGCGGCCCTGCTGCACGACATCGGCAAGATCGCCGTGCCGAAGGAGATCGTCAACAAGCCCGGCAAGCTCGACGACCGCGAGTGGGCGATCATCAGAACGCACACGCTCGAAGGCCAGAAGATGCTCGAGCGCGTCGGTGGCTTCATGAGCGAAGTCGGCGAGATCGTGCGTGCCTCACATGAGAGCTGGGACGGCCGCGGCTACCCGGACGGCCTGCGCGGCAGCGAGATCCCGCTCGAAGCACGCATCGTGGCCTGCTGCGACGCCTTCAACGCGATGACCACGACGCGCCCCTATCGCAAGGCCATGCCCGTGTCCGCGGCGATCACCGAGCTTCTCGACAGCTCCGGCACGCAGTTCGACCCCCAGGTGGTCGAGATGCTCCTGCGCGTGATCGACGGCGCGGGCGACGATGACGGCGACGGCGAAGCGACCGCGGGGGGAGTGCTCGAGCACGGTGAGAAGCAGCCTGTCTTTCCGATTGAAGCCGCGACGCCCGCCACCGGCGATGCCGGGCGAGCGGGCGATGTACAGCCCGCGAGCCCCGCGGCTGGCGCCGGCGATCGAGCGCGCACGGCCGATTCGCGGCCCGTCGTCGAGCGAGCGCCCGCGGGCGACAGGGGCGCCGGCGTGACGCGGTAGCGTCGGGCCGGCGAGCGCCGCCTCCTCGCGCCCTGGCGGCAGATCGATCAGCCTCCGCCAAGAAACCGCTCAAGCCCGGCGAGCAGAGCGCGCGCCACGTCCTCGCGGAAGCCGGGCCGCTCCATCGGCGCCTCGTCGCTCGCGTTCTGCATGTTGGCGACCTCCACGAATACCTTGGGCACGCGCGAGAGGTTGAGGCCGCCGAGGTCGGTCCGCGGCGCGATGCCGTTGCTGCCGTCGTAGGTCGAGGGGTGAAGACCGATCCCCTCCAGCGCGCCGCGCAGCGCCACCGCGAGCCGCCCTGACGGGCGAATGATCTCCCGGTCGGCCCGGCTCGGGATCGGCGCGGGGGTGAGGATCGCGAAGCCCGATCCGCCGGGCGGGCCGCCGTCGGCGTGAATCGCGATCGCGGCGTCGCTTCGGGCACGGTTGCCGATGGCAGCACGTTCGGTGATGCAGGGGCCGACGCCGGTGTTGCTCTGGCGCGTCATCACCACCCGCGCTCCCGCCGCGAGCGCCAGCGCGCGCAGTCGCGTAGCGACGCTCCAGTTGAAGTCGGTCTCGCGGTATCCGTCCGGCGCAGCCGTGCCGGTGGTATCGCATTCCTTCTCGCCGTTGCCGTCGTTGACGAGCCGTGCGATCTGTTGCGGGTGGGTGAAGTTGCCGCCGTTGTGCCCCGGATCGATCGTGATCACGCGCCCGCTGAGGGGCTTCCGCGGGAGGGGGGCAGCCGGCGGCGGTGTCCGGGCACTCACGATCAGCGCGGCGCTTCTCGCCGGCGCGCCCGCCGCGGGATCGCCGCCGGCGCTGGTGCCCGCCGATTGCCCTGAGGAGCACCCCGCCAGCGCCAGCGCCGTGCACGCGAGGGCGTCGAGCGCCAGCCGCGAGCGGGACCGCGGGCACGCGCCCTGACGGTACATTCTGACCACCTGCGGGCAGCCTATAACATCGTCTGAACCCGACTCATCCGATCGAGGAGGCACCATGCCAGAGCTCACCGAGACCGCGACGAAGCTGCCGTTTCGCGCCGGCGTCGAAGCACACGATCTGGCGGCGGTGGTGGATGCCTTCGCGACCGACGCCGTCGTTCATTCCCCGATCACGGGTGCCCTCAGCTTCAGGGGCCGGGAGCAGATCGGCGCCGTCTTCAGCGTGATCCTCGACGTCTTCAAGGACATCCGCTATACCAGCGAGCTGCGCGAGCGCGACCGCGCGCTGCTGATCGCCTCGGCGCAGGTCGACGGAACGGACATCGAAATCGCCGACCACATGCGCCTCGACGAGAACGGCAAGATTCAAGAGCTGACGGTCTTCTTCCGGCCGATGCCGGCGATCGCCGTCTCCGCCCGCGCGATCGGCGAGGGTCTCGGCCTGCGCAGGAGCCGGGTCCGGGCTCGAGTGATCTCGATCCTCGTGCGACCGCTGATACTGCTGACGAGAGTCGGCGATCGCGCGGGCACCGCGCTTCTGCGCCCGACGCTGTAGCCGATCGTCGCCCCGCGGGGCGACTATGCTCTCCCCCCATGGAGACTGAAGCTCGCGAGAGCTCCAGCGAGCAGGATTGGCGACTCAAGGCCGAGCTCGACGTGCCCGACGCACGCGGCGCGCTGCACGGACTGATCGGGCGCTTTCGCGGCCCGGACGTCGTCAAGGAGGTGGAGACGACGGTGCCGCATGACGTCGTGATCACGCATGACGGCAAGCTGCTGTTCGCCTACGCGGCCAGTGAGGCGGCGCTCAAGGCGGCGCGGAGCGCCATCGAAAACGTCCTGCGGGGGGACAACATCGGCGCGAACATCATCGTGAGCCATTGGGACGATGACCGCGACGAATGGCATCAGACCGAGCCACCGCTGAGCGGCGAGGCGAAGCGCATCGACGACGAGGCCCGGCGTGACGCCGACGTCGTCGAATCGCGCACGATGGTCGCGAGCTCGGGCAAGGAGATTCGCGCCGAATTCGAGGGCAGCATGGTCAGCTGGGCGGAGGAACTCGGCCTCAAATACGAGGTCATCGAGCATCCTCACATGCTCACGACCCAGGTCGCGTTCACGGTGACCGGACCCAAACGCAAGATCGACGAGTTCGCGCGGGGTCTGGAAGCCGAGGAGAAGGCGACCATGCGAGCCGAGCGGTCGGTTATGACGAGCCCGCTGTAGCGACGTCTCAGGCGCGCGCGCGCAGGTCGTGAAGCCACGACAGCCCGGCGGCGAAGGCGAAGACGACGCCCGGGAGGCGGAGCGCCAGAACGTTTGAGCCGAGCGTCGTCAGCGTCAACACGGTGGCGAGGCCGAAGAGCACGATCGTCTGCGTGGTGACTTTCGAGTGCGAGGTCACGCGGGCACGCGGTTTGCGAAAGGGCAGCCCCAGCTTGGCCACGACGGCCATGGCAACGGGCCTCAGCCGCCGCGGGCGTGGGCCGGTTTGACGCTCCTGGAAGCGGCGAAGGAGCCCGCGCAACCTGACCGCTGCGGCTATCGACGCGGCGAAGCCGGCGGCGGGCGAGCGACCCGCGGCGCTCGCGGAGCTCACGCAGGCGCCGTCGTATG
This sequence comes from uncultured Solirubrobacteraceae bacterium, assembly GCA_963779605.1. Classification (GTDB taxonomy): domain Bacteria; phylum Actinomycetota; class Thermoleophilia; order Solirubrobacterales; family Solirubrobacteraceae; genus Palsa-744. Next base: position 1,134,516 of record CAVZYR010000004.1, read on the forward strand.
AGGCGAGCGCGGATGCGGCCAACTCACGATCGGGTGAGCCCTCGCTGCCCGCGCCGTCGCCGTCTGCTTTCTCATCCCCCGGGCCCCTCGCGGCGACGCCTGCGGGCACGCGGGCGGGAGCGCATTTCGGGCAGTAGGTCTCGCCCTGGACGAGCGACCAGCCCGCTCGGTCCAGGTCCTGCGTCGATCTGGAGGTCGCGACGGCGACCGTCGCGTCGCATCCGTAGCAGTGGATCTGCACGCGTGTCATGTGCGGGCTGTATCGGCCGTGAGGGCCCTCTTCTTGAAGCGGAGGCTGGAGAAAAGGGCTCGCACAGGCAGCTAGCTGTGGGACCCGCGCTCAAGAATTTCAAGCCATCGGACGAACTAGGAGGTGAACATCGGCTCACTGATGGATATCGGCTCGCGGTTCTGCCCGCGCCCAACAATCGAACGGTCCCTTTGCGGAGCGTTGGCAACCATGCCCCGCGGGCGTGGGGTGGGCGTTGGCCCCAGACGTGGCGACTGAAGACCGTTCCGGCACATCCTCTGCAGCAGAGCCCGCGCCCGACGGCTCCGCGCAAGACGCGAGCGCACCCGCGCAGGACGCGAACGCGCGCGAGCAGGGCCCGCAGGCGGAGCGGGCTGGGCAGCGGAGCGGGCGCCGGCTGGGCCCGACGCGAACCATGCTCGTCGGAGCCCTGGTCCTGGCGCTCGGCCTGATCGGGTCGGCGTTGCTCGCGCGCGAATGGCGCTCCAACGTGCAGAGCGGCAACCGCGAGTCGTTTGAGACGACCGCCACCGACCTCGGTAACACGCTCAGCTCGAAGCTCGACACGGATCTCGAAATCACGCGTACGATGCGCGCGATCGCGACGATGGAGCCCGGCGCGGGCGACACGCGTTTTCTACAGTGGTATTCGCAGCTGCGAATCGGCGTCCCCGCATCCGCGGGCGCGATCGCGGAGCTGATACAGCGGGTTCCCGCCTCTGGCCTGCCGGCGTTCCGCCGCCAGGCCGAAGCCGACCCCGCGTTCCGGGCGCTGCTCAAAGGCACCTTCCAGATCGTTCCGGCCGGGCGGCGACCGTCCTACTGCCTCACGCGGGCGATCGTCGGCGCGTCGACCTCCTCGAGCCTGTATCCGCCGCTGCTCGACTACTGCGCCGCGGTGCTCCCCGGCATCGGACGCTCGTCGTTCGCGTCGCTGTTCGCAACGGCCACCGACACGGGCTCTGACATCGTCACCGCGATACCGGGCTTCAAGCTGGTCGCGATCGGCGCGCCCGTGTACCGGCGGGGCGCGCCGCTCGCCACCGCCGCCGAGCGCCGGGCGGCGGCGATCGGCGTGATCGGAACATCCTTCGACGGCGCGAGGCTGCTCGCCTCCGTGCTCGCCGCGCGCCGCTCGCTGACACTGGCCGTGTACCACCAGAACACCGGCGGCCCGCTCGAACTGATCGCGCAGGCGGGATCGGACTCGAAGGCGTCGTCGCCCGTGTTCGCGCAGTTCGATCATCTGGGCGAAGGCTGGGTGGTGGCGATGAGGGGGAGCGTAGATGGCGATGTCTCGGCCGACACACAGGGCCTCGTCGTGCTCGGACTCGGTCTGCTCGTCACTGTTCTCGGACTGCTGCTCTACCTCGTGCTGGCGCGCTCGCGCATACGCGCCTGGGGCCTTGTCGGTGAGAAGACCGGCGAGCTCGCCTACCGCGCGCTGCACGATCCGCTGACCGACCTGCCGAACCGGGGCCTCGTCCTCGATCGCGCCGATCAGCTGCTTGCCCGCTCGCGACGGCTCGATATTCCGGTCACGGCGCTGTCGGTCGACATCGACGACCTCAAGCAGATCAACGACCGCTTCGGTCGCCGCACCGGAGACGAGGTCCTGCGACAGGTAGCGGCGCGGCTGCAGGCGATGCTTCGAGGCAGCGATACCGTCGGCCGCCTCAGTGGCGACGAGTTCGTGATGCTCGTTGACTCGGCCGGCCTCGACGCCGCCCCCGAGCTCATCGCCGAGCGCATCCTGGATGTGCTCCGCCAGCCGGTCGCGCTGCCCCCGTCGGGGCTCTCCGCGGTGACGGTCACCTCGAGCATCGGCGTCGCGACCGGGCTGGCGGCCTCCGCCGAGGATCTGCTCGCCGACGCCGACCTCGCGCTGCACAAGGCCAAGGCCGCGGGCAAGGACTGCTATGCGCTGTTCGAGTCGGCCATGCAGACCGCCGCCCACGATCGCATGCACCTGGAGATGGACCTCGCGGAAGCGCTCGACTCACAGCAGCTGTTTCTCGTCTACCAGCCGATGTTCGACCTCTCAAGCGAACGTGTCGTGGGCGTCGAGGCGCTGCTGCGTTGGCGCCATCCCACAACGGGCGTAATCGCGCCCGATGTGTTCATCCCGATCGCTGAGGAGAACGGACAGATCGTGCGCATCGGGCGCTGGGTGCTGGAGCAGGCGTGCGCACGCGGCGCCGCATGGCAGCGCAAGGGCCACCCCCTGAGCATCGCGGTCAACGTCTCCGCTCGCCAGCTCGAGCGCCGCGAGTTCGTCGAGGAGGTGCGCGCGGCGCTTGAGCACAGCCGGCTCGACCCCGCGACGCTCACGCTCGAGATCACAGAGACGGTGTTGATGCGCGAACCCGATGCGACCGTGCTCCTGCTCGGCGAACTGAAGGCGCTCGGCGTGCGCATCGCGGTCGACGACTTCGGTACCGGCTACAGCTCGCTTGCCTACCTGCGCCAGTTCCCCGTCGACGTCTTGAAGATCGACCGCACCTTCATCAACGGGCTGGCCCGCTCGAGCGAGGCGCAGGCGCTGGCGCACACGCTCATCCGGCTCGGCACCGTGCTCGGCCTGCAGACCCTCGCCGAGGGGGTCGAGCAGCAGGAGCAGGTGCAGGAGCTGAGGCGCGAGGGGTGTGAGCTCGTTCAGGGGTTTCTGTTCGCCCGCCCGCTCGCGGCAGACGCGGTCGAGGACTTTCTCGAGGTCAACGCCGGCCCTGCCGACGCCGTCGCCGCCAGCGAGCGCGCGCTGCCGCTGAGCGGGGGCTCACGCGCCTGACGCCGACCGCGCCCGGCCCGGCCCGGCCCAAGCGTCGCGGGGGGGTCTGAAGAAAAGTTTCCCCACCGTGTCGATTTCGAAGCTTCTCGTTCGACGTTCAGGTATCAACCAAAGGCAGGATCACCTCCGGCGCACCACGGCCGGACGGCGGACCGCGAACCGGCGAGGAACTGGAGACCCGAGAATGCGCTTCATGATGATGATGATCCCGGCCCCCAAAGACGAGGCGGACTGGGACCCCAGCCCCGGGGCTGTGGCGGAGATGGGCAGGTACAACGAGGAGCTGAGGAAGGCGGGCGTGCTGCTCGCGCTCGACGGTCTGCACCCGAGCTCGAAGGGCGCACGCGTGTCATTCGCGGGCGGGCGCGGGGCCGTGACCGATGGACCGTTCAGCGAGGCCAAGGAGGTGGTCGGGGGCTACTGGATGATCCAGGCGAAATCGAAGCAGGAGGCCGTCGAGTGGGCCTCGCGCTGCCCCGCGGCCGACGGCGACGTGATCGAGGTGCGCCAGGTGTATGAGATGGCGGACTTCCCGCCCGAGGTGCAGGAGGCGGCAGGGTACGCGTCAACCGCCTAAGCGGCGAGCGCTCACGACATGCGCGTTTCCAAGCTGCTGTGATCGCCGCGTGAGGGCTTCTGAGACCAGCGCTGCGATCGAGGCGATCTGGCGGATCGAGTCGGCCAGGCTGATTGGCGCGCTCGCGCGGATCGTGCGCGACGTCGGGCTCGCCGAGGATCTCGCGCAGGACGCGCTCGTGGCCGCACTCGAGCAGTGGCCGCGGTCAGGTGTCCCGGCGAACCCGGGCGCCTGGCTCACGGCCACGGGTAGGAATCGCGCGATCGACGTGCTGCGCCGGCGCAGCAGGCTCGAGCGAAAGCACGAGCAGCTCGCGCGCGAGCTCGAGCTTCAGGGAACAGGCGCGGCGGGCGAGACCGCCCTTGCGAGCGAGGACGAGGTCGGCGACGACCTGCTGCGACTGATCTTCACCACATGCCACCCGGTGCTCTCCGCCGAGGCGCGCGTGGCGCTCACGCTGCGCCTGCTGGGGGGCCTCACCACCGGTGAGATCGCTCGCGCGTTCCTGGTCTCCGAGGCGACCGTCGCGCAGCGGATCGTGCGGGCCAAGCGGACGCTGGCCGAGGCGCACGTCCCCTTTGAGCTGCCGGCCGCCGAGGAGCGAGCCGCTCGCCTGTCCTCGGTGCTTGAGGTCATCTACCTCGTGTTCAACGAGGGCTACGCGGCGACGGCGGGCGAGAGCTGGATGAGACCCGGGCTGTGTGAGGAGGCGCTGCGGCTCGGGCGCATCCTCGCCGAGCTCGCTCCCACCGAGCCGGAGGTCCACGGCCTGGTGGCGCTGATGGAGATTCAGGCCTCGCGCTTCGGGGCACGGATCGACGCCGCGGGCAGGCCCGTGCTGCTGCTCGAACAGGACCGCTCGCGCTGGGATCTGCTGCTCGCGCAGCGCGGGCTCGCGGCGCTCTTGCGTGCCGAGCGCCTCGGCGGGACGTTCGGCCCCTACGCCCTACAGGCCGCCATCGCCGCCTGTCACGCGCGAGCGCGCACAGCCGAGGAGACGGACTGGCAGCGCATCGCGGCGCTCTACGACGCCCTCGCCGAGCTCGCCCCGTCGCCGGTTGTGGAGCTGAACCGCGCCGTGGCGGTGGCGATGGCGTTCGGCCCCGCCGCGGGCCTCGAGCTTCTCGACGCGCTCGCAGAGGAGCAGTCGCTCAAGCACTATCACCTGCTCGGAAGCGTGCGGGGCGAGATGCTCCAGCGGCTCGGCCGCCTCGAGGAGGCGCACGCAGAGCTCACGCACGCGGCCTCACTTGCGCAGAACGCACGCGAGCGCGAGCTGCTGCTCGAGCGCGCTGCCGCCTGCGCTTGGGGCCCACTCGTTGACCGGCCCATGTCCTAGCCGTCATAGTTGTTGTGCCATGGCGCAAACGCTCAGCTGCGGGTCGTGCGCCGCCGATAACCCGGCGGATGCTCGCTTCTGCATGTCCTGCGGGGCAAAGCTCGAGCGCAGCTGCCCGGCATGCGGCACGCCGGCGCTGCCCGAGGCTCGCTTCTGCATGTCCTGCGGAGGCGCGCTTACGCCCGATGCCGGGCCGCCTGAGGCGCGTGCCAAGCCCGCTCAGGCCGCCCCCCCGGTCGGCGGCGACTCTCCCGGCGCGACGCCCACGGCCGGCGGCGACGGAGCCCGGGAGGAGCGGCGCACCGTCACGGTGCTGTTCGCCGATCTGTCCGGCTACACGGCGATCGCCGAGCGCCTTGATCCGGAGGCGGTGAAGGCGCTCGTCGAGCGCTTCCTCGGGCGGCTCGGCGAGGAGGTCGAGCGCGTGGGAGGCCGCGTCGACAAGTACATGGGCGACGCCGTGATGGCGATCTTCGGCGCGCCGATCGCCCACGAGGACGATCCCGAGCGCGCCGTGCGCGCGGCGGTGGCGATGCAGGTGGCGATGGGCGAGCTCAACGAGCGCCTGCTCTCGGACTACGGCATCGAGTTTGAGCTGTGTGTCGGCATCAACACCGGCGAGGTTCTGGCCGGCACGGTGGGCGAGGACTACACCGTCATCGGGGATGCCGTCAACGTCGCCTCGCGACTGCAGAAGAGCGCCAGCCCGGGGACGATCACCGTCGGCGAGCGCACGCGGCGCGCGACCGCCGGCGTGGTCTCCTACGAGCCGCTCGAGCCGCTCGAGCTGAAGGGCAAGGCCGAGCCGGTGGCGGCGTGGCGGGCGATCGGGCTGTCCGAGGAGCACACGGGCGTCGCTCGCCGCTCTCACCGGGAGGCGCCGCTGGTGGGCCGCGACGACGAGTTCCAGGCGCTGCAGATGCTGCACGCGCGCGTCGCCCGCAACGCCGGCCCGCATCTGGCGACGGTGTTCGGCCAGGCCGGCGTCGGCAAGACCCGACTGCTGCGCGAGTTCGAGCGCTGGCTGGACACGCGCGATCCCCCGGTGCGCGTGCGCCGGGGCCGCTGCCTGTCGTTCGGCTCGAGCGTCGTCTACTGGCCGCTCAGCGAAATGCTCCGCGCTGAATGCGCGATCGTGGACGGCGACCCGACGGAGGTGGCGTGGGCGAAGCTGTCGACGCGGTTGAGCGCGCTGCTGTCGCAGGACGGCGGCGAGGACGAGGTCGCCCGCCGGATCGCGCCGCTCGCGCGGCTGCTCGGCATCGAGGCGCCCGGGGGCGCTCAGGCGCCCGAGGAGGAGGACGCGCAGAGCGCTCGCGAGAGCTTCTTCGCGGCGGTGCGCGCCTATCTGGAGGCGGTGGCGGGAGGCGAGCCGCTGGTGCTCGCCTGGGAGGACATCCACTGGGCCGATGAGGGCATGCTCGACCTGATCGAGTACCTGTCGCAGTGGCTTCGCTCTCCCGTGCTGCAGGTGTGCCTGGCGCGGGATGAGCTGCTCGAGCGCCGCCCCGGCTGGGGCGCGTCGCGTCGCACGACGACGAGCCTGTTCCTCGACCCGCTGGCGCCCGCCGACACGCGCGAGCTGATCGCAGCGCTGCTGCGCGACGCCGGCGCCAAGCCCGACGTGGTCGGCGTGCTCGCCGAGCGCGCCGAGGGCAATCCGCTGTTCGCCGAGGAGATGGTCCAGCGTCTGGCCGAGGAAGGAAGCAGCAAGGCGGCCGAGCTGCCCGACACCGTGCAGGGCCTCCTCGCCGCGCGCCTGGATTCGCTTGGACCGCTGGAGCGCCATCTGGTCGCGCACGCGGCGGTCGTCGGGCGGGTGTTCTGGGAGGGGGCGCTCGCGCCGGTGGCGGCGGCTGAGGGCGGCGATCTGCAGGAGGCGCTCCTGACCCTCCGCGAGAAGGACATCATCGTGCCCGGCGAAGGAGCGCGGCTGGCCGACGAGCAGGAGCTCGCCTTCAAGCACGTGCTGATCCGCGACGTCGCCTACGAGATGCTGCCCAAGGCCGTACGGGCGCGCAAGCACTTCGAGGTCGGCGTGTTCATCGAGCAGCGCGCGGGAGAGCGCCGCCACGAGGTCGTGGCGCTGCTGGCCGAGCACTACGGCCGCGCCGCCACCCTCGGCGCGGAGGTGCGACTCGACCCGGACGAGCTGATGCCGCTGCGCGCGAAGGCGCTCGAGTTCCTCGAGGCCGCCGGTGACGCCGCCGGTGCGCTGTACTCGAACCAGGAGGCGCTGGCCCACTACGAGGTCGCCGCCGCCCTCGGTGCCGGCGATGACGCCCAGCAGGCGCGCATCCGCGAGAAGCAGGGCGACCTCGCCCTGCGCCTGGGGCGGGTCGATGCCGCGATCGCGGTGTGGGAGCAGGACCTCGAGTACTACGCCGGGCAGGACGATCTCGAGCACGTCGCCGAGCTTCACCGCAAGATCGGCGCGGCGCTCGCACACAAGGGCCAGCGCACGGAGGCGATCCAGCACCACCAGCAGGGGATCAACCTGATCAAGGACGGTCCGCCGTCGCTTGCGCTGGTGCGGCTGTATGAGGAGGCCGCCTGGCTGTACATGCAGGTCGGCGACAACATGCTTGCGATCTACGCTTCAGAGAAGGCACTGCGCCTTGCCGAGCGTTTGGGAGAGGTGCGCGCCGCAAGCCGCGCGCACGGAATCTTCGGTCGCGTATTCGGGCGTATTGGCGACACGGCAAAGGCGCGCGAGAACCTGCAGCGAGCGATCGAGCTCGCCCAGGACTCTGATGAGAACGAGACGGTGCTCGCGATGCTCGCGCTCGGCCACCATCTCGAGAACGCCGAGGGCGACTACCCGGCGGCGGAAAGCTCCTACGCCGAAGCGCTGGCGCTCGCCCAGCGCATCGGTGACGTGCCCGCGCAGATCGAGCTGCACGCGGCGCTCGCGCAGCTCGCCTTCTATCGCTGCGACTGGGAGCAGGTCGGCGTCTCCAACGACGCCAGCGCCGAGCTCGCCGAGCGCGAGGGGCTGCTCGGCAAGCTGTGCCTCTCCTACTCGCTGCGCGGGCTGTTGCAGTGGCGCGAGGGCGACTGGGAGTCATCGGCCGATCTGTTCGCTCGCGCGCGCGAGCTGGCCGAGCAGGTCGGCTGGTCTGAAGTCGCGTTCAACGCGCTGCTCGGGCTCGCGGTGACGCGGCGTGACCAGGGCGATTTCGCCGGGGCCGAGACGACGATGGCGCAGGCGCTCGAGGTGTGCGAGCGCGCAGGCCTCGTCGGCCAGTCGATCCAGGCGACCTCGATGCGCGCGCTGATGCTCGCGCTCGTGGGCGAGGACGCCCGTGCGCAGGAGGCCTCCGAGCAGGCTGCCGAGCTGGCCGAACGCGTCCACTACCCGCTCGGCGCGGCGGCCGTGCTCGAGGCGCGCGGTATGACCGCCGAGCTGCCGGATGCGCTCGAGCTCCTGCGCGAGGGACATGAGGCCTGGGAACGGCTCGGGCGCCCACTCGACGCGGCGCGCTGCGAGCTGCTGCTGGGCCAGCGGTCAAACGGGCACGACCCGGCCCTCGCCGAGGAGGCACTGAGCGCCGCCGCCGCAGCCTATGACCGGCTCGGCGTCGATCATCTCGCCGCGCGCGCGAGAGAGCTGATGGTCGCACGAGCCTGATCGGGCACGGCGGCGTCGTCTAGGACGGAGCTTCGACGGAGGCGGCATCGCTCAGGCGCCCGGCGAACAGCAGCGCGCCGGTGCGGTCGTCGCGCAGGAAGAACAGGAACGGGCGGTTGGCGTCGAAGGACACCGGCGGACGGCCAGGGCCCGCGGCCGCCGTCGGTTCGGCCGTCACGACGGTCGCCGCAGCCGCCACCGTGCCGTGTTCATCGACGGTGAAATCGGCGGCGTGATCGACCACGCCGAGCTTCAGCGCCTGTGCCTTCGTGATGCGAGAGAAATCGGCGCGCTCGCCGAAGGCATCGGTCATGCCGAGTGCGCTGAGGGTGCTGTTCAGCATCGTGTGCGTGGCGAGGTGAAAGCGGGGCAGGCTGAGCTTGACGGGTGTGGAGGAGAGGCCGCTTACGATCCGGCCCAGCCGGCCGGGATCGAGGCGACGCTCGAGCGTGGCGACGCTCTCACCCACTGGCAGCACCACGAGCAGCGACAGGGTCGAGGCCGCGTATGGCAGATCGACCGCGGCGTAGCCCTGGCCATGGCCGTAGGGCAGTTCCGCGGTCTGGTTCATGAACGCGATCGGGCTCGTCGCGCCTTCGCCGTGGAAGGGGGCGGGGGCGCTCGCCGCGGGCGCGAAGGGGTGCAGCCAGGCGGCCTTGAGGTAGATCGCGTTGGCCAGCGCGAGCCGCGTTTCAGGCGGAAGCTGTGAGAGGACGCGGGGAATGATGCCCTGCGTGTGCGTGCTCACCCAGGCGTTGATCGCCTCGACGGCGCTCGGCTCGGCGAAGTTGACGAGCTGCGGAGCGACGCCTGAGAAGTTCCTCCTCAGGCCCGCCAGGAAGAAGGGCGTGAGCGGATAGCCCTGTTGCACGAAGAGCCCGTTGGCGAGATCGAGCGTGGGTGCCCGCGGGTCGCCGCGCCCCGCGGCGAGCTGCTCTTTGGCGATCGCGCCCTGCAGCGCTCCGACGGCGGCGAACGCCTGCGGCGATTTGAGGTGAAGGACACTCGCCATCTGGGTGGCGGTACGCCCGGCCGCGCCGCTCCCGGCCATCGCCAGGGCCGCGGCGATGCTGTCCGGCGAGAACACGAGATTTCCGCGAGCCTGCCCGCGCGTGAGGTCGAGTCCGAACGCGCCGATCGCGCTCGCCGGCGCGAGGCCCGGGTGCTGAGCCGCGGCCGGGTCTGCCGGCGCGGGGGGCCGGGCGCCCGAGGTGCCCGAGCCGCTCGAGCAGCCGGTCGCCCAGACGATCAGCACGAGCGCAGCCAGACAGCCGCCGAGGAGGGTCAGGCGCGTCGCTCGGTCCCCGCCCATCGGCCGTCACGCCGGGCGATCGAGCACGGCCGCCGCGACCCGTTGCGGCGCTTCCAGCGACGGCCAGTGCGCGACGTCGTCGAACGCATCGAGGGGCGCGCCGGGCATGCGCTCGCGGATCCGCTCGGCCATGTGCGCGCCGGAGACCGGATCGAGCATGCCCCAGGCGAACGCGACCGGCACATCGGTCTGCTCGAGCGCCGCGACCCAGCGCTCGCCGTGGGTTTCGCGGTCGGTGATGTAGCGCATCAGCAGGTGCAGGTTCCGCTGGCCGCCGTCGCGGCTCATCGCCCGCCAGATCTCAGTGCCCTCGCCAACCCCGTCGAAGCCGTCTGCGAACGTCGGCTGAAGGCCGGCCACGAACAGCTCCTCGTTGATCGCCGCGCTCAACCGCGGACCCTGCTCGGGGTCGAGCAGCATCGTCTGGGTGGGCAGCGGGCGATGCAGGTCCGGGTAGACCCCGCCGTTGAGCAGATACAAGGCGGCCAGGTCGCTCGCGAGCGTTCCGCTCGCGAGCCGCGCCAAGAGCTCCTGGGCGACGGACACGGCGTAGTCGTGCGCGACGACGACGGTGCTGGTGACGCCCTGCATGCGCCACAGCGCCTCGACCAGGTCGGCCTGCTCCGGCAGCGAGTAGTCGTGGTCCGCCGGCTTTTCGGAGGCACCGAAGCCGAGGAAGTCGAACAGCAGCAGCTCATGATGCTCGGCGAGCGCCGGGGTGAGCTTGGCCCAGTCATGCGAGGAGCTCGGGAACCCGTGCAGGAGCGTGATCAGCGGGCCCGAGCCCATGCGGCGCACGAAGATCGTGCGCTCGTCGCCGCCGAGCGGGACCGCCAGGCGCTCGCCGCCCGACCACCACTCCTCGATCCCGCTGACGGTCGGCATCCTCGAGCAGGCCGCGATTCAGGCGCTGAGCCAGCGCTTGGGGTTCTCGACGAACACGGTCTGAAAGCGCTCGTCATCGAGCACCGCCTGCTCGAGCAGCGCCGGCACGACCTCGTCGAAGACGAGCGTCATCGACCAGTTGCGGATGGCGCCGTGGGCGGCGAAGGTCTCCGCGGCCTCGGGCGAGAACCAGTCGATCGTCGCGCAGTAGTCCTGGGAGATCATCAGGCGCTCCGCATGCCCCCGGCGCAAGAGCTCGGCGGCGGTCGCGTTGCGCTTGTCGATCGGCAGGTACATCTCGAGGCCGTAGCGGTCGAGGCCCACGTATGCGCCGGCCTCGATCAGGCGCTCGATGTAGTCGACGTCGTCGGTGTCGCCGCAGTGGGCGATCTGCACGCGGGCGGGGTCGACTCCCTCCTCGAGGAAGATCTCGAGCTGGCGCGGACCGGTCGCGACCGCGGGCATCGAGTGGGCCATGATCGGAGCGCCCGTCGCAAGGCTCGCGCGGGCGACCGCGCGGTGGATCTTCTCCACGTTGTCTGTCACCCCGGCCGCGTCGGCCGCGCACTTCAGGAAGGCCGCCCTGATGTCGCTCCCCTGGATCCCCTGCTGGAGGTCCCCGACGAAGTGCTCCGCCATCGCGTCGATGTCGCGGTTGGCGAAGTAGTGGGGCAGATAGTCGTAGCTGTAGATGCCTGTGCAGGCGACGATCCGCACGCCGCTCTGATCGGCGACGCGCTTCATGAAGCTCACGTCGCGTCCGCCGAACATCGCCGTCGGGTCGACGATCGTCTGAACTCCTCGGGACTTCGCCGCCGCGACGGCCTCGAGCGCCGCCTCCAGCTCGGCCGCCTCGTCGTATCGATCCGGCCACTCGGCGGCGACCGCCTCGTCTCTGAAGCGGACGTGCTCGTGGACGAGCACGACCCCCAGCTCGTCACCGTCAACCGCTCCCTGCACCGTCTCGACGCTGGACATTCGGTCTCGCTCTCCTCGCTCTACTAACGAAGCGGCTTTCCCCACTCGGTCTCCTCGCGCAGCTGCGCCTTCAGCACCTTGCCACTCGGGTTGCGCGGCAGGGCATCCTCGCGCAGGGCGAGATACTGCGGGACCTTGAAGTCGGCCAGGTTCGCGCGGCAGTGGCTGACGACGGCATCGATGTCGAGCGCTGCGCCGGGCGCGGGCACGATCACAGCACCCACCTTCTCGCCCATCATCTCGTCGGGCACCCCCACCGCCGCGGCCTCGCCCACGCCCGGTGCGCCGGCGAGCGCGTTCTCGACCTCGATCGAGTAGACGTTCTCACCGCCGCGGTTGATCATGTCCTTCTTGCGATCGACGATGTACAGCAGGCCGTCGCCGTCGATGCGGGCCAGATCGCCGGTGTGCAGCCAGCCGTCGACGAACGTCTCGGCCGTGGCCTCGGGCTTGTTCCAGTAGCCCGCCACGACGTTCGGGCCACGAACCAGGAGCTCGCCCACCGTCGTCTGCGGATCGGGATCATCCAGCGCCAGATCGACCACGGGCATGGCGAACCCGACGGAGTCGGCGTGCTCGGAGGACTCCTCGTGGGGCAGGAACGACGTGATCGAGGAGGTCTCCGTCAGGCCGAAGCCGTTGCCCACGCGCGCGTTGGGGAAGCTCTCCTTGATGCGCTGAACGAGGCTCTCCGAGATCGGAGCGCCCCCGTAGGAGACGTAGCGAACCTCGCTGACGTCGAGCTCTGCGAAGCGCGGATGGTGAATCACCGCGTGATAGATCGCGGGAACCGACGCCAACTGGCTGATCCCGTGCGTTCCGACCGCCTTGAAGAAGCCGTCCATGTCGAGCGCGCTGGTCAGCATCTCGACCCGCCCGCCGCGCTCCAGCGTGGGAATGAGCTGGCTGTTGCAGCCGGTGACGTGGAACAGCGGGACGGACACGAGCGTCGATAGTTCGGGCCCCTCGTAGCGCTCGATCAGCATGCAGCGGAAGGCGTTCTCGCTGTTGGCGAGGAAGTTCGAGTGAGTGGTCATCGCGCCCTTGGGAAAGCCCGTCGTTCCGCTCGTATAGAAGATCGCGGCGAGGTCGTCCCCGAGCAGATCCTCGAAGACCGCCGGCTCGCCGTCGGGTATCCCCGATCCGGGCGTGAACGTGAATGCGGCGCCCGAGTCGCTCACCACGTAGGCCGCCTCATCGTCGGTGAAACGGGTGTTGACGGGCACGACCACGGCGCCGATGAGCTGCGCGCCGAAGAAGGCCAGCACCCAGTCGATCCCGTTTCCCAGGCGGATCGCGACGCGGTCGCCGCGGTCGATGCCAAGGCGGCGCAGGCCCCCGGCCACGCGGGCCGAGCGCTCCCACAGCTCCTGATAGCTGAGCGACTCGCCGCCGACGACGACGAGCGCCGTCGCGCTCGGATCTCGATCCACGCTCGCCCGCAGCAGATGCACGAGCGAGGCCGGTCTGTCGAGGTAGCGTGCGACACCGTCGGGACCGCGCTCGACGCCGGAGTCATCGAATGGGTTACGCCCCCGTGGTGCAGGCTCGACCACAAGGTCTCCTCTCTCGTTGAACTGAACTCAGCCTACTGAACCGCCACGGTGCGACCCTCCGGTGCGCGCCGGCCGGGACTTCGCCGCCAGGCCATCCGGCGCGCGCGGAAGCGCGATGCGCTCGTGCATCCACGCGTCGCCCTATCGTTGCGTGGACGTGTCCGATTCCTCCTTCTCCGCCTCGCTGATCGCCGGCGAGGCCGTGCTTCGCTTTCCCTACGACGATCATCTGCGCCGGCTCCTGCGCGCGATCCCCGGGCGGCGATGGGATCCGCACGGGCGAGCGTGGTGCGTGCCGCTCGACCCCGAGCGCGCCGAGGCGCTGGCGCGCCTGTTCGGAAGCCTCCCGCGCGAGCCGCACGTCAGCGATGCGCTGGCGCTCGCGATGAAGCGGCGGCGGGCCAGGCGCCGCCGAGCGGAGTGCCTCGTGGACCTCGCGCGTCCGGATGAGAACTGGTGGCTCGGCTTCGCCACCGACGGCGCACCCGAGACCGTGGCGGCGCTGCTCGAGCACCCGGATGCTCGCAGGCTGCCGGTGATCGCCCGCGCGCTGATCCCCCTCGACGAGCGCTCGAGGAGGCTCATCGACGAGCTGGACGGGCAGGAGCGCGGCCTGCGCCTGAGCGTCGCCGCTCGGCATGCGCTGTTCACGCGCGTCGAGGGCGACCGCGCGGGCGTCGGCGAGGCCGTCTCGGCGTTCGCGACTCGCTCTGAGCCGAGGCGCAGCTGGCGCGGCAGCATCGAGGTGGATGGTCCCAGCGAGCGGCCCGTGTTCCTGTTGCTCGGCGACATCGCGCGCCTGCCGCAGGCGCTGCGCGAGCGGGCTGTGACCGCGCCGGGCGGCGCGGCGGTCCCGCTCACGCTCGACTCCTGGCGGCTGATGGACGGCCAGCTCGGCGGCTGGATCAGCGCGGCGGCGAGGCGCTGCGTGCGGGCGCTGAAGGACGGACGGCCGGCGCCGCCCGCGGTGCTTGAACGCTCGGCCGTGCACGACGAGGAGACGTTCGTGCTCGCGCCCGGCCACGATCGCGCGCTGCTTGAGAAGTTCGCCGGGCTGCGGGGCGCGTCGCCGGGTGCGCCGCGACGCGCCACCCAGCACGAGCACGCTCGCATCCCGGCCATCCGCGCCGATCCGTTCTGCGTGCAGGAGCTCGACCGTCTGCTCGCAGAGCACGAGATCTGGGTCGAGTCCGAAGCGCTCGCGCTGTTGCAGGAGATTCGCGAGCAGCACGCGCGTGCGGCCGGTCTCGTGGCGCTCTCCTGTGCGACCGATGCGCCGCTTGAGGTGCCCGCGCTCGGCGGCGAGCTCAAGCCGTTCCAGCGCGCGGGCGTGAGCTACCTGCTGTCCCAGCGGCGGGCGTTCCTCGCCGACGAGCAAGGGCTCGGCAAGACGATCGAGGCGCTGGCGACGCTCGAGGCCGACCATGCCTATCCAGCGATCGTCGTCTGTCCCGCGAGCCTCAAGCTGAACTGGCTGCGCGAGCTCGAACGCTGGCTTCCGCAGCGCAGCGCCCAGGTGCTCACCGGCACGGGTGCGAGCGGCCTGCTCGCCAGCGACATCACGATCGTCAACTACGACATCGTCGCCGCGCGGCTCGATGCGCTGCGCGCGCTCGAGCCGCGGGCGCTCGTGCTCGACGAGTCCCACTACTGCAAGAACGCCGCGGCCAAACGCACCCAGGCGGTGCAGCGGCTGTCGGCGGCGGTGCCGCACGACGGGCTCGTGCTCGCCCTCACCGGCACGCCCGTGATGAACCGGCCCGCGGAGCTGATCGCGCAGCTGCGCATCCTCGGGCGCCTGGGCGACTTCGGCTCGGGCCTTGAGTTCGGCTCGCGCTTTCGCGGCGCCGATGCCCACCTGCGCCTGCACTGGCACCTGCGTGCACGCTGCTTCGTCCGCCGCCTGAAGGCCGATGTGCTGCCCCAGCTGCCGGCCAAGACGCGGGCGATCGTGCCGGTCGAGCTGGACAACGAGCCCGAGTATCGGCTCGCCGAGCGCGACCTCGTCGCGTGGCTGCGAAGCCAGCCGCTGGACCTGCGCGAGCTCGGCGCGAAGGTGGCGGCGGCGCTGCGCGCCGAGCGCCTGGTGCGGCTGAACGCGCTGAAGCTGCTCGCCGCGCGCGGAAAGCTCCACGCCGCGCGCACCTGGATCCACGACTTCTGCTCCTCGGGTGAGCGGCTGGTCGTGTTCGCCCACCATCGCGAGATCCAACAGGCCCTGCTCGCGCACTTCCCCAACGCGCTGCACATCCTCGGTGACGACACCCCCGCCGCACGGGAGCGTGCGCTCGAGGCCTTCCAGTCGGAGGATCGCCCGGACAATCAGCTGATCATCTGCTCGATCGAGGTCGCGGGCCAGGGTCTGACGCTGACGCGATCTTCGAACGTCGTCTTTCTCGAGCTCGACTGGACGCCGGCCAAGCACGACCAGGCGGAGGACCGCTGCCATCGGATCGGCCAGCAGGACGCGGTCAACGCCTCCTACGTGCTCGCGGCCGGTACCGTCGATGAGACGATCGCCACGCTGCTCGAGCGCAAGCGCGCCGTGATCGGCGCAGTCACCGACGGACGCGAGCAGGATGAGGAGGGCGTGGTCGACGCCTTGGTGCGTGAGCTGCGCGGCACGCCCTTCCGGCACCTGCGCGCCGTCGCCTAGCTGACCTGCCCAGCTACGGGTTCAGCACGAGGGCGTTCATGGTGTTGCCCCACGTTTCGACGCCATCACCGGCTTCGAATTCCGTCAGCTGATCTTCGAGCGCGTTGCTGCGGCGCACGATCGCACGCTGGCTCGACTGCTCGAACGCGGAGAGCCCGCTGGGCAGCAATCCGATCGCCACCCAGTTGGGCATGAACTGCTGGTCGAATCGCACGGTCGTCGCCGGGAGCGTCTGATAACCGCTCGCCACCCACGCTCTGACGTCGGCGCACACGTTGGGCGGGGCCAGCGCGTTCAGCACCTTGAGGCTGTGCACGTATGACTGGACCGCGCTCGTCAGCGAACGGCTGCTCCAGCGAAGTCCCTGGGCGGCGCGGATGAAACGGTTTCCCGCCGGCACGTCGGTGTGGTAGGCGTTCGTCACGATCGCGCCGATCAGCTCGTTGCTCAGCTGCGTGGAGTCGGCGTTCTGAGGCGATTCCGCCGCCGCCCGCGGGCATTCGCCTTCGATCCGGCGCTGCGTGGAGCGAAGCGCCGCTCTGGCGGCGCCGAGCTTCGCGCTGCCCGACTGAACCAGCACATAGTTGGCCTGGATGTACTTCTGGGTCGCGACGACGTCCGAAGATGCGGCCAGCGACGAGGCCGGCGCGGCCGAAAGCGCCAGCGACGCGACCACCAATAACACGGCTCGTCTGGCCATTGGACACAGCCTAGGTGATCGCTCGCGGCCCGGCGCCGGCGAAGAAGTTCCTAAGGATTGCCCGTCGCGGGCGCTCCTGTGGCGGAGGCCGACGGGTTATCCCGGTATCGTCGCACCGACCTTGAGCCCTGAACAGGTGGGTCCGCCTCCAGCTCGCGCTGCCTCGGACGATGTGAGCTCGATCGTGAGGGTTTCAGGAATCCCCGCAGGGGGCCGTCGGCGGGCATGAAGAGGTACGGCTTGGTGGTGTCGGCGGTCGCGGCCGCCCTCGTTGTTGTGGCGGTGGTTGTGCTCGTCACGGGCGGCCTGTCCGGCTCGCGTGGCGCCTCGGCGAGCGGCGCCTCGACCGCGTGCCTGCCCGCGACGCTCGACCACAGCGCGGCGCTCGCCGGCACGAGCGTCGACGTCTCGCCGGCGCCTGACACTGCCACGGCCAATCCGCACACCCAGATCAGCTTCCTCGGGACACCTCTCGCTGAGATCCAGGATGTCTCGGTCGTCGGCTCTCGCACGGGGTACCACCACGGCCAGCTGCACGCCTACTCCCAGGCCGACGGTGGGAGCTTCGTCCCGCAGAAGCCCTTCGACGCCGGCGAGCAGGTGGCCGTGCACGCCGTTATCGGCGCCGGCGCTGCCGGCAAGCCGATCGCCTTCTCCTTCGGCGTGGATAGCCCGTATCCGATCGCCGACACCCCGCCGTTCCCGGCTTCGCCCGCCGCCCCGGCCGACTATCAGAGCTTCGCGACCCTGCCCGGCGCGGAGGCGCCGATCATGACCGTGACCGTGCCCGATCGCGATCCCGGTGCCGGCGAGATCCTCACGACCAACGGACCCGGCGTGGGTCAGAACGGGCCGCTCATCTACACCCCGCAGGGCCGCCTCGTCTGGTTCGAGCAGCTCTCGGGAGGCGACGCGGCTGAGAACCTGAACGTGCAGACATACGAAGGTCGGCGCGATTTGACCTGGTGGAAGGGGCGAGTTCTCGAACTCGGCTTCGGCCAGGGCGAAGACCTCGTCATGAATTCCAACTACCAGACGGTCGCGAGGGTGGCCGGCGGCAACGGCCTTCAGGCGGACCTGCACGACTTCCAGATCGCGCCCGGTGACATCGCCTACATCACGGCGTACAACCCGGTGCGCTGCGATCTGACGTCTGTCAAGGGCGCGCGCGACGGAGCGATCGACGACGCGGCGATTCAGGAGATCGACATGAAGACGGGCCTCGTGCGCTGGGAATGGCACAGCCTCGACCACATCGGCGCCTCGGAGTCCGAAGTCGAAACTCCAAACGGGAGTTCGCCGTGGGACTACCTGCACCTCAACTCGATCGATGTTGAGCCTGACGGCGACGTCCTGGTCTCGGGGCGCAGCACCTGGGCCGGCTATCAGCTGCAGGCCGGCACGGGCAGGATTCTCTGGCGGCTGGGCGGCAACAGGAGCTCCTTCAAGATGGGGCCGGGTACGAGGATGGCGTGGCAGCACGACGGGCGCATGCTCGGCGACGGACAGGTCACCTTCTTCGACGATGGCGCAAACCCGCCGATCCACCGCCAGTCGCGGGCAGTGCGGATCGCGCTGAACCTCAAGACCGGCGAAGCGCGCCTCGTCGCCTCCTTCACGCACCCGAACCCGCCGCTGCTCGCGGCAAGCCAGGGCAACGCGCAGACGCTCGCGGACGGAAATACCGTGGTGGGCTATGGCGGGGTGCCCGCGATCAGCGAGTACGCCCCCGATGGCTCGCTGCTGTTCGACGCCCATCAGCCGTTCGACACCTCCTTCTACAGAGCCCTCCGTTTTCCCTGGAGCGGGCAACCGCTGAGCCCGCCCGCGGTTCTCGCCGACGCCGACGAGACCGGCGAAGAGACGATCGTGCACGCAAGCTGGAACGGCGCAACCGGCGTGTCCTCGTGGAGGGTGCTCGGGGCGAACGGCTCAGGAGCGCTTCAGGCGCAGGCCGTGATCCCGGCGGACGGCTTTGAAAGCTCGACGATCCTGCCTCAGAAGTACACCCGCGTGGCGGTGCAGGCACTCGACTCAGCCGGCCATCTGCTGGGCACCTCAAACACCGCGACGGTGACGGGCTTCGCCGCCTCGCTTCCGAACTCCGGACGGACGGGATGAGGACGATGCTCGCCGGGCCGCCGCAGGCAGGTTCCGCGCTAGGGCGCGAGACGAGGTCTAGTACGCCGGCTTGGTCTTGTGCTTGTGCGTCGTGGTCGCGGGGGTGCTCGTGGGGGTGCTGTTCGTCGCCGGCTGCGCCGAGGAGCTGCTCGCCGTTTTGCCGCCGCACCCCGCCACCACGACGGTGGCCGCCAGGGCTGCGGCGAGCGTTAGCATTGCGGTCAGTGGCGTTCTCTTCATGGGCCGGGCTCCAGTGGTCGCTCGAGGGCTCGGCGGCCCACCCTACCAGCCGTTCGCGGCGCCGATCGCCGGTGGGGGAGCGCTCGTGAGCGTCGAGACGAAGGCGAGCCCGGAGGTCGTGCAGGCGCCGCCGTCGGAGAGCCGGGCGGGTCCGGCTACGGCGTGGCTTCTGGGCGTCTGCTGTGTGGCCCAGTTCATGGTGATTCTCGATCTGAGCATCGTCAACGTCGCGCTGCCGTCGATCCAGTCGAGCCTCGGTTTCTCCGCGCCAAACCTGCAGTGGGTGATCGACGCCTATGCGATCACGTTCGCCGGCTTTCTGATGCTCGGCGGGCGTGCCGCCGATTACTTCGGGCAACGGCGGACGTTCGTCGCGGCACTGCTGCTGTTTGGCCTCGCCTCGCTGGCCGGAGGCGCCGCACCGAGCCAGGGTGTGCTCGTCGCCGCGCGCGCGGCGCAGGGCTTCGCGGGCGCCCTGATGGCGGCGTGCTCGCTGGCGATCATCACGGCATCGTTTCCACCGGGCCCGAAGCTCCACCGTGCGATCGGGCTGTGGGCGGCGATGAACGGGCTCGGCGGGGCCGCGGGGGTGCTTCTGGGAGGCATCATCACCGAAGTGCTCAGCTGGCGCTGGGTCCTCTTGATCAACCCTCCGATCGCGATCGCCGCCGCACTTGTCGCATATGCGGTAGTGGCAGAACGGCGCAGGGCGAAGGACGGCGCGAGCTTCGACCTCGCCGGCGCGGTGACCTTGACGCTCGGGCAGATGGTGCTGGTTTTCGGGGTCGTGGAAGCGGGCCTGAAGGGCTGGGACACGTTTGCCGCGATCGGCCCGATCGTCCTCGGCTTGGTTCTGCTCGGGTGCTTCGGCGTGATCGAGACGCGTGTGGCCTCGGTCCCGTTGATCCCCTTCAAGGACCTGACCAAGCCGCTGCGAACGGCCAACACGATCGTCCTTCTGTTCAGCGCGGCGCTGTTTCCGATGTGGTTCGTGAGCTCTCTGTACCTGCAGCAGGTGCTGGGCCTGTCGCCGCTTCACACCGGTCTCATATTCCTGCCGATGACGCTGACGATCATGCTCGTCGCCCGGAGCGCCGGCAAGCTCGTGAGCCAGTTCGGCGTGCGCCCGGTGCTGGGCGGCGGCCTGATCATGATGACCGGCGGCCTCCTGCTGTTCACGAGGATCGGCTCGGGCGGAAGCCCGATCGTGTACGTGATGATCCCCGGGCTGCTGACGGCGGCGGGGATCGCGATGTCGATCGTGCCGTCGACGATCGCCGCCACCCAGGGCGCGAAGGAGGGGCAGGCCGGGCTCGCCTCGGGTCTCGTCAACACCTCTCGTCAGATTGGCGGCGGCCTCGGCCTGGCGGTTCTGATCACGCTCGCGACGCAGCGCAGCACCCACCTGATCGGATCGGGCGAGCAGGTGCGCGAGGCGCTCACCCATGGCTTCGCGCTGGCCTACCTGATCGGCGCGCTCCTGGCCGCGGTCGCGGCGGTTCTCACGTTCACGAGGCTTCCGAGGCTCGGAACGGCCACGGCAGGCGCGGGCCGACGGTTCGCGCTGGTGATCGGCGTCGTGCTCGCGAGCTTCGTCGCGATCACCGCGGCGTTCGCGGGCTCCCACGCCGCGCCGATCGGGGCGTACACGACGCGCGGCGCCTACAGCTTCGTCACCGTGCCCTCGCTGCACCCGCCCAAGCTCCACGTCGTACGCCAGGCGCCCGCGGCGCAGCCGGCGCCGGGCTACATCTTCACCGCGAACTTCTACGATCTCAACGAACCGCCGATCATCGGGCAGAGCGGTCCGCTGATCCTCGACCGCGAGCTCGACCCGGTGTGGTTCCAGCCGGTTCCGGACAAGCTCGTCGCGGCCAACCTCAGCCTGCAGAGCTATCAGGGCAGACCGGCTCTCGCCTGGTGGCAGGGCGCCGTCACGAACACGGGCGCAACCGAAAGCGGCGAAGACGTGGTGCTCAACCAGCACTACCAGGAGGTGGCCAGGCTGAGGGGCACGAACGGCTGGGTCATCACGCTGCACGAGTTCCTGATCTCAGGAGACGACGCGTGGGTGACGGCGAACAAGAACATCCCCATGGACCTCTCCAAGTACGGCGGCGCCTACAACGGCGCCCTGATCGACTCAGCCGTACAGGAGTACAACCTGAGGACGGGCAAGCTCATCTCAAACTGGGACGCGCTCGACCACATCCCGCTGAGCCAATCGCAGGCCTCGCTGCCGACCAACGGGTTTCCGTGGGACGCCTACCACGTCAACTCGATCGAGTTGACGGGCAACGGGACCTTTCTCGTCTCGATGCGCGACACATGGGCGGCCTACCTGGTGGATGCTGCCACCGGCAAGATCGACTGGACCCTCGGCGGCAACGACTCGAGCTTCAAGTTCGCCCGCAACGCCACCTTCGAGTGGCAGCACGACGTCCGGCTGGGCCCCGGCTCGACCGTCAGCATGTTCGACGATCACTGCTGCCAGCTGACCGGTGGCGGGACCTACGTCGCGGCGACGGGACCGTCTCGCGGCCTCGTGCTCAACCTCGATCAGCAGACACACGCGGCGACGCTCGCAGCCCAGTACACCCTCGGTGGCGACCTCGAAGCTCAGTACATGGGCGACACGCAGCCGCTCGGGAACGGCAACGTGTTCGTCGGCTGGGGATCGGAACCCTATTTCTCCGAGTACAACCGATCCGGGCGCCTGCTGTTCGAGGGCGAACTCCCGGGACCCAACCTCACCTACAGGGCGACGCTTCAGCAGTGGGTCGGGGAACCCCTCTCCCCGCCCGTGGGGGCCGCTCGCCGCGCCAACGGCAGGACGACCGTGTACGCGAGCTGGAACGGCGCGACCCGGGTCGCATCCTGGAGGGTCCTGGCCGGCTCGGGCGCCAATCGGCCGAGCGTCGTGGCGAGCGCCGCCAGGTCCGGATTCGAGACGGCGATCGCGGTGGGGGAGGGGTATGAAAGCTTCGAGGTCCAGGCGCTCGCCGCCAACGGCCGCCTGCTCGGAGCCTCCCAACCGTTCACCTCAGATGGGTGAGCAGAACCGCAGCCGGGGTCCGCTCGCGGGCGCATCGATGCTGATGTGCGCGTGCGTGCTGCTCGCGGCCGCGGCGATGGGCATCGGCGTCTCTGCGTGCGGCGGAACGGGCTCCTCACCGGCGTCCGCGAGCGTCCTGATAGGGAGGGCCCAGCTCGCTCAGGCGAGCGCGAATCCGGCGACCGTCTCGCCCCTGCCGGGCACCGAGGACGCGTCGCCGGCAACGCAGATCAGCTTCCTCGGTGCGGCGGGCGCGCAGGTGGCCGACGTGCGTGTCGTGGGATCTCACAGCGGCGTCCACACGGGTGTTCTGCGCGCCTATTCGATCGGCACGGGGGAGAGCTTTTTGCCGGCTCACCCCTTCCTCGCCGGTGAGCGCGTGACCGTGCACGCGCTGGTCGGCATCGCGGGCCCCACCCAGCCGGTGAGCACGACCTTCACGATCGCGCATCAGGCGGCCGTCAGCCAGAAGGGATTTCCGATCAACCCGGGGGATCCGCGCGCCGTCCAGCACTACAGCTCGGCGCCGGCG
This sequence comes from uncultured Solirubrobacteraceae bacterium, assembly GCA_963779605.1. GTDB lineage: Bacteria > Actinomycetota > Thermoleophilia > Solirubrobacterales > Solirubrobacteraceae > Palsa-744. The sequence goes on from CAVZYR010000004.1 coordinate 1,157,136, forward strand.
CTGACGCCGTCGACCGTGACCATCACCACTCCCGCGAGGCCGGGCGCCGCACCCGGCGACCTGTTTCTCGCGCCCTACCAGGGGGAGGGCTCGCCCGGGCCGATGATCTCCGAACAGAACGGCAGCCTCGTGTGGTTTCACCCGCTTCCCAGTGGCGAGTCGGCGACCAACTTTCGCGTGCAGCAGTACCAGGGCAGTCCCGTGCTGAGCTGGTGGCAGGGACGCATCATCCAGGCCGGCTTCGGCGAGGGCGAAGACGTGATGTACAACAACTCCTATCGGCGCGTGGCCACCGTCAGGGCCGGCAACGGGTACCAGGCCGACCTCCATGTGCTCGAGCTCACCCCGCAGGGCACAGCGTGGATCGACGCGTTCGATCCGATCCACATGAACCTCTCCAAGGAGCACGGCTCGGCCACCGGCATCCTCACCGATTCGGTCGTGCAGGAGATCGACATCAAGACCGGTCTGGTGATGTGGGAGTGGCACGCGCTCGGACATATCTCCCTGGCCGAATCCAACAATCCGCCATTGCGCAGCGGCTATCCGTGGGACTACGTCCACATCAACTCGGCGGACCCGGGTTCTTCAGGCGACGTGCTGCTGTCGTCGCGTAACACGTGGACGCTGTACGACGTCGACATGCACACGGGCGGATTCAACTGGCGCCTGGGCGCCGCCCACAGCAGTTTCAAGCTCGGCTCGGGGACGCGCTTCTACTGGCAGCACGACGCCGAATTTCAGCCCGGTGGGCTGATATCGATGTTCGACAACGGCTCGGACCCGCCCAAGGAGAAGCAGTCGCGCGGCCTGCTGCTGGCCCCCGACTTCGCCGATCACACGGTGAGCCTGGTCAGGCAGTTCGTCAACCCCACCAAGACGCTTCTGGCCGAAAGCCAGGGAAATACCCTCAGCCTGCCCGGTGGCGACTGGCTCCTGGGCTATGGCCGGCTGCCGAACTTCACCGAGTTCGACGCATCCGGCCACGTCCTGCTGGATGGCACGCTCGGCAAGCAGGTCCAGAACTTCAACAGCTTTCTTTCGCCCTGGAGCGGGCAGCCGGCGACTGCGCCGTCGCTTGTCGCGAGCGCCGCCGGCGCCGGCACGGTCGCGGTCTTGGTGAGCTGGAACGGCGCCACGAACGTCGCCTCCTGGCGCCTGCTGGCGGGACCCTCGCCGAGCGCCCTAGCCCCTGTCGCCAGCGCTGCCAGGACGGGTTTCCAGACGACGATCCGCGCCCAGACGAGCGCTCGCTACGTGGCGGTGCAGGCGCTCGACGGTTCAGGCGCGGTCATCGGCACCTCCTCCGCGGTCACGGTCACGGGGTGAGCGGGCGGCACCCGAGCGGACGCCTGCTGCCGCGCGGTCTGCCGGTGTCGGTGGCCCTCGCGTTCGTGGCGCTGGTGCTCGTCGGGCTGGTGGCGCTCCCGCCGGCCGGCGCGGGCACCGTCTCAAGCTCCCCATCTCCAGCCTGCGTGCCCGCCGGGCTGAACGTCTCCGCGTCCCTGGCCGGTGGACGGGTCACCGTCTCGCCGGGACCCGACAGCAGGGACGCTTCCAGTGAGACGCAGATCAGCATGCTCGGCGTCCCCGCTTCAGAGCTTCAGAGCGTCACCGTGGTGGGCTCGCGCAGCGGACGACACGCGGGTCGTCTGCTCGGATACTCGCAGGGCGACGGGGCCAGCTTTCTGCCAGCGCGGCCATTCGTCGATGGCGAGCTCGTGAGCGTCCACGCGGACGTGCTCGAAGCGGGCAGGGCGATCCCGTTCGGGTGGAGCTTCACCGTCGCCGTCAGCGACAACGCGGGGGCCGCGAGCGTGGCGGTCGGCACGGGCACGACCAAGAGCACTGGGCCGGCGCCGGCGGCGAAGGAATATCAGAGCTTCCACTCGCGCCCGGGCCTGCGCCCGCCGATCGTGACCGTGTCTTCCACGGCCCAGACGGCGACGGGCGATCTCTTCGTTGCCCCCTACTCCGGGGTCGGTCAGTACGGGCCGATGATCCTGAACGAAAATGGAGGCCTCATCTGGTTCAAGCCTCTGTCCCCGGCCGGCGCGCGAGCCGCGGACTTCCGAGTGCAGCAGTACGAAGGCAGGCCCGTGCTCACCTGGTGGCAGGATCCGCTCGTGGCCAACGGCCTCTCCACGGCGGGCGATGTGATCGCCAGCAGCTCCTATCGCACGATCGCCGACATCCGCGCCGGCAACGGCTACCAGCCGGACCTCCACGAATTCCAGATCACCCCGCAGGGGACCGCGCTGATCACGATCTATGACGCGATCGACTGCAACCTATCGGCGGTCGGCGGGTCCTCGCGCGGCGCCGTCGCCGACACGCTGCTGCAGGAGCTCGACCTGAAGACGGGTCTTGTCATGTACGAGTGGCACAGCCTCGACCACGTGCCCCTGCAGAACTCCTACTCCTCGGCCAGGCCGACCAGCCGGGCGGAACCGTTCGACTACTTCCACATCAACTCGGTGGATGTCGAGCAGGACGGCGATTTGCTGGTCGACTCCCGCAACACGTGGGCCGCATACGACGTGAACTCCCAGACCGGTCAGGTGCGCTGGGAGCTCGGCGGCAGGCACTCGAGCTTCAAGATGGGACCGGGTGCCGCCACCGCGTGGCAGCACGACGCGCGTCAGCAGCCGAACGGTTCGATCACCTTCTTCGACAACGGCGCGTTCCCGCGCGTGCATTCGCAATCGCGCGCCATCGAAGTGGCGCTGAACCCGGCGCTCGGGACCGCGACGCTCGTGCGCAGCTCCGAACACGTGAAGCCGCTCGTGGCCGGAAGCCAGGGCAACGTGCAGGCCCTGACCAACGGCGACTGGATCGTGGGCTGGGGTCAGGCCGGCTACCTGTCGGAGACCACCGCCGCGGGCCAGCTGCTGTTCAACGCGCACCTGCCACCGGACTGGGAGTCCTACAGGACCTACGCGTTTCCCTGGAGCGGGCAGCCGGCGGAAGCACCCGCGCTCGCCTACGTGGCCGCGCCGCCCGCTCACGGCGGAGGGGTTCTCTACGCAAGCTGGAACGGGGCGAGCGAAGTCGCCGCCTGGCGCGTGCTGGCAGGGTCGACGCCGTCGACGCTGACGCCGGTGAGCAGAGCTGCGAAGACAGGCTTCGAGACGGCGATCCCGCTGCCGGCGTCGATCGCCCGCCCCGACGTGGCGGTGCAGGCACTCAGCGGCTCAGGCGTGGTCCTGGGTAGCTCGCCCGCCGTCAAGCCGTAAGCCCGAGCGGTCCCCGCCGGCGTCAATGGCGGCTGTGGGCGGGGCCGTGCCGGTCGAGCGGTCCCACCTCGCGTTCGGAGCGGGTCTTGCGCCGGGACGCGGCACTCGTGGCGGCGTTCTTGGCCGTCGAGAAGTAGTCGGCGAAGCCGCGGGCGTGAGCGGTGTTCAGGTGTCCCGGCAGCGGTGCGCGGAGCTCCTCGGCGAAGGCGCGCTCGTATTCCGCGATCAGCGCTCCTTCCAGTGGGCTCTGGCCGGCGCCGTTGGCAAGCTCGAGTCGCCCTGGCTGCGTGCTGTAGTCATACAGCTCCGTTTCCTGCCCCAGCGAGAGCGGCGCTATCCCGTCGCTGGGCCAGTTCGAATAGGTCGCGTACTTGGCCTGCGGCGTGCGCATCGCGACGACGTGCAACGGCGCGTTGGCCGCGTACGGTTCGATCGCGAACTCGGTCACCGTCTCATCGGTGGCGTGCAGCACGTAGCGGCGCCCGGGAGCGGTGGAGTCGGCGAGGATCGGCGCCAGATCGAGCCGGTTTGCGATGTGGGAGTAGTGGGGCTCACGCCGCCACTGGCTCGAGCCGCTCGCGATCGTGAGCAGCAGCGGAGCGACGTCGACGCTCGAGGTCAGCTGGTTGCGTGCCCGTTCGGGCTCGCTCGTGATAATCCCGCGCGGGTCCTTGACGATCAGGGGCACGCGGATGCCCTCCTCGTAGCCGCTCGCGCCCTTCCCCCGCAGGCCGTGCGAGGCGCCGTACTCACCGTGGTCGGATGTGAACACGATCACGGTGTTCGCGGCCACCTCCGGGCGGCTTTCCAGCGTGCGCAGCACATGGCCGACGTGGCGATCCACCTCGAGCTGCAGCTTGACGTAGAGGTCGAGAAATCCCAGCCATCGTTCAGGCGCTTCGGGACCGCCGAAGGGGACGGGCCCGAACGAGGCCGCGGCCGTGTCCTGGAAGGAGCGCTGCAGGCGCGGCTTGTTGCGGGCGAGCAAGAGCTCAGGCGTCTCGAAGTTGGGTGGCATCCGCTGGACGGCCCTTGGGGCTGTGGCCTCGGCGGGAACGCGATCGCTCCAGGCGTACCACCAGGCGATGTCGTGCGGGTTGACGAACGACACGGTCGTGCACCACGGCTCGGCGCCGCCCTCGTGTTCGAACCATTCCTCGAACTGGCGTGCGATGTGCGGGTCGACATGCCAGCCCTGCCCGGGCGCGCCGTCGGGCGAGGGGTAGGTGCCGCCGGCAAACCCGTAGCGCTCGAGCGCGGCTTCGCCCGTGACCAAATCCCACTTGTTGTCGTGGTGGGTGAGATGCCACTTGCCGTACCAGCGCGTGTGATAGCCGTGCTCGCGCAGCATCGTTCCCCAGGTCGGAAACCCCGGGTCAAGGGTGCTGCCGCCAGTGATCATGCAGCCCGTCTGGTGGGTGTAGAGGCCGGTCAGCAGGGCCGAGCGCGAGGGAGTGCAGTCGTTTGACGCGGTGTAGTGCCTGGTGAAGGAGACGGCACCGTCGCTGAGCCGTTGCAGATTGGGAGGCAGGCCGAGGCCGACCGGGGCGGCCGAGAACCACTGCGGCAGGCGCAGCTGGTCGACGATGATCACGAGGATGTTGGGGCGCCGCGTGGGTGAGCCTTCGGAGGCGCGCGCGGGCGGCGGCGTGTCCGCGCCCGGCTGCGTGGGGGTGCTGTCGGCCGTGCTCGCGAGTCCGCGAATCACGAGGCCGCCACCGATCAGCGCGCCGCCGGCGGCAAGCCCGCCCTTCAGGAACGTGCGTCGATCGACTCTCCTATGCTTTCTCGGATCGATGCTGTCCATGCGCGCTCTCATCCTAGGGCCGGCAGCGGTCCTAGGTGTGGGATTCGCCACGGGAACCGCTCACGCCGGAACGCCGGGACCGACCTGCACGCCGGCGAGCTTGAGCAACTCGGCGCTCGAGGGCGGCGTCGTGACCGTCTCGCCGCTGCCCGGCAGCCGGGACGCCTCGCCGCAGGTGCAGATCAGCTTCCTCGGCGCTCCCGCCCGCGATCTGCGCGTTCTCAGCGTGGCGGGCTCTCAGACCGGCGCGCACGCGGGGCGGCTCGCCTCCTACTCGCAGGGCGACGGGGCGAGTTTCCTGCCGTCGCGGCCATTCGCCGAAGGCGAGCGCGTCACGGTGCATGCGCAGTTGCACCTCGGGGGCAGCGTACGAACGCTGATCGATGAGTTCGCGATCGCACACGAGGATCAGATCAGCTCGACGCCCGAGGCGATCCATCCCGGCCAGCGCTCGGAGATCCAGGCGTTCCACTCGCGCCCGGACCTGCGCCCGCCGGTGGTCACGGTGACCGCGCAGTCGCCAGAAGTCGCACCCGGCGAGGAGTTTCTCGCGCCATACACCGGGCCCGGTCAGGCCGGGCCGATGATCCTCGATCAGAGCGGCGGCCTCGTGTGGTTCAAGCCCCTGCCGAGGAACACGTCGGCGAGCAACTTCCGCGTCCAGGAATACGAGGGCAAGGCGGTGCTCACGTGGTGGCAGGGAGACGTCTCGGTGCACGGGTTCGGGATCGGCGAAGACGAGATCGCCGACGGCACCTACACCGACATCGCCCGCGTCAGGGCCGGCAACGGGCAGCATGCCGACCTGCACGAGTTCCAGCTGACGCCGCAGGGGACGGCTCTGATCACCGCCTACGACCCGATCCTCTGCAACCTCTCCTCCCTCGGCGGTCCGGCCTACGGAGGGGTGACCGACGGCGTCATGCAGGAGATCGACGTAAAGACGGGCCTTGTGATGTACGAATGGACGAGCCTCGATCACGTCGCTCTGAGCGAATCCCACGAAGCGGCGGCTCGCTCGACGACGGCCCTGCCGTTTGACTTCTTCCACATCAACTCGATCAACCTCGATCCGGACTCGAGCCTCCTGGTCTCCGCGCGCAACACCTGGGCCACCTACGACGTCGACGCCCACAGCGGTCAGATCGTGTGGCGTCTGGGCGGCAGGCACTCGAGCTTCACGATGGGCCCCGGTACCGGCACGGCCTGGCAGCACGACCCGCGGGAGCTCGCGAACGGATCCTTCAGCATCTTCGACAACGGCGCATCGCCGCCGGTCCACGGCCAATCGCGCGGCATCGTGCTCAACCTCAACCCACAGCAGCGAACGGCCACGCTCGTCGCCCAGATCGCCCACTCGCCGCCCCTGCTGTCCGACAGCCAGGGCAACCTGCAGGCACTCGCGAACGGCGACTGGTTCGTCGGCTGGGGCCAGCTGGGTGACTTCTCGGAGTTCGATGCGGCCGGAACGCTTCTGTTCGATGCCCACCTCCCGGCCGACACGCAGTCCTACCGCGACTTCCGCTTCACCTGGACGGGCACCCCCGCTCACGCACCGGCGTTCGCCGTGGTGCCGGCTTCTCCCGAACCAGGGATCGTCTACGCCAGCTGGAACGGCGCCACGCTCGTGGCGAGCTGGAGGGTGCTTGCGGGGCAAACGCCCACGACCCTTCAGCCCGTCGCCCAGGCCGCGCGCAGCGGCTTTGAGACCGCGATCCCCCTGCCGGCGGGCACGGCCGGACCGGACGTCACGGTGCAGGCGCTGGACGCCTCGGGTGCGGTGATCGGCACGGCGCCGACGAGCAGGCTCTGACGCGCGGGCGCTCGGCGCTCAAGGAGTGGCCGTCCAGCGCCGACATATGTTCTGATGGCAGCTCAAGAGGTATCTGCCCGGGGTGTGGGAGCAGATCAGAAGCCTTCACCCCCTGCTTCACTGTCCGACCTGCGGGAGGATGTCCATCCTCTCGGCGAGGCGCTGAAGGCGCGCGCCGCGGACGTGCTCGAGCGGACGAGCGCTCGCGTGACCGGCCGGGGCCGCGATGTCGACGCCGTCGTTCAGGACCGCTTCCAGCGGATCAACAGGAGCTCCACGATCGCGCTTTCGCGCTGGCTCTCAGGGGAGGGTGTCGAGGCGGCGATCGAGGGCGGCAAGGAAACCTGGACGATCTACGGTGAGCTCGCGGCTCACCGCGCGGCCTCACTGAACCAGCTCACGAAGCGCTGTTTGTGGTGGCGCGACTCGGTGGCCGAGGTGCTGGCCGAGAGCGCCGCGCAGCTGGACGCATCGCCGGAGGCGCTCTCTCAAGCTCTGAACGTGCTGCAGCTGACGCTCGAGTTCAGCCTCGTACGGATGTCGAAGTGCTTCGACACCGAGCGCCAGCGTACGGACGAAGAGCTCGCGCGCCGCGAGGAGGAGCTCGGATTCATGGCCACGCACGACGCGCTGACCGGCCTGCCGAACAGGACGCTGATCCTGGACCGCGTGGAGCAGATGCTCGCGCGCTGCGCGCGCAGCCACACCCAGGTGGCGGCCCTGTTCGTCGATATCGACAACTTCAAGACGGTCAACGACACGCTCGGCCACGCCGCCGGCGACCAGCTCCTTCAGGCGGTGGCCGCGAGGCTCGACGGCGTGGTGCGCGGCTCCGACGCACTCGGGCGCCTCGGCGGCGACGAGTTCGTGGTGGTCTGCGAGGAGCTCTCGCTCGATGCCGGGCCCGAGCTGGTCGCCGAGCGCCTGCTCGAAGCGCTCGGGCCCGCGTTCCGGCTCGGCGCGGGCGAGGAGACCCGTTTCACGGTGAGCGCGAGCATCGGGATCGCCGTCGGTGGACGAACCTCGGCCGAGGAGCTGCTGCGCGAGGCGGACATCGCGATGTACCAGGCCAAGTGGGACGGCAAGAATCGCTACGCCGTGTTCGAGGCGGGCATGAAGGAGACGATCGAGCGGCGCACGGAGCTCGAGATGGATCTGCGCGATGCGATCGAGCGGGACGAGTTCTACCTCGTCTACCAGCCCACGTTCGCCCTCAGCGACATGAGCCCGACGGGCCTGGAGGCGTTGATCCGCTGGGAGCACCCGGTGCGCGGTGTGGTCGCGCCGGACGAGTTCATCCCGGTGGCCGAGGAGACCGGGCTGATCACGGAGATCGGCAAGTGGGTTGTCGAGAATGCCTGCTCCCAGGCCGCGGCGTGGCACAAGGCCGGCTACGCGATCGGCATGGCGGTCAACGTCTCGGCGCGCCAGCTCGACAGCGATCAGCTGATAGCCGACATCGAAGGCGCACTCGCCGACAGCGGCCTCGAACCCGAAGCGCTGACGATCGAGATCACCGAGACGACGCTCATGCGCAACGTCGAGGAGACCGTCCGCCGGCTCACCGCCATCAAGGAGCTCGGCGTTCGCGTCGCGATCGACGACTTCGGCACGGGTTACTCCTCGCTCGCCCATCTCCAGCAGTTCCCGGTCGACGCATTGAAGATAGACCGCTCGTTCATCGCGGGACTGAGCCGCAACAAGGAGGGCGAGACGCTGATTCATACGCTCGTGCAGCTCGGCAAGGCGCTCTCGCTCGAGACGTTCGCCGAGGGGATCGAGCAGCAGCAGCAGCTCTCCAAGCTGATAGATGAGGATTGCGACAGCGGACAGGGCTTCCTGTTCGCCCGTCCTCTCGATGTGGCCGCAACCGAAGCGTTCATGCAGAACCGCTAGCTCCCCGAGCGCTTTCGCCCCCCGGCCCTCACCTGCCACAGCCGGCGAAGATCGCCACGAGCTACCTCGGTTGTGGTAGGCGGGATACTCCGCGGGGGCGATGGCGGCGCGGCGCTCGTGGCGTACCTTTTCGGTGATGAGGAATTTGCTGGCCGTGTCTCGCGCGTCTCGCCCAGGTGCTTGGGAGTTCGACACGCTGCCGGCCGTGATCCTGGCGGCGGCGCTGGTCGCCGTGAGGGGGCTTGAGGCTCATGGTCTGCAGCGCGCCGGGTGGCTTGGCTACGTCCTAACTGTTCTGGCGGCGTCGATGTTGGCCGCGAGACGTCGCTGGCCGTTGCCGGTCTTCGCGGGCACGCTGGCTTTGAGTGTGATTGCGATTGCGGTTGCTTCTCCAACCGGCGCGATCGCACTGACGGTTGTGATCGCTGTGTACACGTTGGCGCAGGTCGAGGGGCGACGCGTTTCGGTGCTGCTGGCGCTGTTGGCGGGCATCGCGCTGGCGCTCGCTCGCGGCCTGCTCCAGTACCGGGGCTGGTCGGATGCGAGGACAGCGGTGGAGCCGGCGGTGGCACTGGCAGCCCTGTTCCTCGGCTGGGCGGTCAGCAGCCACCGGGCGTACATCGCCGAGATCGAGGCTCGCGCAGCGCAGGCTGAGCGCACCCGCGAGGAGGAGGCACGTCGCCAGGTCGACGCGGAGCGTCTGCGAATCGCGCGTGAGCTGCACGACGTGCTCGCCCACGGCATCGCGACGATCAACGTGCAGGCCGGGGTCGCCGCGCATGTGCTGCATGAGCGCCCCGAGCACGCCGCCGCGGCGCTGCGCACGATCAAGGCCACGAGCAAGGACGCGCTGCGCGAGCTGCGTGGCATCGTTGGGGTCCTGAGAGAGGCCGATGAGACGGAGTCCCGCGAACCAACGCCGGGGCTGCGTCAGCTCGACCGCCTGGTTGAGGCGACCAGCCAGGCCGGCGTGCCCACGCAGGTGACGGTCTCCGGGCGCGGCCGAGCGCTTCCGGCGACCGTCGACTTGGCGGCCTATCGCATCGTGCAGGAGTCACTCACCAACGTCCTGCGCCACGCCGGGCGCGCTAGCGCTCTGGTCGCGGTCTCCTACGCCGATGACGAGATGACGATCAGCGTCGAGGACGATGGCCGCGGCGGCGCCGGACCGCCGGCGACGAACGGACACCGGTCGAGGGCGCTCGGTCATGGGATTGTGGGCATGCGCGAGCGGGCGCACGCGCTTGGCGGCGAGCTCGAGGCGGGACCCCGCGCAGATGGCGGGTTTCGCGTCTGCGCCCATCTCCCGATCGCGGCGGGCGAATGATCCGGGTCCTTCTGGTAGACGACCAGCCGCTCCTACGCGCGGGGTTGCGAGTGCTGTTTGAGGGTGAGCATGACATCGCCGTGGCGGGTGAGGCAGCCAACGGCGAGGAGGCCCTGAGCCTCGTTCGCCACGCGCCGCCGGACGTCGTGCTGATGGACATTCGCATGCCCGTGCTGGATGGGTTGGAGGCCACTCGTCAGATTGCCTCTGAGCCGCAACTCGCCGACGTGAAGGTTCTGATTCTGACCACGTTTGAGAGTGATGAGTACGTGTTTGAGGCATTGCGAGGCGGAGCCAGCGGCTTCGTGCTCAAGGACGCCGAGCCGACGGAGCTGTTGCAGGCGGTGCGGGTGATCGCCGACGGCGACGCGCTGCTGTCGCCGAGCGTCACCCGACGGTTGATCACGCGGTTCGTGGCCGCTCCCGAACATCACGGCTCGCCCCCGGAGCTGCTCGAGGTACTGACCGAGCGCGAGCGCGAGGTCATGGCGCTGGCGGCGAGGGGTCTGAGCAACGATGAGATCGCCGAGTTGCTCACGATCAGCCCGGCGACCGCCAAGACGCACGTCAGCCGTGCGATGGTGAAGCTGGGCGCTCGCGATCGCGCGCAGCTCGTCGTGCTCGCCTACCAGAGCGGGCTGGTGTTCGCTGAGAAGCTCTGATGAGCTCTCGCCTACCTCGGTTGTAGTACGCACAGATACGCCGTCTGGCTGACGACAGAGCCGCGGCCAGCAAGCATAATTTTGCCTCTGCCCGAGCTCGCCGGCCGCCGATGACCTACGGACTCTTCCTGAGGATCTCCGCAGCTCCTGGACGTGGCCGGCGTCGTATGTCGCGAGGCGGCCACACACTTACTGCGCGCAGCAAGGGACGCGCCGGCGCTTGAGCACTGTCGCGGCTCCGCCGCCGATGCCCCCGTCCGATGATGCTCCCCCGGAGTCGATGCCGCCCGAGCCACCGCGCCGCGCGTGGTGGATGGCAAAGCGGGTACTGCTGGCGGCGGTCGGGATCGTGGCGCTCACCGGCGGGGCAACCTACGCCGTGGCTCGCAACGAGGTCGGCAAAGTGGTCGAAGCGCTTGGTCAGACCAAAGCGGTCAAGATCGCGCCAAAGGTGCTCGCTCCCACGAGCCAGGGCGCGCCCGAGACGCTGCTGCTGGTCGGCAACGACCAGCGCCCGCCTCCCAAAGACAATCCATTCGGCAGCGTCCTGCCGCACTCCAACGAGATGCTGCTCGTGCGGATCGACCCCAGCAAGCCGACCATCTCGATGCTTTCGATTCCGCGTGAGCTGCAGGTCACGTTCACGGCGCCGAACGGGCAGGTGATCACGAATCGCATCAACTCCGCCTACACCTACGGCGGGGTTCAACTGATGCTCAAGACGATCAAGAGCCTGTTCGGGATCTCCGTCAACCACGTGTTTGTCGTCACGTTCCCGAAGTTCAGACGGGCGGTTGACGAAATTGGCTGTGTCTATATGACCGTTGATCGCCGCTACTACCACGTAAACGAACCGGGCGGCGAACAGTACTTTGAAATCAACCTGCAGCCCGGCTATCAGCGGCTGTGCGGCAAGGAAGCGCTCGAATTTGTCGCAAACCGTCACGAAGACACTTCGCTCGTGCGCGACGCGCGCGACCAGCGTTTCCTGCTCGAAGTCAAGGCGCAGTACGGGGCGACGCTCTTTGAAAACCGCGAAAAGTTCGAGCGGATCCTCGGCAGGGCGGTGGAAACGGACCTGCACGGGGCGAGCCAGGTGTTGGACCTGCTCGAGCTGCTCGTGCAGTCCGAGGGCAAGCCGGTGCGTCAGGTGCCCTTCCACGTCACCCTGCTGCCAACCGTTGACACGGCCACGGCGCAACAGCTCCAGGAAGCGGCGCAGTCGTTCCTGAACGGCACCGCCCCGATCGGAAAGCGAAAGCTAAACGAGGCGGTGCACAGTGCGCGGCCGCACGCCCATGGTCGCGCGAAGGCGCCGGCGCTGTCGCTTGTCCCGACCTCCGGGGAAGCCCTCATCAAGGCGCGTTCAGCCGCCGTGCATCTCCCGTTTCCGCTCGCGTACCCGCGGGTGCGCGACGCGAACGCCGCAGCGCAACCCGACGCGCTTCGCATCTACGACATCCGCGACCAGCACGGGCACCTCGAGCCGAGCTACGTGATCGTCGTCGATCGTGGGGGCTTGGGCGAATTCTATGACGTGCAGGGAACCACCTGGGGGAACCCGCCACTGCTCAGCGACCCGAGTCAGACGGTCCACGTCGACTCTCGCACCTACGCGCTGTTCTACGCGGGGGAAGAGATCAGGACGATCGCGTGGCACGAAGGGGGCGCCACCTATTGGATCCAGAACACGCTCACCAACGGTGTCCAGCCGCGAGAGATGCTGGCGATGGCCACGCTGACCCTGCCCGTCGTAAGTCTTCACCCTGGCAGTGCGCCGACGACCACGGCGGCGATCCCCAACCTAGGCGGCCTGCGCCTCCCTCCTCGTGAGCTCGCCGCCACGAGCCTCACCTCCAAGCTCGCGGCTGGACTCGGCTTTGTGAGCCTCGTCGTCCTCGCGCTGCTCGCGCTGCTCGTGCTCTCCCGCCGTCGCGAGCTGAGCGTGCTGCGCGAGCAGGTGACCCAGGCCATCGCACTCGAAGCGCGACAGCGTCCCCTGCTCGCCGCCGCCAACGCGGCCGCCAGCCTCCCGCAGGCTGAAGGAGCACCCGCCATCTACCGCGCGCGCAAACGCTGGCGTCGAGGCGTGGTGGCTATCGCCGGAGGCGTGATCGCTGCGATTCTCATCGCCCTTGCAGCTCACCTCCTGCACGCCGACCCATTCGCGTCGGCGGCGCCGCGGAGCGCCTCTGTCCGTGTCTCGGTGTTCAATGCGAGCGTCACCCCCGGCGCCGCACACCGACTCGCCGACACTCTGAAGGCTGATCGCATTCCTCTCGGCAAGGTCGGCAACATCACGTCCAACCTGAACCCCGGTGTCTACATCCTCTATCCCCCCGGCGCCGAGGCACAGGCAAGGAGAGTCGCGCGGCTGCTCCCCCATCTCTCGCCGATCATCGAGCCGGCTCCGCCGACGGTCCGGAGTGCAGCCGGCGAGCACAACGAGATCGTCGTCATCTTCAACTGAAGCACGCCGGCCCCCAGCGTCGATCGAGAGGAGACCGCAATGACGACCACGACGGCTGAGCAGCAGGAGCCGGTCGACAAAGATCCCCTGCGCCACCACACGCACTACGAGCAGGACGGCAAGCGCCCATCGCCGTATGCGGGAGGAAGCAGCTTCATGGAGCGCATGGCCGAGGGCGTCGCTTCGGCCATGGGCACCGTGCAGTTCGTCCTGATCGGCTCGCTCATCATCCTCGGCTGGGTGTTCGTCAACGGCGCCGTCAAGTACCTCGAAAGCACCGGCAAGGCCCTCTCCAAAGGCGGCGAATTCGATCCGGAGCCGTGGATCCTGCTGAACCTGATCTTCTCCGGCGTTGCCTTCTACACGGGGGCGCTGGTGATCATCGCCCAGAAGGCGCAGACGAGGACCGACAAGGCGAACGAGGAAGCCGCGGCCAAGCACAGGGACGAGCTCGCACAGTTCCAGGCCGACCTGCTCACCAAGAACACCGACCTCACCGAACAGATCCACACGTTGAGCCAGAAGATGAGCACACTCACCGAGGAGGTCCACGAGGCTACGTGCAGGCGGGGCGCCACCCCCTCTTCAGGTTGACCTGGCCACAGCGGCACTCGGGCCTGTCCCGCGTCTGTTCAGCGGAAGGGGGGGGATTCGAACCCCCGAGACGGGGTTCGCCCGTCTAACGGTTTTCAAGACCGCCGCATTCAACCGCTCTGCCACCCTTCCCTGTGCATCAACGTGCTGTTGGGTCAGCCAGAACCTCCTGCTCGCCTGCATCAACGGTAACGGCAAGCGCTCAGTCGGCGCGCCTGCGCTTCGATCCGTAGAGCGCCGCCAATGCGGCGAGGATTACGGCCAGCACCACCCAAGCGGTCACCATGACGACGACCACGGCGGTCACACCCAGCGCGAGCAGCCCCAACGCCACCAGCGCGATGCCCGCGAGAACGGCAAGCAGAAGCAGCGCGATGATCGTCATAGCTTCTACGCGGGGCGGGGCTTACCTCCCCGGCGGCTTGTGCCTATCGGCACGTTGTTGGCGCCATCGCACGTGGCCGTTCATCGATGCCGGGTCGTGTAGCAGGCTCTACACTGGCATCCCCATCCCAGGGAGAGGTGGCCGAGTGGCTGAAGGCACTCGCCTGCTAAGCGAGTATGGGGATCAAACTCCATCGCGGGTTCGAATCCCGCCCTCTCCGCTTCGCTTGAGCCCATTGATGCTGGGTTTGCGTCCGGGTTGAGGAACGCAAACGCTCCTGTTCTGTCATGCACGCCTGGCCGCTAGGGTACTGCCGATGCGGACCAGAATGGCGTGGCTCGGTGATGGCGCGCCGCGGATGGAGGTCGCACACGTTGAGCAGACCGAGCCGGAATTCGTTGCTTTCGGTGCACAACTCGGGATCGTGTATGAGCTGCAGTATCGGCTCGAGCGAGGAGCCCTGCGCCTCGAGCTCGTCGGTGAGCGAACGCTCGAGCTCGAGCTCGACGGGGCCGACTTCTTCGATCTTGGTTGGTCGCCGCTGTTCAACTCGTTGCCGGTGATCCGCGACCGGCTGCTGGAGCCAGGCCCGCCGCGCGACTATCTCATGCGCTGGGTCGATGTTCCCTCGCTCGAGGTGAGCTTGTCTACGCAGCGCTACGAGCCCTTGGGCGATGGTGTCGTGCGCTTTCGTGCCGGTGACTTCGTGAGCGACATCACGTTCGACGTGGACGGGTTCGTCGTGGACTATCCCGGGATCGGGCGGCGAAACTAGTTTCGCCGAGCGCCCACGCGGTCGCACCGTCGTCGCGGGATCAGCCTCCCTGCGCGCGACTCGATCGCGTCCGAGCGGTTGAATCGGAAGTTCAACAGATCGTTGGGATCATCTCCCGGTTACGGCGGGTCGAACCGCCCCCGAGTCAGCATCCGCACTGTCCCGTCCTCCGGATACTCGGCGACCTCGGGCATCACCTTGGTCGAGATCATCAGGTACTGCACCGGCTCGTCGCTGTGGTTAGCGAGCGTGTGCGCACCCCTGCGACCGCGCGGGAAGGAAACGACGTGGCCGGGCGCCAGCTCAGATTCGCCCTGGAGCGTCCGCAGTATGGGCCGACCGGAGAAAGCGGTGCCCGAAGCTGTGGCGCGGTGATCGCGGCGGCGGCCGCGGCCGCGCTCGCGATCGGACGCGGCGGAATGCGCTGAGATAGCTACGCAGGGCTGCCGAAATACGGATGATGGGCGCATGAGTTCTCCTGCCGTGGGCACCGCGTCGGCCGTGGAGAGCCGACTCGGCCGCGTGATTGGGGTGGTTGCGCGCAATCGCGCTCTGACCCGGCTGCTACTCGCCTACCTGGCAATCGTGGTAGCCGAGTTCGGTGAGTGGCTCGCCGTCATCGTGTACGCATACGTTCGCGGTGGCGCGTCGGCGGCGGGCTTCGTGGTGATCCTGCAGCTGATCCCATCGATGCTCCTGGCCCCGCTGATCAACGCCAAGCTGGCGCGCATCGGTGTCGCCAGACTGCTCGCCGGCGCCTATGCCGCCGCAACGGCGTCGCTCGGATGCTGCGGCGTCGCGATCCTCGCGGGTGCGCCCGTGCCGATCGTGTACCTCGCGGCAGTGGCATTCTCCGTTTCGCTCGGGGTCAGCCGGCCTCTGCACCACGTCCTGATACCCCTTGTCGTACGCCACCCGGATGAGCTGACGTCGGCCAACATAGCCACGAGTTGGGCCGAGGGCGTGGGCGCCTTGGTAGGCCCCGCGCTCGCGGGGGTGTTGATCAGCGCCGATGGACCGGGCCTCGCCTGCACTGCGCTGGCGGGAGTGTGTCTCTCAACCCCGCTGCTGGCCCGAGTGCGGCCGCTGCGCGCCGGCGCTCACCAGGCCGGCGAGGAGCAGGGCGGTCTCTCCGATCTGCTCGCCGCCGCCCGGGTCATCCTCTCCCGGCCGAACACCCGCGCACTGATCGCCTTCCCCGCAGGAGCCGCGGCGATCGAGGGGGCGATCGACCTACTCGTCGTCGTGCTCGCCGTGCAGATCCTCGCAATCGGACCGGGTGCTGCGGGCTACCTGAGCGCCGCCTTCGGCGCGGGCGGCCTGCTCGGTGCCGTCGTCGCCGTCCTGTTCGCGGGCCGTCGCCTCGCGCTGCCTCTAGCTGCCGCCACCATCATCGGCGGACTCGCTCTCGGCACGCTGGCATTGGTCTCCACGGTGCTCGTCGCTGTGCTGCTGCTGGCGCTCGTGGGCGCTGCGCGCACCGTGCAGAATGTCGCTGCTCAGACGCTTCTGCAGCGTTCCACGCCTCTGGATGTGATCGTCTGCGCCTTCGCCTTGATCGAGTCGATGCGGGACCTCGGCATGGCCTTCAGTGCGTTGATGGTTCCGCTGCTGATCGCGCTTGGCGGCGCCAAGGCCGCCTTCGTTGGGATGGGCTGCTTCGCTCTTGTCGCGGTGCTCGCAGCCTCGCGCCGGATTCGCCGGATCGACTCAGAGGCGTCCATCCCAGTCGTCGAGATGGGGATGTTGCGCAATGTGCCGATGTTCTCGTCGCTCCCGGGAACGCCACTGGAGACGCTCGCCCGCGAAGCGCACTACGTGAGCGTCCACCCCGGCAGCGCGATCATCACCGAGGGCGAGGAGGGGAACGACTATTACGCGATCACCGACGGGTCAGTCCGTGTCACTAAGGGTGGGCGCGAGATCAGGCGACTGGACAGCGGTGAGGGCTTCGGGGAGATCGCGCTGCTCCACCCCGTAAGGCGGACCGCTACCGTCACCGCAACGAGCGAGACGACTCTGTTGAGCATCGGCCGAGAGGCCTTCCTGACGGCCATGCACGCACACCCCGCCACCTCTGCGGCCGCCGAGAGGATCGCCAGCGCACTGCTCGAGGAGGCCGGCTGAGCCGGCCCGCCGCTGAGCTCCGGTGACACAGCGACCGTCGTCGTGGGGCTATTTGGCCTTGAGCTTCAGCGCGATCCGTGCCACTACGTGGCTCGTGTTGGTCGCGGTCACGAGCACGGACAGGGTCTTGACCTTTCTGCTCTTGACTCTCTTTGCGAGCGTCCTTGCGACCGTGATCGCGGGGCTTGAGATCGTGAGCTGAACGCTCGCTACGGGGGCCTTCAACGTGATCGTGAGCTTGCCGCGGCTGACCTTGGCGCTGAACTTCAGCGTCCTTGCACGGGCCCTGACGTGGACTCCCGCTGAGAGGTTCTTCTTGGTGCTCGAGAAGCCCAGGCCGCTCGGTAGCGCGATCGTGATCGTCCGGAGCGCGGCAGTGTTCTTCGCGGCGGTCAGCGTGAGGGAGAGCTTTGCCCTTCCGCTCGCGACCCCCGAGAGCGAAGCGTGCGACGCAAACACAGAGCTCTGGCCCGTCCCCGAAGTGCTCGAGGAGGATGACGCTGGGTAGCTCACGGGAACGGTCGTGCTCGGCGACGTCGGGTTGAACGTCAGCTCGTGACCCTTGTTATCGACGGCGGTGCACTCGCTCACGGACGGGCACGCCACGCTGTTCAGCGCGGTGCTGTCGATCATGGTGGTGGCTAGGACGCGCCCCGACGTCGGGCTGAACGTCACCTCCTGACCCTTGCTGTCCACTGCGGTGCACTGGCTTACAGACGGGCAAACCACGCTGGCCAGAGCCGCACCGCCGGTGGCGGTGACGGCTGGGGTGCCGGGGGCGGTTGGATTGAACGTCACCTCCTGACCCTTGTTGTCGACGGCGGTGCACTCGCTCAGGGACGGGCACGCAACGCTTTGCAGGAAGTCGGGGGCGTCGATCGAAGTCGAGGTTGGGGTGCCGGGGGCGGTTGGATTGAACGTCACCTGCTGACCCCTGTTGTCGACGGCGGTGCACTGGGTTGCGGAGGGGCACACGACGCTCTCCAGGACGTTGAAGATGATGCTGGGGGCGTCGATCGTAGTGGGGGCGGGACTATCCGGGGAGGCCGGGTCGAACGTCACCTCTTGCCCTCTGCTGTCGACCGTCGTGCACCCGCTCAAAGACGGGCACGCAACGCTGGACAGGCTGGTGCAGCTGCGGCGTCGAGCGTCACAGGGGACGGGGTACCCAGCGACGTTGGATTGAACGTCACCTGCTGACCCCTGTCATCGACGGCGGTGCATTGGCTCAAAGACGGGCACGCGATGCTGAGCAGGAAGTTGGGGGTGTCGACCGCGGTGGGGGTTGGGGCGCCCGGGATGGTCGGGTTGAACGTCACCGCCTGACCCTTGCTATCCACGGCTGTGCACTGGCTCACAGACGGGCAAGCGAGGCTCCTCAGGCTGTTCGCGCTGTCGATGTTGATCGGCGGGGACAGCGCCGCGCGCCCGGTCGCCGGGGAGGCGAGCAGCGAAACCAACAGCAGACCGACCGCCAGGCCGCCCCGTCCTGATGTCAAGCGGATCGCCGCCCGCACGCCTCCTCGCTCCCGCCGGAAACGGCGCGAGACGGCAATCCGAATCTACAGAGCGGCGGTCGGAGCGCCCAACCATCCTCAATGTCCATCCCAGTCCTCTCCCGCGTCGCGCATCCCGAGAAGCGAACAGCGAATCTAGCAACTCGATGTGGCCACGTTTCATGTAGAGCGCGGGGATGCGCGCGGTTGCGCAGCGAGTATGTGCCTTGTCAAGAAAGTGCGCGTTTTGCTCAGTGTTTGGGCGCTCTGCCGATCAGTCAGAGCCGACGCGCAGCACGAGCTTGCCGGTGTTCGCGCCGGCAAACAGCCCGAGCAGGGCGTCGTTGAATGTGGCGAGTCCGCCCTCGGTGATGTGCTCGCGCGAGATCAGCCGGCCCTCGTTCATCCAGCCGGCCAGCTCGCCGGCGGCCTTGCCGTATTCGGCGGCGTAGTCGAATACCACCATGCCCGTCATCGACGCGCGGGCGACGAGCAGCGACAGGTAGTTGGCCGGCCCGCGCACACCCTCGGTGGCGTTGTACTGGGAGACCGCCCCGCAGATCACGATGCGAGCCCCGCGTGCCAACCGGGTGAGCACGGCGTCGAGGATCTCACCGCCCACGTTGTCGAAGTAGAGATCGACCCCCGTGGGGGCCGCCTCGCGCAGCGCGCCCCGAACATCCTGTGCCTTGTAGTCGATCGCGGCGTCGAAGCCCAGCTCGCCGGTGAGCCAGCGAGACTTCTCCTCCCCGCCGGCGATGCCGACCACGCGCGCGCCCTTGATCTTGGCGATCTGCCCCGCCACGCTGCCGACGGCGCCGGCCGCGCCCGAGACCACGACGGTGTCTCCCTGCTTCACTTTGCCGGTATCGAGCAGGCCGAAGTAGGCGGTCATTCCGGGTAGGCCGAGCGTGCCGAGGTAGGTCGGCAGGGGGGCGAGCGAGGGGTCGATCTTGATCGCTCCCCGCCCGTCGCAGACGGCGTACTCCTGGACCCCGAAATCGCTGTAAACGTGATCGTCCACGGCGAAGCCGGGGTGCTCTGATGCGATCACCCGCCCGACGGCGCCGGCGCGCATCACGTCCCCGATTTCAACCGGGTCGATGTAGGAGGCGCCGGCGTTCATCCATCCGCGCATGGCGGGGTCGAGGGAGATGTAGGAGATGGCCGTGACGAACTCACCCTCGGCCGGTGTGGGGATCGGCTCCTCGGTGAAATCCCAGTCGCCCGGCTGGGGCAGGCCGGTTGGCCGGGCGGCGAGGCGGACTTGATGGTTGACGGAGCTCATCGGAGGGTCTCCAGACTGTAGGGGGCAGGTGCGTCTGCGGTCAGGTCGGTGCGGGCGCGCGATCGGAGGTGCTCGAGGTCAGGCGGTGGCGCCTCCGTCGACCACGAGCTCTGAGCCCGTCAGGTAGATGCTCTCCTCGCAGGCGAGGTAGAGGATCGCGTGGGCGACCTCCTGCGGTGTGCCGATACGTTGCAGCGGGATCCCCCTGATCAGTCGGTCGATCAGCTCGGGCGTCTTCTCGCGCTGGCGGGCGTTCATGTCGGTGTCAATCTGGCCGGGATGCAGTGAGTTGACGCGCACGCCGAACCTCGCAAGCTCCTTGGCGACGACTTTGGTCATGCCCCGGACCGCCCACTTGCTCGCCGCATACGCCGTCAGGTAGGGGCTGCCGGTCAGGCCGGCGACCGAGGAGACGTTGATTATCGAGCCCGCCCGCTGTTCGCTCATCACCGGCGCGACGGCGCGCATGCCCAGGAACACGCCGACCACGTTGACGTCGATGACTCGACGGAAGTCCTCGAGCGAGGTCTCCACCAGCGGCTCGGCGAGGAACACGCCGGCGTTGTTCAAGAGGACGTCGATGCGACCGTGTGTCGCAAGCGCCCACGCGGTCACGGCCTGCCAGTCGGCCTCGCTCGTGACGTCGTGGGAGCGCGAACTCGCGGGGCTGTCGAGCTCTGAGGCGAGCCGCTCCACGGCGGGTGCGTCGGCGTCGGTGAGCAACAGCAGCGCACCCTCCTCGGCCAGGCGCCGGGCGGCGGCGGCGCCGATCCCACCCGCCGAGCCGGTGATGAGCGCCACCTTTCCATCGAGCCTCGGCGCGGACATCAGGTCTTGAAGGCCGCGCGGGCGGCCCTCCCGCCCACGCCGGCTCGCTCCCAGAACCCGTAGGTCCCCTGCTGTTTCAGCTCGTTGGCGGCTTCGACGACGGCGCCGAGCGCGGCAAACGCGAACGCGCCGCCGACCGACACCCTGCTGACGCCCGCGCCCGCGAGCTCGGCCAGCGGCGGCGCGCCCGGGAGCGCGAGCACGTTGACGGGGCGTTCGACGGACGCGACAAGCTCGCGGATATCCTCCAGCCGGCCCAGCCCCGGTGCGAACAGCACATCGGCGCCGGCTTCCTGGTAGGCCCTCAGCCTCGTGATCGTGTCCGCGAGGTCGGCGCGACCGTGCAGATAGTTCTCGGCGCGTGCGGTCAGCACCAGGTGCACCGGTCCCGCGTGCGCGACCTCGGCCGCCGCCGCGATCCGCTCGACGGCGAGGCCCAGCTCATAGATCGGCGCGTCGGCGTGTCCGCTGAAGTCCTCGATCGAGCACCCCGAAAGCCCGGTCTCCAGTGCGCGCCGCACGGTGTCGGCGACCGCGCCCGGCTCATCGGCAAAGCCGTTCTCGAGGTCGGCGGAGACCGGCAGCTCGGTTGTGCCGACGATCGCCGTGGCATGCGCGAGGACCTCCTCGCGCTTCACCGACCCGTCGAGTCGCCCGAGCGTCGCCGCGAAGCCGCTGCTCGTGGTCGCAAGCGCGCGAAAGCCCAATGACGTGAGCAGCCTTGCCGAGCCCTGATCCCAGGGGTTGGGTAGCAGAAGCGGGCCCTCACCGGAGTGCAGCGCCAGAAAGTGCAGCGCCAGGAAGTTCGCGGCCTTTTCCGCCTGTCCGGTCATCGCCTACCGGTTGCCTGCGCGGCGATGGGCGCCGAGCGCAAACCTAGGCCGTCTCCGACGCCGCGACCGCGAACACGATGTGCCGACGCGCGAGCGTCAGGTAGGGGTGCAGCTCCACCGGCCCGCCCTCGAGCGGTGCGACCGTCACGTCGGTGAGCGTCAGGAACTCGCGCTCGGAGGCGTTCAGCACATCCGAGACGCGGCTGCGGTAGCCGTCGCGGGCAAGCGTCAGCACGCCCTCGATCCGGTGGCGCTCGGTCTCGATCCTGATCCGCTCGCGGCGGTGGTCCATTCCCGGCGGATCGTCGGCTGCTGGTTGCTCGTTCATGCATCCATTATCGGCCCTCGCTGCCGCGAGGGTCGTCTCAACGGGAGACGGTGTAGGTGCGGGTCAGAATCGTCCGCCGGCCGGTCGGGCCGGCGGCGACGATGTTCACGCGCGCTCTCATCGTGCTGTTGCGTCCGAGCTCCCTGCGCAAGCGCCGGAGCGTCGCGGCGCCGACGCGCAGGCGCACGTGCCCCGTCAGCGCGGGCGGCAGCCTGCGGGCGACCGCCACGAGCGTCACGGCGCCACGGCGGCCCGGGGGGATGAGCGCGGCGGTGACAAGGATCTGACAGCCGCGCTTACAGCTGATGCCGAGCGCGAGCGCGCGGCGGGCGAGAACGCCGGTGTGCCTGGGGAGCGTCACCTGCAGCACCGGCGCCACGTCCAGCGGCGGCGGCCAGCTCCCCGCCGCCAGACAGCCCGTCACGCTCGGGTTCACCGGGTCGAAGCGCTCGACCCGATTGTTGTTCGTATCGGCGACGTAGACGTCGCCGTCGCAGCCCACCGCGATCGCGCTCGGCTCCGAGAACTCGCCCAGGTCGGTGCCGCGCAGGCCCCACTTCGCGAGGAAGCGGCCGTTTGCGGCGAACACCTGTACGCGGTTGTTTTCACGGTCGAGCACGTACACCCGTCCGGCCGCGTCCACGGCGACGCCGCGCGGTTCGCGGAAGTGTCCGTCGGCCGTGCCGCGAGAGCCCCATTCGCCGATCACGCTGCCAGTGGAGTTGAGCTCCACGATGCGGTCGTTGTTCGTGTCGGCGACGTACACGTCTCCCGCGCCGTCGAGCGCGAGCGCGCCGGGGTGGTTGAAGGCGCCCTGTCCATCGCCCGCTTCGCCGTCGCCTTCGCCCGCGCCCCACTTCGCGATCAACGATCCTCCCGCGCTGTAGACGAGCACGCGGTTGTGGTTCTGATCGGCGACGTAGACCGTGCCGGCCGGGGTCACCGCGACCGATCCGGCTCCGCTCAGCTGGGCGCCTCCGAGCTCGGCTGGACCGCCGAGTTCAGACAGGAAGGTGCCGTCGCCCCACAGGTGCACGATTCGTTCGTTGCCGGGATCGGCGACATACACCGACCCGCGTGGGTCCACGCCGATGCCGGCCGGCCCGCTGAATCCGGCGCTGTGTCCTCCGGCGGTCGTCCAGGAGCCGGCAAAGGCCTCGTTTTCGGGCGCGAAGGCCTCGATGCGGTTGTCGATCGTGTCGGAGACGAGCAGCCGGCCGGCGGGGTCGATGGCGAGACCCCGCGGCGCGGTCAGCTGACCGGGGCCGCGCGCGGAGGCGCCGATCGTGCGCAGGAAGTCGCCATTCGGGTCGAACACCTCGACGCGATCGTTGGCGGTGTCCGCCACGTAGGTGTCGCCCGCCGGATCGCTGGCCAGGCCGCGTGGGAAGGCGAGCTGGCCCGGTTTTGATCCGTGGCCGCCCCACGCCCTCGTGAACGTCATTCCCGGGTTCAGCTTGACCACGCGATGGTTGCTGTCGTCCGCCACGTAGATGTTGCCCGCCGCGTCCAGCGCGACGCCGTAGGGGAAGCCGAACTGATGCGGCCCGCTGCCGTTTGATCCGGCGGCGCCCTGGAAGTTGCCGTTCGGGTCGAATTTCTCGATGCGGTGGTTGTCGTCGTCGCTCACGATCACCTCGCTGGCGTTGGCGGCCACCCCGCGCGGGTAGGAGAACCGGCCCGGGCCGTTGCCATAGGCGCCCCACTGCATCGCTTCTCCGCCTTCCAGGTTGAAGCGCTCGACGCGGTTGTTGCCGCTGTCGGCGACGTACACGTAGCTGCCGCCCACGGCGATGCCCCCGCCGGGGGGCTGGGTGGGATTCTGCGAGGAGTAGAAGCGGAACTGCCCGAGTTCTGAACCGGTGTGGCCCCACGCGGTGATGAAGTTGCCGTTGGAATCGAACTTCTCGATGCGGTTGTGGCTCGAGTCGACCACGTACACGTTCCCGGCCGCGTCGGTCGCGAGCCCGCCGATCGGCCCGAACTGGCCATGACCGCCGCCGAAGGAGCCCCACTCCGTCTCAAATGCGCCGGCGGCGCTGAACTTCTGCACGACATAGCTCAGCTGGTCGGCGACGTAGACGTCGCCCACCGCATCCACCGCGACGGCCTCGGGGAAGCGAAGCACGCTCTCGGCCCGCTGCCCGATGATCTGCGCACTCGCGTACGCGCAGGGGGCGCCTTCGGAGCCGGCGCACGTTTCCGCCGACGCACGCTCGGCGCTCGCGGCGGCCGAGGCGAGGATAAACAAGAGCAGCGCGGACGCCAGGCGAAGCCGAGCATGCAGCCCGGCGGCTGGGCGATCGCAGTAGGGCGTCATCCCCGCATCAAACACCCGCAGCCAGAAGCAGGAGCGGTGACCTCAGAAAAGTAACGAGCGCCGGTGCACCGGACCGGCTGACCGGGGCCGATCGGGAGCGCTTATCCGACGCGCTCGGGAGTCACGCGCTCGGGCGCGCGGGCGGACAGGCCCGTTTGTGTGATCGCCGCCGCCACGGGGCCGGCTGGACCGGTGGGCCGATTGCGCTCCTCGCGAACGATGTACAGGGGCCGGTGCTTCACCTCGTCGTAGATGCGCCCGACGTACTCGCCGATCACGCCCAGCGCGATCAGCTGGATGCCGCCGAGCAGGAGGATGGCGATCGTAATCGAGCCGAAGCCGGGTAGATACGAGCCGGCGATGCGCAGCGCCAGCACGACCGGAATCGCGATGAAGGCGACGCCGGCCGAGAGCAGTCCGGCGTAGGTGGCGAGCTGCAGGGGCAGGTGCGAGAACGAGGTGATCGCGTCGAGCGAGAAGCGGAGCATCTTGCGTACCGTGTACTTGGTCTCGCCGGCGTGACGCGCCTCGCGCTCGTAGGAGACGGCCGTCTGGGTGAAGCCCACCCACACGGTCATCCCGCGCAGAAAGCGCGAGCGCTCGGTCATCGCCAGCAGCGCGTTCAGCGCG
Source organism: uncultured Solirubrobacteraceae bacterium (assembly GCA_963779605.1). Lineage (GTDB taxonomy): Bacteria > Actinomycetota > Thermoleophilia > Solirubrobacterales > Solirubrobacteraceae > Palsa-744. The sequence continues at coordinate 1,181,951 of CAVZYR010000004.1, forward strand.
CGGCGGTCGAGCAGCCGGAAGTCGCCGGAGTTCGGCTCAAGATCGACCTGGGCGAGCTTGTCGAACAGCTTGTAGAACCAGGAGGCGGTGGCGAGCTTGAAGCTGGTCTCTCCTTCGCGCTGCTTGCGCACGGCGTAGACGACGTCTGAACCCCGGCTCCACTGGGCGACCATCTCGCCGATCAGCTCCGGGGGATCCTGCAGATCCGCGTCGATCATCGCGACCACGTCGCCGCTCGCGTGCTCGAGGCCCGCGGTCAGTGCCGCCTGGTGGCCGAAGTTGCGTGACAGGTGTATGACGCGCACGCGCGGGTCTGCCGCCGCCAGCCGATCGAGCAACTCGGGCGTCGAGTCCGAGCTGCCATCGTTGACGAGCAACAGCTCGAAGGTGTAGTCGGCGACGGCCGCGCATGTGCGACGGACGAATTCCTCGACGAGCTCCTCCTCGTCGTAGACCGGGGCGACGACGCTGAGCAGTGTTGGGGTGCGAAGTGAGGTGTCCGACATGATCATTGTCTTGCGAGCCGCGCCTGCGGGATTGTGCGCCGCCTGCACATCTTCGGCGTGGCGCCTAAGCCGCTGATGAATTTATCGTTCATCCTGTCTATGTATGCCGTCTCGTCGCACCCCGCCTGAAAGGCACTCCCAGAGCGTAGCGGGACCGGTGGGCCGGTTTCGGTTGCCGGTTGTCGTGCAGTTCGTCAAGTTCGGGATCGTCGGGGTCTCGAACACCCTGATCACGTTCGCGGTGTACACGCTGCTGCTGAAGGGCTTCGGCGTCTGGTATCTGGCGGCATCTGCGATCGGCTTCGTCGTGGGCGCCGTCAACGGATTTCTATGGAACCGCCGCTGGACCTTCCGCGGGCACGTCGGCGACGCGTTGACCCCGGTGCGCTGGGGCATCGTGCAGAGCGCCGGGCTCGGCCTCAACCTGGGGCTGCTGTACCTGTTCGTGCATGACGCCGGCCTTGACAAGCTGCTCGGCCAGGCCTTCGCTACCGTCATCGTGACGGTGCTCACGTTCATCGCCAATCGTGCCTGGACCTTCCGCGTGCGTGCGCCCCTGGCCTCAGCGGAACACGCTAAGTAACGACAGCCCGGCGGGGATGCGCCCGCCGCGTCCGATCAGCGCGGCCTCCAGCGCAAGCGGGCGCTGGAGCAGCCAGTTGAGCGGCTCCGGCGGCACCCACAGGTCGAGGCTCGACTCGGTGGTCTTCGTGCTGAGCCGGTCGAGCGCCCGCAGGAGGATCGCGACCGGAAGCAGAAGCGAGTTGAAATATGTCGTTCGTGTCTGTTTCCATCCGGCCTGCTCGGCCACGTTTTGCAGCGAGCGGCGGGTGTAGCGGCGATGGTGGTGGTTGATCTCGTCGTGGCCGCTCCACAGCCATCCGTACGCGGGCACCGTCACGAGCAGTGAGCCGCCGGGCGCGACCACGCGCCGCAGCTCGCGCAGCGCGTCGAGGTCCTCCTCCAGATGCTCGATCACGTCGAGGCTGACGGCCAGGTCGAAGCTGTCGGAATCGAACGGCATCGCGAGCACCGATCCTTCGATCACATCGCCCGCCTCCCGCGCACGGGCAAGCAACACGCTGGTTTTCGACAGCTCGACCCCCGTCACAGGACCCAGGCGAGCGAGCTCGACCATGTTGCGCCCGCTGCCACAGCCGGCGTCGAGGATGCGCGCCGGTCGCGGCAGCCCGAGATCGGCGATTGCCCGCGAGAGCACGGTTCGCCGTCCGCGATACCACCAGTGACGATCCTCGGCGCGATGCGTCTGCAGCTCGTAGTCCCGGTCCATGCGGTCGCATCCTTTCCTAATCCCCTCCCGCGCGCGGTCCGCTCGACTCTGTGCTTGCGCCGCGCGAGCGTTCGCACGCGCTCGCCTTCGGTCAGGAGCCGGCTGGCACGAGCGCGCTGCGCAGGAAGCTCACGCTGCGCTCCCACGAGCTCTCGGCGATCTCCCGATCGTATGTGCCGAGCCGGTTCTCATCGTTGAAGAAGGCGTGCCCGGCGCCCTCGTAGTAGTGGAAGGTGGTGTCCACCCCGGCGCTCTTAAGCTCCGACTCGAGAGCCTCGGCTTCCTCGAGCGCGATGAACGCATCGGCGGTGCCGAAGTGTCCGAGCACGGGACCTTTGATGTTCGTGAAGTCGGGCCTACCGTGGGGCATCACGTAGTAGTAGCTGACCGCTGCGGTGATCTGGGGGCACGCGGCGGCCGCCCACACCGCCAGACCGCCGCCCAGGCAGAAGCCGAGCGCGCCGACGCCGGTTCCCTCGACGCCCGCATGCGAGGAGAGGAATCCGGCGGCTCCGCACATGTCCTGCTCGGCCTGATCCATCGACAGCGCCATCAATTTCTGTTCGGCCTCGCTGGGCTGGGTGGTCGTCTCGCCGCGGAACAGGTCCGGCGCGAGCGCGAAGAATCCCTCGCCCGCCAGGCGGTCGCAGACGGATCGGATATGGGAGTCGAGGCCCCACCACTCCTGCAGGACGATCACGGCCGGGCCGCGCTCGCCGGCCGGCGCGGCCAGATAGCCGGGCGCAGTACCGCCGCCTGTGGGGAACTCGAGATCGGGCATTTTGGCTCCTTGGCTCTTTTGGACGGTCCCGCCGGCGCTGGCCGGCGCTGCGAGGATACCTGCTCGGCTGTTCCCACCCGAGCCATGCAAGTGGGACACTACGTGGCGCGACGCGGCGTATGGCCAGCGCCATACGCCACGCGCAGATTCCCACGCCTTCCGCGGCGCCGCTGCACCACGGTCGTAGCGGCGCAAGAAAACCAAACACAGCCACGGACCGGCGGCACGATCGTGATGCCGGTCCGAGGGAAAAGGGGAACCAACCACATGGACGCCGTAAACCACCAGTTCAAGCTCGCCGCTCGCCCGGTCGGCCTTCCCAAGCCCAGCGACTGGGACTATGCCGAGGCGCCCATCCCGGAGCCGGGCGAGGATGAGGTTCTCGTCAAGGTCCAATACATCGGCCTCGAGCCGGCGATGCGCGGCTGGATGAACGAGGGCCGCTCCTACATCCCTCCCGTGGGTATCGGGGAGGTCATGCGAGGGTTCGCGGCCGGCGAGGTGATCGCGTCAAACTTCCCCGGACTCGCGGTCGGCGAGCACGTAACGGGCATGCTGGGCGTGCAGGAGTATGCCGCCGCAAGCGGCAACGGCGTGTTCAAGGCGAACACCGAGCTCGCCCCGCTCGAGACCTTCCTGGGCACGCTCGGCATGCCCGGGATGACCGCGTACTTCGGACTGCTCGACATCGGCAAACCGGCCGCGGGGGAGACGGTGGTGGTCTCCGGCGCAGGAGGCGGCGTCGGCGGGGTCGTCGGGCAGATCGCCAAGCTCAAGGGCGCTCGCGTCGTGGGGATCGCGGGCGGCGCCGAGAAGTGCAGCTACGTGACGGACCTCGGATTCGATGCGGCCATCGACTACAAGGGCGAAGACGTCATGAGCGCCCTCGGCGAGCAGTGCCCGGACGGGATCGACGTCTACTTCGACAACGTCGGCGGGGAGATACTCGATGCCGCCCTCGCGCATCTGGCGCGCAACGCGCGCGTCGTGATCTGCGGCGCCATCTCCCAGTACAACGCCACCGAAGCGATCAAAGGCCCCTCCAACTACCTGTCGCTGCTGGTCAACCACGCCAGCATGACCGGCTTCGTGTTCTCCGATTACCTCAACCGCATTCCCGAGGCAGTCCAGGCGCTGGCCGGATGGGTGGCTTCCGGCGAGCTGAGCTCGCGCGAGGATGTCGCCGTGGGCTTTGAGAACTTCCCCGACACCCTGTTGCGTCTGTTCGCCGGGGAGAACACCGGCAAGCTCGTTCTCAAGGTGGCCGGCGACTGATCAGGGTCGCGGGCGCATCGGTGGCGATGCTCTGCCTGACGCTGGCCTTCTCGAGCTCGCCGGTCCGTGCCGTAACCGCCAGCGCGTATGTGGACGGGATCTCCGACCAGAGCCTTCCGGCGTGGGACGGAGACTTCTCCGAAAGCTATTTCGCGCGTCTGTTCTCGGCGGTGTGGGTGACCGCCGGGCACATCCGACTCGCGCGCTATGTGGCGCAGTGGGATGCGATCGGCGAATCCACGAGTGGCGCCAATCCTCACGGCGACTACCACGAAAAACTCGAAGCATGGCTGACCGACGTCGGCAAGCTCGGTCTCGTGCCGGAGATCGCGCTGACGAGCTACGACGGTGTATACCCGCAGACCATGAAGGAATATGAGAGCGGGCTGCGGCTGATGCTCGACCGCGCGAGGACCATGGGTCACCCGTTCCGCTACGTGGAGGCGTGGAACGAGCCCAACAACCAAGGGGCGCAGACGGCGCAGAAAGCCGCGCAGATGACGAACTCCGCGGATGCCCTGTGCGCGCAGGGCTACGGTTGCACGGTGGTCGCAGGGAATCTCGAAGATGCTCCGGATGTGGCCCGCTACGAGCGCGAATATGAGAGGGCGCTCGACTTCTCGCCCGCGATCTGGGGAGTTCACCCGTACTACTCGCTGGAGCTGGAAAGCGAAGCGCCGCTTGCGAGGTTCATCGCGAACCTTCCCAACGGCGGCGCCGGCGAGCGTATCTGGTTCACGGAGATCGCGGCGCGCGTGTGCACGGACTATGGCGGCCGGCCGGTGTATATGGGGGAGCTCGCTCAGGCCGAGCAGAGCCGCTGGCTCGTCGACACGCTGATACACAACCGCAGGCCGGAACATGTCTTCTATTTCGCGTTCCTCCCGGGCGAACGCAGGCAGCCGTCGTGTTCCTCAGAACGCGAAGACGACGCCCTCTATGAACCGAGCGCCGCGCCCGACGCCCCGGACATACCGCGCCCGGCCGCGAGCTACATCTGGGGGGGAGCGCCTGACGCGCTCGCCACGGGGTGCGGCGAACCCCTCTCCCTCCCGACAGGCGGGAGCGGCCGGCCGGCGGCCAGCGTGTGGCCCGGTGCCGGCGGGACGAGCGGATGGAGCCTCTCCATCCTCACGGACGGCTGCACGACGCTCGCGGGCGACGCGACGGTGACGTTCATACCCTGATGCGCGCGCTCGTGCAGAGGGTGAGCCGCGCCGAGGTCAGGGTCGAGGACCGCGTCGTGGCCGCGATCGCGGGAGGGCTGCTCGTACTGCTCGGGATCTGCCACGAGGACGACGCCGCCACCGCGGAGCGGCTGGCCGACAAGGTGCGCGCCCTACGTGTGTTCGAGGACGATCGGGGCCGGATGAACGAGGCGCTCGGCCGGCGGGAGATCTTGTGCGTGAGCCAGTTCACGCTGTACGGCGACACTCGGCGGGGAAATCGGCCGAGCTTCGTCGCGGCGGCGCCCTCCGAGCAGGCCGAGCCGCTGTATGAGCGCTTCTGCGAGCGCGCGGGCGCGCGGCGTGGGGTGTTCGGTGCCCATATGGCGGTCGAGCTCGTCAACGACGGACCGGTCACGCTGCTGCTGGAGGCATCCGCGCGGGCGGGTGCTCGAGGATCAGCCGGCGACTGACCTCGAGCGTGCGGGTGATGTTGACGAGCTCCCCGACGGCCAGCGGCATCCAGCGCGGATCGGCGTCGAGCGGCTCGCTCGCGACCAACACGAGCGCTCGCTCAACTCCGCCCGCGCAGTGCACGCGCATGCCGAGGCTGCTCGTTTTCTCGAGCGCCTCGGCGGGCTCTCGCTCGAGCAGGTAGAGGGTGTTCTTCTGCGGATAGCGAAGCGCCCACAGTCCGTCCGCGGTCGCGAGCACGAAGTTGATCGACACGAGCGGCAGGTTCTGCGCCACCCAGGCGCACGCCGCCTCGATGCCCGCGCCGACGTCCCCGCCGCGGCCGTCGATCTCGCGGGTGATGAGCGCGAACAGCCGCTCTGAGTCGGTGTCGCCTTTGACGAGCCGGCGGTCGTCGCCGAGGTGGGCCTCGAGCGCCGGCAGATCTTCGACGACGCCGTTGTGTGCGAACAGCCGCCCGTCCTGCTCGAAGGGGTGCGTGTTGAGCACGTTGAGCGCGCCCGTGGTGGCATAGCGGACGTGGGCGATGAACGTGCTCGAGCAGACCTCGCGCGCCTCGCGCCCGAACTCCTCATCCTCGTAGGCCGCGATCGGCTGCTTGCTCACGTGTGGGGGCCCGCCCGGCTCGAACCAGCCGAGGCCCGTCCCGTCGGGCTCGCGTTTGCTCTGCGTGGCGATGCTGTCGGGCGCGTCGAGCAGCCAGAAGGTCGCGTGCGTGGGCTCTGAGCCGGCACCCATGCCGAACAGGCGGCACATTCTCAGAGCGCCGCCACCGAAGCCGCGACGCCCTCGCGCGCGGTCGGGTAGAGCGGCTGCCACCGGAGCTCGGCTCTGATCTTCTCGTTGGAGGACCGCGCCGAACGCACGACGGCGTCGACGGCGTTGCTGCCCGCCGCCAGGCGAGCGAGCGCGACGGGGACGCGCCTGGGCGCACCCACGCCGAGCGCCTCGGCGGTGAGCGCCATGAAGTCGTAGTAGGAGATCGGCTCATCGTCGACCACGTTGAAGGTCGACCCGGCGGGCGCCTCCTCCGCCGCCAGGCGCAGGGCGCCGGCGACGTCGTCGACGTGCACGACATCCCACATGTTCTCGCCGCGCCCGATCACGGCGAAGCGCCCGGGCTGGCGCAGGCGGGCGACGAGCTCGTTGGCATACCAGCCACCCGGTCCGTACACGTGCGAGGGGCGCACGACGACAGACGGCAGCCCGGACTCACGCACGAGGCGCTCGCCCTCCTGCTTTGAGCGCCCGTAGGGCGTCTGCACGGGCAGGGGGGTGTCCTCGGTCAGCAGCGCGCCGTGCGCATCGCCGGTGACGACCGTCGAGGCGAACACGACGCGCGGGCCGCCGGATGGGTCTGAGCCTGCCAGCTCCAGGCAGGCGTCGAGCAGCCGCGCGGTGCCGTGGACGTTGACGGTCGCGACCTTGCGCGCGTTGCGCTGGGAGGCGATCTCGGCGCCGAGGTGAAGCACACACTCGGGTCGCACCGCGGCGATCGCCTCAGACAGGCTTTGCGCGTCGTTCAGGTCGCCGGCGAGCGCGCGCGTTCCGGGCGGCTCAGAGCCCGGGCGGCGCACGAGCGCGCTGACCTCATGACCGCGCTCGAGCAGCTGGGCGCACAACGCTTGGCCGATGAAGCCGCTGGCGCCCGTCACGAATGTGCGCATCGCGGCCGATCATAGAGACGTTTGTCGAGGGGTTTGGGTCTGCCTTCGGCCGCCGCGGATAGCTCCGGTATCGTTTGACGAAAGCAGCGCGCACGCCGCGCGCACGACGCTGGCGATCTACCACCCGGTCGGCACCTGCCGCATGGGCGAGGACGCAGACGCCGTGGTCGATGAGGAGCTGCGCGTGAACGGTGTCGAGGGCCTGCGCGTGGTCGACGCCTCGGTCATGCCGGTGGTGCCACGCGGGAACACGAACGCACCTACGATCGCTGTGGCCGAGCGCGCCGCGGACCTGATCCGCCACGGCCGGGCGCCCGCCCGGCCCGAGACGCTGGCCGCACAGAACGGCGCGGCGGCCCAGCCGACTGCCGCATAGCCGCCGACCGGGCCGGGCCGCGCCAAACGCGCTCGCTGTCGTCTCCTCGGTCGCCGCTAGCTGCGCTCGCGCAGCTGCTGCTCCTCGAGCGTACGCTCGGCCGTCGGTACCGCCTCGAGGCGTGCGTCCGGGATCGGATCTCCGCTGTCCACGGAGAGGCCGTAGATGCCGGCCGCGAGCCGTGCCTCGGCACGCTCGAGTGCGGCGAGCTGGTCGGCGAGATCCTCGGCAAGGCCGGCGTCAAACTCGTTCTGGTAGAGGTCCTCAGAGCCGAGTTCGCCCGGTTCACCCTGTTCGGCTCCCGCTTCGGCCTCGCTGTGGCTGATGCCGGCGATCGCCTGCTCGATCCGCTGGCGCTCGCGCGCCAACAGCTCGCCTGCGCGCTCAGGATCCATGGCCACCGTTCGCAGAGAACCCCGCCCCCGCGAGCATGCGTCGCAGGTCGACGACCATCTGCGTGTCGACATCCTTGCCCCGCGGACGCCTGAACACCTCGGTCTCCGGGCCGAGCGTGACCTTGACCTTGCCGTTGTGCTCCTCCTCCACGCTTCCCACGGCCTCGAGCAGCGACAGCACCTGGCGCCACTCGAGGTTGCCGCTCGCCGGATGACTGAAGATCTTCAGCAGCGTGTCGCGGTGACGGTTGTTGAGCTCACCTTTCATGGCATCCTCCTCACGAGCAAGTCGATCCTACTGCGCGAGCAGCATCGCCGCGCGCGCACGAGCGTCGCACGAGAGGACCAAAGATGCGTGATCTGAAGCTGGTCATGTTCGACTGCGATGGCGTGCTGGTCGACAGCGAGAGGATCTCAAACGGCGTGCTGGCGCGGCTGCTCACGGCGGAAGGCCTGCCGACGACGCTCGTCGAGGCGCGCCGCGACTACCAGGGCCTGCTGCTCGGCGAGGTTGCCGCCGGGGCACAGATGAAACTCGGTCGCCCTCTCTCGGAGGGCTGGCTTGACCGCTACGAGCGCGAACGAAACGATGCCTTCCAGCTCGAGCTCGAGCCCGTCGAGGGCGCGGCCGACGTCGTCGAACTCCTCCGCACGGCCGGCCTCGAGGTGTGCGTCGCCTCGCAGGGCAAGCTCGAGAAGACGCGGCTCTCGCTCGAGCTGACCGGGCTGCGCCACCTGTTCGCGCCACATGCGCTCTTCTCCGCGGAGACCGTCGCCCGCGGCAAGCCCTACCCGGACCTGTTCCTGCACGCGGCCGCCGCGATGGGGGCCAGGCCGCGCGAGTGCGTCGTCGTGGAGGACACGCCCTCCGGGGTCGCGGCTGCCGTGTCGGCGGGCATGCGCGCACTCGGATACGTCGCCGACAGCGACGCGCGGGAGTTGCGGCGAGCAGGCGCCGAGGAGCTGCGATCGCTGCGCGAACTGCCGGCGCTGCTCGGCCTATAGCGGCGCGCCGGGCGTCGCTGCGCATATCGTGCAGCACCTCATGGCGGGTGCATATGACGGGGATCGCCTCGAACGCGGAGAGCAGGGCTACGAGCAGGCGCGCCGGTGCGCCAGTTGGAACGCACGAACCCCCGAGCGCTTTCCCGAGGTCATCGTCCTGGCGCAGAGCGAGGAGGATGTGGTCCGGGCGGTGCTCGAGGCAGATGCCGAGGACATGCGGATCGGCGTGCGCTCGGGCGGCCACAGCTGGGCCGGCAACCACATCCGCGACGGCGGCATGCTGCTCGACCTCTCACGCCTGAGGGCCGTCGAGGTGGACAGCAACGCGATGACGGCCGCCGTTCAGCCCGGCTGTCCGGGCAATGATCTGCTCGCCGCACTCGAGGCGTATGAGCTGTTCTTCCCGGCCGGGCACTGCGTGGGCGTCGCCGTCGGCGGCTATCTGCTCCAGGGCGGCTACGGCTGGAACGGTCGCGTCCACGGCCCGGCCTGCATGAGTGTCGAGGCGATCGAGCTCGTCACCGCCGAGGGCGCGCTCGTGCGCGCGAACGCCGATGAGAACCCCGATCTGCTGTGGGCGGCGCGGGGAGCTGGACCGGGATTCTTCGGCGTCGTCACCCGCTTTCACCTGGCGCTCAAGCCGATGCCGAAGGTCGTTGCCAACGGTCTGTTCTCCTACGACATCGACCTGCTCGAGGACGTCTTTCGCTGGGCGCACGAGATCGGCCCGCGGATACCCCGCACGATGGAGCTGATGCTCATCATCCATCGCACCGAGGAGGGGGAGCTCGAGATCGCGGTCACCGGACCGGTGCTCGTCGACTCCGAGCAGGAAGCGAGCGACGCGCTTGCGCTGCTCGAGAGTTGTCCGGTGCTCGAGCAGGCGAAGCTCGCCGTGCCCAACATCCCGGCCGCGCTCAGCGACCTCTTTGCCGGCGTGCACGCCGCCTATCCGGACGAGCACCGCTACGCGGCCGACAACATGTGGACGCACGCGCCGATCGATGATCTCCTGCCGGGCCTGCGTCGCATCGCGGAGACGATGCCGGCGGCGCCCTCGCACATGCTGTGGATGAACTGGGGCCCCGGCGCGAGCCCGCCGGCGCCGCGCCCGGACATGGCCTACAGCGTCGAGGACGACACCTATATCGCGCTGTACGGGGTGTGGCAGGATCAGGCCGAAGATGACGCCAACATCGCCTGGGTCACCGAGCGGATGCGCGAGATGGAGCCTCTGGCGAGCGGTATCCAGCTCGCCGATGAGAACCTCGGACGGCGACCCGCGCGCTTTCTGAGCGACGCGCACATGAAGCGGCTTGACGAGCTGCGGGCCAGCCATGACCCGAGTGGGCGCTTCTACGAATGGATGGGCCGACCGACCCCTCCGCGGCGATGAGCGAGAGCCGGCTCGGCGACAGCCCGCTGAGCGAGTACCTCTCGCGGCCGCTCGCGCCGCCGTCCCCGGAGGTGCTCGAGGCGCTCGAGCAGGGGCCGATGGATCCGGCCGACGCGCTCGACCGCGACGATCCCGATGCGCTGCTCGAGCGCTCGCCGCTGGCGGTCGAGACGGGCTGGTGCATGCTCCCCGACGGCGTGGGATACGTGGCCGTGCGCAGCGCGATGCCCGCGGTGAGCGGGGAGATGGTGGACTGGTGGTTTGATTGGCACCCGCGCGAGTCTCTGCGCTATCGAATCTGGCACCCCGCTGCGCATCTGGAGAACTCGCTCGAGGTCCCCTCCCGCCCGGGCGCAAAGCCGCACTGGGGAGCGGTGCATCACCCCGTCGAGGACGTCGGCGCCGGCGTCGTGCACGCGCGCATCGCCTTCCAGCGCCCGAGCGAGATGGGCGTGTCGAGCGATGCGCTCGAGCATCCCGACGTGGCGACGATCGTGTGCGGCTACGCCGGCGACGATCGCCGGCGCGTACGACACACGCCGATGTTCCACGTGTTCCTACGCGACGGCGACGGCGTCGTGCTGCGCAGCCGCTTCTGGCTCGGCGCGGCGCTGCGTCCCTTCGGTGCCCTGGGAGCGCCGGGCGAGTACCTGCTCAACAACCGCTTCGTTCGCGGCCGGGCGCTTTCGGCGAAGCTTCCGCCTGCGCTTGCGCGCCACTGCGCGGAGGAGTACGCAAACCTGGGCGCGCTCCTGCCGGAGCTGTACGCGCGCTTCGGCGACGGCGCGTGATCGGCGAGACCCGACGCCGGCGGATCGGCGGCGCAGACGACCGCCAGCGCCCGCTGCGGGCCGGCGAGGCAGACCTGATCGCGGCCGTTGCGCGCGCATGCCGGCGGCGGCAGGACCGAGCGAGCCGGCCTAAGCCCGGCGAGGGCCCGGCGCCGCGTTGACCGTGACGGTGGCTAATGTGCCCGGGCGCACCGGAACCGTCATGACGAGACCCGCCAACATGTTGCCTTACGCGCCGTGAGCTTGCGGAGCCGGTGCCGTGTCGGCTGAGAACAGCGCGCTTGTCCTTTCGGCGCTGCCGCTGCCCGACGTCGATGTCGCGGCCCGTCTGACCGATGACGAGGCCGTGGATCGATGGATTGATGAGGTCGAGCGGTTCTACGATCCGTCGTTTCAGGGCACGATCCGACTCCCCGGGATGGCACCGGTGACTGTTCTGGGGTTGGATGGCCTGCGCGGTGTATTCCGCGGCTGGTTGAGTCACTGGGCGAGTTACCAGGTCGAGATCGAGGACGTGATCGAAAACGGGCCATTCGTTGTGACGGTCTTTCTGGCCAAGGCGCGGCGTCACGCGACGGACGCCCCTGAGGAAGAGCGCAGGCGCACGGTGCTCTGGACGGTGCGTCACGGGCGCATCGTGCGCGGGGACTTCAACGTCCCGCATGCCGAGGCGCTGGTCATGGCGGGACTCAAGCCATAGCCGGTGCCGTGCCGTCGGCGCCCGCGGCGACGCTCAGTCCACGAGGACGGCGGCGGGAGCCGCGGCCTGCACCTGGGCCGGGGGGTCGCCCGCCGGCGAGGACACGGGCTGGGCCGGGAGCAGGATCGCGGCCATCACCGCTCCGGCGAGCGCCACACCGCCGGCGACCAGACAGCCGGCGCTGAGGCCGTGGATGAACGCTCCCGAGGCCGCCTGCTGCACGCCGGCCCCGAGACGCGCGTGGCCGGCTAGGGTCAGGTGGCCGGCCACCGCCAGCGCCGCGCCGACGGAGGCGTGGGCCGCGTGAGCGAGGGAGCGGGGCAGCAGGGCGGGCAGCGTTGACGTCAGCCGGCTGGCGTAGAGCGAGGCGAACACGCTGCCGATCACGGCCACGCCGAGGGTTCCGCCGAGCAGTCGGGTGGCGTCGTTCACGGCCGAACCCACGCCGGCCTTGGCGGTCGACACGACGCCCATGATCGCCTCCGTGGCGGGCGCGCTCGTGAAGCCCATGCCGATGCCATAGAGCACCATCTGGGCCGCGATCGTGCCGTAGGGGGTGGTCGGCGAGATCACCGCGGCGACCCACCCGTAGAAGGCGGCGACCATCAAAAGGCCGCCCGCGACGACGACCTTGGTGCCGAAGCGGACGGCGAACTTCGTGCCGAGCACGGAGGCGATGCCGACCGAGGTTGCCACGGGTAGCAGGTGGACGCCCGCCGACAGCGGCCCGTAGCGCTTGATGAATTGGAAGTACTGGGTCATCAGGAAGATGAATCCGAACAGCGAGAAGAAGGCGACCGTCACCGAGCCGCTCGCGGCGGTGAAGCGCGGTTTGCGAAATAGGCCGATATCGAGCATCGGCTCCGGCGTGTGCCGCTCGCGGTTGATGAACGACGTGAACAGACCGAGCGCCAGAGCGAACCCGCCGATGCTGGCCGCGCTGCTCCAGCCGCGGTCGGGAGCCTCGATGATGGTGTAGATGAGCACCGCCATCGCCGCCGCGGACAGGAGGAATCCGGGGCGGTCGGCCCTCGGAGCCAGCGGATCGCGCGACGTCGGCACACTCCAGGCGACGAGGGCGATTGCAAGCAGCGCCACCGGTGCCATCGCAAAGAAGATGCTCGCCCACGAGAAGCGCTCGAGCAGCCAGCCGCCGGCGATCGGCCCGAGCGCGATCGCCGCACCTGCGGTCGCGCCCCACAACCCGATCGCGCGCGCCCGCTCGGCTCGCTCGGTGAAGATGTTGGAGATGAGCGACAGCGTCGCCGGGAAGACCATCGCCGCGCCCAGCCCCATCACGCAGCGCGCGAGGATCAGCTGCCCGGCGCTGTCGGTCAGCCCGCCGGCAAAGCTCGCGAGGCCGAACACCGCCAAGCCGGCGAGCAGCATGCCCTTGCGGCCCACCCGGTCTGAGAGGCTGCCGGCGGCGAGCAGGAATGCTGCGAACACGAGGTTGTAGGCATCGACAACCCACTGCAGCTGGCTGTTGGACGCGTGCAGTTCGCGCACGAGCGTCGGCAGGGCGACGTTGACGATCGTCGTGTCGAGGTTGATCGCGAAGGCCGCGAGCAGCAACGAGGCGAGGATCAGCGGCCGGCGCTTTGCTGCCACGGGATTCACGGTCTCAGGAGGTTCTCTGCTCACCGGGGTACGCGTGCCTGAAGCATCCTGCATACTATACACATCGTATAGCACTGGCAACACGATAGGTATCCTAGAGGCATGGCCACGCGAACCTACCACCAGGTGTGCCCCGTCGCTCGCGCACTCGACGTGATCGGCGAGCGCTGGACGCTGCTCGTCGTGCGCGAACTGCTGCTCGGGCCAAAGCGCTTCAAGGATCTGATGGCGCGTCTGCCGGCGATGGGCACGAACCGCCTGTCCGAGCGATTGAAGTCGCTCCTCGCGCAGGGGGTGATCGAGCGGCGCACGCTGCCGGCGCCGGCCGACGTTGCGGTGTATGAGCTGACGGCGCTCGGCGAGGGGCTCAGGCCGATCGTGGTCGGCCTGGCCACCTGGGGCTCTCAGCTCGCCGTCGACGAGCGCGTCGATCCGGGGACGGCGCGCGCCGAGCTGATCGCGCTCACGCTCGCCGCCCAAAGCCGGCGCGAGGCGAGTGCCGGGCTTCACGAGAGCTACGAGTTCCGCGTCGGCGATGAGCACTTCCACATAGCCGTCGACGACGGCGAGGTCATCGCGCGTTCTGGAGCCAGTCCCCGCGAGCCGGCGCTTGTGGTCGACTGCGATCTTGCCGCCTTCGCGCGGCTGGCATGGGGAGGGCTCACCCCTTCACAGGCGCTTCGTTCCGGAGACGTGCGCATCGCCGGCGAGCCGGCGGAGCTCACGCGCGCCCTGCACGTGCTCGCCCCCGCGTGACTCAGCGATCCTCGAGTCGGCGCTGAAGCTCGACCTCGAGCGTGCGCGCGACGTCATGGAGGATGTCGGCAAAGACCCGTGCCTGTGGCGGCAGGTCGGTTCCCGCGCGAGTCGCGATGGCGACCCTGCGCTGCACCGGCGGAACGCTTCGGACGCGCACGAGTGCCACGTCCTCGCGCACCGCGCTGGCCGCGAGACCCGGGACGACCGTTACCCCGAGACCGGCGGCGACGAGACCGAGCTTGGCAGTCCACTCGCGCGCGATGAACGCAATTCGCGGCTGCCACCCGAGCGCCGGCCACACGCCCAGCAGCATCTCGGCTGGGTCGGTGCTCGCGGTGACCCACTGCTCGTCGGCGAGATCAGCCAGATCAACGACCCGCCGCCGTGCCAACGGGTGAGCGCGCGCAAGCGCGAGCAGCAACGGATCCTCGAGCAGTGGCTCGAGGGTCAGGTGCTCGCGATCGAGCAACTCGCTCGGGGGCACCCCGACGACCGCAAGCTCGCTCGCACCGGCCGCGAGCCGGCGCAACTGCGAAGGAGTCGTTCCCTCACGCAGCGAGAGCGTCACGCCGGGGTATGAGGCGCCGAACGCGGCAAGGGTCCGCGGCAACAGCGCCGCGATCGCGGTGGGAAAGGCGCCCACCCGCAGGCGCCCGCTCGCCAGTACGCGCAGCCCGGTGAGCTCACGCCTGGCGCTGTCCAGCTGCTCAAGGACGCCGGCCGCATGCACCAGCAAGGTGTTGCCGGCATCGGTCAGTCGTACTCCGCGCGGGGCGCGCTCGAACAGCCGCGCGCCGGCCGCGGCCTCGAGTACCGCGACCTGCCGGGACACCGCGGACTGGGTGTAGCCGAGCGAGCCGGCGGCGGCCGTGAACGACCCACGCGATGCGACCTCGCAGAGGACGCGCAGGCCCGTGACGGAGAAGTCAGCCATGCCACATAAGCATGACAACCATGTCAGATCTTCGCTTGTCGCATGATCTGTGCTGTCGTACGCTCATCGACGTGGTCGTCGCGACGATCGGTCTCCGGCGATGAGCCGTGTGGCGCTCGTCACCGGGGCGAACCAGGGGTTGGGCTTCGCACTCGTCGAGGGCTTGGCCCGCCAACTCGGTGACGGCGACGTGGTCTATCTCACGGGCCGCGATGCGAGGCGTGTCGCGGCCGCCGGCGAGCGGATCACGTGCGCCCGGGCCGAGCTGCAGACGCGCGTCGTCGACGTCCGCAGCGGTGCTGAGGTGGATGACTTTGCCAGGGAGCTGCACGCCCGTCACGGGGGCGTCGACATCGTCTTCTCAAACCACTACGCGCGGGTGATGCCCTCCGATTCCCCGGCCGAGGTCGTGGGCTCCTACGTCGACACCAACAACCTCGGCACCACTCGCGTGCTGCGCGCCTTCGCACCGCTCATGCGCAGGGACGGGCGGCTGCTCGTCGTGGCAAGCAGCCTGGGCTCGCTGCGAGAGCTGCCCACACGGCTGCATGGGCGCTTTGACGGCGCGGCGATGACGCTCGACGACGTGGACGCCGTGATGCTCGACTGGCGAGACGCGGTCATCGACGGACGAGCCGCCGCAGAAGGCTGGCCTGAGTTCATCAACATCCCCTCCAAGGTCGGCCAGGTCGCCGCGATTCGCATACTGGCCCGCGAGCGCCGCGGCGTCGATCGCCAGTCGGGCACGCTCATCGCGGCCGTGTGCCCCGGGATGATCGACACCGGCGCGTCGCATCCGTGGTTCGACATGACCAACGCGCAGACGCCGGCGCAGGCTGCCGCGGCGCTTCTGCGCCTGGCCCTTGACCCGCTCGCCGACCCGCGTCTCTACGGCGAGCTCATCCGATTTGGCAGAGTTCTCCCCTGGCGCTGAGCGCCGAGCACCCGGACGGGCGTGGCAACAGAGCGAGAGGAGACAGGATGATCGTCGTCGTAGGGAAGGTCAGCACCGACGCGGACAAACGCGAGGAGCTCATTCGCGTAGGGGAGACGGTCGCGGCGGCATCGCGAGCCGAGCCGGGCTGCATCAGCTACCGCCTGTACGAGGCCACCGACCTCGAGAACCAGTTTGTGTTCGTCGAGGAGTGGGCGAGCTCAGAGGCGCTGCAACAGCACTTCGCGACGCCGCATATCGCGGAGTTCATGAAGGCCGTTCCGGCGACGTTGATCTCGCCGCCCGACGTCAAATTCCACACGGTCGCGAGCTCGATGGACCTCGCCGACGTGAGCGCCGCAGGCAGAGGCGGCTGAGGCGGCTGCGGCTGCGACGGCCATGGGAGAGCCGCATGGCCGCCTGTCGCCGCCACGGTGATCTTGGACCGCTTGGATCTGGTTCCTGCCAGGGCGTGGGCTATGAGCAGCGGTTGAGCAGCCGGACCGTGACCCGCGCGAGCGAGGTTCCGAGCAGTGCACCGGCCAGGGTGTCGCCGGGATAGTGAAGGCCGGTGTGAACGCGCGAGTAGGCGACGACGGCCGCGAGCGCGCGAATCGGGATCGCATCAACGGGAAGCACGCTTCCGACCCCGGTCGCGAAGGCGAACGCCGAGGCCGCGTGGCCCGAGGGGAAGGAGGTGCTGGCGGGCATCGGCGCCCGCCGCTCGGAGGAGAGGTCGCTCTGATCCGGCCGGCGGCGGCTGCCGAGCGGTTTGAGCAGGAGGTTCACCACCGCGGAGGTCACAAGCACGGACGCGAGCCCGGCCGCCGCGGCGCGCCGCCCGCGAGCACCGCGCGTCGCGACGAGGATCGCCGAGCAGCCGATCCACAGCCGCGAGTAGTTGGCGGCCTGGGTCAGCCGGCTCATCTCCCGGTCTATGGCCGGCGTGGGGATCTCGGCGATCGCCGCATAGATGGCCGCATCCACGCGCTCGGCGTCGCGCAGCCAGGCTCTGACGCCTTTCACGGCGTCAGTCGTTCCACCACACGTCGTCTTCGTCGGCGACCGCCTGCTCGATCTGCTCGAACGTCATGTCGGTGCGGCGATCGTCGACCATCGTCTGCAGCGCCTGGCCGATCGTCGGCGCCCACACACGCCGCGCGGCGACGACCCGTCCGGGCTCCTCGTCGAACTGCTTCCATTCGAGCTCCACGAGCGGCACGCGTGAGGCCGGTGCGTCCTCGGGCACCGGCGCACCCCAGCCGCGCAGCGTGATGTGAGCCTGCCAGCCATGCGCACACAGCTCGCCCATCACGGCCAGGGCCCCCCACTGGTCGGTCACCGGCCTCGGCCGGCGATGGCGCCGGCGCAGGTACAGGACGAACAGCGCGCACGCCACCATCATCGCGGCGATGATGCCGGCGATCAGGATCGTTTCCGACGCGGGCGCAACGACCCTGCCGCTCTGCTCGCCATTGGCGATCACGATGTGACCGGCGAGGGCGCTCATGGCATCCCTGCCGATCCACTCCATGGAGACCGACAAAGCAGATGCCACCCGCTGCCTTTCATAGCGCTTTCAGAGTAGCCGTCCCGCGCGCACCGTGCAGCAGCTGGGAAAGCGGATCGCCCCAATCACTCGGCCGGCGGCGTGCCGGCGTGTGCGCGAACGAACAGAGTCGTATACAGTTCGCCCGTACCGCATAAGCCCTCACGGTTTACTGATGGCCTCAACGCCCGTTTCTGTCCACAGTTCATGATCAGCCATACCGATCTCACGCCCTACGATGGGGGCGCGCAAGCCGCCCCCGGGGGGTCGGGGCTCGACAGCACCGCGCACGCCTACCGCGAGGTGCGCACAGCCATCCTCGACGGCGGGCTTGCACCCGGGAGCGTCTTCTCCCAGGTGCAACTCGCCGCGCGCCTCGCGATCAGCCGCACCCCGCTGCGCGAGGCCCTGCGGCTGTTGCAGAACGAGGGCCTCGTCCGCGCCGAGGCCCGCCGGCGCTTCCGCGTCGCTCCGCTCGACCTCGGCGACCTCGAGCAGCTGTATGCGATGCGGCTGTCCCTCGAGCCGCTGGCGGTTCGGGCCACCGTTCCCATCCTCAGCGATGGCGAGCTGGGCGACATGCGCAGCGCACTCGAGGAGGCCGCCCTCGCTCTCGCCCGCGGCGAGGCCGAGGGGCTTCGCCCACCCCACCGCCGCTTCCACCTGGGCCTCGTCGCGCATGCCGGTGAGCGCCTCAGGGACACGGTCTCAGAGCTCTGGGATCACGCCGAGCGCTACCGGCTGATGTACCACCACACGGCCGAGGACGAGATCGCCGTCTACACGCTGGCGCAGAGCGAGCACCGTGCGATTCTCACCGCCGCCGAGCAGCGCGACGACGAGCGGACAGCCGCTCTGCTCGCGCAGCATCTGGCGCGCACCGCGCTCACGATCTTCGCCTCGCGCGACCCCGGGCAGGAGCCGCGCCTGATCCGCGACGCGCTGCGGCATGCCGCTGCGATCGACTCCACGCCCTGATGATCGCCTCCGAGTACGACGTCGCCGTGGTGGGCTATGGGCCCGTGGGGCAGGCGACCGCGGCGCTGCTCGGACGGGCCGGCCACCGCGTCGGGGTGTTCGAGACCTTCCGCGACATCTACCCGCTGCCGCGCGCGGTGCACTTCGATCACGAGATCATGCGCATCTGCCAGACGCTCGGCATCGCCGAGGAGATCGGCGAGGACATCACCCCGCTGAACGAGTACCACTGGTTCGGCGCGGACGGTGAGCCCATCTTCACGATACGCGTGCCGACCCCGTCGATCTCGGGCTGGGAACCCGACTACCTTTTCTACCAGCCGCGTCTCGAGCTCGCGCTGGACGGAGCGACGAGGGCGCTCGGGACCGTCGAGGTGCACCGCGGCTACACGGCCGAGGCGCTCGCCGATGGACAGACGGGCGTCGAGCTCACGCTTCGCCGCGTCAGCGAGCAACAGCCGGGACGCGTGGTTCGCACCGACCACGCCCAGACCGTGCACGCGCGTTTCATCGTCGGCGCCGACGGCGCCAACTCATTCGTCCGAAAAACCGCCGGCATCGAACAGCGCGACCTCGGCTTCCGGGAGCGGTGGCTGGTCGTGGACGTCAAGCCGAACGACATGCGCGCGCTCGCCCACCTGCCGATCGCGTGCCAGTGGTGTGACCCGCGGCGGCCGACCACCCACGTGCACAACGGGCGGCGCCATCGCCGCTGGGAGTTCATGCTGCTACCGGGCGAGCGGGCGAGCGACTTCGACGACGAGCGCCGCCTGTGGGGACTGCTGGCTCCGTTCATGACCCCGCAGGATGGGGAGATCGTGCGCCACGCCGTCTACGAGTTCCGCTCGCTGCTCGCAAACCGCATGCGCGACGGTCACGTGCTGCTGGTCGGCGACGCCGCGCATCTCACGCCCCCGTTCATGGGCCAGGGGCTGTGCGCCGGCCTGCGCGACGCCGCCAACGTGGCGTGGAAGCTTGACCTCGTCCTGCGCGGGCTGGCTTCCGATTCGCTGCTCGAGACGGTCGATTCAGAGCGCCAGCAGCAGAACGAGTGGATCATCGGGCTCGCCGTCGAGATGGGCCGCGTGTCGTGCGTGCTCGACGCCGACGCCGCGGTGAAGCGCGATGCCGGTTTGCGCGCCGCGGGGTCACCGCCGCCACTCGAGTTCGCGCCCCTCGGACCCGGCGCGCTGCGCCAGAGCGCCGGCGAGCTCGCGCCGATGGCGGGCACCCTCAGCGTGCAAGGGCGCGTCGCCGGCCCGCACGGCGAGGGCCTGTTCGACGATGTGGTCGGGGGCGGCTTTGTGCTCGTGTGCACCGACGCCGACCCGTACGCGCCACTGAGCGGCGAGCAGCTCGCGACGCTCGAACTGCTGAACGTGACCGTGGCGTCACTCGACCCGGCCTCCGACCATGCGGTCTCAGACCTCGACGGGCGACTCACGGCCTGGCTTGAAGAGAACTCGGTCTCGGCTGTGCTCGTGCGCCCGGACTTCTACGTGTTCGGCGCCGCCGCCACCGCCGAAGATCTGGGCCCGCTCGTCGACGACCTGCGCAGCCGGCTCGCCCTGCGCCAACCGACCACCACCGCCTGAAGCGTTCCATCGACCGTCCCCACGATGAGGAGAGACCATGCCCGACACGACCGCCGCCATCCACCCGAGGTTCCACCACTTCAACCTCAAGACCACGCGCCTGCAGGAGATGATCGACTGGTACTCGACAGTCGTCGGCGCCGAGGTGCGCTTCCAGGACGAGGTCGGTGCCTGGCTGTCGAACGACGACGCCAACCATCGCATCGCGCTGCTGGCCTTTCCGGGCTTCCTCGACGATCCTGAGAAGGACAATCGCACGGGGCTTCATCACAGCGCCTTCGAGTATGCGAGCTTCGAGGAGCTCAACGCGAGCTATCTGCGCCTGCGCGAGCTGGGCATCGAGCCGGACATCTGCATCGATCACGGCATGACGCTCTCCTACTACTACAAGGACCCGGACGGCAACCACGTCGAGCTGCAGGTCGACTGTTTCGGCGACTGGACCGCCTCCAGTGAGTGGATGCGCACAAGTCCCGAGTTCCACGCGAACCCGATAGGTGTGTTCGTGCAGCCTGCGCTCATAGCCGAGGCGGCGGCCGCGGGCGAGCCCTTCGCCGAGATCCACCTCCGCGCGATGGCCGGCGAGTTCGCGCCGGCACAGCCGCCCGTCGAGATCCCGACCGAGCGCTGAGCGGTGCGGCTGCTCACCTATGCCGGCGAGTTCGGTCCCCAGGCCGGAGTGCTCAGGGGCGAGGAGATCGTGCCGGTCGCCTCGCTGGAGGCTCCCGCGAGCACGGTACGGGGACTGCTCGAGGCGCTCGACGCCGACGGCCTCACGGAACTGGCAGCGCGCGCCGCGGACGCCGATGGTGCACTCCCGCTCGCCGAGGCTTCGCTACTCGCGCCCGTTCCCGACCCCGAGAAGATCATCTGCCTCGGCCTGAACTACCGCGACCACGCCGAGGAGACCGGACAGGAGATACCCACGTCTCCGATGTGGTTCGCCAAGTTCGCCAACTCGCTGATCGGAAGCGGTCAGGCGATCGTCCTTCCCCCCGCCCACCCGGACTACGTCGATTACGAGGCCGAGCTCGCGGTGGTGATCGGGCGGCGCGCAAGCCGCGTGGGCGTGGATGAGGCGCTCTCGCACGTGGCCGGCGCGATGCCCTTCAACGACGTCAGCGCGCGCGATCTGCAGCTTCAGAATCCGCTGTGGACGAGCGGCAAGGCCGTCGACACC
Organism: uncultured Solirubrobacteraceae bacterium; assembly: GCA_963779605.1. Classification (GTDB taxonomy): domain Bacteria; phylum Actinomycetota; class Thermoleophilia; order Solirubrobacterales; family Solirubrobacteraceae; genus Palsa-744. The sequence continues at coordinate 1,203,323 of CAVZYR010000004.1, forward strand.
TTCGCCCCCTGCGGGCCGGCCCTGGTGACGTTGGATGAGATCGCGGACCTCAGCGGCCTTGAGTTGCGCACGACGGTCAACGGCGAGCTGCTGCAACAGGGAACCACCGCCAACCTGATCTTCGGCGTAGCCGAGACCGTCGCCTGGCTGTCTCGCACGATTACCCTGCTGCCCGGAGACATCATCGCCACTGGCACCCCCGCCGGCGTCGGCGCCGCGCAGGGCCGCTTCCTCAAAGCGGGCGACACCGTCGAAGTCGAGGTTGACGGCCTCGGTGCCGTCGTCAACGGCGTCATCGCCGCCTGATGATCAGACGACAACCGGCGTGAGCGTCAGCCCGGCGACGGCGCTGCGCGCCCGCAGCAGCGTGCCGCCCAACTCCGGGTCGATCTCGTTGTCGGCGGTCGTGATGAGCACGTCGCGCATGTCGGCGCCGCCGAAGGACAGGCTCGAGACGAAGCCCGCCGGCATGTCGATGACCTCGTCGAGCTCGCCAGCGGGCAGCACTCGCGCGATGCCGCCTCCCTCGCCGAGAGCGAACCACACGGCTCCCTCGACATCGACGGCCAAGCCGTCCGCGGACCCCCTCGGCGATACGCAGAACTCACGCGCCGGACCGCCCTCCAGCCCGATCGCCAGCACCGCCGCCCGCTGGTAGTCGCTGACATAGATCGTCTGGCCGTCGGGAGAGAGGCCGATGCCGTTGGGCCAGATCACCTCCTCGCTGAGGATCGTGATGGCTCTGTGGGCGTCGATCTTCAGCAGCTGACCGGGACGCGGCTCCTCGCCGGCCAGGGGCCGGTAGCGCAGCACGCCGGCGAGCAGGGCGCCATCGGGAGTGCTCCCCAGATCGTTGTAGCCGCTGACCTCGTCGCCGGAAAGAAGCGGGCGCTGCTCGCCGTCGGCCCGAAGGTGGATCACGCTTCGCCCGCTTATCACCCAGCCGCCGTCGGCGTGCGCGAGGATGCCGCCGATGCCTCGACGTCGCGGCAGGATTTCGCGGATCGTGCCGTTGGCCGAGCACCCCCACACGCCGCCCGCGATCACATCGCTGTATACGGCCTCACCCTGGCGGCCGAAGCGCGGCGCCTCGAGCAGGCCGTGGGGCCTCGCGAGCACCGCCTCGACGGTCGTGAGATTCGACAGCTTCCTCATCGCAGGGGCCGTCAGCTTATGGGAGGCTGCCCTCGGCTTCTGTCCCACCGAGCGACGAGCGAGGAGTACTCAGATGAGCGTCAAGCCGAACATCGTCCTTGTCCACGGCGCATGGGCCGACGGGTCCTGCTGGAGTTCGGTCATCGGCCAGCTTCAGGCCGACGGCTACAACGTCACCGCACCCCAGTTTCCGATGACCGCGCTCGCGCATGACGTCGCGCGGCTGCGCCAGGTGCTCGTCATCCAGGAGGGCCCGACGGTCCTCGCCGGCCACTCATACGGGGGGCAGATCATGACCGCTCTCGGGACTGACGCAGCGAACGCGGTGGCGCTCGTCTACATCGCTGCCTTCGGCCTCGATCAGGGCGAGTCGATCGGCGCGCTGCTCGCGCAGGCTCCTCCCACGCCGGCGACGGCGAACATCTACATCGACAGGCAGGGCTTCGGATGGCTGCCCGAGGACGACTTCGTGAAACATTTCGCGGGCGACGTCGACCCGGCCAAGGCGAGGGTCATGTACGCGGTGCAGCAGCCACTGGCCGTGGCCGCCTTCGGAGAGGTGATGGGAGCACCGGCCTGGAAGTCGCTGCCGTCCTGGTACATGGTCGCCCAGAGCGATGAGGCGATTGCACCCGATGCCGAGCGCCGGTTCGCCGCGCGCATGGGCGCGAGCACGGTTGAGGTTGCGAGTAGCCACGTGGCGATGGTCAGCCACCCGGATGAGACCGCGAAGCTCATTCGGGACGCCGCGGAAGCTCAGGCGGCATAGGCGCCAGGCTTGACGTTAGGTCGCCGGTGCCTATTTCTTGCTGGCGGCCGAGCAGAGCTGCACGCTGCTCGCGCCCGCGGTGAGGGTCACGGTGACGACCCCGCTCCTGGGAACGGGCCTCGACGAAGCGCTCGAACTGACGCTCACCGTGCTCCCGGGTAGCAGGTGCAACAGTGTCAGTTCTGTTTCCCCATCGGTGCTTGCCTCAACCGTCGCGCACGTCAGCCCGGCGCTCACCGTATCGACGGCAAGGGCGCCCACATCAGTGAGGTCGAGTTGCAGCAGTTGACTCGTGGGTGGGGCCGGACCGGTCGTCCAGGTCAAAGAGTCGGTAACGGCCGGGGTGGGCCCGAAAGCCGTGCCGAGGTGATGTTCGGGCGTCTCAGATGGTTCAGGAATCGCGGCCGAGGACGCCCTCACGGTGGCCAGCTCGCCGGGCGTCGCGCTTCGCGCGGAAAGCCCGCTGACCCAATAGTCGCCGGTCGGGCCGATCCCCTGCGAGGGGGAACTGAGGTCCGGGTACCAGCTGAACGTGAACGATCCCGGGTTGTGCACTCGTTCCAGATGCCCGAGCTGTGAGGTCGCCGGGGCAAAGTCATTCTGCACGGCGAACACGAGGTGATCCTCGGCGGGGTATAGCACCGCGTAGTAGCGGTAGTTGAGATTGTTGAACGCTTCGACCTGCTCAACCCCGCCGGTGAACGGAACAAGCTCGTCCACCAGCCCGTAGGTCATCACATACGGGATCCACTTTGCGTTGACGATCAGCGGGGTCGTATTTCCGTCGGACGTACACTGGCCGGCGCCGGCCGCCGTTTCGACCCCACTGGTCACCTTCTCGCCACACACGACGGGACCCTCGAGCGGCATCGCCTGTGCAAACAGATCCGGATATTCAAGCGCGAGCTTGTAGGAGGCGAAGCCACCCATCGAGTAACCCGATATCACCGTCGCATCCGGGTCAAGATCGTATGAGTTCGCGAGCTGATGCCACACGTCCCAGAAGTCGATCTCAGCCGGGCCGAAGTACCACTGGCCGTCGCTGAAGCCCTCGGTGGTCGCGCAGATGCTGTCGCGGTCCTCGCACTCCTCTTCCAGCTGGCTCGGCGCATCGGTGCCGTACTGGTTCAGGTTGGCGCCGAGGGAATGCAGGACCCACGTCAGCGGGGTCGGTGCCGCCGGGTTGTATGTGGTCGGGACGTACACCGCGTAGGGCTGGACTCGACCAAGGTAGGTGGGCGTCGTGTAGGTGTTGACTTCCGCGGCGTCGACGACACCCTGACCCAGTTCGAGCGGCGTCACATACCAGCGGTTGGAGTAGCCCGTCGGCTCGGGTTCAGGCGTGCTTTCACGGGCCGCCAACTGCGACCAGTCGACGGCGAGTGCGTACTTCGACACGTTGCCCGTTGCCAGCGTGTTCGCCTGGTCGTTCTCCATCCACGTGTTGCCGCACTCCGCGACCGGAACGTGGTCGAGCTCGCCTTCGCCGGCTCCCAGTTCGCTCTCGAGCAGCGGTGCGAGCGCCGAGTCGGGCAGTGCTTCGGTCGGGCAGACGAGCGCCGCCTCCTGCTTGTAGCTGCGGAACGTGACGTTATAGGCGTTCGTTCCGCCGGGGATCCCGCCATCTTCGGGCGGGACCGTCGCAAACGCCGTGCCGGAGGCGTTGGCCAAGCCGGAGGCGAGGCGTACCTGCCAGGTGCCGCTCACGGGCAGGACGCTGGTGGGGATGCGGACGATGAAGGAACGCGCGCTCATGTCGACCTCGGTGCTGAGTTCCGCACCCGGGACCGGCTGCCCCGTGGCGGCGTCGAGAAGCTCGGCGTGCTGTGCGGAGACGACGAGCGCATACTGGATCCCGGCTGAGCTCAGTCCGGCATTCGCCGGCCACGCGCTGGCGGAGGCCGGTGTCGGTTCTTCGGTGCTCACGGTCCACTCTGCGATCGGTACGTCCGCGGAGGTCAGCGTGTCCCAGTCGACCCGCCAATAGGTGGCGCTCGGCGTGTAACCGACGGCCGCGCGGAATATGTCCGCGCCATTGTTGTCGGCGGGCCCGGCGGGGTAGGTGAAGCCTCCGTGTACAGGTGCCAGCGAGGACACTTTGACGTTGTCCACGATTCCCACCGGGCTGCCAAGCGGCCCGTGATCGTCATACAGGAAGTCCGTCCACAGGCTGGCCCCTCCCGACAACTGGCCCGTCCCGGACGTGCGGGAGAAGTTGCTGGGAAACGGCCATTCCGAGGTGGACGGCTCGGGCAGCACCGGTTCCGCCGCCGTTGCGGCCGCCGGGACGCCGCTCGGCAGTCCCGGGATACCCGGCACGCTGTCTGCAGTGCGACGCGCTTCGCTCGTCGCGAATGCGCTCGCCGGCGCCAGCATCGCCGCCACCGTGGCCGCGGTGGCGGCCAGCAACGCCAATATCCGCGAGGCCAGCGGGATGCCGGCGTCGCTCGGTGCGGTGATCGTCACCTGTTCACTCCCCAGTGATGAGCATTTCCCCGTCACTCCGTCTGCGCCAGCATATGCCCGGTTCACGCCGGCCCTAAACACGCCGTCGCGTCGTGCTTGAGCCGAGTGCGATGTGAGTTCAGTCGACCCGCGCCGTCGCCTGGTAGTTAAGGGCCGGCGGGCTCCACCTCTCGCTCGGCCGTGGGTAAGATCGGCCGTCGCCAAGGCCGCCAACCCCACCAAGCAAAGGAGCAATCAAGATCATGAGCACCACACCGCAGCTCGTCACGGGCGTCGACTTCGTCGGACTTCCCACGCACGATCTCGAGGTGGCCGTTGAGTTCTACGGCGACACCGTCGGCCTGCGCCGGTCGGTGTATCTGAAGGACAGGAACTACTCCGAGTTCGAGACCGGCAACCTCACGCTAAGCATCTACGACCCGGAGGCGATGGGTCTCAAGCACAATGTCAACGCCAACGCCGTGGCACTGCATGTCGACGATGTCGCGGTGGCACGGGCGGCGCTCGAAGACCGTGGGGTCGAGTTCAGCGGCGAGACACTCGATACCGGCGTCTGCCATATGGCGTTCTTCGCCGACCCGGACGGAAACGCGCTCATGCTCCACCACCGTTACGCCCCGCGCGCCACGGAGGCGTGACGCACTGGAGACTCATACTCCCGCCATATCCGCGGCGGGTCTGTGTGTGGGGAGAGCGCTGGACGACCCGATGCGCCGCGGGCCCGGCTGTAGGCTTGCCCCTTGCAGTTCAGGATCACATCTCATTCGGGCTTGGCGTCGCGCGCGCGGCGCGATGACGCGATCGATCTGCTGTGGCACAGGCTCCAGGAGGTCGACCGCTCGATCGATGGACCGATCGACGCCGAGGCGTCGTTCGCCAGGGTTGGCCGTCAGATTTGGGTGACCTGGGGGCTGGATTTGGTGGCCTCGCCGGAGCGGCGTGAACGATCGGAAATCGGTCGCAGCGCGGTCGTAGGCATGGTGCGCGAGGCTTGTGAGGACGCTCCAGAGCTGGACTTCGACTGGTTCGCGGTGGGCCTCATCAATTAGATCCTCGTCAACTCAGACGGGTGAGGCTCGTGGTGCGAGCTTCGGCGATCTCGAGCAGGATGGCGCCGAGGATGATCGCGCCATCCGCCGGGCGCACGGGGGAGAGCTCCGCATCTGGCAGGCCGCGCACGCGCTCCACCACGGCCTGTGGATGCATGCCCTGGGGACCGCCAAGAGGTCCGGTCATGCCCACCTCGGTGACGAGCGCGGTCCCGCGCGCGAGCAGATGGAGAGCGATCGTTGGCTCATGTGTGTGCGTTCCGAGAACCGCGGCCACCTCCCCGTCCAGCGCGTAGGCGAGCGCCTGCTTGGCCATCACCGACAGCGCGTGCATCTCGATGACGGTGGTCGGACCCCGCGGCAGAGCCGACCAGGCGGCGTACGGCTCGATGCTCATGTGCGCAAAGGATGGTCCGGTAGCGAGCGCGGCGGCGTCGGCCAGGACGACGACACGAACGTCCTCGCCGCCCGCTCGCAAAGTGAGCTCGCCACGGCCGGGCACGCCCTCGGGCACGTTGAGCGGGCGCAGTACGCGCTCGTGGCCGAGGACCGCATCGACTTCCGGCCCTTCGAATGCGTGGTTGCCGCCGGTTATCACGTCGGCGCCGGCCTGAAGGAGCTGCTCCACCGCAGCGACGGTCATGCTGGCGCCGTCCGGGCCGCTGTTCTCGGCGTCGACCACCACCAGGTCGGCACCGTTCTCTGAGCGGAGCAGCGCCAGCCGCGCGGCGAGCCACGCAACCGCGCGTGGCCCGACGACATCGCCTACGAATAGGACGCGCACCAGCCCAGTGTTGCGGGCGAGCGAGCGGAGTGAACGCCCGGACACCGGATCGTAACCTCGCTCGGGTTCCGAACGTTGAACCCGTCCACGGCGAACAACTCGATCCGGCCAAGACAGTCCTCGCGTTCAGGAGTCAGCGCGACTGAACGAACGGCAACGGCGAGATCCTATCCCGCCGGCCTCACCAGGGGATCGAAGCGCTGGTTTCGTGTCGCAGGCCGGGGCCGACGTCGGCCTCTGAGTGAACGTGACGTGGCGGCGTGTAGAAGGTGGAGTAAGGGCGGAGCCGCAGCGCCACCCGATTCTCCTGGCGCGCGCCCTCCTCCACCATCGGGCGTACGTCCTCGGACATCGGTGTGCCTGCCATCACGCCTGCGATGCGCATCATGACGTCGACGACCGAATCGAAGTCGGTATCGATCACCGCATCGCAGTAGACCTGCAGGTAGCTGGGCGGCCATTGCTCGTCGAGCACGCACAGGGACACCTTCGGGCTGCGCGCGAGGGCCCTGGCCTTCGCCCGCGCGGCCATTGTCGAGACGAGGATCTCGTTCTGCTCCAGGCAGTAGAAGACGATCGACATGGCTGGACCGTCGGCGGCGCGGTTGTAGCCGAAGATCGCTGTGCGGTGATCGCGCACGAACTGACGGCGCTGCTCTGGCGTCACGTTCCCGTCTTCCCTGTTTGGATGGGCCGATAGATAACGGCTACACTCTTACCATAAATGGGGCGCACGCGTAGCCGAGCCGACTCCGCGGGACGGTCGCCCGAGCGGCCGGACGGCCCGGCGTGGCGGATCACTCGGCCAGCGGCCCCCGTTCGCCGGCGGGGGCGCCCGCCGCGGTCACCCGATCGGATCGTCGGCGTTGCGCTTGAGATCGTCGACGAGCTCGGCACGAGTGCGTTCAGCATGCGCTTGCTCGCTGATCGCCTGGGGTCGGGCACCGCGACGCTCTACCGGCACTTCGCCGACAAGGATGAGCTCTTCTCCCATGTCCTCGACCGAATACTCGGCGAGGTGGACTTCGACATCGACGCCGACACGCTCGGCAACACGACCTGGCAGCACGCTATCGCGCGCGGGGCCGGCGCCCTCTACGAGGTCCTGAAGAACCACCCCAACGCGCTACCGCTGCTCGTCTCCGAGGTCCCCGTTGGACCAAACGCGCTCATCATCCGAGAGCGCGCGTTGGCCGTGCTTCTCGCCGGCGGCTTTCCGCCGGATCTTGCCGCGCGCGCCTACACCGCGGTCGCGCACTACGTCGTCGGATTCGCGCTTCAGCAGCACTCGCCGAGGTCACCGCGGCCCGAGGACGCCACGAGGCTGCGCGACTTCTACCGGGCTCTTGACGCAGAGACCTACCCTGCGACCGTCGCCGCCGCCGACGAGCTCACGAACGTCGCGCCCGATGAGGAGTTCCGATTCGGGCTGCAGCTCCTGCTCGACGGGATCGGCCGGCGGTCCCTCCGAACACGCGATCCGCTGTCGGTCCGAGAACGTGCCGACTATGCTCTCGCGAACCGCGAGCGAGGAGTCGCTGATGATCGTCACGACGATGAACGATCTCCCCGGGTATGAGATCGACGAGGTGCTGGGCGAGGTGTTTGGGCTAACTGTCCGCTCACGAAATGTCGGCTCGCAGATAGGAGCGTCACTGAAGTCGCTGGTGGGCGGCGAGCTGAAGGGAATGACCAAGATGCTCGCCGAAGGACGCAGGCACGCACAGGAGCGACTCATCGAAGAGGCTGAGACCAAGAACGCCAATGCGATCATTGCGTTCCGCTTCGACACCTCGGAGCTTGGTGCAACCTGGACGGAGATATGCGCTTACGGCACCGCCGTTCGGGCGACCAAGCGGCGAGCGAGCTAGTGGCGGGCGCCCGTCGGGGTGTATGCGCTGCGGTGTACGCCCACAGCCGACGCTGGAGCAAGGACGTTGGGTGGAGCGCCATTCTTGGCCCAGTCCTCGAGGAAGGCCTCGGTGGCATCTGCGTCCAGCGGGCGCGCGACGAGGAAGCCCTGGCCGCTGTCGCAGTGCTCTGCCCGCAGGAGGGATAGCTCCTGTTCTTGCTCGATGCCCTCGGCAACCGTCTCGATCGACAGAGCCTTTCCCAGTTGCACGAGTGTATGGATGAGGGTCTCGCCCTCGGGGTTCTGTGTGAGCCGTGAGATGAACGATCGGTCGATCTTCAGTGCGTCCACTGGGAACTGCTGGAGGTGGGCCAGCGAGGAGTAGCCGGTTCCGAAGTCGTCGATCGCAATCCGCACGCCCAGTTCCTTGATCGCGGTCAACCGCCGAATGGTTTCTTCGGTGTTGCGCATGAGCGTCGTCTCGGTGACCTCAAGGGTCAGTGCGCCTGCCTCGAGTTCGCTGGCCGACAGTGCGTCACGCACGTTAGTGACGAACTCATCGCTGTCGAGCTGGCGTCCAGAGACGTTGACCGCCATCCCGATCGGATATCCACTCTCGCGCCACTTCGCGCCCTGACGGCATGCCTCCTGGAGGACCCACTTCCCGACCTCAATGATCAGACCGGTCTCCTCAAGAAGAGGGATGAAGTCGTTGGGTTGCACGATCCCTCGTGTCGTGTGCTTCCATCGAAGCAGGGCCTCAACCCCGGTCGGGCGCATGTCGCGCAGATCGAAGGTGGGTTGATAGACCAAGAAGAACTCGTCGTTCGGGAGGGCGTCGCGCAGGTGCATCTCGAGCTCCATCCGGCTTTGGACCGCGTGTTGCATCCCGGCCTCGAACACGACGCAGCGGTTCTGGCCCTCCCACTTCGCCTGGTACATAGCGATGTCCGCGTCACGCAGAAGCTCCTCGGCCGACGCTCGCACGCCGATTGCGACCCCGATGCTGGAAGTCATACTCACGCGTGTCCTCGGCGCCCCCGCAAGCTCGAACGGCTCCTCGAGCGCTTCCAGCAGACGCTTGGCGATCAGCTCTGGTCCCCCTGCCAGCGACAGCTCTTCGGCGATCACGACGAACTCGTCCCCGCCGACACGCCCCAACGCGTCGGTGTCGCGCACGACGCCGTCGAGCCGCTCGGCAACCGCTCGCAGGAGTTCATCGCCGGCATCGTGGCCCAGCGTGTCGTTGACGTTCTTGACGTTGTCGATCTCGATCGACAACGCCGCCACCGGTGTCTGGTGGCGGCGAGCGCGCACGAGCATCTGCTCGGTGCGGTCGAGGATCAACGTCCGGTTCGGTAGTCCGGTCAAGGCGTCGTGCGTGGCCATGAACGCGAGTGCCTCGTCCGTTCGCTGGCGCTCAGTTTCAAAGACCTCGGACATTCGCACGAGGGTGACGTCGAGCGTCAGCTGGACCATGGCCAAGGCACGGGAGAGCGCCTCCGGCGAGGCGGCCAACTGCGCCGCGCTGTCGCACAGCACGTCGTTCACGGAATCGCGCCAGCGCAGGCATCGCTTGGTCATCTCACTCAGCGGCGCGGCGCGCTCGGCGGCCACCTGGCCGTGATGCTGGAAGACTTCTTGGCTGGCCTCCCGCCCCTCTTCGGGACTCCCGCCGGCGATCCATCTGGCCAGCGCGATCGTCGAGACCCTGCACATTCGATCAAAGCCGGACTGAACCACGGGGTCGGCGAGAACCCCGCCGGCGTTCGCGGCCCGCACGATCGTTCCCGTGACCACGTCCTCGGTTCGGGCCTCGAGCGCCTCGCCGAGGCGACGGACCTCCTCCCCGGGCTGCTCTGGCGGAGCGGGCGACGCTGCCGGAGCTCGCGACTCGCCTAGGCGCGGGCCTGGGTGTGGGTGTGGAGCGGGCATGTCAACTTAACCAGTCGGCGGCCAGCCGCACTCCTTGAGGCTGTTGAGCCCATCTAAGCAGCTAATTGTCTGCTCTGCCGAGATCGCGCTCAAGCTTCTGCGTCGTCGGCACGGGCGCCCCCGAGGCCGGTGACGCGAGCATCATGTGATGATCGCGCGCCCGTCGGGCCGGCCCGTTCCCGGGCCGGCCGACCGAGCGTATGTGAGCTTCCTGGCGGCGGTTAGGGAACCGAGACGCCGCTCGCCGGGGGTGCCGGCTGTGTGGTGGTGTAGGGCGTGATTGGACTGCCGGCCGTCGGTTCGGTGACCAGTGGCCCGCCAAAGAGCACAATCTGCGAATTGCGGACCTGGCCCATCTCAACGCCGGAATAGCCGCCGTGGACAGTCGTCGAATAGCGGAACGGAACAAGACCCGGGCCGGTGAGTTTTGAGCCCATCGAGTTGACCGCGTTGACGAGGTCTTCTCTGGTGAGCTTCTTCCCCGCCAACTGGAGAGACTGGGCGAGCGTGTATGCAGTCGCCATCCCATACTCGACATTCCCGTCGAACGGTGCGCCGGAGTCGTACTTTTCATGGACTTTTTTGAACAGCGCGATCCACGGATTCGATGTTTCGCCGACAGACGGCAGGTAGCCGTCGGTGATCGCTCCTTCTATGAGTTCCGTTCCGGCCTTGCCTTTGGAGAACGTCTTCAGCAGACCGCCCACCGTGGTCGGATCGATGCCGACGTTCGATACGACCAGCTGCGGTTTGTAGCCGAGCGTGAAGGACGTCAGCTGGCCGAGCGCAGTGTAGATCGGTACGGTGAAGTCGACCAGCACTTCTGCACCCGCCGCCTTGATCGCGGAGATCTGCGGCGCGACGTTCGTGCCACCCGGTTGATAGGGCTGCGCCGAGACGATCTGGCTCGCGGGCAGCTCATACTTGATCCCGGTCAGCCCGCCGGTGCCGAAGTCATCGTCCTGGTAGAACACGCCCACCTTCTTGCCGGCGAAGTGCTGCTTGATGTATTGGCCGAGGATCTTGCCCTCGATCGTGTAGTTCGGCTGCCATCCGAACGTGTAGGGCTGCGCCGTGCCGTTGTCCCAGCATGCGCATCCGGAGGCCACGAACATGTCGGGCACTTTCGAGCTGTTCAGATAGCCGACGACCTTGGTGTGGGTTGGCGTGCCCAGTCCCTCAAAGATGCCAAAGACGGCGCTGTTCAGAACGAGTTCGTGCGTGACGGTGACGGTCTTGGCCGGGTTGTATTCGTCGTTCTTGATGATCAGGTTGATCTTGCGCCCGTTGATACCACCCTGGGCGTTCAGGTAGTTGAAGAACGCCTGAGAGGCGGGCGCGATCTCACTGTAACCTGGGGCGGCTGGACCGGTCAGCGGCTGATGGGTGCCGAACGTGACGCTCGTGGACGTGACGCCCGGAACGCTGCTGCTGCTACTCGAACCGCAGCCCGCGACTATGGCCGCAAGCGCACAGATGGCGCCCACCGCCAACATGTTGTGACTCTTTCGTCTCATCCTCTACCTCCTCCGGGTGGTTGACTGCTTGTAAGGCATTCGTGAAAAGCTTCGCATTTCCCCCTCAGCTTCGCCTCTTGCCAGACGCTCAGCTCCGGCCCGGCTCTCGCGAGAGCCGTACGCGCGAGACGATCGCCCGCACGCCGGCCTGGATGCCGCCAGGCCACAGGAGCATCGCCGCGATCAGGACCAACCCGTAGATCGCCAGCGGCAGATTGTTGGAGACGTTGGTCGACAGGGAGAACGAGTTGGCGAGATCGTTCGTCCAGCTGGGAAGCAGCACGAGCAACGCGGCGCCCCAGACCGCCCCGACGAGCGAGCCGAGTCCCCCCAGCACGACCGCGGTCAGCAACGAGAGGGACAGCGCCAGCTGAAATGCCCCGGGTGCCGCGAGCTGCAGTACGACCGTGAGCAGGCCGCCGGCGAGGCCCGCACAGGCGGCGCTGACGATGAAGGCAAGGGTCTGAACGCGCCCGACGTGAAGCCCGCACAGCGAGGCGGCGATCTCGTCGTCGCGCACCGCGCGGAAGGATCGCCCAATTCCGCTGTGCACGAGGTTGTTCATGACGAACAGTACGACCAGTGCACCGGCGCATGCGATCCATGCCTCCCAGCGCTCCAAAGGAAAGTTCGCGCCGAGCCAGGACGGCGGCGTCGGAGGGTTGATGACCAATCCGTTCTCACCGCCGAACGTGCTCGAGTACTGGTCCGCGATCGCCGGCAGGCCGATCGCGAAGGCAAGTGTTGCACCGGCGAGATACGGGCCGCGCAAGCGCGAGGCAGCGGCACCGACCGCGACGCCCACGACCGCGCTGACGACGATCGCAGCGAGGAGCGCCGGCACAAGCGCCCAGTGCTCGTTGCCGATGAGCAGCGCCACGGTATATGCACCCACGGCCATCATGGCCCCATGGCCGAGCGAGATCTGTCCGCTCAGCCCGGTGAGAACTGTCAGGCCCGCGAGTGCCGCGAAGTAATACGCGCCGTTGGCAAGCTGCAGGTCGTCAAAGGCACCGAGCACCTCGCTTGCCAGGAACAGGATGAGACCGGCCGCGAGGACGATCGCGAGTGATCGTGCGAGCGCGGCGCGCGGCGCTGTGACCCTCGTGAGCAGGGCGTTCATACGCGGCGCTCCTGTGTGCTCGAGAACAGCCCGCCGGGGCGGATCATCAGCACCACTACGAGGATCACAAGCGCGGCGAGCGTGACGAGCGAGGAGCCCTCGTAACCTGACACGTAGGAGAGCGCCAGCCCGAGCAGGATCCCGCCGACAGCCGCTCCGGCAAAGCTGTCGAGCCCGCCGAGCACGGCCGCGGTGAAGCCGAAGACGAGGATCGGATCGAACTGGTTCGGTCCCACGAAGACCGACGGCGCGACGAGCACGCCGGCAAGTGAGCCCACGAGTGCAGCAAGCGCCCACCCCAGCGTGAGCATCCGCCCGACTCTGACGCCCAGCATGCGCGCGACCTCCGGGCGGAATGCCGCGGCTCGCATCTTCAAGCCGATCGCCGTTCCGCGGAACAGCGCAGTCAGCGCGAGCGCGACGCCGACGACCACGAGCACGGTGAAGGTGTCGTTCGGCGAGAACAGCACGCGTGTGCCGCCGACGTCGTAGCCCTGGATCGAGAATGCCGGCGGGAAGGAGCGCGGCGTGTTGCCCCAGATCATCCCGGCGATCGCCTCCAACAGGATCAGCAGGCCGAGTGCGACGATCACCGCATTCAAGGGTGGGCCGCCCTCGACCCTGCGTATCAGCACGCGCTCGACGACGGCACCGAGCACGAGGCCGGACACGAGCGCAACCGCAAAGCCCAGCCAGTAGGAGCCGCTCGAAGTGATCACGCTCGAGGCGATGAACGTGGTGATCATGAGCATCGCGCCCTGCGCGAAGTTGACGATTCGCGTTGCCCGCCAGATCAGCACGAGCGCCAGGGCCACCACCGCGTAGATGGCGCCGGTGGAGATTCCATTCAGCGTCAGGTCGATGAATTTCGTCATCTCAGAGTCCCAGGTAGGCCGTGCGCAGCCCCTCGTCGGCGGCCAGGGCGCGCGCGGTGTCGTCAGCGACCACCTGGCCGAGGTTGAGCACGACGGCTCGGTCGGCGATCGACAGCGCGCTGCGCGCGTTCTGCTCCACGAGCAGCACGGCGAGGTCGCGCTCAGTGGCGAGGTTCGAGATCAGCTGCATGATCCGAGCCGTCACCAGGGGGGCGAGCCCCAGCGAGGGCTCGTCGAGCAGCAGCACACGCGGGCGCGCCATCAGCGCCCGGCCGATCGAGAGCATCTGACGCTCTCCGCCGGAGAGTGACGCCGCGAGCTGCTTGTGCCGCTCGCGCAGCGGCGGAAACAGTTCGTAGATCTCGCTCAGGGCAGCAGCATCCGCGCCGCGCCAGAGGCCGCCGAGTCGCAGGTTCTCGTCGGTTGAGAGCTCGGCAATCACCCCACGACCCTCCGGCACGTGCGCCAGACCCCGTCTGACGATGTCCTCGACCGGAACGTCCCTCAGGTCCTCACCGTCAAGGCGCACATGACCGTCGCTCGCTCGCACCAGCCCGGAGATCGTCCGCAGCAGCGAGGTCTTGCCCGCGCCGTTGGCACCCAGCACGGCCGTGATGCTGCCGCGCTCGACGGCGAGCGTGACGCCGTCCACCGCTCGCACGGGCCCGTAGTCGGTGGTGAGGTTCTCGATTTCAAGCAGCGCCATCGGCGTCAGGAGCTCTTCCCGTCTTTGGGGGAGATGTCTTCTGCCCTCGTATCCGTCTCCTCGTCCGCCCGTCCCAGATAGGCCTCCAGCACGCGCTCATCACGCTGGACCGTCTCCGGGTCGCCGTGAGCGATCACCCGGCCGAAGTCGAGCACCACGACGCGATCGCTCACCGACATCACGAGATCGACGCGGTGCTCGACGAGCATGACGGCCATCGAACCGCGCAGCGCGCGGATCCGCTCGCCGAGTTCGCCCATCTCGTCGGCCCCGAGGCCACCGGCCGGCTCGTCGAGCAGCAGCAGCTCAGGCTTCGCGACCAGCGCCCGCGCGAGGGCGACGCGCTTCTGGACCGGATAGGGGAGCGTCTGGGGCAGCCGCGAGGCGACGTCGTCGCATCCGAGCTCCTCGAGCATGCGCAGCGCGCGCTCGCGCAGCGCGCGCTCGTCGCGATCGGAACGCGGAAGGCCGAGCAGGGCGCTTGCGACGCCGGCTCGGCGGAATCGCTGCGCCCCGAGCATCACGTTCTCGAGCACGCTCAGCCCTGGGAACAGCCCAACACCCTGCAGCGTGCGCGCGATGCCGAGCCCGGCCAGGCGGTTCGTCCGCACCTTGCCGAGCACCCGGCCGTTCCACTCGAGCGTTCCCGACTGTGGCTGGACAAAGCCGCAGATCACGTTGAACAGCGTCGTCTTGCCCGCTCCGTTGGGACCGATGATGCCAAGGACCTCGCCGGCTGCGACCTCGACGGAGACGGCATCGAGCGCGGTGATCCCGCCGAAGCGCACGGTCAGCTCGCGGGCTGCGAACGCAGCACCGCCTGTAGCGAGCCCCTGCTCCTCCATCACACAAGAAGCTACAGCTAACCCCGGCGCGCGTTTCACCGCGCCAGACACTTGGTCCTCGTCGAGGCTTTCGCGCGATGCGCAAACCGACCAGGGCAGACCGCGGGTTTACCCCTGTTCGTGTCCAGGGCCGGCAGGGACTCGGCGAGCGGCGGCGATGCGGTCTTCTAATCCGGCGTGCGGGGAGTCGTCGAACGAGCAGCGATGGCCGCGTCAATCTGCGCCGCCACGCCGGGCATGTCACTTGCGATCTCGCGCAGGTCACGGGCAGTCATCACGATAACCGTCAGCTCCGTGGAGGCCGTCACGGTGGCGTTGCGACGTGCGCCCTGCATGACTCCGATCTCTCCGGCGAAGTCGCCCGGACCGAGCTGCGCCAACAGCTCGCCCCCACGGCGGACGTCGGCGGTGCCTTTCTCTATGAGCAGGAATTCGTGGGCAAAAGCACCCTCGTCTATGAGCCGGGTGCCGGGGGGCACCACGAGCTCGTCGGTCAGGCTCGACAGGCGGCGGATCTCGCGCGGCGACAGACCGGCAAATAGTCCGACGGCCTTGAGCTTGGACTCCTCCATTCGATTCCTCCCTCCAGTCCCCGCGGACGCCTGTGCGTGCCATCGTGCCGGTGGGCCAGCGTCGTGGTCGCGTGCCGCAATTCTACGGGCTGGAGGCGGCAGTGCGCCGGAGCGAGTTCACGCAAACTGCTTCGAACCAAGGCCACGTGAGTCACACCGAAATCGCCTGCTCCCGTCCGCTCCGTCAGCTTTCAGCTGGTGCTGAAGCTCCGTAGGCCAGGCTCACCCGGCACCGGAATGCTGTGGGCATGGGCCCAGATCTGATTGCGCGGGCAGTGGCGTCCCCTGTAGCACGCCTGCGGAGCCCCAAAGTAGAACCGCACCCGGCCCCCGGCAACCTGAGCCTTTAGGCTGGCCGTCGGTGTGAGCGATCCGTCGACGCTGTTGAGGACGAGGACGGGAAGGTCGTCACGCGCCACGAGCCCGACCACGTCGTTGATGTTCGCGCTCGCGACCTCGTAGTGGGCACCGGCACGGTGGGCGCGCAGATAGCGGCTAAGCGCCGGGCTGCTGATGTCGGTCATCAGAGCGTCTGTGCGGGCGCGGCGGATCAGGTAGGCATCCTTTGTAAGCGACGCCGCCAGCAGGCCGAGCGCAAGACATACGAGGACGACGCGAACTCCCACGAGTGCGTGGCTTGCCGGATCTCCGCCCGGTCCCGGGCTCCCGCGACGTCGCAGGCCGCGCCAGAGCGAGCTCACAGACAGCCCGAACACGGCGCAGATGGCCGGAGCGAAGGCCTCCAGGTAGCGGGTCTGCAGGCGTTCCATCGCGCTGAAGACGGCGAGCCCGACGAGGAACCACACCGCGATCCCCACAGCGAACCGTCCCTGCGGTCTGCCGAGGGCAGTCCGCAGGTGCCTCGGGCCCTGCGCGAGCAGCACCCCCAGCGCCAGGAGTCCAAGCAGCGAGGTGGCCAGCAGAGCGATCCCGATCAACGTCCAGTGCTGATTGGGGCCGGCGCTCAGCAAGCGCAGCGGGCCAGCTCCACCTTCGGCGCTCCCCGTGGCGCCATTACTCGAGAGGCGAGCCAGGCCGTCGTATACGAGCGTCACATGCCAGATGCTCCCGTTGGCGGAACCGATCGGAAATGGGCGCTCGCTCGCGGGTGTCAGCGAAGCGATCGCAGTCCACGACAGCGCCACTACGAGGAAAGTTCCAGCGGTGGCGAGCATTGTGCGTACGCGGGTCCCGGGCGCGGCTGCCCACAGCCACAGCAAGGCCATGGCCGGGAGCGCAATCAGCATCTCTCCAAGCTTTACGTTGAAGGCCAGGCCCATCACCGTCGCCGACAGCACCGACCAGCGCATGCGCCCTGTGTCGAGGGCGCGCCAGGCCAACCACAGCGCGCCGATCTCGACGGCCGCAAGCACTGAGTCCATGGTGTCGCTGCGCGAGGTCAGCACCGACACCGGCAGCACGGCGAGCGCGAGCGCTGCCGAAATCGCCGCGGCGATGCCGAAGGGGCGTCGCAGGGCCCCAAACAACAACCCACAGGCGGCCACACCGCCGAGCGCCTCGGGGAGATGCAGCCCAACCAGCCCGAATCCCAACGTGCTGGTGGCGGCCACCTGCAGCCAGAGGTCCAGCGGCGGCTTGTCGATCGAGACCGTCCCGCTGGGCTCCAGTGCGCCAAAGAAGAAGTCGTGCCAGGAGTTGCCCATGCTCCGCACAGCTGCGTCGTAGAAGACATTGCCGGGCACATCGTGGATCAGCCATAGACGCAGGACCGCGGCCAGACCGAGTATCAGGCTCAGCGCGAGCCACAACCACCAACGCGCGCCTCGGGGGGAGCGCCACCGAGTCGCAACTGGTCGGATCGCCAGATCGGTGCCTGTGGTGACGGTCAGGCGACTTTGGCCCCAGAGAGCATCCGGGGAGCTTCAACCGTGTAACTAAATCGTGGATGAGCCGGCGATGAGAAACCGCTTAGTGCGTCGCGGCTCGTTCTACTGCCCGGGTAGTGGCCGTGGGCTCGCCGAGCAGCCTCAGAAGAGGCTTGGCGGTACCGGACGCGCCGCGAGGCTCCTCGCTACATGCGGGATGCTCCTGCTCGCACGCGCGTCGGCGTCGGAGCTCAGCGTCATTATCAGCGCGAACACCACGAGCAGGGCACCGAGCATCATCACCGCGAGCGGGAACCCGCCCAACAGGGGATGGGACTGCCGGAGCCGTGCGAAGCCGCTGGAAGCGGATGCAGAGTGCACGGGTGCAAGTGGACGTTTCATGGTTTACCTCGGTTCTGGATAATCCATTGTGCATGGCCGCGCTGTGCAACTGCTAAGGCTGTCCAAAAGTGCAGCTAATACGATCGCAAATTCTGACTAAACTGTGGAGTGATCGCCCTGCGGAAGCGCCGCCCAGCACAGGTCGGCCGAGCGATCATTGGCGGGGCACCCGCGGCCCTGGTTGCGTGAACATGGGGGACGGCCCACGCAACGGGGCGTCGTGGTGGCAATTCGAGGTCGCCGGACAGGTCATCCCACGAGGACATAAACCCGAACCGGCCCACCTGGGGTATGTGACGAGAACGATGATACCTGCCAGGTTGCACCGCGGTACTTGACGGTTCCCTGGTTGGGCAGCCGGGTTGGCCCGGGTCGGGTGCTGCCGGCCAACTGCTTGGTGGTTGAGCGCACGTAGCTCAGCCCCCCGGTGAGGCTCCTGACCTGGTTGACGTAAGCCGACGACGGCGCGGAGGCGAGTGAGTATCGATGCCACACCAGCTGCGCGATGCGTGCCAGCTCGGACAGCTTGATCGCGGTACAGCTCTCGGCCGCAAGCGAATGCGGTAGCGGGACGAGGAGTGAAATTCTCAACTTGCCCTGTGGGAAAGCCATTGCTTCGAAGGAGAATGCCTCGTAGCTCGCGCCTCTGTAGGTCACTGGTCCAAGGTTCGGGATGCTCGCCGGCGCAGCCGCGAGCGTACCTTCCAACGGGAGCCGCAGAGCGCCCATCTGCAGGACCAACGGCAGGCCGAGGTAACGCATCTCGAGCTTGACGTAACCAAGGTCGTCCTGGACCGACAACAGATAGTGGCCAACCGTTCGACGATGGAAGCGCAGGCTGCCCGAAACCGGTGCGATGATGTAAGGACCACCGATATCTGCCTGCACTGTGTTGCCCTGCACGACCCGCAGGCGCACGATGTGGGTGTGTGAGTAGACGAGACTCGTGACCGCTTCTCTGATACCAGTCAAATTGCCGTTCGCGAGCGCGTTTAGCAGCGGGCCGTTGCTTTCCACCTGGCGCTCATCGGCGCGGACGCCCGGCCCCGAGAGCTCATGCGAGTAGATCTGCATCGCTGCCCGACCTGCCGTCTTGGCAAGCGTTGCCGGCGCGGCTGCGCCGCAGCTGACCTGAGCGCTCTTGGCCGCATTGCTGTCCGTACTCACCGTGGCGGCGTCGGGCCTAACAGGTGGCGCGCTCGCAGCACTTCTCCCCTGACTTGAGCAGCCACTAGCGCCCAGCATCGCTGAGAGGGCTACGGCGATGGTGAAGGCCAGTACACGCATGCGGCCAGCCAACCGAGTGACCGTAGATGTGGAGCGGGACCGTTTCATATGAGCTAGCAGGAGCGTCTATCACGTGGATAATTGCCGCCTAATCCATCAGTGAGAATGCCCTCACCCATCTATTTGCAGTGGGGTGCCTGAGCCGGCTATCAGCTGGCCAACGCCTGGTCGGCTCCGGCTTTAGCCCAGTTCAGACGAGTCCGGTCGCCGCTGAGGTGCTCATCGCGTAGACGGCGGTCCCGTCACAGTGTCGTCGTCGGCGCAAAGACCCCACTCCCAGTCGAGCGCCTCGTTAAGCATCGCCCGCCCTTCCGCGTGGAGCAACGCAGCCTAATTGTCGAGCCGCGCCGCCGCTGCGCTTCGATGCTTCGGCCCTGCAGTGATCAGGCGGCTCCGCCGCGCGCGCGGCAACCTAGATGATCTCGCCGAGTCCGAGGCTTCGATGTTTAGCGATTCACCCTTCCACAAGCGTTGCGTTTGAACGATGGGGGACATCGAGTGGGTGAGCAAATCCTTAGGAATCGCACGTCGAGATCCCAGCGCCAGCAATCGCGCGTGCTCGTCGGGGCGCTCACCCCAGCGCGATTAATGAGGGCATTCTCACTACACGCTAATGGCGTGCTTATGGGCGCGGGATAATGTTCGGCCGTGCAGACTCGACGGCATCACCCCGGCAGCCGAGGCTGTGCTTGAGGACATGTCTGACGGTGCCGGTCACGGTCTCACTCCCGGCGTGAGCGATTCGCCGGACGCGGCTGACTCGGCGCGCGTATCGGATTCGCTCGCCCGCCTTGAGGCGCGCCGCGAGGTTCGGCGCGAGGCTGCGGCCAAGCGCAGGCGACGACGTCGACGCCTACTGTTGGCCGCGCCCTTCTTCGGCGTGCTCTGCTGGGCCATCGTCTCGTACGCGATCTGGATGCTCGAGCCGACGAGCATGCGCTTTGGGCCGCGCAGCGTGGAGTGGGTCAGAGCGAAGGTGCCGTTCGGCAACTCGTTCGTCGACGAGGTGGAGCACGTCTACTACACCGCGAACGCACCGAAGAAGGGCGGGCCGGCGCCGAAGAGCCTGCCGGCGGTCGGGCTGAACCTGCCGCAGCCGCGGCGAACGAAGGCCGCCGCCTTGCCGCCGGCGATCAGGCCGGTCTTCGCCCACCCCCTGCCTGGCGAAGGGATCTGGAAACCGACCGGGCCGTCGATGGCTGGCGGCCCGCCGGTACTGGTGGCGACCTTCCGTCCCGAAGCCGAGTATCCGGAGCTTCTCGCCTACGTGGCCTGGTTCGACCATACACGCACCGCGATCGGGTACTACCCGGGCCGCTACGAGCCGCCGAACGCGGCCGTGCGCGGGCCGATGATGGTGCCCTACGGCCAGCGCTGGCGCCTGCTCGCCAGCTTCAACGGCGGCTTCACCTACGAAGACGGCCACAACGGCTCGAACGTCAACGGCCACGTCAACGAGCCGCTCAAGGACGGCAAAGCGACGCTGCTCGCCTACCGCGACGGTCGGGTCAACATCGTCAAGTGGAGTGGCGGCCCAAACGCCGGACCAGAAGTCGCATGGGCGCGGCAGAGCCTCGCTCCGATCGTCTGGAACGGACGCCTCAACCCCGAATTGAACGACAATCCGAACAGCCCGGAATGGGGGTTCACGCTCGGCGGCGTCACCCGTGTGTGGCGCACCGGTGCCGGCATCGATCGTCGCGGCAACCTGATGTTCGTCGCGGCCGAAGGCCAGACGGTGATCAGCATCGCGAAGATCCTCCAGCACATCGGCGCCGTGCGGGCGATGGAGCTCGACATCAACCCCGACTGGCACACGCTGATCACCTACACACACCACAACGGGTTCAGCCCGAAGATGGTCGAGCCCCAGCCGAACCAGTCGCCCGATCGCTACCTGGCTTCCGACGACCGTGACTTCTTCGCCGTCTACAAGCGTCTGCCCGGTCCGATCACGGATCCGCTCAAGTAGGACGACGTAAGCCGAACCCCGTTAGACGCAAGTCGGCAGCCGGTGAGCCCGCAGTGCTCTTAGCGATGGGTCAACTCGTGCCGGTGGGGGTGAGAAAGCTCTCACGAGCGATTGAGATAGGTCTTATGTAGTTCGTGTGGAGTGACTTAGAAGCTATGGCGCCGGGCACGCTAGCCACCGATCCGCCGACAAGCCTCGGGGCGGAGCTGCGCCGGACGCGCTGGCGTCGGCACTACCTGGCCGTGCCCTCGGTGGTGGCGCTCGCGGTGACCGTGCCGTTGGCGGCCGTCTATCTGGCGCTCGAACCGCCCAGCGGCGATCTCGCGGCCGCGACCTACCGCGGCGAGCTGTTCGCCCGCGCCGGGTTCACACTGTGGAACGACGGCTGGTACGGCGGGCACTACCTTCCCGGCTACTCGCTGTTGGCACCGGCACTCGGGGCACTGCTGGGAGAGCGGCTGCTGCTCGCGCTGTGCGCGATCGCCGCGGCCGGGCTATTCGGCCTGCTCGCGCAACGGACCTTTCAGAGCGCGGGCGCCCGTGTGGCCGGCGCCTCGTTTGCCCTCGGCGTGTGCGTGGGGCTGCTCTCTGGCCGCGTCGCATATGGCCTGGGGCTCACTGTTGGCCTGCTCGCGCTGTGCGTGCTGTTACGCGGGTGGACAGCCGCGGCGTCGGTGCTTGCCGTACTCACCAGCCTGGCAAGCCCCGTCGCTGGGGCGTTCCTCGCGCTCGCCGGGCTCGCTTACGCGCTTCGCGCGCACGACGGGCACGTCGAGGGCGGGCGCGCTGGATGGCGTCTGCGTTCACGCGGTCTGGCTATCGCGGGAGCGGCGCTGGCCCCGATCCTGGCGTTGGCCGTCGTCTTCCCCGAAGGCGGCTGGGAGATGTTCGCGCCGTCGCTCTTCTGGCCCGCCTTGGTGGGAGTGATACTGATCGCGCTGGTGCTTCCGCGCGCCGGCGGCGCCCTCGCGCCGGGGACCCGGCGGATGCTCACGGCGGGCGCCTGGCTGTACGCGCTGGCGCTGGCCGGTGCCTTTGTTCTGCGCACCCCCGTCGGCAGCAACGCTGCGCGCCTTGGAGCGCTGCTGGGAGCCCCGCTGGTGGCCGGCGTGCTGTGGGAGCGCCGCCGGCTCGCGCTTATTCTGCTGGCGCCCGCGCTGCTCTACTGGCAGCTCGAGACCCCGATCAACGATTTCGCGGCGCTCGCTGGGAACCCCTCGGTCAACGCTTCCTATTACACGCCGTTGGTTGGGGAGCTGACCGAGCTCACAGACGGCAGGCCGCTGCGCGTGGAGGTCGCGCCGACAGAAGCCCACTGGGAATCGGTGTATCTCCCGGAGCATCCTCTGATCATGCTGGCTCGCGGCTGGGAGCGCCAGCTCGATACCCGCTACGACGCACTGTTCTACCGTCCCAAACTCACCCCTGCGGCCTACAGGTCGTGGTTGGCTCAGAACGCCGTCTCCTACGTGGCACTGCCCGACGTGCGCCTTGACTCCGCGGGCAGGCAGGAGGGGCGCCTGATCGCGCAGGGGCTGCCCTACCTGGTCGAGATGTGGCACTCGGCGCACTGGCGCCTGTTCGCCGTGCGCGGCGCCACTCCGCTGGCACAGTCGCCCGCGATATTGACCGGCGTGGGCCCAGACAGCTTCACTCTGTTTGCTCGGCGCCCGGGAGCGTTCACGGTACGAGTGCACTTCACCCCCTACTGGACGATCGAGCGAGGGCCCGCCTCAGTGCGTCGCGCGCAGGGCGATTGGACCGAGGTCTACACGCGTCGATCCGGCGTCGTCCGCGTCGGCATCGACCTGCTTTAGGAAATCGGCGAGCAACCGATGAGATCGTCGTTGGGCTCGGCGGGGTTCGCCGACCTCGGCCTCACACCGGACGCCGGGTGAATCACACTCGCGCACAGACTATGGGCCGACGACCACGCCGGCGCCGACGACCATCTCCATGTCCAGTTCGAACGTCATCCGTGTCGTCTGGCTGGCGACACCGAGATCGGAGCCGATCGGATGGCTGTCGAGAGGGTGCACCGTCACCCGCCAGTCGTCGGCCGTTGGGTTCAGCGAGAGCGAGGTGATCCGGATCGGGGACTCGACGACCGCCTGATAGCAGCCGGCGCCCTCGATCGCTGCGTCGCGGAACTGCTTGAGAAACACCTGCCTCGGTTCGCCGGGCAACGCGGCCAGCAGGTTCCCCCCGAGCGTCGCGTCGACGCTGACGCCGGGGATCGCGGTCGCGGAGGACAGGCCTAGGAGCTGGGAGACGACGTCGGCGGATGCGTCCGAGCCGCCCTGTGGACCGCTGCCGGCCTGAGCCGCCGGGGACGCCGCGGCCGCTGTGTTTCGGGCCAGGTCGAGCAGCGGATGCCAGGCCGCCAGGTTGCCCGAGCCGTAGTTGCCTCCGTAGCCCTGGACCTGCACGACGTCGCCGAGGCCGTCGGCCGGCTGAAACGTCCCCATCGCCTTGGGGTAGCCGAAGTCCTCGCGTCCGCCCAGGTAGGACATCGGGTTATCAACCAGGATGTAGGGCACCGCCATGCACAGCCGCTCGGGCACGAACAGCGGCCCCACGCGTTGGCCTGCGACGAGCGGAACTGCGACGAGCGGAACCCACAAGGAGATCTGCGTCTCCTCGACGTAGCCCACCTGCTGGAAGTTGGAAGCCTGGGAGGCTACGTGGCCGAACTTGCCCGTTAGCACGATCACCCGGGAGCTGAGCGGTCGGTACTCGACCGTCCCGCCGGCCGGCCGGACTCTCACGGGTATAGCGGCGATCGTGCCCGATCAGCGCGCGCGGCCCGCATGCCCGAGGTCATCGCCGCCTCGACGCAACCGCCGTCGATCCCGTTGCGCGTCCAGTCGCCTGCCAGCACCAGGTTCTCGACGCCCGACTCCTCAGCGGCGAGGCGGTAGTGGACGGAGCCGGCGGGCGTGAGCACGTAGCGCTCGCTTGGCGTCGTGTTCGCTCGCCAGTACTGCGCGTCCAGGCGCTTCGGGCCGGAGCGCCGACCACCGCCGTGCTCGAGTACGCCGTCGCGGACGATGCCCACCGTGGCCGAGGCGAACGTGTCGAAGACCGTGAAGAACATGCGCAGATCAGGATCGCCTGCGCAGCGCTCGCTCACCACGTGGTCCCACAGCCAGTCGCGAAAGCCGCTCAGCAGGGCGGCGAGAGCCCTCGCCGGGCAGGCGATCGGCGCCGCGCTGGGAAGCGGGAGCGCTGCGCGGCGTTCTGGCGGGCAGTTCGGGGGTTATCGAACAGCGAATCGTCGGCAGCTATCGCTTCAAGGATGGGCTGATCGTGTTCGTGGCCTGGTATCCCAACCTCGACGAGGCGCTTCACACTCTCGGCCTGCCCGCCGCAGCCGCCGATGCGCTCGTGATGGAGGCCGAGTTCGCCGGATAGCGTCGAGTCCGGGCGCCTTGCTCGCTTCAGGGGTGACCGTCCGATCAGAGCCGCGCCCCACTTACGTCTTTCGTGCGTGGTGCGCTGACGTCCGCCTATGCGGGCGGCTCGCTGGCTGGGCCGGCTTGAGCCACGCCGAATCAACTCGCCGGGTTCGCCGCGATCAGCTCGTTGATCTGTCGTGCGAGATCAGGTCCTGCATCCTCCTGGAGAAAGTGGCCGGCGTGTGGCGTGCTGTGGGGCTGTCCAGCCGCT
This sequence comes from uncultured Solirubrobacteraceae bacterium, assembly GCA_963779605.1. Classification (GTDB taxonomy): domain Bacteria; phylum Actinomycetota; class Thermoleophilia; order Solirubrobacterales; family Solirubrobacteraceae; genus Palsa-744. The sequence goes on from CAVZYR010000004.1 coordinate 1,228,127, forward strand.
CCCGGCACGTGCCTCTGGAACACGCGCTCACCGCCTCGCATGATGGGATCTCGATCGCTGAAGACGGTCAGGAACGGCTTGCTCCAGCGGCCGAGCTGGTCCCACGCGGCGCGGTTTGCTGGAACCGCCGGGTCACGGGGTGAAATCGGCACGAGTTTTGGGAACGCACGAGCGCCGGCCATGGACTCGGAAACTGCAAATGGTGCGTCATACGCGCGGCGCTCGCCGGCAGAGAGCGTCCTCAGGCACCCCGTGTTCACGATGCGGCTGACCGGGAGGACCGGGCTGTAGGTCGCGAACGTTCGCCAGGCGAGGAACGCCAGCCCGTTTGGGAGCGGGGGCCGCGTCCGGCCGTCCGCGGTCGGCAGCGCACCGTTGCCGACGACGATGCGCTCGAAACGGGCGTCGTTCTCGACAGCCACCCGGAGTCCGATCAGCGATCCCCAGTCCTGGCAGAACAGGGTTATTCCGCTGAGATCCAACGTCTCAACGAAGCCGGTCATCCAGTCCACATGCCGCTGGTATGTGTAGTCGTGCTTATCGGCGGGCTTGTCGGACTTCCCGAAGCCGACGAGGTCGGGCGCGATCACGCGGCTGCCGCCTGCAACGCAGACGGGGATCATGTGGCGATATAGATAGGACCAAGTCGGCTCGCCGTGGAGCATGAGGACCGGTGGAGCCGAGGAGTCGCCAGCGTCGACGTAGTGCATGCGTAGCCCATCGACATCGATGTAATGGGCCTCGAAGGGATAGTCCTCGAGATCGACGAAACAGGAGTCAGGTGTTCGGACGGTTCTCACGTGGGGCTTGTCAGCTCGTCGCGCGCGGCCACAATCTCGCGATAGACGCCTGACACTATCGCCAAGACGAGGACCGAGCATGTGTAGCGGCAGGGGTTAAAGCAGGCGAGTCTCGGGTGGAGCGCGTCGTCTGGGTCGGGCCGGGCGGCTACTCACCAATTTGGTGTGGTGGTGGCCAGTCGGCCAGCCCGAACACTCGCTGGCCGACGGTCACGTCAGGTGGTCCCGTAGCGACTTTACGGTCGGCCGACCGCCGAACAGGCTCTCGGCGGCGGCGAGTTGGGAGGTCGCGCTGTCGCGCGCGACGCAAGGTGCTATCGGAAGCTGTTGCGCGCGAGAGGCGCGGGTCTCTGCGTCCTCCCGCGCGGTGCTAGGTCAACTCGTCGCGGTCCAGTGGACGGTCCTGTCGATGCCCCCTCCGTTGAAGTGCGAGCTCACCGTGCCCGTCGCCCTGCCATGCTTGAGGAACTTGCCTGTCACCGTCTCGGTGCCCTCGCTCTTGGTCGACCCCGGGGGGAACACCAGCTTCAACTTGGCCTTGAAGGTGCTGTTCTTCGAGATGCTCGCCGAGGCGCGGCTCGCGCTTCCGATGCCGCCGCAGCCGCCCTGGCACTTGACCGGTGTGCTCACGACGAGGTCGATGACCTCCTTGCTGTTGGCGGAGACCTTGAACGAGATGGCGTTTGTTGCACCGTCAGAGTACGAGCCGACGTAGGAGCCGCCCTTCGTCGCGTTCGATGCTGTCGCGACACCCGCGACGACGAGTGATGCCATGGCGGCGACGACGACCGATCCGCACAGTCGCCTTCTCAGATCACGTGCGCTGTTCATGCCTACCCTCCATCTCGTTGGTATGGGACGTCCAGCGAACGCTCGGACGAACCTGAGCCTACGTCAACGAACCCGTCGGCGAGCAAACAGCGCCGATGACGGAACGCCGCCGACCCGACGGGCTGGCTCAAAGAGCGTCGCTTTTGGGTGGAAGGAGGCATCACGATGAAGGTGAGCGAGACGCTCGCGTCGGACGACTCTCGATAGGGCCAACCGCGGCGAGACTCCTGCTTCGCCATGGCGAAGGCGTCTCCGATGAGCCGGGCGAGACGCTCGGAGGCTCGTCCGAAGCGGGCACCGCTCGGCTGCCGGTCGTGACGCTCCCATCCGAGCTTGCGCGATTTACCGCGGCCGGTCTTGCGCGCGTGTGCGGGTCAGTGCTCATGATCGTTCTGCTCGTAGCAGCCGAGTTGGGAATCCGGCGGGGCTCCGGCCCCCTGAGCGAAGGAGAAGGCATGAAGCGTCTCGTTGTCATGACAGTCTGTGTGTCAGCCCTGTGCGCGGCAGCGCCCGCAGCGGCGACCCCGTTGCCGCTGCGGCCGACGGTGCAGTGCTACACAGAAGGACCCGAAGGCCTCGTGCACGTGTACATGGGGTACGTGAACGAAGGCTCCGACGCGATCAACATCGCGATCGGGCCTGACAACGAAGTCGTTCCCGGCCTCCCGTTCCAAGGGCAGCCCGACACGTTCAACCCGGGCGCCTACCCACGCGTCTTCGAGGTCACCTTCGACCCGAGCGTGATCTCGTTCCTCGTCTGGTCTCTCAACGGCATCGAGGCGACGTTCGAACCGGCGCACCCGTCGGCCCCCTTGTGCGCAGAACTGGCGGGCGAAACGCAGCTGCTCGTCGGATCGCAGCCGCCGACGAGCGCCCAGGGCATCGACGGCGACTTCTATCTCGATACGACGACGGTCGTCCTCTACGGGCCGAAGACCGTCGGGGCGTGGCCACAGAACGGCGTGTCGTTGATCGGCTCCCAAGGCACGGCTGGGCCCACCGGACCGCAGGGCGTCATTGGTTCGACTGGACCAGCAGGAGCGACCGGAAGGGAAGGCCCGACCGGAAGGGAAGGCCCGACCGGTGCCACGGGAGCGACCGGACCGGCTGGTGCTGCTGGCGCCACCGGAGCAACTGGCCTCACTGGCCCCACGGGCAGCAACGGAGCCACCGGCGCAGCCGGAGTAGCGGGAGCGACGGGGCCAACCGGACCTACCGGCGAAAAAGGTGCGACCGGAACGCCCGGAGCCACCGGCGGCACAGGTGCCTCCGGCTCACAGCACGCCTATAGCGTGGTGGGCGGCGGTGGAAAAGGGTCTCAGACTCTCACGCTCACAGCGCCCACGGGTCAGAGCTACGTCGCGACGGCCAACGTCGAGGGCAATAGTTGGAGCCTCACGCACCCCCTCAGCTGCACCCTCAGCTTCGGCTCGGTAACCAAGCAGAGCATCTCGCTCCCTTGGAACTACGCACCGACGCAGGTCAGCCTGCAGGGAGCCGGTTCACTCACGAATGGAACCATCCAGCTCGACTGCTCAAGCAGCGACGGGAAGGACTCCGTCTCGAACATGAGCCTGATCGCATACGTGGTCTCCGGTATCAACTGATAGCGGTAGCCGGGGTGGTGACCTGTGCCTTACGGCATGGGCCACCATCTGGGCGCCCTGCGGCTTTACCCGGCCGAGCGAGCGTCTGGACAACACCCGAGCAGACGATCTCGGACACCGCTTGTCAGACGGGTCGCTCGACCGCGCTTTCGCAATCGCCGAAAAGCGAACGCAAACCGGGCTTCGCCGGCCCGACGCCCGCCGATCTCGCACCGCACGTGAGCGATCTCGCACCGCACGTGAGGCGAGCCGCGGGCCGCGTCGTTAGGCTTTCTCGGACACCGGTCGACGACGGGACGAAGACGTGGCGAGCAGTCCAGTGCGGTGGGGAATCCTCGGAACGGGTGGGATCGCGAGCGCGTTCGTAACTGATCTCCGGCTGACCGACTCCGGCGCTGCCGTCGCAGTCGGGTCGCGCAGCCGGGGATCCGCGGACCGTTTCGCGAAAGAGTTCGGCATCGCGAACCCGCATGCCAGCTACGAGTCACTTGTGGCCGATCCGGAAGTCGACGTGATCTACGTTGCGACGCCGCACCCGATGCACCACGACAACGCGATCCTCGCGTTGCGAGCGGGCAAGCACGTGCTGGTCGAGAAGCCGTTCACGATGAACGCCGCCGAGGCCCGCGAGATCGTTCGGGAGGCGAGGGAGAACGGACTGTTCGCCATGGAGGCGATGTGGACCCGGTTCTTGCCACACATGACCATGATCCGGAACTGGCTCGAGCGGGGCCTGCTCGGCGACGTCGTCACCGTGACCGCGGACCACGGCCAATGGTTCGCCGAGGATCCCGAGTCGCGGCTGTTCGCACCGGAACTGGGGGGTGGCGCGCTGTTGGATCTCGGCGTATACCCGGTGTCGTTCGCGTCGATGGTCCTCGGCACGCCGAGCCGGATCGTGTCCGTGATCGACGCGGCGTTCACCGGCGTGGACGCGCAAACGTCCATGTTGTTCGGCTACGACAGCGACGCCCAGGCCGTGCTGACGTGCACCCTTCTGGCGAAGAGTCCGACGAGGGCGGCGATCGTCGGCAGCGACGCGAGGATCGAGGTCGAGGGCGACTTCTACGCTCCCGCGACCGTGACGCTAGTACCGAGGAAGGGCGACCCGACCCGCGTCGAGTCGGTGCACGAGGGCCGGGGCCTGCGCCACCAGGCCGACGAGGTCGCACGTCGGCTGGCCGCCGGTGACGTGGAGAGCCGGTTGATGCCGCTGGACGAGACCATCGCGATCATGGAGACGATGGACCGGGTGCTGGCGCAGGCCCGGAAGAACGCATGAACGACAACCCAGAGGGCACTGACCTATCGAGCCGCGCGCGGCGACGCAACCGAGGCGCGCCACCACGCCGCCCGCGCGCTCGAACTCTCGCGCGAGCACGGCTACGGCGCCTTCGAGCCACGTGCGGCGGCACTACTCGAGACGGAGTCAGCGGCCGGGACCTGACACCTCACCCGTATCGACCAATCGCTCGCTTGCGCAATGCGCGAAAAGCAGCACTCTCGCGACCAGCGATGGGAGTCTGGTCCGCTCGGGCACATGGGGATTGAGATCGAACTCCGGGCGGCGGCTCGAGGCCCATCGTCTATGCGTGGTTCGGTTCGTCTCTTCGAGCTCGCACCGTGGCCCACAGACGCCCGAGCGTGTAGGAGACCGCACTTCCGGTGCCGACGAAGAACCCCACCGGATAGTTAGTTTCGTAGGAGGCTGCGATCGCGACCCACACGATGATTAGCGCGAAGGCGATCGAGAGCGCCATCGCGACGACTGGCCGGTCGGTGAACGACCGCCCGGCGGCGGGCGCCCCAATCATCAGGCTGAAGATCAGCAGCGTCCCGACGACTGGAACGGTCATGGCTGTTGCCAGTGCGAGGACAAGGAGGAACAGCATCTCCATGCGGAAGCTGCTCACGCCGTGGGCTTCGCCGACCTCCGGCAGGATCGAGGAGAGCATGAGCGGCCGATACAGCACGGCGATCGCGGCTATACAGACGAGGCCGAGGATCGCCGTTGGTGCGATGTCGTTGCTCGAGATTCCGAGGACCTCTCCGAACAGAAGCGAGTAGACGGCGGGCGCGTACTCTTCGCTGAAGCTGAGGAACAGTGCACCCAAGCCGAGCATCACGACGAGCGCCAACGCAGTCGCGACGTCGTGGCGTCCCCTGCGGCCGAGCAGCCCGATTCCAAGCGCACCGGCGAGGGAGAAGACACCGAGCCCGAGGAGCGTGCTGACCCCGATCAGGCTCGCGCCGGCCGCCCCCGCGAAGGACCCATTGGGGATCGCGTGGGCCGCGAACGCCGAACCACGAAGGACCGTGAAGAATCCCACGACCCCGGCGACGATGGCGACGATGCTCGCGACCTCCCAGGCGTTGACCATGAAACCAGAGAACATGACCTACCTACCCGCCGGGGATACCCGGCACGGAACTCGGTGAGATTACCGGCGACTCGCGGCGCCGTCGGCGCCGCTTGGGCACCCCAGAAAGCAGGTAGAGGATGAAGACGATGCTCACGACGAAGAAGCTCACTGGCCACCCGCGTCCGACAGGAGGCCATTCGAAGCTGTCATACGCGAGCAAGATCCCCAGCCACATCGCCCCGATTCCGATCCCTGCAGCGGTCAGCATCGCGAGCAGCGGACGCTTGGTCAGCCGGAGAGCGCTCGCGGCCGGACCGACGAGCAGCGCGGTCCCGAGTATCGAGCCGATCGTGATCGCGGCGAGCGCAGCTGCGAGCGCGAGCGCGATCAGATAGAGCATCCCGACGAGCCGCACAGGGATTCCGCGCGCCGCTGCCATCTCAGGGCTCACGGTGGCAAGCATCAACGGACGGTAGAGAGCGAGTATCAAGCCGAGCACGAGCACGCTGAGAAGCAGGATCAGCGGAACTGTCGAGCTCGCTATCGCGAATGCGGAGCCGAAAAGGATCGTGACAGTCGCGCCCGTCGTGCTCTGTTCGGTGGTAGCGAGGTAGAGGAATAGCGCGGCCAGTCCGATCGAAGCGCCGAGCACGATTCCCGCGGCAAGGTCGCGACCGCGTGTGCGCTGTACACCGACCGCCTCCATAGCCGCGGCGGCGACGAGGTTACCCACCACGAACCCCCACAATGGCCCGACGCCGATCAGAAACGCTCCCGAGCCCCCCGTCGTACCGATGTCACCGAATGCCTCACCCGCGAAGGACTGCCCGCGTATGACGGTGAACACTCCGACTGTCCCGGTCACAATTGCGACCAGTGTTCCCACACCGAGCGCGATGTGAACCGCTTCGCTCTGGAAGAACCCAGGGGCAAAGACAGGGCTCAGGAAGTGGCTCACGAGACGATCTCGGTCTTCGGGAAGGCGACCTCGTGCCCAGCGAGATCCGCGTCCTCTCCAGCGCCCGCGACGATAAGCACGCGCCCGTGGACGTCGAGGACATCGACGTGATGGCCGTAGAGCTTGCTGAGGACGTCTGCGCGCACGACCTCATCAGTGCTGCCGCTGACGGCGCGACCGGCAGCAAGGTAAACGATGCGGTCCATCACCCCGAGCAGAGGATTTATCTCGTGGGCTGAGATCAGTACCGCGATCTCATGCTCCTGTGCGACCTTGGCGAGCAGCGCCACCACCTCGTGCGCGCTACGAAGGTCGAGGTTTGCGAGTGGCTCGTCCAGCAGCAGCAGGCGGGGGCGCGCGATCAGCGCGTGGGCGATCAGGATGCGCTGCTGCTCGCCGCCCGAGAGCCTTCCGACGCGGGTGTCCGCAAACTGACGGGCGTCAACGGCGTCGAGCATCTCCTCGACGAGGGCGCGCCGTGCGCGCGAGGGGCGGGGCACCCCGAGGCGCTGCGCGTCCAGGCCGAGCCCGACGAGATCGCGTGCGCGCATCGGCAGGTCCGGGTCCAGCAGGAACTTCTGGGGCACGAAGCCGATCAGCTGCCGTGCTCGTGAGCGGGAGCGCCCCTCAACAAGGACGTTTCCCGCGCTCGCGGCCTGTAGCCCGAGGATCACCCGGAACAGCGTGGTCTTGCCTGCCCCGTTTGAGCCGATCAGCCCCGTGAACTCGCCGGGCGCGATCGTGAAGCTGACACGATCGAGGATCTTGCGGCCGGAGAGCCGGACGTCAACCTCCTGCACTTCGAGGATATTCTCGCCCATCGCGACGCGCCCGCTGAGCTCACAGCTTTTCGGTAGAGACGTGTTCAGAGACCGCCTTTTCCAGGGCCTTGACCTCGGCGAGCATCCACGACTGGTAGTCATAGCCGGGGGTCGGCATCGTCTCATACACGCCCACCACTGGAATCCTCGCGCTCTTCGCGGCCTTGACGAACGCTTCTGTGACGGAGCTTGAGACCTGCTGGTTGTGGACGAATATCTTGACCTTGTGCCCCGAGAACAGGCCGTTCTGTTGTGTCACGTCCTGTGGGGGAAGGTCGGTACCGTTCATCACGTCGGCTTGCATGCTGAACGGGGTGAGGTTGTTGATCCCTGCCGCTTCGAGCATGTAGTCGGCGACCGGCTCGGTCGTCGCCACGTCGGTGCCCGGGTAGCGCTTGCTGAATTCCGCCAATGCCTTGACCCAGGGCCGCAGGGAAGATTCGAACGCGGTGGCGTTCGCTTGGAAGTAGGCAGCGTGCGCCGGCTGAAGCGCCGAGAGGTCGGCGACGATCGCCTTGGCCACGAGCGGCATCGTCGTCGGCTTGTACCAGAGGTGCGGATTGGGAGTCGATTCTGGCAGGCCGAGCAGCTTCTGCACGTTGATGATCTTACGAGCGGAGTTGGGCGAGGCCGACTCGATCTTTTGCATGTAGGTGTCGTAGCCGACCCCGTTTTCGATCAGCATCTTCGCGGCGGCTACAGACCGCGCGACGCTGGGGCTCGCCTCGTAGGTGTGGGGGTCGGTGTTCGGGTTGCTCTCGACCGCGGTGACCTTGACGTATTTGCCGCCGATCTGTTCGAGCACATTGGCGTACTCGTTCTCGGCCGCGACAGCGGAGATCGTGGCGCTCCCGCCCGAGGAGGCTGAGGAGCTCCCTCCGCACGCTGGGAGCAGAAGCGCCGTCAACAGCGCGGCGGGCACAGCGACGGGGGCCCAACGGAACAGGGTGCGGCGTCGAGCAATCCTCATTGACAACCTCGATCGGACGGGTGGACACAGCTCGCTCAGCGCCTCGCCGGCGCCAACGACCCGCGACCATAACATAGTATTGATTCTAAGTCTTGTTCTTGTCCAACTAAAGCCGTGTTTCAGCGGAGACGGCCCTTTGTGCGGTTACGCGCGAGCTTCCGCGATGGGGAGGCTCGGAGCGTCCTGGCTCCGACGCCAACGCCGCGACGTTTCAGCCCGGCGTCTTCATGACCGGTGACTAGTTCTGACAGGCTGAGCAGTCGCCGCGAAGGACGACCTCGTGGCCATGCGTGTCGAACCCCAGGCGACGCGAAAGTCGATCGATCGAGCGCTCGAGGTCGGCGTCGTCAAAAGGCACCAAACTCCCGCAGGAGTCGCACACAAGGTGATGGTGGTGTGCACCGGCGGGGTCGATCAGCTCGAAGCGGGTCGTGGCGTCACCCAACTCCAGGCGCCCCACCAGGCCCCGCTCTTGCAGAAGCTCGAGGATGCGGTAGATGCTCGCGCGAGACACACGACGCTTGCCGGCGCGCAGACGATCTTCGATCTCGAGCGCGCTGAGGGCGCACGACTGGCTTGCGAGCAGGTCGATCACCGCGTTGCGCGCTCCGCCTTGCTGGTGTCCAGCCTGGTCGAGCACGGCACGAGCGTGCTCTGACCATTCCAATCCGCTGACGGTCGACATCGCCTCATATTAGCTATGTCGAATGGATTGTGAGACTGCTTCTTGATCTGGGAGAGCCGTGCAGAGCGCGCCGCGCCTCTGAATGAGATGACGAAGCGCTGCCTGCGCTGGCGCGGCGCCGCAAATGAGGGCGACCGCGCGCAACGAGCGGAGGGCAAGATTGAGGAAGTCAAGGGCCGTGTCAAGCAGAAAGCGGGCAGGGCCAGTGGACGTGGCGGGACGGAGTCTCGAGGATTGGGCGAGGAGGTAAAAGGCAAAACCAAGAACGCGATCGGCAAAGCCCGCAGCGCGGTAAAGACGGGCACGCGCTAACCGCAACCAGTGGAGCCGGCGTGAGCGCCAACAGGATGCGTTGCTGAACGTGTCGAGGAGATCACGGCGCGCACCTCCACGAGAAGCTCGCTTCCCGCCACCTCGGAGCAGGCCAACGACCGTTGGCCCGCACCGCGGCCGCTCGCTAACCGATCCGACCCCAGCTAGGTGCAATACGACCATGACCGTTGCGATACTCGACGTCGACGGCACGCTCGTCGACACCAATTACCAGCACGCCCTCGCTTGGTACCGAGCGTTCCGCGAGCACGGGATCGTGCTGCCGATCTGGCGCATCCACCGTCACATAGGTATGGGGGGCGACCAGCCCGTCGAATACCTCACCGACGCTTACGTCGAGCGTCGGCTCGGCGATCAGATCCGCTCGCTGGAGAGCGACTGCTACAGCGAGATGATCGAGGAAGTCGAGGCGATGAAGGGCGCCAGCGAGCTGCTCCGCCACCTGCATGAGCGCCAGCACACGGTCATCCTTGCGAGCTCCGCCAAACAGCCAGAGATCGAGCACTACGTCGACCTGCTAGACGCACGTGAGCTCGCTGACGGCTGGACCAGCGCCGACGACGTCCAGGCCACCAAGCCCCAGCCCGACCTCGTGAACTCAGCCCTCGAGCGCGCCGATGCCCGGCCCGAGCAAGCCGTGATGATCGGCGACTCACCCTGGGACGTACAGGGAGCCGAGCGCGCGGGAGTAAAGACGATCGCGGTGATGACGGGCGGCTTTGCAAAAGAAGAGCTCTGCCAGGTCGGCGCCGTCGAGGTGTATGAATCCGTCGCCGAGCTCAGGGTCGGGCTTGACGGCACGATCCTGCGCGGCGATGCCTCTAGATCATGAGGCGATCGAACCGGGATCGCCAGCGTGCGCGCGCAAGCTGTCGCGTCCGCGCCTGCCCGCTGTCGCAAGACGGCCGCCGGGTTCAGCCAAGCGCCTGACGAGCGTAAAACACGCGGCGTTCAAGGGTGCGTTTCAGCCAGCGAGAGCGCAGGCAGGGCATCGGACGAGCCGTCGTGTGGGATCCGCAGACACCGGGTGTCCAGCGCCGCAAATCGGGTAGGTCTAACCCATGGCAACCGTCGAGCCGCGAGAGATCGAGTGGGGCTCCGCTCAGATTGAAGACGCGACGCTCACAGTCGAGCTGACCGGCTCAGCCTCCAAGGCATGGAAGACGCGCTTCCAGAGCGTGCTCGCGCTTCTCGACACCCCCCATAGCAGCTGGGGAGAGGTCCGCATCACCAAGAAGGGGATTAAGGTCGCTGACCTCCGACAGGGCAGCGAGTCCGAGCTGCGTCACTTCCTGGAGAGCATCGTCCTGCAGGCCAACTCCGACATGGCGCCCGACACCCAACACGACGATGACAGCGACGAAGACCATGAGCCAGACGCCGACGAGCAGATGGCGGCGACGTTCAGGGCCTTTGCAGCCGACAACAAATAGCACCCCTGCGAAGTTTCATAAAGTTGGCCGCCGCGACGCCGAGGAGCTCCAACGCTGCAGACGAGTAAAAGTGCGCCCTTACGTGCGTGCCTAACGCGCGCGGCTGATCGCCCGCCGCAGCTCGTCCTTGCCCATCTTCGAGCGGCCACGGATATCCAGGCGCCTCGCCTCGGCTTCCAGCTCCTGGCGGGTCTTCGCCCGACCGCTGCGCACCATGTTCGCCTCCTTGCCGAGCGCCGAGCGCGTCTGCGCCGGAAGATGCTTGAGGGTCTGCTTGCGTTTCGCGGCCGTCTGCGCCTTCTTTACGTTGCGTCGCGCGGCGGCGCGCTGCTTCTCGCTTGCCATTTGCTCTCACTCTCCTATAAGTCAGATGCTCGGAGGGTTAGGGTCAGGCGTGCGCGGAGATGGCTCCGGGGTCGGCGCCGGTGGCCGGGGTTCGGGCGCAGGGGGCGCGGGCGTTGGTACAGGCCTCTCAGGTGAATCCCGGTGTGAAACCCCAAAGCCTGCGCGCATCCAACGCTGAGTACTTATCCCGGCCGCCACGAACGCTCCATTCGCTTCGCCAACTGGACACCGTCCCACCGCCATACTCGACCTCTACCCGCGACTCATATGTGTAAAACGGTCCGCCCGCCGCCCGCTCGTTTGCCACCGCATGCCCAGGGGTAGCTGACCGGTAGCGAATCGTTAGGAGGCTCATCATGGTCGCTCTGATAGTGCTGCTATTGCTGCTGGCCATCTTCGGAGGTTTCGGGTTTGCCGCCCACGTGCTCTGGTTCGTTCTGCTCGTGGCCGTCGTGCTCTGGCTGCTCGGCTTCCTGGTCGGCGGAGTCGACGCAGGGGTGGGCCGCCGCCGCTGGTATCGCTGGTAGCTCGATCCCGAGCGCCGGTAACCGACATCAACACCAAGGAGGTATTCACCAAATGGCTTCTACACAACTACAAGGACTGACAGTCGCCTTTCTCACAGCGCAGGAGGGGGTCGAGGAGGTCGAGCTCACGGATCCCTGGAAAGCAGTCCAGGAGGCAGGCGCCACCCCGCAGCTGATCGCCCCTGAAAGCGGCGAGGTCCAAGCGTTCAATCACCTCGACAAGGGCTCGACATACCCCGTCGACCAGATCCTTGAGCACGTCGATCCCGACGACTACGACGCGCTGGTCCTGCCCGGCGGCGTCGCCAACCCCGACCAGCTGCGCACCGACGAGCGGGCGATCAAGTTTGTGCGGAGGATCTTCTCCGCCGGCAAGCCAGTCGGCGTGATTTGTCACGGCCCTTGGACGCTCGTCGAGGCAGATCTTGTACGCGACCGCAAGCTCGCCGCCTGGCCCTCCCTGAAAACCGACATCCGCAACGCCGGCGGTGAATGGGTCGATGAGGAAGTCGTCGTCGACGAGGGTCTTGTCTCAAGCCGCAAGCCGGAGGACCTGCCGGCCTTTTGCACCAAGATCGTCGAGGAGTTCGCAGAGGGACGACACGGTGTCGCCCACGCTGGCGCGACCGCCGAAGCCCAGTAGCGCTGGCCTGACCCCGGAGGATCGGTCCCCCCGCGTGTGAAAGTTTTCGCGCCCACGAACAGCGGCGACTCCAGGGTGAGGTGACGTTGGCACAACCCGTGACGTAGGTACAACCCATCACTTGGGATGCCGGCGGCCCCTTCGGCGTTTGCCGGCGTCCTGGGGTCTCAGGCCTCATGAGCCCGACGGGGAGCTGCAGCCTCTGGCCACGGGGCTTATGCCGCCGACCTGACCCGGCGTGGGTGGGTTCTCGTCGGCAAACGGATCATCGTGGCTGACCGGCCTCGGGTCGGAGTCAACGATGCTCGGTCGATCGGCGGACATGCCCGCCGCGCGACCGGCGGGCAAAGCGCCAACCTGGGAGGGAGGCGTCCTGCCGGCCGCTCGCCGAGCGCGGCGGGGGTCCGCATCCTGAGCGGGACCCGCCGGCCAAGCTGACTTTGCGCCATGAAGCCTCCCCGCGGGGTGTCCGCTCCGGGATCGGCGAAGATGCTCCGCGTGATGCGCCCGGGGTCGATATGAGCGGAGATCACCTCAAGGCTGGGCAGCTGGGCACGCTGGACGTGACGGCCTCGACGGTCGCCAACATCGGGCCAGGGATCGACTTCTACTTCGCGTTCGGGGTGATCGCCGTCACCGCCGGAGTCGCCGCGCCTCTGACGATCCTCGCGGGAGGCCTAGCCGTTGTCCTGCTCGCGTTCATCGTGGCCGAATTCACCAAGGCGGAGCCTTCGGCGGGAAGCTTCATCACCTATGTCGAGACCTCGCTGGGAGCGAGGGCCGGCGTCGTCACGGCGATACTGGTGGCGGTGGGGTTCACCGTGGCGATCGCCGGGGTCTTCACGATGTCGGGGGGCATGGTTGCGTTGACCCTCGACCACTACACGTCGTGGCACCCGCCGTGGGAGCCGCTGAGCCTCGTCCTGACGGTCGGCGCCATCTGGTTGACGGCACGGGGTGTCCGCCTTTCGACCTCGGCAGTCGGCTTGGCTGTCGTGGTGCAGGTGGCGATCATGCTTGCGGTGTGCGGCGTTACGCTCGTCGACCAACGCGCCCACCTTTCGGGAATACCGTTCTCGTGGGCACACCTCACCGGTGGCCTGGCCGGTCTGTCTGCCGGCTTCCCGCTTGCCCTCTACATGTTCATCGGCTGGGAAAACGGCCCGGCGCTCGCCGAGGAGTGCCGCGATCCGCGGCGCACCGTCCCGAGAGCTCTCTACATATCGATCGCGATCGGCGCCGCCCTCTTCGTCCTCTTCGCCTACGTCACCGTCACAGGCTTCGGCTACGACGTCTCTTCAATCGGCCGCTCGTCGGTCCCGTTCCTGACGGTGGCGGACCGCTATCTCGGCCCCGCGGCCATCCTGGCCTGGCTCGCTGGGATCGTCTCGGTACTGGCAACCCTGGTTGCCGGCGTGAACTCCCAAGCCCGCATGCTCTTCGACGGTGGGCGATCCGGGCTGCTGCCGGCTCGTCTCGGCCACGTGCGCCAGCCTGCAGATACGCCGGTGAACGCCCTGCTGGTCATGGCCTGCGGCGGGCTCGGGATCATCGCTGTCTGGTGGGCGGTGCATCTCATCGGCGCCGACAACGGATCGACGGATCCCGTCGGACTGTATGCAGAGTGCTCGACGATGGGCACGATCGTGATCCTGTTCGTCTACTTCCTGACGACGCTTGCACTGCCGATCTTCATCTGGCGTCGCCGCCGAGACGCCTTCTCGGCTCTCCGGCACGTAGTCATTCCGCTCATGGGAGCGCTGACCCTGATCGTCCCGTTCGTCGAGCTGTGCAAGCCCGGGCAGCCGTCTCCATACAGCGAGTTCCCCTACATCGCACTGGCAATCGTTGCGGCGGCCGTCGCGATCGCCCTGGTCGTGGTGCATCGTCACCCGTCTACGGGGTCCAGAGAGGGCACGACGAGCGCCGACCTCTAGGCGCTGACGGTCGTATCTCGCCCCGCGGGGGATGTTAACCTGCGATAGCGGTGTTCGTCGAGCCACGGCATGTCGTGATGATCCGCTCCTCGAACACGAACCCCGCTTCGAGCGCCCGCCGCGCCGGGCAGGTTTCAGCGACGCGCTCCAACCGCCGCAGCTTGTCGGGCGTGAGGTCGTCGGGAAGATGAACATCGACCGTGATCCTATGGGGGCGAGTTTCGGTGTCGTAGTCGACGTCGACGTGCGCCTCACCGACATCCCAGCCTCGGTGCTTCGCATACATCGCGACCATCGTCGCCACGCATGAGGCGAGCATCGCGGGAAGGAGCTCGTGCGGTGCCGGCCCTTCGTCTGTACCGCCGAGCCGCTCAGGCTCGTCCGTCACAATGACGTGGCGACCGTTCACGTCGACCTCCTGCTTGAGCGTGTTGCCAACACGACGGGTGCTCGCCGTCATGCCCATGTGAGAACCACGACTCCATGTACATCGAACCCGACCCGAGACGGCCTGCCTGAAGCCGAGGCGCTTCGTCGCGGTGGCGTCGCTCGCAGGACCGTTTTGGCCTGCGAGCGGCGCATCGGAGCGAACGGAGGCACGTCCCGCATTATTCGTCGCCCTGTCCCGCCAGCCAGCTCAGCGGCCTATATGGCGACATCTGCCTGACGAGGAACATCACCACGACGGTGACACCGAAGTAGGTGAACAGCTCGATCACGGTCGCGTTGTTGCCGATCATGTCGTTGGCAAGGCCCATAACGCCGAACGCGAGCAGAGAAACCCCAAGACCCGCGAGCAGGATCGGCTTGCGACGCTGCGGCAGGAACTCTCCGCGCGCGAGACTGAGCACCAACAGTACGACGACGGCCGCCTCGAGCAGACCCAGAAGCACCCATGCCGCGTTGTCGCCCGGCACGCTCGCAAAGAACGACCCAGCGAACATCTTTTGCAGCGCCGCGGGCATTGTGCCGCTATCGGTGAACAGCTTCTCCTTGGCGGCGTAGTAGAAGAGAAAGCCCACCGACAGGTAGATGCCGGCAAGCGTCGTCGCGTAGGTCGCGATTCTTGTGATCTCGCCGATCGTCGGGCGCGAGGCTGCTCGCGGCTGATGAACGTTGATGCTGGTCGTGGACATTTCTTTCCTTCCACTTGTATTACGGTGACGTCGCCATGGTCGCCCACACGACGCGTTGCGGCATCCGTAGACGTCCACGGTCGTCGTGGGGCGAACTACGTCGCGGTAGGCTTGAGAATCAGGTGCGTGCGTTGACGAGGAAGGGCAATCCGCGCAAATCGCCGTTCACCCGCCTGCACCGCGGTCGAACGGTGGGAGCCGGATGATTTAGGTGATGCTCCGCGTGGTGCCTGTGGAATCGTTAAGCGGCACGGCTGTGACCGGCACGGGCGAAGTCTTCAGCAGCTCACTCGTGACGGTGCCGAGGGCCTGGTGCAAACGGGAGTGCTGCTCGCAGCCAACGATGATCCCGCGCGCACCGTGACGACGTGCGGCGTCTATCAGCGCGGTCACTGGGTCCTGATCTGAAATCTCGGTCTGCACATCGATGTCGAGTAGTGGGTCCTCGCCGTCCATGAACAGCTCATCGACTATCGCGCCTCCTAGGGCGTGGCGCTCCTCGGCCGTTGAAAACGGTGCCGGCGGCGCATGCAGAGGGCGGCAGGCGTGCACGATCACGAGCTTTCCGTTGGCAGGAAGCTCGTTCGCGGCCCAGCTTGCCGCTGCGCGCGCGCTGTCGGTCCGGTCATAGCCGAGGACGAGGCAGCTGGAGTCGGCATCTCGGGCAGGATTCACGTCACTGCCCGCTCGTCGTCGTGGCTATCGAGGTACGGTGCGAGGTACTTCGAGGCGATCTTGCTCGGGGGAGACCAGCTGGGAGTGTCGCTGACCTCTGAGCTGAACCCGTTCCCTCCGGTGATCTGCGCAGTGAGGTAGAGCGGTTTGCCGCCGGTGAGGAGCATGCCGTGCACCACCGGGTGAAATGGCTGCGATGTCACCTGAGCTCCGGCCAGAAGCGCGATCGACTGTGCTGCGGCGTCGGCCTGCTGGGAACCGAGCCCGCCATGCTTGATCGGAAAATCGATCGCGTCACCGGCAGCGTAGATCGGGCCCGCGTCGTGTACGTGTCCGTGCGGGTTGACGCGGATGAAGCCGTGCTCTCCCAGCGGAATGCCCCTGACCGAGGGCCCGTAGAGTTCGGGCAGCGCGATCACGCGGTCGACCTTGAGCCGGCGGGCGCCCGGGTTGATCACCAGGTTGCCTTCGCTCGGGATCTCCGCGTAGGCGGATCCGACCACCTCAATGCCCGCCTTCTCGAGCAGCTCGCTCACCGCACCGCTGGCCGCGGAGCCAAAGATCGCCAGCGGCGCGTCCTCGGGCGTCACGATCGTCACCGAGAGCGTCATCTGCATGTCATAGGCGCGGGCCGCCGTCATCAGGGCCAGCTCATACAGCGGTAGTGGCCATGCCATCCGTCCCGGCGAGACGAATGCGAGACTCTTCAGATAGCCGCCCTCGACGTCCTGAATCAGCCCGTGGAGCGTCTTGTCCATCCGTCGGTCGTCGATCGTCAGCGCGTGCGTGTAGTGCACAACCGGTTTCGCTCCGAGCGCCAGCATGAGCGCGTCATACTCGATCTTCTCACCGTCCCTCGTGTGGATCGTCTGCTTGTCGGGATCCACCCAGCCGAGTTCGCCGGTCAGGAGCTTTGCATCAGCATCGCGGGCGATTGGCTCCAGCGGATAGCGGCGGGCCGACCCGTAAGCGAATGGTTCGCGGACAGCCAGCGGCCGGTAGACGAACTCCGTGTTTGGGGCGAGCAGGGACACGTCGGTCTCCTCGGAGGCGAGATCCTTCAGGGCGAAGGCGGTCTCGAGGGCGGCGACGCCGCCGCCGGCGATGATCACGCGGAGCTTCCCGGAGTGTGCGGTCTCGACGCTCATTGGCCAAGGAGATTACGCTCCGCGGAATGGCGCCGTCAGCGAGGAATGCCGCCATTTCCCGCGGAGAACTACGTAACCACGCCACCCTCACAGGGAGGGATCCTCGCCGTGCCCGTGCAAATAGCAAGCGCGGTGATAGCACTCGCTTGCTTCGCCCGCGACGTTCGGCTCGGCCGCGCGTGAGGTGTCACGCGCCCGTCCCTCGCAGAGGACGATCATCGGCTCGTAGACCCCGATCACATCCTCGCAATGGCGACACCTCACCGTCCCGATCCCGTTCATCGGAGCTCCCTGCGGAGATCGGTTCTCGGAGCTGGAAGCTGCCGGTGAGTGGGGCGGTCATGCCCTGAAGACGCTCGCATCGTCTCACCTTAGGCTCGAGATGGGCGCCGTTGAACCGCGCAAACCCACATTCTCAGCGGGTCTGACTACTGCCCACGCGAGCCCCGGGGTCCTTGAAAGGACGAGAGTTTTGGGCCAGTACGGTCCAGGGATTTACACGCATGTGCGGGGTCCATTGAGGAGCCGCCTACCAGTATCGTTAAAGAGAATGGGCGCATCCTCTGAGGAGCCGTGGATTCGACGTCTGCTGGACGTGGGCCGGGTTCTTACGACCGAGCTGGACACGGGGCTCGTGTTGGACCGCGTCCTTGAGGGGGCCCGGGAGATCACCGGCGCGCGATACGCGGCGCTGGGTATCCTGAACGACGAGCACACCGGGCTCGAGCAGTTCTTGACCTCGGGCGTGGATGAGGACACACGCCGGGCGATCGGCGATCTGCCGCGTGGACGCGGCGTGCTGGGCGCGTTGATCGAAAACCCTGCGCCGTTGCGACTGGCCGATGTCGGCCAGCACCCGAGCAGCTACGGGTTCCCCGCCGGCCATCCGGTCATGCGGAGCTTCCTGGGCGTGCCGATCGTGATCCGCGGGCAGGTGTGGGGCAACCTGTATCTGACCGAGAAGGTCGACGCGGAGTTCACCGAGGCCGACGAGGAGGCCGCCGTGGTGCTTGCCGACTGGGCCGCGATCGCGATCGGAAATGCCAAGTCCTATGAGATCAGCGAGCGTCGCCGAGAAGAGGCGGAGACAGCATCCCGGGGCCTTGAGGCAACGCACGATGTCGCCATTGCAATCGGCGAGGAGATAGCGCTTGAGCATGTGCTCGAGCTGATCGTCAAGCGTGGGCGCGCGCTCGTGAGCGCCCGCAGCCTTGTGATCATGCTGCGCGACGGAGAGGAGCTCGTTGTGCACACGAGCGCAGGGGACGTCGAGGAGGTTCACAGCGTGCGTCTGGCGATCTCCGAGTCGACCTCCGGGCAGGTCCTGCAGAGCCGCCGCCCCGAACGGATTTCAGACGTCGCTTCGCGACTTCGGATCGCTCCCCGTGAGTTCGGTGTGGAGGACCCGCACACTGCCCTGCTCGTGCCGATGCTCTACCGCGGCGACGCGGTGGGCGTTCTCGCGGCGTTCGATCGTGGCAAGGACAGCGAGGCGTTCACCGAGGATGATGAACAGATGCTGCGCACGTTCGCCGCGAGTGCCGCGACCGCCGTCGCGCTTGCCAAGAGCGTTCAGGCCGACCAGCTGCGCAACTCGCTGGCATCCGCCGAGGCTGAGCGGGGCCGTTGGGCGCGCGAGTTGCACGATGAGACGTTGCAGGGTCTCGGGGGCCTACGGGTGCTGCTCTCCTCTGTGCTGCGCCTCGACGATCTCCCGAAGGCGCAGCAGGCGGTGCGCGGGGCCATGGTCCACATCGAGCATGAGATTGAGAACCTACGATCCATCATCACGGAGCTGCGCCCGGCCGCCCTCGATGAGCTGGGATTGCGGACGGCGATTGAGGCCCTGCTCGACCGCCATCGCGAGCAGGGCGTCTTTCAGATCAACGGCGAGCTCGCGCTGCCGGACGTTGGGGCTGGGGAGGAGCGCCTTGACACAGAGATCGAGAGCACCGCCTATCGGCTGGTGCAGGAGGCGCTCACGAACGTGGCAAAGCACGCCGGGGCCACGAGTGTGCGCGTCATGGTGGGCGGCGAGGCCGATGAGCTGCAGATCGAAGTCGAGGACGACGGTGCCGGATTTGATCCCGATGTCGCCACCGGTGGATTCGGGCTCGCCGGCATGCGCGAGCGAGTGAGCCTCGCCGGCGGTGATCTCAGCATCAGCTCCACCGAGCATGGCACCCTGGTCAAAGCGTGTCTACCCCTACAGGGAGCGGTCGAGCGTCCCCCGGGGCACTCGGGCTCCGAGCAGGTGGCGTCCTAACTCACGCTGTGAGCAAGCTGCGTTCCAGCGCGTAGCCCACCAGTTCGGCGCGTGTGGCGAGGCCGAGCTTGCTGTGAACGCGGGCCCGGTGAGACTCCACCGTGCGGGGTGAGATGCGCAGCTTGCCGGCGATTTCAACGCTCGTGTGGCCGAGCGCGATCAGTCGCAGCACCTCGACCTCACGCGAGCTGAGCTCACCATCGATGACCGACCCTCGCACAGCCCCGATGCGGGCGGCGACCCGCGGGCCGATGTACTCCTCGCCGCATGCCACGGCACGAACGGCGTCTCCCAGCTCGCTGTCGGCGCGATCCTTCAACACGAACCCGAGTGCACCTGTTGCGAGCGCATGCTGTGCGAATACCGGGTTGTTCTCCATCGTCAGCACGACGACCTGGGTGTCCGGTGCGCTCCCGCGCAGCTTGCCGATCGTCTCGATGCTGGAGCCCCCCGGCATGCGCAGGTCAAGCACCAGCACATCAGGTTTGTCGTCGTGAACGTGGCGCACGGCCGCCGCCATGTCCTCGGCTTCGGCGATCACCTCGACCCCGTCCTCGCCGTCGAGCAACAGCCGCAGGCTGCGGCGCATTAACGCGTGATCGTCGGCGAGAACGACACGCACGGGCGACGGCACGGCCGGGTTAGCGTCGGTCTCGGTGAGAGACGCGGCCAAGTGCAGATGCGCGTTCATGTTTTCAACTGCCAGCCAATCTCACGCGACGGCGATCCGCTCAGCTTCAGCGGCCGGCGAGTTGGCGTTTTCACCCTGGAGCACGACCTTCAGGGCGTTCGTGTTCGCCGCGTCGGCGAACGTGTTGTAGGCGCTCATCGTGTCCCCGAGCGCGAAGTGATGTGTCGCGAACAGCGACGGGTCGAGGTGACCGCTCGAGATCAGTCGCATCAGCTGCGGGATGCTGAAGGTGTCGACCAGCCCTGTCGTGATTGTGACGTCACGAATCCACAGCTTCTCCAGATGTAGCTGTGCGGACTGGCCGTGAACGCCGATGTTCGCCACGCGCCCTCCGGGGCGGATCAGCTCGGCGGCGAGTTCGAAGGTCTGCGGCACGCCGACGGCCTCGAACGCGACGTCGGCACCGAGACCATCGGTGAGCTCCATGACTCGAGCGACGGCGTCCTCGCTGCCGTTGTTGATGGTCGTGTCCGCGCCGAACCTGCGAGCACTCTCAAGCCGGCTGTCGGCGAGGTCGATCGCGACGATCCGTCCGGGCGTGAACAGCCTCGCGGTCAGGATCGCGGCAAGGCCGATCGGCCCGGCGCCCACGATCGCGACCACGTCTCCGGGTGAGACCATGCCGTTGAGGACACCGACCTCGAATGAGGTGGGAAGGATGTCCGCGAGAAACAGCACCTGCTCGTCGGTCAATTGCTCGGGGACCTTGTAGACGGAGTTGTCGGCGAACGGCACCCGCGCGTACTCGGCCTGCAGACCGTTGATCAGATGGCCGAAGATCCAGCCGCCCCCGCCGAGGCACTGGCCGTAGCGGGCTTCCTTGCAGAAGCGGCAGCGCCCGCAGGAGCTGACGCACGACATCAGGACCCGGTCGCCGGGGGCAACCGTGCTTACGCCGGCCCCCACCTCCTGCACCGTTCCCACGGCCTCGTGACCGAGCACGGTGCCCGGGGCGGTCTCCGGCACGTCACCTTTGAGGATGTGCAGGTCCGTGCCGCAGATGGTCGAGGTGTCGATCCGCACCAGCGCGTCGGTCGGGTCGACGATCGTGGGGTCATCGACGGTGTCCCAGCCACGCTGTCCGGGGCCGTGATAAACGAGAGCCTTCATCTCGGGTTCCTACCTTTCGTCGGCGGCGGGGAAGCTCAAGGGGGCCGAACCTGTTCGCTTTGTGAGCGCCCGTTGCGGCACTACCACTAATCCAACGCTAGACCCGGAGCCGAACCAGTGCATCGGGGACTCTCCCGCACTCGGGCGTGTGTTTCTACGGATTACGTCCCGCTGTTGCACGATCCGCCGAGTCTGCTTCCTGCCGCTGTCGTCGCCGCTCAGCTGCTGACCTCCCCCGAATGCGGAAGGCATCGCCCGGCACGCGGTCGCCAGCTACTCAGTCGATCCTCGAACCGTCCCACAAATGGATCGAAGAGATCACGGCAGCGCCACCTGCCTGTTCTGATTCAGAACGAGCGCGTCGAGCCTCAAAACGGCATCAGTGTGGCGGGGGGCGATAGCGGCTCGAGCCGCCGCCCCGCGCCGCCAGCTCCTATAGCTCGAACGCCGCGCGTCCCCCGCAGTCGATGAGCTCCTGCAGCTGAGCCCGTCCATCCCCGATGACTGGGCCGCCGTGGGCGAGCAGCAGATGGTCGAAGTCCAGCTCTCCCATCAGGCGGATGAAAGCGTCGAGCAGGTGTCGCTTCGTGCCCCGAGGGTCGTCCATGAGCGTGTCGGGCACGAAGCCTAGGGGGCCGGACTGTCCCTGCGGGCCTCCGCGGACGACGCCGTCGGCAAATACCAACCGCGCGGGCCGCGGGTAGGTGCAGGGCCGTCTCGTCAGGGCACAGCCCTCCGACCGCATGCGCCATCACACCACCCGGGAGCGCGTCGCCGGGATCGAACGCCGTGATGAGCTCGCCATGGCGGAACTCGTGCAGCCCCGCTCGGTTGCAGTACACCGGGCAGCCGTACACATCCTGGAAGCGCGCGCTGTCACGATAGTGGTGGCGGTTCGAGAGCAGGATCTCCACCGGGGGGCTTGAGCGGTCCTCGAACCACTCAAGTCCCACGTCCGGCGGTACGAGTGGGTCGATCAGGACGGCGCCGTCCTCGAGCCAGTAGGAGGAGACCTCCATGTTGATGCGCGGGTGCAGGGCGGGCCAGTGGAAGATGCCGGGCAGGACCTCGCGCACCGTGCGAACGCTATCGCGAGCCAGACTGCTTTCTGATTCTGCTTGCCGCTGAGCTCTTTGTGTGTGTGGTATGCCCGAGATGATCGCAACGAGTGTCGACCGACGGCGGGCGTAGTTTTCCCATTGCGATCGGAACTAGTGCCGATGCCAAGGTGAGGAGAAGTCGCCAAAGATCTGTTGATGCGGCCGCTAATCCAAACGAGCTCGCCGGTCTGGCGCAGTGGCGATGCTCGCGATCACAACAGCAACACGGCGGGCCGTGAGGCGTTCGCGCGACGCGACCTCACCGGACAATGGAAGGAGGCACGCGATGCTGCAGAGGGTAGCCGTCGGACGCTGGTCGCTGGACGCCTACGAGGGCATTGCTCCTGGCCCCATCCTCCAACAGCTGCGCGAGCACGCTCGCTCGCTCGCCGGCGCTCGCATCCTGCACGTCAACGCGACCGCCTACGGCGGCGGCGTATCGGAGCTCCTGCGGTCCAGCGTCCCGCTGCTACGGGATCTCGGGCTCACGGTGGACTGGAAGGTCATCGCCGGCAGCCAAGAGTTCTTCCACGCCACCAAGGCGCTGCACAACGCTCTGCAAGGCTCACCCCGCTCGCTCACCGACAGCGAGCGGTCCGTCTATCTGGACTGCGCGCGCGAGAACGCCGAGAACCTCGACGGCGAGTACGACTTCATCGTCGTCCACGACCCTCAGCCCGCGGGGCTCTTGAGCATGCACGGCAAGGGCAGCGCGCACTGGGTGTGGCGTTGCCATATCGACACCAGTGAGCCGAACGCCGACGCCTGGCGCTTCCTTGCGCCCCACCTGGAGGGCTATGACGCCGCGGTGTTCACGATGCCCGACTTCGTGCCACCGGGCCTCCCGATCACTCGGGTCGAGTTCATCGCCCCCGCGATCGATCCGCTCAGCCCCAAGAACATCGACATCGACACTGCGATTTCAAGCCAGATCCTTGATTGGATCGGCATCGACCTTCCGGGGAAGCTCGTGACGCAGGTATCGCGCTTTGACACCTGGAAGGACCCCCTTGGCGTGATCGACGCATACCGGCTCGTGCGCGAGGAGGTCGGTGATCTGCAGTTGGCGCTGATCGGATCGATGGCGCTCGATGACCCCGAGGGCTGGGAGGTCTACAGCCAGCTCTCGGAGCAGGCCGAGCGCGATCCGCTGATCCACATCTACACGAACCTCACGGGCGCGAGCAGCGTCGAGGTGAACGCCTTCCAGCGCCTTTCAGATGTCGTGGTGCAGAAGTCCATCCGTGAGGGCTTCGGCCTGGTCGTCTCGGAGTCGCTGTGGAAGGACACACCCGTCGTCGCCGGACGCGCCGGCGGCATCCCGATGCAGATGCCCGAGGGCGTCGGCGGCCTGCTGGTCGACTCGGTCGAGGACTGCGCTGAGGCGATGCTCAGCCTGCTGAATGATCGCGAGCTGGCGGAGCAGCTCGGCCAGCGCGGGCGCGAGCACGTGCGCGAGCACTTCCTGCTGCCGCGCCTGCTGCTGGAGGAGCTCGAGCTGCTATCGACCCTCGCCTGAGAGCGCCACGAGGTGTTTACCCTCAACGCCCTCCAGCGAGAAGCCCATCGCTGCGCCGGGGGATACGCCGATCACCAGCTCGGGGCGCAGCCAGCGCTCGTCCTGGTCGCCGTCTATATACACGGGAGTATCGCCGACGGTGCCCAGCAGGACATCGGACGGGCTCGGTGGCAGCTCGACGGCGGGAAGGCAGATCGGGGAGCTGCCGTCGCAGCAGCCTCCCGACTGGTGGATCACGAGCGGGCCATAGCGCGCCGCCAGCCGCTCGAGCAACTCGAGCACGGCCGGCGTCGCGCTGACCCTGCCGGGCGTCTCAGAAGAAACCGAGCGGCTTCGGGTCATAGCTCACGAGCAGGCACTTGGTTTGCGTATAGTGGTCGAGCATCATGCGGTGGTTCTCACGCCCCACGCCTGATGACTTGTAGCCGCCGAACGCGGCACCCGCCGGGTACAGGTGGTAGCAGTTCGTCCACACACGCCCCGCTTGGATGCCGCGGCCCATGCGAAACGCCCGGCTGCCATCGCGCGTCCACACGCCGGCGCCGAGGCCATACATCGTGTCGTTTGCGATCTGGAGCGCCTCCTGCTCGTCGCGAAAGGTCGTGACCGCGAGCACCGGGCCGAAGATCTCCTCCTGAAAGACGCGCATCGAGTTCGTGCCCTTCAGGACGGTCGGTTCGAAGTAGTAACCGCCCGCGAGCTCGCCCTCCATTGCCGGTGCCTGGCCGCCGATCAGGAGTTCCGCTCCCTCGTCGAGACCGATCTGGACGTAGCTCTCGATCTTCTCGAGCTGTGCCTGGGAGACCTGCGGGCCGATCTGCGTCGCGGGATCGAGCGGGTTGCCCTGGCGGATGGCGCGGATGCGCTCCAGCGCGCGGCCCATGAACTCCTCGTAGATCGACTCCTGGATCAGCGCTCGCGAGGGGCAGGTACAGACCTCGCCCTTGTTGAAGGCGTACAGCACAAGCCCCTCGATCGCCTTGTCGAGGAGCTCGTCATCGGCGTCGAGGATGTCCTCGAAGAAGATGTTGGGCGACTTGCCGCCCAGCTCCGTGGTCGACGGGATCAGGTTCTGCGCGGCGTACCCCATGATCAGCCGCCCCGTGACGGTCTCGCCCGTGAAGGCGATCTTGGCAATCCGCTTGCTCGACCCGAGCGCCCTGCCGACCTCGGCGCCCGACCCGTTGACGACGTTCAACACGCCCGCCGGGATGACGTCCTGGATCACCTCGATGAGCTTCAGCAACGACCACGGCGTTGGGCTGGCGGGCTTTATCACCGTGCAGTTGCCGGCGGCGAGCGCCGGGGCTATCTTCCAGGCCGCCATCAGCAGCGGGAAGTTGAAGGGGATGATCTGGCCGACGACGCCCAGGGGCTCGCGGAAGTGGTAGGCATAGGTCTGCTCGTCGATCTCTGAGATCGAGCCCTCCTCCGCGCGCACGGCGCCGGCGAAGTAGCGGAAGTGGTCGATCGCGAGCGGGAGGTCCGCGCCGAGCGTCTCGCGAACGGGCTTGCCGTTCTCCCAGCTCTCGGCGACCGCGAGCATCTCGAGGTTCTCCTGTATCGCATCGGCGATCGCGTCAAGCACCGCGGCGCGCTCGGCGGGCGACCGCCGGCCCCAGGCGTCCTTCGCGGTGTGGGCCGCGTCGAGCGCGAGCTCGACATCCGCCTGCGTCGAGTCGGCCACCTCGCAGAATGGCTCGGCCGTGGCGGGCGTGAGGTTCTGGCGATAGCGGCCGTCGACGGGCGCGGTCCACTCGCCGCCGATGAAGTTGTCGTAGCGCGACTTCAGCTCGACGAGGCTTCCGGATTGCCCGGGGGCCGCGAAGACGGTCGGGGTGTCAACTGCGATGGCCATGAGAGTCCTCCTGGAATCGTGTGGTTGGAAGTTCAGTTACGGCCGGCGTCTTCACTCAGACGACGGCGGCCGCGCTGGCCTCGGGAGTGCTCGCGGCCGGGACCTCCGCGAGCCGGAAGACCATCCGCGGAGCGGGCGCGCTGCCGTCGAGCACCTGTCCGATCGCGTCGTTTACGTCGTCGAGCTCGCGCTCGACGCGCTCGACGCGCGTGCGTCCCCGGCGGTGTAGCTCGAAGACCTCCTCGAGATCGTGATGGGTGCCGACGATCGAGCCCTTCACCGTCAGTCCGCCCAGCACCGTCTGGAAGATCGGGAGTCGCATCTCGTTCTGCGCGGGCAGGCCGACGCAGACGAGGGTGCCGCCGCGCGCAAGCGACCCGAGGGCCTGCTCGAAGGCGGCGGGACTGACCGCGGTCGAGATCGCCTGGTCGGCCCCTCCGAGCGCCTGGATCGCCGCAACCGGATCCTGCTCGCCGACATGCACCACATGCTCCGCACCCAGCTCTCGCGCCGTGTTCAGGCGCTCCTCGTTGATGTCCACGGCGACGACCGCGGCACCGGTGACCCGCGCGTACTGGATCGCGAGATGGCCGAGGCCGCCGGCGCCGAACACGGCGACGAGGCCCGCGGAGCTGGCACCCGACACCTTCACGGCCTTGTAGGTGGTGACCCCCGCGCAGGTGAGCGGCGCCGCGTCGAACGGGTCGACGTCGTTTGGTACGCGAACCACATGACGTGCGTAGCCGAGCGCGTACTCTGCGAAGCCGCCGTTCATGCCGTAGCCAGTATTGATCTGAGATTCGCACAGCGTCTCGGCGCCCGAGTTGCAGTAGCGGCAGTCACCGCAGGCGTATCCGAGCCAGGGCAGCGCGACGCGCATGCCCTCCGCCAGGCCGTGGGGGTTGCCCGACCCGACGCGCTCGATGATGCCGACCCCCTCGTGGCCGGGGATGAACGGTGGGGTGGGCTTCACCGGCCACTCGCCGCGCGCAGCGTGAATGTCTGTGTGACATAGCCCGCACGCCTCGACCCGCACGAGCACCTGCTCGGGACCGGGCTCGGGGACCGGCACGTCCTCGAGGGACAGCGGCTGATCGAAGCTGTGAACGACTGCGGCCTTCATCGCGACTCCTCGGGTAGCTGGGGTTGTGAAGTCGACGATCACATGCCGCGCGCCGCGCGCCATCCGCTGAAGCAGCGCCTGTCGATCCGTAGTTCCCCCGGAGGAGCCGGCGCGTTGCTCGTGCTCCCCCGCCCCGCCGTCCCGTGCGAGCACTCGGCGAGCGAGAGCGAGATCCATGCCGAAACGTCAGCCGGCACGGTTGCCTGAGCTCGCACAGGACGCTCCGGTGCAGGTCGGGTCCAGTTCGGTGAAACCGTCTGAAACGATAGGTTCCAGGTCATGAGCGCCACGAACCCGCCACCCGCGGAGCAGGCCCCCTCCTCTGAGACGATTCGGATCGTGCTGGCTGACGATCACGCGGTCGTGCGCAGCGGCCTGAGACTGCTGCTCGACTCAGAGCCGGACTTCGAAGTCCTAGCCGAGGCCAGCGATGTGGAGAGCGCCAAGCGGTATGTGCGCGGCCACCATCCCGCGGTTCTCGTGCTGGACCTGAACATGCCGGGCGGTTCGAGCCTCGAGGAGATTCCGCGTATTCGCGAGGAATCGCCCGACACGCAGATCGTGGTGCTGACGATGCAGAAGGAGCCCGCGTTCGCCCGCCAGGCCCTCGGCGAAGGAGCACTTGGATATGTGCTGAAGGAGGCCGCCGATGAGGAGCTCGTGGAAGCCGTGCGACGCGCCGCCGCAGGCGAGAGCTACCTGAACCCGAGACTCGGCGCGCGCATCGCCGCGGAGCCTCCGCCGGGACCGCCGGACGACCTCTCAGAGCGCGAGGTCGACGTTCTGCGCCTGATCGCGCTTGGCCACACCAACACAGAGATCGGCGAGCAGCTGTTCCTGTCCGTACGAACGGTCGAGACCCACCGCTCCCACATCCAGCAAAAGCTAGGCCTGTCCACCCGCGCGGAGCTGGTCGGCTACGCGCTTGAACGCGGGCTCCTCGGCAGCGACGGGTGAGGCTCTCCTCAGACCCGACTGACCTTCGTCTCAGGGCTCGGGGATCATTTCTATCGCCCCACACGGGCACTCTTCGACGCAGATGCCGCAGCCCTTGCAGTAGTCGAGATCGAACGCGTAGCCATCGCCCTCCTGTACCTTGAGCACCGCATTGTCCGGGCATACGCCATAGCAGTTGTCACAGCCGAAGCAGTTGCCGCAAGACAGGCAGCGGCGGGCCTCGAACAGCGCGTTGGCCTCGTCGAGCGCCTGGGTGACCTCGTCGAAGCTCGACTGCCGGCGGATGAGGTCCAGATGAGGCGCAACGGTCTTCGGCGCGTCGGTGTAGTACCAGATGTTGAGCTCCTCGAAGCTCGCGAGCTCCGGCTCGGGTGGATGCACGTACTCGCGCGCATTGAGCCACGCGTCGATGTTGCGAGCGGCCTGCTTGCCGTGGCCGACGCCGACCGTGACCGTGCGCTCGGCGGGCACCATGTCGCCTCCGGCGAAGATGCCCTCGTGGCCGGTCATCATGCGCTCGTCGACCTGCACCACGCCGTCCTCGATCTGAAGACCGGGGACGCAGTCGAGCAGCGACAGGTCTGCTTCCTGGCCGAGCGCGAGGATGAGCGAGTCGGCCTTGAGCTCTTCGGTCTGGCCCGTGGGCTGGGGGAAACCGGCCTCGTCGAGCTCCATCTTCTCCAACACGAGCCTGCCCGCATCCGCGTGCTTGATCGTGGACAGCCACTTCATCATCACGCCCTCCTCGAGCGCCTCCTCGACCTCGAAGTCGTGCGCGGGCATGCGCTCGCGCGTGCGCCGGTAGACGACGATCGCCTCGTTCGCACCGAGGCGCTTGGCTGTGCGCGCTGCGTCCATCGCCGTGTCCCCGCCGCCGTAGACGACGACGCGCCGGCCGAGCAGTGGCCGCTCCTCGCCCTCCATGCTGCGAAGCAGCGTGACGGCATCGAGGATGTGGGCGGCCTCCCCGGCGGGGATGTAGGCGCGCTTGCCGATATGCGCGCCGACTGCCAGGAACGCCGCGTCGAAGCCGCCGTCCTGCATCTCCTGCAGGATGTTGGTGACCTTCGCGTTCAGCTCGAGTGTCACGCCGAGGTCGAGGATGCGCTGCACCTCGCCGTCGAGGACGTCGCGCGGGAGGCGGTACTGGGGGATGCCGAAGCGCATCATGCCGCCGGCCATCGGGCCGGCCTCGCGGATCGTGACGGCGTGTCCGCGGCGTGTGAGCTGGTAGGCAGCTGATAGACCGGAGGGGCCCGCGCCGACGACGAGCACGCGCTTGCCGGTCGGCTCGGCCTCGACGGTCAGCTTCCAGCCGTGCCTCACGGCCTCGTCGCCGAGGAAGCGCTCGACGCCGTGGATCCCAACCGCATCGTCGACCTGCGCGCGGTGGCACGAGGTCTCACACGGGTGGTAGCAGACGCGTCCCATCACACCGGGCAGCGGGTTGTCCTTCATCAGCTCGCGCCAGGCGCTCTCATAGTCGCCGGACTCGGCGTGGTAGAGCCACTGCTGGATGTTCTCCCCGGCGGGACACGCGTGGTTGCACGGCGGAAGGCGATGCACATACAGTGGGCGCTCCGCGCGCCACGAGCCCGTCTTGTTCGCGAGGCTCGAGCCGACATCCAAGGTGATCGCAAAGGGCTTGTCCATCAGCCGCGCCAGCTGTCGGCTGCGGCCGCTGAGAGGATCTGTGCGGGGCTGGTGTCGCCGAGCAACCCGAAGCGGCGGATGTTGCGCTGGGCTCCTGCCTGGATGCGGGCGATGACATCGGTCCGTGGCTCGGGCTTGAACAGGTGGGAAAAACGCGTCTGCGGACGCAGGTAGTCCTCGACGGGTACCTGGCGGCGGATCTTCGAGACCTCGGTCACCTCGCCGTGACGGGCCTCGAACACCGGGAAGATGCCGGACTCCTTTGCCAGGCGGGCGATGCGGATGGTGTCCTTGGACGCGCTTCCCCAACCGAGCGGGCAGGGGACGAACACGTGCAGGTAACGCGCGCCGCGGATCTCCATCGCGGTCTGGACCTTCGCCTCGAGATCGCGCAGCTCGGCGACGGTGGCGGTCGCGACGTAGGGAATCTCGTGCGCCATCGCGATCAGCGGCGCGCTCTTGCCCTGGCCGAACACATTCCCCGGCTCCGGGCCGACCGCCTGCGTGGTGGCCGTGCGGGCGGCGGGCGGGGTGGAGCCGGAGCGCTGCACGCCGGTGTTCATGTATGCCTCGTTGTCGTAACAGATGTAGAGCACGTCATCGTTTCGCTCGAACATCCCGGACAGGCACGCCATGCCGATATCCACGGTGCCGCCGTCGCCGCCCTGCCCGACGACGCGAACGTCGTCGCGGCCCTTGGCCCGCAGGGCCGCCGCGATGCCGGTCGATACGGACGGCGCGTTGGCGAACAGCGAGTGGATCCACGGGATCCGCCATGAGGTCTCCGGGGATGGTGTGGAGAACACCTCGAGGCACCCGGTTGCGTTCGCGGCGATCATCTGGCCGTTGGTGGCGCGCATCGCAGCGTCCAGCGCGTAGCGCGCTCCGAGCGCCTCCCCGCAGCCCTGGCAGGCGCGGTGGCCGCAGGTGATCGAGTTCGTGCGCTCCTCGTCGGCCTGCACTGAGCGTTGCTCGGGGTCGAGCAGGCGGTTACCGACCGCGATGCTGCCCGTCTGGTAGAAGCGGATGGCCGGTGCGCTCATACTCTCGGGCTCCTCATACGGGGCCCGCCGCCACCGTTCCCACGTCGCGCAGGATGTTCTCGGCGTGCGGCCCGGAGGTGCGCGAGGAGCGCATGCGCTGAAGCTCGCGGTTCACCACGTCCCAGTCCATGTCGAGGAATGTCAAAGCCTCGAGGCGGTCAGCCACCGCGTCGGTGAACAGCCCGCGCAGCGAGGCCTTCGTGATCGGCCGTCCGCCGAGACCCGCGATCACCGCGTAGCCGTGCAGCTGGATGCCGGCGAGCGCCATTCTGACGTTCGCGGAGACGATTCCGCCGATGCCGACGGCGAGCGCCTTCTCCAGTACGAGCACACGCTGCGCGTGCCCGAGCGCCGCGCGTACCGCCTCGAGCGGAAACGGGCGGAAGGATTTGATCGCGACGACCCCGATCCTGACGCCCTCCCCGCGCAGCTCATCGACCGTGTCCTTGATCGTTCCGAGCACCGAGCCGAGCGCGACGACGATCGTCTCGGCGTCCTCGGCGCGGTAGCTGTCGATCAGACCACCGGAATCGCGATCGAACGCGATCCTGAAGTCCTCGGCAATCTGGGGGATCACCTCGAGGGCCTGCATCTGCTTGGCGTGCGCGAGGTACTTCACCTCCATGAACGCCTCGGGGCCAACCATCGCACCGATCGTGATCGGCTCCTCAGGGTCGAGCATCTGTCGTGGCTGAAATGGGGGCAGGAAGGCGTCGACCTGTTCCTGGGAGGGGATCTCAAGGCGCTCGACCGCGTGCGTGAGGATGAAGCCGTCCACGCAGACCATCACCGGCGTTGAGAGCTCCTCGGCCAAGCGGAACGCCTGGATGTGAAGATCGAGCGCCTCCTGGTTGGTCTCCGCGTAGAGCTGGATCCAGCCGGAGTCGCGCTGGGACATGGAGTCGCTGTGGTCATTCCAGATGTTGATCGGCGCGCCGATCGCGCGGTTGGCGACCGTCATCACGATCGGGAGGCCCAGGCCGGAGGCGTTATAGAGCGCCTCGGCCATGTACAAGAGACCCTGGCTTGCGGTCGCCGTGTACGCACGCGACCCGGTCGCCGAGGCACCGATCGACGCCGACATCGCTGCGAACTCAGACTCGACGTTGACGAACTCGCACGGCGTGAGCTCGCCGCTCTTGACGAGCGCTGAGAGGTTCTCGACGATGTGCGTCTGGGGGGAGATCGGGTAGGCGCAGATGACCTCCGGGCGACACAGCGCCACGGCCTCTGCCACCGCCCGCGAGCCCTCAACCTGACGCGGCACCGGTCAGCTCCCGTAGCTCATCGGTGACCCAGGCGTGGGCCGCCCTGGCGGCCGCCACGTTGCCCTCTCCCACAGCTCCTTTGAAGCGCTCGTGGATCGCGCTCGTCACGGCGTCGAGCGAGACCAACCCGCTGAGCGCCGAGAAGCCACCGAGCAACGCGGCGTTCGCGAGCACCCGCCCGGTGTACTCGCGTGCAAGCTCGGAGGCGGGCACGGTCAGCAGCCGCTCGTGGCGGAAGTCCTTCACGAAATCGCCGAGGCCGAGCTCGTCGAAGCTCTTCGCGCTGTTGATGAGGACGAAACCGTCACGCTTCAGGCCCCCGAACACGTCTACGTGATGAAGCAGCGTGGCGTCCTGGATGATCAGCACGTCAGGCTCCATCACGGGCTCGCGCAGGCGGATCTCGTGATCGTCGATGCGGCAGAACGACACGACCGGCGCGCCCATGCGCTCTGAGCCAAAGCTCGGGAACGCCTGTGCGTAGCGGCCCTCGTCGAACGCCGCGAGCGAGAGCATCTCGGCCGCGGTCACGACGCCCTGGCCGCCGCGGCCATGGATCCGCACCTCGAACATCCCTACGCCTCTGCGCCGATGCGGTCGATCTGTCCGTCTGTGCGCGCGGTGTCGAGCAGCACGCGCTGCTCGGCGGCGGCGACCAGCGCCCGGGTTCGATCGACCACGTCGACGCTGACCGAGATCGCATCGATGCCGGCGCGGACCAGCAGCTCCGCGTACTCGGGATGCACCGAGGGAGCTTGTCCGCAGATCGAGGTGCGCAAGCCGAGCTTGCGCGCTCGTGGGATCAGCTCGCGCAGGTAGGCCGTGACGGCCGGGTCGCGCTCGTCGAAGGTCTCGGCCAGCACCTCGTTGTCTCGGTCCGCGCCGAGCAAGAGTTGCGTCAGATCGTTCGAGCCGATCGAGATGCCGGTCACGCCCAGCGCCGCGTAGTCCTTCAGGTTGAACAGCACCGAGGGCACCTCAGCCATCACCCACAGCTCAAAGCCGGGACGATCGAGCAGTCCGGACTCGGCGATCAGCTCGCGGCAGCGGCGCAGCTCGCGGGTGCTGCGCACGAATGGCAGCATCACGTGCAGGTTGTGCAGTCCGGCATCCCAGACCTGTCGCAGTGCGGCCAGCTCGAGCGCGAACACGTCGGGCTCGCGCGTGTAGCGCAGGGCGCCCCGGTAGCCGATCATCGGGTTGGCCTCGTGCGGCTCGAAGCGCTCGCCGCCGCGCAGACCGGAGAACTCGTTGGTGCGAAAGTCGATCGTGCGGTAGGTGACCGGCCGCGGCGCAAAGCCGGCCGCGAATGTGGTCAGCCCCTCGGCCATGCGCGTGACGAAGTGATCTCCGCGCCCCTCCTCGAGCAACGTGCGGGGATGATCGCCCGCGAGCGCCTCGAGCACCATCAGCTCAGCTCGCAGCAGCCCAACCCCGTCGACCGCCAGGTCCTTGACGCGCTCAACCTGCGAGGGCTCTGACAGGTTGACGAGGATCTGCGTTGCCGTCACGGCGGCCACCGCGGGGGAAACGACTTTGCCTGCGCCCACCGCCGGCTCCTCAGAGGACGCCTGCCGGGGCTCGCTTGCACGAGCTCCCTCGAGCACCACACCGCGGGTCGCATCGACGGTCACGATCTCACCGTCGCGCAGGCGACGGGTCGCCTCTCCGGTTCCGACCACGCAGGGGATACCGAGCTCGCGCGAGACGATCGCGGCATGGCAGGTCATGCCGCCGGAATCGGTCACGATCGCGCCCGCGCGGCGCAGAAGCGGAAGCCAATCCGGCGAGGTCATGTGCGTCACGAGCACGTCGCCGTCGTTCAGCTTCGCGGCGTCCGCGAGCGTGGTCAGCACGCGCGCCGCGCCGCCGGCGCTCCCCGGCGCACCGCCCAGCCCGCGCAGCAGCACGGCCTGCGGCGCCGAGGGCTCGGCCGTCGCGGCGTTCGCGGGGATATCGTCGTGCAGCGTGGTGATGGGGCGGCTCTGCAGCATCCACAGCGCGCCTTCGGGGTCAAACGCCCACTCGGTGTCCTGCGGGGAGCCGTAGTGCTCCTCGATTCGCCGGCCGAGCCCTGCGACCGCGACGACCTCATCGTCGGTCAGCACAGCTCGCACGGCGTCCTCCTCGGACAGAGCCCGCTGGGAGGTCCCGCCCTCAGGCGCGTATTCGATCACCAGATCCTTGTGATGAACCTCGCGACGGCGTATCGCGAGCGTCGCCTTCTCCACCACGTAGCGATCGGGAGAGACCGAGCCCGAGACGACCGCCTCGCCGAGGCCGAAGGAACCCTCGATCACGAGCTCTCCCCGCTCGCCGGTGGCGGGGTTGACGGTGAACATCACGCCGGCGCGGGTCGAGTTGACCTGAATCTGCACGACCACCGCGATGTCCATGTCAGCCTGTGCGAAGCCGTTGACGCCGCGGTAGTAGATCGTGCGCGCACCGAACAACGAGCGCCAGCAACGCCGCACCGCGTCCACCACCGCGTCGGCGCCGCGGATGTTCAGGTAGGTCTCGTTCATGCCCGCGAAGGAGGTGTCCGCGGTGTCCTCCGCGGTGGCCGAGGAGCGCACGGCCACGGGCGCCTGAAAGTTCTCGGGCGAAAGTTGCTCATATGCCGAGCGGATCTCCTGCGCCAACGGCTCGGGTATCGGCGTGTGATCGAACAGGTCGCGGGCAGCGACGCTCGCGACCTGTAGAGCGGCCGTGTCCTCAACGTTGACGCCGTCGAGCAGTTCGCTCAGGCGTTTGCGCAGCCCCGTCTGCGCACAGAACGCGGCGTATGCCGGGGCGCCGACGACGAAGCCGCCGGGGACCGGCAGCCCCGCAGAGGTGAGCTCCCCCAGATTTGCGCCCTTGCCGCCCGCGTAGGCGACATCATCGCGGCTCAGGCGCGCGAACGGGCGCACCGCGTCCGTGGCGAGGTCGGGGGTCTCTGACTGGGTGACGGTCATCGGCTCATCGCTCCTCGAATCGGGTTTCGCGCGGCGCGCGGCTATGAAGACCAGTCAATCCGTTGGGCGGGTCCGTGACCACCGGGCTGCCCACCCAAAGTGATCCGTAGTTACCACCACCCCGGCAGGGGGCTCATCACTCATGACGGAGCTCGCGGTCGCGCATAACGTGACTACTGCCGGTGAAGTCGGGCCGTCACGGGCCATCTAGCCACAGAAACGAGCACGAGGAGGCCGCACAATGCCGACTAGAGTCGCCATCAACGGCTTCGGCCGCGTCGGTCGAAGCGTCCTGCGGATCGCATACGAGCAGGGAGCGGATCTCGAGGTCGTGGCGATCAACGATCTAACGGACGGTGCCACGCTCGCGCACCTGCTGCGCCACGACTCCGTATACGGAGCCTTTCCGGCCGCCGTGGAGTCCACCGCCCGGGAGATCGTTCTCGACGGACGTCGGATCCGGGTGCTCGCGGAGCCAGACGTCAGGAAGCTGCCATGGCACGAGCTCGGGGTGGACGTCGTGATCGAGTCGACCGGTCGCAATCGCACGCGCGCAGCGGCCGCGGCCCATCTCACGGCAGGCTCCCGCAAGGTGATCGTCTCCGCGCCCGGCAAGGGGTCCGAGCCGCTGGATGCGACCGTGGTGATCGGCGTGAACTTCGAGGAGGCCTACGACCCCGATCGCCATCACATTCTCTCAAACGCGTCGTGCACGACCAACTGCCTGGCGCCCGTCGCCAGGGTGCTCCACGACACGATCGGCATCCGTCACGGCCAGATGAGCACCATCCACGCTTACACCGCCGACCAGAACCTGCTCGACGGTCCACACAAGGATCTCCGCCGAGCCCGCGCCGCTGCGCTGAACCTCGTACCGACATCCACGGGAGCGGCGAAGGCGCTCGGCCTGGTGATCCCCGAGCTCGACGGGCGACTGGGCGGGATCGCGATCCGCGTGCCGACCCCGACCGGCTCGATCGTCGACCTCACCGTGGAGTCCGAACGAGCTACGAGCGTCGAGGAGGTCAATGTCGCGTTTCGCGACGCCGCCGAGCACGGCCCGCTGGCGGGCATCCTCTCCTACAGCGAGGATCCGATCGTCTCAAGCGACATCGTGAAGTCTCCCTACTCCTCGATCTTCGACTCGGAGCTGACCAGCGTGATGAACGGAACGCAGGTGAAGGTCGTCGCGTGGTACGACAACGAGTGGGGCTATTCCAGCCGCCTCGTCGACCTCGCCGCGAGAGTGATGGCACCCGTGCCCGCGGCGGCGTAGATGCGGGTGATCTCAGAGCAGCAGCTCGAGAAGGCCCTGGACGCGCTCCCGGCCTCCGAGCCGCGGGTCGTCGCGAGCGGGAATCTCGCCGCCCCGCGAGCTCTGCTGGACGTGCTGGAGGGCACCGTGGAGCGCTATCGCCTGTTCATGCTCGCGGCCCAGGCGCCGCTGCCCAGACGGGAGGGCGTTATCTTCGAGACGCCGTTCGTCGGGCCCGGGATGCGCGACGCGGGTGAGCGGCTGGACTACCTGCCGATGCGTCTTTCGCTCGTCCCGCGGCTGTTCGCGACCATCCGCCAGCCCGATGTCGTCTTGCTGCACACCTCGATTCCGAAAGCGGGAAAGGTCTCGCTCGGGATCGAGGTGAACATCCTCCCGGCCGCCGTCGAGCGCGTACGTGCCCGTGGGGGCCTCGTGATCGCCCAGCTGAACCCGCGGATGCCCTACACGCTGGGCGACAGCGAGCTCGATGAGGACCTGATCGACCTCGGGATCGAGGCGGAGGAAGAGCTCGCCACGCCCGCGATCGGACCGGGGCACGAGCACGCCGAGAGGATCGCCGAATCCGTCGCCGGCCTGATCGACGACGGCTCCACCCTGCAGCTCGGGATCGGACAGGTTCCCGACGCGACACTGCGCGCGCTCATCTCACGCCGCGGCCTCGCGATCTTCTCGGAGATGATCTCAGACGGCGTGATGGAGCTCGACCGGCGCGGAGCGCTCGATCAGGCACACCCGATCGTGTGCTCGTTCCTGTTCGGCTCGCCCGAGCTCTATCAATGGGTCGATCAGAACCCGAGGCTGAGGATGACCCGCACCGAGACGACGAACGATCCCTCCCGCATCGCCGCGCACCCCGCGATGGTTTCCGTCAACACTGCTCTACAGGTAGACCTGTCAGACCAGGCCGGCGCCAGCCACATCGCCGGGCGCCTATATTCGGGCTTCGGCGGCCAGCCCGACTTCGTAGAGGGCGCTGTTCACTCCCCCGGCGGTCACGCGGTGATAGCGCTGCGCTCGTGGCACGAGCGCAGCGACACCTCGACGATCGTGCCCCGGCTGACGGACCCGGTGACATCCTTCCAGCATTCCGCGGTGATAACCGAGCAGGGTTGCGCACACATATTCGGGCGAAGCCAACGAGCCCAGGCACGGCTGATCATCGACCATGCCGCCCACCCCGATGCCCGCGATGCGCTACATGAATCGCTCGCAGCAGGCCGCTCGGACACGCCCCGAATCGGCGTCGAGCGCTGAAGCCAGATGGCACGCGTTGCCGGCACGGACGTGACCTTGGGTCTCCAGACGGCGGTGCAGATCGTCACCGATGCGATCGACCCGGACGTCGCTGCCACTCAGGCGGTCACGTTGCGGTAAAGGCGCACGGCGATCGTGAAGAAAACCACGAGAATCCCCGCAGACCAGGCCAGCGATTGCCATACCCATTGGTGCGTCGGTTCGCCCTGTAGCAGCGCGCGCACCGCGTTGATCGTAATGCTCACCGGCTGGTGGCGGGCAAAGGGCTGCAGCCAGCTCGGCATGGTCGCAACAGGCACGATCGCCGAGCTCGCGAACACGAGGATGAAAAACGGCAGGATTCCCGCCACCTGGGCGGTTTCCGGGTCCTTCGTGACCAGCCCGATGGTGGCGTAGATCCAGGAGAAGGAATACCCGAACACGATCACGAGAGCCAGCCCGCCGATGATGGAGCCGATACCGGCGTGGAAGCTGAAGCCAACGAGCAGCCCCAGGCCCACCATCAGGGCGAGGGAGAACACGCTGCGGGCGAGATCGGCGAGGGTACGCCCGGCGAGGACGGCCGACCGAGCCATCGGCAGGCTGCGAAAGCGGTCGATGATCCCACTGCGCAGGTCGTCCGCCAAGCCGATCGCCGTCGCCATTCCGCCGATCATCACCGCCTCGATGAAGACGGCGGGGACGATGTAGTCGACGTAGCTGACTCCGGGAATGTGGATCGCGCCGCCCAGCACGTAGCGGAAGAGCACGAGCAGCAGCGCCGGTTGAACCGCTGAGATCACCAGCAACCGCGGGTTGCGCAGGATGCGCAGGAGGTTGCGCTTGGCGACGCCCCCAGTGTCGCGCGCGGCGCTCACAGTTGGGCGCGAGGCGCGTGGTGCCGTCCGCGTGGGCCCGGGCTGCTGCTCGGGTCCGGCGACGGGATCGGGGAGCGTCTCGCCATCGGCTTGCGCGCCGTTGGCTTGAGCATTAGCGGCATTGCCGGTGAGCGACAGGAACACGTCGTCAAGCGATGGATGGCGGATGCCCAGATCCTCGAGCGCGATGCCGCCCTGCTGCAGACGCTCGCCGGCGGCTATGAGCACCTGCGTGGCCCCCTTCGTCGGCATGCTCACGCGCCGCTCCTCGACATCGACGTGAGGGACGCTCTGCCCGAGATCCGCGATCAGCGCCGCTGCTCGATCGAGGTCGCTCGCGCTTGACACACGCGCCTCGAGCACGTCGCCGCCGAGCTGGTCCTTGAGCTCGGCGGCAGTTCCCCGAGCGACGACGATGCCCGCGTCCATCACAACGATGCGGTGGGCGAGGTGCTCCGCCTCCTCCATGTACTGCGTCGTCAGCAACACCGTCGTGCCGCCGGCGACGAGATCCTCAACGAAGCTCCACACGTCGTTGCGGGTGCGGGGATCAAGGCCGGTGGTCGGCTCATCCAAGAACAGAACGCGAGGACGGCCTATCAGGCTGGCCCCGACATCCAGGCGCCGGCGCATCCCGCCCGAGTAGGTCTTGACGAGCTGCTCCGCGGCATCAGTGAGCGTGAAACGCTCGAGCACTTCCTGGGCTCGGCGACGACGCTCACTCTTGCTCAGCTGATAGAAGAGCCCGACGAGCTCGAGGTTCTCACGGCCGGTGAGCAGCTCATCGACGGCGGCGAACTGGCCGGTGAGGCCGATCTCCGAGCGCAACCGCCCGGCATCCGCGATCACATCGCAGCCGGCTACGGTGGCACGTCCGCTGTCCGGCCGCAACAGGGTAGCCAGGATCCGCACCAGCGTTGTCTTGCCCGCTCCGTTGGGGCCGAGCAGCGCAAGTACCTTGCCCTCCTCGGCTGCGAGGTCAAAGTCGGCGAGGGCCTGCGTGGACCCGAAGCGCTTGGACACCGCCTCGACCTCGATCATCGCCACGGCGGGCCTCCAGGGATCGGGCTCACGCACCTGCGAGCGTATCGCTCGAGCAATGCGCGGCACCCTCGCTCTCCACAAGGGGTGGGACGACGAGCACCGGGCACGCAGCGGCACGCACGACCGCGTCGCTCACGCTGCCCAGCACCAGGCGGTGCAGCGGACCGCGTCCGCGCGAGCCGAGAACCAGCAGATCGACACCGTGTGAGCTGCGGAGGATCTCCTGACGAGGCAGTCCCCTGCGAACCTCGCTCGTGACCGTAAGTTCCGCAGGCAGCGAAGCGATCGCCGCCTCGAGGTCGTGTTCGGCCATCTGCACGCGACTGTCGATGTTCGCGGAGTAGGCCAGCTCCGCGGTCGAACCCACAACCATGGGCGTTGCGGTGTTGGCGATCGCGATCACCTGCAGGTGTGCGCCTGTCTCCGCGGCGAGCTTGCCGGCCACTTGAAGCGCCGTGTCGGCCCCGAGTTCGTCGTCGTAGGCAACCGCGATCTCGCCGATTAACGGAGGCTTCGGCGATCGGTGAAGTCCCACCG
Organism: uncultured Solirubrobacteraceae bacterium; assembly: GCA_963779605.1. Taxonomy (GTDB): domain Bacteria; phylum Actinomycetota; class Thermoleophilia; order Solirubrobacterales; family Solirubrobacteraceae; genus Palsa-744. Next base: position 1,267,855 of record CAVZYR010000004.1, read on the forward strand.
GAGCCACGGCGACCGGGCACGGCGCCCCATGCAGCGTTTCCTCGGTCACGCTCCCGACGAGTACCCGCCCCACGGCTCCTCGATGCGAAGAGCCGAGCACCAGCAGGTCGGCATGCTGCTGCTCGGCAGCGCGCTGCAGCACCATTGCGCCCGCGGCTCCGGCGACGAGCAGGGGCGTGATCGTCGGCGCCCCATCGACGAGCCGAGAGGCTCCAGCGACGCAGTGTTTGGCCTGCCCACGGTCGAGGTTGGGCGACCCCGGTTCGACTCGCGTAGTTAGCGTTCTGAAGCGGTGCACGCAGCAGACGATGAGCTCGCCGTCTGAAGCGGTGAGGGCTGCGCCCAGCATGAGTGCGTCGCGAGCCTGCTCGCTGCCGTCGAACGCCACGATTACCCTGTGAAACATCCGAAAATCTAGCCCTGTGCTCGCGCGCTCATCTGAAAGCGTTCCTCCGCCAGACGCCATCCGGAGGTGAGGAACTCAAGTCTCTCCTCAGCGCCCTCGCGGTGTACCACGCGAGCATCGAAGCCCTCGCGAAAGACGTCCAGCATCGCCCGGTTTTCGGCCAGAACCTCCGCCACGAAATGTGTGATCCCACGCTCCTCGGCGGTGACAGCAAGTCGCTCGATCAGGATCGTGCCAAGGCCGTGTCCCCGGAGGTGATCGGCGACCTCGACGGCGACTTCCGCGTGGGTCTCGTCCAGCTGCACGTAGGTCGCATGACCGACGATCACGCCTGCTTCATCGCGTGCGATCAGCCCGCAATGTTGGGCGTCCGTCGTGGTCGCAAGGTGGGCTGCCTGGGCCATGTTCGCCGCCACCGTGAAGAACCGCAGACGTCGCGCTTCAAGGCTAAGTCCGGACAGGAAGGCGAGCAGCGCCGACTCGTCCGCGGCGTCGGTTTGACGGACGGTCACCGACGAGCCGTCTGGCAATCGGACAAGCTCCACTCCGCTGCCAGTGCGGCCCCCGGTCGATGCAGTCGCGGGGGTGGCCGTGGTTCTCATCGTGTCTCAGCCTCGCGTGCGGGCGACGACGGCACATCCGGTCCCACCCGCCGAAGTGCATGGGAAAACTACGCAGGACAGGCGAGCCACGCACCCTGTCAGAACGCCTGCTCGGCGAGCGCACCGCATCGAGGGCTGCGCTTTCGCCGAGGGGCAGGGTCAGCGTGCAGGGCGACGACTACCCCACCCCCGAGAGGGTCGCGGGGGCCCCGGGTGCATCTCCATGCTCGGCCGCTTCGGCCAGCAGCGCCAGCACCTGCTCGTCGGACACGGGCGTGAAGTCGCGGTACCACGCGCCGACGCCGAACAGGTGCCGAGGAACGGTCAGGCAGATGACGCGGTCGGCCTCCTCGGCGAGCATCGACACCGCCGGGATCGATCCGACAGGCGCTGCGACCACGATACGGCGCGCACCGCGCGTGCGTAACGCGCGGACGGCAGCAAGGTCGGTCAGGCCGGTCGCCAGGCCGTCGTCGACCACGATCACGGTTCGCCCCTTCACGTCGACTCTGGGCCGGCCGTCACGGTAGCGCTCAACACGGCGACGTAGCTCCTGAGACTCACGCGCGAGCGTCGCCCCGAATACCGCTTCGGTCATACCCATCTCGCCCGCGGACCGGGGGTCTACCACTCCCGTTTCATCCTCAGCGACGGCTCCCACGCCGAACTCGGGATTTCCCGGGGCGCCCAGCTTGCGCACCGCCAGGATGTCCAGGGGCGCGTCGAGCGCGCGCGCTACCTCGACGCCGACCGGCACGCCGCCGCGTGGAAGGGCAACGATCACCGGCCGCTCCTGCGCGAGGGGCAGAAGCTCGGCGGCCAGACGGCGACCGGCATCGTGACGATCGAGAAACTGCATTACACGATTATCTCCGGGCGACCTGCACGGCGCCTCCAGGAAACGCCCAGAGCTCGGCGTGGCGGACTACTGAAGATCGCCGGACGCCAGCCTGAGCACAACCTGATGGTCGTGGGCGCGGTGGAGCACGGATGCTTCCCCGTACGCGCCCGGATGCGCGAGGAGTGCCGTTCGGCGGATCATGCTCAACAACGACCGAGCCAAACCATTTAGGTGCGGATCCCTCGCTGACGCGGTGCTCCGGTCCGCTGCTGGGTCCCTACCGGTCGGTGGCGGTCGCGGCCGTGTGGGTCATGAGCAGGCCGTCGATCGCGCTCGTCACCTCGCAGACCTGGGCCCTTAGGGCCAGCCGTGTGTCAAGCCCGAGCACGTCCTCCGGCGCGAGCTCCTCAAGCGGCTGAAACGAGCGGTACTGCTCGGCCACGATCTGCGGGCCGGCGTCGGAGACTCGCGCGGGGTCGTGCTCGCGTCGCGCGGCTCGTGAACGCGCGACGTCGAGCGGCACCTCGCAGCGCACCACGAGCCGGGGCGCGCCGGTCCGCGACAACCGGCCGAGCAGCGTGGAGCGCTCCACGCGAGACCGGCAGGTAGCATCCACGATCACCCCGCTGCCGTGATCGATGAGCTCGTGCGCCTGGCAGGCGAGCAGCTCGTAGGTGTGACGGGTGACGCGGTGGCTGTAGTGCTCGGGCGCCGCGCGGTCGGTGGCGTGCAGACCCAGCTCTGACTTGCGGATGGCGTCAGAGGACAGGACGCCGAACCCTGAGCACTTTGACAGCTCTGCCGCGAGCGTCGACTTGCCGCTGCCGGCCGGCCCACAGACGACGATCGCGAGGGGTGCTCGCGCCCTCCAGCACAGCCGCTCGGCCAGCGCCAACTTGGAACGCACCTTGGCGAGCAGCGCGGCACGGTACTCGCCGTCGTGCTCGGATGCCCCAACGAGATCGACCGTTGCCCTGATGAGTGCCCGGTGGGCGCCGTAGAAGCTGAGCAGAGCATCGCTGCCCGCGTTCATGCCGCTGTCGCGGTAGGCCTGCACGAGTGTCTCGGCGGCCCAGCGCTGATCGTGGGCCTCGAGGTCCATTGTCAGGAACGCCAGGTCGCAGGCGATATCAGTGTGACGCAGCGACGCGTCGAACTCGATCCGGTCGACGACGTGCACGTCCGGGATCAGGAGCACGTGCTCGCAGCGCAGATCCCCGTGCACATCGCGTACCAAGCCGGCGGTGCGACGTTGCTCGATCTCGCCCTCGTGCAATCGCACAAACATCTCGGCGAAGCGCTCGGCGAGGTGCACCGGGAACTCCACCAACCCCTGACTGGCCTTGCGGAGGTCAAGGAGGTTCTGCTGCCACGCACCCAACACCTGTGCCGCGTCGCCGCCGGCCGCGGTCGGCGCGTTGCGATGGAACGCGGCCACGCGACGCGCGACTGCCTCGAGATGCTCGGGGGTGAGAGCCTGGGATGCGATCAGGCCGGCGAGCGTGTCGGCCTCATCGAAGCTCCGCATCTCCACGGCGTACTCGATGGCCTCGGGGGCCTGGTCGCTGGGCGCGAACGCGAACCCTGTCTCGGTGCTCACGATTGCGCGTACGCCCAGATAGACGCCTGGCGCGAGCTCCTGGTTGACGCGTACCTCCTCGGCGCAGGCGCTTCGCCGGCGCTCCAGCGTGGAGTAGTCGAGAAAGCCGAGCGCGACAGGCTTCTTAATCTTGTACGCGCGCTCGCCGGCGACGAACACCCATGAGGCATGTGTCTCGTGGACGGCAACCGGCGCACCGTAGGTGGTGGGGTCCGCGAGCGTCAGGAGCAGCGCGGGGTCGGTGCTACCAAGCCGGTCATACCCGCCACGATCGATCTTCGCGGGAGACGAGCTCACGGGTACCCGACGCTCTCCCGGGCGTCTTGCCGCATCCGCCGCGGGGCTTCCTCGGAGGACACGAAGAGCAGCACCGGGCTCAGGCCTCGATCAGCACCCTGAACTTGTCTGGCAGGACCGCTTGGACACCGTCGACGGATGTGCGCCTTTTCGACGCTGCGCTCGATGATATCCGGGTCCGGCTCACTCATTTTGGGCTCCTTGCAGATCACCACCTCGCGCGTGAGCGCGCCCGGAGTTACTTCTTGCGCTGAGCCCGCCTTGTGCCGGCGTTCGCTTTCGCAGTCGCTTTCGCGTGGCTGGGCTGCTTCCTGCCGGCGCCCGCCTTCCGGCGCGGCGGGCCCTTCACCCCTGCGGCCGCCTTTGCGAGGTCGGTCGGCTGGCGCAGCACTCGCATCGTCTGCTCGAAGCGCTCGGACTGCCGCTTCATCAGCCGGGCCGTCTCCTCTAGCGCGCGACCCGCGCCCTCGAGCGCCTCGGCCTGCAGCCTCAGCGTCTCGCTTGTTTCCTCGAGCAGGTCAAATAACGCGTCCACCGGCGCGATCATCAGCGCCACGAGCTCTCCCTGCAGCCGTCGCTCGCGCTCGACGACCTCTTGGAGCAGCTCGATCTGGTGCTGGGAGGCCCTCAAGAGCTCGCGCGGTACCGGCGAGCGTCCCGCAACCGACCCGGCGGAGGCGAGCACCGAGTCCATCAGCCGCCGCCACTCGTTCAGCAGTTCGTTTCCTCCGGGCTCGGACATGTCTCGGCTCAGCTCGGTGCCTCGATAGCCAGGGCGCGATTCACGTGCGGCAGTCTACGCTGGCGGGATCGTGACTCCGCCCCCCGGGCCTTTCGATTGAGGGATCTCGAGGTCGCGAGCTCCGGTGCTAGCCGCAAATCGGCGCGGACTATCGCGGTGCTGAGTGAGTAGTCCCTCGGGAGAAGCTGCAGTTGCGCACGGATTCTTCGGGATCACCCACACGCGACGATACCGGTCGTGCACAAGCACCTGACCAGCGCAGTTGTGATCGCAGTTCTCGCGCTGGCTGCCGCCGCGGGTGCGGCAACACCGGCTCCCCACTGGTGCCGGGAAGGAGACCCTGCGCTCTATGCGTCTGCAGGCACGGCATGTGGGCTTGCCGGCAACGTAGTCACGGACTACGTGAACGTCTGCCACCAGCTGCGAGCCTGCCAGATACAGGCGGATTCGCCAGCTTCGCGCATGCGTTACCTAATCACGTGCAATCGCCGTGGCGGCCCCTACGCGGGGATGGTCTACTGCCGAGGGCCGGCAGACACGGGCATCTGGACTCGCTTCTCGGCGCTCATCTAAACGGCCGCAGGACCGCGTCCGGTTCCGTAAGGTCACCTCTCTTCAAAGGTCGATAGATCCCACGACGGGCTCGCGGCTACTACGCGCCGGCGTGGTCGCGGTGCTTGCAACCAGCCGGCAGCAGGGTCAGCTGAATCGCGGCGATGGCGCCGCGCGCGGGCTCAGGCTCGGGCAGCCGCGGAATGAGCGATAGTGATCTCCCAGTAGCCAACCGCGAGATTCGCTGCCCCAACAACCAGGAAGAAGGCTGCCCATCCGTAAGCGCCGTAGGAGAGTATGAATGCGCCAATGCCGGCCGCGACGATGCCTCCGGCAATACGCATGACCCCAAAGGTACGGAGGTGGCGGTACTCCCACGGGATGATCAGGCGCTGCAAGCCGGAGCGCGGGGGAGATGCCCACCACCCGCGAAGACCTTTCCTTACGGCGTCGTCGTTGGCTGCGTTCATGGGAGGCGTCCCGCTCATCCTCGCTTCAGGAACCTCAAACCGAAGGCCGCGAACACCAGGACAATCCCGACGTTTACCATTAGGCGCTCCCAGAACCAATGCCTGAAGAACAAGACGTCCACGCCGACCACGACGGTCACCAGCGCGAGCACGTAAAGCACGACGCCTGCCTGCCTTTCCATCGTTCCATCCTATGTCTGGCAAGGGCGACGCGGGGCGGAGGGGGTTGGCCGCGACCGGCGGTACCGCGGTCACTGGCGCCGTTCAACCCATCGCGATCGAGCGCGGCCTTACCCGCCAGCGCAGCCCCAGCCACGAGGAGCCAGCCGGGCCGCAATCTGCGCTCGCCGCTCGGCTGCAGAGCGCTTCAGCTTTCGTCTGGCCCGGCTGGATGTCACACCCAACGTCTGCCCGTTGCTTGCTGTCCTTACATGTCGGGAGCACCATTGAGGGCAAGGCGTTGACCCATGTACCGATGGTCGCCGGTGATCTCGTCGCTGAGCCAATCGGGTGGCTCGAAATCCTGACTTTCGGCCTCGCTTTCGAACTCGACCTCCGCGATCAACAGGCCCTCCAGCGCTCCACCGAAGACGTCGAGCTCCACCTCGAGTCCTCCTTCGAACGGGACGACCAGCCTGCGCTTGACCAGGCGGCGCCCTTCAGTGAGGTGCCAAAGTGCCTCGAACTGCCGCGTGTCGCGTCAGCTGCATTCGTGTTAGCGCTCATGTCCCCCCTTTTGTTTGACTCAGCGGCCACCCGGAACACGCACCAGGCGTGCCGATCCGCGCTTAGAGTTCCTATGCGGTAAGCCTCAACGCTCGCGCCAACACGATCCACGCAGCTCTGGACGTTCCCGCGTCCAGTTCTGGATCCCACGGGGGATCGGGCTGCGCGGAAAGGACTACGCCGCGCGCGCGCGTAGCGCCTGCAGATCACGGACGAGCAGCACCCTGCGCTCGGTCTGCACCCACCCGAGCTCGCGCAGACCCTGAAGCGCGTGTGCGACACCTGCGCGCGAGGCGCCCGTCCAGGCCGCAAGATCCTCCCGAGAGAGTGGGGAGGTGACGGTTAGGCCTGCATCTGATGGCTCGCCGTAGCGTTCGGCGAGCTCCACTATCCGCGCAGCCAGCCGGCCCATCGTGTCTGAGGCGGAGAACTGGGAGCGCTTGAGCGTCGTCTCACGAAAACGTCGAGTGACGACCTCGAGCAGCGCGACCGCGACGCGCGGGGTGCTCTCCAGGTGAAGGCGGAATGCCTCGACGCCCGTCACGAGCGTCTCAACGGGCTCGAGTGCGGTCACGGTCGCGATTCGGGGCAAACCGTCGATGAGTGCCAGCTCACCGAGAACATCCCCGGGGTCGCGAATGCTGAGCAGTATCTCGTGCCCATCGTGGTCCAGGCGCGTGACCTTCACGCGTCCGGCGAACAGCAGCATCACGCGGGAGTCGGGCTCATTCTGGAACATCAGTACCGAGCCGCGCGGGAACCTCCGCCGCACGCCAAGCAGCTGCAGTGCTTCGCGCTCATCGCTGTTCAGCGAGGCGAGAAAGGTCCCGGGTGCCACATCGGTCACTGATTCGGGCTGCCGATCGCGGCCAGCGTGGCGCTACCCTCCGCGACTTCCCTTGTGATGCCCTCCGCGCCTAGGCGCGTGGCGGCGTCCCCGGCTTGATCGAGCATTTGCTGTGCGCGTTCGAGATCCTCGGGCCGACCGCGCGCGATCAGGGCCCGGGCCCAGCCGGCGTGGGTGCGGGCGAGGAACAGTGGGGCACCCAGTCGCTTCTCGATCTCCGCGGCCGCCGTGAAGTGGCACTCGGCCAGCTCGTAGCGTCCCAAGGTCGTCGCGAGACGGCCGAGCGCCCAATCGGTCGACTGGTCCGGCACTACACCGCCGGCGGAGGTGATCTGGGCGGGGAAGGGCGCAAGCAGCTCATACAGCTCGCCGGCGCAATCGAGCTCACCGAGACGGCAGCAGGCGTCCGACCAATTGAACATGGCTATGGACCACGTCAGGTCCAAGGGCACGGTCTTGAAGTCCTCGGCGGTCACGAGAGCGCGCGCCTCATCGGGCCGGCCGCTCTCGATCAGGGCGAGTGCCGCAGCGCCGCGCCACGCCGAGAGGCTGTCCGTCTCGCCGGCAAACTGCGTGAGCTGCTCGACGAGCTCCGCGAGGCGCCCCTGGCGTTTACGCACATTAACGAGTAGCGAGCCGAACAACTCCATCGCATCGGGCTCGCCGGATGCGGTCGCGACCTCGAAGACCTGGATCGCCCACTGTTCAGCCGACTGAAGATCGCCCCCGATGAGCGACCAGGCACTCTCATACATTCGCCGCAGAAGGGCGATCGACGGCTGCGGCACGGAGGCCTCGAGCTCTCGAATCGTTTGGAGGCCGGACTCGACCCTCGAGCCGTCTCCGGCGTCGGTGCAGAACATGATGTTCCTGACAGCCGCCCAGAAACTCAGCCAGGGATCGTCAAGGCGCTCTGCGAGTTCAACCAGCTCATCGGTCAGCCCTCCACGCTGCTCGAGCGTGTCCGGCCCGATCATGGCCCAGAACGCGTAGTTGAGGGTGTGCGCGAGCGCCACGGGCTCGCCGGCCGCCCGAGCGAGCTCGATCGCTTCCCCGGCCAGCGCCCGGCAGCGCGCCGGCTCGCCCGCGAAGTGGAGCTCGAGGGCCAGCAGCGCGAGGACCCGCGCCCGGCGCGCGTCGTCGTGCGGGAGCGCCCTCACCGTGGCCTCGAGCGCCTGCACCCGCTCGGCGTCGACCGCGCCGATCTGGCTGCCAAAGCCGCGGCTGTTCGCGAGTACGGCGCGGCACAGGAGGTCGGTGTCGCTTAGCTCCTGCGCCTGCTGGGCGGCGGCGAGCAGCGTCTCGCGAAACTCGGGGCTACCGGTCTGACACTGAGCCTCACCGAGGCCGATCAGCAGCTCGCAGCGCTCGGAGCGGTCGCCGCCGGGCGCCTGGTCGTGGAGCTCGAGCGCTTGGCGATACCAGCGCACGGCCTCATCGGGGGCGAGCTGCTCAAGCGCGCGCTCCCCAGCCCGCCGGGCGTAGTGAATGGCCTTGGTCGAATCGCTGCTCACGACCGCGGCGGCCCAATGCCCGGCGAGCTCACCCAGTCGCTCGCCGGGCTCATCGCCGCACTGCTCCTCGAGCGCCAGCGCCACCTGCCGGTGAAGCAGGGCGCGGCGGGTTTGCCCGAGGTCCTCATACAGCGTGTGCTCGACGAGCGCGTGGGTGAACGTGAAGCGCCCTGCCCGCTCGGAGCTCTCCCTGAGTAGCGACGCTCCAACAGCCTCATCGAGCAGGTCGAGCAGTCGCGTCTCGGGAAGCTCGACCACCGCGAGCAGCAGATCGAGATCGAAGTCCCGGCCGATCAGCGCGGCGACACTCAACGCTGTGCGGGCATCCGGGCCCAGACGATCGACGCGACGCCCGATCACCTCGCGGACGCTCTGGGGCAGACCCAGCTGGGCCAGGTCTCCCGCCAGGCGCCAGCGCCCGTTCTCCTGTTGCACGATCGCGCCGGACTCGGTGAGGTGGCGAAGGAGCTCAACGGCGAAGAACGGGTTGCCGGCGGTCTCACGGGTTATCTCCGCGGCGAGCGTACGCCCGTCCTCGTCGAGCTCCTGCCCGGCAAGAGCTTCCATCATCGCCAGCACGTCTTCGGAGTCCAATCCGGTGAGCTTCATGCGCTCCCCGCCTTCGTCGCGATGGAGGTCGGCGAGCAGGGCGGTCAGCGGATGATCGCGGGAGAGGTCAGAGTCACGGTAGGTTGCGACCACCATTGTCCGCATCGAGGAGTCAGAGGTGACGATGTGGCGAAGCAGCGACAGCGTCGGCTGGTCGGCCCAGTGAAGGTCGTCGAGGATCAAAAGCAGCGGCTGGTCTTCGCTGGCGCCCTCGAACAGGCCGGCGACGGCTGCGTAGAGTAGGTAACGCTCTGTCTCGGGATCGCTCTGGCGCGGGGAGGGCAGATCGGGCACGCGATCGCGGAGAGCTGGTATCAGACGAGCCAGGTCGCCTCCGTGACGTTCTACGTAAGCATCGAGTACGGGCTGCCGTGCCTCTTTGGCCAGGTATCCAAGCGCCTGGGACCACGGCTGGTAGGGGACGCCGAGATCCTCATCACAACGCCCGTAGAGGACAGTCGCGCCCTCTTCACGCGCCTCAAGCGCCAGCTCCGTCGCCAGCCGGGTCTTGCCGACACCGGCCTCCCCGCTGATCAGCGCCAAGCGCAGCGACCCCTCACACGCCTCCCCCCAGAGCTCTGCGAGCCGCGCGCGTTCGGCGAGCCGTCCCACATAGCTGGTGGCGGGTGGCTCACGGAGGCGCTCCGGCAACGCGATGCCGATCGAAAGAAGCGGCTCCCACTGGAGCTCAAACGCCTGCAACGGCTCAGACATGCCCTTCAGCTCAAGGCCGCCAAGAGAGCGGAAGCGATCGTCCGCGCGCGCTCCCGCAACCTGGCGCACCAGTGCGTTGACGATAATCTGCCCCCCCTCCGCCTCGGCACACAGCCTCGTCGCCTCGATGGCGGGCCAGCCGAAAAAGTCCCCCTCCTTAACCGCAGCATCACCGAGGCTCACACCGATCCGTACACCGAGCTGGTTCTCTGCGCGGCGGTTGCGCGCCTCGATCGCCTGCTGCATCTCAACCGCGCACAACAATGACTGCGAGGCACTCTCAAACACCACCATCAGCCCGTCGCCGAGATTCTTCACCTCGCGACCATCCGTACGCTCAAGCGCTCCACGCAGCAACCCGAAGTGCTCTGTGCGCAGCGTCTCCGCTGCGGCCGGGCCAATACGGTCAGCCATCGCCGTGGAACCGACTAGGTCGGTGATCAGCATCGACACCGTTTGCGTGGAAGTCGAGCTCATCCGTCCATCATCCGCCCTTCAGCAGACTCGCGCAGCCACCTGACGCTGCCCGGTCTAGATCACCCACAGCACGTTCGACACAACAGGGCGCGAAGTAGGACCCACATCGACACGCCCGTTCCCCGTTGATAGGAGGAGCAAGGTGGATAGCCGGAAATCGTCCCAGGACGCGGTCTGAGAGGAGTCGGCATGGACGGCCTCAGGTCCGCGGTGGCGCCCATCGCGCTGCCTTTGCGGCTGAGCCGGGCCACATAGGAGTAGCGTGAGTTCACGAGGGTAGACGGGTTCGGCGAACATGATTCAGCCCAAGACAAGCTACGCGCAAAACGGCGACGTGAACATCGCCTACCAGGTCGTCGGCGACGGACCGCTGGACCTGCTGTTCATACCGGCCTTCGTCTCGCACCTGGATCTGTACTGGGCCGCCCCCGAGATCACTGCCTTCTTTCGCCGCCTGGCCTCGTTCTCGCGTCTGATTCTGTTTGACAAGCGCGGCACCGGCCTGTCCGACCCTGGATCTGGCGTTGCCACGCTCGAGGAGCGGATGGAGGATGTTCGCGCGGTGCTCGACGCGTGCGGGTCGCAGCAAGCCGCGCTGTTCGGGCTGTCGGAGGGCGGTCCGATGAGCCTGCTGTTCGCCGCGACCTACCCCGAGCGCACCACCGCGCTGATCACATTCGGGTCGTTCGCAAAGTTGCTGCCGGCTCCCCACTACTTCTGGGGGCGGCGCGAGGGCGCCTCCTACCCAGAGGACATGCGCGAGAACATCGAGCTCAGATGGGAACAGAATAGATCGTTCATTGACGCGTTCGAGAACCACTGGGGCGAAGGCAAGGCGCTCGCGCTGTACATGCCGAGCCTGGCTGGCGATGCGAATGCGCTGAGGATGTTCGGCACGTTCGAGCGCGCGGCGGCAAGCCCGGCGATGGTTCGAGCGCTGTATCAGTTCAACACCGAGATCGACGTCACCCAGGTCCTGCCCGTGATCGGCGTGCCGACGCTGGTGCTCCACCGCACCGACGACCCGGTTCCCGTCGAGTATGGGCACTATCTCGGCGAGCACGTGCCCGGCGCTCGCTTCGTCGAGCTGGCGGGGAATGACCACATGCCCTGGCTCGGCGACAGCGACGCCGTGCTTGACGAGGTCGAGCAGTTCCTCACTGGCGCGCGACGTGCTGCGGAACCCGGCCGCGTGCTGGCGACCGTGCTGTTCACCGACATCGTGGGCTCGACCGAGCGCGCCGCAGACCTCGGCGACGCCCGTTGGCGCGCGCTGCTCGAGAGCCACAACGAACTCGTGCGCGGCGAGCTGGCGGCGTTCAACGGGCGCGAGGTCCAAACGCTCGGTGACGGGTTCCTGGCGACCTTCGACGGTCCTGGGCGCGCGATCCGCTGTGCGTGTGCAATCTGCGAGGCCGTCGGCTCGCTCGGCATCGATGTGCGCGCCGGCGTGCATTGCGGCGAGTGCGAGGTGATCGGCGCGGATATCGGCGGAATAGTCGTGCACATCGGCGCGCGCGTGGTCGCGCGGGCGGCACCCGGGGAGGTGCTCGTGTCAAGCGCTGTGCGCGATCTCGTGGTTGGTTCGGGGATCGAGTTCACCGACCGCGGCACCCACGAGCTCAAGGGCGTGCCAGGGGACTGGCAGCTGCTCGCGGTCGCTGGGGCGCACACTGACGCCGAGCCGACGGTGGCTTTGGAGGGGGCGAGCGATTCGCTCGCCCCCAACGCGACATTGATCACGAAGGGCGACCGCGCCGCTCTGCGCCTCGCGCGCAGCGCGCCCAGCGTCGCGAGGGTCATATCACGAGCGTTGTCGCGCAAGCCGCAGCCGCAAGAGACGCACACCTGACGCCGCGTTGCCGGTTCTAGGCTTAAGGCTCCGCCGAAGCGATCGTGCGCCGTCGCTACGCCTGTCCAGGTGACTTTTCGCCCGGGCTTGACAGCAGGCGAGAGGAGCGCGTCAAGCTCGCGGGCGGTTCATCGTTCGTCCGAATGAGAGGCACATCGCAACGAACAGGTGTCATGCGAGGCAGAGTCGATGATCGCCAGCCGGCCGAGAACGCAAAGTGCTGTGCGTAACTCCTCCGCGCCGTCGGCCAATGCACTCGGCATCGCCGTGGAACCGACCAGATCGGTAATCAGGATCGACACGGTCTGTGTCGAAGCTGGGCTGATGTAGCCATCCTCCGCCGATCGAGGGGCCAGCGCAAACTCAGCAGCGCATTGCCGGGACGAAGCTAACGTCGGATGTGCCGTCGACGATCGTTCACAACGTCCAGTACCCGGATCTCGCCCTGAGCCGCGCAGAAGAACGAGCAGTCACGTGCGCAATGTGCCGCAACCGCCGTTCGAGGCCCGAAACGGACAGTCCGGGGATTGCGCGGAGTCCACAACTGGACGCGGGAATGTCCAGAACTGCGTGGATGGCGGCACGGCGAGGGTGGAGGCTTCCCTCATAGCACGGTACATGCGGTTGCGCTCACACCTGGTGCTGTGCGCCTGGTGACTGCGGAGCCCGACGAACTGGAGGCAGACATGGGCACTAACACGACCACAGCTGAGGCGCCGCGCCACGCGCGGATATCGAGTCGAACGCGACGGGCTGGCTTGAGTCTGCGCGTGCGTCTCCGGCGCGCACAGATTGATCGCAACCTGGCGGAGGCTCGCCTGAGCCAGCGCTCTGAGGAGCACGCGCTGCGCGCAGCGCAGCTCGCGTCTGAGGTCAATCGTCGCGCCATCGCGCGCTCACTGCGTGATGTCGTAGCCGCCGCTGAGAATCCTCGGGCGGAGTGGCTTGGCTCAACGGCGCTGCTCGACCGAGACGGCGTGGTGTCCTCGTGCGCCGGACTCATGGAACTGGTCGAGCGGCTGGAGCGGACGGGTCCGATCGGCCCGTGTGGACTCGCGCGGGCGCGCTTGTTGGCCTTCGACGGAATGGGCCCTTTGTACAACCCGGCGTCTGAGCGCTCCTTGGGTGAGGCGATCTCCTGGATCGCTGACGGTCTGGAGATGTGCCCGTCGAGCGGAGCGATGCGCGCGTTGCGAGCGGCCGCCGCTTGATCACCTCGGAGCGATGCGCAAGATCACACCCCGACGACGCTCCGCTCGCTCAGATCACAGACGTGCGCGACCCACCTATTCCCAACCGACCAACAGGAGTCCAACCATGAAACTCATAGTCAGTCACAACAAATCCATCATTTGGCCGTCCCGCCATAGGCTGGCCAGCAACCTCACAGAGAGCATCCTTCCGGCCCTCGCCGCACTTACCCTAGGCGTCGTTGGCGTGGCCCTTCTATTCAGCTCACCCGCGAGCGCCCAAACCATGCCTTGTTCCGAAGATGTGATGAGCGCCCCGACCGGCCCTGCGACCGTGTCGGCCACATCCACGACGTCCTATGGCAGGGTGCTGGTCGTCGGTTCGGGCGACTATGCCGGTTGCTCACTGTACCTGCTCACCTCAGACCAGCTCCATGCCCTGTCTGGCGCGGACTTCGCGTGTAGCGACAACATGAACGCTCTAAAAACGCCTTGCGACAGCGACCTCTGGCCGGCGCTCCTCACCAAGCGTGCGCCCATCGCGGGGCCGGGGGTCAACCCCAGGCTTCTCGGGACGGTGACACGTAGCGACTTCGACCTGCCGGGCGCGCCGCCGGTGAAGCAGGTGACCTACGCCGGTTATCCGTTGTATCGGTTCTTCCTCGACAAAGCGGCGGGGGAAACGCAAGGAGCCAACTTGGACGATCCAGTGACCAGTCCCCCAGGCGTCTGGTACCTGGTCGATCCGAGTCTGGGCACTCCCGCCACGGGTCAGGCTCAATTGCGGCTCGAGACCGCTCCGGTCGGCGGCACTGGGCCCGAAGAGACCGTGCTGGCAGCAAGGATGAACAATGACTTCAGCGCCTTCCCCGACGCGAGCTTCCCCGTCTATACCTTGAGCCGGCGCGATGGCCACAAGTGGGGCGACGCCAGAAGTCACGACATGCATCAAGGATGGGGCGACGTGAGCGCCTGTCAGGGGCTGTGTGCGGTCTACTGGCCACCGCTCCTCACTTCAGAGCTGCCTGAAGCAGGGCTCGGCGTTGACCAGCATGCCCTCGGGGTCATCGTGAGACCCGACGGCAGCCACCAGGTGACCTACAACGGCCAGCCCCTGTACCTGTTCAACAACGATGCCTACATCGGGCCCCCCGTGGGGATCGGGACTAAGAGCATCAACGGAGCGGGTGCACGCACCCCGTGGGGCGTGTTCAACGCGATCCCGCCGCTGCCGTAGGACTCTTCCCTACCTGCCCGAGCGCACCGAAAGCCCCGGCCGATTCAATCGGCCGGGGCTTTCTCACATGGATGCCCTGCTCACGGTCGCCGAGGAGACGCCCTATGGCGCCCAATCCGGCGAATTTGCCCACCCCCGGCGAAATTTCCCCCTCATAAGAATTTGGCTCTGACACTGGGGAAGACGACGATGGGCGCGGCGGGCTTCGAACCTGCGACCTCTCGCGTGTGAAGCGGGACGCTGGTTGGGACTGTCGCCTTTCCAATCCAGGCATCTCGACCGGGCGGGGTCGAAGTCTTGCTTTCGCGGGAGAGGAGAATTCTCGCGGAGAGTGTTCCTTCCCACCGACGCATGCTCAGCCGCTGAGGCGCGGCTAGTCTCATCTGCATGAAATCCAGTGCTGACGTCGCTGGAACCGATCTGGTCGCTCCGCTTCTCAAGACGAAGCTCGAAGCCCCTGGCTGTCCCCGCCTCGTTGTCCGCGAGAACCTGATCGAGGCACTCTCGGAGGGCTTGTCGCTCCCGCTCACGCTGGTCTACGGTCCCGCCGGCAGCGGAAAGACGATGCTCGTCGCGCAGTGGCAGGCGTCCGAGCCGGAAGAGCGCTCGGTGGCGTGGCTCTCGTTGGACGCCGGCGACAACGATCCCGCGAGGTTCTGGATCTACGTCATCGAGGCCCTGCGCTCGGCGCTGCCAGGGTTCGGCGACGCCGCGCTCGCGATGCTGCGCGCGCCCGGCATCGCCCTCGTCGACGATGCCCTCCTGGAGCTGATCAACGAGCTCGTCGACGTCGCGGGACCGAGGGTTCTGGTGATGGACGACTATCACGCAATCGATGACGAGCGGATCCATGAAGGAATGGCGTTCCTGCTCGAACGTCTCCCCAACACGCTTCGTATCGTGATCACATCACGAGCGGAGCCCCCTCTGGGGATCGGGACTTTGCGCGCGCGAGGCCAGCTCAACGAGATAGACGCTGCACGGCTGTGCTTCTCACGCTCCGAAGCCGAGTCCCTCCTCAACGACGTCCACGGCCTCGGTTTGCCCGCCGAGGTGGTCGGGCGTCTGCACGAGCGAACGGAGGGCTGGGGGGCGGGCCTCTACCTGGCCGTGCTGTCGATGCGCGGGCGCGAGGACGTCAGCACGTTCATCGAGTCGTTCACGGGGAGCGACCGACGGGTGGTTGACTATCTCGGCGCCCAAGTGCTCGCTGAGCTGCCCGACGAAGAGGTTGCCTTCCTGCTTGACACAGGCGTGCTCGACAGGTTTTGTGCGCCTCTGTGCGACGCCGTCACCGGGGCCCGAGACGCCAGAGCGATGCTGGACCGGATCGAGCGCTCGAACTACTTCTTGATTCCACTCGATCCGAGTCATGACTGGTATCGGTATCACCATCTGTTCGGCGAGCTGCTCCGTCACGAGCTCGAGCGCAGACGGCCGGGGTCCGTGGCGGAGCTCCATCGCCGGGCCGGTCGCTGGTTCCTCGACGCCGGGCTCGTGCCCGATGCAATCGGGCACCTGACAGCGGCCGGCGAACTCGATGAGGTATCCGAGCTGATCTCGACCCACTGGCTGCCGTTCACGAACGTGGGGCAGCGAGCAACGGTCGCGCGGTGGCTCGAGGCCCTACCCCGAGATCACATTCTCGGCGATGGCCGTTTGTGCCTCGCAAGAGCGAGGACGGCATCAGTCGTCGGGAGGCGAGACGAGATCCTCGAGTGGGTGGACCTCGCAGAGAGGGCGCCCAGGTACAACCCAACCGAAGACACATGGATCGCAGAGCAAGCGATCGTCCTGCGCTCGACGGCGTGGGAGCAGCTCGGCGACATGCGCAAGAGCAAGGAGCTGGCAGCTCGACTCGCGCCGCTCGACGGGAGCTCCTTCTGGCACCCGCTCGCGGCACGCAACCTGGGTGCGGCGGCACACTGGCTCGACGACAACGTCGCGGCCGTGAAGCTCTTCGACTCTGCGCTCGCGCTCAACCGCGACCGGATCGCGATGGTCTCGCTGTTCGCGCTCGGTCAACTCGCCCTGATCGCGGCGGACGGCGGCGACTGGCGCGCATGTGCCGTCTATATCGAAGCCGGCTTCGACCTGGTCCGGACACATGGACTCGAGGAGTACTGGCAGTGCAGCTTGGCCCACGTCGCCCGTGGGCGACTGCTGCACCACGATAGGCGTCTCAGCGACGCCCGCTCGGAGCTCGAGAGAGCCGCCGCGCTCGCCCGGCGCGGCGAGGGGGTGGTCGAGCTTGCCTATGTTCTTGTCACGCTCGGCGAGCTGCTCCGGGAGCTCGGCGATCGTCGCGGCGGGCGGGAGCTTGTGCTCGAGGCGCGTGAGCTGCTTTCGAGCGCGCCCGAGCCCGGCACGCTCGTGCCGCGACTGGTCGCACAGGCGGAAGGCCGGCTCCGGCTGGTACTGCATGCGTCGGGTGCGCGCTCGGTTGTAACCGACGAGCTCACCCCGCGGGAGCAGGCGGTGCTGCTTCTCCTTCCCAGCGGCCTCTCGGCCCGCGAGATCGGAAGTGAGCTTGGCATTTCGCGCGACACCATAAAGACGCACACCAAGAGCCTCTACCGGAAGCTGGGTGCGTCAAGCAGGCGCGACGCCGTCGCCCGTGCGCGAGAGCTGGAACTGCTCTAACCGCGTGCCGCTGCTCACCCCTGGGGTGAGTTCAGTCGGGGTGATGACAGCTCACCCTGGTCGTCCGCATTCTCGTGATCAAGCGTCAAGCGACCCAAGAAGGAGCTGAACTCATGACTACGACCAATATCGCCCCCGCGCTCGAGCGCAACCGCACGTTCGCGGCTGCGGGCGACCACGACGGCGCCGTCGTCTTTCCCAACCTGCGCCTGTTCGTGATCACGTGCCTCGATCCCCGCGTCGACCCCGCTCACTTTCTCGGCCTCGGCCTCGGCGACGCGATGGTCGTGCGCAACGTGGGCGGACGGGTCACCCGGGAGGTGATCAACGACGTCGCCTTCATCGGCCAGATCGCCGAGAGCATGGTGCCTGACGGCCCGCTGTTCGAGGTCGCCGTGATCCACCACACCCAGTGCGGGAGCGGCTTGCTCGCGGGCGACAAGTTCCGCCGTCGCTACGCCGAGCGGATCGGCGTCGAAGAGTCGACCCTGCGCGAGCACGCCGTCCTCGACCCTGCGGTGACCGTCACGCGGGACGTCGAGCGTCTCCGCTCGGCACCTGCGATCTCTGCGTGCGTCACTGTGTCCGGGCATGTCTACGACGTGGTGAGCGGCTTGGTGGAGACGGTGCTCCCTGCCGGTCGCGGGTCGAGCGAGCGTCGCCTCGCCGGGCAGAAAGCGGGGGCATAGGCCATGTTCGGGAAACTCGCGAGATTCGCAGATGCCAATGGCCGCCGTGTGCTGTTCGTCGCCGTGATCGGGGCGGCTGTCGCGGCCGTGTTCGGCGTCGGAGTTGCGAAGCGGCTGAGCCCGTACGGCGCGAACGACCCCTCGACGCAGTCCGTCCAGGCGATGAATCGCTACCAAGCCGCCTCCGGGCGCCAGATCGACCCGGGGGTCATCGCGCTCGTGAACACCGGCGGCGTCCACAGCGCGACCGCCGAGCGCCGCGTCCGCGAGGTCGAGGCGCAGCTGCACTCCAGTCGCGACGTCGCCGCCGTCTCGAGCTACTACGACAGCCACGACCCGGCAGTGGTCTCGCGTGACGGGCGCTCGACTTACGTCGTCGCCTACTTCCAGCCCAAGTCGGACTCGAGGCTCAAGGACGATGCGTCGCAGCTGGAGAGCCAGTTCGCCGGACAGCACGACGTACGACTCGGTGGGGAACAGATCGCAAGCGCTCAGGCAAATACCCAAGTGGGTCAGGACCTTGCGCGCGCGGAGCTGCTCGCGTTCCCACTCATCTTCCTGCTGTCACTCGTCTTCTTCCGCTCGCTGGTGGCGTCGCTTCTTCCGCCACTGCTCGGCGGCCTCGCGATCCTGGCCACGTTCTTCGCCCTGCGTGTCGTCTCGAGCTTCACCGACCTCTCGGTGTTCGCGCTCAACATGACCACAGGCCTCGGGCTCGGTCTCGCGATCGACTACAGCCTGTTCATGGTCTCTCGCTACCGCGAGGAGTCGGTCATCCGGGGCTTCGGCGTAGACGCGCTGCGCCGCACGCTCGAGACATCGGGCCGGACGATCGTCTTCAGTTCGCTGACGGTCGCCGCGGCAATGGCATCGCTCACGATCTTCCCGCAGCGGTTCCTGTACTCGATGGGGATCGCGGGCGCGCTTGTCGCTCTGATCGCGGCGTCGCTCGCGCTGTCCGTGCTGCCGGCGCTGCTGGCCGTGCTCGGCCCGCGTGTCAATGCGATTGCCCCCGGATGGCTCCAGCGTGCCGCGGAGCGCGACGCGCGACCTGCCGAATCGGGCCTGTGGTACCGCTTGTCGCGGTTCGTGATGCGGCGCCCCGGCAGGACCGCGACGCTCAGCGCCGTGGCGCTGATCGCGCTCGGAATCCCGTTCTTCGCATCGATCAAGTTCCTTCCCGTCAACGCAAGCGTGCTGCCCACGACCGCGAGTGCGCGCCAGGTCGATGAAGCGCTTCGGACCGAGTTCCCGCCCGGGCGCACCTCACCGCTCGAGGTCGTTGCCGGTGCTCCAGCTGGATCGCCGCAGCTGAGTGCCTTTGCCCGACGGGTTCGCGCGCTGCCGGGCGTCTCCGCGGTCGCCCCCGCGCAGCCCGCCGGCGCCGACCTCTCGCTGCTCGACGTTGCCCCGTCGGCGTCAACCTACAGTGCGGCCGCTCAGCGCCTCGTCCACCTGGTGCGCGGCCTGCGAGCGCCGTTCTACGTCGGCGTCTCGGGCCAGACAGCGGCCTTCATCGATCTCGAGTCCAGCCTCGAAAATCATCTCCCGCTCGTGCTCGCAGTGCTGATCGCCTCGACTCTGATCGCCCTGTTCCTGATGACCGGGTCGGTCGTGCTGCCCGTCAAGGCGGTGCTGATGAACGTGCTCGGCCTGAGCGCCGTGTTCGGCATCCTCGTTCTGATCTTCCAGCACGGCAGCCTGGAAGGGCTTCTGTCCTACCGCTCCAACGGTGCTCTCGACGCCACCCAGCCGATCCTGCTCTTTGCGATCGGCTTCGGCCTGGCCACCGACTACGGCGTGTTCCTGCTCTCACGGATCAAGGAGGCGCGCGATGCCGGCCTCGCCAACAGCGAGGCTGTCGCGACCGGCCTTGAGCGAACTGGGCGCATTGTGACCGCCGCGGCGCTGCTGTTCGCAGTGGCGATCGGCGCGTTCACGACTTCTAAGCTGGTGTTCATCAAGGAGCTCGGCCTCGGGACGGCGCTCGCAGTACTGATCGACGCATTCGTCATCCGCGCTCTGCTCGTCCCTTCGCTCATGGAGTTGCTCGGGGAGTGGAACTGGTGGGCGCCGGCGCCGCTGCGACGGCTGCGGGCTCGGACCTCGGGTGATCGTGGTCGGGGTCAGACTCTGCCTGCCGTCGAGATCGCGGACTGATGTCGTTGGACGTGGGAACCCACCGATCGGCCTCGGCGCGCCGCCGTCTCAGCATTCCGTCTCGCAAATCGGCAGCGCAGAAGTGCCTGACCTCGAGGTGGCTTCTGGTCCTCGATCAACAAGCACAATCGGCTTGCCCACCTAGGCCTGCCTCGACTGCCGCTTCGGAGTCAATGCGAGCACCTGGACAATCAATGTTGAGGTGCCTGCTTAGGACGAGACGCGGTCGTCAGCGACCTCCACGTCAAAGCTCTCCCTCTTGCCCCGGAGCAGGCGTAAACCCCTCGTAAACCCCTTAAGCGTCCAGTCGGTGACTCAACGAGGAATATGCCAAACATAGCCATTTGCCAACCCGATATGTCGTCGCGGCGAAACAGGTCCGTGAACACCGTGAACAGGATCCAGATCCAAATGAAGAATGCGAAGAAGATGAGCATCGTCCAAAAGACTTCGAGAAACGGATAGCTGGTCGCAATCAACACGTAGCTCCTTGTCCTCGCCGCGCGGCTCGAGCCGCATCTGCCGAGAGGATCCTAACGTGATCGCGAGTCGTCCCGGCCGACGCGAGGGACGTGGGATGGCCCACCAAGCGGCAGGCGCAGCGCGCCGAGCCCGCCCGCATGCGCTGGCGCGCCGCTTCAGCGCAAGTCGCTGGACGTGGCGTTTGTACAACGGGAACGGTTGCACGGACTTGGGCCGCTCGCGATGCGATGTCGACCCGATACACACGCGCTGTATCTTGACCTCGTGGATTGGGGGCTTGCCACCGTCGGGCTTACCCTGCTACTCGTCGCGGCGGTCTCGCGGCGGCTCGTGAACACCCCCATCACGCCGCTGATGGCTGTGGTGGCGGTCGGCGTTCTCGTGGGGCCGCTGGTGCTTGACGACCTCACGCTCGGACCCACCAGTTCCACAGTGCGGAGGCTCGCCGAAGTGACACTCGCAGTGGTGCTGTTCTCGGATTCCTCGCGGATCAACCTGCGGGCTCTGCGGCGCGAAGCCTCTTTGCCCGTGCGCCTGCTTGGTATCGGTCTGCCGCTGACGATCGCGCTGGGGGCGCTTGTCGCACTGGCCCTGTTCGGATCGTTCTCGCTGAGCGGGGCTTTGATCCTTGGTGTGGTACTGGCGCCGACCGACGCGGGACTTGGCAGCGCCGTCGTAACCGACACAAGACTTCCGCAACGTGTGCGCCAGTCGCTCAACGTGGAGAGTGGTCTCAACGACGGGATCTGCGTTCCGCTGCTGTTGATCGTTCTTGCGACGGCCTCCGGCGCCGGCGGCGCTCCGCAGCCGCTGCACGTGCTCGGCGAGGAGATCGGCTATGGCCTTGTTGGCGGCGTGGCAGCAGGCGGGCTCGCCGCATCGGTCGTACGCATCGCCGGTGGGAGACACCTCATCGACGATGTCTGGCGGCAGATCATCCCCGTGGCCGCGACTGCGCTGTCATACGGGATCGCGACCGCCCTGCACGGGTCGGGCTTCATCGCCGCGTTCGTAGCGGGTGCGATGTTCGGCCTGATCGTCAGCGAGAGCTCCACTGGGACGATGCGCTTCACGGAGGAGACCGGGGCGCTACTCGACACGATCACGTTCCTGGTCTTCGGTGCGGTCCTGCTCGGCCCGGCACTCGAGCACGTGAGTTGGCAGATCGCACTGTACGCGGTGCTGAGCCTGACGATCGTACGGATGCTACCCGTGGCAATCTCGCTGTGGGGCACCCGGGCGCAGGGCCCGACGGTTGCGTTCATGGGCTGGTTCGGCCCACGCGGGCTGGCATCGATCGTGTTCGCGGTGATAGTTGAGGACACACATCAGGCTCACGCGGGAACGATCCTTACGGCCTGCTATCTGACGGTGGGCTTGTCGGTGCTTCTCCACGGGCTCTCAGCTGCGCCTCTCGTGAGTCGCTACGCCATTTGGTATCGAACTGCCGCGGGTGAGCGGCTCCCTGCGATGGAGAGTGAACCGGCGCCCGAACACCGAGCCCGGGGGCCCCGGGCGGTGTCAAGCAGCTGAGTCGCGGCCTTGGATCTCCTCGAGAGCGGCCTCCAGCGTGGGGTAGAAGTGCTTGCGATCGAGAGTGTCCAGTAGGCCGTAGCGCAAGGTGACGTCCTGGAGACGGCTGCGCATCTCCGCGAACGCCAGGTGGGTTCCGGCGGCATTGAGCTTGTTGTCGAGTTGCTCGAGCATCTCGGCGGCGGTGACGTCGACGTCGGTGACAGCCTCGCACTGTAGGACCACCCACTGGGGCTTGCGCTCACGCACGAGTTTGCGGATCTGCAAACGGAAGGCGCCAGCATTGGCAAAGAACAACGGCGCCTCCCAGCGGTACACAACGATGCCGGGGATCTGCTTTGCGTCTGGATGAGTGTCGAGGTCGTGCCACCCTTCGATGCCCTCGACCGTGCCAAAGACGGCTCCGTGTCGCCGCCAGTTGCGGCGAAAGAACAGCAGGATCGCCATAGTGACGGCGACGACGATCCCCTGCAGCACGCCGAGCAGCATCGCGGTTAGCGAAGTACAGGACCATCTCCGGTCGGTGCGATCGCCTCTCCCCGAGGCCTATGTCAGCGTGGGCCCGATGCACCCGCCGCATCAGGACGAGCGCGAGAACAGCCTCAGGAAGAGCAGGAAGATGTTCAGGACATCCAAGAAAATCCCGGCGGCCAACGGAATCGCTTCGTTCGTCCCGGCCCGGCGCAGGCGATTGAAGTCGACGACTGTGTAGAGGCCGAAGATCGCAAGCCCGGCTAGGGCGTAGATCGTATAGACGGCAGGGATGCGAACAAAGATGAGCACGATGCCGGCAACGATGAGCCCAAGGAGCAGCCAGAACAGTGTGCGGTACAGAAAGGACAGGTCGCGGCGGATCGCGTAACCGCCCGAGCCGAGCCCTCCCACAAAAAGGGCAGTCGCCCCGAACGCTTGACGCACCGCGGTCGGGTCGGTCGCGGAGTAGTAGTTGATCGTCGTAGCGACACTGGCGCCCATCAGCAGGCCGAATGTGAGCAGGAGCACCAATGCCACGCCGTGGTTCCCTCGTGCGTTGGCGAGGTTGAGCGCCACCAGACACCCGAGCGCGACCAACCAGGCCACGAACCACTCGGCGCCGCCGAGGTTCCGGCCGAGGTACACGCCCAGCGTTGCGAACCCCACCGTAAGCGCGACGAGCCCCATCACCCGACCGAACAGCGTCTGTGTGCGGCTCGCGGGCAGACCCGCTGGATAACCGGCGGTACTCATCACCTAGATCCTAAAGGTGCTCCCCGCATGGCAAGCAACCGCAATCCTCGTGAGTGAGCACGGGGCCCCCCGCAACGAGGGCGTCGGGGTGGCAATTCCGGGTCGCCGGCCGGCTTATCCCACGAGGACATAAACCCGAACCGGCCCAGCCGGTGCATGCGAAGGGAACGACGACACCTGCCAGGTTGCACCGCGGTACTTGACGGTTCCCTGGTTGGGCAGCCGGGTTGGCCCGGGTCGGGTGCTGCCGGCCAACTGCCGTGTGGTCGAGCGCACGTAGCTCAGTCCACCCGTGAGGCTACGGATTTGATTGACGTAAGCCGACGACGGGGCGGAGACGAGCGAGTACCGATGCCAAACCAGCTGCGCGACGTGTGCTAGCTCAGACAGCTTGATCGCGGCACAGCTCTCGGCCGCAAACGAACGCGGTAGCCGGACGAGGAGTGAAATTCTCAGCGTGCCCTGGGGGAAAGCTTTTGCCGTAAAGGAGAACGCCTCGTAGTTGGTGCCTCTGTAGGTGACGGGTCCTAGGTTCGGGATGCTCGCGGGCGCGACCGGGAGCGTTCCTTCCAACGGGATCCGCAGAGCGCCCGTCTGCAGGACCAACGGCAGGCCGACGTAGCGCGTCTCGATCTTGACGTAACCGAGGTCGTCCTGGACCGACAGCAGATAGTGACCAACCGTTCGACCGTGGAAGCGCAGGCTGCCCGAGACCGGTGCGATGATGTAGGGACCACCGACATCTGCCTGCACCGTGTTGCCGTGCAGGACCCGCAGGCGCACGATGTGGGTGTGCGAGTAGACGAGGCTCGTGACTGCTTCTCTGACGCCAGCCAGATTGCCGCTCGCGAGCGCGTTCAGCAGTGGGCCGTTGCTTTCCACCTGGCGCTGATCGGCGCGGACCCCCGACCCTGTGAGCTCGTGAGCGTAGATCTGCATCGCGACCCGACCCGCCGTCTTGGCTAGCGTTTCCGGCGCCCCCGCGCCGCAGCTGACCTGAGGGCTGTTGGGGGCCTTGGTGACCGCACTGACCGTCGCGGCGTCGCTCCTAACAGGTGGCGTAGTCGCCGCACTTGCTCCCTGACCTGAGGAGCCGCAGGCGCCCAGCATCATTGCGAGGGGCACGGCGAGGACGAAGGCCAGCACACCCCCGCGGCCGGCCAAGCGAGCGATCAGCGATGTGGCGTGAGACCGGTTCATACCGAGCTAGCGGGGAGTGTCTCTCGCATGGATAATCGTCGCCTAATCCATCAGTGAGAATGCACTCACCCACTTATTTGGAGGGCGGTGCATGAGCACGTTCTCACAATTCGGTTAAGGGGTGATGACGCGACCGGCGCCAAACTAGTCGGATGAGGACGCGTCCAGGCCGGGTGGAGCACGGTGAGGTTTCTGCAAGACCACTCTGTGCCGAGGGTGCCAGGCAACTATCCCGCTGCTTTCGCCAACTGTTGCGCCATAGGCTGGTTGCGGGCCGCCGCAACCAAGCTCAGACCGAGTCGATCCCCGCGCTCATTGCCAAACTTCGGTCCGGGCAGAGCGTCGTCGGCGCATATGCCCCACTCCCAGTCGAGCGCCTCGTTCAGCATCGCGCGCACTTGGGCATGGAGCGAGCCAGCCTGATTGTCGAGCCCTGCCGCAACGGCGCTTTGATCCTTCGGCGGTGCAGTGACCGAGCGGCTTCGCCGCGCCCGCTGCAACCGAGATGATCTCGCTACGTTCGAGGCTTCCACGTCGAGCGACTCGTCCTTCCACGAGCCTCAACGGTGACCATGGTGGAAATCAAGTGGGTGAGCAAATCCCTAGCAATCTCGCTTAGAGATCCCAGAAGACCACGATCGCGACCATGGCCAGACCCGGCCTCTTAGCAGAAGCGAGGTGCTCAGGTGGCGATCGCTTCCGAGCCGGCGCATCGACCTCAGCGAGGTCGATGAGGGCATTCTCACTACACGCTAATGGCGTGCTTATGGGCGCGGGGGATAATGTTCGGCCGTGCAGACTCGACGGCATCACCCCGGCAGCCGAGGCTGTGCTTGAGGACATGTCTGACGGTGCCGGTCACGGTCTCACTCCCGGCGTAAGCGATTCGACGGATGCGGCGGACTCGGCGCGCGTATCGGATTCGCTCGCCCGCCTTGAGGCGCGCCGCGAGGTTCGGCGCGAGGCTGCGGCCAAGCGCAGGCGACGACGTCGACGCCTACTGTTGGCCGCGCCCCTCCTCGGCCTGCTCTGCTGGGCCATCGTCTCGTACGCGATCTGGATGCTCGAGCCGACGAGCATGCGCTTTGGGCCGCGCAGCGTGGAGTGGGTCAGAGCGAAGGTGCCGTTCGGCAACTCGTTCGTCGACGAGGTGGAGCACGTCTACTACACCGCGAACGCACCGAAGAAGGGCGGGCCGGCGCCGAAGAGCCTGCCGGCGGTCGGGCTGAACCTGCCGCAGCCGCGGCGAACGAAGGCCGCCGCCTTGCCGCCGGCGATCAGGCCGGTCTTCGCCCACCCCCTGCCTGGCGAAGGGATCTGGAAACCGACCGGGCCGTCGATGGCTGGCGGCCCGCCGGTACTGGTGGCGACCTTCCGTCCCGAAGCCGAGTATCCGGAGCTTCTCGCCTACGTGGCCTGGTTCGACCATACACGCACCGCGATCGGGTACTACCCGGGCCGCTACGAGCCGCCGAACGCGGCCGTGCGCGGGCCGATGATGGTGCCCTACGGCCAGCGCTGGCGCCTGCTCGCCAGCTTCAACGGCGGCTTCACCTACGAAGACGGCCACAACGGCTCGAACGTCAACGGCCACGTCAACGAGCCGCTCAAGGACGGCAAAGCGACGCTGCTCGCCTACCGCGACGGTCGGGTCAACATCGTCAAGTGGAGTGGCGGCCCAAACGCCGGACCAGAAGTCGCATGGGCGCGGCAGAGCCTCGCTCCGATCGTCTGGAACGGACGCCTCAACCCCGAATTGAACGACAATCCGAACAGCCCGGAATGGGGGTTCACGCTCGGCGGCGTCACCCGTGTGTGGCGCACCGGTGCCGGCATCGATCGTCGCGGCAACCTGATGTTCGTCGCGGCCGAAGGCCAGACGGTGATCAGCATCGCGAAGATCCTCCAGCACATCGGCGCCGTGCGGGCGATGGAGCTCGACATCAACCCCGACTGGCACACGCTGATCACCTACACACACCACAACGGGTTCAGCCCGAAGATGGTCGAGCCCCAGCCGAACCAGTCGCCCGATCGCTACCTGGCTTCCGACGACCGTGACTTCTTCGCCGTCTACAAGCGTCTGCCCGGTCCGATCACGGATCCGCTCAAGTAGGACGACGTAAGCCGAACCCCGTTAGACGCACCTGCCCGGTCCATCCGGCCCGGACGACCTTGCGGCCGGATCGTCTTGGTATCCAGCTGCGACAATTGGAGCCGAATGCCGATCGCGGACCGATGGTCGACGGCGCTCCCGGCCTCAGCGATCCGTACAGTTGCTCACGAAATGACCCGGGAAGCAACTGGCTACCTCGAACCAGATGACCGCGACTGCTTCGCCGTGTACAGTCGAGGCGAAGGCTGAGGCGTGCCCGACCGGGTCAAGCGCTTCACTGTGTCGGAGCGAGCCGTCCACTGGCTCACAGCGCTCGCGTTCTTCAGTCTGTTGCTCAGCGGCCTCGTCGTCGGCCGCAGTGGGACCTTTCACGACGTCATGTATGCCTGGCACCTCGCCTCAGCCGGCGCGCTCGTCGGTGGCGTGGCGCTGATCGTCCTAGCGGGGAACCGGCGTGCACTCAGGCGCACCGCGCGCGAACTGGGCAGCCTGCATGCGGAGGACCGTGAGTGGCTCGGCGCGATAGGAGCACGCCTGCTTTCTGGTGCGCCGGAACCGCCTGCGGCGCGCTTCAACGCCGGCCAGAAGGTCAACTTCGTCCTCGTCTGCATCATGCTAGCCGTCCTCTACGTCACAGGGGTCGACACGATCATCGTGGGCACCCATCAGAACCTGATCTTCGGCGGCCACAAGCTCGCGACCATTGCCCTCGGCGTCTTGGTGGCGGGTCATCTCTATATGGCGCTCGTCAACCGCCCGACACGCCCCGCACTACGGGGAATGCTAACCGGCGAGGTCGATCGCGACTGGGCACAAAAGCACTACCCGCGGTGGGAGCCGTAGCCGAGCGCCGGCATACGCAGCTAACCAGCGGCGCCGACATCCCTGTCCGAGGTTTCGGTGTATGAGACAGCCCGTATTGCGGGAAACGGACCGTCACGATAACGGGGTGCGCCTCCTCGGACTGCGGCTGTCGACGCTGGCCGCAGTGACACTCCTGCGCCATCACCACCACGACCGGCTCCTCGGCATGAAGGGCGGTCGGGGCCTGCTTACGGTAGCCGGGCCACTGTGCCAGCTCCTGCTCGGCACGCTGCTGGTGCTGGCCGCGGTGCTGGTGGCGTGGCGTCGGATTCACAAGTCGGCGTAGCGAATCTGTCTGCACGCTCTTGAGCGATAACTCCACCCGTGTGAGAAAGCTCTCACGAGCGATTGAGGTAGGTCTTATTTAGTTCGTGTGGACTAACTCAGAAGCTATGGCGCCGGGCACGCTAGCCACCGACCCGCCGGCTAGCCTCGGGGCGGAGCTGCGCCGGGCGCGCTGGCGTCGGCACTACCTGGCCGTGCCCTCGGTGGTGGCGCTCGCGGTGACCGTGCCGTTGGCGGCCGTCTATCTGGCGCTCGAACCGCCCAGCGGCGATCTCGCGGCCGCGACCTACCGCGGCGAGCTGTTCGCCCGCGCCGGGTTCACACTGTGGAACGACGGCTGGTACGGCGGGCACTACCTTCCCGGCTACTCGCTGTTGGCACCGGCACTCGGGGCACTGCTGGGAGAGCGGCTGCTGCTCGCGCTGTGCGCGATCGCCGCGGCCGGGCTATTCGGCCTGCTCGCGCAACGGACCTTTCAGAGCGCGGGCGCCCGTGTGGCCGGCGCCTCGTTTGCCCTCGGCGTGTGCGTGGGGCTGCTCTCTGGCCGCGTCGCATATGGTCTCGGGATCAGGGTGGTGGCACCGAGGTCTACACGCGACGAGCCGCCGTCATCCGCGTCGGCATCGACCTGCTTTAGGAAATCGGCGAGCAACGGATGAGATCGTCGCTGGGCTCGGTTCCAAGCCTCCGGCGCGCGACCGCACCGCTGCTCGTAGTGGCGGCGATCGTCGTGGCGATCATCGTCGTGTTCCTGCCGCTGACTCCGAGTTACGACCTCGACGTCTTCCTGCGTGCCGGCTATGCGGCGGTTCACGCTCAGCGCCTCTACCCGAGTCCTGGGTCACCGGCCGTCTATTCGGGGTCGTCGTTCGTCTATCCATACTTCGCTGTATTGCCGTTTGTGGCGCTGGCGGGGTTGTCGCCGGGCTTGAGCACGATGCTCTTCTTCTTCCTATGCGTGTGCTGCGTGCTGGTGGCGGGCTTCGTCGCCGCCAAAGGGGACCCCTGGCCCGCGATTCTGACTCTGTGCACGGCCTTCACGATCACCGGGCTGCAGCTGGGGGCTCTCAGCCCGCTGCTGTTCGTCGGCGCCGTGTTTCTGTGGCGTCTGCGCGACCGCCCCATCCTCCTTGCCCTGCTGGCGGCGCCCGTTATCGCTTGCAAGCTCTTCCTTGCGCCGTTGCTCGTGTGGCTGCTGCTGGCGCGCCGGTATCGGGCCTTCGCATATGCAAGCGCATCGACCCTGGCACTGCTTGGATTCTCATTCGCGCTCGGCCCGATCGGCCCTGCACCGTACCTCCGAGTGCTCTCACAGCTCGGAGTCCACGAGGCGCCGTCGGGGTTTGGTCTCGTCGGCGCGCTCATGAACGCCCATCTCGCGCCGGAGGCGGCGCAGGTCGCGGCGGTGGCGGTCGCGACCGCCCTGTTCGCCGCAGCGCACATCCACTTCCGTGGCACCCGCGACGAGAGAGTGTTCTTTTGCGCCGGGATCCTCGCTTCGCTCGTCCTGACACCCGTGCTCTGGAGCCATTATCTGATCCTGCTCTCCGCGATTCTCCTGGTGCTCGGAGCGCGGCGGCGGTGGCTGGTCATGCTCCTGCTCGTGAGCTGGGCGATCTCTCCACCCCACGGCGTGTCGCTGCAGCGCGACGTGGTCAATGACATCACCTCGCCAGCGGTATGGCCCACCGTCGGCGTGTCACTCGTCCTGCTCGCTTGCGCCTGTCTACGGTATCGCGGCGCTCGGGCCAAGCATCGCGAGCGCCGCCGTCGAGGCGAGCGCTCCGGCCTGTCTGCGCGCCCCCACCCCGCCGCTGATGTCTACGAGGTGCAGGCGCGAGAGCGCGAAGACGACCACGCCGGCGAGAAGAGTCGCCCCCAGGACGATCACGGCGCGCCTGCCGAT
The DNA here is from genome assembly GCA_963779605.1 of uncultured Solirubrobacteraceae bacterium. Lineage (GTDB taxonomy): Bacteria > Actinomycetota > Thermoleophilia > Solirubrobacterales > Solirubrobacteraceae > Palsa-744. The sequence continues at coordinate 1,297,637 of CAVZYR010000004.1, forward strand.
CAGCATGCGGCGCCGGGCCGTTTGGTTCTCCGGGGTGCTCATCTCGGGAGCTCGAAGAGCTAAAGCCAGTTCAGGTCGCGATCAGGCTCGACGGCTGTTTGCAATCGTGACCCCAACCATCGCGGCTTTCATGTGTGTGCGCCCACTCGAGCGGACGTCATGGCGGGCAACGAGGCGGTGTGGCCGATCAGGTCGAGGATCGCAGCGCTCGCGCTCGCCCGATCCGGGGGGCATGGCGCTGGCGCCTGGGCGCAGCCGAGTGCCTGGCGCAGCTCTCGCGTGAGCTCGTGGGAGTCCTTGGCGTGTCTGATCAGCCCGTGGCGCACCATCGCCTTCATGTTGTGGCGTACATGGCCATGCGCGAAGCCGTACGCGATCACCGGACAGCCGTGCGCGGCAGCCTCCAGGCACGTCACACCGCCGGTGGAGTGCACGAGCACGCTCGCCGCGCCAAGCAGGTCAGCCATCGCATGCGTGTAGCCGAGCACACGAACCCGGGGATGCGACGCGTAGTGGCTGGTCAGCCGGCGGGTCGCGAGCTCGTTCTCCCCGCAAACCACGACCACGTGCGAGCGCTCGATTCTCAGTGCTGCTTCGATCGCGCCGCGCAGGTCACCGACGCCCCAGCCGCCACCGGAGACGAGGACGAGTGGTAGCTCAGGGTCCAAGCCCAGCGCACGGCGCGCGGCACCTCGTCCTCGCCGGGTCCAGTGGGCCAAGCCCAGTGGCGGTCTGGCTGCCCTGGCGGGCGCTCCGTCGCTGATCGCGGCGATCTCTGCAAGGGACTCTGAATAGCTCACCAAGTGCAGATCGGCGCCGGGGTGCGCCCAGAAATGCAGGCCGGCGAGATCGGTTACGAGCGCGCACACGGGGACGTGCAGCCGGCCGCGTTGTCGCATGACACCCAACGGCGCGGTGATACCGGGATAGGTTGAGACGACCACGTCGGGCCGTTCGGCGTCGACCAGCGCGCCCAGACGGGAGCGACTGGAGCGGTAGAGCACTCTGAGCGCGGTCTGACGCCCGAGCTTCCAGCGCACGCCGATGAGATATGAGAACGAATAAGCAGCCGGGCAGTGTGTGAGCTGCCAGCGTGTGAAGCGCTCGAGGAAGACCCGGACTGGACCACGCACTGCCCCGAGGCCGTTGTGCACGGTCACCCGCACATCGGGGGCCATGCGAAGCAACTCGTCGCGTAAACCCTCCGCGGCGCTTTGGTGACCACGACCAACCCCAGCGGAAAGGATCAGCACGCTTCGGCATGGGCTGGGATGCCTTACGCGAGGCTCGACAGGCGCTCGCATGGCCTACGGGAGCACGATGTGGGGCGCTCCGCTTGCGACACAGCTGCCGGCGCGCATCCCGGTAGGGGCAGAATCGATGATTACATCGAATAAGGTGCCTACCGCTATACCGGAAGGGCAGTCGAGCAGGCCGACCAGAATGCGGGTATGTGTCCTCACCCGCATGGTGAAAAGGTTAATGATGCGCGTTCAACCAGGGGCTGAACTGGGGAATGTAGAGGATGGCGAGCACGAGCCCGGCGACGAGCGCGCCGGAGAGAGATAGGACTCTCCCGGCGCGGCCGGTTCCGTATCCGGCTAGCTCCTCCGGCTGGAGCTCGTGCTTGGTCTGCAGTGCACGGGGCAGGTCGGATAGGTGGGCGAATACGTGGATCGCGGTGACGGCTATCCACAAGATGAAGCTTGCCTTATGGATCATCAGCAGCGACCCGCGCGAGCTCGGTCCAGCTAGCAGCAGAGCCACTCCGCTCGCGAAGACGACCACGGTTGAGATCACAACCAACGGAGCAAGTAGGCGCATCAGCGTTGCCGGAGGGCCCTTGCGACGATAGGCCGGATTGGAAGTGTAGTAGCGGGCGAATCGATAGCCGGTGCTCGCCATCTTCAGGGCGACGGGCGGAATCAGCAGTATCCCGAGGAACATGTGCTCACTGAGGAGTGGCCTGATCCTGAGGATCGTTACACCCAGGGCCGCGAGGAGAACGATGAGAACTATTCCGGTCGCCGAAGTGAGCTGCTCGTTGCCGGTCGTGCCGCCAGCGGTCAGGCGTCTGCGCGCACGCGCCGAGAATGACGGTTGTCTGGATGCCGGCGCTCTGAGCTCCGTGGGATGCCGTCCGTGCCGGTCCCATGGTCCAGCTGTCGTCTGGTCATCGACCGCCACCACGGTGAGTGTGTGCGCCTCTGCTAAGGATCCGCTAATCGGATGATGAGAAGATTCATGTAATTGCCCCGGCCGGAAAAGCTCCTGTTTGTGGGTCTATGCTGGCGTTGTGCAGCGCTCCGTGGACCGTGCCGAGGAGCAGACATTTCAAGCGTCGATCCTGCTGGTCGAGGATGAGCCGGGGATCGTCGATTTTGTGCGACGGGGCCTTCTGGCGGAGGGCTTTGCGGTAGAGGCCGAGCTGGACGGAATAGAGGGTGAGCGGCGCGCCCTGAATGACAGTTTCGACCTGATCGTGCTGGATCTTATGCTTCCCGGTAGAGGTGGCCTTGAGGTCCTCGCCTCGCTGCGCGAAGCCAAGCCCAGCCTGCCGGTGATTGTGCTGACCGCTCGTGGCGAGACCGAGGATCGCGTCGTGGGGCTGGATGCGGGCGCGGTCGACTATCTGGTCAAGCCCTTCTCCCTGGCCGAGCTCGCGGCCAGGGTGCGGGTTCAACTGCGTCTGGCGGCCCAGTCCAACGCGGGGACGCTGCGTGCGGGCGACATCGAGGTGGACATGCTCGCCCGCCAGGTGCGCCGGAGCGGCGAGGAGGTGCGGCTGTCGAACACCGAATTCGCGTTGCTGGTGTATCTGCTGCGCCACCCCGGACGAGTGCTCTCACGTGAGCAGATCCTCAGCGCGGTGTGGGGCTACGAGCACGACCCCACCACGAACGTCGTGGATGTCTACATCGGCTATCTCAGACGCAAGCTCAACCGTCCGAATGACCCAGTCCCGATCTTCACGGTGCGCAGTGTCGGCTACCGGTTCGGCAATGGCGCCTAGCCGCTCGGCTCTCCATCCGTCCCCCGGGACGGGTACTCCGGTAGGGCCGCGCCGGCCACTGGCTGCGATCGGACTGCGCTGGCGCCTGGTGGGATGGATCGCGGCGGTTATGCTGATCTGCACGGCGATCACGTTCGTGGCCGTCTATCGAGGCACCGGGACCCAGCTGCGTCACCAAATCGACCAGCAGATCGCGGGCGACGCGCGCGAGCTCTCGCATGCCCTCATCGCCTCCGATGACCGTTCCCCTCGTGAGATCGCCCGGGCGGCCACCCGCTATATGCGCGCTCAGCCGTTCGGCGCGAGCTCCACGTTGCTGTTCACGATCGTCCCAGGCGCGGGAACGATCACCAACAACCCCGAGGTCTTTGCGCGCAGCACCCCCGACAATGGCGAGAGTGCGGCCGGTCAAGCGCAGGAGAACCGCCTTGTCCAGCAGCTGGTGAGCGTGCACGACGGATTCTCGACGCTGCGCCTGCCCGACCTCGGCGATCTGCGCCTGCTAAAGCACCTGGTGCGCATCTCGGGCGAGAGCCGATTGGAGACCGGCCGCCACATCGGCACCATCGCCGCCGCTGGCGGCAGCCGCGTGACGATAGGGGTAGGCGAGCCGCTGCTGACGGTCGCTCATGCTCAGCGGGGCGTGGCACGCGCGTTCATCCTCGCTGGCGTCCTGACGCTCGTCGGCGCGCTGCTGGCTGCGTACCTGATCGGCACGCGCGTGTCGCGCCCGTTGCGCCGCATGGCCGCCATCGCCGCCCAGGTTGACGCCGGCGATCTGCACCCGCGCATCCACGACCTGGACGGCCAGGGAGGCGAGGTGCGCGTTCTCGCCGACGCCTTCAACCACATGCTCGACCGGCTGACGGATGCCTTCGCCGGCCAGCGTGCGTTCGTCGCCGACGCATCGCATGAGCTACGCACGCCGTTGACCGTGATCGGCGGCCAGCTCGAGGTGCTCACCGCCCAGTCCCATCCTCCGATCGAGGAGGTGAGGCGCGTGGGGCGGCTCGTGCGAGCCGAGATCGCCCGGATGAGCCGCCTGGTCGACGATTTGCTTCTGTTGGCCAAGGCCGAGCAAACGCAATTCCTGCGCCTCGAGCCGATCGACCTACAGGTTTACGTCCAGGAGCTGTGGGACGGGATGTGCCTGCTGGCCGATCGGCGCTTCGAGCTCGGCCCGATCCCGGCTGGAACCCTGAGAGCCGATCCCGATCGCCTCGCGCAGGCTCTGCGCAACCTGTTCACCAACGCGATCACACACACGGCTCCCGGAGAGGGACTGGTGCGGCTGGTGGTCGAGCGCGAGGGCGCAGATCACGTGCGATTCGTCGTCGAAGACGATGGGCCGGGCATCTCCGCAGACCAGCGCGAGCGCGTCTTCAATCGCTTCCACCGAACCGACGCGGCCCGGGATCGCGCTTCCGGCGGGACCGGACTGGGGTTGGCGATCGTGCGCGCGATAGCCGAGGCCCACGGAGGGCGGGCCGCTGTGGGACACCGACCCGAACGAGGCACGAAGATCGAGCTCGAGCTCCCGGGCTTCACTGGCTCGCACGCCCGCGAGCAAAGCGCTGAGCTCGCCGGGCCGGCCGCCAGATGACGCGCCGCCGACGCCAGCTTCGTCTGACGGTTCCTGCCGCACTACTCTGCATGGCGGTCGTCGCGATCTTCATCGCGAGCGCGGGAAGCACATCTCCCTCTAGGGGCCGCAGTTCTGTCAGCAGCGCACATGCCTCTGGCCCCTCCGGACGCCTAGCGCCGCTGCGCCAGAGACTCATAGGCACGCTCCCTGCTCCGTTGCAGGACGCCGCCGCGGTGCCGCTGGGCGCTGGGCGCGTACTGCTGCTGGGTGGCCTTGACAGCAGCGATACCTCCACTGCGGCGATCACGGTTCTCAACGAAGGTCATGTCGGCGGCGAGACGCGTCTGCCCGAAGCCCAGCACGACGCTCAGGGCGCGAGCCTCGACGGCGAGGTCTACGTCTTCGGGGGCGGCCAGTTCAGCTCCCACGATCACATCTTGCGCTATGAACCCGGCGACGGTCGCGTGTCGCTCGTGGGGCAGCTACCACAGCCTGCCTCGGACCTCGCGGTAACCACGGTCGGGAGCACCGCATACATCGTCGGCGGCTACAACGGTGAACAGGCGCTCGACACGATCCTCGCCTGGCGCCCCGGGACCGTGCCGAGGGTCGTCGGTCGTCTTCCTTCAGGGCTTCGCTACGCGGCCGTCGCCGCAAGCGGCTCGAACGTGATCATCGCCGGGGGCTCGACAGAAGCGGGGGCCAGCCGTGCGATCCTCAGCTTCGACCCCGGCACAGGCCAGGTCACACAGATCGGCAGTCTGCCCAATCCGCTTACCCACGCGTCCGCCGCGAGCCTCGGCGGCGCGGTGTATGTGATCGGGGGCCGTGGCTCCGCGCCGGACTCTCAGACGCCGGCGATCCTCGCGATCGATCCCGACAGCGGTCGAGTTCTGAGCGCGGGGCGTCTCGCGGTCGCGCTGTCCGACGCGGCTACTGCGACCGCCGGTGGGCACATCATCCTCGCGGGCGGACAGGGCACCACCGGCACCCAGCCCTCGATCTTCGAGCTGGCGCCCGAAGCCGGGTAGCTCACGGAGTCTGCAGCGAGTTCGCAAAGCGCATCGTCAAGGAGTACGGCGGCGCGAGATCCACACCATCAGGGTTTGCCAGATAGCCCGGCCGCGAGCCGGGCTGAGCCGTGTACCCATACTGCCAGACGATACGGTTGGTACGAGGGTCGACGACGATCACGCGATCGTTGCGGTCGTCGTTGGCCAGCACGTCTCCACTGGGCAACGGCAGGGCAAGCGAGGGGTGGTCGAGCGCTTCGGCGCCGGTGGGTTCGTAGCGCCACAGCAGCTGGCCGGTGGTGGCGAACGTCTCGATCGCCCCTGGACCGGTGTAGTCGACGGAGAGGAACACGCCGGGGCGCACCTCGTTGGTGTCCGATGGGTAGCTGAAACCCGGCGGATTGGTGTCCGTGACCGGCCGTCCTTCGCGACCGAGCACGTCGATCCAGTCGCCGTTGATCTCGGTGACCACGGTGTCACCATCGCTCATCGGGAAAGCTCCGTTGGGGCTGCCATAGGACACGCCGAGCTCGTGCGTGCAATTGCCCGTTTCACCCAACTGCTGAGTCAGGTGCTGGGCCGGCGGGCGGATGACAATCAAACGGCAGTTCTTGATGTCCGCCGCAATAATCGCGCCTCCAGGTGTGAGCATGGCGTCGTCGGGGTTGTGCAGATAGCCGGGTTCTGAGCCGGGCACCCCGGGGTGCCCGTAGCGAAAGACGATCCTCGGATGCGTCACGGCGACGACGCTGATCACGAAATCGTCCTCCTGGGTCACGACCACTTCACGCCCGTTGGGGGAGTAGAAGGCGTCATCGGGCAATTCGAACGACTGTCCCAGGGCGAGGTCTCCGGGTTCTGGGAAACGCCACAAAATCTTGCCCGTGGGGCTGACCTCCAACAGCCGGTTGTTGTCACGATCGGCGATCAGCACCGGGCCGGGCAGAACGCTCGGGTCAGAGCCTGGGCGCAGGTTCGCACCCGCCCGTGCGTCCGCGGACACCGCTTTGGCCGGGCCGCGCCGCGCGGCAGGATCACCGCGCGAGGGATTTCCGTGGCCCTGAACCAGCACGATCAGAGCCGCCAAGACGGCGACTGTGACAGTCATCGCCACCAGCCGCCGGCGCCTGATCACCCGCTCGCGCCGCTGGCGCCTGATCTCCCGCTGTCGCGCGTCGGTCACGCCTGCGCCTCTGCACCAAAGAACACGCCGCCAGCACCGCGTGGCCAGCCAAAGCAGGGATCAGCCGCCGATGAGAAGCCGCTCAGAAGCCTTGTCGATCCCTCCCAGATCATCGGCGTGAGGACACGACCGCCCTTCGGCTGGCGCCGACGTCTCGGGGTGTGATGGCCGCACGACGAGCATGACGCGCTGAGGAGCTCATCTCGGCCATCTCGCCGCCCCTCCCATAGACGATGGCTGGTTCGAGCCCGCTCTTGTCTGGAACACTTCACGGCTGCCGTGTCGGATTAGGTGTGCTGCACCCGTGATCGTCAGTAGTTGGAGCTGTGGCCATCCCTGGCCGTCCTCTCGCTTGGGTGGGGTCTCGCGCATGACGAGGTACGAGGCGGCGGTTGAGCGCATATTTCCCAAGATACGGCTCTGGGCAGCGGCAGCGATCGGACGCCTCAAGCCACTCACTGTCCACCGGAACTCGCAGCCTGCTCGGGGGATGCTGAAACCGCGTCCGTGAAACAGACATCTGATACAGCAACGCTTCTGTTGCTCGTGTCTTGGGAATCCTGCTTGACCTTGTCCGCAGGCGCTTTCGTCGCCGGCAGAGAGGGCCACTACCCGACCAAGACCCCGGAGCAGAGCACGACCGCCCAGAGCGGCGCGGCCGTACGAGGTCTCAACCGCACGCCTCGGCGGAACGCCTGCGCGCCGCAGGCGTTGCCCTGCGCGTCTCCTTCGGCCGCGCGCGCGGTGAAGAGCTCGCCGCGCGCTGTCGCGACACGAGCAGACTGCAGGGCGAGTATGCGTCGGTGCTCGATCGCTATCACGCGCTTGCGGCCGACTTCGACCTGGAGGGAGCGGCGTTCGCCGACCGGTCGGCGATGGCGCGCCGGGCAGAGGCCCTCTTCCGGCTGCAAGCGCAACCTGGACGCCGCCTGACGGTCTCGCTGACGCTGCCGGTCTCACCGGACGGGCTGTCCGCGCCGGCGCTGGACGCCGTGCGAGCGGTGGTCGGGGCGGGAGTGCACCTCGGTGCGGTCCACCTGTTGGCCATGGACTACGGCCTCGCCGCAGCCCGCGGGCACATGCTGGCCGAGGCGGTCCTCGCTCGGCGCGGCACACCTCAAGCTCGAGGCGCTAGGGGCAGGGCTTGCTGGCTGGAAGTCGATCGGGGTGACTGCGATGGTTGGCGTCAACGACGTGAGCGGGGAGATCTTCACCCTCACCGACGCGCCGGACGCGTGCTCGCTTCGCCGACGGCCACGGCCTGGGGCTGACGTCGATCTGGTCGCTCGCCCGCGATCAACCCTGTCCGGGGAGTCCGTCGGCCGCGCAAGTAACCTGCAGCGGGGTGGCGGCGCCTCCCTATGCCTTCAGCCGTGCCATGGGCGCACGTCCGAAGCCGGGGGTGCGCCCACGCCGGGCCGCGGACTTGAGCTGACTGGCCCCGAACATTCCTTGACGACATTGTCGATCCTCCGCTCCCCGCGCATGCTTCGTGGGCGAGTCAGTCCAACGGCGGTCCTGAAGGGCGAGCGCCCTCTCACCTCATCCTCCTCGCCCATGCGGCGCAACCGTGACGAGCATCGCGCTGCTCGGCGGGACATCTAGCGTGATGACACCAGCGCGGTTGCGACTGCGCTCGAGCCGCGGCCCTGCGTGCCACCCGCCGCCGGCGTCGACGGCTCGACCCCCTAGGCGGACGCCCGCCGTCGCGGCGAGCGAAGGCGCCGTGAGCGGGAGAAGGCCTCCGGCACCAAAACTGCTGCCGACGCGCAGCCTGACGATGGCTGCCTTCGCTCCCGAGGGATCGTCGTCGATGATCACGACGTGCAGCCTGCCGTGGGAGCTCAGGAAGGCGATGACGTCGACGTTTGCGCGGCTCGGTGAAGCCACGACTCGCACTGGACGGTCGCCGATCAATTCCTTGCTCAGCAGCAGCGCGTACCACTCCGGCTGCGCCCTCAGCTCCTCCTGCGCCAGCCGCTGAGGCGGGGGCGCGCAGACGGGCGTGTAGCCTCGACAGTTGGCCAGACTGCCTTGAAGGTTGATACCCGCGGCGCCGGCGGCCATCGCCCGGGCGATGTAATCGGCGGCCCAGAGCGTCGAGGCGAACGTGTTGCTGACGCCGGTCTTTCCTCCGCAGGACACGGTGTTTGTCTCGTCGAGGCGAAAGCGAATTGCACTCGCGCGCGACACGGACAGATAGCGGCGCAGAGAGGCGTCCTCGGCCCTGCGGAGCCGCGGGCTGACCAGCTGGGCGATTGTCGCAGCAGGCACCTTGTGGCAGCCGAGTGGATAGTGGTGTCCCGTCAGAAATGCGGGCTTCTCCCTGAGCGCTGCCCCACGGCCCCAATGCTCGAAGGCGCTCGATCCGGACACGTCTGGACCCAGCAGCTCAATACCGGGCGCCACCTTTTCGATGGCCCGACGATAAACCGAGACCTGCGCGTTGTAGCGCGAAAACGTCCATGGCGCAGACCGCAGGCCGTGTTGGGCGTAGGCGTTCGGCTCGTTGCCGAGCTCGATCCCTGCCAGCCAGCGCCCGAGCGCCGTCTTCGCCGCGAGGGCCTCGCGCTGGGCTGCACGCGGGTCGTAGTGAGCGAGGCCGATCGTCAGCAGTATGCGCCAGCCGCTCTTTGCGGCCAGCTTGCGAAGCTTCCGCAGCGTGCCCACCTTCAGCACAGAGGATGCCCACGCGGGGGCGGGCGTGGCTGCATCGGTCCAGGCCACACGCGTATCGGCCGATGCGCCGCCGAATCGCAGTACGCCGGGGCCGAGCGAGCTCAGCATCGTTGCGAGCTCGCCATGGTCTCCGTAGCCAGCGATCGCGGGCAGGCTGGACAGCTCGAAAGAGAGCCCGAGAAACGTTCGCGGGATAGGAGCACCGGGATGACCCAGATCGATCGAGACCGATACCGCGGGCGACCTCGAAACGCCGCCCCGGTTCGCGCTACATCCGTAGAGCACCGTGACAAGCACCGCCACGAGCGCGACGGGAAGGGCGCGGCTTGCGAATCGCCTGGGGGGTGACGGCGGGCTCAAATCAAGCTCATCGCGGCCAAGCGTCCCGCCTTGCTCCGCCCCGCTCCGCCGGGCTTCACTCGGCTCTTCTTGTCCGCCAACTCAGCGTCCCGCGCATCGGGCTGCCACCCAGCCTTCCTGGTTGTCCACGAAGACATCCCCTCTCTCCGCGTCGCTGCGCTCCGCCTCGCGGCACGCAGGTTCACGTTCTCACCAAAAGTCGAAGCGCACCTAATGGGTATGTGAGAAAGCGCTCATCTCAAGGACTCCGTGCACCTTCAGCAGTGAAGGGTGAAAGCGCTCTCACGGTAGCTCGCTGCGCTGGCGGTGAGAGCTAGCATCGTTTGCTTGAGCTTCATGTCCGGTGGTCACGTCGCCGTTGCACTGAAGGCCGGGCTCGCATCGATACTTCACCTAAACCGATGGCACGACGGACGTCGGGGCCTGGCGATGAGGTGTGCCGAGCGCGGGAAAGAGGGTGTTCTCGGTGTTGCAGAACCAGCGACTGCTGATCGATCGAGGTGTCCCGGCGGCGAGTGCCTCGGACTGCATCCTCGCGTGCTGGGGCGAAATCATCGGATCGCGAACAGCCGTTGCTCGATCGGGCTTGGGGGTCACCGCAGACGGACGGCTCGTGTGGGCCGCCGGCGAGGAACTTCTGCCCGCACAGCTGTCCGCCGGACTGATCAGCGCGGGTGCGGTACGCGCGATCGAGCTCGATATCAATCCGGACTGGGTGGCGGGCTACCTCGACGTCCATCAGCGAGGTGGCCCTTCACCGGCGCCGGTCGTACCTGGTCAGCTCGGGATTGCCGGGGCCCTGCTCGAACCCTACAGTCGCGACTTCCCTACGGTGTGGCGAACTGACACGCCGTTCGCCCTGCGCTTCGTGCTCATGCCGGCCCGAGCTAGGGGTCGGTCACAAGGGCAGACGTTCCGTGAACGTTGCCCAGCGTACGCAGACTCTGGAGTGCCCCGGGCTCGCGCTTGAGATATGTGTCCAGAAATGCGGTCGTGACGCGCTCGACGATTGCGCGCTGTCGCTGCTGGGACGTATAGGGTGCAAGGTGCCCGGCTCCGAGCAGACGGAGCAGGAACTTTGGGCGCTGCGCCTGGTCGAAGTATGCGTTCGTGTACGCCGGTTCGTTGGACCTGTCGGCCGTTCCCTGCGCGGCCAGCAGGGGCGGACGTCCGTCAGTAAAGCTGTACCCGCCGATCCCCGACATCTCGGCACCCGAGAGGATCACGGCGGCGTCGACCCGGGGGTCACGGAAGCGGCGGCTGTAGGCCACCGCGAGCGCGGTCTCGGCGCCGTCTGAATGTCCCGCGGCCGCGATCCTTGTCGGGTCTATAAGACCCGACAAGGCATCCACGCCCAGCTGGTTCAGCGCAAGCAAACTGGAAATCACAAAGCTGATGTCCGCTGGCTGATTGATGACATCAGCCTCATCCGGGCCGCCCGGTGCGTTGTCGTTGCTGAGGGGAAACACCGGTGCGGCAACGACGAATCCGGCTCGCGTCCAGCTCCGCAGCAGGCGTGCGTAGAGCTGCGGTGTCGCCGCGAAGCCGTGCGCGAAGACAATGAGCGGGTACGGGCCCCCGGCACTCGCCGGGGCGGCGTTCGGAATATCGAGCTGGCCCGGCGCTCCGAGCGCGGGATAGCGGACGTAGGTCACGAGTGTGCGTGGCTCTGTGCGCCCGCCCGTGAGCCTGATCGTCCGACTCCTGTCGGTGAGTCGCAGCACGCGCAGTCCCACCGCGAAGGACGGCGGCGGCGGAACAGGTGCACCCGGGGCGGTCGATAGGCGGCCGCCGTACACGCGCTCCATCGAGCCTTGGCGGGCCGTGCTCGCGTCCGCCAGAGCGACGCTCACGCCGGCAATGCAGAGAACGAATGCCGGCAGGCCGAGGATCAAGCTGCGCCATCGCGGCCTTGCCCCGGGCGACTTCAACCGGGTGCAGGGAGATGTCAGTGTTTTCGTAGGCATAGCCGATCCCGACGGGGTCGTGGGCTACGACGTGCTCTTGATCGGACCGGCAGCCGCGAACATCGTGCCGGCCGGGGAATGTTCAGCCGACACCTCGACGGTGAGCAGGTTGCTACGTGCATGAGAAACCTCTATTCAAATACATAACGCGAACTTATGCGATCTGAAGAGAATGGCGGATCTCCATAACCTCCAAGAACTGGGACGCCCGCGTCACAAGCGCCGAGCTGATCGCGCGGGGCACAGGGTTTTGTGAACTGCGCGACCGCATCGTGGAACTGGCCCAGCCACAGACCGGCGACACAGTCGTCGATATCGGCTCGGGCACGGGGCTGCTAACCCTGGCCTTCGCCGAACGTGCTGCCCGCGTGTGGGCAATCGACAGCTCGCCGGCGATGAATGAGTACCTATGCGCCAAGGCGGCGAGCGCGGAGCTCCACAACGTGAAAACCGTCCTGGCATCCGCTCTCAGCCTCCCGCTCGTCGACGAGGTCGCCGATCTCGTGGTTTCCAACTACTGCCTGCACGAGTTACGTACTGCCGACAAGCTCCGAGCACTGACCGAGGCCAGGCGTGTCCTCAAGCCCGGCGGACGGCTTGTCATCGGCGACATGATGTTCTCGCTCAACCCCATGCAGTCGCGCGATCGGCGCGTGGTGGTCGTCAAGCTGTACGGGCTTGCGCGTCGAGGACCTCGCGGCGTCTGGAGACTTTTGAAGAACGCCGCTCGCCTTGCCAGTGGACGCTGGGAGCATCCGGCCAACGCGGCCTGGTGGAACGAGGCGTTGAGGCGATCGGGGTTCGACCGGGTGAGGGTCGAAATGCTGGCGCACGAGGGCGGTATCGCCATCGCTGAGGCGCATCTGAGTCGCGCGCCCGGCTACGCCGCAGTCAGCACCCAGATGGTGAGCGGTTCGCCCCAGAAGCTTGTCTCACCGAACGAGCTCACGACGTATCGGCGAGCTGGGTGAAGCGCTCCTAGGGGTCGGCAATCATTGAGGCTGTCCCCGGAACACTCCCGAGCGAAACGAGTCGTGCCAATGCCCGCGGCCTGTGCTTGACGTAGCCGTCGAGGAACGCGATTGTTACGCGCTCGACTATCGCGAGCTGCGGCTGCTGGTTCGAGTACGGAGGCAGGTGTCCGGCTCCAAGCAGACGCAGCAAGTACTTGGGCCGGCGGGCGTCTTCGAAGAACGCGCTGGTCGCACTCGGCGGGTTGACCGTATCGGCCGTCCCCTGCGTGGCCAGCAGCGGCGGACCATCCGGCGGAAAGGTGAAACTGCCGACCCCCGGTATCTCCGCACCCGACAGGATGACCGCCGCGCCGACGCGCGTGTCACGGAAGGGGCCGTCATAGGCAACTGCCAGAGCTGTGTCGCCGCCGTCGGACTGTCCCGCGACGGCGATCTGCTTGGGGTTGATAAGCCCGGCGAGAGGTCCTGAGCCCGCGCCGCCGGCGGCAAGCATGTGGGAGATCACAAAGCTCATGTCGGCCGGTTGATTGACCAGGTCGGACTCGTCGGGCCCACCGGGGGCATCGGCGTTCTCGAGTGGAAACACGGGCGCGACGACGACGTATCCGGCGTGTGCCCAACTCTGCAACAGGCTCGCGTAAAGGGCGGGCGTGACCGCAAAACCGTGTCCGAAGATGACAAGCGGAAAAGGGCCGTCCGCACGCGCCGGCGGCGCGTTTGGCAGATCGGTTCGGCCAGCTGCCCCGAGCGCCGGGTAACGGACGTATGTGAGAAGCGTTCGCGGTTCGCTCGTGCCGTTTGGCAGCTCAATCGTGCGGCTGGTGTCGCTCAGCCGCAGCACGCGCAGCCCAACCGCAAACGAGGATGGTGAGGACTTGGCGGTCGAGCGCTGTCCTTCCGTGGAGCTCTGACTGCGAGCCGTCGCGCTCGCGCCATGCCGTCGCGGTGCCGTCCCGGACCCTGTCAGGACGACGCTCAGCGCAAGGGCTGCGGAGACGAGTGCGAGGAGTCCAAATGCCAGCAGACGCTGACGACGGACCGCCCGCCTTCGCCTGGCTCGCTCGAGCTCAGCCCGACGGGCGGCTGCCCCGTTGGTGAGACCGGAGGCGTGTTGGGACAGCGGGGGCATCAGGCGTCACGGTAACGATGAGACGGTAGCCGCGGGGCCGGTCGAGCGGTCACGTCCGCTTGGGGCACTGTCACCGAGGGCGCCGTCGCCAGGCGCGATCCTCGGCCCCGGCCTAGCATCTCGGCCTCCATGATGGCTAGGCTGGAGTAGTAGTCCGGAAACTCGTTGAGGTGCGCTCGCGCGATCTTCGCCGTCACGGTGACATCGTCATCTGTGACGGAGGATATCGGCGGCACAGATCCTGCTCTACTCAGTCGTCCTAGTAAGGGGATCCTCATCAGCTCTTTCGAGACCCGTTAGGCGCTGACGCGAATCTGTCCAGTGAGTGATCGCCAGCGCTCCGCACCTCCTGGGAATAGTCGACGCAGTGCGTACTCTTACTGATGCGCATCGGACCCTATCGCGACTCCTCCGTGGGACGGGTCGCTTCCGGGGGACGGATCGGATTGGGCGTAGGCGTAATCGACGCCTGGCCTGCGTCGTAGTTCGCGTCGACGAGAAGACGATCATTGCTGTCGCTCTCCTAGGGCGGGCTACATCCTTCTGCCGCCCACGGTGTTCAGATCCAGTGTGATGACCGAAAATGGATCCGCCTGCATTGCGCGCACACGCTTGCGAGCGCCGCTCTCGCCCTCAAGCACCACCGGCGGGTGAGACACGTCGGGCGGATCAGGGTGCTGCGAGGCTCGCGGGTACTGGCACGCCAACACGACCTCGTTGGAGGCAGGGCTCTGGCATCGAGTCGCACGCCCCCAAACGGCAGGGCCCGGCGGCGCCAGATAACGCCCCGGGACGTGGTTGGGTTCATCACGCCCATGCATAAGCTCAACGAGACAAAGGTCGTGGCAGGCGACGCGCGTGAGCAGGCGCGTTGCTCGCTCCTCGCCGCCGCGAGACTGTCGCCGCATTCGGCATGCACGCAGACCGGGTCGCGTCGCGACATCGTGCGTTCCTTCGCCGAGACGGGCGTCGGAGAGCCGCTTACCATTTGGGTCGCCACGGTCGCGTAGTCGATGGGAACCCCCCGAGAGCGACGCCGTGCCGTGAGTCGCATACGCCTGCGTCGCCAACGTGCCCTCGCCGCGTCTATCGGGCTCGTCCTGCTCGGCGCCGCGGTGGCTGTCCTGACTTCAGTTGCTGGCTCTTCGCGCTCCCACCCAACCGCGCGTGCCAAAGCCGTGCTTTCAGGCGGACCGCTCGCTCCGAGCTCTGTTGGGGGCCTCGCAGCGCTGTGGGCGCCACAGAACGTGGTCGGCCTTCAGCCCGGGACGGCCGCCGCGTATGAAGCCGCGTCGAAGCTTCCCGGACCGGGCGGCTACCTCCTGATCGCCGATCGCGGCAACGACCGCATCCTCGTCGTCAGTCCCCAGGGCAAGACGGTCTTCCTTGACCCGACCCCGGCGGATCTCGCCGCCGGGCGGCGGCTGATCTACAACGACGACACGTTCGTGGAGCCGGGCGGGAGGACGTTGATCGCCAACGAGGAGGACAACCACGCGATCGTGGAAGTGGGCCTCGCCGACCACAGCCTGAATGTCCTCTTCGGCCATCCTGGAGAACTCGGACCAGGGGCAACACACCTGCACACCCCCGATGACGCCTACGCACTGCCCGACGGCTCCTTTACTGTGGCCGATGCGTACAACTGCCGGATCCTCTTCGTGAAGGCCGGGCGCATACTTCGTGAATACGGCAAGTCAGAAGTCTGCCGGCATGATCCACCGCGGTACTTCGGGGCCGTCAACGGGGATACGCCCGTTCCCGGCGGCGGTGTGCTGGTCAGCGAGATCCCCGGCAACTGGATCGATGAGATCGGACCGCAAGGACGGCTCGTGTTCTCCGTGCGGGCGCCCGTCAGCTACCCGTCCGATCCCCAGCCGCTGCCCGGTGGGCGCGTCCTCGTTGCCGACTACGCGAACCCCGGTCATATCCTGATCATCGATCACGCCGGCCAGGTGCTCTGGCGCTACGGCCCGGCGCGAGGCTATGGACGGTTGGACCACCCGTCCCTGGCGATGGGTCTACCCAATGGAGATATAGCTGTAAACGACGATTACCGCGACCGGGTGCTGGTGATCGATCCGCGCACGAACCGTATCGTGTGGAAATACGGGCACACCGACGTGCCGGGCGTCGCCCGCGGCTACCTCAACACCCCGGACGGCATGGATTTCATTCCGGCTGGCCCCAACGGCGGTCCTGACTACGCCTCGGTTGTGCACCCATAGGTAGTGTGAGTTCGCCTGGATCGCATATCTTGATCGTCGCTTGACGCCATCCGGCCGGCCGCGTTCACGATGCGATCCTGACGATGAGCATCCGGCGGAGAAGGCCGCATGCCCGAACTCCCCTGCAGTCCTAAGGTGCTCTCTGCTCCGAAAGACGTGGTAGATCGGGGGGCACTACACACACGACTGAGGTTCGCCGTCCTCCGCCAGACTGTGGGGACGCAGCGTCCGGGCTCTGAGCCAACTCGTGCGGATCCGCCGGATCATCGACGATGGGCGCGGCGGGTTTCGAACCTGCGACCTCTCGCGTGTGAAGCGAGCGCTCTCCCACTGAGCTACGCGCCCTTCTGGGCCTGATTCTACGGCCGTTCCCTTGCCCGTGCGAATTGCCACTGGGCGTCGACTCCGAGGCCGACGAGCCTGGACTCGGTGGCGCTCAGCCGCTCAGCCCTGAGCCCACCTGTGGAAGAGGGCTTCCCAACGGTAGACCTGTGCTTGCAGACCGACGAGGCCGACGAGGTTGCCGAGCGCGACATTGATATCGACCAGGTGCGTCCCCCACAGCGGCCCGAGGACTTCACTGACCTGTTCGCGGGTGTCGCCCGCGGGACCCACGTCCGTCAGCTGTAGCCAGCTCGCGCCGCCGGCGTGCTCACACTGGGCGGTGTACTGCCCCGGATAGCTCACCCATGGAGTGGGCGCTTTCGGCGCGCGAATATCTTTCAAGCCTCCCAGGAAGCCCGGGAAGGGTGTCGTCGACTCGTAAGGCAGCAGCGGCGCAGCGTGATCGCCCTGAAGCAGCAATGCCGGGTTCACGCAGAGGACTTCGAGCTTGTTGGCTTCTTCTTCGCTGAGGGTACTCCCCAGCAGTGGGCTTTTCACCCGGCCGAAGTCCGCGCCTTCTGGCGGTTCCTTCAGGAAGCTGGAGTACGCCACGACGCAATGCGTCTGCCAGGCGGCCTGGCAGGCCGGGACGTTCTGGAAGTCGCCACCCACGGTCTTGCCCTTCGGCACCAGGACGTTGCCGCCCAGGAGCAGCGTCGACACCAGCTGTTTGCGCAGCGTGGGGTTGGGATCGATCTGTTCCTTGATCAGCTGCTTGAGCATGAGCGCGCCCTGGGAGTGGCCGATCAGCACGAAGCCTCGGCCATCGTTGTACTTGGCGAGGTATTCCTCGAACGCCGCCAGCACTCCGAGGTAGGCCTTTTCTGATGCTGCGGCTGTGACTGCCCCCGGGACGCTGATCGCATACAGCGTCAGCTGTGGATAGATCGGCGCGTACACGTTGCAGGTCTGTGAGAAGCGCGATGCCTGGTCGATGGCGATCTGGGTCTCTTCGGGATTGATTTCCAGGTTCGCGTTCGGCACGAGATGGCCTTTTTCGACTTTGAGCTGACTGCTGACCGTGGGGTACACGTAAAAGCAGTCGATCGGTGGATTGCTCGCCGGCTGGGCATGCTGGACAAAGCTTGCGCCGTTGCCGAATTCGACAGTCGTTTCCTCGTTGCTCAGGCAGGGGTTGCTGACAAGCCCCGGCTTGCACAGCCAGACGGTGGCGGGCGGTTCCGCCGCAGACGCCGCAGACGCCGCGAGCGCCGAGGCGACGAGCGCTGCCGCGCAGACGACCGCCAGCGTCCCTGTTCGCCATCCCGCTGCTCGCATCGGACGTCTGATCGTTCCGTGATGCATACGCCGTCCCCTCCTTGCCGGTGCCGCGCACCTCCGCGCTACCATCTCCGCGCCTCCGTGCAGCATTCGGTGCCGAATGATACATGATGAGGGGTTCTCGATTGGCACTCCGCTTGCAAACGCGACCAGGGCGCGGCTTCGCTGTTAGCGTGGGAAACGAGCATGGCATGGCTCTAGGCGCGATCCCATGAGCAGCGCAGCAAGATGGCTCGTTCGGTCACTGACGGCGGTGCTCGTCGCGATGGCCGCAGGCCCGGTGGGCACCGCCATCGCGATTCCGCCCAGCGTCACGATCACGAGTCCGCTCAACGGGAGCGTGAGCAACAACCCGACGCCCTACTTCAGCGGACTCGCCGAAGGAGCCGGCACCGAAGTGACGCTCAGGATCTACGACGGGACACCGCCGGAGGGACTCCCGTTCAGGAAATGAGCACGGAGTTGATCCTGCCGACGGCGGATGGTCTCTCGGGCCCGCGGAAGACTTGACGACGGTACCTACACCGCGCAGGCGACCTATGAGAACTTCGCCTTGGAAACCGTCGACGAGCTCGCCCGTCACGTTCAGCGTCGATACGGCCGCACCCACGGTGACGCTGACCTCGCCCACATCACCGTCGGACGACACGAGGCCGTCCTTCACCGGTACCGCGACCGACAACACCACCGTCACGGTCCAGATCCATGACGGTACGGACTCGAAAGGCACACTGGTCTCGACGGCGACAGCGGAAGGGCACCGGCGCGCGTTGGACCTCCGGCGATGCCAGCCCGCCTCTGGCGATCGGCGAATACACCGCCGTGGCCGTTCAGCCGAGCTCACTCGAGAACCCGAGCCGGCAGGAGCGAACCGGTGACGTTCACCGTCACGACGGAACCGGCATCACACCTGCGGTGGTCTCTGCGCCCCGCTCGCGCCGGCCGCCTCATTCAAGTGGATCCCGTCCGCTCCGCACACCGGCGAAACCGTCACGCTGGTCTCGACCTCGACGGACGCCGGCGCCCCGATCACCGGCTTTGCCTGGGCGCCGCTCGGCAACGGCGCCTTCGCCAACGGCGAATCGGCGCTCACGACTTCGTTCTCCACGCCGGGGGCTCACGTCGTGCAGCTACGCGTCACCGATGCGCACGGACTTTCGAGCACCGCGGCTGAGACGATCGCGGTGACCTCCCCGCCGCCGGCCCTGATGCAGCCGTTTCCGGTCGTCCGGATCGTCGGCTCCGACAACTCCGACGGCGCCAAGCTCAGCCTTCTGACGGTGCTTGCGCCGGTCGGCGCGACCGTCAGGGTGACGTGTCACGGCGGTGGCTGCCCGATCGCCTCACAGCGCCTGGTCGCGGCCGCGCGCGCCAAGAGCAGAGCGGGCACGATCCTGATCACGTTCCACCGCTTCGAGCGCACGTTACGGGCAGGCACCGTCCTTGAGGTTTGGGTCTCCAACCACACCCAGATCGGCAAGTTCACGCGGCTGCGGATCCGTCGCGATCAGCTGCCCAGCCGCACCGATGAGTGCCTGAACCCGGCGGGGACGAGGCCAATCGTGTGCCCGGAATAGTCGCCTTGATCTGAACCCGGCGCCGGACGGCGCCCCTATGACCCCAGACGCACCCCCACATGCGGATACAGCCGGTCGGCCGCTTCGGAGTAGGCGTTCGCGAGGGCATCCACTTCGGCCTGCGTGAGGTTTTTCCCGAAGGCGCTCTGCCCTCCCAGCGTGCGGTAGCCGTCGAGCAGCTTCTTGCCGATCTGCGCAAGCGAGAAATGGCCGTCGTAGACGCTGTCGATGTAGAGCGCGACGTTTTCACGCGCGAAGCGTGCGCCAGCCGGCGAGCCATGTTCGATCGAGTTCATCGCCGCCACGATCTGCTGCCACCCGTGCGATGTCAGCCCGGTGAAGACCGAGAATAGGCCGGCGAGCTGCGAGGCCGGCCCCGTGAGGGAGCTGGCCATCGATTCTTCGAGCAGTCCCGGCACCTTGATCGCGGCCGCGCTGTGAGCCGCGTCGGCGATCGGTGGGCGGGCGAGCGAGGCCGAGTTGGTGGGCAGCCCCTTGACGATCAGCGGCCATGCCGTCTTGGTCGCCGAGACCTCGCGCGCGACGGGCTGCTGGACGCTCTGAAGCGCACGGCTGACCGCGATCAGGTCTTTGCGTTGGAGCTTGAGTGCGGCCGGGGTGGACGATGTCCGGGCCGTCCCGCCGCCGCATGCCGCCGTGAACAGGACGCCGCTCAGCAGCAGTGACAGCGTGAGGGCACGCACGGCTCTGCGGCTCGCCGGCGCCGTTGCGTAGAGGTCAGCGCGAACCCTACGTTCCCAGCAGGTCGACCACGAATATCAGTGCCGAGTTCGGCGGGATCGCGGGCGGTGAGCCTTTCGCTCCATAGGCGAGCGGCGCCGGGATGATGAGCTCGCGCCGGCCTCCCACTTTCATGCCCGCCACGCCCTGATCCCAGCCGGAGATGACCTGACCGCGGCCGAGCACGAAGCTGAAGGGTTCGTTCCGTTTCCACGAGGCGTCGAACTCTTTGCCGCCCTTGTAGAGGACGCCCACGTAGTTGACCGTGACCGTCTCGCCCGCCTTCGCTTCCGGGCCGGTGCCGACGATGATTTCCTTGACGATCAGTTTGCTCGGCGGCGGCCCGGAGGGCGGCGTGACCGACGGTTCTTTGGACAGCGGGCCCGTGGTCGGCGTCTTCGCCGTCGCGGTCGACGCCGAACTCGAACCGCTCGATGTCGCGAGCGCTTCGTCGGCCTTGTTCTCGGACCCGACTTCGATGCTGGAGGTGGACGAGCTGCTCGAGCCGCAGCCGGCGATGAGGATGCCGGCTGCCAGCGTCGCGAGGCCGAGGCCGGCCCGGGAACGAATGGCGGGGAAATCGTTGAGGTAGCTCACGAGCGCGCAGACTAACGGAACTGGACTCCGTTAGGATCAGTCACGGACCGTGCTAGGCGGGGAGGTAGCGGTGCCCTGTATCCGCAATCCGCTCTAGCGGGGCTGAACTCCCCTCCGAGGGGTTTTCCGCTCCGGTCGCTCCGTCGTTCGGGGCGTCGATGGTTCGGGTCCCGCGCGGTGTCGGCTTGTGAACCAGGTCAGGTCCGGAAGGAAGCAGCCTTAAGCGATCCCCGGCAGGCGCAGCGGGAGCTCCCGGACCGGAGTCGCGGCGGCGATCGGCGCCCGGCGTGCGAAGTCTCGACGAGGGGTGCACGGTCCACAGCTCGAACCTATGGCGCGCAGCGCTGGAACACGAGCCACGAGCGGTTCGAGCGCGTCTCGGTGAAGCCCGGCGGCACGTTGACGGGCAGGTGCGGGTCGTTGGGGTCGAGCACGTAGTCGGCTTCGACCGCCCTGTTGGCGGGGTCGAGGTACTGCCCCGAGGAGATCGGCTTGAGCTGGGCGCTGACGATGTTCTCCGGGCCCGTCTTCAAGTAGAGCGCGAGCAGCGGCACCGGCGCGTGGTTGGGGACGCCCACCGGCCCGCAGCTCAACGTGATCGAGTGGTTATCGACGAGCGCGAGCAGATCGTTTTCGATGCTGTGCTGGCGCGCCAGGTTCTGAAGCTGGCGGTGGGCCGAGCCGTACTGGGACGGCGCGTATGCGATCAGCGCCACGAGCACGATCGCCCCGCCCGCCATCCACCAGCGACGCCGCCGATCGCCGCGCTCAAGGCGCGTCCAGCCGAACACGCCGGCACCGCAGAACACGCTGAGGATCGCCGCGGCGAGGAAGGCGTAGCGCGTGTTGATCGGCAGCCCGGTCGCGGCGAAGGCGGCGAACACGAGCACGGCGAGCACGCCGGCGGCCGCCCCGACGAGCGCGCGGCGGCGCAGCCACAACAGCGACAGCACGCCGCCGAGGGCTGCGCCGAGGAGCACCGGCGGGCGCAGGATCTCGCCGATTCGACGGGGGATGTACTCCGGGACGTTGGCGATGCCGGTGATGCGATGGAGCGTTTGCGCGGTGTGGCGGGTGTTCGTGAGCGACCACAGCGGGTCGCCCGTGATCGCCAGGTCGCTGAGCACCCACACGAGCGGCGCCGACAGCGCGAGCGCCGTCAAGAGCGTCAGCTGCCGGCGCGCCGGCGGATGCCAGCGGACCCGCTCCCAGCCCGCCGCCGAGGGCTTCCAGAACATGAGATACAGCCAGTACAGCGCCGAGAACGCCCACGCCTCCGGGCGCAGCAGGCCGGCGAGCGCCAGCAGGATGAGCACCGGCCCGCCGGCGCGGCGGCGGCGCGACTCGACCAGCAGGGCGGCGAGCACCAGCAGCATGTAGGGGATGTCGACGTAGGCGCGCACGCCGTAGGAGAGGACGGGCACGCGCGTCAGCAGGATCAGCGCCGCCAGCGCGCCCGCCGCGCGTCCGAACCACAGAGCGCCCAGCTCATAGACGACCCAGCCGCAGGCTGACAGCGCGAGGAAGCCGAGCCACACGGTTACGTTCTCGACCGCGCGCGGCCCGAGCGGGGAGAGCGCCACTCCGAGCAGCTCGATGAGCGGATGGGGAGTGGGGGCGATCGCGACGCGATAGGAGGGGTCGACTCCGCGCGAGAGCTGCCCGCCCCACGCCAGCGCGTAGAGCGTGTCGTAGTTGGCGAAGCCGACGCCGCTGATCAGCCGCAGCAGCACCGCCCCGACGATGATCGCCGGCAGGGCTCCGAGACGCCTCCCGCGGCGCGCGATCCGGGCTCTCACGAGCGCGCACGCTATCCGCTCAGACAGGCGCTCGGGCCGGTCGGAAGCGTGGATAGACTCAGCTGACCGTGTCGGCAGTCGAACAGCCACAGCCCCAGCAGCGGTCGCTCTACCGCAGGCACCGCCCGCGCACATTCGCCGAGATCGTCGGCCAGGAGGCGGTCGTGCGCACGCTGCGTAACGCCGTCGACCGCGGCAAGGTGCACCATGCCTACCTGTTCGTGGGCTCGCGCGGCACGGGCAAGACCTCGACGGCGAAGATCCTCGCGGCATGCCTGAACTGCGAGCGCGGACCGACGAGCGAGCCGTGCGGCGTGTGCGAATCGTGCGTGTCGATCGCGCGCGCCAACTCGATGGACGTGATCGAGATGGACGCGGCATCGAACAACTCGGTCGACGACATCCGCGAGCTGCGTGAGGGCGTCGCCTATGCGCCGGTGTCCGGGCGCCGCAAGGTCTACATCCTCGATGAGGCCCACATGCTCTCGACAGCCGCATGGAATGCATTCCTGAAGACGCTCGAGGAGCCTCCGCCGAACACGGTGTTCGTACTGGCGACGACCGAGGCGCAGAAGGTCCCGGCCACGGTCGTCGACCGCTGTCATCGCTTTGACTTCCACCGCGCGAGCGTCGAGCAGATCGCGAGCGTGGTGCGGCGGACGGCCGAGGCCGAGTCGATCGAGATACCGCCGGAGGCCGTTGCCGCGCTGGCGCGTGCGGCGACGGGAAGCTTCCGCGATGCGCTGGGGACACTCGAGCAGCTCGTTACCTACAGCGGCTCTGAGATCGTGCTCGCGGATGTGCTCGCGGTGCTCGGCATCGCCGACGCGGGCCTGCTCGAAGAGACGGTCGACGCGGTCGCGGCCGCGGACGCGCGCCGGGCGCTCACTGCGCTTGCCTCCTACGTCGAGCAGGGACGCGACGCGGGCGCATTCGCCTCCGACCTCGAGGTGCGCGCACGCGAGCTGCTCGTGGCGCAGAGCCTCGGGCAGGTGCCGGCCGAGCTGTCGCTCACGCCCGAGGCCGATGAGGCCCTGCGCGCGCAGGCCGAGCGCGTCGAGCACGCTGTGGTCGTGCGTCTGCTCGAGCTTCTGGGAGAGGCGATGGAGGCCGTGCGCGCGGGCGCCGACCCCCGCACGCGCATTGAGCTCGCGCTCGTGAAGGCCGCACGGCCCGAGGTGGATGGATCGACGCGGGCGCTGCTCGCCCGGATCGAGCGCCTGGAGAGCGCGCGCGGTGAGGCTCCGTCTCAGGGGCCGGCCGAGGTGCAGGGGGAAGCCTCCGCTGTGAGCGCTCCTCCGCGCCCTCAGCCGGATCTGGGCGCGAGCGTCGAGCGGGCGATCGCGGCGGAGGCGCAGAGAGCGCAGACGGCGCGTGAGCCGCCGCCTGCGCTCGTCACCGAGGCGCCCGCAGCGGTGACGGCCCAACAGCCGAGCGCGGAGGGCGCCGCGGACGTCGAGGCGCTGATCGACCTGTGGCCGGCGGTCGTCGAGCTCGTCGGCGCCGAGCACGCGCTGTGCGGAGCCGTGATCACAGAAGCGCGGCCCGTGGCGGTCTCCGGCGAGGATCTGATGGTGGGGTTCCCGACGACGGCGGCGTTCTTGAAGCGCCAGGCCGAGGATCCGGCCAACCGGGTGATCGTGACCGACGCGCTGCGCCAGCTGACGGGCGGGCGCTGGCGGTTGTCCTATGAACTGCGAGACGAGCTCAGCGACTCGGACGCGTCGGGCTCCGGGGTTGAGACCTACACCGAGGAGGAGTGGGTCGCACGCTTCAAGGAGGAGCTCGACGCAGAGGAGATCCCGCTCGAGCCGGAGTCGGTGCCGCAGAAGAGCGCACAGAAAGGCGAGTAGACATGCCCAAGCAGCCGCGGGTCCCGAACATGCAGCAGATGCTCCAGCAGGTGCAGAAGATGCAGGAGGATATGGCCGCGGCTCAGGAGGAGCTGAAGAGCGAGGTGGTCGAGGCCTCGGCCGGTGGCGGCATGGTGACGGTGCGGGTCGGCGGCGACCTCGAGGTGAAGGCGGTCAAGATCGACCCCGCCGCGGTCGACCCCGAGGACGTGGAGATTCTCGCCGACATGGTGCTCGCGGCCGTCAACGAGGGCATGCGCATGGCCCAGGAGCTCGTGGCACGCAAGCTGGGCGGCGCCAGCGCCGGCATGGACCTGGGCAACCTCGGTGGGCTGGGCCTGCCCGGCCTGTGAGCACCTCCTACTCGCCACCCGTGCAGACGCTCGTGACCGAGCTCTCGCGGCTGCCCGGGGTCGGCAATCGCACCGCCCAGCGGCTTGCGTTTCACATCCTGCGCGCTTCTGAGGAGGAGGCCGCGGCCCTGGCCGAGGCGATTCGCGAGGTCAAGGAGAAGATCGGGCTGTGCGAGGTGTGCTTCAACCTGACCGATGAATCGCGCTGTCGCATCTGCCAGGACCCCCGCCGCGATCAGGGGCTGATCTGCGTGGTCGAGGAGCCGAGCGACGTGATCCCGATGGAGCGTACACACGAGTACCACGGCGTCTACCACGTGTTGGGCGGAGCCCTGTCCCCGATCGACGGCATCGACCCCGAGCATCTGAAGATCACCGAGCTGTTCGCGCGGGTTGCCCGCGAGGATGGCGCACCCGGTCAGGAGGGCAGCGTGCGCGAGATAGTGCTGGCGACGAACCCGACGACGACGGGTGAGGCCACCGCGCTTCACATCGCCGAAGAGCTGCGCTCACGTGCCCCGGGGCTCACCGTCACGCGCCTGGCCAGCGGCCTGCCGGTCGGCTCGGATCTCGAGTACGCCGACGAGGTGACGCTGGGCAAGGCCTTCGCCGGACGCCGGGCCGTATAGCGCGCAAGGCTATTCTGCGCCAGATGCCCGAGCGCGCGCCCGCACATGTCCCCGATGTGGTGGTGATGAAGTTCGGCGGCACCTCGGTGGCCGACGCCGAGCGCATCAAGCGCGCGGCCAGGCGCATCGTCGAGAAGCGCGAACGGGGGGCGCGCGTCGTCGCCGTGCTGTCCGCGCGCGGCAAGACGACCGACGAGCTGATCGCGATGGCCGAGGAGGTATCGGCTGCGCCCGACCCGCGCGAGATGGACATGCTGCTGTCCTCCGGCGAGCGCATCTCCTGCGCGCTGTGCGCGATGGTGATCAACGATCTCGGCCACCGCGCGATCTCGCTGACGGGCTCGCAGGCGGGCATCGTCACCGACGAGTCCCACACCAAGGCGCTGATCCTCGACGTGCGTGCGGAGCGCATCATGGAGGGTCTCGAGGAGGACAGCATCGTGCTGGTGGCGGGCTTCCAGGGCGTCTCGAGCTCCGGGAAAGACGTGACCACGCTCGGGCGCGGCGGCTCTGACACGAGCGCGGTGGCCGTCGCGGCCGCGCTGGGCGCGGAGGTGTGCGAAATCTACACGGACGTCTCCGGCGTCTACACCGCCGACCCGCGCATCGTGCCCGACGCGCGCAAGCTGAAGACGGTCTCCTTTGAGGAGATGCTCGAGATGGCGGCCTCCGGCGCGGGCGTGCTGCAGCTGCGCTCGGTCGAGTACGCGCGCAACCACGGCGTGCGCATCCACTGCCGCTCCTCCTTTGACGATGAGCCCGGTACGGTTGTGCTCGCCGAAGGAGAGACGATGGAGCAACCCCTGATCACAGCGGTGACGCATTCGACAGCCGAGGCCCGGCTGACGCTGGTCGGCGTGCCCGACGAGCCGGGAGCCGCGGCGCGCATCTTCCAGGCGCTGGCGGAGGCGAACATCAACGTCGACATGATCGTCCAGAACGAGCCGGCCTCGGCGCAAGGGCGCGCGGAGATCTCCTTCACCGTGCCCCGCGATGACCTGCGCGTCGCGCGTGGCGCCCTCGAGCCGTTGCAGGGCGAGGCCTTCTCCGATCTGAGCGCGCATGAGGACATGGGCAAGGTCTCGATCGTCGGCGCAGGCATGCGCTCGCACCCCGGTGTCGCGGCGAAGGTGTTCGACGTGCTGGCCAGGGAGGGCGTCAACATCGACATGATCTCCACCTCCCCGATCAAGATCTCCTGCGTGATCGCCCGCGATCGCGTGGAGCGGGCCGTGCAGATCCTGCACGGCGCCTTCGAACTCTCCGGCGAGGACACGATCTCCGAGGAGGAGCCCTTCAGGGCCAGTCAGACCCTGTAGCGGGAGCACCCGCGCGCCCTCCCGGGTCAGCCGTAACTCGGGGCTGGCAAAGACGGCCCCGAGTATGAGAAACTGTTCGGAGCTCTGTCGAGTCAAGGATGACCCAAATGCGACCCCGAAGATACATCGCACGCCACTGGCTGCTCCTCGTGAGGCCGGTTTTCCGCTACAGCCGTAGGCGCGATGCCTACGTGCTGCGCGGCATCGGCCACACGCGCGGCCCGGTGCTTCGCGCCGAGCGCCGGCTGACGCGCCTGCCGATCGAGGGAAGCGACCGCCGCGGGCGGGCGCGCACGGCCTGAGCTCAGGCTTCGAGCGAGCGCTGCAGCGCCTCGAGCACGCGCACGACGCGCAGGCCGCTGTTTCCGTCCGAGCGAGGCACCGAGCCGCTGCGGATGCACTCGATGAAGTGCTCGCACTCGATCCGCAGGGGCTCTGAGTTTCCTATGCGCGGCGAGAAGACATCGCCCGAGCGGGCGATGTACTCCCCCCATGAGCGCGAGTCCTCGTCGAAGCCCTTGTCGTAGATCGTCAGCTTGCCCTCGATCAGCATGTCGTCGAATGTGGCCATCCGCCGCGCGCCGACGACCGTCAGGCGCCGCTCCTTGTGCGGGTCGAGCCAGGAGAGATGCAGGTGGGCGACGATGCCCGAGGGGAAGCGCAGGAAGCAGAAGACCACATCCTGCACGCCCTCGCGAACGTAGGAGGCGCCCTGTGCCACGCACTCCTGCGGCTCCTCGCCGGTCAGGCGAAGGACGACCGACACATCGTGGGCGCCGAGGCTCCACAGCGCGTTCTCGTCTTCTCTGAGGACGCCCAGGTTCAGGCGGTTCCCGTAGAGGTAGTAGAGCGCTCCGAGCTCGCCGCCGTCGATCAGCTGCTTCAGGCGGTCGACCGCGGGGTGGTACTCGAGCAGGTGGCCGACCATCAGGATCCTGCCGGCGCTCAGCGCGGCCTCGACGGCGCGCTCGGCGTCGGCGGCGGTCGTGGCGAGCGGCTTCTCGACGAAGCAGTGCTTCCCGGCCTGCGCCACCGCGATCGCAAGCGAGGCGTGGCTCGGCACCGGCGTCGCCAGCACGACGGCGTCGAGCTCGTCGTCTGAGAGCAGCTCCGAGAGCTCCCCGCTCGTGCGCGCGGCCGGGAAGCTCCGCGCTGTCTGCTCGAGCCGCTGCGCCGAGGGATCGCACAGCCAGCGAAGCTCACAGCCGGCGATCGCATCGAAATTGCGCGCGAGATTGGGACCCCAGTAGCCGAGCCCGACGACGCCGACCGTCACCGGCCGCGGCCCGTCGTTCATCGCCCGCCGTCCAGGGAGCGTGCGAAGGCCGCGATCGCCTGCACGCAGCGCTCGGCCGCGTGGCCGTCGCCATACAGCTCCGGGCGCTGCGGCGGCGGCGTTCGCGCGAGCGCGCTGAGCGCGGCGCCGGCGTCGAGGTCGGCGAGCGTGTTCCAGCCGGCGTCGACCGTCTCGACCCACTCCGTGTTCGCTCTGAGCGTCACGCAGGGCACCCCGGCAAGGTACGCCTCCTTCTGGACACCCCCGGAATCCGTCAGCACCGCGCGCGCCCCGCCAAGCAGCGCGCTGAACTCGAGATATCCGAGCGGCTGTGTCAGCGTGAGGCCGTCGATCCGCTCGAGCTCCTCGACGAGGCCGGCGTCGCTCAGGCGGGCACGCGTACGCGGGTGGAGCGGGAACAGCACCGGCGCGGGCAGCGCGCGCACCAGCTCGAGCAGCGCGCGCAGGCGGTCGGGATCATCGACGTTGCCGGCCCGGTGGACGGTGAGCAGCAGATAGGCGCCGCTCTGCAGGCCGTGGGCGGCGAGCGCCCGCGAGTCCGCTCGCGCCGAGGCCCCGGTGCGCATCGCCAGATCGACCATCACATCGCCAACGACCGCGACCGTGCCCGCGACCGACTCGGCCTCGAGGTTGGCCCGCGCGGTCTCAGACGGGCACAGCAGAAGGGCGGCGAGGTGGTCGGTGAGCACGCGGTTCAGCTCCTCGGGCATCGTCCGATCGAACGAGCGCATGCCCGCCTCCACGTGGATCACGGGGATGGCGGCCTGTGCGGCGGCGAGCGCGCCCGCGAGGGTCGAGTTGGTGTCGCCGTAGACGAGCACCGCCTGAGGCCGAAGCTCTGACAGCAGCGGCTCGAGCGCCTGAAGCATGCGGGCGGTCTGGGAGGTGTTAGAGCCGCCGGCGATGCCCAGCTCGCGATCGGGGCGAGCCAGGCCGAGCTCTGAGAAGAAGACGCGCGAGAGCGAGTCGTCGTGGTGCTGTCCGGTGTGCACGAGGATCTCCTCGTTGTGCTCGCGCAGCGGGTCAGAGACGGCGGCCGCCTTGATGAACTGCGGCCGGTTGCCGACGACGGTGAGGATCTTCACGCTAGAGCGCTGCCTCAGGCGGCGGCGCCCACCACCGAGGCCGACCAGTCGATCACCGACGTCGGGCGCACCACGTGGCGGTTCATGCCGAGCTCCTTGGGCTCGAGGCCGAGCGCCAGGCCGACGAGCTGGGGGAGGTGAAGGACGGGCATCTCGAGCTGCTTGCCGACGACGCGTTCGGCGAGCGGTTGCTGCAGGTCGAGGTTCAGGTGGCAGAGCGGGCAGGGGGTGACGAGGCAGTCGGCTTCCGCCTCGACGGCGTCGCCGAGGTGACGCCCCGCCTGCTTCAGCGACGCCTGCTTGTTCATGGTGATGATCGGGAACCCGCAGCACTTGCGCATGCCGGCGTACTCGATCACGCTGCCGCCGAGCGCGTCGATGACCTGGTGCAGATAGTGGTCGCGCGGGTGCTCCTCGTCGATGCCCAGGCGGGGGCGGGGACGGACGATGTAGCAGCCGTAGAAGGGGCCGACCCTGAGGTTGGTGAGCGGACGCTTGACCAGCGAGCGCAGCCGCTCGAGCCCGATCTCCTCGACGAGCAGCCACAGGAAGTTCTTGTTCGTCAGGCCCTTCTCGTAGGTCAGCCCCTCATTGGCGAGGGTGCCGTTTACGTGCGCGCGGTAGTCCGCGCTCGAGTCCAGGCGTTCCTGGCACTCCGACTGGGCACCCTGGCAGGTGGAGCAGATGTTCATCATCAGCTCGGCGCCCTGAACCTGCTGCGCGAGCGCGAAGGTGCGGGCGTTGAGCGTGTCGGCCAGCTCCTGGTTGTGCTCGGCGATCACGCCCGCGCCGGTGCAGCAGGCGCGATCGAGCTCGACGAGCTCGAGGTCGAGCAGCGGCGCGACCTTGGCCATCGAGCCGTGCAGCTCGGGTGTGAAGCCGCGGCTCACGCAGCCGGGCCAGTAGGCGACCTTCATGCGCTCGCGCTCCCCTCGGGACCCTCCGGGGCGGGTGGCGATGCCTCGGTCTCGACGCCGCCGGCGACCGTCACCGGGACCTCCTGCACCACCTCATCGACTCCGGTGATGTACAGGTTGAGCTCATAGCGCTCTTCGCGGCCCTCGACCTCCCTGTAGATCGACTGCACGCTCTGCAGGTCGCCCTGCGCGAGCTTGTGGGGTTTCAGAGCGCCCATCGGCTTGACCTTGCCGCGGATGAGCGCCTTGACGATCGACGGCAGCGAGCTGAGGAGCTCTTTGCCCGCGGCCGGGTGGAATTTGCCGAACCACGAGGCGCCCCCGTAGGAGCGGGGCAACAGCTCGGCCTCCCACAGCAGGCCGTTGTCCTTGATCAGCCCGGTGAAGGCGGCCTCGTGGCGCTCGCCGTTGTTGCGGTCGACGATGTGCTGGTCGTTCGTGGCGATCCGCCGCAGGCGCATGATCTGTCCCATCGGGTTGACGTCCTTGGGGCAGGCCTCCACGCACTTGAAGCAGTGCGTGCAGTCGAAGATGCCCTGCGGATCCTGGGCGAGGTCGTTGAGCCGCTCGAACTGCTGGTCGTCGCGGGGATCGCCGACGAAGCGATAGGCCTTGGCGAGCGCGGCCGGGCCGATGAAGCCCGGGTCAACCTCCATCGCCAGGCAATCGGAGACGCAGGCGCCGCACTGGATGCAGGCCATCGCCTGGGTGACGTCGACCATCGCGTCGTGGGGCACGAGGTACTCGCGCTCGGGCACCGGCTGCTTGTTGATGAGCCACGGGGTGACGCGCTGCACCTTCTTCCAGTGCACGGCGTCCATGTCGACGATCAGGTCCTTGATCACCGGCATGTTGCCCATCGGCTCGATCTCGATGACGCCGTCCTCGGCTCCGCGAAGGGCCGCGTCCAGGTGGGTGTGGCAGGCCAGCGCCGGTTCGCCGTTGACGCGCACGCCGCAGGAGCCGCAGATCGCCTGCCGGCAGGAGCAGCGGATCCCGATCGAGCCGTCGAAGCGGTCGCGCGCCTGCAGGATCGCCTCGAGCACCGAGCGGTGCGGGGCGAGCTTGACCGTGTGCTCATCCCAGTAGGGCGCCTCGCCGGACTCCGGGTCATAGCGGCGCATGCGGATGGTGAAGTCCTCGGGCGGCTTGTGCGTGTCTGCCATCAGTACTTCCTCTCCTCGGGCTGCCATTGGGTGATGGTCACCGGCGAGAAGCTCACATGCGGGCCGCCGTCTGCGCCGAGAGAGATGTCGATGTGCTTGAGCCACTGATCGTCGTCGCGCTCGGGGTAGTCGGTGCGGAACTGCGCGCCCCGGGACTCCTTGCGTTCGAGGGCGCCGACGACGGTCGTCTCGGCGCAGTCGATCATGTATGAGAGCTCGAGCGCGCCGAGCACGTCCTGGTTGAAGACGGTGCCACGGTCATCGATCCAGGCGTTGAGCGACTCCTCCTTCAGGCGGGCGATCGTCTCCTGCGCTCTCAACAGCCCCGCCTCGTCGCGGAAGACCGCCGCGTAGCGGTTCATCAGCTCGCCGAGCTCGTCCTTGATCTCCGATACGCGCCGGCCGTCGCGCGGTCGCGCGATGATCGCGTCGATCATCTCGGCGTCGCGCCTGAGCCCGGCGTTGTAGTCGACCTTCGGCATCGCCATGCTCGCGGCGCGAGCTGCGGCGTGCTCTCCCGCGCGCCGGCCGAAGATGAGCGTGTCGAGCAGCGAGTTGGCGCCGAGGCGGTTGCCGCCGTGAACGGATACGCACGCCACCTCGCCGGCCGCGTAGAGCCCGTCGATCGGGGTGCGTCCATCCACGTCTGTCTTGACGCCGCCCATGATGTAGTGCTGCCCGGGCCGGATCGTGATCGGTTCGCGGGTGATGTCCACTCCCGCGAAGTCCTTGCCGAGGTTGACGATCTCGCGCAGCGCCTCGAGCGTGCGCTTGCGCGGGACGACCGTCACGTCGAGATAGATGCCGCTGGCGCCCGGGCCCACGCCGCGACCCTCGTCGATCTCGATCTGCTCGGCGCGCGAGACGACATCGCGGGAGGCCAGCTCCATCTTGTTCGGGGCCGCCTTCGCCATGAAGCGTTCGCCCTCGGAGTTGAGCAGGTGGGCGCCCTCGCCGCGCGCGCCCTCGGTGATGAGGATGCCGGTCTCGACGAGGCACGTGGGGTGGTACTGGACCATCTCCATGTCCATCAGCGGGGCTCCCAGCCGGTAGGCCATGGCGATGCCGTCGCCGGTGACGATCAGGCCGTTGGTGGTCGGCTTGTAGGCCTGGCCGGCGCCGCCGCAGGCGAGGATCACGTTCTTGGCATGGAAGGCCTCCATCTGCCCGCTGCGCACATCGCGGGCGATGACCCCGGCGCAACGGCCCCCGTCGTCCTCGAGCAGAGACGTGGTGAACCACTCCTCGTAGCGGTCGACCGTCTCGTGGTACTTCAAAAGCTGCTCATAGAGCACGTGCAGGAGCGCCTGGCCGGTGATGTCGGCGACGTAGGCGGTGCGCTTCATCGAGGCCCCGCCGAACGCACGCAGGTCCAGTTCGCCGTGCTCGTTGCGGTGAAAGGTGACGCCGATGTGCTCGAGGTGCATGACCTCCGCCGGCGCCTCCGAGCACATGATTTCGATCGCGTCCTGGTCGCCCAGGAAGTCGGAGCCCTTGACCGTGTCGTAGGCGTGTGAGTGCCAGTCGTCGTCGATCGAGATGGCGGCGTTGATCCCGCCGGCGGCGGCCACGGAGTGCGAGCGCACGGGGTGGACCTTGCTCATGATCGCGACGCTCGCGCCCTCGCGGGCGGCGGCCAGGGCTGCGCGCTGGCCGGCGAGGCCCGCGCCGATGATCAAGACGTCGTGTGCTGGCATGGCTGGATCGGTTCTCTTCGAGGGGGACGGAGGGCGTTTGCGCAGGGCGTCTGCGCCGGGGACTCTATATAGCGGCCGGACGCAAGGCCCGGCGGACCTGTGCCAGCGTCACCACTCCCTGCAGGACCCCGTCCTCGTCGACCGCGACCATCGCGCCCAGACGGCTCAGCCCTTCGGCCCCCAACAGCGATTCAAGCGGGGCCTGCTCGCCGATCCGCACCGCCAGGTCCTCCTCCAGCACATCGGACACCGGCAGCGCGGGGCGCCCGGCGGAGATCTCGTCGTCCACACGCTGTCCGCGCACGACGCCGAGGAAGTGGCGCGCCGGATCGACGACCGCGAACCATGGCCAGCGGTAGCGCAGGAAGAACTGCTCCTGGGCGTCGATCAGGTTCAGCTCGGCCGGGATCGTGACGGGCTCGCGATCCATGATGTCGGCGACGGTGATGTTCTGGATGCGCTTGCCGATCGCGCCCTGGGCGACGGCGGCGCCGGCCGCCTGGTAGAGCAGGAAGGCGAGCAGCATCGTCAGAAGGCCGGCGGAGCCGCCCGTCGCGAGCGCCCACAGCCCGACCGCGCCGAGCAGCAGCGCGAAGCCCTGTCCCGCGCGCCCGGTGACGTGGGTGGCGCGGTTGCGATCGCCGGTGCGCCACCAGATCAGCGCGTGCGCGAGCCGCCCGCCGTCCAGGGGGAAGGCGGGGATCAGGTTGAACACGAGCACGAGCGCGTTGATCGTCGCCACCCAGCTCAACCACACGAGCGCCGGGGTCGCGCGCACCCCCCCGCTGCCGACGGCTATGTCGAAGAAGTGGTTGCGAGTCGGCCGCGAGGCGGCCGGCGAGGACACAGACGACGATCACGAGGAACGTGACAAGCGGGCCGGCGGCGGCCACGCGGAACTCCATGCCGGGGCTCTGCGGCTCGCCGGCCCGCGTGATGCCGCCGAAGGCCCACAGGTCGATTCCGACGACCGTCAGGCCGTTGCGGCGGGCGACGAGCGCGTGGCCGAGCTCGTGCAGGATCAGCGACGCGAAGAACGACAGCACCGAGGCGACCGCGACGAGGTAGGCCGTCTCCTCAGAGCCGCCCAGCACTTCGTGGAAGTAGGGCGTGACGATGAGGATGAAGAAGAACAAAAGGACGAACCAGCTGATGCCCACGCCGATCCTGATCCCGAAGATGCGGGCAAGCTGAAAGTTGGTGCGCGGAGCCATAGGAGAATGGTAGGCCCAGGGGGCGTCAGGCCGGACGATTGAACGGCGCCGGAGCGGCGCGGCCCGAGCGCAGGTTGATGCGCGGGCGGCGGCTTCTGGCCGGGGCGGCCTCAGCCGGCGCTCGCGCGGCTGCGGGAGATGATGCCCTCGAAGTCGCTGCCGGCCGGCAGGGTGCCGTACTCGAGACCCGCGTCTCCGCCGAGTCGCGAGGCGCAGAAGGCGTCGGCCACGGCCGGCGGCGCGTTGCGCACGAGCAGCGAGCCCTGCAGGCACAGCGCCATGCTTTCGACCACCCGCCGCGCGCGCATCTCGAGCGTGGCCGGGTCTGAGAACTGGTCCTTGAGCGCCTTCACGCGCGCGTCCAGGCGGGCGTCCGCGCCGCTCGCCTGCTCGCACCTCGGCGAGGAACACCTCGAGCGATCGCGGCGTGCGCGTGAGCGCGCGCAGGACGTCGAGGCTCATGACGTTGCCCGAGCCCTCCCAGATCGAGGCCAGCGGCGCCTCGCGATAGAGACGCGGCATGCCCGGACTCCTCGACGTAGCCGTTGCCGCCGTGGCACTCGAGCGCCTCATAGGCGTGGTTGGGGGCGCGCTTGCACGTCCAGTACTTGCCGACGGCGGTGGCCAGGCGCTTGAACAGCTGCGCATCGGTTGAGTCCTCGCCCGCCTGCGCGTCGGCGTCCGCTTCGTCGTAGGCTCGCGCCAGGCGCATCGCAAGCGCGGTGGTCGCCTCTGACTCCAGACACAGGTCCGCCAGCACGTTGCGCATCAGCGGCTGGTCGATCAGCTTCTTGCCGAAGGCCTCGCGGTTGGCGGTGTGGTGGAGCGCGGCGACGACCCCCACGCGCATGCCGGCGGCGGAGCCGATCACGCAGTCAAGGCGCGTGTGCCCGACCATCTCGATGATCGTCGGCACGCCTCGACCGGGCTCGCCCAGCATGCGCGCCCAGGCACCGTGCAGCTCGATCTCAGAGGAGGCGTTCGAGCGGTTGCCGAGCTTGTCCTTCAGGCGCTGGATGTGAAACGCGTTGCGCGTGCCGTCGGGGAGGATGCGCGGCAGAAGAAAGCACGACAGGCCCTCATCGGCCTGGGCGAGCACGAGGAAGAAGTCGGACATCGGCGCCGAGCAGAACCACTTGTGCCCGCTCAGCTCATACTCGGCTCCGCTGCCGCCCCCGTTCAGGGCACGCGCGACGGTGGTGTTGGCGCGCACGTCCGAGCCGCCCTGCTTCTCGGTCATCGCCATGCCGGCGATCGCCGAGCCCTTCTCGCCCACCGGGACGAGACGCGGGTTGTAGGTGTTGGCGGTCACGAGCGGCTCCCACTCGGCGGCCAGCTCGGGGTCGGCGCGCAGGGCGGGCACGACCGCGAAGGTCATCGTGATGGGGCAGGCGAAGCCTGCCTCGGCCTGCATCGCTGTCATGTAGAGGGCCGCGCGTGCCGTGTGGGCAGTCGGCTCCTCGCTCGTCCAGGGCAGCGAGTGCAGCTCGTGCTCGATGCCCATAGCCATCAGCCGGTGCCAGGCGGGGTGGAAGTCGACCTCGTCGATGCGGTTGCCGTAGCGGTCGTGCGTGCGCAGGACCGGCTCATTCTCGTTGGCCTGCCGCCCCCACAGGAGCTGAGGATCACCGCCGACGATCCGCCCGAGCGTCGACGCGCGCTCGCTGATCCAGCCGGCGCCCTCGCGCTCGGTCGCCTCCAGGAGCGGCAGATTGCTCGAGAAAACGTCGATGCCCTGAAGCGGCGGCGGCTGGTTGAAGACCGTGTGCGTCCGCCACGGGGCGCCCGACTCGCCCAGCGCGTCAGGGGAGCTTATGGCCATGCAGACAGTGAAGCAGAAGTCACAAGCGCGCGCGAGCGATAGCATCGCCGCCGCGCCATCAAGGGGACGGCCGGCCCGAGCGGCCGGCCGCAACTTGCAAAACCGACAGACCCCGAGGACCCGTTCATGCCCAAGATCAGTGTGAAGAACCCGATTGTCGAGCTCGATGGGGATGAGATGACGCGGATCATCTGGGCCTTCATCAAGGAGCAGCTGATCGTCCCCTATCTGGAGGTGGACCTGAAGTACTACGACCTTGGCATCGAGAACCGGGACGCCACCGATGACCGCGTCACCGTCGAAGCCGCTGAAGCGATCAAGCGCTACGGGGTGGGGGTCAAGTGCGCGACGATCACGCCTGATGAGGCTCGCGTGGAGGAGTTCGGTCTGAAGGAGATGTACCGCTCTCCGAACGGGACGATCCGCAACATCCTCGGCGGGGTCATATTCCGCGAGCCGATCGTGATCTCCAACATCCCGCGGCTTGTGCCCGGCTGGACCAAGCCGATCGTGATCGGCCGCCACGCCTTCGGCGATCAGTATCGCGCCACCGACATGGTCGTCCCCGGCGAGGGCAGGCTGACGCTCACATACACGCCGGCCGACGGCGGCGAGCCGACCGAGCTCGACGTCTACGAGTTCCCCGGCGGCGGCGTGGCGCTCGCGATGTACAACCTCGACTCCTCGATCCGTGACTTCGCGCGAGCGTCGCTTCGCTACGGCCTTGACCGCGGGCTGCCGGTGTACCTGTCGACGAAGAACACGATCCTCAAGCGCTACGACGGCCGCTTCAAGGACCTCTTCCAGGAGATCTTCGACGGCGAGTTCAAGGCCGACTTCGACGCCGCCGGAATCACCTACGAACACCGCCTGATCGACGACATGGTCGCCGCCGCGCTGAAGTGGGAAGGCGGTTACCTGTGGGCCTGCAAGAACTACGACGGCGATGTGCAATCCGACACCGTCGCCCAGGGCTTCGGCTCACTCGGTCTGATGACGAGCGTCCTCTCGACGGCCGACGGCAGGACCGTCGAGGCCGAGGCCGCTCACGGCACGGTCACCCGCCACTACCGGCTGCACCAGCAGGGCAAGCCCACCTCCACCAACCCGATCGCCTCGATCTTCGCCTGGACGCGCGGGCTGTCGGCGCGCGGGCGCATGGATCAGACGCCTGCGGTCGAGAGCTTCGCCGAGACGCTCGAGCGCGTGTGCGTCGAGACGGTGGAAGGCGGAAAGATGACGAAGGACCTCGCCGCGCTGATCGGCCCGGAGCAGCCGTGGCAGACGAGCGAGGCGTTTCTCGCCTCGATCGAGGCGAACCTCAAACGGGCGATGGTCTGAGCCCACAACCCAGGAGATGAACCTGTGAGCAATCCCGTACGAGTGACCGTCACCGGCGCCGCCGGCCAGATCGGCTACAGCCTTCTCTTCCGGATCGCCTCCGGCGACCTGCTCGGCTCAGAGCAGCTCCTCGATCTGAGGCTGCTCGAGATCCCGCAGGCGATGGGGGCGCTCGAGGGGGTTGCGATGGAGCTGATCGACTGCGCCTTTCCACTGCTCTCGGCGATCGACCTGCACGATGATCCCAACGAAGCCTTCGACGGCGTCGATGTCGCGCTGCTCGTCGGCTCGCGTCCGCGCACGAAGGGCATGGAGCGCGCTGAGCTGCTCTCGGAGAACGGCAAGATCTTCACCGTGCAGGGCAAGGCGCTGAACGATCACGCCGGCGTCGACGTGAAGGTGCTCGTGGTGGGCAACCCGGCCAACACCAACTGCCTGATCGCGATGAACAACGCTCGCGACATTCCGCGCGAGCGCTTCACCTCGATGATGCGTCTCGACCACAACCGCGCGGTCGCTCAGCTGGCCAACAAGGTGAGCGCTCCCGTGACCGACATCAGCCAGATGGGCGTGTGGGGCAACCATTCGCCGACGATGTACCCCGACCTGTTCAATGCCCGCGTCGGCGAGGAGCGGGCGGTGGACGTCGTCGACGACATGGAATGGGTCGAGCAGGAGTTCCTTCCGAACGTCGGCAAACGAGGCGCGGCGATCATCGAGGCGCGCGGCTCCTCCTCGGCCGCCTCGGCCGCCTCGGCCGCCATCGACCACGTCAACGACTGGGTCAACGGCAGCATCGACTGGGTCTCGATGGGCATCGCATCCGAGGGTTCCTACGGCATACCCGAGGGCCTCATCTGCGGGTTCCCCTGCGTGTGCACCGACGGACAGTGGAAGATCATCGAGGGACTGGAGATCGACGAGTTCTCACGGGCGCGCATCGACGCCTCGGTGGCCGAGCTCACCGGCGAGCGCGACACGGTCAAAGGCCAGGGCCTGATCTAGCCTCGAGCGGGGATAGAAAAAACGCGGCCCGAAGGAACCGCGTTTTTTCTGACATCGAGAGATCCACAACTAGTGCACCCCGTCAGGGGGGCGGGGAGATCCGAAGGATCGTCGTTCCTGACTGGGATTTGATGGCCCGCCCACCCCGCGTGGCGTGCTGGGCACGCGGGCGAGGAAGGACGCGGTCAGGGGCGGCGAGCCTACGATTTCGGGTGCCAGCCGCGTCCCTGCTTGGTTACCTTGCCTTCCTGCTGCAGGCCGGGGAGCACGCGGTAGAGGTAGTTCTGCTTGATGCCCATCTTGGCGGCGAGCTCGGGGATGGTGATGCCGGGCTGTCCCTTCAC
The DNA here is from genome assembly GCA_963779605.1 of uncultured Solirubrobacteraceae bacterium. Classification (GTDB taxonomy): domain Bacteria; phylum Actinomycetota; class Thermoleophilia; order Solirubrobacterales; family Solirubrobacteraceae; genus Palsa-744. The sequence goes on from CAVZYR010000004.1 coordinate 1,336,189, forward strand.
GAACGCGAGCGCCTCGGCCGCGCGCGTGCCGCTGCCTTTGCGCCGGCCGGCGCGGCGGCGTCCGGGAGGACGACCGGGGCGGCCTGCTTTTTTACGTTTCGCTTTTGCCGGGGCGGCTGTCGCCGTGGCGGCCGCGGCCGCTTTTGTTTTGGTGCGGTTGACCGAGCCGCGCGGGCGTCCCGGCCCGCGCCTGCGGGGAGCGGCGCTCGCGCTCTGAGCCGAGGCTTTTCCGCCCACACTCGCCAGCGCCGCGGCGGCGGCCTCGAGGCGTGTGTACTCGTCCACGAAGGGCTTCAGCTCCTTCAGGCGGTCGGTGATCTCATGGCGCTTGTCATCCAGAAAGTCAGTCACGATTAATCCCTCTTCACTAGTGTAAATGTGATCTCGGCCACATCGATTGCGGGGCCACCTTACACTAGTCCTTTCCTCAGCCCTCTGCCGAGGACCGATTCTCCAGATGCGTCCGCAGACGATCAAGTGTGCGCCTCGCCTCCCGCTCGGGGATACCCCCGACAAGCGCTCGGCTGACTATCGCGCCGACCGGACCGAGCGGTGCTCGGAAGTCGTTGCGGTAGTCAAAGCGCGTACCTCCGCGCTCCGCCTCAAGGATGTATTCCGAGCGGGCACGCGAGCGCGCCGGGCCGCGTCCCTCCCACACGGCCAGCTCATTCGGCCGGCAGTCGACGAGCGTCCAGTGAACCTCGAGGCTCACGCCGCGCAGGTGTATTCGCTGATCCATCTGATATCCGACCCGCACGCGACCATCGTCCGCGTGCCGGAGCCCGCGGTGAATCGTGACCCAGTCACTCAGACGTTCGGGGTCCATTATCATGTTCCACACCTCGGCAGGTTCGGCCGCTATCCAGGTCGAGGCTGTGACGAGACTCATGGCTCAGCGTGCGGCCAGCGGCTCGAATTTCTCCCACTCCGCGAGCGCGTGTTCTACGGCCGCGTCGAAGGTGTGCAAGTGCACTGAAAACAGCTCGGCCGCGTGATCGTCGTCGGCCAGCAGGTCGCCCTCGAGTCCCTCCATCAGCGGCAGCACCAGGTCGGGATCCTCCCCGGCGATGGCCGCCGCCACACGCGCCGCGAGGGGGGTCGCGCTGACGCCGAAGCCGAGCGAGGGGCGGGCCACGAGCATGGCCTCGGCGATGCGGGCGATCATCTCTTCGTAGCTGAGCACATCCGGTCCGCCCACGTCCAGCGACCGGCCCGACACCTGAGCGCTGGTGGCCGCGGCGGCGAGGATGTCGGTGATGTCGCGGGCATCGATCGGCTGCGTGCGGAACCTGCGCCAGGCCGGCAGCGTGAGCACGGGCAGGCGCTCGACCAGGTGCACGAGAAAGCGGAACGAGCGCGAGCGCGCGCCGATCACGATCGAGGCGCGCAGGGCCACCGAGTCCGCGACGGCGTCCAGCAGGATGCGCTCCACCTCGCGGCGGCTTGCGAGGTGGCGCGAGCGCGGCGCGCCGCCGCCGCCGGTGAGCCCGCCGAGGTAGACGATCCGCCGCACACGCGCCGCCGCCGCGGCGGCGGCGAAGGTGTCGGCCGCGATTCGCTCGCGCTCGGCGAACGTCTGCTCGCCGGAGGAGGGGGGCGTGCGCGGGCGCTCCATCGAGTGGATCAGGTAGTAGGCGACCTCGACCCCGGCGAGCGCCTCGGAGAGCCCCTCGCCGGTGAGAACGTCACCGCGCAGCACCTCCGCCTCGGCGCCGGCGCTCGGCGCGCGCTCGCGCGCCAGTGCTCCCCTCACGCGCGCCGGGTCGCGCCCGAGCGCGCGCACCAGGTGCCCTTCGGAAAGCAGCCGGGGAACGACGAGCGATCCCACGAAGCCGCTGGCGCCGGTGACGAGGATGCGCATGTGCCCAACATGATCACTCAGGGCGCGCCCCCGGCGAGGAAAACGTCCGGAAAGTGCGCGCCCGGGGAGCCGATTGTCACACGAAAGTACATGGATGTCGGCTATTTCCGGGTAGAAGACGGTTTTCCCTGCGCTTTGCGGAGTGGTTCTTCCTCGCCCCCTTGAGCGGCCGGGCGAACAGTGCTTTGATCGGCGCCGTTCGGTCCATTCTCACTCGCAGCAGGGGGCATCGCAATGCAGGGAAAGCAGGGGAAACGAGCCCCGCGCAAGGTCAGCTGCGAGGAATGCTACTTCCGCTGCAACCTGCTCTGCGCCCTGGATCTACCAGAGCCGTGCGCGACCTTCCGCCCGAACGAGGCCCAGCTGAGGCCGCCGCAGCAGCTGCGCTTCGTGTTTCGCCAGGAGCGCCGCACGCGCGCGGCGTGGACGTTTCCCTCGGCCCAGGAGCAGGCCGCCCTGCACGCATAGCGTGATACCGGGCCCGCTAACGGGGTATATTGGGGGCGGACCAGCAAGCTTTCGGCAGAGGCGGTGGCGAAGATGGCAGCGAAGGACAGAATCAGCAAGGCCTCAGAAGCGGCAAGAGCGGCGCAGCAGAACCGCTACCTGCAGCGTCTGATCGAGGATGAGGAACTGCGCGCCAGCCTGTTCACGGCCTACGGCGCCGCACGCAGCGCATACGGGCGCATGAGCAACGGCAAGCCCGCAACGCAGGCGTTGTTCGAGGATCGCAAGCTTCAGCGCGAGCTGAAGCAGGCGGCGTACGCGTTGAGGGACGCTTCAAGCGCCCTGCGCGAGCCTCCCAAGCGGCGCCGGCGCGGCGGCTTCGGACGGACGCTTTTGCTGCTGGGCATCGCGGGCGTGCTCGCGATCGCTCTCAGCGAGGGCCTGCGCTCGAAGGTGCTCGACCTGATGTTCGGCTCCGAGCAGGAGTTCGACTACAGCTCGACCAACTCCTCGGCCGAGTCGGCGTACGCAGAGCCCGCGCCGGCCGGCGCCTCGAACTGATCCACCGATCCGGCAGACGTGCAGACAGACGTGCAGAGATGACCGCCGTAGTCGAGACCGCCCAGGTGGAGGACGAGATGGGCGCCTACACGTTGGCGGTTCCCGCGGGGTCGGCCGCGACGGCACCGGCGGGCACTCGCTCGCTCTCGGGTGAGAAGGCACAGCGCATCGTCGAGGCGATGCGCCGCAGCGTCGCCCGGCGCGGCACGGCCGGCTCGACGTTCGACCACGTCTCGCGCGAGGCGGGTGTGTCGAGGGGCCTCCTGCACTACTACTTCGGCACCAAGGAGCAGCTGCTCGTGGAGGCGGCGCGACGCGACTGCGAGCTGCGGATGGAACAGCTCGAACGCCAGCTGGCCGGTGCCCAGACGGCGGAGGACTTCATCGACCTGATGGCGCAGAATCTCAAGGAGACCGTCAGCGAGGACCCCGATTTTGTGACGCTCGTGTTCGAGCTGTTCACCCTGTCGCGTCGCAACGAGGACATCGCGGTCGAGTACGCCGAACTGATGCGCCGCACGCGCGAACAGGTCGCCGCGATGCTGGCCGTGGCTCAGCGGGACAGAATCCTGCACCTTCACGCGGAGCCCGAGGCGGTCGCGGAGATCCTGTTCTCACTCGCCGACGGACTCGCCCTGCGGATGCTCACAGAGCCCGATCGTGACTTCACCGCAACGGTCCATGCGGGCATCGCCTGTGCGCGGGCGCTGTTGACCGACTGAGCACACTTCCTCGGGCTCTCCGGTGCGCTGGGCGCCCGCCGCCGTGCGGCGGATTCTCACCACGGCGCTCTTATACTCGTAAAACCAATGCCGATCTATGAGTACAGACGTCCCGACGGGACCACCTTCGAGATCCAGCAGTCGTTCAGCGAAGCGGCGCTCCTGACCGACCCCGAGACGGGTGTGCCGGTCGAGCGTGTGATGCACGCCCCGGCGATTCACTTCAAGGGCAAAGGCTTCTACAACACCGACTACGGAACGCGAAACCGCCAGCGCGAGACGGCGGCCGCCGCCGAGGACTCCGCGAAGGACTCCTCCTCGAAGGACTCATCGTCAAAGGACTCATCGTCGAAGGACTCCTCCTCCGGCGGCGACGGTGCGCCATCCTCCTCTGAGGGCAAGGCCAAGCGCGAGAAGGGCTCCGCGGACTCCGGCAAGTCCAAGGACTCAAAGCCCGTCGCCGCCAAGCGTTAGCCGCTCGATACACCGCCGGCCTGATCGATTGGAGTATCGGTGAGTACGCAGTCGGGCGCAAGCTGAGTCGCCGCGGTAGCTTATCCGGACAGGAACCGCGCGACCGCCGCGTGGCGTTCGGATTCTGAGACCGTCAGCCCCTGTTCGCCGTCGGGCAGGGTGATGCTGCCCGAGGGTTTGAGCACGCGCGTCGGCGGCGTGCCGGAGATCGCGAGCGCCCCGAACAGGCCGACCAGCGTCTCACCGCTCATATCGGAGATGATCGCCGGCGGCGCGTTCCAGGCGATCCACGGCAGCCGCACGAAGCTCGAGGGGCTCAGCAGCGTGTTCTTCATATCGGTGAACAGCGCCTGTTGATGTTCCTCGCGCTGCAGGTCGGTCTCTGACGGCGCGCACAGGTTCTCGCGGGTGCGCGCCAGAGCCAGTGCCTGCTTGCCGTTGAGGTGGTGCGTGCCCTTGCTCAGCCGCAGCGTGTAGCCGCCCTGGCTGAAGCCCCCGTCCAGGCGCGAGATGATGCAGCCCCCGGTGTAGTTGACCCCTCCCATCGCGTCGATCAGCTGCGGGAAGTTTTCGAAGTTCACTTCCACCAGGTGGTTGATCGGGATTCCGAGCCAGTGCTCGATCACCGAGATCGACTCGGCCGGTCCGCCGTAGGCGTGCGCGGCGTTGATCTTCTGCAGGCCGTGGCCGGGGATTTCGATGACCGTGTCGCGCGGTATCGACAGCCGCGCCTTGTGCCCGCCGCCGGTGCGGATCAGCATGATCGTGTCCGAGCGGCCCGGGCCGGTGGTTTCCGCGCCGGGTTCCTTGCTGTTCTTCTGGCGGCGGTCGGAGCCCAGCACGAGGATCGTGTTGGCCGAGGTCAGCGGATAGCCGCCCGGGTCGAGCACGCCCGCGACGTTGGAGGGCGGCGGGACCCGCTCGAAGTGAGAGCTCACGAGGAACAGCACGAGCGACAGCGCGATCCAGCCGGCGATCAGGGCGAGCGCGCCGAGCACCACGCGTTTTGGCGTGATCCGCTGCTGCCAGCCCGCGGCGAGGCCCCGGCCCCTCGCGGGCTGCTCCGGGCGCACCCGCTGCTCCTCCTCGCCGCGCCGGGGCAGCAGCCGCCGTCCCGCGCGGTAGCGGGTGTACTGCGGGGGCTCATCGGGTTCTGGGCACATGCGGGAGGGTGGGGCGGCGGCGGGCGGGTGCTGGCGGGGTGGCGGGGAGCGGCGCGGGCGGGTGGGGACCTATTCGCGGCAGATCGGCGGGACCCTATATTTGCCGGATGGCTACCGCGCGTGCGGCAGTCGGGCGGCTCGTGGTCTGTCCGACCCCGATCGGCAACCTCGAGGATGTGACGCTGCGCGTGCTGAGCGTGCTCGCACAGGCCGACGTGGTGGCCTGCGAGGACACGCGGCATACGAAGGTGCTGCTCGACCGCCACGGGCTCACGGTGCCGCTCGTGAGCCTGCACGAGCACAACGAACGCGCCTCCTCGGGCCGGCTGCTCGCGCGGATGCGAGCGGGTGAGATGGTGGCGCTCGTGTCCGACGCGGGCACCCCGCTCATCTCCGACCCCGGGTTCGTGCTGCTCGGGGCGTGCCTGGCCGCGGGGCTCCCGGTCGAGGTGCTGCCGGGGCCGAGCGCGGTCGTGACCGCGCTGGTCGCCTCCGCCCTGCCCGGCGAGCGCTGGCGCTTCGTCGGCTTTCTGCCGCGGGGGCGCGCACAGCTCGAGGATCTGCTGGCGCACTCCGAGGAGACGCTCGTGGCGTTCGAGTCGCCGCGGCGCCTCACCGCCACACTCGAGCTGATCGCCGCGCGCGAACCGCAGCGCGCCGCGGCGGTCTGCCGCGAGCTGACCAAGCTGCATGAAGAAGTCAGGCGCGGAAGCGCCGCCGAGCTCGCCGAGCACTACCGCGCGCGCCCCGCCAAGGGCGAGATCGTGATCGTGCTCGCCGGCTCGAGCGCCGCCGGCGCGCGGCGCGAGGAGGCGCTCGGCGCCGTGCGCGAGCTGGTCGCGGCCGGCGCGCGCGTGCGCCCGGCGGCGAGCGCCGTCGCGAAGCTGACGGGCCTGCGCGCGAACGAGCTCTACCGCGAGCTGATGAGCGACGGACAGTAGCCTGCGCGATAGCCATGTCCTTCTACGTCACCACCCCCATCTACTACGTCAACGCCGCTCCCCACCTCGGGCACGCCTACACGACGATCGCCGCCGATGCGATGGCCCGCCACCATCGCCAGCGCGGGGATGACGTGTTCTTCCTGACGGGCACCGACGAGCACGGCGAGCCGGTGGCGGACGCCGCCCACGCGCTGGGTATAGAGCCGCAGGAGCTGGCCGACCGCAACGCCGAGCGGTTCAAGGCGCTCGCGCCCCTGATCGAGGCGACCAACGACTTCTTCATCCGCACCACCGACCCCCAGCACATGGACATGGTGCAGGCGGTCCTCACGAAGGTCAGGGACAACGGCTTCGTCGAGCAGGGCACCTACGAGGGCTGGTACTGCCCCCGCTGCGCCGACTTCAAGGCCGAGAACGAGATCGACGCGGGCAATCTCTGCCCGATCCACCACATCGAGCTGACGCGCGAGCAGGAGGACAGCTACTTCTTCAGGCTATCGGCCTTCCAGCAGCCGCTCGAGCGGCTGTACGCCGAGCGCGAGGACTTCGTGATGCCGCGCACGCGCTACAACGAGGCGCTCTCGTTCATCCGCTCGGGCCTTCGCGATGTGCCCCTCAGCCGCCACAAGCTGACCTGGGGGGTGCCCGTGCCGTGGGATGAAGAGCACGTCTTCTACGTCTGGTTCGACGCGCTCCTGAACTACTACACCGCGCTCTCCTACGCCCCCGTGCCGGTGAGCCTTGAGGTCTCGACGCCGTCGATGAGCTCGCCGGGAGGCGAGCCGATCGATCTCATCAACAGGTTCTGGCCCGCCAGCTATCACGTGATCGCCAAGGACATCCTGCGCTTTCACGCGGTCTACTGGCCGGCGCTCCTGATGGCCGCCGAGATCGAGCTGCCCGAGCACGTGTTCGTGCACGGCTACCTGCTGATGGACGGCGAGAAGATGAGCAAGTCGCTGGGCAACGTGCTCGATCCGTTTGCGGTGATCGAGCGCTTCGGGGCCGATGCGCTGCGCTTCTATCTGCTGCGCGAGGTCCCCTTCGGCCAGGACGGATCGGTCTCCACGGCCGCCTTCGAGCAGCGCTATGAGTCCGAGCTGGCCAACGAGCTCGGCAACCTCGCGAGCCGCACGATCGCGATGCTCGTGCGCTACCGCGACTCAAGCGTGCCCGCCGGCGCGCTCGATCCGCTGCTGGGGAAGGATTTCGCCGGCCTGCCCGAGCGCGTCTCAGAGTGCCTCGACCGCGCCGAGCTGACGGGTGCGCTCGATCACATCTGGCAGAGGGTCAGGCGCCTGAACCGCTACGTGGAGGAGCAGGCGCCGTGGCAGCTCGCCAAGGACGATGCGCGCTCTGATGACCTCGACGGCGTGCTCGCGACGCTCGCCGAGGGGCTGCGCGTGGTGACCGTGCTTCTGTGGCCCTACCTGCCGGCGAGCTCAGAGCGGCTGCTCGCCGCGCTCGGCGCCCCCGAGCTGTCGCTCGCCGGCGCCCACTTCGGGGCGGGAGCGATCGAGCGCGTCGGCTCGATCGAGTCGCTGTTCCCCAAGGGCCAGGCGCAGAGCGCGTCGTGATCGACTCCCACACCCATCTGGACCTGTGCGAGGGAACCGAGGCCGAGCTCGTGGCGGCGGCCGAGCGGGCCGGCGTCGAGCGCATGCTGACGGTCGGCATCGACGGCGCCTCCTGCCGCGCGGCACTCGCCGCGGCCGTCGCCTTTCCGCAGGTGTATGCGTCGATCGGCCGCCACCCCAACGCGGCCACGGGCTTCGACGACGCCGACCTGGCCGAGCTGCGCGCGCTCTCGTCGCACGAGCGCTGCCGTGCGATCGGCGAGAGCGGCCTTGACTTCTATCGTGACGGCGCGCCGCGCTCAGACCAGGAGCGCGCCTTCGCCGCACAGATCGCGCTCGCGCGCGAGACGGGCAAGCCGCTCGTGATCCACTCGCGCGCCGCCGCCGATGAGACGCTCTCCCAGCTCGCCGCCGAAGCCGACGGGGTGAGCGTGATCATGCACTGCTTCTCGATGCCCGAGCACCTGGCGGAGTGCCTCGAGCGGGGCTATGCGATCTCGTTCGCCGGCAACGTCACCTACAAGAGCGCCGCCGAGCTGGCGGACGCGGCCGGGCGGGTGCCCGACGAGCACCTGCTGGTGGAGACGGACGCCCCCTACCTCACCCCGCAACTCGTGCGAACGCAGCGAAACCAGCCCGCCTTCGTCGTCCACACGGCGGCCTTCCTGGCCGAGCTTCGCGGCGTCTCGCTGGCGCGGCTGGGCGACATCGTCGCCCGCAACGCGGATCGGCTGCTCGGCTGGGGATGAGCGCGATGGCCGACGCTCCCGTCCAGCCCAGCCTGCGACGGATACGCCAGTTCGCCGTGCAGCCGGACCGCGAGCTCGGACAGAACTTCCTGATCGACTCCAACATCCTCGGCGTGATCGGCCGTGCCGCTGCGCTTCATCTGAAGGATGTCGTGCTCGAGATCGGCGGGGGTCTCGGCGTGCTGTCCGAGTACCTGGCCGAGCGCGTCGCCCACGTGCACGTGGTGGAGGTCGACGAGCGCCTGCGCGAGCCCCTGCTCGACGCGACCTCGAGCCACGCCAACGTGAGCGTGCACTGGGGCGATGCGATGAGCCTCGAGTTGCCCGCGCTCGATCCGCCGCCGAACAAGGTGGTGGCCAACCTGCCGTACGGGATCGCCGCGGGGGTGCTCCTGCGCACGATCGAGGAGCTCCGAAGCGTGGAGCTGTGGGTGGGGATGGTCCAGCGCGAGGTCGGCGAGCGCCTGGCGGCGGGCCCCGGCAGCCGCACCTACGGCACTCCCTCGGTGATCGCCCAGCTCGAGTGCGAGGTGGAGGTCGTGCGGGTGATCCCGCGCACGGTCTTTCACCCGGCGCCGAACGTCGACTCGGTGCTCGTGCGCATGCGCCGGCGCGCGCCCGTCGCCCGCTCCTCCACGCCCTCGGCCGCGGCGGTGCGGACGCTCGTCGCCGGCGCCTTCGCTCACCGCCGAAAGACGCTCGCGGGCTCGCTCGCGCTGTCCGGGCGCGCGAGCACCCTCACACGCGAGCAGGTGCGCGCGGCGCTCGAAGCCCTCGGCCATCCCGGCGACGTGCGCGCCGAGCGCCTGTCGCCGGAGGATTTTCGCGCGCTCGCGCGTGCGCTGGAGCTGTGAGCGTGGCGGTCCTCGAAGCGCTCGCGCCGGCGAAGGTCAACCTCGGGCTGTTCCTCGGGCCGACCCGGCCCGAGGACGGCAGGCACGAGCTCGCGACGGTGATGCAGTCGATCTCACTGGCCGATCAGCTGAGGCTCGAGCCGGCGCAGCACGGCGCGGCGCAGGATGAGCTCGTCTGCCCCGGGCTGGCGGGCCCGGCGGAGGAGAACCTGGCCGCGGCGGCGCTGCGGGCGTTTCGCGCGAGCACCGGCTGGGAGGGCCCGCCGATGCGGCTGACGGTTCACAAGCGGATCCCCGTCGCGGCCGGCCTCGGCGGCGGCTCGGCCGACGCGGCCGCCACGCTGCGCCTGGCCGCGCGCGCCTCCGGGCTCGGCGATGAGGAGCTCCTGCGCGAGCTGGGCGCCGGGCTCGGAGCCGACGTCCCCGCGCAGGTCTCGCCCGGGCGCTGGCTTGCCGGCGGCGCCGGCGAGCGCCTCGAGCGCCTGCCCGATCCGGCCCGTCCGCTCGGGCTGCTCGTGCTGGCCCAGGCCGTGGGGCTGTCGACGGCCGAGGTCTACGGCGAGGCCGACCGCCTCGGGGACGCCCGCGGCCGCGCCGCGCTCGACGGCCGCCGCGGCAGGCTGCGGGCGGCGCTCGAGCTCGGAGCCCCGCTGCCCGGCGAGGTGGAGCTGTTGCACAACGACCTCCAGCACGCGGCCATCTCGCTGTGCCCGCCGATCGCCAAGGCCCTTGAGAAGGTGCGCGACGCCGGCGCCGAAGCGGCCTTCGTCAGCGGCTCGGGGCCGACCGTCGTCGGGCTGTTCGCACGCGCCAACGCGCTCGGGCGGGTCGAGCGCGCCGCCGCCGAGCTCGCCGACCTCGTGCCGGCGCCGATCGCCGCGAGAGCGGTCGGAGCCGGCTTCGCCGAGCCGGCGGAGGTGGCCGAGCCCGATCGCGAGAGTCCGGCGGGGTAGCGGCGAGGCTGCCGGACGGCGCGTGACACGCGGGCGACATCACCGTGCGTCACAATCTCAAGCGGAGACGCAATGAGCAGAACAGCCATCAACGACCTCGTCGCCGTCTGCGCCGCAACATTCGTCGTGGCGCTCTACGCCGGCCTGATCCTGGTACCGGCGTGGATGGCCTACTCGCGCCTGTGGGAGCGGCTGGCGGCGACCGTGCTGTCGCTGTATGTGCTCGCCGTGCTCGTCGGCGCCGGAGTCGCCGGCGCGCTCGCCGCCGTCTACTTCTGGGGCTAGCCGGCGTGTCAGATCTAGAGGCGCTCGATGCGATCACCGAGGCGGTCGAGTCCGGGGCGGGCCTGCCCGAGGTGGTGCGCGCGGCGGGGAAGGCGCTCGACGCGAGCCTGGCGGTGACGGACGCGTGGGGCGCCACGCTCGCGGTGGCCGCCGGCTCGCCCGCCGAGGAGCGCTCGCTGCTGTCGCAGGGCAAGGGCGTGAGCAGCACCCCGCTGCGCGTGGCCGATACCGTCGTGGGCGCTCTGCACATGCGCTCAAAGACCGAGCCGAGCGCCTCCATGCGCAGGCTGCTCGTGACGATGATCGCCTCCGAGGTCGAGCGCGTGAGGGCGCCGGAGCGGGTCTCGGAAACGGCCGCCGCCGACTTCCTGCGCGCGCTGTTGAAGCGCGAGCTGACCGAGCGCGAGGAGCTCCTGGCCCGCGCCGGCGGGCTGTCGCTGGACCTGGACGAGGGCGCGAGCATGATCGTCGCGCGCGCGCATCCGCAGGTGCCCACCGACGACGGCTGGCGCGGACGCGTGCGCGCCGTCGCTGAGCGCGGCGCGCGGGCGGTCGTCAGCCGCTCGATCGCCGCCCAGTCAGAGCGCGACGGCGTGCTTGGGGCCGAGGTCCTGCTGCTGATCCCGGGCGGCGAGGAGGCCACGGCCGCGCGGGCCGCCGAGGGCATCCTGCGCGAGATGGAGGCGGGCCTTTCGGGGTTCACGTTCGCGATCGGGCGCAGCCGCATCGCCGAGGATCCGACCGACCTGCCGCGTGCCGCGAGCGAGGCGCTGTTGGCGGCGAACGTGGCACAGGGCTCCGCCGACGGGGCGGCGCTGGCCTTCGAGCAGACCGGCGCCTACCGCCTGCTGCTGTCGGCGATGAGCGAGAATCCCTCCGAGCTGCAGCGCTTCTACGCCGAGACGGTCGAGCCGCTGGTGGCCTACGACGAGCAGTATGAGACCGATCTCGTGCGCACGCTCGAGGCCTTCCTCGAGGCCGACGGCAACGTCGCCGGCACGGCGCAGCGGCTGTTCACCCACCGCCACACGATCTACTATCGCCTGGAGCGCGTGCGCGAGCTGTCCGGGCTCGACGTCAGCTCCAGCGACGGTCGCGAGAAGCTCAGCCTGGGGCTGAAGTCGATGCGGGTGCTCGGCATCTCCTCGGCCGGCGGCCCCGCCTCGGAGGCGGGCGCCGAAGGCGGCCGCGTACCGCGCCGCCCCAGCAGCAGGCGCTCCTAGAACCTGCGCACGGCGAACTCCATCGCATACGTCGCGCCGGGGAGTTCGGGTTCGAATCGAGCCGGCACGGCGGGCGTGACACCCACGCCGACTTCGCGATATTCGCTCGTGACGATGTTTTCGAGGTGCCCCGGAGAGGCGATCCAGGCCGCCACCATGCCGGCCGGGGTCGCGTATTCGCCCGTCCCCCAGCCGATGTTCTGGCCGACCGAGAGCCTCGTCGCGTGCGTGATGTAGCGGGTCTTCGAGACGAGCGCCATCGGCGTCAGCCCGGGCGGGCGGTCGTCGGCGAAGTAGTCCCAGTTGACCATGTCGTGGACCTGGCTCGTGGCCAGCTTGCGCAGTTCCCCGTTCGAGCGCAGGGGTTTGAGGTCGTAGGCGCGCCTGACCTGGTTGATCAGGCACAGCGTCGCCGCGGCCACGCGCGGTGAGTTGCCGGCCGTCGGGCTGAGGTCCGCCCCGGCGCAGGGGGCCGTTTCGGCGCCGGCCGGGGCCGGCGACGTCGCGAGCGCGCCCACGACGATCAGCGCCGCGGCGACCAGCGCCGCGGGGATTTTTTTTCCCCGCAATCTGCGAACTCCTCCCGACAAGTGCAGGGCATCGTTGCAGAAGCAGGAAATCCGGGTGTAGCCGAGTAGTTGCCCCTCCCACGAACTATTCTTCTAGCGACCTTGGGGGGTCGTCCAATGGCAGGACATCAGGTTTTGGTCCTGAGAATCGGGGTTCGAATCCCTGCCCCCCAGCTCGGCGCACGGCGGATAGGCGGATAGCATGGCTGCGGTGAGCGCGCCGACAGTCCTGATCCTCGCCGCGGGCCAGGGCACGCGCATGCGCTCGAAGGTTCCGAAGGTCCTGCACGAGATCTGCGGCGTTCCGATGGTGCTGTGGCCGGTGCGCGCCGCGCTGGACGCCGGGGCCGAGAAGGTCGTGGTGGTGGACTCCCCCCAGCGGGCGCTCGAGGGCGTGCTGCCGGCCGGGGTCGAGCTGGCGGTGCAGGAGCGGCCGAACGGCACCGGCGGGGCGGTGGCGGCGGCGATCTCCCAGCTCGCGCTCGCGGGCGACGCCACCGTGGTCGTGCTCAGCGGCGATGTGCCGCTGATCAGCGCGGAGGCGATCGAGGGGCTGACGCGCGCGCACGCCGAGAAGGGCGCCGCGGCCACGATGGTGACGACGGTGCTCGATGACCCCAGCGGCTACGGGCGCGTCCTGCGCGACTCCTCCGGAGCGCTCGAGCGCGTCGTCGAGACCAGGGAGAGCGGCGACTCGACGCCCGAGGAGCGCCGCATAAAGGAGGTCAACACGGGCATCTACGCGTTCCAGGCGAGCGCCCTGGAGGAGGTCCTGCCGAGATTGAGCACGGACAACGCCCAGGGCGAGCTGTACCTGCCGCAGGTGTTCGACCTGCTCAGGGCCGGCGGCAGCGCGCTCGCCGCCCACCCCGTCGATGACCCGCTGCTGGTGCTCGGGATCAACGACAGGGTCGCGCTCGCGCGGGTTTTCGGGCTCGCGCAGCGGGCGATCCACGAACGGCACATGCGCGCCGGCGTGAGCATCATCGATCCCGCCGCCACGGTCATCGACGTCGGCGTGCAGATCGGCGCCGACACCGTGATCGAGCCCTTCACGACGATCAAGGGAAGCACGCGCATCGGCGAGGGATGCCTCGTCAGGCACTCCTACCTCGTGGACTGCGTGCTCGAGGATGGCGCGAGCGCCGGGCCCTTCGCCTACCTGCGTCCCGGCTCGGTCCTTCACGCGGGGGCCAAGGTCGGCACGTTCGTGGAGGTCAAGAACTCAGAGCTCGGCGCCGGCGCGAAAGTTCCCCACCTGTCCTACATCGGCGATGCGGATGTGGGCGAGCGGACGAACCTCGGGGCGGGCACGATCACCGCCAACTACGACGGCCGGCAGAAGCACCGCACGAAGATCGGCAGCCGTGTGCGCGGGGGCGTCGACACCTCATTCGTCGCCCCCGTGGTGGTGGGCGACGATGCCTACACGGCGGCGGGGTCGGTCATCACCGACGACGTGCCCGACGGAGCGCTCGCGGTGGCGCGCGCCAAGCAGAAGAACATCGAGGGCTTTGCTGAGCAGCGGGAGGGCCGTTTACACTCTGAGGAGAGATGAGCAGCGTGATCGACACGCGCACGCAGTCCGCGTCGCGGGCGAGCCTGCCGATCGACTACAACAAGCGGCTGATGCTGTTCAGCGGGCGCGCAAACCCGCACCTGGCGGTGGACATCGCCGACAAGCTCGGCGTCGATCTCGGGCCGGTCACGCTGAGGACGTTCTCCAACGGCGAGGTGTACTGCCGCTACGAGGAGTCGATCCGCGGCGCCGACGTGTTCATCGTGCAGTCCACCTGCGGCAACCCGCAGACGGGGATCACGGCGAACGACTCGCTGATGGAGCTCTTGTTCATGATCGATGCGGCCGTCGGCGCCTCGGCCCACAGGGTGATCGCGGTGACGCCGTGGTTCGGCTACTCGCGCCAGGACAAGAAGTCGGCCCCGCGCGAGCCGATCTCGGCGAGGCTGGTCGCGCGCATGCTGGAGGCGGCGGGAGCGGACAGGGTGCTGACGATGGACCTACACGCGGGCCAGATCCAGGGCTTCTTCCAGAAGCCCGTAGACCACATGACGGCGCTGTTCATGCTGACGCAGTACTTCGCCGACCTCGGGCTGTCAGATCTGGTCGTGGTCGCGCCGGACGTGGGCAGGGTGAAGCTGAACAAGAAGTTCGCCTCGAAGATCGGCGCCGAGCTTGCGATCCTCGACAAGGAGCGCCCGGCGCAGCAGGTCGCGGAGATCGGCTACCTGATCGGCGACGTGCGCGGCAAGACGGCGGTGATCGTCGACGACATGATCGACACCGCCGGGACGCTCAAGGCCGCGGCGAGGACGGTCACCGAAGCGGGCGCGGCGCGCGTGTACGCGGCGGCCACGCACGCGGTCTTCTCCGGCGACGCCTTCGAGAACCTGCGCACCTCCGCGCTCGAGGAGATCGTCGTCACCGACACGATTCCCGTGAATCCCGATCGCCCCAAGAACATACGCGTGCTGCCCTGCGCGGAGCTCCTGACGGACTCGATCCGGCGGATATTCGTCGACGATTCCGTCAGCGAGGTGTTCGGCGGCGAGAACCAGCTGTTCTAGCCGCGGGGGCGCGGCCGTGGGTCGCCGGGGGTGGATCGGCTCGCCCAGCTCATCGCAGAACACGAGGTCCTGATCGATGTCGGCGACCCCGGCCAGGTGGCGCCTTTGTGCTCGTGCTCCGCGCTCTGCCGGCGGACGTACCCCCTCACGGCCCGAGCGAAACGGCTCGCAGCCTCCGGGGGGCGAAGGCTGCGAGCGCCAGGCATTGGGGAACTACGGACTGCAGATGGTGTATCGGCACGAGGGCAGACGCGCCCGCCGATTTCGGCTGGACGTTCGTACGACCCGCAGCTGGTGGAGTTCTTCGCGGGCCGGCGGAAAAGTGCCCCCGCGCCAAGGGGGGATAGGCCGGGGGCATGGCGTCGGGAGAGTCATTCTCGGGGCGCAAGGAACACGTTAGAACGATCACGAGCGACTTCGCCCCGGTTCGCAGCATCTTGGCCCGCGAGCGTCCAAGATGCCGGCGCTCACCCGATGCACGGATTGATGGATACTCGCCGCATGATGTCCGAGGAGTCCACGACGCCCAACCCGGCGGAGCTTGCGGCGCTTTTTCGGGCGGCCATTCCGGACGGCACCGACATGGCGCACGTTGCGCGCGACGACGCCGCGTGGGCGACGTATTCGCAGACTTTCGCCACCCTCCTCGCTCCCGACTTCGTCTACGAGGACAACGAGATGCCCGACCATGTTGGCGAGACATATCGCGGCACCGAGGGGTTCCGAACAGCTTTTGCAACCTTCACGGAACCCTTCGAGGAGGTGATCTACGACCTGGAGCGGATCGTTGGCTCCGGGGATCGCGTCGTGTCGATACACCGAGTGCGAGCGACGGCGCGACATACGGGGATCAGCTTCGATCTACAGGTAGCCTACGTCTGGAGTTTTCGAGGCGGGAGGGTCGTGCGCATTCGGGGATTCCGTGATCCCGATAAGGCCCTCGAAGCCGTGGGCCTGGAGGCGTAGGCGATGTCGCAGGCGAACGTGGAGATCGTGCGTCGAGCCACGGAGCTCCTGAGCGAGGCCTACAAGAGCGGCGAAGTGACGGATCAGATGCTCGCACGGTGCGCGCCTGATCTCGAACTTGACGCTTCGCGGCGCGTGTTCAATCCGGCCACCTATCACGGCCACGCTGGCCTGCGGAGCGCGGTCAGTGAGATCGCGGATGCGTGGGAGGACTTCCGCGAAGAAGAAGAGCAGCTGATCGACGTCGGCGACAAGGTGCTCGCACTCCAGACCATCGCCGGTCGCGGACGCGCAAGCGGGGTAGAGGTCCGGGCGCGAGGCGCCCTGATCTGGACGATCCGGGACGGGCGAGTCGTGCGCGTCGAGGTTTTCGACGATCAGAGCGAAGCCCGCAAAGCCGTGGGTCTCGAGGACCAGCTGTTCTAGCCGCGGGGGCGACGGGCCCGCCGCGGCGCGGCGGCTTGGAGGACTCTTGAAGGCCCCATCGAATCCCATGGTTCCTGCCGGCTCCGGCGCGTCGTCGTCCGGCCGACCGATGGGAGGAGTTCGTCATGCCAGATCGTTTGACCCGCCTCGCGCCGCTGACCGGCGTCCTCTTCGCCGTCCTCGTCGTGGCGGGCATCGTCACGGGCGGGGAAACCCCTAACGCGAACGCGAGCCCCGTCAGGGTGATCGCCTACTACGGGAGCCATCGCTCGGAAGTTCAGACCTCCGCCATCCTGTTCGCGCTGGCGTTCCTGGTGCTCGTGCTGTTCGGCGGATCGCTGCGCTCCTACCTGCGTCGCACAGCCGCGGCGGAGGGGCTCAGCGCGCTGGTTCTGGCCGGGGCCGTGCTGATGGCCGCCGGGGCGATACTGGGCTCCGGCGTTGAATACGGTCTGGCACACAATCTCTCAAGGCTCACGCCCGCGACCGCGCAGACGCTGAACCTGCTCTCAAACGAACTGTTCCTGCCGCTCATCGCCGGCGCCTTCGTGTTCGCGATCTCAAGCGGCCTTGCGATCCTGTCCGGGGCGAAGCTGCCGAGGTGGCTCGGCTGGGTGGCGATCGTGCTGGGGATCGTGGCGATCATTCCGCCGATCTCCTTCCCGGCGCTGTTCGGGTTCGTGATCTGGTCGCTGATCGTCAGCATCCTGATCTACCGCCGGAGCGGACCGGCCTCTCCGGCGAGTGGGCCGGCGGACGCCACGAGCCCGCTGGGCATCCCAACCGGCTGAGGCGCCCGGCCCGTGAGGGGCATCCTCGTCGTCATCATTCCTCGACGATGTCCTCCCCGACCGCGCACCCCGACGCGGCAGAGCGCGGCCCGCGTGCGTGGTGGCTCGGTCTGCCTGCCCGCAAACGCCGCCTGCTGCGGGCGCTCCTCGCCGCCGGCGTCGTGCTGGTGCTGGTCGTGAGCGTCGTGCTTGCGCGCTTTTTGAGCGTTGAGAACGCCGAACGAAACGACGATGTGGCGCTGCTTCAGGCGGAGGTCAGGGGCGACCTCGCGGGCATGCTCGACCAGCTCAGCGGCTGCCGGCAGAACCGATCCTGTTTGGCGGTCGTGAGGGCCGATGCGAGCGACCCGCACCTGCACCGGCACGGCGCCGTGAAGATCCTGCGGCTGGACTCGAAGACCGCGTATTCGCTGTCCGGGGCAACCGGCAAGACGCGCGTGGCCTGGACGGTGCTCGGTCAGCTGCCGGTGGTGCAGTGCGTGGACGTGCGCCGCAGCGGCAACTTTCTCTCAGGTATCCACATCCAGCTGATCGGCCTGAGCGCGCCGATCGACAACGAAGGGATCTGCACGAAGCGCACCACCGAAGAACGGGAAGAAGAAGAAGCCACAGCGGTAGAACGATGAACCGCGATTGCTAGAGTCTCCAGTCGCCCATGGCCGAGGAGACAACCAAGCTCGATGTCAGGACGCGCGCCGCGGCGGGATCGCGCGCGGCCCGTCGGCTGCGCCGCGGCGGGCGCGTGCCCGGCGTGCTCTACGGCGGCGGCGGCGAGTCCGTCGGCTTCGACGCCGACGCGCGCGAGCTGCGCCTCGCGCTGGCGGCGTCGGGCGCGGTGCTCGATCTGAGCGTCGACGGTGAGGCGCCGACGCCGGTCGTGCTGAAGGAGGCCCAGCGCGACCCGGTGCGCGGGCAGACGGTCCACGTCGACCTGCTGCGGGTGCGCCTGGACCAGGCGATCAACGCGGTCGTGCCGCTCGAGCTGCTCGGCGTCGATGACGCCCCCGGCGTCAAGGAAGGCGGCGTGCTCGAGCAGATCACGCGCGAGCTGAACGTGGAAGCTCTGCCGACGGCGATCCCGGAGTCGATCGTGCACGAGATCGGCGAGATGCAGATCGGCGAGACGATCGGCCTTCAGGCGATCGTGATGCCCGCCGGTGTGACGCTGTTGGACGACGTCGAGGACGCCGTCGTGGCGACCCTGTCCCCGCCCAAACTGCAGGCCGAGGTGGAGGAGGAAATCGAGGCTGAAACGGAGCTCATCGGCGAGGGCGAGGAGCCCGCCGAGGGCGCCGAGGATGCCGAGGACTCCCCCGAGGGCTCCTCCGGCGAGGAGTAGCAGCCCCTGCGACGCCCGTTTGGCGGTGGCGGCGGCGGGCCCGTCGACTGGTTGATCGTCGGACTGGGCAACCCTGGCCGCGAGCACGCGCACACGCGCCACAACGTCGGCTTCATGGTGGCCGAGGCGCTGACCGAGCGCTGGCACCTGCGGCGGGTGAAGGACCGCTTTCGGGGGCGCATCGCCGAGGGTCGCGTCGAGCCCGCGGGCGCCGGCGGCCAGAGCGCCGGCAGGGGCCCGCGCGTGGCGGTGCTGTGCCCACAGACCTACATGAACGACGCCGGCCGCTCGGCCGGTCCGGCGCGCGGCGCCTACAAGCTCGAGATCGAGCGCGTGCTGGTGGTGCACGATGAGATCGACCTTCCCTTCGGCGAGGTGCGCACGCAGCGGGGCGGGGGGCTGGCCGGGCACAACGGGCTGAAGTCGCTCAGGCGGGAGCTCGGCGGCGCGGACTTCGCGCGCGTGCGCGTGGGTGTCGGGCGGCCGGACTCGACCGATCCGGAGATAGTCTCGGCATACGTGCTCGGGCGCTTCCGCGAGAGCGATGCGGAGGTCGACGAGCTGATCGAGCGGGCGTGCGAGCAGGTGGAGGCGGTCGTGCTGGGAGACGCTCAAACGGTGGGCGGCGGTGCGCCGCCGGACAGGGCCGCCTCCTAGATGGCGCCCGCGGCGCCATCGCTACGCCTGCTGCTGGGTCTGATCGAGCAGGACGAGTCCGCCTGGGCGCTGGCGGGCGAGGGCGGGCATGCGTTCGTCTCCCAGGCGCTGCGGCCGTATCTGATCGCGGCGCTCGCGGACGCCGACGAGCGCGCGCGTCGGCGCCCGACGCTGGTGGTGGTCGGCGACGATCGCGCGGCGCGCGACCTGGCCGCCGACCTGGGCGCGTGGCTTTCGCCCCGGCGGGTGCGCTACTACCCCTCGAGGGGGGTGGCGTATGAGTCGCACCTCGCGCCGCCCCCGCATCTCGTGGGCCTGCGCGTGGCCGCCCTGGATGCCCTGCTCGGGGCCAAGGGCGAGGCCGAGCCCGGGGTGGAGGCGCCGGTCGTGGTCGTGAGCGCGGTGGCGCTGTCGGAGAAGGTCCCCGACCCCGAGCTTCGCCCGCACTCGTTCCGCCTGCGCGTGGGCGAGCTGCTCGACCTCGATGAGTGCGCGGCCGAGCTCGTGGCCGCGGGCTACGAGCGCGTCGACCAGGTCGAGGAGCGGGGCCAGTTCGCGATGCGGGGAGGCCTGCTGGACGTGTTCCCGGCGACCGAGGAGCGCGCCGTGCGGGTGGACATGTTCGACGTGGAGATCGAATCGCTGCGCTGGTTCTCGACGTTCACGCAGCGTTCGCTGGACGACGTCGAGGAGGTCGAGATCGCGCCGGCGGCAGAGCTCGCGGCCGAGCACCGCGAGCTGGCCGAGATCGCCGCGGCCTCGGGCTCCTTCGGCGGCGCCGACGGCGATGAGGCATCCGGCCGGCCTGACATCGCCGAGCTGTTGCCCGTCGAGCGATTCGGCGCGCTGCTCGATCTGATCGGAGCCGAGACCGAGCTCGTGGTGGCGGCCGAGGAGGAGCTCGCGCCAGTGCTGAGCGACCACTGGTCGGACGTGTGCGCGGCGTTCGGAGACGACGACGCACACCACCTGTACGTGAGCCCGCCGAGCATCCAGGACGCGCTCACGCAGCGGGCGCGGATCTGGCTCTCGGCGCTGGCCTCGGAGCAGAAGATCCAGCTGCGCGCGCAGTCGGCGGACACCGCGGCGCGCTCGCTGGCGGAGGCCGAGCCCGAGCTCGAGAAGCTCGTGCGCTCGGGCTATCGCACGGTCGTGGCGTTTCCCCGCCGCGGCGAGGGCGAGCGCGCGGCCTACAACCTGGGGCGGCTGCAGGCGACGTGGCTGGGCGAGGGGGTGGACGTCGGGCGCCAGGTGCTCGAGCCCTCGCTGCGCTTCGCCGCCGGGTCCCTGCGCGAGGGCTTCATCGCGCCGTCGCTGAAGCTCGCGGTGTTCCCCGAACACCGCCTGCTGCGCCGCCGCCGGGCCGAGCGCGGCGGCATGGAGCGCCCGGGTGCGCGCAGGGGCGCGCTGCGCTCGTTCACGGAGCTTCGCGCAGGCGACATCGTGGTGCACGAGGACCACGGCGTGGCGCGGTTCGCGGGTTTTGAGACGCGCACGGTGGCGGACGTCACCCGCGACTACCTCTACCTCGAATACCAGGGCGACGACCGCGTGTTCGTGCCCACCGACCAGCTCGCGAAGATCTCACGCTACGTGGGGGCCGGCGGTGAGCACCCGCCGCTGAGCAAGCTGGGCGGCACCCGCTGGGAGACGATGAAGGCGCGCGCGCGTCGCGCGGTGCAGGAGCTGGCGGGCGAGCTGTTGAGCATCTACGCGGAGCGAAAGCGCCGATCGGGGCACGCCTTCGGGCCCGATTCGGACTGGCAGCGCGAGTTCGAGGCGCGCTTCCCCTTCACCGAGACGCCCGACCAGCGCGAGGCGATCGAGCTGGTCAAGGCGGACATGGAGGCGCCGCGGCCGATGGACCGGCTGATCTGCGGGGATGTCGGTTACGGCAAGACCGAGGTGGCGCTGCGGGGGGCCTTCAAGGCCGCCAACGAAGGCAAGCAGGTGCTGATGCTGGTGCCGACGACGATCCTCGCCCAGCAGCACTACGGGACCTTCGCCGAGCGCCTGGCCGACTACCCGATCACGCTCGAGCACGTCTCGCGCTTTCGCTCGGCGGCCGAGCAGAAAGCGGCGGTCAAGGGCTTCGCCGAGGGGCGCGTGGACATCCTGATCGGGACCCATCGCGTGCTCTCGCGCGACGTGCGGGCGAAGGATCTGGGCCTGTTGATCGTCGATGAGGAGCAGCGCTTCGGGGTTCGCCAGAAGGAGCTCCTGCGCCAGCTGAAGCTGAAGGTGGACGTGATCTCGATGTCCGCCACGCCGATCCCGCGCACGCTGCAGATGTCGCTGGCGGGGCTGCGCGACATCTCGGTGATCGAGACCCCTCCCGAGGGTCGCAGGCCGATCAGGACCTACGTGGGGGAGTACGAGGAGGAGCTGATCAAGCGCGCGATCCTGCGCGAGCACGAGCGCGGCGGGCAGGCGTTCTTCCTGCACAACCGCGTCGAGTCGATCGAGCAGACGGCCGAGCGGCTGCGCGCGCTGTGCCCGGGCGTGCGCTTCGCGGTCGCGCACGGCCAGATGGCCGAGGGCGAGCTCGAGGCGGTGATGATGGACTACCTGCGCGGCGGCGCCGAGGTGCTGGTGTGCACCTCGATCATCGAGTCCGGCATCGACATCCCGCAGGCGAACACGCTGATCGTCGAGCACGCCGACACGTTCGGGCTCTCGCAGCTCTACCAGATCCGCGGGCGCGTGGGACGGAGCCGCGAGCGCGCCTATGCCTACCTGCTGTATGACTCGGCGGCGGCGCTCACCGTCGAGGCCGCGCAGCGGCTGTCGGCGCTGTCTGACTACACCGAGCTGGGAGCGGGCTTCAAGATCGCGATGCGCGATCTGGAGATCCGCGGTGCCGGCAACCTGCTCGGCGACGAGCAGTCCGGGCATGTGGCCGCGCTCGGCTTCGAGCTGTACATGCAGATGCTCGACGAGGCGGTGCAGGCGGCCGAGCCCGAACACGAGGGTGAGCTGCCGGAGCCGGTGCGCCTGGACGTCAACGTCGATGCATTCGTGCCGGCTGATTATGTCCCCTACGAGCAGGCCAAGATCGAGGTGCATCGCCGTGTCGCGAGCGCGCTCGAGGTGGCCGACGTGGAGCGGCTGCGCGAGGAGCTCGAGGATCGCTTCGGCCCCGTGCCCGAGCCGCTTGAGAACCTGCTCGCTCTGCAGCGGGCGCGTATCAAGTTCGGCCAGGCGGGCGCTCGCACGGTCAGCTTCCGCGGGGATCGCCTGGCCGTCGTGCCGATCGAGCTGGACTCAAAACGGGCGAAATGGTTGCGCGAGGAACTGCCCGGGGCGGTGTATGAGTCGGGGCGCTCGCAGGTCTCCGTGCGGGTGCCGAAGGAGGGCAAGGAGCGCTTCCCGGCCGTGGTGAAGGCCGCGGACGTGCTGCTGGCGGCGATGCGCGAGGCTGCTTAGAAACAAGTTAGGCGTTCGTTATGCACAGGCCAGGTTGTTTCCGCTAGAGTCCGCGCGTCGTGTCAAAAGCGTTTCGCATCATCCCGGCGCTAGGCGCCGTTTTCTTTGTCATCGCGGGCCTGTCCGCGTGCGGCGGCATACCCAGTGACGCGGTTGTGCAGGTCAACGGCAAACCGATCACAAAGACCACGTTCAACCACTGGCTGGGCGTGGCGGCCGCATCGACCTCGACGACGCCGGGGGCCAAACCGATACTGCCGGAACCGCCCGATTACACGGCCTGCGTCGAACACTTGAAATCGATCGAGCCCAAGCCCGTCAAAGGCCAGGCGCAGCCGACCACGGCGCAGCTGAAGTCAGAGTGCGAATCTGCCTACAAGTCGCTGCAGCAGGAGGTGCTTGGTTTCCTCATCTCCTCGGAGTGGGTGCTCGGTGAAGCCAACTCCCTGGGCGTGAAACTGTCCGACAAGGAAGTCCTGAAGCAGTTCGAAATGGTCAAGAACCAGCAGTTTCCGAAAGCAGCTGAATTC
The DNA here is from genome assembly GCA_963779605.1 of uncultured Solirubrobacteraceae bacterium. Taxonomy (GTDB): domain Bacteria; phylum Actinomycetota; class Thermoleophilia; order Solirubrobacterales; family Solirubrobacteraceae; genus Palsa-744. The sequence goes on from CAVZYR010000004.1 coordinate 1,359,292, forward strand.
GAAAAGTTCCTGAAGAGCTCGGGTCAGACGGTCTCGGATCTGCTGCTGCGTGTGAAGCTCAACATGCTTTCCACAAAAATCCAGCAGAAGATCTCAAAAACAAAAGCCACGATCACCCAGGCGGACGTCGAAAAGTACTACAACGAAAACAAGGCGCACTACGGCACACCGGAAAAGCGCGCCGTGGCGATCATCCTCACCAAGACCGAAGAACAGGCCAAGCAGGCCAAGAAGGAAATCGAATCGGGCAAGAGCTTCGCGAGTGTCGCCAAGAGCGTGTCGATCGACCCCACCAGCAAGGCCAACGGCGGCCTGCTCGTGGGCGTCGTCAAAGGCCAGGAGGAGGCGGCGCTCGACAGCGCGATCTTCACCGCCAAGACGAACGTTCTCAGCGGTCCGGTGAAGACGCCGTTCGGCTATTACATCTATGAAGTGAGGAGTGTCACCAAGGGCACCCAGCAGACGCTCGCGCAGGCGCAGTCGGCGATCAAACAGCAGCTCGCCTCCACGCAGCAGTCGACCGTACTCAGCACCTTCGTGACGAACTTCAAAAAGAAGTGGACCGCCAAAACGGAATGCCGCTCGGGCTTTGTGGTGATGGACTGCAAAACCTACGTGGCACCGAAGGGTTCGACCGGCGCCACCGGCACGACCGCCACCGGCACGACCTAGCGGCGAGGACCGGGCGGACGGCGACGGTCCGGTGCGCGTATCCCTGGAGCTTTCAGTGAGAGGCGGCGAGAGCACGCTGATCGCGTCCTCGCCGGCCCGGCGAGGGGCGCGATGAGCAAGATCGAGCGAGTGCATGCCCGCCAGATCCTCGACAGCCGCGGCAACCCCACGGTCGAGGTGGAGGTCGGGCTGAGCTCGGGAGCCAGCGGCCGCGCGGCGGTGCCCTCGGGGGCGTCCACCGGCGAGTTCGAGGCCACAGAGCTGCGCGACGGCGGCGATCGCTGGCAGGGCAAGGGCGTGGCCCGCGCGGTTGCCAACGTCGACGGCGAGATCGCCGAACGGGTCGCGGGCCTCGACGCCGCCGACCAGCAGGGCCTCGACCGGGCGCTGATCGAGCTCGACGGCACGGTCAACAAGTCGCGCCTCGGCGCCAACGCGATCCTGGGCGTGTCGCTGGCGGCCGCGCAGGCGCAGGCGGCGGAGCAGGGCCTTGCGCTGTGGCGCTATCTCGGGGGCGAGCGTGCGCGGGTGCTGCCGGTGCCGCTGATGAACGTGCTCAACGGCGGGGTGCACGCCGACAACAAGGTCGACTTTCAGGAGTTCATGGTGGTTCCGTGCGGTGCGGCCACCTTCTCGGAGTGCCTGCGCATGGGCGCCGAGGTGTTCCATGCGCTCAAACGCACGCTGCACGAGCGCGGGCTCAGCACGGCCGTCGGCGACGAGGGCGGGTTCGCGCCGGACCTCGCCTCCAACGAGGAGGCCCTGGAGATGCTGATCGCCGGCATCGAGGCGGCCGGCCTTGAGCCGGGAGCGGACGTGGCGATCGCGCTTGACCCAGCCGCCAGCGAGATCTACCGCGAGGGCGACTATGTGCTCGAGCACGAGGGCCGCACGCTGAGCGCCGCGGAGCTGGTGGACTACTGGGCGGACCTCGTCGCGCGCTACCCGATCGTGTCGATCGAGGACGGCATGGATGAGGAGGACTGGGACGGCTGGCGGATGTTGACCGAGCGTCTGGGTGAAGAGGTGCAGCTCGTCGGCGACGACGTGTTCGTGACGAACACCGAGCGGCTGGCGCGAGGAATCTCCGCCGGCGTGGCCAACTCGATCCTCGTCAAGGTCAATCAGATCGGGACGCTGACGGAGACGCTCGAGGCGATCGCGATGGCGCGCGATGCCGGCTACACGGCGGTGATGAGCCATCGCTCGGGCGAGACCGAGGACGTGACGATCGCCGACCTCGCGGTCGCCACCGGCTGCGGGCAGATCAAGACGGGAGCGCCGTCGAGGTCGGACAGGGTGGCGAAGTACAATCAGCTGCTGCGGATCGAGGAGCAGCTCGGCGGCGACGCCGAGTTCCCCGGGCGCTCGCCGTTCCGCGGCCGCTGGGGCGCATCCGCCTGACGAGCGGGGCTGCTCGGCGAGGAGCACGGACGGCAGCTTTCTCACGCAGGCAGGAGGTTGGCGCCGGGAGGCGAATGCGGAGGGAGCATGTCCGCGGCCACGGTCACCGGACCACGCTCCCGGCGCTCGGCCGGGGCGCGGGGCGGCCAACAGCGAGGCAGGCGCCCGACTCGGGGCGCGGGCACGAGCGCTCAGGGGCGCGTTCGCTGGGACAGGGTCGGGCGCGTCGCGATGCTGTGCGTGGCGGTGGCGCTCGCCTACCTGTACCTGAGCGCCGGCATCCGCATGTTCTCGACCTGGCGCCAGGCGCACACCGATCGCGCCACGGTGATCGCGCTGAAGCGCGAAAACGGGCTTCTCAAGCAGCAGCACGAAGCCCTCGGCCGGCGGGAGACGACCGAAGAAGAGGCTCGCCGCCTGGGCATGATGAAACGCGGCGAGCAGTCCTACATCATCAGCGGCCTGCCGAACAACTGAGGCGCGAACAACCGAGCGCGCGCCGCTGCTAGCCTCGGCATGAGTGTCGTTCGAGAACGCGATCTACCAGTGGCAGCAGGGCGAACGGCGGCTACGTGCAGCGCCGGCCGAGCGCGTTCCGCGGCTCGAGCGCGTCACCGAGGAGATCGTGGCCGACCTGCGCCGGCGCCTGGGCGGGCGGTTCTCCACACAGGAGCTCGTCGAGCTCTACGAACGGGGCACCAGCTGGTGCCTGCAGCTGGCGATGCGGGTGGCCCCGGATGACCCCTGGGCGTGGGAGGCGGGGGTGGTGGTGGATGCCGGCTTCGGCAGGTACCTGCGCGAGGCATCGGATTTCGCCGGCGGCAAGCGGGCGCTGAGCGAGGTCTAGGCGCTAGTCGTCTTCGCCGAGGCGGCGGATGACGATGCGGTTCTCTTCGATCGCGACCTCGACGGGCCGGTGCCCAGCCCAGTGCTCGGCGTAGATCGGGTTGTCCTGGATGGCCGGGTCGAGCCACAGCCCGTAGCCCTCCTCGCCGTGATCGAAGGTTCCCTCGAGGGGGGCGTTGCGAGCGGTGCCCGTGCCCGTGGAGCTGCGCTCGCGCTCTGCGCTTGCTCGACGGCCGCGACCGCCGCGGCGGGTGCGCCGGCGCGTGGGCGCGGCCTCCTCGTCATCGTCCTCGGGCGCGGGCTCCTCGCCGTTGTCGGCGGCCTCGGCCTTCGCGCGCTCGGTCTCGATTTCGGCCGCTTCGAGCTCCGCGGCGATCAGCGCATCGTCCTCTGCGCGCAGGTCGATCTCCTCGGGATAGCTCGTGCCGGCCGGGCTGTCGGAGGGCTCCTCGTCGGAGACGAGCTCGTTCTGTCGCTTGAACTGATCGATGTCGCGGGCGGTGACCTCGAGCTGGTGAGCCACCCAGGCGTCGGTGCGGCCCTGCCGCACCCATGTGCGGATCTGGTTCAAGTGCGGGCGCAGGGATCTCCGAGGCATCGACGGTCCGGGAGACTAGCGCATAGCGGCCGCCGGGCGCAGCGCATCGCGGCCGCCGCGCGCGGCCGGCGAGCGGCGACGAGCGGCGACGGGTATTCTCGTATGCCTCGCCACGAACATCGTTGCGTCGCTCGAGAAGGTAAAAGCCACGGAAGGTCGAAGAAATTGGGAAGGCGTTCTCCGGGTCCTGTGACTATGCTTGCCACACCGGTATCCGGGGCTCGCGCCGGCCGCCCTGTTGGAAAGCAAAGAGGAAGGGTGCTCCAAATTGCTGGTCTTGACGCGCAAGTCCAATCAAAGCATCATGATCGGGGACGACATCGAGATCTCGGTGCTGTCGGTCATGGGCGAGAAGGTGAGGATCGGCATTCAGGCGCCCCAGGAGGTTCCCGTCTTCCGCAAGGAGATCTATCTGGAGATCCATCGCGATGACGTGGAGGCCGCGCCGCAGGAGGGCGCGGCCGCCGAGGTGGACGACGCGCTGCGCGAGATGGGCGAAACCTAGACCCTGGGAATCCGGGCCCCGGAGGGCGCGTCGGGACCGCGGCCGACCGGCGCTCGCAGCGCCCGGGCCGTGCGTGAGGGGCGGCTAGCCCAGCAGCAGATAGAGCGTGCGGAACATCACGACGGTGACGATCACCGCCGTCAGGATGAGCGTGAGAACGAGCAGGACGAAGCGCATGGACCCGCGCTTGTGAACGCGCTCGGCCTGGCGTTTGCGCGCGCGCTGCTCGGCCGTGCGCCGCAGCGACGCGCGCCTGCGGCGGTCGAGCGAGATCTCTTTGACGAACGCCTGCTCCCAGTCGGCCAGGCTCTGTCGCATCTTCATGGCCGGGCCTCGATCAGGACGCGACGGGGGCCTTGCCCTCGGCCCGCTCGTAGACCTTGACGAAGCGCAGGTAGTTCTCGGCGATCGTGCGCGCCCCGGCGGCGCGCTCGATCTTGCCGTCGACGTAGGCCTTGAGCGGGTCCCACCAGATCGAGCGCCCGATCGCGAATCCGATGTAGCCGTCGACGGGAGCCGCCGCCTCGAGCCACTGGTCTACCTTGGGGTCATCGGCGCCGCGGCCGAGGACCACGCAGACGACGCCCTCGCGGCCGCCGGAGCGCGCCTGGGCGACGAGCATCTCGCAGTCGGCGCGCTCGTCGACGCCCTCGATCTTCCAGATGTCCACCTCGATGCCGAAGTCCTGGATCTCCGCGATCGTGCGCCGCATGAGCTCGGGCCGGAGCTCCGCGTCGTAGCGCTCGGTGTCACCCGCGACCTGCTCGAGCTGGGAGTCCTCGGCGGGCACGAGCAGCTCGAACAGGAACTTGCGATCGTGCTGCTTGAGCCAGTCCGAGAGGCGCTTGAGCTTCACGAGCTGCTCGCGATTGGCCGCGGCATCGCCGTCGGGGTTGTAGCGGACGAGCACCTTGTTGAAGTCCGGGTTGAAGCGTTCGATGTGCGCGCCGAAGTCATCGCCGTACTGGAAGTCGAAGTAGTTCTGCCCGGAGCGCTCGACCGGCATCGCGAGCTTGAGGCCCCGCTCGTGTGCCTCGGCCGGGATCGTCGAGCCGAACTGCTCGTCGACGAGCACGCCGGTGACCGACGGATCGGCCCCCGCGGCTACCGCCTGCAGCATGCCCTCGAAGATGAGGTGCTTGGCGTCGGCGATGATCGCCGTCTGCTCGGGGTCGGGTTCGCCCTCGATCCCGAAGAACTTCTTCTGAAACGAGCCGCGGTGGTCGAAGGCGAGGATGTAGAGCTTGTTGTCGTAGCCGAGGTTCATAACTTTCAGTATTTCAAAGGCGCCCCGGCCGTGGTCGAGAGCCCGCCGGGGGCGGCCCGGCGAGCGACCGCGCGCGGCATTCTTCCGGGCGCTCTTAGAATGGGTCGACGATGTCCTCAGGCGCCGATCTGTTCGTGGTATGCAAGCAGTGCGGATCGGAGGTCAGCCCGTACATAACCGAGTGCCCCTACTGCGGGCACCGGCTGCGCAGGCGCGCCCCCAAGCTGCCGCGCGCGGAGGCCCTCGGCCGCTCGCCCCGCACTCGCGGACGCCGCTGGCCGGTCGGCGGGCGCGCGCGCAGCGAGCCGGCGCGCGTGGGCACGCGCCGCTCGGTGTCGGCCTTCGGTCGCGCCGACTCGCGGCCGTACGCGACGATCGCGCTGGTCGCGGCGAGCTGCGGGGTGTGGGTGGCCTGGCGCGGGGGCTTCGTCGACCTCGACAAGCTGGTCGTGAACGGTCCGCTCAACGGCGACTGGTGGAAGCTCTTCACCAGCCCGTTCGCCTATGCGAACGGCCTCTATGAGTTCGTCGCGGTGCTCGCGACGGCGATCTTCGGCTGGCTGCTCGAGCGCCGCCACGGGCCGGCGGTGGTGCTGGCGCTGTTCCTCGGCGCCGGCGCGACGGGGGCGCTGGTGGCAACCGCCGTGTACTCGGATGCGGTCGTCAGCGGCGCCAACGGCGCCGCCCTCGCGCTGCTCGCGGCGTGGGCGATCCCCGACCTCGAAGCGGCGCGGGCGGGCCTCGACTACGACGGCGATCTGCTGGGGGTGGCGGCGATTGCAGCGGTGCTCTTGGCGATGCCGTTCGCGCAGCCGCAGGCGAGCTGGCTGGCGGGCCTGACCGGCGGCGTGGTGGGGCTGATCGCCGGCCTCGGCCTCGCGCGCGTGCACCGCTCGGAGCTGTAGCGGGGCCCTCGGCGCTCGTATGATTGAGAGGCGATGACGATGACCAATGCGGTGGTGCTGATCGAGGCCGAGCGCGACGCGCTGTCCACCCTGGGCGGGGAGCTCGCCGACATCGACGGCGTGGCCGAGGCCTACTCGGTGACGGGCGAGTGGGATTTCGTCGCGATCGTACGGGTGCCCGACCACGAGCAGCTGGCCGACGTGGTGACCGTTGAGATCGGAGGCCTCTCCGGCGTGACGCGCACCCAGACGATGGTCGCGTTCGCGGCGTACTCGCGCCACGATCTCGAATCGCTGTTCTCGATCGGAGAATGATCGAGCCGCGTGATGGTCGCGGTGCCGATGAAGCCGCAGTACGGGCCGACGCTCGGCCGGCTGCTGGCACCGCGCTGGCATGCCGCCTCGCCGCTCGCGCGCTGGGCGGTCATCGCCGCGGGCGTGGGCCTCGCGGCGCTGGCGCTGATCGCCGGGCTGACGCTCGAGAACGCGAGCTACTCCCACGGCGGGCGCGTGCCCTTCAGCTTCAGCTATCGGAGCCTCTACCGCGTGGCGCCCGAAGGCGGGGAGTACGTGAGGATGCAGCGCCGCTACCCCGACGGGCGGCTGGAGGACTCGCTGGCGGTGGGGCCGCTGTCGCTGCCGCCCTACTCGGGCGCCCTCTCCGGCGAGCTGCCGCTGTATGCGGCCGCCTACATCCGCGCTCTGCGCCTGCGGCACGCGGGGTTCGCGCTCGCGGGTGAGGGCAAGACCAAGGTCAACACGGTTCTCGCCTACGCGATCTCCTACACGACCCGCGTGGAAGGGCACACGATCTGGGGGCGCGACATCCTGCTGCTGCCCGAACGCCCGGGAGCGCGAGAGGGCGTCGACATCATGCTGCTGACGAGTCCCAAGGCCAACTCGCAGGTCGACTCGCCTTCGGAAGTGGGCTCGGAGGGCGTCCTCTCAAGACCCCTGAGGACGTTCAGCTTCGGCTAGCGCCGAGCTGGCGCGGCCCGCGCTGTTCTATTCGCCGGCGGGCGGTGGGGTTATGCTGGGGGCGGGCGTCCCGCCCGGCCCGCTCGTCGCGGATTCGAGCGGCGCCTTTTCAGGCGAGGGTCCCGCGGGCGGCCCTCCGCTCGGCGGGGGTGCCGGGGTGGTGCTCGCATCTTCCTGGGCCGGATTCGGCTGCGCGGGCACGGACCCGGCGCTTTCGCCGCCGGCTGCGGGCGGAGCCGCGGCGGCGACGGTCGGGGTGCCGTCGGCCGGCTCATCTGCGCCGGTTGCAACGGAGGGCAGCTGGGTGCTCTCGCTCGTGACCTGGGTGACGGGCGCGACCGGGACCTGAGGCGGCTTGGGTGCGGCCGGCTTGAGCGGAGTGGTGGCGCCCGTGGCGGGCAGGACCGTGGAGGCGGGAGCGGCCTTGGCGGCGCGCTGGCGGCGGTGGCGGGCGGCGAACGCGGTCGCGGCGAGGCCGGAGGCGCCGGAGCTGACCGGCTGGGAGCGCTCGGCGACGACGAGCGGCTGGGTCGTGTGGGCGACGCTCGCCGTGGCGAGCGGGTGGTGGTGATGGGTGGCGGGGTGGTTGACCGCGGCCACACCCGCGGTGACGATCGCGGCGGCGGCGAGCCCGGCGACCGCCTTGGTGGCGAGCGCTCCTGCTCCGGCCGTGAGGATGCCACCGGCGACACCCGAGCTGCCGGCCGCACCTGCGCCGGCGGCTGCTCCGGCGCTCACCGTCGCTCCGGCGCCGCCGGCGACATGCGCGCCTCCGGCGGAGGCGGTCGAGCCGAGCTTTGCGAACAGCAGCTTCTTCGCGAGCAGGAGAGGCCCGACGGGAAGCATGGCGGCGAGCGCGTGGTTGTTCTCGCGAAGCTGCTTTTTGAAGGAGCCGCAGCGTTCGCAGCCGCGCACGTGGCGGCGGGCGGGCGAGCTCAGCTTGGACAGGCCCTCGGCCACCTCCCCGAGCTCGAGGCGCACCTCCGCGCAGCTCAGCTTGCGCGCCTCGGCGGCCTCCGCGAGGGAGATGCGGGCGCGCACGAGCAGCGACTTGACAGACGGCACGGTGGTCTCCATCGCGTCAGCGATCTGGTCGTAGGAGAGGGCGTCGATCTCGCGCAGGAGCAGGGCGGTGCGCTGCGTCTCGGGCAGCTTTTGGACATCGGCCAGGAGCTCGCGGAAGCTCTCGCGGCGAATCGCGCGGTCGCCGGTCGAGAGGCCGTGCTCGGCGTAGTGCACATCCATCGAGTCCACGCCGATCGCGGAGGCGCGGCGCAGGTGGTTGAGCGAGCGGTTGCGCGCGATGCGGTAGAGCCAGGGCCGCACGTTGATCTCGCGCTCATCGGCGAGGACGGCGTTGAAGGCCGCGGCGAACACCTCCTGAAGCACATCCTCGGCGTCCTCGCGCGAACCGAGCATGTGCCGGCAGAAGGCCAGGAGGCGCGACTGGTAGCGTGAGCAGAGCGTCTCGAAGGCAGCCGACTGGCCACGGCGAGTCATCGCGATCAGACGCTCGTCGGACTGAAGGCGCAGCAGCGCAGACGGACCGCGCAGGCCCGGCATGCGACTCGAGTGTGTTAGTGCGGAGGCCTCCACCGTGCTTCCAATTGTTGCCGGTAGCTCTAAATACCCAGTAAGGAAGCCGAAGTTGCGGTTTTTCGCTTGCAGCCGGCTGCCATAGACTGGCCTGGCTGGCCCGGGTGGCGGAATCGGTATACGCAATCGACTTAAAATCGATGGCCTGCAAATGGGCATGTGGGTTCGAGTCCCACCCCGGGCATGTTTCTCGCGTGCATGCGCCGGCTCCTGGACGTTGGGGTGGGGCGGCGCGCGAGCGGGTAGAGTGCGCCACCGATGAGCACTGAGAGCGCGCAGGACGTGAGGACGTTTCACGGCGGGCGACTGGTCGCGCGGCGCCTGAAGGCGCAGGGGGTGAGCAGGCTGTTCACGCTGTCGGGCGGGCACCTCTTCTCGATCTACGACGGCTGCCGCGAGGAGGGGATCGAGATCGTGGACGTGCGACACGAGTCGACGGCGGCGTTCGCCGCGGAGGGTTGGGCCAAGGTGACGCGCGAGGTGGGGGCGTGCGCGCTCACGGCCGGACCGGGGGTGACCAACGGGATGAGCGCGATGGCCTCCGCGCAGGCGAACCACTCGCCGATGGTCGTCCTGGGCGGCCGCGCACCGGCGCTGCGGTGGGGCCAGGGATCGCTGCAGGAGATCGACCACGTGCCGTTCGTGCGACCGCTGACGAAGCTGGCGACGACCGCACAGAGCGCCGAGGAGATTCCGGGGCTCGTGGATGAGGCATTCCAGGCGGCGCTGGCTCCCCACGGCGGGCCGGTGTTCGTGGACTTCCCGCTCGACTATGTGTTCGCCGAGGCGCCCGAGGAGTCGCCGGGAGCGCCGGCGGAGGCGCTCGCCAGCGCGAAGGCGGCGGCGGGCGAGGCGATCGAGCGCGCGGCCGACCTCCTGCGTGGCGCCGAACGGCCGGTGATCATGGCGGGGACGGACCTGTATTGGGGGCACGGTGAGGAGGCGCTGCTCGCGCTCGCCGAGGGTCTTCGGATCCCGGTCTTCCTGAACGGACTGGCGCGCGGGTGCGTGGCGGCCGATCACGAGCTGTTCTTTTCGCGCGTGCGATCGCAGGGGCTCAAGGGCGCAGACGTGGCGCTGGTGGTGGGTGTGCCGATGGATTTTCGGCTGGCCTTCGGAGGAGCCTTCGGCGAGGAGACGGAGATCGTGGTGATCGACGTGGCCGAGCCGGCGCGCCAGCATCCACGGACACCCGAGGTGGAGTGCTACGGGGCGATGGGGCCGACGCTCGAGGATCTGCGGGCGGCCGTCGGTTCAAGGACGCCGGCCAGCGAGCCGTGGATCGCCGAGCTGCGAGCGGCGGAGAGCGAGCGGCGCGAGGGCGAGCGCGTGGAGCTCGAAGACTCGAGGGAGCCGTTGCACCCGATGCGCCTGTACTCAGAGCTCGGCGGGATGCTCGATCGCGACGCGATCGTGATCGGTGACGGTGGGGATTACGTGTCCTACGCCGGCCGCGTGATCGACACCTATCAGCCCGGCTGCTGGCTTGATCCGGGGCCGTTCGGGTGCCTCGGTACGGGCTCGGGCTATGCCCTGGCGGCGAAGCTCGCGCACCCCGAGCGCCAGGTCGTGCTGCTGGTGGGCGACGGGGCATTCGGCTTCTCCGGGATGGACTTCGACACGCTCGCGCGGCATGGCGTCAACGTGGTCGGCGTGATGGGCAACAACGGCATCTGGGCGCTCGAGAAGCATCCGATGGAGTTCCTCTACGGGTACTCGGTGGCGGCCGACCTGAGGCCGGAAACCCGCTATGACGAGCTGGTCGAAGCGCTCGGCGGACACGGCGAGCTGGTGGCGCGTCCCGCCGACATGCGCCCGGCGCTCGAGCGCGCGTTCGCGTCCGGGAAGCCCGCGCTGGTGAACGTGCTGACCGACCCGACCGTCGTGTACCCGCGCCGGTCGAACCTCGCCTAGCTGCTCAGGCTCGGACAGGCGCGGATCAGCCCAAGCCCGCGAGGCGGAGGGCTCCCCCGAAGAGGATGTCGTGCTCGGAGACTTCGACTTCGTCGAGCGCGAACGCGCGCAGCGCCTCCCCGAGAAGGATCATGCCGGCGACGATCGTGGGGGCGCGGTCGGGATCCAGGCCGACGACCGTGCGGCGGCGAGCATCCGTCATGTCGGCCAGGCGGGCCAGCAGCAGGTCGACCGTGGCGAGCAGCAGCGGATAGCCGTGCACGCGTGCGGGATCGTAGGGGTCGAGCTCCTGGTCGATCGCCGCTGCCGAGGTGGCCGTGCCGGCGACGGCGATCGCTCGCTTGACCGATGCGCGGACCTCGGGCGGGAGACCCTCGAGGAACGTCGTGCGAGCGTCCAGCGCGAGGCTCTGCAGCTGCTCCGGCTCGGGCGGGTCGGAGTGGATGTGGCGTTCTGACATCCGCACCACGCCGGCGGGCAGGGAGACATGAAAGCCGGCCGTGCGCCCGCGGCCGACGACGAACTCGGTTGAGCCGCCGCCGATGTCGATGATGACGGTGGGCTCGCTGGGAGCGGGACGGCCGGACATCGCGCCGAGGAAGGTGAGCTGCGCCTCTTCGGAGCCGCTCAGCACGCGGGCGTCGAGGGCGAAGTCCTCGCGCACCCGCGCGGCGAAGGCCGCGCCGTTGGAGGCGTCGCGCACGGCCGAGGTGAGCACCGCGAGATTCGCCTCGCAATCGTGAGCGTCGATCGCCGCGCGGTAGTCGGCAAGGGTGCTCATGACGCGTCCGATGGCCTCCTCGGACAGCGAGCCCGCGGCATCGACGCCGTCACCCAGACGCGTCACCACCGAGCGTCGCAGCAGTTCCTCGACGGCGCCGGTCGACGGATCGACCTCGGCGATGAGCAGGCGGGTGGAGTTGGTTCCGATGTCGAGGACGGCGACGCGCACGCTGGGCGAGATCGTAGACCGAACGACGACGACGTCCTCGTCGGCTCCGCGCGTCAGGGCTGGTCACGACCGGCTGGGGGGGCTGATGGCGCTCGTGATCAGCTGGAGGATGGCGCCGGGGGATCACGTGGCCGGCCACGCTGCCTACGACGTACGTACTGGCGGGTTCTTGCGCGTGGCCGGCGGGGTCGGCTCGCGGTTGGTCGGGTCGTCTTCTCAGCAGGCGCCGGCGCTCGGTCGCCAGTGGCCGGTCGCGTAGTTTTTTGCTAGAACATGGGGAAGCGACGCGGGGTGGAGCAGTCTGGTAGCTCGTCGGGCTCATAACCCGAAGGTCGCGGGTTCGAATCCCGCCCCCGCTATGGAGAAACCCCCCAGAATCGGGCGGGGGTCTCGTTGATGCCGCACCTTTCGCTGCAGGAACCCGAAGGTCGTGAACGTGGATTCCCGTCGGCCGCAGGGCTGATGCGGCGGCGGCTCGTACATCTCCACCGATACGGGCTGGAGGATGTGCTTGGGCTGTACGGCTGATCGTTGGCGGCATGGCCACAGCGAACCGGCGCGCTCGGTGTATCGGCCTCATAGATCGAGCACTAGGGCGCCGTGTGGCTGCGAGCAGCAGATGAGCGCGCTTCCGTCAGCGGGCGGCTGTACGGGATCGGGGTTGTAGTCGAGCTCACCGGCGACGAGCGTCGTCTCGCAGGTTTGGCAGACGCCAGTGCGGCATGACCAGCGGACGGGCACGTCGCAGGCCTCGGCAAGCTCGAGAAGGCTGCCGTAGTCGCTGCTCCACGGTACGGAGAGGTTGCTACGGGCGAATTCGATCGTGGGCCCGCCTCCTCGAGAGCCGACGGGCAGATGTGGCGTGCGGGTCGGTGTTGAGGCGATGCCCGGCGTCAACCCCGGTTCGGGCCCGAAGGGCTCGGTGTGGATGTGCGACGCGCCGATGCCTATCGATGCCAGGCCGGCGCTGATTTCGTCCATAAAGCTCGTCGGCCCGCATATGTACGCTTCCGCGTTTCTAGGTGGCTCGAGTTCAAGGAGCAGTGAGGGAGTCAGGCGGCCCGCCGTATCGTAGTCGCGACCTTCCACGTCGTCCGCTCCGGGCCGACTGTAGAAGACGCGGGTGCATGCGTTCGGGAACTCTGCAAGAAGAGTCCGCGTCTCTCCCGCGAACGAGTGATCGTGGCCGTTGCGTGACCCGTGGAGCCACCAGATCTCCCGACCGGAGTGCTTCTCCGCCAGCGCGTTGAGCATCGCTAGGACGGGTGTCGAGCCGACGCCGGCACTGATGAGCAGCACGGGCACCTCAGATTCGTCGAGAATGAAGGTGCCGCGCGGTGCTGCAATTTCGAGCTGGTCTCCGACGGCGAGCCGAGTGTGCAAATAGCCGCTCGCAGCGCCGTCGCGCTCTCGCTTGACCGCGATCAGGTAGTAGCCGGCGTCCGGTGGACCGCAGAGCGAGTAGTTGCGTAGCAGCGGCCTCTCGGCTTCGTCGGGCTTGATACGCAGCGTGAGGTACTGGCCGGGGCGGGCGGGCGGGAGCGGCTTACCGCCGGGGTCCTCGAAGCGGACGGAGATCACCGAGTCGCTCTCTTGTCTGATCGCCGTGACCGCCAGTTGCCGGAAGCCGGGCCACGCTGCGGGCGGACTCGCCGTCACGAGGCCTGCGTTGCCACGCTCGGCTTCTCCGTCGAGCAAGGCGCGGAACGAGTCCTGCCAGCCGGCGCTGAGGGCGGGGATTCGCAGGGCGCGAAGCAGCTTCTGGCGGGGATGACCCGGAAGGTAGAGGAGTGCGCTGACCTCGGCGACGGACATCTCCTCCGCGCCCGTCCCAAGCTTCAGGATTTCGTCCCCGGCTTGTACCTCGCCCTCCTGAAGGACGCGGAAGTAGAAGCCCGGGCGGTGGTGGGAGACGAGCAGGGCGGGAATGCGCGGATCGTTCATCCGGATCCCGACCCGGTAACAGGTCACGCGCGGTTGCGTGACCTCGAAGATCGCGCTGCCGATCTGGTAGCGGTCGCCGATGCAGACCTCGTCGTCACTGAGGCCCTCAATCGTGAAGTTCTCGCCAAACTGTCCGTGGACGAAGTCATCTCGTTCGAGCTCCTGTTCCCAGTGCCGATAGGAGTCGAGCTGGTAGACGAAAACGGCTCGCTGCTCGCCACCATGCCCGGCGAGATCGCCTTGCCCGTCGCCCTCGACATTGAGCTTAGCCACCCGGCGAGGGCCGGTGACCGGATCCTTGTACACGCCGGTGAAGACGGTCTTGCCTTTCCAGCCCACGTCCTTCGGCAAGCCGACGTTCACCGACACCAGCCTGCCCGCCCGCTTGTCGGCGCGGCCCGGCTGTGCCTCCGGCGACTTGGAGCTCATACCCCGAGCGCGCCCATGCTCACGGCGAAGATGTTCCCGTCGCGCTCGCTCGCAGCGCTTTCTCTAGAGTCAGCTCGCCGATCAGGGTCACGACGTGACGATCGGGGAGGATCGCGATCCGCATGGCCACATCGGCACAGACCGGGCAGCGGAGAACCGCGCCGGCTCCGCGGTAGGCGCGGTGGGCGCCGAGCGCGCTACGGGTTCCGCAAGACTGGCAGCGACGCTGGGCGGTTGTCATCTCAGTCGCAAACACCTCCTCGAGCAGGCCGGCGAGCGCGTTGCCGTCGAGCCATAGCGCGTCGCTTCTCATCACGTCCTCAGGTCGGGCCAAAGCGCTCGGCATGGATCGAGGCGGGGGGATGGCCGATGTCGACAAGCGCGTCGGCAACGGTCTCCACAAACGCGGTCGGTCCGCAGACGAAGATCCTCGGGCGTTCGCTGACCCGCGGGCCGATCTCGGTCAACATGTCGGCATCGACGCGTCGGTCAAACCCGCTCCAGGTGGTCGGTCTCACGCGGGTCAGGGTGAAGTGGACCATCAGGCCATCTTCAACAGACATTCGCGTCAGTTCGTCTCGGTAGAGCTGATCCTCCCAACTCCTGCTGGAAGCGAGCAGCCGCGTGTCGATCGTGGAGCCGCGGGCGGCGCGGTGACGGAGCATCGCCATCAACGGCACGAGCCCCGAGCCGCCGGCGACGAGCAACAACGGACCGCCGTCCTCGACACGCCACGTGAAGTGTCCGCCGACGGGGCCGCGCAGCTCGAGCCGGTCGTCGGGGCGCAGCTCTTCGGCAAGATAGGGAGACACCTCGCCATCGTCGATCCTCTCGACGGTGAGCGAGAGCCGAGGATCCTCGGGAGCGGAGGCGATCGAGTAGGAGCGCTCGGCCTGGTAACCGTCCTCGGCCGTGAGGCGGACGTCGACGTGCTGGCCGGCGACGTGCCCGGGCCACCCCCGGCTGTCCAGGACGATCGTCTTCGCATGGTTGGTCTCCTCGACGATCTGCAGCACGGGCAATTCTCGCCAGACGATCGGCGCACGCGCCAGGGTCAGTCGTTCCAATAGCGCTGCTCTTTCCAGGGGTCGCCATGATTGTGGTACCCGGCGGCCTCCCAAAAGCCGGGCTCGTCTTCAGCTGTAAGGGTAAGGCCGCGAACCCACTTGGCGCTCTTCCAGAAGTAGAGGTGTGGGACCAGCAGGCGGGCCGGTCCGCCGTGCTCCGGCTCGAGCGGCTCCCCGTCGAAGCTGTGGACGATCCACGCACGGCCGGCGGTGAGGTCCTTGAGCGACAGGTTCGTGGTGTAGCCACCGTCGGACCATCCGGTTACATACGCGGCCTCGGTCTCAACGCCTTCCAGCAACGTGTCGATCGAGACTCCTGTCCATTGCGTACCGAGCTTTGACCACTTGGTCACGCAATGGATGTCCACGGTGAACGTCTCCGACGGGAGCGCGAGAAACTGCTCCCACGGCCACGAGACCTGCTCGTCGACGGCACCGCCGATCGTGAAGCTCCATTGATCGAGTGGCGTTCGCGGCGTCGGCCCGGCCGAGAGCACGGGGAAATCGTCGACGACGTACTGCCCCGGCGGGATGCGGGCAGGATCCACATCCCGTCTACGGCGCCCGTGAAAGCCGCGGGAAATAGGTGCCATGAGAAGCTCCGATCTCGCAAAGCGTCGCTCAGCGCTGCCACGGCGCCGTCTGGACCGACGCCGCCGATGAAGCAAATCTAACACGGCAACAGCGACAAAGGACCGGTGCCTCGAGCTGCCCAAAGACTCTGGCTATCTGCATATGCAATGCTTAAGCAGATGCCACGCGACCTGTCTCTCGGGGAAGCCGCCAAGGCGCTCGAAGTGAGTGCCGACACATTGCGCCGCTGGGACCGCGCGGGCAAGCTGCACACCCACCGCGATGATCACAACCGTCGCCGCGTTTCCGAGGCGGAGGTACGCAGGCTCACGGCCAGACCCCAGCGTCACAGGACCGGCACGACCGGTTCGGCTCGCAACCGCTTCGCGGGGACGATTCGCTCCGTCGAGGTTGACGGGGTAATGGCGCTTGTCGAGCTCGAGGCGGGACCCTTTCTCGTGACAGCCGCGATCACGCGCGACTCCGTACAGGAGCTGGGACTGGCCGCTGGTGTTCAGGCCACCGCGGCGGTCAAGGCGACATCGGTGATGATCGAACGGGACTCGCGGTGATGGGGAGGAGGTCTCCGGTAGCCGTATCGACGCGCGGAGAACACCTCCGACGACTGCTCGCCACGTGTGCGGGCGCCGGCCTTGCCGCCGCCGCGGCAATCGCCTTGGCGGGAGCGCCATCGTCGGCGGCGGCAGGGTCGCCGACAGGGACAGCGGCCGGGGGCGGGACGGTCTCATCCCTGTTCGCCGGATCGCTCCTCGACTACATGGAACACGACTTTGGCCCCGCCTTCCAGAAGGAGAGCGGATACGCCTACCGGGGCATTGGCGGCGGCTCCACAGAAGTGGCGAACGAGATCAAGGGTGGGGTTCGCCAAGGCGACGTCTTCATCAGCGCTGCCGCGGCCGCGGACAACGCGCTTGAAGGATCAGCCAATGGGAACTGGGTGTCCTGGTACTCGACGTTCGCGGCGTCTCCGCTGATGCTCGCGTACGACCCGAGCAGCAGGTTTGGCGCAGAGCTGGCCCGCGGCTTACCCTGGTATCAGGTCATCACCCAGCCAGGGATCCTCGTCGGCCGGACCGATCCAAAGCTCGACCCGAAGGGGATCCTCACGGTCGAAGCCGTCGAGAATGCGTCGCGCAAGCTGCACGACCCCAAGCTCTCCGCGGCATTGAGCTCGTTTCCCGTGTATCCGGAGACCGCGCTGGTCGGACGGCTGCAGTCCGGACAGCTCGACGCCGGGTTCTTCTATGCGGTCGAGGCACGTTCGGCGAAACTCGCGGCGGTCAATTTGACGCCCGTGTACAAGGTGGCCGACTACACCGTCACGATCCTCAACCGCGCCCCCAATCCCACCGGTGCAGCCGCGCTCGTCCGTTATCTGCTCAGTACCCAGCGCAGCTTCACGCTGAAGAAGAATGGTCTCACGGCCCTGAAGCCGACCTTTTTCGGCAAGGTGTCGAGCGTCCCGAAGAGCCTGAGAACCGTGGTTGGCGCGCGCTGAGGTGATCACGTGCGCGCGCAGCCCGCTGCCGTGGCTCGGCGGGTTGCTTGCCCTCTACCTGCTCGCACCGATCCTCGCGTTCGTCGTGCGGCTGGGTGGCGGAGTCTCCTCGGCGCCGGGAGTCGGGCCTGCGCTTCTCACATCGCTGTCCACGGCGAGCATCTCGGCGACGGTGATCGCGCTGCTGGGAACGCCGTTGGCCTACCTGCTCGCGCGCGGACGGGGCGCAGGGGCGCGCGTGCTGACCGCGCTCGTTGCGCTGCCACTCGCGTTGCCGCCCCTGATGAGCGGTCTGCTGCTGCTCTATGTCGTCGGTCCACACACGCTCGCCGGACGGCTGTTCGGCGGGGGCCTCACAGAAACGCGCGCAGGCATCGTCCTTGCGCAGACGTTCGTCGCGGCGCCCTTTCTTGTGATCGCAGCTCGCGCGGCCTTCGCGGCGGTGGACCCGGCGTTGGAGGATGTCGCCGCCTCGCTCGGCCATGGACGCCTCGCACGCTTCGGCCGCGTGGCCGTCCCGGCGGCGCTTCCCGGCATCGGCGCAGGGTTGCTGCTGGCGTGGCTGCGCGCCTTCGGAGAGTTCGGGGCCACCGTGATCCTCGCCTATCATCCCTACTCGCTGCCGGTTTTCACGTTCGTCCAGTTCGACGAGACCGGGCTCCCGGCGACGATGCTCCCTATCGCCGCCGCGCTGGCGGCGGCGCTTGTGATTCTTCTGCTGGTGGGTATGCGCAGACCGCGCCGCCGCAACGTGCGCCCGGCGGCTCGCGCGGTTGCATCCGCACCGCACCCGCCCGCGGCGCTGGACTTCGCGGTGGCCAAGCGTCTCGGAAGCTTCTCGCTCGAGGTCTCACACCTCGCACAGAGTCCGCGCCTGGCCCTGCTCGGTCCCTCCGGTGCGGGCAAGACGCTCACCCTCCGTCTGCTGGCCGGACTGACCTCCGCAAACGGAAGCGGACACGTCAGGGCTGGCCAGAGGGCGCTCGATGCGCTGCCCGCGGAGCGCCGGAGAATTGGCTATGTGCCCCAGAGCGCCGCACTCATGCCGCGGCGCACACTGTGGCGCCAGGTCACGTTCGGCGTACACGCGCAGCCATCTCTCGCGGCGTGGTGGATAGATCGCCTGGGATTGAGCGGCCTCGAGGACCGCTACCCGGACGAGCTTTCAGGCGGGCAGCAGCGGCGAGCAGCGCTTGCCCGGGCGTTGGCGATCGAGCCGCGAATCCTGCTCCTCGATGAGCCATTCGCGGGCCTCGACACCCCGGTGCGTGACCGCCTGCGCCGAGAGTTGCGTCGCCTCCAGCGCGAGGCCGGGTTGAACACCGTAATCGTCACCCACGACGCCGAGGACGCCGCGTTCCTGGCGGATGAGATCATCGTCCTGGACGAGGGTCGCGTGCTGCAGGCGGGAACGCGCGAATCCGTCTTTCGCGCGCCGAGTTCTGCGCAGGTCGCCTCGCTGCTGGGTATAGCGAACACCCATCACGGCGTGGCCGTGGCGGCAGACCGCATAGCCAGCGACGAAGCCGAGCTCGAAGCTCCGACACGGGGCCTGCCTCCGGGGACGGAGGTCATCTGGTCGGTGCGCCCCGAGCACATCTCCCTGAATCCAGACGGTCGCTACGCCGCGGTCCTGCTGGACGATGCCGACCTCGGCACCATGCGCGAGCTCACGATCTCCCTCGAAGGTGTCCTTGAGCTCACCGCACGCACCCTCGATCCACAGGAACTACCAATCGGTGCGCCCGTGCGTCTGGATCTTGCGCCCGAGAACATCTCCGTGTGGCCGCTACCGGTGGCGAGCACCGGCCCGGGCTCTTCGGCGAGGGCACCTCACCCGCCGATATAGGACATCTCCACTTTGCCCGGCGCGTGCCTCGCGGCGTTCGGGCTGAGCGCAGGCGCCTTCCGGCCGCCCTCAGGCGCGGTCTCCGCGGCCTGTGAGCCGCGCACCTCCGAGTAGCGATCAGTGCGCGCCGTCCAGATCTCGCCAAGACGATGGGCCACCTCGGAGTCCTTGGCTCCGCCGCGTAGGAGCACGCGGAGATCGTGCCCGTGAGCTGCGAACAGGCACGTGTACAGGCGACCATCCGCCGATAGTCGCGCTCGGGTGCATCCCTGGCAAAAAGGCTTGGTGACGGAATGAATCACGCCGATCTCACCCGCACCGTCGCGATAGGCCCAACGGGACGCCACCTCGCCATCGTGTCCGGGTGCGAGCGGCTCAAGCGGCCACCGCTCACCGATTGCCGCGAGGATCTCATTCGCGGGTACCACCTGCTCGAGGCGCCACCCGTTCGTCTCACCGACGTCCATGTACTCGATGAAGCGCAGGACCTGCTGACGTCCACGAAAATGCTCGGCCATTTCGAGCACGCAATGCTCGTTGACGCCGCGCCTGACGACCATGTTGATCTTCACCGGCGCGAGGCCCGCGTCCTGAGCCGCATCAATTCCGTCAAGCACGCGCGCGAGCGGGAAGCGCGTGTCGCTCATCGAACGAAAGGCCCGCTCCTCGAGCGCATCGAGGCTGACGGTGACGCGGCCGAGGCCAGCGCGTGCGAGTGCCTCTGCGCGCTGCGCGAGCGCCGTGCCGTTTGTGGTCAGGGCAAGATCGTCGACGCCCTCGATGTCGGCCAGCATCTCAATCAGCCGCTCAAGCTCAGGTCGCAAGAGCGGCTCACCGCCCGTCAGGCGAATCTTGCTGATGCCCGCAACGGCCATGATCCTTGCTACCCGCGTGAGCTCCTCAAAGGAGAGCAGCTCGGAGTTGTGCATGAACTGGAAGTCACTGCCGAAGGCCTCCCGAGGCATGCAGTACGGACAGCGCAGGTTGCAGCGATCTGTGACCGAGATGCGCAGGTCGCGCAGCGGCCGTCCCAGCTTGTCGGCGATCATGGCCATGCCCACCCACGATAACCGCGCGATCATAAAGCTAGGCTCTGGGGCTGTTAGCCATGGTCTCGACGCTCACCGATATCGACGATGCCCGAATGATGGTCCTTCAGCACGCTGTCTGCCTGGAGAGCGAGTCGGTGAGCCTGCCCGACGCTCTCGACCGGGTGCTCGCGGCGAACGTCGACTGCGCCGATCCAGTCCCTCCGTTTGACAGCTCCGCGATGGACGGTTTCGCCCTGCGCAGTACTGACGTTCACGACGCCACCGCGCAAGCACCAGTGGAGCTGCGCATCGTCGATGAGTCAAGGGCGGGGCGACCCTCGGCAAGGGCGCTTGCCCATAATGAGACCGTCGCGATATCCACTGGAGCAATGATCCCCGCAGGAGCCGACGCAGTCGTCGCGCTCGAGCAGACGCGCCCCCAGCACGGAGACGTCGAGATTCTCACGGCGGTTGCCCCAGGCAACGACGTGAGGCTCGCCGGCGACGACATCCGCGCCGGCCAGACCGTGATCCTCGCCGGCAGTCGCCTGGGCCCGGCGCACCTGGGCGTGCTTGCATCGCTCGGCCGAGCCGAGATCGACTGTGTCAAGCGCGCGCGTGTGTCGGTGATCACTACCGGCGATGAGCTTGTGGAGGCCGGCGCGGCGTTGACGCCCGGTTCGATATACGACTCGAACGCCCATTCCATCTCCGCCCTCGCCAGGCATCTCGGCGCGATCCTGCGGCCCGTCGCGAGAGTGGCCGATGACGCGCAGATGACCCGACTCGCGATTCAGGAGGCGTTGGAGTGGGCGGACGTTGTGGTTATCTGCGGTGGAGTCTCCGTCGGCGAGCACGACCACGTGAGGCCAGGCTTGGCCGCGCTGGGCGTCGACGAGCACTTTTGGGGCGTCTCGCTGAGACCCGGGAGGCCCACATGGTTCGGCACGCAGGACGACACGCTCGTCTTTGGCCTTCCCGGTAATCCGGTGTCGGCGATGGTCACGTTCACTCTCTTTGTCGCCCCCGCGCTGGATGCCTTGAGCGGCGGGCTCCGCGAGCCGGGCCGGTCAACCGCGACGATGCGCAGCGACTACACCAAGGCCCCCGGCCGTGCGCACGCGGTGCGCTGTCGCTTGGAGTTGCATGAGGACGGCTGGTACGCGGAACCCACCGGTGATCAGCGCTCGCACATACTGACCTCGATGCTCGGTGCCGACGCACTGGCGATCATCCCGGCGGGGAACGGCTCCGTGAGCATGGGCGAGCGGGTCGAGATCGTGCTCCTGCCCCACGCCCGTCCGGATATCGAATGACTGTCATCGTCCGCCTGTTCGCGATCCTGCGCGAACGCGCAGGGACCGATCGCGTGGAGCTGGAGCTGCCGGACGAGGCGACGGTCGCCGACGCGCTGCGGGGGCTCTCGAGAGTTCCCGCGCTTACCGGCCTGCTCGATCGCCTCCCGGTCCAGATGGCCGTCAACCGTGACTACGCCTCACCGCAGACGCGACTCGCTCCCGATGACGAGTTGGCGCTGATTCCGCCAATCAGCGGCGGCTCGGGATCGCTGGTCGCCGTCACCGAGCTGCCGCTTGGGCTCGAGGCCCTTGCTGCGACCGTGTCCGACCCGCGTGCAGGTGCGATCGTCACCTTTCAGGGGGTCACCCGGGAGGTGAGCCGGCTCGACTATGAGGCCTACACGGAGATGGCGACACAACGGATAGCGCTGATCGCCAACGACTGCGTGGTGAAGCACGGACTGTGCGCTGCAAGCGTCGAACATCGGGTGGGCGCCGTGTCGCTGGGTGAGTCGAGTGTCATTGTCGCTGTGTCCGCACCCCACCGCGCCGAAGCGTTCTCGGGAGCAAGCGAGTTAATCGACCGGATCAAGGCTGAGGTTCCGATCTGGAAGCTTGAAATCGACACAGACGGGACGGCGCGACGCGTCGCGGGGATGCCCGCTCCTGACAATGAGGGTCAACATGCCGTCCAACCGGACGCCACGCTGAGGGGAGGTTCCAGATGAGTGCAGATCGCCTTACCCACCTCGACGATCACGGGCGGGCTAGGATGGTTGACGTCGGGGGAAAGATCCCTCGCGAGCGGGTCGCACACGCGCGCGCGCGCGTGCGGATGTCACCGGGTACAGCCCGGACGGTAGAGCTTGGAGACACTCCCAAGGGGGAGGTTCTGTCCACGGCGCGGCTCGCGGGCGTTCAGGCGGCCAAGCAGACCTGTCAGCTCATCCCGCTGGCGCATCCGATCACGCTGACGTTCATTGACGTGACGGCCACGGTCGATTCGGAGCAGGGCCTCATCGAGCTCGCCAGCGAGGTCCATGCCGTTGATCGCACCGGCGTTGAGATGGAGGCCATGACCGCGTGTGCAGTAGCGGCGCTGACGATCTACGACATGGTCAAGGGGATTGAGCGCGGCGTCGAGATCGAGGGGATTGTTCTGTTGGAGAAGACCGGAGGGCGCGCCGACTGGCGGCGCTCGGAGGCCACCTGAGTGGCCCCGCGCGCCGCAATCATCACGATCAGCACCTCGAAGTTCGCCGGTGAGGGTCGCGACGAAAGTGGTCTGCGTCTCACTGCTCTTGTGCAGCGGCTTGGCATCGCGATCGCCGGGCAGGACCTGATTCCCGACGAGCGAACGCTGATCGAACAGCGTCTACGCCACTGGACCGACACCGAGCACTGCGAGCTCGTGCTGACAAGCGGCGGCACCGGTCTTTCACCCGCAGACATCACCCCCGAGGCGACCCGCGCCGTAATCGAGCGCGAGGCACCGGGCATTCCCCAGGCCATACGTGAGGCCTCCCGACCGCACACACGCAACTGGATGCTCTCGCGCGGAGTGGCCGGTACCCGCGGCTCAAGCCTGATCGTCAACTTCCCCGGGAGCCCCAAAAGCATCGAGGAGACCGGGCTGTCGATCGCTGACGCGCTCATGCACGCGCTTGCGCTGATTGCCGGCGAGCCTTCGGGACATGAGTAGGTCGGACCGTCCGATGGCGCGGGTCCTCAGCGTCAACGTCGGGCGACCGCGGGCGGTCGATACCGGCCGGCGAACCGTACTGACTGCGATTTGGAAGGCGCCGGTCGACGGGCGTGTGCTCGTCCGCGGAGTCAATCTTGACGGGGACGACCAGGCGGACCGTTCAGTGCACGGCGGACCCGATAAGGCGGTGTATGCCTATGCGATTGAGGAGACCCGGGAATGGGAAACTGAGATCGGGCGAGCGCTCGGCCCAGGTTCTTTCGGCGAGAACCTGACGATCGGGGGACTAGACGTCTCAGGAGCACTCATCGGCGAGCGCTGGCGGGTAGGGACGACGTTGCTCGAGGTCGTCCAGCCGCGGCTGCCGTGCTTCAAGCTTGGCCTTCGGATGAGCGATCCCTCGTTCGTCAGGCGCTTCGCACTGGCATCGCGACCGGGTGCCTACCTGCGCATCCTGGATGAGGGTGATCTTGGCGCGGGCGACGAGGTAGCGGTGGATATGGTCGCACTCCCCGAGCACGGCGTCACGCTTCGGCTTGTGTTCGACGCGATCCTCCTCGATCACGATCTCATCCCTCAAGCCCTCGAGGCTCCGCAGCTCATCCCGTCGCTGCGGGAATCGATGACTCAGATGCTGCCCTAAATCAGTCGTCCTACTCACCAACTTGGTTTCGTACCAATTCTCGTACCAATCTGAGCAGATCTGGGTGATCTCGGGGACTCTGATTTCGCTCTGCAGAGCCAAAATCATGTGACTGCACGCCTATCGATACAGCTCATAACCCGAAGGTCGCGGGTTCGAATCCCGCCCCCGCTATAGGAAAAGCCCCTAAATCGCGGGGTTTTCATTGGTCGAGCCAGTCGAGGATTTGGAAGTCGTACCAATTTCTTGGCGCTGAGGCCTAATTGGCCGCCGCGGGGCACGGTCTTACCGTGGAAGTCGGGTGCGCCTAGACTTGTCCGATGTGCCGCCTCTTCGCTCTTCACGCCGGCGATCGTGATGTCGCCGCGGATTTCTGGCTGCTGAACGCGCCCGATTCAATCGCTCGCCAGAGCAGAATCAACGCCGACGGCTACGGGCTCGCGGCCCTGACTGCCAATCGGGGGATGATCATCATGCGAAACCCGGTCGAAGCCGCCGGGGATAACGCCTACCAGCAGGTCGCCGAGCGGCTCGTTGCGTCCGAGATGATCGTGCACCTGCGGTACGCCGACACGGGCGGCACCTCGCTAGTCAATACCCACCCCTTCACCCAGGATGGGCGAGCCTTCGCCCACAACGGCGTCGTCGGGGACCTCGACCGGATCGAGGCGCGGCTCGGGGCGAATCGCGCGATGGTGATGGGCGAAACCGACTCCGAGCGTTTCTTTGCCCTGATCACGCTGGCGATTCGCGATGCCGGCGGTGACGTCCGCGCAGGGATCACCGCGGCGGTACGCGAGATCGTCGAGGAGTATGAGCTCTACAGCCTCAACTTCGTGCTCGGTGAACTCGGCAACATCTGGGCCTTCCGCTATCCGGAGAAGAACCCCCTGTTGCTATACCGCCGCGAGGCGGGAGGGGCGAGCGGCAACGCCGAACTCGACCACGCCGACGCCGCCGGCATGTTGCGGCTTCACTCCGACGACGCCGCCGATGCCGCCCTGGTCGTGATCGCCAGCGAGCAGATCAGCGAGGAGCCGGGTTGGGAGGAGATCGCCAGTGGCGAGCTGATCCACGTCGCCCCCGATCTCGCCGTCGACCGCGAAACGATCGTCAGCGAGGCGCCGCGCCACCCGATGGTGCTGAGCGGCCGTGCGAAGAAAACGCAGTCCTACGCGTGAGCTCATACAGCTCGTAGCCCGAAGGTCGGCGAGACGATCGCATTCGCCTGGGCAAAGCAGAAGCCTGGACCTGGTCGGCGTTGGCATCCCCTGCCCTTCTTCATAGAGACGAGGTCCAAGCGCGTCGGCTGAGGGTTGCCAGACACTCGCTCACATCCGACCGACAAAGCGGTCGTGACAAGGCCGTGGGCGCCGGCGCTCCCCCATTCCGGGTCTCTCGCGAGCCTCGTTCGGGACTGCTCCTGCCACGCGAAGGCAGCAGTCACGCCTTTCCGCGTGGAGGAGGAGCCGTCGGCCTTGACACAGATGCTCGTCGCTGAGCAAAAGCAGCTTGCGCAGCTCTGGTCAACGCGCTGATCCTGCGGCCCACGCCCTCGCGCAAAAAAACTGTTCCAGCCGCGCCAACGGTCCCGCAAACTGGGGCGCTATGCCTTCATTGGCTCGCGCCTGATCGCTACGTCGAGCGATCCGAGTAGGCTCATGAGACTCATACGGCTTTCGATGTGGACCCCGATCGGTGCGGTTCCGGGGGATCCCATAATCTCCTCGAGCTCATTCCTCGTCAGTCTTGCGAGGTACTCGGCAATCTCGTCGGCGATCCCGAGAGGTATGCCTACTGGACGGCCCCTATCGAGCCGATCGGCGAGCATCCATGATTCAGCTATGCGCCGGTCCGACGCCTCAAGGTCGAAGCCGGGGGCTGGGTGTCGACCATCGCCGAGCTGATCGTCCTGCGTGTGCTCCTCTCGATCGCGCACCGCGGCACAGGCGTGTACCAGGGCATTGCGTTCCAGGTCCGATCTGACGGGCAGTGTGGCCCGTACATCCATTGAGTCCGACATGAGGCCTCCTTCGACCAGCGGGGGTTCACTCTTAGTGACCTTCCTCTCGACGGCGGTCGCCAGGTCCTTGAACATGTGCCGAGGACCGTCGGCAAACGTCGGACTTTATCGCCAGCCTGGTCGCCCACTGGGCCGCGCTCGCGCTCGCGCTCGCGCAGGCCGACGAGGAGCTACTAACGCTGGCGGTTTTCCAACCTGCAGTGGCTGTTCGCGCCGTGCCCGCTCAAGAGCACCTGCTGAGGGACCGATACCGCATAGGCATCAACGAGCTGGAAGGTCACCATGTTCATGAGTCAAAACCGATCCTTTCGACAGCAGTTACGAGCTGCTGCCCGAGGGGGCGGTCGCGATGTCATCGAATACTGGCCGGCGTGCTGTGAATGCCGGCACGTGTGATAGCAGCGGACTCTTTGGCTTATGATCCCCGACTTCGATATCTACAACGTCAAACGCGGTTTCGAGCGCGCGAACGAGTTGCTCGACCTCGGGCGCGCGAGCACGAGCGTCTCCTTCCTGAACCACGCGCGCCGTGTGCTGATGCCGCTGCCGGTGATCGATCGGCCCCAGCCCGTGCCGACCGATATCTTCCCGCCCTTCAGAGAGCGACCGCTCGCGGCCCTGAAGGGCAAGCGGATCGGTGTCATCGCATCGGGGGGCGGCGGCGGGTGCGTCGCGATGGTGGGAGTCGCCCGGGCCTTCGAGGAGGCGGGGATCCGCCCGGCGTCGTACTCCGCCTGCTCGGGCAGCGCGATTTGGGGCGCGATGTGGGCGGCAGGGATGAGCGCACAGGAGATGGCCGACTTCTCGCTGTCGTGGCGGGCCGAGGACTACCTGGACATCCAATGGGCGCGGATTTCGCGCTTCGCGCTGAGCGCGCTGAAGGGGTTTACCGGGCTGATGAAGGGCGAGGCGCTCGAGCATCTGTTCAACCAGCGGTTGTGGAGCATGCGCATAGGCGACACCGCGTTCCCAATCACCTCGATCGCCTACAACATGGATCTCGGTCGCGTCGAGTACTTCGGCACCCAGCACACGCCCGAGCTGACGGTCGGCGAGCTCGTGCGCATCGCGGTTGCGCTTCCCTTGTTCATCGAGTCGGTGCCGGTAGGCGGCCACCTCTACGTGGATGGCGGGATCATCGAGCTGTTCCCGGCGCAGCCCATCCTCGAGGACGGCGGGTGCGATCACGTCTTCGGGTTGAACTTCATGCTGCCACTGGGCTTTGAGGCGCAGGACATCACTGGCTGGGCCGAGCGCCGCGGGGGTTTCATGCAGGCCAGCAGGCAATTGCAGCAGGGCAACCACCTCGAGATGGCCAGGCGAGCGCGGCGGGAGCTCGGCGAGCACTTCACGCTGATCGACCCGATCGATCCCTCGCTGCTGCGCGGCGTCTCCTTCTATGACCTCTTCATCGACCGCCGCCAGTGGCCGACGCTGATCCGCCAGGGCTACGCGGCGGCCACGCGCGCCCTGGACGGACTGCGGGCGTCAACGCCCCGGAGGAGTCGGTCGGCGCGGCATTCGCGGTCGCAGGCAGCTTGAGCGAGGGCAATCGGGCGACACTTCGGCGGTTAAAGCAGCACTCTGGATCTTGTACGAGGGTCGCGATCGGCCTCGTCCAATGCGCTAACCGGGGCGAATGCCGTCTGCGCGCCTGCGTTGGGTACCGACGCGAAGGCGACTACGAGGCCGCGGAGTCCCCATGCGGAGCGAGGCCGAGGTCGGCGAGTGCGCGGTCGCGATTGGAATAGAGACACAGCCGCATCACCTTGCCGTCGCGAATCCAAAGGAGGTTCGCGAACTCCGTCTCGACGCTCACGCCGCTCGTCTTTCCGCGGCCCCGCATGCGCCCCAACACGAGCACGCGGTCGCCGTCGAGCTCGCGGTACTCGTCGGCCTCGGCGTTGTAGTGATCCCAGGCGCTAAGCCACCCGCGCCAGCCCTCAGCCATACCCGCCACGCCCGTCCAGCTGCCCGGGTCCGGGCCGCCGACGATTACGAACTCGATCTCCTTGTCCGCCCACCCGACCGAACTAAAGTCTCCGCGACCCCAGGTCGCGTAGATCGACCGCACGAGGTCAATGTTTGCCAAAGCCATCGATCAAGCCTGCCACACCTGAGCGCTTGGCGGCCATGCCTTGATGGGATGGGATGCTAAGGGCCGTTGCCCGCGGGACCTCCGTAGATGTAGCCGCTGGCTGAGCGTGCCGCTTCCCAGTGTTCGTGGACCTCGAGCCACGGGCTCCAGGGCGTTGGTCTCCAGTCGGAGTCATCGAGCAGGACGCGCCCGTGCGAGACTGCAGCCACGTACGCCACGTGTCCCGGGGCCCCACGGGGGTGGGGTACGAACACGGCGATGGCGCCCACCGCCGGGCGTCGGCCCTCCGGCATACGACCCCTGGCCGCGCGCAACCATTCGCGCGCGTCGCCGTGCACGATGTTCAGCAAATCGGGACGACGCCCGACCGCATACCAGGTGCACTGCCCGACCGGGAGCGGGTCGTTGGCAAAGCACACCCCCTGGCTGTCGCAGGAGGCGCCGATGGCGGTGGGGGCGCCTTTGACGGGTGCTCCAACAAGCGCGCCTGACCGCTCCGGGAAGCCCATTTCGGCCTTGTACCACGCGGCGACCCAGCTGGCGCCCTCGCGGCAGGTGGCGGTGAAAGTCCACACACCCGCGGGCGCGCGCGCCGACGCGCGCCAGCGCCACACCACGCTCCCCGGCCGGCTGCTCGGAAGCGTCTTGGCGAGGTGCTGGGCACTGATCTGCAGCGTGCAGCTCGTCGTCGTGGGCGCCGAAGCGGCGACTGTGAGCAGGTTGACCGAGCCCGCCTTTGCGGTGGCGCTCACGCTCAGCTCCACGTCGAACGGCAGCGAAGCTGCGCGCGCGCGCAGCGCTCGCGCCGTCGACGCAGGTGCGAAGCCTGTCAGCAGGGCTGCCAGCATCAGCGGTGCGGTGAGCTGCCGGATGCGGCCTATCACGAACGACTTATCGGCCCCTGCCACAAGCGCTGCGAAGATCGAGCGCACGAGGTCTAGGTTCGCGGACACCGAGGGATTATCGCCAACCCGTGGCCGCGTGTCGGGGGATCCGCTGCGAGTTGCGCGTTCGGCCAACAGCGAGCGTCTTGGCGCAGACAAGACGCTCGCGATTCGTCTCTATGAAGCGCAAGCGCGGCGTCGAGATAGCCAGACGCTCGCATTCATCCGCGAGCACCAGCCTTGCATCGACGAATGCCTCGAACCTAGGATGCTCCGGTGATGTCCAGGGCTGCGGCAGTCAGGGCCGCATACGAGGGGTCCATAGCCGAGTTCGACCAGCACGCTGGGATTCTGCATCCCGAGGTCGAGTGGCAAACGACCTGCCCGGACTAGCGCCCGCGGTTCACGGCGTTGAGGGCGTACGCCGATGGGGGGAGGAGTTCCTAGCTCCCTGGGAGTGGGCACAAATCGCCGTCCGTGAG
Organism: uncultured Solirubrobacteraceae bacterium; assembly: GCA_963779605.1. Lineage (GTDB taxonomy): Bacteria > Actinomycetota > Thermoleophilia > Solirubrobacterales > Solirubrobacteraceae > Palsa-744. The sequence continues at coordinate 1,388,474 of CAVZYR010000004.1, forward strand.
GTGATCGAGGTCGATGAGGAAACCGTGTTCGTCTGGAGCCACGCGCAGGCACGTGGCGAGGGGAGCGGCGTGGTAGTCGAGATGGACATCTACGATGTCCTCACCTTTCGCGATGGGCAGATCGTGCTGCGACGCACTTGGACGGATCGCGCCGCCGCTGTCGCGACTGCAGGGATCTAGTAGCCGCGGGAGGGCCGCGCGCGCTCCTCGCCCGGCGTGAGCAAGCGTCTGCCGACCCTGCGGAACTCGATCGATGCGGCGCCTCCACGCGGGCTGGCGCGCTGCACGAGGTGAGCGAAGACAACGCCGCGACCGACATCGCGAATCTCCTCTGCCTCAACCTGCACGTCCTCGATCGTGCCGAACCATTCTTCGAAGAAGCTCCGTATCGCTGCGCGCCCCTCAAACCTCTCTCCTGGTAGATCGGGGTCAGCCGAGTCCCACACCGCGTCGGGCGAGTAGAGGCCAAGCAACGCATCAAGGTCGCCTGCATTAGTGGCATCAACAGTGCGCTCCGCGAGCTCGACCAGGTCGGGGGTCGTGGACTCCTCGGACATCGTGCGGCGAAGTATCGTGGACGACTGCCGGGGGGTTGCGTGGGTGGTGACGCCTTCACCGGGCATGCGAGGGCCTGGGCGCATCTGCTACGTCTCGCAGTAGGCGCCTTGGTCCTCGTCGGATGCGAGTCGCGCGGCCTCTTGTTGCAGGATCCGCCAGCCCTCCATGAAGTGCGCACGTGCTTGGGGTGAGAGTCGCTCGAGGGTGTTTCGAACCGGAGCCAGCGCTACTTCGAGCCATCCCTCCATGGCATCGCGGTAGTCCTCGTGCACGCGCACGATCGTGCGCCTACGGTCCTCGTCGTCCTCGGCGCGCTCGAGCAGGCCCGCCCGGCTGAGCTCCCCGACCAGCGTGCTGGTGCTCGAGAGCAGCAGGCCGAGCCGTTTGGCAAGTTCGCTGACGCCGATCGGTTCGACGGCCGCGACCGCGAGGAGCACATTCGCGTGGCGCTTTCCAAGCGACGCGCGTTCCATCGCGTCGCGCATCGGCATTGGCGCGGGGACCGAGTTCTTAAGCTCGTGCAGCGTGACGGGTAGCAGCGAGGTGAGCTCGGCGAGATCGTCCTCGACACTCGGCCGTAGCTCGGTTTTCGGATTGCTCTTGACGGGCATGGTTCGTATGCTAGGCTACTTCGATCTGCGAACTATTCGTAAACTGGACTGTTCACCCTTTCACAGTATACCTGGAGGTCTGACATGAGCTCGACGACATCGCAGGAGCGCAGGCTGGGAACCGTGGCGCGCGCAGGCAGCTGGGCCGCCCACCACCGGCGCCTCGTCCTGATCGGCTGGATCGGGCTACTCGTCGGCTCGCTGGGTATCTCGCACGCGGTCGGGACCAACTACAGCACCAACTTCTCGCTCCCGGGCACCGAGTCCCAACGCGCGACGGATCTGCTGCAGCGCGACTTCCCGGCGCAGTCCGGGGACTCCGACCAGATCGTGCTGCGCGCACGCGAGGGACAGATCACCGCCCCGGCCGTGCGGGCGCAGGTGGAGCCGATGCTGAAACGGGTCGCCGCGCTGCCCCACGTGACAGGGGTGGTCAGCCCCTACTCGCCCGCGGGCGCGCACGCGGTGTCCGCTGATGGGCAGATCGCGTTTGCCACGGTGAACTTTGACAAGCGCGCCAACGTCCTGTCCAAAGCGTCGATCGAAAACCTCATCTCCACCGCCGAGCGCGCTCGCTCCAAGCAGCTCGAAGTGCAGCTCGGCGGCCAGGCGATCGAACAGGCGCAGAAACCGTCGCTCGGAACGGCCACCGCGGTGGGGCTGCTCGCGGCGATGATCATCCTGTTCATCACCTTCGGATCGCTGCTGGCGATGGGGCTGCCGATCGTGACCGCGCTGCTCGGGCTCGGCACCGGCATCGGGCTGGCCGGGCTCGCCTCGCAGGTCATCGGCGTGCCGAGCTTCGCGATCGAGCTCGCGGCCATGATCGGGCTCGGTGTGGGCATCGACTACGCGCTGTTCATCGTGACGCGCTTTCGCGAGAACTTCCGGGCCGGCGCCGAGCTCCAGCCGGCGATCGACGACGCCATGGACTCTGCCGGCCGGGCGGTTCTGTTCGCAGGCGTCACCGTGATCATCGCCCTGCTCGGCCAGTTCCTGCTCGGCGTGAGCTTCCTGTACGGGCTCGCGGTGGCTTCGGCGCTGGCGGTGCTGATGACGATGTTTGCCGCGCTCACCGTTCTGCCCGCCGCGCTTTCGCGCCTCGGCGCACGGATCGCCCGCCCCAGCCGACGTGAACGGGCGAACCCGCGCGAACCCGGAGCCGCGCCGCGCGGCTTCTGGGCATCATGGGCCAACGCGATCCAACGCCACCCCTGGCCGGGGGCGGTCGCGGGGCTTTCGATCATGCTCGTGCTGGCGGCGCCCGTGCTCGCGTTGCGACTGGGCAACAGCGACGCGGGCAACAACCCGCCCAGCGACACCACCAGGCAGGCCTACGACCTGATCGCCAAGGGCTTCGGCCCGGGCTCCAACGGCCCCCTGGAGGTCGTCGCGAGCCTTCCCCAGGCCGGCGACGACGCGGCCCTGGCGAGCGTCTCGGGCACGCTGAAGGGGACGGCGAATGTCGCTAGCGTCTCGCCCGCGCGGCTCAGCCCGAGCGGCCAGACCGCGGTGTTCAACGTCTACCCGCGCAGCGCCCCGCAGTCTCTGGCGACGACTGAACTTGTCCACTCGCTGCGGGGAACCGTACTGCCGCCGGTCGCGCGTAGCACCGGCGCGACGCTGCTCGTGGGGGGACAGCAGGCGACCACGGTCGACTTCACGGGCGTTCTGTCCAGCAAGCTGCTGCTGTTCATCGGCATCGTCGTGCTGCTCTCCGCGCTGCTGCTGCTCGTGGTGTTCCGCTCGCTGGTGATCCCGCTGCAGGCTGCGATCATGAACCTGCTCTCGATCGGAGCCTCTCTGGGCGTGGTTGTGGCGATCTTCCAATGGGGGTGGCTGGGCAGCTTCTTCAACGTCAAGGGTGGCCCGATCGAGGCGTTCATCCCGGTGATGCTGTTCGCGATCGTGTTCGGCCTGTCGATGGATTACGAGGTGTTCCTGGTCTCGCGCATCCACGAGGAGTGGGGACGCAGCAACAATGCCTCCTTCGCCGTCACCCGCGGCCTTGCGTCGACCGGACGCGTGATCACTGCTGCCGCCGCGATCATGATCTGCGTGTTCGCCTCCTTCGCGCTGGGCGACGAACGCGTGCTGAAGCTGTTCGGACTCAGCCTTGCAACGGCTGTGTTCCTCGATGCGTTCGTCGTGCGCAGCCTGCTGCTTCCGTCGGTGCTCGAGCTGCTGGGCCGGCGAACTTGGGTATTCCCCGCCTGGCTCGAGCGGCGCTTGCCGAAACTCGCCATCGACCGCTCGCCGGCGCCCAAGGGCGGGCACATCAGGACGGGCGAGCCGGCGCTGGAAGCGGGCGCGTGAGCGCCGCCACTTTCGCCAGTACTTTTCCGAATGTGAGGGATAGCCCGGCCCCTTCGAGGGCTGGGGCGAGTGAGCACCGAATAGGGATCGGATGCCGGCGTCCGCTCGCTCGGCGCCGCTGGTCTTCCTCGTTGCGGTGACCTCAGCTTTCCGCTCGCGCGTCTGGCTTCGCGCTCCCGGCGTCGCCGGCGCCGAAGGTCCAGCTGCCGAGATGTGTTGGTCGCGCATCACAAGCGGACAACCGTTTGGGGGCCTCTTCCGCTTAGATCAACTGACCTGCGGCCGCCGGCCGCGATCGAACGAGAGGAGCCGTCGTGGCGAAGGTCTGGTTCATCACAGGTACCTCGAGGGGCTTTGGACGTGTATGGGCACAGGCGGCGCTCGAGCGCGGTGACCGCGTCGCAGCTACCGCACGGGATACCAGCACGCTCGAGGACCTCGCCGCCGCGCACGGCGAGCGCCTCCTGTCACTGCAGCTCGACGTCACCGACAAGGCGGGCATCGAGCACTCGGTACGAAGGGCCCACGAGCACTTCGGCCGCCTGGACGTCGTTGTGAACAACGCGGGCTACGGCCAGTTCGGCGCGATCGAGGAGCTCACCGAGCAAGAGGCCCGACGTCAGATCGAGACCAACCTGTTCGGCCCGCTGTGGGTCACGAAAGCCGTTGTCCCCCTGTTGCGCGAGCAGCGCTCCGGTCACATCATCCAGGTCTCCTCTATCGGTGGCGTGATGGCGTTCCCCATGCTGGGTCTCTACCACGCCTCCAAGTGGGGCCTTGAGGGGTTCAGCCAATCGCTGGCCGCGGAGCTCGCCGAGTTCGGGGTCCACGTGACCCTCGTCGAGCCCGGAGGCTTCACCACCGACTGGTCGGGCGCATCGGCAGGGCGAGCGCAGGAGATGGCCGTATACGACGGAGTACGCGAGCGTCGCCTGCAGGCCCTCGGGCCCGTGCGATCGCAACCCGGCGACCCGCAGGCGACCGGCGCCGCGATTCTCGAGCTCGTCGATGCCGCCGAGCCGCCGTTGCGGGTCTTTTTCAGCAGCACCGCTCTGCAGATGATCGGCCGCGAGTACGCCGCGCGGATCGAGAACTGGCAGCAGTGGGACTGGCTGGCCCAGCAAGCCCAGGGTGCCACGGAGAGCTGAGTAGCTCTCAGCTAAATATGGATGCCGGGCCGCGAGCAGCCCCATACCGACGGCGAAGCTAGGCGCCGATCGCGCCGAGCTCCGCGCGGCACTCTGCGATCTCCTGCATGATGCCCCCCGCGCCCAGGCGAGCTGCGGTGTCCTCGGCCCGCTCGAGCAAGGGGCGTGCGCGGCTGAGGTCCTCCGGGTCGCCGCGCATGATCAGCGAACGAGCCCAGCGCGCCTGGGTGCGAGTGAGAAGAAGCGGCGCCCCGAGCCTGGCCTCGATCTCGGCGGCGGCCGCGAAGTGGGTCTCCGCCTCCTCGCACGGCCCTCGGGCTGCGGCCAAGACTGCGCCGAGCGCCCAGTCGAACGACCCGTACACGTGGGCACCGCTGACCGCGAGTTGGCCGGAGAACGGCTCCAGGAGCTCGTGGAGTTCGCCCGCGCGATCAGGGATGCTCAGGCGAGAGCATGCATCCGCCCACAGCATCATGACGATGGGCCACGCCTCGTCCCTCGGGATGCCTTGCAGGTCTTCGGCGAGCGCAAGCTCGCGGGCCTCATCCTCACGGCCGCTTTGGATCATTGCGAGCGTCGCGGCGCCCGCGCGCCAACCACGGAGGTTGCCCTGCCCGCCGGCGAGATGCATGACCTGCTCAACGAGCGCTCCGGACCGGCCCTGGAAATAGCGGACATGGAAGAGATGCGCGCCGAAGAACATCGACGCGTCGGGCTGGCCGGCTGCGGTCCCCACGGCGTGAGCCTGGGTGGCCCACTGGTCAGAGGCCGCGAGATCGCCCTGGAGCAGAGCCCAACCAAACTCGAGCAGCAGGCGCAGGTATGCGATGAATGGCTCGGGCACCTCGGCGGCCAACGCCCGCAGGGTTGCGAGACTGGACTCGGCCTGCAAGCGGTCTCCGACCTCCAGGCTCGCGTGCACGCGTCTGGCGGCGGTGCGAGAGCTTAACCCGGGATCATCCAGGCGTCGTGCGAGCTCGGCGAGCTCATCGGCCATCAGCAAACGTTCCTGCAGCGTCTCCGGCACGGAGATCGCCAGGCCGGCACTGTCGAGGGTGTGAGCCAGGCACACCGGATCGCCCGCGGCCCGGGCGATCTCGATGGCCTTCGCGGCGACCTGCCGGCAGCGTGCCGGCTCACCGGCGAACTGAAGCTCGCAGGCCAGCAGCGCGAGCACCCGCGCTCGCCGCGGATCGTCGTCGGGAAGCGCTCCTGCGGCGGCCTCGAGCGCCTGTACTCGCTCAGAGTCGACGCCGCCATAGCTGCTGGCCCATCCGCGGTTGTTGGCCAACACCGCGCGGCAAAGGCGGTCCGTCTCGGCGAGCTCCTGGGCGAGGTGCGAGGCGTCGAGCAGCGTCTGGCGATAAGCGGCCGTCCCGACCTGGCGCTGGGCCTCGCCGAGGCCGATTAGAAGCTCGCAGCGCTCTGAGCGATCGCCGCCCGGGTCCTGGTCGTAGAGCTCGAGCGCCTGGCCATACCAGCGCGCTGCCTCATCCGGGGCGAGCTGCTGAAGCGCGCGCTCTGCGGCTCGCCGGGCGTAGCGCATGGCCTTGGCGGTCTCATTGCTCGCGTCCGCTTCGGCCCAGTGGTAGGCGAGCTCACCCAGGCGCTCACCTGGCTCATCCCCGCACTGCTCCTCGAGCGCCTTTGCGATCTTGCCGTGAAGCAGAGATCGGCGGGTACGTCCGAGATCTTCATACAGCGTGTACTCCACCAGCGCATGGACGAACCTGAACCTCCCCACCTGCTCCGCGCTCTCCCGAAGCAGTGACGCCGCGACCGCCCCATCCAGAGTGTCGAGCAGCAGCTCTTCGGGGAGGTCGACTGCTCTGAAGACCATGTCGAAATCGAAGTCGCGGCCGATCACGGCGGCGGCAGTCAGGGCTGTGCGAGCTTCCGGGCCAAGGCGCTCGACCCGCCGCCCGATCACCTCGCGCACGCTCCGGGGGAGACCGAGATGAGCGATGTCCCCCACGAGTCGCCAGCGTCCGCCGTCCTGCTGCACAATCGCGCCGGACTCTGTCAGGTGACGCAGCAGCTCACCGGCGAAGAAAGGGTTGCCGGCCGTCTCGTGCGCGATCTCCGCCGCCAGTGCACGCCCGTCCTCGTCGAGCTCCTGCCCCGCCGCCGCCTCCATCAGTGCCAGCACGTCCTCGGACTCAAGGCCCGTGAGCTCCACGCGCTCCACGCCCTGCTCGCGATGAAGATCGGCAAGCAATGCCGTCAGGGGATGCTCACGCGACAGATCGGTGTCACGGTAGGTACCTATCACCATCACCCGAAGCGATGCGCCCGCCGTCACCAGGTGACGGAGCAGCGACAGCGTCGGTGAGTCGGCCCAATGCAGGTCATCGATGATCAACAGCAGTGGTTCCTGCTCGGCCGCCCCTTCAAGTAGGCCGGCAACCGCCGCGTAGAGCAGGTAGCGCTCCGTCTCGGGGTCACTTTGGCGTGGAGGGGGCAACTCGGCGACACGGTCACCGAGGGCGGGAACCAGACGCGCCAGATCACCGCCGTGGCGTTCGACGTGCCCATCGAGAATCAGCCGCGGTGCCTCCCTGACGAGATGTCCGAGCGCCTGCACCCACGGCTGGTAGGGCACGCCGAGATCCTCGTCACAGCGCCCGTACAGCACCACCGAGCCCTCCGCGTGCGTCTGCAGCGCCACCTGCGTCGACAGACCCGTCTTACCGACGCCCGCCTCCCCGCTGATCAGCGCGACACGTAGCGCTCCGTCGCACACCTGCGCCCACAGCTCGCGCAACCGCTTGCGCTCGGCCACCCGCCCGACATAGCCGGTCGCCGGAAGCTCGCGGAGGCGCGCGGGCAACGCGATCGCGCTCGAGAGAACCGGCTCCCAGTGGACTTCAAAAGCCTGTACCGGCTCGGACATGCCCTTCAGCTGCAGGTCGCCAAGTGAGTTGAATGTGTGACCGTGGCGAGCGCCACCGAGCTGGCGCACCAGCGCACTGACCGCGATCTGCCCGCCATCTGCCTGCGCACACAGCCTCGACGCTTCGATCACCGGCTCACCGAAATAGTCGTCGTCCTCGACGGTCGCCTCACCGAGGCTCACACCGATCCGCACCTCAAGGCGCTCCTCGGAGTGGCGGTTGCGCGCCTCGATCGCCTGCTGCATCTCAACCGCGCACGCCAAAGCCTGTGAGGCGCTCTGCAACACAACCATCAGCCCATCGCCCAGATTCTTCACCTCCCGGCCGCCGGTGCGCTCCAGGGCACCGCGCAGCAGGCCGAAGTGCTCGAGACGCAGGTTCTCGGCCGCCGCCGGGCCAAGCCGGTCAGCGATCGCGGTCGAGCCCACCAGATCGGTCATCAGCACCGCCACCGTTTCTACCGCGATCGGCTTCACCCGGCCATCATCCGCCCTGCGTGGCATCGGTGCAACCCGGGCGAGCGCTGTGACGCAATTGTCTGACTGCGCCCGCGCGACGCACAGATTGGCGGTTACTATTCGGCGGGGGCACGAGAATGAACTGCATCAGCAGCGACACACTCATGGGAGTCTTTGGGCCACATGCGGCGGGCGCCGGCGGGCGCCGGTGACACTGCCCCCGGGACCTCACTTTCTCGGCTCGCTGCAGGCGATCTCGATGCAGCGCGATCCGCTCGGGTTCTTCGAGCGCTGCCAGGATCGTTACGGTGATGTGTTCAAGCTGTCGTTTGGCACGGCGCTTGACCCGACCGTGTGGGTATGTGACCCAGCCCTGGTCGAGCAGATCCTCACGGCGCCCTGCGAGCAACTGGAGGCGGCGAGCGCCAACGCGATCCTGGAGCCCCTCGTGGGCGCCGGCTCGACGCTTCTGCTCGCCGGCGAGAAGCACGCCGCGCGGCGGGCGCTGCTCGCGCCGGAGTTCAACCATGCCCACCTCGCGCACGATCGCGACGAGATCGCAGAAGTCGCCGCGGCCGAGCTTCGCGCCCTGCGTTTTGGCGAGGTGATCGCGCTGTGGAGCTGGGTCCGGCGGATGACGATGGAGATCATGCTGGGGGTCGTCTTCGGCATCAGCCGTGGCCCACAGCGTGAGCGGCTCGCTGCTGGGCTCTCTGACATCGTCGAGCTGAGCGGCAGCGTGGCGATGCTGATGCCCCGCCTGCGGGTCGACCTCGGGCGCTTCAGCCCGTGGGGCCGCTTCCTGCGCCACAGGGCGGCGCTCGACGAGGAGATCTACGCCGTGATCGCCGCGCGGCGCGCGGATCCGCTGCTCGAAATGCGCAATGACATCCTCTCCATGGCCATTCAGGCGCGCGATCCGAACGGGCGGGCGCTGAGCGATACCGATATCCGCGACGAGATGCTGACGCTGATCATCGCCGGCAACCAGACGACTGCCGGCGGCCTGGCCTGGACGATCGAGATGCTGCTACGCCACCCGGTCGAGCTCGCCCGCATGCGCGCGGACCTCCGCAGCGGCAGCGAGGAGTACCTCGGTGCGGCCGTCGAGGAGGCCCTGCGGCTGCGCACCCCCCTGTTCGGGCTCGGTCGCGGTGCGGTCGTCGACTACCGCCTCGGCCGATTCACGATCCCCCGCGGCATCGGTATCGCGGTGCCGCTGCTGCTGGTCTATCGCTCGCCGGCGCTCTACAGTGACCCAACCCTCTACCGGCCGGCGCGCCATCTCGAGGAGGGTGCCGACCGCCCTGGGTGGATCCCGTTCGGCGGGGGCATTCGCTCGTGCATAGGCGCGGGCTTTGCGCGCGAGCAGATCGGCCTGCTTCTACACCAGATCGTCACGCACATCGATCTCGAGCTCGTCGATCGACGTCCTGAGCGCATGCGCCTGAAGGCGGGCGCACTGGTCGTGCCCGACCGCGAGGTCCGCGTTCGTGTCGAAGCTCAACAGGTGCCGGTCGCGAGCGCCCTCAGCCCCGCGGTCCCCGGCAGCAGGAAGTAGCCGCCACCGAGGGTCGTGACGAAGCCGGGCAGGCCGGTCAGAAAGATCGGCGGACGCCCCTGCACGACCATCCCGCCGAGTGATTCCATTCCGGCCACGAGCGGATCGCGATCGTCACCGAGCCGAAGCGCGTTGCCGTCGCCGAGCCACTGGCCTTGAATGAACTCAAACTGCCGCTCGAGCGCCGCCTGATAGGCGATGAACATCAGCCCGCGCTCGCCTCCGTCATCGGCGGTGGTGGCGTCGGCGAGCCGTGGGCCGAAGCCCATGCCGCGACGGATGATGCGGTGCCGCTGGGTAAGCCGCCCCTCCCAGCCGAGCGAATCTCGCGGGTTGGCGCGCCTGACGTGCGAGCCGAGCGGGCAGGCGTGGCCGTCGGGGTCCTCGCTGTAGCGGAAGCGGCTCGCGCTCGGGTCCTTTGCGGCAGGCGGTCCGGGCGCGTCGGGATAGCGTGCCAGCGACGAGCCGTTCTGCCAACGACCGACCATCTTGGCGGCAAGCCAGCTCGTCTCGACGCCGAGCTCTGCAGCCGCGTTTGCGGTGTAGCGGCGAAACGCCGCCACATCCTGGGCGAGCTTGCGGACGACCATGAACGTCGCGTCGTCGCCGAGCGGGCCGAGCGGGGCCGGTGCCAGTCCGCCGCCCTCGTCGCGGTTGCCGAGCACGAACTCGCCGAGCGCGAGCTCACGCCAGCCTCGCCAGCGTGTCAGCGTCCCCTCGCCCACGCGCGGACCGGTCGCCGCACCCGCCACAGCCGGCTGGGAGAAGCCGTCCTCGAAGCCGAAGTGTTCGATGCCGTCGGAAGGCCGATGCGCGTCCTGCTCGTGGGCGACCACGAGTCCGCCATGTGCGAGCGAGTCGCGCAGCTCCGAGCCGGCCCGGACGAGCAGACCGCTCTCGCGGGTGGTCATGACGATCACCAAGTGGCTGTCGCGAAGCCCCGGCTGCCACTGCTTCGGGGCGCTCGGTCCGGCATCGCCGAGCCGCTCGGCCCGAGCCGCCATCCCTGCTCGAAAGGCCTCGAGGTGAGCGACGCGGACGGCGGGGACGCCGAGGGCGAGCAGCCCGGCGTGAGTGAAGCCGACGTTGAATGTCGCCTCAGATGGCGCTCGCCCCCAACCGCGGTAGGTCGTGACCCGGTCGAGCCGTTCCGCGAGCCAGCTGCGTGCCGCGACGGCATCGGCGACGGTCACGAACAGGTAGGAGGCGTGCGGGGTTCCGTAGGCGGCAAGGACGTTTCCCTGCAGCCCCTCCAGTGTCGTCATTGCCCGAAGCGTTCCTTCCAGCCGCCGCGCAGCTCGCGCGGCTCGAGCCCCTGCGAGGCCGACGCGAACTCTCGCAGGGCGTGCCTGAGCGCGAGGCTCTCACGGATCGCCGCGACCGTTGCGCGATAGGAGACGATCGAGAATCCTGCGGCGATGCGATGTTCGAGCACGAAGCGCAGGAACACGCTCGCATCGCTGCTTCCAGGGTAGCCGTGACAGTGGTCAAAGACGCGGTCGACATCGGGTCCGATCGCGCTCGCGACGGCCGCCGCCCAACCCTCGAGCGAGCCGTCGAAGTCGGCGGTGAACAGCAGGTAGGCCTGGCCGGCCTCCGCCGGCTCGCCGTTCGCGTCGAGCAGAGCCGCAATCAGGGCCCAGCGGGCGAAATGGGTCGACGCCACGCGCGCAAACGGGCTGCGGGGGCCGGTCGGAATCGCGGCGAGTGTGGCGAGCAGTGCCTCGTCTTCTCCTTCCTTGATCGGAGCCAGCACGACGAGCGGAAAGGGCTTCTCCGGTAGGTCGTTCACAGCAGCAGCTGGGTCTGCGCGAGGAATTCGCGGTAGCGCGCCGCAAACGCAGCGTCGCCGAGCCCGGCGGTCTCTGCTTGAAAGCGGCGGTGGTGGGCGTCGAGCGTGAGCGCCGCGTTGATCATCGTGGCGGACGCCTCCGGATAGGCGCAGTAGTAGTACTGCGTCGGCGTGGTCCGCTCGTTGATGAAGCTGAGGAAGCGGTCGACCGGGCTGGGGCCGGGGAACCGGAAGACGCCCTGCCACATGGCGCGCATACGCCAGGGGACGATCAGCGCGAAGGCGTCGATGTAGGCGTGCAAGTCGTCATCGAAATTGGTCTGGAACAGCAGGTAGGGATGCGACAGCCGTTGCGCGCGGGCGCGGCGCCTGCCCGGGGGCGTGCGGTCGATCAGTGACCAGTGCGCGAAGTGGATGAACGACAGCCGCAGCAGAGGGCGCTTGACGAGCTCGAGGCGATCAGCGACCGGCCAGGTCAGGCGTAGCCACGTCGCCCACCAGCGGTGGACCGGTGAGATGATCGTGACCGGCTGCGCGCGCTGCGCCCGCCCCATGCCGGAACGCTAACGCCTCTCCTGTCGACGCGCAATACGTGCGCGTGTGCGATCAAGCACACGTCGTTGCGCCGTCCGTATGCAGGGACTACAGTCGGGATCTCGATGGAAGGTGACGAGCACTTCGATGTGATCGTGGTCGGAACGGGCTTCGGGGGATCGGTCGTCGCCATGCGCCTGGCCGCCGCCGGCAAGTCGGTGCTTGTTCTCGAGCGGGGCCAGCCGCACCCTCCGGGGGGGTTCGCACGCACGCCATATGGCATGCGAAAGAACTTCTGGGCTCCCGACAGGGGGGCCTATGGACTGTTCGACCTTTGGGCTTTCAGCTCGCTCGACGTCGTGCTGGCCAGCGGTCTCGGCGGCGGATCGCTGATCTACGCCAACGTCATGCTCCGCAAGGATGAGCGGACGTTTGTGCTCGAAGACCTGGGCGACGGTGGCTATGAGAACTGGCCGGTCACGCGCGCTGATCTGGAGCCTCACTACGACCGTTTCGAGCAGTTCCAGCGGCCGCAGCGGTTTCCCATGAACGACGGTGAGCCTTACTCGTCGGCGTCCAAGACCCGGGCGATGCTGCAGGCGGCCGAGCGCATGGGGCTTGAGTGCGAGCTGCCGCCGTTGGCCGTCATGTTCGCCGCCGATGGCGAAAGCCCGGCCCCCGGTCGGCCGATCCCGGGCGGTGAGCAGAACGTTCATGGAGCGCCGCGGAGCACCTGCCGCCTGTGTGGGGAGTGTGACATCGGCTGTAACTACGGGTCCAAGAGCACGCTCGACCTGACCTGCCTGAGCGAGGCGTGGCGGCTTGGTGCCGAGCTCAGGACGTGCTGCGAGGTGCGCACGATCGCGCCGGCTGCAGCCGGCGAGCGGCATCGTGGCTACGTGGTTGGCTACCGCCAGCACCTCACAGCGCGCGACGGGCACCCGCCGCACCTGCTCGACGACAGCGAGGACGAGCACCGGATGGTCAGCGGCGAGCAGGTCGTCCTCGCGGCCGGCGCGATCGGCAGCGCACGCCTGCTGCTCGCGAACCGAGCGTCGCTGCCCGGGCTCAGCCCCACGCTCGGGACGCGCCTGTCGGCGAACGGCGATTGCCTCGCTCTGGCGCGCGATTGCGCCGTCCAGCAACCGAACGGCAAGTCCGAGTGGCGCTATCTGGAGCCGAGTCGCGGTCCGGTGATCACGGCCTCGATCCACGTCGGCGAGGAGCGATCGGCCTGCGGTCGCGACTACTACCTTCAGGACGCGGGAGCGCCCGCGTTCGCCGAGTGGCTGTGGCACGAGTTGGAACTGCCGACGGACATCTGGCGTGCGCGTCGCGAGATCCTCGGAGATCTCATCGACCGCCTGCGCGGGCGGCGCGACAGCGAGGATGGGGGTCTTGCGGCCGAGCTGTTCGGCGACGCTCACGCCTCGGCTGCGATGATGCCGCTGCTCGCGATGGGCCGCGACATTCCCAATGGGCGTCTGCGGCTGGACGGCGAGCGGCTGGAGCTCGATTGGAGCGCAACGCCGTCGCGCGACTACTTCGACAGTGTCGGCGATTCGTTGGATGAGCTCGCGCGAGCTCTTGGCGGCCATCTCGACAAGGACCCGCTGCAACGGGCCGGCCGCGCCGTGACCGTACACCCGGTGGGCGGCTGCGCGATGGCCGTGGATCCGCGCCGAGGTGTTGTCGATCCGTGGGGGCGTGTCCACGGGTACCCCGGCCTGTGGGTGACCGACGGATCTGTCATGCCCGGCCCGGTCGGGCCGAACCCGAGCTTCACGATCGCTGCGCTCGCCGACCGCTCTGCCGATGCCATCATCGAGAGCCCGCAGCGATGAACTCGGTCAGCTTCAAGGAGCGGATGTCGGGCTGGATCTCCTTTGACGAGCTGAGCTACAACCAGGCGATGGTCGCCGGACGCCGGCGCGGGACGAGTTGCACCCAGCAGCTGAGGATCGAGATCGACGACGTCGAGCGCTTCATTGCCGACCCCAACCACCTCGGTCGGGCCCAGGGCTTCGTCCGTTGCGACGAGCTCGGCGGCGAGCTGCGCGCCGAGCGCGGCTGGTTCAACCTGTTCGTCGTCGATGGCTCCTCGTCACATCGGCGGATGCTCTACCGCCTGTTCCTGCGCGACCGCGACGGGCGGGCACTGACCCTCAGCGGCTTCAAGGACGTGCAGCACGGCCCGAACCTCGACGGCTGGGGCGATACCTCGCGCCTGCTGATCCGGATCCTCAGCGGCCACCACGAGGACGAGCCCGAGGGGGACGAGGCGACCGTCGCGACCGGGATCCTGCATATCGGAAGGATCGGCTTCGCGCGAATGCTCGCGTCGATGCGCGGCACGGCCGGGCCGCGCGGCATCGGCTCGGTCGCCGAGTTCGACCGCTACTTCTCCGGTCAACTGGTCGGGTTGTTCGGCCATCGCTCGCAGCTGGTCAATGACGCCGACTGGCCGAGCCCGGGCCAGCTCGACCTGCGCTGGCAGGGCCATCAGCCGGGCGAATGGCACGACCTCCCCGGGCCGTCCGGTCTGCGGCGGCGGATCCTGGGCTTTCAGACCGGCGACAGCCGCTTCGGCACGCTTCACCAGATCCGCGGCCCGCGCGAGCCATGGCGCGGTCCGGTGATGCTCGCGCATGGCTGTTCGGTGCGAGCAAACATGTTCTACGGCGCTCCCATGCAGCAGACGCTCGCCGGTGCCCTGACCGACGCCGGCTACGACGTCTGGGCGGAGAACTGGCGTGGCTCGATCGACCTGCCCCCTTCGATGTGGACACTCGATGAGGTCGCGGTCCACGATCACCCCGCGGCGGTCGCGACCATCCTGCGTGAGACCGGCTCAGAGACGCTCAAGGCGGTCGTCCACTGCCAGGGCTCCACCAGCTTCATGATGGCGGCGGTCGCGGGCCTCGTGCCCGAGGTGACCGACGTCGTCAGCAACGCCGTCTCGCTGCACGTCAGCCTCACGCGGCGTTCGAAACTGCGGATGCGGACGATGATGCCGGCGACGTCGCTGCTGCTGCGCGGCGTCGATCCGCAGTGGACGGCGCGGGCGCCCGCGGCGATCAATCGGGCCGTCGCGCTGCTGGCAACCGTGGGGCCCGGCAAGTGCGACAGCGACGTGTGCCGCTCGGCGAACTTCTTCTACGGCGTCGGTCGCGAGGTCCTCTGGCACCACTCAAATCTCGACCACGACACGCACGAGTGGGGTGCCCGCGAGTGGGGGTTCTGCCCGATGTCGTTCTTCAAGCAGATGGCGAGTTGCGCATCGGCCGGGCACCTGGTCCCGACAGGCAAGGTCGGCGGCTTGCCACAGAGCTTCGTCGACGGCAAGCCGCAGACCGACGCGCGGTTCACATTCATCGCTGGCAGCGAAAACACATGCTTCCTTGCGGCCTCCCAGGAACGGACGTTTGCGTACTTCGATGCGCTTTCGCCCGGACGTCACCGCTTTCATGCGTTGCCCGGCTACACCCATCTCGATGTCTTCCTGGGGCGCGAAGCGCACCGCAACGTCTTCCCGCTGATCGTGGACGCGCTCGAGCGTCCGCACGATCAGCGAATCATTTGACGACGGCGTTCGCAATTCGCCGAGAAGCAGGAGCGAGCTGAACATCGGTGCCGAGGTGGGCAAGCCCCCTCGCCCGACTCATTGCGATTGGTCGGGCCGATCCAGGGCAGGCGCCGACTCGGCGTGCCCACGCGGATCCCAGGCTAGCCCCTCGGGCGGATCCCATCGTTCGTTCGCGCCAGCCCAGGCGCGGAGACCCACAGTGATAACCGCCAGGGTAATCAGTCCGGTGATTTCTTCGCCGACTTCCTTGCCATTGTTCGCAAGTTCGACCGTGACCGTGGTGCATACGACCAGCAAGAGCCCGAGGCTGATCCAGAAGAGTCCTCTCAGAACCCTCGCTGACCGTTTGTGCAGTGGGCCGGCCAGGAACAACCGCCGGACCGTCACGGGTCTCCTGGCCCTAACGCTGAGGTGCTGGGTGCTCGTCACCTTGGCTTCGGCCTCACCGAGGAGTTCAAGCGCCTTGGCCGTTGATCCTGTCGTTGGGTCTGTGCCCAGCGTCTGGTGGGCTTTCCACCATTCGGTCGCGAAGGCCACCTCTGCGCTGGCCTCGGCGAGAGCTTGCTGGCGGATATTGCGACGATCGCGAGCAATGCGCCATTCCTTTAGAACAAGACCGAGCGCGCCGACTATGGCTGCCAGGATCGGCGCCAGCAGCGGGATAAAGTTCTGCAGCGAAGTCGCCAACATGGGAATCCCGTGGAACATATCCGGTCGGGGACTCGAGCCGCCGCCGAAAGCCTGACGCCGGAGCGGACCGATGGCTGAGACGGCCGCGTGTGGTTGCTCATCGATCGGTGATCGCGCACCAACGTCCTCTACGCGGGTGTCATTTCGCACGCCGGATTTCGCGCTGATGGGTCGGCCCAGTTCGTAACCAACGTTTCAGTGAGCTCGTCATCGGTTGACGGTCGTGGACGCCGCCCCGGGGTCACTCAGGCTCGTCGGTGCACGATCAGCACGGACTGAGTGCAGTGCTCAGCGACGGCCGCGCCCACGCTGCCGAAGACGTGTCCGGCGAACCCATGGCGGCCGTGCGAGCCCAGCACGATCAGGTCGACGTCGCGCTCGTCCGCGACCTTCGCGATACCCCGCCAGGTCGGTGCCGATTCGGCGGCCATACCGTGCGCGCGGAAGCCTGCCTCCTTGGCGAGCTCGGCACCGTACTCAGCGGTCTCCTCCGCGGCCTTCTTCACCTCGCTCGCCTGCGCGGCGTTGAACTGCAGCTCGCCGGCAGGCACGAAGCCGACATCCGCCGGTTGCCAGACGCAGAGGACGAGCGCGTCGCGTCCGCGGGAGAGCTGCCGGCCTGCCTCGCCGATCGCCAGCTTCGCGAGGTCGGAGCCGTCGTAGGCGAACAGGACCAAGCCCGAGCCCGTAGTCGGCGTCTCCGGAGACGCCGCGCTCGAGTTCATGTCCGCTCGGGGCTCTCGACGGCCGGTTCCACGTGTCCGTCTTCGTGCCGGATACGCGGGCGGGGCGAAACTCCATCGGTGCCGTCCAGGATCGGAGCGGGCAGCGCCGCCGACTCGCGCTGATCGGGCCTTTCACGCACGCGCGCCAAGAGCGGCGGCGAATACCAGGCCGGCTCGTCCCCGTCCAGGAACCTGTCGATGTCAGGGGTCTGCGGGCGCGCGCCCCCGAGCACGTAGATCGCGACCCCGAGCGCGGCGCCACCGAGCGCCATACAGACGCCGATCCAGAGCACGATTTCGGTGCCGGATTCAAACCCTCCAGCCGCCGTCAGGGCGAAGTGGGCGAAGATCGGCGCGATCATGAACGCGGCGACCGCGCGCAGCAGCTCGACGATCGCAAACACGCGCTGGAGATTGGCTGACGGCAGCGAGAAGCCGGCGACGAAGAGCGCGGGCGCGACCGTCGCGCCGAGGCCGATGCCGGTGAGACCCGAGCCGATCAGCGTGCTCGCTTCGCTCGGTGGCATCTGCGCGGCGAAGACCGCGATCCCGGCTGCGAGGAAGACCATGCCCGCCAGCGGCAGGTAGTGGATCGAGCGACGCCTGAAAACGACGCCGAGAAGGATCGCCGTGATCACCGCTCCCGCCACCTCCGGCAGGTAGAGGAGACCGACGTGAAGCGGGTCGTAGTATTTGAGCAGCACCGCTGCGGTGAGGGACGTCGCGGCGACCGACGCGGCTGCCGCGAAGAGCGCGACGGTGACTCCGGCGACCGGCATCGTGCTCGTGAGCAGCGCGCGGATCGTGAGCAGCGGGTGCTTGGCGCGGTACTCGTAGACGACGAGCGTGACGATCAGCGCGAGCCCGCCGAGCAGTGGCACGAGCGTCGTCGGGCCGACGAAACTGTGGGTGAGGAGCTGAGAGGCGCCGAAGAACGCAGCGACGCAGCCGACGGTCGCGAGCGCGATCGCCGGCAGGTCACGCGGTGAGTCCGGGTCGGCGGGCGGCGCGTCGTCGAATGTGAGCAGCGACAGGATGAGCGCGCACGCCGCGATCGCAGCGACGATCCAGAAGAGCGGACGCCAGCCGCCCGAGTTCGCCTGCAGCCCGCCGAGCGTCGGTCCGAGCGCGACGGCCCCGAAGATGCACAGGTTCATAATCATCGCCGTGACGCGCAGCTTGCTCGCGGGATATCCGATCGCGAGCGGCGGCACCGCGGCGATCAACATCAGGCTCGTGCAAAGTCCCTGAAGGACGTGGCCCGCGATGTACATGCCGGCACTCTGGGCCGAGGCCGCGAGCACCGACCCGGTGAGGAGCAGCGCCGCGTAGGCGACGAGCATTCGGCGCTGCGGCAGATGTTGCGCGAACTGGACTGCGAGCACCGTTCCGATCGCATAGGCGGCGTTCGCCAGGCCGGAGCCGAGGCTCATCGTCTGCAGGCTCGCGTGGAGGTCCCTTGCGATGATCGGCGTTAGCGGCTCGAGCGCGGCGGAGAGCGCGAGGTAGGGGACGAGCGCGAACAGCACCATCGCCGCGACCGCGGGGTAGCGACCGGCGAGGGGTCCCTGGCGCATCACCCGCCCCCTTTCGCCTCGGCGCCGCGGTCAGGCGGGCGCCCGAGGTGCGCGTCGCGCGGGCCGGATGCCGGTCTTCTGGTGGCGAGGGCAGCGATCGATTCGTTATAGCCGACAGCGGGCGCGGGCTCGGCCATGGAGATCGCCGCGATCAGCAGCCACGGGGGAGCGAATTTCTGGCGTCGTTCGTGGCTGGATCACACAGGCGCACGGTGATGAACCTCAGGCGAGAGCGTCGCTAGTGGCCGCCAGGCGGTCGGCCAGCTCGCCGGGCCGCGCGAGCATGGGGACGTGGCCGCCCGGCATCTCTTCGACGGGTAGCCCGAGGCGCTCGCGCACGACCCGCCGCTGGAACGCCAGCGGGAACAGGCGGTCATCGCGGGGCGCGAGTACGCGCGTCGGCACCTGCGGCCACGCGCTCAGCGGCCACGGCTCACGGAACATGCCCGGCCCAGGGATCCCGATGAACCGCTCGGACGCCGACGCGATGTCGGCGGGCACGTCATGGGCGAACACCTCGGCCAACTCCTCGGGTCCCCAAGCGCTCATCGGACCCAGGCGCGCTATGAGCGGAGCGATCGCTTCGTCGTGCTCGACGGCCGTCCACCAGTCGCCCGCAGTCTCGCCCGGTGCAGGAACCATCGGCGCGAGCAGAACGAGCTCCGAGACCTCGATGCGGGCCGCGACGAGCGATGCTGCGAACGCCCCCAGCGACTGTCCGACAACGACCCGCGGTCCGCGGAGCTGACGCACAGCCTCGATGACGGCCTCGGCGTGGTCGCTCGGTCCGGCGTCCGGATCGTCCAGAGGAAGCCGCGGTGCGAGGCCCCGATGGCCACGCGCCTCGAGTTCGGCAACTGTCCAGCACCAGGCGCCGGGGTCGATCCCAGCCCCAGGGATGAGGACGAACGTCATCTGATCAGGGCTGATGGAGAGGTTCATACCAGCTCAGACCTACGGGCCGGCCGATTCTCATTGATCCACCAGCCGCGCGGGTTCCGCGCATAGCCAAGCCGCGCACGCGGTGGCGTCTCTCAGCACGGGGTGGTGCCCAAAACTGGTTGCACACGCAATCAGATTGCGGTATACTACCTATACTTTCGTAAGCTCATATGGAGTCGATACTGATGCCTAGCCAGTCAAACACAACCGAGATTCAGCCTTCCGAGCCTAAGCCGTCGCTGCGGCTCATCCCTTTGGACGACACCGTCGTGTTCCCCAACATGGGGATCACGCTGACCGTCGACGTCGGCGATGACGAGCGCGTGGTGCTCGTCCCCCGCCACGAGAACGAGTTCCTCGAGGTGGGCACGGTCGCCGAGGTATCCGAGCAGATCCGTCTGCCCGGGGGCGGCCAGGCAGTTGCCATCTCAGGCGTCAGCACCGCGCGCTGATCGGCGCCGCCCAGACCGGCCCCACCGGAGAGCTCCGCGTCGAGGTCGACGAGCGTCCCGACGACGTGCCCGTGGACGGGCGCACGCGCGAGCTCGAGCGCGAGTACCGCGCGACGGTCGAGGAGATCCTCGAGCTGCGCGGCGACGATGGCCGCATCGCGGGTCACGTCCGCGCGATCGCCGAGCCGGGAACGCTCGCGGACTTCACGGGCTACTCCCCCAACGTCACCTATGACCAGAAGGTCGAGCTCTTGAGAACGCTCGACGTGACCGAGCGCCTCGAGCTCGCGGTCTCCCTGCAACGCGAGTCCCTCGCCGAGCTGCAGGTGCGCAAGCGCATCCGCGAGGACGTCCAGGAGGGCGCTGAGAAGCAGCAGCGCGAGTACTTCCTGCGCAAGCAGATGGACTCGATCCGCAAGGAGCTGGGCGACGACGACGCCTCGGTCGTTGAGGAGTACCGCGCAAAGATCGAGGAGGCTCAAATGCCCGAGGCCGTCTCAGAGCAGGCCCTGAAGGAGCTCAATCGTCTCGAGCGCATGGGCGAGCAGACGGGCGAGTCGAGCATGATCCGCACATACCTCGACTGGCTGATCGCGGTGCCGTGGTCAAAGCGCTCTGAGGAGCATCTTGACCCGGTCGCGGCCAGAGCCGTGCTCGATGCAGACCACGAGGGCCTCGAGGACGTCAAGGACCGCATCACCGAGTACCTGGCCGTGCGCAAGCTGCGCGCAGACCGGAACATCGAGGCCGACCCCAAGTCCGGGGCCATATTGACGTTGATCGGCCCTCCCGGCACCGGCAAGACCTCGATCGGCGAGTCGATCGCCCGCGCCACCGGGCGCGAGTTCGTGCGCATGTCGCTCGGCGGCGTGCGCGATGAGGCCGAGATCCGCGGGCACCGGCGCACCTACATCGGCGCGCTCCCCGGTCGTCTTGTCAGAGCGCTGCGCGACGCGGGCACCATGAACCCAGTGATCCTGCTGGACGAGGTCGACAAGGTCGGCGCGGACTGGCGCGGAGACCCCTCCTCGGCTCTGCTCGAGGTGCTCGACCCCGCCCAGAACCACTCCTTCAGAGACCACTACCTCGACGTCGAGCTCGACCTCTCACAGGTCATGTTCCTGGCCACCGCCAACGTCGCCGACACGATCCCCGGACCGCTGCTTGACCGCATGGAGGTGATCCGCTTCGACGGCTACACCACTGATGAGAAGCTCGCCATCGCCAAGGGCTACTTGTGGCCGCGCCAGCGCGACCGCAACGGCCTGCGCGAGGACGAGGTCCAGATCTCTGATGAGGTGCTGCGCACGATCATCTCGGAGTACACCCGCGAGGCGGGCGTGCGAAACCTGGAGCGCGAGCTCGGCACGGTGCTGAGGAAGACGGCGACGCGCATTGCCTCCGGCAAGACGGAGGCACCTGTGAAGATCGACCTGGACGCCGTGCGCGACGCGCTCGGACGCCAGAAGTTCTTCCAGGAGTCCGCGGTGCGGACCGCGACGCCTGGCGTTGCAACCGGACTCGCGGTCACCGGCACCGGCGGAGACGTGCTGTTCATCGAGGCCACCGCGATGAAGAACGGCGGCAAGGGCGGCCTGGTGCTGACCGGCCAGCTCGGCGACGTCATGAAGGAGTCGGCGCAGATCGCCCTCTCCTATGTGCGCGGACACGCCGAGGAGCTCGGCATCGACGAGAGCGCGTTCGAGGACAAGGAGTTCCACGTCCACGTGCCGGCCGGCGGGATCCCAAAGGACGGGCCGAGCGCGGGCGTGACGATGGTCACGGCGCTGGCCTCGCTGCTGTCCGGACGCCCGGTCAAGCACACCGTCGGCATGACCGGCGAGGTCACGCTGCAGGGACGCGTGTTGCCGATCGGCGGCTTCAAGCAGAAGGCGCTCGCCGCCCACGCTGCCGGTCTCACCGACGTGATCCTGCCCGAGCGAAACCGCGGCGATCTGGACGAGATTCCCGAGGAGGTACGCAAGGAGTTGACGTTCCACCCCGCGATCACCGTCCAGGAGGTACTCGATCGCGCATTGGAGCCTGCGCATGAAGTCGCACACGTCTCCTAGGTGCAAGCCGATTCCAGAGGAGGTCCGCCGCACGGCGGACCTCCTCGAGCGGCGCTGGCAGCTGTCGGTCCTGTACGCGGCGCTGACCGGTGCGCTGCGCTTCAACGACTTCGTCGACGCCGTCGCCGGCATCTCTCCGCGGATGCTCTCAGAGCGCCTGCGTGACCTCGAGGCGGCGGAATTGATCGAGCGCACGGTGGTCCCCTCGAGCCCGCCCAAAGTTGAGTACCGGCTGACCGAGCGCGGACTGAGGCTCGGCCCCGTCATCGAAGCGATGGGGGCCTACGCGCGCGAGCCGGTTGGCTGAGCCCGCAATCGTGCTCACCTGGCTCGCGCACCCGCCGCGCGGCGGCGCCCGCGGCGACGGATACTTCCGAGAAGTTGCGTCCCCGCGTCGATCATCGCCGCAGTGAGGATCGAGAGGGCGATGCGGTTCCCGAGGCGTTCCGCACGAGTCATCAGCGGCTCAAGCTCGCTGGCCCTCAGGTGCACGTCGAACCCGCCGTCGTCGAGGATGTTCAGGGCGTGGCGCAGTTGGCCCGGCAGATCGCTGGCCAGCTCTGCCAGATCGACGCCGGCGTCCTGCAAGCGATGTAGCAGCCCGGGCGCAGTCACCCCTGCGAACAGGTGACGGCGCACGTAGGGCCCGAGCGCCTCGACCAGATCAAACTCGCGATCCAGCCCTGCCATGATCCCTTCCTCGAGCAGGACGGTCCTCAGCAGCAAGGACAGGTCGCGAGGGATGCGCAGTCGGTGACGTCGGACGACCTCGAGCATCGAGCGGATCACGCCACCGGCGCCGGGCTCACCCGCGCCATGGGCAAGATATGCGTCGATCAGCGATGTCAGATCGTCCCGAAGCGCCCCCCGGTCAACCAGCCCGCCGGGACCCTGGATGGCGATCAGCGCTGAGGCGAGCCGGTCCGGGTCACGACGATCCAAAGCGAGCAGGATCCGTCGAACGGTCGCACGCAGGCTCTCGTCCAAACTTCCGACGATCCCGAAGTCGATGATCCCGAGCCGCCCGTCAGCCTCGACGAAGAAGTTCCCGGGGTGCGGGTCACCGTGGAAGAACCCGTCGACGAACACCATCTTGCCCACCGTCAGCGCCGCGTTCTGGGCGAGTTTTAGACGATCGACGCCGGCGGCCTGCAACGCCGCGAGGTCGGTGATCTTCATCCCCTCAAGCCGCTCCAGCGTGATCACCCGTGAGCTCGACAGCTCCAAGAACGCACGCGGAATGTGCACGCCCGTCTCGCCGGCGAAGTTCACGCCGAACCGCTCCGCGTTACGCGCCTCGCGGACGTAGTCGAGCTGGCCTCGCAGCTCGCCCGCGAACTCCTGCGACAGCCCGACCACATCGAAGGCTGCCGCGCTTGCAGACCGCCTGCTCGCACGCGCCGCGAGGTTGCCGATGATCTCGAGATCCCGCTCGATGAGCTCCACGACACCGGGCCGGCGTACCTTCACGACGACCCTCGTGCCGTCGTGCAGCACCGCCGCGTGCGCCTCTCCAACCGAGCCCGCCGCCAGCGGCTTCGGGTCGAACTCGGCGAACGCCGCGGCGACGCCGCCCGGGAGCTCACTCTCGACGGTCTCCCGGATCGCGTCAGCGGGAGCGGGTGGTGCCGCGTCCTGCAGCTTCGACAGCTCACGCGTGTAGTCGACCGGCAGCAGATCTGCGCGCGTCGACAGCAGCTGGCCCAGCTTGATGAACGTCGGGCCGAGCTCCTCAAGAGCGAGCCGTAGCTCCCGCGCCGGAATGGCCGCAGCACCGGAACGCGCGAGATCGGGACCGTTGTGCCCGCCGTGCGGCTCAAAGCTCAGGATCCCGGCGAGGAAATGCAGGCCGTGGCGAGTGAGGACATGGGCGATTTCCCGCTCGCGGTGGCGCCTGCCGGCGCCAGTATGGCCGCCGAATCCCCCGGGCGCGGTGGTGAAGGCCCTCCCAGATCTTGCGGACCCTCAGCCACCGCGAAGCCGCACTCTTCGCGTCGCCGCGCTCTGTAGCCCGACGCCTTTCGGACGAGACACGAAAGTAGTGTTCCACGCACGCCACCAGCGAGCCACGCAGCCGACCGTGCGGCGGCTCAGCCGACAGCAGTGCGAGCACATCACCTTTCTACCCCGTAGCGACTCGATCTCCGCATGCAACAGCCGCTTGGAGGATCAGCGCGGCCGGCGATGCCATCGGCCGCATAGCTGCTGACACTGCTCGGCGTGGCACGCTAGATTGCCACCAGGAGCGCAACCTGTCGAGAGGAGGCCCGGACATGTCTCTGGAGAACGGTAGGAGCAAGCCTCGAGTTGGGATCCTTGGCACCGGTCTCATGGGCTCAGCGATGGGCCGGCGCCTGCTCGAGCAGGGCATCGAGGTGATCGCCTGGGACCGCAACGCCGAGCACGTGAGCGCCTTGGAGGCCGTGGGCGCAGACGCCGCCCGCTCCCCCGAGGACGTTCTAGCTGGCGCATCGACGGTGATCACGATGCTGCCCACGGCTGAGATAGTCCTGAGCGTCGCCGAACCCCTCTTGACGGTCTGGCCCGAGGGAACGGTCTGGCTACAGATGAGCAGCGTCGGTGCGAGCGAGGCCGACCGGCTCACCGCCGTCGCGCGGGAACATCAGGTCACGCTCGTCGACGCGCCGGTCTCCGGTAGCACGCATCCCGCCTTGGAGGGTCAGCTGACCATTCTGGCGTCTGGGCCGGACTCGGTGCGTGAGCAGCTGCAGCCGGTTTTCGCAGCGCTCGGTTCCCGGGTGATGTGGGTCGGTGAGGCCGGCATGGGCTCCCGCCTGAAGCTTGCAGCCAACCATTGGATGGTTGCATCCGTCACCGCAGTCGCGGAGACCATGCACCTCTGCGAGGCGATGGACCTGGACCAGCAGCCGTTCGTCGAGCTGCTCGAGGGTGGTCCGCTCGGCTCCCCCTACATTCGCGAAAAGCTAGCGGAGATGCGCAGTCGGGAGTATCCCGCTGGCTTTCCTGTTCGCCTGGCCCTTAAGGACCTTGACCTCGTCGGCGAGGTAGAGGCAGCCGCGGCTGCCGAGATGCCTGTCCTCGAGCTCACCCGGGAGCGCTTCTCGCTCGCCGCCAAAGGGCACGCCGACGAGGACCTTGCGGCGGTGTATGAGATCGGCTTGAGCGGGCATCCGTCGCATGACGGCATCTGACAGCGCGCCGCAGGCCACACCGCCGCCTTGAGAGCGTGGTAAACCGACGCCCGAGATGTTGTCCGGCGGTGGGCGGACGTTGAGCGCGGCGCGGATCGAGATCTCCGGCACAGAGGAGCCGGCCGCGAACGCGCTCAAGCGCTCGCGGCGGCGGGGGCAGATGTGGGGCCAATCGATTTCACATCGAAAGCAAACCACACGCCCATCTACGCCTGCTTGGATGCATCTCCAGGGCCTCTAAAACCCGGGCGCGTAATTCGTCGCCCAGAACCCACTCGTTGCCCCAGACCGGCGTCACCGCTCAACCACTTCGTTGCTAGAACGTGATCACAGTCTTCCCGCCGGCGTGGCCGTCGCCGTTCACTGCGGGCACGTCGTCGAGCTTGATGCGGGTGATCGGCGGCACGATGATGCCGCCGTCGACGACCGCGTCTGCGAGCCGCTCCAACAAGCCACCGCCGGTTTGCGCTTCGAGTGCTGAGCGAGCGTCTAGGCAGCGAGGTCACTCGCGCGGTCAGTCCTGCTGAAATCGCCCCGTTCCGAGGGCGCAAAGCTCGAGCGCACGAGGTCCAGGTTCAGGGAAACCGGCCAAGTTCTCGACTGGTTCGAGCCATGCGAACACGAGCTTGGCCGATCTGGCCATCCGCACATGCCGTCATACAAAATCCTAGACATCTGGCACAGTTGACAGCAGTCGCTAGGTGCGAAGGTGCTCGTCCAAGTGGCCGCGCCAGTTTGGCGCCAGTCACCACCACCGCGCAAGTAACCACAGACTCCATTGGAAGGAACGCGCGTGATGGCTATCCCTGTTCGGCGGCACTTGGCCGCTGCCCTCGTGATGTTCGGACTGTTCAACTCTCTCGGGCTGCTCACTTCTACCTCGGCGTATGCAAAACCGCTGAACCTCGAAACGCTCACCGGAGCAGAAGCCGAGCAGATGCTCGAAAAAGGCCAGATCACCTCGGTAGAACTCGTCAAGGATTACTACGCGCGGATCGCCGGGCTGAGCAAGGCTGGACCGGGTCTGAACGCGGTCACGCAGCTCAACCCGCGGGCTCTGGAAGAAGCCAAGAAGACCGATCAGGAGCGTAGGAAAGGCATCATTCTCGGTCCGTTGATGGGTGTGCCCATCGGACTGAAGGACATCATCGACGCGACGCCGATGTATACGTCAGCCGGCGATTGGGCGCTGCGCGAATCCTTCCCCGAAAAGGACTCCGGTGTCGCGCGGAACCTGCGCGCGCACGGGGTGGTCATCCTTGGCAAGCTCGGCCTGTCAGAGTGGGCGAATAGCTTCGGCAGTCAGCCGTCTGGCTTCAGCAACCTAACCGGTCAGGTGCTGAACGCCAATGACGCCGCAGAGGGGCCGAGCGGTTCGTCCTCGGGATCAGGTGCGGCCGAGGCCGCGGGGCTCGTCCCGCTAACAATCGGCACCGAAACTGGTGGGTCGATCATCAGCCCGTCAACCGCAGAGGAGATCGTAGGGCTGAAACCAACGCTCGGCCTGGTACCCGGCTTCGGCATCGCGCCGATCGACGTCTCGCGCGACACAGCTGGTCCAATGGAGAAGACCGTTGAAGACGTTGCAATGACCCTGCAGTCGCTAGCCGAGATTCCGGGGACAGATCCGGAAGAGGACGAAGAGTTCGAAGGTATGATGGGTCCCAACTTCCTCAAAAACGGTGACGTTCTGCCGGCTCCGTTCACCACGGTGCCCAACTACTCTGAAGCCCTGACGATGAGCTTCGTCAAAGGCAAGCGCATCGGCTACAACAGCAACACGTGCACCCCGGTCGCACCGGCGACCACGTGCACCCCAACGCCGACCGAGGAATCGATCCAGAAAGCGGTCACCGCTCTGGAAGCCGCGGGCGCGATCATGGTGCCCGACGCGTTGATCACCGCGGCAAAAACCCGCAGCCTGCCGAGCGGCTACGAGGCGCATGCGACGATCGACGAGTACTACAAGCACCTCGGTCCGAAAGTGCCGGTCCACAGCCTGATCGAAGAGGTCGCGGTGGACAACACCAACCCGCAGGAGGGCGAGAAGGACGGCAACTCCACGCACGCTAAAGAGTCCGAAGTCGAAGACGTATTCGGCGGCAAAGACCAAAAAGAATTCGAAGAAATCCTGCCAGAAGAGAAGCTCGCTACTGAGGCGGCGATCGAAGAGATGATGACGGCACCGAGCGGCGGTGGCGGACCCGTGATCGCAGTAGTCGGTTCGATACCGAGCGCTCCACAGGCTGGGATGCCCCTCATGGTCGTTCCGGGGGGCTACACCCCAACCCAGCGGCGCCCGATCGGAATTAACCTCGGTGGCGGAGCCTACGACGAGTTCAACATGATCGGCGTCGGCTACGCGATTGAACAGTCACTGAAACTGCGCCAACCACCCGCCATGGTCGACCCAGCGTTCTACCGCTGTGCTCACACGTACCCGGCAGAGCCGTTCGCGAGCCGGGGCCACTGCAACCCGGACTATGTCTCGCTGACCGAAGAAATCGGCAAGCAGCCGAAGATCCTGCCGTTCTCGCTGGAAACCACCTCCGCGGCGACGCTCGAGGAAATGATGAATGCGAAGACGCTCACCTCAAAGCAGCTTGTGAAGGCTGAGCTCTACCGCATCGCTCTCAGCAATGCCGACGGTCCGGCGATCCAGGCGATCCGCAACGTCAACCCCAATGCTCTTGAAGAAGCCGACGAAAGCGACCACCTGCGATTCAAGAAGAAGAATCCGCCACTCGGGCCGCTCGCCGGTATTCCGGTGGTCGTAGATGACTCGATCGACGCCTTCGGTCTACCGACGAGCGGCGGCTCGATCGCCCTTGAGGACACGATGCCCTCCGCCGATTCGACGATCGTGGCCAAGTTGAAGGCGGCCGGCGCGATCATCCTCGGTGATGCGAACACGACCGAGCTCGGTGGCGCCTTCGAAGGCGCCAACATGCCGCAGGGGTACTCATCCCTGGGTGGCCAGGTGCTACTGGCATCCGACACCAACAAGAACGTCGGCGGCTCGTCGGGCGGTTCGGCGGATTCGGTCGAGATCGGTTACGCGCCTTTGGCCGTCGGCATGGAGACATCCACCGAAGCAGCGCAGATGATCGCGCCCGCGGGTAACGCCGGTGTCGTGGGACTGAAGCCGACGGTTGGTCTGATCAGCCGCACGGGAATCCTGCCGGTTGCCAAGTCACAGGACTCGCCGGGCCCGATCGGTCAGACGGTCAGCGACGTGGCGACCACGCTGGGTGTGCTGGCCGGTCCGGACCCGACCGACCCGGCGACGCTGGGCCGGCCGTCGGTGCCGAACTACCTGACGGGCCTGACGCCGACGGCGCTGAGCGGTAAGAAAATAGCGGTGGTCGCGAGCGTGACGGCCGTCCCCTACCCCGAAGCTGTGGCCACGCTGGCGACGCTTGGGGCGACGACTAACGAAGTGACGCCCGGCGCCGCTACGACTGCGCCGAGCATCATTCCGTATGAACTCCACAGCGATCTCAACACCTTCCTGTCGACTCCGAAAGGGTTCACAAAACACAGCAAAGGCGCCAAGTCCCTGCAGGAAATCATCGCGTACAACACCGCAAACCCGGTCGAGGCCCTGAAATACGGCCAGGGCGGGCTGGTCGCGGCGGAGGCGGTGGAAACCAGCAACCCGACAACAAAAGCAAGCTACGAAGAAAACCTCGCGAAAGGAAAGAAAGAAGACCAAGAAGTCATCGACGGCATCCTCAAAACGGGCGGCGACTCGGCAATCATGGTCCCGAGTGGCAGCCCGCTGGTGGGTATCGCCGATCGAGCCGGCTACCCCGTGCTGACGGTCCCGGCCGGGTTCGGCGCCCAGAACAGCTCGACGGGCGGCGACCCGATCGGTGTCGATTTCATCGGCACGGCATTTAGCGAGGCCGAACTCCTGGACGACGGCTACGCCTTCGAACAGGGAACGAAAGCACGCCAGACGGGCCCAGCCTACATGGTGTCCAAAACCTTCCCGAATGCGGGTCTGTCTGGGGCGCCCAGCGAGACCAACCAGAGCATGTTCCGATGCGTGCTGGGAAGCTCGTTCCTCAAGCCGTATGACTGTAATCCTGGAGAACTGGAGAATCCGCTCCCCGGGGCTGAATTCAGGCCGTTCTGATCGGCTGCCAACTTGGATGGGCAGATTCGCCCGTCTTTGCAACGTTGGACTCCTCGATCGTCCGCGGTGGGCGGTCGGGGAGTTCATCGTAGGTCCCAGCCTCTTGCGTATCGGGAGGGCTGGGGACTCGGGACGGGTGCGGTTTGGAAAAACCCGTTCAAAAGCCCTCTCGGGAGTGGTCCGTTGTCGCTGTCTCACCTCCGCGGCGGACCGGCTTGTATGCGCTGGCGCATCTCGTCCACCGAGCCGCGAAACCATCCGAGCTTCTCGACCCACCAGGTGAGCCCGACATCCTCGTAGTCAGCGATTCGGCGGGCCTCTGATGAGTGCTCCGCCGCGTCCGTGTGGCCCTCGATGATCACGTCGAACGGCTCGGCCGAAGGATTCCGCTGCGAGAGCGTGTACTTCACGATGTCCTCGAGCTCAACGGCGCTCATCATCTGCGCGTGTCCGACGTCGACGTGAGTCGGGAATACGCCATCCCAGCGCGCAGCGCGGGCGAATGGTCGTCGTGCCGGCCAGCGACCGGCGATCCATACGGGGATCCTGGGTCGCTGCACCGGGCGCGGCAGAAACTGGCCGTTCGTGACCGTGTAGTAGTTGCCCCGGTATGTGAATGGCGCGCCTGACCAGAGACCGACAACGACCTCAAGTGCCTCATCAAGGCGTTCTGCCCTGACCTTGGCATCGCCCTGCTCGCCAAAGGCCTCGTACTCCTCGAGGGCCTGGGATCCGAGCCCAGCACCGAGGATCGCGCGCCCTCCCGACAGGACATCCAGGGAAGCGAGCTCGCGGGCAACCTTCCAGGGCCGCCGCCGCGGCAGCGCCACCATCAGCGCGCCGAGGCGAACGTGCTTCGTGCTCGCGGCAAGCGCGGCCACGGACACCTGCGGGTCGGCGACAGGCCAACCGGGCTCACGGTAGGCGACATGGTCCCAGATGAAGACGCCGTCCCAGCCCGACTGCTCGGCCATGCTGCCAAGCTCGACCAGCAGCCTGGGGTCGCCGTAGGCACCGACGTTCGGCAGTCCGATGGCAAATCGCACCTCGCCATTCCATCACCGCGTGGTGCCGTGCCGCGCCGCAGTGGACGTGGCTTACCCGTGCTCGCCGCGCGTGTCGCGGAAATCGCGGTTTTTTCGTGCTTGAGCAGTCCGCGGCGTAGCCGGTCGCGTAACCGTTTACACATGCGAGCAGCGGTCAGGGCTCGTCCCGGCCGTTAGGGTCGGCGATCAGGCGCGCGCCGCGACCGCGCGTGAGGAAGCTGAATCCCCAACGGATGAAGACGACTATGCGGTTCTGGAATCCCACGAGGTACCACAGATGGACGAGCAGCCAAATGAGCCAGGCGACAAACCCGCTCACGCGTAGGCCTTTGATGTCCGCCACAGCGGCCGCTCGGCCGATCGTGGCGAGATTGCCCTTGTCGCGGTATCGAAAGGGCTCAGCGCTTTTGCCGCGTAGACGATCGAGCACCGCTCCGGCGGCGTAGCGGCCCTCCTGCATCGCCGCCGGCGCGAGCCCCGGCAGGACGTGGGGCGCGCCGGCGCCGCCGCGTACGCGGATCATGTCGCCGATCGCCCAGACCTCCGGATGGCCGGGAAGCGTCAGGTCCGGCTCGACGGTCACGCGTCCCGCATGGTCGAGTTCCGCGCCGCTGCGTTCGGCGAGCTTGGCCGCGAGCGGCGAGGCCGTGACGCCGGCGGCCCAGATGACGGTTCGCGTAGGGATCCGTTCTGTCTGATGGTTCCCGTCCTGGACCGTGACCGTTCCGGCGTCGAGGCCGACCACGGTCCGGCCGAGGAGCGGGGTCACACCGAGCCGCTCGAGCGATCGCGCGGCCTTCGCAGAAAGCGACGGCGGGAAGCTCGTGAGCACCCGATCGGACGCCTCGATCAGCAGGATGCGTGCACTGCCCGGATCCACGGATCTGAAGTCGCCGCTGAGCGTGTCGCGTGCGAGCTCGGCAATCTGGCCGGCCATCTCGACCCCGGTCGGGCCGCCGCCGACCACCGTGAGCGTGAGCCAGCCTGCACGCCGCTGCGGGTCCGGCTCCATCTCCGCAGCCTCGAAGGCCGCGAGGATGCGCGAGCGCGCGAGAAGCGCGCTCTCGAGCGACTTGACCTCCTCGGCGAACGCGGCCCATTCGTCGTGGCCGAAGAACGAGTAGCGCGAGCCCCCGGCAACGATCAGCGTGTCGTACTGAAGCGACGGCGGCGCGGGCACACCGTCTGCCGAGCCAAGGTACAGCTCGCGAGCGTCGAGATCAACGTCCGTGACCTCGGCCATCAGCACACGGATGTTGCGATCGTGCTTGAAGATCGCGCGCAGCGGATAGGCGATCTCGCCCGGCGAGAGCGCGCCGGTCGCGACCTGGTAGGTCAGCGGCTGGAACAAGTGAAAGTTGCGCCTGTCCACGAGCGTGACCTCCACAGGCGCGCGCCGTAGCTTGATTGCGGCCTGAAGTCCCGCGAAGCCGCCTCCGACGATCACGACGCGGTGAGCGCTTGCCTCACCCATTGTGCCGTTTCTCCTATGTCAAGAGTTCTAGTATTCCCGAATAAGTTGGCCCGTTACCACCGGGCTGGATGCTCGGTGGCAGAGGGCGTGGCTGGGGCGGACGCGAGGACACGCAAGATCCTTGCTGCGTAAGGAGAACGCGGCAGACGTTCGCTGCGTGACTCTCTTGGTCAGATACATACGCGGTAGTGGAGCTGAACGACGCCGTTTCGGAACCGGCGCTCATCGAGCAGTTCGAGTTGCGCGCGGACGTTGTCTGGCAGGGCGCGCTTGCCGCCTCCGACCACGATCGGGCACAAGAACAGGCGGCACTCGTCGACCAGCCCCGCGCCGATTGCGTGACCAGCGAGTTCGGCACCCCCGACTGCGATGTCGGCCCCCGAGGACCGCTTGAGCCGCCGCACGGCGTCTCGATCGAACTCGCGCTCGATCCGCGTCCTCGCGCTGGATACCGTCTGAAGCGCCCGGGAGTACACGATCTTCTCAGCTGCCCGCCAGATCTCAGCATAGTCCCAGAACACGGCCGGCTCATCGGCCTCGGTGCTCACGGTCTCCCAGAACACCATGGTCTCGTACATCCGGCGCCCGTATAGGTAGGTGCCGATCGGCCGCTCGAGATCGTTGACGAACGCATGGACCTCGTCATCCGGCGCCGCCCAGCCGAACTTCCCCTGAGAGTCCTCGACGTATCCGTCAAGCGATGTGATCGCCGAGTAGATCAGCTTGGCCATCTAACCCCGTCGTCATGGAGCTTCGAGGGCTCTCAAAAGAAGCCAATATTGGCGTCGTGCAAGGTGGCGCTTGAGGCGCATCGAATCGATGCTGGGTCTTGCCTCGGCTTCCTTGCGCTGCAGGCACAGCGGGCCACCCGAGCGCCCGCTGCGCATCACCTCCGGTCGGAAGACTCTGGTCAGGCCGTGCAAGGCGGTCGTTATCAGGTCGTGAGCGCCGGCACCTTCGTGTCGCCCCTTTCCGGGCGCGCCCGGTTGCGACGTGCATGCCACCAGGCGCTTCCGCGTGTGCGTATGAGAAACGCCTCCACGCGGTTCTGTCTGGCCCACAGCTTGGCTTCGGCGCTATCCAGTTGCCTACGCCGCTCGCCTATGAGTTGCAGCTGTCGTTCGACGTGCTCGAGCGCCTCCGCCGCGAGCTCTCCCCGTAACTCCGGATCCTCGGTGTGCTCGAAGCGCTGGCATAGGAGACCGAGTGCTCTCTCGGCCGCCAGCATGCCGCGCGCGGTCTGCTCCGCCGGGTCGAGTATCTCCCTCAGCTGCGGGATCGCCGGTCCGAGGGGCGGGTCTTCGTCCAGAGGAGTCATCGGGGCGACTTGAGGCGCTGCATTATGCGACTGCATGGACAGACCTCCGAGCTGTTGTCGCTCGATCGGAGGAGACCGGGGCGGAGGATTCGAGTCCTCGCTCTGGCTCGGCGTGCACGATCAGCACCGGGACTGGACTGTGATGCAGCGCGTAGTGGCTCACGCTGCCGAGGAGCACGGAGCGCAGTGCACCGCGCCCGCGTGATCCCATCACTACGAGGTCGTGGCCCCCGGTGGCGATCTGCTGGATCAGCGCGAGCCGGACCGGCTCGTCGCTCAGCACCGTGGTGACCGATACGCGATCGGGGACGCACTCAACGGCTTCTCGCAGGATCTTCTCGGTCTCGGTCGGGGCGTCGCTCGCGAACGCCGCCGCCACAGCACCGCCCCCACCGAAGTAGGCGGAGGTGGGAGGCATCACAACTGCGCTGAAGATCGTCAGGCGGGCGCGCTCTGACTCGGCCAGGTCGATTGCCTGTGTCAGCGCCTGATCGGCGTCCGGCGAGCCATCGATCGCGACGAGGATGTTCTGGAACATGTTCCGCTCCTTTCCTGAGGGGGAGCTCAAATTATGGACTTGCTCTGACATATATAGCCGATAACTATATAGTTTACAATGTGTCGCCGATGAGTACTGCCGCCGATACCCACCGCGAAGAGCAGCTCGGCTACGTCGCCGAGCACCTGGCACCCCGTGCCGCAATCCTCGTGCGGCTGCTCGTCAGGCAGGTGCGCAGCCGCGAGATCTCGCGCACCGAAATGGAGGTCCTAAGCATCCTCGCGGAACGACCGCGGCGGATCACGGAGCTCACCGACCTCGAGGGCATCGCCCAGCCCACGATGACACTGCTCGTCAAGCGCTTGCAGGAAAAGGGCTGGGTCAAGCGCGACGGTCTGCCAGACGACGGGCGCGTCGTCATCATCAGCCTCACCGAGGCGGGCACTGCGGCGCAACAGCGGTTCCGTGCGCAGTTCCTCGAGGCGATGCGAACCGACCTGCAGGAGCTCTCAGATCAAGAGCTGCAGGCACTCTCAGCCGCCACGGAGACTCTCAGCTCGTTCGTGGACGACCTCAAGCGGCGAACTGGAAAATGACGAAACTCGATTGACCGGCCTGAGAACCAGGCGTACCGTCGATATCCACGGCAGGCCCCCCGGTTGTTCTGTCTCTTCCGCCGAACGGCGACCGCCAAGATGCCGATTGCTCGAGTGACGTGTGCTGCTAGGTTCCGCCCTATGGCTCCGACGGAAGGCCAACAAGAGACCAACGCCCTTCTGGCAGAGATCCCGCAGAGCGGGAACGCGATCGGCTCGGCGGCTGCCCCGGTCACCCTTCTGTACTTCGGGGACCTGCAGTGTCCTTCCTGCAGGGACTTCACGCTCGAGGTGCTGCCCTCGCTGATCGAGCGATGGGTGCGCGCCGGCGATCTGCGGATCGAGTACCACGCTTTGGAGACTGCGACGCGCGAGCCCGAAGTGTTCGTGGCCCAGCAGGTGGCGGCGCTCGCGGCGGGTAAGCAGGAGAAGGCGTGGCACTTCATCGAGACCTTCTACCGCGAGCAGGGAGAGGAGGGCTCGGGCTACGTCACCGACAGATTCCTCGAGGGCATCGCCACTGAGGTCGCGGACCTGAACCTCGCGCAGTGGAACCGCGATCGCAAGGATCCGCAGCTGGCCGGCGAGCTCGCGGCAGACGCACGCACCGCCGAGAGCGCCGGCCTCAACGGCACCCCGTCTTTCCTGATCGGCAAAAGCGCGGGCGCCACGACGACGTTCGCGCCAGCCGATGCGGCGGCCCTCGACGCGACTCTTGAACAGCTTCTGAAGACCTGAGAGGCTCAGCGCTGTCCGGGCTGATCGCGGCTACCCCGCGTAGTCCGGCCAGGGGAGCGGGAAGACGTCCCGGTACTCGCGCGCCTCGTCGATTACGCGGGCGACGGACGGCCGCGCAGTGAGCTCGGCGTGGTAGCGCGTAAGGTTCTCAAGCCCGTCCTCGTCCCAGCGGTGTACGACGCGGGCGTAGAAGAGCGCCGGTGCAGCCGCGCAGTCGGCCAGCGTGAACGCCGATGTCGCCGCCCAGCCCCGGCTCGCCAGGTGCGCGTCGAGGAGCGCGTAGGCGCGGTCGAGCGCGGCGCGCGCTTCGGCGACGCCCTCGGGATCCCTGCGCCCGTCCGGGCGCAGGCTGTCAGCGACGATCTTCTGCATTGGCGTCATGACGTGCCCGTCGAAGACGCGGTCCCACAGCCGTGCCTGCAGGGCGGCCGCCGGCTCGGCAGGAATCAGCACCGGCGCATCGCCGTGAC
This sequence comes from uncultured Solirubrobacteraceae bacterium, assembly GCA_963779605.1. GTDB lineage: Bacteria > Actinomycetota > Thermoleophilia > Solirubrobacterales > Solirubrobacteraceae > Palsa-744. The sequence goes on from CAVZYR010000004.1 coordinate 1,423,845, forward strand.
CATCGAGGTATTCGACGATCGTCGTGGACTCGGGCAGCGTCAGCCCTGCGACGTCGTCGATGAGCACCGGGATGCTGGCCATCGGCCACAGCTGGGCAAGCCGGGCGCGGTCCGCCTCGCCGCCGACGAAGTTGCGCTCGAAGGGCACGTCGCGCTCGAACAAGGCGACGAGCGCCTTCCAGCAGTAGGCGGCGAAGGGATGTTCGTGCAGCGTGAGCGTCATCTGACCCGCTCCCCAGCGAGGAAGCGCGCGAGCGCGTCGAGCAGCTTGCCTGTCCCGTGCTCGCGTTCGGCCGGGTCCTCGAGGCCGTCGAAGAACGCGCCCTGCTCGGTAAACACGAGCCGCGTACCGTCGCCGTCGGGGACGAACTCAACCGTCGTCAGGGATACCGAGACGAGCTGGCCGTCGAGTCGCAGGTCGTAGGCGAACACGATCCGCTCGTTCACGACGATGTCGTGGAAGCGGCTCTTGAAGGCATGGTGGGTGCCGCCCGGCGAGCCGCCGCTGTTGATCTCGCCGCCGCCGACGCGGAATTCGAGTTCCCACTCGGCGTCTGGCCAGTTGCCGGGGTTGGCGAACCACTGTCGCTTGAGCTCGGGGTCCGAGAACGCGCTGAAGGTCTGCTGCGGCGTGCAGGCGTAATGGCGCTCGATCGTGAAGTCTGCGTGGGTGACGCTCATTCGGTCCTTCCGTAGGTGGCATCCAGGACATCGCCGAGGCGCTCCAGCCGGTTCTCCCAGGTGGCGCGATGCTGTGCGATCCACTGCTCCACCGAGCGCATCGGCGCCGGCTCGAGCCGGCATGTACGGACCCGGCCGACCTTCTCGGAGCGGACCAGGCCGCTCTTTTGCAGCACGTCGATGTGCTGCGCCGCGGCCGGGAGCGACATGTCGAGCGGCTCGGCGAGCTCGCTCACCGAGGCCGGGCCCCGACTCAGGCGGACGACGATCGCGCGCCGGCTCGGGTCAGCGAGGGCACGAAAGGTCTGGTCGAGCGAGGCATCGGCGGCGACGGGCACGGCGGCCACGATAGCAACAGTTAGGTAATCGCTTAAGTGTTTGCGGGATGTCGAGATCCCACGCCCCGCCCGCGCGCTCGCGGCGACCGGGCGACGCCGCCGCTGACGACCGGGGTGCCGGCCATGGGTGTCCGCAGCCTGCTGGGCAGCCGGTCCCCGGAGTTCAGCGAGACCAGCTGGTGTGCTCGCGAGCGAGCTCTTCAACCGGGGCCACCAACAGCTCCTGGACACGACGGGCGAGAGAGCGACGCAGCGCGCAGACGCCGGCGTGGTAACCACGGGCCAAGCCCGACAGGGCTCGTTCGCTGTCGTGCGCGTTGAGGTCCTCGTATGCGGCGTCCGCCTCGGCCGCGCGCCGGGAGGCCTTGATCCAGATGATCTCCAGATGGACCAGCGCAGCGCTGAGCTGCTCCTCGGGGAGATCGTCACGCTCTTGCAGCTTGCGCACGATCGGCGCGACGTCGTCGTTCAAGCAGCGCTGCTCGGCGTGCGCACGCAGGAGCAGGCAGACGTCTGACAGCGGAGCGATCGCGCCATCTTGCTCGGCCCGCGCGTCGCGCGAGGATCGCGCAGGATCCAGGGCCGTCCGCGACGTCATGAGTGCTCCCGGGCCATCGCCGCTAGCACGCTGCCCACGAGAATCAAGGTGAGCATGCGAGGATCGGTGAGCGCAACCAGCACGGCGATGATCGCCGCACCCCCGACAGCGAGCGCCAGCGCCGGGTGAACCCGGCGGACCCGATTCGGCGTTAGGTGCTCTCCGGTCTCGCTCTGGCGTCGTGACATGCCCTGGGAAATCGGCCAGAGTCCCTGCCACTTGAGCGGCGGTCGGCCCGGAGAAAAACACAGCCAACAGCCAGCTCCCGCGGGCGCCAGGGCGCCGACGCTCAAGAAGTCCGGCACGCCGCCGATAGCCGGATGTATGAGCGGCGATCCGAGTCCATCGGTTGCGGTCGGAATCGACAGCCGGCGCAGGCCGCTGTGCGTGGCGAGGACACGCACGGTGCCCGCGTAGCGAGGCCCGCGGTGAGCATGCCCGAGCTCGCTCAACCCGGCGATCGGCGCGAGCGAATCGCGCTCGTCCTCGCGGGCGGCGGGGCGCGCGGCGCATACCAGCTCGGTGCGCTGGCCGCTCTTGCACCGGCTCTCACGGCGCGCGGACAGACCCCCGACATCATCGTCGGGACGAGCACGGGCGCGCTCAATGGTGCGTTCTTCGCCGCGAACGCCGACGGGCCGCTCGAGACTACGGCGGCGGCAGGAGTCGAGCTCTGGCGTGGGTTGCGCTGGAGCGATGCGCTCCGCCCGCTGGTGTCGCCGTTTGAGCTCCGACGTATTCTGGGCGCGGGCGCGATGCTCGCCGGCCTGCCCGGCGGAGGCTTGGCGGGGCTGGTGGATCCCGCGCCGCTGAGTGACACGCTCGAGCGCCTCGTCGCGTTTGACAGGATCGCGGCCAACATCAAGGACGGCACGCTGACGGCCGCGGCGGTCGTCGCCACGGCGTACGCGACAACCCGCAGCGTCGTCTTCCATCATGGGGGTCCAAACCTTGGTGCTGACGGCGCGCGCGGAATCGACTATGCCGCCACACCGCTCGCGCCTGAACACCTGCTCGCGTCGGCGGCGATCCCGGGAGCGTTCCCGGCGGTCAAGATCCGCCGACCGCGTGCAGCAGCGGGCTGGTATGGCGACGGTGGCATGCACCTCAATGTGCCGCTCGCGCCGGCCATCGCCCTGGGCGCCGAGCGGGTTGTCGTCGTCGGCCTGAATTCCTCCGTCACGCGCGCCGCAGCCTCGGCGCGCCCGGACGCCATCGACGGCGTTGCGCAGCTTCTGCAGGTGCTGCTCGCCGATCAGCTCGCCGATGATGTCGCGACACTGGCCGCGGTAAACGAAACGCTCGCCGGCAAAGGGTCGTCTGCCAATGGCGCCGGGCGCCGAGCGCAGCGGGAGATCCCTTACATCTTCATCGCGCCACCCAACCGCTTCGAGATCGGCCGCCTCGCGCGCGACATCTACAAGCGGCACTATGCCGGCATCGGCAGCCTCTTGCGCGAGACGAACCTCGCGCTGCTCGGGCGGATCGTCAACGCCGAGCGCAGCGCGATCCACGGCGAGCTGCTCAGCTACCTGTTCCTCGCTCACGAGTTCATCGACGGGCTGATCGCGCTCGGCCGACGCGACGCCGAGCGCTGGCTTGCCGAGCGACACGACGTCGGCCTGTGGCAGATCGGGCGGCTACCCGCCGGCGCATCGCGCGCGACCCGTGCCCGCGCCCGATACCGGCCTCCGGCGAACGCCGAGGCCAATCGGCGCGGCGGCGGACGCGGCGCGCGCTCGTCCTCGCCGCCACCTCGACGTCGCGTGGCCTGAGGGGCCGGAACGAGTGAGTGAACGCAGGGCTCCCCCGGTGGTGCGGCCCCTCTGCGCCTCGGCAGGTTTTCACACCTGGACGAACCGCGCACCGTTGGGCGGGATTCTTATGGACGCGCGCGGTCGGTGCCGATTAATGGGGACATGAGCAAGGTCTCCACTCCCCGTCAGCGCTGCGCGGCGACGGTGCAAAGCGCCGGCGGGCAGCCGCAGCTGAGCACCGCCTCGGCGGCGGCCGGCGGGCGCACCGATGCCCGTCGCGCAAAGGAGCCCCCAATGGCTGTAAGTCATCTGCAGTGCAAGGAGTGCAAGGCCTCCTATCCCCTCGAGGCGCTGTACGTGTGCGAGCAGTGCTTCGGCCCGCTGGAGGTGGCCTACGAGCACAGCCCTTCTCACACAGACGTGGGCGAGCTGCGCCGGCGCATCCAGGGCGGCCCCCAGAACATCTGGCGCTATGCCGACTTCCTGCCGCTGAGCGGCGGGCCCCCCGGCCCCTCTCACCGCCTTGCCTCGCGCGTGGGGCTGCCGGCGGGATGCACCCCCCTGATCCGCGCAGATCGCCTGGCCCACCAGCTCGGCCTGCGCGAGGTGTGGGTCAAGAACGACGCCGCCAACCCCACCCACTCCTTCAAGGACCGCGTCGTCTCGGTCGCCGTGGCACGCGCGCGCGAGCTCGGCTTCCAGACGATCGCCTGCGCCTCGACAGGCAACCTGGCCAACTCGGTGGCCGCCCACGGCGCCGCGCTGGGCCTCGACTCCTACGTCTTCATCCCCGCGGACCTCGAGGAGCAGAAGGTGCTCGCCACCGGCGTCTACGGGACCAAACTGATCGCGGTGGAGGGCACCTACGACGACGTCAACCGCCTCTGCACGGAGCTCTCGGCAGAGCGCGACTGGGCGTTCGTGAACGTCAACCTGCGCCCCTACTACGCCGAGGGCTCAAAGACGCTCGCCTTCGAGATAGCTGAGCAGCTCGGCTGGGAGCTGCCCGACCGCTGCGTCGTGCCGGTCGCCTCCGGGTCGCTGTTCACCAAAATCGCCAAGGGCTTTGAGGAGTGGCGCGAACTGGGGCTGCTCGACGACGCCTCGGGCTCTCAGCCCGAGCTCCCGCGCATGAACGGCGCCCAGGCCGAGGGCTGCTCGCCGGTGGCCAGCGCCTTCGCCGAAGGCCATCAGGTCTGCAGGCCCGTGAAGCCCGAGACGATCGCCAAGTCGCTTGCGATCGGCAACCCCGCCGACGGCCCCTACGCGCTCGAGCTCGCCCGCCGCTCGGGCGGCTCGGTCGACTGCGTGAGCGACGAGGAGATCCGCGCAGGGATCGCGCTGCTCGCACAGACCACAGGCATCTTCACCGAGACCGCCGGCGGCGTCACCACCGCCGTGCTGGCAAAGCTCGCCGCGCGCGGGGACATCGACCCCGAGGAGCGCGTCGTGCTGGTCATCACCGGTGAGGGCCTGAAGACGCTCGACGCCGTCAGGGACACCTTCCAGACGCACACGATCTCAGCGACGCTCGAGTCCTTCGAGGCAGGCGTGCCCGAGGCGGTGTCTCAGCTCACGGTGTCTCAGCTCATATTCACGTAGCCGGTCGCTTCCGTCGGGGGGCGGACGTTCTGTGCAACCTTGTTTTCGTAGTTCCCCTCGATGGTCTGGATGTCGCCGTCGGGAAGGACGTCTTTGACGATGCCGACGTGCTCGTCGCCGAACACAATCAGGTCGCCGGGTTGGGGCACGACGCCGGGCCCGTTGGGGATCGCCCGACCGGCGCCCTGCGCCCATGACCAGATCTGCGCGACGGACCCGAGACCCTCGCCGCCGGGGCCGACTGGCGTGCCCGCCTGGCGAGCGGCCCAGGACGCGAAATAGGCGCACCACGGCGCGCCGGGTATCGCGCCCGCGGTCGCCGTGCGGTATTGCGCGATCGCGGGAGATTCGTTTGATCCTAGAGGCTGCTCGGTCTGCCCGATCTGGCTTTCGGCGATCGCGACGATCCGCGCGCCCGGGCTCTCACCGCTCGCCTGCGGGCCCACCTCGAGCCCCAGGCCCGAGGCCCCGGAGACACCGCCAATCGGATACGCGGTCGGAGCAGTGCCGCTGACGGCGCTTTCGAGCGCGGGACCGGCCGCGCTCGCTGTCAGCGTCTGCCCCGACTGCCTGGCATCCGAGCCTTGACCAAGCGCCGAGGGTTCCGAGCCGGCGTTCGCGCCGTAGGCAGCGTTCGCGCTTTCAAGCGCCGTCGCGAAGGATGAGCCTCCCGGGGAAGCCCCTTCAGGCGAGGGTTCGACGGGCGCGGCCGGCGCTGCTGTGCCGCCGGTGCGCGCCGCGGCGCCCAGCAGGAACGAGGGGTTTGAGAGCGCCTGTTCGAGGGCGGCGACGCGCTGCAGTCCGGATTCGACCGACATCGCCCGGGGTGATCGGCAGCGGCCGGCGCGAGTTGAGGGGCGTTGCCGGCCGAAACAATGCCGGGGTGGACGGCCCTGGCCGCCCACCCCGACCACCGTTCCCTCGATGAACCGGTGGTATGTGGCTCCAGCGATGCCGGAGCCTTGTGATCCATCGCTGATGGGCGCCTGCCCAGCGACGATGAATTCGCTACAGCGGTGGCGCCGCATGGCGCCACCGCTGAGGAATCACTTTGCGACTCAACGCTCTGAGAACTAGCCTTCGAGCAGCTTCAGCACTGCCTGGGGCAGTGAGTTGGCCTGTGAAAGCACCGAGATGCCGGCCTGCGAGAGCACCTGCTCCTTGGTGTAGTTCGTCATTTCCGCTGCCATGTTGACGTCGACGATCGTGCTCTGTGCCGCCGTCAGGTTCTGTTCGTAGGTCGCAAGATCGGTCTGCGTGTACTGCAGACGGTCCTGCACGGCTCCGAATTCGGCGGCCGACGCAGCGACTTTTTCGATCGCTTTTTCGATGGTTTTGATTTCGCCGATGGCGACACCCGCGATGTCAGTCGCGAGATCGACGGTTTTCACGCCGAGCGTTTCGCCTTCGTTTGCACCTACCTGGAACGTGATTTCTTTTGCGACACCGGACAACAGCTTGATTTCGTTGAATTCGGTCGTTTCACCGACTTTTTCGATCTCTTCGCTGAGCTGGGTTGCCTCGTTTTCGATCGCTGTCTTGTCAGTCGCCGAGTTGGTGCCGTTGGCATACTCGACGGCCAGCTGGCGGGTGCGCTGGAGCATCTGCTCCACCTCGTTCAGCGCGCCCTGAGCGGTCTGCGCCAGCGACACGGCGTCGGCGCTGTTCTGTGATGCCTGGTTCAGGCCGTTGACCTGACCCTGGAGCTGCTGGTCGATCGCGTAGCCGGCGACGTCGTCGGCGGCCGAGTTGATGCGGAGGCCCGAGGAAAGGCGTTCCATCGACATCGCGAGCGCGTTCTCGGTGTTGTTGAGGTTGCGCTGGGCGTCCATCGCCTCAACGTTGGTGTTCACTGTCAGGGACATGCGTTCATCTCCTTGATGACGTGGTTTGTAGAGTCCCGGGCCAACTCCTTGTCGGCCCTGCTGCACACCGGGTTATCGTCAGCTATCCCTGTGACTTGAGCGGGCCCTGCGGCGCCGTTGCAGGTCGGGAGCTGGAGGACCACAGGAGGCCCGCGCGGGCAGGCATGGGGCGTGCTTTGAGTCGCGCCGGCGGGCTTTCAGCCGAGCTCGCTCTGCGGCGACTCAGCGTGGGCCGCCGACGTCTCGCGAGCCTCACGCGAGCAGGCGATCGTGCGAAGCCCGACCCACCAGACGGGCGCGTCGGACGGGGTCGGCCGACCGTCGTGGCTTAACGCAGCGGTGGCGCCAGATGGCGCCACCGCTGGACAATTCCTCTGCGTCTTAAAGCTCTGAGAACTAGCCTTCGAGCAGCTTCAGCACCGCCTGGGGCAGCGAGTTGGCCTGGGCCAGCACAGAGATGCCAGCCTGAGAGAGCACCTGCTCCTTCGTGTAGTTCGTCATTTCCGCCGCCATGTTGACGTCGACGATCGTGCTCTGTGCCGCCGTCAGGTTCTGTTCGTAGGTCGCAAGATCGCTCTCCGTGTACTGCAGGCGGTCCTGGACCGAGCCGAATTCGGCGGCCGAGGCAGCGACTTTTTCGATCGCTTTTTCGATGGTTTTGATTTCGCCGATGACGATGCCCGCGACGTCTGTCGCCAGATCGACGGTTTTCACGCCGAGCGTTTCGCCTTCGTTTGCACCTATCTGGAACGTGATTTCTTTGGCGGGGCCGAACAGCAGCTTGATTTCGTTGAATTCGGTCGTTTCACCGACTTTTTCGATCTCCTGGCTCAGCTGCGATGCCTCGTTTTCGATCGCTGTCCTGTCGGTCGCCGAGTTGGTGCCGTTGGCGTACTCGACGGCAAGCTCGCGGGTGCGCTGGAGCATCTGCTCCACCTCATTCAGCGCGCCCTGAGCGGTCTGCGCCAGCGACACGGCGTCGGCGCTGTTCTGTGACGCCTGCACCAGTCCGTTGACCTGACCCTGGAGCTGCTGGTCGATCGCGTAGCCGGCGACGTCGTCGGCGGCCGAGTTGATGCGCAAGCCAGACGAGAGGTGTTCCATGGAGGCCGCGAGCGCATTCTCAGTGTTGTTGAGGTTGCGCTGGGCGTCCATCGCCTCAACGTTGGTGTTCACTGTGAGGGACATGCGTTCATCTCCTGGATGATTGCCTCTGGTGGTCCGAGCCGACTCCCGTCGGTCCGGGTTCCCCCGAGGTTATCGCCAGGTGTCCGAGCAACTTGAGGACGCGCCGGCGCGATGGCGGCGGGTCGCGATAAGGCTTGCCGTGAGACGATGAATTCGCTACAGCGGTGGCGCCGCATGGCGCCACCGCTGAGGAATCACTTTGCGACTTAACGCTCTGAGAACTAGCCTTCGAGCAGCTTCAGCACTGCCTGGGGCAGTGAGTTGGCCTGTGAAAGCACCGAGATGCCGGCCTGCGAGAGCACCTGCTCCTTGGTGTAGTTCGTCATTTCCGCTGCCATGTTGACGTCGACGATCGTGCTCTGTGCCGCCGTCAGGTTCTGTTCGTAGGTCGCAAGATCGGTCTGCGTGTACTGCAGACGGTCCTGCACGGCTCCGAATTCGGCGGCCGACGCAGCGACTTTTTCGATCGCTTTTTCGATGGTTTTGATTTCGCCGATGGCGACACCCGCGATGTCAGTCGCGAGATCGACGGTTTTCACGCCGAGCGTTTCGCCTTCGTTTGCACCTACCTGGAACGTGATTTCTTTTGCGACACCGGACAACAGCTTGATTTCGTTGAATTCGGTCGTTTCACCGACTTTTTCGATCTCTTCGCTGAGCTGGGTTGCCTCGTTTTCGATCGCTGTCTTGTCAGTCGCCGAGTTGGTGCCGTTGGCATACTCGACGGCCAGCTGGCGGGTGCGCTGGAGCATCTGCTCCACCTCGTTCAGCGCGCCCTGAGCGGTCTGCGCCAGCGACACGGCGTCGGCGCTGTTCTGTGATGCCTGGTTCAGGCCGTTGACCTGGCCCTGGAGCTGCTGGTCGATCGCGTAGCCGGCGACGTCGTCGGCGGCCGAGTTGATGCGGAGGCCCGAGGAAAGGCGTTCCATCGATGTCGCGAGCGCGTTCTCGGTGTTGTTGAGGTTGCGCTGGGCGTCCATCGCCTCGATGTTGGTGTTCACTGTCAGGGACATGCGTTCATCTCCTTGATGACGTGGTTTGTAGAGTCCCGGGCCAACTCCTTGTCGGCCCTGCTGCATCCGAGCTATCGTCGCTCGGTTGCGCCAGCTTGAGCTCGCGGGCCGGTGTTTGGACGCCATACGTGGAATCTCCCACCGGCGGCTGTAGGCGAGCGCCCACCGCGGAGGCAGATGCGCTCTGCGACGCGACGTCGATGATGCGGCGGCTCAGGCTTGCACGTCGATGTGCGGGCCCGTGCCGGACTCATCGGCGCCGGGCGGCTCGCCCAAAGGCTTGCGCGGTCGAGGCCTGCGCTCTTCGCCGGGCGGCTGCTCGCGGCGTTCGCGCGACACGCGCGCCGGGCGCGCGGGACCCAGGGGCGGTTCAAAGCGTGACCGAGGCGCGATCGGGGGAATGCGGTCCATCGTGAGCTCCCGGAGGCCTCAGTCCAATCGCGTCAGCGGGCGCGCCCGCCGCCGAGGTTCGTTGATCCCTCGACCCCCAGCGCCGACAGCTCGGCCATCAGCAGCTGATGCTGGGCGTGGCGCAGCTCGGCGACGACGAGCCGCCGCCAGAGGAACACGGCCGCGCTCCACAATGCGACGTAGCAGACGATGCCGGCGAGCAGCGCACGCACGGCGGCCGCGAGCAGTGTGTGCGTGGGCAGCGAGAGATATCCGCCGAGCAGGAAGCCGCCAAGGCCGCCGAGCGCCTTGGCGCGCGCAACCGCTCGAGCGGCGCGGGGGTGTGCGGCGACGCTCATATTGAGGGTGCTCGAGCCACCACCCGGCGGGCGCGTCGCGACGACGACGGCGGCCTCGGGCTTCTGGCTCTCGTCGGGTTTCTGGCTTGCCGCCGCGAGCGGCGGGGTGCCGGCGTCAGCTGCCATTGCGATCCTTCCGCTCGAGCTCGCGGCGCCGTTCGGCACGCTCGCACTCGAAGATGAACCGCATCAAACGGCGGTGGTTGCCCTCGCTGATCGCATCGAAGCAGATCGCAGGCCGGCCATCGCGATCGATTCGCACGACGGTGCCCGTGCCCGAGATCTGCGCGCCTCCCTTGGCGGTGCTGAGTCGAAACGCGAGCTGCGTGCCGAGCGCAAGCGTGGCGGGTCCCGCCAAGCGCATGCCGCCGCCGCCGACATCGACGCAAAAGGTTGAGACCCAGCCCTCGCCGACGCCGTCGCTGACGTTTGCGGGTCGGCTTGCTGGCACCCGCACGTACTCACGCCGCTGGAGAACCTCGACGGCGCGCAGCTCACTGAATCGGAGCTCGTCGTCCCCCTCCCGGGTCACCTCGCCCTGCAGTCGGATGCGCCCGCCGCGGCTCGTGAACTCGATCGCGAGGAGATCGAGACGATCATCGTCGCGGAAATCGCTGCCGGCGAGCCACGGCGCCACGACCAGGCTTCGGTCATCGCGCCAGGCGACGAGAGCCTGAATGCGTTCCCCGGAGGGTCGGATCACCGTGACCACGTCCGCCAACGCCGGCAGCGTCGAGTCGCTCTTGCGACCCTTCTCGCGCGCTTTGGGCTTCATTGGTGGCCTCGGTGGAAGGGCATGTTCACAGGTTCCATGATCAGGTCGTGGGGTACGCTCGTCTCCGGCAGCGTTGGATTACGGGAGCAGCGTGTTGGCTAGATAGCTCGGATCTATGAGCGTCAGCTCTTTACCGCCACGTCGTCGATCCAACAGATATTCGGGCGCGAGCTCGAAGCGGCAGGCCGCCTGCACCGCGACCCCGAGCTGGTCGGTCTCATCACCGTGCGTGATCGCGACCGCATGTGCATGCAGCGGTCGCAGCGCCTGCAGCAGTTGCGCGGCGGCCACGTCGCCGAGAGTGGCGGGCAGGGCGACTATCACCCGGTCGGGCTTCAGGGTGCCGAGCAGCGCGGCGAGCGCGCGGATGCCGCCCGCATCGGCGGGCGACACGGGTGGCGTGTCGATCAGCAGCAGACCCTCGCGTCGAGCGCGGCGCAGGCTGCGGGCCAGCTGCGGAGCGCTGAGCGGCGTGGGCTCGCGAATGTCCGGACTCAGCAGCATCGAATACTCGTCGCGGCTCTCTGCCGCGACGACCGTCGCGCAGGCGGCCGGCAGCGTGCTGTGCTCGCGGTATGCCTTGAGGATCGCTGCGCAGCAGCTCGTCCTGCCGCTGCCGCCGGGGCCCACGAACGCGATCGTCGCGCCCGGGGTGGGGAGCGGGGGGCAGCTCGGTATGCGCTGGCGCAGCACCGTGCGGACCGAGCGCGCGAGCCCCGAACGGGAGGGCATCAGCGGCCGCGCATGCGCGGCCGCGGCCTCGATCAGCTCTGCCACAAGCTCCTCGCCGAACCCGACGCCGAGCAGGCTGCTCTCGACGCTCTTCCGCGCACGCCCGCTCGGGCTGGGTGCGACGGGGGGCCGGCGGCGCTCAACGTACTCGCGCGAGTCGTCGTCGAGCTCGTCATCATGCCCGCCGCGAGGCTCGCTCGGCATCGAGGCCACCTCGGTTTCTGCGAGCACGGCAGCGAACTCGTCGTCGATCTGCTCAAGATCGGACGGATGGGTGCCGTTGCGCGGCGCGCGCTCGAGGGTCGGCTCGAAGACCGTCTTTGGCGCCGGCGCTGGCTCTGTGGGGGTGTCGCGAAGGACGACCCCCGTGTGCCCATACACCGGTGGCGCCATCGCCTGCTGCGGCGCTAGCGCCTGCGGCGGCCTCGTCGCCTGCGGCGCGATCGGTGCATGCACGGCCGGCGGCATGACCGCGCCGCCGTCCGGCTCGTCGTAGAGGTCGACGCCCGGATGGCCGCGGCGGGCCTCGATTTCCACGAACGGGCGCTGGAAGAATCCGCCGACGCCGCCCGTGAGTCCGCTGTTCTGGTGAACTACGATCGCGTCGCCGCCGAGCTCTGCCTGAATCCTGGGGATCAGCTCCTCGACGCTCGCCCCGCGATAGATGCGGGTCGTGCCCACGGCAGCCGGCTCCCCGGACGCCTCCGTGTCTGCTCGCGTGCTCGTCATGCTGGCGGTGTGGTTCATGGTTGAGCTCATGCGTGTATGACTCCAATCGTCTCGACGTTGACGCCCGCCGCGATCTCGTTGTAGGAGCAGACGGGCAGGTGTGGCTGGGCTTGGGCGATCAGCCGGCGCAGGTGACGACGCACGCGGGCAGAGCACAGCAGCACGGGCCGCGCTCCCTGCCCGGTGGCATGCTCGACCTGGGCGCGCAAGGCGCCCATGATCTCCTGCGCGCGCGGTGGATCGATCGCGAGATACTCGCCATCGGTCGTCTGGGTGATCGAGGCGGCGACCTCCTGCTCGATCTCCGGGTCGAGCGTGATCGCTCGCAGGCGTAGCTGCTCGTCCAGATGGGGTGAGGTGATCGCACGGCCGAGCGCCTGGCGGGCATACTCGGTCAGAAGGCCCGTATCGCGCGTTATGCGGGCCTTGTCTCCGATCGCCTCCATGATCGTGCCGAGGTCGCGGACGGCCACGCCTTCGGCGAGCAGACCCTGCAGCACGCGCTGGATCTCGCCCAGCGAAAGCACCTCGGGGACGACCTCCTCGACGACCGCGGCGTTTGTCTCCTTGAGCTGGTCCAGGAGCGCCTTGACGTCCTGGCGGCTGAGCAGCTCGGCGGCGTGGGCGCGGATCGTCTCGGTAAGGTGAGTCACGATCATCGACTCGGCGTCGACGACCGTATATCCGAGCATCTCCGCCTCCGAGCGGGCGGAGTCGTGGACCCACACGGCGGGCAGGCCAAACGCCGGCTCGGTGGTGGGGATGCCCTGCAGGCCCGGGGCCGCGTCGCCTGGGTCCATCGCGAGAAGGTGGCCGGGCATCACGCGCCCACCGGCGACCTCCGAGCCCCGGATCTTCAGTACATACTCGTGAGACTCCATTCCGAGCTCGTCGTGGATCCGCACCGGGGGAATCAGGATTCCCAGCTCACCGGCGATCTGGCGGCGGATCATGCTGACTCGACGTAGCAGCGCGCCGCCGGAGCTTCCGTCCACGAGCGGCACGAGCCCGAAGCCCACCGTGAGCTCGAACGGATCGACCGACAGCCGCCCCGATGCCTGCTCGCCCGCGCTCGGCAGCGTCGACTGAGCCTGCGGCGCGTCGCCGCCCTCGTCGGTCTCCTCACCCGGGAGACCGTCGCGGACGCTCCATCCGACGACGGCGAGCAGCCCACCGATCAGCAGGAAGGGCAGCTTGGGCAGGCCGGGCACGAGCGCGAAGATGCCAATCGCGGCCGCCGCGACAAGCGGTGCCTTGCGCTGGCGCAGGATCTGGGTGGCGATGTCGCTGCCGAGGTCACGATCGGAGGCCGAGCGCGTGACGATGATGCCTGCCGCGACCGAGATCAACAGCGCGGGGATCTGCGCGGCGAGCCCATCACCGACGGTCAGCAGCGAGAACTTGTGCGTCGCTTCGGTGAACGACAGGTGGTGCTGGAGCATCCCCACGACGATGCCCCCGATGAGGTTGATCGCGGTGATGATGACCGCGGCCATGGCGTCGCCCTTGACGAACTTGGAGGCGCCGTCCATCGCCCCGTAGAAGTCGGCTTCGCGGGCGATCTCAGCACGCCGTCCGCGTGCCTGCGCATCGGTGATCAGGCCGGCATTGAGGTCGGCGTCGATCGCCATCTGCTTGCCGGGCATCGCATCGAGCGTGAAGCGCGCGCCGACCTCGGCGACGCGCCCGGCGCCGTTGGTGACGACGACGAATTGGATCACCACGAGGATCAGGAAGATCACGAGGCCGACGACCACGTTTCCGCTGACCACGAACTGCCCGAAGGCCTTCACGACGCTTCCGGCGTCGCCCGTGGTCAGGATCAGTCGGGTGACGGACACGTTGATCGCCAACCGAAACATCGTCGTCAGAAGCAGCAGGCTCGGGAAGGAGGCGAAGTCGAGCGACCTGTTGAGGTACATCGTGACGACGAGGATCGAAAGCGCGGCGGAGATATTGAGCGCGATCAGCAGGTCGAGCAGCGCCGGCGGAAGTGGAACCACAAGCATCGTCACGATCACGACGACCCCCACCGCGGCCAGCAGGTCGGTGTGGCGTAGGGCCCGGCGGATGCCCTCGGCGTTCACTGCGCGTACCTCCTGCGGCGCGCCACGCGGTAGACGAATGCGAGTACGCGTGCGACCGCGGCGTAGAGCTCCTCAGGGATCACCTGACCGATCTCGGTCGATTGGTGCAGAGCGCGCGCAAGAGGCGGGTCGGCGACGATCGGCACGTCGTGCTCCTCGGCGATTCGCCGGATCTGAAGGGCAATCAGGTCCTGACCCTTTGCGAGCAGTACCGGAGCGGTGTGGGAACCGTCGTAGCTCAGCGCCACGGCGAAGTGGGTGGGGTTGGTGACGACCACGTCGGCGTCTGGGACGGCGGCCATCATGCGGTTGCGGGCGGCCTGCATGCGACGACGCCGTTGCGCGGCCTGGACCTCGGCGGGCATCCCGTGCTGGCGTATCTCGTCTTTGAGCTGGTGCTTACTCATGCGCAGCTGTCGCTCGTGGCGGCGACGCTGCCAGCCGTAGTCGAGAACGGCGATCAGCAGATATGCGAACGTCGCACGCTGGGCGATTTCGATCCCTTTGTGGCCCGCGATCTCACCGACCGCGCCGGGGGCCAGGCCGACACGGGAGGCCAACGTGTGCAGGCCCGGGATCAGCACCACGCCGGCGATGAACGCGACGACGGCGATCTTCGTCGTCGCCTTGAGCGCTTCGAAGATGACGTTGGGCCCGAGCAGCCTGCGCATTCCAGCGAGCGGGCTGATCCGGTGGAAGTCGAGTTTGATCGCCTGCGGATGGGGACGGAAGCCGACCTGTGCGGCGCCTGCCAGCGCGCCGGCGGCCAGGCAGATGGCGGCAATCGGCCCGACCGTGGCGCCGAGCGTCGAGGCCATCGAGTGCATCAGGCCATTCAGTCCGGCAGCGCTCGTTGCCCGTCCCGGAGTTGCAGCCTCGGCAAAGATCAGCCGGAAGGCGCCGGCGGCGGATTCGACGATTCTCGGTCCGAGCAAGCTGACCGCGAACAGGCCGGATGCGAGCACGAGAGAGCCTCCGACGTCGGCCGAGCGGGCGATCTGGCCCTGCTTGCGCGCACGCTCACGGTGCTTGGGCGTTGCCTTCTCGGTGCGATCGTCGCGAGCCATGACTCAAGCCACGTGCAGAGCGCTGAGGGCGGCGCCCACGCTGGTTGACATTTGATCTGAGATCCAGCCCCCGACGAACGGGATCGTGGCCGCGACGACGGCGAGGGCGACCGCGACCTTGGCGGGAAAGCCGACCGCGAAGACGTTGAGCTGAGGCACGACGCGCGAGACCACGCCGAAGGCGACATCGGTGATGATGAGCGCGATCAGCACGGGCGCTGCGATCTCAACGGCTGAAACGAACACGGTGGAGAAGACCTGAGCCGCGCCTCCAATGAGACTGTTGAGACGGGGTGCGCCGGTCAAGGGCACGAGCTGGAAGGTGCGCGCCAGGCCGCGGATCACCCACACTTCGCCGCCGATGGTGAAAAAGATGACGATTCCGACGAGCGAGTAGAACCGTGAGAAAGGGCCTGCTTCGGTGCCGCTGAAGGGATTGATCTGGCTGCCGTAGGAGAAGCCGGCGTCGAGATCGGCGAGTGCGCCGGCCGATTCGATTCCAGCAAAGAGGATCGTGAAGCAGAACGCGAAGCCAAGTCCGATGAGGCCCCCGTCGAGCACGAGACCCGCCAGTGTCAGCGGGTCGCTGGGCACGTGCTGAGAATGCAGCGCGATCGGCGCGAGACCGATTGAGATCCCCACGGCGATGATCCCGCGCGCGCGCGGAGGGATCTGCGGCGAGTTGAACGGCGGCGCGAGCAGGAACAGTGGTGTTACACGCGCAAGCACGAGGATGAAGCCGACCAGCTCGTTGCCGGCGAGCCTGCTGATGATCTCGTTCATGAGCTTCTCCGCGTGTGCCGCGAGCCGGGCGCGCGAGAGCCAAGCGCTCCTCGGGCGCAGCCCGGCTGAATGTCGCGGGCGCGTCTCATCAGTTCACCAGCGTCGGAATCGCCGAGTAGAGGTTGGTGGTGTAGGCGACCATCTGGTCGAGCATCCAGGGACCGAGCAGCACCGTGATCGCGGCGATCGCGGCGATCTTGGGAATCAGGGTGAGGCTCTGCTCCTGGATCTGCGTCACGGCTTGGAAGATGCTGACGAGCAGTCCTACGACCATCGCCGCGAGCAGGAGCGGCCCGGCGACCTTGAATGACAGGCTCATCGCCTGCGCGGCGAGGTTGATGACGGTGTCCTGGTTCATCTCTCAAGGCCCCTAGTGAAAGCTCTGGACGAGCGCCTTTATGACGAGATCCCAACCGTCGACTAGGACGAACAGGAGGATCTTGAACGGCAACGAGATGAACGTTGGCGGAAGCATGATCATGCCCATGCTCATCAGCGTCGAAGACACGATCAGGTCGATGATCAGGAACGGCAGGAAGATCAGGAATCCGATCTGGAACGCGCTCTTCAGCTCCGAGACGATGAACGCGGGGACCAGAACCTCGGTCGGCACTTCGGCGCGGGTGCGCGGCTGCTTGGCGTGCCCGAGGTTGATGAACAGCGCGATGTCTTGAACGCTCGTCTGGCGGAACATGAATTCGCGCAGTGGTTGCTCGGCACGCGTGATCGCCGTGGTGGTGGAGATCTGGTGCGACTCGAGCGGCTGGATCGCCTGCCGCTTGATCGCAGCGATCGTCGAGGACATGACGAAGATCGTGAGGAACAGCGCGATCCCGACGAGCGCCTGGTTGGGAGGAGCGTTGTTGGTGCCGATCGCGCTGCGGATGAAGCCGAGTACGATCAGGATTCTGGTGAAGCCGGTAACGGTGAAGAGGACGGCCGGGACGAGCGTGAGGCCACCAAGCAGCAGCAAGATCTGTACGGCGTTGGAGGACGAGGAGACGTTCATCGCCGATCGGCACCTCCTCGATCTGCCCGCCGCCGATTCACCTGCGCACCGTCCATTCGCGCAGGCGGCCGATGAGGTTCGGTACCCGCTCGGCGCCCGCAAAGCTCGCTGGAGCGGTGGCGTCCGTCGTGCTCTCGACCGGGTCAAGCAATCCCGCATCCAACGCCTGCTGCTCGCTGTAGCGGGAGATCGGCACGATGCCGTGCTCGGCGCTGCCCACCAGCAGGTAATCGCTGCCGGCGCGTACCAGGTGTAGCGTCCTGCCCGCTCCGAGCGGCAATGTCGCCATGCTCGCGAGGGCCAGGCCGACCGCGCGGGTCTCGCGTCCGGACTTGACCTGACGCAGGATCCAGGTGAGCCCCCAGATCACGGCGAGCACGATCACCAATCCGACGATCGTGCGGATGAGGCTCGGTCCGCTTGATGTTGCGTGCGACGCCTGTGTCGGCGCGGACAGCCGCAACGGTGTGCTTTCACCGCCGAGCTTCGAGGTCGCCGTGAAGCCCTGTGCGGGACAGGCCAGCGTCAGAACGGCAAGGCCGACTGTGGGAATGGCGGCGCAAAGCGCCGTTCGCGAATGCGTTATTGACCTGATCATCGAGGGACGACCCCGAGGGGAGTCGCCCCCGGTTATCGGCGTCGGGTCAAGTGTCTTTAGCCACCTACCGGCGGGGAGAGCGTGCGGTCCAGCGAGTGTCTAAAGCTGTGGCTGAGCGTGGTTTCAGACCAGCGCGTCGATCTGCACCGCCCAGTCACCACCGGCGGTGACCTGGAGCGTCCCGTGCGCGAAACACAGGCCGTTGACGAACAGCTCGATCGGTGCCTCGGCTGGTTGGTCGAGCTCCACCACGGCGCCTGACGGCAGCTCGAGCGTGCGGCCCAGCGGGAGCGTGGCGCGGCCAAGCTCGGCCCAGACACGCACCGACACCCCCAGCATTCGCGCGAGGCCATCACGGGCGCGGGAGGAGGCGCCCGCGCCGCCGGCGCCACCGTTCTGTTCGCGCTCGGGGGCATCTTGCTCGAGCGAGTCGCCGCCGTTGGTAGGTGGAGCATGGGTGCCTGGTTCGGTCGGCTTTGGCGCTTTCGCCGCATGCATCGCGAGCACCGGCCCCGGTTCGATCGGGGCGTTCAGCTTCAGCGCGCGGCGGGCGCCTCGCAGCCCCGGGTGGGCACGGCCGATCGGAACACCCTCGGCGAACAGGTGCACCCCGTCCTCCGCACGGTCCTCGAGCGCGAGCAACGCGCCGGGCGTGAGGGCGAGCATCCGCTCGACCGGCATCACCACCGAGCCCACCTCGGCGCGGACCTGCACACGCGACCCGGCGAGGCTGCGGTGCACCGCGTAGCCGTCGTGCGGGTCAGCGTCGGCGAGCTGAGATCCCTCGCCGAGGATCTCATCGGCAACCGGCTCGATCGCCGACCACGGAATCAGCAGTGACATCCTTGAGAGGAGTCCGTCGACCCGGCACTCGAGCGTGATTGCGAACGTGGCCTCGCCGAGCGGGAGTATCACGCCGGCGTCGTCATCGAGGTCGATCTGTCCGAGGACGAATTGCAGCCTGCCGAGATCGCGCCAGGCCGTGCTCAGATGCGCTGTCGTGGCCTCGAGCAGCCTTCTCGTGAGCGCCCAGTCGAGCTCGCTGAAGTGGCGCTTGGCCGGCGCCTCGGCCGCGCGGCCCCCGAGCAGGCACTCGAGGGCCCTCAGGATCAGGGGCGTCTCGATGCTCAGCAGCATCTGCCGGTCCACGGGCTTGACCTCCAGTGCCACGGTGATCGCGCCTGTCGGCATCGCCCCCTTCGCGGCCGACCAGGTGAGCTGAGTGGAGTCCGCGACGGCGAACTCGACCGGGGCGCGTAGCTCGCTTGACAGGCGGTTTGCGTAGGATTCGCAGAAGGGTCCCAGCACGCGCACGATGCGCCGGCGCAACTCGGTTGTGAACTTGGTGGGCTGGGAGAAGTCGACCGTATGGATCCGCCGGTCGCCGCGACGTCGCTCGATGAACGGCTCCCCGGCCCCCTCGCGCGCACGCGTGGCCGTATCTTGGGCGTGGCCTGCGGGCGGCTCGGGCGGGGACGCATCCCTCGCGCCGGGATCCGGCGCGTAGATGGCCGCTGCGCCCGGCGGCTGCTCCTGCTTGTCGGTCTGGCTCACGCGGCCTCGATCACGGTTCGGCGGCGAGGTCATCGCCGTCGCTCGGGGTGTCCTCGCCCGTGGCGGACGCGTCGCCGGGCTCGCCTTCGACGACCTCCGTCACTCGCAGGCCGAATTGCTCATCGACGACCACGACCTCACCGCGGGCGATCGGCGTGCCGTTGACGAGCAGATCGACCGGTTCTCCGGCGAGGCGTTCGAGCGTGATAACCGAGCCGGGGCGCAGCTCGAGCGTCTCGCCCACCGTCATCGAGGCACGACCGATCTCCACGCTCAACTCCATGGCAACCTCACTGAGTCGACGCAGATCTGCCTCGAGCTGCTCACCGCCCGCGGAAGTAGGGGCGCGATCAAACTGCTCATATTGCACTGCTTCGGGCATGGCTTGACTCCTATTGGACGGTTACTTCGGGAAAAAGCACGGCCTGCACTTTGACGTCGGTGGTGTGCTTGATCGCCGCCAGGATTTGGTGCTTGAGCGCGTTGCGACCACGGCTGCTGATCAGAGTTTCACTGTTCTGCCCGGTCACGGCGTTCGTGACAATTTCGCGTATCACGGCTTCCTCGGGAAGCGTTCCGGCCGCTTCCCCGCCGCCCGCCGAGCCCGCCGAGGCCGATGCCGCAGCAGGCTGGTCTGCCGCCAGCTCGAGCGCGACCGATAGCTTGGCATAGTGGGATTCGCTGAGGTTCAAGAGGAATGTTTGCGGCATCACATAGATCGTTCCGGCGATCTTCGCCTTGACGGCCGGCTTGGGCTTGGCGGCCATCGCGTAGCCGACGCCGAGGACCAACGGCAGGAGTGCGAGAATGAGGAGCTTTTTCTTTGACATGTTCTCGGTGCCCTCTGAATGTCAGTAAATGCGTTGGAGGACGATCTCCACGCGCCGGTTGAGGGCACGGCCGGCGGGCGTGGCGTTGCTCGCGATCGGCCGCAGATCGGCATAGCCGGCCGCACTTAGACGCTCGGGGTTGACACCCTCGGAAATTAGACTGCGTACGACCATGCTGGCACGAGCCGTCGATAGCTCCCAGTTGCTTGGAAATATGCTGCCGCCCACGATCGGGGCGTTATCGGTGTTGCCCTCCACGGTTATCGGATGAACGGTGTCCACGTTTAGGAGGCCGGCGACCTCGGCGAGCAGGGGCTGGGCCTTCGGATCGAGAGTTGCGCTGCCCGAGGGGAAGAGCAAACTGTCGGTCAGCACCCGAATCACAAGGCCACGCGGTTCGACCGCGGTATGGACGTAGGAGGACAGACCGTGCCGCGCAGCGTAGGCTTCGAGCTCGCGTTTTATCTGCTGGAACTCGTTCTGCTCACGAGCCGCCGCCACCTTGACGCTGGTTGCCGTAGCGTGCGCTGCGGTGACGGTTTCAAGATTGCTGGACGGGGCCGTGACCGGAACGATCGCCTGCAGATCGATGCTGCTCGGAGCTTTGCTTGAGCTGGAGCTCGCGCCGGGATGTGCGATCGCCTTTCCGCCCGGCAGGACGTTGCCCGAGAAGGCTGCCCGCAGGGCCTGCTGAAGCGTGTGGTACTTGGAGATGTTCACCGAGGAGATCGCAAAGAGCACCATGAAGAGGGCCATCAGCAGCGTGATCATGTCCGCGTAGGTGAGCAGCCAGCGCTCGTTGTTCCCCTCCTCGTGCCCGCCGGCCTGGCGCCTGCGCCTCGAGCGCGACATCGCTACGCCGCCTCGACCTGAAGGCCGGCCGTCTGCACGCCGGCGTGGGCCTCGCGCTCCGCCTCGCGCTCGGCGGGCGGCACGTAGGACATCAGCTTTTCAGAGACCAGGCGAGGGTTATCGCCGGCCTGTATCGAGAGGATCCCCTCGAGCGTCATCATGCGCAACTCGACCTCTTCGGCGGAGATCGCCTTCAGTCGATTGGCGATCGGCAGAAACACGACGTTGGCCGAGCCGACCCCCATCAGCGTCGCCAGGAAGGCCGTCGAGATCGAGGGTCCGAGTGTCTGTGGCGAGGAGAGATCCTGCAGAACGTGAACCAGGCCGAGCACGGTGCCGATGATGCCCATCGTCGGGGCGAACCCGCCGGCCTTCTCGAACGGAGCCGCGCCGACCGCGTGTCGGGCCACCATCCCGTCGATCTCGGCCTCCATGATCGCGTGCACCATCTCGGGATCGGTGCCGTCGACGACGAGCTGCAGAGCGTTGCGGGTGAAGCCGTCGTCGATGTCGGAGATCCGTGCGTCGAGCGCCAGCAACCCGTTGTGGCGGGCCTCGTCGGCGAGCGAGACGAGCTCGTCCAGGCGCCCTCGCATGTCGGGCGGTTCGGCCGAGATCACCAGCTTGTAGAGAGACGGCACGCGCTTCATCGATCCGATGCCCACGCTCGCAAGCGTGACGCCGCCGGTTCCACCCAGGATGATGATCATGGCCGGAATGTTCAGGAACGCCGCGGGACTCGTGCCAGTCATCATCGAGCTGAGCGCCAGTGCGCCAAAGGCAACTACGATTCCTATGGCTGTGGCGGCCTTCATGGTTCTCGTTGATCGGCCGGCGCGCACGATCTCTCAATCAACGCGGACACGCCTCAACACACTTTGGACAGGATTGGACTCGCTCTCGGCGGGCTGGCTGCGCATCGCCTCCGAGAGGACCTCGACGCGCCAGGCGCGCGCGGCGGCGGCGACCTGCTCGGGCGTCTCGGCGACGACGACCTTCGCCATCGTCGCGAGCGTGACGACCGTGTCGGGGGTGGGCTCGACGGTGACGATTAGGTCGGGATTCAGCTGGAAGGGCTCGTCGGCGTGACCGAGCCGGTGTAGTGTGATCATCTCGCTGCCTCTCTGACTTGTGGTCCGGCCTTCGCCCGCGAAATCGCGGGTCCCCAGCAGGACCTACACGGCGGTTGGCCAGCCGTGCCGGCTGGTTTCGCTTAGCCTTCGCACTGGTGGGAGCGCGTGCGCCCCCACCAGGCGCCTCGGTGGTCGTCCTTCGGGCTTTTACTGGACCATGCTCACCGCCGACTGCAGCATTTCGTTGGCCGTCGTGATCACACGCGAGTTGGCTTGATAGCCGCGCTCGGCGGTGATCATTTCGGTCATTTCGGTAGCAAGGTCGACGTTCGACATCTCGAGCTCGCCACCGATCGTCTGGCCGAAGCCGCCGGTGTCCGGCGTCCCCACAATCGGGCCTCCGGAGTTGGCCGACTGTGCCCACAATGAGCTGCCAAGGCGCTGAAGCCCCGCCTGGTTGGGGAACTGCGCGAGCGTCAGGTAGCCGGCGGTGACCTGCTGTTCGTAGGTCGGCGAGAGCGGGTTCTCGTCGGTGTAGGTGACAGATCCGTCCTGGCCGATCGAGACGTTCGCCGAGCCGGGCGGGATCTCCAGGTAGCTCGCTTCTTTGCCCGGTCGGTAGGTGGTGCTGGCTTCGCCTTTGATCGCTTCGGCATTGACGCCGACGAGATACAGGCCCGACTGGGTGGTGAGCAGGCCCCTCGTGTTGGTCGTGAGGTTGCCGGCGCGCGTGTAGTCGACGTTGGCCGGCAGGCCCGTCGTGTACGGCGGTTCGGCAGGCGGCGAGCCCGCGCCGACGCGCAGGAATCCCCTGCCCTGGATCGCGATGTCGAGCGGGCTGTTGGTCGACTGGAAAGCGCCCTCGGACATTTCGTTTTCGGTGGCGGAGACCTGTACGCCGAGCCCCAGCTGAAGCGGGTTCGTCCCGCCATTGTTGGTGGTGGCACCCGAGGCTCCGCGAAGCACCTGGGTGAGCGAGTCGGCGAATGTGACATGCGCCGACTTGAATCCAACGGTGTTCACGTTCGCGAGATCGCTCGCGGTGTTGTTGAGCATCGTTTCGTTTGCGTCGAGACCGCTGATCGCGGCATACATTCCACTCATCATGGTGGCGTCACTTCCTTTCGCGGCCTCCTCCACGAGGTCCGGCCGTGGTCGTTAGGTGTTTGTCTCGGCTCGCGAGCCGAGCGCCCGGGGTGCTGCGTCTGCATCGCGCTGCGCCTCATGCGATCACGGCGCTGTCGATGTTCGTGAACACGTGCTCGCGCATGTGTTCGGAGCCGACCGCCGTGATGACGGTGCGGTTGTTGACGGACACCACGAAGGCGGTGCCGTCGACAAGTACGAGCGAGTCGCGGGCGCTCTTGCCGGCAACCCGGCCGACGCCCTCTCGCAACCTGCTGATCGTCGTGGGGTCGAGTGGGATCCCACGGCGCTGAACCCGTTCGAGCGCGTGCTTTGAGAAATGCAGCGGCTCGCCGCTCGTGGTGGCGGAGCTCGGCGCGAGCGCGCGGGGGTCGGTCGCAGGCGCGGACGCTCGGCGCGTCGCTTCGAGCGAGGCGTCCTTGAGGACGTCCGCGAACCGCGGCCCGGTGGGCTCGGCGGTGCGGTTGGCAGCACGCGCGCGGCTCGGCCGGATCTGCCCGGCCGCGCCGGGTCCTTGCAGTGCGGGATTCTCCTGGACGCTCACGAGACCTCGGTGATGCTCGCGGGTTCGACGCCGGCGACTCCGCCGACGGTGAGCGTTGCTCCCGAGCCGGTGATCTCGACGTTCTGGACAGTTCCTTCGGCTTTCTCGCCGGTTGAGGGATCGGCGTAGGAGACCGTGTGCCCGATCAGCTGCACTGCCTGGGCGACACGCGCTGCGCCGTCGGCCTTGGAGGCCGCTTCGGCGAGGTTGGTGGTCTGCTCGAGCTGGGAGAACTGGGCCAGCTGGGCGATGAATTCGTTGCCATTTGCCGGGTCCAGCGGGTTCTGCGCCTGCAGCTGGGCGACCATCAGTTTCAGAAACGCGTTCTTGCCGAGTTCGCCATTCGGGTTTGCGGGGCTGGTCGGGGAGCTCGCGGCGGGCTGGGCCGTGGTGCTGGACGGCAGCGTTGCGGGGGAGGTGGTCGCGTTCATGTCTGGAATGCCTCTCGGTTCGGTGGTTGGTTCTGTCTCAGACGAGCACGTCGATAAGGGCACCAGCGGTCGGTGAGGCTGCTTGCAGCACCTGCCCGTCCGCGCTGACGCGTGAGCCTTGGTCCTCGGTGCCAGCGTCCTCGGAGGGGGTACCCGCGGCCGAGCGGAGCTCGTCGGCGGTGCCCTGACGACTTCGTTCGCTGTCATGCCGGCTACCATCCGCGCTCGCCTGCCCGTGATGGCCGATGTGCAGGCGTGCCAGCGAGAGGCCCATGGAAGTGAGCGCCTGGCGTAGCTCGGCGTGTCCCGCCGCGAGCGCCTGTGCGGCGGCGGGGCTCTCGGCGGTGACGCGCGTGATGAGTCCGGCGGCCGTCTGCGTGAGGTGGATGCGGATCTCACCCAGCTCTTCGGGCTCCAGCGCGATGCGGGCCTGGGAGAGCCCTTCGCGGGCGGCGAGCTCGATCGTCACGTGCATGTTCTCGATCGCCTGCTCGAGGCCCACCCCGTAGCCGGCCGGCGGCCCGCTCGCAGGGCTCGCGGCGGACCCCCCGTCCACCGATGCTGCGGCGGCTCCGGCCGGCGAGCCGAGGTCGGCGCCGGGTGCAGTGGCCGGCATGGCCGACTCCGTCCCACCGGCGTCATCGGCGATCTTCAACGAGCTCTCAGCCCTCACGGTGGGCGACTTTGCCGTGCGCTGGGCGTTGACCGGGGCGCTTGCGCTCGCCGCGTCTTGCTCGGCATTCGCACGAGCTGCGGCTGGAGGGGAGCCGGGGGTTGAGTCCGCGCGCGCGAGCGGCAGGTGGGGTCGAGGTGGGCCGCCCGGTTCCTGCGAGCCGCTGGCCGGGGACGCGCCAGCGCCAGCGCCGGCCGGTGGCTGAGAGGTGAGCTCCGCGACCTGCGCACGCGGGTCGTCGGGCCGAAGCGACGCTTCCCCGGTGATGCTCGGCGCGTGCCCTGGGCTTGAGGGGAGGACGGAGCTCCCCGCGGCCGGTGTCGGAAGTTCGCTCGAGGAGGATTCCGTTTCAGCGCTGACATCCGCGCCGGTGCGACCGGGCTCTGCGAGGGCTCCGGCGTCAGCCGTGCTCGGCGTCGCGGGTGCGGGATCGGCGTTGGCGGTGGCGGCCGTCAATGACCGCGCCGGCGGCGCTTCCACCGGTTCGGCGGTCGTGGCGGCAAGGGCGCTCGCCTCGGGTAGCGAGAGCTCCGCGCCGGCGGCGGTTGCGGTGAGCGCCCCGGTGTCTTTAGCGCCGGCGCCGGCACCCGGGTCGGGCATCGTGGCCGCGGCGGCTGAGCCTGCGTCGGCGCCCGCGGGTGAGGATGACGTCTGTTGGCGCTCGGCGCGGCGCCGCTCGCTGCCGCGGGGTGCGTGGCCGACGCTCGCTTCCTGCGGGCCGCTCGTGGCGCCCGTCTGGTTCGCGCGCGTCCCGGCCTGATCGTCGGCGCGGGCGCAGCTGCGCTTGGCCGCCGCCCTCTGCTGCTGGCCTTCCGCGCTTGCGGTCCGGGCCAATTCGGCTTGGAAGGCGCCCTCGAGCGGGGCCCTTTCGGGAGGCGCTCCCGGTGGGGCACCCCCGCGCGAGGGCGGCTGCTCCGGCGCGGCGAGCGCAGGATCGGTCTGGAGGGCGCTCATGCGCGGGTCCCCGTAGCCGTGGGGCCGGCAGCGCGTGGGGCGCTGGCTTGAACTGCGTCCCCGCCGGCGCTCTGGCGCTCGGCGGCGGCATTTTCAAGCACTTTGGCCACGTACTGCTGGGTTTCGCTGTAGGGCGGCACGCCGCCGTAGCGCTCCACCGCGCCAGGGCCGGCGTTGTAGGCGGCGAGGGCGTCGGTGACATTGCCCCCGAACTGCCGCAGCAGCTCCCCGAGATAGCGGGCGCCGCCGTCGATCGATTGGACCGGGTTGAGCGGTTCGCTGACGCCGAGCGATGTGGCGGTTCCGGGCATCAGCTGTGTCAATCCCTCGGCGCCGGCGCTGCTGCTCGCGCTCGGGTCAAAGCCCGACTCCTGTTGGACCAGGCCATACAGGACGGTGGGATCGAGGCCGTTTTGCGCCGCGGCTTGGTCGATCAGCGGAACGTAGCTGGCGCCCCCCGCGCCGGAGGCTGACTCGCTCCCGGCCGCGGTGATCGGGTCGCTGCTCTCGCCGCTGAGCGGTTCGAGCGCGCTCGAGCCGCTCGCGCTGTCGGAGGCGAGCGCGGTGCTCGGGGAAGCCTCCGAGCCCGTGGTCGCCGAGCCGCCCTGCGCGGCGTTCAGTGCCGCGGCGAAGCCGGCGGGGCCCTCTTCCACCTTCGCGACGAGCGCCTCCAGGCGTTCCACGCGTTCGCTGGCGGCGAGCGCACCCGAGGGTTCGCCAGAGCCCGAGCCGAGAACAGCCTGGATGCTCACGCGGCACTCCCGCGAAAGCGGTCGATGGCGATTTCGTCGAGCACCACCCGTTCACGGCGGTCGTGCTCGCGAACGTGCTCGTAGTACTGGCGCTCCTTCAGACGCTCGAGCATCCGGTGCTCGCGAGCGGCATCTCCGAGTTCGCCGCCGCGTTCGGAGACGTCGCTTTCGCTCACGGCCAGCTCCCGCACCCGCTCGACGCGTCGTGCCTCGATCCGTTCGACGAACGCCTGACGCGCGCGAAGCTCCTCGGCGCTGAGGACGGCGCGCCTGCCGGTGGCCAGGCGCTGCTCGGCGCGGGCATTCTCGAGATGGATATCGACCGCCTCCAGGCGGTCCTGGCTGCTGGTCAGGCGCGAAGTCGCCTGCGCGAGCTCGCGGCGGGCGAGATCCTCACGGCGCTCACGCAACGCGCGTATGCGCTCGAGTCGGAAGGTGAACGAAGATCGATTGCCCACGGCCCGCGTAATCGGTCGCGCGGCGCGACTCTTGAGTCAGCCGACGGCGGGCACCCGGGCGGGCGCCGCTCAGAGCGCCAGTCCGAGCGCGGGAATCGCAGAATGCAAGGGCTCGGATGGGGCGAGCGGGCGCTTCTCAGCTTCGTCGACCTCCTCGGCGTCGACGACCTCGCCGCTGCTCTGTGTCAGGGACCTCTCGAGCGCGGCGGCGAGCTCGAGCAGTTCGGCATCGGAGGTGTCTGGGTCACTGGCCTCGTCAACCACCTGGCGTAGGAAGCGCTCGATCTGCCCACGGTGTTCGAGCGCCGCATCGAGCAGCGGGTCGGCACCCGAGCTGTATGCGCCGATCGAGATCAGGTCCTGCTTGTCGTTCAGTGCCGCGAGCGCAGCGCGCAGCCGTTGACCGGCGGCGGCGACGGCCGGCGAGACGATCTCCCCGACAAGCCGCGAAACGCTCTGCAGGACATCGATCGCCGGGTAGTGTCCGGCGTGCGCGAGTGAGCGCGTGAGCACGACGTGTCCATCGAGGATCGAGCGGACCGCGTCGGCGATTGGCTCGTTCATGTCGTCCCCGTCGACCAGCACCGTGTACAGGGCCGTAATCGAGCCGGCCGAGCTCGTGCCGGCGCGCTCGAGCAGGCGGGGCAACAGCGCGAACACGCTCGGCGTGTAGCCGCGCGTCGCCGGCGGCTCGCCGATGGCGAGCCCGATCTCGCGCTGGGCCATCGCAAAGCGGGTGACAGAGTCCATCATCAGCATCACGTCGTGACCCTCGTCGCGGAAGTACTCGGCGATCGTGGTCGCCGTGAAGGCGGCCTTGATTCTGACGAGGGCCGGCTGATCGGAGGTCGCGACGACGACCACCGAGTGCTCAAGGGCATCCCCGAGGTCGCGTTCGACGAACTCGCGAACCTCGCGGCCGCGCTCGCCGACGAGGGCGATCACGTTGACCGAGGCGCTGGTCGAGCGGGCGATCATCCCGAGTAGCGATGACTTGCCGACGCCGGAGCCGGCGAAGATGCCAAGGCGCTGTCCCCGCCCACATGGCACGAGCCCGTCAAGCGCGCGGACGCCCAGCCCGACGCGCTCGTTGATGCGAGGACGCTCGAGCGCGCTGGGTGGCGAGGCGATCGTCGAGCGCGCGCTGGTGCCGGCGGGCGCCGCACGTCCGTCGAGTGGGCTGCCGAGGCCCCCGATCACACGCCCGAGCAGGCCGGGGCCCACGGGGACGCGAAAGGGGGCCCCGCTGGGAAGGACCTTGGTGCCAGGACCTATTCCGTGGAGCTCGCCGAGCGGCATCAGCAGCGTGCGTCCTTCGCGGAAGCCGACCACCTCGGCCGGCACGGGCTCGCGGTCGCTGCTCGATCGTTCGTGCGTCGCGCTGACCAGGCAGACCTCGCCGATCTCGGCCTGCAGACCGGTGGCCTCGATGATCAGCCCGATGAGGTTGCTGACGCGACCATGCGAGCGGGCGAGATCGGCGCTACGCGCGGCGCGGGAGGCGCGCTCGAGCAGCTCGCGGGTCACGAGGAGGGGGCCTCGCGCGTAAGCTCCTCGGCGATTACCTCGCGCGCGCGCTCGAGCTGGGTCTGGACGGTGACGTCGACCTCGGTCTCAACCGTGCGCACGATCGCGCCGCCGCGACCCACGCGGCGATCGGCATGCACCTCGCAGAGCTCGACCCCGCCGGCCTTGACCGTCAGCTCGCCGATCGCGGCGCTGACGGTCTCGAGATCGTCGGGATCGACCACGACTACGATGCGCCGCCGGTCGGCGATCCGTCGCAGCGCGCCGCTGACCGTGTCGAGCACGCGCTCGGGCTGGACGTCGAGTGCGCCGGCGAGGATCTTTGCGGCGAGCGCGAGGGCGAGCTCGACGGCATCGTGCTCGACGGCGCCGGTGAGCTCCTCGGTCTGGCCATTGAGGTCGGCGAGCGCGGCGTGCAGAGCAGCGGTGGCGAGCTGAACCTCGGCGAGGCCTGCCTCGAGGCCCTGCGCGAGACCTTCAGCGTGGCCCTCGTCACGGGCGAGCTCGCGGATGCGCTCCGCCTCGGCGTTCGCGCGCTCGACGATCTGCGCCGGGGAGCCGAGGCGTGCCGCGGCGGAGGGCTCGAGCTGCTCGAGTGGATAGCCGGTCCCCATCAGACGACCGCTTCCTCCTCGTCCTCGCCGTCGGCGCGGGAGAGCACGATCGTCCCGGCTTCCTCCAGGCGCCTCACCACTTGCACGACGCGTCCCTGTGCCTCCTCCACATCGCGCTTGCGCTGAGGTTGCTGGATCTCGATCTCCTCCTGGAGCGTTGCGGCCGCACGCTCTGACATGTTGGTCAGCACCTTCTCTTTGACCGCATCGGAGACGCCACGTAGAGCGAGCACGAGATCCTTCTGGCCGGTCTCGCGCAGGACCTGTTGCATGTCGCGGTCGTCGAGCTGGATGATGTCCTCGAACACGAACAGCATGCGGCGGACCTCGTCGGCGAGATCCTGATCGGTCGCGGCGAGATGATCGAGGACGACGCGCTCGGTCGGGCGATTGGCGTGGTTGAGGATGTCGGCAAGCGACTTCACGCCTCCGGCCGCGGTGTACTCCTCGACTTCCGCGGTCAGCTTCTGGCGGATCACCTCTTCGATCTGGCGGATCACGGTGGGGCTGGTGTCACCCATGCGCGCGATGCGCAGCGCGATCTCAGGTTGGATCTGCTCGGGCAGGTGGCCCAGTACCTGGGCGGCCAGCACCGTGTGCAGATTGGCGACGACGAGCGCGATCGTCTGCGTGGACTCGGTGCGCAGCAACGCGACGATCTGCTCTGGCGAGGTCCGACGCAGGAACTCGAACGGGCGCATGTCGATGACGGTCGACAGGCGTCCGATCAGCTCCTCGGCGCGCTCGGCGCCGAGCGCGCGCTCGAGCACTTCGCGCGCGAAGTCGATTCCGCCGGCGATTCCGCCCAGGCCATCGGCGCTGATCGCCGTGAGCTCGCCGAGGATCGCCTCGGTCGTCTCCTCGTCGATCGGGCCCATCTTGACCATTTCGAGGGAGAGGGTCTCGATCTCCTCCTCGCGCAGGTGGTGCATGACCTCGGCGGCGCGCTCGGAGCCGAGCGCCGCCATCAGCACGGCGGCCTTGCGGCGACCCGCCACGCGAGCGGCGGTGCGCACGGGGAGAGCGGCAAGGGCTTCGTCAGAGGCAGGGGGCATCTCGATTGCCACGCACTACTCCTCCTGCATCCAGCTGCGCAGCTGTTGGGCAACGCGGTCGGGGCTGCTGGCCGCGAGGTCGTCAACCTTGCGGCGGGTCGCGTTGCCAGCGCCGACGGGTTCGGCTCCGTTCGCGCCGTTGGCGCTCGTGGCACGTTCAAGCTCGGTCAGGCGCATCGGCAGCTCCAACTCGCGCAACCAGGGTGGTTCGTGATCGATCGGCTCATCCTCGCGGCGGCGAAGGACGCGCGTCGTGAAGAACAGGAACGCGGCACACGCGATCGCGATCAGGACGTACTGCGCGTAGCCGAGGATTCCACCAGCGGGCCCCGATGCGGCCGTGACGGGCTTGGCAAAGGCCATCTGCCCGATCGAGATCGTGTCGCCGCGGCTCGGCTGAATCCCGGCGGCGTTGGTCACGGCTTCCTTGATCGCGGGCACCGAAGACGGCGCCACGGAGCGGTCGAGCAGAACTGAGATGTGCTGGCTTTCAACGGCGCCGGGAGAGATGACGGAGTGCGTGACGGTCTTGTCCACGCCGAGCGTCGCGGCGGATACTTCATGCTTGTAGTTGGACTTGCCGCTGGCGCCGGTCTGCGCGTAGGCGGGAACGTTGGCCGTACCCGCAGCGCCACCCGCGCCACCGCTACCGTTGCCCGCGAGCGTTTCAAGGTTCTTGCTCTGCTGCAGCGGAACCCCGGTCTTGCCGTAGGTCAGTGATTCCTGCGTCGTCTGATTCGTGCTCACGGTGGCGTTCACCTGCACCGTCGCCTTGCCTGGACCGATCGTCTGGGCGAGCATCGTGTCGAGGCTGGCCTCGGTCTCCTCGTCGTAGCGTTCCTGGGCACCCTGTTTTGTATCGACCCCGGTCGCACCTTCGCCGCTCTGAGACGGCCACAGCAGCTGACCGTTGGCCCCGGTGATCGTGACCTTGTTCAGCTGCAGGCCGGGGACCGACGAAGCGACGAGCTGGGCGATGCCGCGCATCGAGGTGGCGTTTGGCGATGTCGTCGCGCTCAGCAGGACGGCGGCCGAGGCCGTGTTCTGATTTTCCTGGAAGAGCTGGTCCTGAGCGCTGGGCAGGACGAGCTCGACCTGGGCACCGGAGACGCCCTGGATGTTGTCGATCGTCTGCTCGAGCTGACCCTGCAGGGCGCGCTGATAGGTGACCTGCT
The DNA here is from genome assembly GCA_963779605.1 of uncultured Solirubrobacteraceae bacterium. Taxonomy (GTDB): domain Bacteria; phylum Actinomycetota; class Thermoleophilia; order Solirubrobacterales; family Solirubrobacteraceae; genus Palsa-744. The sequence continues at coordinate 1,455,054 of CAVZYR010000004.1, forward strand.
GCTGAAAGTTGCTTTCGCCGAGGCTCGATTTTTCGAACAGTGAAAACCCGGGCTGGGTGTTGCCGAGCAGCCCGGCGGTTGAGAGCGCCACGCGCGCCTGCGCAACCTCGTTTGACTGCACGGCTAGTGCCGTGCCGTTGTTCTGCAGCTCGTAGCTGATGCCGTGCTGGTCCAGAGCGCTCGTCATCTTGCCGGTCTGGGCGGGTTCGAGGCCGGCGGCGAGGGTGGAGTAGCTCGGCTTGGCGAGCATGTGCACGAACAGGTACATGACGAGGATGCCTGCGAGCGCCGATCCGCCCAGGACGAGCCATCCGCGAGGTGTAAGTCTTGTCGTGATCTGTCGTAGGGGCATGGATGGCGAAGTCGGGGATTGCCTGTTCTAGACCTGAGTCTGGAAGATCTGCTGAGCCGCTTCGGTGGCCTTCGTGCGAATCTGCGAGGCCAGCTGCATTGCGAGCTGGGCTTCGTCGACGGTCACGACAGCGCTCTCGGGATCGCTGAGCGTTCCGGAGGCGAGCGCCTGGCTCGCGGCGCTGGCGCTCCGCTGGGTCTGCTCCAGGGAAGAGATGGCGTCAGTGAGGGCGCTACCGAAGCCGCCGGCAGTCGCGCCCGCGCCAGCTTCAACGCCGCTGCTACCTTCAAGGCCGCTCGTCGCTTCAACGTTCCCCACAGCAGGTTCGTTTGAGCCGCCACCGGCCGGGCCTGAAACGGACGCGGGTTCACTGAGTCCAAGGGTGTGTTCTCCGGGAGTCCGCGACTGTTCGCTCGGGCCACCGGCGCCGAGCGAGTTCGAGGGGAGGATGGAGCTGACGCTGCTGAGCGCGGGTATCGTCACGTGAGGCTCCGGTCGCTCACTTGAGCAGTTCCAGCGTGGCGGTGAACATCGACTTGGAGGTTTGCATCGCCGTCACGTCTGATTGGTAGGAGCGCGACTCAGAGATCAGGTCCACCATTTCGGTAACGGTGTTGACGTTGGGCATCGTCACGTAGCCCTGCGGGTTGGCTTCGGGGCTGCCGGGGTCGTATACGAGCTGGTCGGGAGTTTTGTCGGCAACGATTCCGTTGACCTCGACCCCACCGGGCGGGCCCTGTTCGGATTGCGCGCCCGCCAGCGCAGAGCCGAAGTCGGCCGGCGTACCGTTCTGGGCCAGCACAACCTCCTGGCGCTGGTAGGGCTGGCCGTTGGCGGTGCGAGTGGTCTGGGCGTTGGCGAGGTTCTCGGAAGTGACGTCCATGCGAACGCGTTCGGCGGTGAGTCCGCTGCCGGCGATTTCGATGGCGTCGAACAGCCCCATCAGAGACCCATCGCCGAGCGCAGGATTTCGTCACGGGCCTGCATCACGTGCACGTCCGCCTCGTATTCGAGCCCGTTCTCGGATGCCAGCGCGGATTCCTGGTCGATCGACACCCCGTTGCCTTCGGGGCCGGCCGTCGTCGACTGGACTTCGGGATGCAGCGCAACCTGGCTTGGAGATTCGCCGTTGGCGAGGGCTGCACGCATCGCCCCGCCGAAGTTCAGCGTCTCGCGCTGGTAGCCGGGGGTATTGGCGTTGGCGATGTTGTTGCTGATGAGTGTCTGGCGCATCCAGGTGCCACGCATCGCGGTCTGGAGTGCAAGCTGGGTGGTGTCGGCCAGGAACATTTGGGTGGCGAATCGGTACGTTTGCGCCCTCCTTGGACGATGCCGACCCTCATCCGTGAGGATCCCTGAGCCGGAACTTGGCCCGGTCATTTCGGGTAATCGGCCGGGCGAGCGCCGGCTTTAGCGCCGGCTAGGCCGTCTGGTCGACGCGCCTGATGCGGCGGTGAGTCTCGCGAGCGTAGCCACGCGCGGCGCGGCCGGCGCGGGCGGTGGTGCGGATGTCGCAGAGCATCGCCTCCGACAGCCGGTGAAGCGTCGCGTTGGTGCGCTGATGCAAGGCGGCGGCACGTTCGAGGGGCCTGCGCGCGTAGGCGGGCGGACGCGCGGGAAGCCCCGCCGTGAGCTCGTCCCACTCCTCGGTGAGCGCGCGCAGATCTTCGATCCGTCCGTCGCCGGCAAGTTCGAGCTCGCGTTGAGCCAGCTCGAGGATCGCCTGATAGGGGTCGCGCAGTGGGGTATCGCACGTCTCGGGGACGCTCATCGCGAGTACCTCGGTCGGACGCTCGGCGGCGTTGGGAGGAAGCGCTCCACGTCTCTCATCCTCGCGCGAGCTCCGCCCACGACTCGCGCAGCTCGCCGAGCAGATCACCGACCTGCTCGAGCTTGGCCGCGTCCTGGTGCAGACGGCCGTGGTTGAGGTGAAGAAGGCAGAAGCGGTAGATCCTGTGAAGTTGCTCGGAGATGTCCTCGCCTTGATCGTCGTCGAGCACGCCGTCGAGGTGGGCGATGATCAGTTCGGCGTATCGCAGGGTGTAGTGGGCGCGTTCGATCTCTTTCGCCCGCATCGCGGCCGCGGCCTGTCTTAGGAAGCGGCGCGCGCCGTCGTAGAGCATCACGACGAGCTGCGTCGGCGTCGCCGATAGCACGATGTTCTCGCGATAGGCGTCCGGTGATGGGCTGACTTGGGTCATCGCGCTCCTCGATCGATCGTTCATCGACAGACTCCAACTGACCCGAGTAATCGGTCAACCGAGCGCAGATTTGAGCCGCGATGCTGCGCCGCCAAACAAAGTCCCGCTATGGCGGCCAGCGTCGAGGGCTGGCCGAACTGAAGGGGCCGGCACGCGGACGTGGTCCGCAGCCTAACCCGCCGCTGTTGACGTCCCGCTCGTCGAGCTTCGAGTCAGCGAAACGATCTGCGAGCTCAGCCAGTTTCCCACCGCCTGACTGTGGGCAATCGCCGCTTCCATCGCGGCGTACTGCTCCTGGAGGGTCTTCTCGCGCAGGGCGATGGTTTCGTTCATGAAGGTGATCTGGCTGTTCATTTCGGCGACCTGTTCGCTGTCGCCGTTGATCCTTGCTTCGAGATTGCCGCCCGGGAGGGCCTCGGCGTTGACGATCGCCTGGAACCCCGTGGACCACTTGGCGAGCAGCTGCTCGACACCGCTCGGGTTGGTCTGGAGTGCATTTTCCAGTTCGGCCGTGTTGACTTCAAGCTGCCCTTCCACCGAGGCCTGGGTTACTTTGTGTGACCCACTGGCGGCGCCGGTGCCGATGCCGATGTCCGCGAGGCTCGACATGCCGCTGGCGAGGCCTTCGATCGGTTCGTACATTCCCTTGCGCAGACTGTCCAGCGTCCCGATCAGCTCGGAGTCGCCGAAGAGCGTTCCGCTCTGCAGTTCTTCCTTGCTCTGGGGGTTGCTCGGAGGCTTCGTGCTCAGCTGCTTGCCGATCGCGCTGATCGCGGAGTTGTACAGCTTTACGAAGGATTGAACCTGAGCGACGATCGCGCTCGTGTTGACCGTCGGGGCCTGTACATCGATCGTCACGGGACCCGTGGTGGTCGTCAGCGCCTTGAGGCTCAGCGTCACGCCGGGGATCGCGGTCGTTACGGTATTCGAGCTGGAGCTGCCGGCGACACCGTCCACGCTGTATTCGGCATTCTTACCTGCTTTTGCGAGCGCGGCCTGTTCGACGAGCGTTTCACCGCCGTCTTCCACCTGGATGAAGCCGGGGCCAGTGGCTCCAGTCGCGCGCGTGGAAAGGATCAGCGTTTCACCTTTGAGCGCCGCGGCAAAGACGGTCGTCGAGTTCGCATTGATTGTTTCAGCAAGCGATTGGATGCTCGCGTTCGCGGCGAGATGGATTTCCTGGCCGTCGATCGTGATGGCTTCTTCGGCGACGGGGCTTTTGAACGCGAACGTGCGCTGCGCCGAGTTGGCGAGCTGGGTGACTTCGACCTCATATCCGCCGATCGCCGCGCCGTTGCTGTTTGCGGCGGTGATCTGCGTGGGGTCGCTGGAATCGACCGACTGCGTCGTGTTGAACGTCACCGGAGAACCTAGTTCCTGCCCGGCAAAGCTGAGTTCGGTGAGACCGCTCTGGATCGACTGAAGCTGTGCGCTCTGACCCTCGAGTGCCGTCTGTTTGTTCGTCAGCCGCGTGACCGGCTCGCGTTCGGCGGCGAGCAGCGCCGTGATGATTTCGTTGGTGTTCAAACCGGAGGCGAGCCCGGTGATGTTCAGCGGCGCGTTCGCGGAGGATGCGGTGCCAATCGCAGTCGTCATCGCCGCTTGCCCTAGTCGAGCGGCGCGCCGTCGGCGACTTCGCATGCTTCGGCGAGCGACAGCCGTTTGAGGACGTTGCCATCGCTGTCGTGCACCTCGACCGCGGTGCACCCGCTGGCTTCATCGTGCACGAAGCGCAACTCGCGGCCCTGAGCGCTGAGACGCTCATACGTCCGCGCGGCCTGCGTCATCTGATCGAGCACCTCCGCCGGAGGGCGACCCGCTGGTTCCTGCCGCGAGATCGCAGACTCAAGCTGAGCGGCCCAGTCTGTGGGAGAGACCTTGCCGGCGGCCAGCCGTTTTGAGTCATCGGGGGCGCCCGGAGCCGTCGGTTCGGCCCCCGTACTGCCCTGCGTGGGAACAATTGGCGAGCTCATATCAGCTTTCCTCCTGAAAGCATTTCCAGCGGTCCCGTCCATGGGCCGCTCGCTCTTGGTTTCGTCATCGTAATCGGCAGACACGTGTAAGAACTTTAGGGAGCCGTGCCGGCGGTAGGCATCTGTGCCGGCGCGAGTGGGTGGGTCGAGCGGGCGTTCGTCGCACCTCGAGATCGAGGCGCCGGTGGTCGAGCGCTCACCAACGTTCCATCGACCCACGCCTCGCGGGCGTGGCGCATGCTGATCGTGCCGGGGTGTGCGTCTGCGGATGCGATGGCCTCGGTGATCGACCGGGCATGCGCATCTTTGAGCCGCCCCCCGCGCCCGTCTCGATGTCCTCGCTGAAGCGTCGATCCACAGCACGCCGGCGCCGCGGAGAACTTGATACCGGCCGCACCGCGGCTCGCCCGCCCGCTCGATCAGCCGGGTGCCATTTCGGCCAGCAAGAGCGGGGGAGTTCGAGCTGTCAGTGACACGATCGTCGAGAGCTCTCCTCTGAAACTCAAGCCAGAGCGCTGAACCCTCCGATGAGCGTCGGGTCTCCATCGAAAACGGACGCTCCGGGGGCTGAGGATGAGGACCCGGGTCGACACGGAGGCGACCATCAATCCCTCGAGAGTCGGAGCGGTAAATGACAATCATCGCGCAGCAGACCGCCAGGACGTCGGCCACGGAGGTGCTGTCTTTGTGGAAGGAGTACAAGCGTAGCGGGGACATGAAAGTGAGAGATCGGTTGATCTTCACATTCACTCCGATGGTGCGCTACATCGTGTATCGCAAGATACGTGAGGTGCCGGCACAGTGCGAGGTCGACGACTTCCTATCGTGCGGAATGGAGGCCCTGATTCGCTCGATCGAGCGCTACGATCCCGGGCGGGGTGCGACGCTCGAGCAGTACGCTTGGACGCGCATCCACGGCGCCGTTCTCGACGAGCTTCGCCGCCACGATTGGGCGCCACGCTCGCTGCGTCGCGCCGAGCGCACGATCAAGAGTGCACGCAAGAGCTTCCTGGCCGAGCACGAGCGCGAACCCACGCGCACCGAGCTCGCGGCGGCGGCCGGGATGACCCCAGCCGAGCTCGGCGCGCGCATCGACGAGCTGGCGGTCGCCCGAGTCGGTTCCCTGAACAAGACGATTCGCGCCGAGGACAGCTCGACTGTCGAGCGCATCGACAATCTCGAGAGCCACGATGAGACGTGTGATCCCGCGCTCAGCGCGGAACGCAGCGCCGCGAAGGAACGCTTTCGCGAAGCCTTCACGCGACTGCCCGACCGCGAGCGCCAGGTGGCGGTGCTGCTCTATGTCGAGGGCGCCGCCCTGCGCGACATCGGCAACCGGCTCGGCGTCTCAGAGAGCCGCGTCTCCCAGATCCACGCCGAATTGCGCGGTCGTCTGCGCGAGTGCCTCAAGGACGACGAGGCGCTGTTGAGGATGGTCGGGTAGCAAAGCACTAAAGAATCGACCAGCGCGGGCGATGACCCGCGCTGAGATGGATCTCGGTCTCTTCATAGCTGCTTCGGGCATGGTTGCATCCCAGGCCCGCCAGGATCAGCTTTCCAACGACCTCGCAAACGCCTCTACACCGGGCTACAAGGCGGACGCCACGCCGGTGCACAGCTTCGGCGAGATGCTGCTCGACAACACCGTCACCGGTAAGCCGATCGGCTCACTGAACACGGGGGTCTCGCTCGGCAAGAGCTATACCGATATGACGCCGGCGGGGATGCAGACCACCAATGAACCGCTCGACTTCGGGATTGTCGGCACGGGCTTCTTTGCGGTCCAGACGCCGCAGGGTGTGCGCTACACGCGCGATGGCCAGTTCACGACCTCCCGGCAGGGACTACTGGTCACCGGCGCCGGCGAGAACGTTCTGGCCCAGAGCGGCGCCCCGATCAAGGTCGGCGCCGACGGCACGGTGCCGGCCAGCGCACTCGGCGTCTTCAACGTCCCGGGGGCCGTCAAGCAGGGCGAAAACCTCTTCGCAGGTGCTGCTGCCGGGGCCGGATCGGGCACCGTCCGTCAGGGTGTGCTCGAGGAATCGGGCGTCAATCCGTCGACGACGATGGTCGAAATGATCAGCTCGCTGCGCAGCTTCCAGTCCGGCCAGCAGGCGATTCAGGCGATCAACCAGACATTGCAGGCCGCCTCCACACAGGTCGGCTCGCTGAACGGTAGCTAAGGGAGGCACGAGGAGATGTTTGAAGGCATGTACGCCGCCGCCTCCGGCATGGCGGCCCAGCAGCAGCAGCTCGACGCGATCAGCAGCGACCTTGCAAACAGCTCGACCACCGGTTACAAGGCGGAGCGGGTCGGTTTCCGCGATCTGCTCTACAACCAGGTCAACCAGGCCGGCACGGCGACGACCGCCGGCGCCGGCGCGGCCGCCGAAGTGATTGGGCGAGACCAGGGCCAGGGTGCGATCCAGGGCACCGGCAACCCGCTGGATCTAGCGATCGAAGGCGCGGGCTTCTTCACCGTCAAGCGCCCCGACGGTTCGATCGCGCTGACCCGCGGTGGCGCATTCCAGCTCGACGCGCGCGGCCAGCTGACCACCTCCCAGGGTGACCTGCTTGATCCACCGATCACCCTGCCCGCGGGAGTAGCGCCCGCTGACGTAACGATCTCAGCGGACGGGAGCGTGACCGACTCCCGCGGACGCGCGCTCGGCAAGGTCACGCTGGTGAGCATTCCATCGCCCGACCATCTGCTCGCCGACGGCAGCGGGCTGTATTCAACGACCGCGGCCAGCGGTCCCGCGCAAGCCGGCAGCGGTGGCACGATTCACCAGAGCGCGCTCGAGGCCTCCAACGTGAACACGGCGACCGAGATGGTGCAGCTCGTCAACACCCAGCGCAGCTATCAGCTCGAGAGCAGTGCGATCCAGACTGAAGACCAGATGATGTCGATTGCGAACCAGCTGGTGTCATGAGCGGTCCCGCATCGATCGTCCCCGCCACCAGCCCGCCGCTTGGGACTCCCGCCCAGGCGGCTCTGCCGATCGGCGAGACGCGTGTTCCCGCCGCCGTGCGGGAAGGCTCATCGGCCGCGAAGCAGGCGTACGCGACCGCTCAGGGCTTTGAAGAGATGCTTCTGCAGCAGCTCTCGGAGACGCTCGCGCAGAGCGACGGGCTCGGCGGCGAAGGGGCCGGCGGCTCAGGTGAAGAAGAAGCAGCAGAAGGCGCGTCACCTGCGGCCGGCGGCGGCGAGCTCCAGACGCTCATGCCTCAGGCCCTCACCGAAGGCATCATGCGCGACGGCGGCATTGGCCTTGCGGCGCAGCTGCTGAACACGCTCGACCCGGCCGCCGCCAAGCCGCAGCCGGGCGCGGCGCTCACAGGCGCAGCTGCGCCAGTCGCCGGCACCCAGGGCGCGATCACGGCCCCGACCACCACGGGCAACTCTGGCACCGTCACGCCGAGCAGCGGTGGCGGAACCGGTGGGATCTCGGCGTGAGCTCGCAAGCGCCAACGCCGGTGTTGCCCGACGCGCTTGAGACGGGCGAGCCGCTGACGGTGGTCGTGTTGGCTCACCTTGACGCGCAGATCAGTTCTGTGCAGCGACTGCTCGGGATCGTGCTCGAACAGGGTGTCGCGATTCGCTCGCGCGACGTTCACACCGTCGTCAGGCTCGCCGGTCTGCTGCATGGGGAGCGCACCCGCCGCCAACAGATCGAGCGGGAGCGCTCGTTGCTGCTCGAACGTGCCGGCGCGCTCCTCGGCGTGCCCGCCGCGCTCGTAACCCTGACGCTCCTGCGCGAGACCATGGACCCGGCAGCGGCCCAACTCGCCGAGTTGCGCAGTGCCGAGCTGCGCGGCCTCATCAACGAGCTGCGCCGCGAGCACTCCTGTAACCGGGCGCTGATGCAGATTGAGCTGTCTTTCCTTGATCACCTGATGAAGTCGCTCGCGCTGGACGGCGGGGTCCACGGCTATGACCCGCGGCGCACGAGTTCATCAGAAGGGCGCGCGCGCCAGCACGGGGCGCTCCATCTCCTGGACCTGCAGGCCTGAGAGCGAGACGGTCAATGTCGATACCAACATTGCAAGGACTCCAGACGGCGCTATCCGGACTGCTCGCCGAGCAGCAGGCGATCGACCTTACGGGCCAGAACATCTCAAACGCGAACACGGAAGGCTATTCCCGGCAGGTTGCCGTCCTGCAGACCAATGAACCGATGCGGATCCCGGCGCTATCGCCTACCACCGGCGAGGGCGGTCAGCTCGGGACCGGGGTCAGCGTCGCCACCTACACGCGTATCCGCAACACCTACCTCGACGCGCAGTACCGCACGCAGAACTCCGAGCTCGGATCCGCCACGACGCAGGCCAACGAGCTCCAGCAGGCTCAGAGCGCTTTTGATGAACCCTCGAGCGCCGGCATCGCGAGCCAGCTGTCGACTTTCTGGAGCGCGTGGGGGGAACTCGCCAACGCCCCTTCCAGCGAAGCCGCGAAGGTCGCCGTTGTCAGCGCTGGGAGCGAGCTCGCCGACACGCTCAATCAGGTCAGCGCCCAGCTCCAGACTATTCGAGGGCAGGCCGCGCAGCAGTACGCAGCGATCGTCGGCCCGAGCGGCGAAGTCCAGGGCGACGCGAGTCAGATTGCCGAGCTCAATCAGCAGATCAAGCTCTCCCTTCAGGCCAAACAGCAGCCCAACGACCTGGAAGACAGGCGCGACCTGTTGCTCGACAAGCTCTCCGAACTGGCCAACGTCACCGTGGCCAAGGAAGCTGACGGCACCGACACTGTCTCCTTCGGCGACGCTGCTGAACCGCTCGTGCAGGGCTCGAAGGTCACCTGGCCCCAAGCCCTCACCGCTGCGGCCGGCGGCAAGCTTGGCACGTTGCTCCAGTTGTCCGGTCCCGAAGGGGCGCTCGCGAAATATCAGACGGCGCTGGATGGCGTCGCCGCATCGCTCGCCGAATCGGTCAACGCGCTTCACACGGCGACCCCATTCTTCAGCGGCACCACCGCCGCGACGATCGCCGTGGCGGTAAAACCGTCCGAAGTCCAGACCTCCGCCAAAGGCTCCTTCGGCGGCAACGAAGTCGCACAGGGGATAGCCGATCTCCGCGGCGGAACCGCTGAACAGCGCTACGCCGCGCTCATCGCCCAGGTCGGCAGCGATGTGCAGAGCGCGCAGAGCAATCAGGCCAACTCGCAGGCCGTCCTCACCGCGATCAACCAGCAGCGACAGAGCGTCTCGGGCGTATCGCTCGATGAAGAAATGACGAACCTCATCACCTTCCAGCGCGGCTACGAGGCCTCAGCCCGCGCGATGACGTCAATGGACGAAATGCTCCGAACACTCATCGAACACACGGGATCGGGGATGTGATGAGCACCCGCATCACCAACGACATGGTGATCGGCTCCACGCTCGCCGACATCAACAGTGCCCAGGCCGCAATGGACCGGTCGCAGAGCGAGCTCTCCTCCGGCAAGTCGCTGCTTGAACCCTCCGACAACCCGGTGGGCGCGAGCCGCCAGATCGCCCTGCAGAGCACGCTCGACGGGTTGACCACCTACGAAAACGGCGCGAATGACGGGGTCGCCTGGCTGCAGACCGCGAGCGCCACTCTCTCCAACGTCGGCGAAGTGACCCAGCGCGTCCGTGAGCTCGTCCTACAGGCCGCGAACGGAGTCGAGAACCAGTCAGACCTCGACGATATTGCCGAAGAGATCAAGCAGCTGACCGAAAGCGTCAAGCAGGACGCAAACGTCCAGTACGCCGGCCAGTATGTCTTCTCCGGCACAGCTACGAACGTCGCTCCCTACGCGCAGGGCGAAAACGATGCCTACGCCGGCAATACCGAAGCCGTCTCGCGCACGGTCGGCCCAGGCGTCTCGGTTCAAGTGAACGCGCCGCTCTCCTCGGTGCTGGGTGAAGGCCAGCCTACGGCTGACGGCAAGCTGCTCGACACGCTCCGCACGATCGTCGAAAACCTTCACGAAGGAACCCCTGCCGCTCTGCAGGCCGTCGGTGGCAAAGACCTCGCGAGCCTGGACACGAACCTCGGCGCGCTGACGAGCCTTCAGGCCAACGTGGGCGCGGCGATCGACCAGCTCAAGACTGCGGAAAACCGGATCCAGAGCCTGCGGTCCACCACCGCCGCCCAGCTCTCCGACGTGGAAGACGCCAACTTCGCGCAGGTCTCGATCGAATTCTCAAATCAGCAGGCCGCCTACGATGCGGCCCTGCGCGCCGGTGCCTCGATCATCCAGGAAAAGTCGCTACTCGAATTCCTCGGGTGATACAGCCTCTCCGGAAATACCACAACCGTGGAATACCGTCCCCTTTCCCTCGCGCTAGCCTAAAAGATCCCAAGGAACAGAGCCGCCAAATGACCGAGAGTTCGCCCACGCAACCGCCAACCCCGCAGCAGACCGCGCCGCCACCCGGCGGCGAGGACGCAGCCACGTCCGCGACCGCCATCGAGAGCTCCCGTTTCGGTAGCCTGAGCGTCGCGCGCGAGGCGGTGATCGAGTTCCCGCACGGTCTGATCGGACTGGACAGTCGCCACTACACCGTGCTTGACATCAACCCGGGGACCGGCTTCCGGTGGTTGCATTCGCTCGATGACGGGGGCCTCGCGCTGCCGATCATCGACCCGCGCGAGTTCTTCCGCCCGTTCGCATTCGAGATCTCCGACGAGGACCGCGAGCTGATCGGGGCCGAGGACCCCTCCGCGGCCCAGCTCTACGTCACCGTGCGCGCCGCGCCGGACCCGAGCGACATCGTCGTCAACCTGCGCGCCCCGATCGTCATCTGGGACGGCAGGGGCCATCAGGTCTTGAACACAGCTCCCGGCGCCGAGCTGAAGGCGCAACTTTTCGCATTCGCCCGTGAGGCCAGCTGAGAGGGGCTTCTGGGCTGCACAGCCCGGGATGCGGCCGCGGGCGGGTCCTGATGCGCCATAATGTCGCCACATGCTGATCCTGACGCGTCGTCCGGGAGAGCGCGTCGTGATCGGCGGCGAGGTCCTCGTCACCATTCTGGACGTCAGCGGGCAGACCGTTCGCGTCGGGGTGGCTGCACCCGAGGGTATTCCCGTGTATCGCGAGGAGATCTGGCTCGCCGTCACCGAGGAGAATCGCGCGGCCGCCGAGGCCGCCAGCGACGCTCTGCACACCGCGCCCGTCCTCACCGCACGCCCCACCCCAACGGGGTCCGAGCCCGCGCCCGGAGCGTCTTCCCCCGGCTCGAACACGCCCGCTGCATAGAGTCCGGCGCTCGCCGGAGACCCGAGTCCGGAATCGAACACCGATGACGGCGCCTGTTCGCGTCGGAGTCTAGGCGCGAGCGAGTCCTGACCCCACGGTGGCGACGCATCCAGGCCCGCCGAGAAGTTTATGTGGCAGGACCTCCCCGCGGCCGATAACCCGGTCATGGCCTGCGATCACTCTGGATTTCACAGCGGAAGGATGCGCTACCTGCCCAAGTCCAGGGAGCTGCAGATGGGTATGGTGTGCGACCGTTGCGGAGCCGAGTGCGCTCGCATCGGGAGGATCGAATACTCCCCCCACCCGCGACTCCTCGCCGGGAACCTGGCCGGCCTCACGGGCCGCGTGCTGGGTCTCAGCGAGATGCAGTTCGCGCGGGTTCGCTTCGCGGCGCTCGTGTGCGCAATGGGACGCGATCAGATGTCGCCCGAGGTCGTCGACAGGCAGGGCCCGCTCACCGAGGAGCAGCGCAGCGCCGTTCGCCGCCAGCCCGAAATCGGGGCCGCTCTGCTTGGAAACTCAAGCGGCTTGGACGATATCCGCGAGTGGGTCCTCTGCCACCGTGAGCGACCCGACGGCTTCGGCTATCCCCGCGGCCTGGTGGGCGCAGAAATTCCCTATCAGGCGCGGATCCTGGCGGTGATCGATGCATATATGGCGATGACCGACGATCGTCCACACGGGTTTGGACGTGACCACGAGGCCGCCTGTCGCGAGCTCCGCCAGCGGGCCGGCACCCAGTTCGACGCGGCCGTCGTCCACGCGTTCGTGAGGGCCTCGCTCCCCAGAGATCCCGCCACGGCGCTCGCGGCCTGAGCGGCCACGGCTCCCTAGTCGCCCAACGAGCGAAACAAGCTGCTTAGGAACCAGCCCTCGGGCTCCCGCCCGAAGCGGCGCTCAGAGTCTCTCCGGGCTCGCACAGGCGCAGACGCGCCTGACTGGGCACGGCTTCCGCAATGTCCCCGTTCACGAGCGGGTCGATCGTGGATATGGCCCAGGCGATCGAGACCATCAGCTCTTTCCATTGCTTCGTGGCGGGGAGCATGTCCTCGTCTGCTTCCCGGGCAAGGACGAACAACGCCGCGTTTGCGACGATGCAGGCCTCGGTCGGGTTCATTCGGCCAAGGGTCGCGACCGATGCGTCGTAGAGCTCCTCGTGCGTCTTGGCCCCCGCCCCAATCAGCTCCTCGTCCCTCACCGCTGGTTGCTCCAACCGCTGTTTGCGCTCTGACGCATCCATCGAACCGCTCCTTTGGTATCTATGGCCCGATGTCGGCACGACCGGGTGGCGGCTTTAGCTTCCCACCGTCCCCCCAACGCTCAAGCTTGCCGCGCGGCAACTCGATGCATGTCGTGGCGTCCGAGTCGACCGTGCTGGTGCGCCTTCGGAAGCCGCCGCGTGGACGAGTAACGAGTAGGAGGTGTAGGTTGAGCTTCAGGGCAGAGCAAGAGTCTCACGAGGTCCGACAGGTGGCGCAGTCATTCGGCTCTGATCCAGAGCGCTACGATCGCACCCGGCCCCGCTACCCCGACGAGATGGTGGGTCGGATCGTCGCCGCGAGCGGTCCCGATGTGCTTGACGTCGGCTGCGGTACCGGCATCGTCGCCCGGCAGTTCCAATCGGCCGGCTGCCGGGTGCTGGGGATCGACGTCGATTCGCGCATGGCCGAGTTCGCCCGCCGCGCTGGCCTCGAGGTCGAGGTCACGACGTTCGAGAGCTGGAACCCTGCTGGGCGGGCGTTCGATGCGGTCGTATCCGGGCAGGCCTGGCACTGGGTGGACCCGGTCGCGGGAGCGGCGAAGGCGGCGGAGACGCTGCGGCCCGGTGGCCGGCTGGCTGTGTTCTGGAACGTGGTCCAGCCTCCGCCCGAGGTCGCGGAAGCGCTTTCCGCGGTGTATCGCCGGGTTTTGCCCGACTCGCCGTTCGCCAGTGGGGCGTTGCCCGGCTTGGATGGGTACTCCGTGATCCTCACCGGTGCAGCCGACGGGCTGCGTGCGGTGGGCGCATTCGGCGCCCCTGAGCAGTGGCGCTTCGACTGGGAGCAGGCCTACACCCGGGATGAGTGGCTGGACCGAGTGCCCACTTTCACCGGCCACAGCCAGTTCGCGCCGGCAAAGCTGGATGAGCTGCTGGCGGGCATCGGAGCCGCGATCGACATGCTCGGAAGCGGCGTCACGATGTCCTACACCGCCGCTGTGATCACGGCCGAACGAACCGATGCGATGAAGTTCTGAGCCCCGCGCAGAGCCTCTCTCGCCGCGGACGACGGACCGGTTTGAAGCAGCCCTCGCGCGGCCATCCTGGCCTGGGGGTAGCCCGGGTCAGCGGTCGTTCCAGCCGGCACCGGTCGCCGCGTACTCCTCGACCCGCGCCGCCATCAGCGCCTTCAGAAGGTCGGTCGGCAGCACGCGACCGTAGGGGAGCTTGATGAAACCCTCACCGGCCTCGTATCCGGCGGCCTCAACGGCGGTCTTCTGGGCGCCGAAGAACGGTGGTGGGAAGCGCAGCGAGCAGTGGTTCTTGAAGTTCTGAAGCATCCACAGGGTCGTTTTCTCGCCGCGCACATACACAGGCAGATTCCACTTAAGTTCCTCTCGCGCCTCCGGGTCCGCGTCGCGGCTCAGCGCCCTGAGTGCCTCGAGGTGCGGCCGCTGGACGTCGTTGAGCTGCGCAAAGAAGTCATCGACGCTCGACCGCTTGGGCATCGGCATGGCGCCAGCGTACCCGCCGGCGCATCGCGCTGCTGGCGTTCCTCGTCCTCGGCCACTCCTCGCGGCGCGCTGCGTGACACGCCGCACAGCCGGCCGCAGCCCTTGGACGGCGCCCCGAGGACCAGCCATCTGACACTCCCCGCTGGACAGTCGGTGCTGTTGAACAAGCTGCCCTGCAGCCAATTCCAGCTCACTCGCCGCTTCGACGTCCCCATCGAAAGTAGCTCGCCGCACCGAGTGCATTCAGACAGGCCAGACGCCCGAGCACCTTGCGCCCCCGGACCCGGTCGGCCGGACGACGCTGGATGTCGCGCTCCGATGCCACGACCAGCCCGAGCGACAAAGCGAAGATCACGGCGATCCGGGCCTGCTGAGCGGGCGAGTATTCTCTGAACCTCTTCTTCGATCGCGACACACCAAGAGCTTACGGGTGGGCGCCAACTTCTGCGAGCGGCGGGAAACGGTTCGATTCGTGGCCACACCGTCCAGCTCCCCACTCACACCACAGTTCCGCGCCTGGCTTGAACGTGAACATGACTGGGGCAGACAGGCCCTCGACGCCATCACGCGGCAACGCCGGCTACTGCTCGCGGAGGCTCATGGGCTCGAGCGGTTCACGTTACGCATGGCCCTCGTCAACTTGACGGGGTCCGTAGTGCGATGGGCAAACGGCCTGGGCAACGGACTCGACAAGGTGGGCCGTGCCGAGACTGCCGCGCTGTTCGCGATCAGTCCGCCGTTCGCGGGTGCTGATCCGACGACCGACGACTGCGACCAGCTCGCCAGGTATGTCGAAGCGGGTATGAAGGCGTTACGCGATCTGCTCGCTGAGGATGCTCGGTGCGCCGGGTAACCGGGGTCGGAATCGCGCTATCGAAGCGCCCCCTCTGCGACCGTCATGCAGAGAGCATTTCGAGCACCCGGGCTTCGACGCGCCTGCGTGCCTGCCACGGCTCCGACGGCAGGCGGTCGAGCGCGATGGCGCGTCCGTCCTTGAATCGCTCGAACACCCTGGGGTCGATGTAGGACTGACGCGCGACGGTCGGCGTGTTGCCGAGTGCAGCGGCAACCGCTCGTGAGGCGACGGCGGCTGCGCGGGATGGGCGAGGTTCCAGCGCAGCGAGGGTTGTCGCGGCGATCACCGTGGCGTTCCAGGTCCGATACTCCTTCGCCGAGAACGGACCCCCCGATTCGGCGCGCAGAAAGTTGTTGACGTCCTCACGATGGATCCGCGTCCAGCTGCGAGCAGCGCGGAACACGAGGAGCTCGCGCGGGCCCTGCCGTCGGCGCTTCAGTGTCGCGAGCACGTCCAGCGCCGGTGCGTCTGCGATCGCAAGCCGCTGTCGCTTGCCAGCCTTGCCAACGTAGTCGAACACCGCGTGATCTGGACGGACGGTGACCTGCTCGCGCAGTAGCGTCGTCAGGCCATAGTGCTTGTTGTCGCGCGCGTAGCGATCGGAGCCCACCCGGAGTAGGCCGATGTCGAGTAGACGGAGCGACAGCGCCAGCACGCGGCGATGACCCAGCGGCTCAGCCTCATCGCTGAGCCCGAGCTCGATATGCCGACGCAGACGCGGTTGCGCTCGGCCAAACGCCTCCATGTCGTGGAACTTCAGTCGATCGCGCTGATGTTTCCACGCCGGGTGGTATCGATACTGCTTCCGCCCACGGCTATCGACGCCTGTCGCCTGCAGGTGGAAGTCGGCGCCGGGAGCAATCCAAACTGAGGTCCACGCGGGCGGTATCGCCAGCCTGCGGATCCGATCGAGCACGACCGAGTCCTCGACGAGCGCCAGGCGCTCATCGAGATAGACGAAGCCCGCAGCCGCCGGCACGCGCTGTAGCCCCGGTTCGAAGTCGTGTACGAAACGGAGCGGAACGACGCTTTGCTCAGAACTCGCCGACGCGGTCATAGTGTGCCGCCTCGGCGACAGCTGCGGCAAGTGCCCACCCGTCTCGGCGCGGGTCGGCATCGGCGCGAGGCGGGCTTGCGGCTGGATCGAATCACCGGGCACGTCTGCCATATCTGGTGCTAGGTTCGGCGCATAGATCACGGCCGGGATGATCGGCCACCGCAGGCCCTGAGCTGACTCTGACTCGCGACCTACGTGACAACTTGGCCTCCTCCATGGGGCGCACGACAAGGGAGTTTGCATGAGCACCACAACTCAAGAACTGGACGCCGGGAGATGGCATGACTACTTCGACTCGCTCACTCCGAGCATTGAGGGGATGCTTGTCACGATCGAGGTCATGGACGCGCAGGCGGGCGATCAGCTCGACGCCGAGCGGATGCCCCTGCAGGCCATCAGCTACGACCCGAGGGACGACGTGCTCGAGATCGCTCTCGGCGGACGCGGGGTGCGCTACCCCGTCGTGCTGCGGCACTTCATCTCCAGTCCCCGCACGATCAGCGTCGAGGAGTCGAATTCGATCACTCCCACGGCGATCTTCGTGACGGACGGGGGCGGCGTGCGAACGCTGATTCGCCTGTTTGAGCCCATCGAGCTGGAGGTCTAGCAGGCACGGCGTTCACGACGTCGAAGATGCGGCGAGGACCACATCGATCACCTATCGCGGAGCAGCCTCAGGCCGGATCCTCGGCGCTGTAGGGGTCGTCCTCGCCGCGCAGATCGCGGTAGCGGCGGTCGAAGAGCTCGAGCACCGCGGTGATGTCCGCGGGCCCGTGGATTCCATGGCTGACACTCTCGGGCAGCGAATCGGATGGTTCCGCATCGCCGTGCTCGACCAACTCGTCGCGCTCCAGATCAGAGAAGCTCAGCTCGGCCTCACCACGCTCGCGATCGAGGACACCCAGCTCCAGACGCTCGTAACGCACGAGCGCAACATTCTCCGAGATTCGCTCGATATGGACGCCCGGCCAGCTCGCCAACTCGCTGGCAACCTCATCGACAAGCGCTGTCGCACGCGACATGTTGCGCATCGTATCCGCTTGCGTCAGTGGCTCGGTCGGTCGCCGTGCGGCCGGCTCGTAACGGTTAGACGCTTGCGGCGAGGCTGGCGTCGACCGTGGCAATGAAGGCGTAGCATTCAGCCATGAGCGACGAGAGCATCGCCGCGCGGATCGAGCGTTTGGTCAAAGAGGAGCACGAGCTGCGCGCCCGCGAGGAGAGCGACGCGGCCGGCGAGCTCGAGGCCGATGCCGAGCGCCTGCATGCCGTTGAGGTCGAGCTTGACGTCTGCTGGGACCTGCTGCGTCAACGACGGGCCCTCAGGGACGCGGGCGTCAATCCCGATCAAGCCGCGGCGCGCGATCCGAACACCGTTGAGCGCTACTGGCAGTAGCAGGCGTCGAGCCCGCAGAGCTGCGAAGCTCTACCGCGTGTCGGGGAGCACGAGCGATATCGACCCCGCTGTCCCTCCGAGCGGGACCGGGTGCGCGGAGTGCCTGGCCGGCGCGTCGCCGGGCTGGTGGCTGCACCTTCGTCGCTGCGCGGCGTGCGGACATGTGGGCTGCTGCGACAACTCACCCAGCCGACACGCGAGCGCCCACCAGGCGGCAACGGGACACCCCGTGATCCGGAGCTTCGAGCCGGGCGAAGAGTGGTTCTACGACTATCGCTCTGACGAGTTCTTCGAAGGACCCGCTCTGGCCCCGCCCGAGAGTCATCCGGTTACCCAGCCTGTCCCCGGGCCGGCCGGCGCGGTGCCCCCCGACTGGAAGAGCCATCTGAACTAGCGAACGAGGCGCTCCGGTTGGTTTGTGTTCACGGCGCCGGGACGCAGCCAGCAAGACCCACCGAAGCCCTTTCCCGGTCGGCGCTGAGCGCTGCCCGCCTTGGCTCAACCGAGCGCTGCCCAGGAGCTAAGTGAAGCAACCGCTTAGACCTCAGCTGCCTGGCTCGTACTCCCATCCCCGACACGGCCCGCTGCGGTCGCAATAGGGCTGGTTCGACGACTGTCCACAGCGGCAGATCGCGGCGCGGGTCTCCCTCTTCCCATCCAGTTCAAGGTCACCCTCCAGCAGCAACGGTCCGCCCTCCGGCGTCCGGATCCGCGTCGGGACCGAAGGTCGCTCGGGCTCGCCCTCACGTAGCGTGTAGTGCAGCGCGCCTGTGGGGCAGCGCCGGATGACGGCCGCCAGCGCCTCGGCGTCAGCGGCGACAGGAGCGATCCAGGGACGCTTCGCCGTATCGAAGACCGCCGGCAAACCTCGAACGCATTCGGCGGCGTGAAGGCACCGCGCCGCGTCGTAGGTCACCTCAATGTGCTCGCCCTCGTAGCGTTTCACAAGCCGAACTGCTCCCTGTAGGTTTCGGGAACCAGCGCCTCGAACTCCCGATGACGCTCGATGAATGCTTTGACGAACGGGCAGAAGGGCAGCACCGCCAGACCGCGTGCGCGGGCGTCTTCCAGAGCAAACCGGATCAGCTGATCACCGAGTCCGCGACCCTCGAACCGCTCGTCGACCTCGGTGTGGACGAACGCGATCAGACCGGGGCGTGCGCGATAGGCGCTGTAGCCGACCACCTGGCCATCGATCGACAGCTCGTAGCGTTCACGCTCGGGCGCGTCCGCCACCGCGATACGCTCCGCCACAGCCACGTCCGGAATCTTAGTTGCTTGACCTGTGTTCAAGCGTTTGATTGAATAAGTGGGATGGCTTCGGCGAAGGTGGACCAACGTCGTGAGGCGGGTCTCCGGACGCGGGTGCGGCTGATGGACGCCGCATTGGACCTGCTCGCCGAACGCGGCGAGGAGGGCGTGAGCCTCCGTGAGATCACGAGTGCCGCCGACGCGAACGTCGCGGCGGTGAGCTACCACTTTGGCTCCTTGAAGGCGCTGTGTGACGCGGCAGTCGAGCAGGCGCTGGAGCGCTACCTCGACGCTCAGGAGGAGGCTGTGAGCGCGCTTGAGCCCGACTCCACGCTCGAGGCGTTGGCGGCGGCCTTTGCACGCCCCCTGATCAGCTCGCTGGTTGCGGGGGGGCGCGATCTCGCCGTGATGCGCATCGTGGCGCGAGCCGGGATCGACCCCCCGGGGGGATCGGGTCGGCTGGATGTCAGGTTCGAGCAGATTCGTGGCGCGGTCCTTCGGGTGCTCAAGGGCAACCTCCATGGTGCGAAGGATCAAGAGTTGATCTTCCGCACCCGCTGCGTGGCCGGATTGATCAACTGGCTGGTGCTGGCACCGGCGGGGGACGAGCTGAGGAACAAGTCCCGGAGCCAGATCGAACGACTGCTGGTGCCGATAGTTGCAGGAGCGTTTCGCGCCGCAGGCTCCGCCTGACTCGCAGAGCGGCCCAGATTTGCCTGCTCAGCAAACAATTCAATCGAGTGCTTGACAAGACCTGCTTGCCGTCGTATAGTCAATCAAGTGATTGATCAGATGGTTGGGCGCTGAGCGCGTGGGTTGGCCGTCAGGGGCTAGCCCGGGCGGCCGCAGCTCTCTACGCATCGACCAAGAGGCTCAACGAGCAACGACAGGAGGCGGTTCAGTTATGAGAGTGGCACTCACCGGTGCAACAGGGTTCATCGGATCTCACGTTCT
The DNA here is from genome assembly GCA_963779605.1 of uncultured Solirubrobacteraceae bacterium. Classification (GTDB taxonomy): domain Bacteria; phylum Actinomycetota; class Thermoleophilia; order Solirubrobacterales; family Solirubrobacteraceae; genus Palsa-744. The sequence goes on from CAVZYR010000004.1 coordinate 1,475,028, forward strand.
GACGGAGTTACAAGAGCACGGCCACTCGGTGACGGCGCTCGTCCGCGATGCGCCTCAGGCCGATGCGGTTGCTGACCGCGGCGCCACGGCCACCGTGGTCGACCTCTATGACCGAGCGGCGGTCACAGGGATCCTGCGGGGTGCGGACGCAGCGATCCACACGGCGAGTCCGGGCGACGCCACGAGCGCGGACCTGGATTCCGCGGTGGTCGACGCGGCGTTGGAGGCGTTCGCCGGCACCGGCAGGCCCTACCTGCAGATCAGCGGCCTGTGGATCTATGGGAACAACCCCTCGGTCAGCGAGCAGTCACCAATCGATTCGCCTCCATTCGTGGCGTGGAAGGAGCCGATCGAGCGGCGGGTGCTCGCCGCCCCGGACATACGCGGAGTCGTGATCGTCTCGAGCACCGCCTACGGTGACGGCGGAGGAGGGATTCCGGGACTGCTGCTGGGATCACCCCGAGACGACGCCGGCAATCTGATCATGCTCGGGAACGGCCAGCAGCATTGGTCCACGGTCCACGTCGCTGATCTGGCGAGCTTTTTCCGCCTCGTTCTGGAAGAGGACTCGGCCCGCGGCCGGTATGTGATCGGCGACGGACAGAACCCGACGGTGGCGGAGCTGACCGAGGCGGCCGCCGTCGCAGCGGGCGCTCGCGGAGCGGCGCCGGGCTCCGACGATGAGGCCAAGGCGCGCTTGGGCGAGTATTTCGCCGAAGTCCTCCTACTCGATCAGGGAACCGTCGCGGCAAAGGCCCGAGCCGAGCTCGGTTGGGCTCCGTCACATCCAGGGCTCCCCGAGGAGTTTCGCGAGGGGGGTTATCGCAAGGTGACGACCGGTTGACGGACCCGAGTGGCTCACAGCCTGAAGGACGCGCCTGAGCTTTCAAAAAGCCACACGCATCAATCTCCAAAGGAGGAACTGATGGCCAGTGCACCGATCCGCGATCAGGTTGGCGACCACCTGATCACCCCGCCGAACAGCGCGCTCGTCTTGATCGACTACCAGCCGTCTCAGTTCGGGACGGTCCGCTCGATGGACCCGGACCTGCTGCTGAAGAACATCGTCTCGACCGTCAAGACAGCCAGGGCATTCGGGTTGCCGATCCGGCACCTCCTTGGAGGCCCACCGCGCCGGCATCGGCCGTGTCGTTCAGGCTGGGGGCGTCCCGCTCGGATGGGTCTCGCTGGCGTGCGAGCTACAGCGCGACTGGAGCCGGCTTGAGACGGTGACGCAGATCGTCGAGATCGTGCTCACCGACAGGCTGCTGAAGGAGTGACCGTGGAGTCTGCGAGCTGTTCACCGTCGCCGCTTCAACCGCCAGCCGTCCGATCGAGCAGCGCGAACAGCTCCGTGAAGTGCCGCTCGGCCGCCGCCTCGTCGTAGGCGGCGGTGTCGCTCATCGTGTAGCCGTGAGCGGCCCCCTCGTAGAGCTCTGAGCCGTAGCGCACCCCGGCGTCCTCGAGCGCTTGCTCGAGCGCCGCCACGTGCTCCGGGGTCATGCTCAGGTCGTTGTCGGCGTGGCCGAGGTAGAGCTCGGCGGAGATCGCGCCCGCGCTCAGGTGCGGGCTGTCCTCGTCGTCGCTCACCAGTCCGCCGGCGTGGAAGGCGGCGAGCGCCGCGACGCGCTCGGGGTAGGCGGCGGCGATCCGCCAGCCCACGCGCCCGCCCAAGCAGTAGCCAGTGATGGCGAACGGCGGGCTTGCGATCTCGCCGAGGTAGTCGAGGTAGGCCGCCCCGTCACTGACGATCCGCTCGGGCGTCAGCTGCGCCATGGCGGGCCCCAGCCGCGCGAAGAACGGATCGCGCTGTGCCGGATCCTCCAGATCGGGAATCTCCGTATTCGACGCCCGGCCGGCTCGATAGAGGACGTTCGGGGCGACTACGACGAACCCCCGCGCGGCGATGCGGTCGACCATCTCCTCGATGCGTGGGCGCAGGCCGAAGGCATCCATGATGAACAGCACACCCGGGTGACTCCCGTCCTGCCCCGGGGGCCGCGAGAGGTAGGCGTCCGCCACGCCGTCCTGGGTACTGATCTCGACCGTCTCGCCGTTCATCGCTGCCGCTCCCATCGTCGCTGGTCGGAAGGGTGCAGCTTAGTGGGGTCACCTGGCCGCGCCCTGCTCAAGCCAACGTTCGAACAGCGAGACCTGCGCGCTGGGCCAGGCGCCATCGCAGGGCATGCTTCCATTCTTCAGTCGTCCCGCGATCGCCTGGCCGTGGGCGACGACGTCGTCGTAGGACCAGAGATCAAACGCGCGACGCATGGCCGTTCGGTCGCTTTCGCGAAACAGCGGCCTGATATCCGACTCGAATCCAAGTGGCGAGCCCTCTGTTGGCGAGACCGGTTCATCTGACATCAATAGACCCCCTGACCCGCGGCGCGAGCCGCGGAACGATGACTATTTGTGACGCTTTGCGCTAGGCGCTCCCGGGCCAGCAGTATCCGTATCCCCTTGACGAAGTCTGCGTGCTCACGCTGCTCGTCGGAGCGGCTTCCGTGATCTCAGGACTGCAGGAAGGCCAGCAGGTCGGCGTTGATCGTCGGGGCCTCGGTGGTCGGCATGCCGTGCGGGAACCCTTTGTAGGACTTCAGCGTCCCGTTCTGCACGAGCTTCGCGGACAGAGGTCCGGAGTCGGCGTAGGGAACGATCTGGTCGTCTTCGCCGTGCTGCACGAGGACCGGCACCGTGATCTTCTTGAGGTCCTCGGTGAAATCGGTCTGGGAGAAGGCAACGATGCCGTCGTAGTGCGCCTTCGCTCCGCCCATCATTCCCTGGCGCCACCAGTTCTCGATGATCGCCTCCGAGGGTTCCACGCCCGGCCGGTTGAAACCGTAGAAGGGGCCTGAGGGCAGCGCCCGGTAGAACACCGAACGGTTGGCGGCGACTTCGGCCTGGAGGCCGTCGAACACGCTCTTCGGCAGCCCGCCGGGGTTTGAGTCGGTCTGCACCATCAGCGGCGGCACCGAGCTGATCAGCACCGCCTTGGCGACACGGTCCTCACCGTGTCGGGCGATGTAGCGCGTGACCTCTCCACCACCGGTTGAGTGCCCGACGTGGACGGCGTCCTTGAGATCGAGATGGGCGGTCACGGCGGCCAGGTCGTCGGCGTAGTGGTCCATGTCGTGACCGTCGCTGGTCTGTGTCGAGCGTCCGTGCCCGCGCCGGTCATGGGCGATGACGCGGTAGCCGTGCTGAAGGAAGAACAGCATCTGCGTGTCCCAGTCATCGGCCGACAGCGGCCAGCCGTGGCTGAAGACGATCGGTTGGCCAGAACCCCAGTCCTTGTAGAAAATCTCCGTGCCGTCGCTGGTGGTGACCGTGCCCATTTCCCGCTGCCTCCTTTTGGTCTCCTCGTAAACGCCGAAGCCTGCGGGCGCAGCCTAACACCGGATCCTGGGCGGGCGCGAGGTGCTCGCGCGGCGCGCGCTCGCGCTGCTGCCGACCTGCGGCGAAAGCCTCCGATCGAGCGCATGCAGCATCATTAGGAGATGCGCGCGACCGTCCTCAGCAGCCAGCTGCAGCCGCTCGAACTCGTCACCCTGCCCGACCCGAAGCCCGGGCCTGGGCAGCTCCTGCTGGAAGTCCACGCCTGCGGCGTGTGTCGCACCGATCTGCACCTGCGCGACGCCGAGATACCCGCAACAAAGCTGCCGGTCGTGCTCGGTCACCAGATCGTCGCGACCACGCCAGATGGCATCAGGGTGGGGGTCCCCTGGCTCGGCTGGACCGACGGCACGTGCCAGTACTGCACCTCGGGGCGCGAGAACCTCTGTGTCGCCGCCCGCTTCACGGGGCGCGACATCGACGGGGGATACGCGCAGCTCACCGTCGCCGACGAGCGTTTCTGCCTGCCCTTGCCCGAGGAGCTCTCAGACCAGGAGGCGGCCCCTCTGCTGTGCGGCGGACTGATCGGCTACCGCGCCCTCAGCTTGACCGGCGACGCCGAGCGGCTCGGCCTGTACGGGTTCGGCTCGGCGGCGCACATGATCTGCCAGCTCGCGGTGTTCGAGGGGCGGCAGGTGTTCGCGTTCACGCGGCCGGGGGACGAGCGCACGCAGGCATTCGCGCGCAGCCTGGGCGCCTCGTGGGCCGGAGGAAGCGACGAGATGCCGCCGGAGCCGCTCGACGGGGCGATCATCTTCGCGCCTGCCGGCCCGCTCGTCCCGCACGCGCTCGAGGCGCTCGCTCCGGATGGAGTCGTCGTGTGTGCCGGCATCTACATGAGCGACATACCCTCGTTCCCCTATGAGCTCCTCTATCACGAGCGCAAGCTCCGCTCGGTCGCAAACCTGACCCGTCGCGACGGCGAGGAGTTCCTCGCGGTCGCGCCGAAGGTGCCGATACGGACGACCGTGACGATCTATGAGCTCGAGCGCGCCGAGGAAGCGCTCGCGGACCTGCGGGCGGGGCGCTTCGAGGGCACCGCGGTCATTGTCCCGTAGCTGCTGTTGCTCGACGGCGCCACGCGCCGGCGGCTCTAGCCGCTTTGAGCACCCGGCTTGCGGCGGCGATCGCACAGTCCCTGTCGGTCACGCACGCTCGTGTCGCGCATATGCTGTGAACCATGGGCGCCGATGACGAGATGCTGGTGTGCGTCGTTGAGATCCCCAAGGGCGGGCGCAACAAGTATGAGTTCGATCCCCAGCTGGGCGGGATCAAGTTCGACCGGTTGCTCATCAGTGCGGCGACCTATCCCACCGACTACGGCTACCTGCGCGGCACACTCGGCAAGGACGGGGATCCGCTGGACGCTCTGGTCTGTCTGCACGTACCCACCTTTCCGGGGTGCCTGATTCCGGTCAAGCCGGTCGGCATGTTCAGCATGCGCGATGAGAAGGGCGGCGATGACAAGATCATCTGCGTGCCCCTGCACGACCCCTATTGGAACTCCTATGAGGAGCTCGAGGACCTGCCGCTGCTGCTGCGTCAGGAGATCGAGCAGTTCTTCTCGATCTACAAGGACCTGGAAGGCAAGACCGTGACGATCGAAGGTTGGCGTTCGGTTGCGGACGCGAGGCAGGAGATCGTGGCGTCGCGGGAGCGTCTGCACCGGCACTGAGCCAGGCGCATCCCTCTCAACGCGGCCGCCCGAGCAGACGTGTCATCCGCCCCGACGCGGGGTGGCTACGCGGCCGCCGCGACGCGTTCGGCGGCCTCGTCGCACTCGCCCGTCCGATGAACGACATCCTCCGCGGCGAACCGCTCCGCGACGCGCACGACTTCGCGGCCGAGCGTCATCAGCTGCGCCTCGACGGCAGCGTCCTTGACGCGCCCGTCCTCCTCGAAGACACGCGCCGCCGCCGCGACGGGAACGACATAGGGGACGTCCCACGCGCGCAGCGCTCGGGTCGCGAACTCCATCGTGTTGATGGCCTGCAGGCCCTGGGTTCCGCCCGCAGCGCTGATCAGCCCGACCACCTTGTCATGCAGGAACGGCGGCTCGCGGGCGCCGAGCACGTGCAGCCAGTCGAGAGCGTTCTTGAACGCGCCCGAGATCGTCCCTTGGTACATGGGGCTGCTCCACAGCATCCCGTCGGCCGAGTAGCAGGCCTCGATCAGCCGTGCAGCTGCGTCGGTCGGCTCGTCATTGTCGGGGTCGTACATCGGCAGGTCGAGCTCGCGCAGGTCGAGTAGCGTCGTCTCGGCGCCGGCGCTCGCCGCCCCCTCGAGCGCCAACTGCAGTGCCGCACGGCTCTTCGAGACTCTCGCCAGGGAGCCGCCGAGTCCAACGATCGTCAGCGTTCTGGTCATGGATCGGCTCAGGCTACTCCTCGCCCGATATCCTCCGGCGACTGACCAGAAGCTCGTCGGCTCCGTGGACGCTGAGCGCCGGCAGCCGGGGCTCCGTGATCAGGACTCCGAGAAGAAGGGACCGAGGCCAGATGGCCGACCAGGACGCCGAGCTCATCCGGGGCAAGAACGTGATTGCTGTCATCGCCTTCCGCGAGACCGACATCTACGCAACGGATGCGCCGCCAGGTCAGCGACCCACGCGCGTTGTCGCTCCCGATCCGCGCGGTCGCTTCCACAAGACCCACCACCGGGCCGGGAACCCATCGGGAACCTACGAGGACGACAGCCCGGAGTACTGGAGGGAGATCACTGAGGAGCTCGTTCCCGCGGGGGCGATTCTCGTCTTCGGCCATGGCAAGGGCAAGGCCAACGCATCGCATCACTGGGTGACCTACGTCGAGAAGCACCGCCGGGATGTTGCGGCGAAGTTGGTCGCTGACGTGCGCATCGACATCGACCACATCGACGAGAAGCAGATGCTGAGCCTGGCACAGGCTTACTTCGGTGAGGCGCCGTAGTCCATACGCCGTGTCGAACGAGGATCCGCCATGACCAAGCCGGTGTTGTTCTGCTACGACGGATCAGACGGCTCCAGGTCGGCGATGGTGGGCGCCGCCGAACTCGTGACCCACCAGGCCGATTCCGTGGTGCTGGTCGTGTGGATGCGCGCGGTGGTCAGCCTCGTTCGAGCAGGCTCGTTTCTGACCGCGGTGCCCAACGAGGGCGAGATAGACGATGAGGAGGCCGCGCTGGCGGAACGGATCGCCGAGGAGGGTGCCGCCCGCGCCCGCGAGCGCGGCTACAACGCATCGCCGCGGATCGCACGAGCCGACATCTCGGTCGTCGCCACGATCGGCGAAGTCGCTCACGAGATCGACGCCGGATTGATTGTCTGCGGCCAGCGTGGACGCGGCGCGATCCGCAGCGCACTGCTCGGCAGCGTCTCGCATGGACTCTCGGCGCACGCCCAACACCCGGTGCTGATCGTTCCCGACCCCGCGGGGTAGAAAATGGGCCTCGCGAGCGCTCCGGCGTCCGCGGAGCGCCTGGGCGGGAGGGTCGCAGGGAAGCGCTCGCTATCTGGATGCCGGGGGTGAGGGGTCCTCGTGCTTCGCCTTGGAGACGCTGTGAGCCGCGGTCGCGCCGTTGCCGGGTGGGTGCTCACGCGGCGTGCCGTGTTCAATGTGCACCCGCACAGCGAAGTGACAACAGGGTCCGGTGACCAGGATGGCGCTCGCCCGCGCCGCCGTTCGCGGGGCGATCGCTGCTCCGTCCTCGACGGCCTCCTCCTCTGCCGGGGAACTGCTCTTGCCCTTCGACGGAAGAATCAACAGTGCGACCAAAAGGCCCAGGGCGAAGATTCCCGCGGCCCAGGCGAACGCGGTGGTGTAGCCATGGATGACCGCCGCGTTGTTGACTCCGGGCATCCTGGCGTGGCTTGAGGCGTAGGCGGCGGTCGCGCTCGCGAAGATGGTGCTCAACAGCGCGGTGCCGACCGAGCCGCCCACCTGCTGAGAGGTGTTGACCATCGCGGAGGCCACGCCCGCCTCGGAGGCGTCGATTCCGAGCGTTGCGGTGCTGAACGCGGGTGCGAAGATGCAGCCCATTCCGAGGCCGGTGATGACCAGTGCCGGCAGGACGTGGCTCGTGTACCCGGCGCCGGGGGACAGGCGGGTCAGCAGCAGCATCGCGATCAATCCGAGCGTCATCCCGGCGGCAACCAACGGCCTTGCGCCCGTGCGGTAGAGCAGCTTCGTCTGCACCGTCGTGGAGGTGACGACGAGCGCGACGGTGAGCGGCAGGAACGACAGACCGGTCTTGATCGGAGAGAAGCCGAGATTCTCCTGCATGTAGTAGGTCAGGAAGAGGAAGACAGCGAACACCCCGGCGCCCGCCAGGAGGATCGACAGGTAGGCGCCGCCGCGAGCGCGGTCTCTGACGATGTGCAGGGGGAGAAGGGGATCCGTCCTGCGGGCCTCGACCGCCACGAACGCGCAGAGCAGAACCACGCTGGTGGCGAGCGAGACGATCGTCAGCGGCGCCGTCCATGTGTGCGTCTCGGCGTTGGAGAATCCGTAGACGAGCGCGAACAGGCCTCCGCAGGCGAGTAGGACACCTGGGACGTCGATACGGGGACGGCTGTCAGGGGGATGGTTCTGCAGGAGCCGGAGCGCGACGAACACGGTCGGTAGCGCGATCAGCACGTTGACGTACAAACACCAGCGCCAGGACAGCGTCTGCGTGAGTACCCCGCCGAGGATCAGCCCGACCGACGCGCCGCCACCGGCGATCGCCCCGAAGATGCCGAACGCCTTCGCCCGATCGGGCGAGTCGGCGAAGGTCACCGTCAGCAGCGATAGCGCCGAGGGCGCGAGCAGCGCGCCGAACGCGCCCTGCAGCGCCCGCGCGACCACGAGCATCGCGAACGATTGCGCCAGCCCTCCGATCGCCGACGCCGCCGCGAAGCCGATGAGTCCCGCGATGAACGTCCACTTGCGGCCAAACAGATCGCCGAGCTTTCCCCCCAGCAGCAGGAGGCTGCCAAAGGCGAGCGCGTATGCGGTGACGACCCATTGCCGGCTATCGGTGGAGAAGCCCAGCGATCGCTGCGCCGAGGGCAGCGCGATGTTCACGATCGTCGCATCGAGTACGACCATCAGCTGCGCGACACCTAGCAGGGCCAGGATCGCCCAGCGACGCTCCGCGGACGCAGAGCCGGCCGCGGCCGTGACCGGTGAGACCCCGATACGCTCGCTGCTCGCCATTGAGGGCATCCACGGTACGCCACAATCGCCCGGCTGGTCTGGCCGGCAACCCGGCGGTTGGGCCGAGAACGCGCTCGCGCCACTCGATGAAGGCGGAGACCGGCTTCCGCGGCCGGCTCGATCACGCCGGGAGGCTTTTGCGTAAGCTCGCGATCTTCGAAGGCAATGAACAAGGAGACGGCATGAAGGCGGTGCGATTCGACGAGTACGGCGGTGTCGACGTGCTTCAGGTACGCGAGGTCGAGGACCCCCTTGCCGCGCCTGGACAGGTGCTGGTGGCGGTCAGGGCAGCCGGGATCAATCCCGGTGAGATCGCGATCCGCGAGGGACGTCTTCACGATCGCTTCCCCGCGACCTTCCCCTCGGGCGAGGGCACTGATTTTGCGGGCGCGGTGCGCGCCCTCGGCGACGGCGTGAACGCGTTCGCCGTCGGCGACGAGGTGCTCGGTTGGACCGAGCAGCGGGCCAGCCACGCCGAGCTTGTCGTGGTTCCGGCCGACCAGCTGACGGCCAAGCCGGCGACGGTCTCGTGGGAGGTGGCGGGGTCGTTGTTCGTGGTCGGCTTCGCCGCCTATGCGTCGGTGCAGGCGGTCGCTCCGCGCGCCGGCGAGACGGTGGTGGTCTCGGCCGCGGCCGGTGGGGTGGGGTCGGTCGCCGTCCAGCTCGCGCGCCGCACCGGAGCCACCGTGATCGGGCTGGCCAGCGAGCAGAACCACGACTGGCTGCGCCGACACGACATCGTCCCGGTGGACTACGGCGACGGGCAGGCCGAGCGGATCCGCGAGGCGGCCGGGGGCAGGATCGACGCGTTCATCGACACCTTCGGCGGCGGCTATGTCGATTTGGCGATCGAGCTGGGCGTGGCTCCGGAGCGGATCAACACGATCGCCGACTTCGAGGCGGTGCAGCGCGTCGGCGTCCACGGGCAGGGCACCCACGCGGTTGCCTCCGCGCCGCTGCTCGCCGAGCTTGTGGCGATGGTGGCCGACGGAAGCCTCGAGATCCCGATCGCGCGCACCTACCCGCTGGAGCAGGTTCGAGACGCCTTCCGCGAGCTGGAAAAGCGCCACACCCACGGCAAGATCGTGCTGCTGCCGTGAGTGCGCGAGCGTTGAGCGGCTTTGCCGCCTGTCGAGCATCCGCAGAGATGATTTGGCCGGGCGTCCATGTGCCGGCCATTCAAGGACCGGCGATAATCCGCCGTCGGGCAGATGCGGAGGGTGCGTTGATGCTGGTCGGTCGCGCAGGCCGTGCAGCGCCCGAAGCCTCATCGCGTCCATTGATCTCTCGACCGCCTGAGAGTCGACACCGACAGAAAGGGAAGCCTCCGTCATGAAGTCCAAGATGCTCTCGGCAACCACGGCGACGGCGCTCGTGCTCCTGATCGCCGGCTACGGGTCGTCGCTCGCGGCCACGACCACGCTGCCCGCGGCCACGGCCTGCAGCTCAATCTCCGAAGGCGGCGAAGGTGCGATCAAGGCGTGCGAACAGGGCTACAAGGGCACGCGCCTGACCGTCCCGCTGGTGAAGACCTGCCTGAAGGGCGTCGGCGAAGTTGCGGTGTACGAGAACCAGCTCGACTGCAAGATGGGCTACGTCGCGGCGGGCGGCGTGAGCAAAGCGGCGCCGGCGGCCAGCTCGAAGGGGAAGGCCGAATGCGCCTCGATCACCGAAGGCGGATCGCCCGAAGCCTGCGAACAGGGCTACGGGGACGCCGTCGCGGGCCTCAAACAGTACGAAAGCTGCGACCACCTCGGCGCCGGCGCGATCAAGACGTTCGAGAGCGTGAGCGAATGCGAGGACGGCTGGTTTGCGGGCAAGGTCCGCCCGAAATGTATCCCCGGATCGGATGAAAAAAACGGACAGCCGGGGACCACGATCAACGCTGACGCAGAAGCGGACAAGACCTGCGGAGAAGCCTAGTCTCACCGCCCTCCTCGAGCACACGAGGTCGGGCGTCGCCGGGCATCCGAGCCGTGTCGCGCCGGGCGTGTGGCGACCCAGATCAAAGTCGGGTCGGCTCCCGCGGGGCCGCAGATAGCCGGAGCCGTGCAGGCGACGGCGTAGTTCCTCATGCTGATGCTCGGTTATGCCGATGGTTCGAGTAGATGGGCCATGAATGACTAACCGAGCCTCCTCACAGGAGCGCGGTCAGGTGCATAGCGGGCTTGTACTACCCGGTGCCGCTCACCACGCTGGGTCGCGGGCATCTCTCCAGCGCAACGACCGAGCGCCCGCGGGAGGGGCCATGGCATGGTAGAGCCCCATCAAACGTCGGATCCAGAGCGCAACGGGACTGTGGCTCGGCCGCTTCCAGCCGACGAGCTCGACCAGCTGCTGCTCCTGACGGTCCTCTCGGATGTCGAGAACGGTGACTTCGACGTGCGCATGCCACTCGAGTGGACAGGCGTCGCGGGCAAGATCGCCGGCACGCTAAACAACGTCATCGCCGCGAACCAGACGTTGGGGGCAGAGCTCGCGAGGGTCAGCCGCGTCGTCGGCAAGGAAGGCAAGCTCACCCAACGCGTGGCGCTGCGGGGCTCGGACCGGGTCTGGTCTGAGAGCATCGACTCGGTCAACACCCTGATCGAGGACCTCGTCCGTCCCACGACCGACATGCAGCGAGTCATCGGCGCGGTCGCCGACGGCGACCTGTCAAAGAAGATCTCGGGCGACGTCCACGGGGAGGTGCTCGAGCTGAAGAACACCATCAACGGGATGGTGGACCAGCTCAACCGGTTCGTCTCCGAGGTGACCCGCGTGGCCCGTGAGGTCGGAACCGAGGGCAAGCTCGGCCAGGCGGCGGCCGTGACGATCGAGGTGGGAGGCGTTTGGAAGGATCTGACCGACAACGTCAACCTGATGGCGGACAACCTCACCGGACAGGTCCGCGACATCGCCGAGGTGACCACGGCGGTCGCCAACGGCGATCTGTCGAAGAAGATCTCGGCCGACGTCAAGGGCGAGTTCCTGGAGCTGAAGAACACGGTCAATGCGATGGTCGATCAGCTCAACCGGTTCGCCTCCGAGGTGACCCGCGTTGCCCGCGAGGTCGGCGTCGAGGGCAAGCTCGGCGGCCAGGCCCAGTCCGCCGAGGTGGCGGGCGTCTGGAAGGACCTGACAGACAACGTGAACCAGCTCGCGGCCAACCTCACCAACCAGGTGCGCGCCATCGCCGACGTCGCCACGGCCGTTACGGAGGGTGACCTCACGCGGCAGGTTGGGGTGGAGGCCTCGGGCGAGGTCGCGGTGCTGAAGGACAAGCTCAACGAGATGATCCGCAACCTTAGGGAGACGACGCGCGAGAACACCGAGCAGGACTGGCTGAAGACCAACCTCGAGCGCTTCACGCGCATGCTCCAGGGCCAGCGCGACCTGGCCACGGTCTCCAACATGATCCTCTCGGAGCTCGCGCCGCTCGTCTCGGCACAGCATGGAGTCTTCTACAGCCTGGCCAGCCTCGTGGACGGCGGTGAACCGGTGCTGCTCTTCCAAGCTGGATACGGCTACAAGGAGCGCAAGCATCTCGCCAACCACTTCCGGCTCGGCGAGGGCCTCGTCGGACAGTGCGCTCAGGAGAAGGAGCGCATCCTGCTGACCGACGTCCCCGGCGACTACGTCAAGATCTCTTCGGGCCTCGGCGAGTCGGCGCCGCTGAACATCATCGCTCTGCCGATCCTGTTCGAAGGCTCGGTCCGAGCCGTGGTGGAGCTGGCCTCGTTCAGCCAGTTCAGCCCGACCCACCAGGCATTCCTCGATCAGCTCACCGAGAGCATCGGGCTCGTGCTCAACACGATCGAAGCCAACACCCTCACCGAGAACCTGCTCAAGCAATCTCAGTCACAGGCGGAGGAGCTGCAGGCCCGCCAAGAAGAGCTCTCGACCTCCAACGAGGATCTCGCCAGCCAGGCCAGCCGCCTGGCCGAGCAGTACAGCGAGGTGGAGCGCAAGAACCAAGAGGTCGTGCTCGCCAAGCGTCTCGTCGAGGAGAAGGCCGACCAGCTCGCGGTGTCGTCGAAGTACAAGTCCGAGTTCTTCTCGAACATGTCACACGAGCTGCGCACGCCGCTCAACAGCCTGCTGATCCTCGCCGGCGAGCTCGAGGACAACGATGAGGACACGATGACCGACACTCAGGTGCAGTACGCCAGCGTCATCCGCTCCTCGGGCAATGATCTGCTGCGACTGCTCGACGACATGCTCGACCTTGCGAAGGTCGAGTCGGGAACGGTCACGCTCGAGATAGGCGAGCTGCCTCTGATCGAGCTCAGGGACGCGATCGAGCACGACTTCGAGGCCGTCGCCAAGAAGCAAGAGCTCTCCTTTTCCGTCGAGCTTGCGCCGGAACTTCCGCCGAGTATCGCGACCGATCTCGGCCGCCTGCGCCAAGTGCTGAAGAACCTCGTCTCAAACGCGTTCAAGTTCACCGAGCGGGGCGGCGTCGTCGTGCGCATCGACACGGCGGAGCACGGCTGGAACCCGACGAACGACAAGCTCGGTGGAGCGGACGCCGTGATCGCGATCAGCATCGAGGACACCGGGATCGGCATCTCTCCAGAACAGCAGCAGCTCATCTTCGAGGCGTTTGCCCAGGCCGACGGCTCGACGGCTCGCCAGTACGGCGGCACCGGCTTGGGCCTCTCCATCAGCCGTGAGCTGGTGCGGCTGCTCGGCGGCGAGATCACGCTCGGCAGCACGCCCGGTGAGGGCAGCACCTTCACCGTTTACCTTCCACGGGCCTGCGAAAGTCACGCCGAGCCGATTACAGCGCCCACACTCGAGGTCTCGGCACCGGAGCCTGCATCCGCACCCGTTCTCGTTGGCTCGCTCTTCCCTTCGCCTGAACTCGCTGCATCGCCATCCGACGGCGACGCCGCCGCGGACGCAGACAAGGCTCCCAAGGTCAAGCCGCTGCCTGCGGTTGAGCACGGGGCCGGCAGCAACCTGGGCGGCAAGAAGATCATGATGGTGGACGATGATTTCCGCAACATCTTCGCCCTCACCGCGCTGCTCGAGAAGGCCGGGCTCGACGTTGTTTCAGCGGAGAGCGGCGAGCAGGGCATCGCGCTCCTTGAAAAGACCCCGGATCTCGATCTCGCTCTCGTGGACATCATGATGCCGGGCATGGATGGCTACGCGACGATGCGAGCCATCCGCGAACTGCCGTCGGGCGAAGAGATTCCGCTCATTGCCTTCACGGCGAAAGTGGAGGATGGGGAGCGCCAGCGCTGCATCGATGCAGGCGCCTCGGCGTACATCCCCAAGCCAGTGGACAGGGCGACGCTCCTTCAGGTTCTCGGCGAGTGCCTCCCGGCCGCCGCTCGCGCAGAGGCGCCATCAGTCTCGTGTGGCTGATGACGGCGCATTCGGCCGTCGAGGCCCCTGCAGCTGGGCCCGCCCCATCAATCCTCGTTCTCGACGGCAACCCGTCAAGCGTGTCGCGCTAAGGGCGATGCTTGCGCCACTTGGCCATGCGTGGTCGAGGTGGACTCAGGACGCGCAACGCTGAAGGCCCTCCTGAGCCGGACCTTCGCTCTGATCCTCACGGACGTCCGCGTGCCGACGCTGAACCGGTTCGAGACCGCCAAGCGCTATACCGTGCGAGGAAGCGGCGGATCCGAATCGTCGTAGATCCGGGCGGCAGACAGCGCGCCGTTCTCGCCCCGGACATACACCGCGACGCCGGCCTCCGGCGGGACCACGGTCCGGCCCCATTGCACGACGTTGTACTCCAGGGCGCACGCCCGCCCATCGTCGGTGACGGCGCAGTGCTCCAGCGGGATCCCACCGTCGTTGGAGAAGAGCAGCGCGTAGAAGTCGCGCAGACCCGCGGGACCCTCGTGGATGTACTCGCCGCCGGCGGGCTCCCGGGCGTAGGCCCCGGACTCGAATGTGGACAGGATCGCCTCGACGTCGCCGGCTGCGAGCGCACGTTGATACTCGCCGACCACGCCCGGCTCGCGAAGCTTCGGGTCGGGCTGCAGCAGAGGCGGCCGGTTTGCGTGCCGCCCGGTCAGCGGCCAGCTGCTGAAGTAGATCCTCAGCTCGTCGATCCGCCGGTCGGGTTGCCGGTCGGCAACGATCGCCACGGGGAGTTCCACCTGACCGCCCTCGCCGCCGAGGTGAAGGACCACCTCCTCGACCCCGCGACGCTCGGTGATCACCACGTCGACGTCCTCGATCGAGGCGTCGCGGGCCTCGAGCCACGCGTGGGTCTCGCCGGCGAAGGCCGCGAACGCGCGCGCGCCCTTGATCCGTCCGCGCACCGGGTCGTGCAACTCGGGCTCGCCGGCGAAAGAGCCGATCAGGGCATCGATTTCGCCGGCCATCAAGCCGGCGAAGTAGGACACCGCGATCAGCTTTTCACCGCGCCGCTTGTCCTCCAACCGCGCCACTGCCGGAGCAGAGAAGAGCTCGGGAACCCAGGGCACGGGCGCCTACTCGAAGCCGTGGAAGGGCGAGGCGTGCGCGGTCATCGGGGCGGATTGTAAGACGACGGCATCGACTGAGGAGAGCGCTTGTCCCATCCGTGAAATGGCGAGTAGTCGTCGCCATCCCACGCCTCGCGCAGCCCGGGCTTGCTCAGATCCCAGTCTGGGCGGACTTCGCTGGTCACGGTCCTCAGGTCGCGCGAGAGATCCGCGAAGGTGGGACGCCCCCAGAACCAGTAGCCGTTGTAGATGCTGTGGATGACCAGCCCGGGCTTGAGCACGAGGGTGTGGGGGATCATCGGGTCGTGCTCGGGATCGGTGTACTCCTTGATTTCGAGGTCCTTCTGGACGGTCCGCTCCGGGTCCGAGAGAAAGGGCCACTGGGCGCCGGTCGACGCCCGGAACTCCTGGCTTGAGTGATGGGTGTCGGTCGAGATCGTCGCCACCTTCGTGTAGGCCACCGCGATCTTGGGGTAGTTGGCGGCGAGCTCGAGGTGTTGCTGGTGCTCCTTGGGGCAGTAGTTCCCGCGCGCGAGCGTGAGGATCAGGGGGTCGTCGCCCTGGATCTCGCTGAGCTTTCGAGGGAGGTTCTCGTGATCGGGCAACTCGTAGTCGGGGAATCTGCCGCCGGGGGCGATGTCGCTGCGCATGATCTGCTCCTGTCGGTGGTTGAGGAGTGACGAGAACGACGGCAGCCGTCCCGTCCGGTGACGCCGGTGGTCCGCGGGTCCAGACGCCCCGGGTCCCACGCCGCGTGCGTGGACCGAGGGTAACCCGGGCGCCACCGGAGCCTCTGAAGGTCCACAATAGGCCCAGTCATCCGGCGCCGTCGCGACCAGAAAGGGGGGCCATCCCGATGAGTACCCACACGCAGGTGTGCGAGTTGCTGGGGATTGAGCACCCGATCGTCTCGGCGCCGATGGCTATGGACCCGCGGCTGCCCGCCGCGGTCTCGAATGCCGGTGCGCTCGGCACCATGGGGCTGTGGTGGGCTGATGACGCCGGAGATGTGGTCCGTGAAACGGCGGCGCTGACCGAGCGTCCGTTTGGCGGCAACTTCGCTCTCACCTCTGATCAGCACCGTCGGGTCGATCAGGCCCTGTCCGCGGGCCTTCGGATCGTGTCGTTCATCTTCGGCGATCCCCACGGCTACGTCGAGGAGGTACATGACGCTGGTGGGCTTGTCATGCATACGGTCGGCAGCGCCGAGGAGGCGCGGCGCGCAGTCGGAAGTGGAGTGGACGTCATCGTCGCGCAGGGCTTGGAGGCCGGCGGCCACGTCTGGGGTGGTGTGTCGACGCTCCCACTGGTGCCGGCGGTGGTCGACGCGGTGGCACCGGTACCGGTCATTGCGGCCGGTGGGATCGGCGACGCCCGAGGAGTCGCGGCCGTGCTCGCCCTCGGTGCACAGGCCGCCTGGCTGGGCACCCGCTTCCTCCTGGCCGAGGAGATGCCGATTCACGAGGAGTACCTGCGCCTGCTGATGGCCGCGAGCGAGACCGATGCCGAGTGGTACGCGAACCTCTATGAGGTGGGATGGCCGGACGCTCCTCACCGCGCTCTGCACAACTCGACGGCCGAGAGATGGGAGGCCGCGGGCCGGCCGCCGCCGGGCAGTCGACCGGGAGAAGGGGAGGTGATAGCGCACTTCCCTTCGGGCGAACCCATCGTTCGGTATTCCCCCGCGCCCCCGCTGGTTGGGACGACGGGCGAGATCGAGGCGCTATCGCTGTGGGCCGGACAGAGCGTGGCGCTCGCCAAGCAGCGACAGCCCGCCGCGGAGATCGTGGCCGAACTCGTCTCGCGCCTGTAGTCCCTCCGTCAGTTCGCCATCGGCGGTCCCGCGCCGACCGCCTTGGGCGCCGCCGCGATCTCGCCTCGGAGCGCCTTCAGCGCGGCGACGTAGATCTCCGAGAATGTGGGGAACGGCTGGATCGTGTCGGCGAGAACGTCGATTGGGATGTGGGCACGGATCGCGAGCGTGGCCTGCTGCAACCACTCGCCAGCCTCGGGGCCGAGCGCGAAGGCGCCCGTCAGCCGCTTGCCGTCGCTGAGAAGCGTCAGAAAGCCGTCGCTGTCGGCATACGCGCGCGTGTAGGTGGCGGTCTTCGCGACGCCCGACAGCGGGACCATCGCGGTGAAACGGCCGGCGGAAGCGCCCACCGACGCGGCCTGCGGGTCCGTGTAGGTGACACGTGGAACGGCCTCGTAGTCGGCCTTGCGCGGCTCGCCGAGGATGTTCGCGGCGACCACCTCACCCTGGTACTTGCCGACGTGCGTCAGCGGCCAGAGGCCGTTGACGTCGCCGATCGCCCACAGATGCTCCGCCGCGCGCAGGTGCGCGTCGACCGGAACTCCGTGCGGGTCCGCTTCGACGCCGACGGTCTCGAGGCCGAGTCCCTGCACCCGCGGACGGCGGCCGGTGGCGACGAGCAGCCGGTCACCGCGCAGTTCGCGCCCGTCGTCGATCTCGAGCACGTAGTCCTCGCCATCGCGCCGGGCGGCGGTCGCGTTCGCGGACAGGGCGAGCTCGACCCCGTCGCGGCCCAGAACCTCTCCGAGCGCCTCACCCAACGGCGCCGGTTCCCGCGCGAGGACGCGCTCGGACATCTCGACGACCGCGACCTCGCCACCGAGTCGACAAACGGCCTGCGCCATCTCCACGCCCACCGGCCCCCCGCCCAGGATCAAGAGTCGCCGCGGGACGGCCTTCATCGACGTCACCTCGCGGTTGCTCCAGACGCCGTCCAGCTCGCGCAGACCCGGCACGGGCGGCACGACCGGATCGGCGCCGTTCGCGAGGACCACGTGCTCGGCGGTATGCCGCACGCCGTCGACCTCAACAACACCCGGGCCGGCAAGCCGTCCGTTGCCGCGCAGCAGGTCGATGCGGTGGTCGGCCAGCCAGCGCTCCTGCCCGGCGTCGGAGTAGTCGGAGACCATGAAGTCGCGCCAGGCAAGTGCCGCCTCGACATCGACCTCGGCGCTCGCGGCGGCATCGCGCGCCCCATGGACCGCCTCGCCCGGCCGCAGCAGCGTCTTGGAGGGGATGCACGCCCAGTAGGAGCACTCCCCGCCCACGAGCTCGCGCTCCACCACGGCTACACGCAGGCCGCCCTCCGCGAGAGCGCCGGCGCAATGCTCGCCCGGCGAGCCGCCGCCGAGCACGATCACGTCATAGTCGCTGCTCATGTAGGCAGCTCCTCGCCGGCGCGCTCGCGGATCATGTACAGCGCATACCAGTCCGGCCAGTTCGGGTCCGCTTCACCTGTTCTCGCCTCGTGCTCGCCGTGTGCCGCCTCCGCGCGTCTGAGCGCGTCCGCTAGATCCTCCACGGACTCATACGTAGTCGCCATCGGTCTCTCCCTTCAGCGACCCGGGAGCCGCGTCGTGATCTCCTGCAACAGCCAGCCGTTGCCGTCCGGATCGCCGAAGGCCGCGAACGAGCGGTAGGTTCTGCGCTCGGCCGCCGCCCCGAGATTGCCCGTGGTGAGGCCTTCCGCCTCGTCCAGCTCACGCCCCCAGGCTCCGAGTGCTCGATCCAATTTGGCACGACCTCGAGCTTGAACTCACCCGCCTGTACCGGCGGCTTGCCCGCCGCACTCTTGGCGCTCCCCTCGACACCGCTCATCTTCGTCTCCATCCGGCAGGACACTCCCGTTGGCTGGCGCATACTCTCCTTCTCATCCGAGCGGAAGTCAAGGTCGTCGCACGGCCGTCACGCGTCGGCCGCTCAGCGGTCATTTTCCCGCGGTTACGAGCTTCAGCTCGTCCAGTGACTCGAGCATGAGCTGCGTCAGGTCCCGCTGCTCGGTTTCGCTGATCCAGCGCTCGAACGCGATCCTGAAGACCGCGATGCCGGCCTCGGCGCTGAGGCTCGCGGCTGGATCCCCGACGCCGCGCTCGCGCAGGGTGTCGGCGATCGCCGCGGCGAGTGATGCGAGCTTGATCAGTTCGCGCTCCTGAAGCTCTGCGTTGGCAGCAATGTTCCCGGGCCGGCGCGGCGCCCGCCCCGAGTGGGCGCGCGCCGCGTCCCGAGGCCCGGGTGAGGTGATTTCGAGCAATCCCGAGGGGGGTCGCGGAAGCCGGGGCAAAGGGCTAAATTGGCAGGACATGGGCGGGCTTGATACCGCACTGGCAAACGGCACGATCAACCGCGGCTCGGGCCCGAGCGCGGGCTCCCGCGTGCTTGTCGTCTTCGAGCCGTGCCGGACGGGGGCGGCGGCGCTGCGCGAGGGAGCTCAACTCGCCAATGCCGGGAGCGTTTTGTCGGTGGTGACGCTCGCGCCGCAGGCTCGCCCCCTGCGCTGCTGCGGCGGCGGCGGAGCGGGCCCCTACAACTGCGCCGTGCGAGGAGCGGCGGAGGCAGAGCTCTGTGAAGCGCGGCGGCACCTCGGGTCCGTCGCCGGGCGAGCCACGTTTACGGTGCTCGTCGGCAGCCCCGATCCGCCGCTCGCGGCGTGGGTGCATGAGCACGACTTCAACCTGATCCTGCTTCCCTCGCGTCGGCTCACGCTTCGCGGTGGTCCGCTCGCGAGAGGGCTGCGCCGGGAGACCGATGCCGAGATTCGCCTGATCAGGTGAGCGCGGAGACCGCGGTCGCAGGTGAGGCCTACGGGCGCCGGCTGGCGCCTCAGCGCGGCACGGACTCGACTCCGCTCCGCCACGATGCGGGCGATGGAGAGGGCGGCGCAGCATGACGAGCCTGACCGGCACGCGCGTCATGGTGACCGGCGCCACCAGTGGACTGGGACGGGCGATGGCTCAGGCGCTGCTCGAGGCCGGCGCCCTCGTGGCCGTCACCAGCAGGCAGAGATCTCGAGCCGACGCGGCGGCGGCGCGGCTCGGAGAAAGGGCCGTGGCGATCGAGCTCGATGTCCGCGACGAGGCGTCGGTTGTGCGCGGCGTGAACGAGATCTATGAGCAACTGGGCGCTGTGGACGTGCTCGTCAATAACGCCGGCATCGGCATGCGCACCGTCAATCCGCTGTTCCTCACGGACCCGCAACCCTTCTGGGAGGTTGTGCCGGAGGGCTTTCGCGACGTGCTCGAGACCAAGGTCACGGGGTGCTTCCTGGTCGCGCGTGCCGTGGTTCCGCGCATGCTCGCGGGCGCAGGCGGTCGCATCATCACGATCTCGATGAACGAGCAGACCATGGTCCGCCGTGGTTTTGTGCCCTACGGCCCGGCGGGCGCGGCTGTCGAGGCGCTCGCACGGGTGATGGCCGCCGACCTGGTGGGCACGACGGTCACCGCCAACGTCCTGCTGCCGGGCGGCGCCACCGCGACGGGCATGCTGCCCGACGAGGTCTCGCCCGAGACCCGGGCGAGACTTCTGGACCCGGCGATCATGGGGCCGCCGATCGTCTGGCTCGCCTCCGATGAGGCCAGGGGCGTCAACGACGAGCGCATCATCGCGACGGAGTTCGACGCCTGGCGGGCGCGGCGCTGAGCGATCGTGATCGCCGACCGCGCGCCGGCGCCTGCGCGATCTCGGTTGAAGATGCGCTGTAGTCTTGCCGCCCGTCCAAGTCCGCCCACAGGAATGCATGCCATCGCTGACGCGAAATGACGCCACCTTCGTGCTGGATCTCGGCGACGGTGAGAACCGCTTCAACCCCGACTCGCTGGGAGCGCTCGAGGACTATCTCGATGAGATCGAGGCCGCTCCACCTCCGCGAGCGCTGGTCACCACGGCGACCGGCAAGATCTGGTCCAACGGCTTGGATCTGGAATGGATGGCCGCCCACGGCGAGGAAGCGATCGCTGTCGTCTCCCGCGTCCATGAGCTCCTCGCCCGCGTGCTCGAGCTGAGCGTTCCAAGCGTCGCGGCGCTGCAGGGCCACACGTTCGCCGCGGGGGCGATGTTCGCGCTCGCTCACGATCAGCGCGTGATGCGAGCCGATCGGGGCTTCTTCTGTCTTCCCGAGGTCGATATCAAGATCCCGTTCACTCCGGGCATGAGCGCCTTGATCGCCGCTCGCCTGCGGGCGGACACCGCGCACGAGTCGATGACGACCGGCCGACGTTACGGAGGGTCCGAGGCGGCCGTCGCCGGCATCGTCGATGAGGCGGTCGCTGAGGCCGACGTGCTGCCCCGGGCGATCGAGCGGGCCGCGTCACTCACCGACAAGGACCCCGACACGCTGCGCACGATCAAGCAGCGCCTCTACAGCGACGTTCTCGCGGCGCTGCGCGCACCGCAGTCGCTCTAGCGCGGCGCTCCTCGCCCGCGGCCGTGCTCATGCGGCGATGCTGCCGAGCTCGGTCAGGTCCTCCTCGGAAAGGCTCAGCCCGGCACCGCTCACGTTCTCGCGCAGGTGGGCCACGGAGGAGGTACCCGGGATGAGCAGCAGATTCGGCGAGCGCTGCAGCAGGCAGGCCAGCGCGACCGCCATCGGCGTGGAGTCAAGGCGAGCGGCGACCGATGCCAGCTCCGCGGACTGCAGGGGGGAGAAGCCGCCGAGGGGGAAGTACGGCACGTAGGCGATGCCCTGTGCGGCGAGGGAGTCGATCAGGCCGTCGTCGACGCGGTGGGCGAGGTTGTAGAAGTTCTGCACACACACGATCGGCGCGATCGACCGCGCCTCGGCGATCTGCTCGGCGCTCACGGTGCTGAGGCCGAGATGCCTGATCAGTCCCTCCCGCTGCAGCTCGGCGAGCACGGTGAACGGCTCGGCGATCGAGCCGGGAGTCGGGCTGTCGAACCCCCCGACGCGCAGGTTGACGACATCGATGGCGTCGATCCCCAGGTTGCTCAGATTGTCGTGCACGGCTTGGCGGAGCTGCTCGGGGGCGAGCGCCTGGGGCCAGCCGCCCTCGGCGTCCCTCAGCGCTCCGACCTTCGTGACGATCCGCAGCGAGTCGGGGTAGGGGTGTAGGGCTTCTCTGATGATTTGGTTGGTGACACGCGGGCCGTAGTAGTCGCTCGTGTCGATGTGCGTGATGCCGAGCCTCACCGCCTCGCGCAGCACCGCCACCGCGGCGTCGCGGTCGGCGGGCGGACCGAATACGTGGGGGCCGGCGAGCTGCATCGCGCCGTATCCCATGCGAGTGACCGTCAGATCCTCGGCCATGGTGAAGGTTCCGCCGGGAAGTGTGTTCACTGTCATCAGAGGATGCTCCGTTGTAGCGCCTTCGCCTAGGGCGCGGAGGGTGGGGCGGTGCTCAGCGCAGATTCAAGCGCAGCTGTCTCATCCGCGGTCAGGGTCCGCCGGATCGCGTCTCGGGCATCGTCGCCGAGGGCGCTCAGCATCTCGTCGACGTCGGTGGCCGGGGCGATCAGGACGATCGCCGAGCACGATCGGGGGACGACGCTCCGCAACTGGCTGACGAGGGGTCGAGGCTCCGCCTCGGTGTCGCTCGGCTTGCCCGCCAGCGAGCCGATGACACCGCCGAGCACCAGCCCGACCGCGATGCCGGGCGGTCCGAGGAGAATGCCGACCACCCCGCCGGTGACAGCGCCCTCGCCGGCGCCCCTCTCTGAGACGTGATCGGCCTCGTCGTAGTCGACGTAGTGGCCCGCGAAGCTGCCGCGCACCACCAGGTGGCCATTGTGGTGATGCTCGGCGAACCCCACCTCGCGCACCCACCGAGCATCTCCGGCGGATCGGTCGCGAGCCGCGGCGAAGCCCTCTACCGCGCCGTTCTCGCCATCGAACAGCACCCGCGCCAATTCGAGATCCACGGCGGCAAGTCTATTCATTGTGCCGGCCCTTCACGATGCGCCGCCGGCGATGAACTCGGCAATACGCCGGTTGACCTCGCGCGGCTTCTCCAGGTGCAGGAAATGCCCGGCGTCCGCGAGGACGTCCACCTCCGAGCCGTCCGCGAGGAATCCGAGCGCCGAGGCGGCGTACTCGGCGCCGACGCAGCCGTCGGCGCCTCCATGCATGTAGAGCGTCGGCTGGCTCGGCGTCATCGCGGCGGCCTGCTGCTCGCTCGCCAGCGAGGGGTCGAGCTCGGCGGCCCCGAACTGCGCGCGATAGTAGCCGAGGGCGGCGAGCAGGTGGGCTGGATCGGCGAGCGCGTCGGCAACCCGCACGACGTCCTCGGCCGCGTCATAGCCGGGCGACCAGTCGTTCCAGAGCGCCTTCAGGAACGCGAAGTCCTCGAGCGGTATCACGTGCTCGGCGATCGCGGTCAGCTGGAAGAACATGTACCAGCTGCGCTTTAGCTGCTCGATGTCCGTGAGCGCCATCGCCATCACCGGCGCAGGCGGGATCGCGAGCGTGACGACCCGTCGCCAGCGCTCCGGCTGATGAGATCCAGCTCCGTAGGCAGCGACCGCGCCCCAGTCGTGTCCGATCAGCACCGCCTCCGCGCCGGCTCCGAGCGCCTCATGCAGCGCGGCGGCGTCGGCGATCAGCGCACCCGTCTGATAGCAGTCCTCAGCCGACGGCGATGTCGGAGCGAAGCCGCGCATGAACGGGGCGGCAACCCGCCACCCCGCCGCGGCGAGCTCCGGCATCAGGTGTCGCCACGTCCACGCGGTGTCCGGGTAGCCGTGCAGGCAGAGCGCGAGCGGCCCCGCCTCGGGCCCCGATTCAAGGACCACAAAGGAGACGCCGTTGAGCGCAAGCGTTCTCCGTCGAGCGCCGTCCGAGCTCGCCATGGGGCCGGACTGTACAGGGGGTGCTCCGGTCAGTCCTCGACCACGTCGATCACCTCGTAGACGCCCGATACGTGGTCGTTCTCCACGAACGCTGAGAGATCGATCATGCGGCGGTTCTCCTCGGCGTCGGCCTCGGCGCGCCAGCGCCGGTAGTCCTCCTCGCTCATATCGAACAGGCCGAAGGAGATGATTTCGTCTTCGTCGCGGATGTTCCGGGCGTGGTAGGCGCGCTGCAAGCCCGGTGGCTTGTCGGTGCCCGGGTCCCAGGCGCGACGGAACTGCTCCCATGCGCCCGGCTTCAGGCGACGGGCGGAGAACATGACGATCATCTCATTACCTCCTTCGGTTGATGGCATTCCATGAGCGACTGCGGACTATCCCTGCATCATCCCGCGTGTGCCGAGCCGAGGTGTGTCGCCGGGCGAAATGCTCCTCTGCCAGGTTGAGCGAGCAGGTCAGCCGGCGCGACTGGCCCGAGGCCGTCTCGCCCTGCCCGCCTTGGTGGCGCGCGCCTTGCCGAGCAGGATCCGCTCGATCTCCTTCAGCGATTCGCCCATGTAGATCGCCAGATGCTGGAGGTGGGGCAGGGTGTCGCGGGCGCCGGTGAAACCGAAGTTGAGCGTCCCGGCGTAGCTGACGCAGGTGATGTTGAGCGCGTTGCCGTGCAGCAGCAGCGACAGCGGGAACAGCGCATCCAGCCGCGAGCCGTTGAAGTAGAGCGGCTCGGGCGGGCCGGGGACGTTGGACACCCCGAGATTGAAGGGGATCGGCGCGTGACCGGCGAGCCCGGCCATCAGCCCGGCAATGTAGGGGCCGTTGATGAGCAGCGTGTATGAGGTGCGGGCCTCGGATGGGAGCCGGCTGAGGTGCCTCTTGGCCTCCGCCGTCGAGCGCATGATCGCCTGCAGGCGTTCGGTCGGGTCGGCCACGTTGGTGCCGAGCTCGGCGACCATCATCCCGATCGCGGTTCCCATCGACTGATCGTCGGCCTCGCGCAGGTTGACCGGGATCCCGGCCGTGAGCGGACGGTCCGGGACCCGCGCGTGCTCGGCGAGATAGCTGCGCAGAGCGCTGCCGCTGAGGTACAGGACGATGTCGTTGAGCGTGCACTTCCCAGCCCGCGCGAGCGCCTTGATCCGCTTCAGCTCATACTGCTGGGTGGCGAAGCGCCGCTGGCCGCCGAGGCGCCCGCCCAGCACCGAGTCCGGCGCCCGGTAGGGAGCCTGCAGCGCTCCGTCGTCGACCGCGGCACGCGTCAGCTCGAACGCCGCTCTGGACAGCCCCGTGAGGGCCGCGGCGCCGCCGCGCACGACGCCCAGCGGGAGGCCGAGCGGGCCCGCGGCGCCGTTCTCCTCGACAGCGTGGCGTGGGCGCTGCCCCGCGCCGACGGTCCAGAAGGCGGGCATGCCGCGCTGGTTTGGGTCGGTTGAGAAAGCCCGCATGATCAGCCGCATGCCGCTCACGCCGTCGATCAGCGAGTGGTGCATCTTCGTGTAGAGGGCGAAGCGGTTGCCTTCCAGGCCCTCGATCAGATGCACCTCCCACAGCGGGCGGTGGAGATCGAGCTCGTTGCTGTGCAGGCGCGAGACGAGAATCCCGAGCTCGCGCTGGCCGCCGGGATGCGGTAGCGCCGAGTGGCGGACGTGATACTCGAGGTCGACGTCGCGAATCTCGCGCATCAGCGGGACGCGCGGGCCGAGCAGTGGACCCTCGACGAGTTTGAGGTTCCAGGGTGGCGGAATCGAGTGCGCCTCGCGCATCCGCTGGACTTCCTGTGTGAGGTAGTCGGCCGGCGCGTCGTCCGGGAGCGTGAACTCGAACAGCCCGCCGACGTGCATCGGCGTGTCGCGCGACTCGAGCACGAGCCAAACGGCATCGAGTGGGGGAACCTGCCTCATCGCGACTCGCTCCGCTCCTGGTGGTCGCCTATCCAGGGCAAGCCTAGCCGCTCGTCCCTCGCGCAGCATTGCCGTTACGGGGCGCTCGGGCGAGGCCGCGATGGTTATCGAGCGCAGCGCCCCAGGAATGCATCGTTATCGCCTGAGTTGACCGCGTCGATGGCTCTCTCCACGGGGGTCGGTAAGGCCTCGGTCATCGGGTGCCCGCCCCGTCCTCGCTCGCGCGCGTCACTACGGAGATCGTGCGACCGCGGCGCATCTGGAATCCGAGTCCTTCGTACAGCCGGATCGCGTTGGCGTTGGCGGTCAGGACGTGAAGAAAGGCATGCTCAGAACGATCCTGGATGTCAGCGACGAGCGTGGACACGAGTCGTGTCGCGAGTCCCTGACCGCGGAGCGCCGGGGCGGTGCATACGGCGCTGATCTCCGTCCAGCCGTCGAAGCGCAGGCGCTCGCCCGCCATCGCGACCAGCAGGCCCTCGCGCCGGATCCCGACGTAGCGGCCAAGCTCGATCGTTCGCTTCAGGAACGGTCCGGGATCGGTCAGCGCAACGAGCTCGAGCATCTCCGGCACATCAGCCGGCCCCAGGGTTATCGCCTCCGGAGCGTGGGCCCCGGCGGCACCCTCTCCGGTCATCTGCACGAGCTCGAAGGTGCGGGTCACCATCCATGCCTCAGGTAGCGAGGAGCCGTCGTCAATGGTCGCCGCGATCGTTCCCGGCGGCACCAGCTCGATCGCGTCCTGCCAGTCACCGCTCGATGCGTCGGGCGGCAGCGCGAGGAAAGGCGCGACGTCGAGGGCATATCGAAGCGCGCGACCACTTCGCTTGGCAAATCGCGAGTGTGCTCCCGACAGGGCCGCATACGCCGGGTTCTCGAGGCGGGCGTCGTCTTGGGAGGAGGCGGACATGGGCACGAAAGGGCCGAGCGACCGCCTGGCGGCGGATCAGGTGTAACGGTCGGGCGCCCGTCTCAGGCGCGACCAGTCGTCGGGTTCATGCCCGAGCACCAGCAGCGCGCCCGTCTCTTGCTCGAGCTCGCGCAGATGTTCGAGCGAGCGCGTCGCGTGCTCGCGCGAGAACAGTGCCCGCGGATGCTGGCGTCCCTCCCATTGACCGCGATTGTCGGCTGCGTCGGCGGTCAGGAGAACGGGCCCGGTCTGCTCCAGCTCGAGCAGCAGCGACATGTGGCCCGCGGAATGGCCCGGCGTCTCCAACAGGAGCACCGTCCCGTCGCCGAACAGGTCCAGCTGGCCCTCGGTGAGCTGCCAATGCAGCTCGGGTCGCTCGTAATCCGCACGGACGTATCCGGACGCGATCGGAGCCCCGGCCGCGCGAGCGGCCCGCAGCTCGTCGGTGTGCACGACGATCGCGGCGTTCGGGAAATGACCGAGCGCGCCGGTGTGGTCGATGTGCAGGTGGGTCTGCACGACGTGGCCGACCGACTCCGGTGCGACTCCGAGCGCGCGCAGCTGGGCGGCGCAGTGCTGCTCCTCGCTCATGCGTACCTCGAATTGGTCCGCCAGCGCCCCCCAGTGCGCGTGTGCGTCGCGCGCGACGGCCAGCGGATTGCCGCCGTCGACGAGGACGTCCCCCTGCGGGTGGCGGATCAAGAAGAACGGCACCGGCACCTCGACTCCGCCCAGGCCGAGCGTGCCGCTGTCGAACATATAGAGCGCGGGGCCGTCCGGCACGCCTGCATCCTAGTCTCCGTCGGCGCGAGTGCCGCGACCGGCCGCGGCCTTCACCGCCGTCTTTACAGCACCTCGCCCAGCAGTTACAGTCGCCCTTAGCCATGATCGGCAGGGGCGCCATC
This sequence comes from uncultured Solirubrobacteraceae bacterium, assembly GCA_963779605.1. Taxonomy (GTDB): domain Bacteria; phylum Actinomycetota; class Thermoleophilia; order Solirubrobacterales; family Solirubrobacteraceae; genus Palsa-744. Next base: position 1,502,353 of record CAVZYR010000004.1, read on the forward strand.
GGGGAGGGGCCGTGACGAGGGGAAGGAACGTCCTCGCCGGTCGCATGCGAAGCATCCTGTTCACGTGCGCGCGACCGTTCGGCTATCTGGCCTTCGTGCTCGCACTGGCAGCGCTTTCGGCGTCGGCGAGGCTTCTCGGCGAGGAGCATGAGCTCGGTTTCTTTGCCGGACGACTCGGCGAGACGATCCGGCGCTACCCGGAGGTCACGCGGCCGGGCGTTCAGATCGCCTGGCTGACCTGGCTCTTCCTGCTCGTGCTGGCCCTCAGCCCGATGGATCCGATCACGAGTCGCTGGGACGAGGTCTTGCTTTCGGCCTTTGCCCTCGGCGTGCTCTGGCGTCGGACCGTCGGCGGTCGCTCATCCGGACGCTGAGGTTCTGAAGAGCCTGGTCGAGGCCGACCTCCGCCGGGTCGAGCTCGCGCATGGCTGCCGCCAGCCGGTATTGCGCGAAGTACTCCGGCCGGACCTCACACGCCTGCGCGATCAGCGCCATCGCCCGCATCGAGGGTTTGTCGTGACCGTTGGCGAGCATGTTGATGTGAGCATGGGTCATGCCCTTGCCGTCAAGCTCGCGTGTTGCCTGCGCCAGGCTGCGGTAGGTCATCTCACGCTCACTCATCAGCGCGCGGAGCGCGTCGCCGAAGGGCTTGTCGCTCGGTTGCTCCATCGTGCCAGTGATCGTACTGAGGAGGGCTTCGGCCGACGCCGGCCGCCGCCGCCGTCGTTATTTCGCGCGAGCCCTTCTCGCCCGCCGTGTCAGCGCCACGGCCGCGTCGGGCGTGACGGCCTGGAAGCTGAAGCTCTCCTGCAGATACAGGCGCACCGCCCGGCCGTCGTGCGAGTCGTATCCGATCGACAGGTCCTGGCCTGAGTCGAACAGGAAGTCGCCTCCGCGCCGGCTTATCAGGACCGCGCCCTCGACCCCCGGGGCCCACACGATCGGCCCGTCGAGTATCCGCCGCAGATGCTCGAGCAGGGGATAGCCACCGTGCTCGGCGGTCTCGAACACGAGCCGATACTCCTCTCCGCCGAGCGCGAGCGCGTACGGTCCGGCGATCCCGCTGTTCAGCAGCTGCTCGACGGCAGCCGCGACCGAGCGCGGATACTGCTCGACCGCTGCGCCGAGCGCGACCGGGTCATGCGGCGAGGCCTGCGTGACCCCCGTTATCGCCCCGCTCCAGCCGTGGAAGACGGAGATGTTCTCCGCGACCGCAATACGGTGGGCGGCGCGATCGAGCTCATCCAGGTTGGCGTCGGCGGCGCCGCGGTCGGCGTCACGAAGCTCCTCCAGGGAGATCTTGAAGTCCGCCCGGGTCTCGACCAGCGGCAACACGCGCCGCTGCAGGCCGCTGACGCCCTCGCCGGGCGCCGAGGCGAGCACGGCCGTGCGCCCGAGGTTGCTGGCGGAGTGCTCCCAGCCGTGCGGGCCGGCGAAGTCGACGAGCTTTCGCGCGGCCAGCGCCGGCTCGAGCCTCTGACGCGCCTCCTCGTCGAGCAGCTGCCAGCCGGCGTCGCTGATCGGTGCGAGCGAGCGAAGTAGGTGGTTCATCGACGCGCTCCTGGCTCGAGGGCCATCGTGTCTCCTTGTGCGGGCGCCTGGCCGTGGTGGCGCCGTCGCGATTGTATTGGTGTGCCGGCGCTCATTTCAGGCTGCCGATGCTGAGGGATTCATCGCTCAGCCCGCCGCCGGCCTGCTCAGCGTCAGCGGACGATGTAGCGCCGGCCCGGGCCGGCGGATTCTCAAGCAGCTCCACCGTGGGCACGAAGAAGAGGCTGCCCGTGATCGCGGTTGAGAAGTCGAGGATGCGGTCGTAGTTGCCCGGCGGATTGCCGATGAACATGTTCTTCAGCATCTGCTCGATGACCTCAGGGCTGCGCGCGTATCCGATGAAGTAGGTGCCGAACTCGCCGTCGCCGATCCGGCCGAAGGGCATGTTGTAGCGGAGGATTTTATGCTCCTCGCCCTGATCGTCGACGATCGTCGTGAGCGCCACGTGCGAGTTCGCGGGCTTGACGTCGTCGCCCAGCTCGACGTCGTTGAGCTTGGTGCGCCCGACGACCCGCTCCTGCTCGGACACGGGCAGCGCATCCCAGGTGGTCAGGTCGTGGAGGTAGCGCTGCACGATCACGTAGCTGCCGCCGGCGAAGTCGGCGTCCTCGTCGCCGATCAGCGCTGCGGCGGGCGCGGCGGCTCCGACCGGGTTCTCCGTGCCGTCGACGAAACCGAGCAGGTCGCGCTCGTCGAAGGACTTGAAGCCATGAACCTCATCGACGACCTCGGCCTGTCCGCGCAGTCGTTCGACCAGCCTCTGCGCGAGCTCGAAGCACAGGTCGGCGCGGTGTGCGCGGATGTGGAACAGCAGATCGCCCGGAGTGGCCACGGCGGTATGCCGTGCCCCGCGCAGCTCGGCGAAGGGGTGCAGGCCCGCCGGACGTGGTCCGCCGATGAGCCGATCCCACAGCCCGGAGCCGAGGCCGACGACGCAACCAAGGCCACCGTCGGGGATGCGAAAGCCGACCGAACGGATGAGGCCGCCCACGTCCGCAAGTAGGTCGCGCACGTAATTCTCGCCGCCCTCGTTGACGCTCAGCACGAGGAAGATCGCGGCCTCCACGGGCGCCATCAGAATGGCCTGCGGCTCTGGTGTCTGCTCCATTCCCTCGATCCCTCCCGGGTCCGAGCGGGCTCGGAGCGCCATCGTGGCACAGAAGCGTGCCGGCGTGTCGGCACGCCGGGACTCGGCCAAGCGCCGCGCATCCCTTGGTCCTAACCTGTGCACATGGCCGTGGTCGAGGTGAGCGAAGCCGATTTCGAGAACGAGGTCGTCGAGCGCTCGACGACTGTTCCCGTCGTGGTGGACTTCTGGGCGGAGTGGTGCGGTCCCTGCCGGCAGCTCGGGCCGCTGCTCGAGCGTGCCGCCGCCAAGCGCGAGGGGCAGGTGCTGCTGGCCAAGCTCGACACCGATGCCAACCCGAACCTGGCCGAGGCCTTTCAGATTCGCGGGATCCCCGCCGTCAAGGCATTCAGCAACCGGCGTCTGGTGAACGAATTCGTCGGCGCGCAGGATCAGGCGGCGGTCGAAGCCTTCTTCGACGACTTGCTGCCCTCGGAGGCCGATCTGCTCGTCTCGAGCGGTAGCGAGGAGGATCTGCGGCGAGCGCTCGAGCTCGAGCCGAACCGAGCCGACGCGGCCCTGGGCCTCGCGCGGATCCTGATCGAGCGAGGCGCGGACGAGGAGGCGCTTGAGGTTCTTGCCCCGGTCACCGGCAGCTTCCAGGCCGATGGCCTCGCCGCACGCCTGCGCCTGGAGAAGGACGGTGAACTCGCCGAGTCGTTCGCGGCGCTCGACCGGGGCGAGCTCGAGGGGGCCCTCGATCAGCTGCTTTCGGCGCTTGCCTCAGCGGATGAGCAGCGCGATGACATTCGCCGTGTGATCGTGGGCGAGCTCGATGCGCTCGGACCCGACCATCCGCTGGCGCGCGATGTGCGCAGCCGGCTCGCCGCCGCCCTCTATTAGAAGGCCGGCCGTTCTGTGCGGCGAGGCCGTTCCGGAGGCCGAGCGCGGCTGGGTGTGCCGGCGCGTTCCCACATGTCAACCCGCTACTCTTCGACGCGCTCGCTGCGCACGAGCGGGAGGAGTGGGACACGTGCGCCCCCGGGCCGCAGGAGGCGACACCGGGGGCGCCTCCCACCCGCGTCCGGGTCTACGTGGCGCCGCGCCTCAGGAGTGGCCGCGAACGGTCCTCCATGACTGCCATGTGATACGCAGGATCGCGAGGGTGATCGCGAGCCCGATCAGCGGGTCGGCAACCGGCGCGCCGAGCGCCACGACGAGCGCCGATGCGATCACGGCCAAGCTCACGTAGGCGTCCGCACGAGCGTGATGACCATCGGCGATGAGCGCCGTGCTGTTCAGCCGCCGTCCCGCCGCCAGGCGGATTCGGCCCGCCATCAGGTTCGCCGCGAAGCCGATCGCCCCGGCGAGGGCGAGCGCACCCAGGTGCGTGGGCGCGGACGGGTGGATCAGACGTTGCACCGCCTCCACGCCCGCCACGCAGGCGCTGATGAAGATGGCGGCCACGACCGCCAGACCGGCGCGTCGCTCGGCGACGTGTGAGCGAAGCGCGAAGGCGACACCGAGCGGAACCGCCGTCAGCGCATCGCCGAAGTTGTGGACGAGGTCGGCCAGCAGGGCGATGCTCCCGCTCGCGATGAACGCGACGGCCTGCGCGAGCGCCGCCAGGCCGAGGACCGCGAGCGACAGCGAGACGGCCCGGATGCCCTCGCGAGATCGCTTGATGCTGTCGTCGATCAGGCCGTGGGAGTGGCCGTGCCCGGCTCCCTGACCGTGACCGTGCCCGTCGGCGCGGGGGCGGTGCACCGCGGGTGCGCCGAGCGGCTTGGACAGCCGCGGAGCGGTCAGGTGACGGTGGCGGCGCGAGTGCGCGTGGCTATGGACGCGCCCGCCGTGACGGTGGGTCTGCTCAGAGCTGAGGACATTCATTCTGTCCAACCTAGCCAATGCCCTCTTCATGCCCGCGGCGGGGAGTGTTGCGGCGAAGACGCGCGCGCGGGAGCGCGCGCACGATGCGACGGGCGTGCTCGACGAGAATCCAGCCGTCGTCGCGAAGCCGGCGTCTCAGGCCGGCGCCGGCGACGTTGAAGCGACGGGCCAGAAGCGCCGGATCCGAGAGATCTCTGCGCAGGCGCCGTGTGTTCCCGCGGCGGATCTCGTGTGCGGCCCGGCGCAGGCTCAGCCCCTTCTCGGCCGGCAGATGCCACAACCCGAGTGACATCGGATCCTCGACCGGCATGGCACGATGGCGAGTTCCCGTCGCCACCCTTCGCGCCACACGGGAGAGGTCCTCGAAATTCACCTGGCCAACCGCCCCGGCGAGGCTCAGGATCTGCTCCTCGGTGGGGAGGAACAATCCCCTCCCGGCCAGCTGTGCATCGACCTTCTCGACCGTTGCGACCAGCTCGCGCAGAGTCCCGCAGGTGCCGCACAAGAGCTCCCCTCCAACCCAGGCGGGCAGCGCCGAGGGAGCTCCCATCGCGCTCGCAAGATCGCCGATCGCCTGTCGGCTCAAGGCATGCTCGCCGAAGCCGACCGCGTCCCACCGGGGCGGATAGTCGATCAACACGCACCCGACGCTTCCCGGGGAGGGTGGCGCGGAGAAGACCTTGTGCGCGTCCACCCACACGCAATCGAGATCGGTCAGCCACATCAGGCGTCCATCGTCGAGCTGCGTCTGCGCCGCGGCGAGAATCGCGTCGAGGACGTAGCGCGAGGACATGTAGGTTGTGGTGTCGCCGGTGGGCCGATGGCGATAGGCAGTGGGCAGGATCGTGACGCCGAGCGCCCGGATCTGCTCCATCAGCTCGGCGCCGGCGGGCGCGAGCGCCCGGCCGTCGCCGAGGTTCGTTGCGAGCGCCAGCTCGCACTCGACCTCGCGCAGGCGCAACGACGCGAACTGGACGAGCGCGCACTCGAGGTATCGACCCGCCACCTGGGCTGCGGAATGACGCGAGCGGGCCGAGGGGTAGGCGAACGCCTCCCCGGGATCGTGGACGTACAGATACAGCACTACCAACGGGGCCGAGCTCGGCTTCTGCCGGTCTATGGGCCCAACTTGCTCGTCGGGCATAACGTGCTCCTTCGAAGTGTTGAAGCGCCCCGAGAAACGGCGGGGGCGCGCGAGCAGACTCAGCGCGGCGAAATCGCCGCGTGGTCAGCTCTCAACGTCGAAGGACCAACGGCGCGGCGGGTCCGGCACGAGCGTTGGAGCAGGTGACGTCGAGTCCGATCCTGTCCTTGACCGCCGCGATGCATGCTGGGCGGAGCGCCGTTGCCGGAGCCGACAGGCACCTCGCCGCCAGGCCGACGGCGGCGAGGACGGCGATCGACAGCGCTGCGATGCACATCGTCGCGTGACCCGGCGTGTCGTGATGCTCGGGCAGCGAAGCGTGGGCATTCAGGCCCACGACGCCGAGGACGAGGATAGTTCCGAGCAGCGCCGTGATCCGACGATGGCGCAACAAAAAACGATTGACGCTCCGCGCGCGCAGCACGCGGCGCATTCTAGACCTCGACCGCAGGGCCCCGGCCGCGACGCCAACGATGCGCCAACACCTCGCCGCTAGGTTGCCCGGGTGGAGCCGTCACGCACTCGCCGCTTCAGCTGGGAGGACCCCGCCTCGGCGGCGTCGAGCGGGATGCTCATGTCCGGGCTCGACTGCATGAGGGCGATCATCGCGGGCACGCTCGCTCCGCCACCGGTCGCGCGGCTGCTCGACATCACGCTCGTGCAGGCGGACCGAGGCCGGGTGCTGTTTGCGATGGATCCCGCCGAGTGGATGTACAACGTCATCGGATCGGTCCACGGCGGCATCGCCGCGACGCTGCTCGACTCGTGCATGGGCTGCGCCGTACAGACGACGCTCGAGGCCGGCGTGGGGTATACGACCGTGGACCTCGATGTCCGCTACATCCGTGCCATGAGCGAGACGAGCGGGCGGGTGCTGGCGGAGGGCCTGATCGTGCACGCGGGCACGCGCACCGCCACCGCCGAGGGCAGGATCGTGCTCGAGTCCGACGGCTCCCTGATCGCGCACGGAACAACCGGCTGCCTGATCCTGGGATGAAGCGCCCGACGCACCGGCACGCCCCGCGGGCGGACACCCCAACGCTACGCCAACGCGCGCCAACTACGCTCAGGGACATGCTCGGCTCCGAGGTTCGCAGCGGTCTTCAGCAGATGCAGGCGATCGCCGACGGCATCGCCCCGGCGGCGCCGATTCAGGCACTGCTGAGCTTCGAGCTGGCCGAGGTCAGCGAGGGCCGGGCCGTGTTCCTCTGCACGCCGACCGCCGCCATGCGCAATCCCCTGGGATCGGTGCATGGCGGTATCGCGATGACGCTGCTCGACTCGGCAGCGGGCGCGGCAGTTCACACGACGCTGCCCGCCGGGCACGGCTACGCGACGCTCGAGACGAAGGTGAACCTCGTGCGCGCGATCACGCCGGAGACGGGCGAGGTGCGCGCGGAGGGCACCATCGTCCACCGGGGCCGGCGCGTCGCCACCGCCGAGGGCCGTCTCACCGACCGCGCGGGCGCGCTGCTCGCGCATGCGAGCTCTACCTGTCTGATCCTCGGGGGCTGAGCAGCCTCGCGTGCAGCGCCTGAAGCTCGGGCCCGGGGACCGCGCCGAGCTCATCGCGCAACCCGACGCGCAGTCGCTCGTATGCCAGGAGCGCCTCGGCCGTGTTGCCCTGCGCTTCAAGCGCCTGCATCAGATACGAGTGGCCCTTCTCGCGAAACGGCGCAAGCGCGACGAGCTCGCGGGAGGCGCGCAGCGCCGTGTCGAGCTCCGGACCGGAGAGTCGCAGCGCGCATGCCGCGAGCGCCTCGAGGGCGCGCAGCCGCACCTCCTCGAGGGCGACCCGGCGCTCGATCACCCAGTCGCTCTGATCACCGGTGAGGAACGTCCGGGAGCTGACGTTGAGCGCGATATGCGACGCGATCCACGCTCTGACGTCCTGGCCCTGGGCGACGGCCGCCTGCGCGTCGTGGAGCGCCTGCGTCGCCGCCTCGACGTCCACCCAGCTGCCGCGGGGAAGTCGTATCTGCAGGAGGGCGCCGGCGGGCAGGAGCTGCTCACCGGTACCGGCCAGAGCTCGGCGCAGCTTGGACAGCAGCGCACGCAGCGCCGTGGCCGACTCCGCCGGAGGCGCCTCACCCCACAGCGCCCTCCTCAGCTCGTCTCGCGTCAGCTGCCGGTTGCGATTGCAGATGAGATATGCAAACGCCAGGCGCCCCTGCGCGCCCGGCAGAGAGCTGGTCACATCGACGCCGCCGACGCGCACGACGAATGGGCCACACAGCTGGATACGCGCTGCGGATGGCTCGAGCATCGACGTGCGACACTACCCGCTGATGACGCCAATCATCGCCTGCGAGTGTGGGACGATCGTGCGCGGCGACAGCGAGCAGGAACTGCTGGTGGGCGCGCGCACCCACATGGACGCGAACCATCCGGCGATCGCTGCGGAGATCACCGACGAGGAGCTGCTCGCGCTCAGCCAGGAGGATCCACCGCAGGAGACGGGGAACGCGTGATCTAGCCGACAGCGGCGCGCCGGGGCTCGCGAGCCGCGGCCCGCCAGCGGCGGACCAGGCGTCTGCAGACACGACCCACCTTCGTCCTTGAGCGCCCGCCCCGATCCCAACTCCGTTGCCTGGCCCGTGCTGGGCGCCTCCCAGCTGGCGGAAATGGCGCCCTTCGGCACCGAGCGTCCGACGAGCGTCGGGGACTTCCTGTTCAGGGCCGGAGACACCGAGCAGGACCTGTTCGTCGTGCTTGACGGCGTCGTCGAGGTCGTGCGATCGGACGGCACCGATGAGGTGGTCGTGGCCACGTTTGAATCGGGCAATTTCATCGGCGAGCTGACGCTGCTGACCGGACAGCGCCGCTACGTCAGTGCCCGTGTGGTTCGCGCCGGCCGGGTGCTGGTGATCGGACAGCTGGAGTTCCGCCGAATGATGAGCCTGCGGCCTGCGCTTGCCGAAATCATCTTCGCCGCGCTCGTGGCACGCCGGGAGATTCTGCGAGCCGGACCCGCAGCACAGGCGATCCGCATCATCGGGTCGCGCTATTCGCCGGCGGCGATGAGCCTGCGGTCGTTCGCCGAGCACTCGCGCCTGGCCTACACGTGGATCGACCTCGAGGATGCCGAGGACGTGGAGGCGCTCCTCTCGAGCATCGACGTGCGCCCGCAGGACACCCCCGTCGTGATCACGCCCAACGGGATCCTGCGCCAGGCCACGCCGGCTACCTTCGCCGAGGAGCTCGGGCTGACATACCGTCCCGTACCCGGTTTCATCTTCGATCTCGTGGTTGTCGGTAGCGGCCCCGCCGGACTGGCAGCGGCGGTGTACGGCGCCTCGGAGGGCCTCAGCACGGTCTGTCTGGATTCGGTCACAGTCGGGGGCCAGGCCGGTGCGAGCTCGCGAATCGAGAACTACGCGGGCTTTCCCGACGGCGTCTCGGGATCCGATCTCACATCGAAAGCCGCGGTTCAGGCGCTTCGGCTCGGTGCTCGGCTGAACGCGCCCTGCGAGGTGGCGGGCCTGCGAACCGAGGGCAGCTTCCACGTCGTCGTGCTCAAGGACGGCAGCGAGATCCCGACGCGGGCGGTGATCGTGGCATCGGGCGCGCGCTATCAGCGCCTCCCCGTCGAGGATCTCGACCGCTTCGAGGGCGCCGGCGTGTACTACGCGGCCACGGATCTCGAGGCGCGTGTCTGCGCCGGCGCGCCGGTCGTGGTGATCGGAGGCGGCAACTCCGCCGGGCAGGCCGCGATCTACCTCGCGCAGAGCAACTGCCGCGTCGCGATCGCCATCCGTCGCGACGACCTCAAACAGACCATGTCGCAGTATCTGATCGAGCGGATCGAAGCCGATCCGAGGATCGATCTCATCACGGGTGTTGAAGTGAGCAGGCTGACGGGTGGGGATCGCCTCGAGCAGGTGACGCTCACCGGCACGACCTCAGGCGAAGAGCAGACCCTGCCCTGCTCGGGGCTGTTCTGCTTCATCGGCGCTCGCCCGGCGACCGACTGGCTTGAGGACGGCGTGGATTTCGACGAGGACGGATTCATCCTCACCGACCGCTATCTGTCGGCCTCGCCGGCAACCGGCTCGAGGGCTCCGCTGCCGTTCGAGACGTCGATGCCCGGCGTGTTCGCCGCGGGCGACGTCCGCCATGGCTCGATGAAGCGGGTCGCGGCGGCCGTCGGCGAGGGATCAAGCGCGGTGCGCTCGGTGCATGAGCGTCTCGCCGCCCAGAGCTGAGGGCTCTGCGTGCGAGCGCTCCATCCGCGTCCAGCCGCAGGGGCGATGGGGCGCGCGCTGCGCTGGCTCGTCCGGCGTGATCGCGACCTTGCCGCATTGCGCCGCGCCGGACGAGCGGCGATCGTGATGCCGGTCCTGTTCGCGGTGGGGAAGGAGGTGATCGGCAACCCGGTGCTGGCCACCTTTGCGGCGTTCGGCTCGTTCGCGATGCTGCTGCTCGTCGACTTCGGCGGCAAGATGAGCGAACGCCTGCAGGCGCAGGCGGCACTCGCGATCGTGGCGGGCGGATTGGTGTGCCTCGGTACGCTGTTCTCGCAAAGCGTGTGGCTTGCGAGCCTGGCGATGGGGGTGGTTGGTTTCGCCGTCATCTTTGCCGGGGTCGTGAGCTCGGTGCTGGCGGGAGCCACGACAACGCTGCTGCTGGCCTTCATCCTGTCGGTGACCTTCGCCGGGCCCGTCTCGTCGATTCCGGATCGCCTGGCGGGCTGGGCGATGGCCGGCGGCGCGTCCCTCCTGGCGATCGCGTTTCTGTGGCCGGCGCCCACGCGCGATCCGCTGCGAGGGGCCGCCGCGAAGGCTTGCCGGGCTTTCGCCGCACGCCTGCGTGCGGAGGCCGCCTACATGCTGGGCGACGGGGAGGAGTCGTTCGCGCGCGATCGCGATCACGCGGTCGAGCAGGCAGAGCAAGCACTCGGCGCACTGCGCCGAGGGTTTCTCGCCACCCCCTACAGGCCGACCGGCTTGACCACGCCCGCGCGCACCGTCGTTCGACTTGTCGACGAGCTGGGCTGGCTCGGCACGATTGCCGCCCAGTCCGCCCCGGCCACGCGGGCCGCCCCGGTCAGCCGCGAGGCCTGTGCGGTCAAGCTCGCCGCGGCGGCGGTGCTCGAGCAGGGGGCGGATCTGCTCGACGTGACCGGCGGGGATTGCACGGAGCTGCGCGCGGCGATGGCCCGGCTGCGCGAGCGCCTGGCAACGATGGAGCAGAGCGCGACGGCCGATCTTCCCGTCCGGCGTGTGATCGGCGGATCCGGCAGAGAGACGACGGAGGAGCAGGCCGGCGAGTTCATCACGTCGCTGGATCCGAGCTTCCGCGCGCAGGAGCTCAGTTTCGCGGTCTCGAGCATCGCCCATAACATCGAGCTGACCGCGGCCGCCGAGCGCCGCAGCTGGCTCGAGCGGGCGCTCGGCCAACAGCCGGAGGGCGTGCCCGGGGCGCTGAGCGCGGCTCACCAGCGTGCCAGCGCCCACATGGACCGGCACTCGGTGTGGCTGCACAACAGCGTGCGCGGCGCCGTCGCACTGGCGCTGGCCGTATTCGTCGCGAACCGGACGGGCGTGCAGCACTCCTTCTGGGTGGTGCTGGGCACGCTGTCGGTGCTGCGCTCGAACGCGCTCAACACGGGCCAGAACGCCGTTCGCGGGCTGCTGGGGACCGTGGCCGGGTTTCTCATCGGCGCGGCGATGCTGAGCGTGATCGGCACCGATTCGACGCTCCTGTGGCTGCTCTTGCCCGTCGTCATCCTGCTCGCCGGTGTCGCTCCGGCGGCGATCTCCTTCGCGGCCGGGCAGGCCGCGTTCACGCTGACGCTGGTCTTCCTTTACAACATCATCCAGCCCGCCGGTTGGCGGGTGGGGCTGCTTCGCGTGGAGGACATCGCGATCGGCTGTGGCGTGAGCCTGATCGTCGGGCTCCTGTTCTGGCCCCGCGGCGCGAGCGCCGCGCTGCGCCGGGCGCTCGCGGAGGCATACACCGACAGCGCCACGTACCTCTCCGGCGCGGTGGATTTCGGCATGCTCCGCTGCGATCGAAGCGACGCCTCGGCGGAGGCTCCCACAGGCGAGGCGGTTCGCGCCGCGGCTGCGTCCAGGCGCCTGGACGACACCTTCCGCAGCTACCTGGCCGAGCGCGGCGCCAAGCCGATCGCGATGGCGGAGGTGACGAGCCTCGTCAGCGGAGCCGGCGGGCTGCGCCTCGCCGCCGACGCGATCCTCGATCTGTGGCAGGCCGAGCGAGGCTCAGGTGGCGGCGACCGCACGGCGGCCCGCCGGGAGCTTCTGAAATCGAGTGAGCGCGTGGAGGGCTGGTATGACGATCTCGCCGAGAACCTCGTCAAGCGGGTCGAGCCCGGGGATCCCCTTCCTCACGACAGGGAAGCCGACGGACGTCTGGTCCAGGCCGTGCGTCACGACCTGCGCGGCGAGGACGGCAGGGCCAGCGCGACCGCCGTTCGCATGATCTGGACGGGCGATCATCTGGACGCCGCGCGCCGCCTGCAGAACGCGATCGTCGGGCCGGCGCGGGCCATCGCCAGGCACTGAGCCCGATCGCGGGCGGGCGGTTCTCGCCTGCGCCGCGAGCTACCCGGCTGCGGGTGCGCGGAACCCCCACAACGCCTTCTGCTCATCGAGGGCCAACAGGCGCCAGCGCCTGCTCAACGGTGCCCATACATAGATGCGAACGTCGACCACGCTGCCGACGCCTCCGAGCAGATCGACCGTCGCCCGGGCGTCGATGCCCTCGGCCAGCACCTGTGAGCTTCTGATGTCGACGATCTTGAAGCTGAGGGGTGCGGGGGGCTCGACCGGCTCCGGTGCGCGCGGCGGGCCATGAAGCGTGACCACGGCCAGGTCCTCGTCCGTTGAGCGCTTCTGAAGCGCCTTCTCAAGCGGCACCATGTGCGCTCCCGTGCCCTTGGTCTCGGTATCGAGGATCCACGTCTTTGCCATGGCTTCAATCTAGCGGCGGCATCTGGTCTCACCCGGCCCCCGGCGCCGGCTTGACCGGCGCGGCCGTTCGGTGGCAGACTGGTGCGGGCGATGCCAGCCGATGCGACGATCACCGCTTGTCCGAACTGCGCTACGAAGAACCGCGTTCGTCCAGTTTCATCGGGCGTGCCGCGCTGCAGCGCCTGTCATACCGACCTGCCGTGGATGGTCGATGCGACGGCTGACAGCTTCGACGCCGAGGTCACGGCGTCGATCCCCGTGCTCGTTGACTTCTGGGCGCCCTGGTGTGGTCCCTGCCGCATGGTCTCGCCGCTCGTCGAGAAGCTGGGCCGCGATCACGCGGGGCACCTGAAGGTGGTCAAGCTCAACGTCGATGAGGCCCACGCGATCGCGGCCCGCTACCGCGTCCAGGGTATCCCGCTGCTGCTGCTGATCAAGGATGGCGCCGAGGTGGACCGCATCGTCGGCGCCGTGCCCGAGGGACAGCTGCGGAGCTGGCTTCAGCCGCACCTCGAGCCGGCCCGCGGGAAGGCGAGCGCAGGTCAGCTCTAGCTCGCTGTCCGTTCGGGTGGCGGCGTCTGCACCGCGCTAGCGAGTGTGGCTGTTGGAGGGGAGCTCGCACGTTGGCGGTGGATCGCGATAGAGACCGATGCCCGCGGCAAAGGCGCGGATGAAGTGTCCGTGGGGGGAGCGGATGGGGCGGCCATCGTTGACGAGTTCCCCGGTCAGCAGGAGCGTGTACCCGACCGGGATGGCGCCGGGATGGATGACCCACAGCGCGCCGGTCGGGCCTTCGCCGAACGGCTGAGGTTCCACCATCTGCATCACTCCGCCCCGCAGGCGCGCCGGCGCGATCGCACCCCGGGTGCGTGCGCACCGTGGCTGGTGTCTTGCGATTCGCGCCCTGACGCCGAGCTTTGCGAGCGCCTGGTTCGCGCCGCTGATCCCGACCACTTCGTTCAGCGTGAGCGTCACCGAGCCGTCGGCGTTCTCAGTGACCGCAAACGCCGCCTGGGTGACGTTCGTGCCGGCCGCCGTCAGCGTCAGCACCACGGCCACGATCGCGCCGAGCAGCGCGAGCCCGCCTACCGTCAGGGGAAGGCGCGAGCGGCGCCGGCGCCCCGCGTGGCGATGCTCACCGGGGTGGCGGCGAGCGTGCCGAGGGTGGAGGTGCAGGCGCTCGGCGGCGTCGAGCAGGTCCATCTCGAGGCGGGTGATCGGGTCAGTCACCGGCCGCCTCCTCTGCGAACTGCGCGCGAAGCGCGGTGAGGCCGCGGCTCACGCGCTTGCGGATGACGTGCTCCGAGCACTCGACGCTCGCGGCGATCTCCGCGTAGTCGCGCTCTTCTACGATGCGCGAGCGGATCGCGTCGCGTTGCTCGCTCGGCAGCTCCACGAGCAGCTGCCCGGCAAGCTCAAGACGCGGATCGAGCAGCTCTTCGATGCGATCGAGGTCGGCGTCGGTCAGCTCGAGCACCGGCATCCCCAAGCGCGCCCTTGCCCGATCCTCGACGGCACCGCGCCGGAGCGCATCGACGAGGCGACTGGATGCCATCGACAACAGCCACGAGCGTGCCGCGCCTCGGCGCTCGTCGTAGCGAGCGGTCGTCTCGAGCGCTGCCGCGAACACCTCGGCACAGATGTCGGCGGCGAGCTCGGGACGGCCCGTCCGCGACATCACGTAGGCGAGCACGGCGGCGACATGCCGTCGGTAGAACACGGCGAACGCGCGGCGGTCGCCGGCCGTGGCCGCCAACAGCTCGCCGTCGGATCGTCGATCCTCATCGGGCATCTGCTGACAATACGAGCGGGCGCTCGATCCTGTGACCCACGCCCGGACATGTGGGGTACGCTCATGGACGAGCCAGCCACGCAACAGTTGGAGGGGTGCATCGTGAGCACGATCAACCAGGACAGCCGGGTCAGCCAAGAGCGGGCGCCGCTCGATGGGATGCGCGTCGGCGATCGCGAGAACTTCGAGGACGGGCCGCCGCTCGAGCTGTTCCGGCGGATGCGCGGCGAGTGCCCGGTCCACTGGTCGGACGGCATCACCGAGTACCCCGACGAGGACGGCTTCTGGTCGGTGACGACCGCCGACGACGTGCACGAGGTGAGCCGCGACTGGCAGACCTACTCCTCGGAGATCGGCGGGTTCGTGGGCACGAAGAACGCCGGCCTGTCGCTGGAGCTGCAGCAGGCGATGTTCATCGGCATGGATCCGCCCAAGCACGATCGCCTGAAGGCGCTCTTCCAGCGGGGCTTCACGCCCAAGCGGATCGCAGAGCACGAGGACGCGATCCGCGCGATCACCGTCGATGTGCTCGACCGCCTCGAGGGCTCAGAGACGTGCGATCTCGTCACCGACGTCGCCCAGCCGGTCGTGGCGCGCGTGATCGGCAGCTTCATGGGCCTCTCGCCCGAGGACGACGAGATGTGGGCGAACCTGATGAACATGATCGTGGGGGCGGGGGACCCCGACACGACACCCGAGGGCACCCAGGTCGTGATGGAGCGTCTGGTCCCCGAGCTGTTCGAGCGCTGTGGCAAGCTCATCGCCGAGCGCCGCGAGACGCCCACCGACGATCTGACGAGCGTGCTCGTGCACGCCGACCTCGACGGCGAGAAGCTCGAGGACCACGAGATCGTGATGGGCTTCTTCCTGCTGATGGCCGCCGGCAACGACAGCACCAAGGCGACCTACTCAAGCGGCATGCGCGCGCTGATGGAAAACCCCGAGCAGCGGCGCAAGGTGCTCGAGGACCCGGCGCTCGTGCCGGCGGCGGTCGAGGAGTCGCTGCGCATGTTCCCCGCCTTCGCCCACTTCGCACGGACGGCCACCCACGACACCGAGCTCCACGGCCAGCGGATCCGCGAAGGCGAGAAGGTCGTCATGTGGTACCCCTCGTCAAACCGCGATGAGTCCCGCTATGAGGACCCCGACCGCTTCGACGTGACGCGCAACCCCGAGCACCAGGCCTTCGGCGCCGGCGGACGGCACTTCTGCCTGGGCACGGCGCTCGCGCGCCTCGAGCTGCGGATCCTGATCGAGGAGACGCTCGCGCGCTTCCCGGAGATTCAGATAGACGGCACCCCCAGGTACGTAGAGTCGGGGTTCGCCAACCAGCTCAAGACGCTGCCGGTGCGGCTGCGCCCGTAGCGATCAAGCCAGATCGCGGTGTGGCTTCCGGGCGGTGTGCACCCCGGCCACGCTGCAGCCTCATCGGCGGGCAAAACCGATCAACATGCTGATCGCACCCGACAAGTTCAAGGGAACGCATTCGGCGTGCGAGGTGTCGCTGGCGATCGCCCGCGGAGCGGGCGACGCTCTGAAGCTCGACGTGTGCCCGGTCGCGGACGGCGGCGAGGGGACGATGGAGATCCTCGTCGCTGCGCTGGACGGCGTGATCTCTGAAACTGCGGCGCACGATCCGCTCGGGCGGCGGATAGATGCGGCCGTGGGCCGGCTTGATCAGGGAAGGGTGGCAATCGTCGAGGTCGCATGCGCATCCGGGCTGGGGCTGCTCTCGCCGAGCGAGCGCGATGCCGAGGCGGCCTCCACGGCCGGCACCGGAGAGCTGGTCGCCGCCGCGGTGGCGGAGGGTGCGCACACCGTCGTGGTGGCTGCCGGAGGTTCGGCCACCACCGATGGGGGCGCGGGTGCGATCGACGCAATCGAGGCGGCCGGTGGTCTGCGCGGGGCCGAGCTGATCGTGCTGGCAGACGTGAGGACGCCGTTCGAGCGCGCCGCCGAGGTGTTCGGGCCGCAGAAGGGCGCCGACCCCGGCGCGGTCGAACGTCTCAGCGCGCGGTTGGCACAGCAGGCCGAAACGTTGCCGCGCGACCCGCGCGGCCTACCGATGAGCGGCGCTGCCGGCGGCCTGTCCGGCGGGCTGTGGGCGCGATATGGCGCGACGGTGGTCGCGGGCGCGCGGTGGGTCCTCGACGCGGTCGGCTTCGGTCCGCGCCTGGCACGGGCACGTGTCGTCGTCACCGGCGAGGGCCGCATCGACGCCACGACCCTCGAGGGCAAGGCGGTGTTCGAGATCGCGCTGCGATGCGCACGAGCGGGCGTGCCCGTCCACGCGGTCGCGGGCTCCACGGCGCTCAGCCCGGCCGAGTCGGCGCAGCTCCCGCTGACGTCGATCCGCGAAGCGAGCAGCATCGCGGATCTTGAAGCGGCGGGGCACGAGCTCGCGGGGCTGGTCGGGTAGGCCTCGCTGCTTCACACCCGCCGCGGGTGGGTCAGCCGCGCTCGGAGTCGAGCACCGCCATCTGCTGCCGCGGGTAGCGCTCACCGACTGCGGCGTCGGGCGGGATCGCGCGCTCGAGGTCGGTCTGCTCGTCCGCGCTCAGCTCGAGCTCGAGCGCCCCCATCGCCTCACGCAGGCGCTCCGGCGTACGGGCGCCCACGAGTGCGACGATGTCCTCGCCGCGGGCGAGAACCCAGGCGATCGCAACCTCCGCGACCGTCGCCCCCCTGGCCTCGGCGAGCGTGCGCAGCGCATCGACCAGGGCCAGGTTGTGAGCTCGGTTGGCGGGGTCGAAGCGAGGTGAGCGAGAGCGAAAGTCCGTGGGGGCGAGCTCACGCTCGGCGGAGAAGTGGCCGCTGATCAGGCCGCGGCTCAGAACTCCGTAGGCGGTGATCGCGATGCTCAGCTCGCGGCAGGCCGGCAGGATCGCCCGCTCGATCCCGCGCGAGATCACCGAATACTCGAGCTGCACGTCGCAGATCGGGTGCGTCGCCGCCGCCTGGCGGATGGTCTCGGGGCCAACCTCCGAGAGCCCGATGTAGCGCACGTAGCCGGCCTCGACGAGCTCGGCGATCGCGCCGACGGTCTCCTCGATCGGCACGTTCTGATCAAGGCGCGCCGGACGATAGACGTCGACGTACTCAACGCCGAGACGCGTCAGCGAGTGCGCCAGCGCCGTCTTGACCGCGGCTGGGCTCGCGTCATAGCCGAGCCAGGCGCCATCCGGGCCGCGCTGCGCGCCGAACTTGACGCTCAGCATGTAGTCGTCGCGCGGGCGTCCACGCAGGGCCTCGGCGATCAACAGCTCGTTGTGGCCCATTCCGTAGAAGTCGCCCGTGTCCAGCAGGTTGATCCCCGCCGCGAGCGCAGCGTGGATGGTGGCGATGGCCTCGCCGCGATCGGCCGGCCCGTACATCCCCGACATGCCCATGCAGCCGAGACCCAGAGCCGAGACCTCGGGGCCGTTCGCGCCCAGCCGCCGGAGCTTCACGAGCCGGACCCCTCCTCGCTCGCGATCGCCCACGCCTGCTCGCCGCTCTGGGCGGGGGGCGCGGGCTGGGCCTCGGCCGCGGCGTAGGAGCCGATCGCGCCGAGCGTCCCGGTGAGCAGCGCGGCGAGCGCCCAGCCCGAGCCGTAGCGCTCGCGTCCGAGCGCGCCATCGAGCGACAGCGCTCCCGGTCCGGTCTCGACCAGCGCCAGTACGGCGGCGATCAGCACGAGGTTGTACTCGTAGCCGCCGTTGCTCGCCCACGGACCCTTGCTGGCATGCACGCGGTGGATGGCGGTGATCATCGTCGCGATCAGCACCGAACCGGCGAGCGGTGTGGCGAGTCCGAGCGCGAGCAGCGCGCCCCCGCCCGCCTCCGCCGCGCCGGCCGCGATCGCATTGTGCCGGCCCGGACGCAGCCCGAGCGACTCGAATGCGCCCGCCGTCGCATCGAGGCCGCCACCGCCGAACCAACCGAACAGCTTCTGCGTGCCGTGGCCGACGAACAGTCCCCCGACCACCAGCCTCAACAGCAATCGCCCGATCTTCATCTCAGAACCTCCGCTTGGTTGACGTGAGTTTGCCACGACTGCGTCGAGATCCCAATCGCTCAATTTCCGGCATGTGCTCGGCGGATTCGCTCGGGGCCGGCAGAGTGCGAGCCGCCGCGCGAAACGCCTCGCGGCGGCTCACCCGGGCGTGGTCAGGCTCGCCCGACGATGAAGAACCTGTTGGCGTCCTGGTCGCGGAAGAAGAACATCGGCGGTACCGGATCTCCCATGCGCATGACCTCCGCGTCGGCGTCGACTCCCCGCGCTCTGAGGTTCGCGTGGTCGGCGTCGATGTCGTCCGTCGTGAAGCTCACGTGCGTGTCGATCCCCGTCGCTTCTCCCTCGCGCGGGGGTATCAGCGCGAGCGTCGTCTCGGCTCCCGCCGGCGCGACTTCCAGCCAGCGGTCGCCCGCGCCGAAGGGCACGTCCGCGCGCTTCTCGAAGCCGAGCTTCTCGACGTAGAAGGCCAGCGCCCGGTCCTGGTCTGAGACGGGAACGATCACCGCCCCGACCTGCGTGATGTTGGTGGCGGTGGATGTCTCGGTCATTCGATCCTCCCGTTGGTCGTGTCTGAGGTCTTTACCCCGTCGCCGTACATCTCTCACCGCTTAGCGGGACAATCATGTCCATGAGCGGCGCGGACATAGGCCTCGCCGTATCGGTGTTCCTCGCCTGCACGGTCGAGGCGGTCGAGGCCCTGACGATCGTACTCGCCGTGGGCACCACGCGCAGCTGGCCCTCGGCGCTGTCTGGGGTCGCAGCGGCGACGGTCTCGCTCGCGGCGATCGTGCTCGCGCTCGGACCCGCGCTGACGTCGCTGCCGATCGACGTGCTGCGCGTCCTCGTCGGCGGCGTGCTGTTGATCTTCGGTCTGCAGTGGCTGCGCAAGGCCATCCTGCGCGCGTCCGGAGTGAAGTCCAAGCACGACGAGCTTGAGAGCTACGCGGCCGAGGCCGAGGCAGCGCGGCGTGCGGGCGAACGACACGAGGGATTCGACGGCTACTCGTTCGCGATCTCCTTCAAAGGCGTGCTGCTCGAGGGTCTGGAGGTCGCGTTCATCGTGCTCACGTTCGGCTCAAACCAGCACCGCATCGGCCTGGCCGCGGCCGCGGCCGCGCTTGCCGTGTTCGTCGTCGCCGCCGCTGGTGTCGCCGCCCGGGCGCCGCTGGCCAGGGTGCCTGAGAACGCGATGAAGTTCACGGTCGGCGTGATGCTGAGCTCGTTCGGGATGTTCTGGGGCGCGGAGGGTGCGGGCGCGCACTGGCCCGCGGGTGACGGCTCGCTGCCGGCGATCATCGTGCTGGTGCTGCTCGCTTCGCTCGCGATGGTGAGGGCGGTGCGCGGCTCGCTTCAGCGGGTGCCGGGCGACCCGGTGGTGGCGGCCGCGGCGACGGTCGCGCCCGCGAGCTCTGAGCGGGCCGAGCACCGATGAGAAGAGCGCGCGCGTTCCTTGCCGGTGTGTGGGAGTTCGTGGTCGGCGATGACTGGCGCACGGCGCTCGGGGTGGTCGCCGCGCTGGCCGTCACGGCGGTGCTCGCCGAAGCCGGCGTCGCGGCCTGGTGGGTCATGCCGCCGGCGGTGATCGGGCTGCTCGCGCTCTCGATCCGCCGGGCCGTGCGAAGCTAGCGCGGCCGCGTGAGCCGCTCGAGCAAGAGGACGAACGAGGCGTAGGGCGCGCCGGTAACCTGCTGCAGCGCGATCTCGCAGGTGCGGTTGCTGCACAGGTGCTCCTCGATCCGATGTTCGGCGAGGTCGGCCGCCTCGTCGCGCAGTGCTGAGGCCGGCAGCTCGGGGTGGAGCAGGCCGCGGTCGCCGGCCATCCCACAGCAGCTCGTGCCGGCCGGAACGATCACCTCCCGCGCGAGCTCCGCCGCGATCGCCTCGAGCTTGCCCGTGAGGCCCATGTGGTCGGCCGAGCAGGTGGGATGGATGGCGGCGCTCGCCACCTTTCGCGTCGTATTGAGCCGTCCGAGCAGCTCGTCGTGCACCCAGGCGATCGAGTCGAGCACCTGTATCTCCTCAAAGCGGGCACGCTCGGCCTCCCCCAGGCACGGAGCGACATCCTCGTTGAGACCGTGAGCGCAGGAGGTCGCGTCGATCACGACAGGAAGCCTGCCACCGTCGCTCCAGCGCCACATCGCGGACGCCGTCCGTGCGGCCATGTGATCGTGACCGCGGCGGTATCCCTTCGAGCCCCACGGGGTCGCACAGCAGTGCCCTGCCACGTCGTTCGGGATCCACAGCGGTAGGCCGGCGCGGGCCGAGACCTCGACCAGCGCCTCGGGCAGCGACGGGTCCGGCTCGATGCCGCGGGGGTTTGCGAAGACGCGGTTGATGCAGGCGGGGAGATACACCGCCGCGGCTCCCGAGCGATCGCTCCGCGGCAGGCGCGCGCGTGCCGGGCGCGGCATGTTCGGCGGGTACGTGGGCACGAGGTCGCCGCTGACCCTCTCTCTGATCAGCTCTCCCGCCCGCGCGAGCCTGCTCTCGCCGATCACGGCTTCCGCCGCTCGCGCGCCACTCAGCCCGCCGCGGGCGGCGCGCTCGACCGTCGCGTAGCCGCGGGCGAGCATCAGCGCGAGGGCTTCCTCGCGATCCGTCCGCTCGCGCCGGCGGAACTCCTTCATCAGCCCGCCCGTGTCGATCGCGACGGGGCAGACGCTCCGGCAGGTCCCGTCGGCGGCGCACGTCTGGATCGCGTCGTACTCGTAGTCGGCCATCAGGGCCCGATACACGGGCGACCCCTCGGATTGACGTGCCATCTCGCGCCGGATGACGATGCGCTGGCGAGGCGTGGTGGTGGTGTTGCGGCTCGGACAGACCGGCTCGCAGAAGCCGCACTCGACGCAGTGCGCGGCGATCTCCTCGATCTCGGGCTGGGTCTTGAGGTGCTTGAGGTGGATTCCCGGATCGCGGTTGAGGACCACGCCCGGGTTGAGAACGTCGTGCGGGTCGGCCAGCTGCTTGACGCGCCACATCATCGCGGTCGCCTTCTCACCCCACTCGCGCGCGACGTAGGGAGCCATGTTCACGCCCGTCCCGTGCTCGGCCTTAAGAGAGCCGTCGTACTTGCCGACGATCAACTCCACCAGCTCCTCCATGAACTCGTGGTAGCGCTCCAGATCCGCGGGCTTTGAGAAGTCGGGCGTCAGCTGGAAGTGCAGGTTTCCGGCGGAGGCGTGGCCGGCGACGCCGACCAGGAACTCGTGCTTGCCGAGCAGACCCTGCAGGTCGCGCGCGCACTCGGCGATCCGCTCGGGGCGCACGCAGACGTCCTCGATGATCAGCGCGGTTCCGAGCGGACGCAGCCTCCCCACGAGACCGAACAGGCCCTCGCGCACTCTCCACGCCAGCTCTATCTCCCCGGCCTCGCGCGTGAAGCGAGCCGGTGCGATCAGCTCGTGCCGGGCGAGGATCTCGCCCGCGGCCTCCTCGCTGACGTCGAGCTCATCGTGCGTGGCGCCCCCGAACTCGACGATCAGCGCGGCCGACTCGAATGGCAGCTCGCGCCAGTACTCAGGGCAGCCGCTCATGTTCCACGCCGCGGCGATCAGCGCGGGCGCCACCATCAGCTCGGTCGCCCGCGCACCGGCTGCGACGAGCGCGGGCACCGCCTCGGCGGCAGTGTCGATGTTCGGGAAGTGCACCCACGCGAGCGTCGTGTGCGCCGGCTCCGGCCGCGTGCGCATGACCGCCTCGCCGACGAATGCCAGCGTGCCCTCGGAGCCCACGACGAGGCGGCGGAAGATCTCAAGCGGCGTGTCCGCGTCGAGAAAGGCGCACAGCCTGTAGCCGGTCACGTTCTTGATCTCGTACTTGCGCCGGACACGCTGGGCCAGCGCCTCGTCGGCGAGCAGCTCCGCGCGAATCTCGAGCAGTTCCCGCGCGAGCTCTGGCTCAGCGTCCGCGAAACGCGCCTCGGCGTCAGGCGCCGCCGTGTCGATCACGGTGCCCGACGCGAGCAGCAGCGTCATCGACTCGACCGTCTCATAGGAATCCCACGCCACGCCACAGCGCATGCCGCCCGAGTTGTTCGCGATCACGCCGCCGACCGTCGCGATGTCTTTGCTCGCGGGGTCGGGGCCGAGCCTGAAACCGTGACGCGTGAGCACCCTGTTGGCCGCGCCGAGCAGCGTCCCCGATCTGACGCGCACACGAGCGCCCGCGTCTTCGACCTTGACGCCGGAGAACCAGCGCCGCACGTCGATCATGATGCCGTCGGTCTGGGCCTGGCCGTTGAGGCTCGTGCCGCCGCCGCGGAAGTTGACCGGCGTGCCGGTCCGGCGGCCGTAGTCGAGGGCCTTCGCGACATCAGCGAGATCGTGGGCCATCACGACGACCGCGGGCAGCCGGCGATACGGGCTCGCATCGGAGGCGTAGCCGATCAGGTCGATCGCCCTGCCGAGCACGCGCTCGTCACCGAGCAGCGCGATCAGCTCGCTTCGCAGCGGCTCGGGCGTACCGCCGGCGAGGCTGTCCGGCGCGCGGTCGGGTGCGGGCTCGCCCGGCGGACGACCGATCCGCCGCGTGTCCGGGGCGAGCAGCACCGGCGAGCGTGGGCTCAAGCGAGCGCCATCCCCGGGGCGACGTCGACCTGGACGAGCTGTGGACCATCCTGGGCGAACGCGTCGGCGAGGGCGCCGTGGAGCTCCTCGCGCGTGAGCACGCTGGTGGACGGCACGCCGTAGCTTCGAGCCGTCGCGGCGACGTCGAGGTGCGGGAGATCGAGCGCGGGCGCGTCGGTGACGCTCTCGAGGGAGGCGAACCACTTGAGAATCGAGTACTCGTGGTTGCGCAGCACAAGGAACTTGACGGCAACGCCGTATGCGGCGGCCGTCCAGAAAGCCGTGATCGCATACTGGGCCGAGCCCTCGCCGAGCACGCATACGACCTGGCGCTCGGGTTGCGCGAGCTGGACGCCGACGGCCGCGGACAGGCCGAAGCCGAGCCCGCCGCTCGCGCTGAAGTAGTAGGAACCCGGGCGCGAGAGGAGCAGATTGTTGCGCAGCGCGGCGGTGCTCGATGGGGACTCGAGCACGACGATCCCGTCCGACGGGAACAGCTCGGCGAGCGTCGCGTGCACTTCGCCGCCGGACAGCTCTTCCCCCGCCGGGGGAGCCTCGAAGTGCGCGCGGGGAGGTGGCGCCTCGCGCTCGGATGGCTCTCTGAGCTCCTCGAGAAGGGCGCGCAGCGTGAGCCCGACGTCGGCGACGATCGCGTCGCCCATCGGCGCTCGCGCCGCCTCGTCGGGGTCGCTCGTGATCGCGACGAGCTCGGCGCCCTGCGGAAGGAATGCGCCGGGGATGTTGGGGTAGTAGGGAAACACCGATGAGCCGGCGACCAGCACGAGGTCGTGGCCGGCGAGCGCTTCGGCGAGCGGCGCCACAGCGGGTGGGAGCACCCCCTGAAAGGCGGGATGGCTCTCCGGGAATCCGATCCGGCTGCCGCCGGTCGGCGGGGAGGCCCAGACGGGCAGGCGCTGGGCCTCGACGAGCTCGACCGCCGCGTCCCAGCCGCCGGAGGCGTCTATATCCGGGCCGGCCACGAACACCGGCCGGCTCGCCGAGCGCAGGCGCTGCGCGAGGGCCGCGATCTGCTCCGGATCGGGTTGTGCCCGGCCTCCCACGGTGCGTGCGATCTGAGTTAGGTAATCGGCTGGGTCGATCTCGACCAGCCAGTCGTCCATCGGGATCGAAACGAACGCCGGTCCCGCGGGCGGGAGCGTCGCGTGGTGGATCGCCTGCGCGAGCGCGAACGGGACGTCGGCGGCGCGAGGCGGCTCGTAGCTCCACTTCACGAATGGCCTGGGCACCTCGACGGCATCGCGGTTCGTCAGCGTCGCCTGCATCGTCATCAGCGAGCGCGCCTGCTGCCCGGCGGTCACCAGCAATGGCGCCCTATTCGCGCGCGCGTTGAAGATCGCGCCCACGCCGTTGCCGACTCCGGGCGCCGTGTGCAGGTTGACGTGCGTCACGTTGGCGCTCGCCTGTGCAAAGCCGTCGGCCATCCCCACGGCAACCGCCTCCTGCAGGCCGAGCACGTAGCGGAAGTCATCCGGGAAGGGTCCGAGCATCGGCAACTCGGTCGACCCGGGGTTCCCGAAGATCGTCGTCATCCCACGCTCACGGAACAGTTCGAAGGCCGCCTCGCGGACCGTTGTCATCTACGCCTCTCCCTCCGGTCGGATTGATGTTCCACGAGCGGGCCTGCCTGCCTCGACGCTCAAGGGTGCAAAGGCGCGCGCTCAACGGCGCAATTGCCGTAGCGTACGTTGTTGTGGGCGAGATCCGATTCCCGGGTGAGAGCGATGAGTACCGCGCCGCGCGCGATGCGCTGCTGCGCGCGGAGGTCGAGCTGCGACGGCACACCGAGCAGGTGGCCGCGCAGCGCCGGGCTCTGCCGCTCGGCGGCCGGGCTCCGAGCGACTACCTGTTCGAAGAGGGTTCCGTTGAGGACGACGAGGTGCGCCCCGTGCTCCTGTCCGAGCTGTTCGAGCAGGGCAGGGACACGCTGCTGCTCTACAGCTTCATGTACGGCCCGGCGCAGGCCGCCGCGTGTCCGCTGTGCACCTCGTTCATCGACGCCATCGACGGCGAGATCGAGCACCTGAGCCAGCGCCTCAGCTTTGCGCTCGTCGCCCGCTCTCCGATCGAGCGCCTGCGCGCTCACGCCCGCGGTCGCGGCTGGAGCCGCACGCGGCTGTTGTCTTCGTCAGCCAACACCTTCAACGCCGACTACCACGCCGAAAGCGCCGACGGGGAGCAGAACCCGATCGCGCACGTGTTCGTTCGACGTGACGGGGCGGTGCGGCACGCCTACAGCACGGAGCTCCTGTTCGCAGCAACCGACGGCGAGCAGAGCCCGCGCCACCTCGACTCGATGTGGCCGTTGTGGAACGTCCTTGACCTGACCCCGGAGGGCCGCGGCCATGACTGGTGGCCGCAGCTCGAGTACCCTCGCTGAGCGGGCGAACACATGGAGGTTACGTGAACTCTGGCGCAGCCACACCCTCGCTCCCCATTGCCGGCAGCGAGCTCGAGCCACTGGTCGAGCACCTTGCGACGCTCGCGCGCGAGCTCGCCCCGCGCACCGAGCGCGAGCGCAGGCTGCCCGACGAGCTGGTGGATGAGCTGCGGGCCTCGGGACTGATGCGCGCCGGCGCGCCGACCACGCTCGGCGCCATGCAGGCGCCACCCGCCGTCACGCTCGCGTGCGCCGAGAGGGTCGCCCAGGGCGACGCCTCGGCGGGTTGGTGTGTCTCGATCGCGGCCACCAGCAGCCTGCTGCCGGCCTACCTGTCATCCGCCGCAGCCGAGGAGATCCTCGGCGACGAGCGCGCGATCGCGGCGGGGGTATGGGCGCCACGAGGCGTCGCCAGGCCCGTGAGCGGCGGCGTTCGCATCTCCGGCAGGTGGGCGTTCTGCAGCGGTATCTCACATTCCGATTGGCTGTTCGCCGGATACATCGCCGAGGGCGCACAAGAGGCCTCGGGCGCACCGGTCGTGCGCGTCGCCGCGCTGCCGACGGCCGAGCTCGAGATCCCCGACACGTGGCACACGAGCGGCCTGCGCGGCACGGCAAGCCACGACGCGCTCGCCGATGAGCTGCTCGTGCCCGACGAGCACACGCTCTCGCTGACCGAGAGGCCTGCGAACGTCGACGCCCCGCTCTACCGCTTTCCGGCCTTCGGCTTCTTTGCGCTGTCGATCGCCGCCGCCGCCCTCGGCAACGCGCGTGGAGCGATCGAGGACCTCGTCGAGCTGTCCGCCGAGAAGACCTCGCTGGGGTCGAGCCGGAAGCTTGCCGAACGGCACGCCACACAGGCGGCCGTGGGAGAGGCGGAGGCTGCCCTGCGCGCGGCGCGGGCGCTCTACTACGAAGCCATCGAGGAGGCGTGGGCGGCGGCCCAGGAGCCGGCCCCCGTGCCGCCGTCTGCCCGTCTTTCACTGCGGCTGGCCGCCACCCATGCGGTGCGAACGGCAGCCGATGTCACGCGCTCGATGTACGACCTCGGTGGCGGCACGGCCATCTACGACGATTCTCCGCTGCAGCGGCGCTTCCGCGACGCTCACACCGCAACCGCGCACTTCCAGGTCAACCCGGCGAGCTATGAGCTCGCCGGGCGACTGCTGCTCGACCTGCCGACGAACATCGCGCAATTGTGAGCACTGGCCCGGGCGTGGCCGTCGAGGATCTCGACGTGGTGGCCCCGTTCTGGCTCGATCGCGAGGACCGCGAGGTCATCGACATCGCCGTACAGGCCAGGCGCTGCGGCTTTGACACGATGTGGATCGGGGAGATGGCAACGTTCGACGCCTTCGCCCTCGCGACCGCGGTCGGTCTCCAGGCGCCGGGTCTGCGATTGAAGATCGGACCCCTCGCCGTCGGCGTGCGCAGCCCCGTCGCGCTGGCGCTCGGGCTGTCGTCTGTGAGGACGCTGACGGGCGCGCACGCGGACCTCGCGCTGGGGGCATCGAGCCCCGCCATAGTCGGCGGCTGGCATGACCGTCCGTGGGCCGAGGTGGCGCCGCGCATGCGCGAGACGGTGCAGGCGCTGCGCGCGATACTCGCGGGCGAGCGAGCGGACTTCGATGGTGAGCACGTGCACGTCCACGGATTTCGCCTGCGCCGCGCGCTGCGGCAGACCACGATCTCCGTCGCCGCCTTCGGACCGCGGATGACGCGCGTGGCGGCCGGCGTCGCGGATGAGGTCGTGCTCAACCTCGTCACCCCCGAGCACGTCGCGCGGGTCCGTGCGACCGTGCAGGAGCAGGCACGCGCCGAGGGCCGGGCTTCCCCCGGGATCGCCGTCTGGGTTTCCGCCGCGCTCGAGCCCGGTGAAGCGACGGCGAGACAGCTGGCCGCGCAGATCGCCGCCTATCTCGCGCCGCCGGGATATGGAGAGAGCTTCATCGAGCTCGGCTTCGAAGAGCTGGTGAGACGGGCGCGGGCCGGGGCGCGCCGATCCGAGCTCGCCGCCGCGGTTCCACTCGAGCTCCTGCGAGAGGTCTGCGCGATCGGGTCGCGGACGCAGATCCTGAGACGCCTCGCGGAGTACCGGACCGCCGGGGCGACGCGGATCGGCATCGTTCCGGCGACCGCCGAGGATCCGGCCGGACGCGGCGTGCTCGAGGCGCTGGCAGCCGTCGCCTGACGGTTGAGGTTCAGCGCGCGCCGGCGGGAGGTGGCGTGCCGGGCGCTCCGAGCATGGTGTAATCGCGGTCGTGGCCTACACCACCGCCGAGGCCAGACAGCAGCTGCTCGATGCGCTCGCGGACGCGATCGATGAGATCGGGATCGCGCTGGCATCGCTGGGCGAGGCGTATGAGCTTCTGGACGAGCACACCGCCGAGCAGCTCGAAGAGGCTCTGTTCAGGCCGGTTCAGATGGCCTACGGGCGAGCGCAGCGGACCCACGCCGAGTTCGCCGACCGGCACAGCCTGCCGCGGCGCGTGTTCGAGCCCGCCTCGCCGGGAGCGCCGTCGCTGGGGGTGAAGGGCCTGCTCGACGGTGCGGTGGAGGCCGGCGAGCGCGCCGACGGCGTGCTGGCGAGCCTGCAGGACTCGATGCTGCCCGTCGAGGTCGGCGATGCTCCTCTGCGCGCGGGCCTTGCGGACGTGCGCAGGCTGATCGGCGATCTGCGTGCGCGAGCCCGCGAGCTCGTGCGCACGCTGGGTCGTTAGAGCGTGCGGCGCTGCGGGTGGATCGTCTCTCCGCGGGCGAGCATGGCCACGTACTGCTCGATGCGCCGTTTACGCGTGGCGGCGCGCTTGGCGGCGCCGATGCGGTGGATGAGGGCGTAGCGGTTCTGGCTCGTGAGGATCTCGAACATCGCCTGGGCCGAGGGCTCGGCGGCGAGGGCGGCGGTCAGATCCGGCGGCGTGGCGGCGTCCGCCTGGCCGGCGTAGGCGCTCTGAAGGCGCCCGTCGGA
The DNA here is from genome assembly GCA_963779605.1 of uncultured Solirubrobacteraceae bacterium. Taxonomy (GTDB): domain Bacteria; phylum Actinomycetota; class Thermoleophilia; order Solirubrobacterales; family Solirubrobacteraceae; genus Palsa-744. The sequence goes on from CAVZYR010000004.1 coordinate 1,530,659, forward strand.
CTCGGCCTGCGCGACCGCCGCCGCACCGGCCGGGTGCATCCGTCCTTCGCTTGCAAGCCGCTCGACGATGCCCACGTTGCGGCTCGACCACGTGCTGCGCGGCCGGCGAGGAGTGAAGCGCTGAATGTAGGTGCGCTCGTCGCGACGGCGGACCTGTCCGTCGATCCAGCCGTGGCAGAGGGCCTCCTCGAGCGCCTCGTCGTAGGTCAGGCGCGCGGGCGTGGTGCTGCCCTTCTTGGCGAGCACGAGCCAGACGCCGCTGGGGCCCTCGTGATGTCCCCCGAGCCACGCCCGCCACGCGGCCGCGTCGGCGACGGTCAGCTCCGGCAGCTCCTCGGGCATATCCGACGCTCAGTCTATTCTGACGCCGACCATGATGCTTGACATTCCGTTGGGTCCGCGGGCGCCCGCTAAACCATCACTCGACCGTGGCCGAGTGGAGTCTTAGATGTTGACCGATCTCGCCTATTGCGCCGTCGCGCTGATCGTCGCGCTGGTTGTGGCTTACGCGGTGCTGCCGGTCGTCTATCGGCGCGGACGCCAGGTGGAGTTCCGCATCGGCCGCGGGTCGGGGACCGGCAGGGTGCTTGGCACCAGCGGCTTCAAGCTTCGCGTGCGCTCGGTGCACTCGGGCACCGAACACAGGGTGGCGCTGACTCACGTGCGCCGGCGCTAGAGGGCGACGCGCAGCAGGGGAGGGCTGGTGGGGTGTAGCGAGCCGCCCTGCGGCTCGCGAGTGACCATCACTTCCTGTACGCCGTGCAGGTCGCCGGGGACGTTGACGGAGGCGCTGCCCGAGCTCGTCACCCCGAACAGCGCGTCGGTCGCATGCGGCGTGCCGCTGCGAGCCAGCCAGACCTCGTAGATGTCGCCCGGCGGTGGCTGCGGCATGCCGGAGACGACCAGTTCAGCGCGACTGCCACTCTGGCGCAACGCCGCGCTGGCGCCGCGGACGCTCGCGGCTATGTGCGCGGAGGTCACGCGCGGATGTGTGCCCGAGTTGAGGCCGATCGTGATCGCGACCGCCGCGAGCGCGGTCGCCGCGATCGCGAGTCCGGCGCCGAGAGGCGACACGCGCAGCGACCGCCGCCGCCCGGCGCGAGCCGGCGCTTCCTCGGCGCGGCCGCCCGCCGCCTTCAGCAGCTCGGCCTCGGAGCGGACGGTGGCGAGCACGCGCGCACGCATGGACTCGGGGGCGAGGATCGGCGGGACGCTGGCCGGCAGCGTGTCGACCACGAGCTGCAGCTCGGCGACGTGCGCCCGGCAGCTCGCGCATTCGCCAAGGTGCTCTCGGTATTGATCGGCGTCCGCGAGCGCTCCGAGGACGTAGGGGGCGGCGTCGTCGCCGTAGACGCAGTCGAGGTTGGGATCGCGTGAGCTCACGCGCCGACCGCCTGCCAGCCGCCCAGGTGGCTGCGAAGCTTGTCAAGTCCGAGGCGCATGCGGCCCTTGACCGTTCCGATCGGGGTGTCGAGCATCGAGGCGATCTCGGTGTGGGTGAAGCCACCGAAGTACGCGAGCTCGATGACATGCCGCTGCTCGTTTGGCAGCTCGCCCAGAGCGACCCTGATCTCCTCGGAGGCCGCGTTGCTCATGGCTTGGACGTCGGTTCGCTCGGGCGCCTCGAGCTGCTCGTCGAGCCCCTCATCGTTTGCGCGCCTGCGATCGTGCACGCTCGAGCGGCGCAAGGCATCGATCGCGCGGTTGTGGACTATGCCGAGCGTCCACGTGCGCACGCTCCCGCGGGCGCGGTCGTAGCGTGCGCCGCTGCGCCACAACGCCAGGAACGACTCCTGCGCGACGTCCTCGGCGAGCGAGCGCCTGCCGCACATGCGGTAGGCGAGTGAGAAGGCCGCATCGGCGTGCCGTTCGAGGATCACCTCGAAGGCGTCGGCGTCCGCGCCCGCGACGAGCTGCATCAGCTCCTCATCGGCGAGCCGGCGTAGCTTCTCCTTGGAGTCCGCCGTCGAGCGGTGCAGGCGAGACATCACTCTCAGGTTACGCAGCAGCCGCTCGCGCGGATCACTCGGTGATTCGCGTGGGGCGGGTGGCCAAAGCTAGAGCACGAGCGCGAGCGTGAAGCCGTCGTAGCCCTTCACGCCGACGGTCTGGATCGTGGTCGCGCTGACGCGCTTCCCGCCGGCCTCATCGGAGGCGAGCATCTCGTGGAAGCGACGGGATCCCTCGACGGTGGGATCGCCGCTGTCGGCATCGATCACGGCGCCGTCGCGGATGACGTTGTCGGCGATGATCAGGCTGCCGCGCCGAGAGAGCTCGAGCGCCCAGGTGAAGTAGTTCGGCGTGTTCTTCTTGTCGGCGTCGATGAAGATCAGATCAAACGGCTCGCCGCCCTCGGCCGCGAGCTGGGGCAGGCTGTCAAGTGCAGCTCCGACGCGGAGCTCGACGATGTCGGCGAGGCCGGCTGCCGTGATGTTGGTGCGCGCGACCTCGGCGTAGTCGGGACTTGCCTCGAGCGTGACCAGGCGACCCCCGGGCGCGAGCGCGCGGGCCAGCCAGATCGTGCTGTAGCCGCCGAGGGTGCCCAGCTCGAGGATTGTGCGCGCTCCCATCGTCCGCGCCAGCAGATTGAGGAGCTTGCCCTGGGCGGGTGACACGGCAATGCTCGGAAGACCCGCCGCGGCGCTGGCCTCGACGGTCGCGTCGAGCACCGGGTCGGGCGGCACGAGCTTCTCGGCGATGTAGCGATCGACCGCCGCCCACTGCTCCGTGCTCACGGGTTCGCCCTTCCCGTGGCGGCCCTCGCGGGCGGTCGGCTCACGGGATATGCACCTTCGCCCTGTGCAGGAGCAGCGCGAACAGCCGCTGCTGGGCCGCCGCCGGGAACGGCTCTAGCGCGCCCGTGCTGAACATTGTGACCGTCGCGGGGCCGTACACGAAGCCGAGAATATCCAAGTAGAACGGGACCCTTATGCCGCGGATGACGAGCGTCGCGGTGACTCGCCAGCCGAAGCCGCCGGTCGTGCCCGCGGCCGGGGGGGTGCCGGATACGACGGACACCGGGCCGATCGTGCCGCCCGCGTACTGGTGGCGTTTGAGGACGAGGTCGAAGTAGTGGGCAAAGCAGGCGCGGACGCGCGCGCTTCGGATCGCAGCGAGTTCGCCTGCGGCCGTCGCCGGCGTCGGCGCGATGCCGACTTCCGAGCTCGCACCCAGCTGCAGAATGCCGTGGCTCAGTTCGAACTCCGGCGAGCTCGCGTTGGCCAGTTTGCGACTCGAGCCGAGGGGCCCGACGCAACGCAGCAGTTCGCGTTCGTAGCCCTTTTCCTGCGCCGTTTCGCCCTGTTTGGCTCTTGCGACGGTGAAGCCGGGGAGGTCCGCGGCGGTGAGATTGACCGCGCGGGCGGCCGCGAGCGCCTCCGACTTGCTCAGCGGGCTGCTCCTCGCAGCGGTTCGCGCGCTCGCTTGCGAGCGCGTCGTTTGCGCGGGCGCCGAGGCGCCACAGGCCGACAGCGCTCCGGCGGCGCCGGCCAGCACGAGCAGGAGAGGCGTCAGGCGCATGGCCGATGCGATTGTGCCAGAGCGCGGGAGACCCTCCGCGGACGGTCGATATCAGTCACTCACCGAGGCGGCACGGTCGCCGCGCTCGGCCAGGTCGGCGCCGGTCGTGGTGGTCATGACCGCGGCGGCGGACCCACCGAGCACGCGGCGAACCAGGCGCGGGGCCAGCACTCGAAGTGCAGCCGCGAGCGCGTACGGGCGCGGAACGTAGCGTTCGGGACGGCGCCCGATGCCGGCCTCATAGATGGCCTCGGCGGCTTTCTCCGGCGTGGAGACCAGACGTCGCGTCAGCGGCTTGGCGGTGAGCTCGGAGTGAGGGAAGCCCTCGGTGGGGATGAACCCCGGGAGCACCAGTCCCACGTGCACGCCGTGCGGGCGCTCCTCGGCCCAGAGCGCGTCCGACCAGCCGGCGAGCGCGAACTTCGATGCGCTGTAGGCGCCCGATCCGGCGCGGGCGACCCTGGCTGCGGTCGAGGCCACGTTCACGATCGCGCTCGGCGCGGAGGCTCTCAGCAGCGGCAGCAGCTCCTCCGTGACTCGCAGCTGCGCGTCGAAGTTGATGGCCATCGTGCGCCTGACGTTCTCATAGCCTCCGTCGGCGAACCGCGCACGCCATGCCGCGCCGGCGTTGTTGACCAGCAGGTCGAGCCGTCCGTGGCGCTCGGCCACGTGCTCACGGATGCGGGCCGGCGCATCCTCCTCGAGCAGGTCGATCGCGACGAAGCTCACCCTGTGCTCGCCGAGCTGGGCGGCCAGCGCTGTCAGGCGCCGCTCGCGACGCGCCACCAGCACCAGAGCCGCACGCGGCTCGCGCGCGAGACGGCGGGCGGTTGCCTCTCCGATTCCGCTCGAGGCGCCGGTGATGAGTACGACGAAGGGCTTCGATGGGGTGAGTGCGTCGTCGATGGGGAGCTCCTCGCGGTGACCGGTGGGGGCCGGTGCCGCTTCGGGCGCCGGGCGGTTAGCCTTTCAGATCGGCGAGACCATGAGCGCGAACACCCCAAGTGATGTCGAGGCGATCACCTCGACCGATCGCCGATCGGCCCGCAAGCGCCAGGCGCTCGAGCTGTTTCGCGGTCTTCCGCGCCACTACGACGTGTTGTCCGCGGCGCTCAGCTTCGGGCAGGATCCCCGCTGGCGCCGGGCGCTGGTGCGAGCGGTGGCGCCGGCGCAGAACGCGCGCGTGCTGGACGTCGCGACCGGCACGGGGATGGTCGCGGCCGAGCTGATCGCGCGCAGCGGCTGCTCTGTCGTGGGCGTCGATCAGAGCGCCGAGATGCTGGCGGCGGCGCGAGCCCGCTTCGATGCGAGCGAGAATCAGCGATTCCGCCGCAGTGAGCACGCGCCGGGCGGTGGTCGCGTGCAGCTGATCGAAGGGCAGGCCGAGGTGCTGCCCTTCGCGGACGGGAGCTTCGATGCGCTGACGTTCACCTACCTGCTGCGCTACGTCGACGACCCGCGCGCGACGGTGCACGAGCTGGCCCGGGTCGTACGCCCGGGTGGGCGGGTCGCTTCGCTCGAGTTCGGCGTGCCCCCGCGCGCGCCGGCGCGCTGGGCCTGGCGGCTGTACACAGCCATCGGCCTGCCCGTGCTCGGACGCCTGGCCTCGCGGGAGTGGGCGGAGGTGGGCCGCTTTCTCGGCCCGAGCATCAGGGGCTTCTACGAGCGTCATCCGGTTAGCCGGATCGTCGGCTACTGGCAGGAGGCCGGTCTGCGCGATGTAGTTGTGCGGCCGATGAGCCTCGGCGGGGGCATCATCATGTCCGCGACCAAGGCCGCCGGCGGAGGCGCGAGGCATGGCGGCGGCGAGTAGGCCGGCGACCAGCGGGGACGGGCGGGCTGCGCCGGCGCGGCCTCTGAACCACGACGCCCCGTCGAGTCCGGTGCGGCCCGCGTTCTACGCGCTCGGCCGCGGCCGCCGGGGAGATCTGCTGACACTCCTGCACCCGCCCTACACGGCGTGGCACCTCAGCTACTTCGCCGTCGGCGCCGCCGTCGCACCGCACCTTTACCTCAACCGACTGCTGTGGGGGCTCGCCGCCTTCGCGCTGGCGGTGGGGGTCGCGGCACATGCGCTGGACGAGCTCCACGATCGGCCGCTCGGCACGAGCCTGTCTGACCGGATGCTCATCCTGCTGGCCGTCGTGAGCCTGCTCGGCGCGCTCGCGATCGGCGTCGCCGGTGTGCTGAGCGTCTCAGTCTGGCTTGCGCCGCTGGTCCTCGCGGGTGCTCTGTTCCTGCCGGCCTACAACCTCGAGCTGGCCGGTGGGCGCTTCCACAGCGACCTGTGGTTCGCGATCGGGTGGGGAGCATTTCCCGCCTTCACCGGATACTTCGCAAACGCCGGGAAGGTCGCCCTCCCCGGCGTGCTCATCGCCTGCGGGTGCCTGGCGATGAGCATCGCCCAGCGGCGCCTCAGCACTCCGGCCCGCGAGCTGCGCCGCCGCACGCGGGAGATCCACGGCGTGCGCGTGCGCTCCGACGGCCGCGAGGAGGAGCTGTCGCTGGCCGGCCTGTTGGCTCCGCTCGACGGCGCGCTCGCGGCGCTCTCGCTGGCGGTCGTGGTGACGGCCTGCGCGCTCGTTGCCTCGCGTTTGTAGAGTCATAGGCGCGTGCCCGAGGATTCCTCGAACCAGCCGGATCGTGTGAGCGGTACCCGCGCCCAGGCGCATTCGCCGATGCCGCGCGACAAGCGCGGCTGGCACGTTGCCCCTGCCCCCGACGGGCGGGGCATGCCCGAACAGGCGCCGAGCGGACCTCCGGTGCACCGCCGGCCGAGCTTCCTGTGGTTCGTGCTGGCGCTGGTCGCGATCAACTGGCTGTCGGTGCTGTTCTTCCAGCCGAAATCCTCGGAAGAACAGCGCGTGAAGATCCCCTTCAATCCGTCCTTCCTCGCCGACGTGGAGGCGGGTCATGTGAAGTCGATCTCCTCGAAGGGGGACTCGGTCGAGGGCACGTTCACGATGAAGGTGCGCTTTCCACACACCGACACCAAAGCGACGCCCACGAAGCTGTTCGCGACCGAGGTCCCCAGCTTCTGGAACGACACCGAGCTCTCAGCGCTGCTGAAGGAAAAGCACGTCGAAATCAACGCCAAGCCAACGACCACAAGCCAGTCGGTGCTCGCCGAGCTGCTGCTGGGCTTCGGTCCGACGCTCCTGATCGTCGGGCTTTTCATACTCATCGCCCGGCGCGCCGCCAAAGCCGGTGGCGCGATGGGCGCACTCGGAAACTTCGGAAAATCCCAGGCGCGGCGCGTGGATCCGGAAAAAATCCGTGTCACCTTCGCCGATGTCGCCGGAATCGACGAGGCCAAGAAGGAACTCTCCGAGATCGTCGACTTCCTGAAGAACCCCGAGCGCTACGGGCGCCTCGGCGGGCGCATGCCCCACGGGGTGCTGCTCTCAGGAGCGCCCGGCACGGGCAAGACGCTCCTGGCGCGGGCCGTGGCCGGCGAGGCGCACGCCGCCTTCTTCTCGATATCCGCCTCGGAGTTCATCGAGGCGATCGTGGGCGTCGGTGCCTCCCGCGTGCGTGACCTGTTCGCGCAGGCCAAGGCGGCGGCTCCCGCGATCGTGTTCATCGATGAGCTCGATGCGATCGGGCGCTCGCGGCAGGGCTCGGTCTCGGTCACGGGCGCGAACGACGAGCGCGAGCAGACGCTCGATCAGATCCTCACCGAGCTAGACGGCTTCGAGCCCGCCGAGGCGGTGGTGGTGCTGGCTGCGACCAACCGTCCCGACGTGCTCGACCCGGCGCTGCTCAGGCCCGGGCGCTTTGACCGGCGCGTGGCCGTGCAGCCTCCCGACCGCAAAGGGCGCAAGGAAATCCTCGAAGTGCACACGCGCTCGATCCCGATGGCAGCCGGCGTCGACCTCGGCGCGCTGGCCGCAGCCACGCCCGGAATGGTCGGCGCCGATCTCGCGAACCTTGCCAATGAGGCCGCGCTGCTCGCGGCGCGACGCGGGCATGACAAGGTCGAAACGGCCGACTTCACCGATTCGCTCGAGAAGATCCTGCTGGGCTCACCACGAGGCATCGTTCTATCGCCGGCGGATCGTGAGCGGACCGCCTACCACGAGTCCGGCCACGCGCTCGTCGGGATGCTCACCGAGGGCGCTGATCCGGTGCGCAAGGTGTCGATCATCCCACGCGGGATGGCGCTCGGCGTGACGCTGTCGACGCCGGACTCAGACCGCGTCTCCTACTCGCGCGAGGACCTCGAGGCGAAGATCCGCGTGGCCCTCGGAGGGCGCGCGGCCGAAGAGGTCGTCTTCGGAGCGATCACCTCGGGCGCCGAGTCCGATATCCAGCAGCTCACCCAGATTGCCCGACAGATGGTCGGACGCTGGGGGATGAGCGATGAGATCGGACCGATCGCGGTACTCCCGGCCGAGGGTGAAGGCCCCTATCTGCCGGGCGCGAGCGGGACCTCGGAGTCGACGCAGCATCAGGTGGACGAGGAGGTGCACAGGCTGATCGAGAGCGCGCACGAGGAGGTCACGCGACTGCTCGCCGACCACCGCGACCAGCTCGAGAGCCTCGCCCAGGCGTTGCTCAAGGCCGAGACGCTGGATGCCGCCGATGCCTACGCGGCGGCCGGCGTTCCGGCTCACCAGGAAGAGCCGACACCGGTCACATGATCGCTGGGCGGCCCGCCGGCGACGTCAGCGTTCGTGCAGCCGTTCGAGTTCTTCTTTGTTCTGGCGATTCTCGCCGCGGACCTGGATCAGGATGTAGACGATGATCACGTTGACGATCACCCCGATTCCCACGAACGTGACGATCAGACCGATGTCCTTGCTGACTGCCGCGCTGGCCGCTAGAAGCATCTTCGGGAGCCTAGCAACGGTGGATGCGTCGGTGTCGTAGCCTTCAGCGACCGCACACCGATCGTGGGCCGTTGCCGCCGACGGTGGTCGAGCGTCTGGAGAGGTGCCGGAGCGGTTGAACGGGCGCGACTGGAAATCGCGTAACGGGGGTGACCTCGTTCGAGGGTTCGAATCCCTCCCTCTCCGTAGTGCGCGGCTCCGGTCATGCGATCGTCCGCGTGAGCTTGTCCAGCACCATCTCCCAGCCCGGCCCGACGTTCTCGGCCACATGCGGCATGCCGGCCTGCAGGGCCTCAAGCTGCTCGTGGACCAGCGTGAGGGCCGTGCCTCCGTCCGGCCGCTCGGAGAGCGTGATCGTGAGCAGCGAGTCGTAGGCCGGGCCGTCGGTCCTCTCAGGGCCGACGAAGCCCCAGCGGAAGACGATTCGCCGTGCGGGCACGAGCTCGAGCAGCTCGCACTCGAAGCCGCCCACATCCTCGCCATCGGCGTCCGCCTGCCAGATTCGATAGCGCCCGCCGACACGCTCCTCGACCGCCGCGCGCGCCAGCTCGAGGCCCGCCGGCGCGAGCCAGCGACGCACCAGGTCCGGCTCGAGCCAGGCGCGATAAACGAGCTCGGGCGGGGCGGCGATGGTGCGTTTGAGGCGAACAACCGCCTGTGGTGGGCTTGCGGGTTCCATCAATTCTCCTTATCGGTGGGGTGATCGTTTGCGAGAAGCGCCTGCAGGGCGTCCAGGCGCTCCTGCCAGTGGCGCTCGTAGAAGCGCAGCCAGGCGGATGCGGTGGCGAGAGGGGCAGGTTCAAGCCGGCACACGTGCCGGCGTCCGGCGACCGTCTGGCGAACGAGGCCCACCCGCTCGAGCACCTTGATGTGCTTCGAGGCCGCCGCGAGCGACATCGTCAACGGCGCAGCCAGCTCGCCGACCGTCTGCTCGCCGTCGGCGAGCCGCGCGAGTATGTCCCGACGCGCGCCGTTGGCGAGCGCGTGAAAGACGGCATCCACCTCGGTGTCCTGATTATCAACCATTCGGTTGAGTTTATCCCCCGGCCGGCGATCTGTCAACCATACGGTTGAGGATTGGTCCCCCGGACGTCGCCCCGATCGCTTCACAGGCAGGCAATGGCACGCTCGCACAGAACCACTGGACGGTAAGCACACAACCCCCGGTCGCCGTAAGCGGTGGCGCGGTTGCCGCCCTCGAGGTGGCGAGGAGGATCCGATGACCGATACAGCTCCGCTACGAGGTCCGGTACGGACCCAGCACCATCTCGCAAGGGCGCTGCACCCCACGCCGAGCGTGCTCAAAGAAGCGATGAGCGAGGTCGACGGCTTCAACGCCAAGTTCGCGGTCGTGATCACCAGATTGGTCGGCACGATGTGGTGCGCCTACCTGTTCGCGGGCATCGCCCTGCTCGGCCTCGGCCCTGCGCTGAAGCCGGGCGGCGAGGGGATCATCGCGTGGATCGCCCAGACGTTCCTGCAGCTCGTTCTGCTGTCGGTGATCATGGTCGGACAGAATGTGCAGAGTCTGGCCTCCGATGCGCGCTCGGCGAACACCTACAAAGACGCGCAGGTGATCCTCGACCGTCTCGATCTGCACACCGAAGGCGGCCTGAAGACCATCCTCGACCGTCTCGATCAGATCGCCCCGGCCGCGACTGTCACGCCCGCTTCCGGCGAAGCCGAGAGGACTCACGATAAGCCCTGACCACCACGAGAACCCCTCGAGCACCCCGGACCCGCAGCGCCTCGGCGGCCTGGGTTGGGCCCGTCGGACCGGCGGGCGGCTGACGTCTTCAGAGCGCCGGCGGCTGCTCGCGGCGGTTGCCCTCGGTCAGTGGCAGAACGTGCTCGGACGGGCGAAGCTGGCGCTCGGGCGCCTGCCGGACGGCGCAGGAGCCGTAGATCTCAGTACTTTCGAGGCGCCCGATTCGTCGTTTGCGCGCGAGGCCGAGCAGGCGTGCGCCGAGCAGCCAGCGGCGATCGTCGGCCACTCCTATCGAACGTGGCTGTTCGGGCGAGCGCTCGCTGAGGTCGATCGACGCGACCTGGATCCTGAGCTCTTCTACTGCGGAGCGCTGGTTCACGATCACGGCATCTCCCAGCCGAGTGCCGGGAGTGACTTCACGCTGGCAAGCGCCGAGCGCATGCTCGCGTGCGCCGGCGCTGCCGGCGTGGCCACCGATCGCGCCGATCTGATCGCCGATGCGATCTGCGTCCACACCACGCCGGGCGCGTCACCGGAGCGCGATGGCGCGCTTGGCTGCTACCTGCAGTGGGGCGCGATGGTCGACGGCGCGGGCCTGCGCATGTGGGACGTGGCCCCTGCGAACGTCGCCGAGATCGTGCGGCGCTATCCAAGAGGCGGTTTCAAGCGAGAGCTCATCGAGTTGATGCGAGCCGAGGCGGCCGCCGTGCCGCGGGGACGGTTCGCACTGCTGGTGCGCTGCGGCCTGCCGCTGGCGGTGCGCATGGCGCCGTTCGAGAGCTGAGATCGATCCCCGCGTCAGGCGGCCGCGCCGCGAACCTTGGGAGTGATTCTCAGCGGCTGCTGCCGGCGCCAAGCAGGCGCGCCTGCGCGAACGTGACGAGACGGCCGCTGTCCTCGTCCCAGAGCTTGAGACGGACCGCGTGCAGGCCGTCTCTGAGCGACAGCGTCGGCACGCTCTCGAAGATCGCGTTCTCGTCGTGGGCCCGCTGCAGGTTGTAGTTGGGGATGCGGGCGTTCAGATGGTGGACGTGGTGCAGGCCGATGTTGCCCGAGAAGAACTGCAGGACCTTCGGAAGCTTCAGGTATGAGCTGCCGCGCAGCGCCGCGTCGGCGTAGGTCCAGTCGTCGCTGCCCTCCCAGTAGGCATCCTCGAACTGGTGCTGCACGTAGAAGAGCCAGATGCCGGCTGAGCCGGCGAGCATGATGGTCGGCACCTGGATCAACAGGAAGTCCTTCCAGCCCAGCAGCCAGCAGAGGCCGCCCACACACACCGCGAGGGCGATGTTCGTGCCGATAACGCTGCGGCGCATACGCGGCCGTGCGTCGCGTGCCACGAGACGCGGCCCGATCAGCAGCGCGACGATCGGACCAATCCCGAACATGATGAGCGGGTTGCGGAACAGCCGGTAGCCGAGACGCGCTCGTGGGGGCAGCGCGTCGTATTCGGCGACGGTCAGCGTGCGCACGTCGCCGCCGCCGCGTCGATCGAGGTCTCCAGAGGTCGCGTGATGGATCGCGTGGTCGTGGCGCCAGCGCAGGAACGGGGAGTAGACGAGCAGTCCGAGCACGACACCGAGCCAGGCGTTGGCGCGCTTGGACCGCAGGAACGAGCCGTGCGAGCAGTCGTGGAAGAGGATGAACGTCCGCACCAGGAAGCCTGCCGCGGGAATCGAGATCGCGAGCACGAGCAGGTAGGAGACCCCCAGCGACAGATACATCAGGGCCGACAGCGCCAGATAGGGCACAACCGAGGTCGCGAGGTCGAGCAGGCTGCGCCCAAGTCTCGGCTCCGCATAGGGATCGAGGGCCTCCCTCCAGAAGGGGCGCTGACGACGGCGCCCCGCGTCAGGCGCTTGAATGGAAGACCGCTCGCCCTCGGCGCGAGGGTCTCGCGGGCGATCGTCGACGCACGGCGGCTGAACCGGGATGGGCAACAGGTCTCTTTTCCGGGCCCGTCCCCGTGCGGCGGTGATTCGCCGTACCGGTCCCTGCAGAAATTGTAGCTGAGCGCCCCGGCGGACGGGGTCGGGTGCGAGCGCCGACGATAGACTCCGCCGCTGTGCGCCCGTAGCTCAGCTGGATAGAGCGTCGGTCTACGGAACCGAAGGTCAGAGGTTCGAATCCTCTCGGGCGCGTCGGAAAACCCCTTCTAAGGCGGTTCTTGCATAAGCCCCGGCGGGCTCACTGGAGCCTTTCTAGCGCGAGAGCGGGCGAGCGCTGAGGATCTCCACAGCTCGCGGTCACTGCTCGCCGGAGAGGAGCCTCGCGTGGAGCTCGCCTGCGGTGGTCTTGCGTGTCACCTGGATGCGGCCGAGCGGTTGATGGCTTCCCGCGCGCGCCAAGGCGTTCTCATCCTGGGTGAAGACCGCCCGGTATCGCTCCGTCAGCCAGCCGAGGAGGTCGCCCGGGATCCGCTCGTCGTTCGTTCCGTCTTGGCCGTAGCTCCCGTACGGCGGCGCGAAGGCGAGCGGCCGATATGCCGGTATCTGCTCAGCGAGTGTCTTCTGGCCCCACTCGATGTCAGACCGCACGCGTTCCCGCCAGGCGTCGAGGTCCTCGCCACGCGTCTCATAGGCGTAGTACGGCCCCGTGTCGTCGGGGCCCGGCCCGTAACTGATCATCGTGTGGCCCTCGCCGGAGTGGAGTTGCAATTCCCAGCGGCCGCTGTCCTGCGCCGTGCGCAGCTCCTGCCAGGTGAGGTACTCGGGGTCGTGACCGACACGCCCCACATCGACGAACATGACCGCGTTGAAGTGCAGCTCGCGCAGGATGCCGTCCCCGCCCGTCCACGAGTCGGCACGTCCGTCGTCGAAGGTGAGCAGCAGCGGCCGCGGTGGAAGATCGACCGGCTTCCCGCTCACGAAGTCGAGGAACGTCTGGAGATGTATCGTCTGGTAGCCGGCGTGCCGGATCTCCGTCATCTGCGTGGCGAAGTCCTGCGCATCGATGCCGTAGGAAGCGTCGGCAGCGTTCGAGAAGTCGCCCTCCGGACCGATCCCGTGATAGACGAGCACCGGGATCGCCGACCGGTCCGGCGGGAGCTTGGCCCACACCTCCTTCTCGGCGGAGGTGAGGGTGACCTCCGGGGCCGGGAGCGGCTCTGCCGAGCCGGAATCGCCGCAGCCAGGCGTCGACGGGACCTGCATGCCGACCAGCGCGTGCGGCTCGTACGCGGTGTGCCAGCCGGCCATCAGGAGCCTCCAGGTGAGGTCGATGTCCTCTGTGGACATCCGGGCGTCATAGCCGCCGACCGCGAGGACCCGCTCGCGACGGAACATCCCGAGCACCCCCGCGACGATGCCGACCCGGCCCGACAGCGCCTGCGTGCGGCGGACCAGGCCGATGACAGACGCCGTCTCCAGCACCTGCATCGCGCAGATCAGCCGCGTGCGATTGGTGACGTGCGGCGCGCCCGCGACTGCCGCCACCAGCGGGGATTGGTCCATCCGCGCGGCCATGCGGCGCAGGGCGTGGGGCATCATGTGGGTGTCGGCGTCGGTGACGACCACGAGCTCGTGGCGGGCACGAGCAAACCCGGTGTTGAGCTGCTCGGCCTTGCCGCGGTTGACCGGATCGCATAGGACCTCGCAGCGCGGATCCCCGGCGGCTGCATCCCGCGCCGCCGCCGCGGTGCCATCGGCCGAGCCATCGTCGAGCACCAGGACCTCGAGCTCGGGGTAGTCGGCGTCGAGCGCCGCCCGGACGCTCGTCGCGATCACCTGCTCCTCGTTGTAAGCGGGGATCAGCACGGTCACGCCCGGCCAGCCGCCATCCGGAACATGCTCCTCGCGGCGCTCGTCAAATAGCCGGAACAACACGGCTCCGGCGACCCACACGGCCGCCGTGACAACCGGGTAGAGCACGACGAAAGCGAGAAGGAGCTCAGCCGCGCGCCGCATACCGGCGCTCCTCGCGCCGCCGACCCAGCCGGAACACGACCAGGATTGGCACGGCCACCAGAATCGAGCCGAGCGCGATCAGCACCGCGAGCTCGATCGCGTCCGACTTGTGTACCAGCATGGCGACGATGACGAGCCCCACCACCCACAGGAACGGGCCGAGCACGATCGCCGCGATCAGCCTCAGCCCGGAAGCCGTGCGCATCGGCCGAAAGCGGTCGTCCACCTGCGTGGCGTTCTGGCCCATGATCCACTCCTGATCATGACGGAGTTATCAGCTGGGCATGGACGGATGGACGGATGGGCGCGGGTTTCGGAAATCGCCTCGCGTCGGTGTCCATATAGGAACTTCTCGGCGCGACAAAGAGGGTGTTGCGGTAGACGCGCGAGCTGCCGCCTGCGCCGCAGAGCACGAGCATCTCTAGCTCGGGCTGGCAGACGAACCGCTGGGTCTTTCGCCACGGTGCGGTGTCTCCCGATCAAATGAGCTTCAAGGGGACGGTCCGGCCCGCATTGTTGACGGTGCGGTCCTCGTTAGGGCCACGACCCCGACACACATGACGATGAATGCGAGCACGCTGCCGGCGATCACCGCCGCGCTTCGCGAGTAGCGCTCCTGGAAAAGCCAAACGCTGAGGATGACGCTAACGGTGGGATCCACGATCACTAGCAGTGGCTGGGACACGCTGAGGGGCCCGACGTGCAGGGCCGCCTGCGTCAGGAGGATGCCTGCGGCCCCGCCGGCGGCCAGTGCGTACACCGGCCAGTCGGTGAACACCGCCGCGATGCCAGATTCGGTCAGGGTCTCGGTGGCCGTCTTGATGAAGGTGGCCACGAGCGCCCACACGATGGCGGCGCCGGCCGCGTAGAGCGCGGCCCTACGCCGCGGTGAGCCCCAGCGAGCCGCCAGTGTCATGACAGCTGCAGCGCCGCCGAATGTTGCCAGCACCCCGGCCCAGGCGTGCGCGGTCGGTGTGGGGGTGCCTCCCTGCGGCTGGTCGACGGCGACGAACGCCGCGAGAGCGGCGCATGTGAGCGCAGCCGAACCCCATGCGGCGGGCCGGACCGCCTGGCCTATCCACACCTTCCGCAAAAAAAGACCGAAAACGAGCTCGGTCACGAGCAGCGCCTGCACTATCGAAAGCTGACCGTTCTTCAGGGCGGCCGCCTGGAACGCGAACGCCCCGAGGGCGGCCGCCCAACCGAGCAGCCACAGTGGACTGCGGATGAGATACGCGACGAGTCGCAGGCCTGACGCCTTGCCCGCACGGCCGCTCGTGCTCGCCACGTGCTGGGTCGCCACGTACAGGGCGTTGGAGAACGCCGCGCAGAGAGCGAAGATCTCACTCACCCGACGGTGCTCCCGGCAACCGAGTCGCGCTTGACACGCGGGAACGGTGCGGTCGGTGCCTGCCGGGAGGAGCTCTTCGACTCCGATTCCCGGTTAGCGATCGATCTCCAGGAAGGCAAGGTGGACAGAAGGGTCGTTTGTTTCTGGCTGGCTACGCCTCGGAGCGCCCCGGATCGCTCGGTATGAGGAAGGCAATGCCGAGTCCGATTAGGCACACGATCCCGAGCGCGAGACCCGCGAGCGCATAGGAGTGGGTTCCCTCCGTAGCAGCTGAAAGCAGGATCGTGCCCGCGATTGCGGTGCCGAGCGAGGAGCCAAGGTTGGAAACGCTTCGCGACAGTCCGGAGATCTCACCCTGTTGCTCCTCGGGGAAGCTCGACTGGACCACGTTGACCGACGGCGTGAGCATCGTGCCCACCCCCGCGCCGATGAGAAAGAGCCCTGGGAGAAATGTGGCGATGCTCGAGGTTTCTCGCACCAGACCCACCAGCAGCGCCATCCCGATCAGTGTTATCCCGAAGCCGGCGCGGATGAGCGTGCTCTGCGCCCGGCGCTTGGCAAACCGTTCGGCAGCGAGCGAGGACAGCAGCACCCCGACGGTTGCGGCAGTAAAGATGATGCCGGTTTTGATGGCGCTGTAGCCGCGCACGACCTGCAGGTAGACAGACACCACGAATGAGCTCCCCATCATCACCAGCCACTGCAGGTTCTGCGTGACCAGAGCGAGATTCGAGGTTCGGTTCGAGAACACGCTGCGCGACAAGAGCGGCTCCTTCCCGCGCCTCTCCATGGAGCGGATGTGTAAGAGGAACCATAGGACGAAGCCGGTGCCCGCGATTCCGAACACGGCCACGAGCAGACCGTTGATGCCCACCTGCAGGATTGCCAGCACCAGGAAGAACATGCCCAGGGCGGAGAACATGCTCGATCCGGCGAAGCTTGCGACGAACTGGGTCAGCGCGAGCGGCGCCAGCAGGCGCCGTCTTTCGCTTCGAGCGGCGGCCGCCGTCGAGCTCTCGTCACCGCGCTCCACGTCGGCTGCGGGCTCCTGCGACATGGCCGCCAGTATTGCGCGGGGGGAGGGCGAGAGACCGGCTCCGCCGTTCTGGTAGGCCCACACAAGCTAGGCATCGCATCTGAGCTGTCTCGCAGGCGCGCGTGCGCTGGCAGAGCCAAATGGGAGACCGGACGCGCGCTACGACGTGCTCGTTTGGCCGAGCTAGACCGGAACCCGCACGTCGGAGTCGGGCTTCACCCGGTGGTGCGGCGGCCGCATGCCGCGGCCGCCGCGAGCGCCTAGTAGCCCGCTGCCCGCGCCTCAGGCGTCTTTACGAGCTGATAGAGGATGATCACCGAGAGCGCGAACACGCATAGCGACCAGAACGGATAGGCAGGGATGTCGAACAGCGAGGCGATCGCCACCAGCGCAGCCGTTGCGACCCCGAACCAGCGCCCGTACGCGCCGCCCACAAACAGCGACACCGCAGCAAACAGCTGCGCGACGCCGAGGATCAGGGTGATCCAACCCCACGTTTTCAGTTCACTGAGGATGTAATGCGTATTCAGCACAAAAAAGTGCGATTCGGAAATCGCGGCAATGCCCCAGATGACATTCAAAACACCGCTAATGCCAAGCAGGATTCCGGCGAATATCCACCAACTAGGTACGTCATCCGCGTCCATCGAGGCCCCTCTCATCGTGCTGCATTTGACGCACCGAGTGTAGGTGCAGCCAGGCGCAGGTCTGCAACATCATGCCCACTGGTGGACAAGCGTCGGATGCATAGCCGCGTTCGTGGAACGACGGCGCTCTAGCGCGGCGCTTGACGACCGGCGAGACGCCTACCCGGATCCCTCACGCTTGAGGCGAGTCGTCGCGCGCCGGCGGCTCGCCGCCTGACCCCCCTGGGCCTTCCGCGTCTCTCGGTGAGCTGTCCCTGCCACGGCGCCGAACCAGGGTGACAATCCAGATCGCACCGCCGGCGACGGCAGCGCCGATCAACGCCCAGGCCCACCCCGGCAGTCCGCTCGATTCAGATGATGGTTCTTTGTTCGCGGCTGCAGCGGCGCCGGCGGCTGCAGCCGCCGGAGCGTGGCTTGTCGACGTCGTGGTCGTTGTGGCCGGGGCCGTGGTGGTCTGTGTCTGGATGACCGTGTTCGTCTGCGTCGGTGTGGTCACGGTCGTTGTCTCTGCAGGCGCAGTGATCGTCTTGGTCTGAGTGACTGTCTTGGTGGGCGGTGGCGCGGTGCTCGTTGTGGTGGGAGTCGTTGACGCGGCGGCGCTCGTGGATGACTTCGTTTGCGCCGATGTGGTCGCTGTTTGGGTCTGGGAGGGCTGGGTCTCGTTCTCTGCCTGTGTAGCGGTAGGCGTGCTAGCGCTGGCGTTGGCGGTGGTGCCCTCCGTACGGCTTGAGACGGTTTGACTAAGGCCGCTCGCGACGCTGCTTCCGCTCCCGCCCGAGCCACACCCGGCCACGGCGAGCACGGCAAGGCTAAGGCCGCACGCCTGAAGCGCACACCATGTCCCGCTCTTGCCTCGGCGACGGCGAAGACCCGTAGGACTGCAGCCGGGGTCGCGCTGGCGTTTATGTGCGTGTCTGATCACGAAGTGAGCGGTGGAGTGGTGGAGTGCCGGGCATGCTTGCACGTGGGCCCGTATGAACTCATCCCGTCAACCCGAGGCGTGGCTCCATTTCTGCGGTCTGGTCTCGTAGCCGTGCTCAACTGCGTCAGACCCTTGCGTAGTTAGCGGCGTTGCGAGCGGGCTGATGCGCGCGTTGCCCATGCCCGCTTCCACGAAAGGGTTCCACGAAAGCTAACACTTGAGCGTGGCCCAGAGCGCTCCCAATGACTCGGCCACGATGCCGAAGCAGGCGGCCACTGTTGCGGTCGCGTGAACGCTGACATATCGCCGGATGGCGTTCCACCGCAGTGTGCAAGAGTTGGCTTCACCACGCAGACAACCGGAAAGGCCCAAGATGCCCGACTCTGATACCCCCGTCCTCGACACGCTCGCCGCGATGTACTGCGGTTTTGCGGTCGGTGGCCCGCTGCTAGCGGAGCGAGTCCGGCCCTCCTCGCGCCTCGCATCCCCCTCGCGATGCTGGCGCAACCGAGGTTGTAGAGCAGCTTCGAGCGCGGCAGCCGGTAGCCGGCCTTGGTGTGGGGCGAGTAGCGGACCGATCCCTCGCCGTCGGAGGAGAGCCAGCCCGTGTGGATCCGCTGCTCCTGGCCCACCATCCGCGGCCAGAACGCGTGTGACGTCAAGCCGGCGCGGCGGCCGCCGAGCGGCACCGAGCCCGAGGGGACGTCCAACCGCAGGCCGTCCGCGCCCGGGTGAGCGGCGGAGACCGGCATCACGTCGGGCAGGTCGTCCGATCCGCACCACCCGAGGAGCGTATGCGGGAGGCGCTCCGACTGCGCGGCGACGGCCTCGACGCTCACGCGCGGCTCGGTCCCACCGCCAGGTTCCTCTTGCGAGGAGGGCGGCGGCGGGCGCTCGGCGCCGAACACCACTGGATCCTGGCGCGCGGCGGCATCGGGATACGCGAGGACCCGTACGACCTCGATGTCGATCGCCACACGCTGCCAGTAGTAGACGTCGAGAACGCGACCCAGTGCTCCGCTGGACCTTGGGACGAGGAACCGGTCCCAATCGGGCTCGATCGACTCGAGCCAGGCGCGGTCGGGCGTGGGGGAGAACGAGGCGCGCCCCTGCACAAGCACGAATCCGGGCCGGTCACTGAAACCGTGCTCGCGGGCATGGTAGGCAACGGCGACGCCGGGATTCCGCCGCACGCGGTCCAACTTCTTCCACAGGCCGAGCGAGGTCGAAAGCGTCACCGTCCCCGCCTCGCGATCACGCAGCCCTAGCGGCGCCATCGGGACGATCACAACCCCTCTGGCCGGGGTCAGGTAGGCAAACCCCGCGGCCAGGTCGCCGGTGAGAATCTCATCGACCTCATCGCTCCAGCGGACGCCCACGGACGAAGGCTAGCGTCGCGAGCACATCCGCGACCCGAGGTCCGCGCAGGGGCTGTCTGGCTCAGGAGCGCTGCTCAGTTTGAAGCGCGTCAGCGACCCACAGCAGCGCGCGAGAAGCTCGCATCCGCGCCGGAACCGCGGATCGCGGCTAGAGCGTGACTTCTCCGGCGAGGCACGTGATCGTGCCGCCCGCCACCCAGATCGCGTCGTCGACGTCAGTGGAGATGTGCACCCGTCCGGCGCGCCCGAGCGCGGTGCCCTGGCTGGCGATGTACGGGGCCTGAGCTCTCCCGCTGTCAAGCAGCCAGCCGGCCAGCGAGGCGTTGAGGCTTCCGGTGACGGGGTCCTCGACGGTGGCGCCGTCCTTGGGGAAGAAGGCACGGATCTCAAACGCGTGTTCCGCACCCTCGGGGTAGGCGCCGACCACGCCCAGGTCCAGGTCCACGAATCCCGGGCGCAGGGCGAGCACCGCTTGGGCGTCGCGCAGGAGCACGGCGACCCAGCCAGGCCCGTTGTCGACCCATTGACTGTCGAGGATCTCGCCGCGGTCGATGCGGAGCATGTCCGCGAGGCGTCCGACCAGCTCCCCGTCGACGGGGCCCGAGCGGATGAGCGGCGGCGCAGCGAAGGCGAGGCCGTCGGCGGTCTGACGGATGTGAACCAGCCCGGCCGCGCACTCCTGGACGATCACGCCGTCGGTGCGCGGCACGCCGCCGGTTTCAAGCCAGGCGTGGCAGGTCCCGAGGGTGGGATGTCCAGCAAACGGGAGCTCCCGCGTGGGGGTGAAGATCCGCACGCGGTAGTCCGCAGCGACATCGCTCGGCGGCAGCACGAACGTCGTCTCGGAGAGGTTCGTCCAGCTCGAGAAGCGCTGGAGCGCATCGTCGTCGAGGCCTGTCGCCTCCAGGACCACGGCCACCGGGTTGCCGGCATAGGGTGTCGTCGCGAAGACGTCGACCTGTCGAAAGGGTCGCGACACGCCAGCAGTTTCCCAGGGAACCGGGCGAAGGCGCTAGCCCGCCGGAGCGAGGCCGCAAAGACGGTCGCTGAGCTCGCGCAGGCGCCGGCGCGCGTCCCTGTCATTGGCCTGCGGGTGCGGGCTGGCCGGCCGAGTTCCGCTGAAGTAGCGGCCCGTCACACCGTCGAGCTCGGGGTCCACGATCAGACGCAGCGTGGCATCGACGCCCTCCTCGAGTGTGCTTGCCGGGCTGACGCCGGCCGCGCGGACCATCTTGGTGGGCATGTAGGTGGCAGGATGCAGGCACGTGGCGCTGACATCCCGGTCACTCAGCTCCTCGGCCAGGTCGAACGTGAACATGATCTGAGCAAGCTTGCTCTGACAGTAGGCCTGAACCCCGTCGTAGTGGCGCTCGAGCATCACGTCGGCGAAGTCGATCGGCGCCTGCCCGGCAGAGCTCACGTTGACCACACGTGCCGGTGCCGAGCGCTCAACCAGCCCCAGCAATGAGTGGGTGAGCAGGTAGCCGGACAGGTAGTTGACGGCGAAGCGCAGCTCATATCCGTCCTGGCTCTCCACGCGTCGCCCGTCACCCGGCAGCGTGGTGCCGATGCCGGCGTTGTTGACGAGCACGTCCAGGCGGTCGTGCTCGTCGAGTACCTGTCGCGCCAGCTCGCGGACCTGCTCCAGCGAGCTGAGGTCGGCGAACACGCATCGCAGCTCCTGCGATCCGGTCCTGGCCTCGATCGCTTCAAGCGTCTGCCGCGCTCGGTCCTCGCTGCGCCCGTGGACGAGTACGCTCGCGCCCTCCGCGGCCAGTGCCGCAGCCAGCGCGCGGCCGAGACCGTCGGTGGCGCCCGTGATCAGAATCGTCTGTTCCTCGATCGGGCGCACGCGGGGCTCGGAGCTCGTCAGCGGCCGAACCAGCGTGTGCGGCGGCTGGAGCCGAAACGCTCCTTCTCGGCCATCAGGGCGGCGGACGGAGGGTTGAAGGTCCCGGTTTTCGACGGGCCCGAAAGGAAGTCGATGTCCACGCTGCCGATCCGCCCGGCCCCGAACTCGATGTAGCAGGTGCCGCGCCCGAGGTGACGGCCGCGACGCTCGCCGCCCTGCGCCTGGGCGATCAGCGTCTGTGCCACCACGCGAGCGGCACCCTCGGCGAACACGCCGGCCTTCGGCACGCCTGCCGTCGCGACGTCGCCGACGGCGTACACGCCGGGGAAGCGCGTCTCGAGGGTGGCCGAGTCGACGGGTATGTAGCCGTCCTCGGTCATGCCGCTGGCGATCACCACATCAGGAGCGCGGTGCTTGGGAACGCCGAGGAACAGATCGAACGACAACTCAGCGCCGTCATCGAGTATCGCGACACTGCGTGCCGGATCAAGCGCGCTGACGCGCCGCCCGGCGATCAGGGTGATATCGCGCTCGGCGAACTCCTTGGTGAGGGCGGCGGAGGTCTCCGGCGAGGGCGGCACCGGCGTGCCCAGCGGGATCACGAATGAGATCTGACAGGCGTCGCGCACCCCGCGCGCGGTCAGCTGGTCATCCAGGAGCAACGCGCACTCGCTCGGCGCGGGAGGACACTTGAACGGCGCGCCGGATACGCCGATGAGCGCGTGACCCCGAGAGAACGTGGGGATGATCCCCGCCAGTCGTTCGGCGCCGGCCAGCGAGTAGAACTCGTTGCCGCCCTCTGCAAGGCCGGGCGTGGCGTCCATGTCGTAGTCGGCGCCGAGCGCGATCACGAGAGCGTCGGCGTCGTGGATCCCCTCGTCCGTGGTCACGCGCCGGGCCTCGGGGTCGATCGCCGTGATCGTCTCCCTCAGGACACGCACACCGGGCTTGGCGATCTCGCCGTAGGGCAGCCGGACCGAGCTCGGCGTCGCGCGACCAAACATCACGTCGAGCTTCGAGAACCCGAAGACGAAGGCGTCGCTCTTGTCGATCATCGTCACCTCGGCGCTCTCGCCGAGCGACTCCGAGAGCATGCTCGAGCACTCGAGCCCGCCGAAACCCGCTCCGAGGATGATGATGCGCTGCGGCATTTGCGCGATCCTAATCGACGGCGCTCGCTTCAAGCTAGGAGCGGCCCACGCGCGCTGGGCTGCGGACGCGGGCTCGACACAGGCTCACCTCCGGTATCGTCGCTGCACGGAGACGGTGCTCGCTGAACAAGAACGAGGGGAAAGCTGATGTATGACTACGTGATCGTCGGAGCCGGCTCGGCGGGGGCTGTGCTCGCCGCCCGACTTTCAGAGGACCCCGATGTGACGGTCGCCCTGCTCGAGGCCGGCGGCGCGGACACCGACGAGGAGATCCACATCCCGGCCGCCTTCGGCGCGCTGTTCAAGGGACGTCGCGACTGGGACTTCTCAACCGAGCCCGAACCATCCCTGGATGGACGCCGCGCCTACCTGCCCCGCGCGAAGATGCTCGGCGGCTGCAGCTCGATGAACGCGATGGTCTACATCCGCGGTAACCGGGCGGACTTCGACGAATGGGCCGCGATGGGCGCTGAGGGCTGGAGCTACGACGAGGTTCTGCCCTACTTCAAGAAGTCGGAGGACAACGAGCGCGGTGAGGATCAGTTCCATGGCGTCGGCGGTCCGCTGCCCGTCCGCGAGAGCCGCTCGATGACCCCGGTCGCCGACGTGTTCGTCGAGGCCGCCGCACAGGCGGGGCACGAGCGCAACCCGGACTTCAACGGCGCGCGCCAGGAGGGCTTCGGCCGCTACCAGACCACGCAGGAGAACGGGATGCGCGCGAGCACCTCCGTACGCTACCTGCACCCCAACATGGGTCGAGAGAACCTCACGGTCCTGACCGACGCCCTTGCGTTGCGGCTGCTCTTCGACGGGGATCGCGTGAGCGGTGTCGAGATCGACCACGCGGGCGTGGTCGAGGAGATCAACGCCGCACGCGAGGTGATCGTCTCGGCCGGTTCCTATCAGTCCCCGCAGCTGCTGATGCTGTCGGGCATCGGTCCGGCGGAGGCCCTCACCCTGTTCGAGATCGAGGTCCGCCAGGATCTCCCCGTGGGCGAGGGCCTGCAGGACCACTGCATGACGCTGATGAACTGGAAAGCCGACTTCGAGTCGCTGATGACAGCGCTGACCCCGGAGAACATCGAGTTGCTCCAGAGCGAGGGCCGCGGGCCGCTGTCCTCGAACATCGCCGAGTCAGGTGGCTTCATTCGCACCCGCCCCGGCCTGGATGCGCCGGACTGCCAGTTTCACTTCGCCCCGGTTCTCTTCCTCGAGGAAGGGCTCGGGGCAGCGGTCGAGCACGGCCTCGGATTCGGTCCCGGAGTGGTCAAGCCCACGAGCCGGGGCGCGGTCACGCTGCGGACCGCGAGCCCGTACGTCAAGCCGCGCATTCAGCACAACTACCTGACCACCGAGGAGGACCGCGCGACGATGCTCGCCGGAGCCAGGGTCGCGCTGCGGATCTCACAGCAGGACGCCTTCAAGGGCATCATCACGGGACCGGTCATGGCGCCCGACCCGGATTCGAGCGACGAGGAGCTGTGGACATACATCAGGCAGCAACTGATGACGATCTACCACCCAACCTCGAGCTGTGCGATCGGCCCGGTCCTCGATCCTCGCCTCAGGGTCCACGGCGTCCCCGGTCTGCGCGTCGTCGACGCCTCGGCGATGCCGACGATAGTCCGCGGCAACACCAACGCGGCAACGATCATGATCGCCGAGAAGGCCGCCGACCTCATCAAGGAGGACGCGACCGCCCTGAGCGGCGCCTCAGCCGCCTGACTCACCCCCGGCTTGCGCGGGCCGGCATCGTCACGTCGTGAACCTGCGGGTCCGGCCGTCGGCTTCATGGCACGAGCACGATCTTGGCGTGCGGGCCCGCGGCCAGGCGCTCCCATGCCCTGGCGGGGTGCTCGAGCGAGATCGGCTCGCTCTCGATCCTCAGCTCGCCGGCCGCCGCCGCCTCGCCAAGCCGGCGGTAGGCCTCGCGCTTGACCTCGGCCGGCGCAAGGAAGTAGGTGTGGCCCTTGATCACGAGCAGCTTTCCGCGGATGGCAGCCGAGGTCGGCGTAGCCTCGGCGCCGGCGCCGGCGCCGAGTTGCACGATCCGCGCACCGAAGCTCGCCGCGTTTACGGCGGCCACGAACGGCTCGCCGAAGAGCGGGTCGACGACCACGTCGATCCTGCCCTGCGCGGCCTCACTCAGCGCGGCGGGCAGATCCTCGGATGCGTCCAGGCGCACGGCCGCATCGGCCCCGAGCTCGAGGCAGCGCTCGAGGCCCTCCGGTGACCGCGCCGCGGCGACCACCCGCGCAGCGCCCAGCAGCTTCGCCGCCTGCACGGCGACCTGCCCGAGCACGCCGCTGGCCGCCAGCACCAGCACGTGCTCGCCGGGCTCGAGCTGCGCCCTCCAGGTGAGCGCGAGCCAGGCCGTCATGCCGGCGATCCCCAACGCCACGGCCGTCCCGTCCGATACCCCGTCGGCTATCTGATAGGTCGAATCGGCGTTGATCAGGGCGCGCTCGGCCATCGATCCGAACGGCGGGAGCGGTGCGTCGAAGTACACGCGCCTGCCCTCCAGCACCCCGACGCCCTCGCGCCCGGGGACGAACGGCAGCGGCGGGCGCCCGGCGTAGAAGCTGCCCGCGCAGATCGCCACATCGACCGGGTTCAGGCCGGCGGCTAGAACCTGGACGACGGCCTGATCAGGACCGGCCTGCGGCTCGTCGAAGTCATCCGCCTGCGGCACGCCGTATTCGCGCACGACCGCCGCTCTCACCGGAACGCCTCCAGCCGGCATGTCCCTCGCCGGGCCGGCGAGCTGATCGCGCGCTCGCGGGCGTCCGTCGCGCAGGGAGGAGGCACTCGCTCGATGCCGGAACTCTAGTCCCCGGAAAGACGCCTGAGCAGGCCCAGCGCCTGCGTCAGCACCCGCTGCTCCTCCTCGGAGAGGTCCTCGGCGATCGCGCGTGCGAGCCATCCCTCGCGCTGGCGGCGATCGGCTTCGAGCGTCAGACGTCCCTGCTCGGTCAACTCGACTAGGCTGCGCCGCCCGTCGCTGGGGTCGGCGTGGCGCTCGATCAAGCCGTCGCCCTCCAGGTCTGAGATCGTCTGGGTCATCGACTGCGGGCGCACGCGCTCGGCGACGGCGAGGTCGCCGATCGACCGCATCCCTTCACGGTCCAGGCGCCCGAGCACGGCCGCCTGCGAGAGCGAGAAGCGCCGCTCGGCGCGCAGCCTGCGCACCAGATGGCCGAGCACCATGCGCAGTTCGCTGGCAAGCCTGGTGGTATCGACCGCCGTGCTCACGTCCCGACACTATAGCCGAGAAGCAAAGGGAAACTGTTCAGTTTTCCTGTATAATTGGGTGTATGGCAAGTGGCGCGAGTGTCCCGGCGGGAGCGAGCGCGAAGCCCCTTCGGTCGGACGGCTACAAGTGGATCGCGCTGTCCAACGTGACGCTCGGGGTGCTGCTGGCGACGCTCGACGGCTCGATCGTCCTGATCGCCATGCCGAGCATCTTCCGCGGCATCCATCTCGACCCGCTCGTCCCGGCCAACAGCTTCTACCTGCTGTGGATGATTCTCGGCTTCCTTGTGGTCACGAGCGTGCTGATCGTGAGCCTCGGGCGCCTCGGCGATATGTACGGGCGCGTGCGCATGTACAACCTCGGCTTCGTCATCTACACGCTCGCGTCGCTGCTGTTGACGGTGGACTGGATGAGCGGGCGCTCGGGAGCGCTGTATCTGATCGGCTTTCGCATCGTCCAGGGCGTCGGCGCCGCCTTCCTGCTGGCCAACTCGGCGGCGATCCTGACCGACGCTTTCCCGCAGAACCAGCGCGGGATGGCGCTCGGGATCAACAACATCGTCGGCGTCAGCGGCGTGTTCGTGGGGCTGGTTCTCGGCGGCCTGCTGGCCCCGATCGACTGGCGCATGGTGTTCCTGATCTCGGTGCCGATCGGGCTGTTCGGAACGGTCTGGGCATATCTCAAGCTCGAGGAGCGCAGCACGCCGAAACGCGCACGGGTGGACTGGGCCGGCAACCTCACGTTCGCCCTCGGGCTGATCCTGATCATGGTGTCGGTCACCTACGGGATCCGCCCCTACGGCAGCCACGCCACCGGCTGGAGCAGCCCGCGTGTGATCGCCCTGCTCGTCGCGGGCGCCGCCAGCCTGCTGGCCTTCGCCCTGATCGAGCGACGGGTCGCCGACCCGATGTTCCGGCTACCGCTGTTTCGCATCCGTGCGTTCACCTTCGGGACCCTCTCCACGTTCCTCTCGGCGGTCGCCCGCGGCGGGCTGATGTTCATGCTCATCATCTGGCTGCAGGGCATCTGGCTGCCCCAGCACGGCTACAACTTCGCCGACACGCCGCTGTGGGCGGGGATCTACATGCTGCCCCTGATCGTCGGCATGCTGCTGTCCGGCCCGACCTCGGGCTACCTGTCCGACCGCTTCGGCGCGCGCCCGTTCGCGACCGGAGGAATGCTCGGAGCGGCGCTCAGCTTCTTCCTGCTGGCGCTGCTCCCGACGGACTTCCCCTACCCGGCGTTCGCGCTCGTGCTGTTCCTCAACGGCGTCTCCATGGGCCTGTTCGCCTCCCCCAACCGCGCCGCCGTGATGAACAGCCTGCCGCCCGGCGACCGGGGCGCCGGCGGAGGCATGAACCAGACGTTCCAGAATTCCGCCCAGGTGCTCTCGATCGGCGTCTTCTTCACGCTGATGATCATCGGTCTCTCCTCCAAGCTGCCCGCCACGATGCTGGCCGGACTGCAGGCGCACGGCGTTCCCTTCGCCGCCGCCAACACCGCCGCGCACCTGCCGCCCGTCTCGATCCTGTTCGCCGCCTTCCTCGGCTACAACCCGATCGAACACCTCCTCGGCAGTCACGCACTCGGCGCGCTGTCAGCGCACAACCACGCGGCGCTCGTCGGCAAGTCCTTCTTCCCGCACCTGATCTCGGCCCCGTTTCGCTCGGGACTTCATGCGGCATTCGCGTTCGCGATCATCGCCTGTCTGATCGCCGCCGCGGCGTCGTTGATGCGGGGAGGGCACGATCGCGCCGAGGACCTCGCAAACGCTGACGCGACCGGCGACGAGAATGCCGGCGTCCCCGCGCCACGCGCTGGGCCGGTCACAGCCGGTGGCCGGGCCGCTCACGAGCCGGCGGACTCGCGCGTGGCGGGCCCCGCAGTCCACGCCATCACCAGAGAGGAGCAGCATGCGCATTGAGTGGTACGGCCAGTCGGCGTTTCACCTGAGCGGAGGGGGGACGTCGGTTGCGATCGACCCGTTCTCAGACATGTCGGCGCTCGCGAGCGCCAGCGGGAAACGGTTCGACTATCCCCCGATCGACGGTGTGGCGGCTGACCTGCTGCTCGTCACCCACGAGCACCCCGACCACAACGGCATCGAGGTGATCGGGGGAGATCCGGCGATCCTGCGCTCCACGGCCGGCACGTTCCAGTCACCGCTCGGCGAGGTCATCGCGATCGCCTCCGAGCACGACGAGCAGGCCGGCACCGCTCGCGGCCCGAACACCATCTTCGTCTTCTCGCTCGATGGGCTGCGCGTGTGCCACATGGGCGACTTCGGCCAGAGTGAGCTGCGCGAGGAGCAGGCGAGGGCGATCGGAGACGTCGACCTGCTGTTCATCCCCGTCGGCGGCGGGCCCACGATCGGGGCCGAGCAGGCGGCGGCGATCGTCGAGCGGCTCTCGCCGCGCTGGGCGGTGCCGATGCACTACCGCACGCCGCGCGTCAGCTTCCTCGAGACCGCCGACGCCTTCCTCGAGCGCTCACCGTTCCTCGAGCGACGGCCGGACCCGGCCTTCGACACCGGCGAGCTGCCCGGGCACGAGGGACCCCTCGTGGTGGTCGCGGCGGCGCCGTAGGGCGGGCGCGTCGAGCCCGCGAATCAGAGGGACCGCAGGAAGTCGAGCAGCGGCGGGTTCAGCTGGTCGGGGTGGGTCAGGTTGGAAGCGTGTGGGCCGCCCTCGATGCGCACGACGCCGGCGCATCCGGACAGCCCCTGGCAGAGCTCCTCGGCGCGCTCGATCTCGATCGACTGATCGGCGGTGCCGTGAAACACGATCGCCGGACAGGAGATCTCGCCGAGGCGCCCCGAGATGTCGTCTCTGTCGAACAGGCAGTCGGCGGGCGCGCTCATGCTCTCGATCGACAGCTTCCTCCACTTGGCTATCCAGACCTCGTTCAGCACCGGATCGCCGATGATCAGGCCGGCGATCGCCTCGGCCAGCTCATCGACCGGCCCGACCTCAAGCCAGGTCGCCTGCATCTGGCGGTAGGCGGGTAGCCGCTCGGGATCCTCGACGCCGGCCTGGGTGTCGATCAGGACGAGCGCGCGAACACGCTCCGGGGCCAGCAGCGTCGCACGCAGCGACAGAAAGCCTCCCTGCGACATACCGCCGAGCACCGCCTGCTCGATGCCGAGATGGTCCAGGAGGCCGAGGCAATCCGCGGCCGAGTCCCAGTAGGTGAACGGCTCGCCGTCGAACTCGGTCTCCCCGAACCCGCGCTCGTCCCAGGTTATGACACGACACTCGGGGCTCAGAGCCCGGACCTGCGGCGCGAACATCTCGCGATCCATGAGAAAGCCGTGGGAGAGGATCACGGCGGGGCCGTCGCCTCCGCTGTCATCGAAGCGGATGCGCTGGCCGTTGACCTCGGCGAACGGCATGGAACCCTCGAACTCCCCTCGTCGTGAGCTGGCAATATACCCGCTCGATCAGTGGGCGCGGGCGCGGGGTTCGATTCGTTCGTGAACACCGGCGCCATCACCGCGCCGGGGGTCAGGGTGTGCTTGTAACCGAGCAGGTGACCCACCTCTTCGTTCCAACGGAGGGGTAGGGATGGGGGAGACACGGCTCACCTTTTCCCTGCGCGCTGCCGATGATGCCCTGAGCAGCTCTCCACGGACCGCCAGGATCGCCCATGCCGTCAGCGCCCACCCGCACCGTCACCGTCGTCCTCGCCCGCTTCGACGATCTCCTGGCCAGAGGTCTGCGCGAGCTGATCGCGAGCGATTCGAGCCTCACGATCCTCGCCGCGGAGGTGGAGCACGAGCGCATCGGGGTCGTCCTTCGCGCCCACCGCCCCGACGTTGCCATCCTCGACCTCGGCGCGCTGGTCAAGCTGTCCGAGGTGCGAACGCTGACCGCGGAGCACCCCAACACCCGGTTCGTCCTTCTCGGGGACGATCCCTCGATGGAGGAGTGCGCTCAGCTGATCGCGTTCGGCGCCAGCGCCACGCTCGCGAGGAACACCCAGTCGCGCGACGTGCTGAACGCCGTGCACCTCGCCTCGAGGGGGCTTCAGGTGATGCCCAGGGCCAGCTCCCACGCCGGAGGCGGAGCGATGGCGGCGCGACACCGGTTGACCGCTCGCGAGGCGGAAGTGCTTCCGCTCCTTCAGCAGGGTCGTTCGAACGCCGAGATCGCGCTTGCCCTGCAGGTGAGCGTGGAGACGGTTCGCACCCACGCGCGCAACATCTACCGCAAGTTCGGCGTCTCTTCCCGGCGCGACCTCGCCGCCGCGCCCGTGTCCGATGGCGATAGGAAGCCGGCCGCGCCCCCGCAACCGCCGCTGCGCCGGGTCACGCTGCCCGCGCCGCGTCCGCGCCGCGGACACGGCCTCAGATACCGCTGAAGCCAACCGGAGCTCTGGTGGGCGAAGCGAAGGTCTGCTCATGTTCGCGAGCGCCCGACATGAGCTGGGCTGCGCACGTTTGGCGGACACGCGTCGAGTTGCTCACGCATGATCAACATACGTCGAGTTGCTCATGCCTGTCTAAGCCTGTGACGTCCAGCCGCCGTTAGGAGAGCAGGTCGAAGGAGACCGGGGAGCCATTCCCCATCTATCGCGGCGCTCGCCGTCGCAGTCAGGAGACGCCGATGAAAAGAGGCGTCCCATCGAAGCGCCCGTCGCCCACGAGCGACGACCTCGCAGTGAGCCGGCGCCCGCACGCTCGGGCCGGCGCCGGGACCGTCCGGGTGGGATTGCTTCTGCTCGGCATGCTGTCCACCCTCATCTTCACGAGCAGCGCCCTCGCGGCCGCCGCGTCCGTCGGGCTGGGAACCGCGGCCCCCTTCTCGGTGCTGGCCGGCTCGACCGTCACCAACACCGGCCCCACGACCATGTTCGGCGGCCTCGGCCTCAGCCCGGGCTCATCGGTGACCGGCGCCCCGCAGGTGCTCGGTCAGACCCACGTTGACGACGCCGTTGCGATCGCCGCGAAGAACGACCTGACCACCGCCTACAACGATGCCGCCTCGCGGCCAAGCAACGGCTCGGCCGGCACCGATCTGGCAGGTCAGCTGTTCCTTCCGGGCGTGCGCACCGCCAGCAGCTCGCTGCTCCTGTCATCGGGCAGCGTCACGCTCGACGCGCAGGGCAACCCGGCCGCGGTCTTCATCTTCCAGATCGGCACGACCCTGACCACCGGCTCGAACACGAGCGTCTCGCTCGTCAACGGCGCACAGGCGTGCAACGTCTTCTGGCAGGTCGGCTCCTCGGCTACGCTCGGGACCGGCACGAGCTTTGTCGGCACCGTCATGGCGCAGGCAAGCATCACCGCCAACACGGCCGCCACCATTCACGGTCGCCTGCTGGCGCAGACCGGCGCGGTGACGCTGGACACGAACACGATCACCACGTCCAACTGCGCCTCGAGCGAAAGCGGCAGCGGCGGCGGGCTCGAAACAGCCAACGGCGTACCGCCCGGCGGGGTGACGGGCGGACCCACCGGGAGCGGCCTGCCGCCGGTCGGATCGAAAACCGTGTCCTCACCGGCGGCGGCCGCCAAACGACGCGCAGCCGCCCGGCGTGCAGCCGCCCGGCGCGCGGCCAGACGGCGTGCAGCCGCGCGGCGTAAACACCCGCGAGCACGGCGTGCGCTTCCGCACCATCGAAGCGCATTCACCGGATGATGCGCCGCCTGAGCGTGGCCCTGGCGGCCACGTGTCTGGCGGGAGCCACGGCGGGCGCGGCCGCCGGCGCGAGCTCCCCGGCCCGCGTGCAGGCAACCCAGGAAGTGGTCGTCCTGCTGAGCGTCCACACTGCCCACCAGGCGCCCGAGGCCGGCTCCGCGCCGGTCTCGGTGGTGCCCGCGCGCAGGCCGATCACCGGTGAGCAGACCACACTGCCCGTGCTCGCACGCTCGATCGGCGCCGGCGGCGTGCGCTGGCTTGACGTGATGCTCCCCGGCCGGCCCGACGGATTGACCGGCTGGATCGCCCAGCCGGGCACCCGCATGCTGGTGACGCCCTGGCGTATCGTGCTCGACCTCGGCGCCCGGCGCGTCACGGTGTATCGCGACGGCCACAGCGTGAAGGTCTTCAAGGCGGTCGTGGGAAAGCCCTCGACGCCGACGCCCACCGGACAGTTCTTCGTCGAGGAGGTCGTGCAGATGCAGCCCGGCGAGCCCGGCGGGCCGTTCGCGCTCGCTCTCAGCGCGCGCTCGAACGCGCTGCAGGAATTTGAAGGCGGGCCCGGTCAGATCGCGATGCACGGACGTGACAACCTGGGAGGCACGCTGGGCACCGCCGCCTCGCACGGCTGCGTCCGCCTCGCGACGGCGAGCATCGACTGGCTGGCCTCGCATATCGAACCCGGGACGCCGGTCACGATCAACCCCGGCGCGGTCTGATCGCGGGCCCTTCAGACATGCCCGCGACAGCGGCCGGATGGGCCCGTGGAACATTTCACAGTTTCCTGATATGATTTCTGAACATTGTCGGGTTCAGCTCGGCGATGCGGACGGACACTGACGTCTCGTCTCCTCCTCGTCCGGGTGGCGCGCACGCGCCTCTCGGACACCCCTCAAGACTGGGCCAGCTCCCCCCGCTGGCCCAGTCGTCTATCTACCCGTCCGCAAACGGCGCGAGCGGGACGCCGTGGTCGCGCTCGCGCACGCCCAGCTCATAGGCGGCGCCGTGCGCCGTGCGCAGCCTGCGCGGCCGTCCCTCGCCGGCCAGCCGCACGTCCAGCTCGAGCGCCGCGACCGAGCAGTTGATCACGTCGTGCGCGCCCGAGCGTGCTCCGTCCGGGTCCTCGTAGCGCCAGCCCGCCGCCGCCAGCTCGGGAACCTCGACGTGCGCGCGGAGCTTCAGCCCGTGTTCGCCGGACAGCTCGGCTACGCACCCCCGCGCCGTCTCTGAGACCCGCAGCGATCGTCCGCCGAGCCCCCCGATGCGGTGGCGGCGCCCCGCCAGCGACAGCGCCCCGTTTGCCACCCACGGCGTCATCCGCCCGGCCAGCTTCAGGCGGCCGAGCGCGACGTCGATCCAGGCCCGCGGTTCCTCGGAGAAGCAGACCCCGTGCAGCCAGATCCAGCGCTCAGCGTGCTCCGAGCCCCAGTTGTGACCGATCATGCCGGGCCAGCCGCGCAGCTCGATCGCGCTCCGCCCCGACAGCTCGAGCGTGCCGTCGAACCTCGCCGCCGGCGCCGGGCTCGTGAGCTTCGTGCGCGGCAGCGGCGTTCGGTAGAGCCACCCGTGCGGAAGGTGGCGCAATTCGGGCTCGTCCGAGGAGAATCGCAGCGACCACCGCGCCGGCCCGCACTCACCCGCCGCCGTCGCGGGCGTCATGCGGGCGCCGTCCACCTCGATCCATCCGCCCGCGGGCACGCCCGGGGCGCCGCCGGTCAGCTTATGCATGAACGGGCGTCCCGCGGCGGCGTCGAACACCGTGCACCAGAGCGACCCGCCCGCGCGCTCCCCCGGTCGCTTCTGCACCGTGTGGCGGATCCATACCCCCACTGGCTCCTCGGGCGAGACCGCCCGCAGGTAGAAGGACTCATACATCCCTGCCCGCGCTCGCGCTTTCGGGAAGACCGCGGACGTTGACACCGACCGCGATCCTAGCCCCTGCCAGGAATCCTGGAAGGATGCCGGGATGAAGCGAGACTCGCTCGTCCAGCTCCCGCCCCCCCTGCGCCAGCCGCCGGCGAGCGCCGGCGCCCGCTTCCTGCTCGGGGTCGACGGTGGCGCCACGAAGACGCTCGCCGCGGTTCTCGACCTCGAGCGCAAAACACTTCACCTCGCCCACGGAGGCCCGAGCAACCAGGACGCCGTCGGGCCTCGGGCCGCCGTCGCCGCACTGCTTGAGACCGCCGATGAGGCGATCGAGCGGGCGGGGATCGCGCCCGGCGCGCTCGCGGGGGCGGTGCTCGCGATCGCCGGCGTCGACACCGCCGCGATCGTGCGCCATGTGGATGCGGCCCGCAGGGACGGCTGGATCGTCGTCAACGACGTGGTCGGGGCGTGGGCGACCGCCACCGGCGCCGGACCCGGCGTCGCGGCGATCTCGGGCACCGGCTCGAACGTGTTCGGCGTGGGCTCGGACGGGCGGCCCTGGCAGGCGGGCGGCTGGGGCCATCTTCTGGGCGACGAGGGCAGCGGCTACTGGCTCGGCATCGAGTCGATCAAGGCTGCCCTGCGCGACCGCGACGGCTCGGGCCCCGAGACGGCGCTCGGCGACGCCGCGCAGGCGTTCTTTGGGATGCCGAGCGTGGAGGCGCTCGCGGCGCACGTCTATTCAAAGCCCCTCACCAAGGGTGAGATAGCCGCATTCTCGATCGAGACCGGCCATGTCGCCGACCGCGGAGACGCGGTCGCCTGCGAGATCTATGAGCGCGGGGCAATAGAACTGGGCCGGCAGATCGCCGCGGTCATCCGCCAGACCGGCCTGAGCAGCGCGGGCAGCGGCTCGGCCGCGTTTCCGATCGGCCTGATCGGGAGCGCCTTCAAGGCCGGTGGCGTGTTCGTCGAACCGCTCGCGCGGGTGATCCACGAGACCGCGCCCAACGCGCGCATCTCAGTCGTGGCGATGGCTCCCGTCGGAGGCTGTCTGCTGCTCGCCGCCCGCGCCTGCGGCTGCGGCGACGAGCTGGACGCGTTGGAGCTGTCGCTGCTGATCGACGCGACGCTCGGCCTGGGGGCCTGAGCGTCTGCGGGCTTCAGGCGACCGCTCACAGGCGGGCTTCAGGCGACCGCCCGCAGGCGGGCCTCGATCGCCGGGCGGTCGCCGATCGCCTGAGCGCCGGCGCCGCCCATGCGGACCGCGGCCGCGGCGTTGGCGAAGTCGGCGGCCGACCCCGGCGCCTGCCCCTCGACGAGGGCGATGAAGAAAGCTGCCGCGAACACGTCTCCAGCGCCGACGTCGTCGCACGGACTCTCGAGATGGGGCACCTCGACCATCAGCTCCCCATCGCCCGGCGCCAGGATCGTCGTGGCAGAAGCTCCCGCGGTGATCGCCACGATCGTGCCCGCCGCCGCGCGCTCTGAGACGAGCGCCGCGCAGCTCGCGCCCTCGGCCTCGCTCAACACGATCGCGTCACAGCGCTCGGGGAGCAGGCGAGGATCCGGTGAGGTCGGCCGCATCTGCGCGCCCCGCCCGCTCCACGCTCTGAGGAACCCCTGCGGGGTGAGCCCGACGAAGCCGGCGTGCCCGCGCCAGCGCCGCGGGGTCTCGCGCGCGATTGGCGCCAGATGCAGGATCGAGGTGTCGAGGAGAACGTCCTCGTCGATCGCGCCGGCCCACGCCAGCACGCGCTGGGAGCGCGCGGAGCCGGTGCCCGAGGTGCGCAGTGTGGTCGTCTGCGCGGCCGCGATGATCTCGATCTCGAGCTCGGAGCGGAACGGCTCGAGCAGCGGTTCGATCTCTCCCGGCACACCCTGTGTAAGGATCAGGGCGCGCTGCCCGAGCCGGGCCGCCTGCAGTGCGCTGTAAAAGGCGCTTCCCCCGGGGCGGCGCGACCCGTCGCTCATCACGTCGGCCGTCACATGCCCGACGGTCGTGTAGTCGAATGGCACCCGCCATACCAAATCAAATCGCCTCGCAGCCTGTTCTGCTCGGAGACGCCCGATGACCGACCGCTTCGACCACGCGACCAGGCGGAAGGCTCGCCTCGGACTGCTGCTGCTCGGAGCAGCCGTCGGCTCCGCTGTGCTCGCACCGTCCGCCGCGGCGGCATCCCCCTACCCCTCGGACACCTCACGCCCGCTCATGCCCGCGGGCTCGTCGGCGCTCGCCCAGCAGGCGCGGCAGAGCCGCAAGAAGCCCCGCAAGCCGACGCTGAAAGGCAATCCCGCGCGCGCCGAGCTCGCCTTCCAGGCGATGCAGAAGTACTACTACATCCCCGGCTCGGGGCTGTATGGGGGAGAACCGTTCTCCTCCCTGTGGCCCTTCTCGCAGGCGCTCGCCGCCACCGTGAGCATGGCCAACATCCCCCACCTTGGCATCTCGCTCACGCCCGAACTGCGCGCTCGTGTGGTCGGCCTGCACAACTACCTGGACACCGCCAACTCCGCAGCTCAGGAAGAAACGTTCACGAGCACGCTGCCAGCCTTCGACGCGACCGTCGCCCCTCCCGCCGGTCCGGGCGGCGCCAAGTACTACGACGACAACGACTGGATCGGGATCGAGCTCGCGCGTCTGTATGAGCTCAGCCGCAGCCCCTCGCTGCTGCAGGGCGCCGAGAGGATCATGGCCTTCGAGATGGCCGGCTGGCAGAGCAACCCCGAACTCGGCTGCCCGGGCGGCGTGCCGTTCTCCAACGAAGCCGAAAACAGCCGAACGCAACACCGTCACGACCGCTCCCGCCGCCGAGCTCGCCACCCAGCTCTACCGCATCACCCGCAACGTCGAGTATCTGCAGTTCGCGGTGATGGCCTACCAGTGGGTGCGCCAGCTGCCTGCTTCAGCCGAGCGGCCTCTACGCCGACCACGTCAACCGCAAGGGCGTCGTCGAACCGACGATCTGGAGCTACAACCAGGGCGCCATGATCGGCGCCGGCACGCTGCTCTACCAGGCCACGGGCAACCCGGGATACCTGTTCCAGGCCCGTCAGACGGCCAAGGCGGCGCTCGCCTACTTCACCTCCGAACGGCTCGGCCAGGAGATCCCCTTCTTTCCGTCCGTCTACTTCCGCAACCTGCTCTACCTCGACTCGGTCACGCACGACGCGCCCGGGCCCGACGATCGCCCAGGCCTACGTCGACTACGCCTGGCAGCACCTGCGCCTGAAGAACGACCTGTTCGTCGCCGGCTCGCCGGCGCAGCGCCGAGCTGCTCGTGCAGGCCGCGATCGTGCAGATCTACGCGCTGTTGTCCTCGCCGCCGAGCACCTACTTCTGAGCGGGCGCTCGGTGCGAGTAGGCTCTGTGGCGGTGCCCGACGCGACCAACCTCACGACCGCCGATGGTCTTGCGACCCTCAACGCCGAACTTGCCGAGCTCGAGGGGGAGGGGCGCAGGGAGATCGCCGATCGCATCAAGACGGCACGCGAGTGGGGCGATCTGAAGGAGAACAGCGAGTACCACGACGCCAAGAACGATCAGGCCCACCTCGAGACGAAGATCGCCCGCCTGCGCGAGAAGATCGCCGCCGCGGTGTCGTCGAGGAGGCGCCCGCCGTCGCCGGGCGGCGTGGTCGGGCTTCGGCTCCACGGTGGTCGTACGCGACCAGGACGGCGTCGAGCAGACCTGGCGGATCGTGAGCTCGCACGACGCCGCCCCGGCGGACGGGCGCCTGTCGGCCGAATCGCCAGTCGCCAGCGCCCTGCTCGGGCGCGGCCCCGGCGAGCAGGTGTCGGTGTCGCTGCCCAAGGGCAAGCGCGTTCTCACGGTCGTCACCGTCGGCTGAGGACTCACCCGGCGCCGGCTCACAGCCGCCCGCCGTTCTTCAGGGGTACGTGCGCGGCTGCTGTGGACGTGCACGTGCGTAGGCAACCCCCATGCGGCGCACGAAGCTCCCGGGTGTCGCCCGTACAGGCGCCTGCCCTCGCGCAGCGCCTCTCTGCGCAGGCGCCTGCGCCGTTTGGCGATCATCTTCAGCAGGGTCTTCCTGCGTGGCGCCCCCGACCTGCAGGGGCCGGCCCCCGCTCCGCTCGGCTCCGGCCTTCAGCCGCGCCGCGAGCAGCGCCAGGTCGTGCTCCTCTCCGAGCAGTTCTCCCAGCTCATCGGCGCGGCGGGCGAGCCGGCGCATGTAGCCGGCGTCCGGCCGCTGCGCGCGCCCATGCCCTGCTCGGCGCCGAGCGCCCTTCTTGTGGGCGCTCGGGCGCCCGGGGTCGCGCCGGTCGAGCATCGCCGCGGCATAGCGCAGGTCCTTTACCCGTTTGCGCCAGCGGTGCATCGCGCGGCCGGCCTCGCCCTTCGCGCGCGCCGCGCGGCGACGGCGCCGTCGGCCCTGCCTGTAGATGCGCCGCAGCCCCGCCTCGACGCTGTCGAGGCCCTCGCGCTCCGGCAGAGTCCAGGCCTGCACGCGTGCGCGTTGCGCGCGCAGCTCGCCCACGACCTGGGCCCGCGCCCAGGCGTCCTCGCGCGTGCGCTCGATCTCCACGTCACGCTCCGCCACCAGCTGGCGGCGCAGCCTCTCCACGCCGCGACGGTGCGCGAGCCGCTTCGGGTGCTCGCTCACCAGATCATCGAGCGTGCTCACGAGCACCTCGGCGTCGCGCGCGCCCGCCAGCCGCAGCCCGGCGCCACGCAGAACGTCATCCTCGCGAGCGAACTCCCCCTCGCCGAGCTCGTCTCTGAGCAGCGCGATCAGCGCGCGCAGGCGCTTCAGCGCCTTGCGCGTCTCGTGCACGGCCGTCGCGGCCGGAACCACGCCGTTGTCGCCTCCCAGCAGCTCGATCGCCAGGTCGAGCTGGCTGATCGCCATCCGCCTCAGCCCATCGGTCACGCGCTCCTCGGGCCGCAGCGCGAACTGACGCTCGCGCGTCCGGCCGCACCCGCAGCGAGCGACGATCGCGCTCGGCCCGCGCGAGGGCAACGCCCACTCCGATCGCGACGGTCGCGGCCAGGGTGGCGGCGAGGGTCGCCGTGAGCGGCGCAACAATGGCGCCATGACCCAGCCTGCGCAGGCTCCATGGTGGACGGTTCGCCGCGCGGCGAACCGCAAGCCGGCGACGTATCGCTGTCCGTTTTGTGGTCATCTTCTGCCTGCCCTCAGCGAGCATATGCTGATCGCGCCCGAAGGTGACACGCGCCGACGCCGTCACGCCCACAGCGAG
Organism: uncultured Solirubrobacteraceae bacterium; assembly: GCA_963779605.1. Classification (GTDB taxonomy): domain Bacteria; phylum Actinomycetota; class Thermoleophilia; order Solirubrobacterales; family Solirubrobacteraceae; genus Palsa-744. Next base: position 1,568,939 of record CAVZYR010000004.1, read on the forward strand.
TGCGTGCTGGCGGCTCGTGCGCGCGGGCAGCTCGTGCTCCGCGACGAGTGGTTGCGCACGCAGCCGCGAGCGCCCTCGCTGTGGCGGCGGCTGCTGCGCCGGGTGTAGGCGGCGACGTCCGCGGCGCAGCCTCCGGCCGGGCTATCGCGCCGCGCGCGCTGCTCAGGCCGCGTTCACGTAGACGTGATCGGGCGCCACGCGAATGATCACGCGCACTTCGCCCGGCTGGCGGTAGGGGTAGGAGTCCTGGTCGAGATACTTCTTCGCCATCGCGTCGATGTGCTCGTCGGCGCCGTCGTGCGTGCGCTCGGCCACGTGCCCGCGGATCTCCACGTATTCGTAGGGGTTCTCGCTGTTCGCGACCGTCAGCGTCACATGCGGGTCGCGCTCGAGGTTGCGCGGCCAGGCGCGTCCCTCGGCGGTGTTCAGCACCGCCAGGCCGTCCTGCGTGTCGATCCACACCGGCGCTCCGTGCACCGTGCCGTCCCCGCGCAGGGTGGCGACCGTGCAGAAGTTCTTGCCCTTCAACAGCTCCTCCGGGCGACCCTCGATCGTCGTGCTCATGAAACCGGCCCTTTCTCGTGGTGGATGCTTGGAAAGCTCCACCTTAGGACCTACTGGCGGGTGAGCCGTCCCGTCGTGCTGGTGGCCGGCGGGATCGGGTCGAGCGGCTGGAGCTGGCCGTTGTTCAGCTGGAAGCGCACCTTCGCAATACCGCCGCTCGGGCTGCCCAGCGGGTCGCCCCTGCGGTACAGGGGATAGGCGAGCGTGACTTCGGTGTCGCTCTGGCTGACCACGCTGACCGTCGCGCTGGGTTCCTTCGCGTCGGTGCCGATGTAGCGACCGTTGACGAAGAAGAACGCCTGCTGGCCGTACCCGTCGCTCGAGCCGCTGCGGGTGCCGATCAGCACGCGCAGGGCCTGACCCGGGTGGTAGACGGACGTGCCGGTGGGCGTGAAGCCCTTCGCCCGAAGCACGGCGGTGGCGCTGTTCAGGCCTTCCCCGGAATCTTCCTTTTCTGTGAACGCCGGCTCCGGCGCCGTGCGCGTGCCCGCCGGCGCGGGCGTGCCGCCGCCGCTGCCCACCGCGGGTGCGGCGGGCGCGGTGCTCGCCGTGGAGGTGGTCCCCGGCGGGTGCGTGGCCGTGCCGGCGGTCTGGGAAGCCGGCGGACTTCCGGCCACCGACACGGTCTTCGTGGCCGAGCCGCAGGCGACGAGCAGCAGCGCCGTGGACGCTCCAAGGAGCAACGCGAAGCTCAGCCTCATCGTGTCCATCCTATTCGCCGCACCCCCGAGCACTCCTCGCTTGACGGGCCGGGCACCCGTTCGCCGGACGCGCCGCGGGTAGCCGGCGCCGGCGCGAGCGCGGCGGCCGCAAGGCCGCCCTTGACATTATTATTAGTGGCTGCTAATAATACTCCACGTCATTGGAAACAAGCCAAGGAGCATCGAGATGAGTGGCATGGGACGTAGGAACGGCTGGACGCTCGCGATCGTGTCGGTGGCGCTGTTCATGGTCGTGCTCGACAACCTCGTGGTGAGCGTGGCGCTGCCCACCATCCACCGCGATCTGGGCGCCTCGATCCAATCGCTCGAGTGGACCGTCAACGCCTATGTGCTCGCCTACGCGGTGCTGCTGCTGACGGGTGCCGCCCTCGGCGATCGCTTTGGGCGCAAGCGCATGTTCCTCGTCGGCCTCAGCGTGTTCACCGCCGCCTCCGCCGCGGCCGCGCTCGCGCCCAGCACGGGCCTGCTCGTGGCCGCGCGCGCCGTCCAGGGGGCGGGAGCCGCGATGGTCACCCCGCTCACGCTCACGCTGCTCGCCGAGGCCTTTCCGAGGGACAAACGCGGCATCGCGATCGGCGTGTGGTCGGGCGTCTCGGGCATCGCCGTGGCGCTCGGACCGCTCGTCGGCGGAGCCGTCGTTCAGGCCATCTCCTGGCACTGGATCTTCTGGATCAACGTCCCCATCGGCATCGTCCTCGCCCCTCTGGCCGTGCGCTGGCTGACGGAGAGCCATGGCCCCTATGGCACGCTCGACCTGCGCGGTCTGCTTCTGGCCTCGACCGGCGCCTTCGGGATCGTGTTCGGCCTCGTCCGCGCGCAGTCGCTCGGCTGGACGAGCCCCGCGATCCTCACCTCGATCGGCCTCGGCAGCGCGCTGGTGGGCGCCTTCGTCGTGTGGGAGCGCCGCACGCCGGAGCCGATGCTGCCGATGTCGTTCTTCGCCAAGCGCTCCTTCGCGGTCACCAACGTCGCCTCTCTGAGCATGTACTTCGGCATGTTCGGCTCGATCTTCTTCCTCTCCCAGTACCTCCAGAACGTCCTTCACAACAGCCCGCTGCAGGCTGGCCTGAAGCTGCTCGTGTGGACCGGGGCCTCGATGGTCGTGGCCCCCCTCGCAGGCGTCTTCTCCGAGCGCTTCGGCAGCCGCCCGTTCATGGTCGCGGGCCTCAGCCTGCAGGCCGGCGCGCTCGGCTGGCTTGCGCTGACAGTCTCAACTCATCAGCATTACTCGCAGATGATCGTCCCCTTCATCATGGCCGGAGCCGGCATGGCGCTCGTCTTCGCCCCCTCGGCCAACGCGGTGCTCGCGTCGGTGCGCACCGAGCAGGCGGGCCAGGCCTCCGGGGCCAACAACGCGATCCGCGAGCTCGGCGGCGTGCTCGGGGTGGCCGTGCTCGCCTCGGTGTTCACCGGGGCGGGCAGCTACGCCTCTCCGCAGGCGTTCGTCAGCGGCCTGCTCCCGGCCATGTGGGTGGGCGTGTCGGTGCTCGCCGCCGGCGCACTGATCGTGCTGGTGCTGCCGTTCGGCGCGCAGGCCTCCGCGGCGCGCGAGCCGGCGGGCTCAGGCGGCGTGCGCGAGGGCGCCCTGGCGATCGGCGGGGAGGGCGCGTGAGCGCCGCCCCGGCTGCGAGCGCGCGCCGGCGCGTCCCCGCCGCCGAGCGCCGTGAGGCCCTGATCACGGCCGCCGTGCACGAGTTCGCCCACGGCGGCCTGCATGGCACCACGGTCGAGAGCATCGCGCGCCGCGTGGGCGTCGCCCAGCCGTACGTGTTCAGCCTGTTCCCGACCAAGCGCGACCTCTTCCTCGCGGCGCTCGAGCGGAGCTTCGAACGGGTGGCCGACACCTTCCGCCGCGCGGCCGCCGACTTCTCCGACGGGCGTGCGCCGGCGCAGTGCGAGGACGCCCTCAACGCGATGGGCCTCGCCTACAGCGAGCTTCTCTCCGCCGACCGCGACTACCTGATGCTCCAGCATCAGTCCTATGCCGCCTGCGATGACGAGCTCGTGCGCGCTCGCGTCAGACACCGCTACGCCGAGCTCGTCGAGCTCGCCAGCTCGCTCTCCGGCGCCGAGCCCGAGCGCCTGAACGACTTCTTCCGCCACGGGATGGCCCTCAACGTCTCCGCCGCGCTCGGCGTGGAGGACCTTTCGATCGACTGCGACTGGGTCCAGGCCGAGCTGCGCTGAGCGGTCAAGTGGCTAGCATCGGTTGGGCGATGTCCACACCCGTGCAGGGACAGTCACAGCCGAAGGCTCAGCGTCGCGGCCGCCGCGAGCAGTCGCGCACGCTGGCGCTCCTCATCCTGGCGGTCCTGATCACGCTGTTCGCGGTCCTCAACGTCGACACCGTCAAGGTCCACTGGATCGTCGGCAGCGGCAGAGCGCCGCTGATCATCGTGATCGTCATCTCACTGCTCGTGGGCGTCGTGCTCACGCACTTCCTCGAGCGCCGCGGCTCCAAGCCGAAGTAGCTGATCCTCACTCACGAGCTCAACCGCCGCCTCGACGCCGATGAACGGCGCGAGCACGACGTAGGAGAGCTGATCGGAGAGGGTTCTGAGTTGCTCGATCTGTCCACTCGCCACCTGGCAGCGGATCGTGTGCCCGATCGCTCCCGCGATCGCATCGGCCGCGATGCTGATGGACGCCGGCTCGGGCGCTCCGGCGACGAGCAGTGCGCTGAGCCCGCGCGCGAGCCCGCGGGTGCGTTCAGCCGCCTGCGGACCTGCCGCGAAGGCCCCCGCCGCGATCGTCTGGGCATGCAGCGGGTGTTCGGCCAGATAGCCCATCAGCTCCGCCATCACCCGCCGCACGGAGCGCGGCCAGCTCTCGCCGCAGGCGAGATCCGGATCGCTCACAACATCGAGAAGCTCCTTGCCGAGGGTGTCGAGGGCGGCGAGGAAGCACTCGTCCCTGCCGGCGAAGAGCTCGAAGAAGACGTCCAGCGAGACGTTCGCCTCGGCCGCGATCCGTGGCGCGCTCACCTCCTTGTAGTCATCGACCAGGGCCAAACGCAGGGCCTCGTGTAACAGGCGCCCGCGATCATCTGAAGCCGGCGCGCCGGCGGGGTCCGCGCCACGCTCGTCAGCTGCGCGGTGCGGCATGGGCTGGACCGGACCGGCTCCTATCCGCTCGGTCGCTCCCGAGCCGAGCAGCAGCGTCCAGCGCAGCATCTCCTCGGCGAGGTGCGCCAGTTCCGCTGCGGATCCCTCGCGCAGGCACCTCGAGAGGATCCAGTGCACCCCGCCCACGATCGCCCGCACGAGCGCCATCGACGGCGGGTGCTCGTGCGGCTCTGCGGCAAAGCTCGCGGCGAGCATCCGCTCGCAGGTCGCCGTCGTGGCGCGCAGGCGCGCCAGCCCGGCCGGACCGACCGTCTGCGCCTCGACGATCACGAGCCGCGCGCCCTTCCAGTCGGATCCGACGCCCTCGCAGAGCGCCCGGAAACCGACCCTCATGCGCTCCTCGCGAGTGCCCTGGCTCGCCGAATACGCCCGGCGGACGCGCTCCACGCCGCCGGCGGCGATCAGGTCGTAGGTCGCAAGGAAGCACTCCTGCTTGTTGGCGAACTGCTCGTAGAACGACCGCCGCGAGACGCCCGCGAGGCCCACCACCTGCCTGACGCTCGTGCCCGCGTAGCCGTTTGCGGCGACCGCCTCGACCATTGCTCCGTGGATGCGCGAGCGCTGATGGTGAATGACCTCCTCGTGATCGAGACGATGGGGCCCGTGCGGGAGGCGAGCGTAGAGCGGGGCGACCGATCGGGTGCTCGACCCGCTCCCGCCGCGCTCTGACGATGACATGCGACCTCCCACGATCGATCTTCAGGCCAGACGCTGCCACGGGACCTCTCGCACAGAAACCCCCATGCCGGCGACCGCTGTCTTGCGACCCCCTGCTGGTCGCAAGCGAATCTGTCGGGCTCCACTCCTCGTCGTGATTTTACCTCCTGGCCCGTCATCTGTGGCGATTTTGGGCTCGCATTGACGGCTCGCATGACGCGACCGTTCGCATCAATCCTCGCCGGCGGCCCTGTCAGTGCAGGAGGACCTTCAGCGCGAGGATCGCCACGCCCATCGCCACCCCGACCCCGACCTCGAGCGCCAGCTCGGCCGCGCTCGAGCGGGAGCGCAGGCCGGCGACGAGCTCGAATGCGACCAGGCACACCACCGCGCTCCACAGCGCCGCCGTCACGCCCGTTTCCTGACTGGCCCCGGTCCACCAGGCGATCAGCAGCGCGAGCAGCGGGATCGCAGCTCCCCTCACGATCGCCCACTCGTCGACGAGCGCATGCCACAGCGCCGCCGGCGTCAGGCGCTCCGCGGTCGCTAGGCGGTATCCGAGGACGCTCGAGTAGGCATGCAGCAGCCAGTAGAGGCCCGTCGTGATGAAGGCCGAGGCGACGAGGTCCGCGTAGCTCTCGTGATGCCCGCTCTCGGCGGCCATCAGCGCGCCCACGACGAGGATCCCGTAGACCACGCGCGCCGGGTTCTTCGCCGGCACGATCCACTCGGCCGCGCGCTCGCCCCACCCGGTCCAACGGGCGCCCGGTGGCGGAGCGGAAGCGTCGGGAGCAGAGGACTTCTCGATCCCGTGATTATCTCGGGAGCCGCGACGGATGCCCGGACCGTGGCGTTGCGCCCTAGGATTCTCCGCGTGATGAACGATCACGGGACACTCGCTCTGAGACTCCTCCCCGGCGCCCGCGCGCTGCTGGCCGACCACGCCCGCGAGCTGCCCCAGCGCGACGACCTGTGCGGGGCGTTCTGCGGGGCCCTCGCGCTGCGGGCCGCGGGCATCGAGGCCCATGACGGGCAGCCGATCGATCAGGATGCCGTCGCGCTGGCCGCGGGGAGCATCGTCTCCGCGCTGGCCGACGTTGGCCAGCTGCCGGACGGCGAGCGGGGCCGGCGCGACTATCGCCTGGAGCTGCCGACCGTCGAGGACTCCTCCGTGTCCGGGACGACGGCCGCCGGGCTCTCGGCCGCCGTCGTCGAGCTCTCGGCGGGTGCGCTCGAGGTGATTCCCCTCGCGGGGCCGTGGAACTCCGCCACCCTCGGCGGGCTGTTCGGTCTGATGAGCGTGCTCGAGCAAGCGGCCACGCTCGTCAGCAACTTCGCCACGCGCCATCTGTGGGGCGCGCACGCGACGCCCGCCCAGCTGCTCGACTATCTGTTCGACGGCGTGCAGGCCGGTCCGCCGCCCGACTGGGATGTCGGGCACTTCGCCTGTGTGGTCGGCCGCGTCGAGGGTCCGGGCGGAAGCCTCTACGGCATCGCCGACACCTACCCCTCGCTCGGAGACCACGGCCTTCACCTCCAGCCCGCCGAGCGCCTGGCCGCCGCCGTCGAGCGCAGGGATATGCCCGCGGGCGGGATGCTCGCGATCGTCGACGCCGCCGATGCCGCGGCTGTGCGTTCAGGCGCCCGCGCGCTCGGCCTGGCCGAGGGCCTGTGGGACAACGGCACCGTGACCGCCGGGCGCGTCGAGTGAGCGCAGCCGAGCTGGTCGCGTTCCTCTGCTGCGACCTCGGCTCGATCGTGCGGGGACGCTCGGTGCCGGTCGCCGAGCTCAGCGCGCGCCTTGACGCGGGCGTCGGCTGGACGCCCGCCAACCAGGCGCTCACGCCGTTGGGCCCGCTCGCCGAACCCAACCCGTTCGGCTCGGTCGGCGACCTGCGCCTGATGGCGGATCCCGGCACACGCACGCGCATCGCCGGGGGGGCGGGGGAGAGCGCGCTCGAGTTCATGCTGTGCGACATCACCGAGACCGACGGGCAACCGTGGGCGTGCTGCCCGCGCCGCTACCTGCGCGAGACCCTGCGCCAGCTGGACGACGAGCTCGGCCTGCGCGTGCTCGTGAGCTTCGAGCATGAGTTCCAGCTGCTGCTCGACGCGCCCCCGGCGCCCCCGTTCTCGCTCGAGGCGCAGCGACGCTCGGAACCGTTCGCCGCCGGCCTGATGTCGGCCCTGCTCGAGGCCGGCGTTGAGCCGGAACTGATCACCTCGGAGTTCGCGCCCCACCAGTTCGAGATCCCGCTGGCGCCCGTCGAGGGCCTCGCCGGCGCCGACCGCAGCATCGTCTTCAGGGAGATCGTCCGCGAGCTGGCCCGCCAGCACGAGCTGCGCGCGAGCTTCGTGCCGCTGCTCGACCCGGCCGGGGCGGGCAACGGCGTCCACATCCACTTCAGCCTGCTCGACGCCGGCGGGCAGCCCGCACTGTTCGATGCCGCCCGCCCGGCGTGCCTCTCAGAGCTCGGCGGGCGCTTCGCGGCCGGCATCCTGCTTCACGCCCGGGCGCTCACCGCCCTGACCGCGCCCAGCCCGACGTCGGCGGCGCGCCTCGAGCCCCACCGCTGGAGCGGCGGCGCCATGTGCCTGGCACAGCAGAACCGCGAAGCGCTCCTGCGACTGCCGCCGATCGTCGGCCTGGCCGGCGCCGAGGAGGCGCCGCAGCTGCGCCTTGAGTACCGCGGCGCGGACGCCGCCGCGAATCCCTATCTGGCGCTCGGCGCGATCGTGCGCGCGGGCATGCACGGAGTGCGCGAGCAGCTGCCGGCGCCGGCGATCCTCGACCGCGACCCCGCCCAGCTCGACGTAGACGAGGCCTCCTCGTTCGGAGTCGGAGCGCTGCCGGCCTCGCTCGATGACGCCCTCGGAGCGCTCGCCGAGGATGACACCCTGCGCGCGTCGATGCCGGAGCTCCTCTACGACGCCTACGTCTCGGTCAAGCGCGCCGAGATCGAGGCGGTCGCGGGGCTGGACCTCGCCGAGGTGTGCAGCCGCTATGCCGCTGTCTACTGACGAGCTTCTGCGGCGGCTTCTCGCGGGGCTCGAGCACGAGCTGCCCGCCGCCGTCGCGCTGCGCCATCGGCTTCACTCAGAGCCCGAGCTCGCGCACGCTGAGCAGCGGACGGCCGCCGCCGTCGCGCAGGAGCTGCCGGTGGCGAGCGTCGCCGTCGCCGGCACCGGTCGCATCGCGCGCGTGGGCCCCGCCGAGGGCGCCGCCGTGGCGGTGCGCGCGGAGCTCGACGGCCTGCCGATCCTCGAGCGCACCGAGGCGCCCTTCGCCGCCGCCGGCGGTGTCATGCACGCCTGTGGGCACGACGTGCACATGGCCGCGCTCGTCGCGCTGGCGCGAGCGGCGCAGTCGCTCGGCGACGAGCTGCCCGTGGCGCTCCTGGCGCTCTTCCAGCCGAGCGAGGAGGCCTATCCCTCCGGTGCCGAGGAACTCGCGCGCGGGGAGCTCGCGGCGCTCGCGCCGGCGGCGGTCGTGGCTGCGCACGTTCATCCGGAGCTCCGCTGGGGCGCCGTCGCGCTCGATCCGGGCGCGGTCAACGCCTCGAGCGACTCCGTCGAGATCACGGTCACCGGCGAGCCCTCGCACGCGGCATACCCGCACCTGGGGCGCGATCCGATCCTCGCGATCTCGCAGATCGTCGTCGCCCTGCACGCGCTCGTGGGGCGGAGCATCGATCCACACGGCCCGGCGGTGCTCACGGTGGGCGTGCTCGAGGGCGGCAGGACCGAGAACGTGATACCGCCGTCCGCACGCGCACGCGCCTCCCTGCGCGCGCATCGCCCCGCCGATCGTCTCGCGCTGCGGCGGATGGTCGAGGAGGTGGTGGGCGGGATCGCCGCCGCCCACGGCTGTGAGGGCAGCGTCACGCTCGTGCCCGGCGAGCCGGCGCTCGAGAACGACCCGGGCATCGTGGCGCGGGCGCGCGAGCTGCTGGAGCGCGCGGGCCTCGAGCCCGCCGCCGAGTGGCGCTCGTGCGGCTCGGATGACTTCGCCTTCTTCGGTGCGCTCGCGCCGATCGCGATGGCCTTCGTGGGGCTCGACGGAGCCGAGGGCTTCATCTCCAGGCCCCTGCACCACCCCGAGCTGCTGCCGCCCGATGGCGCCGTCGCCGCCGTCGCCCGTACGCAGGCGGTGCTGTTCGCCGCGGCCGCCGCCGCGGCGCTGAGCAGCTAGCGCCCCACTGCTACAAACACGCGGGCGAATCGTCAGGATGGTCGCGCATGAGCGAAGCGGCCGCAAAATGGACACATTTACTAGGTGCTACCTGTACAGTTTCTGCTAGGCACGGCGGCCGGCTTGGACGGTGACGTCAGTAGACGTCCGCAATGGATATGCGCTTGATTTACGAGAAACCCTCTTCTACGCACGACTTGACCCGCAGCTGCCGGACGCCGTTCCGGGTATCGGCGCTGATGGTTTTCGCGCTCACCGTGCTGATCGTCTCGCTCGCTGTGGCGGGGCCCGCGCGGGCTGCGGGCGCCATCCCGACTGACACGGAAGTCATCTCGGCGCAGCCCGGCGGCGGCTTCGCGTTCACGCCCGCCGCCGCGTCGCTGGAAGAACCCGCCGAGACCGAACCGGCAACCGCGATCACGCAGAACTCGGCGACGCTGAATGGGTCGGTGGACATCCAGGGTGCGGTCACCGAATGCGAGTTTGAATATGGCACCAAAACGACGCCGTATGAAGACAAGATTCCGTGTACGCAGTCGCTGGCGTCCCTGGGCACGGGGACTCCGGTCGCGGTGTCGGCCCCAGTGACGGGCCTCATCCTGAGCACCACCTACCACTTCAGGATCTTGGCCGCGACCGCGAGTGTCGCGAACCATGGCGCAGACGCGACGTTCACAACGCTCGGGAGCACGCCCCCGACCGTCACCACGATCACACCGACCTCCGGGCCGGCCACCGGCGGCACGGCGGTGAAAATCAAAGGCACGGGCTTCGTTTCTCCCGCCACCGTCACGATCGGCAGCACGGCCACCTCGGCGGTTGTCGTCTCCGAAACTGAAATCACGGCCAAAACCGCCGCGACCGCGGCCGGCGGCCATGAAGTCGTCGTCGCCGACGCCAACGGCACCTCGACGGGCGGTCCCACCTACACTGACCTCCCGCCGCCGACGGTCACCGCGATCGAACCGACCTCGGGCACGACCCTCGGGGGCACCGCGGTGAAAATCAGAGGCACGGGGTTCGTTGCCGGCGCCACCGTCACGATCGGCAGCGCGGCGACCTCGGTGATGGTCGTCTCGGCGACCGAAATCATGGCCAAAACCGCCGCGACCGCGGCCGGCCCCCATGAAGTCGTCGTCACCGACTCGAACGGCACCTCCGCCGGCGGTTCCACCTACACCTACGTCGCTCCGCCCCCCACCGTCACCGCGATCGAACCGGCCTCGGGTCCGGCCGCCGGGGGCACCGCGGTGAAAATCAGAGGCACAGGGTTCGTTTCCCCCGCCACCGTCACGATCGGCAGCGCCGCCACATCGGTGACCGTCGTCTCCTCGAGCGAAATCATGGCCAAAACCGCGGCCACGGCGGCCGGCGTGCGTGAAGTCGTGGTGACCGACTCAAACGGCACGTCCAGCTGGGGGGCCCACCTACACCTACACAGCTTCGCCGGCGATCACGTCGATCGAACCGACCGCCGGCCCGCCGTCCGGCGGCACCACGGTGACGATCAGGGGCAGCGGCTTCCATGCCGGCGGCCTCGCCGCCGAAGAAGTCGACGCGGTCGAATTCGGCTCGGTGAAGGCCAGCTTCAAAGTGGTGGAAGGCGTGATCCAGGCGATCGCCCCGCCGGGCACGGGCACGGTCGCCGTGACCGTTGAAACTGCCAGCGGCAGGACCGTCTCCGGCCCGGCCAGCGAATTCACCTACGAGGGCGCTCCAACGGTCACGAGCGTCGAACCCGGCAGCGGTTCGACCACGGGCGGGACCCAGGTGACGATCACCGGGACGAACCTGATCGGTGCCGCTGTGAAGTTTGGCGCGACGGCCGCCACGAGCGTGAGGGTCAACTCGCCGACGTCGATCATCGCAACCAGCCCGGCTGGCAGCCGAACGGTATACGTGATCGTGACGACCCCGGTGGGAACGAGCGCCGTGGGCCCGGCCGACGAGTTCACCTACATCACACCGCCGGCCACCGTCAGCACGGGCGGCGGCACGGGCGGCGGCACGAACACTCCTACCGTGATCAAAACTCCCGCGACCTCGTCCGGACTGTCGGCGCCGGCCCTGACCCGCACCGCCAACGTCTCCACCGTCGTCGGTCATGTGAGCATCCGCGTGCCTGGCTCCCACGTGTTCGTCGCGCTGACCAGCACCAGGCAGATCCCCTACGGCACGCTGATCGAAGCCACGCGCGGCGAGATCAGCGTCATCGCCGCGACGCCGAGCGGGGGGACCGAGCGGGGCCAGTTCTTCGATGGCGAGTTCGTGCTGAGCCAGGGCTCCAACGGCAGGGTCCTCGCGACGCTCAGCGGGGGCAACTTCTCCGTCTGCCCGACTCCGGCGCGGCTCGCCAAAGCGCGCCGTGCGCAGGTGCACGCGAAATTCGCCTCGCCGACGCATCTCGTGCGCAGGCTGTGGGCGGAAGGCCACGGGAACTTCTCGACCAAGGGCATGTATGCCGGGGCGATCGTGCAGGGCGCACAGTGGCTGACCGAGGACATGTGTGAAGGTACGCTGATCCTCGCCACGCGCGAAAGCGTGGAAGTCAGCGATCTCGTGCGCCACCGCCACGCCTCGCTGCAGACGGGCGGCATCTACACCGCCAAGCCGCGCTGAGGCTAGGCTGTGCGCCCGTGCGCGATGCAGTCATCTGTGAACCGCTGAGAACCGCCGTGGGCGGTTTCGGGGGCGCCTTCCGCGAGGTGCCCGCGGCCGAGCTGGCGGCGACGGTGGTCGCGGAGCTCGTGCGACGCACGTCGCTTCCGCCGGCGGAGATCGACGACGTGATCCTCGGCCAGTGCTATCCGAACGGCGAGGCCCCCGCGATCGGGCGGGTGGCGGCGCTCGACGCCGGCCTGCCGGTCGAGGTGCCGGGGCTCCAGCTCGACCGGCGCTGCGGGTCGGGCCTTCAGGCGGTGATGCTGGCCTGCATGCAGGTGCAGACCGAAGCCGCGGACGTCGTGCTCGCGGGGGGCGCCGAGAGCATGAGCCAGGCCGAGTTCTACGCGCTCGCCCTGCGCTGGGGGATCAAGGGCGCGGGCGTGAGGCTGGAGGATCGCCTCGCGCGCCCGCGCGTGACCGCGGGCGGCGTCCACCACCCGGTGCCCGGGGGCATGATCGAAACCGCCGAGAACCTGCGTCGCCAGTACGGCATCTCGCGCGCCGAACAGGACGAGCTCGCGCTGCGCTCGCACGAGCTGGCGCTGGCCGCGCAGGCGAGCGGCAGATTCGCCGAGGAGATCGTGCCCGTGCCCGTCTACAGCCGCGGCGAGGAGCGGCTGGTGGATCGCGACGAGCACCCGCGCGCGGACACGACGCTCGAGCGGCTCGGCGCGCTGCGCGCGCTGATGGGCGACAACGACCCGGAGGCGACCGTCACGGCCGGCAACGCGAGCGGGCAGAACGACGCCGCGGCGGTGTGCATCGTGACCCACCCCGAGAGGGCGGCCGAGCTCGGCCTCGAGGCGTTCGCGCGTCCGCTCTCATGGGCCGTCGCGGGGGTGGCGCCGGCGACGATGGGGATCGGCCCGGTGCCCTCGACGCGGCGAGCGCTCGAGCGAGCGGGGCTGACGCTCACCGACATCGACCTGATCGAGCTGAACGAGGCGTTTGCCGCACAGGTGCTCGCGGTCCTGCGCGAGTGGGACCTGCCCGACGGCCTCGAGCGCGTCAACGTGAACGGCTCGGGCATCTCGCTCGGTCATCCCGTCGGCGCGACGGGGGCGAGGATCCTCGCGACGATGCTGCGGGAGCTGCGCCGGCGCGGCGGGCGCTACGCGCTCGAGACCATGTGCATCGGCGGCGGTCAGGGGATGACGGCGATATTCGAGAACCTGCAGGCGGCGGAGGGGTAGGGGCCCGATGAAGGTGCGCGCCGCGGTGCTCGAGGAGTTCGCCCGCCCACTGGTCGTGCAGGAGCTCGACCTCGCCGACCCGGCGCCGGGCGAGGTGCTGATCCGGCTCGTCGCATGCGGTGTCTGTCACACCGACATGTACACGGCCTCCGGCGTCGATCCCTCCGGCTACGCGCCGACGGTGCTCGGCCACGAGGGCGCGGGGGTGGTCGAGGCCGTCGGCGAGGGGGTGGCCTCGCTCGCGCCCGGCGATCACGTGGTCAGCCTGTTCTCACCGCAGTGCCGCGAGTGCATCCATTGCCTCAGCCCTCGCACCAACCTGTGCCTGGCGATCCGCGAGCAGCAGAACAGGGGCTACCTCCCGGACGGCACCACGCGACTGTCGCGCGCAGGCGAGCCGATCCGCCACTTCATGGGCACCTCGGTGTTCGCCGAGCACGCGGTCATACCCGAGATCGCGCTGGCGAAGGTCAACCCCGAAGCCCCGCTCGATCGAGCCTGCCTGTTCGCCTGCGGGCTCTCGACGGGCCTCGGGGCGGCGATGTTCACCGCTCAGGTGGAGGCGGGGGCGACATGCGTGGTGTTCGGCGCGGGGATGGTGGGGCTCGGCGCCGTCGCCGGATGCCGGCTGCGCGGAGCCGAGCGGATCATCTGCGTCGACGTCTCCGAGAAGCGCCTCGAGCTCGCCGCGGGCCAGGGCGCGAGCGAGTGCTGGGCAGCCGACGGGCACGTCGTCGAGCGCGTGCTCTCAGAGACGGGCGGCTTCGGCGCCGATTACACCTTCGAGGCCACGGGCCTCGTCTCGGTGATGCGGGAAGCGGTCGAGAGCGCGCGCATGGGCTGGGGCCTCTGCACGGTCTGCGGCGTCGCCGGCAGGGGCGAGACGCTCGACGTGGTGCCGCGCCTGCTGATCACCGGGCGGCGCGTGTGCGGATCCTCCTTCGGAGGGGTGAAGGGACGCGACCAGGTCCCCGAGCTGGTCGAGCTCTATCTGCAGGGAGACATCGACGTGGACCCCTTCATCTCGCATCGGATGCCGCTGGATGAGGTCAACCGGGCGTTCGAGCTGATGGAGGCCCAGGACGGCATCCGCTCGGTGCTCGAGTTCGGCGCCTGACGGCGCCGGCCGCCGCCGATCTCAGCTGTGGACGCCGGCGTGCAGGTGTTCCAGCACGCTCAGCCGCTGCTGCGGCGAGCTGCCGCCTTCGACCACGAGCCAGGCGCCACGAATGCGCCGCCCGGTGATGCGCCCGTTCCAGCCCGGCGCCTGGAAGATGCCCGCATGACCCTGCAGCCCCGTCATGCCGGGCAGCGGCGCGGGAGCCGTGCCAGGGTGTGTCGCGTCGAGCACGACGCCCGCGTCGAGCGGCGAGCCGTCGAGCTGATACTCGGTGTCCGCGCAGGATAGGAACGGCCGGCCGATCAGACCCGTGAAGGACTCGAGGTGCAGCACGACGCGTCCGGACTCGGCGGTCAGCCCGGGCAGTGAGCTCGCGCTGAGCCCGCAGAGCCCCCGCGGCGGGTGCGCGGGACGCTGCCAGGCGTGGCTCTGAAGTCCGTAGCCCGCCGGCGTCGAGGACGGCGGGAGCCCCGCGATCGGTTGCCCGCCGGCGGCGAGCGGCGTGAGCGTCCGGTGTTCACCCGGCTCAGCCCCGGGGATTTCCAGGAATGCGGCCCGCAGGCCGTAGGGCAGCCCGGCCTCGGCGCGCGTCGCGACAGAGGTTCCGCCACCCGGTGCCGAGACGGCGCTGACCGCGCCGGTCGTGAGCACGACGGCTTCGGTGATGTCCGGATGCGGGTCATAGCTCCAGGATTCGGTGACGATCGGCCGGCTCGAGGTGGGTACGACGGGACACTTCCCGCCGGAGCGGTTGGGGGTCTGGTAGGTCTCACACCAACCCACGAGGCCTCCCTGAACCGGAACCACCAACTGCACACTGAAGCCCTCGTCGCCGGCGGAGGTGGCGGCCGGCGGACCGGCGCTCGCGGCCGGCGATGCCCGCGCGTAGGACAACGACGCTCCTGCCATCACACAACCGACGGCCGCGACCATGGCCCACACCCAAGTCTTCCTCCGCACGCGCCGACGATAACTGATCTGATCACCCCCGCGCCGCACGGGCGGCGCCGTGTCAGCGGGGTGAAAGCTCAATCTTCCACCTACAGCACGATCTGCGTGCAGACGAAGTTGGCCGCGAGTCGCTCACCCCGAAACACCTGCACCTGCCAGACCTGGGTGCGTGAGCCGACGTGCAGCGGCTCTCCGATCGCGGTCAGCTCGTCGCCCTCGGCCGCCGAAGCGAGGACGTTGATCTTCAGCTCGACCGTCGTGAAGCCGCGCGTCTCGGGCAGGTGGCGCATCGTCCCCCAGGCGGCGACGGTGTCGGCGAAGGCAACCCACGCGCCGCCGTGCACGTAGCCCATCGGGTGCAGGTGACGCTCGTCCACGTGCATGCGCCCGCGCACGTGCTCGTCGGTGATCTCGGTGAGCTCGATTCCCAAATTGCCCGGGAACGTGCCGGACAGGCGCTCGACGCTCAGCTCTGTCGTGATCGCGGCATTGGTCGGCCCCATGGGCACGGAAGTGTGTCAAACGCGCTCCAGGGCGCGATTCACGCTGCCGACGCGATTCAGATCGGCGCGAGCTCGTTCAGGTCATAGTCGAAGCCGGCGTTGCGCATGTGCAGCAGGAGCTTCGATTGCCAGGTGCCGGCCAGGTCAAGTCGCACGTAGGCGATCCCGTCGATGTCACACGGCAGTTCCACACCGTCCTCGTAGAGCACGCACATGCAGCGCGGTGTCAGCGCCGCGACGAGGACGCCCATCTCGAACACGACGCCCTGGCGGGCACGCGGCGAGTAGTACGGCTCGTTGTCTGAATCAAGCCGCGGCGCGCCGACGTCGTCGGCGGTGAGCAGCACGACCGCATAGCGTGACTCGGCGCTGTGCTCCTCGAACTGCTCGACCAGCATCTTGCGGTCGGTCGGCCGCTCGTTCAGGATCGTCACCTCGTGCGGCCCCGCGCGTTCGAGCAGGCCGGCGACGGCCTGCTTGAACTTCTCATCGCGTCCATGAACAAGGAACACGCGGCCGCCGCGGTCGAGGCGCCCGGTGCGGTCGACCTGCACGCTCGGCTGCCCCTGTGGCGAGGCACCCGGCTCGACCTCCACACCGGGCGAGGGCAGCGGCGCGGGCAGGGGCGCGGACGGGGGCTCATCCTCAGGATCCGGCGATCGCGCGAGGGTCGCCGCGAACGTGACCTCCGGCTCGGCCTCGGCGGGGTCGGCGGGCGATGGCTCGGGCTCGGCGACGTCGCCGGCGTCCGGCTCGGGCTCGGGCTCGGCGGGGTCGGCGTCGAGGTCCGCGTCGTTCTCCGAGGCGTGAGCGCCTGGCTCGAGCGCCGGCTCCTCGTCGAGACCGAGCTCCTCCCTGAGCTCCAGCTTCTCCTCGAGCCGGGGGTCATCGCCGGGCGAGATCCCGAGGCCGTGCTGAAGCGCGATGAGGATGTCGATCGCCTCGCGCACGCGGTTCGAGTCGCGCTTGTACTCGATCTGCCACTTCTTTTCGCCGGCGGCGTCGGGTCCCCCGCCGTTGAACGCGGCGTTTCTGAAGTCCTCGGCCTCCTCCGTTCCGTCATAGATGCGCGCGAGGCCCTCGGCCGTTCGCTCGCTCCACAGTTTCCGCGCGCCCTTCCAGCTTTCGTAGTCCGAGTAGTCGCCGATCAGGCTGGCCCGCTCGAGCAGCACCTGACCCTCGTCGATGCTGTTGGCGAGAAGCTCTGCGGCTGCGGTGGGAGAGGCTCGGAGCATCGACCCGTTCAGCTCCGTTGCCAGACGTATCGACAGTCGAGCACCAGCTGTCTGAGTAGTTGTGCCCGCCGCATCGTGTTAGCCCCATGTCCGTATCGGCAACTGTCGCAGTTATGATTCTCTGCACGGCCCTATTAGACGGGCGTACGAGCGCTCTCTGGACGCTTCTGGACGGGCGTATCAGGCGTCCAGAGAGCGGCCGTTGCGCCCCGGCTACACGGGCTCGCAGCTAGCGGCTCGAGCTGGTGGCGGCCGGCGCTTGGCCCGCGTCCATGGGGGCGAGCTCGTCCGGCAGATCGCCCGCCGGCCAGTGCTGCCAGCTGAAGCCGCGGCGGGCGTGGCGGAGCCTGTAGCTGAGGGCGCCGTGTGCGTTCATTCCGTGCCAGGCGGCGTGGGTCGTGAGCGTCATCTCCGGGATCCAGAAGCGATCCTGGATCGGGTCCAGGGGCTCCGGCGCCTCCAGGGCGACGTCGGCCGCCGCATGGCCCTCGCCGTCCTCGAGCGTCAGGCGCGCGAGCACGGTGCCGTCGCGATCGCAGAGCTGCGACTCGCCGAGCATCTCGGTCCGCCAGCGGATGCCGGGGCCGAGCGGCGTTTCGCCGAGCACCGGGCCGACGTGGGAGGCGTGGGCGACGGGGGCTCCGCACAGACGCGCGACCTGGCCGGGAAGCTCACGGGCCTGGCGGCGCCAGATGGCGTGCTCGCGAAGCGACCACCAGCGCAGCGGCCCGGGCCAGTTGAGCGGCATCGACGGCCAGCACATCCCCCCGAGCACGAGCCTCGCGCCGGCGGCGCGCACGCGCGCGGCGGTTCCGAAGCGCGCCCACTCCCAGCCGGACATCAGCCCGACGGTGCAGCCGAGCGTGCCGCACCGGACGACGCCCTCATCGTCGCCGCCGACGTAGAAGTGCTGCTCCCAGGCGGTGGGTATGTCCTTGTCGTGCAGGTGCACGGCACCGTCGGGCTCGGCGAGCACGTAGGTCCCGAACGTGTCGGCGCCGCGCACCGCGACGAAGCCGCCGGCGAGCACGCAGTCGAGCTCGCGCGCGAGGCGCGTGAGCAGCTGCAGCGGCTGCCCGTCCACCGGGCGCGCTGTGCCGCGCAGCACCTTCGCGTAGACGTTCGGCGTCGTGAATCCCTCGGGAACGACGACCACCTCGGCGCCGTGCTCGCGATGGGCGTCGCGGATAAGATCCTCGATGCGCACGAGATTGCGCTCGACCTCCCCGAGCTCGAGCGCGGGTTGCACGACGGCGATGCGCGTCACGCCGAGACCTCGTCCGCGACGGCGACGGCGGCTTCGGAATCAGACGGGCCGGCAGCCTCTGATGTGGCCGCCTGCGGCGGCGGGGTCGCGATGCTTCGCCCGGACACGGAGGGCGGCTCGGGCCAGGAGGCGCCGGGGTGCTCGGAGCCCGGGATGAGGCGCGTCGAGCGGAAGCGGTCGGCGCCGAGCTCGCGGCGGATTGCGATCTCCGTGCGCAGGTCGGCGATCGCGCTGGTCATCGTTTCCGAGCGCGGGCGCTCGCCGCGCCACAGGGCTGCGAGCAGGCCACGCGCCAACCGTGCCGGGGGTGTGATCTGCTGCGGCGTGCGGGCGCGGCCGAAGAAGTCCGAGATGTCCGGGTCGCTCGTGCGCCCCGCCTCGCGCACGACCTCGCACAGTCCGGGGGAGGGGCGCCCGGTGCGGGTGTCGGAGTTGGCGAAGTGGTAGGCGGGCAGGCACTCGCGGTCGCGCTCAGCCTCCCAGCTGCGGGTGGCGCGGTCCACCGCGGCGGGGTCGTCCAGCACCGGTAGTACCTGTTCGGCCAGGGTGCGCCCCGCGAACATGGCGTCGCGCATGCCCTGGCCGGTGACCGGGTCCTTGAAGTGCCCGGCGTCGCCGGCCAGCGCCCACCCAGGGCCCGAGGAGGCGCGGAAGAAGGCGGGGGTCTCGCCGGTCGAGCGGAGCTTCGATCCGGGCGGCGCCCCGGCCACCCGCGCGGCGAGGCCGGGATGCTCATCGAGCTTGCGCTGCCAGTAGCCCTCGGGGTCGTGGCGGGCCTCGCCGGCCTCGTCGCGGTGGCCCATCAGCAGGATCAGGAGCCTGCCCGCGGGGGTCGTGGGAAAGGCGAACGCGATCATGTCCCCCTCGCGCCACTGGTAGTAGGTCTCGGCGTCGGCGGTGCCGGCGCGGGGATCCTCCAGGTAGCGGAACACGAGCCCGCGGCCGTTGCGCGAGAGCCGGTAGGGGCGCCATGCGCCCACCAGCGAGGCGACCGTCGAGCGCCGCCCGTCGGCGCCGACCACGAACGTGCAGGCGACCTTGTGCTCGTCGCCCTCGCCGTCGCGGTAGCGCACGCCGCTCACGCGGCCCGCGCGCCAGTCGAGCCCCTCGAGCGTGCAGCGCTCGCGGACCTCCGCGCCCTGCTCGCGTGCGGCCTCGACCAGCTGGACGTCCTGCAGGTCGCGGGGCACGCAGACGCCGAAGTCGATCCCGTCGGCCGCCGGGCGCACCCGCTCGCGGCACTCGATCCCTTCCGCCTCGAGGTGGACCCAGCGCACCCGCGACGGATTGAGGGCGAGGATCCTGGGCAGCGCCCCCATCTTCGACAGCTCGCTGGTCCCGGCCGGCATCAGCACGTGCGTGGAGAGCTGATCTGAGGGAAAGCGCATCCTGTCCATCACCAGCACCCGCCGCCCGGCGCGAGCGAGCGGCGCCGCCACCGCACAGCCCGCGAGACGGGCGCCCACCACGACAACGTCGACCTGCTCCATAGCTGCAGTGATGCTACTCGCGCCCGCAAGCGCCGTCGCGACCGGCGCCGGCGCGCCGCTATGCTCGAGCGATGAGACTCGCCGAGGCTCCCGAGGCGCTGGTCCTCGGCGGAGGGGGAATCCTCGGCCTGGCGTGGATGAGCGCGCTGCTCGCGGGCCTCGAGGAGGACGGGAGCTTCGACGCGCGCGACTGCGGCTCCTACATCGGCACCTCGGCCGGCTCGATCGTGGCGGCCTCGCTCGTCGCGGGCGTCTCGCCGGCGACCGGGCTCGGCCGTCTGGCCGAACGGCCCGCCCTCAGGCTCGAACAGGAGGGCGACGCCGCGACGCCGCTTCGCCAGGCGTTCGACGCCATAGCCGATCGCGGCGGCTCGGCCGTCGCGCCGCTGGCCTCGCTTGCGTTCAGCTCGACGGCAGGCGGCGGGGCGCTGCTGCGGCGCGCCGCGCTGCGCAGGGTCCCCGAGGGCCGTCGCTCCCTCGATGAGCTGGGCCGCATGATCCAGCGCACGGGCGCGAGCTGGGATGGCCGCCTGCGCGTCGCCGCGGTCGAGCTCGAGAGCGGCCGGCGCGTGATGTTCGGAGCTCCCGGGGCACCCGATCTGTCCGTGTCTGAGGCCGTCCAGGCCTCCTGCGCGATCCCCGGCGTGTTCCGCCCGATCCGCTCGGGCGGGCGCACCTACGTCGACGGCGGGGCGTGGAGCCCGACCAACATGGACACCGCCGATGTGGAGCGGGGCGACCGCGTTCTGTGCCTGAACCCCACGGGGTCCCTGCGCCCCTCGATCGGAGCGCTGGCGGGAGCGTTCGGGCCGGTGTCGCGCGGCCTCGCGACGGCAGAGGCGCTCGTCCTGAAACACCGCGGTGCGGTCGTGACCACGATCAACCCCGACGAGGCGACGAGCGCCGTGATGGGGCCGAACCTGATGAACCCGAAGCTGCGCGAGGCCGTGATCGAGGCCGGGTTGGAGCAGGGCCGGCGGCTCGCCTCCCGCGACTCCCGCCAGGCGGCGTGAGCCGCCTCAATCAATCCTTACCGCCCTCGGGGACGATCACGTTCGACGGGTCGGGCTTGCCGGAGGCCGGCGCCTGGCTGTAGTCGCCGAAGGGGCCGTCGCGGCGCGCGACGGCGGCGTTGACGCCCTCGCTCTCGGCCAGCTCGATGAAGTGATGGGCCTCGGGGGTGTTGCGCATCAGCCCGTCGAGAATCGGGCCGAGCAGCTGCGTCGAGGCGAGGCCCATGTTCTCGTAGGCCTGGTTGACGATCAGCTTCATGGCGGCGAGCTGGGAGAGCGGAATCGTGTTCAGGAGCCGCGCGCGCTCTGACACCTCATCCTCGAGGCGCTCGAACGGCACGGCGGCGTTGATCAGCCCGGCCTCCGCCGCCTCCGTTCCCGACAGCGGCCTGCCGCTGAGCGCGTACTCCTTCGCCCTGGTCAGCCCCAGCCGGTACAGCCACATGCCGCTCAGATAGCAGCCCCACATGCGCGAGTAGGAGGTGCCGATACGGGCGTCGTCGCTTGCGATCACGAGGTCGGCGCAGAGCGCCATGTCAGAGCCCCCGCCCACGCACCAGCCGTGGACCTGGGCGATCACCGGCTTGGGCGAGCGCCACAGGCTCATGAACTTGGGCACCGGGCCGGCCTGTGAGGTCGCGGCGACGAAGTCCTTGCCGGGATCCCAGGCCCCGTCGGTGGTGATGCCCTCGTCCCAGTGGTGAAA
The DNA here is from genome assembly GCA_963779605.1 of uncultured Solirubrobacteraceae bacterium. Lineage (GTDB taxonomy): Bacteria > Actinomycetota > Thermoleophilia > Solirubrobacterales > Solirubrobacteraceae > Palsa-744. Next base: position 1,590,341 of record CAVZYR010000004.1, read on the forward strand.
GCCGCCGCCGAAGTCGAAGCCCGCGCAGAAGGCGCGGCCGGCGCCGCGCAGGACGATCACCTTCACCTGGGAGTCGGCGACCGCGCGCTTGACCGCGGCCTCGAGCTCATCGGGCATCGGCGGCACGATCGTGTTGAGCTGCTCGGGCCGGTTCAGCGTGATCGTGGCGACACCCTCGGCGGTGTCATAGAGAAGCGTCTGGAAAGACATCGGGGCCTCCTTCGATGGGGTCAGCGCCGCCCGGCGCGTGCGCGCGGGGGCGTGCCGAGTGTGACGTTCACCTTCGCGAAGGCCGTGAGGCTCGCTCCGGCGGAGTGGCTCTGGCGGCGGACGACGAGCATCGCATCGGCGCGTCGGGGACGCCTGACCCGGCCGAGCGCGCAGTGCGCCCGCCTGAGGCGGGCCCTCGCGCGTGCGAGCGAGGCGCCATCGAGGCGGGGCACCCGGCAGCGGAGCGCAGCGGCGCGCCCCTCGAAGGCAGCGCCCGTGCCGAGCGCCGGGGACACGAGCCGTGGGCCGGGGGTGCTCGCCGGCCCGGGGCCCGGGCCGGGGCCGGGCGCCGGCGGCGGTTCCGGGACCAGCGGAACGATCGGCGTCGGCGCGAGCGGAGCACCGCGGGTCTCGGTGAGAGCTTCGACGAAGCCCGAGCGCGAGCGCCCGGCGGCCGACCAGCCGGTGATGCCGGCGGCGGCGCAGGTCGAGCCCGCAAGGCAGGAGACCGCGTGCAGTTCGCTGGCCTCGGCTTCATCGACGTTCGACGCCTGCATGCTCCAGTCGGTGCCGTTCCAGGTCTGCACCATCGCGACCGCCCGCGCGCCCGGCTCGTAATCTCCGACCGCGGTGCATACGCCGGCGGCCGGACAGGAGACGCCGAGGAGTTCTTCGGGATGGCCGCTCACCGCGGCCGGCTGCGCCGACCACTTCGCCCCGTCCCAGCGCTCTGTGAGGCTCGCCTCGCCGGCGCTCGTCGTGTAGCTGCCGACGGCCATGCAGGCGCCGGGCGCCGAGCAGGAGACGCCGCTCTGCGCGGAGCTCTGCGCCGTCGCCGGGGCCTTCGCCGAGGTGATCGACCAGCCGCTGCCGTTCCAGCTCTCGCTGAGCGCGGCCCTGACGCCGGCGCCCGTTTCACTGAAGCCGACGGCCACGCACGATTTCGCCGAGGGACAGGAGACGCCCTCGAGCAGCGCGTCGCCCGCTTCCGGTGCCTTGACCGACTGTGCGCTCCAGGCGCCGTTTCGCCACAGCGCCGCGTAGGGTCGCTCGGCACCGGAGCCGCCGAGGCTGAGACCGACGGCCATGCATTCGCTCGTCGTGCTGCACGAGACCCCCTCGAGCCCCGCTTCCTTTGCTCCCGCCGGCGGTGAGATCGGGGAGACCGACCAACCCTCAGATCCGTTCGAGCTGTCGGCCACGGGCACGCGCACTCCAGCGGTGTTGCGCTCGTAGCCGACCGCCAGACATTTTGCGGCAGAGGCGCAGGAGACGCCGGTCAGCGCCACCTGTTCGCCGGTCTGCGCCGGGAAGGGGAGTGCCTGGGAGGACCACCGCCCTTCCCGGAAGCTCTCGGCCATCGGAACTTCCCGCGCGTCGAGTTCATAGCTTCCGACCGCCACGCACGAGCCGCTCGTCTGACAGGAGACGCCGCCACACGACCACGGCACGAATGAGCAGGAGATCAGCGCGCTGCCGAACGACGCCTGGCCGGCGTCCGGCGGCGGCGGGACCGCGCTCGAGAACCACAGCGAGGGAACGAAGGTGTGGTCTTCGCCGTAGGTGGTTTCTTCATGGCCCGCGCGGGTGTCGCTCGCGGCCAGGCGGTAGTGGTAGGTCGTTTCAAGCGGCAGGCCCGAGACGGGCTCGCTCACCCGCTGGTTGCCGAGCGCGTCGCCCGCGCTGAGCGGCCCCTGCGCGGGAGCGCTCCGGCCGTAGGACGTCGTCGGGCCATATTCGAAGCGGTATCTGGTTTCGAGGCCTTCGTTCTCGGGGTTGACGGTCGCGTTGAGCGTGGCTTCGTGCTGACCGACGGCCGAGGCCGCTTCGGTCAGCCCGAGCACGTGCGGCGGCCCGGTGTCTTCGAGCGAGCAGGCGCTCTGATGGTCGTCCCACAGCCCCTGCACCCACGATTCGTTCGCGAGCTCGTCGTCGCCCGAGCTGCAGATGTCGGCGAGCTCGTTTCCTTCCTGATCCAGCCAGGCCGAGAAGGTGGGATCGGTCGCGCTCTCGGCGTACTCGTGGGAGGCATCCATCGAGAGCACGCGAGCCGCTTTCTCTGAGTGGCCGGCCGTCTGGTCGCCGTCGTAGCTCAGACAGCCGGCTTCGAACGGTTCTTCTCCGTCGTATGAGAGGAACGTGTAGGTCCAGTAGGCGCCGGCTTCGTGGACGACGCTGTGATAGGCGCAGAAGCGCTGGTCGAAGTCCGCTTCATATGTGGTGCCGGGCGCGGGGACGACGACGAGCTGTGCATCTCCCCCCAGCGCCCAGTGGTTGGCGGGGTTTTCGGCGACGGCCCTGGCCTCGTGCTCGATCGCCGCGTCGCCCACGTTCGCCGGCGCGGCCACCGTTTCATCGGTGAACGAGCTCAGCCTCTGCGCCGGGAGTGTCGGGGCGACGCGGCCGGATCCGTCGAAGTACTGCGTGAGGATTCCCTGGAACGCCTCACCGGCCGGCGAGTCGCCGAGCCCCTGATAGAACCTGAGCAGCTGTTCGCGCAGCTCGGGGCCGGGAGCGCCCGGCTGGTTCCAGTTCCTGCCCCAGAAGATGACGTGCACTTCGGGTTCATGCTGGACGGGGCCGCCGTAGTAGCGCAGGGGCACGCCGAGGCAGCCCCCGCAGCGCCTGCCGAGGGCCCCGTTGTCCTGCGCCGGAGCTTCCTCTTCCCCCGGTGGCTCGCCCGCCGCCGCGGGAGCCGAGGCCCCGGCGGCCGCCGGGGCGAGCGCCGGATAGAAGTGGACGTCGCCGCGCCGGGCGAGCGCCCAGCGCGGGACCGCCGCGCTCGCCGGCAGGCCGTAGCTGAAGGGCGTCGCGGAGCCGGACGGCGCGGCCTCGCCCGCGCGGGCCACGCGGGAGACGGCGCCGCCCGCCGGTGCGCCGCCGAGCGCCATCAGCGTCGCGAGCGCGGCGAGGGGCGGCGCGAGAAGCCGTGCGCGCCGGGACCTCGGCGCTCGCGAGTGGCGTCGCCCGTTCCTCATCCCTTCCTCCTACGTCCCTGTTGGCGTTGAGATCGCGTGAGCCTATTGGCAGGCGGCGGGTGGGGGTAGGCTCCTGCGCGTGGAGGCGCACGCGCCGGGTCCCGACAGGGTCATTCGCAGGGCGACCGCCGAGGATGTCCCCCGGCTCGCGCACGCGCTTGCGCGTGCCTTCTATGACGACCCGGTCTTCAACTGGCTCGTGCCGAAGGACTCGGAACGGATGCAACGCTCAGAGCGCGGGTTCGCCTTCTATCTGCGCGGGGTCTACCTGCCGCACGAGGAGTGCTACGCGATCGAGGACGGCGCCGGAGCGGCGCTGTGGCTGCCGCCGGGGACGTGGCACCTCGGCCCGCTGGCCCAGCTGCGCCTCGCGCCGGGGATGATCGCGGCGATGGGGTCTCGCCTGCCGCGGGTCCTGCGTGCGATCGCCACGATCGAGTCAAACCACCCGAAGAGGCCCCACCACTACCTGGCCTTCGTCGGCGTCGAGCCCGAGTCCCAGGGCAGGGGTCTCGGCACCGCGCTGTTGCGGCCGGTGCTCGAGCGCTGCGATGCCGACGGCACGCCGGCGTACCTCGAGGCCACGACGCCCCGCAACCTCGCCTGTTACGAGCGGCAGGGCTTCGAGGTCACCGAGGAGTTCCGCTTTCCGAAGGGCGGGCCGCCCTCGTGGCGGATGTGGCGCGAGCCCAGGGCGCCGGCGGCGATCGACGGCTAGTCGCTCGCGGAGGACAGCGCGGCCGCGGGCGGCTCCGCCGCGGCGGCGGGCTGGTCGGCGGGCAGTGGCGGGCCGGCGGGCGCGGATGCCGGCGGCGAGGCCGCCGCGTGGCGGCTCACGAACTCGTCGATGGTCCTGACGATGAGCCGTGTGTCATCCCACATCGGGACGTGTCCGCAGCCGGGCAGCATCCGCCACTCGACACCGGGTATCTCCCGGCGAAAGCGCGGCGCGTTCCTGGCCACGGGCAGGATGCGATCGAACTGCGGCGAGGCGAGCAGCACCGGGCAGGCGATGCGGTCGAGGTCTTTGAGAGCGAAGCCGCGGTCGGTCAGCAGCGCGGCGATGGCCCTGTCGGCGACGCCGCAGCGAAGCGAGGCGAGCGCCATATCGACGGCGTCCGCCGGAGCCACGAGCTCGCCGTGGCGCATGACTTCGCGGAACCCCGCGCGGCGCACCGAGGGCCGGTGCATGACGGCTCGAAGGCGCGGCTCGACCAGGCGCGTGAGGCGGATCATGCGCGCGAACAGGCCGGCGAGGCGCCTGGCTTCGCCGTCGCCGTCGCTCCATCCGCCGGCCGGTGCGAGGGCGACCACCGAGCGCGCGCGGCCGCGCTTGGCCAGCTCGAGCGCCAGCGCGCCCCCCATCGAGTTGCCGGCGATGTGCGCGGTGCCCACGCCGAGCTCGTCCAGATGCGCCTCGAGCGAATCGGCGCCCGAGGCGAGCGTCAGCGGGGTGCTGATCGGGAACGGAGGTCCGCCGTCGTGGCCGGCGAGCGTGGGCGCCACCACCTCATAGCGGGCGGCGAGTTCGCCGAGCACCGGGCGCCAGTGCGGCCAGCTGCCGGTGAAGCCGTGCAGCAGCACGAGCGGCTCGCCCGAGCCGGCGCGGTAACAGGATCGGGAGATCTCGCCCACGCCCCGAGTCCTATACGGCGACCGGCTCGGCGGGCGCCACCGGCGAGGGGGTGCGCGAGAAGCGCATGGCGCCGTCCTCGATCGCGCCATGGCGGAGCGTGAGGATGTCGAGCGCGTAGTTCTGGTAGAGCCGCCACGGGGCCTTCGAGCCCTGCTTGGGGAAACTGTCGATCGAGCGCTTGACGTAGCTCGAGGAGAAGTCGATGAACGGCTCCTCGGTGATCGAGCGGTCGCTGTTCTCCGGCGTGCACTGGTCGTATCCGTGTTGGTCCATGTGGTTCAACAGGCGGCAGACGAAGCCGCAGGTGAGATCGCACTTGAGCGTCCAGGAGGCGTTCGTGTAGCCGAAGGAGATCGCCAGGTTGGGCACGCCGCTCAGCATCATGCCCTTGTAGCTCATCGTCTCCGCGGGGGTGATCTCCCGGCCGTCGACGGCCAGGAGCATTCCGCCCAGCGCCAGCAGGTTCAGCCCCGTCGCGGTGACGATGATGTCGGCCTCGAGCTCGGCACCGGACCTGAGGCGAAGCCCGCTCTCGGTGAACGTGTCGATGTGATCGGTCACGACCGATGCGCGCCCGGCGCAGATGGACTCGAACAGATCGCCGTCGGGCACGAGGCACATGCGCTGGTCCCACGGGTTGTAGGTGGGCTTGAAGTGGGTGTCGATGTCGTATCCGGGGGGCAGGTTCCTCTCCACGCCCCTGCGCACCAGCCCCTTGATGAACTCGGGCGTGCGCCGGCTGAGCTGGAAGACCAGCATCGTGATGAGGACGTTCTTCCAGCGCGTGACCGCGTAGGCGAGGCGCGTTGGCAGCAGGCGCCGGATGACCTTGGCGACCGGGTCTTCGCCGGGGATCGAGATGACGTAGCTGGGCGAGCGCTGGAGCATCGTGACGTGCTCGGCGCGCTCGGACAGCGCGGGGACGAGCGTCACGGCGGTGGCGCCGCTTCCGATCACGACCACCCGCTTGCCCTCGTAGTCGATGTCCTCGGTCCACTTCTGGGGGTGAACGATGCGACCGGCGAAGCGCTCGCTGCCCTGGAACTCGGGCGTGTAGCCCTCGTCGTAGGAGTAGTAGCCGCTGCACATGAACAGAAAGCCGCAGCTCAGGTGGACCGTCTCCCCGGTGTCGGTGCGTTCGGCCTCCACCGTCCAGCTGCCGTCGGCCGTCGAGAACTCGGCGCGACGCACCTTGTGGTTGAAGCGGATGTTCTGCTCGATGCCGTTGTCCGCGGCGGTCTGGCGGACGTAGCTGAGGATCGACGGGCCGTCGGCGATCGACCTGGCCGCCTCCCAGGGCTTGAAGTTGTAGCCGAGCGTGTACATGTCCGAGTCAGAGCGGATGCCCGGATAGCGGAACAGGTCCCAGGTGCCGCCGATGCAGTCGCGCCCCTCGAGGATCGCGTAGCTCTTGCCCGGACATTTGGCCTGCAGGTGATAGCCGGCGCCGATTCCCGAAAGGCCGGCGCCGACGATCAGCACATCAACGTGTTCAGGCGACATTCAAGACCAGCCTAGGCTATGGACGGCGTCTGCGGAAGATCGGCGAGCGCGCTGTCCATGTCCGCCTCGGAGAACTCCGGGTCCTCGAGTTCGCCCGCGAGATAGGCGTCGTAGGCGGACAGATCGAAGTGTCCGTGGCCGCAGAGGCCGAACAGGATCACCCGCTCCTCGTTCGCCTCGCGCGCCGCCTCGGCCTCCTCGATCACGGCGCGGATCGCGTGCGCGGGCTCGGGCGCCGGGATGATGCCCTCGCTGCGGGCGAAGCGAACCGCCGCCGCGAAGGTCTCGTTCTGGCGGTAGGCGCGCGCCTCGACCACGCCCGCCTTCACGAGCGCGCACAGCATCGGCGCATCGCCGTGGTAGCGCAGTCCACCGGCGTGCACGGGCGGGGGCACGAAGTCGTGGCCGAGCGTGAACATCGCCATCAGCGGGGTCAGGCCGGCGGTGTCGCCGTAGTCGTAGTGGTAGGCGCCGCGGGTGAGCGTGGGGCAGGCCGTCGGCTCGGCCGCGACGAAGCGCATCTTGCTCTCCCCGCGCAGCACCGGGCGCAGGAACGGGAACGCGAGCCCGCCGAAGTTGGAGCCCCCGCCGACGCAGCCGATGACCACGTCGGGCTGCTCGCCGGCCATCTGCATCTGCGCCGCTGCCTCCTGGCCGATCACAGTCTGGTGAAGCAGCACGTGGTTCAGGACCGACCCGAGCGCATAGTTGGTGTCCTCGCGCGAGGCGGCCACCTCGACCGCCTCGGAGATCGCGATTCCCAGCGATCCCGTGGGGTGCTCCTGCTGAGCCCGCCCGGACTCGGTGATGGCGCTGGGCGAGCGGTGCACGCTCGCGCCCCAGGTCTGCATCATCGAGCGGCGGTAGGGCTTCTGGTCATAGGAGGAGCCGACCATGAACACCTCGCACTCGAGCCCAAACAGCGTGCAGGCGAACGCCAGCGCCGAGCCCCACTGCCCCGCTCCCGTCTCGGTGCTGAGGCGCCTGATCCCCGCGCGAGCGTTCTCGTAGGCCTGCGGCACGGCGGTGTTGGGCTTGTGCGAGCCGGCCGGGGAGACGCCCTCGTACTTGTAGTAGATATGTGCCGGCGTATCGAGCTCGCGCTCGAGCCGGCGAGCGCGATAGAGCGGCGTTGGACGCCACAGCCTGTAGGCCTCGAGCACCGGCTCGGGGATCGCGATCGCGGGCTCCGGCGAGACCTCCTGTTCGATCAGCCCGATCGGGAAGATCGGCGTGAGGTCCGGCGGCCCGGCCGGTTCGAGCGTCTGCGGATTCAGCGGCGGCAGCGGCTCGCCGGGGAGGTCTGAGAGCAGGTTCACCCAGTGCGTCGGTATGTCGCGCTCGGACAGAAGGAACTTCACGGTCTCGTCGGTCATCGATCCTCCCTTTGGTATCCCGGAGAAGCCTACCCCCGGCCACCGGCTGAGGATCCGGCGGTGGGTATGCGCGTTCGCGGGTCCGCGCCGCGGCGCGGATGACCCGGTCTTCGATCGTTTGCCAAGATGCGTCCGTGCAGCCGATCGACGCTTCGGCCGAGGGAGCCTGAGCCCGTGGCGATCGAGCTCGTCGAGCGGGCGATCGCCGCCCACGGCGGCCTTGAGCTGTGGGAACGCGCCGGCGAGGTCAGCGTGCGGGTGTCATCGGGCGGCCTCGCCTTCGCCTCAAAGCACCAGGGCCATGCCGTCCGCGACGTCGAGGCGCGGATCGCCACGCGCGGCCAGCACGTGACGCTCACGCCCTACCCGGCGCCGGGTCTGCAGGGAGTCCTCGAAGCGGGCGGCACGGTCCGCATCCGCACCGATGAGGGAGAGCTCGTGGAGGAGCGCGACAGCGCGCGGGGCGCCTTCGGCGATCTGCGCCACAAGCTGTGGTGGGACCGGCTGGACATCCTCTACTTCGCGACCTACGCGCTCTGGACCTATGTGTCAACGCCGTTCGTGCTGGCGCGCGAGGACTACCGCGTGCGCGAGCTCGATCCGTGGCTCGAGAACGGCGAGTCGTGGCGGCGCCTGGCGGTGAGGTTCCCCGAGCAGGTGCACACGCACTCGCGCGAGCAGGTCTTCTACGTCGACGAGAGCGGCCTGATCCGCCGTCACGACTACACGGCCGAGCCGATCGGCGGCTGGGCGAAGGCCGCCCACTACTGCCTCGATCATCGGACCTTCGACGGGCTGGTTGTGCCCACGCGCCGGCGCGTGTATCCGCGCGGGCGCAGCAATCGCCGCCGCCGCGGCCCGCTGCTCGTCTGGATCGAGCTGCCGCGGGCGGCGGTGCGGATGTAGACTGCCCGCGAACCCAAGGAGGAGATGCCGATGTCCAGCTACACGGTGATGAAAATCGACGACATGCAGACGGCCTTCGGCGGCAGTATGCGCCTGGCCCGGGCTTCGTTGGGAGTCGCCTCCTTCGGCATGCAGGTCGAGGAGTTCCCGCCGAACTTCGACCAGTACCCCGAGCACAGCCACAGCGAGGATGGCCAGGAGGAGATCTACGTCGTGCTGCGCGGGAGCGCGGAGATCGAGATCGACGGAGAGCGCTTTCCGATCGACCCGGAGACGATCGTGCGCGTCGGCCCGGGCGTGAACCGGCGCATCTTCCCCGGCGATCAGGGTGTCAGGATCCTCGCGCTGGGCGCGGTGCCCGGCGCCGCATACGAGCCGCCCGAGTTCAGCAAGATCGAGGCGTAGGCGCAGGCAGCGCAGGGCCGGGAGAACAAAAAAGCGCCCCAGAAACTCTGGGGCGCCGCTCCCTCCTGTCAAGAGCACGGCGAGCCTAGCAACGTCGCGCCCGGCCGGCAATAGGCCAGGTGGCTTATCCGGCTGGCTGCGTAGCTAATGACATTTGCCGCGAGCAGGTGATACGGTCGCGCCAACGGGCGTCCGGCTTTTATGAGGGGAGTTGGACGTCCATGCAGGTGAGACGTCGACCGCCGGTCGGCCAGAGGAGGGGGAGTGACGATGTCTAAAGGGATTGCCGCGGTCGGACGGTTCGGCATGCGCAAGCTGGTCATCCTGTCGATTGTGATTCTCGGGTTGGTGGCCCCGTCGGCCGCCAGCGCGACGATCTCGACCGTCTTCGGGACGGTGGCCTGCACCACCCAGGGCGCCGGTGCAAGCGAAGGTCAGCGCTGGTGCGGCAACTCCGCGGGGACGACGGTCCCGACCTGGGACGGCACCCCGATCGACGTCGCCGTCGCCTTCCCGCCGGCCTCCGGCGAAGACAACAACTACCCCGTCGTCGGCATCTACCACGGGTGGGGAGGCACGAAGATCACGCCGTCGAGCACGACCGCGCAGCGGTGGCTGAAACTCGGTTACGCCGTGTTCAGCATCTCCGACCGGGGCTGGGGCTCCTCCTGCGGGCTCCCCTCCAAACCCGCCAACACGCTCAAGGCGGCCCCCTGCGAACGCGGCTACATCCACCTGATGAGCCGCCGCTATGAGGTGCGCGACGTCCAGTACCTGCTCGGCCTGCTGGCCGACGAAGGCGTCATCAACCCGCAGCAGATCGGCGCTACCGGCGGCAGCTATGGCGGCGGCATGTCGCTGCAGCTGGGCTCGCTCAAGGACCGCGTCGAACTTCCCAACGGCGAACTGATTCCGTGGCTCAGCCCGAAAGGCACGCCCATGAAAATCGCGGCCACGGCGCCCGAATACCCATGGTCGGACCTCGCGCAGTCGCTGCAGCCGAACGGCAGCGACCTGGACTACGTTGCCAACGCCCCCTATTCAGGCATACTCGGCAACCACGAATTCGGGATCCAGAAGCGAAACTGGAACGAACAGCTGTTCCTCGCGGGGAACCTGCTCGGCTACTACGCGCCGACCTCGGCCGCCGACCCCGAAGCGAACCTCGTCGAATGGAACACCTTCAACAGCACGGGCGGCCCCTATAACGGCAAACCGCTGGCGCTCCAGCAGGAAGAACGGCTGCCCTTCCACAGCCCCTACTACACGGACATGTCCGAGCCTCCGGCCCCCTCGATCATGGAGAACGGCTGGAACGACGACCTGTTCCCAGTCGACAACACGGTCGACTACTACAACAAGGTCCGCGCGACCTACCCGAACGAGCAGATGCAGCTGTTCTATCTCGACCTCGGGCACAACCCGCGCTCCACGACGACTCCGTCGACCGGCGACACCACCAAGCTGGCGAACGCCCAGAACGCGTGGTTTGAATACTTCGTCAAAGGTCAGGGCAGCGAACCGGCGAACGCGCACGGCGGCGTGACCGCCATCACGAGCGACTGTCCGGCCACGGCCGCGAACTCGGGGACCGAATACAAAGCCTCGAACTGGGCGAGCCTCGCGCCGGGCGAAATCCGCCTCGAAGGGGCCGGCGAACAGACGATCCAGGCTCCCGGCTCGCCACCCGCCTCGTCGTTCACCGCATCGGGCACGAACGTGTGCTCGACCCAGAGCACCGGCAACAACGCCTCCGCGGCGACCTACAAACTCGCGCCCGCGCCCACCGAAGGCTTCACGATTGCGGGCGCCTCCACGGTCATCGCCGAAATCTCGACGCCGGCCGCGAACGACCAGATCATCGCGCGCGTGTACGACGTCAACGAACCGGGCGGAGGCACCCAGCAGCTGATCGGCCGTGCCATCTACCGGCCGATCAGTCCGGGTGGCGGCTTCACCAAGCAGGTGTTCCAGCTCCATCCGCAGGCGTGGAACGTGGTGGCCGGCCACGTGCTGAAGCTCGAGCTGCTCGTGCAGGACTCGACCTATGCGCGCACCTCCTCCTCACCGGCATCGATGCAGGTCAGGAACCTCGAACTGCGGGTGCCGACGATCAATCCTCCGGGCAGCGACGGAGGACTCGTCAAAGCCCCGGCACCGAAATACCTGCCGCCCGGGTACACGTTCGCGCGCAACGTTCCGGCGACAGTGCCCGGCGTGCCGTTCCTCTCGAGCGGCACCAGCCCGAACATCGGCGTCTTCACGCTGGCATGGGAACCGTCCGCGCCGGCGGCCGGCCTCACCTACACGCTGCAGCACAAGCCCGCGAGCGGCGGAAGCTGGAGCACCGTCGCAACCGGTCTGACCAGTGCGGAATATGCCTTCACCTCCGGCAACAAGGAGGAAGAAGGCGTTTGGGTCTACCGAGTCTCGGCGAGCAACGAAAGCGCCGAAAGCGAATACTCGGGGGCGTCGGCTGAAATCAAAGTCGACCGCAGCCCGCCCGTGGTTGTGACCGAAGCCGCCACGTCGATCACGCAGACCTCGGCGACGTTAAACGCCACGGTCAACCCCAAGGATCAGAACGTGAGCGAATGCCAGTTCGAATATGGCCCCACGGAAGCGTACGGGGAAAGCGTGCCCTGCTCGTCGCCGCCGGGGTCCGGCGAAGCCCCGGTGATGGTCTCGGCGCCGGTCACGGGTCTGGTGGCGAACACGACCTACCACTTCCGCATCGTCGCGACCAACGCGAACGGGACGAGCGATGGCTCGGACCAGATGTTCACGACCCTGCCGAACCGGCCGGCCGTGGTGACCGAAGCGGCGGCGCCGGTCACCCAGACCACCGCGACGCTCAACGCGACGGTGAACCCGGAAGGTTCGAATGTGACGAACTGCCACTTCGAATACGGCACGACGCCGTCCTACGGGCTGAGCATGCCGTGCTCCTCGCTGCCGGGTTCGGGGACGAGCCCGGTCGCGGTGTCCGCGTCGGTGGGGAGCCTCAGCGCGAGCACGACCTACCATTTCCGGATCGTCGCGACGAACGCGAGCGGGACGAGCAAAGGCTCAGATGAAACATTCACGACGCTGCCCAACCCGCCGACGGTCGTAACGGGAGCGGCCACGTCGGTGGCGCGGACGGCGGCCACGTTGAACGCAACCGTGAACCCGGAAGGTGGCTTGGTAAGCGACTGCCACTTCGAATACGGCACGACGGAAGCTTCAGGCACGAGCGTGCCGTGCTCGGCGCTCCCCGGGTCCGGCGAAAGCCCGGTCGCGGTGTCCGCATCGGTCACGGGCCTCACGACCAACACGAGCTACTACTTCCGCATCGTCGCGACCAACCCGGGCGGGACGAGCACCGGCTCAGAACAGACGTTCATGACGCTGCCCAGCGCAGGCACGCCCCACTGGTACAAGAACAGCGTCAAAGTCAAACAGGGCGCCGTTGTGCCCACGCTCTCCTGGGGAACGCTCACGCTCGCCTCCGAAGAAGGTGCGGTGACGTGTGAGACATCGGCCCTGGGCGTCGTCGAGAACCCGGCAGGCGGTTTCGCTGGTGTGGGCGAGACGGACAGCTTCAACAGCGCGGACTGTGTTCTCTCGAGCGGAGAATGCAAAGCCTCGCAGGGGCTCGAAGAGATCGTGACGTCCGAAGAAATGCCGTGGGGCTCAGAACTCGAAGAAGGGACGTTCAACGGCAAACCCGTCGTCAGGGACAGGACGAAGGCGCAGCTGCCGGCCGCGACCGCCTTTGGAAGCGGCCTGAAGTTCCTGTCGACCGAGGGTGCCCAACTGACATCCCACTGCGTGTTCCGAGGGGCGCAGCCGGCCGTCAAACAGATGGCTGAATCCCTCTGTGGACGGTCATTCCCCGGGACGTCCAAAGCCACCATCTACAACCCCGCTCTGCGCACGAGCGAATCGATCGAAGCGATCGGCTTCGAGGTCTACGCCGTCGAAGCGGCGACCTCCTGCTCGGGAGCGGGACAGCTGCTCGAAGAAGCCGAAGTGGCAAGGCGCCCGTCAACTCCGGGAGACCCGGCCAGATATGACGTGCCGGAAGCGGCCGTGGTGCAGTGCGAGGGAGAAAGCGCCCCACACCTCAAAAACGGCACGTCCGCCGCCCACCCGTCTGAACTTCTGTTCGACCAGAACGGGCACAACGGCGGCGAAGCCGAAAACGACACGAGCGGCACGCTGACATGCGGCTCGGCCGGTGCGGGCACGACCACGGGGACGCTGCAGACCAGCGGCTTCGGGGGTGCGGAAATCCTGACGACGAAATAGGCGGTTGGGCAGCCCGTCATCCGCCCCGGTCTGAGGAGACCGGGGCGGGCCGGGCGGGCGCATGTCCGGCAGGTAGCATCAGGGGATGGGGCGCGCCACACGACGGTTGACACCGCGGGAGCAGCTCGAGCACCAGTTCGCGCGGGCGCTGGCCGCGCTGCCGCCGAGGGTGCAGGTGCGCCTGTCGGGCAGGCCCGCGGTGCATATCGACAGCGAAACGCTGGCACCGGAGATGCAGCTCACGCTGGCGCTGCGCGAGCGCCGCAACGAGCCGCCGCTCGAGTCGGTCTCGCCGGCCGAGGCGCGGCGAGCGCGGCGGCGCCTCGCGGTCATCGCCACCGGCAGGCCCGAGGCCGTCGCTTCGGTGCGCGACCTCGAGATCGATGTCGAGGTGCCGCTGCGAGCGCGACACTACGCGCCCGAGGAGCGAGGCGGCCCGCACCCGCTGCTCGTCTTCTTCCACGGCGGCGGCTTCGTGTTCGGCGACCTCGACACCCACGACGGTGTCTGCCGCATGCTCTGCCGCCACGCCGGCGCGCATGTCCTCGCGATCGACTATCGCCTCGCGCCCGAGCACCCGTTTCCAGCCGCTGTCGAAGACGCGCGCGCGTCGCTCCGCTGGGCGCTTGCGAACGCGCGTGAGCTCGGTGCCGACGAGCGCAGGGTCGGCGTGGGCGGCGACAGCGCCGGCGGGACCCTGGCCGCGGTCGTCTCGCAGCTCGCCGCGCACGATGGGGGGCCGGCTCCCGTCCTGCAACTGCTGATCTATCCGGCCACGGACTTCCGCGGGCGGAGCCGCTCGCGCGAGCTGTTCGGCGAGGGATTCCTGCTCACGAATGCGGCGATGGACTGGTTCGACGCCCACTACCTCGGAGCGGCGGGGGCACACGGTAGCGACCCGCGGGCCTCGCCGCTGCTCGCCGAGGACCTCTCGGGGCTCGCACCCGCGCTGGTCATCACCGCCGGCTTCGACCCCCTGCGCGACGAGGGTGAGGCATACGCCGAGGCGCTGCGGGCGGCGGGGACGCCGGCCACATTGCGACGCTTCCCGGGCTTCATCCACGCCTTCATCGGCGCCGCGGGCGTCAGCCGCGCGTGCCACGACGCGGTGGTGGAGATCGCGGGGGCCACGCGGGCGATGTTCGGCGCGGCCGTGCCGCCGAAGGAGAGTGGGCAGCGGGAGGCGAGTGCTGCGTCGCGAGAGGCGAGCGCCCCTTCGGAGGAGGCGGTTCCCACCTCATAGGCGGGGCGGCGGCCGGCGGCCGGAGCGTCGTCGGCCCTGTCGGCGTCTCAGCTGACGGTGATCGAGCCGTCGAGTCGTGCGGCGCTGTCCGGGTCGTGCGAGGGCAGGTAGACGGTGGGGTGCTGAGCGCAGTGGGCGAGGATCGTCTCGATCGTCGCGACGTGCACCTTGGGATCGGGCGCGATCGCGTCGGCGCGGCGGGCGTGCAGCTGCTCGAGCGTGTCGGTGGCGTCGCCGGCCAGTATCACGTGGCGACCCGAGTCATCGATGCAGATGACCGAGATGTGCCCGGGGGTGTGGCCTGGGGTGTCGACGGCGACGATGCGACCGTCAGCGGTGAGCGAACGGCTGCGCGCGAACGCGCCGAAGGGCCCGCCGTCGAGCGCGAACGGCTTCGGGGCGAAGCCCGGCGGCAGGGGTTGGCGCAGGACGCGACGCATGATCCGCGGGAAGGTCGTCCCGAGGAAGCGCAGCTCGGCATCGTTGATCTGAACCGGAGCATGCACGTGAACGAGCCCGTCCACGTGGTCTCCGTGGTGGTGGGTCAGCACGACCTCGGAGACGTCGTCCAGCGACAGGCCCGCCGCCGCGATGGCCGCCGGAAGCTCCTGCTCGCGGGTGACTTCGATGCGGGCGAAGGGGACGTTCCGCGCGGCCGCGGTGTCGCCGGTGTCGATCAGCAGCAGGCGCCCGTCGTGCTCCACGGCCCAGCAGTGGATCGGCACCGGCTCAGACCAGGGGCCGGGCAGGAACAGGTCGAGCTGGCGCCGCATGCCGGGGCTGGGGTGGAGGAACGCGTGCTTGAGGGTCACGCTGCCGGTTGTGAGGGCATGAATTCGCATGGGTGGACGGCGAGCCTATCCTGCCTGCGGCGATAGAGCCGCCCTCGGCAGCGGCCGGCCAGAGAGCGCCCGCGGACACGGACGGCGGCGCGATCGGTCGAGTTAGAGCAGGTCCCGGTCCTCGGGCTCTGGCCGGAGAGCCCGGTGATCGCGGCGCTGAGCCGTTGCCATCAGGAGAGAACGGCCACGACGCTGTTCGCCGCCATGCGGAGCTTGACGCGACCGTGACGTGCCGGGAGCGTCGCCTTCAGCAGTCCCGTCCGCGTGGCGGTCAGCACCGCGACGACCAGCGTATGGGAAGCCGGGAGCACAACGGTTCGCGCGCGCGCCGTCTCGTTGTCGAGAATGCGTGTCGGACCGGCTGGATTTCCGCTCACAGCGGTGGTGACGAGTCCCTTCACGGTGGAGACCGTCCGCAGCGACGAGCCGACGGGCAGCCATTGGTTGAGCGCGACCAACGCGCTCTCGAGCGGCCGGGCGACGACTTCTTCGCCACGAACGGAGAACGGGTCGTAGGCGCCGCCGCTCATGTGGAAGCGCACCTCTTGGAAGCCGGTCTTCAACGCGCTGAGGACGAAGCGCAGGGCCCAGACCGCGGATGCCGGACTGTTCGACACCCCCGCAATGCCACCGCAGGAAACGGAGTTGGCCTCGGAGATGATCGCCGGCACGCCCGCCGCTCTGGCATCCGCAACGACCCACGCGAGGCTGCGGGGCGATTCGCCGGCGCCCGCGGAGAGCAGCCCCGGGATGGTGGCCGCGCGCGGATCTTTGCAGGCGCTGAACGGGTACAGGTGGACGCCGACGGTCTGCTCGTGGAGCTGCGCGATGACCCCCGGAAGCTGGTTCTGCCAGTGCTTGGCCGCGGCCAATTCCGGCCCGACCAGAGCGAAGCTGCCGATCGCCGGTCGCATGTAGCTCGCCAGCTGCAGATACAGATTTATCGCTGCGAGATCTTCCTGCTCGCTCAGCTTGTGGCCCAGTGCTGAATAGTTGGGCAGTTCGTAGAGGTCCGGCTCGTTCCCCAGGGAGAAGTTCAGGCCGTTGGTGGCCGCGCTCTGGGCATTGGCGACCACCTGCGTTGCCCAGGAAAGCTGACCGGTCTTCAGATTGAGGCCGGCGGTGAGGGGGTCCTTCGCGTCGCTCAACAGGCAGTGCAGCTGACTCCAGAAGGCAGCGGGCAGGGGGTACACGGTGGCTGCTGCCCAGGAGGGGGCGGGGCCGACCAGCGCTCCGCTGGGCGATGTGATGTCCTGGCTCTCGCCGGCCAGGGCCAGCGGCGGGGAGCCGAGCTGAAGGAGCTCGGCAACGAGAGCGGGGGGAGGGCACGCGCCCGTGCCGAGATCCTCTGCCAGCAGCGGGTACTCGATCGACAGGCCGACCGGCGGCATCGTGACCTGAACGCCCGCCGCGCCGCTGACGGCACTCACCGCGGCCGAGGCACGGCTGACGCCCTGAACGGGGGCGATGAGAAGCAGCGCGATCGCGGCCAGGAGCAGCGGCGGGAGGAGCGTGAGCGGCTTACGCAGCATCACGGGAACCTACACGAGAGCGCACTCGTCCTTCGCCGGTCTCGAGAACGGGGCTGAGCGCCGAAGGAGCGGAGACCTCAGGGCGCGGCCTGGCTGTGTTCGCGCAGGAAGCTCCACGCAAGCCAGGGAGCCGAGATGGTGCTCGCCTGCCCGGCGTCGGGCGGCAGTCCTCCCGGCAGCTGGTGGCCGCCGCCGAAGATCTCGATGTGCTCGACCGCGGTGCCCTGCGCGCAGCCGGTCCAGTCGTAGCGCTCGACCCGCGGCGCGAGGCGACTGACCGCGGCACGGCCGTGGCAGCCGTCGTGCCCGCGCCAGGCCGTGAGCCACGGCTGCACGGCGCCCGCCCGGGCGGGCGGGGAGCCGTTGTAGGGGACGACGCCGTCGGCGGTTCCGTGCACCTCGATGACCGACACCGGGTTCTGAGGCTGGCACGGCGGCAGGCTCGAGTATCCGCCGGCGATCGAGGCGAACGCCGCGAAGCGGGCACTGAGCTGGCACGCGAGGAGAGCGGCCATGCCCCCGCCGTTTGACACCCCCGCCGCGTATACGCGGCTGGTGTTCACGCACTCCTCGCTCTCCACGTAGTCGAGCAGGTCGGAGATGAACTGCACGTCGCCGGCGCCCGCGGGCGCCTCGTCGATGTTCCAGAAGGTATGCCCGTCCGCTTCCTCAAGCGGGTTCGGGTAGACCGCGATGAAGCCCTCGGAGTCGGCCAGCACCGAGAAGCCCGAGTAGGACTGAAAGAACTTGCCTCCGGCGCCGTGCAGGCCGACGAGCAGCGGCAGATGCTGACCGGCGGCAGCCGGCGGCACGTGCAGGATCGCCGTGCGCTCCACGCCGCCGCTGAGGACGGTGATCTCGCTTTCGCCGGGTGTCGGCGCCTCTTGGCACGGGTTGACCGCGCCCTGGGCGGCGCCGGGAGGCGATGAGAGGAGCTGCGCGGCGTAGACGGCGAGGACCGCGGCGAGCAGTCCGTGGCGGATGAAGCGGGTGCGCACGCGGTAACGATATGCAACGGTGGGGAGGTGCAGCCGCAGCTCCGCGACCCCTGGCCTGACGTACTCGATCCGGTTGGATTCCCGCCGCCACGCCGCTCGTGCCGGAGTTGATCGGAGGCCCCGCCCGGCGATCGCGTCGAGCGCGGTTGCTGACGCTCCTCGTTCTGCTCGCGGGCGCTCCTCGTGGCTGCTCGTGCCCGCCGGCGCGGCGGCGCTGATCGTGTACGGCTCGCCGAGCGCCGTGCCCGGTGCCGGCGGCTGTCTGCGCGACCCCTATGACGAGCCTGCCACCGAACAGGCTTGCCCCGGTGTCGCGGCGGGGCTGGCCGGCGCCCAGGCCGTGGCCGTCAGTCCGGACGCCCGCAGCGTGTACGTGGCCGGCGAAGGCGCGGTCGTGGCACTGGCCCGCGATCGCGCGACCGGAGCGGTGTACCCCGCGCTGTCGCCGTCCACGCGCGCGTGCATCGGCTCCGGCGCGAGCAGCCCGTGCGCCGCCAAGGACGCTGCGCTGGGCGGCGCCGACGCGCTGGCCGTCAGCCCCGACGGCCGCTTCGTGTACGTCGGTGCGTCCAACACCGCGACGGTGAGCGCGTTCGCCCGTGGACGCCACGGCGTGCTCGTGCCGCTGGCGCAACGTGTCCGCGGCGGGTATTTCGGCTGCGTCGCCGGCGCACCGCTCGAAGGCGCGCCGCAGCCCCGATGCGGGGCTCGCCTGCGGGCGCTGAACGGGGTTGACGCCCTGGCCATCAGCCCGGATGGGCGCTACCTGTACGCCGTCTCCTACGGGCTCGAGCCCGGCACCGACTCGGTCGTGACCCTGACAGCGCGACCCCCGAAGCGGCGCTCTGCGGGCGCTCCCGGGAACGCCCGGCTGCCTGCAGAGTCTGCCCGGGAGCGGCTGTCGCGCCTTCGCCGACCTCGAGGGCGCGAGCGCGATCACGATCTCCGGAGACGGCCGTTTCGTGTACGTCGCATCGGAGCTGAGCGGCGCCGTCAGGGTATTCCTGCGCGACAGGTCCAGGGGGGCCCTGACGCCTCTGTACCGTCGCGGCGGATGCATCTCCTCGGGCACGCGCGGCGAGGGAGACGCGCCCTGCGACGTGTCCGTGCCCCAGCTCGCGGGCGCCCGCTCGATCGCTCTCAGCCCCGACGGCCGCGAGCTGTATGTGGCCGCGTTCGATCCTGGCGCGGTGGTCGTGCTGAGGCGCAATCCCAGGAGCGGGCGACTCGCTGCGCGTTCGCCCGACTGCCTGCAGGCGGCGCCGGACGCGAGCTGCCCGACGGGACTTCCCTTCCTTCGCGGCGCGGCGGCGCTCGCGATCGGGCCGGACGGCCGCGTTGTCTACGTGGTCGGCGAGGGCGCCAACAGCCTGGTCGAACTGCTGCGAAACCCTACCGACGGAGCTCTCACGCCGGCCAGCGAGAGCCCGACCGCGATGGACCCGCTGAGTGGCCCGATCGCGCTCGCACTTGCCCCGCGCGGAGAGAGCATCTACGTGGCGTCACCCTTCGACGATGGAGTGGCCGGGTTCGAGGGTTAACCGCCGGCGGGCTTTGCCAAGAACATGGCGCGATTCAGCGCAGCGACGCCGGTACGCTTGTGGCGCCGGCCGCGCTCGTCCTGCCGCGGGCGCTGCGCGCGAGCACCGCCGCCGCGATCACGCCGCCGACCCCGCCGAACAGATGCGCCTCCCAGGAGACCCCGCTACGCGGGATGAGGTCCGAGATGAGCGCGCCGCCGAAGAGAAGCAGGACGACGATGCCGAGCAGGACCTCGCCGAGGCGGCGATCGAACAGCCCGCGGCTGATGAGGTAGGTCGCGTAGCCGAAGACGACGCCGCTCGCGCCGACCGTCACGCTTCCGCTGGGAGAGGTGAGCCAGACCCCGAGCCCGCTGACGAGCGCCACGATCAGGGTCACGAGGAGCAGGCGTCGCGCTCCGGCGAATGCGATCGCCAGGCCAAGGATGACGAACGGAATCGTGTTCCCGAGCAGGTGCGAGAAGCTCAGGTGCAGGAACGGCGCAAACACGATGCCGTCGAGGTGGGAGAGGTTGCGCGGCACGATGCCGTCGCGGTCGAGTCGGTAGCTGTCGAGCGCGTTGACGAGCTCGACGGCCCACATGACCGCGACGAGCGCAGCGAGCGCACGCAGCCCCTCGGCCTGCGTCGCGTAGCGCTCGCGGGACTGATCCTTCACATGGGCAAGCATGACAGTTGCGGTTGGGCGCTCTGCCGAGTAGGGGTAGCCTCCCGTGCGTGTCAAGCGACGAGGCCTTCGATCTACCGGCGGCCGCCCTGCGTGCCGACGGGGCGGACCTGGCGATGTCGGTCGAGGTGCTCGCCTCCCGGCTCGAGCAGGCGCTACCCCAGATCGCCCTCGTCGAGCGCCGCAGGGTGGGCGGGTTTCGATCAAAACAGCGCGCGGTGCAGCGGATCGCGGTACCCCTGGGTGACGAGCAGTTCGAGCTCCGGAGCACAGGTCCGGCGGTCCAGTGCACCCGCCACAAGGTGGTGCGCGGCATCACACTCAAGCGGGAGGAGCTGTCCATGGCCGACTGGATCGACGAGCTGATCGCGGCGGTCGCTCGCACGGCCGAGGTCTCAGAGCGCGACCGGCTCGCGCTCGGCGAGCTGCTTTCGTGAGCCCGCTCTTCCATCGTCGCTCAGAGGAGGAGAAGGCCGCAGCGAAGGCCGCCGCGCTGGCGCGACGCGAGGACGCGGAACGTTCGGACGAGCGGGCCGCCGCCTCGCTCGTGCAGATCGAACAGGGACACATCCCGGTCGCGGCGGCGGAGCGCCTGGCGGAGTTCGCACAGGCCGGCGCGGGACCCGCGGCGTTCAGCAGCGATCTGGGCGTGAGCGAATGGAGCGCGCTCGCGCGGCTCGGCGCCACGCCGATCACACAGGTGATGGGCTCATCGATCTACCACGTCGGCTGGCAGCCCACCTACTACAACGTCCCGACCGAGGTGCAGGTGCTCTCCGACGCCTACAACGAGAGCCGCCGGCTCGCGCTCGGGCGGCTGCTCGAGGAGGCCAAGGCGTGCCGGGCCGATGCGGTGGTCGCACTTCGGATCGACCAGGGCGCGCACGACTTCGCGGCCGGCGCGGTGGAGTTCATCGCGGTGGGCACCGCCGTGCGCCTGCCCGAGGAGTTGCGCAACCCCGGCGGCGAGGCGCTGCTCAGCGATCTCTCCGGGCAGGAGTTCGCACTGCTCTGCAACGCCGGCATCCGGCCGGTGGGGATCGCGGCCCACACGAGCGTGCACTACGTGCCGGCGTCGGTTCAGACCCAGCAGGCACAGAGCGCCTTCGGCG
The DNA here is from genome assembly GCA_963779605.1 of uncultured Solirubrobacteraceae bacterium. Lineage (GTDB taxonomy): Bacteria > Actinomycetota > Thermoleophilia > Solirubrobacterales > Solirubrobacteraceae > Palsa-744. Next base: position 1,611,583 of record CAVZYR010000004.1, read on the forward strand.
CGTCGTGGATCAACCAGGAGCTGGTCGACTTCAGCCAGGGCGTGTATGAAGCGCGCGAGAAGGCGATGTCGTTCGTCGCCGCGCAGGTGCAGGCGCTTGGCGGCGACGGGGTGATCGGCGTCGAGCTTCAGCAGGGCGGCCGTACCCACTCGGTACGGCGCGGCATGTATGAGAGCCACGACCTCGAGGTGACCTTCCACGTGATGGGCACCGTCGTGCGCGAAGACGCGACGATCGCCTCGCAGCCGCCTTCGCCCCCACCACTTCAGATCCTCTCACTAGGTTGAGCCCCCCTCGAGCGACAAAGGAACTACACCGTGGCCTATGACCCCAGCAGCACAGAGGGCGTGCCCGAGGCGGGCACCGCGCGCCTGCAGCAGAACCGCTCGGGCCTGTTCACCAGCGACCTGTCCGTCAATGAGTTCCTGCTCGTTCGCCAGGCCGGCTTCCAGCCCCTCGGGCTCGTCATCGGCAGTTCGATCTACCACATCGGCTACCAGCAGGCGCAGTGGAAACAGAGCCAGGAGATGAACGTGCTCTCGCAGGCGATGTACGAGGCCCGTGAGCTGGCGATGACCCGCATGGAGGAGGAGGCCGAGCAGCTCGGCGCCGATGGCATCGTGGGCGTGCGCCTGACGATCGGCCGCTATGACTGGGGCGAGAGCATGGCCGAGTTCATCGCGATGGGCACCGCCGTCAAGCACCGCGGCGGCGAGCTGCACCGTGCCCCGTCCGGACGTCCGTTCACGAGCGACCTCTCAGGTCAGGAGTTCTGGACGCTGCTGCAGACCGGCCATCGCCCGGTCGGAATGGTGATGGGCTCCTGCGTCTACCACGTCGCCCACCAGAGCTGGCGCCAGTCGATCGGCAACACGGGTCAGAACGTCGAGCTGCCGAACTTCACGCAGGCGCTCTACGACGCGCGCGAGCTTGCGATGGAGCGGATGCAGGCCGAGGCGCTGGAGGCCAAGGCCGAGGGCATAGTCGGCGTTCACATCGAAGAGAAGTCCCATGGCTGGGGCAGCCATGTGATCGAGTTCTTCGCGATCGGCACGGCGATCATCCCCTCCGAGGGGATCGAGGACCACGTGATTCCCGCCCCGCAGACCGTGCTGGACCTCAGCTGAGGCCGATTTCAGATCGGCGCGCCGCACCGGCGAATTTCCGCGTCTGTAGGGTTCGAAGGCACGCCTCATGGCATGCCGCCGCGTCACGAGTGAAGGAGCCTGATCATGCGCCTTGCCGTTCTCGGGATGGGAAGGATGGGCCACGCAGTTGCCGAGCGCTTGCTCGGCGGCGAGCATGAAGTCGCCGGAGGCAGGGTAATCAAGAGCGACTGTCGGTCGCTTACCCCTTTTCTTATCGGAAGCCCAGCCCCGGACTCGAACCGGAGACCCCTTCCTTACCATGGCCGCGGTTTGGAGGTGAAGTTTGGGCGGAATCCCGCATGAATACTGGGTTTTCGTCCCCTTTGTGTCGTCACTACCTTACACTCTAGATCGTCGCAAATTGCGGTAAGTAATCGCCGCAATTGGCACGACTGCCAATTGAAAATAGGGGCACATGGCGCCGACGATTTGCGCCGTTAGGTCCGACCGAAGACACAGTTAGAGACTGCCGCTTCGCCGAAAGCAGAAGCCAGCCAAGGGGCCGGCCCTTCTTCATAGCGACGAGGAGGAGCGCCGTGTCGGTCACGCCTCCGCCATCGGCCTCGGCTTGGGCCGTGATCCGACCCCGCGACTTCGACGTGAGCGCCTCCCGCAGGTCTTCTTGTGACGGCTCATAGCCCTGATGACGGAGCGTGAAGTCGTCGCCATCGAGGACTTAGGAGTGCCGGCTGGCGGTCGGCGTATCGCGCGGCGACGGGGCCGCCCCGCACCGCCAGCGTCTTCGCTGCTTCCACCATCGTGAGGTGAGTGAATGCCTGCGGGAAGTTCCCGATCAGCCGCTGGTGCGCGACGTCGTACTCCTCCGAGAAGAGCCCCAAGTCGTTGCTCAGCCCCAGCAACCGCTCGAACAGCTCCCGCGCTTCGGCGTTCCGTCCGTTCATCGCGAGCGCGGTGACGAGCCAGAACGAGCAGGCGAGGAATTGTGCCTCGGTTCCCGGAAGGCCATCGTCGGTCACTG
>CAVZYR010000005.1:0-502155 GCA_963779605.1 uncultured Solirubrobacteraceae bacterium
TCGGGGAGACAGGATTTGAACCTGCGACCGCCCGGCCCCCAGCCGGGTGCGCTACCAGACTGCGCCACTCCCCGTGGCTACAAGCGGGCGACGGGAATCGAACCCGCCCTAGAAGCTTGGAAGGCTTCTGTGCAACCACAACACTTCGCCCGCATGTAGCCCCCATCTTACCTGCGCCCTCCAACCCGGCAACCCCGGCGGGCTGTGTGCGCGCTTTCGCTCCAGCGCCGGTCCGTCCGTCTACCCGGCCCCTTATGGTCTGTGCGTGTCCCACAGGCCCCTGGCCATGCTGTCCGGGCTCACGTTCGGCGACTATCTGCTGTGGAACTGGTCGCTGAGCGGTAATCACGATGTGCTGGCGCTCGTGGCCGGCCTTTCGCTGCTCCCGCTCGCGCTCGCCTGCCTGTGGCTGCTGACCGTCACCGTCGCCCGGCTGCTGGCGCGTTCGACCCGCCGCGCAAGAGCGGCGGGCGAGGACCGCCTGGACCTGCAGACCCCTTCCTATCGAGCCGCCGCCTCGCCGCCCAGGGGCGCTCCCGCGGGTAAGCCCACAGCAATGGACCAGCCTCCCGCACCGGCCACGAGCTCCTCGGTCCCCGCCCCCGGCAAGCTCGCCGCCTGAGCCGGCGTTCGTCGCATATGTGAGCGACCGCATCGGACGCCTGCTACCCCACTCCAAACGCGTTCGCGTGGGCCTCTCGGCGGCCGTGCTCCTGCTCGCGGCGGCTGCGCTCGGCGGGTATCTGTACGAGCGCCATCGCACCGGCAACATCTACCACCCGCACGCCCGATTCGTTCCACAGCCCACCCCCAAGTTGCCGGCACGCGGCCCCGAACGCTTTGCGTGGCCGTTCTACGGCTACACCAAGGAGCACACGCGCTTCTTCCCCGCCCCGGCGCACCTGCGCCCGCCTTTCAGGCAGCTATGGGTGCGAAACGACCACACCCTGCTCGAGTTCCCGCCGGTGATCTATGAAGACCACATCTTCCAGCTGGGCGATGACGGCACGCTGGTCGCGGTCAACAAGCACACCGGGCACACGTTCTGGAAGCGCCGCGTGGGGGTGCTGTCGGCCTCCACCCCGGCCGCCGTGGGAAGCGTCGTGTACGTCACCGTCCTTGCCCGCGGCGGCGGAAGCAACTCCGGGCGGGTGCTCGCGCTCAGCTACAAGAATGGACGGGTGCTGTGGTCGCGCGACCTCCCCAGCCCGACCGAGTCCTCGCCGCTCATCGACCACGGCAGGCTGTTCTTCGGGTCTCAGAACGGGATCGTCTACGCGCTGAGCACCCACAGCGGAGGCGTCCTGTGGACCTATCACGCCGCAGGCGCGGTCAAGGCCAGCCCCACCCTGAGCGGTGGAGTGCTCTACTTCGGCGACTACTCCGGACACGTGCAGGCGATCTCCGAGCAGACCGGTCGGCGGTTGTGGGTGAGCGGCTCCGAAGGCGCGCTGCTGGGGAGTGGCACCTTCTACTCGACGGCCGCGGTGGTCTACGGGCGCGTGTTCCTCGGCAACACCGACGGGCGCATCTACGCCTACGACGCCTTCACCGGGAGACTCGACTGGGCCGTGCAGACCGGCGCCTACGTATACGCCTCGCCAGCCGTGACCAACGCTCCCGGGCTTGGGCCGACGCTGTATCTCGGGTCCTACAACGGCACCTTCTACGCGCTCAACGCCCGCTCGGGCCACATCGAGTGGAGCTTTGACGCGCACGGGCGCATCTCCGGCTCGGCGACGATCATCGGGCGCACCGTCTACTTCGCCGACCTCGGAGAGCGCCGCACCTACGGCCTCGGCATCTCCACCGGCCGGGTCGTCTTCCAGAAGGACACGGGCTCCTTCGATCCCGTCATCAGCGACGGGCAGGACATCTACCTGACGGGCTACACCGGGCTCTACGCGCTCACGCCGCGGTAGCGGAGGGAGCGCCGGACGCCGGCGCGCGAGGCCTGCCGGCGCCCCCTTCTAGCGGCGTTTGCCGAGCACCCGGGCGAGCAGATTCCGCGTCATCGCGACGACCCGTGGATCGGGCGAGGACGGCGCGTCCGGCGAGGCCTCCGGAACGGGCGAGAGCGCGTACTCCCAGCCAAGCGTTCCGGTGGCGAACACGAGCGCCCCCGAGCGGGCCTCGTACAGCGTTGTCTCTGCCACCCTGCCGTGGACTGGCGAGGGCTCATCCTCGCCGAGGCACGGCACGCCGACGCCGCTGCCCACGAGCAGCGTGCCCACCGGCGAGGCCGGCGTCCGCTGATCGAGCTCGTAGCCGACGATGCCGGGGATGCGCGTCGAGCTCGTGACGCCCGTGTGCGCGAACAGCCACGACGGCTTCAGGCCCGGGGATGGAGCCCACGCGTAGTAGAGATAGGCGGGCGGACCGGGCCCGGGGATCCGGGGCGTGATGCAGCCGTCGTAGGCGCTTCCCACGAGCGGCGCGTCGCCGAGCGGAAACAGCCCCGAGGGCTGTGAGCGGTCGGTGTCCCGATCGACCCTCTCCTTGTAGGCGACGATCACGTGGTCGGGCTCGCCGGCCTGACTTGAGGCCGCCGTGGCGCGCGCGAAACGCACTCGCCAGGCAGACGTGTCCGAGCTGATGAAGATGAGGCTCCTGCCTTCGTCGCGTGCGCGCGCGAACGCCCGCGCGTCGCCGGCGGACCAGTACTCGGAGTGCCCGATGTCCATCAGCGCCCCCGCCCGCTGGACCTGCGCGGGGTCACCGTCGATCGACTCGATCGTGGTGTAGGAGACCGGATAGCCGTAGCGCTCGAGGAACCGCACCATCGCCACCTCGCGGATGAAGAACTGTCCGGCGCCGGTCTGCGTGGCATAGGGGCGGTCGTAGGAGACCTCCACGCCCTGCGTGGAGTGGGTGATGCCGGCGAGCTTGCTCCCCCCGGGGTACAGGCTGTCGCCACCCCACCCGTTGTAGGCCTCATAGGAGGCTGTCGGAATCTCGACGAGCAGCGGCGTGCTGAACCGCGAGCGAACGACGAACAGGCAGTCGCTGTGCGCCCCGTCGGAGGCGTCGAGCCTGACGATGTACACGCCGCTCGGGAGGGCCGGCGGGATCGCGAAGGACAGCGTCGGACGCCAGTCGCACTCGGTCAGCCCCGTGAGGTAGCGGTGGCTGCAGGGGCGCTGGGCGACGGCAGCCAGCGGCGCGCTCGCGAGCGCGAGTCGCCCGCCGAGACCGCCATACCAGCCCATTCGATAGACGCGCACGCTGACCGTGCGCGCGCGCGGAGCGTTGACGTAGACCGTCTGCGTCTCGCCGGCGGCGATCGCCTGCTCGGCCACATAGCCCTCGACGGGACCGTGTGCTTCGCCGCCGAGCAGGCGGCGGGGGCCGGGCAGCCGCCAGGCAGTCGTCCCCCGCGCGCGGTTCTCGACGGCGATCGAAGGGGGTGCACCCTCGGTCGGCACCAGCCAGCGATAGGGGACGCCGTCCGCGCGAGCGGCCCTCCCCCCCACCGTGGCCCCCGGCGGGCCGCCGCCCGCGATCGACTCACGACCCTCGGCGAGACCGGCCCTCCCGCAGGAGGCCAGCGGCAGCAGGCTGAGGATGCCCGCCAACAGGAGGAGCACGCGATTGTGCACGGGGCGCTCCATGGCCGTCCGTGAGCGTAGCGGCGCCTCAGGCGCCTTTTGCCACTCGGCAGGAGCTTGCGATGCCGAGCGCGCGGGCGAGCGAGAAGCGCGCGACGACGACGACGGTGCCGGGTGCGCGAACCCTCACCGAGGTCCAGCCCGCGGGCGCGGGGCCCACGCAGCCGACGCCGCGCGCGAGCGTGAAGTAGCGGCTGAAGTGCACGCGCACGAGGAAGCTCCCCGGCCTCACTGCCTCGAGCGCGAAGGAGTCATGGCCGAGTGCGGTCAGACGCCCCGGCCCGGTTGCCAGCGGCGTGGGGGCGAGCACGCTGTAGATGGTCCAATGCCTGCTCGCGAACACCCGGCGCAGGAACGGCAGTCCACCGCGGATCAGGCGGCCCTCCTGGGCGCTTGAGGGATCGAGCGCCGTGTCGGGGAGCGCGACATACGCGACCCCCTCCCGGTGCAGCCAGCGATCGTACTCGGAGGCGGTGAGCCCGCGCGCGAGCAGCACGCGATCGAAGCGGGTATCGAGCTGCTTCTCCCATCCCCGCGCCAGCGACACGCTCGGCGCGAGCAGCGCCGCCTCCCAGTGCGAGCGGGTGAATGGCACCTCGACCCGCACCGGCGCTGCGGGGGGCGCCGAGACGCTGGCCAGAAAACGCTCGACGGGTACGTAGTAGGAGGCGCGCGTCGATTCGTTGCCGGCCACGGCGATCGTCTCGCGCACCGGACCCCAGGCCACCCACACCGCGATCAGACACAGCGCGAGCGCAATCGCCAAGCGCGGGCGCTGCCGCGCCGGGGGCTGGCGCTGGGCGAGTGCACACAGGAGCAGCGGCCCGGCGAGCAGCACGCCGTAGCGCTCGATGTTGCTTCCGAGCGGCGTGTGGATGATGAGGCACAGCACGCAGACGAGCAGATACACGAGCGCTCCCAGGTGCAGCAGCTCCTCACCGGCCGGGAGCGCCCACAGAAAGGCGAGCACGACAAGCGCCGTGGCCGCGAACGACAGCGTCGGATACGGCTCGTATCCGCCCTCCGGGAAGAGCAGCCCGAGCGCAACCACCACGGCGACCGCCGGAGCCCCGAGCACGAGCGCCGTGCGAGGCGAGCGCTGATGGAGTGTGTGCGTGAGGGCGGCCAGCGCGAGCAGCACGCCGGCGACGGGACTTGCCGCCGCGCACAGCGCCGCCGTCACCCCCGCCAGGAACCCCCGCCCATGGACGAGCGCGAACACCGCCAACAGCGCCAGCGAGACGCCCATCGCGAAGGCGAGGCGTCCGATCCACACGTCCGCCACGGCGGCCACGGCAAACAGCGCGACGCCCCAGCGCGCGGCCGGGCCGTATGTCCTCAGCGCGATGCGCTCGAACAGCGCGCAGGAGGCGAGCACGCACAGCACGGCCGCCAGCCGCAGCCCGAACAGCGAGGCGAGCGGGGGGAACAGCAGGCTGTATCCGGGAAGATTGTGGCCGGCGTACCAGTGCTCATCCCAGACGGTGAACCCGAGCTGTTCAAACAGGTCGACCCGGTACACCTGCGCGGCGAGATCGGGCGAGCGCGGATCGACGATCAGCCACAGCGTCAGAAGCGCCCCGGCAACCGGCAGGGCGAGGAGCCCCGCCGCGCGGGCTCTGGCTCTGATCGGCACGCCAGGATAATGACGACCATGAGAGCGGCAGCCGCCACACACACGCATCGCGCCCTGCGCGCGGGACTGATGCTGGCAGCGCTCTGCGCGGCGGCCGCCGCGGGCGGCTGCGCGACCGGGCACCCGCGACCGATCGGAGCCGGGTCCCTGGCCGAAGCCGAGACCTTCCCCTACTACAGGGTGTACTGGGTGGGCCCCACCTTCGCCGGCCAGCCGCTCGCGGCGGCGGACGGGCAGAAGGGCTACGTGCGCACCGTCGGCGACAGCGTCTACTACGGCGACTGCGTACACGGCAAAGGCATCTTCGGAGGCGGCAGCTGCCTGTTGCCGCTGCAGGTCACGACCGTGATCTACAGCCTGCACTCGAACGCGACCCTGGGGCCCCAGCGCAACATCGTCGTGCGCGGGGTCCCCGCGACCGTCTACGACGAAGGGCGCTCGATCGAGGTCTACAGCGGGAGGGTCGCGATCGACATCTTCTCTGACACATTCGCCCACGCGATCGCGGCCGCCGATGAGCTGCTTCCGCTGAACGCGCCCGGCTCCGCCACGGGCGACCTGCCCCCGCCCGTCTACTGCCCCGGCCTCTCGGGAGCGATCGGCCAGCAGCTCCAGAGAGTCATGGACAACCTGCCGCGACAGGCCTGCCAGCGGGCCGCGGCGGCGGCCGCCTTCGCCGACAGCCTGCGGTGAGCGCTACCCGGGCACCGCCGGCGCCACGGGCTTGCCGATCTCGTGGCGCAGGCTGAGGAAGGCCAGGGAACCGATGCCCGCAGGAATCCACAGCGAGATCGCGCGGTAGATGACCACGGCCGCGAGCACCGTGGAGGCGGGCCGTACGCCGAACAGCAGCAGCATGCCCACGAGACCTCCTTCCACCGCGACGAAGCCGCCGGGTACGGGAATCGCGTTGGCCAGCATGCCAACCAGATATGCCATCGCCACCACCCACACCGAAGGAGCGTCTCCGAACGAGGCCAGGCACGCGTACAGGGTGAGGTTGTCGAACAGCCAGTAGCCGACCGCGCCCAGCAGGCGCCAGTCGCGCGAGCGGATCAGCTGCACCGCGTCGTCCACGCCCCCGCCGAGCGCCGTCACGGCGACCCCCGCACGGCCGCGCTCCAGGCGCTGGCGCGACGCCGCGCGGCGCGCCCACGAGGCCAGCGCGAGCGTGCCCACGATCGTCGCGAGCGCCAGGGCTGCCGGCAGCAGCGTGAGCAGGGGATTGGTCGAGCCTTCGAGCAGGCCGAGCCACATCGGCACGCCGATCACGACCACGGCTCCGACGTTGACCGCGCTCGTGAGCACGAAGATGAGAACCGATCGCTTGGCGATCCGCTCGGCCGAGATCCCCTTCGTGCGCAGCACCCATGCTCCGAGCGCGATGCCGGCCAGCCCGCTCACCGAGACGACCGAGTTGACCGCCAGCTCCGACAGCGACAGCCGCGAGATCAGGCGCCGGGAGAGCATGCCGAACACCAGCCCGAACAGCACGACGTAGCCGGCGCATGAGAGCACCTCGAGGGCGATCCCGGCGGCGATCCATGCCGGGTTGGCGTCGGTTATGCGCTCGGCGGCCGAGCGCAGGCCCGGCACGCTGAGCAGCAGCGCGACGACGAGCGCGAAGAAGATCGCCAGGCTGATGACGCTGTTGCGCAGCGTGCGCGACTGAGCCGCCATCGCGGCGGCGGGTCCATCGCGCCCGATGTCCTGCTCAGCGATGACGCCCTCCGATGATCTGAGTCCCGGCGATTCTTCGCATTCCGTTCGCCTTCCTTTAGCAGCATGCTCGGCTCCCACGCTAGCCTGAGAGCAGCATTCTCCGCGCGCGTCCTGGCGGGCGACCGTACCGGCTCGGCCGGGGGATGCTGGTGACGATGCCAGAGCTTGCACGCATACTGGTCGTAGACGACGAGCCCGCCGTCCAGACGGCGCTGTCGCGGGCGCTCGCGCTCGAGCGCTACGAGGTCGCCCAGGCGGTGGATGGACGCGAGGCGCTCGAACGGCTGGGCGCGGCGCCCTTCGAGGTGGTGATCCTCGATATCTCGATGCCCCACATCGACGGCCTGGAGGTGTGCCGCCGGCTGCGCAAGGGCGGCGACCGCACGCCTGTGCTGATGCTGACCGCGCGCGAAGAGGTCGACGACCGCGTCGCCGGTCTGGATGCGGGGGCCGATGACTATCTGGTCAAGCCGTTCGCACTGCGTGAGCTGCTCGCGCGCGTGCGCGCGCTGCTGCGCCGCGCCGGCGAGGAGGACGAACAGGAGGCGACGCTCGCGTTCGAGGACCTGCGGCTCGACCGGCTCGCCCACGAGGCGTGGCGTGGCGAGCGGCTGCTGCAGCTGACGCGCACCGAGTTCCTGCTGCTCGAGATGTTCCTGCGCCACCCGCGACAGGTGCTCACGCGCTCGGCCATCTTCGAGCACGTGTGGGGATATGACTTCGGCACGACCTCCAACTCCCTGGGCGTCTACATGGGCTATTTGCGACGCAAGACCGAGGTGGGCGAGGAGCCGCGCCTCCTGCACACGGTGCGCGGCGTGGGCTACGTGCTGCGCGGGCGATGAGGAGGCGCCCATGAGCTTCCGCCGCCGGATCACCCTCGCCTCTGCCGCCGCGGTCGCGATCGCCGTCGTGCTGGCCTCGCTGTTGACCTACCTGCTCACCTCACACCAGCTGCGCGGGCAGGTGGACACGCAGCTCAGAAACCGCGCCGACAGCCTGCGCTTCGTCGCGGGCAGTCCGGTGCGCCCCGAGCGCCGCACGCTGCTGGACCTGATCAAAGGTCAGGATTCCGGTCAGGTCACGCACGGGGGCGCCGCGAGTACCCAGAACAGCCCGCTGCGCAACGTGCCGCCGCTGCCCAACCAGGTACGCGGCTACCAGCAGCTGGTGGACCCGCAGGGCCACGTCCTCTTCCGCTCGGCGAACGTGACACTGCCGGTCGACGCCCGCACGCGCGCGCTCGCCAGCGCCAACGGCCCGAGTTTCTTCCGCGACGCGCGCGTGAACGGCATCCATCTGCGCATCCTCGCCGAGCACGTCGCACCGCAGCGCGCCGTTCAGGTGGCCCAGCCTCTCACCGAAGTCGACACGCTGCTGCGGCACCTGCGCCTGATCCTGGCACTGTTGGTCATCGGCGGCATCGCGCTGGCCGCACTGCTCGGTCGGCTCGTGGCCGGCGCCGCCGTGCTGCCGCTGAAGCGGCTCATTCAGGCCACCGAGCACGTCGCGCTGACGCAGGATCTGAGCGGGCGCATCAAGCCCGTCGGCGAGGACGAGATCGGACGGCTCGCGACGAGCTTCAATGCCATGCTCGACGCGCTCGAGCGCTCGATGAGCGCGCTTGACGCGTCCGTGCACGCGCAGCGCCAGCTCGTGGCCGACGCCTCGCACGAGCTGCGCACCCCCGTGACCAGCCTGCGCACGAACATCGAGATCCTGCAGCAGGCCGAGAACATGGACGCCGGCGACCGCCAGCGGCTGCTGAACGACGTCGTCGAGCAGATCGAGGAGCTCACACTCCTGATGAACGACCTGATCGACCTGGCACGAGGCGAGGAACCCCGCGCCGATGCCGAGGACATGCGCCTGGACCTTGTCGTCAGCGAGGTCGTCGAGCGCGCTCGCAAGCGCGCTCCGTCCACCCCGTTGCACGCCCAGCTCGAGCCGACGGTCGTCGCCGGCGTGCCCGCACGGCTGCAGCGGGCGGTCAGCAACCTGATCGACAACGCGGTCAAGTACAGCCCGCCGGGCGAGCCCGTGGAGATCCAGCTGCACGGACAGGAGCTGACCGTGCGCGACCACGGGCCGGGAATCGCCGTGGAGGATCTGCCACACGTGTTCGATCGCTTCTACCGCGGCGCCGAGGCCCGCGGCCGGCCCGGCTCGGGCCTCGGGCTCGCGATCGTGCGCCAGGTCGCCGGCCAGCAGGGCGGGAGCGTCGCCGCCGAGCGGGCGAGCGGCGGCGGAACGCTGATGCGCCTGCGCCTGCCCGGTGCCGAATCGGTCAGCGACGAGCGCGCCGACACGCTGGCCGCCGGCACGCACTACTCCTCGGTCTGAAACGCCCGCGCGCGGAAGCGAGCGGGCGACTCCCCGTAGCGGCCGCGGAAGGCGCGCGCAAAGTGCGGCGCCTGGCGATAGCCGACGAGACGTGCGACGTCGTGGACGGGGATCGCGCGCTGCCTCACCAGCAGCTCAGCCGCCACCGCCATCCGCCGCGCGAACAGATCCTCCTGGAAGGTGCTCTCGCCGAACTGGGCGTATGCGCGCTGCACCTGGCGCGGCGAGCTCGCGAGTGTGCGGGCGACCACCGCCAGCGTCAGTGGCCGCCGGTAGTGGCGGGCGACGATCACGCGGGCGAGCAGATACAGCCGGCGGCGCTCGGAGGCGGTGCGCGGGTACACACGCTCTTCTCCGACCACCGGCACCGCGGCGGGACGCGCCGGAGCGCGGTGCTCGAGCCCGTCAGCCGGCGTAGCGCAGGGCGATGCGGGCGGCGCCAGCGCGGTAGGAGCCTCCGAACAGGAGCGCGTGCACGAGCATTGGCAGCAGCTGGTAGAGCTCGACCCGATCCTGCCAGCCGCCGGCGAGCGGCGCGAGCTCCTCATAGGCCGAGAAGACGCGCTCGGATGGCGCCCCGAACAGCCTGAGCATGGCGAGGTCGACCTCGCGGTGGCCGCCGTAGGCCGAGGGGTCGATCAGCCAGGGGCGACCCTCGCGGTCGGCCATCACGTTGCCCGACCACAGATCGCCGTGCAGCCGCGCCGGCGCCTCGGGCGGCCCGCACAGCTCGCCGATGCGCTCGCACACGCGCTCCACTGCGCTGATCGCGGACGCGGGCAGCGCATCGCGCTCGCGCGCGATCCGCGCGAGCGGGCGCAGGCGCCGTTCGGCGTAGAAGGAGGGCCAGTCCGGTGTCGGGTCGTTGGGCAGGCCGAGCGAGCCAAAGCGCGCGGGGAGCTCCGCCTCGGGGCCGCCGATGCCGCCGAACCACCGCGCGCCCGCCCGGTGGGTGGCGGCGAGCCCTGAGCCGAGCTCCTCAGCGCCGGGCGCATCGAGACGGCCGTGCTCGATCCACTCAAGCGCCAGGTAGTGCTCGTCGCACTCCAGCACGCGCGGCGTGCGCAGCGCGCCCGGCTCCGCCAGCCAGGCAAGACCCGCGGCCTCGGCCTGGTACTCGCCCGGGGATGCGTCTGCACGCGTCTTCACGAACGCATCGCCCCCGTCGGCGAGCACCACGCGAAAGGCCTCGTTGATGTCGCCGCCGCCGATGCGCCGGACGTCGCTTGCGCCTGCGGGCAGGCTCACTCATCCACCTCGCCGGCGGCGATCTGCGCGAGCAGGCCCGCGCAGGCGGCCTGCACCAGATCCAGCACCTCGTCAAAGCCGCCGGGCGCCCCGTAGTAGGGGTCGGGGACCTCCAGCTCCTGATCGCCGGCGTTCGGGTCGAACTCGCGCAGAAGCCTCACCTTCGCCCGCCCGCGCTCGCCGCCCGCGAGCCGCCCGAGCTCGCGCAGGTTCGAGCGGTCCATCGCGAGGACGAGATCGAAATCATCGAAGTCCTCCGCTCGCACCTGCCGCGCCGAGCCCGCGAGCGCGATCCTGCGAGCCTGTGCCGCGGCGACGGCGCGCGCGTCGGGCGGGCTGCCCACGTGCCAGGCGCCGGTGCCCGCCGAGTCGAGCTCGATGCTCTCCTCCAGGCCGGCCTGCGCCACCAGCGAGCGCATCACGCCCTCGGCGGTCGGCGAGCGGCAGATGTTCCCCAGGCACACGAACAAAAGGCGCGTGGGCGCGTCGTCCGCGGCCATCTACTCCTCGCCCAGCTCGAGCACGGCCAGGAAGGCCTCCTGAGGAACCTCCACGCGACCGACCTGCTTCATGCGTTTCTTGCCCTCCTTCTGGCGCTCGAGCAGCTTTTTCTTGCGCGTGATGTCGCCGCCGTAGCACTTGGCGATGACGTCCTTGCGATAGGCCTTGACCGTCTCGCGGGCGATCACGTGCGAGCCGATGGCCGCTTGGATGGGGACGTCGTACTGCTGGCGGGGGATGCGCTTGCGCAGCTTCTCGGTGAGCGTGCGCCCCATCTCATAGGCCTTCTCGCGGTGCACGACCATCGACAGCGCATCGACCGGGTCGCCCGCGAGCAGCACATCGAGCTTGACCAGGTCGGAGGGCTTCATGCCGCTCAGCTCATAGTCGAGCGAGGCGTAGCCCTTCGTCCGCGACTTCAGCTGGTCGAAGAAGTCCAGCACGATTTCCGCGAGCGGAAGGTCGTAGGTCATCTGCACGCGCTCCGGTGACAGGTAGTGCATGCCGGCGTGCTCGCCCCGGCGTTCCTGGCAGAGCTCCATGACCGCCCCCACGAACTCTTTCGGGGCGATCACCGAGGCCCTGATGAAGGGCTCGCGAATCTCGGCGATCGTGCCCGGGTCGGGCATGTCGGAGGGGTTGTGCACCTCGAGCTCCTCACCGCTGGTGAGCGTCACGTCGAACTCCACCGAGGGCATCGTCGCGAGCAGCTCCAGGTCGTACTCCCGCTCCAGGCGCTCGCGCACGATGTCCATGTGCAGGAGCCCGAGAAAGCCGCAGCGGAAGCCGAAGCCGAGCGCGTCGGAGGTCTCCGGCTCCCACGACAGGGCGGCGTCGTTGAGCGTCAGCTTCTCCAGCGCGTCGCGCAGGTCGGGGTAGCTGTCGGAGTCGATCGGAAACAGCCCGCAGAACACCATCGGCTTGACCTCCCGGTAGCCGGGCAGCGCCTCGCTGGCCTCGGCGCCGCCGGATCGGGCCGACGGACCGGTGGCGCGGGCACGCGTCGTGAGCGTGTCGCCGACGCGCAGCTGGGTGACGTCCTTCAGCCCGGTGATCAGATAGCCCACCTCGCCGGCCGCCAGCTGGTCGGTGGGCATCATCTGGGGACTGAACACGCCGATGTCGTCGATGTCCGCCTCGGTTCCGGCGGCCATCGCGCGAATCGCCTCCCCCTTCTTGAACACCCCATCGACGACCCTGATGTAGGCGATCACGCCCCGGTACTGGTCGAACTCCGAATCGAAGATCAGCGCACGCGGGGGGCCGTCAGGGTCCCCCGAGGGCGGCGGCACGCGGGCGATCAGCTCCTCGAGCACCTCCCCCACGCCCTCACCGGTCTTGCCGCTGATGCGGAGGATGCCCTCCGGAGGCTCGCCGATCAGCTCCGCGACTTCGCCGGCGACGCGCTCGGGCTCGGCGCCGGGCAGGTCGATCTTGTTCAGGCACGGAATCAGCTCGAGCCCGGCGTCCACCGCGAGGTAGGTGTTGGCGACCGTCTGCGCCTCGACGCCCTGGGCGGCGTCGACGACGAGCAGCGCGCCCTCGCAGGCGGCCAGCGAGCGGGATACCTCATAGGTGAAGTCCACGTGCCCGGGCGTGTCGATCAGGTGCAGCTGGTAGGTCTCGCCGTCGCGCGCGGTGAAGAACACGCGCACGGCCTGCGCCTTGATCGTGATGCCCCGCTCGCGCTCGAGATCCATAGAGTCGAGCAGCTGTGCGCGCATCTCCCGTGCGGCCACGGTGTGCGTGAGCTCGAGGATCCGGTCGGCAAGCGTCGACTTGCCGTGATCGATGTGCGCGATGATCGAGAAGTTGCGGATGTGCGTCTGGTCCATGGGCTGCTACAGCGTAGACACGCTAGCCTTGAAGGTCCGGCGGATCGCCAACTCGACAAGGGCCCTTCGGGATCCAACCGCGGCAACGCGCCGGCCCTCGGGCCGGCGGCCTGTCCAGGTGTCGGGAGTGTCACGCCGCCCAGGCAAGACACACGAGTCCTGGGACGTAAGTAGTAAGCGGCGATCTATGTTCGGGCGCTGGCCGATTGGGGGACCCTTCGGGGTCTCCCCCAATCGGTCGGGTGGGCCTTGGCTCAGCCGGCCTCTGCTCGAGCTCTCACCCTGGCTGCCGGCGTAGCGACCGCTCGAGCAGCGCTGACGATCACGCTCGTCCGAGCTGCGCGCGGATCAGGCGACTGACCTGGTGTGCCTCGGGGACGTGCATCACGAGCACGGCGCGCGCGTACACGAGTACGCCGGCCAACCCGGCCGCCCCGACGCTCACGATCTGAGCGATCAGCGACGTGCCCAGCAGGTCGTCGAGCACCCGCCAGACCACCCATGAAGCCCCGGCCAGCAGTGCCGACGCGAGCAGGATGCGAGCCGTGATCATCGTCGTCTGCGCGCCTTCGAGGTGCCCGTTGAAGCCGATGCGCAGACGGTAGAACTGGAGACCGGCCATCACGAGATTGGCCGCGACCGTGCCGATGATCAGCCCGGCGATGCCGAGCGGCTTGTACAGGCCGATCGAGACGATGATGTCGACGATGATGTTCAGCGCGGCCAGGCGGGTGGGGATCCAGGGCCTCTGCACCGCGAAGAACACACGCGTCAGCAGCAGGTTGATGCCGCCGAACGGCAGGCTGAACGCGAACCAGAACAGCGCGATCGAGACGAGTTCGGTCGACCTCGCGTTGAAATGCCCGCGTTCGAACACGAGCCTCACGACAGGCGTGGTGAGCACCAGCAGGAAGACCGCGGAGGGGATCAGCAGAAGGTTGATCTGGCGCATGCCGACGCCGATGATGCGGCGCATGTTCCTCGGGTCGCGCCTGGCTGCCATGCGGCTGAGCGTGGGGAAAAGCACGGTCGCGACCGCCACGCTGAACAGGCCCTGGGGCAGCATGTAGATGCGAAACGCATTGTCGATCGCGCGCGGCGCTTCACGGGAGACGAGCGTGCCGAACACCGAGTTGATCAGCTGGTCGAGGTTGACGATCCCGAGGCCGATCGTCACCGGCAGCATCAGCCCGAACACCTGGCGGATGCGCGGGTCATGCCAGTCGATCGAGAACGCCAGACGGAAGTCGATCCGCGCGAGGGCACCGAAAACCATCAGGAACTGCACGCACGTCGCAGCAAGGATCGCGATCGCATACGCATACAGCTGATCGCCGTTTTCGACACCGCCGTGGAAGTGCGGGCGCAGGACGACGAGCAGCACGATGATCACGACGTTCCACACCGCCGGTGAGATCGCCGGGATGGTGAAATGTTCATAGGACTGCAGGATTCCCACCATCAGGCCGATCAGACCGATCAACAGCACCACCGGGAACAGCACCTGCGAGAGCCCGACCGTCAGCGCGTTGAGCTGCGGACCGAAGGTGGGGCCCGTGAACAGCGGCATGATCACGCCGGCGAATAGAACGAAGAACGCGGTCAGCGCGCCCAGTGCGATCAGCATGATCCAGAACAGCGTCGAGGCCAGCCGGAAGGCCTCCTTGCGCTTGCCCTGCTGGAGAAGGTCCGTGAACACCGGTACGAACGCCGCCGACAGGGCGGCGTTCGCGAACAGGTTGCTCACGAGGTTGGGAATCTGAAAGGCCAGCGTGAAGGCCGACGCGGGACCGCCCGTGCCGAAGAAGCTGGCGGCGACGATTTCCCGCGCGAGGCCCACGACGCGGGACACGCCGGTGGCCAGCGAGAAGATGGCCGTGTTGCGCGCAACCCGTTCTCTTCCGCCCACGGCGCCCTCACCCTCGCCCGGGGCGTGCTCCGGGAGGGTGAGGCCGCCGTATTCCTCTCCGAAGCTACCGTCGGGGATGCCGATGACCTCGCCCGAGAAATCCGGGGGCTCTCCAGGGGGTGCGCCGGCTCCCGGGATCTCGGACAAGGCCGCTATAGTACGGCGCTCCACGGCGCGCCCTAAGACGTCTCGCGCGACCGCCACATTGATCCATGGCCAACATCCACTCTCAGAAGAAGCGCATCCTCCGCTCCGAGCGCGAGCGTTTGGAGAACCGCCGCTACACCTCGGCGATCAAGACCTACTTCCGCCACCTCGAGGCCGCCGTGCAGAGCGGCGACACGCCCGCCGCCGAGGCCCAGCACCTGCAGCTGCAGCGCACGATCGACAAGGCCGTCAAGCGCGGCGCGCTGCACCGCAACACCGGCGCGCACAAGAAGTCCCGGGCCGCCCGCCTGCTCGCCGGCCGCTGAGCGCTCAGCTAGCTGCTGGTAATACGCTCGATCGCCCGCAGCGTGATCGTGTCCTCGTCGAGGCCCGCGAGCGGCGTGCGGCTGAAGGACAGGATCGCGCCACCGCGGGCGTCGAGCTCGAGCTCGGCGAGCACGCCCAACGCCCGCCGCAGCCGGTCGGGATCCGTGCGCGCGACTTCGCTGACGAAACGCTCGGCCACGCGCGCCGGCATGCGCAACCCGCGCTTGACGGCGGCGACGGACTCGCCGGCCCGCAGGCGCGCTGCGACCTGGAGCGCCTCGCGCAGCCGCTGAGCCATCGTGTAGGTCAGACCCGATACGCGCTCCCCCTGCTCGCGCAGACGCAGATATGTGAGGGTCGCCTCGCGACCGTCGCACGCCACCAGCGCGTCAGCCAGCGAGAACGCGCGCCACTCGGCCGAGCGGGCGGCGCGAGCTTCGATGTCCTCGGCACCCACCCGGCTCGTGCCCGACGGGTCCTCGCGTTCGAGCGCGATCTTCTCGAGCTCGCGCAGCAGTCGCTGCTGGCGCTGGCCGACCTGGTCCACGAGCGCCTTCGCCGCGGCGGCGTCCAGGGAGACGCCCATGCGGGTCCCCTGCTCGCGGACGAAGCCGGCGAGCTCCCACGGCTTCACCGACATCTGCGCGACGACCTGACCGCCCGCCTGCCTGACCGCCTCATGCACCGCCGCCGGAGCCTTGGCGCGGCTGTCCTCGCGCGCGAACAGCGCGAGCGTGGTCTCCGGCGCCATGTCCTTCATCGCCGGCGTCAGATGCTTCTCCACGTCGGCTCCTCGCCAGCGCTCGACGCCTTCGACGAGGATCACGCGACCCAGCCCTTCGGGCTGCTCTCCCCCGATCGCGAGCGTCATCGTCGCGAGCGCCTGCGCGACGGCCGCCGGCGTCCCCGCCTCGCCCTCGAGCAGCTCGACGTTGCCCGCGCCGCCGCCCTCTCCTTCGGCGAGCGCGCGCAGGCCGGCGCGGCGCTCGGCGATCGCGCCGTGATCGTCGCCGTGAATCAGATAGGCGGGCTTCAGCTCGGCCATGGCTATCGCACGACGAGGTTCACGAGCTTGCCGGGCACGACGATCTCCTTGACGATCTCCTTGCCGTCGAGGTGGGCCTGCACGTTCGGCGCCAGCAGGCACAGCTCCTTCAGCTCCTCGGCGCTCGCGCCGGCAGCGGCCTGCACGCGATCGCGCAGCTTGCCGTTGACCTGGCACACGAGCTCGTACACCTCGCTCTCGAGCAGCTCCCGATCGGCCTGCGGCCAGGGGCGCTCCCACACGCGCTCGCCCATCAGGCGGTCGTAGATGTCGGCGCATACGTGCGGAGCGAACGGGAACAGCAGCGAGGCGCCCGTCGCGAGCGCGAATCGCTGCACCTCGATCTCGGCCGTCTCGCGCAGGCGCGAGCATTCGTTCAGTAGCTCCATCACCGCCGCGATGGCGGTGTTGAAGGCGAACCTCCGCAGATCACCGCTGACCTTCTCGATCGCCCAGTGGGTCTTGCGCAGCAGCGCGAGATCGTCGCCCTCAGCCGCCGCCGTGCCAACCCATTCGGGTTCGGCCGGCGGACCCGCCCGTTCGGCGGTCTCGGCGGACAGTCGCCACAGCCGCCCGAGGAAGCGATGGACCCCTTCGACGCCCTCGTCAGACCATTCCGCGTCCTGGTCGGGCGGACCCACGAACAGGATGTAGCAGCGGGCGGTGTCCGCGCCGCTGCGTTCGACGATCGCGGCGGGCGACACCACGTTGCCCCTGGACTTGCTCATCTTGGCGCCGTCCTTGGTGACCATGCCCTGGGTGAAGAGGGCGCTGAACGGCTCCTGGAAGTCGAGGTGGCCGAGGTCCGCGAGCGCCTTGCAGAAGAAGCGCGCATACATCAGGTGCAGGATCGCGTGCTCGACGCCGCCGATGTACTGGTCCACCGGCATCCACTCGCGCAGCGCCGCCGGATCCCAGGCCGCCCCTTCGTTGCGCGCATCGCAGTAGCGCAGGAAGTACCAGGAGGAGTCGACGAAGGTGTCCATCGTGTCCGTCTCGCGCCGGGCCTCGCCGCCGCAGGCGGGGCAGCGCGTGCGCACCCAGTCCTCCGCGGCGGCGAGCGGAGAGCGGCCTTTGGGGGTGTAGTCCTCGATGTCGGGCAGCTCGACCGGGAGCTGCTCGCTCGCAATCGGCACCATCCCGCAGTCCTCGCAGTAGACGATCGGGATCGGACAGCCCCAGTAGCGCTGCCTTGAGACGAGCCAGTCGCGCAGGCGGTAGTTGACCGACGCGTGGCCCTTGCCCTCGCGGTCGAGCCAGCGGACGATCGCCGTGATGGCCTCGCGGTTGTTGATGCCGTCGAGGTCCGCACGCGAGTTGACGAGCGTCCCGTCGCCGGTGTACGGCAGCCCCTGCTCATCCACCTCCCCTGAGTCGCCGGCTTCCCCGTCTGCGGGCGGTGCCTCGATCACGCGGCGTATCGGCAGCCCGAAGGCGCGCGCGAAGGCGTAGTCGCGCTCGTCGTGCGCCGGCACGGCCATGATCGCGCCTGTGCCGTACTCCATCAGCACGTAGTCGGCCACGTACATCGGGATCTGCTCGCCGTTGACGGGGTTCGTCACGGTGCGCCCCAGCGGCACGCCGGTCTTCGGCTTCTCGGCGTTGCCGCGATCCTCGTTTGTCTCGTTGAGTGCGTGGTTGACGTACTCGTGCACGGCGCGCTCGTGCTCGGTTCCGGCGACCAGGCGCAGGACGTCCGGATGCTCGGGGGCCATCACGAAGAAGCTGGCGCCGAACAGAGTGTCCGGGCGGGTCGTGAACACGGGGTAGTCGATCGCAAGCTCCTCGCAGCGGAAGATCACCTCGGCGCCCTCGCTGCGGCCGATCCAGTTGCGCTGCATCGTCTTCACATACTCGGGCCAGTCGATCCCGTCGAGGTCTGAGAGCAGCCGCTCGGCGTAGTCGGTGATCCGCAGGAACCACTGCTCGAGCTGGCGGACTTCGACCATGCATCCGCAGCGCTCACAGCGGCCCTCGCTGTCCACCTGCTCGTTCGCCAGCACCGTCTGATCGTGCGGACACCACTTGACCGCGGCCTCCTTGCGATAGGCCAGTCCCGCGCGGAACAGCTCGAGGAAGATCCACTGCGTCCAGCGGTAGTAGCTCGGTTCCGAGGTGGCGAGCTCGCGCGACCAGTCGATCGAGATCCCCCACGAGCGGAACTGACGCTGAAACGACGCGATCGACTCGGCGGTCGACACACGCGGATGAACGCCCGTCCTGATCGCGTGGTTCTCGGCCGGCAGCCCGAACGCGTCATAGCCCATCGGGTGCAGCACGCGACGGCCGAGACGGCGGTGGAAGTGGGCGATCGCGTCGCCGACCGAGTAGCACTTGAGGTGACCGATGTGCGGCTCCCCGCTCGGGTAGGGCAGCATCTCGAGCACATACGAGCGCCGGTCGGCGCTCGCGGCCGAACCACGCGCATCGCCGCGACCGTCGAGCTCGTCCTCGTTGGAGACCTCCCAGGTGCGCTCGCGGGCCCACACCGACTGCCAGCGGGGCTCTATCTCGTGGGGGTCGTAGCGATGCTCCGCCATCAAAGCCCGGAGGTTAGCGGGCGGCCTGCCCGCGTCCGTCGTCGCCGCCGCAGGCTGAGGAGCGCCGGCGCCTCAGAGGAAGCGCGAGCGTGCTCGCAGCGCCTCGACGACCTCCGCCGGGGCCTTGCTCGGCGAGCCGGCGTCGAAAGGCGGCTGCGGGTCGTACTCGATCCCGAGCTGGATCGCCTGCGCCACCGCGTCGCCCGCGACCTCGCCCGCCAGCGCCAGCGCCATGTCGATCCCGGCCGAGACGCCGGCGCCGGTCACGATCTTGCCGTCGAACACGACCCGCTCCGCGACCGCCTCGGCGCCCATCTCCTGCAGCCTGTCGAGTGCCAGCCAGTGGCTCGTCGCGCGCCTGCCCTCGAGCAGGCCCGCCGCGGCCAGGATCAGCGAACCGGTGCAGACGGAGGTCGTCCAGGTGCTCGTCGCGTCCGCCGCCACGAGCCATTCGAGCACCCCAGCGCCCGCGCGCGCGGCGACCTCGCCGGGCCCGCCGGGAACCAGCACGATGTCCGGCGAGGGGACCTCCGAGATGGAGTGCTCGGCGACGAGCGTGAGCATGCCGTTGTCGGTGGTGACGGGGCCCGGCTCGGCGGCGACGAACGACAGGCTTGCCCCCGGCAGCCGGCTGAGCACCTCGTATGGGCCGATCGCATCCAGCGCGGTGAAGCGGTCGTAGATGAGGATCGCGATGTTCATGCCGCGCGCGAGCAGACGGCTCGGGACTGGAAGCGCCGCCGGTACTCGGCCGGCCCGACCTCGAGCGCGCGCAGAAACACGCGCCGCATCGTCTCGGCGGTGCCGAAGCCGCACTCGGCCGCGACCGTCGCGATCGGATCGGCCGTGTCCTCCAGCCGCCGGCGGGCGGCTTCCAGACGTACCCGTTCGACGTAGCGCGCGGGCGTGATTCCCGTCTCGGCGCGAAAGGCGCGGGCGAAGTGGCGGGGGCTCATGTGCGCACGCGTGGCCATCGCCTCCACCGAATGCTCGGCGGCGACGTGCTCGACGAGGAAGCGCTGCAGCTCGCGCAGCGGCTCGCGCCCGGGCTGCTGCGCGGCCAGGCTCGCGCTGAACTGCGACTGGTTGCCGGGGCGGCGCAGGAACAGCACGAGGTGACGTGCGATCTGCAGGGCCGCCTCGCGATCGAGGTCTTCCTCCACGAGCGCGAGCGCGAGGTCCATCCCGGCGGTCACGCCGGCCGAGGTCCAGATCGGCCCGTCGCGCAGGAAGATCGGCTCGGGGTCGACCTCGACGTCGGGGTGCAGGCGCGCGAGCTCTTCCGCCGACGCCCAGTGCGTGGTCGCCCGGCGTCCGCTCAGAAGACCGGCCCCGGCGAGAAGAAAGGCGCCGGTGCAGACCCCCGCGGTTCGCCTCGTGCCGGCCGCCGTGCGCGAGATCCAATCGAGCAGCGGACCGTCGCAGGCCGCCTCCCTGGACCCGCTCCCGCCCGGCACGATCAGCGTGTCGATGTCGGCGGGCGCGTCGATCAGGGACGCGTCGGGGGTGATCGTGAGGCCGCTCGAGGTCTGTAGGGGGGCGCCGTCGCAGCTCAGCGTCCGCACCCGATAGCCGCGCTCCGGGCGAGCGCTCGCGGAGATCAGCAGGCCGGCGCCGGTGAAGACCTCGAGCGGACCGGTTACGTCGAGGCTCTGCACACCCGGGTACAGGACGATCGCGACCTGGCGTGGGAGACGGGCCCTTTCCATTGGCGGATCATGACCCAAACGCGATCTGTCCGCAAGGACAGATTTCCAACCTTTTCTGCCATCTCCGGCGCGTCCGCCGCGCGCGTGCCGCCGTGCTCCGCGGGGCGGCTCGGCGGTCTACCATTCCCGCCATGGACCCTCAGCCGCCGCCGGGAGATTCCGGCGATGCCGCCCGCGCCGCCCTGAGCGCCGCGCCCGCCCGGGTCGCAGACATCGTCAAGGCCGCCGAACGCACCGCGGCGGAGCTTCGTGAGCAGGCCGAAACGCGCGCCGGCGAGCGGATCGCGGAGGCCGACCGTGCCGCCGGGAACCGCGTGCAGGCTGCCGAGCAGGAGGCCGAGGAGATCATCCACGCCGCCCGCGCCCAGGCCGAGGCCGCGAGGAATGAGGCGCTCGCGGCGGTCGGAGCGATCTATGCCGACGCCGAGCGCGTGCGCATCGAGGCGGGCGAGGAGACCGCGCGGGTGCGCGTCGAGGCGAGCGCACATGCCGAGCGCCTGAGCGCCGAAGCCAACGAGCAGTCAGAGCGTGAGCGTGCGCGTGCCAACGAGCAGGCCGAGCAGGCGCTCGCGAGCGCTCGCGCCGAGGCCGAGGGGCTCGTGCGGGAGGCCCGCGAGCAGGTCGAGCGGCTGCTCGCGGACAGCCGCGCGCAGGCCGAGCATGTGCTCACCTCGGGGGGTGAGGACCTCGAGCGACTGCGCACCGAGGCGGACGCGCAGGCCAAGGAGATCCGAGCCAAGGCGCGCAACGACGCCCGCGAGATCCTCGACGGCTCACACGTCGTGGCGCGCGAGGTGCTGCGCGAGGGAACCGACCTCTCGCGCAACCTGCACGAGCTGTCGGTGTCGCTGCGCAACAACGCCGAGCGCCTGCTTCGCGACGTGCGCCTGGCCCACGGCGGGATGACCGCGCGCCTGGACCAGGCCGGACCGGGCGCGGGCGCGCGCCGGCCGGACGAGCCCGGCGAAGACCTCGACGTCCCGGAGTTCATTCCGCCGGAATAGGCGCCGACGCCCGCCCGCGAACGCGGGCCTCCGATAAACTGAACCCTCCGAGCAGGCACGGGGCTATAGCTCAGCTGGGAGAGCGCCGCCATGGCATGGCGGAGGTCGTCGGTTCGAGCCCGACTAGCTCCATCGCGAAGAGGGCGCGGGATGCGCCTGCGCGCCGATCCGAGGACCGTGCGCGACTACGCGGCCGCCGGCTCGGGGTCCGGGCGGACGATGACGGTATCGGCGACGAGGGTGATCTCGTCGGCGGCGAGCCCCGCGCGTGAGGCGTGGTCGCGGATCGCCTGCGGGCTGCTCGCCTGATAGATGCAGACCGTGCCGAGCCGTCCGTCGCCCTCGTCGAGCACGTAGCTTCTGATCCAGCGGATATCGTCGGGCATCTGCTGATCGCCGACCGTCCGCGAGCGCTCTGCCGCTGCGCCGAGCTCGTCGGCCGAACCCCAGGCGCCGCGCCGCAATATCACGTAGGTGTTCATGACTCCCCTTCCGCAGTTCGTTGGTCCGGTTACACAGACCGACAGTCGGTCGGTACCCTAGCAGCTGACACCGTGGCCGTGCAAGGCAAAACCATCCCAACCCCCGAACGGGGCGAGCCGACGCGCGAGCGGATCGTTCAGGCTGCCCGAGAGCTCGTCATCGAGCGCGGCTACGCCGACGTCAGCACGGCGGAGGTCCTGAAGCGCGCCGGCATCAGCCGCGGCGGCCTGTATCACCACTTCGACGGCAAGGACCAGCTGATGGCCGCGGTGCTGGAGGCGCTGGAGCGCGACTTCATCGTGCGGCTCGCCGCGGCCGTCGCGGAGCAGCCCGACCCGCTGTCCGCGCTGCGCGCCGGCACTCAGTGGTACCTGGACGAGTGCATCCGCTCGACCGAGCTCCAGCGCGTCGGCCTGCTCGAGGGACGAGCGGCCCTCGGCTGGAAGCTGTGGCGCGAAACCGTTACCCCCTATGGCCTGAGCATGCTGGCCGACGCACTCGCGGCCGCCATGGAGCGAGGCCAGATCGAGCCCGTCGACGCCACCGCGCTCGCGCACCTGCTGCTCGCCGCTCTGCACGAGGCTTCGGCGATCATCCTCAGCGCCCCCGACCCGGGCGCGGAGCGTGTGCGAACGGGCCGAGCTGTCGCGAGCATCATCGACGGGCTGCGGGCGCGCTAGCTGCCGCGTGTTCGCCGAGCGACGCCGCTAGGTTGGGGCGATGCGGGTGGCGACCTGGAACGTGAACTCGGTCAAGCAGCGACTGCCGCGGCTGCTGGGGTGGCTGGATGAACGCGGGCCCGACGTGGTCTGTCTGCAGGAGACCAAGCTCGCCGACGACGCCTTCGCGGCTCTGCTCGGCGATGAGCTCGCCGCTCGCGGCTATGCGATCGCGCTCCACGGCGAAGCGCAGTGGAACGGGGTCGCGATCCTGTCTCGGGCGGGGCTCGGCGACGTCGTCGCCGGAGTACCCGGCGCACCCGGCTTCCCGCACCCGGAGGCGCGCGCGATCTCGGCGACCTGCGCGGGGATCCGCGTGTACTCGGTGTACGTGCCGAACGGACGGGAGCCCGAATCCGAGCACTACCGCTACAAGCTCGCGTGGCTCGAGGCGCTCACAGAGATGGTGGCAGCCGGCCCCAGCGAGGCGATCGTCTGCGGAGACATGAACATCGCACCGGCCGACGCCGACGTGTTCGATCCCGCCGCCTACGTGGGCCATACCCATGTGACGGCGCCCGAGCGGGCCGCCCTGCAGCAGCTGCAGGCGCTCGGCCTGCGCGATGTCGTGCGCGATCGCTGGCCGAGCGAGCGCGTGTTCACCTATTGGGACTACCGCGCGGGGATGTTCCACCAGGACCTCGGCATGCGCATCGATCTGGTGCTCGCCGGCGCCGCGGTCGCCGGCACGGTCAGGGCGGCATGGGTGGACCGGCAGGCGCGCAAGGGCAAGGGCCCGAGCGACCACGCGCCGGTGATCGTCGACCTCGACGAGGCTCCCGACGGGGACATCGGACCCGTCGTGCCGCCGCCCTCGGCGCCGGCGCCGAGGGCCTCAGGCGGCTGACAGCTGGAGCACCAGCAGGGCCGCTATCGCCGCGAAAGAGAGCAGATGATCGCGAAGGATGGACCGGGCGAGCGCGTTCTGGCGATCGAGGGGATCACCGCGAGCGCCGAGGCGCACCGCGCTCGGCACGGTGTGCGCGCCGGCGAGCAGGATCGGGGCAGCGGCGAGCACGAGCGAGGCCCATCCCAGCCAGCGCGGCGAGTCGGCTTCGACGATCTCGACGATGATGGCGGCGAGCGTGCCGAGCATGACGGCTGCGATCAACCTGTTCATCGGCCGCGCGGCCGTCGTCACGCGCCGGTAGTAGGCGGCTATCGAGCCGAGCGGGCCCCCGGGCAGGCCCTGCTCTGAGTGTCCGGCGATCTGGACATCGAACATCAGGTCGAACCACAGCACCGACAGCAGAAATCCCGCGCCGGCGGTCACGAACGCGCTCACGCTAGCGAGTATCCCTGACGCGCTCACCGCGCGGGTCGAACAGTGGCTCGCGTGCGACCTCGCCCGCGACCCAGGTCGCCGAACAGGTCGACCGCGACCGCGGCGCCCACCCCGACCTCGGCGGGCAGGTAGGCGTAGGCGATCGAACGTTCGACCGTGTAGCCGTAGCCGCCGCTGGTCACACGCCCGACGATCTCGCCGTCGACGCGCACGGGCTCGTTGCCGAGCGCGACCGCGCGCGGGTCCTCGAGCACGAGGCAGCGCAGGCGCCGGCTCGGCTGCGCGGGCCCGGCCGCCGTGCCGACGCCGAGCGCCGCCGCGCCCGTGAAGGCGCGGCTGCGTCTTCACGCAGAAGCCCAGCCCCGCCTCGATAGGGGGTCTCATCCGGCGGTGATGTCGGCGGCCCACACGCGGTAGCCCTTCTCCAGGCGCAGCGAGTCGATCGCGCGATAGCCGCCCGCGACCAGGCCGTGCTCGCGCCCGGCCTCCCACAGCGTCCGCCACAGGCCGGCGCCGTACTCGGTCGGGCAGTAGAGCTCCCAGCCCAGCTCGCCGACGAAGGTGACCCGCAGCGCGCGCACCGGCACGTCGCCGACCGGGAGCTCGCGCATGTTCATGTAGGCGAAGTCCAGCGGATCGTCGGTCAGCGGCGCGAGGATCTCCCGCGCGCGCGGGCCCCACAGGGCGAAGCAGGCCCAGCGCGCGGTCACGTCCGAGCAGCGCACGCTGCCGTCCTGCGGTGCATGGCGGCGGATCCAGCTGAGGTCGTGGTTGCCGAAGGCCGTGCCGGTGACGATCGAGAACAGCTCCTCGTCCACGCGCGTGACGGTGAAGTCGCACTCGATCCCGCCGCGGCGGTTGAGCATCTGCGTGTAGGTGATCGCACCGACCTCGCGTGCCACGCGGTTGTCGCACAGCCCTTCCAGGAAGACGGCCGCGGCCGGCCCGGCGATCTCGAGCTTGGCGAAGGAGGACTCGTCGAACAGCCCGGCACGCTCGCGCGTGGCGCGGTGCTCGGCGCCGATCGCGGGCGACCAGTGCATGCCCGCCCATCCGCGCGGGCGCAGCGACTCGTCTCCCGCGGGAGCGTTCGACTCATACCAGTTGACGCGCTCCCAGCCAGACTTCTCGCCGAATGCGGCCCCGTGCTCGCGTGCCACGGATAGGCGCTCGAGGTGCGCAAGCGGCCGCCCGGCCTGGCGCTCGTGTCCGGGATAGCGGATGTCGTAGTAGGTCTCATACACCTCCGTGGCCCGCTTCAGCGTGTAGCTCGGGCGAGCGGAAGTGCGCGCCGAAGCGGCGGATGTCCATCTCCCACACGTCCATCGCGGGCTCGCCCTCGACGATCCACTCGGCCATCACGCGTCCGATCCCGCCGGCGCCGGCGAGGCCGTGCGCGCAGAAGCCGGCCGCGACGAAGAAGCCGCGCACCTCGATCTCGCCGAGGCAGAACTCGTTGTCGGGCGTGAACGCCTCGGGCCCGTTGATCAGCCGCGTGACCGTGATCTCGTCCATCACCGGCACACGTCTTGAGGAGTTGCTCGCGATCTCCTCGAAGCGCGGCCAGTCCTCCTCGAGCAGGCGGCCGTTGAAGTCCTGCGGGGATCGCGTCGAGGAGGTGCTCGTCCAGCGCCCACGGCGCCGAGCGGCGCTCGTAGCCGCCCATCACCAGGCCCCCGCCCTCCTCGCGGAAGTAGATCAACAGGTCGGGGTCGCGCAGCGTGGGCAGGTGGATCTGCTCCTCGCCCGCCCCGCGCTCGCGGAACGGCTGGGTCACGAGGTACTCGTGCGCGAACGGGACGATCGGCACGCGCACGCCGGCCAGCCGCCCGATCTCGGCCGCGAACATGCCGCCCGCGTTGACGACGACCTCGGCCTCGATCGGGCCCCACTCGGTCTGCACGCCGCGCACGCGCGAGTGGGTGGCGCCGCGATCCACGTCGATGCCGGTCACGCGCGTGTGCGTGAACACGCGGCAGCCGCCCTCGCGCGCGCCGTCGATCGAGCGCCGTCGTCAGCAGCGACGGGTCGAGGTAGCCGTCGCTGGGAAGGTAGGAGGCGCAGCGCACGCCGTCGGTGCTCATCAGCGGGAACAGCTCGCGCGCCTGCTCGGCCGAGATCAGCTCGAGCGGAAGCCCGAAGGTCTTGGCCCACGCCACCTGGCGCAGCACCTCCTGCTCGCGCTCGGGCGTGCATGCCAGGCGAATGCCGCCGCACTGCACCCATCCGCAGTCGAGCGTCCGGTAGAGCTCGACCGAGTCCATCATCATGCGCGTCAGCGACACGCTCGAGCGCAGCTGGCCGACGAGCCCGGCCGAGTGAAAGGTGGAGCCGCTGGTCAGCTCGTTGCGCTCGAGCAGCACCACGTCGCGCTCGCCGAGCCCGGCCAGATGGTGGGCGATCGAGGCGCCGCCGACGCCCCCGCCGATGATGACCACGCGCGCGCGGTCGGGCAGCTCACGCGGTCTGACTACTGCTCCTCACCCCCCGCGATCACGAGCCACTCCTCGAAATAGGGCCCCACGACCGTCGCTCCGAGACGCTCGAAGTGCTCCTCGCGCGTAGCCCTCGAAGTCGAAGTCGAGCTCTGAGACCGTCGCCTGCACGACCCCCCAGGCAGCCTCGCGGGCGTCGGAGAGCACGCGCATCAGCCTCAGCGCAGCACGGGCCCGGTCCGAGGGCGCCTCGCCGTTGTAGGCCCTCAGCAGGCGCTCGTCGGCGGCTTCGTCGAAGGCGTTGTTGATCGACAGGTTGCCGAGGTCGAAGCGCGGATCGCCCATGCCGGCGTACTCCCAGTCGACGATCGCAAGGCCGCCGCCGCCGGCGACGCGGATGATGTTCCCCGCGAGCAGATCGTTGTGGCACGGCGCGGCGCACGGCGAGCGGGCAGCGCCGCGTCGATTCTCGCGGCGGCGAAGACCGCCCCGGAGTATGCGCCCGGCAGCGTCCCGCCTCGTGCGCGGACGATCGCCGCGTAGTCCTCGAGCAGGTCCGGCACCCAGAAGCCGGTGGGCAGGTCGGTCCCCGAGTCGTGGAAGCTGCGCAGGTCGAGAGCGATCTCCTCGATCCCGTCGAGCAGGTCCTCCTGCTGCACGGGCCGGCACTCGATGAAGCGCGTCACGAGGCACTCCTCGAGCGCCGCCGCCACCGCGGGAGCGATGCCCAGCCGCGCGGCCGCTTCCGTGGCCAGCCGCTCGGCCTGCCGGTCGATGCCTAGAAGGTCGGTGTCCTTGCCGGGCTGGCGGATCACGTACTCCGTGCCCCCGAGCGTCGCGCGGAAGTTGCGATTGGTGATGCCGCCGCTCAACGCGAACGGGCTCGCCGCTGAGCGAACCGAGCGAGGGCTCAAGTCGCCGCAGGATGTCGCTCAGGTCGTCCACGGGTTCTCACGCCGCCTTGCACGATAAGGCTCACAAGCTATACCTTCACAATATGCCCGGTCAGGATCAACCGCGATGACGCTCGACGAGCTTCGCAGCGAGGTCGACCGCGGCGCGATCGACACCGTCCTGCTCGCGCTCACCGACATGCAGGGGCGTCTGCAGGGCAAGCGCCTGACCGCCCGCCACTTCCTCGCCGAGGTGGCCGAGCACGGCGCGGAGGGCTGCAACTACCTGCTCGGGGTCGACGTCGACATGTCGACCGGTCGAGGGCTATTCGATGTTCTCCTGGGAGCGGGGCTACGGCGAC
Source organism: uncultured Solirubrobacteraceae bacterium (assembly GCA_963779605.1). Lineage (GTDB taxonomy): Bacteria > Actinomycetota > Thermoleophilia > Solirubrobacterales > Solirubrobacteraceae > Palsa-744. The sequence goes on from CAVZYR010000005.1 coordinate 27,752, forward strand.
TTCGTGCTGCGCCCCGACCTCGAGACGCTGCGGCCGGTGCCCTGGCAGGAGGGTACGGTGGTGTGTCTGGCGGACGTCGTCTGGGAGGACGGCTCGGACGTCGTGGCCTCGCCGCGCCAGGTGCTGCGCCGCCAGCTGGCGCGCCTGTCCGAGCGCGGCTGGAGCGCGAACGCCGGCACCGAGCTCGAGTTCATCGTGTTCCGCGACACCTACGAGCAGGCCTGGCACAAGGGCTACCGCGAGCTCGAGCCGGCCAACCTCTACAACGTCGACTACTCGCTGCTCGGCACCGCGCGCGTCGAGCCGCTGATCCGCCGCATCCGCAACAGCATGGAGGCCGCCGGGATGCTCTGCGAGGACTCCAAGGGCGAGTGCAACTTCGGCCAGCACGAGATCAACTTCCACTACGCCGACGCGCTGAGGACGGCCGACGAGCACGCGATCTACAAGAACGGCGTCAAGGAGATCGCGGCGCTCGAGGGCATGGCGATCACGTTCATGGCCAAGTACGACGAGCGCGAGGGCAACTCCTGTCACATCCACTTCTCGCTCGCCGACGACGAGGGGCCGCTGTTCGATCGCGACCGCCCGCTGTTCGAGTCCTTCCTCGCCGGCCAGCTGGCCGCGCCTGCGCGAGCTGACGCTGCTGCTCGCGCCCAACATCAACTCCTACAAGCGCTTCGCCGCCGCCAGCTTCGCGCCGACGGCGGTCGCGTGGGGCCACGACAACCGCACCTGCTCGCTGCGCGTGGTCGGCAAGGGCGCCTCGCTGCGCTTCGAGAACCGCGTCGGCGGCGCCGACCTGAACCCGTACATGGCGCTGAGCGCGATCATCGCCGCAGGGCTGCACGGCGTCGATGCAGGGTCTCGAGCTCGAGCCGGTGTTCGAGGGCAACGCGTACACCGTCGACCGAGAAGCCGCGCATCCCGGGCTCGCTGCGCGACGCGCGCGAGCTGTTCGCCGCAAGCGAGATCGCGCGCGCGGCCTTCGGCGATGAGGTGGTCGACCACTACGTCAACGCCGCCGACGTCGAGCTCGCCGCCTTCGGCGGCGCGGTCACCGACTGGGAGCGCTACCGGGGATTCGAGCGGCTGTGAGAACACGGGTACGGAAGCCGGAGAACGATGGCGGGCCCTCCTGAGCACCGTGTCGCCGCCCTCGGCACGCTGACCCCGCCGGACGCGGTGTTCGCGCCCGTGCGCTCGTACACGGCGTTCGAGGAGACGGTCGATCGGCTCGGCACCGCGATCAAGCTCGGGCTGCTGGCGCCGGCCTCGCGACTTCCCGCCGAGCGCGAGCTGTGCGCGCGCCTCGGCATCGCGCGCTCGACGCTGCGCCAGGCGCTGACCGCGCTGACCCAGAGCGGACACGTGTTCGCCACGCGCGGGCGCGGCGGCGGCACATTCGTGTCCGATCCGCAGCCGCCCGCCGATCCGCCCTCGCCGCAGATGCTCTCGCAGTGGCGCGAGACCTGCGACCAGCGTCTCGCGGTCGAGCTCGGGGTGGCCGTGCTGGCCGCCGAACGCGCCCGGCGATCCGATCTCGACGCGCTCGATGAGGTGGCCGCGGCGCTCGAGCTGGCATTCGAGGACTTCAGCGCCTACCGCCAGGCCGACATCCGCCTGCACGTCGGCCTGGCCGAAGCGACGAGCTCGACGGGCCTCGTGCGCGCGATGACCGAAGTGCAGGGCGCGATGACCGACCTGATCTCCTACATCGCCCACCCGCCGCAGGTGCTCGCGTCCTCCAACGCCCAGCACCGCCGGCTGCTCGCGGCCGTGCGCGAGCGCGACGCGATGCGCGCGGCGCGGGTGATGACCGAGCACCTGCAGGGCACCGAGCACGTCCTCGCGGGCCTTCTGCCGGACGGCTGAGCCTGACGGGGTCCCGTCCGGGTCCCGGCGCCCGCAGAGGAGTTGTCCATTTGGCCACGCAGGCGGCGATGTAATTGGCCGAGTTGTACTTGACTTCTGTCCGCGATCGCGACGTATCGTCACGATTGAAGGACGGATAACCAAACCTTTTCCTCCAAAGGGGGCTACCGATGAGCACGACGGAGACGTTTGGGCGCAGACGAGCAACGCCTCGCAGAGCTCGGCTACAAACAGGAGCTGAGGCGGGGCTGGAGCGGGTTCTCGAACTTCGCGATCTCCTTCTCGATCATCTGCATCCTCGCGGGCTGCTTCACGACCTACGGGCAGGCGCTCAAGAACGGCGGGCCGATCGCGATCTCGATCGCGTGGCCGCTGATCTGCGGCCTGATCCTGCTCGTCGCGGTGTCGATGTCCGAGCTCGCCTCCGCCTACCCGACGGCGGGCGGCATCTACTACTGGGCGTTCAGGCTGGGCGGCGCCGGCTGGGGCTGGTTCACCGGCTGGTTCAACCTGATCGGCCTGGTCGCGGTGGTGGCCTCGGTGGTGTACGTCTCGGCCACCTTCCTGATGAACCTGCTCGGCCTCTACAACGTCCACTTCATCTTCAACTTCTCCAAGGCGGCGGCCGCGACGAACGTTCACTACAGCGCCCACGTCAACTTCGCCCTGTTCGTCGTTCATCCTCGTCGTCGCCGGGCTGATCAACGTCTTTCGCAGCCACCTCGTGGCGGTGCTCTACAACTTCTCGGTCTGGTGGAACGTGCTCGGCGTCGCCGTGATCGTGGTCATCCTGATCGCCGTGCCCTCCCACCACGCGAGCCTGTCCTACGTGTTCAGCCACAAGGCCAACGAATCGGGATTCTCCGGGGGCTCGATCTCAAGCGCCAAATTCTGGTTCTACGTGCTTCCGCTCGGCTTCCTGTTGACGATGTACACGATCACCGGCTACGACGCCTCGGCCCACGTCTCCGAGGAGACGCACGGCGCCGAAGACTCGGCGCCCAAGGGCCTGTGGCGCTCGGTCTTCTACTCGGCGATCGTGGGCTGGATCGTGCTGCTGGCGATCACCTTCGCGATCCAGAAGAGCCACGAAACCGAAATCTACAAAGCCGGCTTCCCCGCCCTCACGATCTTCACCACCGCGCTGAGCTCCTCCGCGGCCAAGGCCGTGATCCTCATCTCCACGGTGGGCCAGCTGTTCTGCGGGATGGCGTGCATCACGAGCGCCTCGCGGATGACGTTCGCATTCTCGCGCGACGGCGCCGTGCCGGGACACAGCCTGTGGCGCAAGCTCGGCGCCAACCGGACGCCGACGTGGGCGGTGTTCTTCGTGTGCGTGTTCGCCCTGATCATCACGATTCCGGCGTACTTCCCCAACCACCTGGGCACGCCGGTGGCGTTCCTCGCGGTCACCTCGATCTCCGTCATCGGCCTCTACATCGCCTACACGATCCCGGTGTTTCTGCGCTGGCGCCAGGGTGACAAATTCCAGGCCGGCAGCTGGACGCTCGGCAGGAAATACAAATGGATCAATCCGATCGCGTTCGTGTGGGTGGCGATCTGCGTCGTGATCTTCTCGCTGCCGTTCAGCCCCGAAGGGGTGCCCTGGGAAAGCGCGTTCAACTGGTCGGCGGTCAACTACGCGCCGCTGATCACGATCGCGGTCATCCTCGGGGTCACGATCTGGTACGCGGTCTCGGCGAAAAACACGTTCAAGGGGCCCGTCCGCACGATCGACGAGCTCGACGTCGAACAGTCGCTGCCGGCTATCGCCGAGTCCCCGTAGGAGGGAGCATTGCGCCGAAACGGCTCGCGGCGGGGCCTCCTCAATGGTGGATGGGCTGAACGCTGAGCGATCGACTGTCAGTTCTCGAGCCCGCCACCGAGGAGGTGCTGGCTGAGGTCGACCGCGCCGGCGTCGAGGAGGTCGATCGGGCCGTCGCCCGAGCCAAGCGAGCGCTCCCGGCGTGGCGCGCGCTGGCGCCGGGGCGGCGCGCGAGCGCCCTGCACGCGCTCGCCGACACGCTCGCCGGGCACCACGAGGAGTTGTCCGTGCTCGAGGCTCGCAACGCGGGCAAGGCGATCGGCGACGCGCGCGGCGAGATGGCGATGGTGGTCGACACCTTCCGCTACTACGCGGGCGCGCCGGAGCGGCTGCTGGGTGACACGATCCCGGTCGCCGGCGGGCAGGCCTTCACGGTGCGCGAGCCGCTCGGCGTCGTCGGGCTGATCACGCCCTGGAACTTTCCCCTGACGATCGCCGGCTGGAAGCTCGCACCGGCGCTCGCCGCGGGCAACACGGTCGTGCTGAAGCCGGCCGAGCTCACCCCGCTGACGGCGCTGCGCTTCGCAGAGCTGGCCCTGGAGGCGGGCCTGCCGGAGGGAGTCGTCAACGTGGTCGTCGGCCCCGGCCGCACGTGCGGGCAGCGCCTGGTCGAGCATCCCGACGTCGCCAAGATCGCCTTCACCGGCTCGACGGAGGTCGGGCGCACGATCGCGGCGGGCGCCTCGGAGACGATCAAGCGCGTCACGCTCGAGCTCGGCGGCAAGTCCGCCAACGTGATCTTCGCGGACGCCGACCTCGAGGCGGCCGCCGCGGGCGCGCCGCTGGCGGTTTTCGGCAACGCCGGACAGGACTGCTGCGCGCGCTCGCGCATTCTCGTGCAGGAGGACGTGCTCGACCGCGTTCCTCGAGCTGCTCGAGGCCGAGGTCAAGGCGCTGCGCGTCGGCGATCCGCTCGACGAGTCAGACCCAGATGGGCCCGCTCATCTCGGCGGCCCAGCGGGAGACCGTCGCCTCGTTCCTCGACGGTCAGGCGCCGGTCGCCTTCCGCGGCAGCGCGCCCGAGGGCGCGGGCTTCTGGTTCGCGCCGACGGTCCTCGCTCCGGTCAAGCCCGGCGACCGCGTCGCCCGCGAGGAGGTGTTCGGCCCGATCGCCGCCGTCATCTCCTTCCGCGACGAGGCCGAGGCGATCCGCCTGGCCAACGACACGATCTACGGTCTGTCGGGATCGGTGTGGACCCGCGACGGCGCACGCGCGCTGCGCGTCGCGCGGGCGATCGAGACGGGAGTGATCTCGATCAACGCGAACACCTCCGTGCGGGTGACGACACGCCGTTCGGGGGCTTCAAGCAGTCCGGTTACGGCCGCGAGCTCGGGCCGCACGCGCTCGAGGCCTACACCGAGCTGAAGACGATCTTCTACGCCACGGAGGGGTGATGGCTCAAGCGGGCAGGCTCGAGGGACGCGTGTGTGTCGTGACCGGCGCGAGCGGCGGCATCGGCGCCGCCAGCGTCGAGTGCTTTCAGCGCGAGGGCGCGCGCGTCGCGGGAGTCGACGTCTCAGACGGCGCGCCCGGGGATCTGTCGCTGCGGGTCGACGTGACCGACGAGCAGCAGGTCAGCGCGATGTACGCCCGCGTGCGCGCGGAGCTCGGGCGCATCGATGTTCTGTTCAACAACGCCGGCATCTCCCCCGCCGATGACGCCTCGGCGCTCGACACGACGCTCGAGGCCTGGGAGCGCGTGCAGTCGGTGAACCTGCGCGGGGTGTTCCTGTGCTGCAAGCACGGTATCCCCCACCTGCTCGACGGGGGCGGCGGATCCGTCATCAATACGGCGTCATTCGTCGCCGTGATGGGGGCCGCGACCTCGCAGATCTCCTACACCGCCTCCAAGGGCGGCGTGCTCGCGCTCTCACGCGAGCTGGGCGTCGAGTTCGCGCGCCGCGGCGTGCGCGTCAACGCGCTGTGCCCGGGCCCGGTCGACACTCCGCTGCTGCAGGAGCTGTATGCCTCGGACCCGGAGCAGGCCGCGCGGCGCCTCGTGCACGTGCCGATGGGGCGCTTCGCGCGGGCCGAGGAGATAGCGCGCGGGAGCGCTGTTCCTCGCCTCGGAGGAGTCGAGCTTCGTGACCGCCTCGACGTTCATGGTGGACGGCGGTCTGAGCGGCGCCTACACGACGCCGCTGTAGCGGGCGATGCCGTGAGCGAGTCCCCCTCCGGAACCGGAGCCGCCGCCGAGCCGAGCGCCCGCGAGCTGATCGCGGCGGCCGATCTGCAGGCGGCCCGGCGCTCGATCGCGGGCGTGGCCGTGCGCACCCCCACGATCGCGGGCGAGGACCTGTCAGAGCTCGCCGGCACGAAGGTCGCGTTGAAGGCCGAGTGCCTGCAGGGCACCGGCTCGTTCAAGCTGCGCGGGGCTCTGCACAAGGTGGCGGCGCTGGGCGAGCGCGCGAACGCCGGCCTCGTCACCGCGAGCGCCGGCAATCACGGGCGCGCGGTAGCGCAGGCCGCCCGCGTCGCGCGCGTCGGCTGCGAGGTGTTCATGCCACGCGATGCCGCCGTCTCCAAGGCCGCCGCGGTCGAGCGGCTGGGAGCACGGGTTCGCCTGGAGGGTGGATCGGTGGAGGAGTCGCTCGCGCTGGCGAGCGAGCGCGGCGAGGAGACCGGCGCGGCCTTCGTACACCCCTTCGACGACCTCGACGTGATCTCCGGCCAGGGCACGCTCGGGCTCGAGCTGCTCGAGGACGTCCCCGACCTCGCGCGCGTGGTCGTGCCGGTCGGGGGCGGCGGTCTCGCAAGCGGCGTCGGGATCTCGCTGCGAGGTGCACGCCCGAAGGTCGAGCTCGTGGGCGTGCAGGCGAGCGCGTGCGCGCCCTACGTGGAGGCGCTGAGGGACAGCGGTTCCGCCGTCGACGTGAAAACGGCCCCCGGAGCGAGCAGTGCCATGGGGGCCACGATCGCCGACGGCATCGCGATCAAGCGCCCGGGCAGGCTGACGCTGGCGCTGTTGGGTGAGCTGCTCGACGGCCTTGACACCGTCAGCGAGGATGAGATCGCCGACGCGATGGTGTTTCTCGCCGAACGCGCAAAGCTCGTCGCCGAGGGCGCCGGGGCGGCTGCCGTGGCGGCCCTGCTCGGCGGCCGCCTCGCGCCGGTGAGCGGCACGACCGTGGCGATCGTGTCGGGGGGCAACGTCGACAGCGGCCTGTTGGCGGGGCTGCTGCGGCGCCACGAAACCGAGGAGGGCCGGCGCGTGCGCATCTTCACGCGCGTGCCCGACCGCCCCGGCGGCCTGGCGGAGCTGCTCAACCTCGTCGCCGCCGCTCGCGCCAACCTGCTCAACCTCGAGCACGTGCGCGAGGCGGTGGCACTGCACGTGCACGAGACGGGCCTGGCGCTGACGCTGCAGACGCGCGGTCCGGGGCACACCGAGGAGCTTCTCGCCGTGCTCGCCGACGCGGGCTACGAGGTGATTCTCGACCAGCAGGCGAACTGAACGCCGGGGAGCGCCGCGCCCCCTACAGGCGCGCGCTCGCCTCCGCGAACGACAGCCAGCGTGCGCGTCGCCGCGAGCGCTCGCGCGGATCGAGGCTCGGCTCAACGACGCGCCCCCGCGGCAGGCGCTCGGCCGCATCCTCGACGCTCGCGAACAACCCGGCGCCGACGCCCGCGAGCATCGCCGCGCCGAGAACCGTGACCTCGGCGCGGCCGACGGCGAGCGGCAGGCCGAGCGCGTCGGCCTGGATCTGCAGCAGCGTGTGATCGTTCGTGAGGCCGCCGTCCACCCTCAGAGTGCCCACCGGGGCGACCTCGGCCATCGCCTCGACGATGTCGACGACACGCCATGCGATCGCATCGAAGGCCGCGCGCGCGAGATGCCCGGCGCCAATCGCCGGGTGAAGCCCCGCGATCACGCCGCGCGCCCCGGGCCGCCACCAGGGGGCGCCGAGCCCGGCGAGGGCGGGCAGCACGAGCACGCCGGCGCTGTCCTTGACATCGGCGGCGCTCGCCGCCAGCGCCCGTGCGTCCGCGGCCAGGCCGAGGCCCTCGGCGAGCCAGTCGAGCAGCGCGCCGGCCGCGAATACGCCGCCGTCCAGGGCGTAGGCGACCTCCCCCACGTCCCCCGCCGGGCCGGGCGCGGCCCAGGCGACCGTTCCCAGCAGCCCGCTCGCGGCGAGCGGCCCGTCCGTGCGTCCCAGCACGAACACGCCGGTGCCGTAGGTCGCCTTCAGCTCGCCCGGCCGTACCGCCCCCGAGCCGGCGAGCGCCGCCTGCTGGTCGACGAGTTGAGCGCGCAGCGGGAGCGCGACCGGCCAGCGCTCGTGCCCGAGCTCGCCCAGCGCTCCAAATGTGGGAGCGATCGCCGGCAGCCACTCCCGCTCCACCCCGAACGCGGCCATCAGCCGCTCGTCCCAATCGCGCCCGCGCGCGGCGAGCAGCTGCGTGCGCGACGCCGTTGACAGATCTGTCGCAAAGCGCGCGCCGAGACGGTCACTCAGAAAGGCATCGACGGTGCCCAGGCGCAGCGATCCGGCATCGCGCGCGTCGCGCACCGCCTCGTCGTTACAGAGCAGCCAGGCGAGCTTGCCGGCCGAGAAGTATGGATCCAGCGGCAGTCCCGAGCGCTCCACGACCTGCTCCGCGTCGCTGCCCGCGAGGGCGGCGAGAAGCGATTCCTGGCGCTTGTCCTGCCACACGATCACCGGCGTTAGCGCACGGCCGCTGCCCGCATCCCAGGCGAGCACCGACTCGCCCTGGTGGTCAAGCCCGGCGGCCATCACCTCGCGACCGCCGCTCTGCTCGAGCACCTCCGCGACAGCATCCACCACCGCCTCGAGGATCAGCTCGGGATCCTGCTCGACCCAGCCGGGGCGCGGGTGCGTGACGGCGACCGGCCGTCGCGCCTCGGCCACCAGGCACAGGTCGAGATCGAACAGGGCCGTCTTCACCGCCGTGGTTCCCTCGTCGATGCCGAGCAAAAGCCCCGAGCTCATCGCGGTGCGTGTCCCGACTGCGCTCGCTCGTGGTAGCGCGCCGCACGCTCCCACCAGGGGCGCGCGGGCGATGACCTCCGCGCGGGCGCCGGCAGCGGACGCACCTGCTGGAGCTCGATCAGCGCTTCGCCGGCGAGCCGGCCCACCACGTACTCACCGATGCCGAGGGCGGCCGACAGCCCGGTCGAGCGGATCGCCGCGACGTGCAGGACCCCGGGCAGCGAGCCCGACATCTCGATCACATAGCTCGCTTCGCGCCCGGCGGCGTCGCGCCCCGCCGGGCGAAGGCCCGCGTAGGCGCCGATCTGGCGCGCCCGCGCGAGCGCCGGATAGACCCTCCGGGCGCGCGGCAGGATCAGCTCCCGCGCATCGCCCTCCACCGACCAGTCGAGCTTGTCCTCGCGCTCGCGCGCGGTCGGCCCGGCGATCAGCAGGCCGTCGATCGTCGGGAACACGAGCACGCCCTTGCCGAGCGCCGATGGCACGGGCAGCAGGATCTGCGCGAGCTCCTCGCCCGGCGGCGGCGAGAACACCAGGAACTCGCCCTTGCGCGGGTAGACCGTCACCGGCTCGTCCCCCGCCAGCCGCGCAACCTCCTCGGCGAACAGTCCCGCGCAGTTGACGACGGCGCGGGCACGCAGCCGCTCCGTGCTCTCGAGCTCGACCGTGAGGCCCGCGCCGGGCGCTCCGCCAAGCCCGGTGACCCGTGCGCTGAGCCTGATCTCGGCGCCGCCCGCCCGGGCCGCGCCCGCAAGCGCGTGGACGAAGGCGAGCGGGTCGACGACGGCCTCGCCGGGCACGCTCAGCGCGCCGTCCTCTCGCAGATCAACCTCGACCCCGTTGGCGTGCGCATTCTCGGTGAGCCGCACGATCGCGGCCGTCTGATCGGCATCGCCGGCGAGGGGCGTGAGCCGCGCTCCGCAGCGCCACACCGGCACGCCGAGCTCCTGCATCAGCTCCCCGCGGAGCTCCGCGGAGCGCAGGATCAGGCTCGTCTCGAGCTCGCCCGGCCGTGAGTCAAAGCCCGTGTGCAGGATGCCGGAGTTGGTGCCGCTGGCGGCGAGGGCCAGACCGGGCTCGGCCTCGAGCAGCAGCGCCGGCACGCCGCGTCTCGCCAGCGCGTGGGCGACGGCGCAGCCGACAACGCCGCCGCCGACGACAGCCACCGGTTCCTCGGCGCCGGCCATGGCGCTCGCTCAGAGGTCCGGCAGGTGGTCGATCTCGGGCGCCCGCAGGGCGATGCCGAGGCCCCGCAGGGAGACCCGTCCCGATTGCGGGTAGAAGCACATGTCGCTGGACTCGCGCGTGCCGAAGGCGAGGTAGGTCATTCCCTGTGCGCCGGCGCGGAGCGCGTGCGCAACGCCCGTTCCGGCCGGCCGCGAGATCACGTCACCGGTGCTCAGCGGATGCTCCTCGGCGCCGTGCTCGCCGCGCGGCCACAGCTCGAGCAAGCCGCCACCCTCGAGCACCACGAACAGCTCCTCCTCCTGAGAGTGGCAGTGCGCCGGCGCCCCCTCCCCTTCGGCCGCAAGGACGACGTGGTTCAGTCCTGTCGCCACGGCTCCGGCGGCCCTCCCCGCCAGACGCGCACGCCCCGCGAGGATCGCGGAGACGTCGCTGAGCGCGACGACGTTGGACGGCCGCTCGGGCTTCGGTGGCGGGCACTCGGGCGCTCCCGCCGCGGCTTCACGGACAAACGGCGAGTCGCCGTCCGCGAGCTCGACCCAGCGGGGGAAGGACCAGGCCACGCCGGCCCGGGGGAGCGCCGTGAGAGAGGCGTCGAGCCGCTGGCCGAACACGAGCACGTCCAGCCCGCCCGCTCCGCCGCGGAGGGTATGGGGCCCGCGTTTGGGCCGGTGCACGATCACATCCTCGGCCTGCACGGCGTAGGTCTCACCGTCCTGCCACAGCAAACCCTCGCCGCCGAGCACGAAGAAGATCTCCTCGTCGGCGCCGTGCTCGTGCGCGGGCGTCGAGAAGTGCCCTTCCGCGACCTCGATGCGACGCATCCCGATCGTGCGCGTGCCGACTTCGCGCCCGAGATCTCGCCACACGCCTTTGATGTGGCCGACCGCCAACTCGCCGCAGCGGCCCTCGTGCATGTTCGCGATCTTCATCGCCGCGACGCTATCAGCGACGCGCGACCCGCGGCGGGCGCGCTGGCGTCCTGCAGGCCGATTACAGTCTCTCAATGCAATCGACTCCGAGCGGGCAGGCCGACCCACGCCGGCGCGGCTTGCTTCGGGCTCTGAAGTGTGATTTGCTCCCACCATCGTTCACGTGGGGGCGACGGTTGGCGCTACCCAGTGCCAGGCTCCCGGGGGCCACGGCCCCCGTCGATCCGCAGCCGAGGAGTGTTGTGGCACCCGTCAATGGCAGACGACCGCGAAGACGCTTTCCGGCTGAGGCCGCATGATGGCTCAGGCCGCGGCGAAGTCGCACCGGCGCGCAGACGCCGGCCCGGGGTCGGTGGACGCCGTTCGTGCCGCCCTGGCCGAGCGCCTGCAGGCGCGGCGCGCTGAGCTCGAGGAGGCGGTCATCGCGCGTTTCCGCGACGTCGGCTTCGACCCGGCGGCCGGTGAGGACTTCGAGTACATCGCCGGAGCGCGTGCGGCGGTCGCCGAGGCGGTCGACTACGGCCTCCTCGCGATCGAGCAGGGCGACGAGTGGTTCGGCTCGGGACCCCCTCCGATCCCGCCCGCCGCAGTCGCCCAGGCGCGTCGCGCGGCCGCCCACGGGGTCAGCCTCGAGAGGGTCCTGCTGCGCTACAACGCCGGCCACACGCTGCTCGAGGACTTCGTCATGCAGGAGGCGGAGCACAGCGACCTGGCCAGCGACAGAATCGCGCTGCGGCACGTGCTGCGGGCGCTCGGCGGTCTGCTCAACCACTTCACATCGTCGATCGCCAACGAGTACCAGCAAGAGGCCGAGCGAATGGCCCACTCGCCCGAGCTGCGCCGCAACGAGCGCGTGCAGCGGCTGCTCGCCGGCGCGCCCGTCGACGCCGCTGAGCTCGACTACGAGCTCGACGCCGAGCACGTCGGCGCGATCGCGATCGGGCCGCGCGCCGGCGAGGTGGTCCGCAGTCTGGCCGCGGGTCTTTCCCGCCAGCTCCTGAGCGTGTCGCGGAGCGAGGAGACCGTGTGGGCGTGGTTCGGCGGCCAGCGAAAGCTGGCATTCGCCGACATCGAGAGCCAGCTGAGCGGGAAGCAGTCCGCCGGGGTGTCGCTCGCCGTCGGTGGACCGGCGCACGGGATCGACGGATTCAGGCTCACCCACCGACAGGCCCAGGGCGCGATGCTGGTGGCGCTGCGAAGGCCCCAGCCGCTGACCCGCTACGCCGATGTCGCTCTGCTCGCGACCGCGCTGCGCGACGACACGCTTGCCCGCTCGCTGGATGAGATCTACCTCTCACCACTCGGCGGCGAGAAGGACGGCGTGGTGTCGCGAAAGACGCTGCGCGCCTACTTCGCCGCCGGGCGAAACGCGGCCACGGCCGCGGCCGCGCTCGGTGTCGACCGCCACACCGTCGAACGGCGCCTGCACTCGATAGAGACGCGCCTCGGCCGCCAGCTGCACACCTGTCACGCCGAGCTCGAAGTGGCGCTGCGCCTTGAGGAACTGGGCGATACGGGCGAGCGCCCGGCGGTCGACACACAGCGCTGATCTGACCGCGCGAAAGCGCCACGAGGAGCTCTTGGAAGCGCCTCGATCTCCCTGGGACGATGTGGCGCATATTGATTTGACGCTGCACCACATTGGCGCACCACCCCCTGCCCGCCAGCTGATACCTCTTATGTGAGATTAATCACAGATCCTCGTACACGGGGAATGGGGGCTGCAAATGACGGCTCGTGTGCGCTTCTTGATGGTGTGTTTCACACGCTGTGCAGTTGCAGGGCCGGCTTTCACCAAAGCGGTGAAGGCACCACTCGGGAGGCTCCCATGAGCCGAACGGTCTCGCGCCGCAAACCGAGGGTGGGTGAGCGTGTCCAACTCGCGCGTTACGCGGTCCGTGGCGGTGCGCGCATTCTCTACGGACAACGGATCGGCGGCGTGGTGCGCGTCACCGACTGCCCCGCCGGCGGGCGCGGTCGCTGCTACCTCGTCGAGCGCGGCCTCGAGCGCGACGGGTACTCCGCCCTGAGAGCGCTGGTCGAGGATTACACCCGTCAGGCCGGCCGGCTCAACGCCATCCCGATGGCCGCGAGCCTCGTCGAGGGCATCGAGCAGGTCGAGCTCGGCCGTTACGTTTTCACAGGCGGCGAGCGGGTCCTCTACGGCCAGCGGGTGAATGACGTGGTGCGTGTCACCGATCGCCCGGCGGGGGGAGGTGATCGCTCCTACCTCGTCGAGCGCGGCCTCGAGCGCGACGGATACTCGGCGCTGACGGCGCTGGTCGAGGATTACACTCGTCGGGCGGTGCAGCTGGACGCGATCCCCATGAGCCTGAGCGCGGCGAGCCGTGAGCAAAGGAGCGAGGCAGCCTGAGGCGTGCACTCCTCACCCATACGCTTCACCAGTTAATCGGCGGCGGTCACCTGTCACACTCGACGGCTTCACCTCAGCGCTCCGCGCCGTCGCGTCGCACATCAGCGCGAAGCGGTCTCGAGGCCATTCGCATCGGTGACCGTCTCGGGCAATGGCTCCCGCGCCAGCTGGTGGCGCACGCGGTCGCGCAGGTCGGCGTAGCGCAGCGCCTCATACACGATCAGCGCGACCAGCACGGCCGCGAGCATGCCAAGCGTGAGCAGCGCGGGGAGCGCCGCGCCCGCCGGCACGAGCGCGAGCAGCACGATCGCACACACCAGCCGCCGCCAGCTGAGGCTGTGCATGTTTCGCCAGCGGAACGCGACGTGGGCGAACATGTACATCGCCGCGCCGCCGAGGAGCGCAAGCGCGGGCACAAATTTCAGCGGTCCGTCGAGGTCGATGATCGTGCGCTTTATGCCGACCGCGATCAGCGCGATGCCGGCGACCATCGGAAAATGGAGGTAGGAGTAGGAGTCACGGGCGATTTCGTTGCGCTCGCGCCCCGGCGTCGCTTTTGCCAGGCGCCGGCGCGAGATGATGGCGGCGACGTCGAAGTAGGCCCACCACAGCGTCGCGGCGATCACGATTCCGAGCACCGCCGCTGCTACCACGCCGGCGCTGATCGTCGCTTTGGCGCCGACGCCCACCGCCACGATCGACTCGCCCAGGGCGATGATCACGATCGCGCCATGGCGATCGGCGAAGTGCCCGGGGACGAGCTTCCAGCCCTCCGCGCCGAAGAGATACGGACCGCCGGCATCGAGCACCAGCGCAAGACCCCACAGTCCCAGCTGCACGGCGCCGGAGGTGAAGGCCGCGACGATCAGCAGGCCGGTGCCGATCGCCGTGCTCACCGCGAGCCCGAGCACCGAGTGGCGCAGGGCCGGATCCTCGCGGCTGGCGAGCATGAACAGCACGATGTGGGCGCAGCGCACGACGGCGTAGGCGCACGCGAACAGCAGCGCCTCCGAGCCGAACGCCCCCGGGACGCACAGGGCGGCGATGAGGAACGCCGCCATCGCCGCGAACATGGCCAGGCGCACCGCCCCCTCCTCGGGGTCGACGACGCTCGTGAGCCACGCATAGCCGACCCACGACCACCACAGCATGCCGAGCACCAACAGGCCCTTGAGCAGTCCCAGCCACGTCGGCGTCCTTGCGATCAGCGTCGTGCACTGGGTCAGCGCCAGCACGAACACGAGATCGAAGAACAGCTCGAGCGGTGTCACCTCATCGCCGTCGCGCATGACGGCGCTCACGCGCGGGGCATGGCTCGAGAGGGTGCCGCTCACCGGCTCATCTTCGCACTCGCGTGAGCGACGCCGGCATCGCCTCCCGTCGCGCGCGACCCCTACCATCGGGGCCATGATCGCGACCGCGGACGTGAGGGACGCTTCAGAGCTCGACGGTGAGGGGTGCGCGGCGATCTACGCGCCCTACGTGACCGAGTCGGCGATCACGTTCGAGAGCGACCCGCCCGATCCGGCGGAGATGGGCCGGCGCATCGCCGCCGCGCTGCGTGCGCATGCGTGGGTCGTGCTCGAGCAGGAGGGCCGCATCGTCGGCTACGCCTACGGCGCTCCGTTCAACTCGCGCGCGGCGTACCGCTGGTCGTGCGAAGTCAGCGTGTATCTCGAGCGCGGCCGGCGGCGAACCGGCGGCGGTCGCGCGCTGTACGAGGAGCTGTTCGCGCGCCTGGCCGAGCGCGGCTACCGCACCGCCGTCGCGGGCATGACGCTGCCGAACGAGGCCAGCGTCGGCCTGCACCGCGCGATGGGGTTCGGGCCCGTCGGCACCTACCGGCGAATCGGCTGGAAGCACGGCGCCTGGCACGACGTGGCCTGGGTCCAACGCGCGATCGCCACCGGCCAGGACCCGCCGGCCGAGCCTCGATGACGCCATGAACATCGAGCAGGCGATCCGCACGCGTCGCACGCACAAGGCGTTCGGCTCGGAGCCCGTCGCACGCGAGACACTCGATCAGCTGTTCGAGCTCGCGCGCTGGGCGCCCAACCACCACGCCACCAACCCGTGGCGCTTCCGCGTGCTCGGCCCCGCTGCGCTTGAGAGCCTGAAGCACGCCGCCGGAGCAGAGCAGGCCGCGAAGCTCGAGCGTGCGCCGACGCTGATCGTGGTCAGCGCCGCGCTCACCGGCGACGAGCTCCAAGACGAGGAGGATCTGCACGCCACCGCGATCGCGGCCTACATCGTGCTGCTCGTCGCCCACGCCCGCGGCCTCGCCGGATACTGGCGCACACCGGCCGTCCTGCGCAGCGCCGAGGGTCGCGCGGCCGTCGGCCTCGAGCCCCGTGAGCAGGTGCTCGGTCTTCTGCACCTCGGTCCCCGCCGCCAGCGCGGCGCCCCGGCCAAGCGCGAGGATCCACGCGCGTACGTGACCTACCTCGACTGATCTCGGCGCCCGGCGACGCCGCCACCCGCGCAGAGCTGAGGGCCCGCCGCGAGGCGCGCGACGCTAGAGCGCCAGCAGCACGGGCGCAATACGCTCCAGCTGGGCGAGCGAGGCCGCGGGATCCGCTGCGCAGGCCTGCACGGCGACGTGGTCGGCGCCGGCGTCGAGATGCTCGCGGACCCGCGCGGCGAGCGCCTGCTCATCGCCCCACGCCACGATCGCGTCGACGAGCTCGTCGCTGCCGCCCTGCGCGAAGTCCGCGTCGGTGTAGCCGAGCCCGCGCAGGTTGTTGAGGTAGTTCGGCAGCATCAGATAGATCGCCATGTGCTCGCGTGCGATCGCTCGCGCGCGTGTGGGATCGCTCTCGAGCACGATCGCCTGCTCGGGGGCCAGCAGCCGGTCCGGGCCGAGGACCTCGCGCGCCCTGAGCGTATGTGCGGGCGTCACGAAATACGGGTGCGCGCCGGCCGTCCTCTCACGCGCCAGCTCGAGCATCCTCGGACCCAGTGCCGCCAGCACCACCGGCGAGGCGTCCTCGAAGGAGGGCGGCTTGAAGCGCAGCCCGTCCATCGCCTCCAGATATGCCCGCATGGCGGTGAGCGGCTTCGCATAGTCATGGCCGCGCACCAGCACCGCCGGCGCGTGGCTCACGCCGAGGCCGAGCAGAAACCGTCCGCCGCATGCCTCGTTGAGCGTGGTCGCCCCGTTGATCGCCGCCGTCGCGTCGCGGGCCCAGATGTTGGCTATGCCGCTGGCGACCACGATGCCCTCGCTCGCCCCGAGCAGGAGCGCGGCATGCGAGAACGCCTCGCGGTTGGCGGGTGCCTCGCCGAACCAGACGGCGCCGTAGCCGAGCTGCTCGATCCGGGCCATCGCCGCTCGCTCATCCTCGGTCGGCATCTGCGCGATCGGCCCGAGCCAGACGCCCACGCGACCGACCCGCTCGCGCAGATCCTGCGCCCGCGATGCCGCCTGCTCGGTCAAGAGCGGCTCGCCGGGCCCGCCAGCTTCGCGCGCGGGCGGGTCATCTGAAGCGCACACCTGTTCACGGGATCCTCGAGGAGAATCTAGCGAGATCGCGCGCGGGCGCCTTGCGCGCCGGACGTATTCTGTCAATGCGCCATGGACCTCCACCTGCGCGACAGGGCCTATCTCGTCACCGGCGGCAGCCGCGGCCTCGGCTTCGCCGCTGCCCGGGCGCTCGTGCGGGAGGACGCGCGCGTGCTTCTCAGCGCCCCGCACGAGGCCACCGCCGGCGCAGCCGCGGCGCGCCTCACGAAGGACGCGACCACGGGCGACCGAGTTGCCTGGATCGCAGCCGACAACGCCGATGACGCGACGCCCGAGCGGCTGATCGCCGCCGCCAGGGACAGCTTTGGCCGCTTGGATGGTGCGCTCCTGAGCGTCGGCGGAACGCCATCGGGAACCGTTGCGAGCACGCCGGATGAAGCGTGGCGGACCGCCTTTGAGAGCGTCTTCCTCGGCGCCGTTCGCCTCGCCCGAGCGCTCGGGCCAGCTCTGGCGGGCGAGAACCACGGTGCGCCCGCAGCCGCTTCGCTCAGCGGAACGGGGGGCTCGCTGATCTTCGTCCTGGCCTCGTCGGTGCGCGCGCCGCTCGCCGAACTCGCGATCTCAAACGGCCTGTTCCCGGGGCTTGCCGGCGTGGTCAAGATGCTCGCCGAGGAACTCGGTCCGTCCGGCACTCGCGTGAACGCGATCCTGCCCGTCAGGATCGCGACCGACAGGGTGCGTGAGATCGATGCCCTCAGCGGCGATCCCGACGAGGTTCGCGCGCGCAGGTCCGAGGACATTCCGCTGCGCCGCTACGGCGAGCCCGAGGAGTTCGGGCGCGTCGCCGCCTTCCTGCTCTCGCCCGCGGCCTCCTACGTCACCGGCGCGATGATCCCGGTCGACGGAGGCTCCATGCGCACGATCTGAGGGCGGCCGGCGAGGGGTTGATCGGCTCTCTAGCGGCGCTCGCTCCCGAGCGAGAGCTGTGTCAGCGAGGCGGCGCCGTCGACGGCGATCACCTGCCCGCTGATCGAGCCCGCCTCGCGGCCGGCCAGAAAGGCGACCGCGGCGGCGATCTCGGCGGGCTCGATCAGCCTCCCCGCCGGCACCGAGCGGAGCGCCCGCTCACGCACCTCCTGCGGCA
Organism: uncultured Solirubrobacteraceae bacterium; assembly: GCA_963779605.1. Lineage (GTDB taxonomy): Bacteria > Actinomycetota > Thermoleophilia > Solirubrobacterales > Solirubrobacteraceae > Palsa-744. The sequence goes on from CAVZYR010000005.1 coordinate 45,503, forward strand.
TCGCCAGCACCTGCTCGGTCGCGACGAGACCGGGCAGGATCGCGTTGACCGTGATCCCGCGCGCCGCGTTCTCGCTCGCGAGCGTGCGGACCATGCCCAGCTGGCCGGCCTTCGACGCGGCGTAGGCGACCTGCCCCGGAAGGCCGCCCAATGCCGCGACACTCGAGATCACGACGATTCGGCCATGGCGGCGCTCGCGCATGCCGCCGAGGCATGCCTGCACGGTGCGGAACGCTCCCGTCAGGTTCACGTCGAGGTCCCGCTGCCACTGCTCGGCGGTCATCCGGTGAGCAGGCGCGATCGTGGTCGTGATACCCGCGTTGGCGACGCACACGTCGACATCGTCGAGCGGCGGGAACTCATCGCGCGCCACGTCGAGCGCTATGTCGCATCCCTCGCGCAGGTCGAGGGTAACCACCTCCAGGCCGTCGGCGGCCAGGCGCGCGGCGATCGCCGCGCCGATTCCGCGCGATGCACCGGTGATGAGCGCCCTGTGTGAGTCCGTCACAATGGTGCCCCGATCATCATCGAAGGAGGGAACGATGACAGACCGCTGGTTTTCCGAGGAGGAGCTCGAGCGCCTCTCCCAGCCGACGATGGACCGCGCGATCGAGGCGCTCGATTCGGGCGACCCCGATGAGGCGAGACGTCTGTGCGAGGAGATGAAGCACGAGTGGCAGATGCTGCACGATCTGATGGCGGCCGGGGTGCTCGACCTCGTGTCCTTCATCCAGCAGCGGCTGGGCGACGAGGGTGTGGCCGAAGCCTGGACGGAGAGCATGGGCCGCGGCTGGCGCCGCCACCACGACGCGATCGTGGCACTCGACCGGCGCGACCTCGTCGGCCTGCTCGCGGCGACCTGGCGTGCACACTCCTGCTCCGGGGTGGGGCCGAATCCCGGCAGCTTCACGATCACCGAGGACGAGGAGAAGGTGACGTTCACGATGAACCCGTGCGGCTCCGGTCAGCGGCTCGTGCGCAACGGCGCCTACGAGGGCCTGCCCGACGGCGGCGGCACGCGCGAGGCGCACGACTGGTCCTTCAACCGCAAGGGCTTCCCGCTGTACTGCACCCACTGCAGCTTCATGAACGAGTCGCTGCCGATCCAGTGGTCGGGCTATCCGCTGTACCCCTCCGATCCGCCCGAGGATTACTCCAAGGATCCCTGCACCTGGTACTGGTACAAGGATCCGGATGCGATCCCCGAGCGCCACTGGAGCCGCTACGGCGCGGTCAAGCCCGGCACCAGCTCCTGATCACCGCGCCGGGCGCCCTGGCGCTGGTCCACGCCCGCCCGCTCGGCGCATCGGGGACGCTCAGTAGTAGTCCTCGACCGTCATCGACCAGCGCGCTGAATCCTGGCCGCCGGAGACCTGCACGCGGTAGAGACCCGGACCGCTGTGGAAGGTGTGGGTTTCCGAGGCGCCTTCCCCGAGTTCGAAGCCGCCGACGCTCGAGCCGCTCTGGAGATTGCGCGCCTGCGCGCTCGGCCCCATGCATACCAGCAGCAGCAGGCATGTCCCCTGGTAGGCCATGTGGTAGCTGACCCTCCACTGGCTGCCGAGTATGCGGAATGGGACCGATTCGCCGTCGTCGACGCCCGCGAAGCTCGTCAGCGGGCGCCACCGGGGGGCCTCGGCGACGCTCAGCGCCACGGTCGAGCCGCGCCCCAGCGTGGCGGCCGCGCCGGGAGACTGCCGCGTCACCGTTCCCGCCTGCGTTCCGGGCGCCGGCACGAGCGTCACGCCATAGCGCAGTCCCGTGCCTTCGAGCGCGCTCTCCGCCGACGCCGAGGACTCTCCGACGACGTCGGGCACCGTCACCGGCGGCGGCCCGGCGCTGAGAACCACGCGCACCGTCGCACCGTCGGAGACGCGGGTCCCGGCAGACGGGTCCTGCGCGATCGCGATCCCGGCGGCCGTCTGCGAATAGCCCGTCGAGAACGCGGGATGCACGTGCGTACGCCGCGCGCGCGCCTCGACGCCGCCGCGCGGAAGCCCGCGCAGTTCGGGAACCCTCGTGCGAGAGCCCGCGCCCGTCAGCAGAAGCGCGAGCACAGCGCAGATCCCGAGGAGCGCCAGCACAGCGAGCAGCGCGAGCCGGCGGCGCCGGGGAGAGCGTCCTTGGCCGGGACGCTCGGGCCCGCCCGGCGGCGAGGGTGGCGACGGCGCCCGCTGAAGGACGCGCGTCGGGGTCACCGCGCGCGTCGTGGCCGCCGCGAGGTCGATCGTGACGGGGTCGCTCATCAGGGCGGTCGCCGGGGCCGTTTCACCCGTCGAAGCGCCCCCGCCGCCGAGCTCCTCGGCGACGAGCGCCCTCGCCGGGGCCGCGGAGGAGGCCGGGGCGCCCGCCGCGCGCACGGCGGCGGCCATCGCGGCGCCGTCGCTGTAGCGATCGGCGGGATCCTTCTCGAGCGCCCTGGCGACGACCTCGCAGAGCGCCGGCGGGACCCCCTCGGGGAGCGACGGCGGACTCTCCTGCAGGTGGCGCAGACCCAGCTCGACGGCCGATCCGCCCGCGAACGGCGGCTCACCGGCAAGCATCTCGAACAGAACGACGCCCGCGCTGTAGACGTCCGTGGCCGCGGTCGTCGGGCGGCCACGCGCCTGCTCGGGCGACATGTAGCGCGGGGTCCCGGCGATCGTCGCCGACAGCGCCTGCGAGGTCCCCTCGGCAAACCGCGCAACACCGAAATCCCCGACCTTCACCCTGCCGTCCGCCGTGAGCAGGACGTTGGCGGGCTTGACGTCGCAGTGCACCACCCCCTGCGCGTGCGCGCTTCCGAGCGCCCGGCACAGCTGCTCGGCCACGGCCTGCGCCGCCCGCGGCGACAGCGGGCCCCGCTGCAGGCGCTCGGCGAGGCTCTCGCCCTCGACGAGCTCGGCGACATAGTAGGGCCCCTGCTCGGCATGACCGAAGTCGAAGATCTGCACGATCCCCGGGTCGCTGACGCGCGCCAGCAGCTGGGCCTCGCGCTGGAAGCGCTCGACCCAGGCCCCGTCCTCGGCCCACCATGGCTTGATCACCTTCACCGCGACGCTGCGTGCGAGGCGCCTGTCGTGCCCGCGGTAGACGCGACCGAAGGCGCCCTCGCCGATTACGGCATGGAGCTCGTAGCGGTCCTCCAGAGCGCAACCGGCGAGGTCGGGAGCGGCGAGCATGGACACAAGTATTCCGTGCTCCTGCGCGCAGCGCGCCTGTCCCCGTCGTTGACGGCGGCCCGCTAGGCGCTCTCTGAAGCGGTCCGCGAGGGGGCCTCCCCCCAAAGTTGCTCGAGGCGGTAGTACTCGCGCGCCTCCGGCGTGAAGATGTGCACGACCACGTCCAGGTAGTCCATCAGGATCCAGCCCGCGCCCGCGGCTCCCTCGACGCGGCGGGGCAGCATCTCGTGCTCGCGCTTGAGCCCCTCGAGAATGCCGTCGTGAATCGCCTTCGCCTGGCGCTGCGTGTTGCCCGAGCAGACGAGGAAGAAGTCCGTGTAGCCGAGCACCCCGCGCAGGTCGAGCTCGACGACGTCCAGGGCCTTCTTGTCGGCCGCGTAACGGGCCAACTCGGAGACGAGCTCTTCCGGCTCCATCAGCCCGCCACCGGCGAGTGCTCGGCATAGAGGCCGTGCTCGCGGATGTAGCTCGCGACCGCGCCTCCCACCAGATCCTCGATCGGGGCTCCGCGGGCCGCGCGCTCACGCGCGATCGAGGAGGACACCTCCATCACGGGCATCTCGAGAAACCGCACTCTCGCCGTGGGGCGATCGCGCTCGCTCCCCGTTCCCCGCCCGAGCAGCGGGGTGACGGTGTCGAGCACGCGGGTGCGATCCGAGCCCGTGCGCGCGGCCACCGCGAGATCGGCCAGCTCGAGTACCCTTGCCGGCTCGCGCCACGCCGGCAGCGTGTCCGCCGTGTCCGCGCCGACGATGAACGTCAGCTGAGCGTCCGGATGGCTTGCGTGTATGGCTTGCAGGGTATCCACCGTGAAGGACGGCCCGCCGCGCTCGATCTCAAGCGCACAGACTGACAGACCCTCGACGCCCGCGACGCACAGCCGACACATGCGCAGCCGGTGCTCCGGGCCGGGGTCGTCCTCGGTGGACTTGTGCGGAGGAATGCGCGCGGGCATCATCACCACGCGCTCGAGCCCCAGCTCCTCGAGCGCATGACGCGCGATCGCGAGATGCCCGAGATGGGGCGGGTTGAACGTCCCGCCGAGGATGCCCAGCGAGCGCGCGTCGGCGGGCGTCAGCGACTCTCCACCGTGCCCCGCAGAGCTGCCGGCGTCGACCGGCCCCTCAAGCGCGGACGTGCCCGTCCCCCTCGATGAGGTACTTGCTCGTGCACAGCTCCCGCAGCCCGATCGGTCCGCGGGCATGCAGCTTCTGGGTGGAGTTGCCGATCTCAGCCCCCATGCCGAACTCGCCTCCGTCGGTGAAGCGCGTGGAGGCGTTGACATACACGCAGGCCGCATCGACCCCCAGCTGGAAGGCGCGGGCGGCCGCGGTGTCGCGCGTGACGATCGCCTCTGAGTGGCCGCTGCCGTAGTGGGCGATGTGCTCGATCGCCTCCTCCACGGAATCGACGACCCCGACGGCGAGCGTCATCGCCAGATACTCGCTCGACCAGTCCTCCTCGCCGGCGGCCTCGACGACCAGCCGGCGCGCCGAGTCGGCGCCGGAGTCAGGCGAAGCGCCGCTTGAGGGTACGAGCGCGAGCGCGCGCTCGTCGGCCCGCACGAGCACGCCGGCGTCGCCGAGCGAGCGGAGGATCCGCGGCAGGAACTCCCGCGCGAGGTCGCTGTGGACGAGCAGCGTCTCGGCCGCGTTGCATACGCCCGGGCGCTGGGTCTTGGCGTTGAGCACGATCGCCTCGGCGTCCGCGAGCTCAGCGGAGGCGTCCACGTACACGTGGCAGTTGCCCGAGGCCGCGTAGATGACAGGGACGGTGGCCACGGCCTGGAGCGCCTGCTTCAGGCCCTCGCCGCCGCGCGGGATGATCAGATCCACGGTGGTGCTCTGCGTGGCCAGCTCGGCGAGCTCCTCGCGCCCGCCCCCCGCCACGAGGTTGACCGAGCCCTCCGGCAGCCCGGCTGCGACGGCGGTCTGCGCGGCGATGCCGGCGAGCGCGGCGTTCGAATGCGCCGCCACCGATGACCCTCGCAGGACGATCGCGTTGCCGGACTTCAAGCACAGCGCCGCGGCGTCGATCGTCACGTTCGGGCGCGCCTCATACACGACCGCGACGACACCGAGCGGAACGCGCACCTTGCGCACGTCCAGGCCGTTTGCCAGGCGCTGCCCCTCGATCACCTCACCGACAGGATCTGAGAGCGCGGCGATCTGGCGGACCGCGCTCGCGATCGCAGCGATGCGCCCCTCGTCCAGGCGCAGGCGATCGAGCAGCGCATCGCCGATCCGCTCGTCGCGGCCGGCCTGCATGTCGCGCTCGTTCGCCTCGAGGATCTCCTCCGTGCGCAGCTCGAGCTCAGCGGCGATCGCCTCGAGCGCCGCGTCCTTGACGGCGGAGTCGGTGCGCGCGAGCTCACGCGCCGCCCGCTTGGCCCGGCTGCAGATGTCAGCGACCGGGGAGATGACGGTGGCCATGGCCCTAAGGGTACGACGAACGCTTCAGTCGACCACCAGATAGTCGCGGTGGACGGCCTCGTCGGTCGCGCGCGGCAGGATCTGCCGCACCGCCGCGGACTTCATGCCGAGCACCTGCCGCAGCTCCTGTGCTGAGTAGTTGCAGATCCCCTTGGCCAGCGTGCGCCCCTGCCCGGCGTCCGCGCTCGGTCCCTGGGCGATGTCCACGGCGTCGCCGGCGTCGAAGTCGCCGAGCACTCCCACGACTCCAACCGGCAGCAGGCTCGCGCTCCCCTCGCGCACCGCCCGCACGGCGCCGGCGTCGATCAGGAGCGTGCCGCGCGAGGGCTTGGCGTACTTCAGCCACAGCTTGAAGCTCGAGTAGCGCGCCTCGCGCGCCGGGAAGTATGTGCCCACGCGGGCGCCGTCGCGCCCGTCGCTGCGCGCGTCCCCGGCCCCCAGCACCGCGCTCAGCGCCTCCGGGCGAAGGCCGTTGCAGATCACGGTCGCTATCCCCGCCGCCGTGGCCATGTCCGCCGCCACGACCTTCGAGCGCATCCCACCTGAGCCCAGCGGCGAGGTGGTGTGGCCGATCTCGAGGTCCTCGAGGGCCGTGAAGTCGCTCACCTCGCTGACGATTCGCGCGTCGGGATACAGGCGCGGATCGGCCGTGAACAGGCCGTCGATGTCCGTCAGCAGGATCAGTTCCTCGGCGGCCACGAGCACCGCCACCTGCGCCGCCAGGAAGTCGTTGTCGCCGAAGGAGATCTCGTCGGTGGCGGTCGTGTCGTTCTCGTTGATGACCGGCAGCACCCGCCACTCCAGAAGCGTCGTGAGCGTCTGGCGCGCGTTCAGATAGTGCGTGCGGGCGCTCATGTCAAAGAACGTCAGCAGCACCTGCGCGCTCGTCACCCCGCGCTCGCGCAGGAGCTCGTCGTAGATCCGATAGAGCTTGCCCTGACCCACGGCACTGGCCGCCTGCAGCTCGCCGATCGTGCTCGGGCGCTGCGGCAGGTCCATCACGCGCATGCCGCGGGCGATCGCCCCGCTCGTGACCACGATCGCCTCGCCGCCCTGCCCGTGCACCTCCGCCAGCGCGTCGCACACGTGCGCGAGCACCTCACGGCGCGGCTCGCCATCGCCGTCGGCGACGACGCTCGAGCCGAGCTTGACCACAACGCGTCTCATCCGAGCTTGAGCTTAATTGCCCCGCGGCGCCGCGACGTGTGCGCCTAGGAGGCGGCGCTCGAATCGAGCTCGAAGGTCACGCCCGCGATCTCGATCTCATCGCCCGGCTCGAAGCCCTCGGACTCGAGCGCCTTGAGCACGCCGATTCGCCGCAGCCGTTCCTCGACATAGGCCATCGCGTCCTCGTTCTCGACGTCGTAGCGCAGCAGCAGGCGCTCGATTCCCCGTCCCCGGACCGCGAACGAACGCGGCCCGAGCCGCTCGACCTGAAAGCCGGACCCCGCGGCGGGGCGAAAGACCATGTGCTCGGCCAGCTCGCCGAGATCCCCGGCGGCGGCGGGCTGCGGGGGCGGATCCAGAGGCGCCACCTGCCGCAGCACCTCGCGCTGAAGCTCCCCGAGCCCGGCGCCCGTCGCACTCGAGGTGGCGATCACCGGCACCTCTGCACCGAGGCGACGCCGCCAGGCGGCGACCAGCTCTCGCGCGCGCTCCTCGCTGACGAGGTCGGCCTTCGACAGGGCCAGCACGCGCGGCAGCCGCGCCAGGCGCTCGTCGTGGGCGACGAGCTCCCGCTCGATCGTCGCGTGGTTCGCCGCCGCGTCCGCGCCCTCGCCGGCCGAGAGCTCGGGAGCGAGGTCGAGCACGTGCACGAGCACGCGCGTGCGCTCGACGTGTGCGAGGAAGTCGTGCCCGAGGCCGGCGCCCTCGCTGGCGCCCTCGATCAGACCGGGGATGTCGGCCACGACCAGCTGGCGTTCGTCGCCTTCGAGGACGCCGAGCACCGGCGAGAGGGTGGTGAACGGATAGGCGGCCACCTTCGGCGCGGCCCGTGTCAGGCGCGAGAGCAGCGAGGACTTGCCGGCGTTCGGCAGTCCCACCAGACCCACGTCGGCGAGCAGCTTGAGGCGCAGGTCGAGCCAACCCTGCTCCCCCTCGAGGCCGCGCTCGGCGAAGCGCGGCGCCTGACGTGTCGCGGTGGCAAAGCGCTTGTTGCCCTTGCCGCCGCCTCCGCCCCGCGCCACCCGGGCACTCTGGCCGGCCGCGAGCAGCTCCCAGCGGCGTCCGCCAAGATCTCCGCCGCCCTCTTCCGAGGAGCTGATCTGGGTGCCCGGGGGAACCCTGATGCGCAGCGTCTCGCCGTCGGCCCCGTGCCGCAGCGCGCCCTCGCCGTGACCGCCCCGCCCGGCGCGGTAGTGGGTCTTTCGCCGGAAGTCCTGGAGGTCGCGCAGCGAGTCGTCGCAGACGAGCACCACATCCCCGCCGTGCCCGCCGTCGCCGCCGTCGGGGCCGCCGCGCGGCACATGCGCTTCGCGGCGGAAGCTGAGGCAGCCGTCGCCGCCCGTGCCTGCCTGAACGTGGATTCTCGCGCGATCGTGGAGCATCCAGGGCATCGTGACAGCAGCGCACCCCCCGGGCCGGAGCCGAGCGCATCGGATTCGAGCCGATCCCCGACATAACAAGGAGCAGACATGTCCGTGAACCCCGACCCGCCCAGGCCCAGCGATCGCGTGTTTCTGATCACGGGGGCGTCCTCCGGTATCGGCGCAGCGACCGCCCGCCATGCCTGCGCCGGGGGCTGGCGCGTGGTCCTGGCGGCCCGCTCGCGCGAGCGCCTCGAGGCCCTCGCCGAGGAGCTCGGGGGCTCACAGCGCGCGCTCGCCGTCGCCTGCGATGTGGCCGAGTGGGAGGACCAGCAGCGCATGGTGGACGCGGCGCTGTCGGCCTTCGGGCGGATCGACGCGGCCTTCGCCAACGCCGGCTTCGGGGGACCGCGCGGTTTTTTGAGCGACACCCCCGAGCACTGGCGCGAGATGGTGCTCACCAACATCTACGGCGCCGCTCTCACCCTGCGCGCGACGATCCCCGCGCTCAAGGACTCCCGCGGTCATCTGCTGCTGACCTCGAGCGTCGCCGGGCGGCGCGCCCTGCCCGGCTCGATGTACTCGTGCACCAAGCACGCGGTCACGGCGATGGGCGAGGCGGCGCGTCAGGATCTGCACGGCAGCGGCGTGCGCGTGACCCTGATCGAGCCCGGCATGACCGACACGCCGTTCTTCGAGGAGCGCCCGAGCAACCCGCTCGAGGACGAGGACATCGCCCGCGCGGTGATGTTCGCGGTCTCCCAGCCCGCGCACGTCGACGTCAACGAGATCCTGATCCGGCCGACCGCACAACAGGGATGAGGCGCCCGCGGCGGCGCGCGAGCGCTCAGGCGTGCGCCAGCCTGCGCGAGAACAGAAAGCCCGCGCCGGCCGCGGCGCCCGCCACGGCGACCGTGCCCGCCACGCCCGCGACGGGGAGCTCCGAGCGCGCGGCGAGCGTTGCCAGCGCATCCACCGAGTCCACGACCGCGCACGCGGCCTGAGCCCGCGGCGCGAGCCGCGGATCGTCGAGAGTCGCCAGCGCGAGGATCCCCAGCGCGAGATCGCGCGCACCGAGCGAGCGAGCCAGGTAGCGCACGGCCGGGTTGGCGGCGTGCTGGCCCAGCCACCTGGCGGTCACCTTCTCGGGCTCGAGCAGCACCGCCACGCCGAGCGCCGCGCGCCCGGCGGCGAGGACGATTGCGCCCCGCCGCGCGCTCATCGCCCGGGTCTCAGGCCTCGTCGCCGGGGGGCAGGACGCTGACCATGCGCCCACGCCGCCCGGCGGTGAACTGCACCGTGCCGGCGGCGCGCGCGTACAGCGTGTCGTCCTTGCCGATGCCCACGCCGGCGCCGGGCTTGAAGCGGGTGCCGCGCTGGCGCACGATGATCTCACCGCCGCTGACAACCTGTCCGGCGAACGTCTTCACGCCGAGCCGCTGGGCATTCGATTCGCGCCCGTTGCGACTCGAGCCGAGTCCCTTCTTATGAGCCATCTTCGGGCTTCTCCTTCGTCTTGGCGCCGGCCGGGGCGGGCGCGCTCTTCGCTTTCACGGGCGCGCTGGGAGCATCCGCGCCCTCGGCCGCAGACGCCCGCGCCGCCGCCGGTTTTGCGCCCTGCAGCGCGATCTCGGTGACCTCGATGCGGGTCAGCGACTGGCGGTGGCCCGTGCGCCGCCGGTAGCCGCGCTTGGGCTTGAACTTGAACACGCGCAGCCGCTCGCCGCGCACGTGCGCGAGCACCTTCGCCGTGACCTTCACCTTCTCAAGGCCGGCCTTGTCGAAAACGGCCTCCTCGGAGCGGTAGAGGATCGGCTCGAGCGCGACATCGGCGCCTTCCTCGGCGGCCAGCCGCTCGATCAGGAGCTGCTGACCGCGCTCTACGCGGTACTGCTTGCCGCCTGTCTTCACGATCGCGTACATGTCTGTGTCAGTCTCGATTTCTCACTGTTGTGCAGGGCGCCCGGTCCGTGTCGGCGGCCGGGCGTGGCGCTACTCCGTGGATGCCCGCGCCTTTGCAGCCGAACGGCGCCGTCCGCCCCTGCGGCCACGACGCCGAGGTTTGGATTGTATGTCATCGGGCTTGCCGCCGGCCGACGCGGCCCCGTCGGCACCGTTGGAGCTCGCCACGAGCGCCTCCTCGGGCTCGGGCTGAGCGCCGTTCGGCGACTCATCGGGCTCGGGCTCGCGGCCCGCACCGGAGCTCTCGCCGTCGCCGGCCTTGTGCCGCGCCGGAGCGCGCGCCGCGCTGCGTTTGCCCTCGCGCGAGGCGGCCGGTGAGCGCCGTTTGGCGCGCGGGCGCCCGCTCTGGGCTGCGCCCGGGGTGCGCTCGGGTGCGCTTATCACCTCGCCCGACTCGTCCAGCAGGAGCGCGCTTGCGGCGGTGCGTCCCACCTGGTGGATGCGCACCATCCGCTTCTCGCCGACGTACGGCGCGGCGCCCGCGATCGAGATGATGTAGCCGTCGATTTTCGCGACGGCGTCGTCCACGTCATACATGTGCGGCTCGACGATCTCGACCAGCACCTCGTCGCCCTGGCGGAAGGGCAGCGCGCGCTCCTCGACCTCCTCGCGCGTTCCCATGAAGGTGATCGCGAAGTGATCCAGGTCGAGCCCTTCGGAGCCCTCGAACAGGAACGACTTGCCCGTCTGCTCCTCGAGCGTGTGCAGAACGCGCGAGGCGTGGCCGGTGAACTGGGTGCTCACGCGCGGGTTCATCTGCACGAGGAAGGCGTCCGCCTCGGGGTGCTCGAGCACCTCGTCGCGCAGTTTGCGCTCGAACTCGATCGCGATCGTCTCCTCCGAGCGGATCACGCCCTCGCCCTCGCAGGTGGGACACGGCCTGCTCATGATCTCGCGCACGCCCTCGGTCACGTTCTGGCGGGTCATCTCGACCAGGCCGAGCTTCGATATCTCGGCGGTGAACGTCTTCGTGCGGTCCTCATCGAGCGTCTTGCGCAGCGTCTTCATGACCGCGTCGCGGTTGCGCGCACGGGCCATATCGATGAAGTCGATCACGATGATTCCGCCGATGTCGCGCAGGCGCAGCTGGTTGACGACCTCCTCGGCGGCCTCGAGGTTGGTCTTCGTGATCGTGTCCTCGAGCCCCGCGCCCTTGCCGCGGCTGATGAAGCTGCCCGAGTTGACGTCGATCACGGTCAGCGCCTCGGCGTAGTCGATCATCAGATAGCCGCCGCTGGGGAGATCCACGCGCCGCGACAGCACGCCCTCGATCGCCTTGTCCACGCCGTAGGCCTCGAACAGCGGCTCCGGCTGCTCCCACAGCTCGACCCGCTCCACGAGCTCCGGCGCCGTGCGCGCGAAGAAGGACACCAGCCGGTGGTACTGCTTCTCATCGTCGACGATCGCCCGCTCGAAGTGGGCCGAGAAGATGTCGCGCACGACGCGCACCGACAGATCGGCCTCCTGGAAGACGAGATCGGGGGCGGCCGTCTCCTGCACGCGCTTGACGAGCACCTCGTGGAGCTTGTGCAGGTACTTGAGCTCGCGCTCGAAGTCTTCGCGCTTGGCGCCGTGGGCGGCCGTGCGGATGATCACCCCGCCGTCGTCGAGCACGAGGTTGGCGGTCTGGCGGCGCAGGCGTTCGCGCTCGCGGTCCTCGAGGCGCCGCGACACGCCGACGCCCTCGCCCGTCGGCGCATACACCATGTAGCGCCCAGCGATCGTCAACTCCATCGACAGGCGCGCGCCCTTCGTCTTGAGAGGGTCCTTCACGACCTGCACGACGATCTCCTGGCCCGGGCTGAGCAGGTCTGAGATCTTGCGCCCGGCCCCGCTCCCACGCCCGCGCTTGGGCGCCTCGACTCCCGGCAGCACGATCTCATCGACGTGCAGAAAGCCGTTCTTCTCAAGGCCTATGTCGACGAATGCGGCCTCCAGGCCCGGGAGTACGTTGTCAACCTTGCCCTTGTAGATGTTGCCGACGATCGAGCGTCCGCCACGACGCTCCAGATACAGCTCGGCGATGCGATATCCGGCGTCCGGGCCGCCGCGCCGTTTGCGCGGGCTGGCCGATCGCCGGCCGTTCGAGGGACGCAGGGCGGCGGGCGTGCCGCCGGCCTCCAGAAGCGCCACGCGCGTCTCCGCGCGATCGACGCTGACAAGCACTTGCTTTTTCAATTTGATCCAGTCTTTCGGTATTGGAACCGGCCGAGCACCGGGCATGTGGGCATCGGACGAAAGCGCGCGCGGCCTGAGGGCTCGCACGCCTGCGCCCGCTGAAAGCAGCAACCGGGGCGCCGCGACCCGCGCCCTCGCACACCCTGGGCGCCCCGGGGGGCGCTTGCGTCAGGGAGCGGGCGGGCTGTGAGTCTGGCGTGGGGTGCTCGGCGGACATTGGTGTCTAGTAGCGCAGTACGCGGCCCTTCAGCGCTTGAGAGGCGCGCGCCTGGACGTAGATCGATTGCAGCAGGCCAATCGCCAACAGGGTCGTGATCACCGACGAGCCGCCATAGCTCATGAGCGGCAGCGTAACGCCGGTGATTGGCATGATCCCAATAGTCATTCCCACGTTGACAAAAACCTGGAACATCAGCATAGCCGCTACGCCTGCCGCCACGAGCGAGCCGAACAGATCCTTTGACATCACGAGGATGCGCAGCGTGCGCCATATCAAGAGGGCGTATAAGGACAGCACCAGCGCCGCGCCGAAAAAGCCGTACTGCTCGCCGACGGCGGCGAAGACGAAGTCGGTGTGGTCCTCGGGCACATAGTTCAAGCGGGTCAGTGGAGCGAGTACGCCCCGTCCCGTCTTCTGCCCCGACCCGATCGCTATCTTCGACTCCTCCTGCTGGTAACCCTCCTTTTGGGAGTTGGTGGTGGGATGCAGAAACGCCGTCAGTCGTTCGGTCTCATACGGCTTCAGCACGTGCACACCGGCCGCCGGCGCGACCACGAGCACGAACGTCAGCGACAGCACGACCAGCACCACCAGCGACGCCAAATGGCGCCAGGGGGTGCCGGCGACGAACAGCAGCGTGAACGCGATCACCATGTAGACCATGCCCGAGCCGAGGTCCGGCTGGGCGATCACGAACATCGCGGGCACGAGCGCCGCCAGCATCACGCGAACGGTCGTGTCGCGCTCGCGCAACCGCCGCGAGCGGTCGACCACGAAGGCCGACAGCGCGAGGATCAGCAGCACCTTGCCGAGCTCTGAAGCCTGGAAGGAGAAACCGGGCAGGGCGATCGCGCGCTGGGCTCCCTGAGCGCTGTGCCCCACGCCGAGAACCGCGAGGATGCTCAGCATCAGCAGCGCGTAGATCCCGATTTTGAGCGGTCGCAGGCGCGCGTAGTCGAGGCGGGAGAGCAACAGCATGAGCAGGCCGCCGACGATCAGATAGACCGCCTGGCGGTGCACGTAGTAGCCGGGCTGGCCGGCGATCACGTTCTGCGTCGCGGGACCGAGCGTCACGATCGAGGCCACCGCGAGCCCAGCCGCCGACAGCGTCAGCAGCGGGTCCAGCGGCAGCGTGAACGTGCGCGCGCCCGCCGGCACGACCTGCTCGTCGGGGGGGTGGATCGGCGAGCTGCGGGCACTCGGCCCGCCGATCGACGCAGAGCCTGAGGGTGGGCTCATCGGCTCATAGCGTCTTCGAGTTTCCGGCCACGAACTGCCCGCGCACGCCATACCACTTGGAGGCGATCAGACGAGCGATCGGCGCGGCGGTTTCCGCGCCGAAGCCGCCCTGCTCGACCGTCACCGCGATCACGATCGGCCGCTGGGCGTTGCCGATGTAGCACATGTACCAGGACTGGTCTTCCTTGCCTTCGTGCTGGGCGGTCCCGGTCTTGCCGTAGACCGGGAGCGCGGCCTGATTCCAGCCCGTCCACACGTCCGCCGAGGTGCCTCCCGGCTGGCTGGCGGCCTCGTGGATGCCTTCCATCACGAGGCTAAGATCGGAGTCGTTGAGGTGCACGTGGCGCTGCGGAGGGGAGGGCAGCGCCTGCACGAGCCTGCCCTGCGAGTCGTCGATCTCGAGGCCCAGGTGGGGGGTCACGACGGTGCCTTCGCCTCCGTTGCGATAGGCGTTGGCGAGCGTCGAGTAGGCCACCGCCATCTGCAGCGGGTCGGTCAACAGATCGCCCTGGCCGACCGCCAGATGCATGTTGTCGCCGACGCTCCAGGGCCTGACTTCCGAGACGTAGCCACATGCCGGGTGGTGCGCCTCATGTTCGCATTTCACCTGCAGCGCGTTCTCGTGCGCGCGCCAGGCGCGATCGGGCACGACGCCTTCGAACTCGCTCGGCAGGTCGATCCCCGTCTGGTGGCCGATCCCCAGCTCGTGGGCCATGTTCTGGATCACGTTTCCGTAGCTGTTGGCGAGCTCGCCCACTTCGAAGAAGTAGGTGTCCGAGGACACCTTCAGCGCTTCCACGAGCCCCACGGGGCCGTAGTCGGCTTTGCCGGCGTTGCAGAACTGCTCGGTCGAGACGGAGATGCACTGACCGGCGCCGAGGCCCTCCGTGGGGGTGATGACGCCGCCCTGCAGCGCTGCCATCGCCGTGATCGGCTTGAACGTCGAGCCGGTCGGATAGGTGCCGTTGACCGCGCGGTCGGTGAGCGGCCCGGCGGCGCTGCCGCTGCCCTCGAGCGCCGCATATTCGGCCTTCGTCAGCGGTTTGGCGAACTTGTTCGGATTGAAGCTCGGATAGGAGCCGATCGCCAGGATCTGGCCGTCGCGCGGGTCGATCGCGGTGAACGCGCCCGCGTTCGCCGGTTTGCCGCCCGCCCGAGCGCGTTCGATGCCCTCGAGCAGCGCTTTTTCGGCCTCCTGCTGCAGGCCCAGGTCGAGCGTCACCTTGAGGCTGTGTCCGGCTTGCGGCTGCGTCGGGGAGAGGTTGCTGGGAACCGGATAGCCGGCGGCGTTGACCTCCACCCGCTGCACCCCCGGTTTCCCGCGCAGATAGCGGTCGTAGTAGTACTCGAGCCCTTCCTGTCCGACCACGGTGCCCGCCTGCACGCCGTGGAAGGCGCGCAGTTTGAGCTCGGGTTCGGAGATGTCGCCGACGTAGCCGAGCGCCTGCGCGGCCATCTCGCCGTAGGGGTAGTCGCGGATCGACACCGGCTGCTGGACCACGCCGGGGAACTCGCTCTGGCGCTCGGCGAGCACGGTCAGCACGCCGGGCCCCGCATCGGTCCTGATCGTGACCGGCGCATAGGGCACGGCGGTTCGCCCGCGTATGACGATCGCCTCGATGCGCTGAGCGCTCATGCCGAGCAGCGCGCCGAGCCGCCGGTACAGCTCAAGCCGCGGACGGCCCGCCGGCGGCAGCGCCGAGGGCACGATCTGGACGGCGTTGGTGACCCTGCTCGTCACGATCGGCTGGCCTTCGCGGTCGAGGACCTCTCCCCGCGGCGCCTGGATCGGCAGGTCGCGCACGCGGTTGGCGTTCGCCTCCTGGACGTACTGTTCGCCGGTCAGCACCTGCAGGTACCACAGGCGGAAGAAGATGATCGCGAACATCGCCATCGCGAGGCCCCCCAGCACCGCCACGCGCAGGGCCAGCTGCGGCGAGACCGGCACGCGCGGGTCACTGGGGCGGGCGCGCTCGAGCGCGCTCATACGCGGCGCGAGAGCGGGCTGAGGCCGCCGGTCGTGTACGCGCGCCGGCGCCGGCGCCGGGGGTCATCGGGCAGGCCACCCTCGAGGCTGCGCCGCACGATCGCCCACATCGGCAGCGCGAGCACCGTGTTCAGCACGATCCCGAGCACGATCTGGCGCAGGAGCTCGAGGCTCACGGGCGCATCGACCCCGAGCAGGAACTCCATCAGCGAGTAGCCCACCAGCGAGGCCGCGGAGGCCGCGGCGCCGACGAGCAGCGGGGTGATCGCGGCCTGGGGGTCGCGCAGTTCCCGCAGGCGCCCGGACCAGTAGCCGATCAGCGTGAAGATGAACGACGTCACGCCAAGCGTCTGCACGAGCGTGAGATCGACCAACAGACCGATCGCGAAGCCGCTCGCGGCCCCCAGCGTCGAGCCGCACAGCAACCCCACGAAGGCCACCACGAGCGGCGACAGATCGACGTTGACGCCGAACACCGGCACCTCTGAGACAACGCCGATCTGGAAGAACACGACGACCACGGAGAGCGCCGCGATGCGCATGACGAGGCCGGCCGACACCCTTGAGCTGCTCATTTGCCGACCGCCGTCGAGGCGAGCTGTTCGCCCGAGCCGGCACCCGCGCTCGTGCTCTGGCCGACCGGCAGGCTGGCCGCCACGCGGCTCAGGTTGGCCGGCAGCGATCCCTGCGCGGCCGTCAGCACCTGCACGACGTCGAGGTTGTGCAGGTTCGCCGCCGGGCGCACGTTGACCGAGGTGTAGGCACTTTCTTCGTTCACCGAGGTGACCTGCCCGATCAGGATCCCCGGTGGATACAGCGAATCATCGGGACTCGCCACGGTGCCCGAGGTGACGACGTATTCGCCCGGGTTGGCGCGCGTGTTGGCGGGCAGGTACTGCAGCAGCAGGTCGTTGGGGTCGCCGACCTTGGGCTGCACGATGCCGGTCGCCGTGGTCGTGGCGATCCTGGCCGAGACGCCCATCGAGCTGTCGGTGATGAGGGCGACCTGCGCCCCGTCGGAGGCGACCTCCGCGACCTTGCCCACCAGGCCTTCGCCGTTGATCACCGGGTCGTTGACGCGCACGCCGGCCGATTCTCCTTTGTCGATGACCACCGTCGCGTACCAGATGTTCGGTGATTTGCCCACCACCGTGGCGGTCAGCGGATGGTAGTCCTTGACGCTCAGCTGGTTGTCGATGCCGTACAGCGCCGCCAGCTCGCGGTCGGTGCGTTTTTCAGACTGGTCGGCGATCAGTTCGCGGCGCAGTTTGTCTACCTGCTTGCGCAGCTGATCGCGCTGGCTTTTGGCGTGCACGGTGTCGTCGATCCAGCCGAACATGTCGCGGACCGGCTTCAGCGCCTTGTTGGCGCCATCCTGGATGGGCGAGACGACCGTCAGGAAGTCGCGCTGCACGGAGTGCAGCCGACCGTTGGGGGCCTCGCCGAAATAGGCGGTCAGCAGCAGCAGCGAGAGCACGACGAGCAGCACGAGCACAGCACGTCGACGCCGGACCGTCTTGTCGTACACAAATAGCTACCTTCCGAAGCGTTCAGACAGAAGAGTACCTTCAAGGTGGGCGTGCCCGTCACGGCAGCGCGCCCACCGGTGCTAGCGCCGCCTGCGGCTGCGCGAGCTGCGGTTTGAGCGGTGGATCGCCTCGAACTCCTCGAGCGAGCGGCCCGAGCCGACCGCCACGCAGGTCAGCGGGGACTCGGCCAGGTGCGCGGGCATCTGCGTCTCCTCGCGCAACCGCTCGTCCAGGCCCTGAAGCAGCGAGCCGCCACCGGCCAGCATGATGCCACGGTCCATGATGTCAGACGCCAGCTCGGGCGGGGTGCGGTCGAGCGTCTCCTTGACCGCATCGATGATCTGGCTGAGCGGCTCCTCGAGCGCCTGGCGGATCTCCTCGCTCGTGAGCACCACCGTCTTTGGTAACCCCGCGACCATGTCGCGCCCGCGAATCTCGGCCTGCAGCTCCTCCGCCATCACGCAGGCGGAGCCGATCTCGAGCTTCAGCTCCTCCGCGGTCTGCTGACCGATCAGGAGCTTGTACTCGCGCTTGGCGTAGTTGATGATCGCCTCATCCATCTCGTCGCCGCCCACGCGGATCGACTGCGACACGACGATCCCGCCGAGCGAGATGACGGCCACCTCCGAGGTGCCTCCGCCGATGTCCACGACCATCGAGCCGGTCGGCTCGCCCACCGGCAGCCCGGCGCCGATCGCAGCGGCCATCGGCTCCTCGATCAGGTAGGCCGTGCGCGCGCCCGCCGATAAGCACGCCTCCTCGACCGCGCGCTTCTCAACCCCGGTCACTCCGGAGGGGACGCAGACGACGACGCGCGGGTGCGCCCAGCGGTTCTGGTGGACCTTCTGGATGAAGTGCCTGAGCATCTCCTCGGTCACGTCGAAGTCGGCGATCACCCCATCCTTGAGCGGGCGGATCGCCTGGATCGTGCCGGGCGTGCGGCCAAGCATGCGCTTGGCCTCGATGCCGACGGCGTGCACTTCACCGGTGCGCGAGTCGATCGCCACCACGCTCGGCTCCGACAGCACGATGCCGCGGCCGCGAACATAAACGAGGGTGTTTGCCGTTCCGAGATCGACCGCCATGTCGCGGCCTCCGAAACCTGTGAGGTAGCTGAAAATGCCCATATATATTGAGAGAGAACACGCTCGGATTCGGTTTCGCGGCGCTGCGCAACGACGCGCTCGGCCACCGGTGCGTGTCCGGGGTGTACCCGCGGGGCAGTGTAGCGGACGGCCGCCGGCGGCCGACAGCGCTGCCAGCGGATTTGCAGGCAAAAAGTCCCTCCTGGCCGCGTACGCCGACGGTGCTCGATCACGTGGGAACGACGGGCGCCGCAGGCGCCATCATCATCGACTCAGCAGCTCGGGGTAGATGTCGAGCAGGGTCGCGAGCGGCAGGCCCACGACGTTCTCGACCTCCCCCTCCACGCGACGCACGAGCAACGCCCCCGCACCCTGGATCGCATAGCCACCGGAGCGCCCGCGCCACTCGCCGGTGGCCACGTACCAGTCCATAAGCTCGGTGCCGAGCTCGCGGAACGTGACCTCGGTACGCACGGTGGCGGTGACCGGCGGCTGTGCCCCATCCCCCGTCCGCACGAGCGCCACGCCGCTCACCACTTCGTGGGTCCTGCCACCCAGCGCCCGCAGGGTCTCCCGGGCTGAGGCCTCGTCCTCGGGCTTGCCGTAGATCACCCCGTCCAGGGCGACCAGCGTGTCGCAGCCCAGCACCAGCTCGCTGCGATCGTGGCGGCTCGCGGCGTGCGCCTTGCGCAGCGCGTTCTCGCGCGCGACCTCCGGCGGGTCACCGCGATCGAGCTCCAAAGCTCCGGATGGCCGCACCTCGAACGCCACGCCCAGGCGCCCGAGGATCGCCCGTCGCTGTGGCGATGCCGAGGCCAGTACGAGCAGCGCTACAGCTCTCCGAAGAACAGCGCGGACTCCCGCGCGGCCGACTCGAGCGAGTCCGAGCCGTGCACCATGTTCTGGCCCACCTCCACCGCGAAGTCGCCCCGGATCGAGCCGGTTGAAGCCTCCAGCGGGTCGGTGGCGCCGATCAGCTGGCGCGCGGCCCTGACCGCATCCGGGCCCTCCAGCACGCCCGCGACGATCGGCCCGGAGGTGATGAAGTCGACCAGCTCGGAGAAGAAGGGGCGCTCCGAGTGCTCGGCGTAGTGGCGCTCGGCGAGCTCTCTGGTGACGGTCATGTGACGCAGCGCGACGATCCTCATGCCCTTGCGCTCGAAGCGCGCGAGTATCTCGCCGGTCAGCCCGCGCGCGAAGGCATCGGGCTTGACCAGGATCAGCGTTCGCTCCATCGGCTGCTCCTCGTTTCCGTTCCCAGCCCGTCAGGGCGCCGGCCGCGGACGACCGCCGGGGCGCGAGGCGCGCCCGGCGCCGCGTACGCCGGCGCTCGTTTCGGGGGCCACCAGCGGCCCTGGGGAGACAGCCTCGTCGGGGTCGCTGATCGTCCTCCGCGCGCTCGGAAGGTCCTCCTGCGTCAGCTGCGTGTCGATCGCCGTCTCAGAGCCGCCCCGCGACCCGCCCGCTCCGCCCGATCCGAACTCCGCGTCCTTGTCCTCGCCGACGGCGGCGCGTGCTCGGCGGCGGCCGCGACGGGAGGTCGCCAGGCCGGGTACCTCCGTCTCGCAGTAGGGGCAGATCGTCCACGCCTGGTCGAGCGGGCGCGAGCAGCTCACGCAGCGCTCCTTCAGCTTGCGCAGGCAGCTCGGGCAGCGAACGAAGTCGCGCTCGACCCGGTAGTCGCAGTAGGGGCACAGCCCGCTGTCCAGCTCATGCAGTCTCGCCTCGGCGGCCTGCATCTCGAGTTCGCGCTCGCGCACGTCCTCGAGGTACTCCGGCGGGCGCAGGATCATGTAGACGATCGTGCCGACGAACGGGAACAGCGACGCCGCCGTGGAACAGCCGACGAGCATCGGGTCCTGGATCCTGCGGCGCGCGTCGGCGTAGGTCCAGTAGATCAGCGACAGGTACAGGACGACGGCGAACAGAATCAGCAGGTCGATGACCAGGTTCAGGCCACTGCTTTCGATTCCGAAATAGGCCAGAGGCATCGGCCGGGTGAGTTTAGAGAAACAAGCGGCCGAATCCGTAGCCAGCCGCGAAGAACACCAGGATCACGAGCGCAACGATCAGCGCAACGGCGCCGATCATCGTGATCACAGATGGACCGTCGTCGTTCATCTCTGTGAGCCATGCGTGAGACGCTCGGACCCGCTCAGGGTACCCCCGCCGTCAAGCCGCGCGAGCAGATCGCCGACCAGATACACCGAGCCGGTCACAAGCACCACCGCCCCGCGTTCACGCGCCCACCGTTGCGCCTCGGCGAGCGCGCGCCACGGCACCGGCTCGCACGCGAGCGCCTCGAAGCCGAGCTGGCGCGCGAGCGACTGAAGCGCGGCCGGCGACAGCGCGCGGCTGCTCGGGGGGGCGGTGAACCACGCGCGCTCACAGACCCCGAGCAGCGCGCCGAGCATGCCCGCGGCATCCTTGTCCTCGAGCACGCCCAGCACGAGCGCCAGCGGGCGCCCGCCGAGGACCTCCGGCAGCGACTCCACGAGCGCCGCGATCGCGTGCGGGTTGTGCGCGCCGTCGAGCAGCACCGGCGGATCGCCGTCGATCAGCTCAAGGCGCCCGCGAACGACCGTCGCGGCCGCCGCGTCCTGCAGCGCCCGCTCGTGAGCCTCGCCCTCGGCGGCGATGCCGGCCGGGGCGCGCGGCGCTCGGCGCTGCGCGTCCTCGAGATAGGCCTCGGCGGCGGCGCGGGCGAGCGCGAAGTTGCGCTGCTGGAACGCCCCCCGCGAGCCGAGGGCGACGGGCGGCGTGTCGGCCGGCAGCTGGACGATGCGCGCGGCGCGCTCCCGCGCCACCCGCCTGGCCGCCTCGAGCGCCGGCGCGGCCAGGTCCACTCCGAGCACGAGCGTGGTCTGCGGTTGCACGACCGCGAGCTTCTCCTCGGCGATGTCCTTCAGCGTCGGCCCCAGCCAGCGGGTGTGCTCGAGGCCGACGTTCGTGAGCACGGTCACGCGCGACTCGACCACGCTCGTCGCGTCGTAGCGCCCGCCGAGCCCGGCCTCGAGCACCGCCACCTCCACCCCCCGCTCGGCCATCTCCCACAGGGCGGCGGCCGTGAGCAGTTCGAACTGCGTCACGTGATCGTCCTCTGACAGCGTGCGGTTGACCCGCTCCGCCGCCCACGCCGCCCGCGCGACCGCGGCGGCGAACGCATCACCGTCGAGATCGCGCTCCGCCACCTGCACGCGTTCGCCGTAGGAGATCAGGTGGGGTGAGGTGTAGGCGCCGGTGCGCAGGCCGTGGCGCTCGAGGATCGCCGCGATCATGCGCGTGGTCGAGGACTTGCCGTTCGTGCCGAGCACGTGGATCGTCTCAAAGCGCCGCTCCGGCGAGCCCAGCACGGTCATCATCCGCCGCATCCGGTCGAGCCCGAAGCGCATCCCGAACAGCTCGAGCGAACGCAGGTGGCGCTCGGCCTGATGCTCGCTCCACGGCGTCGCACCGCCGCGCGAACGGGGTTCGCGGGACGGGGCCTCGTGCGAGCGCCCGGAGGCGCGCTGGCGGCTGCGCTCGGAGGTCATCTCTCAGTCCGTCAGCGACGCTTGCGCCCGCCGCGGATCAGCGGCAGCAGCTCACCGCCGGCGCCCCTGACGTCGAGCCTGCGACTCAGCCTGCGCAGTTCCATGCGCTCCTTGACGCTGAGGTTGCGCATCCGCCCGCGCGACTGGCGCACGAGCCGGGTGAGGCGCGCCCGGTCCTTCGCGGACAGCGCGCTCCAGCGCTTGCCGAGGATCACGAGCGCCTGCAGCAGCGCCAGCCACGGCAGGTCTTTGACGCGATCGGTCCTCGACTTGCTCACAGCGGCGATCCTAGCGACGATGTCCGCCGCGCGTTCGCGCAGAGGCGCGCAGGCTCAGGCGGACTCCTCGCGCAGCGAGGACTCCTCGGCGTCTTCGGGCGCGGCTTCTGTCACGAGCGTGGGCGTGAGGCCCTTTTCGACGGTCTCCTTCGTGACCACGCACTTCTTCACGTCACGCCGCGAGGGCAGCTCGAACTGGACCTCCAAGAGGATCTCCTCGATGATCGAGCGCAGCCCGCGCGCCCCCGTTTCGCGCGCCAGTCCCTTCTCGGCGACGGCCGTGAGCGAGTCCTCGGAGAACACCAGCTCGATGCCGTCGAAGGAGAAGAAGCGCTGGAACTGCTTGACGAGCGCGTTGCGCGGCTCGACGAGGATCGACACGAGGTCCGCGCGCGTCAGCTGGTGCACCGCCGACATCACCGGCAGGCGGCCGATGAACTCGGGGATCAGCCCGTACTCGATCAGATCCTCCGGCAGGCAGTGCTCGAACACTTCGCCGGTGTCGCGCTCGGCCTTGGCCTCGATCGCCGCGGCGAAGCCCACGCCTTTGTGCCCGATCCTGCGCTCGATCACCTTGTCGAGGTTGGCGAACGCGCCGCCGCAGATGAACAGGACGTTGGTCGTGTCGATCGTCAGAAACTCCTGGTGGGGATGCTTGCGCCCGCCCTGCGGCGGCACCGAGGCCTGCGTGCCCTCGAGGATCTTCAGCAGCGCCTGCTGCACCCCCTCGCCGGAGACGTCGCGCGTGATCGACGGGTTATCGGCCTTGCGCGCGATCTTGTCGACCTCGTCGATGTAGATGATCCCGGTCTCGGCCTTCTTGACGTCATAGTCGGCGGCCTGGATCAGCTTGAGCAGGATGTTCTCGACGTCCTCGCCGACATATCCGGCCTCCGTCAGCGCGGTCGCGTCGGCGATCGCAAACGGCACGTTCAGGATCCGCGCGAGCGTCTGCGCGAGCAGCGTCTTGCCGCAGCCGGTGGGACCGAGCAGCAGGATGTTCGACTTCTGCAACTCGATGTCGGACTCGCCGGACATCATCATCTGCACGCGCTTGTAGTGGTTGTAGACGGCCACCGACAGGGTGCGCTTGGAGGGGTCCTGGCCGACGACGTAGTCGTCGAGCACGTCGTAGATCTCGCGCGGCTTGGGCAGGTTCTCGAGGTCGAAGGCCGGCGGGGCGGACAGCTCCTCGTCGATGATCTCGTTGCACAGGTCGATGCACTCGTCGCAGATGTACACGCCCGGCCCGGCGATCAGCTTCTTGACCTGCCGCTGGGACTTGCCGCAGAAGCTGCATAGGAGCTGCTCGTTGGAATCGGTGGGTCTGGCCATGGTTATCGCTCTCTCGTCGTTGCTCGCGCCCCCGCTCAGCGCCCGTCCTAGTGCTCGGAGATCACACGGTCGATGATGCCGTAGTCCTTGGCCTCCTCGGAACTCATGAAGTAGTCGCGGTCGGTGTCTTTGCGCACGTCCTCGAGCTGCTTGTGCGTGTGCGTGGCAATGATCTCATCCAGCCGGCGGCGCACATCGATGATCTCTTTGGCGTGGATCTCGATGTCCGTCGCCTGTCCTTCGAAGCTCGAGGACACCTGGTGGATCAGGATCTTGGCGTTGGGCAGGGCCATGCGCTTGCCCTCGGCCCCGCCGGCCAGGAGCAGCGCCCCCATCGACATCGCGATGCCGACGCAGATCGTCTGCACATCGGGCTTGACGAACTGCATCGTGTCGTAGATGGCGAGGCCCGCATACACCGATCCGCCCGGCGAGTTGATGTACAGGGAGATGTCCTTCTCGGGGTCCTCAGACTCCAGGTGCAAGAGCTGGGCGACGATCAGGTTGGCGATCTGGTCATCGACGGGCGTGCCCAGGAAGATGATGCGCTCGTTCAGCAGCCGGCTGTAGATGTCGAACGCGCGCTCGCCTCGCGATGTCTGCTCGACGACCATTGGAACAAGTGGGCTCATAGTCCTCGCTTTGGTTTCGCTTCCCCGGCCGGATTCCTCTAGAAGGCTAGCGGCCCGGCGTCCACAAGCGGCCGGGTGCCGCCGCCGGATCCTGTTCCCCGGCCGCCTTCTCCGGCGTCCACAGCTCTTCGCGCGCCTGCGCCTGCGCGGGC
The DNA here is from genome assembly GCA_963779605.1 of uncultured Solirubrobacteraceae bacterium. Taxonomy (GTDB): domain Bacteria; phylum Actinomycetota; class Thermoleophilia; order Solirubrobacterales; family Solirubrobacteraceae; genus Palsa-744. The sequence goes on from CAVZYR010000005.1 coordinate 69,754, forward strand.
GGAATCGGCGTGGCCGCGTTCGCGATCAGCTCGACCGCCTGACGCGCGGCGAGATCCTCGCGCAGCTCCTCAAGGCGCCCGCGCCCGCGCAGGTCCTCGAGCAGCTTGCCGGGATCGACGCCCTCCCGCTCGGCGATCGGCGCGACCGCCTCCAACAGCTCCTGCTCAGTCGGGGTGATGCCCTCGGCCGCCACCACGGCGGTGAGCACCGCCTCGCGGCGCAGCGCCAGCTCGGCCTCCGGCTCCATCTCGCTCAGGATCTCCTGCTCTGAGCGCCCCGAGATCTGCACGTAGGCCTCGCGGGAGATACCGCGGTGGGAGAGCGTGTGGAGCATCCGCTCCCACATCTCCTGCGCGCGCGCCTTGATGAGCTCGGGGGTGAGGCCCACCTGCGCCTGCGCCACCGCCGCGTCGAGCGCGGCCCCGCGAAACTCCGACTCGATCCGCTCCTGCTCGACGTCCGTCAGGCGACGGCGGATGTCCTCGCGCAGCTCCTCGACGCTGTCGAAGCCGGCGTCGATCGCGAAGTCCTCGTCGACCGCGGGAAGCTGCTTCAGCTTGACCTCCTTGACGCTGACCTCAAACGACGCGTCGCGCCCCGCGAGATCCTCGTTGCCGTAGTCGCCGGGAAACGACAGCTCCAGCGTGCGCGTCTCGCCGGCGCCGGCCCCGAGCAGCCCCTCCTCGAAGCCCGGGATCAGGTTGCCGCCGCCGAGCTCGACCAGCTGGTCGCGGCCCTCGCCGCCGGGCAGCTCGCGCTCCTCTTGAGAATCCGAGCCGAGCAGCTTGCCGGCGTAGTCGACGACGACGAAGTCGCCCGTCTCAGCCGCCCGCTCGGCGGTCTCGAGACGTGCCAGACGCTCGCGCATGGCCTCGATCTCCTGCTCGATCTGCCCCTCCTCGACGAGCGGCTCGCGGCGCGCGACCTGAAGACCCTTGTACTCGCCCAGCTCGGCCTTGGGAAGGACCCCGATCTCGATCGAGAACTCGAGCGCCTCGCCCTGCGGCGGGAGATCCCCCAGCGCCACCTGCGGGTCGCCGACCGGCACGATCCCCGCCGTCTCGATCGCATCTGAGTACCAGCTCGAGAGCGTGTCGCGCACGGCTTCCTCGAGCACCGCCTCACGCCCGATGCGCTGGATCACAAGCGGGGCGGGCACCTTGCCGCGGCGGAAGCCGGGGAGCTTGAGCTCGCGCCCGAGCTGGTTCGCCTTGCGCTCAAGCCGTCCCTCCAGCTCGCTCGCGGGCACCTCCACCTGCAGACGCACGCGCGAGTCCGGAAGCTCGGTTACGGTGGTCTTCACGGCCTCCGGCACCCCCGCCACGATACCGTGCCCGCCCGTGAGCGTCACCCCACGCCGATCGTGGCTCAAGCGGACCGAGAGCGCGCTGTGGACCGGTCCGGCCGGCCACCTCGTCGGCGGCGCGCTCGACCTGGCGGAGGCGCTCGCGCGCCACCTGCTGATGCGGATCAGAGCGCGAGCGCGATCGGCGCGCTGAGGCGTCCCGGTCTCCGAGGGACGGACGTCCGGGACGCCTCAGGCGCTGGGACTGCCGTTCAGGCGACCGCTCCCGCGGTCGTTCCTGCGAACGACAGCGTCACCCCGCGCGGCACCACGAGCACCGAGCAGGTGGCGATCTCGATCAGGTGCGAAGCCGAGGAGCTGATCGAAACGCGACCCTGCTCGACCTCTGGACGCGAGTCGATGACCAGCAGGTCGGCGTCCTGGTTGGCGACCGGCACGACGCTTCCTCCGAGCGCCGCGGCCAGAGCCTGGGCGGTCGCCTCCGCGCCGCCGTTCGCGTCGCCGATGGCGACGATGCGCTTCAGGCCGGCCTCCGCGTTCGCCTGGGCGAGACCTGCCGGGGCGATCGCGACGGCGGTCGAGCCGCCCTCGAGCAGGCGCTCGGCGGAGTTGCCGATGGCGACGTGGCCCTTGGCGGTGTGCGAGTCCGAGCAGAACACGATCGCGTCCGCGCCCTCGGCCTCGGCGAGCGCGCGCAGGCCCTCGGGGGTCGAGCGGTCGGTGACGACGTGCTTTGCAGCGCCGGGGTTGCCGAGCAGCTCGGCCGCTCGCTGGAGCAGCGACTCGGCTTCGTTCTGGGCGAGCGTCTCGCCGCTGTAGTCGGGCTCCACGCTGTGGCGCACGTAGGCGACCGACACCTCGGCGCCGGCGCGGGCAAAGACGCGGCCGAGGGCGATGGCGTCGTCCTCGTTCTGGGTTCCGTCGTAGGAAACGATGATCTTGGTGGACATGGTCACTCCTAATTCTTGAGTTTTCTGTGGGCTGGAAGCTGGACTGCGATTCATCTAGACAGGACGACCAAGTCGGTTCACCTAGATGGCTCCTTCAGTGCTTTCGAGACGATTATGCCACCTCCCTGCCATCAGTACCAATGATATTTGTGATCGATGGTATAAGATGTACTTATGCTCAATGCAACACGCCTGAGAGTCCTCAGAGAGGTCGCCTACCGGGGATCCTTCTCCGGTGCGGCCGAGGCCCTGTCCTACACCCAGTCGGCCGTCTCCCAGCAGATCGCAGCGCTCGAGGCCGAAGCCGGCATGACGCTGCTCGAGCGCCATGCCCGCGGAGTCAGCCTGACGGCCGCCGGCCAGATGCTGGTCGGACACGCCGAGGGCATCCTCGCGCGACTCGAGGCGGCCGAGTCCGCGCTGTCGGCGATCGCCGGGCTGCGCAGCGGCCACCTGCGCATGGCCTCGTTCCCGACGGCCGGCGCGGCGCTGATGCCGCTCGCGATCGCGACCTTCCGCTCCTCCTACCCCGACGTCGAGCTGACGCTCGCCGAGGGCGAGCCCGAGGAGATCGTGCCGCGCCTGAGCGCCGGCGAGCTCGATCTGGCGCTGCTGTACGAGTTCGCCGGCGAGGCGACGCTGAAGGAGGGCATGACCCGCGTGGAGCTGCTCGAGGACCCCATGTACCTCGCCCTTCCGAGCGAGCACCCGCTCGCCGGCAGGGAGAGGCTCCGCCTGGGAGACCTCAAGGCGGAAGCGTGGGTGCAGACGTCCCGCTCGAGCCCCTGCGCGCGCCATGTCGTCCGCTCCTGCCACGCGGCCGGCTTCGAGCCCAACGTGTCGTTCGAGAGCGACGACTACCAGACGGTCCAGGGCCTCGTGGCGGCGGGCGTCGGCGTTGCGCTGATCCCCGAGCTCGCCCTCTCGGTGGTGCGCGAGGACGTCGTCATCCGCGCCCTCTCCCCCGTCCCCCGGTCCGCCAGGTGATCGCCGCCGCGCCGGCGGGCGCGGGCCTCGTCCCAGCCGCGCCGGCGATGCTGGGGATACTCGAAGGGGTGGCGAGGGACTATGAAGTGCTGGGAGCGCCTGCCACCTAGCCCCTCCCGTCCGAGCCGGATGCAACCGTAGTGGGTTCCATGAGCGTTCTCTTGCTGATCCTCGGCGTGCTGCTCGGTGGCGCCTGTGCCATCGCCTTCGCGAGCGTCAGGCCCGACCGCGAGCGCACGCGTGACGAGCTGACGGCGATCTCGGTTGACGTGCTCGCGCGGACCGGCGACTCGCTGGCGCAGCGGCTGGCCGACCAGCGCCGCGCCGAGGAGGAGCGTGCCAGCGGCGAGATGGCGCGGCGCGCGGAGGAGTTCAAGGGGCTGATGACGCCTGTCCAGGAGAAGCTCGGCAGGATGGAGAGCGAGATCGGCCGCCTCGAGCGCGAGCGCAGGCAGGCGCAGGGCGAGCTGGCACAGATGGTCCGCCAGCTCAACGACGGGGTGGGCACGCTGCGCGCGGAGACGGGCAACCTGGTGTCCGCACTGAAGCGTCCCAGCACCCGCGGCTCGTGGGGCGAGATCCAGCTGCGCAACGTCGTCGAGATGGCGGGAATGGTCTCGCACTGCGACTTCGTCGAGCAGAGCACGATCCACACCGACGACGGGCGGCTGCGGCCGGACATGCTCGTGCGCCTGCCGGGCGCCAAGCTGATCGTGGTCGACTCCAAGGTTCCGCTCGACGCCTACCTGTCGGCGCTCGAGGCGTCAGGCGATGAGGAGCGCGAGCTGCACCTCGCCCGCCACGCCGCGCAGACCCATGAGCACATCACCAAGCTCGCCGCCAAGGGCTACCAGCGCCAGTTCGACTCCACGCCGGAGTTCGTGATCATGTTCGTGCCCTCCGACGGCATCTACCAGGCCGCCCTGGCCGAGGACCCCGCGCTGATCGAGTACGGCGTCTCACAGCAGGTGCTGATGGCCACTCCGACGACGCTGATCGGGCTGCTGTGGGCGGTCCACTACGGCTGGCGCCAGGAGCTGATCGCCGAGTCCGCCCGCGAGATCGCCGAGTCCGCGCGCGAGCTGCACCGCCGGCTCGGCCGCTTCGTCGAGCCGCTCGGGAAGGTCGGCCGCCAGCTCGACTCGGCGGTGGGCGCCTACAACGAGGCCGTGGGCTCCTTCGACCGCCGCGTGATTCCCCAGGTTCGGCGAATCGAGCAGGCCGGCGCCTCCTCCGAGCGCGAGATGCTCACCCCGAGCACCGTCGAGACCGCGGCGCGAGCTGTCACGGCGCAGCTGGACGCCGAGCCCGAGCCGCAAGCGGATCTGCGGGCGCGGGCGACTGAGTCCGAGCCTGAGCTGCCGGGCCCGCTGAGGGCCGGCCGCGGTCGTAGCGGAGGGCTTCCCGCGCTGGACTCGGCGATGAGCGCCGAGACGGTCGCCAACGGTGCGCGGCCAGGATGATCATGAGCGTGAGCGCCACCGGCACCGTCGCCGGCAGCTCGTTCACGAACACGAACAGCAGGTCGAACGCCAGCGCCAGGAGCGCCGTGAGCTTGGCCGCGCCCAGCTGGAGCGAGCGCCCCGCCGTGGCGGCGAGCAGCGCCCCGAGCACGGCGGCGACGAACAGATCGCCGTAGCCCATCGCCGCCGACCCGAGGATCGCGCTCTGAAGCCGTGGCAGCCCCGCGACCGGGTGGGCGGCGTTGAGCGCGTTGTTCGGGCGCTGCAGCTGTTCTGAGACCACCAGCGCGGTGTCCGCCACGGCCATCGCCACGATGCCGGCGGCCATCCACCGCGGCGGCGTGACGGCGGCGAGGAGAACGCCCAGCGTGACACAGCTGAGCCCCGACAGGAGCAGTGCGGAAGCCTCTCCCGGAAGGCCTCCGCGGTCGACCCACGCGAGCACGAACAGCGGCACCACGAGCAGAGCGCGCAGCGGGCGCGCATCGAAGACCAGCCAGCCCAGTGCGAGTGCCGCGAGCACCGGCACCGCAAACAGCGCCAGGTAGGTGAGGCCCTGGGCGCTCGCGCGTTCGGCGGCGCCAGCGACGAGCACGAACAGGATCACCGACGCGGGCGGGATCGCGGCCCAGAGCGGACCCGAGCGCCGCTTCAGCCAGGGAGCCTTGAGCCTGCCGGGGGCGGCCACCAGCGCGCCCTGGGCGAGGGACAGCAGCGCGATCGAGATCCAGAAGGGCAGCACCACCGCTCAACATAGATAGATCGGCCGCGCGGTGGTGCGATTAGCATAGGCGCGTGGGACGCTGGAATTGGACCTGGGAGGAGCCGCGCGCGGCGACGCCGCCCGAGCCTCAGCCGGCGCGCGAGCGCGAACTGCCCGCGCAGGCCCCGGCAGACCCCGTGGCCGAGCCCGCGGCCAATCCCAGGGTCACGTTCCGCCGCCGCCGCGCCGCCGCCGGCCTCGCGGTGCTCGTGGCTCTCGTGCTGCTGATCGTCGCGCTCACGGCGGGCGGCGGGCATGCCGGGGGGCGATCGACGCTCGCCGCGGGGGCGGGCACGCACGCCGGCGCCGCCGCGCGGCTGAGCGCCGCCCAGCGCGAAGCGCTCGCCGGCGAACAGCAGAACAGGGCGATCGACCGGGTTCTCGCCTACACGCCGGCGATCACCCGCGGCGGGACGCGCGGGAACGAGGTCGCGCTGACCTTCGACGACGGCCCCGGCCCGTACACCGAACGTCTCGTGCAGACCCTCAACCGCTACCACGTGAAAGCGACCTTCTTCGCCATCGGAGAGGAGGAGCGCTACTTCTCCGGAGGAACGCTGCTCGAGCTGCGCTCCGGCGACGTCGTCGGCGACCACACCGAGACCCACCCGATGATGGCGTCGCTCTCGCGCCACGAACAGCACGAAGAGCTGTTCGAACAGATCGCTCGCATCGAACTGCTGGGCGGACCCCGCCCACGCCTGTTTCGCCCGCCGTACGGATCGTTCAACGCCACCACATTCAAAGAGCTCCACGACATGCGCCTGCTGATGGTGCTGTGGTCGACCGACACCGCCGACTACACGCTGCCGGGGATGCACGCGATCGTCGAACGCGCGCTCGCGGGCGCGCACCCGGGCGCGATCATCCTCATGCACGACGCCGGCGGAAACCGCTCGGAGACGATCGCGGCGCTGCCGGCGATCATCGCGGGGCTGCGCAGGCGCGGCCTGCGCCCGGTGACCATCCCCCGCCTGATGCTCGACGATCCGCCCGGCCCGGGACAGCCGATACCCACGAGTCTCGCCGGAGACTGACGCACATCGCCGCGTAACGCGACGCCCCCCAGAGCTCAGTGGCCGAGCTGCACGGTCTTCACGATCAGCATCACCATCGCCACCAGCAGATAGCCGCGCAGCAGAAGCATCGCCGCCTTGCGCCCGGGCGACCACACCGGGCGTTCGAGCAGAGCGATCGGAGGCATGGTCCAGGTGGAGCGCTTCTCCTCGGGGATCTCGGCGACATCGACCTCCCCCGCGGGAGGCCTATTGCGCAGAGCGTAGATCGCCATCCCGGCCAGAGCGGCAAAGAGCGCGATAGACAGGTAGAGGAACAGATGCGTGACGTTCAGCTTCGGGAACACCGTGCTCGCCATCAGGATCACGGAGAGCTCTACCAGGACCCCCACGATCACGCTCGCAACCGCGTTCAGCCAGGGCCGGTTTACCCAGGGGCCCAGTACTTCCCTGTCGTTGCAGAGCAGCAACAGGAATACGGTGGCGCTCGGCAGCAAGACACCCGCGAGCGCCTGCACGGAGGTCGTGATGAGGCCGAGCGGCGCACGCGGAATGAGCACGATGCCCGCCGCCGCCATCACCATCAGCGCAAAGCTCGCGTAGAAGGCCTTGGCGTCCAGCGGCCCGCGGTTGAGAGAGTGCTTGGCGCCGAACACGTCGCCGAAGGCGTAGGAGGTGGCGAGCGTGACCGCGGCTGCCCCGATCAGGGAGGCGTTGAGAAGCACGATCGCAAAGAACGTCCCCGCCGTCGAGCCCAGCTGCTGGGAGAGCTCCGTCGCCACCGCGCCTGCGTTGGTGAACTGGCCGAAGTCCGATGTGCCGGCGAAGGCGAACGCAGTAACGCCGACCAGCGCGCCGGCCCCGATCACCACGACGAACGCCCCGATCACCGTGTCCGCGCGCTCGTAGTTGATCCAGCGCGGCGTGATCCGCTTGTCGATGATGTTCGACTGCTGAAAGAACAGCTGCCAGGGCGCGACAGTCGTGCCCACGATCGCGATGATCAGCAGCACCGCAGTGGAGTTGGCGCCGCCATGGATGCTCGGGACGAAGGTGTCGTGGACCATCGTGCCGACGTCCGGGTGGGCGAGGATCAGCAGCGGGATGACAAGGAAGTTGGCGAGAACGAACACGTACATGAAGCGCTCCCAGCTGCGAAAGCTCCCGGTCGAGGTGATCGCCACGAGCGCAACCGCGGCCACCGGCACGGCCACATACCTGCTCACCCCGAAGTAGCCGAGCGCGAGGCTCACCCCGATGAACTCGGTGACGATCGTCAGGAAGTTGAGCAGGAACAGATCGCCAACCGAGAACGCGCCCCAAAACTTGCCGAAGCGCTCGAAGATCAGGCGGGCATGACCAACGCCGGTCACGGCACCGAGGCGGATGACCATCTCCTGGTTGACGATCAGGACGGGTATCAGCAGCAAGAGGACCCACAGGAGGGTCGTGCCGTAGTTCTGTCCCGCCTGCGCGTAGGTCGAAACGCCGCCGGCATCGTTGTCGCCGACCATCACGATCAGGCCGGGGCCCATGATCGCCAGCAGCGCCATGCCGCGCGAGCGCCATCCATGGCGCTCACCGCTGTCGTGAATCCGAATCGTTCCGAGCGCGCCGCGGATGTCGCCGATGTGGGCCTCATCGAGGACGGGCGGAACGCCGTCCGGGCGCGGCGACGGGGGGGCAAGCGTCGTCTTGTCCTCGGCCATCTCGGTCAACCTCCTTTCCGTTCTGTTGGAACCACGCGTGACGTCTCGGCGCACGCCGAAGCGGACGGGGTCCCGGGAAAGCGGTTAGGCCAGGAGGGACGGGCCCGACGGGCGTGCGGTCGGCTGGGTACTTCGTGGTTGTTCTCGGTCCACGCCGGCCTCCTTTCTACGCGCCGTTGCGAGGGCTCATCGAGCCCTCAGCCTATCAATGGTCAATCGCTGACAACCCCGAAGCGGCGGCGCCAGCCGGTGGGCAGCGTGAGCTCGAGCACGTCGTCGACGGTGATCACTCCCACCATCCGCTCGTCCTCGTCGAGGACCGGCAGCATCACCAGGTTGTAGTCGGTCATCGTCCGCGCCACCTCGGGCAGATCCGCGTCGGTCCTTACCCATACCGGCTCGTGCTCGGCGATCTCCTCCAGGGGGGTCTGAGGCTCGGCACGGAGCAACGTGACCACTGGCACCGATCCCGTCAGCCCGCCCTCGGCGTTGCACAGGTAGACGGTCGTCAGCGTGCCCGGCGCCAGGTCGCTCGAGCGAACCTTCTCGATCGCCCTGGCGGCCGTGTCGTCGTTGAAAAGGCCGATGAAGTCCGGGCTCATCAGACCACCGGCACTCGATGGGTTGTAGCCGAGCAGCACTTCGATCTGGCGCCGTTGCGTGGACGGCAGCAGGGCGAGTATCCGCGCGCGGCGCTCCTGGTCGATCTCCACGATCAGGTCGGCCGCGTCGTCCGGCGCCATGCGCGCGATCACGGCCGCCACCTGCGGGTCGGGGCGCTCGCGGATGAACTCCAGCTGATGGTGCTCGTCGAGCTCCTCGAACACGTCTGCCTCGAGCTCGCGATCCTGGCCGACGGCCTCGATGATCTCCTCCCCCTCATCATGGGATGCCGCCTCCACCAGGTCCGCGATCTCGGCCGGATGCAGGTTCGCGAGCTTGCGGTGGGAGAAGCGCAGCCGCGCGCTCGGGACGTGGCCGACGAACGGCTCCATGTCGGCCCAGTCGAGGAACGGCCGGTCGCCAACCATCGGGCGCAGCCGGCGGGGCAGGGCACGCCGCAGGCGCGCGCGCGTGCTCGAGTCCACGCCGACCACCCGCCACCACTCCTCGATGCATGCGAGCTCGATCTCATGCGCACTGATCAGCCTCGGCGGATCAGCCTCGACGTTGACGAGCTTGTGCCCCAGCACATCCTGGCCCAGCAACACCTCGCCGACGCGGCGCTCGAAGCGTTTGAGGCTGAGCTTCTCGCCGGCCAGGCGCGCCCCGCCGGGCGCCAGCTCAGCGATGCGGTCGACCGGCACGAACAGCTCGCGGCCGCCGATCCTCGCCTTCAGCCCCGTCACAGGCGGGTAGCCGCCGTCGGCGAGGCGGACGATCACATCCTCCACGCGGCCAAGCCGCTCGCCGTCGCGATCGAGCAACGGGCTGCGCAGGACCGAGGAAAGGTGCAGTACGGACGGTGCCACGGCAGCGATAACGTTACGCCTCCGCGCGGACCAAGAGCGACGCGCCGACCGCTCCACCGAGGTCGCCGAGCGCCGCCACATGGACGCGCGGCGGTCTCCAGTCGGCGAACAGATGCGGCAGCATCTCATCGGCGATCCGCCTGGCGTAGGGATGACCGAGCCGCACCCCCAGCCCGCCGCCGATGATCACACCCTCGACGTCGAGCAGGTTGGCCGCCGAGGCGATCCCGGCACCGAGTGCCCTGACGGCGCGATCAAGCACGCGAATCGCCAGCTTGTCTTCGCGTTCGAGCGCGCGCGCCCAGATGCCGCTCGTCAATCGCGTGCGGCCATGCTCCCCCATCAGCTTGAACAGGTCCGTCTCGTGGCCCTCCTCGACGAGTTTGTGCACATGCCGTTCCATCGCGGCCCGGCCGGCGTACGCCTCGAGGCAGCCTCGCCGTCCGCAGGTGCACCGGGCCCCACCCATCTTCACCACCATGTGCCCGATCTCACCGGCCGCCCCGAGGCCGGTCCAGGGCTTGTCGTCGAGGATCAGCCCGCCGCCCACGCCCGTGCCCCAGAACACGCCGATCAGCGAGCTGTAGAGGCGACCTGCCCCGAGCTTGAACTCGGCGTCGGTGGCGACCTGAACGTCGTTGCCGACCCTGACCTCGCAGCCGAGGGCGTGCTCGAGTGTGGTCGCCAGCGGGAATCTGCCCTCCCAGCCGGGGAGATTGAGCGCGCTCGAGACGTCGCCGCCGTCGATCGTACCCGGCGAGCCGACGCCGACCCCCGCGAGCCCCGTCGCCTTCACCTCGGCGGCCTTGGCCGCATCGCGCAGCGCGGCCTCCATCTCAACGGCGACATCCGCCGGACCGCCGGTGGTGGGCGTGGCCCGGCGTGCCGAGCCGAGCACGGTGTGGTCCTCATCGACGATCGCCGCCTGGATCTTGGTGCCACCGAGATCTATTCCACCGTACAGCGGCATGCGGGCGGATCATCGCAGACGGCACCCCGGGGACAGGCCGCTGCCAACTAAGGAAAGGGAAGGCGGGCCTTTAGCAAGTTTTATGCGCGCTTGCAGGCTTTCTTCGCAGGATCTTACCCGTCCGACACAGTATCGAAGCTAGGGACATGACAGAACGCACCAGAGCATCCTGGATCGTGTACGTACTGGGGGCTCTCAGTGCGGGTGCGATCGCGGCCGCGATCATCGTGGTGGGACCGGCAGCCGGCAGCGAGACGAGCGTCAGCCGCACGGCCACGGCGCAGAGCGGCGTCGTCCAGTCGACGGTATCCGGCAGCGGCAACGTTCAGGCCGCGAGCCAACTCAACCTCGGCTTCTCAACAAGCGGAACGGTCACGCACATCGACGTAACGCAAGGAGAGCAGGTCGCACAGGGCCAGCTGATCGCCAGGCTCGACCCGCAGAGCGCCGAAGTGACCCTCGAACAGTCGAAGGCCGCTCTGCAGTCCGCCGAAGCCAACCTGGCCAAGGAGGAAGAAACCGACGGCGAAACCTCGGCGGGCCAGAGCTCGAGCGGTTCAGGCGCCGCCGGCGCCAACGCGGCGGCAGCCGCGGTGAACAGCGCCCCGAGGGGGCCGACCGACACAACCACAGCCCCGGGCGCCACGGCGCCGACGGGCACCACGCCGACGACCACGGCACCGACGACCACGACGACGCCGACCTCGACGACGCCGAGCACGAAACCCGCCGCGGCCACGCCGAAGAGCAGCAGCCCCAGCAATAGCACGCAGACGAGCGGCGAGGGCACGGAAGCGGGCTCGTCCACGTCCAAAACCAGCATCAGCGCGGCGACCCGCGAAGCCAACCTCGCGTCGGCGAGGGCGGCCGTCAAGAGCGACCGGCTGACGGTCCAGAGCGATGAACAGAACGTCCAGGACACGAAGCTGTATGCGCCCGAGGACGGCACGATCGTGTCCCTGTCCGGCCAGGTCGGGGAAACCGTGTCCGGCAGCGGAACGACGAAGTCCTCGACATCCAGCAGCTCCTCGAGCGGTTCCGGATCGGCCTCGGCGGGCGCCGCCGGCGCCTCGTCCGCCTCGTCAGCTCGCGCTGGCTCCACGGCCTCAGCGGGTAGCTCCGGCGGCTCGGGCTCGGGCTCGAGCTCAGCGTTCGCGGTCCTCTCAGATCTCAACTCGATGCAGCTCGTGGTGGCGCTGAGCGAGTCCGAAGTGGGCAACGTCAAGGTCGGTCAGATCGCGACGGTGACGGTGGAAGCCCTCGAAAACAGCAAGCTCGCGGCGCACGTACGAGAAGTCGCGATCCTGTCCACGAGCACGAGCGGCGCGGTCAGCTACGACGTCACCTTCCAGCTCGACCAGCTGGATCCCGGCCTGAAACCCGGCATGAGCGCCACCGCCGAAGTGGTCGTCAAGCAGGCCGAAGGCGTCAACGTGCCGACCACCGCGATCACCGCCGGGGCGGTGACGGTCATTGAAAACGGCAAACAGGTGCGCCGGCGGGTCGTCACGGGCCTCAAGGGCAACAGCTCGACGATCATCCTCAGCGGCCTCAAGGCCGGCGAAAAGGTCGCCCTGCCGGTCGCGACGAGCACCAGCAGCTCGAGTGCACGCGGCGGCACCGGTCTCAGCCGCCTCGGCGGCCTGGCAGGCGCGGGCGGTCTCGGCGGTGGTGGCGGCGGCTTTGGCGGCGGCGGCGGCGCCGCCTTCTTCAGGGGAGGTGGCTGATCGTGCGCGGCCTGCGCGCACACGGGATCGCCCGACGCGTACCCCGCCAGCAACCGCTCGTCAGGCGCGCGCCATCCGGCGCCCGAATGCATGCTCGCCGAGTGGGCCCGGTCATCCGGGTGCGCGCGGTGACGAAGACCTACGAGCTCGGCCAGATCCGGGTACGGGCTCTGCGCAACGTCTCGCTGCGCATCGACACGGGCGATCTCGTGGCGATCATGGGCAGCTCGGGCAGCGGCAAGAGCACGCTGATGAACATCCTCGGCTGCCTGGACGTCCCCACGAGCGGGCGCTATGAGATCGACGGCCTGGACGTCAGCCAGATGGACGAGGACGACCTCGCGGACCTGCGCAACCGCAAGATCGGCTTCGTCTTTCAGAGCTTCAACCTCGTGCCGCGCACGAGCGCGCTCGTCAACGTGGAGCTGCCGCTCGCCTACGCCGGGCTCAGGGGCGCGGAGCGCAGGCAGCGCGCCGAGCGTGCGTTGCGCTCGGTCGGCATGGGCCATCGCCTCAACCATCAGCCGGCGGAGCTCTCCGGCGGACAGCAGCAGCGGGTGGCGGTTGCGCGGGCAATCGTGACCAACCCCGCGCTGATCCTCGCCGACGAGCCGACCGGGAACCTCGACTCCCACTCGAGCGAGGACGTGCTGCGGATCTTCGCCCGCCTGAACGAGGAAGGGCGGACCGTCGTGCTGATCACCCATGAGCCCGACGTCGCCGCGCAGGCCAAGCGCGTGATCCGACTGAGCGACGGGGAGATCATCGAGGACCTCCGCACGCGCGACGTGCGCGACGCTCCGGCCGCGGTCGCAACCCAGAAGTCCGCCCACCCGGCGACCGACGCCGGCGCCGCGCGAGCGCAGCCATGATCGGGCCCGAGACACTGCGCATCGCCTGGAGCGGCATCACCGCGAACAAGTTGCGCTCGGGTCTGACGATCCTCGGCATGACGATCGGCGTGGCCTCGGTCATCGTCCTGATCGCCGTCGGCAACGGCTCGTCGAAGGCCGTCCAGTCGCGTATCCAGAGCCTCGGAACCAACGTGCTCGTGGTGATGCCCAGCGGCGGCTTCCGTGGCGGCGCGCGGACCAGCACCGTCGCCACCGTGTCGCTGACCAAAGAGGACGCCGAAGCGCTCCAGAACCCCAGCCTGGCGCCCGATGTGAAGAGCGCCTCGCCGGTCGTCAACGCCTCGAGCGCGCAGCTTGCCTACAACGGCTCGACCTACGAACCGTCGTCGTTCGTGGGCACGACCCCCTCCTATCTGACCGCGCACACCTACAAGGTCCAGGAAGGCTCCTCCTTCACCTCGGCCGATGTCAGCCAGCACAAGCACGTCGTCGTGATCGGACAGACCGTCGTTCAGGAACTGTTCGGCGGGCAGAGCGCGGTCGGAGCGAACATCAAGGTGAACGGCATCAACTTCGAAGTGGTTGGCGTGCTGGCCTCGAAGGGAACCAACGGGGCGACCAACGAGGACGACGTCGTGATGGCGCCGATCACGACCGTGCAGAACGCGCTGACCGGACCCGGGCCGATCAACTCGATCACGGTTGAGGCCAAGTCCGAGTCCTCGCTCGACGCCGCCGAAGCCGAGGTCAGCCAGATTATCGAGGAACGCCACAAGATCACGGACACAGCCGAACCGGGCTTCAACGTGCTCAATCAGGGGTCGCTGCTCGAAACGTCCAGCTCCACCAGCAGCGTCTTCACCACCCTGCTGGGCGAGGTGGCGGCGATCTCGCTGCTGGTCGGCGGCATCGGTGTCATGAACATCATGCTGGTGAGCGTCACCGAGCGCACCCGCGAGATCGGCATCCGCAAGGCCATCGGCGCCCGCCGCAGCGACATTCTCACCCAGTTCCTGACCGAGGCCGTGCTCGTCTCCCTCGTCGGCGGCCTCGCGGGCGTGTTCGTCGGCGTGCTCGGCAGCCAGTTCGAGATCGCCGGAGTGCATCCGGAAGTCGCGACGTACTCGATCTTCCTCGCGTTCGGCGCCGCAGCCGTGTCGGGCCTGTTCTTCGGCACCTACCCCGCCGCTCGCGCGGCCGCACTCAGACCGATCGAGGCGCTTCGCTTTGAGTGAGCAACCTTCCCCCCACGAGGAGCCCATCATGTCCCACGAGGAACCCGCCGCCGATGACACCACCGCCGAGGACACCGTCGCCGAGGACACCGTCGTGCAGGCGCCGGCAACGCCCGCCTACCCGCCCCCGGCCGATGAACCGATGGCCGAGGAGGACGAGTGGCTCGAGGATCCCGCCGAGCTCCCTCGCCGCCCGCGGCGGCGGATCCTCAGCCCGGTCCCGCTGGCGCTGCTCGGCGTGCTCGTCACCGCCTGTGGATTCATCGCCGGCGTTCTCGTCGAGAAGGGGCAGACGTCTTCGAGCTCCTCAGCAGGCGCGGCGTCGAGCCTCGCCTCACGCTTTGCGGCGCTGCGTGCGGGCGGGTCCGCAACCGGAGCAAGCGGCGCCTCCGCGGCAGCCAGCGGCGCCTTCGCCGGCCGGGCGGGGGCGGGCGGAGCGACGGCCGGCCAGGTGGCCTACCTCGCGGGCAGCACGCTGTATGTGACCACCGCGGAAGGCAACACGGTCAAAGTCACGACCTCTGATGCCACAAGCGTGACAAAGACGGTCAAAGCAAGCGTCCCCGGTATCCATCCCGGTGAAACCGTGACCATCACGGGTGCCCCAGGCGCCAACGGAGCCATCAGCGCCGAATCGATTCGCGTCGGCGCAGGAGCCGGCGGTGGGCTCGGGGCACTGTTCGGCGGCGCAGGTGCAAGCTCGGGCGGCAAAGCCACGGGCAACGGTGCGAAAAGCAGCGAACCGCCACTGTTTGGCGGCTAAGGCTGCGACGGAGCGGGTGTGCGTTCGAATACACGATCATCGACTAAGGAGCTACATGCATCGCATTAGACGAAACAGACGCAAACCCGCGGCGGCGGTCATCCTCGCACTTCTACTCGCCTGTCTCGGGCTGGCGGCCTGTGGCGGGTCCTCGAAAAGCTCGTCGACCAGCCAGAACGCGGCCGCCACGTCCGCAAACGCAAGCGGCGCTCCCACCGGGGCGTCGGGCCCGGCCGCCGGGCGTTTCAAAGCGGTCCGCGAATGTCTGCAGAAAAACGGGATCACGCTCCCGCAGCGCACCCCCGGCGCCCGCCGTCCGCCCGGAGCAGGCGGCTTTCTCGGCGGGTCGGGCGGGCCGGCGCTGCCGAAAGGCGTGACGCGCGCGCAGTACGAAGCCGCTCTCAAAAAGTGCGGTGCCGGCGCCTTCGGCCGCGGAGCCAACCGCTTCAGGAGTCCGGTCTACCGGCAGGCGCTCGCGAAGTTCGCGACCTGCATGCGTGAAAACGGCGTCAACGTGCCGCAACCGAACACCTCGGGCAACGGCCCCGTGTTCAGCACCAAAGGTCTGAACACCGCCAGCGCCCAGTTCAAAGCGGCGGAGACCAAGTGCTCAAGCGACCTGCGCAGTAGCTTTCGCGCCCGGCCGGGCAGCGGCGCAACGGCGGGAGGTCCGGGCGAAGGGGCTCCTGCGACTCCCTAGGCTGGACTGACCCCGAGTTCTCGCGACACCTGCGAGAGCTCCAGCTGCGTCTTGAGATGCGACAGCCCAGTCAGCCGACTGGGCTGTCCGCGTGCCTCTTCAGCCACCTTCGTCTGTTCACGCTCCCAGCGGAGATCGGCGTCCTGGCCGCGTGCTGGACGATGGGGTTCGCGGGTGTCGCTAGGGCTTGGGGTCCGCGATCGCCGAGGAGCTCGGCGATGTGACGAGCGCCGGTGACGGCAGCGCTCCCACGCGGGTGATCAGCGCTTCCCACTGCGCCGAGCTCAAATCGCCGCCGACGCTCAGCGGCGAGGGGGCGCTCGGCCCGCTGGGGGCGGAGTGGGCGGCCCTGGCGGCGAGGGCCGGCTTTGCCACTTCGAAGGCGACCTCGATGTAGGCGCCGTGGTCAGAGCGCGCGAGCGTGCTTCCCACGCCGGGGTAGTGCATCAGGCTCACGATCTGATGCGGGGCAAAGCGCGCGGGCAGCGTCAACAGCGTGCGGATCGTGGTGTCGGTGATCGACCCCGGGCCCTGGTTGTGGGCCACCGGCGTGCCGTTGATGTCGGTGATCGCGAGCGCGTCGCCGAGGTGCCCGGCGGTCACGTAGCCTGAGAGGTCATAGCGCGAGCCCGAGCAGCGCAGCGCGGCGATCGTGGGCTCAAGGCCCGAGCGCGAGAGGTAGGCGATCAGCGCGAGCACGCGCTGATCGATCTGCCCGGAGCTCAGCACTTCGCGCGAGCAGGCGGACATCGCGATGTGGGGGTCGGACAGGATCTCATCCTGAAGGCGGCTCTTTGAGAACAGGAAGGCCTCCGAGGCGGTCGCGCCGACGAGGCTCTCGGCGCTCTTGGCCCCGCGCGGGTGAAGCGCGCTCTGGAGCTTCACCCAGTTCTCGAGGATCGGGGCGGGGTCGATCGTCTGAGAGTCCCCGGCCGGTGCGATCGCGAACTGCATGTGGCCGTCCTTGGCGTTCGCCGGCAGGCTCACGTGTCCGAGCACGGTGCCCGCGGCCACGTCAGAGCCATCGCGCAGGGGCTGTAGCCCGGCGGCGTCTTCGGCGCGGGCCGCGGCCCGGGCGCGTGAGGCGGCGCCCTCGGCGGCGGCGATCGCGTCGGGGTTATGGGGGTGTGCGAACAGGCGCACCTTGCCCATGCCGGCGGGGCTCTGTTGCGGTTGGAGGAGCGTGTCTTCGCTCGCCGGCGGCGGGGTCTTCGCGCTGAGCGTCTGGGGCAGCTGGCGCCCGGCGCTCGCGGGCGCCTGGGGGGCGGGGTCGTGCGTGCCGCTGCCCACCGCCGCCGGTGCCTTGAGGGGAGCCGTGGAGGCGCTCGGCAGGCGGTAGCTGTGGGCGATGCTGCCGAGGTGAGCGTAGGTGAAGATGTCGCCGTAGAGGTCCTTGAGGATCACGTAGCGCCCGAGCTTGCGTGAGGCTCCGAGCTTCACGATGCGCCCGTCTGCGACCGCCACGACCGCTGCGTGGGGGGCGCTCAGCAGATCGACTAGCTTCAGGGGGGCGGGCGTGCTCGCGCTCCTGCCGGTGGCGATGGCGGCCGCGGTCGTGGGCGCGGGGGGCGCTTCAGCGCCCGGTGTGGAGGAGGGCTTCGGCTGGGTGGGGGGCGGGGCGGGGCTCGGAGAGGCGCTCTGCGAGCCGGCCGTCGCCGAAGCCTGGGTGCCGGCACCCGGAGCCGGGGTGGCGGCAGCGGCGCCCGCGGCGGCGGGGGCGCTCGTGGCCAGCGCCGTCGAGGATGTGGCGGCGGTCGAGGAGGTGGCGGCCGTCGAGCCGGGCAGCGCCTGCCAGGAGATCGGGGGCCCGGAGGCGGGCGGGCGCGCGTCCACGAGGTCGGTGAGCGTGCCGATCACCGACTGCGGGTAGGTGGAGATGAGCTTCGCGCGCAGCAGCACCGAGTCGGCATATTCTTCGGAGTGGTTGTAGGCGAGGATCGCGCCCTTCAGGTTCTGGGCGGCGCCGGCGGCGCGCAGGTAGCGGGCGGCGGCGAAGATCGCATCCACGGGGTTGTAAGGGTCGGCATAGCCGGCCGCGAAGGCGTCGACGCCGTAGGAGCTCCAGGTCTGGGGCATGAACTGCATCCAGCCGACGGCGCCGGCGGTCGAGACCGACTGGTCTGAGCCGTAGTCGGTCTCGATTTCGTTGATCGCCGCGAGGATCTGCCAGGGCACGCCGTACTGGACGGCGGCGGACTGATAGATCGGCAGGAGGAACAGCGGGATGCGGTAGAAGGACAGCGCCTGCACCGAGGCCGCCGAGGAGGCGAGCTCGGCGGCGAGCGCGCCGGCCTCACCGGCGGCCAGCTGCGGCGGGGGGGCGACGCTGTTCGGCCCAACCGGCCCCGTTGCCCCGGTCGCGCCCGTTGCGGCTCCTTCAGCCTTCGCCTTCGCTTCGGCCTTGGCCTTGGCTTCGGCCTTGGCTTCGGCCGAGGTAGTCGTGGTGGTGGAACCCGCGTGCTTGCCGGCGGTGGATTTCTGCCCGCGCTGCAGCACCACCGGCGGCGCTTCCGCGGTCGAGCCGGAGGAGGCTCCACTCGACGGCTGCGCGCTCCCGCCTTTCCCGGTCGAACCTGACCCTGAACTTGATGTTGAGGGTAAGGGTTTGATCGACGGCCTGGTCGAGTGTTTCGTCGACGTGGTGTTCGACGGCTGGCCGGGGGCGGATTCCTGCTCGCCGGCGCCCGCGACCACGGGCGCCGAGGGGACGGTCGGGACGCTTGAGGTTTCGGTCGCCGTGATGGCGCCCAGCGCTCCCCCCGCGAGGGGCCCACCCAGGGCGGCTGCCGTCAACCCGCTGCCGGCCAGCGCGGATAGAAACACGCGCCGTGCACGGCGGCGGCTACTCATCGGCGGCATTCGCCGGAGTGGATCATCTTGCGGTCGTCCCATGGTCGTGGTCGGCGCAGCATGCCCACGCACGCGGGGGTACGCCCGCCGACATTCTTATCCACACGCAACCACAAACCCGTAAAGGATTCGTAATCGCGCCGAACCGATCGACGCCCTCCGCTCTTTGCCGGGCCAGCAGGTCCTCCTGCCTGCAACGCGTGTGGCTACAACCCCCTCCTCATCCATGCCGGGTTCCCAGTGATGACACGCATCGTACAGGGACGCGATAACCTGTGCTGCCGTGGAAACAATCCTGTCCGTCCTTCAGGTCATCATCTCGGTGACCGTCATATTCCTTGTGCTGATGCACTCCGGCAAGGACTCCGGCCTGTCGGGCGCCTTCGGAGTCGGCACCGGCACCGGCCCGCTCGGCGGTGGGTCGATGGTCGAGCGCAACCTCAATCGCTGGACGATCTTCTTCGCGATCCTGTTCCTCGTGAACGCGATCGTGCTGCTCAAGCAGCCCTGGTCTTAGGCCTCGAGGCGGTTGAGGATCTCGAGCGCTTCGGCGCGCAAGGCCCCGTCGATGGCCTCGTAGTCCTCGCGCGAGAGCTTGCCCGTCCGGTAGTCGAGCTCGGCGTCGCGGATCTCGCGATACTTGGCCTCGCGCGCGACCTCGAGCTGATCACGCTCGGCCGACTCCGGCTGGGGTGCCTGGCGCGCGCCGCGCAGGGGGGCGCTGACCACGAGCACCACCACCGCCAGCAGCGCGACGATCGCCAGCAGGACGAGAACGCTCATCCGCGCGCTCCAATCCGGACGCGAGCGCGCCGGGTGACCACGCTCGCGTTCAGGCCCGTGCCAGGCCCTGGGCAGCCCGGGCGCGCGAGCGCATGCTAACGCGGCGGCGCACCACGCTGGGCGCCGGCCAGATAGCGATCAGGCCGCCTGTGAACACGATCAGGCCGCCCACCCAGATCCACATGACGAGCGGTGAGACGATGAAGTGGAACTGCGCCTGCGGCGGGTGCTCGAGGTAGGAGCGTGCGAGGTAGCCGATCGCCACGACCGCGTCTTCCGGCGGCAGCGTCCGATTGCCAACACTCACGATCTTCTGGAGGGTTGGCGTTTCGATGTCGGGCTCGATCGCAGTCCACACGTCGCGAGAGACGCCGGCGTTCATGCTCACATGGCTGACCGGCTGGCCGCCGATCAGACTTCCGACCGTCCCCTGGCTCGCTTCCTCGGAGGCGTAGTAGCCCTCGCTAGGCTGAAGCGTGGCGACGTGGTGGCCGTGCTTTGTCACGTCGAGCACCGCGCCCAGACTGAGGGTGGAGCCGGTGTGGGCTGCGTCGTATCTCGGCGTGATCGTCGCTGTGGGACGCACGTAGCGGATCGAGTAGGCGCCCACGCGCGCGGACTGGCCCGGCGAGAGACCCAGCTCCGAGGCGTGCTGGAAGGATGAGGAGGCGGCGACGCCGATGAACAGGACCGCCATGCCGATGTGCACGATGTAGCCGCCGTAGCGCCTGCGATTGCGCCGCACGAGGGCTAGCAACGCAACCGGCACGGGCTCCCGCGCCATCGCGCGCCGGGCGCGCGCGCCGCGGAAGAACTCCCCGCCGATGCTGGCGAACACGAAAGCGCTGCAGCAGAACATCGCGATCGCAAACGGCTTCCCCTGCACGCCCACGGCGAGCAGCACGAGCAGCGTGAGCAGCGCAAACGCCGCCGGCACGAGGAAGTGGCGGCGGGCGTTGGCCAGGGTCGCGCGCCGCCAGGCGATCACCGGCCCGATGCCGCTCAGCAGCACGAGCACGAGCGCGAGCGGGACCGTATAGCGGTCGAACCAGGGCGGCCCGACCGAGGCTTCCCGACCGGTCAGAGCCTCTGAGATCAGCGGGAAGTAGGTGCCCCAGAAGATCACGAAGCACAGGCCCACGAGCACCAGGTTGTTGGCAAGGAAGATCGACTCGCGTGACAGCAGCGAGTCGAGCCGGTGCTCGCTGCGCAGCATGTCGCGGCGCGAGACCACCAGGTAGATCGAGCCGGCGATGAGGACCGCTATCAGCACCACGAAGGGGACGCCAAGGGTCGCGCCGCCAAAGGCGTGGATCGAGTTGAGAACTCCGCTGCGCACCAGGAAGGTGCCCATGATCGCGAGCGTGCCCGTGGCCAGCACCAGCGACACGTTCCATACCTTCAGCATCCCCCGCTTCTCCTGGATCATCAGCGAGTGCAGGAAGGCCGTGCCCGTCAGCCACGGCATCAGCGAGGCGTTCTCGACCGCGTCCCAGCCCCAGTAGCCGCCCCAGCCGAGCTCGGAATAGGACCAGCGCGCGCCCAGCAGGATGCCGATGCCCAGGAACAGCCAGGCCGCGAACGCGAAACGCCTGACGGCGCGTATCCAATCGGCGTCCACGCGGCGCGCGAGCAGGGCCCCCATGCCGAAGGCGAGCGGGATCGTGCACAGCGTGTAGCCCGAGTAGAGCATCGGCGGGTGGATCATCATCGTCGGGAAGCGGAGCAGCGGATCGAGCCCCGCGCCTTCGACGGGAGCAGGCCTGGTGGTCGCAAAGGGCGTTGCGTAGAACACCATCAGCGAAACGAAG
Source organism: uncultured Solirubrobacteraceae bacterium (assembly GCA_963779605.1). GTDB lineage: Bacteria > Actinomycetota > Thermoleophilia > Solirubrobacterales > Solirubrobacteraceae > Palsa-744. The sequence continues at coordinate 91,114 of CAVZYR010000005.1, forward strand.
AAGCCTCCGAAGCCGAGCAGGATCGCCGTCGCGTAGGCGGCCACCTCGCGCATGCGCTTGCGCGTGAGAAACAGCGCGAGACTCGCCCAAAGCGACAGTAGCCAGGCCCACAGGAGCAGCGAGCCTTCCTGCGAGGACCACACCGCCGCGGCCCGGTAGAACGCCGGGGTCGTGCGGCTCGAGGTGTCCGCCACCGTGTTGAAGGCGAAATCGTTGCGCAGGAACGCGACCTCGAGCACGACGAAGGCGACCGTCAGGATCCCGGCCAGCGCATACACCGAGCGGCGCCCGGAGTCCGCGAACTCCAAGCGGCCGCTGCGTACTCCATACAGCGACGCGCCGATGCCGTACGCGCATACGGCGAGCGCCAGCAGCAGGCAGGCGCGGCCCAGGTCGGCCATCAGCGCCTGCCGTCTCGGCGGGTGGTGAACGCTATCGTGGAGCGCACCTCAGTAGTTCTGCTTCTCGCTGGGCGGAGCGGTCTTGTACTTGGAGGGGCACTTGGTGATCAACGAGTCCCGTTCCCCGAGGAATGCCCCACCCTTCTTCTCAACGGTGACTATCACCTCGCGCCCTTCGCGGAAGGGGTCCGGCACCGTGCCGGTATACGCGAGCGGGATCGTGGTCCCGCCGACTCGATCCTCCACGGCGAAGTGCAGCACAGTCCCTTCGCGGTGGACCGATCCGTTGACGACCGTGCCCGTCAGCTGATAGCTGCGACCCGGTTGCGCCTCTCGGACGAGCTGACTGGGGCTGAGGGCCGGGCTCGCGGCACTGAAGCTCGTGTAGATCAGCGCACTCGCGAGCACCACGGCGGCACTCAACGCCACGGTCAGGCGCACCGTTCGCTTGCGCGCTGGGTTCATCACCGCCAAGTATCTCAAACAGCCGCTTTCCCCGCCCCGGCCGTCCCCGAGTCCGCCCACAGGCTGTGACGATTGACAACTTGGCGAGGAAATCGTTCTTGCAAAGCGAAACCTTCGGGCGGGAACAGAGTCTTTAGCAGCAGAGACATGAGAGCGAGCATCCCCCACCACCTGCGCGAGCGCATAGCGCACCCCTTACGCGACCACATCCCTCAGCGCCAGGGCGAACGGCGACCTTCACGCAGGCGCCGCATCGGGCCGACCGCCGCTGGGATGCAGGCGGGGGCGCCGGCGGGCAGGCCATCCGACCTCGCCGTCCAGCGCGTGCGCGACGCCGGGGGCCCGGTGGACAAGGCTTGCTACAGCTGCGAATGCGGCTTTGTGTTCCTTGCTCCTGTCTCAACCACGGTGACGTGCCCCCACTGCCAAGCCGGACAGGCCTGGTAGCGGCGGGCGCCGGTTCCACGCGGCCAGCTCAAGGCGTGGCCACCATGCAAGGACATGGCAGCCCGCGCCGGCCGCGGGCTGCCAGCAAGGATGAGGCGCGAGGACACCGAGGGGAGTGATGTCCCCGCGCCCGTTCCAGCGCGTTGGGAGGAAAGGAGCCGAACCTCCGCGCTGCCCTGGACGGTGCACCGGGAGGGAGCGGGCAACCGTCCAAGCTGTTTCAAGATCCGTACCCACCGACCGTGGTGGCCGGGCGTCGAGCCCTGGGTTCGGAGTCTTTGGGGAGCTTCTTGGGTCGCCTGGGGAGCGGTTTGGGCCGGTTCTGAGCGCGAACATCGTCGCGAACATCGTCGCCGCGAGCCGCCGCGTGACACATCGCGACGGAGAACACCACTGCCGCCAACCAGGCGCCCGCGATCAAGATGAAGAGCACGTGATCGTTCCGATCAGGTGTCTCCGCTCTGTTCGAACGATTCGCACAGATGATCTCGTGGCAAGCATCTCGCGTCCTTCCAACGAGTGGCTGCACGGACCAAAACGCTGCGGCCACCTTGTGACCGCGAAACTCGCTCCGTTCTCTAAGGTGCAACCCTGGCATGGCCCGTGGCCGTGGATCAGGATCGCTGTACATCGACCATACCAGCGGATGGACGCGCCGAGCGCGATAGCGGTTGACATTCTTCCGCTAACTGCGGCATCTTGCTGACGCGGCGACGGGTTCGCATGGGCGTGTGACTCTTGACCCTCCGCGTCGGGCCCGACTAGACTTCCAAGAGGTAGAACTTGCCGGGTCGCCCGCACTGGCCGTGAGCCGAGCAGCCCATGCGGATCGTCCAGACCCCGCTTGGCGGTCCTAGGACAGGGAGCATCTGAAGTGGACGCAACCACCCCCACAGGCAGCCCGCTGGCCGGTGGACACCTGCTGGCCGCGATCTCTACGAGAATCGTCGGCATCCTGCGCGAGCACTACGGACGCGGGCCGATGAAGGCCAAGACCTACGCGCTCGACGACATCGTCGTCGTCGTCATGCGCGGCAGCGGCTTCACGGCGCTCGAGCAGACGATCATGGACAGCGGCGAGCCCGATCGCGTGATCGCCATGCGCGAGGACTTCCAACGCGTGATGGCCGGCCGCTACAGGCAGACGATCGAAGAGCTGACCGGCCGCAAGGTGCTCGCGTTCCTCAGCCAAGCCCACGTCGAGCCCGACATCACGATGGAGATCTTCTTCGTCGACGGTCCGCTCGAGGGCTTCGGCGCGGTCGAGATCACCGAGCCCGAGTAGCGCGACCTCGGCTTCGCGGCTCGCTAGTGGGGTTCGCAGCTGAAGGGCAGCTGTTCGCCGCCTTCGCCGGCGCTCGACAACGAAGCATTGACGAGTTCAAGGCACAGTTCCTGAACCACCGAATGCACTCTCCTACCCGTTTCGCCGCTGGCTTCCTGCAGCAGGTTCAGCGCCGCGCCGATGCTCGCGTCGCGGGCGCTGGCTTCAACTTCCTTGGGTTCGTCTACGCTCTTTGGCGCGCTCGGAGCAGCGGCGGTGGCCCCGGCGGGCGCAGTGCTGACGGCTGGCGGTGGCACCGCCGGGGCTTGGCTTGACGCTGTCGGTGCTCCCGCGCTGAAGGGGTTGACCTCGGGAGTCGGCACGGAGGGCGGCTTATGCGGCGCCGGAACGGCTGCCGGCGCTGTGGTCGTCTTGGAGACCGTTCGAACCGGCGCCGCGGTGACCTTCGCGGTCGAGATCGTGCGCACCGCCGCCGGCGCGACCGCGGCTGCGGCCGTGGAGACGGTCTGCTGAGCCGTCGAACTACCGTCGGGCGGCTTCGAGCCGGCCGGCGTCGAGTGTCCGCTGCCGCCGCCCGCCAGGAACGCCCCGCCGGTGATGCCCACGGCGAACGCCGCGCCCGTGAGAGCAACGATCAGCCATGTGGACAGTTTTCGCATCCTGCTCCCTCCCTGCATCATCGATCCCTCCATTGCCGGCTGGGGCGTCCGGCCACGACGATCCAGCGTCTCGACCCTCCAGCCCACCGACAATGTGACCATCCGATGCTACACCCGCAGCGCCAACCCGTCGACAATCTCCCCGTTCGACTGCGACAGCGCGCCTCGGCTAGGCTCAGATAATGCCCCAACACGACAAGCGGATTCCTGAGAACGCTCGCTGCTCGATCTGCAGCGGGGACGGCTGGACCTGGTGGTCCCCCTCCGAGACCAGCGAAACGCCTGAGCCGTCGCGGTGGATCATCTGCCGGGAATGCCTCGGCACCGGTCGCACCGACAAGAACGGCCGCAAGCGGCAAAAGCCGGAGGATCCAGCCGACGCCTGAGCGCGCGGCCCCCGATTGCTAGTCGGTGAAATCGGCGGGGCGCTTCTCTAGGAACGCTCCGACCGCCTCGGGCACACCCTTGCTGAACGTCGCCATGATCTGCTGACGGTCCTCGTACTCGACGGCCGCCCGCTCGGCGGGGATCTCGAGAGCGCTCCAGATTCCGCGCTTGGTCAGGCGCACGCCCCAGGGCGCGAGCGCTGCGATCTGCTCGGCGGCTGCGAGGGCGCGGCCGAGCAGCTGGTCCTCCTCGACGACATCGACGACGAGGCCTATCCGCAACGCCTCCTCGGCGTCGAACCGGCGCCCGGTGAGCATCAGCTCGTGCGAGCGCGAGGCACCAATCAGTCGCGGCAACAGCCAACTCGTACCCATGTCGCAGTTGGAGATGCCGATGTTGATGAAGGCCGCACGGAACACTGCCTTCGTACTGGCGTAGCGGATGTCGCAACCCAGGCTGAGCGCAAGGCCGAGACCGGCCGCGGGGCCATTCACGGCGGCGATCACCGGCTGCGGCAGGGCTCGAAGTCCCAGCACCAGCGTCGACATGTGTTCCTGGTTGGCAAGGCGGTCGCGCGGCTCATCGCTGCCGTCGTTGTCCGGCGCGGCGCCGTAGCCGCGGAGGTCCACGCCGGCGCAGAAGCCGCGCCCTGCGCCGGTCAGAATCACGGCCCGACAGCTGCGTTCGGCCCCGATCCGGCGGAGCTCGACATGCAGCGCCTCGCAGAGCTCGGCGTTCATCGCGTTGAGCTGCTCGGGCCGGTTCAGCGCGAGCTGCGCGACATGGGGAGCGGGTTCATCGACAAGCACCGGTGCGGTCATCGCCGCGGAATCCTATCCGCGGCCGACGTCCCGCGTTCGCCAGTCGGCGAGGCCCGCGGCCTCAAGGGCCTCTGCGAGCGAGGCGTAGGTTCGGACACCCATCACCTGGCGGTCGCGGATCGTCCACACCTGTGCAAGATGCTGCTCGACCGCGATCGCCGTTCGCCTGCCCCTAGCTGTCAGCCTCACGACCGCCACCACCGACTCGCCTTCTTCCCAGAAGCGCTCCGGCACAAACCGGATCTCATCCATCACCTCCTGGAAGGATTGGAAGTAGCGGCGTATGCCGTCGTGGCCGCGATAGGTGTCGGGCTCAGGCGAAAGCTCTGCCGGCACCACGGCCTCAAAGTCTTCGTGTGTGAGCGCCAGGATGCGCTCGATGTCTTCGCTGTTGAAGGCTTCGAATGCTTGACGCACAGTCCGCTCGTTCTCCGCTGACATCGCCTTTCCCTCGGGTCGTGGGCCCCGGGCGCCCACTTTGGAGTATGCCCGAGCCACAGCCGGCGCTCGCCTGACGGTATGGGGCCACACGCCGCGGCGCCTGCGAGGAACCGGGACTAGAATCGCTCGGCGATGAGCGACATCGGCGACAGCCTTTTTCACAAGGGTCAGGACGTATGGGTCCTGAACGCCGACGGCTCACAGACGGCCGCGGAGTACGTCGGCGAGGGCGAGTTGAGCGCTTGGTTCGGAGGTGTTCCGACCGCGATCGTCGTCTACTCCGACACGGCTACGGCGGCGAGCGTCGAGGTGGATCGCATCATCGCGCGCGAGTAGTGCCTCCCAACGTACGTGAACTCGCCGGGCATAGCCCAGCGTGTCACGGGAGAGCGATGCTCTCGCTCCGGGTCATACGAACGTCCTTCCGGGATCGGCTTCACGTTTGCCCTCATGCCGATAAACCGTGTGCGTCCCCCATGAGTGGTGCTCGCAGCCTCCTGCGTCCGGGAGGCTGCGAGTCGTTCTACGGCGCTACTTGATGTGCATGCCCGGCATGGCCGGTCGGGCGGCGTTGGTCCGCCACGGCTGGGTCCGCGAGACATGGGCTACAGAGTGCCAGCTCATCCATGCGTCGCCCTACTCCGTCACGCCCGCGGCTCGTAACCCCTCGGCGAGGTCGAAATAAACCCGGTTGCGCCAGATCCTGTCACCCCGAAAGTCGAGGATGGACACGAACGGCTGATTGACTGGTACGCCGCTCGCCCTGCCGCGTCCCTCCATCCTGCCCAGCAACAGCACTCGATCGCCGAGATCGCGAAACTCCTCAGCGACGATCTGGAGCTCCGCCCAGTTTTCGCTGGTGTCGGCGGCGAACCGCTCGACGCCATCGCGTCCGCGGTAGCCGCCCCCATCGAGAGCCCTGACGATTGATGGGTACCACTCGAAGTCCGGGGTCGCGAGCTCGGCGAAGAGGGTGTCGACATCGCGCCGGTTGTAAGCGTCCACAACTCGCCTGGCGATCTCCACGTTCTCCTGCGACATCGCCTACCCGCTCAGCCCAGCGGCTCTAAGGGCCTCATCGGAAACGCCCTTATATCGGCAGCACAAAGACCAACCGCCGCGTCAATATCCCTGGCGTTGTAGGCGACGGTGAACGCGAGGACCAGATCGAGGCTCTGCTGCGACATCCCCTACTGCCGCTCCTGTGCGAGGCGTTCGGCGGCAGCACGGGCCTCGGGGATGTCGGTGTACATCGTCTGTCGCTTGACCACGCCCTCTGCCATCATGACGACGCTTCCCAAGCGCATTTGCACGCGACCGCTACTTCCAACCGGACGCCCTTGCTGGAGGAGTACCCCAAACGCGACTCCGTTGCCGAGGTCGAGAATCTCTTCGGCCTCGATTTCCCACTCCTCGTAAGGGCGAAGCATGTCTTCAAAGAGACCCCGAATCGCTGCCACACCCTCAAAGCCGGTAGCCATCGCCATCGAATCCACGACAGCATCGGGCGCGTAGAAGCTCATCACGGCGTCGAAGTCGCCGCTGTTGAGCGCGTCAATCACCCTGCGCCAAAGCTCCACCAGGTCGGGGGTCGTGGACTCCTCGGGCATCACCCGTGAGTATCCCGGTGCGCCAACGCCTTCGCCTGGTCGTAGCCCTCGACTTCTGAATCATGGCCGGGTGCCTCGACGCGAAAGCGCTCCCCGCCGAGCGCCGAGATGCTCACGGTGCCGCGTGGCTTCTCCATGACGTTGAACGGTCGGGCCTCGTTGGTCTGCCAGGGCTCGGGCTCGTGAGACATGGCCGCAGGGTGCCAGCTCCATCGGCTACTCCTCAAGGTCGACCGCTTTGAGGGCGTCCAATTCGGAGAGAAACATCCGCCACGCGACGATCTTCTCGTCGCGCACCTGAAACAGCTCGAACGTCCGCATGTCGACGGCGATGCCATCCCGTCCGCGTGCAGACAGGTCTGCTATCTGAAGCACCCAATCTCCGAGATCGCGGTGCTCCGCGACGCTATATACATAGCGTTCCCACGTGCTCCCCCAGTCCGCCCATAGGAGTGCGATCTCGGTCGGGCCACGAGCCGTCTGCGAGAGGCCCGGCACTTCAATCGTCCATTCGATGTCGGGGTGTGCATAACGGAAACTCGGGTGCTCGGCCCAGAAGGCCAGTATCGGCTCTGGCTTGTAGTCCGGGCCGAAGCGCTCCACCACCTCGCGGAAAACCGGTGCGAGATCCTCCCCGTCGGTGGGGCCGCTGAATCGGGCGCCTCGAAGAACTCGTTGATCCATGCCCGCGCACCCTCTGGGCCATAGTAGGTCTTGCCTGTGACTGCCGTCGAGATGTTCTCGATTCGGAAGCCCGGCGCGAGCAGCTCGTCTGATATGTCGCGACTGTTTATGGCTGCACCGACTCGTTCATACAGTTCGATGATCTCCTGCGACACCACCTACCCCCGCTCCTTTGCGAGGCGTTCGGCGGCAGCACGGGCCTCGTCGATGTCGTTGCGTGCCGTCACCCGCACGATCGTGTCGGCTACCCACAGCGTCGTCCAGGCCCATCGTTCCTGCACCCGGCCGGGGCTGCCAACTGGGCGACCGTCCACGCGGGCCACCACAAACACCACTCCGTTGCCGAGGTCCTGGCCTTCCTCCTGCTGGTATTCGTACTCCTCGTAGGCACCGATCCACTCTTCGAGGAAGCGACGAATCGCCGCCGCGCCGTCGAAGCTGCCGACCCCCGAAAGCGATGCGTCCCAGACGGCGTCGGGGGCGTAGTCGCTCATAACGGTGTCAAAGTCGCCGCGCGCGGCAGCTTCAGCCGCCTGCCGCCACCGCTCCACCAGGTCGGGGGTCGTGGACTCCTCGGACGTCACCCGACGAGTATCCATCAATCCGAGCATCACGCGAGCGCCTTCAGCTTGGACTCGCGGCGTTCGTATCCGTCGCGCCATGCCTGCCGGGAGGCGTGGAGCACCTGCCGCCTCTCCCGGTCCTCGACGGCCTCCAGGGCGACCTTCCACGCCTCAGAGAACGGCCGCCCCTGCTCCCGCTCGCGGGCGAGGATGTTGCGGACAGGTGCGAAGTCACTGGGCATCAACTTCGTGCGGGATACTTGCCGAGTGTCCGGGGCACCCACGCCGAAATGCGCGCATTGCGGGGAGGCGATCGGCGCGCATCAGGAGACGATCGTGGTCCAGATCGGCGAACCGCGCCGAGCCAGCCCGGAGCTGACCAGCTCGGCGAAATGGCATTACCACCGCGTATGTCACGAGGCCTTGCAGGCCGCGCACCTGCCGCCGACAGAGGAGTAAGCTCTGCCCAGCTCGGCGCTTCAAGGGCAGCGTGCGGGCAGGGGATGGAGAGGCGTGCCCCCGGCTGGAGGAGAACAGAACCGGGGGTTCGCCTTCCCTACTCTCTCTGCGGGGGGACCCTAGACGGGCCGTTACAGCCTGGATAGGGGTTGTCTCCGGAACTTCCCGCACATTGCGGCCCGCGAACCCTAGACGCCCGAGCGCGATCCTCGGCAGTCGCTCCCCGGCCCATGAAGCAGTGTCGTCGGGCGAGATCGAGCAAACCGGGGCGAAGTCGCTCGGCATCGTTCTAACGTGTTCCCTGCGCCCAGGAGAAATGACTCTCGCGACGCCACGCCCCCGGCCTGCCCCCCCGGGTGCGGGGGCACTAAAGCCGTCATCCGTCTATTAGCGCCTGGGTGCCACGGCGCAAGGACCCAGCGTGGGACACGCGACGTACCCGGGCCCCACCTTGAGCTGGTGCCCAGCATAGGGCCATCGGAGCAGCTTCAACTACTAGCTTCGTTGGCCCATTTACTCTCCTCAGCGCCCTCATCAGTCCGACCCCGGCGCATCCAGCGGCAGAGCCCGACGCGACAACCATGTCACCGCCGCGCCGGGCTGCCTCCGCGCGTTGAGAGCCGGAACGCAAAGTGACTCCGCGCAGCTTTGGAAAGATGACACCATCGCGCATAGGGAGACCCGGTCAGTGCATGTGCCAGCGTGGCATGATCCTGTAGGTGCTCCGGATCGCCACATTGCTGGTCCTCGTCGCACTCGCGGCTGGCGGCGCAACCATCGCCCTCGCCGCACCAGATCGCGCCAACACGCCGATCACAAAGACGGAAGCCCTCACCTTCGCCCAGGCCGTCAATCTGCGGGCGAGCGATCTTGCCGGATCTAAGGTGTTTCCCTCGGGAGAATCCTCGGAAGACAGCTCTCCAGGGGACGGACTCCACTGCGGGCGGCTCGGCAAGCTGCGCAGCCGGCCGGTCGCGCGTGAAGCATCCCTCTTGGTCGACAACTACGAGTTTGTGTTTTCCGGTGTGGTGGTCCTGCCCAGCGAAGCTCTCGCCGAAGCCCAACTCGCTGCGCTTAGCTCGCGCGGCGGCCGCGTCTGCCTCGCACGCGAACTCGGTGAAACCCTGAGCGGCCCCGGTATCACGTCGTTTGCGATCAAGGTCACGGTCGTCGCGGTTGCGAAGATCCTTGGCCCCGGAGCGATCGGACTCCACGTTCTTGCCGAGCAGCAAGTTGAATCGCCGCCAAGTGGGCGTCGCCGTAAGACGTTCATTCACACCGACGCGGTCTTGTTTCGGGTGGGCCCGGCGGAGATCCTCTTCTACACGCTTGGTGGGGAGCGGCAGTTTCCTGCGGCAACCGAGGGAAGACTGCTGTCGCTGCTCCACACCCGCGCCGAAACACACAGGCTCTAGTAGGTGTCCAGCTCCGCGCAGCTTTGTCACTGCCAGCCTTCGGGCAGCAGGTCGTCCTGGCGTAGCAGACGTGCTCGAACGATGACGTATTCCTTGATCGCTTCGGCTTCCGTCGGTGGCACTCGTCGCGCTTGAGCAGTTGATCGGTTACGACGGGCAGCTCGATGACGACCTCGATCAATGGCTCTACAGGAGCTACTTGATGTGCATGCCCGAGATCGCCCGCGCGATCACGAGCTGCTGGATCTCCGCGGTCCCCTCGAAGATGTCGTAGATCTTCGCGTCGCGATGCCAGCGCTCGACCGGGAACTCGCGTGTGTAGCCGTTGCCTCCGAGGATCTGGATGGCACGCTCGGTCACCCACACGGCGACCTCGCCGGACTTCAGCTTGCTCATCGAACCCTCGGCGTTCTCGAAGCGCTGCTGGGTGCGCCCCATCCACGACGCACGCCAGACGAGCAGGCGAGCCGCGTCGATCTCCATCTTCATGCGCGCCAGCGTGAAGGCGATCGACTGGTTCTCGATGATCTTCCTGCCGAACTGTTCGCGCTCCTTGGCGTAGTCCAAGGCGTACTCGTAGGCGGCGCGGGCGATTCCGAGCGCCTGTGCGCCGACCGTTGGACGTGACGCCTCGAAGGTCTGCATCGCGGCCTGGGATTTGCTGCTCTTTCCCTCGCGCACGCGGGCGAGGCGCTCGTCGAGCTTGTCCTTTCCGCCGAGCACATATCCAGCAGGGACGCGGCAATCGTCGAGAAATACGTCCGCCGTGTGCGAGGCGCGCAATCCGTGCTTCGAGACCTTCGAGCCCTGGGATATGCCCTGCGCCTCGCTTTTCGGCACGACGAACGCCGCGTGACCGCGCGCACCCAGCTCGCGATCGACAGACGCGATCACGACGTGCACGTCGGAGATGCCGCCGTTCGTCGCCCACGCCTTCTGCCCGTTGATCACCCACTCGTTCTTGGCCTCATCGAACTTCGCGGTCGTGCGCACGCCGGAGATGTCCGAACCAGCGTTGGGCTCCGATGCGCAGAAGGCGGCGACCTTCACCTCATCCTGGGTGCCGAAACAGCGCGGAATCCACTCACCGATCTGCTCGTTCGTGCCCTGCCCGAAGATCGCCGCCACGGCCAGCGTGGTCCCCATGATCGACATGCCGATGCCGGCATCTCCCCAGAACAGCTCCTCGTTGACGAGCGGAAGGCCAAGACCGGTCGGGTCGGCGAAGAACTGTGCGACGCCCTCGAATCCGTACAGGCCGATCTTGGCCGCCTCCTGGATGATCGGCCAGGGGGTCTCCTCGCGCTCGTCCCACTCGTGCCCGCCCGGCCGGATCACGTCCGCAGCGAAGCCGTGGACCCAATCGCGGATGTCCTTCTGGTCCTGGGTCAGCTCCAGCGAGAAGGTCGTCGTCTGCTCGTCCGCTTGCGCGATCGCCTCGACGGCGGCCTCAGCCGCCTCGGTCCTGTTGGCGTTTGCGACTGATGAAGCGGCTGAAGGTGGCATGGGGCAGGGTCTCCAAGTTGGCGGGCGGGCGGGTGTGAGAAGGCTGGACAGCGTAACCCACAAAACCGCGCTGCGTCGCAGAAACGAGCGCGGCCGCCCCGCCCATCGAGCGCCCGCCGTCTCCTAACGCGTCTGCCAGGCTTCCTCCTCGCGGGTGAGCGCGATCACAGCTTTGGGCAGCTTGCCCGCGGCGATGTCGGTGATCGTCACGTTCTCGAGCACCTGGCGCAGGTTGGCTCGCAGCGCGATCCACACCTGCTGCAGCGATTCGGCGGATCCGATGTATTCGATCTCCTCTGGACGCTGCCCGCGCACGCCGACCAACGGACCCTCGACCGCGCGGATGATCTGTGCGAGGTTGACCTCACCGGGAGGCCGCGCGAGCCAGTAGCCGCCCTCGGGCCCGCGCTGGCTGCGGACGAGCCCGGATGAGCGCAGCTGGGTGAGGATGTTCTCGAGGAACGAGACCGGGATGTTCTGGGCCTGCGCCAGCTCGTCCACCTTGCGAGGGGATTCCTGACTGCTGTCCGCCAACTCGACGACAGCCCGGATGGCATAGTCCGCCTTCGCCGTTACATGCATTGCAGGATTCTCCCGGAAACCCCGGCGGATGGCGAGCTGGACCCCCTCCGTCGCCGCGCCCGGGGCGGCCCGGCTCGATCTCAGGCCGCGCCCGCGGGCGCCGGACGCGTGCTCCTGTCGTCGACAGCCGCCGGCGCAGGCAGGCGCCTCGCCAGTGGAAGCCCGAGCAGCGACACGCCGGCCATCGCCAGAAACGCCGCGAGCGGCTCGTGGACGAGGATCTGAACCATCAGCGCCACGACCAACCCGCCGAGGTTGCCCGCCATCCACACGATCGCCCCCGCCGTACCGGCCGCGGCGCCCGCGAGGCGCTCGGCGGCCGCAAGGACGATCGGAAGTGCCGGCAGCAGCAACAGCCCCATCAGCGCCAGCACGGCCGCACGCACGCCGAGCCAGGGAGTGACACCGAGAGCGACGCAGCCCAGGCAGCTCGCCACGACGGCGCTCCGCATGAAGGCGCGCTGGGTGCCCCTGCGCGCGACGAGCGGCGGCAGCAGCGCGCAGCCGACAATCCCCGCGATCACCATCCCAACGAGCAGCGCGCCCGCGGCCGTTTCCGAGACGCCGTCGGGATGCAGGAGCGTCTGTAGCCAGGTGGCGAGCGCCACGAATATGCCGAAGCCGAGAAACACCAGCCCGCTCAGGATCCGCATCGACGGCAGCGCCCACAGGGCCCGGGCGGCACCCCCCTCGATGGCTGCATGCTCCTCACTCGGCGCTCCCGGGCGGCGCAGCGCGACGGCCAGAGCCGTGGCCGCTATCAGCGCCAGCACGGCCTCGACGAGAAGCAATCGTTCAAGATGTCCATGGCCGCCGAGGGTCGGACCGAGCAGCAGGGCCACGAGCATGCCCACGAAATTGCCCGCCGAGCCCAGCGAGATACCGGCCGCGCGCTCACCAATGGGCAGGTACTCACCGGCGAGCTTGCTGACCGCGCTCAGCACGATCGGCTGGGCACCGGCCACCACCACCTGTCCGGCCATCGCCCAGGCGAACGTTGGTCCGCCCAGGCGAATGAGCCCGCCCAATGCCACGAGTCCCCCGCCCGCGGCCAGTACCGGGCGAAACCATCGATCCAGCAGGATCCCCGCGGGGATCGCGAGCACCACGTAGAGCAGCGGAAAGATCTCCGCCAGCCAGCCGACAGCGGCGACCGATACCCCATAGCGACGGGCCGTCTCGGTCGTGATCGCGGCATACGTGAGCCACAGAACCTGGGTCGCGGCGCACACCAGGCCATACGCGACGATCACCCGCCAGCCGCTTCCCCGCCTCACCTGACAGCACCCCGGCGAGTCATCGTCTCGATCCCGTGACGGCCATTTGCCGAGCGCAAGCCTATCCGTTTAGACTTCGCCTGCCGTGAGCCCGAGATCCCTGTCTCGCCTGCGCTTGTCTGTGGCCGTGGCCGTGACCATCGGCCTGCTCCTGTGCGCGATGGCAGGGCTCGGCGGACCCGGCGTCCTCTGCTTGGCGCCGGCAATCCTGCTCGTGCTCACTCTGTGGGTCCGTCGCTATCCGGGCGAGCGCCTGCTGCTCGCTCTTACGGCGCGCGGCCGAAGCCGCCGGATCCGCCCCGCGGCGCGCGGCGCCATGCCGCGTATACACGCGGCGGTGGTGCCCCGCGGTGGGCTGTTGATGGGCTTTGCGCTGGCGGTTCGCCCGCCGCCCGGCGCGCGCGCCGCGAGCTAGGCCGCCCGGCCACTGCGGGGCGGCGGCTCGCTGTCCGTGCCCTGTCCACGCGCAGCTCGCGAGGAGTTCACAATGCTCCAGGATCTGTCTGTTGCCGCACCCAGCGCGCGCATGGTCGCGCCGAGCGCCCCAGTCCGCCATCAGCTAGCGGCGGGCGCAAGCGCACCACTGATGGCGCAGCGAGGGCACCGTGCTTTCACCGCCCGGCTGCTGCTCGCAGCCACGGTGATCGCGTGCATAGGCGCGATGGGCTCGGCGCCTTCGGCACTCGCCCACGCGCAACTGCTCGGCACCTCACCGGAATCGGGCTCGACGGTCGCAGTCCAGCCCAGGGAGGTGATCTTCAAGTACAACCAGAATGTCGGCGGGACCCTCGGCGCCGTGCGCGTGTACAACGCCAAGGGGCAGGAGGTCGACAACCTCGACGTCTCCCATCCCGAAGGTCATGAGCACTGGATGGGGGTTGGGCTGAAGCCGGGCCTGCCGGACGGCACCTACACAGCGACCTACCGCGTCATCTCCGCCGACACGCACATCGTCTACGGCGGTCTCGTGTTCAACATCGGCCACGCCGGAGCGGCGCCGACGATCACCGTCGCGGGCCTCATCAACCGCAACAAGAGCGGCAAGATCACCGAGGTGGCGTTCGGTGTCGTGCGCGGGCTGGACTACCTCTCGATCGCGCTGCTCTTGGGCGGGCTCGCATTCGTGATCGTCGCCTGGTCGCCCGGGTTCGCGGCGGTGGCCGGTCCGGGGCGCGAATGGAGCCTGGCATCGCGCATGTTCAGGGGACGCATGAGATGGCTGCTGGGGGCAGCGATCGTTCTGGGATTCCTCGTGAGCCTGCTCGGCATCCTTCTGCAGGGGGCGAGCGCCGCCGGCGTCTCGCTGTGGTCCTCGCTCAAAAACACGGTCCTCGAAAGCACGCTTGAAAGCCGCTTCGGAAAGGTCTGGGGTCTGCGTGCGATCGATTGGCTGCTGCTCGCGATTCTGCTGAGCGCCGGCTTGGCGCTCGCCCGTCGGCGCGAACGACAGGCGAGCTCGGATGACGCCGGCGGCGGGCCCACCGCGGCGGCGGCCCGGCCGGCACGGCCGCCCACATGGTTGCTCGTCGCGGTCGCGGTCTGCGCCGCCTACCTGGCGGCCACGCCGGCCCTATCCGGCCACGCGAGCATCCAGAGCCCGACGGGGGTCTTCTTCCCCTCCGACGTGCTGCATGTGCTCGCGGCGAGCGTCTGGGTCGGCGGCATCGCCTGCCTGCTCCTGGCGCTGCCCGCGGCGACCCGGCAGCTCGCCGGTCCTCAACGCAGCCGGCTGCTGCTGGCGACGCTGCTGCGCTTCTCGCCGATGGCGCTGACGGCGGTCATCGTGATCGCCGCAACGGGGGTGGTCCAGGCCTATATCGACGTTCGCAGCCTCTACGCTCTCTTCCACAGCACCTACGGCACGCTGATCATCGTCAAGATCGCGCTTCTGCTGTGCCTGATCTGGCTGGGCTGGGTGAACCGCGAGCGGGTGATCCCGGCGTTCAAGCGGATCGTGGGCGCAGGAGAGCCACCGGGCGCCAATGGCGTCCTCGCTCGTCGCACGATGCGCGGCGAGCTCGCGCTGATGCTGGGCGTGTTCGGGGTGACGGCGGCGCTGATCACCTACGCGCCCCCGATCGACGCCGCCTCGGGCCCTTTCTCCATCAACACGACCCTGGGGCCGGCCGAGCTCGAGATGACCGTCGAACCGGCCAAAGTCGGCCTCAACACGATTCACATCTACCTCATCAATGCCAGCACCGGCACTCAGTTCACGGCCACCAGGGAACTCGTCGCCAAGGCGCTATTGCCCGCCAAGGGAATCGGCCCGCTACCGCTCCAGGCGACCCCGGCCGGACCAGGCCACTACATCCTCAGCTCTGCCGTCCTCAGCCCGGGTGGCACCTGGAATATCCAGCTCACCGACCGAGTGTCTGAATTCGAAGCGTTCACCCGCACCGTCAAGGTCCCAATTCGATGAGCGCACGCGACCCTCGGGTGCGCCAGGGCGTCGCGCTAGCCGCAGTGGCGCTGGTGGTGGCGTGCCTCTGGCTCATAGGCGTTCCCGCAGTCGGGGCGGGCGCCGCCTACCTCAGCCCGGCCGTGTTCGTGTTCCTGGTCCTCTGGCTCGGTCGCTATCCGGGCGAGAGTGTGATCTCGCGGTTCGTTCACAGGTTGCGGCGCCGGCATGCCGGCGCCGCTCGTGCGCAAACTCGTCAGGTTGTCTCACACATGCCACGCGGCGGAGGGCTGCTCGCCGCGGCGCTCGCCGGACGCGCACCGCCCTCGCGCACGCACCTGGTCAGAGGCCGAGTCGCCCGGCCATTTTGGGCGCTCCGCACCCACGCTGCCGCGCTGCGACCGAGCACCGCCGCGGCGCATCTCACTTAGAAAGGGACGGGAACAACATGACAGCAAGAAAGGTCACGCTACTGCTAGCCGCCTCAGCACTTCTCGCACCGGCGAGCGCACAGGCCCACATAAGCCTTCACCCCAACACAATCCCCGCCGGAGCGTTTGCCACGCTCGATATACGAGTCCCAGGAGAGCAGGAAGGCGCCTACGTCACGCAGGTAGACACGCTGTTCCCCGCGGGGTTCACCGGCGTCGACTATGAAAACGTGGCGGGATGGCACACGAAGATAATCGAAACCAAGCTGTCCACCCCGATAAAAGAAGACGGGGAAACGATCGACACTCAGGTCTCTCAGATCGTGTGGACCTGGGCCGGGCCGCTGGGCAAGGTGAACAATGGTCAGTTCATCAACTTCCCGCTCTCGCTGGCGATCCCGGACAACGCCGCTGGGAAGGCGCTCGAATTCAGGACGGTCCAGACCTACAGCAACGGCCAGATCGTGCACTGGATCGAACCATCGCTAACGGCCGAACACCCTTCGCCGAGGATCAACGTCACCGCCAAAGGGGGCCTGGTCGAGGAAGTGGCCGGCGATGAGGCGGGGCCCGAAGCGGGCCAGACGGCGGCCGCCCAGTCCGCGCCGGCGTCGAACACGACCGCGGCGAAATCGAACGGCGGGGCGAGCAAGGGCCTCGCCATCACCGCGCTGATCCTCGGCGCGTTGGGACTGCTGGTCGGGCTCGGCGCGCTTGCGGCGTCACGCCGAAACAGGGCACAGGCATAGAGCCTCGGTCGCCCGCAGCATGTCGACCCCACGCTCACGAGTCATCGCAGCTCGGCCGGCTCGTGAGCGGGGGTCGGCGGCGCTGCTCGCGTCCCTCGTCCTCGTTGCGCTGTGCAGCTGCGGCTCGAGCGGGGCGGCCAGGACCAAGGGCTCACGCACGTCGACCCCGGCGTTCGTCTCCGAACCCCTCACGCCCCGACAGCGGCGCGTCGAGCAGGGGGCGCACCTGATCGTCGCCGATGGCTGCGCGGCGTGCCACCTCGCCAACGCAAATCAGAACCTCGGCCCCAACTTTGCCCACTTCGCGGGGCACGACGTCGTACTCGCCGACGGCCAGCGCGTTCTCGTGGACGAGCGTTTTCTGCGAGAAGCCCTGCTTGACCCTTATGTGAGCCCGATCAAGGGGGACGACCCCGCGCCGATGCGCAGAGCCGTGGAACACCTGCAGCTGAGCCGCCGGCCAGAGCAGGTTGCGGCGCTCATCGCCTTCGTCGAGCAGATCGGGCCCGAACCAGGCTGAGCGGCGTGCGTTGGGCCTCGACCTGGAAAGCCCCGTCACGGAGGTCCCGGAGATGATCCCACCGCGAAAAGCCGCGTCGGCCCCGATCTCGATCCTTATGCTGTGAGCGATGTGCGTGGGTTGCGCGATGGCCGCTTCGGCTCCAGGCTAGATGGAGGTTGAGGCTCTGCACGCCCGCCGCGAGGCCCGCCGGCGGGCGATCCGCCGCCGTCGCCGACAGGTCGCCGGCGTGATCGCGGCGATCGTCGTGGCCGTGGCCGTCGTCCTCGCGGCCCGATCGGGTGGCGCGTCGAAGCCGGCGTCACAGGCGACGCCGGCCACCAACTCCATCCACGCCGCCCAGACCGGGCAGAAAGGGTCCGGTCACACCACGAGCACTCAGCCGGCCGCGGGACGCTCCGGGACCGATCCCGTGCCGATCCTGATGTACCACGTGATCGCCGCGCCTCCGCCCGGGGCGCCGTTTCCCGGTCTGTATGTGCCGCCGGGCGAGTTCGCCGCACAGATGCAGGCGCTGAAGAGCGCCGGCTGGCGCGCGGTGACGCTCGACCAGGTGGAGGCCTATTGGACGAAGGGCGTGCCGCTTGGACCCGGCAAGCCGATCGTGCTGAGCTTCGACAACGGCTATCAGTCTCAGTACACGCAGGCGCTGCCGGTCCTTCGCCGGCTTGGCTGGGTGGGCGATGAGAACATCCAGCTGACCGGCCTGCCGCCCTCTCAGGGCGGGCTCAGCGGCGAACAGGTCCGCGGCCTGCTGAGCGCGGGCTGGGAGCTTGACACCCAGGGCATCAGCCACGCCGACCTGATCACCCTGGATGCGCAGCAGCTGCACGACCAGGTCGCCGTCGCACGGTCGGTGCTCCAGCAGCGCTACCACATTCCCGTCAACTGGTTCTGCTACCCCTCGGGCCACTACAACGCCACCGTCATCGCCGCCGTCAAGGCCGCGGGCTACACCGGCTCGACCACGGTGGTCCCGGGGTGGGCCCACCGACAGGACGACCCCTACCAGCTGCACCGCCTGCGTGTGCTCGGCGGCACCACGCCCGAAGAGCTGCTCACGCTGATCGCGGGCATCCGCGACGATCCCCCCGCGCCGTCCTCCTACAGCTGAGCGCGAGCATGCCCGAGCTCGTCGATTCCCCCCAGGCGAGCCCGGTCACCCGGCTTCGTCTCGTGCCGCCTTGCCCGCCTCCTCGCTCAAGCGCGCCAACTCCTCATCGCTGAAGCCTTCATCGACCTCGAGCGCCTCGCGTGCTCGATCCAGGTCCTGCCCATCGACCCAGACATCACGACCAGCCGCGGCACCAAGGCGTATGCCACCGCTCGCCAGCCGAACTGTGAAGCTGATACCGACCTCCGAGAGGCGCTCGCCGACCATTTCGGCCTCTGCCTCGTTACCGACCGTGGTCACGATCTTCAGGTCCTCAGCCATGTGAATGAGAGTAGCGCCGCGCGAGGCGCGAAACCCCCTCTACCTGGCGGGTGCGGCGGTCTGCTGCCCCACGTTCGCGCCATTCGGCGCAGCAGCTGCGGGCATCTGCCAATCAGAGCTTGAAGTCTTCTTGTTGTGGCGATACCAGACCGCGCCTGCACCACCTGCGCCGAGAACCCCGATGCCCACCGCGGCAACCGCCGCCGCGGTTCCGGCGGCGGCTATGAGAGCACCACCGACCATGACCTTCGGGAGATGTCGTCGAGCTTGTCGGCGCGCGTACACGGTCGCGGTTGCCGTTGAGACCATCAGCAACGCATCATCAATCTGTCGGTCTACCCACTTTGATCCGAAGAGCTGGCTTGATCCACGCATGCGACGAGCCTACAGCTGCTGGGCCCAGGGCCCGGCTGGCGACGAACGAGATCGCCGCAATTTCGGCGAGTTTCTGAGGATTCGGCATGCCGGGCCAAGGCAAGCGGCCCACGCGAGTTGAACGCCGCCGCTCGTCCACACGACGTCCCGTTCTGCTGCGATACCCCTGAAAGCGGCGAACGGGTTTCGAACCCGCGACCTCGAGCTTGGGAAGCTCGCGCTCTACCAACTGAGCTATCGCCGCACTTCGGCAGATGTTACGCGGCGGCGTCTACCCTTGGTGGCCGTGAAACGCCGCGCCGTTCCGATCCTCGTCTCGCTCGCAGGCGCCTGTCTGGTCGGGCTGCTGGTCTACGGCGTCTCGGCACAGTCGGCCAACCGCACGCTGGACGAACAGGTAGCGCAGGGGCGCTATCCGCCGGCACCGGATGCGGCCCGCCTGCTGCCGCGGCTCGACGGTGGCGGCGATGCGTCGCTTGCCTCCTACAGGGGCAGGGTGGTCGTCCTGAACTTCTGGGCGTCCTGGTGCCCGCCCTGCCAGGTCGAGGCGCCACTGCTCGAGCACGCCCAGAGCCAGCTCGAACGCCATGACGCCACCGTCTTGGGCGTCACCTACGAGGATGCCTCACCGGATTCGCAGGCCTTCGTGCGCCGCTACCACCTCAGCTACCCCAACCTGCGCGACGACGACGGCATCTTCGCCCACTCCTACGGCACCGACCAGCTGCCGGAGAGCTTCATTGTCAACCGTCAGGGCCAGATCCTCGCCATCTCCCGAGGGGAGATCGACCAGACCTTCCTCGACCGCGCCATCGCGCTGGCCCAGAGCTCATGAGACTCCACCGCGCGGCGCTGCCCCTCGTGCTGGTGACCGCGGTCGCGGCCGGAGCGTGCACGACTGCGCTGGCCGCCGTGGCCCGCACCTCCCTGCCGGTGATCGAGCGGCAGGTCATGTGCGTGACCTGCAAAATCCCGTTGAACGTCGCCCAGTCGCCACAGGCCGACCGCGAGCGCGCGTACATCCAGGGCCTGATCGACGAAGGCGAGACCGAAGCCCAGATCAAGAACGCACTGGTCGGCCAGTACGGCCCCGCGGTGCTCGGCCTGCCGAGCACCCACGGCTTCGACCTGGCGGCCTATCTGGTGCCGCTCGCCGTCCTCGTCGCGCTCGTCGCCGGGCTCGCCCTGCTGCTCCCGCGCTGGCGGCGGGTTCGCGGCACGAGTGCGGGCGGTTCGCCTCAGCCGAATCTCGATGCCGGCGACTCCGCCCGGCTCGACGCGGACCTCGCGCGATTCGACTGAGGCCAGCCCGCGTCCAGCGTTACATCTCCTCGGGCGCGCTCACGCCGAGCAGGTCAAGACAGGAGGCGATCGTGCGCCCGCTGGCAACGCACAGAGCGATGCGCAGGGACTCCACGCCGGCGGGCTCGGCGCCCACCACCCGACAGTCGCGGTAGAAGGCGGTGAAGCCCTGCGCCAGCTCGAGCGCGTAGGCGGTGATGCGATGGGGGGCGCGACGCTCGGCGGCCTCGGCCACCTCGGCCGGGAACGCGAGCAGCAGCTCGATCAGCGCACGCTCGGCCGCGTGCAGCGGCTCGCCCTCGCGGTCGCCCTCGGCCACGCCGATGAGGCTGGCGCGCACGCGCTCGCTCCCGGCCTTGGCGAGGATCGAGAACACGCGCGCGTGCGCGTACTGCACGTAGTAGACCGGGTTCTCGCTGGACTGCTCGACCGCCAGGTCGAGGTCCAGATCGACGGTCGTGTCGTGAGAGCGGGCCAAGAGGTACCAGCGCATCGCGTCGACGCCTATCTCGCCGAGCAGCTCGTCGAGGGTGACGAACTCGCCGGCTCGCTTTGACATCTGCGCGCGCTCACCACGCCGCACGAGGTGGACGAGCTGCATGATCAGGAGCTCGAGCTCGTCGGGGTCGCCGCCGAGGGCCTCATAAGCGGCCTTCATGCGCGGCGTGTAGCCGTGATGGTCCGCGCCCCACACGTCGATCTGGCGATCGAAGCCGCGTTCGCGCTTGTACTGGTGGTAGGCGATGTCCGAGGCGAAGTAGGTGTGCTCGCCGTTGGAACGCACGAGCACGCGATCCTTGTCGTCGCCAAAGTCGGTCGTGCGCAGCCACAACGCACCCTCGCTCCTGTAGGCATGCCCCTGCTCCTCGAGCAGCGCCAGCGTGCGATCCACCGGGCTCGGATCGCCCTCGTGCAGGGAGCTCTCGTAAGCCCAGTGATCGAAGTCCTTGACCGCGAAGGCGGCGAGCGAGGCCTTCATCTGCTCGACCATCACGGCCACGGCGGCGCGGCCCACCTCGGCAGGATCCATCGTGTCGGTCTTCACGAACTGCACGAGCTCCTCCACGTAGTCGCCCCGGTAGCCGTCCTCGGGGACAGGCTCGTTCCGTGCCAGCGCGAGCACCGACTCGCCGAGCTTGCGCACCTGCGAACCGGCGTCGTTGACGTAGAACTCGCGCTCGATGAGATGACCGCGGTATTCGAGCACGCGCGCGAGGGCGTCGCCATAGGCGGCGTTGCGCGCGTGACCCACGTGCATCGGCCCCGTGGGGTTGGCTGAGACGAACTCGACCACGATCCGCTCGGGCTGCGGATCGCGATCGGCCGCGATCGGCGCCTCCGCGGCGAGCACGTCGGCGAGCGCCCCGATCAGCCACGAGTCAGCGAGGAACAGGTTGAGGAATCCGGGGCCGGCCACCTCGAATCGCGCGAGGCTCGAGCCAAGGCGCTCCTGCAGGGCGCTGCCCAGCAGCTGCGCCACCTCGCGAGGGGAGGAGCCGAGCCCAGCCGCCAACAGCAGCGCGGCGTTCGTCGAGTAGTCGCCGAAATCAGCACGCGGCGGGCGCTCGAGAGTGATCTGTCCCCGTCCGGATAGCGAACCGGCCAGGTCCGGCCTGGCCGCAGGCAGCTGTTCGGCGGCCGCCAGCACCTCCTCACGCAGGCCTTCCAGCGGCGTGGACGGCGCCGTCACGAGGCGTTGAGAAGGGGCTCGGTCATCGGCGTATTGGTGCTCGGTGGTCAATCCTCGGGCGGCGATTGCGATACTAGCTGCGTGAACGACCAAGACCCAGGCGCCGAGCGCCATATAAACATCCATCTCTCCCCAGAGATCATGGGGGGCGTATACGCGAACTTCGCAAACGTCAGCCACTCCGACTACGAGTTCACCGTCACCTTCGCGCGGGTCGACCACGAGGTCGAGTCCGAGGAGGTTCCGGGTGTGGTCGTGTCCCGCGTCAACCTCTCTCCGCGCTTCATGCGCGAGCTGATCGACGCGATGGAGGACAACTACTCCAAGTGGCGCACCCGCGAGGGCATCAAGAACCTGCCCGAGTACGGCGGGACGGAGGCCGGCTCGAAGGACGAGTAGGGCCGCGGGGCAGCAAGCATCGACAGCGATGAAGGTCGCGGTCATCTCTGACATCCACGCGAATCGACACGCCTTCGAGGCGACGCTCGAAGCGGTCGCGGCGAGCGACGCCGCCGAGCTGTGGTGCCTGGGCGACCTCGTCGGCTACGGCGCCGAGCCCGACGCCTGCGTTGAGCTCGCTCGTGAGCACGCGGCGGTGTGCCTGGCCGGCAATCACGATCTCGCGGTCACGGGCGAGATCCCACTGGACGAGTTCTCTCTCGGCGCGAGCCTCGCTGCCCAGTGGACGCGCGAGGTGATGGCAAGCGAGAACCTCGCCTTCCTCGCCGGCCTCAGTCCCGAGGGACAGGAGGAATCGGTGGGCCTCTACCACGCAAGCCCGCGCGACCCGGTATGGGAGTACGTGCTGTCCGCGCTGCTGGCCGAGCTGTGTCTGGACGAGCAGCCCGATCGCGTCTGCCTGATCGGTCATTCGCACGTGGCGCTCTCCTTTGTCCGCCGCAGCGGCGAGCTGGCCACCGGAGAGCCACAGCGTGACGGCACACAACTCGACCTCGCCGGCGGCGAATGGCTGCTCAACCCCGGGAGCGTCGGCCAGCCGCGCGACGGAGACCCGCGCGCGTCCTGGCTGATGCTCGATCTCGCCGGCATGACGGCTTGCTTTCATCGCGCCGAGTACGACGTCGCCGGCGCCGCCGGCGCCATCCGCGCGGCACGCCTGCCCGACTCGCTCGCCGAGCGCCTGGAGTACGGTCAATGACCATGTGCACCGGCTTCCGCGTCGTCTCCTCCGCCGCGCTGGGCGTCGCGGCCGCGATGCTGCTCGCCTGCGGAAGCTCCGGCGCGGGCCTGATTCCCGTCGAAAATGCCGGGCCGCTGCAGAGCGACTTCGAAACCGTCGCCCAGGCTGCCGAAAACGCCGGCGGCAGCTGCGTCGCCACAGAAGCGGCGATTCTCAAGACCGAACGCGACTTCAGCTCGCTTCCAGCGACGGTCGATGCGGGGCTGCGCAACAGGCTCGAGGAAGGCATCAGGAAGCTCCACTCCGACGCCGTGCAACTGTGCAAGCAGCCGCTCGCGCAGACAACTGCCACGCAGAACTCGCCGAAGACCACCACCAGCACGAAAACCACCACCCCGGCGACGACGCCCACGGTGACGCAGACGACCACGACCACGACCACGCCGACCACCCCCCCGGCCCCCTCCGGTCCCGGAGGTGGGACACCGGCACCCGGTGGCGGCGCCGAAGCCTCGCCCGGCGCGGGCTCAGAAGCGGGTGGTGGCAACGGCGCCGGCGAAGCGGCCCCGCGCACCGGCGCCACCGGCCAGGAAGCCGGCAAATGAGCATCGCCGAGATCGCTGGGCGCTACCGCCTCGAAGGCCGGCTGGGCTTCGGCGGGATGTCGACTGTCCACCTGGCCCTCGACCTGCGCCTCGAGCGCCCGGTTGCGGTCAAGCTGCTGGCCGAGCACCTCGCCGAGGACCCGACCTTCGTGTCTCGCTTTCAGCGTGAGGCACAGGCCGCTGCGCGCCTCGTGCACCCCAACGTCGTCCAGGTCTTCGACTCTGGCCAGGACGAGACCACAGGGCAGTACTTCATCGTGATGGAGTACATCCAGGGCTCCTCGTGCGCGGAGATCCTGCGCGACGACGGCTGGGTCGAGGTCGAGGAGGCTGTCTCGATCATCGAGCAGGCGTGCGAGGGCTTGGACTACGCGCACAGGCACGGCGTGGTCCACCGCGATGTCAAGCCCGGGAACCTGCTGCGGGCACGTGAAGGCGAGGTCAAGCTGGCGGACTTCGGGATCGCCAAGGCCACCGAGCAGTCGAGCATCACGCAGGTCGGCTCAGTCCTCGGCACCGCCGCCTACCTGGCTCCCGAGCAGGCACGCGGCGAGGAGGCCGGTCCGAGCGCCGATCTGTACGCGCTCGGCGTCGTCGCCTACCAGCTCATCTCCGGGCGCCTGCCCTACGAGGCGTCCTCGCTCACCGAGTTGGCGCTCAAGCAGCAGCAGGAGGAGCCGGCCACGCTCGACACGCTCGTGGCCGCCGTCACCACCGAGCTCGCCGACGCGGTCGCGATCGCGCTGGCTCTGGACCCGGGCGATCGCTTCCAGACGGCCCGCGAGATGGGACGAGCAATCAGCGACGGCGCGCGCGGGATCGCGCCCGATGCGCGCGCCGGCCGACGCGGACGCCCCGCCACACAGGCGACGAGCGTGTTGGCGCGCGGGTCGGGATCTGCAAGCTCGCGTGGTCAGGGGCAGACCGGCACGCCCAGCGGCGCCGTCACCCCTCGCCGACCCCGCCCCGGGCCGCCCAGAGACCAGGCGCCGATGCCGGCGCCGAGCCAGGCGCCGCCCGCGGCCGGGCGCCGGCGTGCCCGACGATCGGCGGGCTCCCGGGTGCTCCTCGGCCTGCTTGCGCTCGTGCTGCTCGCGGCGGTGATCGTCGCCGCCGTCCTGCTGAGCAGTCCCACGCCAACGAAGGTGATGCTCCGTAACGTCGTCTACCCTGACGTTCAGCAGGCGTCCTCGGCGCTGAAGCAGCTCGTTCTGGAAAACACCAAGTAGGGCGCTCGCCACCGCGACGCCCCGAGAGGCGCCCCAATGCTCGCCTCCATCGTTGACGTAAGCCATGTCGGCTACCCCCTTCTGTTCCTGCTCGTCATGGCCGAGTCTGGAGGAGTGCCGGTCCCCGGTGAGACCGCGCTGATCGCGGGGGGAGTGCTTGCGAGCGAGGGAAAGCTGGAAATCGAGCTGGTCATCCTGGTGGTCGCGCTGGCGGCGATCGTCGGCGACAACCTCGGCTACCTGATCGGGCGCAAGGGCGGGCGCTGGGTGCTCGAACGACCTGGGAGATTCCACCGCCAGCGCTTGGAGGTGCTCGCGGTGGGAGAGCCCTTCTTCGAACGCCACGGTCCCAAGGCGGTGTTCTTCGGGCGCTTTCTACTCGGCTTGCGCGTGTGGGCCTCGTGGCTGGCCGGCGCCACGCGTATGCCGTGGCACAAGTTCGTCTTCTGGAACGCCTGCGGCGGCATCTGCTGGGCGACGGGCGTCGGGCTGCTCGCCTACTTCCTCGGCCAGTCGGCCTCCAACCTGGTCGAGCTCTTCGGCCTGTGGGGCCTCGTGGCGTTCGTGCTGGCAGTGGCCGGCACGCTCGTGCTGCGGCGCCGCCACCGTCGCAGCGGCACCGCCGCCGGCGATGCACGTGCCGCCGCCAAGGCGAGCCAGCCGCCGAGTCCACCGGAGACGCCGCAGGCGTGAGCGCCCGGCGCGGAGGCTTCGCTCAGCAGCCGTTGCCGGGGGCGATGCGCTCCCACATCTCCGCCAGCAAGCTGAGCTCGCTCTCGGAGAAGCGTGAGAGGAAGTGCTCTCTGACAACCGCCAGATGCGTCCCGCGCGCTTCGATCAGCCGCTCGCGCCCGGTCTCGGTCAGGCACGCATACGACCCGCGGGCGTCGTGTTCGCAGGAACAGCGCTCGAGCAGCTGCTCGCGCTCCAGGCGGTCAACCAGCCGCGTGAGACCACTGCGCGACAGGTGCGCCTGCTCGGCGAGGTCGCACATGCGCATGCGGCCTCCGCTCGAGTGCTCCAGGTGGTGCAGCACCTCATAGGAGGTCATCGGCAGCCGGTGCGCCCGCTCGAGTTCGGCGTCCAGGCGCTTGGAAAGGCACGAGTGCGCTTGCAGCATCCCCCGCCACGCGCGTTGCACGATCTCCGATCGGTCCCCCTGACTGAGGGCGCCCTCGGCGGACGTGATCTTGACGGCGGTCGCGGTTGACATAACGCTTGGTAGCTAAAAGCCTGCTGAATCGAACATAGCAGCGTCGAAACCGGCTTCGCCGCCCATCGCGTTCATCGCCGCGTGGCCCGCCACGCCCACCACATCATCAGCGGCTGCAACGGCAAGCGCCCACACAGCGCCCAGCGCGGGATCCCGCGGAAGCGCTCGGGCACCTGCGCCATGTACACGTTCGCCGGGAACACCGCCGCCAGCAGGCCGATCAGCCACAGCCCCGCCGGTCTCCGCGTCCGCTCGCTCAGCACCGCCAGACCACCCACCAACTCGGCCACGCCGCTGACTCGCACCACAAGCGCCGCGTCGGCCTGCAGGCTCGGGGGCACGATCCGCTCGTAGGCCCGCTGATTCACGAAGTGATTGACGCCGGCGCCGATGAAGAAGGCGGCGAGTGACCTCTGCGACCAGCTCATGAGCGCTCCAACAGCGAGCGGCCGGTCATCTGCGGGGGCTGTTCGATCCCCAGCAGATCCAGCACCGTCGGTGCGACATCCGCAAGGACGCCCCCGCGCTCGCGCAGGAGCACCCCCGCGACGGTCACGATCAACGGCACCGGGTTCAGTGAATGCGCCGTGTTCGGGCTCCCATCCGGCTCAAGCATATGGTCGGCGTTGCCGTGGTCTGCGGTCACCACACACGCGCCGCCGAGCTCGTGCACGGCGGACACCACCTCGCCGAGGCACTCGTCGACGGTCTCTATCGCACTCACCGCAGCCTCGATCACGCCCGTATGCCCGACCATGTCGGCGTTCGCGAAGTTGATGATCGCGAACGTGGGTCGATCCTCGCGCCACGCCTGAAGGAATGCGCGGGCCGCCTCACGCGCGCTCATCTGCGGCTTGTGGTCGTACGTCGGCACGTCCCGCGGCGAGTCCACGAGCTCGCGGCGCTCGCCGCGCAGCGGAGCCTCCTCACCGCCGTTGAAGAAGTAGGTGACGTGTGGATACTTCTCGGTCTCGGCGACGTGCAGCTGGGCTTGACCGGCGCCCGCGAGCACGGTCGCGAGCGTCGTTGAGGGATGCTCGGGCGCAAACACGACCGGATAGGGCCAACCCTCCTCGTACTCGGTGAACGTCGTGTAGCGCGCGATCGCCGGCGCCCCCCCGCGCCCCGTCCAGCCGGGAAGCTCCTCGCCGGGCTGCTCGGTGCCGGCGTCGTCGCGCCCGAACGCCGGCTCGGCGAGCGCGCGGGTGAGCTGGCGCATGCGGTCTGGCCTGAAGTTGAACGCGATCACGCTGTCGCCGGGACGGATCGTCGCGTCCTCGCCCACGAGCGTCGGCTCGATGAACTCGTCGGTCTCCCCTCGTGCATAGGCCTCGGACGCCGCCTGCTCGCCGCTCGCCGCGTGGTGGGGAGCGAGTCCATGCACGAGCAGGTCGTAGGCCCGCTGCGTGCGCTCCCAACGGCGGTCGCGGTCCATCGCCCAGTAGCGCCCCACCACCGACCCGACCCGCGCGCCCAGCGTACCGTCGAGCTCTGAGAGATATGCGCGTCCCGCGTGCGGCAGCGTGTCGCGCCCGTCGGTGAACGCGTGCACGACGAGATCCTCGACCCCGAGCGTGCGCGCGATCGCGATCAACGCCCGCAGATGCTCGAGCGAGGAGTGCACGCCCCCGTCGGAGACCAGCCCGAGCAGGTGCACCCGCATCGGCTGCCCCGGCCCTCCCCCGCCCGTGAACGCAGCCCTGAGGGGGGCACTCTCGGCCAGCGACCCGTCGGCGATGGCGTCGTCGATCCGCACCAGGTCCTGGCGCACCACCGCGCCGGCCCCGAGGTTCAGATGACCGACCTCGGAGTTTCCCATCTGCCCGTCGGGCAGGCCGACCGCGCGGCCGCACGCCGCCAGGGTCGTGTGCGGGTAGCGGGCCCACAACTCGTCGAACACCGGCGTGCGCGCCAGCGACACGGCATTCCCCGGACCGGGCTCCGCGAGCCCCCACCCGTCCAGCACGATCAGACACACGCTGGGCGCCGGAAGCGCATGCGGGCCGGCGGGAACGCTCATCGCGCCCCGGCAGAGACGATGCGCGCGAACGACTCGGCCTGCAGCGAGGCCCCGCCGACGAGCGCGCCGTCGACGTCATCCAGCGCCAACAGTTCGGTCGCATTGTCCGCGTTCACCGACCCCCCGTACAGGATCCTCACGGCTTCGGCCGCCTGTTCGTCGCGGTCGCCCACCAGCGCCCTGATGAACACGATCGCCTCCTGCACCTGCTCGGCGGTAGCCACCCTGCCGGTGCCGATCGCCCAGATCGGCTCGTAGGCGATCACCACCTCGTGCAGGCGCTCGCCCGGCACGCCCGCCAGATCGTCCTTGATCTGCTGGCGCAGCTTGCGGTCGGTGTCGTCGTTGTCACGCTCGACCTCGGTCTCGCCGATGCAGAGGATCGGGGTCAACCCGGCCGCCAGCGCGGCCGGCACCTTCAACGCGAGCGCCCTGTCGGTCTCACCGAAGTACTGCCGCCGCTCGGAGTGGCCGAGCACCGTCCCCTGCACCTGCGCCTCGCTCAGCATCGCCGGTGAGACCTCCCCCGTGAACGCGCCCTGCTGCTCGTAATGCATGTTCTGCGCGTACACGTCCACGCCCGATCCACGCGCGCTGTCCACCATCGCCTTGAGATCGGTGTAGGGCACGCAGATGGCCACGTCGACGCCCGCTACTCCGGAAAGACGCGGCAGCAACGCCTGGATGTAGTCCTCGGCCTCGACCTCGGTCTTGTGCATCTTCCAGTTGCCGGCGATCAAGGGCGTGCGGTCGCTCACAGGGCCACGCCCGCGCCTTCGAGCGCTTGTACTCCTGGCAGCGTCCTACCCTCGAGCAGCCGCAGTGTGGCGCCCCCGCCGGTGGACAGGTGGTCGACGGAGTCCTCGAGCCCGAACCGCGCGAGCGCCGCCGCTGAATCGCCGCCGCCCACGACCGTCACGCCGCTGGCTTCGGCGACCGCCTGGGCGACCGCGCGGGTGCCCTCCGCGAACGGCGCCAACTCGAACGCGCCCATCGGTCCGTTCCAGAAGACAGAGCCAGCGGCGGCGATCGCGGCGGCGTAGCGCGCGGCGCTCGCCGGTCCGATATCAAGGCCCATCCATCCCGGCGGCACCTCGACCCCATCGAGTACGCGATGCTCGGCATCCGCGGCCAGTCGGTCTCCGATCACCAGGTCACTGGGAAGCTCGACGCTCGCCCGGCCGGGATGGGTCGCCTTGGCGAGGGCGCGTCGCGCATGCTCGGTGTCCTCCTCGCCGCACAACGACTCGCCGACCGTGTGACCCTGTGCGCAGAGAAACGGGAAGCACATGGCACCTCCGATGATCACGACGTCGGCGATGTCCAGGAAGCGATCTATCACGGCGATCTTGTCGGCCACCTTGGCTCCACCTACGACCGCCACGAGCGGCCGAGCGGGCCGCTGGAGGATCGCCGAAAGTGTCGTGACCTCCTCTTCCAGCAGCCGTCCCGCCGCGCTGGGCAGCAGATGCGCGACGCCCTCGGTGCTCGCGTGCGCGCGGTGCGCGGCCCCGAACGCGTCGTTGACGTAGGCGTCCGCAAGCTCTGCAAGCGCGCGAGCAAACGCCGGGTCATTGCTGGTCTCCCCCGGCTCGAAGCGCACGTTCTCGAGCACCAGCACCTCGCCATCAGCCAGCTGCTCACTGAGCGCCCTCACCTCTTCACCCACCACCGCCGGCGCGAACGTCACGCTGGCGTCGGTCAGCTCCTTCAGGCGCGCCACCACCGGCGCCAGCGACAGGTCCTCCTCGCGTCGGCCCTCCGGTCGGCCGAGGTGGGACACCAGCACGATCCTCGCGCCGCGCTCGCGCAGCTCCTCGATCGTGCGAAGCGCCGCCACGATGCGGGTGTCGTCGGCCACCACGGGCGACCCCGCGGAGTCCTTTCCCATCGGCACGTTGAAGTCGACCCGCACGAGCACCCGCCGGCCGCGCACGTCGAGGTCGTCAAGGCCCCTCATCGCTCACCACTCTCCTGTTCTCGCGCTCCCTCACGATATCCGTCCGTCCTGGTCGCGTGTGCGGCCCGATCACGATCCGCGTTGCGTTCACAGAACCCTCTGCACCAGGTCCACCAGGCGGTTGGAGTATCCCCACTCGTTGTCGTACCAGGCGACCACCTTCAGCATCGTGTCGTCCAGCACCGCCGTCAGTTTGCCGTCGACGATCGAGGAGAACGGCGACTGCACGATGTCGCTGGAGACGATCGGGTCCTCGGTGTAGTCGAGGATCCCCTGCAGCGGACCGCTGGCTGCCGCGGCCGCCAACGCGCCGTTGACCTCCTCGACGCTTGTCGCGCGGTTGCACTCCACGGTCAGATCCACCACCGATCCCGTCGGCACCGGCGCGCGCACGGCGAAGCCGTGCAGCTTGCCCTGCAGTGCCGGGATCACGACCCCGATCGCCTTGGCGGCACCGGTCGACGCAGGGATCAGGTTGATGGCCGCGGCCCGCGCTCGCCGGAGATCCTTGTGCGGCAGGTCCTGCAGCCGCTGGTCGGCCGTATATGCGTGGATCGTGGTCATCAGCCCGTGCCTGATCCCGACGGTGTCGTTGACCACCTTCGCGACGGGCGCCAGGCAGTTCGTCGTGCACGAGGCGGCCGAGATCACGTCGTCCCTGGCCGGGTCGTAGGCCTCGTCGAAGTTCACCCCGAGCACGACCGTCGCGTCGGCATTCGTGGCGGGCGCGGAGATGATCACCTTCTTGGCTCCCTGCGCCAGGTGCTTGGCGGCGTCCTCGCGATCGGTGAACAGCCCTGTCGACTCGATCACCACATCGACCCCCAGCTCACCCCATGGGAGCTTTGCGGGATCGCGCTCGGCGAGCACCTTGAGCTCCCGCCCGTCGACCTCAAGAGCGCCTTCAAGGGCCTGGACGGTGCCCGGGTAGCGGCCCAGGATCGAGTCGTAGGCGAGCAGGTGGGCGAGCGTGGCCGCGTCGGTGAGATCGTTGACGGCAACCCACTCGATCTCAGTTCCGGCCGAGCCCGCGCGAGCGTTGGCGGCACGGAACACGTTCCGGCCGATCCGGCCGAATCCGTTGATCCCAACGCGAATGGGCATTCATCTGCCTCCTGGAGCGGAAATAAACGATGCCGGGTCTCAGGAGCATCGCTCCATCGCCCGGCGAGCCGAAAGGCTATCAGCGGGCCGCCGCGCGAACGGGCGAGTGGACGGTTGCACGCCGCTCGGCTCCGCTTCGCCCCGCGGACCGCGGCGCGCCAGCTCGGGCGCTCACGGATCGCGGCGGCGGTCGTCGATGTCGCGGTGGGCGACCGCCACGTCGAGCGCCTCCTGGTGGCGGTAGCGCTCGGCGAGGTGCTCGGCGATCGCGACCGAGCGATGGCGTCCACCGGTGCAGCCGATCGCGATCACGAGATGTGCCTTGCCCTCCGCGACATACTGCTCGAGCAGGAAGTCAAGGAGCGAATGCAGCCGCACGTACAGCTCCTCCAGGCGTCCATCGCGAGCGATGTACTCGACCACGCGCGTGTCGTGGCCGGTCAGATCGCGCAGCTCCTGCTCATAGTGCGGGTTCGCCAGGAAGCGCACGTCGAAGGCGAGGTCCTCCCCGCGTGGCGGGCCGTGCTTGAAGCCGAAGCTCATGAACGTCAGCGCCAGCCGACCCGCGACCCTGCCGGGCAGAAGATCGCCGGCGATCTTCTGGCGGAGCGTCGCCGCCGACATGCCGGTCGTGTCGATCACGAGGTCCGCGCGACTGCGCAGCGGCTCGAGCAGAGCGCGCTCGGCAGCGACTCCGGCGGCGATGCTGCCCTCCGGGGCGAGCGGATGACGCCGGCGGGTCTCCTTGTAGCGAGTCACGAGCGTCTGTTCGGCGGCCTCGAGAAACAGCACCTGGTGGGTCACCCCGAGCGCGCCCAGATCGTCCACGACCGCGCGCAGCGCATCGAAGTAGACGCCGCCGCGGACATCGGAGACAACCGCCGCGCGCTCCACCTTCGAGCCCGCGTGCACGAACAGATCAACGAGCGAGCGGATCATCTCGGGGGGCAGGTTGTCGACGCAGAAGTAACCCGCGTCCTCGAACACGTTCATCGCCGTCGACTTGCCCGCGCCGGAGAAGCCGGTGATCACCACGAGGTCCTTCAGGCGCGGCGCGGCCGAGGACTCGCCGGGCTCGCCGGCCGCTTTCGGGTCGTCCGCTGGATGGGCTGGCTGCAGGGGCCTGATCACGGCCATCGCCCATCATTGTGCCCCGTTTGCGGCAAAATCTCGTGACCAGAGGGGAAACTGCCCACCCGGCGCGCCGCCGCGGGCGGTTCAGCCCGCGCGGTGCAGATATCCATGCAGCTCGCGCGCGATCTTTGCGGGCAGGCCGGGCACCGCCTGGAGTTCCTCGCTCGAGGCGGACAAAACCGCCTCGGGCGAGCCGAAATGGGTGAGCAGCGCGCGCTTGCGTGCCGGTCCGACGCCGGGGAGCCCATCGAGCACGGAGCTCGTCATCGCCTTGTCGCGTCTGGTGCGGTGATGGGTCACGGCGAAGCGATGTGCCTCATCGCGCACCCGCTGCAACAGCTGCAACGCGGGGGTGGAGTGATCGAGCAGAAGCGGCGAGCGGCGTCCGGGGAGGTACAGCTCCTCGATGCGCTTGGCCAGCGACACGACCGCAACTCCGCGATCGCGAAAGCCGCGCAGGGGGGCGAGCCCGGCCGCGAGCTGGCCCTTGCCGCCGTCGATCACGATCAGGTTCGGCAGTGAGGCGAAGCTCGCGTCATAGGCAGGGTCGCGCGGGGAGATGTCGGCTTGGCGCTCCCACTGCGCGAAGCGGCGCGCCAGCACCTCGCCCAGCGCCGCGTAGTCATCAGGAGAGCCCTCCAGCGTCCGGATCGTGAAGCGACGGTAGTCGGCCTTCTTTGGCGCGCCCCCCTCGAACACGACCATCGAAGCCACCGTGTGCGTGCCGCCGAGGTTCGAGATGTCGAAGCACTCGATCCGGATCGGAGGCACGTCGAGGTCGAGTGCCTGGCGCAGGCCTTCGAGCGCCTCCACGCGGCTCTGGCGTCTGTGCTCCGAGCGCAGACGCTCCTGGTCGAGCGCGAGGTGCGCGTTGCGCTCGGCCAGCTCGAGGATCCTGCGCTTCTCGCCGCGCTCGGCCGCGCGCAGCTCGACCGGCCCGCCGCGCCGGCTGGCGAGCGCATCGGCCAGCGCCGGGCGCTCGGCGAGCTCGCGCTGGACGACGAGCAGCGCCGGGATGGACATGTGCCCGCCGTAGTACTGCAGCATGAACTCCTCGGCCACCTCCGCAATGTCCCGCTCGGTCTCGTTGGAGAGGTAGAAGGACTGGCGATCGGAGAGCACGCCGTCTCGCACCTGGAAGACCTGCGCATTGGCCTCGCGCCCCTCCACCGCCACCGCGACGGCGTCGAGCGTGCCAACCGACTCGTTCGCCACCCGCCGGCGTTCCACCAGCGAGCGGACCGCCCGCAGGCGGTTGCGCTCGAGCGTGGCCTGCTCGAACTCCTCCGCCGCGGCCGCCGCGCGCATGCGGGTGTCGAGGTCGCGCTCGATCGTGCGAAAGCGGCCCGACAGGAAGTCGATCACGCCGTCGATGCTGCGCCGGTAGTCCTCCTGGGAGACGTAGCCCACGCACGGTGCCTCGCAGCGCTTGATGTAGTAGTCCAGGCACGGGCTGCCGCTTCGCCGCCCCGGCTCAGGACCGGTGCAGGAGCGGAACATGAACACCTTCGCCAGCACCTCGAGCGTGCCGCGCACGCGCTTGGCGTTGGAGTACGGCCCGAAATACGCGCGTCCGGCGCGGTGGCGCTCGCGCGTGAAGTAGACCCGTGGGAAGGGCTCATCGAGCGAGATCGCGATGAACGGATAGGACTTGTCGTCGCGCAGCCTGATGTTGAAGCGGGGCCGGTACTGCTTGATGAAGCTCTGCTCCGCCAGCAGCGCCTCGGCCTCGCTGGCGACGACGACGCACTCGATGTGCTCGACGCTCGCCACCATTTCGGCGTGACCCGGGCTGCTCGGGACCTGCGCCTTGGAGAAGTGCGACGCCACGCGCTTGCGCACGGACTTCGCCTTGCCGACGTACACGACGCGGCCGCGCCCGTCGCGGAACAGGTAAACGCCGGGCTGGTCGGGCAGGGCGCGCCGCTGCGCCGCGAGATCCGTGTTCGCGTCGGCGCTGTCAGTCGCTGCCTCGGTCGCTGCCATCCCGTCCGAGGATAGGAGGCCTCACGCAGGCGCTCAGTAGCTGCGCCAGTAGCGGTAGGTCGCAAACAGGGCGTAGACGACCAGCGCCGCCAGCGCAAACCAGACCAGCTCGCCGGCGCCGGTGTTCCACATTCGCTGACGAGCGGTCAGGAGGAACACGCCGCCGGCGAGGGCGCCGTATAGGAGGGCTCGCCGGCGGTCACCGAGACCGTGCAGCGCGACCCGGTTTTCGCGATACAGGCGCACCCCGAGATAGGCGATGCCGATGCCGAAGGCGACCCACAGCACGGCTTCGAACGTGTTCGCCGCGCGCCCGCCCCCCGGCAGGAAGTAGACACCGGCGGCGATCGCCGCGACGATCGCGAGGTTACGCGCGGTCTTCAGCGGCTCCATCTCGGGGCATTGTATGTCAGTCGATCAGCGCCTCCAGGCGGGCGTAGGCATCCTCGACCGCGCGCCGGGCGGCGGTGTGCCGCGCCTCGGACTTGGCCGCCTCATAGCGAGTGGCCCACGCCGCCGGGTCGGCCAGCTGATCCTCCACCGCGCGCATCGCCGCCTCGGCCTGTTCGACAGCCTGCTCAGCCCTGCGCTGATCGGTCAGCCGGTTCTTCGACGGCCCGCTCGGCTTGGGCTTGGGCTTTCCGCTGCGCGGCTTTGCGCCGGCGCCGTTGGTGGCGCCAGCGGGGCCGCCGCCGGTATCGGTCGCGGATCCAGCGGCGTTCGCGGGCGCAGGCCGAGCGCCGAGCGCGGGTGCAAGTGCGGCGGCGGACCTCGAAGCCCCGGCGCCCAGCGCGGCGCGCTGCTCGTCGCGCACGCGCACGTACTCGGCCCAGCCGCCGACGTAGCTGTGCAGCGAACCGTCCTCCACCGCGACCGTGCGCGTGCCCACGGCGTCAAGCAGCGCGCGGTCGTGTGACACCAGCAGGATCGCTCCCTGAAACGAGCGCAGCGCGTCCTCCAGCGCCTCCCGGCTCTCGATGTCGAGGTGGTTCGTGGGCTCGTCCAGAATCAGCACGTTGGGTGGATGGCTCGCCGACCCGACGAGCAGCGCCAGCGACAGCCGCCGCCGCTCACCCCCGGACAGGCCGTTGAGCGGCTTCTCGGCATCCTCGCCGGAGAACAGGAAGCGCCCCAACAGAGCGCGCGCCCGCCCCGGATTCAGCCCGCTGGCGCGCTGTGCCGCCTCGAGCACGCTCTGGCCGGGCGGGCCTCCGGCGCCGAGCTCATCGGCGTGCTGGGAGAGATAGCCGATGCGCACGTTGTGGCCGGTGCTGAGCCGGCCCGCCGCCAACTCTCGCCGCCCGGCGAGCGTCTCGATCAGGGTTGTCTTGCCGGTCCCGTTGGGGCCTACCAGCGACACGTGCTCGCCGCGCTCGAGCCACAGCTCGGCGTGCTCGAGCAGCACCACAGGCGCATCCGCTGACGTTTGCGCGAGTCCGCCGTTGGCGGTGGAGTGCGCGCGATCCGGTCGCTCGCCGTCGCCGCCGATCTCGATGCGCCCGTCGAGCAGCTCGAAGATCACGCGCCCCGAGCGCTGGGGCGAGGAGAAGTTGAACTCGAGGCTCTTGGCGTCCTTGGCGTCGGGCTCGATGCGCTCGATCCGCGCGAGCTTCTTCACCCGCGACTGCGCCTGGCGCGCCTTCGAGGCCTTGTAGCGGAAGCGCTCGATGAAGCGTTCCATGCGCTCGATCTCGGCGCGCTGGGACTCGATCGCGCGGCCCAGCGCGATCTCGCGGGCCGCCTGCTCGCGGCGCCAGTTGTGCCAGGTGCCCGCAAAGAAGCGCGAGCGGGTGGGCGGACCTCCGTACAGCTCGAGTACGGCCGTGCCGACCGCCTCCAGGAACCAGCGGTCATGCGCGACCAGCACCACCGCGGCGTCCAGCTCCACGAGCGTCTGCTCGAGCCACTCGAGCGACTCGATGTCGAGGTGGTTCGTGGGCTCGTCGAGCAACAGCACGTCCGCCCCGGTTGCGAGCGCGCGCGCCAGCGACGCGCGCGTCAGCTGCCCGCCGGAGAACGTGTCGAGGGCACGCTCGAGGTCCGCCTCGAGAAAGCCCAGGCCGCGCGCCATCGCGGTCGCGCGATCGCGCCACAGATAGCCCCCGCGAGCCTCGAGCTGCGCCTGTGCACGGGCATAGCGGGCGAGCAGCGCCTCGTCGTTCTCGCCGCCGGCCATCCTGCCCTCCAGCTCGCCCAGCTCAGCCTCGATCCGAAGCTCCTCCGCGCAGCCGGACAGCAGGTACTCGCGCAAGGGCACCGAGCGCTCGCGCGGCGGGCGCTGGTCGTGCAGCGCGATTCGCAGGCCCTTGGCGACGCTCAGCTCGCCCCGGTCGATCGCGGTCTCGCCCGCGAGCATCCTTAGAAGCGTCGTCTTGCCGGCGCCGTTGCGCCCGGCGAGCGTCATCCGGTCTCGGCGCTCGAGCTTGAACGAAACGCCCTGCAGCAGCGGCTGCCCGGCCATGTCCTTGTGCAGATCGGAGGCGATCAATAGGGCCATCGCTTGATACTAGGGGCGGCCTGAGGGCCCCTGCCTTCGCTAGCATCCCGACCACCATGCGCCGCCTGTCCAGAAGCCTCCTGCTGCTCGCGTTGCTGATGCCGCTCGTGCTCGCCCCCGCCGCGCAGGCCGAAAACGATGGCCGCGGCTTCTACGGAGCGACCAACGACAAAGTCGTGGTCGACGCCGGCTTCATCCTGATCGTGTTCTTCCCGACGTTCTGCCTGCTCATGAGCATGCTCCAGCGCCATCTGGAAAAGCGAAAGGAAGCGCGCAAGGCGGCGCAGAAGGCGCTGGGCGATGTCCAGTGGCGCGGCGGCTGGTAGGCCCCGTCTCCTCGCCTGCCACAGCGGTGGTCGGTGAATGAGCGAGCTGGAACCCGGCGCCGTCCGCTACGAGCGCGTCGGCGCGGCGGCGCTCGTCACGATCGACCGCCAGCACAGGCGCAACGCCGTGGACGGACCGACCGCGGCGGCCCTGCATGATGCCTACACGCGCTTCGAGGCCGATGATGATGCGCGCGTGCTCGTGCTCACCGGCGCCGGGGGCGTGTCCTTCTGCGCGGGCGCCGACCTGAAGGCGACGGTCAGCTTCCGTGGGCGGCTGATGAGCGAGGAGGGTCCGATGGGCTTCACCCGCCTGACGCCGTCCAAGCCGACCATCGCCGCCATCTCGGGGTTCTGCCTGGCGGGTGGTCTCGAGCTGGCACTGTGGTGCGATCTGCGGATCGCGACCGAGGCCTCCACGCTCGGCTTTCCCGAGCGACGCTGGGGCGTGCCGCTGATTGACGGCGGCACCCAGCGCCTGCCGCGGATCGTCGGACTGGGACGCGCGCTTGACATGATCCTCAGCGGACGGATGCTCGGCGCCAACGAGGCGCTGTCGATGGGGCTTCTCACCGAGGTCGTCCCGGCGGGCGCGCATCTCGAGCGCGCGCTGGCGCTCGCCGAGGGCCTCGCGAGCTTCCCGCAGCGGACGATGCTCGCCGATCGCCGTGCGGCGATCGAGGGACTCGGCCTGCCGCTCGCAGATGGCCTCGCGCTCGAGGCGAGCGCCGGGCCCGAGGTGTTCGAGGAGGGCGTGCAGGGAGCCGCGCGCTTCGCCGCGGGCGAGGGCCGCGGCGGCGCCGGCGCCGGCGCATAGCCCCGAGGGCTCATCCCGATATGCTCGCGTGACCGTGGCCTACTTCGTTACAGGAGCTACCGGCTTCATCGGGCGACGCCTGATCGAGCGGCTGCTCAACCAGCGTCAGGGCAAGGTGTACGTGCTCGTGCGCGAGAGCTCAAGAGGCCGCTTGGAGGATCTGATCGAGCGCTGGGGCAGCGTGGCCGGGGCCGCGGCGGCGAAACGGATCCAGCCGATCGTCGGCGATCTGCAGAAGCCCCTGCTGGGGCTCGAGCAGGAGCAGGTCAATGAGCTGCGTGGAAAGATCACCCACTTCTTCCACCTCGCTGCCGTGTATGACATGACAGCGCCGGCCGAGCGCAATACCGCCGTCAACGTCGGTGGGACCACGCACGCCGTGGAACTCGCGCGCGCGCTCGAGGTCGAGCACCTGCACCACGTCTCCTCGATCGCGGTCGCCGGCGAGTACAAGGGGTTATTCGAGGAGGACTTCTTCGACGAGGGACAGAAGCTTCCCTCCCCCTACCACAGGACCAAGTTCGAGGCCGAGCGGATCGTGCGCGAGCAGCCCTACGTGCCCTGGCGCGTGTACCGGCCGGCGATCGTGGTGGGCGACTCCCAGACCGGCGAGATGGACAAGATCGATGGGCCCTACTACTTCTTCAAGGCGATCCAGCGGGCACGGTCGCTCGTCCCGGAGTGGCTGCCGCTCGTCGGGCTTGACCTGGGCCGCACCAACGTGGTGCCGGTGGACTGGGTGGCGGGAGCGCTCGAGCACATCGCGCACGAGCCCGATCTCGACGGCCGCGCCTTCCACCTGACGGACCCGCGGCCCCTGCGCGTGGATGAACTGTTCAACGAGTTCGCCGAAGCCGCGCACGCGCCCCGCTTCGCGATGAGCGTCGACAAACGGCTGACCGACGCCGTGCCGACGTGGCCACTGTCGCTGCTGATGCGCGTGCCGCCACTGCGACAGGGGCGCCAGCTCGCGCTGCGCGAGCTGGGCATCCCCCTGGAGGTGCTCAGGCACGTCGAGCTGAAGCCCAGGTTCGACACGCACGGAGCCGAACGGGCGCTGAAGGGCTCGCCGCTCGAACAGCCGCCTGCGCTGCACGACTATGCGGCGCGGCTGTGGGACTACTGGGAGCGCGAGATGGACGATCTCACGAAGGGCAGCTCGCTGAAGGAGTCGCTGGGCGCCAAGCACGTCCTGATCACGGGCGCCTCCTCCGGAATCGGGCGGGCGAGCGCGCTCAAAATCGCCGCCGCCGGAGGCGTGCCGCTGCTCGTCGCGCGTAACGTCGAGAAGCTCGAGGAGGTGCGTGCGGAGATCGTCGCCGCGGGCGGGACCGCATATGTCTATGCGGCCGACCTCGCCGACATGGAGTCCGTCGATCGCCTGGTCGCGCGGGTGCTGGCCGACCACCGCGGCGTCGACATGCTCGTCAACAACGCCGGCCGGTCGATCCGGCGGTCGATCGCACTCAGCTACGACCGCTTCCACGATTTCGAACGCACGATGCAGCTCAACTACTTCGGCGCCGTCAAGCTGATCATCGGTCTGCTGCCGCATATGCGCGAGCGCGGATCGGGGCACATCGTGAACATCTCCTCGATCGGCGTGCAGACGAACCCTCCGCGCTTCTCCGCCTACGTTGCCTCGAAGGCGGCGCTCGACGCGTTCACGCGCGTGATCGCCTCGGAGGTGGTCGGCGACGGGATCACCTTCACGACGATCCACATGCCGCTCGTGCGCACGCCGATGATCGCCCCGACGAAGATGTACGACGCGTTTCCCGCGATCACACCGGACGAGGCCGCCGACATGATCACCGAGGCGCTGCGTTCGCGCCCCAAGCACATGGGCACGCGTCTGGGCACCTTCGGCGAGGTCGCCTACACGCTCGCGCCGAAGGCGGTCGACCAGCTCCTGCACCTCGCCTACCGCGTGTTCCCGGACTCGGCCGCCTCCAAAGGCGAGAAGAACACCGAGGAGCGCGCCAATTTCGAGCAGATCGCGATGGCCACCCTCACCAGGGGCGTGCACTGGTAGGAGCAAGCGGCCGTTGCGGGATGATTGGGCCGTGAACGACACGGCCCCGGCCATCGAGGTGCACTCCCTCACCAAGCGCTACGGCGAATACGAGGCCGTGCGCGGCATCGACATCACCGTGCGACGCGGCGAGGTGTTCGGCCTGCTCGGCCCGAACGGGGCCGGCAAGACGACGACCGTTGAGATTCTCGAGGGCTACCGCGAACGCAGCGGCGGCGAGGTCTCGGTGCTGGGCCACGATCCGGCGCGAAGGTCGATCGAGCTGCGCCGGCGCATCGGAATCGTGCTTCAGTCGGGCGGCATCTACAGCCACGTGACCCCGCGCGAGATCCTGCGCCATTGGGCGGGGTTCTACCCCCACCCCCGCCCGGTCGAGGAGGTTCTCGAGCTGGCGGGCCTCGAGGACAAGGCGGATGTGCGCAGCCGCAAGCTCTCCGGCGGGCAGCTGCGGCGGCTCGACTTCGCGCTGGCGTTGGTGGGCGACCCGGAGCTGATGTTCCTGGACGAGCCCACCACCGGGTTCGATCCCGCCGCGCGCCACGCCGCCTGGGAGACGGTGCGCGGCCTGCGCGACCTCGGCAAGACGATCCTTCTGACGACCCACTACCTGGATGAGGCTCAGGAGCTGGCCGACCGCGTGGCGATCGTCAAGGACGGGCGGGTGCTCGCGATCGGCCCGCCGCGCGAGCTCGGCGTCGGCGGATCGCACTACCGCATCGTCTACCGCGACCGCGAGGGCGAGCTGATCGAGCAGCAGACCGACGACCCCACGAGGCTCCTGCACGAGCTGACGGGCGAGGCGCTCGCGCGGGGCGAGCGGGTGGAGGAGCTGAGCGTCGGGCGACCGACGCTCGAGGACGTCTACCTGGAGCTGACGGCGGATGCCTGAGGCAGCTCGCGCGCGCGAACGGGGGCGCGCATGACCGACGCGCTGGCCCTGACCTGGCGTCAGTATCGCCTCGAGCGCCGGATGTTCTGGCGCAACCCGAGTGCCGCCTTCTTCAACTTCGTGCTGCCGCTGCTGTTCCTGTGCGGCGGCGGGGTGATCCTTGCGGGAAACCAGCACGACCTCAACCTGCTGGTGCCGGCGATCGCGGGCATGAGCGTGATGTCGACGACCTTCACGGCGCTGGCCTACAACATCGTGTTCCTGCGCGAGCGCGGCGTGCTGAAGCGCATCCACGGAGCGCCGCTGCGCACGAGCTCCTACTTCGGCGGCGTGGCCGCGAACGCGGTCACCAACACGGCGCTGCAGATCACCATCATCGTGCTCGCCGGGCGCCTGTTCTTCGGGATCGGCTGGCCGGCCCACTGGGACGAGCTGATCGTGTTCGTGCTCGTCGGCGTCGTCTGCTTCGCCGCACTGGGGGTCGCCTTCGCGCACGTGATCCCCAACTTCGAGTCGACCGCGGCCTACGTCAACGCGGTGTTCCTTCCGGTCGTCTTCGTGTCGTTCTTCGTGTTCGAAAACAAGAGCGCCCCGACGTTCCTGCGCAACATCGCCGAAGCGCTGCCGCTGAAGCCGCTGATCGATGGGCTGTACGGGGCGATGGTGACCGGGACGGGTCTCAGCGAAAACCTGGACGCGCTGGCCGTGATCGCGCTGTGGGGCGTGTTTGGGCTTTACTTCGCCGTGCGCGGCTTCTCCTGGGAGCAATCGCGGACATGACCAGCGGACACTGGAGCCAAGCTTGAGGCAGCTCGCCGACGACGTTTACCTGCTGCGCGGGTGGCCGCCGAACGCGATCAACGTGTACCTGGTCGGGGATGTGCTGATCGACGCCGCAACCCGGCAGGGTGAGAAGCGGATCATGCGCCAGATCGCAGAGCGGACGGTGACCGCGCACGCGCTCACCCATGCCCACCCCGATCACCAGGGGGCGAGCCACGCCATCTGCGAGCGGCTGGGCATCCCGCTGTGGTGCGGGCAGGACGATATCCCGGCGATGGAGACGCCGGGCGGGATCAAAAACAGCCAGGCGCCCGGATGGCTCAACCGGCTGCAGGATCGCTACTGGACGGGGCCGCCGCACCCGGTCGCCCGGGCCCTGCAGGAGGGGGATGAGGTGGCCGGGTTCACCGTGCTCGAGACGCCCGGGCACTCGCGCGGGCACGTCGCCTACTGGCGGGAGTCAGACCGCGTGCTGATCCTCGGCGACGTGCTCAACAACGTGAACGTGAAGACCGGCATCCCGGGCCTGCACGAGCCCCCGGTGATATTCACGCCGGACCCGCCCCGCAATCGCGAGTCGGCGCGACGGCTCGCGGCGCTTGAGCCGGCGCTCGTGTGCTTCGGCCATGGCGCCCCGCTGCGCGACCCGCGCAAGCTCAACGACTTCGTCGCCGCGCTGCCCGCCTGAACGACTGTGAGCCGGCGATGAGCGAGAGCATCTTCCTGCGCGAGGGCGAGCACTTCGCACCCACCGGGCATGCCCGTGGGCCGTGGGATCCCAAGGCGCTTCATGGCGGGGCACCGGCGGCGCTGCTCACGGCCGCGTTCGAGCGGATGGAGCCGGGCTCGCAGCTCGGAATCGCGCGCCTCGGGTTCGAGTTCCTGCGCCCGATTCCGTTCGCACCGCTGACGCTGTCGACGCGCATCCTGCGCTCCGGCAGGCGCGTGCAGGAGCTGGCGGGCGAACTCCACGCCGGCGAGGAGCTCGTCTGTCGCGCGAGCGCGCTGCGCGTTCAGGAGGTCCCGGCCGGCCTGCCCCTGCCTGCTCCACCGCCGCAGGCGCGGACCCCCGCGCCCGACGCGATGCTGCCCCCACCGGAGTCAGCCGATCCCATCCGCTTCGCGCTCGAGGGCTCGAGCAGCGCGAGCTTCGGCGGCAGCGCGATGGAGATGCGATGGTTCGGCGACCCGCACGTGCCCGGACCGGGGCGGGTGTGGATGCGCCTGCGCCACCCGCTCCTGCCCGGCGAGCCGCTCACGCCGCTGGCACGCCTCGCGGCGAGCGCGGATTTCGGCAACGGCGTCGGGGCGGCGCTGCCGTTCGACGGCTTCGTGTTCATCAACGCGGATCTCACGATCCATCTGCATCGGCGCCCGCACGGCGAATGGATCGGCCTGGACGCCCGCACGCTGCTGGACGCGGGCGGCACGGGCACGGCCGAAAGTGTGCTGCACGACACGAGCGGCTCCGTCGGTCGGGCCTTTCAGGCGCTCGTCGTTCAGCCGCGCTGAACGAGCGCTCCTCCTCCCCCGCTCGACGCCGGCGACGGCCCATATCCGGCTAGGTCGTTGTATGTGCAAGCAACCGCTATAATGGTAGACATACAACCATCCCTTGTTGTCGATGATATATCGGCCACTGTAAAGGAGCTCTCCGATGTCCAACCAGTCCGCAGTTCTCTCCAGCACCGCGACCAACAACCTGCCCACGGGAACGTGGAAGGTGGACCCCGTCCACTCGAGCGTGGAGTTCCAGGTCAAGCACCTGGGCATCGCTACCGTCAAAGGCGGGTTCAATCAGTTCGAGGGCACACTCGAGGTCGGCCCCGACGGCGCCAGGGCCTACGGGACCGTGAAGGTCGACAGCGTCGACACGCGCGAGCCCCAGCGCGACGAGCACCTGCGCTCGCCGGACTTCTTCGACGCGGCGAGCTTCCCCGAGATCAGCTTTCAGTCGACAGACATCCGCCCCGTCGACGCGGACACGTTCGAGGTCGAGGGCGATCTCACAATCCACGGCGTCACGCAGCGCGTCGCCCTGAAAGGAGTGCTCGAGGGCACCGAGACGGACCCGCAGGGCAACGACCGTGTCGGCCTGTCTGTGGTCGGCGACATCAACCGCTCAGACCACGACATGAAGTTCAACGCGGCGCTCGGCTCGGGCAACATGCTCGTGAGCGACAAGGTCAAGATCCTGCTCGACGTCTCGGCGGTCAAGGCCTCCTAAGCCTCGGCACGGGCCACGTCGTCAGCGCACAACGGCGTGGCCCAGCGCCTCGTCGACGGCCGCGAGCGTGTCCTCGCTGAGCACGATGCCGGAGGCCGAGGCGTTGGCGTGCACCTGCTCGGGCCGGCTGGCGCCGACGATCGCAGAGGCCACGTTGGTGAGGCGCAGCACCCACGCCAGCGCCAGCTGAGGCATCGTCAGCCCGGCCCGCTCGGCGACGGGGCCGAGGCGCTCCACGGCCTCGAGCACCGGCGGCTGCATCAGCCGGTCGATGAAGCCGCCCATGCTCTCGCTCGCCGCGCGCGAATCCGGAGGAGGGCTCTGGCCGGCGCGATACTTGCCCGTGAGCACACCCTGGGCCAGCGGCGACCACACGATCTGCGAGATCTGCTCGCGTTCGCACAGCGGGATCACCTCCGCCTCGGGGGCGCGCCATAGCATCGAGTACTGCGGCTGGCTGGACACCCAGCGCGCGGCATCGGGCACTTCCAGCGAGGCTTCGATCTTCTCGGCGGGCCACTCGCTGAAGCCGATATAGCGCGCCTTGCCCGCCTGCACGACTTCGGTGAGCGCTGCCATCGTCTCCTCGAGCGGGGTCTCCTCGTCATAGCGGTGGCACTGGTAGAGGTCGACGTAGTCGGTGCGCAGGCGCTCGAGCGAGGCGTCGATCTGCTTGTGGATCTGAGTCGCCGAGAGGCCGCGATCGGTGGCGGACATCGGGAAATACAGCTTGGTCGCGAGCACGTAGGAATCGCGCTGGTAGCCAGAGAGCACTTCTCCCAAGAGCGTCTCGGCCGCGCCGCGGCCGTAGGCGTTGGCCGTGTCGATGAAGTTGATGTCGGCCTCGAACGCCGCCTTCACGCAGGCCTCGGCCTGCTCGCGCGCGACGCCGCCCGAGTAGGTCAACCATGAGCCGAGGCTGATCTCGGAGACGTCGAGGTCGCTTGAGCCGAGCCTGCGGAAGTTCACGCTCGCGAGCTTATCGCGGCGTAGTAGCCTCGAAGGTGTGGCGAGCGCGTCTGCCCCCATCGATCCCACGCTCGGCATCGGATCGGTATCGCTGTCCGTCTCTGAGCTTCCCCGCAGCGTGGACTTCTACG
This sequence comes from uncultured Solirubrobacteraceae bacterium, assembly GCA_963779605.1. GTDB lineage: Bacteria > Actinomycetota > Thermoleophilia > Solirubrobacterales > Solirubrobacteraceae > Palsa-744. The sequence continues at coordinate 136,085 of CAVZYR010000005.1, forward strand.
AACGCGTGCTCGGGCTGCCGCTGGTGCGCAGCGACGACGCTCACGCCGCTCTCGGTGGCAGCCTCGAGCGTCCGCTGCTCGAGCTGAGGGGCCTCTCGCACCCGGTGCTGGCTCCGCCCAGCCGCACGGGTCTGTTTCACGTCGCCTGGCTGCACCCCTCGCGAGCGGCGCTCGCCGAGACGGTGCGTCGCATCGCGCGCGGGCGCTGGCCGATCGACGGCGCCTCCGACCACGGCGTCTCGGAGGCGCTCTACCTGAGCGATCCGGACGGACTCGGGATCGAGATCTACGCCGACCGGCCGCGCGCGCAATGGGAGCGCGCGCCGGACGGTCACGGCGTGAACATGGTCACGCTGCCGCTCGATCTGGAGGACCTCTTGGCGCAGTCCCAACAGGAGCCGCCTGAGGCAATCTCGCCCGAGACGGTCCTCGGCCACGTGCACCTGAAGGTCTCCGACGTACCCCGCGCGGCCGCCTTCTACCGCGACGCGCTCGGCTTCACAGAGCAGGCAGAGCTCCCCTCGGCGGCCTTCCTGGCGGCCGGCGACTACCACCATCACGTGGGCCTCAACTCGTGGCAGAGCCGCGGCCAGGGCCCTGCCTCGGAGAATTCGCCCGGGCTCGAGCGGATCGAGTTCGAGCTCGGCGACGCCGGCGCGCTCGCGGCGCTCGAGCAGAGGCTGGCCGATCGCGGCGACGCAGCACTCCCCACGCGCGAGCAGGACGGGCGCCTGTCGCTGCGCGACCCCGACACCCAGCTGATCAGCTTCCGACAGCGCTAGCGCGCGTTCGTGCCGTGCTCGCGTGCGAACCCGCGCGCGAGCGTCCGTCAGGCGCTGACGGAGCCGAGCCTCGCCAACTCCTCGGCCGACAGCTCGAGGCTCGCGGAGGGCAGCAGCTCTGAAAGCTGCTCGGGTGAGGTGGCGCTCGCGATCGGAGCGAGCACGGTCGGCTGCGCCAATAGCCACGCCAGCGCCACCGCCGCCACCGTCGTGTCGTGCTCAGCGGCGATCTGGATGAGCGCGTCGAGCACGGCGAAGCCCCGCTCGTTGAGGTAGCGCTCGCGCACGCCCGCCGCTCGCGGCCCGTCGGGGAGAGGGGCGTCGCGGCGGTACTTGCCGGTCAGAAAGCCTCTGGCCAATCCGAAATACGGGACACACGCGAGCCCGTTGCGCGCGCACACCGCGGCCAGCTCGCCCTCGTACTCGCCGCGCTCCATCAGGTTGTAGTGCGGCTGGAGCGCGACGTATCGGGCCATCTGCTCGCGCTCTCCGATGCGCAGTGCCTCACTGAGGCGCGCGGCGCTGTAGTTCGATGCGGCCGCGTAGCGGATCTTGCCCTCGCGAGCCAGGGCATGGAAGGCGCCGAGCGTCTCTGCGATCGGCGTGCCCTCATCATCGCGGTGGGCGTAGTAGAGATCGACGGTGTCGATGCCGAGCCGCTCCAGCGAGCCCTCGATCCCGCGCCTGATCGTCGCCTCGGACAGGCCCGGCAGATCCGGGGAGATGCCCACCTTGGTGGCGATCACGAGCCGCTCCCTGTTGCCGCGCGCGGCCAGCCAGCGGCCGATGATTCGCTCGGACTCCCCCGCCCCACCCGGGCCGCCGCGCCCGTAGCTGTCGGCGGTGTCGATGAAGTTGCCCCCCGCCTCCACGTAGGCGTCGAGCACCGCGAAGGAGCGCTCCTCGTCGATCGTCCAGCCAAACACGTTTCCGCCCAGGCACAGGGGAAAGACATCCAGGTCGCTGTTGCCCAGGCGTGCGATGCGTCAAGGGTAGCCGCCGCGCGCCGGGCAGCTAGCGCCTGCGGCCCATCCCGAAGCTCTGTATCGGCGGCGCCGCGGCGCGCATGCTCGAGCCGACCTCGGCATCGCCCGGCGGGGACTCGGGGTCCGGCAGGTGGTGGACGCGCGCTCGTGCAGCCGCCTGCTCGGCATCGGTGGCCCCGCCGGACAGGAACAGCTCGAGCGCCGCCAGCTCGCGCACGATCACGTTGACGACTCCTTCCGCGCGCTCCAGACGACCCCGGGCCAGCAGCAACGGCTCTGCCCGTGCCAGGTGGCGATGGCGCTCATACACCGCCTTGGCGACGATCAGGTTGATCGTGCCGAACTCGTCCTCGAACAGGAGGAACATCGTCCCCCCGGCGGTCCCGGGCCGCTGCCGGGCGATGACCAGGCCGGCCACGGATACCGCACAGCCGGTGGGCATGCGCGCCAGCTGGGCGCTGGTCGCGAGCAGCGGAACCTCGAGCCGGTTGCGCAGCGCGGCCATCGCGTGATCGCCGACCGTCACCCCGCTCGTGGCGTAGTCGGCGATCAGCCGCTGCCAGCGGCCGAGCGGGCGCAGGCGCGGCGCCGCCGGCGGCTCAACGCCCAGAGCAAGCTGGGTGCCCCCACCGGCCCCCCGCCCCGTGGCGGCCATACCCAGCCGCCACAGGGCCGTTCTCCTGCCTGCCCCAGCGAGCGCCGCCGGCCCGGTCGCGAGGCCATCACAGGCGCCCGACCAGGCCAGCTGCTCGAGCGTCCTTGACCCCGCGTTGACGCGCGCGGCGAGGTCCCCGAGACCGCGGAAGGGTCCGTTTCGCTCGCGCTCGTCCACGAGTTCGCGCGCCTCGGCCGCCGCCACATCCTTGATATAGCCCAACCCGAGGCGTACGCCCAGCCCGGGACCCTGCTCTGCGGGCACGGCCTCCACCGTGCACTGCACGTGCGAGACGTTCACGTCGAGGCCGAGCACCTCGATCCCATGATGCTGGGCATCGTGCACGAGGCTGTCGGGGGCGTAGAAGCCCATCGGCTGCTCGTTCAACAACGCACACAGGAACTCCGGGCCATAGTGGACACGCAGCCACGTCGACTGGTAGGCGAGCAGACCGAAGGCGGCGCCGTGCGCCTTGGGGAAGCCGAAGCCGGCGAAGCCCTCGACCATCTCCCAGACGCGCTCGGCCGTGCGCTCGTCGGCACCGGCGTGGCGCAGCGCACCCGCTATGAAGTCCTCGCGGTGGCGCTGGAGCATCTCCCGCGAGCGCTTGCGAGAAATCGCCCGGCGCAGTCCATCCGCCTCACCGGGGCTGAAGCCCGCGAAGGCTTCGGCCACCTGCATCACCTGATCCTGGAAGATGATCGTGCCGAGCGTCTCCTTCAGTGGCTCCTCGAGCGTTGGGTGGTCGTAGGGAACCTCATACTCAGGGTCTTCGCGCAACCGCCGGCGGCGTTCGATGTAGGGGTTGATCGCCCCGCCCTGAATCGGCCCCGGTCGCACGATCGCGACCTGGATGGTCAGATCCTCGAGGTTCATCGGCCGCGTCCGTCGCAGCGACTGCATCTGGGCGCGGCTCTCGATCTGAAAGACGCCGACCGTATCGGCCGCGCGGATCGCATTGAACGTGGGCTGATCGTCAAACGGGATGCGCGAGAGGTCGATGCGTTCGCCGCGCACGCGCGCGATCTCCTCCACGCAGCGCTCGACCGCCGAGAGCATTCCCAGACCCAGCAGGTCGATCTTCAGAAAGCCCGCGTCCGCGCACGAGTCCTTGTCCCACTGGGCTATCTGCCTGCCCTCCATCGCGGCCGGCACGACCGGGCAGCAATCGATCAGCGGCCTGGTCGCGACGATCATTCCACCCGAATGCTGAGAGAGGTGGCGGGGCAGTCCATAGGCCTCTGCCACCAGGCGTCCAAGCCACCGCCAGCGCTCCGAGGCGAGGGGTTCCGCCCCCGTGTGAGCACCGGCGCACGATCCGGGCTGAGTCCCGGCAGGCTGGGCCGGAGGGACCGCTTCGAGAACCGAGGCGATGTCGTGCTCGGCATCTCCTCCATACCGGTCGGCGCCGCGGGCGACGCGCTCGATCTCACCGGCTGGCAGCCCGAGAACCTTTCCCAGCTCGCGGATCGCCCCCCGTGCGCGGAAGGTGGGAAAGGCTGCCACCAGCGCGGTGCGATCGCGCCCGTAGCGCTCGTGTACGCGCGGGATCAGCACCTCGCGGATGTCCCGCGGGAAGTCGAGGTCGATGTCGGGCAGGCCGCGCAGGTCCTCATTCAGGAAGCGCCCCAGCGCCAGCCCGTTGGCGATCGGGTCGATATGGGAGAGTCCAATCAGATAACACACGAGCGAGGACACCGAGGACCCGCGCCCGCGCCCGGGCGCGAGAAGGGCGCGCACCGAGTCAGGGCCACGCACCTCGAGGGCAACTTCCCTGGCGAGCTCGAGCATGTCGTGGTGCAGCAGGAAGAAGCCCGCCAGTCCCAGCTCTGCGATCACGCGCAGCTCCTCTTCCAGACGCGCCTGCGCTTCGGTGCGGGCGGGGCCCGCACCGAAGCGCTCCTCGAGGCGGGCGCCGCACAGCTCGGTCAGACGCCGCTCGGCACCGCGATCCTCGGCGCCGGGATAGCGGTAGCCGAGATCCATGTCGAGATCGAACGTCAGCCGCTCGGCCAGCAGCAGCGTCTCGGAGACCGCCTCGGGGTGATCGGAGAAGCGGCTGGCCATTGCCCGCGGCGTGCTCATCACGTGGCTGTGGTTGCCTCGACGCAACGGCTCGGAGGCGTCGAGCGTGGTGTGGTTGCGCAGCGCCACAAACGCATCCTGCAGCTCGGCTCTGGCGCGCGCGTGCGCGTGCACGTCGCCCGTGGCCACGCATCTGACCCCCAGCCGCTCCGCGAGCGCGGCCAGCGCCCTGTTGCGTGCGCGATCGTGGCGGGCAAAGGGGCGCTGCAGCTCCACGTACAGGTCCTCTGGCCCGAACGCGTCGAGCAGCCGCCGCGCCGTCATCGTCCCATCGCCTGCGCCGCCACCGATCACCGATCGATCGGCACAGCTGGTCAGGCAGATCAGCCCCTCGGCATGATCGAGCACGGCCTGCAGATCGAGCGAGGGGGCGCTGATCTCGCGACGATTGGGCCCCTCGCGGGTATGCGCATGGGCGAGCGTGATGAGCCGGCAGAGATTGCTCCAGCCGCGGCGGTCGCACACGAGCAGGGTGATGTGGCGAGGATCCTCCTCGCCGCCGGCGCTGCTCAGGTCGACCTCGGCGCCGTGGATCGCTCTCACACCGTAGGACTTGGCGGCCTGAGCCAGCTCCATCGAGCCCGCGAGCGAGTTGTGGTCGGTCAGCGCGATCGCGCCATAGCCCAGCTCGCTCGCGCGCCGTGCCAGCTCCTCCGGCAGCGAGACGCCGTCCAGAAACGAGTACGCCGAGTGGCAGTGCAGCTCAACATACGGGGACCCGGACAGCCTCATCACCTCACCCACTCACGGACCCTGCAGGAACCAGCCGCCGGAGCAGAGGTCGTGGAAGACGATCACGTTGCGCCCGCGCTCGCTCACGAGCTCCCAGTAACGACGACGCACCGGCTCGGTGGTCCACCAGCGGTCCTCCACCAGCCAGGACTCGCGCAGCAGCTCGACCGCTTCGCCGTTCACCTCCGTCGGCATGTCCCCTCCCCAGCGCACACGCACCGGCCGGGGAAGGTTCAGGACGCGAGCCATCAACCCGGGAACGGCGCGAGCACCACCCGCCGCTCGGGCACGCGCGAGTCGGGATCCACGCAGACGGCTCGCAACGCCGCGTCCGGTCCGGCCACGGCGCGCACCTGAGCGATGGCCTCGCGCAGGCGAGCGAGACGAGCGGCGGAGCGGGCGGGGTCCTTGTCGAACAGCCCCCACTGCTCACCCGCTGCCGGGCCGAAGCGCTCGACGGCCAGCTGCAATGTCGCGGCCGGAGCCGGGAGCAGCAGCAGGCGCACCGCAAGCGCCAGCCCGATGCGCTTGGGGTCAGACAGCGCCTGGCGGAGCACCACGCGCTCGCGCCAGGCACCGCCCGCGACCAGGCGCGCGGAGAGCGCGAGGACGCTCAGCGTGCGCCCACGGCGCTCGGGCCGGGCCAGCAGCCGATCCACCAGCACTCCGAGCACGCGCTCCAGGGCAACACCCGAGCTCGCGTCGCCGACTCGCAGCGTCTCCTCCAGGCGCTCCTCGACGAGGCGCGTCCGCAGCGGCTCCTCTTCGCCGCTGAGGAGCCGATGCGCGATAACGCCTGGCGCCCCGAAGCGGTCGGCGAGCCCCGAGCGTCCCAACTCCCTCAGCTCGCCGAGCGTGCGCACGCCAAGGCGCCCGAGCGGCTCGACCAGCGATTCGGTCTCTGCCCGAAAGCCGAGCAGCCCGATCGGCCTGCCGGCGAGCCAGCGCCGGGCATCCTTTCCGTCCACTATGAGCGGACGGCGCGAACGCACCGCCAGAGCAGCCGCCAGCGCGTAGAAGCGCGTCGGCCCGGCCCCCACGCGCGCGGGACGGCCGAGCGCGCGCCGAGCGGCGGCGATCGTGGCGGCATCCGTACCGTGCAGCCCGCGCAGCCCACCGGCCTCGAAGTAGGCGAGCCCCGGGCGCTCCTCCTCAACGGCCGCGCCGATCGACTCCAGGGCACGCATCAGGGTCTCCCAGGTGTCGGCGACCGCCATCGGATCAGCAGACACGAGCAGGAGATCGGGACAGCGGGCGAGCGCCTCCCCGAGGACCATCCCGCGGGTCACGCCACGGGCCTCGGCGGCCCCGGAGACCTCACCCACGCGCTGCTCGGAGCCAACCCGCGGCGCCACCGCCAGGGCACGCCCGCTGAGCGCCCCCGCCCCCCCGGCGGCGACCACCAGCTCGAAGCGGGGAAGGTAGACGCACACGACCACGACAGCTGCCTCTTTCAGCGGACCTGCGAGGGAACAGACGTTCGTACGAACATATGTTCGCAGTCTACACGCCTGTCAAATCGCGCCCTGCGCGCCGTGGCACCGGCCCGCGGCCAATCCATCGGTCGAGGGAGGATCAATCCATCGTCAGCGGGCCCTCGGCAGCTCCGCTGAGGAACTGGCGCACGAACGGGTTCTCCGAGGAGAACATCCTCTCCGCGTCGCCCGCATCGACGATCCTCCCCCTCCACAGCAGCGCGATGTATTCGCCGATCCTGCGAGCCGAGGCGATGTCGTGGGTCACGACGATGTAGGCGCCTCCGTGGATGGAGTGCATCTCCTGGATCAGCTCGCACAGGAGCGCTGTGCGCACCGGGTCCAACCCGGAGTCGGGCTCGTCGAAGATGACGATGTCCGGCGACATCACCAGCGCCCGCGCGAAGCCGGCGCGCTTGCGCATCCCCCCGGACAGCTGCGAGGGCAGATCGTCGATCGCGTCGGTCAGCCCCACGTCGGCCAGGCGTTCTTTGACCAGCTTGGAGATCTGCGCCTCCGAGGAGCCGGTGTGCTGGCGTAGCGGAAAGGCGACGTTGTCGAACACCGTCATCGACCCGAACAGGGCGCCGTCCTGGAACAGCACGCCGACTTTGCGGCGCAGCGCCAGAAGCTGTGGCATGGTCAGCGTCGGCACCGACTGCCCCTGCACGATGACGTCGCCCGAGTCCGGGAACATCAGCCCGATGATGTGCTTGATCAGCACGCTCTTGCCGGTCCCCGAGGGGCCCAGCACGACGGTGATCGTCTCGGCCGGGAAGGCGACGTTCAGACCGTTCAGGACGGGCACTCCGCCGAGGCGCTTGTGCACGTCTATGCAGCGGATCGACCACTTGTCCGAATCCGGCTCGCCGGCGAGATCGACCCCCCCGGAGTGATACTGATACTCGTCGGCCAGCCCCTGCTCCTCGGTCATCCTTTTCCTCCGTAGGTGACGTGTGGGAACTGGCTGGTCTGGCCGTTGAACGTGAACGGACCCTGCTGGTTGCACCCGGGAGCCGCTACGACGTTGGGGGTTTCCGGCGTGTTGGCGACTTTGAACTGGGTGATCAGTTCGATCAGGCTCTGGGAGACCGCTTCGTTCGGAGGCCCGCTGACCGAAGGAGCCGAGTTGGCGCAGGTGCTGTTGCTGAACACCTGCAGGCCGCTGCCGAGGGCGCGAAAAGCTCCGGGCTGGAAGTAGGGGTTGGCTCGGTTCGTGCCGACCCGCTTGGGGTAGATCGCGAGACTTTCGGGGCTGAAGACAAACATCGATCGCAGGTAGTGCTCTTTGGGACCCTGATTCAGAGTACTGCCGTTGCCGCCGCTGGCCTCGGTGGCGGCGGTGAGGTTGGCGAAGAACGCCTGCAGCTCGGGCACGTATGTGCTCAGCGACTGCAGGAATGGGTCGAAGTTGTGCAGCACCGGCCTCAGGTTTTCAAGCTCGGGAACGGTGAGATTGAGGATCTTGGCGGTGTATGGGAGGCCCTTCTTGGCGGCCGTGGTCAACGGCCCGAGGGCGGTGAGGAAGCTGTCGAACTGCGGTGCGAAGGGCTTGGCGGCCTCAAGCAGCGAGGACAGGTCGCGCTCCACCGGGCGGAATTCTTCGAGGTAGGGATTGGCGATGACCGAGAAGTTGTCGATCTTGCGCAGCGCGATGGTCGAGCTGATCTCGAAGGGCGGCAGCGCGCGCCAGGTTTCGGCCCATGCCTGGCTCTGTTCGCCGGCCGCGTGGAAGGTGCGCTCGCCGTTTGCGATCAGGCCTTCGAGCTGGTGGTCGCGCCCGGCCAGGGCGTCGAAGACGACTCCGGTGTTGTGGACCAGTGCGCGCACAGCCCCTTCCTGGGAGGCGAGGATTTCGAGCAGCGTGTTGCCGTGTTCCACGAACGGTTCGAATTCGGACAGCGAGGAGTTGATCTGTTCGCCGCGTCCGGCGATGGCCGCGGCCTGGTAGCGCATCCACGCCTGGAAGTTGCGCCGCGTGGTGCGGTTGAGCAGCGAGAGGATGTCGTCGAGCGTGACAAACGGTTCGACGTTGGCGTCCGCGAGCTTGGCCCCGTCGCCCAGGTAGGGACCCGTGCGGCCCTTGGGAATCAGCTGCACGTAGGTCTCGCCCAGCAGCGTCTTCTGGCGCAGGATCGCATGCGTGTTCGCGCGGATCGGCGAGTACTGCCCGGCGAGTTCGATCGTCGCGTCGGTATCGCCTTCGTTGTCGAGCTTGACCGCGACGACGTGGCCGACCTCCACGCCTGAGATGCGCACATCGGACTGTTCGGTCAGCGCCAGCGTCCGCGGGAAGGCCACCTTGAACTGGTACCCCTTCGGCTTCAGCGGAAGGGGTCCCCCGAAGGACTCCCACAGGAACAGCAGCAGCCCGAAGCAGCTCAACGTGAACAGGATGATCACGAGCAGGTTGCCGAGCGTGGGAGCGCGCTTCTGCATCTCAGGCGCCTCCCCCCGCGCCGGGGGCCGAGCCTTTCGCGACGACCGGCGCCTGGCCGAACACGTGTGAGTCAAGGCCCCCGAACAGGCCGCTGGAGGGGACCTTCGGCTGCACGTGCACGCTCGAGGACGCGGCTTTGGTGGTGAGGATGCCCGCGGCCTTGCACGCCGCTTCGTTGGGTGGGTTCAGCAGACCGACCAGCAGGTTCACGGTCGGGTTGATTTCCGAGACGCCTTTGAGGATCGGCGCGACGTTGCAGTTCAGGTAGGTCAGACCACGGCCGACCGCCCCGCTCGCCTCGGCCGAGCTGAGCACGCTGTTGAGGTCGTGGTTGTCCCAGTCCAGGAAGAACAGGAAACCGGCCTGCTTCTGGCTGGGGTTGAAGGCCAGCTCGTTGAAGAATTCGTTGATCACCGAGAAGCTCGAGGCGAGCTTCGGGAACGATTCGGCGAGCGGCTGTGTGCTCGGCTGGATCTTCTTGACGACCGGCTCGATCTGGCGCGCGAACGGCCGGATCTCGTTCTTGAAGATCGGCGTCGTCGTCAGCGCCAGGCGCGAGGAGGCTTCCTGGGCGGGGGCGAGCGAGCGGGCAAACGGCTCGAGCTTGTTCAGGGTCGGCCCGAGCACGTTGGCGGCGGTGGCCAGCTTGCCGAGACCCTGGCTCGTCTTGGCGAGGGCGCCGGGCAGCAGGTGCAAAAGGGCCTGGACGCTCTGTTCCTGCTTGTGGAAGACCGCGAACACCGCGTTCGAGGCGTCGACGAGCTGCGCCAGCTGCGTGTCCTTTTCGCCCAGGGCTTCCGTCACCAGGCGGAAGTTGTGAATCGAGCGCGCGACGTTTTCATGGCGGATTTCGAGCTGCTGAGCGATCTCGGTGATGTCGCGGGCGGTCGGGTAGAAGCGCTTGAGCGTCGCTGAGAAGGCCTTGCCGTTGTGGTAGAAGCCTTCGCCCGCGCCTGCCAAGAGCTCCTGCAGGTACACACGCGTTTCGGCGTCCAGGCCGGCCAGGAACTGGTCGAAGTCGATGTTCGGCGCGGTTTGCGCGATCGGGACGGTGGAGTTCTCGGGCAGCCGCCCGCTCGACGGCGTGCCGGGGTTGACCTCGACCGTCATGTCCTGCAGGTTGGTCTTGGGACGCATCAACAGCGTCGTGTCGCGATACAGGTGCGCGTACTTGGGGGTCATGTGGATGGTCACCGTCGCGACTCCCTGGTTCAGGTCGACGCTCGCGATTTCGCCGACCTTCGCGCCCGCGATCGTGACCGCCTGGCCCTGCCCGGGCGTCAGCGCCTGGGCGGTCTGGAAGTTGGCCTTCAGCGTGTAGAAGTTCTTGCCGAGAACGGGGACCCAGCCGGGCAGATTGAGGTTCTCATGCGCGAGGATGTAGCCCCCGACGAGGGCCGCGATCACGATCATCGTGACCACTGCGATGAACGATGAGCGGTAGCGCTCGATCTGGTCACGGACGCTGAGCCCGCCCTCGTGACTATGGCTGTCGGTGGGGTTCATCAGCCGGACCCGTCCGCGGGGCCCTGCGAGAGCGGGCCGTCGAAGTTGGGCAGCGTCTGCGTGTCACACGGCACCAGCGGCTTGTAGGGGGGCTCGCTCGCGGGGTAGGCCGGGCGCGTGCCGAGCGGCGGCAGCGACGCGTGCGCGAGCAGGTGCAGCCCCTGCACTTTGGTGCCGAGGATCGACACCGGCGCCGAGCGCAGCGTCGGGCCGCTGCTCGACAGCAGGAACTGGGCGTTCGTGCCGTTGCCGTTGAAGTTCTGGCCGATCGAGCTGAGGCCGACGAGCGAGTCCCAGAACTCCTTGTAGTTTTCCTCGCCCGAGGTGTTCGAGCCGTCCTGCAGCTTGGTGTTGCCCGCCGGGAAGATCAGGTTGGTCTGGCACTTGCTGAGCACTTCCGACTGCTGCTGGAACGGCACCTGTTCGCTCTGCAGTTTCGCGATCCACGGGGCCGCCTGGGCGAGCCCTTCGGCCACGCCGCCGAGTTCCGCCGGCGCCAGCGAGGCCTCCACCTGTGCGATCCACGGCAGCTGTGCCTTGACCGCCGCGGGCGTCACCTTGACCCCGGGGATGATGTCGAACGCGAACGTGCGCACGGACGGGAAGGCGGCGCTGAGCGCGTTGAATCCGTTGTTGATGTTTGTCAGCGAGCTAGGCAGCTCGGCGACCGTCGCGTGCAGGGCCGCCGACTGGGCGGCGAACGAATGGAAGAACGCGTTGAAGTTGACGATCAGTTCGCCGAGCTGCTGCTCGTGGACGTTCAGCGCAGAGGTCACTTTGTTGATGCCCGCCACGAGCTTTGAGATGTCGTGAGGCGCGGTACCGCTGGTCGCCTGGTTGAGCACCGCGGCGCCGCGCAGCGAGGCGGGGCCGGCCTGGTAGGCCTTGTTGAGCGCCTGCGCCCCGTTGAGCCCGTGCAGTTCGGGGTCCTGTTCGGCGTTTTCCGCCGCGTTCGGCTTGCGCGTGAGGCCGTCCCCGTAGCCGATCAGGAAATTCTGCAGATTTGCCCGCGTGTCGGTGTTCAGCGCGTCGAGCACCTGGTCAAGCTGGACCGGGTCGGAGGTCTGCGTGATCGGCAGCGTCGAACCGGAGGAGAGGATCTTGGCCGAGGGACTTCCCGGCTGCAGTTCGACGAACCAGTTGCCTTCAAGGAACGTGCGCGGGCGGATCTTGACCGTGGCGTCGGAGTGGATCGGCAGGCCGCTCGATTCGATTTCCATCGTGACCACCCCGGCGTTGCCCTCGCGGGCCACGTGGCTGACCTTGCCGACGTCGACGCCGGCTATGCGCACGAGCGAGGACTTGCGGACGTTGACGGCGCTCGAGAAGACCGCGTGCAGGCGGAAGCCGTGTTTGAACGGGATATGTTTGGTGAAGCCGAAGTACGCGCCGATCACCAGCAACACGATCACGATGACCCCGAAGCGGGTCGGGTTGGATCGCCCCAGCTCGACGACCGGCGTGCGATCGTAGCGGCGCCACCAGCTCGGAGCCTTCATCCGCTCTTCCCCTTCTTGGCGGGCGCCAGGCCCAGTTCCTTGAGCGTCGAGCTCGGGTACTTTTCGCCGAACAGATTTTCTTCGCGGGTCGTGATTTCATGCGTCGTGCCGGTGACACCGGGCACGTTGCCGATCACGGCTTTGCCCGGGATGTAGTTCTCGTTGCCCGCTTCGCAGTTGTTGGCCGGCTGTCCCGGTCCGGTGACGTTCGGGTAGGGGTTCGCGTGGACGTGGTTGTTATCGATGATCGCCGTGCTGTGGTAGGGGTGTTCGACCGAGGGCCCGACGGCGGGAGCCGAGGAGGGGAAGCCCTCGTTGTTGGGCCCGTTCGGCGACAGCACGAGGCTCGCCCGCGACAGCGTGCCGAGCCCGATGTTCTCGGAGGTCAGGCTCGCCAGGTTTCGGAACGCGAGCGTGAAGTAGTTGCAGTTCGCCTGCTCGGGGGCGAGCCCGGCGAGCAGCGGATTGCCGAGTTCGAGCGTCTGCGTGAAGTCTTCCAGTGAGACGGGCACGATCGGGTTTTCGGCGAAGGCCTGGAGCGCCTGCGCGGAGGAGGCGAGCTCTGAGTTCAGCGCGGTGGCGGCGTTGAGGTTGACCGCGCCCACGGTGACGGCGTGGCCCAGCGGCGGGGCGACGGTGATCAGCGCGCTCGCGCTCGGGCGCAGCAGGTGCATGAACTCCGTGCTGTTTTCCGTGAACGTCTTCTCGAACACGAGCGAGTGGATCGCCTGTTCGAGCGACGGCGGTCCGAGCACGGTTGCCTTTTCAAGCGACGGGGCCACGCTCGCCCAGGCCGTGAAGAATTTGTCGAGCTCGACATACAGGGCGGCCTGGGCGTCCGCGACCGGAGCAGCCTGGGAGGACACGCGGTCGAGCGCGACCCACAGCTCGTGCAATCCCGTGGCCGGCGCGGCCAGGTTGCGGAATACGGGGATCGCGTTCGTGAGCAGCGGTCTGAGCGTCGCGATCGTGTTGTTCAGGCCCAGCCCGCGACCGGCGAGGCCGTCGCCGAAGTTGTTCAGCTGCACCTGGTTGGCCGTCCGCGTTTTCGCGTCGAACATGTCAAACAGCTCTTCGATATTGACCGGTTCGCGGACCTGGCTGACGGGGATCGTCGCGCCCGGCTTCAGCCCTTCCTTGGAGTGGCCCTTTTCCAGCTGCAGGTACTTCAGGCCGATCGAGGACAGCGACTGCACGCTCGCGGTGGTGTCGACCGGCAGCGGTTCCACTTTTTTTTCGAGCTTGAGTTCGGCGACGGCCGTCACCTGTCCCGTTCTGGGGTTCTGGTGAGCCGACAGGCGCTTGACGATCCCGACCCGCGAGCCACCCACCCGCACGACGTTCGATGACTCGAGCCCGGACGTTTGGGGCAGGGCGACCTTGATGTTGTATGTGGGAACGAACGGCAACCCGTTGTTCGCGTTGTAGGACAGGTACACGGCCACCACCACGATCAGCGTCGTGATCGCGCCGATCAGCAGGGGACTGCCCGCCAGAGAACCGCTACGGCGCCTGTTCATCTAGGGCACCTCCGTCGGATCGCAGCTCAAGAGTTCCCCGTCGGTGAAGGGCGAGGAGCCGTCGGCGGCAGGCTGGGTGGCCGCGCCCGGGCAGCGGCGCAGCTGCCCGCTCTTGAGCCCTTCGAGGGCCTGCTGCACGCTGGACGCCGGCGTGAGGTTGTTGTTTTCGCCGAGCTTGAAGTCGGGGAAGACGGGGCCGATGTGGACGTAGTGGCCGTTGGCGTCGTAGTAGGAGCTGGCCTGGCCAAATGTGCGCAGGGTGCCCTCGAGGTCGGGCGTGTAGGGACCGAACACCGCCGTTATCGGGACGGATTCGCGCAGCGCCGTGTTGATGCTCGGCGAGGACGTGGTCAGCGCCTTCGCGAGCGACGGCAGGATGTTGGCCCAATCGGTCAGGTCGTTGTTGGGCCCGGGCTTGCTGAAGGCCTGGCTGAAGTTCGCCACCGGTGTCGTGGCGGTCACCACGAGCGAGCGCAGGGCGGGGAAGAAGGTGCTGAGCGGCTTGGTCGTCGGCTTCGATGCTTCGACGAGCTGTGTGAGCGCTGCGAACGTCGACGGGACCTGGACGAACGCACGCGTACCTGAGCGCAGCGTGACCGGAAGCGCGTGCAGCCCCTGTGCGAGCGCCGACTGCTCGGAGCCGACCGCCTGGAAGGTCGTGTCGGCGTTGCCGATGAGGTCGGTCAGCGCTTCAGAGCGCGCCCCGATCGTGGTCACGGCCTTGGCGGTTTCCACGAGGAAGCTCGTGAACACAGGCTGGTCTCGGATCAGCTCGGAGAAGAGGTGGTCGGTCGCCGACAGCGCGGCGGGCGTGTATTCGATCGAGGTCCCGGCGGCTGCGGCCGAGCCCGCGTACTGTTCGGCGAAGCCCTGGATCACCTTCTGCAGGCCCACCCGCGTCTTGGGGTTCAGCGTGTTGAACAACTTGTCGAGATCGACGACTTCGCGCGTCGCCGACGCCGGCAGCGTCGAGCCCGGCGGCAGCGCGGGAGCGTTGTTGGGCCCCGGCGACAGTGCGATGTAGCGGTTGGCGACGGTCGCCAGCGACGGCACCCTGACCTGGGCGACGGTGCCCTGGTGCAGCGGCGTCAGCGAGGATTCGATGTGGATCGTGACCTTCGCCTTGTAGTCGTGGGTCAGCGCGATGCCCGTCACGCTGCCGACCGGCACGCCGCCGACCTGCACCTCATCGCCCCTCACGAGCTGGCCAGCTTCGCCGAAGATCAGCGTGTAGTTGGCGCCGCCGCCACCGGCGAACAGAAGGTAGGCCACGATCAGCACCACCAGCCCGAGCGCGCTGAAGGCAAGCACGCGTCCCAAGCGCGGCGGCAGCGAGCCGGGGCGACGGCTCGGCGCCCCTGGTGGTGTGGGCGGCGTGGTGCCCGGCGGTGGCGGGGGCGCCGGCGGGCTGGGGGGGCTAACCGTTGCCATCGGCTTCCTTTCCGCTCGCGGCCGCGGCGCCGGGGTTGTCGGGGATCGCCGCCGAGGATGGCCGACTGGCGACCGTCGGATCGGGGATCTCGCCGAGGCGCGCGATCAGCTTCGTCCACTCTCCGGCGCTGAGCCCCGAGTCGAACGCGCCGGCGGCGTGCGCGAGGCTCCCGCCCGGCACGGCGAAGCTGACGCCGACGTCGGTGGCGTGGGCCTTGGTGAAGGCGTTCGCCGAGCCCGGATAGCTCATCGTGCTGAGGATCCGTTCGGGCCGCGTGACGCCCTGCATCGTGAGCAGCTTGCGAACCGTGATGTCGGCGATCGAGCCGGGGCCGTCATGGCCGGCGATCGTGAGCCCGTTCACGGCCGTGATGTCAAATGCGTCCACGTCGGCGCTCGCCCCCACGTTGCCCGCCGCCGCGGCGGCGATCGAGCCATTCCTGCAGCGCAGCCCGGCCACGGTCGGCTTCAGGCCGGACACCGACAGGAACTCGAGCGTCGCGAGCACGCGCTTGTCGACGACGCCGGTCTCGATGTCCTGTCGCGCGCAGCGGGTGAGATTGATGCCGGAGTCGTGCAGCACCTGCGGCTCGAGCTGGCGCTTTGACTCGAGCAGCACCTGCCCGACGGTGGGGGAGGTGGCAAGGAACGGATTCTCGCCCTTGGCCCTGAAGATCGACGTGTTTTCAAGCGCCACCCATCCGTCGAGGATCGGCTTCGGATCGATCAGTGACGCCTGTACCCCGGCGGGGCGGATCTCGAACAGCACATGCGGCCCACCGCCCTGCACGCCGGCGTCGCTCGCCAGATGGCCGAGCACGGTGCCCGCGATCACCTGGGAGCCGACGCGCAGCGGGTGCAGGTACACGTCGTCCGGTCCTTCCCGGAAGAAGCGAAGCGTCGGCTTCGGCGCCCGCGGTTTCGCGGGGGGCGCGGGCGCCGAGGGGCGCGTGGACGGGAAGGCGGGAGCCGCTTCGAGGCCCGCCGCCGCCCCCAGCGCGAGCCCGGACACGGTGGCGCCTTCGGACACGGGCGAGCGCGGCTGCGCCCCCGCCGTGGCCGGGCCGCTCGGCGCCGGTTCGACAGCGCCGCCGGCCTGCGCAATGCGCGCGCTGACCGTCGGGCGGGCGTGGGGTACGAGCACCGGGTAGAGCGACGCCACGCCGCCGAGCTGCGCGTAGACGTAGGTGTTCCCGTAGGCGTCGCGCAGCGACACGAATCGCCCTAGCTCCGGCGAGTCGCCGATCTGTGAGATTTCGCCGTCCTGCACGGCGATCACCGGTGCGCCGGGCTGCGAGTAGATCGTCGTGCCCACGAGCGGGCGCGCCGGGCCGGACGCGCTCGCGGGCGCCGACGGGAAGCCGTCGCTGAAGTGCGCCGCGGCGTGCACGGGAAAGCGTGCTTCGGTGAGCCCCGTGATCGCGCCCAGCAGTCCCGGCGGGGTGCCGCCGAGCAACTGGGCGCGCAGCATCACCGAGCCCACGTACGCCTGCGAATGGTTGTAGGAGTAGACCGCCGCCCTGACGTTCGTGGAGCCGCCCGCCGCGCGCAGATACCTGGCGGCGGCGAAGATCGCGTCGGCGGGGTTGTAGGGGTCCTTGAAGCCATCGCCGTTGGCATCGACTCCGTACTGCGCCCACTCGGCCGGCAGGAACTGCATCCACCCCTCAGCGCCCGCGCTCGAGATGCTCAGGTCGCGGCCATAGTCGGTCTCGACCTCGTTGATGGCAGCGAGGACCTGCCAGGGAATCCCGTAGGCGGTCCCGGCGGCCTGGTAGATCGGCAAGAGGAACGGCGGGATGCGGAAGTTTTCGATGAAGAAGCCCGGCACGCCCGCGATCGAGGATTCGAGCCCGAACGGCAGCGACGGCGTGAGCGTCGACGGCGAGGGCGCGTGGTGGTGCGCGCGCGGGCCGGCCGCGGAGCCTTCGCCTGCTTCGCCCTGCCCGCTCCCGGTGGCGCCGCCCTTCGAGCCTGCGCGTCCGGGCGTGCCGAGCGAGTTGCCCTGCGGGCGCTCGACCTTGACCTGCGGGGTGCCGGCGGCTTCAGTAGAACCCGGGCTCGCGGGCGCGGGCACCGAGGTTGTTCCCGCCGCGGGCGCCGGCGAGCTGGTCGAACCCGCCGGAGCTTCTGCAGGCGGAGCCGAGGTGGTCGTCTCCGCGGCCGGGCCGGTCGTCGTGGAGGGCTGTTCATCCGCCAGGCCGCTCGCGGGCACGCTCAGCGCGAGCGCGGCCACCCCGGGGAGCAACCGACAGAGGAGCCGCAGTCGCCAAATCACGCGCATCGTCAGTTCCCGAGGAGGTAGTTGAGCAGCATGCCGCCGGCTCCGGCTTCGGCCGCGGGGGTGTAGTAGGTGGTACCGGCGCTCGCGCCGCCGACCGGCTGGGCCGCCGAGCCACCGCTGTCGGCGCCGCCCGCTCCTGACAACGCTCCGGCGGCCGGGGCCGAGCCGGGGTAGTCCGACAGCGCCTGCGCGGGCGTCGCGCCTTTGAGGACCGCCAGCGTCCGCTCCATCACGAGGCTCGTCGTGCTGGGGTTCGACACCGCACTGGTCTTCGCGACCGCGCTCGAGCTCGCGCTCGCCGGCAAAGCTGTCCGGGTGGACAGTTGCGCGCTGCACGCCGGGGCGGGCGCGATCGCATAGGTCAGGCAGGCGTTGCCCAACCCCTCCGTGCGCAGGAAGTGTCCGAGCGCGTCATAGCCGTTGGCCGACCCCGCGCCGAGGAAGATGAAGTCCATCAGGCGCTCGAGACCGCCGGTGTTGCGCAGGCTGGAGAGGAGGCTCGAGAAGTTGTTCGCAAACGGCTTTGCCGCCGTGCCGAGGGAGTTCAGATGCGCCAGCAGCGGTTCGATCGCGACGAGCGCCGGCCCCGACTGTTTGGCGGTCTTGCCGAGGCTCGTGAAGAAGGTTTCAGAGCTCTTGGAGAAGGCCGGCAGGTGGGTGAAGGTCTGGTTGATCCCCGGGGCGGCGATGCCGAGATCCGTGAACACCGGCGTCGTCTGTTCGGCGAAGGCCTCGAGGCGTTCCATCGCGGGGCGCAGCCGGGTCAGGAACGGCGGGAACAGCTTCAGGTTTTGTTCGAGCGCCGTCAGGTGGCGGGCGCTCGCCTGGGCGACGGTGTTGCTCTGCGCGAAGTATTCGGCGAACTGCTTTCGCACCTTCGCGAATGGCGCCAGTGCCTTGTCGGAATCGACGGCGAGTTTGGCGAGCACGTGGTTCTCGCCGGCGAGTATCGCGAGCACCTTGTCCAATTCCTGCAGCGCCGGGTTGGCGCGGCGGATGACCACGTTGAGGTCCTTGCCGCGCCCGGCGAGGCCGACGCCCAGTTCGTTGAGGATGATCGTCAGGCGCTGGCGCTCGGGCAGGCGCGTGATGTCGTTGAGCAGATCGGGGTCGACGGGGCTGTGGTTGTTCTGAATTGGCAGCAGGTACTCGCCCGCCCCTTCCTGCCCGGCCGGAATCTTCTTCAGCGGCGGCGCCGGCGGCGTGCCTTCCACGCGCGGCTGGGTGGGCAGGCAGTCGACGAACTTCTCGCCGAGCAGCGCCTGCGGACGGATCGTGCAGCTGGCGTTCGCACGAAAGCTCGTGAAGCCGGGGTTTTCGATGTGCAGGACCACCGCCGCCGCCTGCTCGTTCGCCGTCGGGGTCACCGATCCCACGGTCCCGACTTTCACGCCGTCGATCTTGACGTTCTCGCCGGGAATGACGTTGGCGGCGTCGTCGAAGATCGCGCGCACCGTGTAGCCGCCGTTGCCGCCGCCGGCGGAGATGGCCAGCAGCACGACGATCACGAGCCCGGCCGCGCACAGCGCTCCCACGATCCGGGCCCCAGCCCTCCTCCACCCGACCGACTTCTGCCTCAACCCGATCCTTCCTCGACGTATCCAACATGCGGACGGCCCCATCCATTCGATGGGGCCGCCGCCCTACTTCGCTGCGATCGAGTTTACGCCTCCCGGGGGATGCGCCGCGCTACCCCGGGGTCCTACGTTACTTCCTGGGGCACGGCGCCTTGTAGCTGGTCGTGACGGTTTGCGGCGACAGACCGCCGAGGCCGGCGAACATCAGTTCCGACTTCAGCGGGAAGCCGCCCTTGGGGCACTTCTTCGGCACGGTGCCGTAGTAGACGGTCGTCTTGCCCTTCTTGTAGGCCGATCCGGCCGTGACGTTGATCGACTCGGTCGACGCGTCGGGAGCACCGGGGACCGTTTCGACAAGCGGCACGGTCGTGTCGATCGCCGGGCTGTTCCCGTACACCACGTGGCTTGCGGAGATGAATTCAAGCGACACCGGCGAGGTGCCCTGCGTGTAGAACTGCAGGGCGCCGCCCGGGGCGAAGAAACCCTGAACGGTCACTCCCTCTTCGACCCTTTCGTTGCCGAAGCTGACGACGCCATTCGCGCTGCCGGCGATCGTGAACTTCGACTTCTTCGGGCACGCGCTCGGTCCGGTGTTTTTGAGCGCCGTCGGGTTGCACGTGGTGAAGCCCTGCGGGTGGAGTTTCGTGCCGGCGGGCTCGACGACGTTGACGCCGATCAGCGGCGGCGGGAATCCGCCGTATTCAGTCCCTTTGATGGTCCATTCGACCTGCTCGGCGGCTCCTGCCCCGAGGATGTTGCCGGTGTGCGGGAATCCCGGAATGGGAACCGCCTTGGCTTTGAACGTGACGACCGGCGCCGCTGACGCGGCGGCCGGCAGGCCAAGGACGGCAAGGCCGAGCAAGGCCAGACAGGTGGATGCTCTGCGCATCAGAATTTTCTCCTCTGCTTGATGGACAGGTCCGCCTCGATCCGGGTAGCTCCGGGGCCATGCTCGGCCCGGCGATATCGAGATCCCCGGCAATTGACCGGGGAACAATGGCGACTGTGGGGCGCCACCATATACCGTCGTGACGGATTATTTCAAGTTAGTAACCCGCGGCCGAGTGGCAAGTTGCTGAGCAGCTCCGGGCAATCTAGAGCGGACGCTCCGGACTGGTCCCCGACAGCTCGAGCTCGCTGCCGGCGAAGCGCACGTCGACCGGCTCGAGGATCACCTGCCTGGGGCCCTCCTGCACGCGCCCGGCGAGCAGCGCGCTCAGCCCGAGGCGCGCCGCGATCTCGAGGATCGGGCCCGCGTCACCGTCCGCGCAGTAGATCGCGTAGCCCGACCCCATGTTGAAGGTCGAATACGCCGCGTGCGCGTCCAGCCCCGCCTCGGCGACCAGGAAGCTCAGCACCTCCGGCACCTCGGGAAGTTTGTCGATGCGGTAGGTCAGCGCCATGGCCGGGCGCATCAGCTTGAGCAGCCCGTGCCCGGTCACGTGGCTCAGATAGCTGACGGCGAGACCCGCCCGCAGCAGCTCTGCAACCAGGGGCGCGTACATCAGCGAGGGCTCCAGCAGCGCCTCGCCGAGGGTGGTGCCGCTCGGCAGCTCGGTCGCGTAGCCCGCCGGTAGCCGCCGCGCGCACAGGCGCGCCAGCGAGGCCCCGTTGGCGTGCAATCCGCTGGATGCGACGAGCACGATCTGATCGCCGGCCCGGAGCTCGGCTCCGAGGATCGGCGAACGGCCCTCGGGCACGACGCCGACCGCCGCGCCCGCCAGCTCGATGTCGCGCTCATCGAGCAGCCCCGGCAACGACGGGGACTCGCCCCCGCCCCATGTACAGCTCGCGTCGGCGCAGGCCCTGCGCCAGCCCTCCAGCAGCGCGGACGCGCGCTCTGACTGTTCGTACCACTCCGAGGCCCCGGTGGCGAAGTAGGCGTTCACCACCAGCGGCAGCGCGCCGACGCAGCACAGGTCGTTGACGATCGCCGCGACGGTGTCGTAGGCCACCTCGGCGAATCGATTGATCCCCTGCTGTTCGAGCACCTGGCGCGCCACGATCGACTTCGTGCCGAGGCCCTCGACCACGAAGGCGAAAGCCCGGCGCTCGAGCTCGAACACGAAGGCGGGCTCGCCGCGGGATGAGTCGAGCGCGCGGGCGCCGGCTGCATCGAGCAGCGAGGAGGTCGACAGGGCCTTCGCCATCGCCATGCGCTTGGCCGCGTCGAGCGCGTCGTAATCCACGCCGGCCGCTCGGTAGCTGGCTGCGCCCGGGCCCTCCGTCATGGGGGGCAGACTATGTCCTCGGCTGGCGCCGTGCTGCGCGCGCCGGGCCGGACTCGATATACACCTCGG
Source organism: uncultured Solirubrobacteraceae bacterium (assembly GCA_963779605.1). GTDB lineage: Bacteria > Actinomycetota > Thermoleophilia > Solirubrobacterales > Solirubrobacteraceae > Palsa-744. Next base: position 157,357 of record CAVZYR010000005.1, read on the forward strand.
ACCCGCCCGACAAAGGAGACCCGATGGACTTCCAGCCAAACCAGCGCTGCTCTGAGTTCAAGGAGCGCCTCACCACTTTCATGGACGAGCAGATCTACCCCTCCGAGGCGATCTACGAGCGCCAGCTGCGCGAGTCCGGCGACGCCCACCACCAGCCGGCGATCATGGAGGAGCTGAAGACGCGCGCCCGCGAGGCCGGGCTGTGGAACATGTTCCTGCCCGACGCCACGCTCGGGGCGGGCCTGTCCAACAGCGACTACGCGCCGCTGGCGGAGATCCTCGGGCGCTCCCACATCGCCTCCGAGGCCTGCAACTGCTCGGCGCCGGACACCGGCAACATGGAGGTGCTGTTCCAGTTCGCCACACCTGAGCAGAAGGATCGCTGGCTGACGCCGCTGCTCGAGGGCGAGATCCGCTCGGCGTTCGCGATGACCGAGCCCGAGGTGGCCTCCTCGGACGCGACCAACATCGCCCTGCGGATCGAGCGCGACGGCGACGACTATGTGCTCAACGGCCGCAAGTGGTGGATCTCAAATGCGCTGCACCCGCACTGCCGCATCATGATCGTGATGGGCAAGACCCTGACCGAGGGGCCGCGCCATCGCCAGCAGAGCCAGATCCTCGTGCCGCTCGACACCCCGGGCGTGAACGTCATTCGAAACCTGTCCGTGTTCGGCTACGACGACCACGAGGGGCACGCCGAAATCGAGTTCTCCGACGTGCGCGTGCCCGCCTCCAACCTGATCGCGGGCGAGGGCGACGGCTTCATGATCGCCCAGGCGCGCCTCGGCCCGGGACGCATTCACCACTGCATGCGCGCGCTCGGCGCCGCCGAGCGCGCGCTCGAGGCGATGTGCGCGCGCGCGGTCTCGCGCGTGACCTTCGGCCAGCCGCTCGCCGCGCGCGCCAACATCCAGGACTGGATCGCCGAGTCGCGCATCGAGATCGAGATGGCTCGTCTGCTCACGCTCAAGGCGGCCTGGCTGATGGACACGGTCGGTAACCGTCTCGCCCGCACCGAGATCGCGGCGATCAAGGTCGCCGCGCCGAACGTCGCGCTGAAGGTGGTCGACCGGGCGATCCAGGTCCACGGCGGCGGAGGCGTCTCCGACGACTTCCACCTCGCCTCCACCTACGCCCATCTGCGCACGCTTCGCCTGGCCGACGGCCCCGACGAGGTGCACAAGCTCTCGATCGCGCGCCGCGAGCTGGCTCCGTACATGCCGCGCGAGCAGGACTAGCGCGAGCGGCACGGGCGCGGTCACAGGCAGGCGTAGAGCGCCTCGATGAGGCCGCGATTGCGAGGGTTCTGCCAGCGCGGACCCTCGCCCTGGTTGGGCGTGTAGGCGAACGCGAGTCCCTGCGCGGGGTCGGCGAATCCGAGCGAGCCGCCGGCACCGAAGTGGCCGAAGCTGTTGGCGTTGGGCCCGAGCGGGCGCTCGGGCTGGGCGAGCTGAAAGCCGAGGCCGAAGCGCGAGGGACGGTTCAGCACCGCGTCGGGGCCGCATGAGGCCTCGCGCGTGGCGAGCTCGAGCGTCTCGCGCTCCAGCAGGCGGATACCGCCGAGCGCGCCTCCAACGGCCAGCGCGCTGTAGATCCGCGCCACGGCGCGAGCGTTCGCGTGGGCGTTGGTCGAGGGCATCTCGGCCGCACGCCACGCGCGCGTGTTGACGGTGCCGAGGCCCGACAGACCCGGCGGGTTGAGGTAGGCGCGGCGCACCAGGCAGGGCGTGCGCGCGTCGATGAAACCGCTCTGCACGCCGGGGAACAGGAACTCCGCGACCCGCCGATCATCCGCGGCGGCGAGGCCGACGTGGAAGTCCGCGCCCAGCGGGCCGGAGATCGTGCGCCGCAGGAACGCGCCGATCCTCTCGCCGCTGACACGGCGCACGAGCTCGCCCACGAGGAAGCCGTAGGTGTTGACGTGATAGCCGTGCCTGCGACCGGGCTCCCACCACGGCTTCTCGGCCGCGAGCGCCGAGGTCATCAGCTCCCAGTCATACATGGCCGACGCCGGGAGCAGGCGACGGATCGCCGGGAGCCCGGCCTGGTGGGCGAGCAGCATGCGCACCGTCACAGCACCCTTGCCGGCGGCCGCAAACTCGCTCCAGTGCTCGGCAACCGGCGCATCGAGATCGACCTGCCCGCGCTCGACGAGCATCAGCAGGCAGAGCGCGGCCATCGGCTTGCCGACGGAGAACACGTCGACGAGCGTGTCGCGTCCCCATGCTCGCGTGCGCGCCCGGTCGGTCCATCCCGCCCACAGGTCGACGACCGGCCTGCCCTCGAGCGTCACGGCCACCGCCGCGCCCAGCTCGCCGTGCTCGGCGAAGTTCCTGGCCAGCGCGCTCCGCAGCCCGGCAAAGCGCCGGTCACAGCGGCCGCTGATCGCGACCTCGGCGGTCATCGCGGAGAGCTGGGCGGCAGCGGGCGCGTCACGTCAACGGTATATGACCGACTGGTCACTCGATGACCGACCGGTGGCGGATTGATGTGTCTCACGACCATGTTCGCCGCGGGTGCAAGCGGCGTGGCGGGCTGAGCGAGCATCCAGCCGGCGGGCGCGGCCGGCGACGGTCGTCTGAGATCATCTGGCGGTGAGTCTGCTCCTGTCAAAGCTGCTGCTTGCCCCGATCCTCGTGATCGGCGCCTCGCTCGCCGGTCGTCGCTGGGGGCCCAGGGCCTCGGGCCTGCTCGTAGCGCTGCCGCTCGTCGCCGGCCCGATCCTGTTCATCGCGAGCGCTGAACATGGCGCGAGATTCGGCGCGCACGCGGCCAGCGCCTCGCTGCTCGGGTTGGCGGCACTTGCCGCGTTCGTCGTGATCGTCGTGAAGACGTCGCGCTCGCGTGCATGGTTGAAGGTCCTGGCCAGCGGCTGGCTCGTCTACCTGGCGGTGGCGCTCGCCTTCTCGACGATCACGCCCGCGCCGGCGCTCGGCCTGACGGTTGCCGCCGGCGCATTTCTGCTGGCCGGACTGCTCACCCGTGACCGCGGAGCGGCTCTCGACGGGCGCCCGAGCACCACCCTGCCGAAGTGGGACATCCCGGCGCGCGCGGTGGCCACCGCCGCGTTGGTGCTGGCCGTCACGGGGTTGTCGGCCGCCCTTGGCCCGTCGGTCACGGGGGTGCTCGCTCCGTTCCCGGTGTCCACCAGCGTCCTTGCCGGGTTCGTGTTGGTCCAGCACGGTCCCAGGCATGTCGGCGAACTGCTGCGCGCCTTCCTCCGCGGCGCCCTCGGCTTCGCCTTCTTCTGCTTCCTGGTGGCAGTTCTGCTCGTTCCGCTGGGAGCGCCGGCGGCCTTTGCGATCGGCCTCTGCGGCGCCCTGCTCGTGCAGCTGGCCGCGCAGATCGTCCCGCGCCCGGCCGTCGCCACGCTGAAGGCGTCGGACTAGGCGATTGCATTCCCCCGCGAGCTCGCGGCACGCGGCATCGCGTGCAGATAGGGATATCTTTGGCTGGGGATCCCAACCAGCAGAGGAGGAGCGGATGAGCACGAGTGAGATCGACGTACTGCTGCAGGGGGCGGTGGACGGTGGCATCCTGCCGGGCGTTGTCGCAATGACGGGCGACCGCGACGGCACGCGCTACGAGGGCACGTTCGGGCTGCTGAACATCGACGGCGACGACCCCGTGGCTGCGGACACGATGTTCGCGATCATGTCGATGACCAAGGCATTCACAAGCGTGGCGGCGCTCCAGCTGATCGAGCAGGGCGCGCTCGAGCTCTCACAACCGGTTGCCGAGATCCTGCCCGCCTTCGCCGATCTGGCGGTGCTCGAGGGCTTCGACGGCGAAGAGCCCCGCCTGCGGCCGCCGGCGCGCCAGGCGACGATTCGCCACCTGCTGACGCACACCTCGGGCCTTGCCTACTCGTTCCTGAACAGCGACATCCTGCGCTACCGCGAACTCACCGGAACCGCCGACGAGCTGACCGGCCAGCTGGCGATGCTTCACGTGCCGCTGGTCGCCGACCCCGGCACCCGCTGGGAATACGGCATCGGCACCGACTGGCTCGGCCAGGTGGTCGAGGCCGTCAGCGGCAGCGATCTCGCAAGCTACTGCGCCGAGCACATCTTCGTTCCGCTGGGGATGGCCGACGCGACCTTCCGCCCGAACGAGGAGCAGCTCGCGCGGATGATGACGCTCTACAGCCGCACCCCCGAGGGCGGCCTCGTCGAGCCTGTGCTCGAGATGCCGGAGCCCGAGTTCGCGCAGGGCGGCTCGGGTGCCTACGCGACGGCCGCCGACTACCTGCGCTTCCAGCGCGCTCTGCTGCGAGGCGGCGAGCTCGACGGCGAGCGGGTGCTGCGCGCCGAGACCGTCGACCTCGCCTTCAGCGACCAGCTCGACGGGGCACCCCTCCCGGACGGCATGCACTCGGCGATGCCGGAGCTCTCAAACGACGTGCCCGCCCTCCCGTTCGCGCAGGGCTGGGGCCTCGGGTTCCACCTCTTCCTCGAGGACCTGCCGGGCATGCGCCGGGCCGGCTCCGCCGACTGGGGCGGCCTGTTCAACTGCTCCTACTGGATCGACCGCACGGCAGGGGTCGTCGGGCTGTTCCTCACCCAGGTTCTGCCCTTCTACGACGCAGCCATCGTGGAAACGACGGCGGGCTTCGAGCTCGGCGTCTATGCCGACGTCGGCGCCATGCAGTCGGTCTAACTCGCAGGGCCTGGATCGCCGCGATGAGCTGGCGCTAGAGCAGGTGAGCGCCCGCACCGGGGCGCACCTCGCGGGTGTCGCGGGGATCGGGGATGCCGGGAGCGAACAGGCCGATGACGCTGCCGCCGAAGCCGCCGCCGACCATGCGCGCACCGCTCGCGCCGGCCATGCGCAGCCGCTCGACGGCGGCTTCGACGGCGGGGGTTGAGACCTCATAGCAGTCACGCAGGCTCGCGTGGGAGGCGTTCAGCAGTCCGCCGATGGCCTCGAGGTCATCGGCCCGCAGAGCGGCCGCGGCCTCGCGCACCCGCCGGTTTTCGCCGCGCACGTGGGCGGCGCGGCGGCGCAGCGGTTCGGGCAGCCCTTCGGCGGCCTCGGCACTCGCCTCCCGCAGTGAGGCCACGCCCAAGAGCCGGCAGGCTTGCACGCACTCGGCGCGGCGCTCGTTGTAGCCCGAGCTCGCGTGGACGTGACGCTCGCCGGAGTCGAGCAGCAACAGCCGCCAGCCACCCAGCCTGAGCGGCACGGGGTCGATCTCGAGCGTGCGGAAGTCGATGCACAGCGCGGCCTCGGCTGCGCCGAACAGCGAGGCCAGCTGGTCGAGCAGGCCGGTATGGGCGCCCACCCATTCGTTCTCGACGCGCGAGCACAGGCGGGCGATCTCAGTTCGCTCGACGGGCCTGGCGCGCTCGGGCGAGGCCCGCCCTGAAAGCTCGAGCAGGGCGAGGCACAGCGACACCTCGAGTGCGGCCGAGGACGACAGGCCCGCCCCGGGTATGAGCCCGCCGCTGATCTCAAGGCGAGCGCCGACGAGCGGGAAGCCGGCGCCGGTCAGCTCCGCGACGACCCCGCGCACGAACGCGCGCCAGCCCTCAGCGGGCGGGGGATCGGCCAGCGCGAACTCGTCGCGTTCGCCGAGGTCGGCCGCGTGCGCCCATATGCGCGGCTCGCCGGCCGAGCCCCGCGAGCACTCCTCGGCGTGCACGGTGACGCCCTCCTCGATCGCGAATGGGAGCGCGAGGCCCTGGTTGTAGTCGGTGTGCTCCCCGATCAGGTTGACGCGACCCGGAGCGAAGGCGCTCGCGCGCTCATGCGGCACGGGCGATCGCCTTGCGCAACGCCACGGCTGACTCCTCGGGCAGCGTGTCGGAGATGAACGTGCCCGCCCCCTGCTCGGATCCGGCCAGATACTTGAGCTTGTCCGCCGTTCGCAACGGCGGATAGAACTCGACGTGCAGGTGTCCGTGTGCGCGAGCCTGCCCCGGGCGCGCGCCGGCGGCCGCGGGTCCGGCCGCGCCGGCCGCGGCTGTCGGCGCCTGATGCATCGCCATCACATACGGAAAGGGCCGGTCGAACAGCGCGTCATAGCCGCGCACGAGCTTCTGCAGCGCCGCGGCCAGCAGTCGCAGCTCCTCGGGCCCGCACTCGAGCAGGCTGCGCCGGTGCTCGCGCATCACCACATGCGCTTCATATGCCCATCGCGCGGCGTAGGGCACGTACACGACGACGGCGTCGTTCTCGATCAGGATCCGCCGGCCGTCCTCGAGCTCACCCTGCATCAGCAGGCACGGTGCGCAGCCCCCCATGCGCTCATCCGCGGCCAGCTCGAGCGCCGGCACCGGAGGCAGGAACGGGTACCCGTAGATCTGGCCGTGCGGATGATGCAGGGTCACGCCGACCTCGACGCCGCGGTTCTCGAAGATGAACACGTAGTCGATGTCCTCGCGCGCGCCGAGCTCTGCGTAGCGGTGACGCAGGACCCACATCAACGCCTCCGCGCGCTCCGGCTCGAGCGTCGCGAAGGAGCCGTCGTGGACCGGCGTGTAGACGACGACCTCCGCCGCCCCGAGCGGCGCCTCGAACGCCGGGAAGCGGTTGTCGAAGACCGCGATCTCGAAGTTGGGAAAAGGAATCTCACCGGGCTCCCGGCCCGGGCGCGCCGGGTCGAGAGGGCAGTGGTCGCGCGAGGGCAGGAAGGTGCGCTCCTGGCGGTGGATCGCGTAGACGACCTCCTCGCCGCGCAGCTCCTCGAAGCGCAGCTCGCTCACGCCGAGCTCTCCGCCGAGCGCGTATACAGCAAGAGCGCGCGGCCATCGTCTTTGACATAGCGCGAGACGGAGATGGGCCCGTAGCGCTCGCCCTGCCCCGACTCGCCCGGCTCTGTCGCGCCCTGCCCGGCGCCCTCTGTCGGGCCGCGCCCGGGTTCTCGCGAGGCGGGCGCCGGCGCGGGCTCAGGGATCATGCACGGAGGGTATACCCAGCCGCCGGAACCCATCCAAGGACCCGACGCCCTCACCGCGAGGCGCACGCGCACGCGATTTTCGGCCGGCCTGGCAGCGCTCGAATCTCGCTACTTGCAGCCTGCGGTGCGGCTGATTGACGCGCCGCTCAGCGGGAAGGTAGTGTCTGGTGTTGCAAGGCAGCGAGTGTGATGCCTCTGGACGAGGGATATGCCTTCCTAAAGCGGCCGAGAGGAGAACCAATGTCAGCGACCGACCAGGCCAACGAAGCAGTAGAGCTGCTCGACTACCTCGACCGGCCGAACAAAGATCAACCGGGCTTCGATCGACGGGCGTTTCTGCGGCGAACCGCGCTGACCGGCGCGGCGGTGGGCGGAGTCTCAAGCCTGCTGGCCGCATGCGGGTCGAGCGCCTCGAGCGGCGGAGGCTCCTCGGAAGTCTTCGGGTCCCACCCCAACTACAAGTTCGTGTTCATCAACCACGTCACGACCAACCCGTTCTTCACGCCGACGCAGTACGGCGCCGCCGACGCGTCCAAACTGCTCGGCTCCTCCTATCAGTGGACCGGCTCGGAAAGCAGCAACGTCAGCCAGATGGTCAACGCGATGAACACTGCTGTCACCAGCGGCGCCAAGGGGATCGCCGTTGCCCTGATCGACCTGCACGCCTTCAACGCGCCCACCGAAGCCGCGCTGAAGGCGGGGATCCCCGTCGTCGCCTATAACGCCGACGCGCCGGGAAACGCGCGCCTTGCATACATCGGCCAGAACCTGAAACTCGCCGGCGAAGAAATGGGCAAACGGATCGTCGCCGCCGTCGGCTCGGGCGAAGTCGGCCTGTTCATCGCCACGCCGGGTCAGGCCAACCTGCAGCCGCGCATAGAAGGCGCGGAAAAGGCGATCAAGGACTCGGGTGCGGCGATCACGGCGCACTCGGTCGCAACGGGTGCTGCCGTCGCGCAGGAGCAGCCGGCGATCGAAGCCTGGTACCAGAGCCATAAAGAAGCGAAGGGCATGTACGCGGTCGACGGCGGCAGCACGGAATCGCTGGCCAAAGTCATGCAGAAGTTCGGGCTCGCGAGCAAAGGCATGCACGCGGGGGGCTTCGACCTCACCGAACAGACGCAGAAACTGCTCAAAGAAGGCAACATCGAATTCACGATCGACCAGCAGCCCTATCTGCAGGGGTTCATGCCGGTTCTGGAGCTGTTCCTGTGGCAGGTATCCGGGTCGCTGACCGGCCCCGCGGAAGTCGACACGGGCCTCAAGTTCCTCAACAAGGAAACGGTCGCTCCGTACGTCAATTCGAAATCCCGCTTCGAGGGAACGTCCACCGAAGCCAAGGTGGTCCCAATCACGGCCGGTACGGCAGCCTGAACAATGGCGAAGGTGGCCGGAGAGCCGTCCTCGCCCGAGAAACCGACGATGCCTCAGGGCGGCTCGGCGAACGCGCGCCAGGCCGCCCCGCCGCTGCCGCGCCGGCTGCTCGAGCGCGCCCTTTCGCTGCGCGAGGGCAGCATCATCGTCGTCACGATCATCGTGGCGATCTACTTCTCCGCGAACACGAGCACGTTCTTCACGGGCGCCAACTTCAAGACGCTGCTGCCCTACTTCGCGCCGCTGGCGATTCTCGGCGCGGGCGAGGTGTTCGTGATGATTCTGGGCGAGATCGACCTCTCGATCGGGGCTATGTACATGTTCGCGCCGATCGTCTTCTACAAGCTCGACACCGCCGGGTTGGGCCTATTGGCGTCGGCGATCCTCGCGCTTCTGATCTGCATGGTCGTCGGCGCAATCAACGGAGCGTTCGTGGCGATCGCCGGAGTGAGCTCGTTCGTGACGACGCTTGGCATGCTGTTCACGTTCGAGGGGCTCAGCCTGATCCTCTCCCACGGCACACCCGTGGCCACGCCGGGAGCGCAGGTCACTCAGACGGAAGTCCAGGTGCACCACGTCGTCAACGGGCACAACATAACGCTCCCGGAAAAAATCAACCACGTCGGTACGTTCGCGAAAATCTTCGGCGGTGGCATCTACTCCGAGCTGATCTGGGCGGTGGTGATCGTGATCCTGCTGCAGGTTGTGCTGACGTTCACGCGCTGGGGCCTGTACACGGTCGCGATCGGCTCCAACAAGCTGGGCGCGGCGGAGGCCGGCGTGAAGGTCAAGCTGGTCACGATCCGCAATTTTGTGCTGTGCGCGCTTACCGCTGCGCTCGTCGGCGTGTTCGAGGCGATCCGATCGCAGACGATCCAGCCCGACCCGTCGGGGCCGAATGAACTGCTGCTGCTCGCGATCGCCGCGGCGGTGATCGGCGGCACCCTGCTGTCCGGCGGCTCGGGCACGGTCATCGGCGCCTTCATCGGCGCGCTGTTCCTGGGCATCCTCAAGGACGGCCTGATCCTGCAGGGGGTCAACGCCAACTACCTGCTGTTCTACACGGGCCTCGCGATCATCGTCGCGATGACCGCCAACGTCTACGTCGGACGCGCGCGAAGGGGGCACAGCGGAAGTGGTTGACCCGGTAATAGAGCACGCGGTCGTCGGCCCGGCCTCGGCGCCGGACGATGTCCTGCGCGTCGAACACATCGCCAAGAGCTTCGGCCCGGTGACGGCGCTGCGCGACGTGAACCTGCACCTCAAAAAGGGCGAGGTGCTGGGCCTGCTCGGCGACAACGGCGCGGGCAAGTCGACGCTGATCAAGATCATCTCCGGCTTCCAGAAGCAGGATTCGGGCAAGATGCTGCTCCACGACGAGTCCTATCAGCCGAAAAGCGTCGACGACGCCCGTGCGAAAGGCATCGACACCGTCTACCAGGACCTGGCGCTGATCGACGAACTGTCGGTCTACCACAACCTGTTCCTGCGTCGCGAGCGGCTGCTGCGACCGCTGCCGCTGCTCGACAACAGGAAGATGAAGCACGAAGCACGGGCGGCGCTGGACGAGATCGGCATCAACATCCCGCGGATCGACGTGTCGGTGGCGCGCCTATCGGGCGGCCAGCGTCAGGCGATCGCCGTGGCGCGCACGGTCAACTCGGACGCGGACATCATCCTGCTCGACGAGCCTCTGGCCGCGATGGGCGCAAAAGAGGGAGCGCAGATCCTTGACCTGGTCGCGCGCCTGAAGGCCGAGGGCCGCGTCTCGATCATCATGATCTTGCACAACTACGTCCACGTCCTCGAGGCGTGCGATCGCGTGAGCATGATCCAGGACGGCGTGATCGCGCTGGACAAGCCGACGGCCGAGACCTCCGTCGAGGAGCTGACCGACATCGTCGTCAACGAGTACCGGCGCGCCCGCGAACAGACCCACGAGGAAAGCTCCGCGCAGGCCTGAGGTTGCGATCAGCGCTGAGCGAAAGGGTCAGGCGTTGCTCGAGGGCGCCCACAGGTTGATGCCGCTGTCGACGGCGTAGTGCTCGATGTCGGCGAGTTCTGACGCGGAGAACTCGAGGTTGGACAGCGCGAGCACGTTCTGCTCGAGCTGGCCCACGCTGCTCGCGCCGATCAGCGCCGAGCTCACGCGCCGATCGCGCAGCACCCACGCGATCGCCAGCTGCGCGAGCGACTGACCGCGCTGCGCGGCGATGTCATTGAGAGCGCGCACGCGCGCGAGGTTCTCCTCGCTGAGCAGGCCTTCCGCGAAGGCCTCGCCGCGACGCACGCGCGAGTCCTCCGGCACGCCGTGCAGGTAACGGTCGGTCAGCAGCCCCTGGGCCAGCGGTGAGAACACGATCGCCCCGACACCGTGACGCTCGAGGAGCTCGAGCAGGCCGTCCTCGATCCAGCGGTTCAGCAATGAGTAGGACGGCTGGTGGATCAGAAGCGGCGTGCCCAGCCCGGCCAGGATCTCGATCGCCTGCTCGGTGCGTTCGGGCCCGTAGGAGCTGATCCCAACATACAGCGCCTTGCCCTGGCGCACGGCGCTGTCGAGCGCGCCCATCGTCTCCTCGAGCGGCGTGGCGGGGTCGAAGCGGTGCGAGTAGAAGATGTCGACGTACTCGAGCCCCATCCGCGCGAGGCTCTGATCGAGGCTCGCAAGCAGATACTTACGCGAGCCGAACTCACCGTAGGGTCCGGGCCACTGGTCGTAGCCCGCCTTCGTCGAGATGATCAGCTCGTCACGGTAGCGGGCGAAATCCTCCTTGAAGATCCGCCCGAAGTTGATCTCGGCGGCGCCATAGGGCGGTCCGTAGTTGTTCGCGAGGTCGAAGTGCGTGATGCCGAGATCGAAGGCGCGCCGCAGGATCGCACGACTGCCCGCGAGCGGCCGGTCGTCGCCGAAGTTCTGCCACAGGCCGAAGGAGATCGCCGGGAGCTGGATGCCGCTTCTGCCGACGCGGCGGTAGGGCATCCGCTCGTAGCGGGCCGGATCAGGCAGATAGTCGGGCTCAGCGCGGGCGGGGTCGAACGGCACCGGGCCATTATCGCATCGGCGCCCGTCGGGCGGCTGAGCGAATCCGAGCCGGCGGCATGCTCACAGCATCATTCGGAAGCGGCGAACGCGGCATCGGCGACGGCCTGCGCCGAAGGCCCGTATGGAGGCGCGAAGGCGTCGATCAGATCGCCCTCGCCGCGGACGAATACGCCTCGTAGGTTGGAGAACTCGCGGAAGCCCTCGATGCCGTGGTGGCGGCCCGAGCCGCTCTGGCCGATGCCCCCGAAGGGCAGCGAGGGCAGCGCGCCGTGCACGGCGGCGCAGTTCACGCAGGCGCCGCCTGACGTCGTGCGGCGCAGCACATCATCAGCGACGTCGGCGTCCTTCGCGAACACGTACAGCGCCAGCGGCCGCTCGCCGCGGTTGACGTGCTCGATCGCCTGATCGAGCGTGTCGTAGGCCCTGATCGGGAGGATCGGCCCGAAGATCTCCTCCTGCATCAGCGCGAGATCCTCAGGCGGGTCGATCACGAGCGACATCGGCAGCTGACGGGCGTCGGGATCGACGTGTCCCCCTCCTCCAGCGCCCGCACGTCGCAGCCGCGTGCGCGGGCGTCCTCGAGCATCCCCTCGATGCGCTCGAGATGGCGACGCGAGATGATCCCGGTGCAGCCCTCGGAGGCGCAGTAGCCCGGCATCGACTCGCGTACGTGGGCGGCCGCGAGAGCCGCGAACTCCTCCACGCGCCCGCGCGGAACCAGGCAGTAGTCGACGGAGATGCACATCTGCCCGTTCTTGATCGCCTTCGTCCTGAGCACCTGCTTGACCGACTCGGCGTCGACACTGTCGTCGGTGAGGATCGCCGGGCACTTGCCGCCCAGCTCGAGCGTCACCGGCACGAGCTGCTCGGCTGCCGCCCTGGCGATCTCGCGCCCGACGGCCGGGCTGCCGGTGTACAGGAGGTGATCCCAGCGCACACGCGTGAAGGCACGCGCCAGCTCAAGGCCGCCGACGACCACGTCGACCCGCTCGCGGTCGAACGTCGCGTGGACCATCTCGCGCAGGAGCTCAGCGCAGGCGGGGGTGTACTCCGACGGCTTGATCACGATCCGGTTGCCGGCGGCGAGCATCTCGATCAGCGGACCAACCGACAGGTCGAACGGGAAATTCCAGGGGACGATGTTGCCGATGACGCCCTTGGGCTGGGGTTGGACGAAGGCCCGCCCGGACCCGAACAGCAGCGGGTCAGCGAGTCTGGGCTCGGCCGCCATCCAGGTTGGGAGCGCTTCAGCCGCGTACACCGCGCGGCCGGCGGGACCCAGGACTTCGATCAGATCGGCGGACAGCGGCGCGTGCACGCCGAAGTCGCTGCTGAGCGCCTCCTGGATCTGCGTGCGATGGCTGATCAGCATTCCGGCGAGCGCCCCGAGCAGTCCCTGGCGCTCCTCGACAGACGGGAAGGGGCCGGCCAGGAAGGCGGCGCGCTGGCGCTCGACGATCTCCTGGAGCTCGATGATCGTGGCGGTGTCCTCGCCGCTGCTCGCGACGCGATTCTCGGTGGTCGCCATCCCTCTCCTCCTCTGGCTCGTTGAACCTTCAGACTACGCCCGTTTCCGCTCGCGCGCCAGCCCCACCCGGGGGCAGGACGGGTGCTACTCAGTCTCGGCGGAGGCGCTCCTGCGCTCACGCTGGACGCGGGCGATGCGCCCGCCGAGCGCGCTCAGCAGCATGCCGGCGATCGCCGTGATCACCGCGAGAAGCGGCGGGAAGCTGCCGAGCGAGACCTTCGCATGGGTGCCCGCGATCGCGTGTACCACGAGCAGGGAGACCCCATAGATGAAGCCGGCCACGAGACCACGGTCCGCCCCGCCCCAACCATCCTGGTGCTCGAAGCCGCCGACGATGGCACCGATCGCGGTGAGCAGCGAGTAGCCCCAGTAGGCGCCGCTTGAGACGCCGACCAGTACACCGGCGACCGCGCCCGCGACGGCGGGCACGATGCCGCCCAGCACGACCTGCACCGGGCGCGGACGGTCGCGAAACAAGATCGGGTCATACATGGCACTCCTCCTCCCAGCGATAGCGCTCGCGCTCGCGCGAGAGCCAGCCCAACCTACCAGCGCACGTGCACCGGGAGGCGCCCGGACGTCTCAGCCGGCGAACACGTAGGCCCAGGCCTCCGGTCCATCGCGCAGCGGTACGCACGTCCGTGTGTAACCGTCGACCTCGTAGGCGTCGGCGGCCAAGAGCTCCTGCTCGGAGATCAGGAACACGGTGCCCTCGACCGCAGCCGTGGGATCCTCAGACGCGCGCAGGATCGGGTGGCGGTCGCTGCCGCTGGTCGCGATCACCGCCGGATCGGTGATCGTCAGCGTCTCCAGCCGATAGCCGAGGACCGCGTCGGGCTCGCCGTCGAGCAGACGCCCGAACGTCGCCAACTGCACGGGCGGCTCGCGCAGGGTCCCATCCGAGAACAGCCGCACCGAGGGCTCGCCGGCCACGTCCGCCATCTAGCCAGCGGCGCGCGCGCGGACGCCGAGCCGGACGGGCAGCGTCTTCAGCTGATTCAGGAACAGCGCCTCGGCCGCGACGGGCAGGCCGTCCAGCGAGATCTCAGGATAGAGCGCGAGCGTCTCCTCGATCATGATCCTCAGCTCGAGGCGAGCGAGTGCCGTTCCCAGGCAGAAGTGCCGTCCGCCCGCGCCGAAGGCCTGGTGCTCGGGATTGCGGGTGACGTCAAAGCGGTCGGGGTCCTCATAGCGCGTCTCATCGCGATTCGAGGACACGTACCACATGATCACCTTTTCGCCCTCCCGGATCTTCTGTCCATGCAACTCGGTGTCGCAGGTCGCGGTGCGGCGAAAGTGGGCGAAGGCCGGAAACATGCGCAGTGACTCCTCGACCGCACTCGGGATCAACGCGGGATCGTCCAGCAGCTTCTGCTTCTGCTCGGGGTCTTCGAGAAGCGCCCTCATCCCGCTGCAGAAGGTCGCCTTCGTGCTGTCGTTGCCGGCGGCCATCAGCAGAAAGAAGCCCATCACGATCTCGTGTTCCTCGAGCTTCTCGCCGTCGACCTCGGCGTGCACCAGCACGCTCGTGAGATCGTCGGTCGGGCTGGCCTGGCGATCCTCGATCATCTTGCGGCAGCGCTCGAACATCTCGGGAATCTCTTTCTCGAGGACACCCTCGATGCCTCCCGGGCTGAGGTCCTTGTCGTCAGGCGCGAGCGTCGAGTTGACGATCCTCGCCCAAACCGCGTCTTCCTCCTCGGACAGCCCCATGAAGCTGCCGATCACCCGGGACACGACGGGCTGGGCCACGTCCACCACGAGGTCGCAGGTCTCCCGGCCCTCGAGCCGCCCGAGCACCGTCTTGACGATCGCCCTGATCCGGTCCTCGTGGTCGGCTATGCGCTTGGGCGTGAACCCGCGCTGAAAGAGCGCCTTGATGCGGTCGTGCTTGGGCGGGTCCATGCCGATGAACATGCCCCGCGCGAGCTCGAGCGGGAAGATCTCGGCGAACGCCGTCACGCCCCCGAGTTCTGATGAGTAGGTCTGCCAGTCGCGGCTGACGGCGTGGACGTCCTCGGCGGTCGTCACCGACCAGAAGCCGGCCTCCTCGGGAAACTGCTCGATGTGCTCGGTTCTGTGGATCGGGCACTGGCCTCGCATCTGCTTGAACAGCTCATACGGCGGGCCGTCCTGCCAGAGCTCGCGCTGTGCGAGTTCCACGTCGGTGATGTCGTGTCCCGTTGTGGCCATCGTGTGCCTCCTCCGCCTGCTCGTGGTTTTCAGCTGCGTGCGATGAACTGGCTGAACTCAGCCTATGCCCCACCGGGCGCGGACCGTTGGATCGCGGTCCGCGCCCGGTGATATGTCCTCTAGCTGTGCGTCAGGATTCGGCGGCCGGGCACTGGCGCGCTTCGAATTCCTTCTGGGTCATGTAGGTGCCTGTCGGGTAGTAGGCGCCCATCACTTCCTTCTCGGTGCCGGGCGTTATGACTTTTTCGATGCTCTGTTCGAACGTCGGGTTGGACAGCTGGTTACGCATCACCAGCAGGTCCAGCGTCGAGCGCCTGTCGCTTTCGTATTCGCCCGACAGGGCGTCGCCGGCGCTACCCCAGTTCATCCACGCCACGCCGCAAGGGGGCCTCGCGTTCTTGGGGCGATCTTCGGGGAGGCTGATGACGACCGTGTATTCGCCGGCCGCGTTGGTCGGGACCTCCTCGTCGAACAGGCACGCCGAGTCCGTCGGGAGAATCGGCGGGTTGGCGATCGCCCCAGAGGTGCAGATCGACCAGTAGCGCACCTGCGTACCGGCCGAGTTGTTGATCCTGTCGGCCGTGTAGGTGGCCGGGTGCGTCGGCATCTTGGCGTGCAGCACCAGGATGTTGTGCCCTTCTCTGTTGGGGCCGATCGTGCGGTCGGCGTAGGCCAGGATGTAGGCGTTGGCCGCGGTCGCGTAGAGCCCGCTGGTGAGGGCCGTCGGCAGTTTTCCGATCAGAGCTTCAGCCGCGGTGCCGCGGTAGAACGGTGCCGCGAGGCGCTGGGGGTTGAAGAAGCGTTCCCACAGGATCGGGCTGGCCGCCGGGTGCGGTGCCGGAGCTAGTTCACGCAGTTTCAGATAGGTCGCCACGGGCACGCCCTGCGAGGCCGTGGGAATCGCCGTGATCCCACTGGCATCTTGGAGCCCGCTGCAGGCGGCTGATTCTTGGCTGAGTGTGCTACCGCCTTCCAGGTTCAGCGTCGGCGAGGGCAGTGGCACGCCGGCGTTCGCTTCGAGGTTGCGATCGGGCCGGTAGATCCGCATGATCATCTCGACCTGCTGCGTTTCTCCGGGTTTCCCTTCCTGGCCGGCGTACAGCGTGTTGGGCGCGGGCGAGGCGGGTTTCGGCTGACCTGAGATCGTGATCGTGTAGGAGCGGTGGTTGCTGTCGCGATCTTCGCCGGCGAGAAACGGATTGACCGAGCCCGGGTCGGGATTGATCTGCGCGTCATAGATGGAGGTCGATGGGTAATCCGTAACGCCGGCTTTGGTCACGTAGGTCGTGAGCGAGAAGAAGCGCGAGTGCGGGAACTGCCCGTGCAGCGTGATCGACGCTCCTGCGGGGAGCTGGAAGCGGGTGTAGTAGTAGACGACGTCGGTGTCGACGGCGAGGATGTTCGCGCCCGCGACCGGGTAGTTGAGTTCGTTGATCGGGCCGACGTTGGATGACGGCTGGCCCCAGAAGCAGGTGTTGACGGGGCCCGGGCCCATTTCTCCCGGCGCAACCGCGCCCGATTCGTTGGCACCGGCCATCGCGACCGCGGGCAGAACGGCCCGCGCCAGCGCGGCGCCGAGCGCGCCACGGCGAAGCGTCCGCCAGGATCGGCCCCTGGCGCTACCGGTTGCCGACGCTCCTCGCGATGCTCTCTGTCGTTGCATTGATACGGCTCCTCCATCTCCCCATGAATGCTGGGATTGCTTGACGAAGCGACGACCGTAACAGTCGAGAGACATAAGTCAACTTTGTATCGTTCCGAACGCTATCAGGCTCTGTTTCTACTGCAACGTCTATGGCGTTTGACCTAGACGCGCGACTCGTGGGCTATGCTCCAGGATCAGGACCAGGGGTTTGGCGGCAAATCGCGGAGGTGAGGTGTCGATGGCGAGGACGCAAGCAACGGAGATGCCGGCCGCGAGCACGCTCGTCGCCGAGGGTGCGCCGATCCCGATCTTTCGTCGAGCCCGGCCGCAGGACGGCCTGGACATCGCCAAGGCGACGTTCCTCAGCGGCGACCGTGTGGACATGGGCACCCTGGCCACACAACTGGCCACCTCGCGCTCGACGCTGTACCGCTGGTTCGGCTCGCGTGAGCAGTTGCTCGAGGAGGTGCTCGTGGAACTGGCCCAGGAGTTCAGCGCGGCCGCTCGCGCCGAAGCCGCGGGACAGGGCGACGAGCGCGTGCTGGACTTCGCCCGTCGCGTGATGAACGCGACCGCTCAGTTTCAGCCTCTGCGCACCTTCGTCGAGAACGAGCCCCAGCTCGCATTGCGGCTGCTGATCGGCGAGCGAGGGGCCGTTCACTCAAGGCTCGCACAAGCGCTATTCGAGGTCGTCTCCGAAGCACACTCGGCCGAGGAGGCAAAGGCGCTCGAGACGCACCTGGACGTCGTCGTCCAAGTCGCGGCCACCCAGCTGTGGGCGACCCTGGCGATCGGAGATGAGCCTCAGACCGAGCGGGTCGTCGACATCGTGCGCGTGATGCTGGCCGCAGGCAGGACGGCTTAGCTCTCGGATGGCGCCGCGTCCGGCCGCCCGCGCGGCTGACAGCGACCCAGCGACGCGAGTAAGCCCGCCCCCCGAGCTCGCGCGCGCTGGGCCCCCGTCAGGAGAGGAGGAGGTCCCAAGCTTCGCCGCTGGGGGCGCAGAAGTCCAATATGCCTTGACCGCGGCGACATAGTCACCACGCATCGCAGATCCCGGCGAGGTGGCGATTCAACCGTCGCTCGTGCCGAACTCTCCCAGTGGAACAGCAATGCATGACACGATACGGCGATAGCGCTCGACAGGGACTAATGGGACCGCTTGGGCACTCCCAGCCCTGGCGCTCTGCTGAAGGCTGTGTTCTCGGAGCGACCCCAAGCGGTCCGTACCTCCCTCGGAGTCCTCGCTATGGGGGGATAGCGACAACCCGTGCCATAACCATAATCGATCCTGGCATGCGAGCCGCCTATGAGATCGCTCGACGCGGGGGAAATGCTGATCGACTACTCTGCCGGAGGAGGCATTGATGCCATTCAAGCGGGGCCAGCTGCGCTACTTCGTCACGGTCGCCGAGGAGGGCCAGATGACTCGTGCTGCGGCGAAGCTTCAGATGGCTCAGCCGGCGCTCTCGCAGGCCATCGCCCGTCTTGAATCCGAACTCGAGCTCCAGCTGCTCGAGCGCCACGCGCGCGGAGTGACCCTCACGGCCGACGGCGAGAAGTTCTACGCCAAGGCACGCCCCGCACTGGACGCGTGCACTGACGCCATCGAGACCGCTCGGTCGCTCGCGCGGGCCGAGAAGGGCACGATCGAGTTCGGGTTCCTGGGGGCCCCGCCGGGCCTCGACAGCCCCACCCACCTGGAAGCCTTCGCAGAGGCGCATCCCGATATTGACATCCGCTACCGAGAGCTCCCCTTTCCGATCGTCCCCACGACGTCCTGGCTCTCAGAGGTGGACATAGCCGTTTGCCACCTGCCGCCGACCGATGCGAACGTCTGGTCCCAACTGGTGCGCCTCGAGCCGCGCGTCGTGCTGGCGCCCGAGCGTCATCCGCTCGCCGGAAGTTGCGAGCTGAGCGTCGCCGAAGTGATGGATGAGACCTTCATCGGCCTTCATCCGTCAATCGAGCCAGCTTGGGCGGGCTTCTGGAGTCTCGATGATCATCGTGGCGGGCCGCCCCGGCACGTGACGGTCGACCGCGCGGCCAATCCGCAAGAGGTCCTCGCGTCGCTCGCCGTACGCCGGGCCATCACGACCGTACCCGCCTCCGTCGCCGGGGTCGTCGTCAACGTCATGACGGGGATGACAGCGATCCCCCTGCGCGACGCGAGACCTTCGGCGATCACCCTGGTCGGGCGTGAGGACCGTCGCAACGCCTTGGTCGCGATCCTCGCGGCGTTCGCCCAAAACCTCGCTGGGCGCGGCGCCGATGTCGCGCTCCCGGCGGATGCCTGAGCCCGGGGCAGGTAGCCTCCCGACGATGTCCCCGCCGGACGGCTATGAGCCGTTCTCGGCGAGCCCGTTCGGAGGGCTCGTCGGTCCCCTCTACGCCGGCCGGCGCGACTCGGGGCCGACGCTGGCCGTCCAGGTCGGTTCAGAACACGGCAACAGGAGCGGCCGAGCCCACGGCGGGCTGATGATGACCCTCGCCGACATTGCCCTGACCCGTGCGGCCCTCGAGCGGCTTCCGCCGAACGCCAAGGTCGCGACGGCCGACCTCCATATCGCATTTCTTGACAGCGTCAGCGAGGGCGAGTGGCTGGAGGCGATCCCCAGCATCGACCGAGTGGGCCGGTCCCTGATCCACGGGAGCTGCGTGCTCGAGGCCGGTGCCAAGACGGCCGCCAGGGTGCTCGCGACCATCGCCGTGCGCCAGTCGCTGTAGCGGCACCTCGGCACACCCGTGGTGCGAAACCGACACACCCCCGGCGTGGAGCGATGTACCCTGCGACTCGCGGCGCCAAACCCGGCCGGACCGCGCACAGCCCGCCCACCAACCCTTCGGACATTCTGGAGGCATCTGCCACGTGAGCCCCACAAACCGCCGGCTTAGCTCCTCAGCACGGCACCGCGAAGGGAGTCTGCGGGCGTCGGGCCAGCTGCCCGTGGTCG
The DNA here is from genome assembly GCA_963779605.1 of uncultured Solirubrobacteraceae bacterium. Lineage (GTDB taxonomy): Bacteria > Actinomycetota > Thermoleophilia > Solirubrobacterales > Solirubrobacteraceae > Palsa-744. The sequence goes on from CAVZYR010000005.1 coordinate 176,998, forward strand.
GCCGCGTCTTTCCCGCGCCGATAAGCGCAAAGGTCCCGGAGATCATCTTCCTGTTCTGGGTCGTAAAGATCCTCACCACGGCCGGCGGGGAGGCCACCTCGGATTACCTGAAGACGTACGGGAACTTCGGGGGCGGCGGAACCGAGGTCGCGTTGTTCGTGATCGCACTCGTGCTGCAGTTCGCGACGCGCCGATACCAAGCCTTCGCGTACTGGTTCCTGGCCTATGCGATCGCGATTGCCGGTACAGGTTTCGCGGACTTTCTGCATCTCGACGTGCACATCCCGTACTCGGGGACGACGGCCTTGTGGGCGGTGATACTCGCAGCCGTGTTCTGGACCTGGCAGCGCAGCGAGGGAACGTTGTCGATCCACAGCGTTCACACGCAGCGACGCGAGGCCTTCTACTGGGCCACCGTGTTCGCGACCTTCGCGCTCGGCACGGCGCTCGGTGACTTCACCGCGATCGCGCTCGGGATGGGCTACCTGGCCTCGGGAATCTTCTTCTTCGTGCTCTTCCTGATCCCGGCGCTCGCCTGGTGGCAATTCGGTCTGAACAGCATCGCCGCGTTCTGGATGGCCTATGTTCTGACGCGGCCGCTCGGAGCATCCTTTGCCGACTACATCAGCAAGCCGCACAGCATGAGCGGCATAGGCTTCGGCGACGGGCCGACTGCACTGGTGTTCACTCTCGCCGTCCTTGCTCTCGTTTCCTACCTTGCGATCGCTCGTCCTGACATCCAGCCCTCCCCCGCTGGCAGAGCGCGCCCGGTTGGTCAGACACCGGAGGCCCAGTACCTGACAGGGGCGGCCGGAGTAGAGGTCGAATAGCTCTCCACCAAGCGCGGGCGTCGCCGCCACATCGGCCTCTGAAGGTGCGAAGCGAATTTACTCAGCCGGTGGACATCGCTGCAGCGCGCTTCTCCATCTCATCGGCGCCGACGTCCTCGACGTGGGTGGCGACATCCCAGCGATGGCCAAAGGGGTCCTCGAATCGCCCGGAGCGATCGCCATAGAACTGGTCCTCGACCGGGCGTAGCGCCTTGGCGCCCGCGGTGATGGCCCGTTCGAACACGCCGTCAGCGTCCTCGACGTACACGTGCATCATCATCGGGGTGCCGCCGATGGCACGCGGCCCACGCACGTCCATGTCCGGATTCTCATCGGCGAGCATGATCATCGAATCGCCAAGCTCAAGCTCGGCGTGAAAAATCCTGCCGTCGGGGCCGGGCATGCGCATCCGCTCCCGCGCGCCGAGCACCGAGCAGTAGAAGTCGATCGCCGCGCCCGCTCCGTCGACGAACAGATACGGAGTGACGCGGGAGTAGTCGTCAGGGATTGGCTTCGCCACGTGATCGGACCTCCTGCTGGTGGTAAATGGCCTGAGAGGGCGACACGATGCCGCCTGGCACATACGCTAGCGCCCCCGTCATCGCGCGGGCGGCTTCGGATTCTGCCCGTTGGGCAGCGCCGCCCTGCTCAGGGTCACGGTGCCGACGATGACCGATTCGTGGGGCGTGCCGGCCGAGGGGCCCTGCCGGTTCAGGTAGGTGACTTCGAAGCCCTCGCTCGATGCGCAGGATGGCGTGAGCACGAACAATCCCAGCGAGGTGGTTCTGAGTGTTTGGTGCGCCCTGACGTTGCGTCCTATATCCCAGCTGGTTTCGGGGCGACCACCAACCTTGCACGCGCCGAACCCGTTGATCGAGTAGTCGCCGCCCGCAGAGGTGACCGCATAGGGAGCCGCGAACCCAACCTCGCCCTTGTAGCACGGGTAGAGCAGAAACGCAGCGTTGCACGCTGCGCGGGGCTGGGGCAGGAGCGTGAGACGGACAGGTGCGTGCAGGCTGCGCACCGGGCTGGATCGTCTCTCGAGTTCGACAACGCGCCTCGGCAGTGGCGCCGCGTGCGTTCCGGGCGGCTCGTGAATCGTGATGCTGCCGAGGGGCGTGGGTTGTGGCAGGCCGCCCGCGACGCTGACGTATTCGACCTTGAAGTTCACCGCTCGGCCGCATGCGTGGGAGAGAACTTCCCCGACCGGTATGGTCACGAGCGCGCCGCGCGCGACATCGGCCTGAGAGCCTCCTCCGGCGAGGCCTCGAGGGCAGACCCGCGCCGTCACCGAGTAGTTCTCGTCGGCATTGGTGACGGGGTAGGGCGCGCGGAAGCTGATCTGCGCGCTCGTGATCACGTGGTCGTGGATGTGCAGGTGTGCGTGCAGCGGCTCGCGCACGATCGGCAGCGCAGCCGGGCGTGGCGGCGGCACTTCCGAGAGTCCGCACGAGGCCAGGCGCAGGCTGCCCCGATCGACGCACGATCGTCCCGCGTAGCTGTAGGTGATCGCGGTGAGCGCTCCGTTCGGGCCGGCCGGTGAGCTGTAGTTGCCCTGTTCGTCTCTGCCGTCTGTCTCGCTGACGCTTCCCAGCGGCCTGCCGCTGGTGTATCGCTGCACGATCAGATAGGCCCCCAAACCCGGAAGTACCGGCTGGATGCGTGTCCGCGAACCTTCGCGGTAGGTGACGCTCACGGCGTGCACTCCGAGCAGCCCGAAGGAGATCTCACGGCGGTCGCTGGGCACGCCGGCGCCCCGGGGAGGGCTGGTGGCGGCGCTGAGCTCAAGCCCCACGCTGTCGCCCGCGTAGATGTCTCCTGGACTCGCGCAGTTTCCGCCCATCCATCCGGCCGCGTCCGCGAGGACGTCCGGGAGCGCGTCTGTGGGGAGTCGGTGGAAGCGCCCGTCGTCGTGAAACGCACCGTCGACGCCGAGCTGCCCGAGCTGGTCGTGATAGACGCGGCCAATCTGCACGCAGATGAGCCCGCGCGTGGTGTGGACGATCCGCATTCCCCACGGCAGGCCACCCGCCGGGTCTGCGGCTCGCAGCTGTAGCAGCCGCGCGCCGCCCGCCACCGGGATGCCCTCGCCGGCGGTCGCGATCGGAGCGCGCACCGTGCCCACCGGCGCGCCCGTGAGGATCACTCCGGTTGCCGCGAGCGTGATCGCGGCGGTGGCGAGCACGAGCACGAGCGCGACCAGTGCGATGCGCACATGCGCGGATGCGCGGGGTCGCGGTGATGGGGCGAAGCCCGTGCCGAAGAGCGCCGGCAGCCACCGCCGCCCGGCGTCTCGCCGCTTCGCGGCGAGCACCAGCTCCTGCCCGAACCTCTCCATCGCGTCCATCCTCAGGCCTCCTTCATTCTCGTGCGGAGCTCAGCGAGCCCGCGGCTCACGCGCTTGCGGACCACGGACTCCGAGCACTTCAGGCGTCGGGCCAGCTCGTCGTATTCGGTTTCTTGGAGCACCCGTCCTTCGATCGCGCCGCGCTGCTCAGCTGACAGCCGCTCGAGCTCGAGCAGTGCAGCGCCGCCCTCGGCTGCCGCCGCCCGCTGCTCCACGCGCTCGATGTCCTCGTCGCTGAACACGAGCGGCTCGAGGCCCAGGCGCCGGCGCGCCCGGTCCTCGACCTGTCCGCGGCGGATCGAGTCCGCCATCTTGTGGTGTGCGATCGTGAACAGCCACGCGAGCGCCGAGCTCCGTTGCGGGCTGTAACGGGGCAGCGCGGACATCGCCGCGGCGAAGGTCTCCGCGGTCAGGTCAGCTGCCAGCTCGCGGTCGCCCGTGCGCCGCAAAAAGAAGGCGAGCACAGCGTCCACGCGCCGTCCGTAGAAGAGCCCAAACGCATCCGCGTCGCTCCTGCCCGCGACCAGAAGCGCCTCGTCGGCATGGTCACCATCGACGCCCACAACCAGTACATCGTGAAGCCCGGCGGTTTGTGACGCGCGAGCAGGGCCGCCGGACGCGCCGGAGTGTCCAGGATCCTCCGCGGCATCGACGCTAGCCGGAGTCCGAAACCAGGATCCCGTCGAGCACGAGGTCGGCAAGGCGACGCGGAAGGTCCTCGTCGAGCGGCTCGTCGGTGAGGAGGGTCCTGAAATGCAGGGGGGCGATCAGAGCCTCGAGGGCCAGCCGACTGTCAACCGCGGCGGAGAGCTCGCCGCGGGCAACCGCGCGTTCGATCATCGCGCTCGCCAGTTCGTGACGCGTCTGCCAGAAGGCGGTACGGGCCTCGGCGAGGGCGGGGTCCTCGCCTGTTGCGGCGATCGCTTGGAGCAGCGCCGTGCCGAGTGGAGTCGTGAGGTAGGCAACTAGCTCGGCGGCGAACGCCGCGAGATCCTCGCGAAGCGCCCCCGTATCGGGAATCGGGAGCTGCTGCTCGCTGTGGTTGAGCAGGGCGTCGCAGATGAGATTCTCCTTCGTGCGCCAGCGTCGGCGGATCGACGTTTCGTGCACGCCGGCGCGTGCTGCGACATCGGCGACGGTGAGCCCGTTCAGGCCACCCTCACCCAGCAGGGCGAGGGTGGCGTCGAGGACCGACTGGCGAACACGGGCGGAACGCCCTCCGGGGCGGCGACGAACTGCGACCTCGGTCATATCGAGAGAATAACGCAGGCAGACTTGCGTTTAGGGCCGCGGCCTGCCACTCTTAGCGCAGATATCCTGCGTTAGAGGAGTAGAGACATGCCATACCAGTGGCCGTTTGATCCACAGGAGCTGTTCGTTGAGCGCTACCCCCAGATGGTCAACATGGGCCTGCCGGCGCCCGACGCGGACGCGATGCGAGCTGCGATCAGGGACATGTGGGCTGATGAACCAGGCGGGTGGGTATTCGAGTGGTCGCAGCTCGGAGCGCGGTACGCCGAGGAAGGCAACGAGGCTCTCGCGACGCTGGCATACGGCTGGGCGAAGTTCCCGGTCCTTGCCGATGAGGCCAAGCGCAAGGCGTTGCAGCAGCAGGTCGAGCACTACCTGCTCGCGGCCGAGGGCTTCCCGGTCGATTTCGAGCGCAGTTTCCTGGAGCTGCCCAATAACGGCTCGGCCACACGCATTCCCGTTCACTTCCTGGCCGCACCGGACCTCCCCGAGAACGCGCCTGTTCTGATCGCCAGTGGCGGCGTCGACTCCTGGAAGATGGACCTCCACGCCCTGTTCGTCGCGTTCGCCCTGAACACTCGCATGCGCATACTCGCGTTCGACATCCCGGGGACGGGCGAGTGCCCGATTCCACTCAGCGGCGAGTCGGTGGACCTGATGGACGGGCTCGTCGCCCATGCACGAGAGAGGGGTGACGGGACGGTCGCGCACCTCGGCATCTCGATGGGGGGCTACTTCTCGGCCGCGACCGGCCTGGCGGGAAGCGTGGATGCAGCGATCGTGCTTGGCGGCCCCGTCGAGTCCGCCTTCGCCCCCGGCCGCGCGTTTCAATTCGGCATGGCGGACATCGTCAGCAACGCCTTCGGATTCGAGCGCCCGCCCAGCGAGGAGGAGATGGCCGAGCGGCGCGAAGGGATGTCCCTGCGGCCGCTGCTCGACAAGGACACCAACTCGCCGATGATCGTGGTCAACGGGGCCGACGACATCCATGTTCCACAGCAGGACACGCTCGTGTTCGTCGGTCGCCGCGACACGCGCGTGGAGCTCCTCCCGGACACCGGGCACTGTGCCATCTCCAAGCTCGGCGACGTGGCGCCGCTGATGATCGATTGGCTCAACGAGACGCTCGGCACGACGCGGCCGGCTCGATGAAGGGTGGCTCGCGGCCGCTACGACGATGAGCCAAGCCGCTGTGGTCGGGGCGGTCCACTTCTTTGTTCAGGCTCTTACCTGAGCGCCCCCGGAGGCCTCTAGCGCTGGCCGACGTACGGCCGTGTTGATCTGCTTCACGTCGAGAGATGCGGAGGGGAAGGTGACTTCGACAGTCAGCCCGCCGTCCGGGCGCGGCTGGGCGGTCAGCGTGGCGCGATGGGCGACGGCGATCGCCTCGGCGATCGCGAGGCCGAGGCCGTTCCCGCTGCCATGGGCAGTGCGGGCCCCGTGAAGACGTTGGAAGGGTTGCAACAGGCGCGGCACCTCCTCGGGTGGGACGGTCGGGCCGCTGTTCGTGATCGACACGAAGGCGTGTCGGTCGCGGGTCCCGGTCGTGATCTCGACGTGTCCCTGGGGAATGTTGTGGCGAATCGCGTTGTCGAGCAGGTTGGCGATCAGGCGCTCCAGGAGCCGCGGATCGCCATCCGTTGGTGCTGGGGCGAGCGTGGCGCGAACGTCGAGGTCGCGACCTGCGGCTTCTGCCTCGCGCGCGAGCAAGGCCTCGGAGGCGATGGCCGCGAGGTCGACGTGCTCGCGGCCATCCAATCCCGCTTGGCTGCGCGTCAGCGCCAGCAGCCCATCGATCATCTGCTCGAGGTGCTGCTCGGAGGCGAGCACTCGCTCGTGGGCGGCGCGCAGGGAGTCGGAGTTCGCGTCCGGGTCGGCGAGCGCGACCTGGATCAGAGCCCGCTGGCGGGTCAGCGGCGCGCGCAGCTCGTGCGAGGCGTTGGCGACAAACTGGCGCTGCGCCTCGAACGCGGCGTCGAGCCGCCCAAACAGGTCATCGAGGGTATCCCCAAGTTCCTTGAGCTCGTCCTGCGGGCCATCGAGGGCCAGACGCTCATGCAAACTAGTAGAAGAGATCCGTCGGGCCGTGCGGGTGATGGTCCGGATCGGTCGCAGCATCCTGCCGGCGACGAGCCACGCGGCCAGGAGGGCGAGCACGGCCACGATGGCCAGAGCGATCCCCGAGTTGACCAGGAGCTCGTGCGAGTCAGCAGCGCGTTGTGCGGCTTGGACAGGCCCCACCTGTGCCAGCTGATGCACCGCAGCTGCCAGCTGACGTTGGTCCTGTTCCAGCTGATGCTGGGCCTGTGTGACCTGGTGCTGTACCCGTGCCAGCTGACTTGGCACACCGAAAATCAGCCGAGCCCCCGTCCGCCCCAGCTCGTACTGAGCCTGCGCCAGTTCCTGCTGAGCCTGTGCCAACGGATGCGGATGCTGGACGACGACGGATTGGCCTGAAGGGATGGGAGGCTTAGCAGGCGCAAGCGGAAGCTGGAGATGCTGGATGGCGGGAGTGTGAGGAATCGCCGGCAGGTGCGGTGCTCTGTATTCGGTCGCGTGCTCAAAGAGGACGTAGGTGGTGGCGACCAAGGCGACGCCGGACAGGAGGAAGAGGCCGCCATAAAGAGCGGTAAGCCGGAGGCGGGCGGTGCGGCGAGGCAATCGCAGCCAAGAGGGTGGTGTTAGCCGGGGGTGCGCGACGCTCATCACCCGCCCCCGATGCGGTAGCCGGCCTTCGCGACCGTCTCGATCATGGGGGGATCACCGAGCTTGGCGCGCAGGCGGCTCATGGTGATCCTCACGGCGGCCGTGAACGGGTCGGCGTTCTCGTCCCAGACGCGTGCGAGCAGCTCCTCGGCTGAGACGACTCGGCCCTGGGCGGCGAGCAGCAGCTCGAGCGCCCCGAACTCCTTGGGCGTCAGCTCGAGATCGCGCCCAGACCGCTGCGCGCGGCGCTTGGCCGCATCAAGCACGACATCGTCGTGCTGCAACACCGGCGGGATGCTCGGCTGCGCACGGCGGGCAAGGGCACCGATGCGCGCGACCAACACGGCAAAGTCGAACGGCTTTCCAAGGTAGTCGTCCGCGCCGAGCCCCAGCCCGTCGACCATGTCGTCATTGGCTGTCGCGCCGGTCAGCATCAGTACCCGGCTGCGCCCGCCGTCGGCGATGAGCTTGGCGCACACTTCATCGCCGTGGAGCGCCGGAAGATCGCGGTCGAGCACGATCACGTCGTAATCATTGACAAGCGCCCGTGCCAGGCCGGCCTCGCCGTCGAGCGCGACATCCACAGCCATCCGCGCGTTGCGCAGTCCGGCGGCAACCGTGCCGGCCAGCTCCTCGTCGTCCTCGATCACAAGCACCCGCATCTGTAGCTCCTCCTGGTCAAGGTAGCGCGGCAGTGTTTCAACGCCGTTTCGCCGGCTCGGTCAAACAGGAGCGCTGTCCGCGTCGAAAGCGAAACAGCCCCGAAACAACCCACCGCGTAGAACGGATCAGGAGAGGACCTAAGCCCTCCGAGCAGACCCGGCAGGAGACCAGATGCCGCACAGAATGCATACCAACAGGCTCACTCCGCCGCGAGCGCGCCTGCTCACCGCCGGCGCAGCCCTCCTGAGCGTCGCGCTGGCCGTCGCGGGCTGCGGGGGCTCCTCGAGCCCCGGCGTTGCGCATCTCTCCTCCACAAAGAGCGTCTCGCACGCGACCCCGGAAGGCGGAGGCGCTTCGCCCGCAAGCCCCGCGAGCCTCCAGCAGGCGATGATCGCCTTCGCCAAGTGCATGCGGTCCAACGGTGTGCCCAACTTCCCGGACCCGAACGGGAGCGGCGGGTTCCCTGTGCGTGGTGGATTCGATCCCCAATCGCCCGCGGTCAACGCGGCGCGCGCGAAATGCCGGCAGCTACTGCCCCCCGGCCCCGGCTCGGGCCCCCCTCCCTCGAGGCAGACATTGGCGAAGTTCCTGAACATTGCGCGGTGCATGCGCCAGCACGGCGTCTCCGACTTCCCCGACCCTCGGACCTCGGCCCCGCCCAACCCGTTCGGCTCCGGCATCGCGGAGGTGAGCGACATCGAAGGGGTGATCCTCCTGTTTCCGAGCACGATCGACCAGCAGTCACCGGCGTTTACGCGGGCGGCAGCAGCGTGCGCGTTCCCGCTGCACAACCACTGATGGCGTACGGCATCCACATCAGGAGGCCCACCCTGCCGCGACCCCGGATGCTCGCCGCCGCAGCGCTCGTCGGCGGGGTGCTGGTCGCAGGATGCGGGGGAGGTTCTCCAAGCCCGACGGGCGGCGCGGGCACCTCGGCGTCCGCGGCGACTGCCGTCGAATCGGGAGTGGCGTTCTCCAGGTGCATCCGCTCGCACGGGGTTCCGAACTTCCCCGACCCGAAGGTCAGTGGCCACACGGTCCGAATGGGCTCGGCGAGCACCCTGCAGTCGCCCGCGTTCCAATCCGCCGCGCACTCCTGCCAGCGCCTGCTGCCGAAGGGCCCTCCGGGCCCAGAATCCCCGTCCCCGCAGTCGCAGGCGCGAATGCTCGACGTGTCCGAGTGCATGCGCGAGCACGGGATAACCGGGTTCCCCGATCCGACCAGCTCGCCTCCCTCGAACCCGGCCGGGATCATCGGCGAGGGCGGGTACTTCCTCGCGATCCCGCAGTCGATCGACACGAACTCGCCGGCGTTCGAGCGGGCCGCGGCCGCGTGCAACTTCGGGCCGCGGCGGTGAGCGGCCGGACTCGAGGTGATGCGCGAGGGTCAAGCAGGGACGGGGAAGCTCACCTCGACCTCCAGGCCTCCGCCAACCTGGGCCCGGACCGCGATGGTGGCGTCGTGGGCGCGGGCGATGGCGTGCACAATTGACAGGCCAAGACCAAGGCCGTCGTGCTCTCCGGTTCGTTCCTGGCTCATGCGCTGGAAGGGCTCGAGCAGCCGCTCGAGATCCTCCGAGGGCACGAGCGGTCCGGTGTTGGTGACCGCGAGCGTCGCATGACCGTCGTCGCTTGCCACGGCCACGCGCACGCGCCCTTGCGTGACGTTGTGGCGAAACGCGTTCTCCACGAGGTTCGACACGAGCCGTTCGATCAGGCGCCGATCGCCCGAGAGCAAGGCCGGTTGCAGCGAGTGTTCGACGCGCAGGCCACGAGCGGCTGCGTCCGCCTCATGCGCCTGGAGCACACCCCTTGTCACCAGCGCCAGGTCGAGCAGCTCGCGCCGCTCCAGGCCACGCTGGCTGCGGGCGAGAAGCAGCAGCGAGTCGATCAGCTGCTCCTGCTGCTCACCCTCCTCCAACACCTGCCTGCCTGTCGCCCGGAATGACTCGACCGTCGCGCTCGGATCCTCGATGATCATTTCGAGCAGCGCACGGGACACCGTCAACGGCGTGCGCAGCTCATGCGAGGCGTTCGCCACGAAGCGCCGCTGGGATTCGAAGGCATCCTGGAGGCGCCCGAGCAGACCGTCGATCGTGTCGCCGAGCTCCTTGAGCTCATCGCGCGGGCCTTGCACGGCCAGCCGGCGGTCGAGGTGCTCGGCAGAGATCTGCTGCGCCGCCGCAGTCACGGTTCGCAGCGGGCGCAGGACACGCCCCGCGACGAGCCACCCGAGCACGAGTGCCAGGACCGCCATGAGCGCAAGTGCGACGCCCGAGGCGCCCAACTGCGCGTGGAGATCCACTATGTGCTGGCGTTCGACGACCGCCGCCCCCGCCCCCGGGGCACCCCCGCCTGGCGCCTGACCCGCTTCGGGTATCTGCGCGGGAACTGCTTCGGCCACCCTCACGGAGTGCGTGCGCGCCACCTGCGCATATGTAATCGCGAGCAGGAGGGCGCCCGACGCGAAGAGCACGGCGCCGATCAGCAACATGAGGCGTCCCCTCACCGTGCTGCGCGGGTGACGAAGTGTCACCACAAGCTCGCCGAGCTCGGCGCGCAGCCTCCGCATCACAGTCCCCCGATCCGGTAACCGACGGAGGCGATCGTCTCTATCACCGGTGGGTCGCCGAGCTTGGAGCGCAGCCTGCTCACGGTCATCCTGACGGTGTTGGTGAAGGGGTCGGTCGCCTCGTCCCAGACGCGCTCGAGGATCTGCTCGGTCGAGACCACCGTGCCCTCGGCACTCAGCAGGAGCTGCAGAACGCCGAACTCCTTCGGGCTGAGCGCGATCGGCTCTCCGGCCCGCTTCACGAGCCGGTGCGAAGAGTCGAGCTCTAGGTCTCCGTGGATGAGTGTCGGCGGTAGCGAGCGACGCCCGCGCCGCGCAAGCGCCCGGATCCGCGCGACGAGCTCCGCGAGCGCAAACGGCTTTGACAGGTAGTCGTCGGCGCCCAGACCGAGGCCCTCCACGCGCTCCTCGATGGCGTCCGCCGCCGTCAGCATCAACACGGCGCTCGGGCAACCCTCTGCGACAAGCGAGCGGCAGACCTCGTCGCCATGGACAACCGGCAGGTCGCGATCGAGAACGATCACGTCATAGGTGCTCAGCGTGGTGCGCGCCAGCGCCTCGCGCCCGTCGAACGCGAGGTCGACCGCCATCCCCTCACGGCGCAGAACCGTGGCCACGGTCGTGGCGAGCCGGGCATGATCCTCGACCACGAGCACCCTCATCCGCCCAGGATGCCTCATCACGCCTAACAGCCGCATAACAGCGTTACGGCGGTGTTAGGGCCGGATGCGTACAAGCACACATGACACACACCCCGAGCAGGGAGGTCATGACATGAAGACGATGCGGTTGATTTCGCCCCCGCGGCGACCCCGGCCCGCCGCGGCCCGGCGGAGCGCCAGAGCCGACGGGGGGTGGCCCCGGCTGCGACGGGCGCCCAGGGCAGCCTTCGCCACGAGCGGACTCGTTGCGCTCGCGCTGGCAGCCGCCGGGTGCGGAGGCGGCTCCGCGAGCGGAGGTGTCGCTCACCTCGGGTCGCATCCGTCGAAAACGTCCACGACGAGCTCGACGGCGGCCGGGTCGGGCGGTGGGCCGGGCAGCTCGACGTCGCCCGGGAGCCAGGCTGTGGCGTACTCGGCGTGCATGCGCGCACACGGAGTGCCCAACTTCCCCGATCCAAAAATCACGACCCACGGCAATGAAGTGAGCGTGGCGATCGGGGTCACGCCGGCCATCACGGGCAATCCCCATTTCAAGTCGGCGCAGCAGGCCTGCAGCAAGCTGCTGCCCGGCGGTGGTCCCGGAGAAGGCTCGAACCACCAGATCACCCCCTCCGAACAGTCGCAGTACCTGAAGGCGGCGGCATGCATCCGCTCGCACGGCCTGCCGAACTTCCCCGACCCGACGTTCTCGAGCGGCGGCGTCCACATAAACCATCAAGGGCTGAACGAGAGCTCGCCGGTGTTCAAGGCGGCAGTGCATGCCTGCGAATCACTGATCCCCGCATCCGCCCGGGGTGGGAGATGAGCTCAGGTGAACACGGAATCGCCCCAGTTCGAAGCCGCCGATCGGGCTTGCCAGCAGCTGGGGCCCCATGCGCTCGCGGTCCGGCAGATCGGACCGGGTGGACCATGAGCGCGATCGGGCGAAACAAGGACGAAACAATCCGCCGCGTAGAACTGGTCGGGGACGGGGACGCAGACCCCCGAAGCAGACCCTGAGGAAACCGGTGCCCTACAGCATCCATACGAACCGGACCCGTCGACTTCATACCACAGTCATCGATGAGCGATCCCATGTCCGGTGAGGCGGCGTCCATGCACCCACAGACGGGCGACGCGGGCGGATCCGCAGGCAAGCGCTCAGCGGTCGACCCGCTGCGAGGCCGGGATCGCCGGAGGGTGCTCGCGGGGACGGGGCTGGCGCTCGTCGTGGCTGTCGTGGTCCTGATCATCACCGATCCCTTTGGCGGTTCACCCAAGTCCGGCAGTGGTGTTGGCGATAACGCGACCGCGACCTCGCTTGCGACGGTGACCCGCCGGTCGCTGTCTTCACAGACGCAGGTGAGCGGGACGCTCGGCTATGCGGGCTCGTCGAGCATCCGCGTGCCGTCAGGGACGGCGCCGTCCATGGTGTCAGAGGCGCAGCAGTCGGTCACGAACGCCGAAGAAATGCTGAGCACGGCGGGGGTGTCGCTGGCGACCGACAGCGAAGCGCTCGCGGCACAGCAGGCGACCGTCTCGGCTGCCCGCGCCAAGGAGGCCGTCGACTGCGCCGGCGAAGGCGCCGCGGAAAGCGCGTCCAGCGGCTCTCCCTCGGGCGGCGGGGGCTCGGGCGTGTGCGCGAGCGACGTGCAGGCGGTCTCGAGCGCTGAGCAGAGCTCATCAGGCGCCGCGATGAAGGTCAAAGCCGACCGCGCACAGGTCTCCTCGGCCGACAAGTCGCTCGCGCGCGCCGACGCGAGCCTCGCGGCGGCGCGCTCATCGGCCGCGCTCTACGGCCAGGGCTCGACGTTCACGGAGCTTCCGTCGGTCGGTCAAATCCTCACGCGCGGGGAGAGCCTGTTCGAGATCAACGGTCAGTCGGTCGTGCTGTTGTATGGCTCGGTGCTCCCGACGCGCGCGTTCGTGGCGGGGATGTCAGCGGGATCAGACGTCGCCGAGCTGAACGAGAACCTCGACGCGCTCGGCTACGGGCAGGGCCTCGAGGGCGACACGTTCAGCACTGCGACCGTCGCGGCGGTACGCGCGTTTCAATCGGCGCACGGACTGAGCGTGACCGGCGAGCTGCTGCTCGGCTCGGTGGTGTTCGAGCCCGGGCCGGTGCGTGTGACGAGCGTGACTCCGACGGTCGGCGCGACGGTCATGCCGGGTCCGGTGCTCGGTATCACCTCGACCGCTCGGCAGGTCACGATCGCGCTCGACGCGGCCCAGCAGGCCAGCGTCAAGGTCGGCGACACCGTCACGATCACACTCCCCGACAGCCAGACCACGCCCGGGCGGATCACGTATGTGTCAAGCGTCGCGACATCGCCGTCGGGCAAATCCGGTGAAGCGGACAAATCTGGTCAAGAAGAAAGCGCGCCGACGATCGAAGTCGATGCCACACCGACCGACAGGGCGGCGACGGGGCACCTGGACCAAGCACCCGTAAACGTGTCGATCACCACCGAAAGCGTCCAGGAAGCGCTTGCGGTGCCGATCGACGCGCTGCTCGCGCTGGCCGGTGGCGGCTACGCGCTGGAGGTCGCCGAAGGCCGGGTGCACCGCCTCGAGGCGGTCAGACTCGGCCTGTTCGACGACGCCGAGGGCCTCGTCCAGGTGAGCGGCCCGCGTGTGTCCGCCGGCCAGCGCGTGGTGGTGCCAGTGACATGAGCGCGCAGCCGGTGCTCGAGCTCGACGGGGTGAGCAAGGTCTACGGCGCCGAGCCGCCTGTGTACGCGCTGCGGGAAGTTAGCTTCGCGGTGCGAGAGGGCGAGCTCGTGGCGATCGTGGGGCCTTCGGGTTCGGGGAAGACGACGTTGCTGCACGTCATGGGCACGCTCGAGCGCCCGAGCTCGGGGGTGGTTTCGATCACGGGCCTCGATGCGGCAGGGCTCGCTGATCGCGAGCTCGCCACGCTGCGTGCCACGCGTATCGGGTTCGTCTTTCAGCAGTTCTTTCTCGCCGAGCACTCCACGGCCCTCGAGAATGTCGCCGAAGGACTGCTTTACGCCGGCGTCGCTGTCTCCGAGCGCCGCGAACGGGCTGCCCAGACGCTCGCCCGGGTGGGGCTCTCCGACCGTGCCCACTTCCGTCCGAGCAAGCTCTCCGGTGGCGAGCGCCAGCGCGTCGCGATCGCGCGTGCGCTGGTTGGCCGCCCCGCGATCGTGCTGGCCGACGAGCCCACGGGAAACCTCGACAGCGCTGCCGGCGCCGCGCTGCTGGAGCTGCTGGAAGAGCTGAATGCCGATGGGGCGACGATCCTCGTGATCACCCACGACCACGACCTCGCCGGCCGCCTGCCGCGACAGGTGCAGGTGCTCGACGGGCGCATCGTGAACGACACCGCCGAAGCAGGAGCGGCGCGCTGATGGCACGACTGACGTGGTTGCGACGCGGTGTTCGCTGGGTGAGGCTCGGGCTGATCATGGCCGTCGCCTTGGGCGCCGCTCTCGGTGGGGCTCCGGTAGGGCCTGCGGCGTTCGCGGCGGAAGCGTCCGGGGCATCGGGCTGTCCGCTGTCCAATCCGCCGAACCAGATGACGCTCGTCGCGGGCACACCGCAGACGGCGATACTCGGGAGCGCTTTTGCGACCGGCTTACAGGTGGCGCTCAGCAACAGCGATGGCTGCCCCGTCACGAGCGCCGCCGCGGGGATCCCGGTCACGTTCAGCGCACCCGCCAGTGGTGCGAGTGGGCTGTTCTCCAACAGCGGGTCTAACACCGTCATCGTCGGCGCCGATGCCTCGGGCGCGGTCGCCGCGCCGCCGTTTACCGCCAACACCGCCGCGGGCAGCTATACCGTCACCGCCAGCTCGCAATACGGCTCGGTCTCGTTCTCGCTGACCAACACCGCCGCGGGCGTACCGGCGAGGATCGTCGCGCTCCCCCTGAAGAGCAGGTCAGCGAGCGTCATGAGCCGCTATCCCCACCCGCTGCAGGTCAGGGTGCTGGACGCAGGCGGCAACCCGGCCGCGGGCGCCACGGTCACATTCACGCTCGGCTCGGGCGGCTTGAGCGCCTGCGGCACGACCGCCTCCTCGAACGCCGGCGCGACCTTCACCGGCACCGGCACCCAGGCGACGGCAACGACCGGCGCCACCGGCGTCGCGAGCTCGCCGCGTCTCACCGCGAACGGCACAGCCGGATCGTTCAGCGCGACGGCCGCCGTGTCGGGCAAAGAACCAACCGGGGGGTCGGGTCAGGAAAGATCTGGGGCATCCGCCGGCGCGGCGGCACCGGTGAGCTTCTCCCTGTCAAACCTCGCCGGCAAACCCGCCAAGCTGACCCCCGGGGTCGGATCCACGCAATCCGCCCCGGCGGGAACCGCGTTCCCGATCCGCCTCGCCGTCACCGCCACCGACGCACAGAAGAACCCCGTCCCCGGTGCGCTCATCACCTTCTCAGCGCCGCTCGCCGGCGCGAGCGGACGCTTCACGGTCTACTCTCGCGGCCCCCACCATCACACCCGCGTGTCTCACGCCAACACGGTCAAGGTCAAGACCAACGCCTGCGGGATCGCCGTCGCGCCAGCCTTCACCGCCGGCGGCACACGGGGGGGCTACATCGTCAAGGTGACTGTCAAGCACGCGAGAGCGGCGGCGTTCGCGCTCGTAAACATTGCACCCGGGCAGTCCCCATGAGCGCGGCCGAGAGCCTCGCTCGCAAGGCCGCACACCTGACCCCGAAGAAGCTGCGCCCGTCCGATCTCGCCCGCGTGGCGAGCGTCGGCCTTCGCACCAGGCGCATGCGTGCCGGGCTCTCCGCACTCGGGATCGCAATCGGCGTCGCCGCGATCGTGGCTGTGCTCGGCCTGTCCTCCTCGAGTCAAGCCGGCCTGCTGTCAGAGATCGAACACCTCGGGACGAACCTCCTGACCGTCACGAACGGCCAGAGCTTCGCCGGCAAGACCGCCGAGCTGCCCCTCGTCGCGCCCGCGATGATCGCCCGCATCGACCCGGTGGAAAACGTGGCCGAGACGGGGAACGTCAAAGGCAGTGTTTACCGCTCCCCGCTGATCCCCGCCGTCGAAACCAACGCCCTGAGCCTCCAAGCGGCGAGCCTCGGCCTGCTGCACACACTGGGCATCGGCGTCGTACAGGGCCGCTACCTGAACGCCGCCACCGCCCAGGAGCCCGCAGCGGTGCTCGGCTCCGCGGCCGCCCAACGACTCGGGATCGACCACCTCTACCCCGGTGAGCGGATCTGGGCCGGCGGGATGTGGCTCTACCTCGTCGGGATCCTCGGCCCATCGGTGCTGGTACCCGAAATCGAAAGCGCGGTACTCGTCGGCTTCGGGGCCGCGGAACGCTACCTGCAGTTCACCGGGCACCCCAACACCGTCTACCTGCGCGCCCAGAACAGCCAGGTAGCGGCCGTCCAGTCGGTGCTCGCCGCCACCGCGGACCCGGAAGCGCCCAACGAAGTCGACGTCAGCCAGCCCTCGGCGGCGCTGACAGCCCGCGCCGATGCCCAGGGCGCCTTCAACGGTCTCTTCCTCGGACTCGGCGCCGTGGCCCTGCTGGTGGGCGCCGTCGGGGTGGCGAACATCATGGTCATCTCCGTGCTGGAACGCCGCTCGGAGATCGGGCTGCGCCGCGCGCTTGGCGCTACCCGCGGGCAGATCCGCACCCAGTTCCTCTCCGAGGCGATCCTGCTTGCGCTCAGCGGCGGCGCCGTCGGCGTCGGCGTCGGGGTGCTCGCGACCGCGATCTACGCCTCCACCAAGGGCTGGGCGATCGTGATCCCCACGCTCGCCTGGGCGGGCGGGTTCGGCGCGGCGCTCATGATCGGCGCGGTCGCCGGCCTGCTCCCCGCGCTGCGTGCCGCACGGCTGTCACCGACCGAAGCGCTACGCACCACTTGAGCGCGTGAACGCAGGGTCCGTTGCGGTTATCCGTATCAGTGGAGACGGTGGGAATCGAACCCACGTCCGCGATAGCGTGATGATGGCTTCTACGAGCGTAGCCGGCGCTCTGATCTCATCCCCCACTCGCCTCGCCGGCGGGGTTGCGGGGGACCAGTCTCCTTAGCTTTCCCCGGCTTGGCAGAGACGGACCGCGCCGGGTGAGCCTGCTTTCTGATCCCGGCCTTCCCCGCCGCAGGCGAGCGGGGCCCGAGACCTCACGGCTTAGCTATTGACTAAGCGGCGAGGGCGTACTCGTGAGAGTCCGCACTTATGGTTTTCCCGGGTGTTTTACGAGGCCGCCCGGGCACCTCGACTCGCCACCATCCCCACAAGCCGACCGCGTCGAAGCCTGTCGTCCCCGGGGGATGCTCTACAGGTCCATTCTAACGATGCCCACGTGCCGGGCCGCAAACCTCGCCGCGAGCGCTGGTGCCGGGAGAAAGAAAACGACGCGGTTCCGGGCCGCTTGAGGAACCCACCAGTTGGGACCCGAAGGCCCTTTCCTCGTGGGTGGCGCGGCCTCACACCTCGTTGGCCTCGCTCTTTGCGGCTCGGTTCCGCGTCTGGATTCAACGTAGCTCGTGCCCCCGGGGATTGCAACCGCCGCGAGCACCGCTCCCCGCACTTTCGGAAAAAAAGCTCGCCCGGATCGTCAGCAGCTCGGCCGTGCGGCCGTCGGAGCGGTTAGGGAGCGCTTAACCGTTAGGGAGCGCTTAAGGGTGCTGCCACAATGGATGTATGGACAGCGGCGAGATCTCCGTGCACACGCCCGCACCGGCGCTCGGAAGCGCGCCGGCGCCGTCGCCCCTCCCCCGCCCGGGCGAGAATCCCTTCGGCGAGCAGCCGCGGCGGGCGAAGCCCGTGCGCAACCTGCGCAAGCGGATCTCAAGCGCGCTTGCGGCGGTGGCCGCGGTCATTGCCAAGTTCTTCGCGGCGATCAAGGGCCTGTTTCTCCTCCTGCCGAAGCTCAAGCTGCTGACGACCTCGGGCACGGCGCTCGTGTCGGTCGCCGCCTACAGCCTGTTCTGGGGATGGGAGTTCGCGGCAGGATTCGTCGTGCTGCTGTTCCTGCACGAGATGGGCCACGTGATCGCGCTGCGCCGCGAGGGAATCAAGGCGAGCACGCCGATGTTCATCCCCTTCCTGGGCGCCGCCATCTTCGCCAAGTCGCTGGGCGACAACGCGCTCGCGGAGGCCCGCGTGGGATTGGCCGGCCCGGTACTCGGCAGCCTCGCCGCCGGGACGGTCGCGCTCGCCGGCTGGCTCACCGGCAGCTCGTTCCTGCTCGCGCTCGCCTACGTCGGATTCCTCATCAACCTGTTCAACCTGCTGCCGGTGGTGCCGCTCGACGGCGGTCGGGCGATGGCCGCAATGGCGCCGTGGATGTGGTTCATCGGCTTCGGGGCGCTGGTGGCGATGGTGCTCATCTTCCCGAACCCGATCCTTTTGATCATCGTGCTGTTCGGCGGCATGGAGACGTGGCGGCGCTGGCAGCAGCGGAAAACACGCTCGCTCGAGCAGGCCGCCTACTACCGCGTGTCGCCCCGCCACCGCCTGCTGGTCGGGGCCGTGTACATCGGCTTGATCGTGGCCCTGGCCTTCGGGATGCACGAGACGCACATCCTCTCGAGCTCCGGTCACAGCTTCGGCTCGATCTAGCGCCTGGCCTCCCGCACAGCCCTTTCCATGTCCCGCTTGCTCTCGCGCTCGCGGATCGACTGGCGCTTGTCGTAGAGGTCCTTGCCGCGGGCCAGCGCGATCTCGACCTTGGCGTGGGCGCCTGAGAAGTAGATGCGCGTGGGCACGAGCGTCAGCCCGCGCTCGCTCGCCCGCGCGGCGATGCGGTCGATCTCGCGCCGGTGCAGAAGCAGCTTGCGCACCCGCTCGGGATCATGGTTTTCGCGCGCCGCGGGGCCGTATGGGGGGATGTAGACGGAGTGCAGCCACAGCTCGCCGTCGCGGATCGCGGCGTAGCCGTCCTTCAGCTGTGCGCCGGAGGCTCGCAGGGCCTTCACCTCGGTGCCCTCGAGCACAATCCCGCACTCGATCCGCTCGATCAGCTCGTAGCGATGGGAGGCGTAGCGGTTTGAGGCCACGTCTCCGGCGCTGATCTTGCGCTTGCCCTTGCCCTTTGCCATTGGTAGTCAGGGGCGCGGTGCCATGGAGGCCCGTTTCCCCATTCCCCTTTCAATCCGTGCGTGCGGTTTTCCCGCACACGGCTTACCGATGATCCTCCTGATGGTCACGACGCTGCCACCGGGTAGCGGATGGTGCCGCGCAGGCGGTAGAGACCATGGGCCTCGAACCATTCGCGCGTCCAGGGGTTCCACTGGCCGGGGCGCAGGTTGCGACCGTAGCGCTTGCGCATCAGGCCGCGAAGACGCCCCACGACGTACCAGTCGATCTGGTTGAAGCGGATGGCGGCATTGCCGGTATGAAAGTAGTTACCCCAGCCGCGCAGGATCGGATTAAGCCACGAGATCACCTCGCGGATGTCAGTTCCCGCCCGGCCGCGACCGGTCAACGCCTTGATCCGCTGGCGCAACCGCTTCATCGCCGCCTGTGAGGGCCAGCGCTGCAGGTAGTAGCGGCGTATACCGCGTTCCAGCAGCCGGCCCGACATGCGGGCGTGGAAGTGGCAGCCAAGGAAGTCAAAGCCCTCCCGGCCTTCTGTGAGGTCAACGACTCTCGTCTTTTCCCGGTGTAGCTCAAGCCCGAGATCAGCCAGCACCTGTCTGGCCAGCTCTCCGGCCGCACGGGCCTGCGCCTCGCTCCTGCACATCACGACGAAGTCGTCCGCATAGCGGACCAACCTGCCATGAGCACCGTCGGCGAACGCGAGGTCCAGCGCGTGCAGGTAGATGTTCGACAGAAGCGGCGAGATCACGCCGCCCTGCGGGGTCCCTGCCACTGAGCGCCGCAGCACCCCTTCCTCCATCACACCCGCCTTGAACCACTTGCCGATCAGCTTGAGCACGCGCCGGTCCGAGACCCGCTCGGCGACCTTCGCGAGCAGACGCTCGTGGTCGATCGCAGAGAAATAGTCGCGGATGTCGGCCTCGAACACGAAGCGGTACCCGTCGATGAACGAACGGCGCAGCACCTCCTTCGCTTCCGTGGCCGACCGGCGCGGGCGAAACCCAAACGAGACATCCAGAAAGTCGGCCTCGAAAATGGGCTCAAGCACGATCCGCGCTGCCTGCTGGACAATCCGATCGGAGACGGTCGGGATCCCCAGCGGCCGCACACCACCCTTGGGCTTGGGGATCTCAACGCGCCGGACCGGCCGCGGACGATAGTTCCCTTGGCGCAGGTCACGCTGCAGCTCGGCCAACAGCCGCTCCACCCCGTACTCCTGCACCGCCGCCAGCGTCTGAGCATCAACCCCGGCGCCACCCTTGTTCTTCTGCACACGCCGCCACGCCTCCCGCAGGACGTCACTCCTGTGGACCCGGTCAAACAGGGCGTGAAAGCGTCTACCCGGCGACCGCTTGGCGGCCACCCATAGCTTGCGCTGAAGTTCTCGCACATCCCCACCAGTGGCCTCCAACACCATTTCGCTGGCGGGATCACCGGGCTTATGCCCGGCGGGGTCAATGGGTCGAGCGGTCTCGACCATGCCCTAGCGCTTACCCTCGGCGCTCGCGTGATCAAAGCAGGGGCCCTTTGCTCCTGGCGCGTTGTTCTGCACGCCGATCAGCACTACTACGGCCCCCTCGGACTCCCGCTGCCCTCCGCTCGACTTCGCCATCGGCTTATACGAGTGGTCTTTGCTGACGAGGCTGGGCAGACGGGTCTCCCTTGTTCCATGATCAGACCTTGCGCGCGTGCAACTTCCCGTACCCCGCAGAGACCCGCCGCACCCGATCCGGAACCAGGACTGGCGGACATGGCCTTCGCCGTGAAATGAGCGGCTCGGCTCCCCGATTGTTCCTATGTCGGGGCTGCAGTCGCAGCCCACGCGCTTGCTCCCTCCAAAGAGGCTTTTGACGCCCCGCTCAGCCCGCCGCCTCTCGGCGACGAACCGGGGCCTGCTACCGGGCGCTCCAGCGCTTACCCGGGCCGATCTTCCATCGGCTGGCCTGACACAGCTTCCAAGGCGCAACATCGCTCGAGCCTAGATGGTGCGGACGGCGGCTGCCGGCGGCGAGGATGATCGGCGGCTGCGCCCCTGCGGGCTCCGCCGTCGCGTGCCGCTGAGCGCGTCAGGCGGCCGGGATCAGGTCGACGCGGCCGCGGACCGCGTCAACGCCGTCAACGCGCACGTCGATCGGATCGCCGAGGCGTAGCGTCGCGCCCGTCCGCTCACCGTGGAGGATCGTGCCGAGCTCGTTGATCTCCCACCACTCGTTCGCCGCATCGCGGCCGGAGGATTGCAGGCGCAGGCGCCGCACCGGCAGCATGCCTTCGTAGCTGGCGAGCTCGCGTGGAAAGGCGACGAACGCCCCTGCCGAGATCAGCCCGACCACCTCGCCCGCGAACGCCCGCCCCGGGCCCTCCGCGTGCAGGGCCCGCTCGAGGGCGAAGCAGCGCGCGACGTCGTCGGCGTCGCGCTCGAGCGTCATCGCGTCGCGCTCCCGTTCGGACGTCCACGCGCCGAGCTCTGAGAGCTCGCCCGCGCGCGGCGCGCTCTCCCCACCGCCCACCGCCGAGAGCAGCGCGCGATGGCAGACGAGATCGGGGTAGCGGCGGATCGGCGAGGTGAAGTGGCAGTAGGCCGCGGAGTGGAGGCCCGCGTGGCCGAGATTTGCGGGCGAGTAGTAGGCCTGCATGAGCGAGCGCAATACCAGCGAGCTGAGCACGATCCGCCCGCGGCCCGTGCGGCGCACGTGCTGATCGACGCGGCGGGACATGTCGCCGACGAGCTCGGCGGCCTGTGCGCGGGAGATGTGATCGGGGAGCGGCGGCGTCGGCACCTCGAGCGAGGCGAGTTGATCGGCGAGCCGTTCGACGCGCTCGGGCTCGGGGCGCTCGTGGACGCGGTACAGGCAGGGCACGCCGCGCTTCTCGAGCTCCCGCGCGACGGCCTCGTTGGCGGCGATCATCAGATGCTCGATCAGCCGGTGGGACTCCGTCTGCGAGCGCGCGCGGATCTCAACGACGTTGCCCTCTTGATCGAATACGAAGTCGGGCTCCTCGGAGTCGATCAGGAGCCCGCCGCGCTGCTCGCGCGCGCGCTGCAGGGCCGCGGCGGCGTCGCGCGCCGCCATCAATGGCGCTCGCCAGGGCTCGGCCGGCGACTCGCGCCCGGCAAAGATGCGGTCCACGCGCTCGTAGTCGAGGCGCTCATCGGAGCGGATCAGCGAGCGGTAGAAGGCGACGCGGCCGACCTCCGCAGCGTGCAGCTCGAGCTCCACGGTCACGGCCAGGCGATCGCGCCCGGGCAACAGCGAGCAGGCGTCATTGGACAGCGCCTGCGGCAGCATCGGCTCGACCGCTCCGGGCACATACACGCTTGTGGCACGCCGGCGGGCCTCGCGGTCAACGAGCGATCCCTCGCGCACGTGGGCGCTCACGTCGGCGATGTGCACCCACACGCGCACGCCGTCGCCGTCGATGCGCTCGGCAGAGACGGCATCATCGAAATCGCGCGCGCTGACGGGGTCGATCGTGAACGTCGGCAATCCCCGCAGGTCGCGTCTGCCGGGCTCTGCGCCGGCGCCCGGGCCGGCGCGATCGCGTGCCTGCGCCGCCTCGCGCTCCACCTCGGGATGAAAGGCCCGTGCCAGCCCGCGATCGAGCATCAGCGCCTCGATCACGGCGCGCGCCACGTCCGGGCGCCCGATCACCCGCACGATCCGCGCCGCTCCCCCGGAGCGGCGACCCGGCTTGGCGATGCGCACGAGCACGATGTCGCCGGCCCGCGCCTTGGCGCCGGCCCCGCGTCCCAGGTTCCCGCCGAGGGCGATGCCCCGATGTCCGGCCCTCGAGCGCTCGCGCTCGCCCCCCCTCGGCGGGAACAGCGGCTCGGCCACCCAGAAGCGCCCCCGCTTCGCGAGCAGGGCTACGATCGTCACTTGTGCTGTGCAGCCGCCACTTTGGCGGCCACCGTGTCAAGCGCGACGTCAAGTCCATGCGGGGTGTCGACGCCGTGTGGCACGAGCACTTCGGGGACGACCCCCGCGCCCTGTTTGACGCCGCCGCCCCCGAGGTTGCGCCCGTTGGGCGTGAAGTACTCGCCCACGGTGATGTCCAGCGCACCGCCGTTTGAGAGCGGCTCCTCCTCCTGGAAGACGCCCTTGCCGAACGTGTGCGTGCCGACGACCGTCGCCCGGCGGTGGTCCTGAAGAGCGGCCGTCACGATCTCCGAGGCCGAGGCCGTGTTGGAGTCGACGAGCACGGCGACGGGAATCGAGGTGGAGATGGCGTCGCCGGTGGCCATCAGCGTGTCCGTCGGCTGGGTGCGCCCGCGCGTGGTGACGATCGTGCCCTTGGGAATGAAGATGCTCGCGATCAGCTGTGCCTCCTCGACGAGGCCGCCGCCGTTGTCGCGCAGGTCGAAGACGATCCCCTGTGCGCCGGCGTGCAGCACGTGTTCGACGGCCTCGCGCACTTCGGCGTGCGCACCCGGGCTGAACGTCGCAAGCGCGACGACGCCGATCTTGACCCCGCGGGCAGTCTGAATGGTGGAGGCGACGACCGGCTCGGAGATCGTCGCGCGGGTGATCTTGAGGGTCTGTTTGACACCGTGCTTGGCGTGCGCCGGGGGCGGCGCTTCGCTGACGAGCTGCACGTCGGTGCCGGGCAACCCCTTGATCAGCGCCACGGCCGCGTTGGCGTTGAGACCTTCGAGCTTGTGGCCGTCCACCGCCAGGATCACGTCTCCCGGCTTCAGGCCCGCGCGGGCCGCGGGCGAGGAGTCGAACACGCGCGCGATCAAAAGACCCCGGCGTTCGGGGTCGACCGCGACGCCGATGCCGGTGAAGCTCGGCGGTGAGTTGAATTCGTGAAATTCCTTGGCCGTCAGGTAGTGGGAGAAGCGGTCGCCGAGGCTCGCCACGACGCCGGAGATCGACGCGTCCGAGAGGCTGCCCTTGGAGACCGGCCGGTAGTAGTCGCTTGAGATTCGCTCGATCGCTTCGTCGACCACGCGCGTCGCGTGGTCTGTGACGAACGCGCGCCGGGCGAAGCTGGGCAGGTCTTCCGGATGGCCTCCGAGCCATACGCCCAGCACGAGCAGCAGCGGCAGGGCGACCACGAGCACCACCAGCAGCGGCTGTTGACGTCGGGAGGACATGGCCTTCGGCAGACTACGCGTCAGGACCTCGGAAGGCGCCATCGACCGGCGTCCTTCCCGGCCCTTGCCGTGGTGGCGGCGCGGGCTGTTCTAGGGTGGGCGTCAATGAGCGTCATATCCACCACCACGGTCGAGGCGAACGGACTTCCCGTTCACAGCATCGCCCTCCCCGGGACGCGCGCGCTGACCGTGCTCGTGGCGTTCGACGCGGGCGCGCGCAACGAGCAGCCTCAGGAGAACGGAATGGCCCACTTCCTTGAGCATCTCGTTTTCAAGGGAGGCGAGAAGTACCCGACCTACAAGGACGTCAACGAGACCGCAGAGCGGCTGGGGGGCGTGCTGAACGCGTACACGAGCCACGACCTGGTCGCCTTTCACATCACCGTCCGCGCCGAGAGCGCGGGTCCGGCAATCGACCTGCTCACCGATTTCGTCGGACGCCCGCGCCTCGACGGCGAGGAGCTCGACCGCGAGCGCGGGGTCGTAATCCAGGAGATCAACCGCGCCTATGACCAGCCATCGACCGTCGCCGAGTACCTGATCGACCGGGCCGCCTTCGGCGATCACCCGCTCGGACGGACGGTGCTGGGCCCGGAGGAGAACCTGAGGAGCTTCACGCGCGAGGCGATCGTCGCGTTCCGCGAACGCCGCTGGTCGGGCGCGCGCGGTGGCGCGTTCCTCGCCGGGAACCTCGACCACCTACCGGGCGAGCAGGAGCTGAAGGAGCGCTTCGCCCGCTTCCCGGCGCTCGCTACACCTCCGCCATACACGCCCGTTCCGGAGTTCGCCCCGCAGACGCTCGTCGATGAGCGCGACACCAACCAGTCACACCTGCGCATGATCTACAGGCCGGACATCGCGGTCGCCGACGTGCGCGAGCGCGCGGCGCTGTCGATCTATTCGACGCTGCTCGGAGGGTCGATGGGATCGCGCCTGTTCGAGGAGATCCGCGAGAAGCGCGGCCTCTGCTACTCGGTGTATGCGGTCGACCACGTGTTCGCCGACGTGCCGATCCTGCAGCTGGGCTCGGGGCTCGAGTCGGCCAAGACGGTCGAGGCCTACACGCGCATGCGCGAGATCGTGGCGGAGCTTCGCGATGAGGGCCCGACCGAGGAGGAGGTGCGGCGTGCGCGCGCCTACGCCGCCGGTCGCACGGTGCTCGCGTTTGAGAACACCAACGCGGTCGCGCGCTACGCCGCCAACCAGAGCATCGTCTTCCACGAGGACATCGACCCCGACACCGCGATAGCGGCTCTGGACGCGGTCACCTACGAGGAGGTCCGGGAGGTCGCCGCGGGCGTCGCCGAGAAGCTCGCGGTCGCCTGCGTCGGACCGCACGCCGCCGACGAGTTCTAGGTGCCCAGCTCAGCCAGCCTCTGCGCCGCGGCGGAGTCGGTGCCGGCCAGGTCTCGCACCCAGCGGGAAGCCTCGCCGACATCGAGTGCCCGTGCCTCGACCATCGCTTCGATGTCCACCCAGTCTCGCGGCCGGTCGAAGATCGCCTTGAAGACAGCCAGCGCCGTGCAGTCCAGCACGGGAATCGAACGGCCCTCGAAGGGCACCTGCCGGACCTCGCTGGCGACCTGGTCGTGAAAGCCCAGAACGCTGAAGAACAGGTCGATCGGCGTCTGCTCCCACCACAGCCTGACCTGCCCGTCGCGTTCTGCCTGCTCGAGCGCGAGCCCTGAGATCGCCACCCCCTCAGGCAGCGCGGCGAACACGTCCTTGACGCGGTCCGGGCCGACGAACACGTTGACGTCGAGATCCCTCGTTCCCCGTGGTTCGAGGGTGCAGTAGCCAAGCGCGATCGCGCCGCCGATCGCGTGTGGGATTCGCACCAGCTCGAGCGCGTCGTGCAGGGCGAGCAGACGCTCGCCGAGCTCGCTCACGCCGCGAGCCGGATCAGCGGCGGATATGCGAGCTCCGGCCGCGGCCGGTAGGGCAGATGCTCAGCCAGGTCGAGCACCTGGGCGAGGACCTTCCCGGCGTGCTCGGTGGCCGCGCGATCGGCCCTCGGCGCGAGCTGCAGTTCAGCCCCGGCCGCGGCGGCGATGCGGGCGAGCGCCGCCACCGACGGCTGGCGATGACCGTGCTCGTAGGCGCTCAGCACGGAACGGGCGATGCCCGTGCGCCGTGCGAGCTCGGCCTGCGTCAGCGCGCTCTCGCCGCGAATCTCGCGGATGAGCTCGCCGGCCACCGCCTGACTGTGATTTGACACGACCGCCATGGGTCCTATGGTAGCGGATACGCGAACGAGATGCCAGACTGTTAGCGCATTCGCTACCTGGAAGGCGGAAGCCACGCGCCCCGGGTGGCAGCTAGTGGGTCGTCCGTAAACGTTTGACCGGAAACTCGCGTCTTCTGGCGAACTTCGGGGTGTGTCCCCGAGCCAGGAGGTGACGATGCGTCCGCCGGAGGTGTTCGTGCGCGAGCTCTCCCCGCAGGAGGGTGCGCGGCTGAAGTCGATTTCCAAACGCGCGAAGTATCAGGCCAAGCGTCAGCGAGCGATGATCGTGCTGGCCTCGGCGACGCTCATGAGCGCGCCGGAGATCGCGAGGTTGATGCGCACCGATGAGTCGCATGTGCGCAAGGTGATCCATGCTTTCAACGAGGAGGGCTTCAGCTCGCTTGACCCTGACTATCGGGGCGGGCGCCCCAAGAAGACGACGCCCTGTGAGCGTGACCGGATCGTCGCGGTCGCGCGCGCCCGCCCCGACACGCAGGGTGTCCCCTTGACGCGCTGGTCGCTCTCGAAGCTCACGCCGCACCTGGCGCAGATGGGCATCTCCTTGAGCCGGGAGGCGCTGCGTCAGCTGCTGATCGACGCGGGCCTATCCCACCAGCGCACACGCTCCTGGAAGTGGAGCCCAGACCCAGACTTCCGATCCAAGGCCGAGCGTGTGCTCTGCCTCTACAGAGCCAAGCCCGAGGACGGGGTCGTCGTCTGCTTCGACGAGATGGGACCGATCCAGCTGATCCCCCACCACGGCTCAAGCTGGATGCCTCGGCGGCTACCCGGACGGCTGCGTGCGACCTACAAGCGCCCCCACGGCGTGCGCTACCTGTTCGCCGCCTATGACGTGCACGCAGACCGGCTGCACGGGCGCCTGCGCGAGCACAAGAACGCGGGAGAGGTGCTCGCGTTCCTCAGGCAGATCCGGATGCGCTACGAGGCCAAGCTGCGGATCTACCTGGTCATGGACAACCTCTCCACCCACAAGACCGAGGCGATCCGCGAATGGGCCGAGAACAACAACGTGGAGCTCGTCTTCACGCCCACCTACGCGAGCTTCCTGAACCGCATCGAGTGTCACTTCTGGGCGATCGGCGAGTTCGTCGTCAAGAACGCCGACTACCCCGACTGGGAGATGCTCGCGACCGTTATGGCCGAGCACATCCGTTACCGCAACGGACCCCACCGCGATCGCCGGCTCATCCAGGCAGAACGCCGCCTGCTCATCGCAGCATGAGTAGTCGAGTTACAGGCGCAACGTTTTCGGACGACCCACTAGCCGATCGCGACCATGCGGTCGATCGGCACCCGCGCCCGGGCCGCGATGTCATTCGGGACGCGCACCTCGTACTTCTCATCGCGCAGGGCGTCTCTGAGCTTGGGGAGCGTGATCATCTTCATGTACTGGCAGGAGGCCTCGGCATTGGCCGGAATGAACTCCACGTCCGGGGCCGCCATCTGCAGCGGGTAGAGCATGCCTATCTCGGTGGCGACGACGGCCTCGCGTGCCGTGGGTTCGCGCTCGGCGGACTCGGCGTATTTGAGCATGCCGCCCGTCGACAGCATGTGCACGCCCTCGGCTGAGACGTCGCCGGCGGCGACATACTCCATCACGCTCGTGGAGCAGCCGCACTCGGGGTGGATCAGGAAGTCGGCGCCGGGATGGGCGGCGCGCGTGGCTTCGATGTCGGAGGGGCGGATGCCGGCATGGACGTGGCACTCGCCGTCCCACACGTGCATGCGCCTGCCGAGCTCCTTCTCGACGTAGGCGCCGAGCCACATGTCCGGGCCGAACAGGATCTCAGTGCCCTGGCCATGGGTGTCGTAGATGTGGCGAACCACGTCGACGGCGTTGGCGGACGTGCACACGTAGTCGGTCAGCGCCTTGACCTCGGCGGTCGTGTTCACGTACATGACCACCACGCCGCGCGGGTACTCCGCTCTCCAGGCCGCGAGCTGCTCGGCGTCGATCGACGCGGCCAGCGAGCAGCCGGCGTCGAGATCGGGGATCAGCACCATCTTCTCCGGGCACAGGATCGACGCGGTCTCGGCCATGAAGTGCACGCCGCAGAAGACGATCGTCTGCTCGGCTGTTGCCGATGCCTGGCGGGAGAGGCCGAGTGAGTCGCCGACGTAATCGGCGACGTCCTGCACCTCGGGCACCTGGTAGTTGTGGGCCAGGATCACCGCGTTGCGCTTCCGCGCGAGCGTACGCACCTCGTCCTTGAGCCGTGCGATCTCGCCCGGCGAGAGCGCTTCTCCTGTCCCGCTGGGAGCCATCGGCAGCGTGAGCGTCATGGCAACACCTCCAATATCAGGGACAGGTCCAGGGCGGGCGCCGAGTGGGTGAGAGCACCCATCGAGATCCATTCTACCCCCGTCTGTGCCCGCGCCCTGAGCGTCTCGAGGGTCACTCCGCCGCTGGCCTCGAGGCCGGCGCGGCCCCCGACCTGCGCCACCGCGGCGCGCAGCTCGCGCTCGTCCATGTTGTCCAGCAACAGCCGCGGAGCGCCCGCGGCGAGCGCCTGCTCGATCTCCTCGCTGTCGCGCACCTCGACCTCGAGCGTGCCCGCCAGCTCCGGCGCGAGCTCTCGGGCGCGGGCTATCGCCTGCGCGATGCCGCCGGCGGCGGCGATGTGGTTCTCCTTGATCAGGATCGCGTCATACAGGCCGCCGCGGTGATTGCTCGCGCCGCCGGCGGCGACGGCGGCCTTCTCGAGCGCGCGCAGCCCCGGCGTCGTCTTGCGCGTGTCTAGCACCCTCGCGCCCGTCCCCTGCACAGCGCGCGCGGCCAGGGCGGACATCGTGGCGACTCCTGAGAGGTGGGCGAGGAAGTTCAGAGCCGTGCGCTCGGCGGTGAGCATCGCGCGTGCGCGCCCCTCAGCGCTCATCACCGGGCCGCCCTCTTCTCGCCACTGCCCCTCCCCCACCATCCGCTCGACGCGCACGTCCGGATCGAGCGCTTGAAACACGCCCTCGGCGGCCTTCAGGCCGTAGATCACACCCGGCGCCTTCTGCGTGATGAGCGCGCGAGCGCGCGAGCGCTCGGGCACGGTCGCCGCGGTGGTGACGTCGCCGGCGCCGATGTCCTCCTCGAGCGCCGAGCGCACGAGCTCGGCCGTTGAGGCCTCAAGCGTGGAGCTCACTTCGATCAGCATAGGATCAGCGATCATGGATGCCCGCTCCGCGGCCGATTCCCACGCCACGCTCGCGCACTGGATGGGACCGCTCGACGCCAACGGCGCCGGCTTCGTACACGGCGGGACGGTGATGAAGCTGTGCGACGAGGCCGCCGGGCTCGCGGCCGTCAAACACTCGCGCTGCCGGGTCGTGACCGCCAGCATGGATCGCATGACGTTCATGGTTCCCATCCACGTCGCCGAACTGGTCACCTTCCAGGCGAGTGTCAACGCCGTCTGGCGCACCTCCATGGAGGTCGGAGTGCGCGTCGACGCCGAGAACCCCCGCACCGGCAAACGCCGGCACAGCAACAGCGCGTATCTGACGATGGTGGCCGTCGACGATCAGGGCAACCCGGTGGCGGTACCGCCGCTCGTGGCCGCCAGCGAGGAGGAGCTTCGGCGCGAGAGCGAGGCCCAGCTGCGCCGCCGCAACCGCCTGGCCGAGCGCGAGCAGATCCAGGCCGCGCGCTGAGCCGCCGCGGCCACGACCGCGCACCGCAGCCACGGTGGCCGCGTTCAGATCGGCGCGCGAGGCCGCCGCGGTGGGCACAGGCGTCGGCTTCTATGCCTGCGTCGCCGCGCTGGACAGCAGGTAGGCGCGCACGAATCCGTCCAGATCTCCGTCGAGAACGCGCTGCACGTCGCCCATCTCATAGCCGGTGCGGTGGTCCTTGACCATCGTGTAGGGGTGCAGCACGTAGGAGCGGATCTGCGAGCCGAAGTTGACGTCCTGTGCCTCCCCCTTCTCGCGTGCTATCTCCT
The DNA here is from genome assembly GCA_963779605.1 of uncultured Solirubrobacteraceae bacterium. Taxonomy (GTDB): domain Bacteria; phylum Actinomycetota; class Thermoleophilia; order Solirubrobacterales; family Solirubrobacteraceae; genus Palsa-744. The sequence goes on from CAVZYR010000005.1 coordinate 207,329, forward strand.
CCTGGCGTTCGCGCTCGCGCCGCTCCAGGAGCTTCGCGCGCAGCATCGCCATCGCGGTCGCGCGGTTCGAGGACTGCGAGCGCTCGTTCTGGCACTGCACGACGATGCCCGTCGGCCGGTGCGTGATCCGGACCGCCGAGTCGGTCTTGTTGACGTGCTGGCCGCCCGCGCCGGAGGCCCGGTAGGTGTCGATCTGGACGTCGTCGTCGTCGATCTCGACCTCGCCCGTGTCCTTCACGACCGGGGCGACCTCGACCCCTGCAAAGCTCGTCTGGCGGCGGTGCGCGGAGTCGAAGGGCGACAGGCGCACGAGCCGGTGCACGCCGCGCTCGGCGCCGAACAGGCCATAGGCGTTCTCGCCGGAGGCGCGGAAGGTGGCGGACTTGATCCCCGCTTCCTCCCCGGCGCTGGCCTCGAGCAGCTCGACCGCAAAGCCACGGCTCTCGCCCCAACGCATCTCCATCCGCAGCACCATCTCCGCCCAGTCCTGCGCGTCGGTTCCACCCGCGCCGGCGTTGACGGTCACTAGCGCATCGCCGGAGTCGTATCGGCCCGAGAACAGGCGCTGCTCCTCGAGCGTCGCCAGACGGGCCTCCACGGAGGCGATCTGCTCGTCCAGTTCAGCCTGCAGAGACTGTTCCTCGGTGGCCATCTCCGCCAGTCCGTCGAGATCCTCGACGTCACGTTGCAGCGCGGTGAAGGTCTCAAGCCGCCGCGATGCGCGCGCGTGCTCGGCCGACACCGCGGCCGCCTTCTCGGCGTCGCCCCAAAAGCCCTCGGCCCCCATCTGAACCTCGAGCGCCGCCACCCGCTCGCCCAGCTCGGCCGGGTCAAAGATAATCCGCGAGCAGCTTCAGCTGCTCACGGATGGAGGCGAGTCGCTCGGGCGTCGACTCGCTGGGCGCTTGAGTGGCCATGCCTCCACGCTAGCAGCGCCGTCGCACTGAAGATCGATCGACCGCCTACACGACGCTCTGCACATGACCGCAGTCCTGCACGACGTAGCCCGTGACGCAGTATGTCTGCGAGCTCCACTTGGCGTGAAAGGTTTCGACAAACCGCGAAAGCGCACGCTGCTGAGCGCGAGGGCCACCGGGGACGGCCGACACGTGGCGCTCGAGCCGTTCTGAAAGCATGTTCAGCTGCACTCGGAACAGCAGGTCCGCGACCGTCTCTCCCGAGCTGCGCAGAAAGGCCTCGAATTCCGCACGCCTTCGAAACTGCTGCGCCTTGACCCGGTCGAACTGTCGCTTCACCTGAGCGGCCGAAACTCCGATGTGCAGATCGCGGGCTTCATCTTTCACCCAGTCGCCGGAGATCAGGAATGAGAGCACCTGATTGCGCGTTTCCGCCGCGCTCGGCTGGTGGTGTCGCCCTTCGGACATGCGGGCGACCGTGGCCCAGTGCGAGTAGCTCGCACCGGTGATCGATTCCGATCCAGCGCACACGAGGATCTGCTCAGGTGCCGGTTCGACCGAGGCGGGCGGCGGGGAGGTCATCGCTACGACGGGCGCTGGCGGCGACGACGGCGACGCACACGCCTGCGCCGATGTGGACGCTCCGCTCGAGTTCTGCGCATCGGAGACGATCAGCAGCACCGCCAGCGCGGCGATCGCCGTGAGCCACGCCCGCGGTCGACCTCTGACGCGGGCTGCGGGCATGACCTCAGCCTAGTCCGACGGACGGCGCGGCGCTCTGTGGGAGGTCGTCGTCAGGCGCCGTGGCACTTCTTGAACTTCTTGCCGCTGCCGCACCAACACGGGTCGTTGCGGCCGACCTGGTGCTCCTCATCGAGGACGCGCTGCTCGATCACCGGGGCCGCCTGCTCCTCGATGCCGTCCTGCGCGTAGCCCTGCGCGCCTTCCTGCCCGCTACCCGCGGCGGCGGCCGCTGCCGCCAGCGCGCCGGCGCCCACCGCGCTGCGCCCGCCCGAATAGGAGACGCGACCGGCGCTCGTGGAGTTGCCGGCGGGGGCGAAGGCCGGAACCGGTGGACCGCCTCCGTTCTCGCCCTCGACGTTGACCTCCACGTTGAAGATCATCCGCGCGAAGTCGGCCCATACGCTGTTCATCAAATCGCCGAACAGCGTGAAGGCCTCGTTCTTGTAGGCGACCAGCGGGTCGATCTGGGCAAATCCGCGCAGGTGGATGCCCTCGCGCAGGTAGTCCATGTCGAACAGGTGCTCGCGCCAGCGTTCATCGATGATCTGCAGCAGCAGGAAGCGCTCCAGCGCGCCCATCAGGTCCTCACCCAGCTCCTCTTCGCGGGCGTTGTAGCGCTCGAGCGCAAGCCCGGTGATGCGATCGGTCAGCGACACCCGTTCGACCGTCTCGGGGTCGAGGTCGTCGTCGCTGAGATCGAGCGGGAAGAATTGGCCGAGCGCGGTGAACAGCCCGTTGAGGTCCCAGTCCTCCATGAAGTCTCCCGGCGTGTACTGGTCGATCGTGCGCTCGATCACCTCGTTGACCTGCATGCGCGCCTCCTCGCCGATGCTCTTGCCTTCGAGGACCTCGTCGCGGTAGGCGTAGATGACGCGACGCTGCTCGTTCATCACATCGTCGTACTCGAGCACGCGTTTGCGGATCAGGAAGTTCTGCTCCTCGACCTTGCGCTGGGCTTTCTCGATCTGCTTGGAGAGCATCCCCGCCTCGATCGGTTCCTCGTTGCCCTCGTCGTCGACGCCTCCCAGTTTGTCGAGGATCCTGTAGATGCGGTCACCGGCGAACAGGCGTACGAGATCGTCCTCGGCCGAGAGGAAGAAGCGGCTCTCCCCCGGGTCGCCCTGCCGTCCCGAGCGCCCGCGCAGCTGGTTGTCGATACGCCGCGACTCGTGGCGCTCGGTGCCGCAGATGAACAGCCCCCCTGCCGCCGTCACGCGTTCGCGGTTCTCCTGCACACCCTGTTCGACGCCGCCCAGCGCATCGCGCATGCTCCGCTCATACGCCTCGGTGTCCTCGGGGTCGACGCCATCTCTCGCGAGCTTGAGGCGGGCGAGATGCTCGGCATTGCCGCCGAGCTTGATGTCCACGCCACGGCCGGCCATGTTCGTCGCGATCGTGACTGCGCCCGGCTGGCCGGCCTCGGCGACGGTCTCCGCCTCGCGCGCGGCGTGCTCTGGCTTGGCATTCAGCACGGTGTGGGCGATTCCGCGCTTGGTCAGGCGCTCGGACAGGAGCTCTGAGACCTCCACCGAGATCGTCCCCACCAGCACCGGCTGGCCGTTCTCGTGGCGGGCGGCGATCTCCTTGACGACCGCGTTCCACTTGCCCTCCTTGGTCTTGTAGATCTGGTCGTTGCGGTCGTCGCGGACCATCTCCATGTTCGTGGGGACCTGCACGACGGGCAGCTCGTAGATCTTCAGGAACTCCGTGGCCTCGGTCAGCGCGGTTCCCGTCATGCCGGCGAGCTTGTCGTACAGGCGGAAGTAGTTCTGGTAGGTGATCGTCGCGAGCGTCTGGTTCTCCTCCTGGACCGACACGCCCTCCTTGGCCTCAATCGCCTGGTGCAGCCCCTCCGACCAGCGCCGGCCCTCGAGGATGCGCCCGGTGAACTCGTCGATGATCATCACCTGGCCGTCGATCACCGCGTAGTCGACGTCGACCTTGTAGAGAGCCTCCGCCCGCAGGGCCTGGATCAGGTGGTTGACGAGATGGCCGTTCTCCGCTCTGTAGAGATGGTCGATACCCAGAAAGCGCTCGGCCTTGGCCACGCCCTGCTCGGTGATCGACACGGTTTTGTGCTTCTCGTCGGGCTCGAAGTCGAAGTCCGCCATGAACTGCTTCTTGGAGCGCGGATCCATTCCTTCCGGGGTCTTGCCCGCCGTCAGCTGCGGCGCCAGGCGCGCGAACTTCACGTACAGGTCCGCTGCCTGTTCGGGCGCTCCGGAGATGATCAGCGGCGTACGCGCCTCGTCGATGAGGATGTTGTCGACCTCGTCGACGATCGCAAAGGAGTGCCCGCGCTGGACCTTTTCGGAGAGATCCTTGGCCATGTTGTCGCGCAGGTAGTCGAAGCCAAACTCCGAGTTGGTGCCGTAGACGACGTCGCAGGAGTAGGCGTGCTGCTTGTCCTCGTAGGACTGCATGCTCTGCAGCACGCCCACGGACACGCCGAGCGGCTCGTAGATCGGGCTCATCCATTCCGCGTCGCGCCGGGCGAGGTAGTCGTTGACGGTCACCAGGTGCACGCCCTTGCGTTCGCCGGACTCGGCGTCGCGGACGGCGAGCGTGTTGAGCACCACCGCGAGCGTCGCGGTCAGCGTCTTTCCCTCGCCGGTCTTCATCTCGGCGATCTGCCCATCGTGCAGCGCCATGCCGCCGATCATCTGCACGTCGAAATGGCGCATCCCCATCGTGCGCTTTCCGGTCTCGCGCACGATCGCGAAGCACTCCGGAAGCAGCGCCTCGAGCGACTCGCCCTCGCGCGCGCGTGCCCGCAGCTCGTCCATGCGCTCGCGCAGCTCCGCGTCGGTGTCGTGCTCGAGCTCGGCCTCGAACGCGTTGATCAGCGCGACTCGTTTCTGGTAGGACTTGAACTTCTTCGCCTCGCCGACATTCAGCGCACGATCGAGCAGGGAGGGCATTGGCCAAGGATAGCTACCGACGGCCTCCGGCCTGCCGCCAGGCGAGTGTCGCGAGAGCGTTCAGAGCGACGGCTGCGAGGCGGTGCGAGCCACGGCCTGGGCCGCCTCTTGGGCGAGCAGGGCGGCGCCTCCGATCTCTGAGCGATCGCGGCGGTGGCGCAGTTTGTCGCGATGGCGCTTGACCTGGCGCGCCAGCTCATCGACCATCAGGTTGAGCGAGTGCAGCATCGTCGGTGACGCATCGTGCGCGCGCAGCGTGACGCCCTTCAGATAGAGCGTCCCCTCGGCGACCTGGCAGTTCGTCACGCGCGGGTTGGGCTCCTTGAAGATCTCTATCTCCAGCCGGGCCAGCTCCGAGACCTGCCGGTCGACCTTGGCCAGGCGACGCTCCGCGTGGGTGCGGATTGCGTCGGTGACCGGGACGTTGCGACCCTTGATGGCGATTTGCATCACAGGCTCCCTTCGGCGGAGATGTTTGACTTTTAATGAGTCTACGCTTCTGTCGGATGGCTCCACGGCTTTTCTGGACGTTTGATCCCGGCGTGCTGATCGGCGTGGCGCTGATGGGCGGCGCCTACGTGAAGCGCTGGTGGCACGTGCGCGCGGGACACTCGCCGCTGGCGAGGACCGGGGCGCCGGTGTGGCGGCTGTGCTGCATGCTGGCGGCCCTGGCGATCACGATGATCGCGCTCGTCTCACCGCTTGACGGGCTTGCCGATCAGCTGTTCTTCATGCACATGGTCCAGCACATGCTGCTGCTCGACATCGTGCCCATCCTCGCGATCCTCAGCCTCACGAAGGTGATCCTGAGGCCGGCCACGCGGGCGGTGCGCGACGTCGAGAAGAACGCCGGCGTGCTGGCGCATCCGGCCTTCGCGGTCGTCCTCTATGTCGCGGTGATCTGGGCGTGGCACATACCGGCCGCCTACGATCTGGCGCTGCGCCACCCTGTCGTGCACGTGGCCGAGCATGTCAGCTTCCTGACCGCCGGCCTGCTGTACTGGTGGCACCTGCTGTCGCCGATCCGCGCGCGCATGCGCCTCGACGGGATGGGCCCGGTCGTCTACATGGCCTCGACCAAGCTGTTCGTGGGCGCGCTCGGCATGGGGCTTGCGTTCGCGCCCGCGGCGCTGTACCCCTACTACGTCCATCACGCGCACGTGTGGGGCCTGTCCGCTCACGACGACCAGTCGATCGCCGGGCTGATCATGGCCGTCGAGCAGTCGCTGGTGATGGGCGTCGCGCTGGTCGTGCTGTTCGTGCGTGCGCTCAGCGAGTCAGAGCGCGAGCAGCTGCGCAAGGAGCGCTATCAGCTCGACGGGCAGGGCGTCGCGTGAGCACGGCCCGAGCGCCCCAACACGAGCGACGGCCGCCTACGGCCGGCGCATGCTCTCGAGAATGCCGCTGTGCCCGGCGATCGCGCCGATCAGGATCGAGCCCTCCGCGATCTCGGTGCCCGGCAGCAGGATGCTCTCGCGCAGCTGCGCATGCTCGCCGATCCTGACGCCCTGCCCGACCACCAGCGGTCCCATCATGCGCACGCCCGCGCCGATGCTGACGTCGCTGCCGATCCACACCGCCCCGTCGATGTCTGTGTCGTCCGGAAGCTGCGTGTCAGGAGCCACGATCACGCCGGGGGTCACCTCGCGTCCCTCCATCTGCAGGCGCAGCTCGCCGCTCAGCGCGTCGAAGGTGCCCTGGCGCAGCTCGGTCAGCGAGCCGACGTCGTTCCAATACTCGCGCACCTCATGGATATGAAACGGCACGTCATTCTCGAGCAGCACGGGAAACACGTCCTGAGCCCAATCTACGAACGGGCGCTCGGGGAAGTAGTCGAAGATCTCGGGATCGAACATGTAGATCCCGCAGTTTCCGAGATCTGACAGCGCCTCCTCGGGGCTTGGCTTCTCCTGGAAGCCCGTGATCCGACCGGCGCGGTCGTGCAGCACGACGCCGAACTCGCGCGTGTCGGGCACCTGCTTGACCGACAGCGTGGCGATCCCGTCCGTTTCGCGGTGCCTGGACTCGAGCGCTCCCAGGTCGATGTCCGTCAGCGCGTCGCCGGAGATCACCAGGAAGGGCTCGTCGCCGAAGAAGTCTGCACACCCGCGCACGCCGCCCGCGGTGCCGAGCAGCTCGGGCTCATAGCGATACTCGAGGCGCTCGCCGAAGTACTCGCGAATCGTGTCGGGGAAGTAGTGCAGGTTGGCGATCACCGGCCCGAAGGAATGACGGTCGAGCAGGTCGAGGATGTGCGCCATCACCGGCCTGTCGAGCACGGGCACCATCGGCTTGGTGATCTCATACGTCAGCGGCCGCAGACGGGTGCCGAGCCCGGCCGCGAGTACCATCGCCCTCACGTTTGCTCAGTAGCGGTAGTGGTCGGGCTTGTAGGGGCCATCGACCGGCACGCCGATGTAGGCCGCCTGATCGTCCGTGAGCCTCGTGAGCTTCACGCCGAGCGCGTCCAGATGCAGACGGGCGACCTTCTCATCGAGGTGCTTGGGCAGCACGTAGACCTTCTTCTCGTACTCGTCGTTCTTGCTGAACAGCTCGATCTGGGCGATCGTCTGGTTCGAGAACGAGTTGCTCATCACGAAGCTCGGGTGCCCGGTGGCATTGCCGAGGTTCAACAGGCGCCCCTCCGACAGCATCAGGATCGCGTGGCCGTCCGGAAACACCCACTTGTCGACCTGCGGCTTGATGTTCACCCGCTCGATTCCCGCGACCTTGGCGAGCCCCGCGATGTCGATCTCGTTGTCGAAGTGCCCGATGTTCCCCACGATCGCCTGGTGCTTCATCCGCCCCATGTCAGCGGCGGTGATGATGTCCCTGTTGCCGGTCGTGGTGATGAAGATGTCCGCGCTTTCAAGCACTTCCTCGAGCGCTTTGACCTCGTAGCCCTGCATCGCCGCCTGCAGCGCGCAGATCGGGTCGATCTCGGTGATGATCACGCGTGCGCCCTGCCCGCGCAGCGATTCCGCGCAGCCCTTGCCCACGTCGCCGAAGCCGCACACGACCGCAACCTTGCCGCCGATCATCACGTCGGTGGCGCGGTTGATGCCGTCGATCAGCGAGTGCCGGCAGCCGTAGAGGTTGTCGAACTTCGACTTGGTCACCGAGTCGTTGACGTTGATCGCCGGGAACAGCAGCTCGCCCGATTCGACCATCTCATACAGGCGGTGCACACCCGTTGTGGTCTCCTCGGTCACGCCTTTGATGCCCTCGCCGATGCGCGTCCAGTGCTGCGGATCTTCAGCCAGCGAGCGCGTGAGCACGGACAGGATCACGCCGAGCTCCTCGGAGTCCGCGCTGGCGGGGTCGGGCACCGCGCCGGCCCTCTCATACTCGGTTCCCTTGTGTACGAGCAGCGTGGCGTCGCCGCCGTCGTCGAGGATCATGTTGGGGCCGATCGAGCCGTCCTCGCCCGCGGCCGGCCAGTTGAGCACCTGCTCGGTGCACCACCAGTACTCCTCGAGCGTCTCGCCCTTCCATGCATACACCGGAATGCCGCCGGGATCCTCGGGGGTGCCGTCAGGGCCGACAGCCACCGCGGCCGCGGCGTGGTCCTGGGTGGAGAAGATGTTGCAGCTGCACCAGCGCACCTCCGCTCCGAGCGAGGTCAGCGTCTCGATCAGAACGGCCGTCTGGATGGTCATGTGCAGCGAGCCGGTGATGCGCGCGCCCTTCAGCGGCTGCGCGGCGGCGTACTCGCGGCGGATCGCCATCAGACCGGGCATCTCGTGCTCGGCGAGCGTCACCTCCTTGCGACCGAACTCGGCGAGAGACAGGTCGGCGACCTTGAAATCGGTCTCGGTCAGCGTGGCGGTTGGGGTCATGTTTGGGTCTCCATAGTCAGTGTTGTAGCGCAGCGAGGGCGCCCTCAACGTTTGGCGAGCGCGCCCTTCAGCTCCTCGATCGCCTTGACGGGACCGGGATCCACGCCGCGCAGCACCCCCAGGTATATCGAGACGAGGTCGCCGAGCAGCACCAGCGAGATCACACGCTCGATCGTCGTCTGCCCGCGGGTCTCGACGCGAAAGCTCGCCGCCGCGTTGTCGGCGATCAGCCGCTCGGTCAGGTCCATGCGCTCCTTCAGCCGCGGATGGGCGTCGGAGTCGTCGAGGAAGACCGCCGAGAAGCGCCCAACTTCCTGGGCGCCCTCCCAGCCGGCGAGCTCGTTGTGATCGAGCTCGGGCAGCTCGTGCGTGAACGCCGGCTGCTTGGCGTTCTCGTTGATCTGCGTCTTCCAGCGGTAGGCGACCGGCGTGGTCAGCCCGGCGCCGGCGATCACCGGGGTGGTGCCGTGCAGGCCGCGCGCGATTTCCTTTGCCAGCGAGTCCTCCGCTGCGTCGGGACCCCACTCTGCGACCAGCTGCTCGGTGTGCGAGGCGGCCACGTCGATCTCCGAGTTGAGCCGCGGCCCGGCGCCGCACAGAGCCGCCACCTCGAGCGCCGCGACCGTCATGTAGGCGACCGCCGCACGCGGCTGGAAGCCGCCCGGCAGCGGGATCACGGGCACGCCGTCGGTGCGGGCCATCTCGGCCAGGCGCCCACCCGTGGTGACCACCGTCCTGCGCGCGCCCAGAGCGCCGGCCGACTCGTAGCATGCGAGCGTCTCCTCGGTGTCGCCGGAGTAGCTGGCGAGCAGCACCATCGTGTCGGGCGTGGTCCATGGCGGCAGGCCGTAGGCGCGGGTCACGAAGATCGGCCGCGTGGCCTGATCGCTGAGCGCCGCGCGGGCGAGCGCGCCGCCGATCGCGGAGCCGCCCATGCCGGCGACCACGAGCCCGGCCGAGGTGTCCCAGTCCTGCATGATCGCCGACTCCGAGCGCCACAGCGCGTCGCGCAGGTGCTCGGGGACCGCCAGCACGTCCCCGAGCTGGTCGGAGACGTCGACCTGGGCGATCGCCGCACGCGTGAGCGCCTCGGTGGATGTGGCGGTGCCGGCGCCTTTGCTCATCTGCTGCTCTCCTGTTCTCAGACTGGGAAGACTGGTATCGGGGGCTCGGAAAATCGCTGGGTCGTCGGAATCTGAAGCCTTGAACCTAGAACTTGATGGCGCCGTCGGGCAACTCGACACCAGGGAAGATACGCGCCCCGTGCGTGATCACGTTGTCCGCCCCGATCGTCACCCCCTCGCCGAGCACCGCGCCGCCGGTTATCTGGGTCCGCGCGCCGATGCGGCAGCCGGCGGCGACGATGCAGTCGCGCAGCGTGCAACCCTCGCCGATCTGCGCGCCGTTGAGGATGACCGCGCGCTCAACTGTTGAGCCGGCTCCGACCGAGACCGCTTCCGCGAGCACGGCCAGGCTGCCCACGTGCGCGCCCTCGGCGATGTGCACTCCGCGCTCGAGCACAGCCGGGGGGATCACCCGCCCCGCCACCTCGGCGCGCGGGTCGATCGCCAGCCAGTCTGAGCCGAGGCGCTCGGTGACGGCCGTCGCGACGTTGCCCTCGATGATGTCGAAGGTGCCCTTCAGGTAGCGCTCGGGCGTGCCGATGTCCAGCCAGTAGCTGTCCGAGGGGAACCCGTACAGGCCATTGCCGATGAGCAGCGGCCATACCTCGCGCTCGATCGAGACGTTTCGCCCGGGCGGCACCAGCTCGAGCAGCTCGCGCTCGAGCACGTAGGCGCCGGCGCTGATCAAATTTGAATCGATCCGGTCGGAGCTCGGCTTCTCGAGGAATTCCCTGACCGAGCGATCCTCGTTGAGATGCGCGAGGCCATAGGCGGTGGGGTCGGGGACCGGTACCAGCGCGAGCGTGGCCCTGGCCCCGGTCCGCTCGTGCTGGGCGATCTGCTCGCTCAGGTCGATGTCGGTGAGCACGTCCCCGTTGAGCATCAGGAAGCGCTCGTCGAGCAGCGACTCGGCGAACTTCAGCGCGCCGGCCGTGCCGCGCGGGTCGGGCTCCTCGACGAAGCGCAGGCGGATCCCCAGGCCGGAGCCGTCGCCGAGCACGTTGCGCACGCTCGTGGCAAGGAACCCGCAGGACATGATCACGTCATCCACGCCGTGCTGGCCCAGCCACTCGAGCATGAACGAGATGAACGGGCGGTCCACGAGCGGGACGACCGGCTTGGGTACGGTCGATGTCAGCGGGCGCAGGCGTTTGCCCTCGCCGCCGACCAGGATCACGGCCTGCACGGCTTCACCGCCTTCCTATGCCCTCATACAGGAGACCCGCTGCACGCACGGCCTCGGGGTCGAGCGCATTGCGCCCGTCGATGACCAGATCGCCCCGCATGGCCTCGGCGATGAGCGTCCAGTCGAGGTTCATGAACTCGGACCACTCGGTGACCAAGACTACGGCGTCGGCGTCGGCGACGGCGTCGAGCGGCGAGTCGGCGAAGGAGATGCCGCTGACGAGCGCGCGCGCCTGCTCCTCGGCGACGGGATCGTAGGCGCTGACCTCAGCGCCGTCGGCGTTCAGGCGGGCTGAGAGCACCAGCGAGGCAGCCTCGCGCATATCGTCGGTGTCGGGCTTGAAGGCCAGGCCGAACAGCGCGACGCGCTTGCCGACGAGCCCGCCGAGGTGCTTGTGCAGCTTGCCGATCACGCGGCGCTTCTGCAGTTCGTTGACCTCGATCACGGCCGTCAGCAGCTGGAAGTGATAGCCGGAGTTGCCGGCGAGCTGCTTGAGGGCATCCACGTCCTTGGGAAAGCAGCTTCCGCCGAACCCGATGCCGGCCTGCAGGAACTTCGGCCCGATGCGATCGTCGAGGCCCATCCCGCGAGCCACCTCGACCACGTCAGCGCCCGTCTCCTCGCAGACGTTCGCGATCTCGTTGATGAACGAGATCTTCGTCGCCAGAAAGGCATTGGATGCAAGCTTGACCATCTCGGCGCTGGCGACGTCGGTGCGCACGAGCGGCGCCTTCAGCGGTGCGTAGAGGTCGATCACCGCCTCGCCCGCCCAGTCGCCGTTGTCGCCGACGACCACGCGGTCGGGCGCGAGGAAGTCCTTGACCGCAGAGCCCTCCCTCAGGAACTCGGGGCAGGCCACGTAGCCAAGCCCCCCCTTGCCCTGCTCGGCGAAGGTCCGCTGCAGCGAGGCTCCCGTGCCGCAGGGCACCGTCGACTTCATCACCAGCGCGTGATCGTCGGAGGCGGGGATCACGTTGACGACGTCGTTGACGGCGCTGAGGTCTGCGTCGCCGGAGTAGGTCGGCGGCGTTCCCACGGCGATGAACAACAGCCGCGCGTGCTCGAGCGCGCCACCGACGTCGGTCGAGAAGTGCAGGCGCCCGGCGTTGCGGGTCAACAGCTCCTCGAGGCCGGGCTCGTAGATCGGCGCCTCGCCGCGCGCCAGGCGCTCGACCTTGGCCGCGTCGATGTCCACGCACCAAACGTCGCTGCCGAGCTCGGCGAAGCCCGCCGCGGTCACCAGGCCGACATAGCCGGTGCCGATCACTCCGATCGGGTCGCGTTTGGAGGGGGCGTTCATGAGCGGGGAAGGCTAGCCGTTTGCGCGACCGCGGCGGTGTATTTCGCGCGCGCGGGCGGGTCAGTGGGCGTCGGAGCCCAGCAGGAACACCGGGTGCTTCCCCGCCGCCCCGAGCAGCTCCTCCTCGGAGGAGTCCGGGCCGACACCGTCAAAGAACACCCCGACCTCGAACTTCCAGCGCTTGAGATAGGCGCGCAGCACCGGCGGCTTCTGCGCGTCGGCGAGCTCCTCGGCGGTGAAACTCTCACTGCGCCGGCCCACCAGCAGGCGTCCCTGTCCGCTCGCCCTCAGGTTGCGTGCCCATTGCGTCTCGCCGCGCGGGGCAACGAGGTAGCGCCGGCCCTCGAACGTGAGCAGGTTCACCGGCGTGTGCCGCAGCTGTCCGGAGGTCCGCCCGGGGACCTCGAGCACGCGTGAGCCCATCACGCTGATGCCGAGCCGAGTCAGGCCGGCGACGATCGGGTTGAAGACGTGTGCGGTGAACCAGCCGGGGCGCTTCTGCTCGAAATGCGCCGCGGCCTGGCTGCCGGCGTTCATTGCGGGCACCCTACTGCCCGACCGCCAGGAAGGCCTCGTAGCGACGGATGTCGCGCTCGGACCTGGCGCGCTCCTCGCTGTCCTCGCCGGCGCGCTCGGCGGCCGCACGCGCTTCGGCGAGTTTGGTCTCATAGGTGCCGCGGTCCAGCTGCTCTGGTGCGATCGCCTCCTCGACGAGGACGAGCGCGCGGTTCTCGGCGAACTGCAGGTAGCCCTCGGCCTGGGCGAAGCGGACGATCTCGGTCTCTGAGCGGTACAGGCGCAGCTCGGTGGGCTCGAGCCGCGCGAGCAGCGGCTCGTGGTTGGCGAGAATTCCGATCGAGCCCACGGTGGTGACGGTGGAGAGCATTTCGATCTCCTCGGAGAAGATCTCGCCCTCCGGCGTCAGCACTTCGGCTGGAAACTTCGTGTGCGCCATCGTCAGTCTTTCTTGGCCGCCTCGACAACCTCGTCGATCGTGCCCTTGAGGAAGAAGGCGCTCTCGGGAACCTCGTCGTGCTTGCCGTCGATGATCTCCTCGAAGCCCCTGATCGTCTCTGCGATCGGCACGTAGGCTCCGGGCGTGCCCGTGAACTCTTCGGCCACGAAGAACGGCTGCGAGAGGAAGCGCTCGATCCGTCGCGCGCGCTGGACGGTCAGCTTGTCCTCGTCGGAGAGCTCGTCGATGCCGAGGATGGCGATGATGTCCTGCAGCTCCTTGTAGCGCTGCAGGATCTCCTTGACGCGGTTGGCCACGCGGAAGTGGTCGTCGCCGAGCACGTCCGCCTTGAGAATCGTCGAGGTGGAGTCAAGCGGGTCGACCGCCGGGTAGATGCCTTTCTCGGAGATCGCCCGCGAGAGCACGGTGGTGGCGTTGAGGTGCGCGAACACCGACGCTGGCGCAGGGTCGGTGAGGTCGTCGGCGGGCACGTAGATGGCCTGCACGGAGGTCACAGAGCCCTCGCGTGTCGAGGTGATGCGCTCCTGCAGCTGGCCCATCTCCGTCTCCAGGGTCGGCTGGTAGCCGACCTGCGAGGGCATGCGCCCGAGCAGCGCCGAGACCTCGGAGCCGGCCTGCACGAAGCGAAAGATGTTGTCGATGAACAACAGCACGTCCTGGCCCTTGTCGCGGAAGTATTCGGCCATCGTCAGCCCCGACAGAGCGACCCTCATGCGGGCCCCGGGGGGCTCGTTCATCTGGCCGAACACGAGCATCGTCTTGTCAAGGACGCCAGACTCCTTCATCTCGAGCCACAGGTCGTTGCCCTCGCGCGAGCGCTCCCCGACGCCGCAGAACGCCGACAGCCCGCCGTGCTCCTTGGCGAGGTTGTGGATGAGCTCCTGGATGAGCACCGTCTTGCCGACGCCGGCTCCACCGAACAGGCCCGTCTTGCCGCCCTTGGCGTAGGGCGCGAGCAGGTCGATGACCTTGATGCCGGTCTCGAACATCTCGGTGGTCGGCGTCAGGTCCTCGGCGCGCGGCGCCTCCTGATGGATGCCGCGGCGCTCCACGTCCTTGGGCAGGGGATCACCGAGGTCGATCGGCTCTCCCAGCAGGTTGAAGATTCGCCCCAGCGTGATCTCGCCCACGGGGACCGTGATCGGCCCGCCGGTGTCGATCACCTCGAGCCCGCGAGCCAGGCCGTCGGTCGTGTCCATCGCGACCGCACGGACGCGATCATCGCCAAGGTGCTGCTGGACCTCGCACACGAGCACGGGCTCCTCGGCGCCCGAGCTGATCCCTGGCGCCTCCTCTGAGGCCGCCGCGGCCGGCCGTGCGATCGTGATCGCGTGGTTGATCTCCGGAAGGCGATCGGGGAACACGGCCTCGATCACAACGCCCTGGACCTCCTCGATTCGCCCGACGTTGGGCTTGGTCTCATCCGCGACTGCGGACTGGGGCGAGCCGTTTGTGTCGGTGGCGGTGGGGGCGTTCATGTTGTCTTGATTCTCCTCTTTATCCGTATTGAAGTCTTGCGGTCGTGCGCGGCTGGAGCGGCCATCTCAGCTGAGTCCCTCGGCGCCGGCGACTACCTCCATGATCTCCTGGGTGATCTCGGCCTGGCGGGCGCGGTTCATCTGCAGTGTGTATTCCGTGATGATTTCGCCCGCGTTCTCGGAGGCGCTGCGCATGGCGGTCATCTGGGCACCGAAGAAGCCGGCCGCGGACTCCACGAGTGCACGGTAGATGGAGATCTCGATGTAGTCGGGCACGAGGCGCCTGAGGATCTCCTCCGGGTCGGGCTCGTAGTCGACGGGCGTCCGCTTGGCGGGTGCCTCCCGCCCGCCGCTCTGGTCACCGGAGATCGCCTGGTGTGAGAGCGGCAGAAGCTGCTGGCGCGTGACGTTCTGCGTGAGCGGCGAGACGTAGGAGTTGTAGACCATCTCCACCCGATCGACATGACCGTCGACGTAGGCTTCGATCACGTCGTCGGCGATCGTGCGGGCATCGGCGTAGGCGGGCCGATCGGCAAAGCCCGTGTAGCTGCCGATCAGCTCATATCCGCGGAAGGCCAGCGATGAGACGCCACGGCGCCCGGTCGCATACCAGCGGCTGCTCAGGCCGTCTTCGTTCAGCTCGGCCGAGAGGCGCACGCCGGCGCGTACGATCTGGGAGTTGAAGCCTCCGGCGAGGCCGCGGTCGCCGGTCACCAGCAACAGCCCCACGTTCTCCTGGGCCTCGTGCTCACGCAGCAGCGGCACCCGCGCCGCCTCGGCACCTGCGGCCTGGGCCGCTTGACGGGTCATGCGCCCGATCGCGTCCGCGTACGGGCGCAGCGCGGCGATGCGCATCTCCGCCCGGCGCAGGCGGGCAGCGGCCACCATCTCCATCGCCCGCGTGATCTTCTGGATGTTCTTGACCGAGGCGATCTTGTTCTTGACGTCGCGCTGAGAAGCCATGGCTATATCCGGCGGGCGGCGCTAGGCCGCCTGCGGCTCCGGCTCGGGCTCGGGGGTGGCGGCCGGCTCGTCCAGCGGCCGCGACTGGGTCGGCGTCAGCGGCGCGTCCTCGTCGATCGGCTGGCCCTCCTCGTCGAGGTCATAGCCGAAGTCCGACGCGAACGCGTCGAGGGTGTCGGCCACGGCCTTCTGGGTCTCATCCGACCAGTCACCGCCGTTGATCCGCTCGCGCAGCTCCGGGTGCTGGGAGTGCAGACGTTCGGTGAGCTCGGCCAGGAACTCCGGGACGCGCTCGACGTTCAGCCGGTCCAGATAGCCGTTGGTGGCAGCGAAGATCTGCACGGTCTGATCCTCGACCGCCAGCGGCGCGTGCTCGTGCTGGTTGAGTGTCGCCACCAGCCGTTCGCCGCGCGCCAGCGTGCGCTGGGTGTCGGCGTCGAGGTCTGAGCCGAACTGCGCGAAGGCCTCCAGATCGCGGTACTGGGAGAGCTCGAGCTTGATTCGCCCGGCGACTTTCTTCATCGGGCCGATCTGTGCATTGCCTCCGACTCGAGAGACCGAGATGCCGACGTTGATCGCCGGACGGACGCCCGAGTTGAAGAGCGCGGACTCGAGGAAGATCTGCCCGTCGGTGATGGAGATCACGTTGGTGGGGATGTATGCCGAGACATCGCCGGCCTGCGTCTCGATCACGGGCAGCGCCGTCAGCGAGCCGCCGCCGAGCTCGTCGTTGAGCTTGACCGCGCGCTCGAGCAGTCGGGAGTGCAGGTAGAAGACGTCGCCGGGGTAGGCCTCGCGACCCGGTGGGCGGCGCAGCAGCAGGGACATCTGGCGATAGGCGTATGCGTGCTTGGTCAGATCGTCATACACGCACAGCGCGTGGCCGCCGTTGTAGAGGAAGTGCTCGCCCATCGCGCAGCCTGCGTAGGGAGCCATGAACTTGATCGGCGCCGCCTCATCCGCCGGCGCCGCCACGATGATCGTGTTATCCAGCGCGCCGTATTCCTCGAGCGTCTGTGCAAGGGCGACGACGGTGGACATGCGCTGGCCGATGGCGACATACACGGACACGACGCCGGTGTCCTTGTTGTTGATGATGGTGTCCACCGCGATCGCCGTCTTGCCGGTCTGGCGGTCACCGATGATCAGCTCTCGCTGTCCGCGGCCGATCGGGATCATCGCGTCGATCGCCTTCAGCCCCGTCTGCATGGGCTGCTTGACCGGCTGGCGCTGGACGACGCCGGGCGCCTTGAACTCGGCCGGGCGGGTCTGGTCGACCGTGATTTCGCCCTTTCCGTCCAGGGGGCGGCCGAGGGGGTCGACGATGCGCCCGAGCATCTGCTCGCCGACGGGAATCTCCAGAAGCGTGCCGGTCCGTCTGACGGTGTCACCCTCGGATATGTGCTCCCACTCGCCGAACAGCACCGCACCCACGTTGTCTGACTCGAGGTTCAGCGCAAGGCCGGTGACGCCATGGGGAAGCTCGAGCATCTCAAAGGACATGCAGTTCTCCAGGCCATGAAGCCGCGCGATACCGTCGGCCACCGACAGCACCGTGCCGACCTCGGTCAGCTCGGCCGTACCGCTGTCGAGTCCCTCGATGCGGCTCTTCAGAATGCTTGTGATCTCATCGGGATTGATCTGCATGTCGCTCCTAAGACGCTCCTTGGGCAACGTGCCTGCGCAGCTGCTCCAGTCGATTACGAATAGAGGCATCGAGGATCGAGTTTCCGACCCTGATGATGATGCCACCGAGAATGTTCGGGTCCACGTGCGCCGCCAGGGTGACCTTGCGCCCGGCGCGCTCGCCGATCGTCCTGCCGAGGCTCTCGGTTGTCGCCTCGTCGAGCGCGATCGCGCTGGTGATCTCCACCGGCAGAGTCCTGTTCTCCTCCTCCCACAGCCGCTCGTACTCGTGACGTATGCGGAAGATGACCGGCATGCGGTGGTTTTCGATCAGCAGCGAGAGGAAGTTGAGGAAGATCTCATCCGCGCCGTCGAGCAGCCCGGCGAGTGCTTCCTGCTTCTCCTTGGTCGAGAAGTAGGGCGAGAAGAAGAACACGGCGAGCTCGTGATTACCGTCCAGGGCGTCCGCGAACTGCGCCAGCTGCTCGCGCACCTCATCCAGCCGGCCCCTCTCGAGGGCCGCCTGGAACAGCGAGCGAGCGTAGACCTGGGCGAGCTCGTCCATCAGTTGCTCTGCGCGTCCGAGGATATGCCGGAGAAGTCCAATTCACCCAGAGCCTCCTCCACGAGCCGGCGCTGGTCGGCGTCGTTGAGCGTCTTGCGGGTGACCTTCTCCGTGGCCAAGATCGTGAGGTCGGCGACTTCCCGGCGGATATCGTCGAGCGCCCGCTTGCTTGCCGCTTCGATGTCGCGCTCTGCGCGCTTGGCGGCCTCGGCGAGGATCTCCTGGCTGCGGTCACGGGCCTCGTGCTCGTGGGACTCGGCCGTCTGGCGTGCCCGCTGGACGATCTCTTCAGACTGCGCCCTCGCCTCCTTCAACCGCTCGCGGTATTCGGCCAGGATCTTCTCAGCTTCGGCGCGGGTGCGCTCGGCGGCGTCGATCGACTCTTCGATGCCCACACGACGTTCGTCAAGCGCGGCGGTGATGCGCGGGAACACGACCTTTTTGAGGATGTAGAGCGAGATCGCGAACACGACGAGGATCCAGACCATGAGGCCGACGTTGGGCGTGATCAACCACGAGGAGCTCGCGAGGATCGGAGTGTTCGGAAGGCTTGCCAGGGCGTGCATCGTGACCTACAGGAAGAAGGCGATGAAGCCGCCCACCAGGCCGTAGAAGAATGTCGCCTCGGTCAGCGCGAAGCCGAGCCACTGGATCGAGGTGATCTCGTCTTTCATCTCGGGCTGACGCGTGGTGGCCTCGATCACCTTGCCGAACAGCATGCCGATGCCAGCACCGGCACCCGCGGCGCCGCCGCCCGCGCCCACGCCGAGGGCTATCGATTTGCCGGCGTTCTCCCCGACTTCCTTGGACGCTTCTACGGCCGCGCCCAGGGGGACGCCTATGTGGATTGACATGAAAGGTATGAGGTGTGTCAGCATCGTTCTCCTTCTCGGTGCTTAGTGGCTTGCGGAGGACGCGCCCCCGATGTAGATGGCAGTCAGGATGGCGAAGATGAAGGCCTGCAGCCCGGCGATCAGAACCGCCTCGAACAGGAAGAGGATCACGCCCAGAGGCAGAGTCAGCCAGGCCAGGAGTTGCAGACCGAGAAGCACGGAGAGACTGCCCGCCATGAAGTCGATCAGCAGATGGCCCGCCAACAGGTTCGCCCAGAGCCGGATGGTGAGCGAGAGGGGCCGCAGTACGAAGTTGGAGAGCATCTCCAGCGGGAAGATCAGGATCAGCATCGGCCCACCGACGCCCTTCGGGATCAGGCTCTTTATGTACCCGACGGGACCGTGGGCGCGCACTCCTTCGACGTTGTATGCGACGAACACGCCGAGCGCGAGCACGAGCGGCACCGCGAGGTTGGTCACCGCGGCATAGATCTGGAAGGACGGTATGTGCGCGCCGAACAACTTGAACGTGTTCTGGGAGTCGACGGGCAGGGGGATGTAGCCGATCAGGTTCGAGACAAGGATGAAGATGAACAAGGTAAAGATGACCGGAAACCATTTCTTGGCCCGTGTTTCGTCCATGTTGTCGCGCGTCACCTGGCTCATGAGCCCGTAAGCGCCCTCCACGGCCACCTGCAGGCGCCCCGGGCGCTCTTTCATGTGCCGCGCGACGTACACCATGATCCCGAGCGTGATAATCGTCGCGAGCAGCAGATACAGAACGCCCTTGTCGAACTGAATCGGGCCGGCGATCCCGAACCACTTTTCGAGGTGAAAGCTGTCGATCACCTTGAAGTTTTCGTTTTTGTGCCCCTTTATCCCGAAGCCGACCGCGAACGCCACGAGCCCCACCACGTAGACGAGCCCGATGCCCAGGAGGAGCTTGCGGGTTTTGCTCATCCCTCCCGTGACCTGCGTCGCGTGCTCGACCGTGCTCATCGAGCCACCTCCTGTCCCGGTGACGACGCACGCTTTCCGGAGATCACCCTGATCGCGAAGGCCACCGAGTAGGCGGCAAAGATCACGAGCGCCGCCGTAAGGCCGTCGGCGCGGCCGCCGACGATGCCCGACAGGACGATCGCGCCGGCCAGCAGCCAGATCCGCCCAAAGGCCTCAAAAAGGTTCAGGCCGAGCTGTGCTCGAGGCGTCTTCGTGTTTCTGATCCACCGCCTGTCAGCCTCGGCGAGGATCCGTTGCGCCACCCACGCTCCCGCTCCGATCGCGAAACCGAGCGCGGGCGCCCCGAGCGCAAGCGCGATCGGCGTTGCAACGGCGAGCAGCGCCACGTCGAGATAGCGCAGGATCAGCATCGAGCCGCTCTCCAGGAAGGCGCCGGCGCCCCCCACGAGCGAAGACTCCCCGGAGGGAGCTCGAGCCGCGGTGTCCGCATCCCCGGGGCTCACCTTCGAGCGCTTCTAAAAGACAGCACCAGCGCCTGCGGGAAAATCCGAGTGAAATCGGCGTGATAATCGCGCCCGCTGAAGGGCACGGCGAGTGGTTCTTCGGTGGCGTCGAAGTCAGACATCTGTGTAGGGCCACCCTACAGACGAGAAAGTCCGGGCGCTGTCTGCGCTCGGAACCGTCGAGTCAATCCCTCAACTGTCTGCGGCGGCTCGCCCAGTCTATCCGGACTTGGACTTCGTAACAACTTTGTGACACACGCCACGCTATGGCGAGGAGGCGGATTTGGCGAAGACCGCACGGCTGCGGCGGGCGCTCGCACCGAGCTCGCGGCGGCGCCCGGCGAGCCCGACGATCGCCACCGCGCACGCGATCGCCAGCAGGCCCCCCACGATGTCGAGCAGGAAGTGGTTGCCCGTGGCGAGCACGGCCAGAGCCGTCACGCACGGGTAGAGGACCGCGAGCGCGCGCACCCAGGCGCGCTTTGAGATGCGCCAGAGCACGAGCGTGCACCACACCGCCCAGGCGATGTGCAGCGAGGGCATCGCGGCCAGTTGATTGGCCTGCGAGGCCAGCACCCCGGTGTGCCAGCCGCCGAAGGCGTGGGTCGCCGCCACGACGTCGGTGTAGCCGGCGAGCATCCGCGGCGGGGCCACCGGGTACAGCCAGAAGACGGCAAAGGCGAGCAGGTTCACGACGACGAGCGCGTTGCGCAGCGGCCGGTAGATGTCGGCCCGCTTCCACCACAGCCACCCCAGCAGACCGAGCGTCACGACGAAATGGGCGTTGTCGTAGTAGAGCGACAGCAGCAGGCCGAGCGTGTGGTGCCCCGCCAGCCAGCGGTCGAGCGTCAGCTCGGGGTCGAGGCCCAGCGACTGCTCCAGATGGAGCAAACCCTGGGCGTGGGCGATCGCTGGGTGCAGGCGCAGCGGCGCCAGGTTCGTGATCGCATCGTAGACCCAGCACAGCCAGCCGATGACGAGCGCCTCGACCCACCAGCGCGTGCGTGTCTGGGCGGGCGCAAGGGCCGCCGGAACCGCCGCGGCGCCCCTGCCTGATCCGCTCGCGGCGGGGCCGCTGATGTCGATCGTCGCTGCGCTTGACAAGCTGTCGATGTTATCGGCCGGTCAGGGCGCAACCGCCTCGAGACCCCGCCCGGCGAGCGTCTCGAGGACCCGCGGCAGGGCAGCGGCGGTGCGCCGCCAGGAGTCAACGGCGGAATAGTCGTCGGCGTCGTGCAGAAGCAGCACGGAGCCCTCCCCCGCCGCGTCCGTCACGAGCTTCGCGATCGACTCGGCCGTCGCGCGCGCCTGCCAGTCCTTGCCGGCGTGGCTCCACAGGATGGTCCGCCAGTCCTGCGCGCGCGCGAGCCTGAGCGCGGAGGCGTTGAGCACGCCGTAGGGCGGACGATACAGCCCGATCGCGCGGTCGCTGGCCCGCTCGATCGTGTCCTGGGCGCGCGCGATGTCTGCGCGCACCTGCCCCGGCGCCAGCCGCAGCAGATTGCGGTGACGGTCGCAGTGCAGCCCGATCGCGTGACCGGCCGCCACGATCTCGCCAGCGAGCGAGGGATTGCGCCGTACCTGCTCGCCAACCAGGAAGAAGGTCGCGCTGGTGCGTTCGCGCGCCAGGATCTCGAGCACCGCCGGCGTGCCCTGCGCGTGCGGCCCGTCGTCGAAGGTGAGCGCATAGCCGGCGCCGCTTGAGGTGCTGTCCTCGACCCCGAGCGCCCCGCGCAGGCCGGGCCAGGCCGCCGCGAGGCCCGGAACCACATAGCTCGCCATCGCGACCGCGCCCAGCGCGCGCGTGATGGGACTGGCGGTGCTGCGATGATTGTTCCTAGACATGGTCGATCTGGTGCTGGGAATCGGGGCGGCGGTGGGCGCGTCGACCCTCTACAGCCTAGGGATCGCCCTCCAGGCGATGGACGCCAAGGTGTCGCCCCCCGATGAGCACCTGCGCGTGGCGCTGCTGCGCAACCTCCTCAGACGGGCACGCTGGCTGGCCGGCACCGGCCTGTCGATCCTCGGCTGGCCGCTGCAGGTCATCGCGCTGCTGCTGGCTCCACTGGTCGTGGTTCAGCCGACGCTCGCCGCCGGGCTGTTGGTGCTGATGTTCCTCGCGCAGCGGATGCTCGGGGAGCACGCCGGACGCTACGAGCACGTGCTGATGTGCGCGATCGTGCTCGGCGTCCTCGGTGCCGCCCTGACCGCTCCCGCGCGCGGCAACTCCGAGGCCTCTGACGTCACGATCGCGGTCGTCCTGACCGTGCTGGCGGTGTCGAGCTTCCTCCCCTTCCTGTTCGGTCTGTTCGATCGGCGCTCACCTGCGACGGTGACGATGCTCGGCGCGGGACTGGCCTTCGCCTGGAGCGGCGTGGCGACCAAGCTGGCCTCCGACGATCTCTCCCAGGGACATCTGGGTCTGGCCATCGCCTGGGGCCTGTCCACGGCCGTCGCCTCGGGGGTGGGGGTGATCAGCGAGATGAGCGCGCTGCAGGCTCGCCCGGCGATCCAGGTGGCCCCGGTCGTGTTCGTCGTTCAGACCGTGGTTCCGGTCGTGCTCGCTCCGGTGCTGTTCAACGAACGCTTCAGCTCCACTCCGCTCAACGGGATCCCACTTGCGGCCTCGCTGGCGCTGCTGATCACCGGGGCGGCGCTGCTCGCACGCTCGCCGCTGTTGCTGGCGCTGATGGAAGGTGAGCGCACGAGCCACGCCAGCGGCTCGGCGCCGAGCCGGGCCGACGCGAGCCAGGAGACGATCCGCTCGAGCCCGAGTACCGACGAGGATGATCCGTCGACTTCGACGACCATCACGTCGCCGGCTCGCATCGGACGCTGAGGCAGTTGCCCGGCATTCCTCAGTCGCAGCGCGCCCGTCACGGGGGTGGCGCCGGCGGTGCGCGCAAGCACGAGTTGGCCGACCGACAGGCCGCCGCGCGGCTGCAGGTAGTAGAAGTGGTGGCGGAGCCCGAGGGCGCGGGCCTGCGAGCGCAGTGTCCCGCGCGTGCGCTCCCAGCGCAGCGGCCCCGAGCCCGGAACTTCCGGCAGCAGCTCGTCCCCCAGCGAGCGCAGACTCGCGATCGTCACCGGCGAGGGCACGCCGGCGTCGTCGGTGAAGGAGATGTGGATTCCCCGGCCGGCCAGCTCGGCCGCCAGGAACGGCACGTCGCGCGTCGGCGCGCGCACGATCAGGCCCACGTCGGGCTGATCGGTCTGCACCTGAGCGAGCGGGTGCACATGCAGGATCTTGGTGGCGAGCGCGGTGACCTCATCGGTCGACATCATCCATCCGGCCACGCCCAGCAGCAGCACCAGCTGCAGCGCGGCCGCCGATAGCCGCAACCGCCACAGCGGGATCGGCCGCACGCGCCGAGGCGTGTTCAGCACCGTGTCCACGGCGCTCGCCTGCACCTCGAGTGGGCCGGCGGGGTCGCTCAGCGGCGCCTGCGGCTCGGAGGCGAAGCTCGCCTGCACGTGCTCGCGCAGCTCGTCGGTGTCGTTTGCCAGCCTGAGCAGGTGCAGTGCGGCCATCGCGCGCGTGTTCAGCCGCGCGTGCCCGACGGGCAGCCCGTAGGAGACGACCGGGGTGCCGGCCGCCCTGGCCTCGAGGCAGGTCACGCCCCCGGTCGAATGCACCAGCACGTCCGCGGCCGCCAGCAGCTCTGGCATGCGGTCGGTGAACCCGTACACGCGCACGCGCGGCTCACGCGCGAAGGTGGAGCGAAGCCTGCTCGCCAGCTGCTCGTTGCGCCCGGCCAGGCACGCGATCGTGGTCACCTCGGGCACGCGGATGAACTCGCGCACCGCTCCGGCGATGTCTCCCACCCCCCAGCCGCCGCCCGAGACGACGACCATGCGGCCCTCCTCCGACAGCCCCAGCTCGCGGCGCGCCGTCAGCGGCGAGCGCGACTCGAGGAACTCGGCCGATATCAGCGGGCGCACGAGCCTCACGCTGCCCGGCCCGGCGATGCGCTCGACCGATGAGACCGACTCCCCGTACATGACCAGATGCATGTCGATGCCCGGCTGGGCCCAGAAGAACAGGCCTGTGAGGTCGGTGATCGTGGCAACCGTCGGACAGCTCACCTCGCCGGTGCGGCGCAGGCGCGCCAGCGTGACCGTCACCGCCGGGTAGGTGGACACGATCACATCGGGGTCGTGCAGGGCGATGTTGCGCGCCAGGGGCCGCGATCCGAGCAGGCAGAGCAGGCGGCGCGCCAGCACGCGGACCGGCGCGACGTGCTTCAAAAGCCAGTAGACGCCGGTGTACGTACGCGGGACGAAGCGCAGCTGCACGCGATATCCGTCCTGGACTACGGGTCGCACGAGCGGCCCCATCGCCGCGAGGCCGTCGATGATCGTGACCTCGGCCGGCTCGGGAGCCGCCTCGAGCTGCTCGGCCAGAGCGCGCGCGGCGGCGGCGTGACCCTCGCCGACGTCGGCGGACAGGATCAGGACGCGGCGCGGCCCGGGAGCCCGGCGCGCATTGGGTTTGCGTTGACGGCGTCGCATATGGGATCGAGTCTCGTCCGCGCGGCGCATTCGGCGCGAACGTGCACCCACCGACAGAAGCCCCCAGCGAGTGCAACAGCTAGCGCAGTTTACCGAGCACGTCAAACACTGGCAGGTCCCCTAGACGTAACAATGGGCGGATACAGTCCGCGACCCCCACAGCCCGCCCTCCCCGAGCCGCCGGAGCGCCAGCTGGAATAGCCACGGCGAGCAGCGTGCACAGCGGCAACGGCGCCCTGCGGGCGCTGGGCGCGCTCGGCCTGGTGGGCGTGGTCACGACGGTCTTCCTGCTGACGGCCGGCGCCGCCGCGCAGCCCTCCCAGTATGTGCCGGGGCGCAGCGGCGGGTGGCCGGGCTGGATGGCGGGCCCCCTGCAGGGGCTCGGAGTGGGCATCAGCAACGACAGCTTCCAGACGCTGACGCTGATCATGTGCGCGAGCTACGTGCTGGTCCTTTGCGCGGCGCGCACGCTGCCCGGTCGGGCGCTCGTGGCGGCGATCGTGGCCGCGAACTTGATCCTCCTGCTCGGGCCGCCGCTCATCTCCCAGGACGTGTTCGGCTATCTGAGCTTCGCCCGCCTGGGGGCCCTGCACGGCCTTGACCCCTACACGCATGTGGCGGCGGAAGCGCCCACGGATGCCGTATTCCCGTTCGTCGGCTGGCCCTTCCTCCACTCCCCCTACGGCCCCCTGTTCACACTGGCGAGCTACGCGACGGCACCGCTGGGCCTCGCGGGCGGGCTGTGGGCGTTCAAGGCGGTGGCGGTCGCCTCGAGCCTCGGCGCGGTCGCGCTGATCGCGCGGGCCGCCGGGAGGCTGGGTCATTCGCGCCGCTGGGCCGCGGCCTTCGTGGGCCTGAACCCGGTGCTGCTCGAGCTGGCCGTCGCCGGTGCGCACAACGACACGCTGATCCTGCTGCTGCTCGCCGCGGCGCTCGCCCTGAGCGCGGGCGCCAGCCCGCGCTTTCGGGCGGCCGCGGTCGCGCTGGTCGCGGGCATCGGCATCAAGGTCACCGCCGGGCTGGTTCTGCCGTTCCTCGTGCTCGCTCCGGCGGGCACGCGCAAGCGCCTGGAGGTGGCCGCCACGGCCGGACTCAGCCTGCTGGCACTTGCCGCGCTGGGGTTGATCGGCTTCGGCGCGCACGCGCTCGGCTTTCTGGGCGCCGTCGGTGAGCAGCAGCAGCTGGTGGCGACCCACAGCATTCCCGCCGAGACCGCCCGCCTGGTCGGGCTGAGCGGAACGCCGACGTGGTGGCGGCATCTGTTCGTCGGCCTGTTCGTGGCGGTGTTCGCCGCTGCGCTGTGGCGCACCGCGCGCGGCGGCGACTGGCGCTCGGCGGCCGGATGGACGACGCTGGCCCTGCTGCTGTCCACAGCGTGGCTGTTGCCGTGGTATGTGATCTGGGCGCTGCCGCTAGCCGCGGTCAGCAACGATCGGCGTCTGCGGGCCGCCACGCTCGTCTTCTGCGCCTACGCGATCCTCATCCACCTGCCGCTCGCCAGCCCGCTGCTCAGCCCGAAGCCGGCTCACCGGCAAGCCGTCGCGGTCGCCGCCGGACACGCTGCGCATCCCATCGTCGGCGACGGTCGAGACGGCGTCAATCTCACCGGTTTCAAGATCCCTGGCTACACCGCTATCGATCTCCGCTGGTGAGGCCCCCGGGCGCAGCCGCCGCAGCCGAATCGAATCCAGGCGCCTGAACTTGAGGATCTCGAGCACGTACACGAGATACACGCTCGCCGCCACGACAAGCAGTGCCAGCGCGACCATTACAAGCGCCCAGCCCGTGTACAGCTGACCTCTGTGGTTCGAGTAGGGAACGAAGCGCAGCGCCAGCGCAAAGCCCGCGAGCAGCAGCGTCCACGCATACAGATACGCGACCGTGCGCCGCGAGGAGAAGCCGATGCGGGCCATGCGATGGTGGAAGTGCTCGCTGTCGGATTGGTATATCGGCTGGCGGTACTTGAGCCGCTTGAGCACCACGAACGTCGTGTCCAGAAACGGAACTGCCAACAGAATCAGTGGCAGCACGAACGAGACGACCGCGGTTGTCTTTACGGCCGCCTCCACGGTGATCACGCCCATCAACAGCCCCAGCAGCTGCGCGCCGCAGTCGCCCATGAAGCTCGACGCCGGTGGGAAGTTGTAGATCAGGAAGCCCAGCGCCGCGCCGGCCGTCAGCGCCGCGAGCACGCCCGGCTGCTGGCGACCCAGATCGAACGCGATCACGGCCATCGCGGCGGCGATGATCGCGCACACGCCCGCCGCCAGGCCGTCGACCCCGTCTGAGAAGTTGACAACATTCATCATCGCCACGAGGCCGATGACCGTGAGGATCGGCCCGGCGTTCGTCACCCCCGCGTTTGGAAATGAGAGCCGGCCGACGAACGGGAGCGTGATCGTCCTCACCCCGACGCCGAAGTGCACGACGATCACCGCCGCGAGCAGCTGGCCGGCCAGCTTGGCCGCCGGGGGGAGCTCGTAGCGGTCGTCGAGCGCGCCCACGAGCGTGATCACCGCTGCCCCGAGGAACACGCCATGCCACAGCTGATCTTGGGTTCCGTACCCCGCGGGCAGCCAGATCAGGCCGGCGAGGAGCGCTCCGGCGAAGATCGCCAGACCGCCGAGCAGCGGCGTGGGACTCTCCGAGAGACCTCGCTCACGCGGTTGATCGATCGCGCCCACAGCCCTCGCGATCCGCATCGTGACCGGCGTCAGCAGCGCGGTCACGACCGCGGCGACCAGCAGGGCGTAAAGCGCGTCGAGCTCGTTCGGATGCGCCATCGACTAGCGCACAGCATCGCAGGCGCCGAGGTCGCAGGCGCCGAGATGGCGCCAGAGAGTGCCCGGAGCGGCGGCCGCGGGCGCTCTAAACGCGCACCGGCGTGCCCGCCGCGAGCGTCTCATACAGGGGATAGCGCTCCACGATCACCCCCACCCGCTCGCGCAGCTCGGCAGCCCTGGACTCGTATTCCGGCGTCAGAGCGCTTGCGAGGATGCGACCGACCTCGATGAAATCGTCATGCTGCAGGCCGCGCGTGGCGAGCGCGGGCGTACCGATGCGCAGGCCGGAGGCCTCGATCGGCGGCCGCGGGTCGAACGGCACGGCGTTGCGGTTGACAGTGATGTCGATCTCGGCCAGGCGGTCCTCCGCCTGCCTGCCGCTGAGCGCGGGCTCTGACTCGCGCAGATCGACCAGGATCAGGTGCACATCGGTGCCGCCGGTGAGCACGTTGACGCCATGACCGGCTCCCAACAGCTGCTCTGCCAGCGCCTTGGCGCCGTCGACCGTGCGCCGCTGGCGCTCGGCGAACAGCTCGCTGGCCGCGATCCTGAAAGCGACCGCCTTGGCCGCGATCACGTGCTCGAGCGGCCCGCCCTGCTGGCCGGGGAACACGGCCGAGTCGATCTTCTTCGCATGCTCCTGCTTGCACAGGATCACGCCGGCACGCGGACCACCGAGCGTCTTGTGGGTCGTCGTGGTCACCACGTCCGCCCCATGCTCAACCGGGTTTGGGTGAAGCCCGGCGGCGACGAGACCGGCGAAGTGGGCCATGTCGACCATCAGCAGGGCGCCGACCTCATCGGCGATCTCGCGAAATCGCGCCAGGTCGAGCTGCCGCGAATACGCCGACCACCCGGCCAGCAGCAGCTTCGGCCGGCGCTCGCGCGCGATGCGCGCCACCTCGTCCATGTCGATCAGGCTGCTCTCACGGTCCACCTCGTAGGCCGCGATGTCATACAGCCGGCCGGAGACGTTGATCTTCATGCCATGCGTGAGATGGCCGCCGTGCGCCAGCGACAGCCCCATGATCGTCTCGCCCGGTTCGAGCAGGGCGTGGTAGACGGCGGCGTTCGCCTGTGCCCCGGAGTGCGGCTGCACGTTGGCGTGCTCGGCCCCGAACAGCGCCTTGGCCCTGTCGATCGCCAGCTGCTCGGAGATGTCCACCCACTCGCAGCCTCCGTAGTAGCGGCGGCCGGGGTACCCCTCGGCGTACTTGTTGGTGAGCACCGAGCCCTGGCATTCGAGCACGGCTCGGGGCACGAAGTTCTCTGAAGCGATCATCTCGAGCGTGCGCTGCTCACGCTCGAGCTCCCCGCGCAGGACCTCCGCGATCTCGGGGTCGACGTCCGCGAGCGGACGATTGAAGTAGTCAGGACTCAGCTCGGACATGGCGCTCTCCTTGGCAGGTGATGACGACTTGAATGCCCAGGCGCGCGGCGTATTGGCTGACCGCTTCCCGGTGGTCGCTTCCACCTCTAGCGCCAGTCGCGGCAGCCGTTATGAGGCTAGCACGGGCGGGTGAAGCGGTGGCGCCGGACGGCGCTGAGCATCAGCCAAGTGCCTCTTCGACTTCGCGCGGCGAGATCGCGCCCTCGCGGACCACGCTGAAGCCGCCGCTTCGCTCGTAGTCGCGCAGGTCGACGATCGTCGAGGCCGTGCCCGGCAGCTCGCCGCCGTCCAGCACCAGATCGGCCCCGAGCAGCAGCGCGCGCGGCACATCGCTCAGCCGCCGCGTGTCGGGCTCGCCCGAGGCGTTGGCGCTCGACTGCATCACCGGCGTGGGAACCGCGCGGAGCGCGGCCAGGGAATCGCCGAGCCTGGGCACACGCAGGCCGAGTGAGTCCTTGCCCGAGGGCCCGCACGCCAGCGGGAAGCGGCCTTCGCGATTGGGCAACAGCAGCGTGACCGGACCCGGAAGCAGCGCCTCGATCGCGCGCCGCTCAGCGCTCTGAAGCTCTGACAGGGCGCTCGTGGCCCGCTCGCGGTCGAAGAACATGACCGCGGCGGGACGATCGGCCGGGCGGCCCTTCAGCTCATACAGTCGCCTGACCGCCCGCTTGTTCAAGGGGTCGCAGGCCAGCCCGTAGACGGTGTCGGTCGGGAACACCGCCACCCCACCGCCCGCCAGGCAGCGTTGCAGCTGCTGGGCGTCCTCGGACGTGAGCGCCGCCGCCCCGCCCGAGCGGGCCCCGCCGGCGCCGCCCCGCCGCTCGCCGCCACCCTCCGCGCCGCGGCTCATCTGGCGCGCTCGCCCACCAGCACGCGCTCGATCCCGGCCAGGTCGCGCTCGCGGCGGACCGTGGAGAAGCCCGCCGCGGCGATCAGTTCGGCGACCTCGCCGGCGTGGCCGGCGCCCACCTCGAGCGCCACCAGCCCCACCCGCGGGCGCTCGCGCACGAGCGCGAGCAGCGCGCGGATCAGCCCCAGGCCGTCGGCTCCGGCGAACAGCGCCTCGGGCGGCTCATGTCGCAGGATCTCCGGAGCGAGCGCCGGGCGCTCTGACTCGGCGACGTACGGCAGGTTGGAGAGGACCGCGTCGAACTCGTCCGGGATGTCCTGCAAAAGGTCCGCCTGCAGCCAGCGCACCTCTAGGCCCAGCCGCCGTCCGTTTACTCGAGCGAGCTCCAGCGAGCTCTCGCTGAGGTCGCTGGCGCTCACATCGAGGTCGGGGCGCTCATGCTTGAGCGCAAGCGCGACCGCGCCGCTGCCCGTGCCGACGTCGAGCGCGCGGGCTCCCGGCTCGAGCGTCAGGCCGACCTCGACCAGCAGCTCGGTCTCCGGCCGCGGGACGAGCGCGCGGCGATCGACGGCCAGATCCAGATCGCGAAAACCCCGGTGTCCGACGATGTAGGCGACCGGCTCGCGTTCCACCGCCCGTCGGCGCACGGCGTCCTGATACGCGCGCACGGCGGGCCCCTCGACCACCAGATCCGGATCGATCGCCAGCCGCTCGCGGGACACTCCGAGGACGTGCGCCAGCAGCACTTCGGCGTCGAGGCGCGGAGTTTCGCACCCGCCGGCGGCGATCGCGGTGATCGCGCCGTCGAGCGCGTCGCGCGCGGGCGTACCCCTCACGCCGCGGCCTGCGCCTGCAGGCGACGGCGCTTCTCGTCCGCCTGCAACGCGGCGGTGAGCTCGTCGAGTTCCCCCTGGAGTACCTGATCGAGGTTGTGCACCGTGAGCTTTATGCGATGGTCGGTCACGCGCCGCTCGCCGTAGTTGTAGGTGCGGATCTTCTCCGCGCGATCGCCCGTGCCCACCTGCGAGCGACGGTCGGCGGCGAGCTCGGCCTGCTGCTCGGCCAGCGCGCGCTCGTAGATGCGCGCCCGCAGCACGCGCAAGGCCTTCTCGCGGTTCTGCAGCTGGGACTTCTCATCCTGCATGGACACCGTGATCCCCGACGGCGCGTGCGTTATGCGCACAGCCGAGTCGGTCGTGTTGACCGACTGCCCGCCGGGCCCGGACGAGCGGTAGACGTCGATCTGCAGATCGTTCGGATCGACCTGCACGTCGACGTCCTCGGCCTCGGGCAGCACGGCGACGGTGGCGGTCGAGGTGTGGATGCGCCCCTGCGACTCGGTCTGCGGGACCCTCTGCACGCGGTGGGTACCGCCCTCGAACTTGAAGACCGAATACGCGCCGTCGCCCTTGACGGCGAATGTGTACTTGCCGTCGCCGATGTCCAGCGGCTCGGTCTGCCAGCCGCGGCGTTCGGCGTACTTGACGAGCATGCGATACAGATCCCCGGCCCAGAGCCCGGCCTCGTCGCCGCCCGCACCACCCTGGATCTCGACGATGACGCTCTTCTCGTCGTTGGGATCGCTCTCCACCATCGCCATGCGGATCGACTCCTCGATCGTCGCGATCCGCTCGTGTGCGCCGTCCAGTTCCCCGCGCAGCTCGGCGTCCTCACCCTCCTCTGAGAGCAGTTCCTCGGCTCCGGCCGCATCATCGCGAGCATGCCGCCATTCCGCCGCCAGCTTTGCCGCGGGCTCGAGCTGGCTGTAGGCACGACCGACCTCGGCGTAGCGTTCCCGGTCGGAGATCACCTGCGGGTCTGTCATCTGGGCGCCAAGCTCTGAAAACCGCGTCTCGATCTGCTTGACCAGGTCTTCAATCATCGTGACGACCCAGTCTATGAGCCCCCCGCGAGCCTACGCCACGACCTCCACGCCGATCAGGTCTGCCGCCGAGCGCTCCCCCGGGGTCTCGAGCGCGAGCACCGCCTGGAGCGAGGCGATCGCGACGGCGAGCTGGGAGAGGTCCGGCTCACGGGTGGTCAGCAGCTGCAGCTTCAGCCCCGGCCACATCACCGCCTGCACCCACCGCTTGCGGCGATTGCGCCCGGCGAACTTGATCAGCTCGAATGAGATCCCGGCGATCAGCGGCACCCCCAGTATGCGCGTGGCCAGCAGCCAGTACCACGCCGGCAGGCCGATCGGCGCGAACACGAAGATCGCGACGATCATCACGACCAGCAGGAAGCTCGTGCCGCAACGCGGGTGAAGCCGCGAGAAGCGCTTGCAGTTCGCGGGCGTCAGTGGAAGTCCGGCCTCATAGCAGGAGATCGTCTTGTGCTCGGCGCCGTGATACTCGAACACGCGCCGCAGGTCGGCCACGCGCGAGAGCAGGAACAGATAGCCGATGAAGATGCCCGTGCGCACGAGGCCCTCGACCAGCCAGAACAGAACCGAGGAGCCCAGCTGACCCTTGATCAGGCTCGTCAGCCCCACCGGGATCAGGAAGAAAAGCACGATCCCCAGCACGAGTGCCACGACCACGGTCCCAGCCCACAGCCCGCGTGGGATCTCCTTCTCCTCCTCGGTCTCCTCGGCCGGGGCCAACTGCGCGTTCGCCGAGACCTCGAGCGCGCGGAAGCCCACCATCAGCGATCCCCCCAGTGCCACCACTCCGCGGACGATCGGCAGACGCAGCAGGCGATGGCGGCTCAGTGCGCTCCTCAGCGCGAACACGCTCACCTCGATCTCCCCCTCGGCTGCCTGCCCGGGCGCGCGCTCGCCCTCGCTGAGCTGCTCGGCGCTCGGCTTGCGCACCGCCACCGCCCAGTTGGAGACGCCGCGCATCATCACGCCCTCGAGCACCGCCTGCCCTCCCACCGGCGCGTCGCGCTGGGCGGTGAGCTCGACCTCGGAACCCTCGCTGCCGCCGTCGAGCACAGCGACCGCACCCTCGCCGTTCAACTCGGCCGGCGTCGTCCGCGCCCCGGCGGCGAGGCCCGAAGACATCGAGCTACTGGGCGGACCGGGTCTGCGCGGAGTGCAGGCGGCCCTTGGCCACCCTGCGCTGGAAGCGCTCGACGCGCCCGCCGGTGTCCATGAGCTTCTGCCTGCCGGTGTAGAAGGGATGGCAGTTCGAGCACACCTCGACGTGCAGCTCCTCGCGGGTCGCGCGTGTCATGAACTCGTTACCGCAGGTGCAGCGCACGTGTGCCTGAGCATAGTTGGGGTGGATCTTCGGCTTCATGGTCACACCATTCTAGCGATGGCGCAGCGGGCAACCTAGCCCGCGCTCGTCGGCAGGGGCGTGCCGGCCGGCTGCCGGCACCTGGGTGTGTGGCGCATCGCGCTCTTCATCAGATGGCCCTTGGCATTCAGCCAGCGGAAGCGCACGGTCGCCCGGTAGACCGCCGGTGCAAACAGGTTCGAGACCTGCTTGTTGAACTTGTAGGCCTTCACGCCCGGATCGGACACGCGCCACACGCCCAGCCCCGGCGCGGTGATCGTGTGGAAGGTGGTTTCTCCGGAGATCTCCTCCTGGATTTCGATCCGGATCGCCATCCGCACGCTGCCCGCCAGCGAGGTCATTTCGCCCGCGAACATCGCCGAGCGTTCGCTTTGTGCGCTCGCCGAGACACACTGCTCGAGCGTCGCCGAGACGCTCGGATCCGGCCCTGTCGGGCTCGTCTGCCCGGCGGCGCCCGCGGCGGCGCTGAGGCCGAGACAGCCGCACAGTAGCGCGGCGGCGCAGGCCGCGAACGCCGGCAGGCGCCGGCAAGCACTACTTCGGGTTTGTGCGAGACCGAACACTTTCAAGAATCCTTAACACCGCGTGAACTCGCATGTTTCGCCTCGCCGGCGCGCCAGCGCTCGAGCCGGCGCGAGAACCCTCGGCACGCGCCGGCGCGCGGGCGTCCCCGATGCGAGTCGCTCGCCGTCGGGCGCGACTCAGACGATCTGATACAGGGGACCGTCGCCGCCCTCTGGGGTGGTCAGGCGACCGCCCTTGGCCGTGATCGCTCCGCATTGCACGCAGTTGGTGTAGTTCACGATCACATCCACCTCGCCGTGCTCGGGAGCGTCTTCGGGGATCTCATACACGCCCGCCGGGCACATCCAGCGCCAGGTCTCGGCGATCTCGCGTGGGACATGTTTCTGTACGCGGATGTGGTTCGGCGCGTCGTCGCGTGTGGCGTTGCCGGTGATGAACACCGAGGAGAGCTTGTCGAACGTGTACTTGCCGTCGGGCTTCACGTAGGCGTCCTTGGTCTTCCCCAGGAACATCGGCTTCTCGTCGTTGCGGTGCCAGCTCGCGCGACCCGGCAGCCTGCCCTTGGTGATCTGCTGGATGCCGCTGAGCGGCCCGCCGACAAGCAGGCCTTTCTGCAGGGGCTGGCGCGCGTTGCGAACCTCCCACAGCTCTCGACCGACGGAGGAGTCATCGATCGCCTGCTCGTAGGCCTCGAACGAGGACTCGCCGCGAACGAGCGCGGCATAGATCGACTCTGCCGCGAGTTTGCCGGACATCAGCGAGTGGTGCACGCCCTTGAGCGCCATCGTGTCGACCATGCCGCCCGCGTCGCCCACGAGCACGGCTCCGGGCATCGACAGCTTGGGCATCGACCAGTAGCCGCCGCCGGGGAGCGCCTTGGCACCCCACGCGACGCGCTCGCCGCCCTCGAGGATCCCACGCACGAGCGGATGCGTCTTGAACGTCTGCAGCAGGTCGTGCGCGGAGGTCGTCGCGTCGGCGTACTCCAACTCGACGACGAAGCCGATCGAGACGAGGTCATCGCCGGTCTTCTCATCCTTCATCGGATACAGCCAGGTGCCACCGATCTGACCGTACTTCGTCGAGACCTTCAGCGGCCACGGGCCCATCGTGTGAATCAGGCGGTCCAGCGCCTTGGGGACCTTCCAGACCTCCTTCACGCCGAGCTCCCAGACCTGCGGCTCGCGGTCCTTGGCGAGGTCGAACTCCCTGATCGCGGCACCGCTGAGAGAGCCCCAGCAGCCCTCGGCCAGCACCGTGGCCTGCGCCTTGATGTCCGTTCCCGGCTCGAAGTTGCCCAGCGGCTCGCCGTCCTTGCCACGGCCCTTGTCGCCCGAGCGCACGCCCGCCACGCGCCCGTCCTGCAGGATCAGGTGCGTCGCCGAGGTCTCGGTGAGGACGTAGGCGCCGGCCTCCTCGGCCTGGCGCTGCTGAAAGCGCGCCATCGCCGAGACGGACACGACCTCGTTGCCGTGGTTCTTGAACGACGGCGGCGTCGGGATGCGCAGCTTGATCTTGGAGGTGGGCGTCAGGTAGACCGCCTCCTTGGTGACCTCGCCGAAAGCGAAGCCCTCCTCGCGCCACTGCTCGCGGGTCACCTCCGGGAACAGCTCTTCGAGAGCCGCCGGGCGCATCACGGCGCCTGAGAGGTTGTGACCGCCGCACGTCTTGGCCTTCTCGACCACCGCCACGGGCACTTCGCCGAGCCGCTCCATCGTCTCGGGATCGTCGGCCAACAGCTGCAGCAGGCGGTTGGCACAGGCAAGGCCCGCGGTGCCTCCGCCGACGATCACCACGCCCACCTCGATCAGATCCTCCTCGGGATCCAAGCCGTCCTTGACGAACTCCCTGGGTGAATCAACCGGGGGCGGGAAGGCCGCGGGCGCCACCTTCCCGTTGTGAGACGACATTGCTCAGCTTCCCTTCTTTGCCTTCACGGCCTCCGTCAGCTTAGGCAGGATCTTGTTCAGATCGCCGACCACGCCGAGGTCGGAGAATTCGAAGATCGGCGCGTTGGAGTCCTTGTTGATCGCGACGATGTTCTCCGAGCCCTGCATCCCGACCTTGTGCTGGATCGCACCGGAGATGCCGGCCGCCAGATACAGCTTCGGCGCGACGGTCTTGCCCGTCTGGCCGATCTGCGCCGCGTATGGGTACCAGCCGGCGTCGACGACCGCGCGGGTCGCGGCGACGGCGCTGTTGCCCCCGAAGGCCTTGGCCAGTTCCTCGGCCAGCTCGAAGCCCTCGGCCTTGCCGAGGCCGCGGCCGCCGGCGATGAGGATGTCGGCGCCCTCGATGTCCACGTCGGCGCCGCGCTGTTCGCCGCGCGTGATCATCGTCGCCTGCAGGGCGTGCGCGCTCAGCTCGTAGTCGAGCCGCTCGACGGGGGCGTCGCCGCCGCCGGTCTCCCTGATCTCAAAGGCGTTCAGGCGTCCGATGATGATGCCCACGTCCGAGCGATATTTGATCTCGGAGATCGCGGAGTCACCCAGGATCGGGCGCTCGGCGATCAGCTCGCCGGCCTCGGCGCGTACGGCTGTGACCTCCATCACGACGCCCGCCCCGAGCCTCGCCGCGAGGCCGGCGCCGATCTCAAAGCCGAGCAGACCGCCGCCGAACAGCGCGTAGGAGTAGTCGCCTCCCGAGATCGCCGCGCCCATCGCGTCGACGAGCGGCTGCGCGAGCCCCTCCGGGCCCTCGGCGACGAGCACCTTCTTGGCGCCGTAGTTGCCGAGCGACGCCGCGAGACCCTCGGGCACGCTCTCGCCCAGCAGGATCGCGTGCGCCTCGCCGCCGAGCTCGGCGGCGAGTTTTGCGCCCTCGGAGACGGCGCCGAGCGAGTTCTTGTTGATCGCGCCGTCGTAGTGCAGCGCGTAGACCAGGATGTTCGCCATCTTCAGTTCAGCTCCTATCTAGATGAGCTTGCGCTCGTCGAGCCAGGCGATGATCTTTTCGACCGTCTCGCCGGTGTCCTCGTCCTCGATGATCTCTCCGGCGGCCTTCGCCGGGGGCGCCTTTGCGGCGACCCAATGGGCGGCCGAGTTATCGCCCCCAACCTTCGCGGCGTCGATCTCGACCTCACTGGCCGTAACGGTGTCGAGCGGCTTCTTCTTGGCGCCCATGATCGCCTTCAACGACGGATAGCGCGGCTCGTTGATCGCATCGCCGACGGAGATCACCGCCGGCAGCCTGACCTGGACGGTGTCATAGCCGTACTCGGCCTGGCGCTCGCAGCGCAGGCTCTCGGACTCGACGTCCATCTTGATCACCTGCGTCAGCGAGGGCATCGACAGGTGCTCGGCCACGACCGCGCCGATCGTGTAGCACTCGCCGTCGTCGGACTGCTGGCCGAGCAGCACGAGATCGGGGCTCTCACGCCTCAGCGCCTGGGCCAGCGCATAGCCGGTGGCGGCCACATCCGAGCCCGCGACCGTGGGGTCTGAGAGGTGCACCGAGCGGTCGGCGCCGAGCGAGACGGCCTTGTGCAGCGCCCGAACGGCGCTGTCCGGGCCCATCGTAACGGCCACGATCTCCTCGACGGGGACCGCGCCACCCTCTTTGATCTGCATCGCCGCCTCGATGGCGTGCGTGTCATAGGGATTGAGGTTCTTCTCCCCGCTGCGGTCCATGCGCCCCGTCGAGGGGTCCAGTTTCTTCTCGACGGCGGCGTCCGGGACCTCCTTCACCAGGACGCATATCTTCATTGTCAGGAAACTCCTTGGGGTCTGTTGGGGGCGATCCTATCTGGTTGAGCGGTTGACTGACGCGTCAATCAGTGATTGATGCGTCCCGCCCGCCCGCGGCTCCACGGATGAAATCTACGATCGCCTGCGTGGGGGCGCCCGGCGTGAACACCTCGGCCACGCCGAGGTCCTTCAGCTCGGGGATGTCCTCGGCGGGGATCGTGCCGCCGACGGTGACGAGCACGTCATCGATACCCTGGGCGTGCAGCAGCTCGACCACCCGCGGAACCAGCGTCATGTGCGCGCCGGAGAGGATCGACAGGCCGACGGCGTCGGCGTCCTCCTGGATGA
Source organism: uncultured Solirubrobacteraceae bacterium (assembly GCA_963779605.1). Classification (GTDB taxonomy): domain Bacteria; phylum Actinomycetota; class Thermoleophilia; order Solirubrobacterales; family Solirubrobacteraceae; genus Palsa-744. The sequence goes on from CAVZYR010000005.1 coordinate 244,603, forward strand.
CCGTCTCCACGATCTGCTCCGGTGTCTGGTGCAGCCCGGTGTAGATCACCTCCATGCCCGCGTCGCGCAGCGCGCGGGCGATGATCTTCGCGCCGCGGTCGTGCCCGTCCAGGCCGGGCTTGGCCACGACGACGCGAATCTTTGAATGGGTCGGGGTGTTGGCCATCCGCTCAGCAGATTATGCCCGGGGACCGCCGCGCACTCCCAAACGGCCCCTGACCAGACGACCGAGGGCGCCGAGCGCGGCGGCGAGGCCGACCGCGGCAAGCATCTTCAGGCGGCGGCCGAGGCGATCCAGGTGCAGCACCTCCCAGCCCTCCTGCGCGGCGATGCGCCTGAGGTCCGAGTCGGGGTTGACGACGACGGCGTGGCGCACGGCACGAAGCATCGGCAGATCGGACTCGGAGTCCGAGTAGGCGAACGAGGCATCCAGGTCGATCCCCTCTCGCTCGGCCAGCTCGCGCATCGACAGCACCTTGCCCTCGCGATAGTTGAAGGGCCCCGCCGGCCGGCCCGTGTAGCGGCCTTCGACGATCTCCGAGCGCGAGCCGAGGCCGCCGTCGAAGGCCAGCACGCGAGCCAGCAGATCCGCCATCTCCTGGGAGGCCGCGGTCAGGATGTACACGGGCATGCCCGCGTCCTGGTGGGCGTAGGCGCGCGCGAGCATCTGCGGGTACAGCCGCGGGAGCACGCCCGCGAGCACCCGCGGCGACAACCGCTCGAGGTCGCGAACGCGCACGCCGGCGATCATTTCCCCCACCCGCCGGCGCACGTCGTCGGCGCGATCGTCGGTCGACCCGCGCAGCCGGAAGCGGAGGTTCTCATAGGCGTCGCGCGCCAGCCGGCCACGCGAGATCATCCCCGTCTCATAGGCGGCGCGCGCGAAGAAGATGCCCGAGGAGCCGGCCATCAGCGTCTTGTCAAGGTCGAAAAACGCCGCCGCGCGCAGCAGGCCCGTGCCGTTGCTGGCGTCTGCCACTAGACCTTGAGGATCACCGCGTCGCCCTGGCCGCCGCCCGAGCAGATCGCCGCGCAGCCGAGACCTCCGCCACGGCGGCGCAGCTCGAGCACGAGACCTCCGAGGATGCGCGCGCCGGAGGCGCCGATCGGGTGACCGAGGGCGACCGCGCCGCCGTTGACGTTGACCCTGTCCTCATCGATGTTGAGCATGCGGATCGAGTTCAGCGTGACCGAGGCGAACGCCTCGTTGATCTCCCACAAGTCGATGTCCCCCGGCTGAAGCCCAGCTTTGTCGAGGGCCTTCCTCGCGGCACTCGCGGGCGTGGTGGCCAGGTAGGCGAAGTCGTTCGCGCTCTGCGCGTGAGCGATGATCTCGGCGAGAGCCTCCTTGCCGTTGGCGGTGGCCCACTCATCCGAGGACAGCACCAGCGCGCCGCCACCATCGTTCACACCGGGGGAGTTGCCGGCCGTGTGCGAGCCGTCCTTTCCCACCAGCCCCGGCAGCGACGCGAGCTTCTCAAGCGAGGTGTCCCGGCGCGGGCCCTCGTCTATCTCGACGACCGTGTCGCCCTTGCGAGAGGAGATCGTGACGGGCACGATCTCCTCGGACATGCGCCCGTCGTCGATCGCCTCAAGCGCGCGCTCGTGCGAGCGCAGCGCCCAGCGGTCCATGTCGGCGCGCGTCATCTCGAGCTCATCGCCGACCTCGGTGGCCTCTTCGAACATCTGCTTGCCCGAGAACGGGTTGGTGAGCCCGTCGTGGACCATCGCGTCGAGCATCTTGGCGTCGCCCATGCGATAGCCGAAGCGCGCCTGGGGCAGCAGGTAGGGCGCCTTCGACATCGACTCCATGCCGCCGCCGACACCGACCTGCAGGTCGCCTGCGCGAATCGCCTGATCGAGGATCACCGACGCGCGCAGCCCGGAGGCGCAGACCTTGTTGATCGTCTCCGAGGAGATCTCCTTGGGGATCTCCGCTTTGATCTGCGCCTGGCGCGAGGGGATCTGTCCCTGGCCGGCCTGCAGCACCTGGCCCATCACGACATGCTCAACCTGCCCGGGCTCCACGCCGGCGCGCTCGAGCGCCGCCTTGATGGCGACCGCGCCGAGCTCGGTCGCCTCGAGCGTGGACAGGCCGCCGCCCATCTTGCCGATGGGAGTTCGCGCTGCGCCGAGGATCACGGTCTTGGGCATCGAGACAGCACTCTCCTGTGAATGGTTGAGAAGGGACGGGAGAGGCCAATGGTAGTGGACCGCTCCGAGATCCCACCGGCATCGCCCGAGCGCGGGAGTCCCTCGGAGGCCGCGCGGATCGCTCGAGCAGGCGCCCGACGCTGGCGCGGACGCATCGGGCGCAAGCCGGATATCGTGCCGGAGCCATGCAGGTCTCGTCCACCACCAAACCCCCCGCGGGCACCGACGCCGACACGGTCGCGGTGGGCGTGTTCGAGGGCGAGGAGCCCGCGGGCGAGGCGCCGGCGGAGCTGGGCGCACTGCTCGCCTCGGGCGAGGCGCGCAGCGCGTTCAAGGCGCTCGCGCTGACCCACGCCGACGGCAAGCGATGGCTGCTCGTGGGGTTGGGGCCACGGGCCGATTTCAGCCCCGAGAGAGCGCGCGTCGTCGCCGCCGTGGCGTGTGAGCGGGCGGGCGAGACCGCGACGCGCGCGCTCTGCTGGGAGGCCCCGCGCGACTGCGATGCGGCCGTGATCGCGGCCCTCGTGCAGGGCACGATCCTGCGCGATTACCGCTTCGAGCGTCACAAGTCGGCTCCCGCCGGCGACGCGGACGGGTCGGGCGACGACGCTCCCAAGCGCCTCGAGCGCCTGATCATCTCCGCGCCCACGGACTCAGAGGCGACCGTCGCCGAAGCCGCGCTGCTCGCGGATGCCGTCAACGACGCGCGAGATCTGCAGAACCGTCCCGGCAACGACCTCACTCCCACCGCGCTCGCCGAGAACGCCCGCGCGCTCGGACGCGAGATCAACGCCCTGTCGGTAGAGGTTGAGGGACGCGAGGGCATCATCGCCCGCGGAATGGGCGCCTTCGCGTCGGTCGCTCAGGGATCCGAGCAGGAGCCGGCGCTGATCACGCTGCACTATGACGGCACCGCGATCGAGGGCGCGCCGACACCGCCGGCCCCGGGCCCGACGCTCGGCTTCGTCGGCAAGGCCGTGACGTTCGACAGCGGCGGCATCTCGCTGAAGCCGGGGGCAAAAATGGCCGAGATGAAGTTCGACATGTCCGGCGGCGCCGCGGTGATCGAGGCCGTGGCGGCGATCGCGCGGCTGAAGTTGCCGGTGCGGCTCGTGGCGGTCGTCGGCGCCACCGAGAACCTGCCGAGCGGCCGCTCGGTCAAGCCCGGGGACATCGTCACCGCCGCCAACGGCAAGACGATCGAGGTCAACAACACTGACGCCGAGGGCCGGCTGGTGCTGGCGGACTGCCTGTGTCACGCGATCGCCGAGGGCGCCGAGCGGATCGTCGACCTGGCCACGCTGACCGGCGCCGTGATCGTCGCCCTGGGCTCGACCTATGCGGGGCTGATGAGCAACGACGACGAGCTCGCCGAGCGGATCTCGCTCGCCGGAGAGCGCACCGGCGAGATCGTCTGGCGGCTGCCCCTGCACGCCGAGTACAGCAAGCTGGTGAAAGGCACCTATGGCGATCTCGACAACGCGCCGGAAGCGCGCAAGGCCGGCACGATCATCGGCGCGAGCTTCCTGTGGAACTTCGTCGGCGAGGTCCCGTGGGCGCATCTGGACATCGCCGGCTCCGCCTGGGACCTGGATCGGGCCTACGTCGGCAAGGGCGCCTCCGGCTACGGCGTGCGCCTGCTGGTCGAGCTGGCGCGCTCCTACTGCTCCTAGCTCAGGCCGGCGAAAGCGGCTGCGGCAGCCAGCTAAGGACCGTCGCCCACGCCACGCTGCGCGGATCGATGTGCACCCGGTGGCGACCCGCCTCGCCCGCGATCTCAATGAGCTCGACGTCGCCGCCGGCGGCACGCGCGGCGGCGGCGTAGTCGCGGCTCAGGCGAACCGACACGGTCTCGTCGAGGAGCCCGTGAACCAGCAGCACCGGCAGCTCCAAGGGGACGACCGCAAGCGGGTCGGCCACGGCGTAGCGGGCGGGCAGCTCCTCGGGTCCGCCGCCCATCAGGGCTCGCACGGCGCCGCCGTGCCAGTCCTCGTAGGCGCCCTGCAGGTCACATACGCCCGCCTGGGATATGACCCGTTGAAAGCGCACGCGCGGTTCCCCCTCGATGCTGCCGGGAGCGCTCGGCGGCAGCTTCTCGCGCCCGGCCGCCCACAGCGCGAGGTGTCCTCCGGCGGAGTGGCCGAGCACGCTCACCCTGCCGAGGTCGAGCGGCGCCGCGACGCTCGGCAGATGGTCGATCGCGGCCGCGACGTCTTCGAACGTCTGCGGCCAGCCACCGCCGTTGCCGATGCGGCGGTACTCGATGTTCCACACGGCCCAGCCGCGCCTGCGCAGGTCACCGGCCAGCCCGCGCATCACGATCCTGCCGTAGCGCTTGCGCCAGGAACCGCCGTGGATCAGGACCATCACCGGGTGGCGAGCCGCTCCCTTCGCGGGCGCCGGCAGATACAGGTCGGCGCGCTGCGAGCGATCGCCGCCGTAGCGATTAGTCCGCCCCGGCGCGAGCAGGTCGAGGAGCATGCGCGTGCGGGCCACGTGCGGAGGATCCTAGATAATGCGACGGAATGGACTTCGACCTGTCCCCCGACCATGAGCTGATCCGGCGCACGGTGCGGGAGTTCGCCGAGGGCGAGGTCGCGCCGCTCGCCGAGGAGCTCGACCGCACGAAGTCGTTCCCCTATGGCGTGGTGGAGAAGCTCGGCAAGTTGAACCTGATGGGGATTCCGTTCCCGGAGGAGTACGGCGGGGGCGGCGGCGACACCCTCGCCTACGCGCTGGCGGTCGAGGAGCTCACGCGCGTGGACTCCTCGGTTGCGATCACGCTGTGCGCGCACACCTCCCTGGGCACGCAGCCGGTGTATCTGTTCGGCTCCGAGGAGCAGAAGCGGGAGTGGCTGCCGCAGCTCTGCTCGGGTGAGCGCCTCGGGGCGTTCGGGCTGACCGAGCCCGAGGCCGGCTCGGACGCCGGCAACACGCGCACGCGTGCAAGCCTCGAGGATGGCGAATGGGTGGTCAACGGAGCGAAGCAGTTCATCACCAACGCCGGCACGAGCATCTCCGGGATGGTCTGCATCACGGCCGTGACCGGGGACGCTCACGCCGCGGGTGGCGAGGACGCGAACGGAGGGCCGCACAGGGAGATCTCGAACGTGATCGTCCCCAACGGCACGCCCGGTTACACGCAGGGTGAGCCATACCGGAAGATGGGCTGGAACGCCTCCGACACGCGCCCGCTGGCGTTCAGCGAATGCCGCGTGCCCGCCGAGAACCTGCTCGGGCCGCGCGGCGCCGGGCTGAAGCAGTTCCTGCACATCCTCGACATCGGCCGTATCGGGGTGGCCGCGATGGGCGTGGGGCTGGCCGACGGGGCCCTGGCGGAGGCGCTGCGCTACGCCAAGCAACGGGTGGCCTTCGGCAAGAAGATCTCGAAGTTCCAGGCGATCCAGGGCAAGCTCGCCGACATGTCCAGCGAGATCGAGGCGGCGCGCCTGCTCGTGTACAAGGCGGCGCTCGAGAAGGACGCCAAGCGCAACTTCACCCTGACCGCCGCCCAGGCCAAGCTCAAGACCGGTCGCCTGGCGGTGCGCTGCGCCGAGGAGGCGGTGCAGATACACGGCGGCTACGGCTACATCGAGGAGTATCCGGTGTGCCGCTTCTACCGCGACGCGAAGATCCTCACGATCGGCGAGGGCACCGACGAGATCCAGCAGATGGTGATCGCGCGGGCGCTCGGCGCCTAGTCCATCTCGGCGCGCTCGAGCAGCGCGGTCGCCGCGCTCGCGGGGTCAAGGCGCCGCTCTACGACCTCCTCGAGCAGGCGCTGGAACTCCGGATCCTCGCGCAGGTCCTCCTCCAGTCGCCGGCGGATGCGGGCGGTGGCGATCGCGAGCATCTCGTTGCGCAGGTTGCGTCTGCGCCGCGCCGCGAGCTGGTCCGCGGCGAGGATGTGAGCCCGGTGCTCGTCGAGGCGCTCGACCAGCTCGTCGACGCCCTCGCCGCGGATCGCCTCGGTCTTGACGATCGGAACCCGCCAGCTTGCGCGCGCCTCCTCGGGCGAGCGATCGAGGTTGGCAAGCGACATCACGCCGCGTATCTCGCGGACCATCGTGTCCGTCAGCGGATGGTCGGCCTTGTTGATCACGATCACGTCCGGGATCTCCATCACACCGGCCTTCAGCGCCTGGATCGAGTCGCCCGAGCCCGGCATCAACACGAGCACGATCGTGTCGGCGTGGTCGATGATGTCGATCTCCGCCTGCCCGACACCGACGGTCTCCACGAACACGTCCTGGCGTCCGGCCGCGTCGAGCAGCAGCGCTGCCTGCAACGCGGCCTCGGAGAGACCCCCGAGCGCGCCCCGGTTGGCCATCGAGCGGATGAACACGCCGCCGTCGAGGTAGTGCTCGGACAGGCGGATGCGGTCGCCCAACAGCGCACCGTGGGTGAACGGCGAGGACGGGTCGATCGACAGCACGCCCACCGTCCGTCCAGCCTCGCGCCGGGCCTTCGTGAGGGCGCCGATCAGCGTCGACTTGCCGACGCCGGGCGGACCGGTGAAGCCGACCACGGCCGCCTGGCCGGTGTGCGGGTAGACCTCCCTCACGAGCGCCCACCCCTCGGGACGATCGTTCTCGACCAGCGTGATCGCGCGCGCGAGCGCGCGGCGGTCGCCGTCGAGCAGCCGCTGGGCCAGTGTCGGAGCGCTCATCGCGGGCGCAATCATCGCAGGGCGCCCGCCGGGCAATACGATTCGGCCTCGATGGAGCCGCTGCTGGCCGACCCCGCCACGAGGATGCCCCCCGGGGCTCCCGGCGACGCCCTGCGCCGGGCGCCCGAGCCCCTGCACGGCGGCCCGCTCGCGCTGGCGCGGTTCATGCGCGCCAATCACATGCTGAGCTTCGCCTACGCGCGCCTGCTGGCGCGCTACGTGCTGTTGAAGCTCCGCTACCGAAAACGCCTGCAGACCGACGGCATCTGCTTCATCTGCCCGGGAGTGCAGCCTTGAGATCGGCCGCGGGCGACGCTTCGCGTCGGGCCGCTGGGCGTGGATCGGCCACGGCTGCAAGATCCGCGTGCACGAGGGCGAGGTGAGCGATCGGCGCGAAGACGGTGATGGGCCAGGAGTGCACGATCTCCGCCTACCAGCACGTGTCGATCGGACGCGAGTGCATCATCGCCGACCGCGTGATGCTGATCGACTTCGACCACGGTGTCGTGGAGGTCGATCGCCCGATCCGCGAGCAGGGGATCTACAAGCGCGACGTCCACGTCGGCCACAACGTCTGGATCGGATACGGCGCATGCGTATTGCGCGGGGTGAGCATCGGCGACGAACAGCATCGTGGGTACCAACGCGGTGGTCAGCAAGGACGTCCCCGAGAATGCCGTCGTCGGCGGCGTGCCGGCGCGCACGATCCGCATGCGCGAGGCGCCCAGCTCGATGCGCTGGCAGTGAGCGATCAGCCCGCGAACAGCGCGGCGCGGTCGGCGTAGACGGCGAGGTTGCGGGGCCCGCCCCCGTCCTCCGCAGCGCTCTGAAGTGCCCGCGCGAGCGCTTGGCGGTGGCCCTCGAACCGCTCCCGCCCGTAGGGGGCCGCACCGCCGCGGGAGACCATGAACGCCCAGTCGCTCGCCTGCAGGGCGAGCAGCTCGCGCACCGCGGCGTTGCCGGCGCGCGCACCGGCGGCCAGGACCTCGAGCTCGGCCGCGCGCGCCGTGAACGCCATCTCCGCCACGGACGGCCCCGACCATGTCGACAGGTCGCCGTCCCGGCCCCACGTGCTCGCCCGCCAGCCCTCCGCACGCTCGAGCAGGCTGGCGTCCTCGCCGACGGCACCCTCCAGTGGAGCCGGCTCGCGCCGTTCGAGCGCGTCGTCGAGCCGCACGAGCTCGAGGCCCTGTCTCGAGCTCTCCTCGACCACCGCCTCAAGCCAGCTGAGTCCCTCATACCACCAGTGCCCGAATAGCTCCGTGTCGACGGCGAACACCGCCAGCCCGCCGCCGGGATGGCCGGCGCCGTCCTCGTGTAGGCGCGCGATCGTGCGGGCGACGAAGTCGGCGGCGTGCTCCTTCGCCAGCGCGGACGCACGCGCGCGGATCGTATGCGCGGCCGTCATTGCTCCACGGATTGTGGTGTTGCAGCGTGTGGTGATGGAAGTCGCGGTAGGCGCCGCTCGCGGGATAGCCGTCGTCGCTCCACACTAGCGAGATCGTGGCGCGGTCGATCGGCACGTGCACGACGCCCGCCTCGCTCACGAGCGGCCGCAGGTGGTCGGAGGCCCCGAGCCCGAAGCGCCCGGTCAGCTCGACGCAGACGGCGCTCACCGCCGCGTCCGCGAGCGCACGCTCGAGCCATGGAGCAAAGGCGCACTCCGGCAGCCAGAAGCCGCCGCGCCAGCGCTCGGCGCCGAAGCGGCCACGGTGGGCATCGACGCCGACCTGCACCTGCGCACGCACGCCCGCATCGGTCGCGAGCAGGGGCAGGACGGCGTGCGTCGCCGAGGAGGTCCACTGCGCGTGCGGGCGGAACGCTCCCAGCATGTCTCCCTCGCGCCGCCTGAGCAGCTCGAGAGCTCGTGTGTAGTCGCCATATGAGCGCTCGAGCTCGAGCGCGAGCGACTCCTCGCCGGCGGCGCGCAGCCCGCTGATGTCGGACTCGTGGGTCTCGCGGCAGATCCCCTCGACGAACCCCGCAAAGCGCTCGGGCACACCGGCCGCCTCGAGCTGGTCGCACAGCACCGGCGTCAGCGACAGCGTCAGCGGCGCGCCGCGGTCGAGCAGCTCGAGCAGCGGCAGGTAGGAGCCGGCCATCGCCTGCCACAGCCACTCCTCGCCGAACGGCCACGTGTCGAAGCCCTCGACGTAGGGCATATGCGTGTGCAGGACGATCGCCAGGGCACCGCGCTCGCCGCGGGCGCTCACGAACGGCACACGGCGACGAAATCCAGTGCGCGCTCGAGGTCGCTCTCGCGCCCGCCGCGCAGCGCGAAGTCCGAGGCCGCGATCGCGGGCGTGAACCAGCCGTAGAAGCGCTCGGTGAGACCGAGACGCCTGTGCACCGTATCCCAGCCCGCTCGCAGTGCGAGCTCGTGCGCGCGCAGCTTGCGCGCGTGGAACACGCCGAACATCTCAACCACCGGGAAGGACGCCCGGCACAGCTCGGCGAACTCCTCGGCGCGGTACTCGTGAACGTGCCAGGGGTTGTCCGATCGCGATGCGCCCTTCGGCGCGAGCGTGAGCACGTTGGGGGTCGACACGTACACGGTCCCGGACGCTCCCACCAGCGAGCCAAAGCGCGCGAGCGCCCCGCCCGGATCGCTGAGGTGCTCGATCGTCTGCAGAAACACCACGGCATCGGCCGGCTCGGAGAACGATTCGACGAGCTCGCGGGCGAAGCGCAGGTTTGCGCGGCGGTAGCGCAGGCGTGCATGCTCGTGGGCCTCGGGGTTGGCATCGACGCCGACCACGCTCGCCGCGGTGCGGGCGAGCACGTCCGAGCCATAGCCCTCACCGCAGGCCATGTCCAGGACGCGAATGCCCCGCACCCGTGACGCGATCCATTCGTAGACCGCGAGATGGCGGCGGAACCAGTAGTTCTCCTCAGGGACGTCGGGCAGCGTGCGCTCGCCGGTCAGGGCCAGCGGCGGAACCCCCTGGGGCTGGTCACGCTGCAGGTGGAGGGCTTGTGTCAAGGCGGATGGCCGATCGGCAGAGTGGGATCGCGAGCACGTGTCCGATCGCGAGCACCGGCGCGAGCACGGCGCGCGAGTATATGGTGCCGCTCCGTGCCGCCAACCCTCAGCACCGAGCAGATCCACGACGTCAACGCGCGCTATCACAACCTGGCGGCCGGTCACTACGACTCCAAGTGGGGTATCGACTTCGACGATCTCGGCCGCGAGCAGGTGCTCGCCAAGGCCTCAAAGGCGCTCGGTCGCTCACCCGAGCGTTACGCGCGCGCGCTCGAGATCGGCGCGGGAACGGGCTACTTCACGCTCAACCTGCTGCGCGCGGGCGTGATCGCAGAGGCGACCTGCAGCGACATCTCACCGGGCATGCTGACCGTGCTGCGGGCCAACGCCGAGCGCCTCGGCCTCGAGGTCCAGACGACGCCCGCCGACGCCGAACGGCTGCCCTTCAAGGACGCGAGCTTTGACCTCGTGCTGGGCCATGCCGTGCTCCACCACATCCCGGACCCCGCGCGCGCCTTCGCCGAGTTCGCGCGCGTGCTGGCGCCCGGCGGAACGCTGTTGTTCGCCGGAGAGCCGTCCCGCTATGGAGACCGCCTGGCCGCCGTGCCCAAGCGGCTCGCGGGCTCAGCCGCGCCGCTGTGGCGCCGCGTGATCGGCGCGCGCACGGCTCAGAGCGCCGAGGCCGACGAGCCCGATGCGGCGCTTGAGAAGGTCGTCGACGTCCACGCCTTCGCCCCCGTCGAGCTCGCCCGCCTGGCCGAGGGAGCGGGCCTGACGGACGTGCGCGTCAGCGGCGAGGAGCTGCTTGCGAACTGGTTCGGCTGGGCCAATCGAACGCTGGAGTCCACAGCCCACCCCGAGGACATCCCCTGGGCCTGGCGCCAGTACGCGCATCGCGGCTACCTGCTGCTGCAGGAGCTCGACCGCAGGCTGCTCGAGCAGCGGCTGCCTGCAGGGGTCTTCTACAACCTGATGATCACCGCGCACAAGCCAACCTAGACTCTCAATATGCCCGACCAAGTCAAGGGCTTCCCGCTGTTCCTGCTGGGGATCGTGGCGCTGCCAGGCGAGAGCGTGCCGCTGCACGTGTTCGAGGACCGCTACCGCATGATGATCGAGGAGTGCCTGCTCGCCGAGCGCGAGTTCGGCATCGTCTGGTCGGCTGACGGTGAGCTCAAGCCCGTCGGCTGCGCATGCAGGATCGAGGAGACGCTCGAGCGCATGGAGGACGGCCGCCTGAACATCCTCGTGCGCGGGACGCGCCCCTTCCGGCTGATGGAGCGCCAGGACGATCTCCCCTACCCGGCCGCCCTGGTCGAATTCCTCGACGATCATGACGAGGAGGCCGACGCGCAGGCCGGGCGAAGCGCTCGCGAGCTCTACAGGGAGCTGGTCGAGCAGGCCACCGAGCAGACGCTCAAGCAGGACGAGCTCGAGCAGCTCGATGCATATCGGATGGCGGCCACCGTCGAGTTCGGCTCCGAGGCCAAGCAGGAGCTGCTCGAGCTGCGCTCGGAGAACGCCCGCCTGCGCCTGCTCGGGCTGCTGCTGCGCGCCGCGATGAAGCGCCTCGAGCTGGTCGAGCGAGCCCAGACGCGGGCCCGCTCAAACGGCAAGGTCCGCTTCGGCTAGAGACAGGCTCGAGCGGATCCGCCGGCCGCTCACATCGGCAGATGGCAGACCTGCTGGGCGGTCTGCAGCGCGAACAGCGCCAGGTTGTGGAACACCTTGGGCTGTCCCGCGGAGTTGTCGGCGAACTGCACGGTTCCGTTTTCGTCGCGCAGGTAGTAGCTCAACACCGACCCCGCCCGCGGTGGCAGCGAGGTGTTCTTCGACGCCGGTTCATGCAGGTCTTCCTGGATCGCCCGCGCCTGCACGAGCGCCGGATCGCTCAGTTTCAGCGTCGGGCCGCCGTTGCAGCTGACGCCGCCTTCTTCGTTCACAAGCAGCGTCAGGTGTGCGCCCGGCACGCTGCCGCTGCGCTGCAGGATGAACAGGTCGGGGGCTTTGATGCCCCCGCTGCAGCCGACCGCGAGTGTCACGGCGACGATCGGCGCGAGCGCAGCCACCGGGCCACGCGGCGGGCGGGCGCGGCGGCCGGCCCCACCTGCCTGCCGGCGGCCCCCGCGGTCGCGGCTCACGCCCTCACCGCCACCCCGCCCCGGCGAGGATCGCCCGCGCCGGTGATCGCCCCGGCGCGGCTCTGCACGGCCTGCACGCCGCCGAAGAACAGGTTGATCGCGCCGAAGCGCACCACCTGCACCTGCTCGTCGCGCAGCTCCTCAAGGTCGATTCCCGGCTCGGCGTAGAGCACGCCGTTCTCGAAATGCACGCGCGGAGCGTCCACCGCCTGGCGCGCGGACATGCCGTGATCGACGACGCCGACGATCGTCTGCAACAGCGCCGAGCGGATGCGGTTCGAGCCCGCGCTGCCGAGCACGAGCTCGACCTCCCCAGCGTCCATCACCACCGAGGGAGCCATCATGCTCGGCATGCGGCGTCCCGCGGGATGAAGGTGGAAGCCGAACGGGTTCAGATCCTCCTCGCCCATCACGTTGTTGAGGTGAATTCCTGTGCCCGGCACGACGACACCCGAGCCCTCCCCGTTGGTGCACGTGCAGCTGCAGGCGCGCCCGTCGGCGTCGAGCACCGCGATGTGCGTGGTCGAACCGAGCCGCGCGGCGAGAAAGCGCTCGAGGAACCCCTCCTCTCCAAGGCCCTCGAGGAACTCGGGAGTGCGCTCGGACTGGGCCGCCGCCATCGCCGCCACCACCCCGTCGAGCGTCGGCGGCTGCGGGCCGCGATCCAACAGCGCCAGCGCGTAGGCCAGCAGCGTGCCGCCCGCCGAGGGCGGCGGGTTGGTGAGCACCTCACGATCGCGATAGCGCACGCTCACGGGCTCGCGCTCGACCGCGTCATAGCCCGCCAGGTCACCGGCGCCGAGCGAGCCGCCGCCCGCCCATACCCACTGACACACCGCGGCTGCCACGTCTCCCCGGTAGAAGGGCTCGGCGCCCTCGCTGCTCAGCAGCAGAAGGGCGTCTGAGAGCTCCGGATTGCGCAGCAGCTCACCCTCTGAGAGCACATGGCCGTGCGGCGCCCACAGCGCGGCGCACTCGGGCGTGGAGGTGAGCAGGTCGGCCAGTATCTTCGCCACGTAGGCCTGCTCCCTGTTCAGCACGACGCCCTCGCGCGCCAGGCGCGCCGCCGGCGCCGCCAGCTCCTCGAGCGAAACCGTGCCCCAGCGCCTGATCGCCGCGCACACGCCGGCCGGCGCGCCGTAGACGCCGCAGGAGGCGGGGCCGATGTGGAAGACCTGCGCGGCGTCGCCGAACGACACGTCGATCGCCTCGAGCGCGGCGGCGGAGCCGTCGCCGGATGAGATCCGGTCGGCGGGCGCCTGCACGAAGAAGTCCAGCATCGCCGAGGGCTCGCCCCCGCCCGCCACGAGCATGTAGCCGCCGGCGCCCAGCCCTGTCAACAGGGGCTCTGCGACGAACGACATCAGCATCGCCGCGACGGCGGCGTCAACCGCGTTGCCGCCTTCGCGCAACACCCTCGCGCCGGCCTCCGCCGTCAGCGGGTGCCCGGCCGCCACAACCCCCTTCTCAGCTGCGCCCATGACAGAGCGATAGCACAGTCACGGTGGGCCTCGCACACGAGCGATCGCGGGCGCGGCATGGCCGGGCGTTGACGCGCGCCAGAGTCAGAGGTTCGGGATGAACTCGGGTACTTCCAGTTCATCCACCGCCAGGCCGCCCCGGCGCTTCGGGCTCTGGCCGCGCTCACGGCGCCCCGCGCCCGCGTTGCCGGCCCGCTGGACCGTGAGCTCGCCGGCGGGCTCCTGCATGCGCCCGACGCGCTTGCGCGTACCGCGATCGCCATAGCCGGTGGCCACCACGGTCACCCACACCTGGTCGTCGAGCTTTTCATCGACCATCGCGCCGAAGATGATGTTGGCGTCGGGATGCGCGGCCTCGGAAACGGACTTGGCCGCCTCGTTGACCTCCCACAGCGACAGGTTGCTGCCACCTGTGATCGACAGCAGGATCGAGTTTGCGCCGTCCATCGAGGTCTCGAGCAACGGCGAGGAGACGGCCTGCATCGCGGCCTCGGTCGCGCGGTTCTCACCGATCCCCATGCCGATCCCGAGCAGCGCGCTTCCGGCGTCGCTCATGATCGTGCGCACGTCGGCGAAATCGAGGTTGATTAGACCGGGCAGGGTGACCAGGTCGGAGATCCCCTGCACTCCCTGGCGCAGCACGTCGTCGGCTACGCGGAAGGCCTCGACCATCGCGGTCTGCTTGTCCAGCACCGCCAGCAAGCGGTCGTTGGGCACCACGATCAGGGTGTCCACCTCGTCGGCGAGAGCGCTGACGCCGTGCTCGGCCTGCTCTGAGCGTCGCGATCCCTCGAAACCGAACGGCTTCGTCACTATCGCCACCGTGAGGGCGCCCACTTCCCGCGATATCCGCGCCAGCACCGGTGCCGCGCCGGTCCCCGTGCCGCCGCCGGCGCCGGCGGTTATGAAGATCATGTCCGACCCCTTCAAGAGCGCCTTGACGCGGTCGTAGTCCTCCATCGCGGCCGCGCGCCCGATGTTGGCGTCCGAGCCGGAGCCCAAGCCCTTGGTCAGCTCGGCGCCGATGTGCAGCGTGATGTCCGCGGTCGACTGCTGCAGCGACTGCAGGTCGGTGTTCACGGCCAGGAACTCGACGCCCTCGACCTCGGCCTCGACCATGCGGTTGACCGCGTTGACACCGGCTCCACCGACGCCGACGACGCGGATGACCGGCTGTTCGACGGCTCCCACGCCATCGGCCGCGAACGCCGCGGCCGCGCCGGGGCGCTCGCGAGCGTAGCCATCCATGACGGGCCGTGCCGATGGGGGATCCATCACGTTCTCCGGGATCTCCGAGGAGAACGCGTGCCGCAGGCGCTCCCGCGGGGTGGGCACCAGAGCGCGCGCGTCATCCTCTTCGCGCGGCTCGCTCGACGCGCTCAGGGACGGATGCGGAGGGTCGCTGTCGCGCGCACGCCGCTGCTGCGGCGGCTGCGCGGCGGGTTCCTGCTCAGCGTCTTCCTCGGTCTTGCGGAACAGCGCCGCCAGCGGCCCTTCGCGCATGCTCGCGCGTTTAGCGTTTGCCATTGCTGAGGACCTCCTGCGCGAGTTGCCGATAGGACTGAGCCGCAACCCCGTCCGGCTCGTACTTCAGCACCGACATGCCCTTCACGGGCGCCTCGGCGAAACGAACGGTCTTGCGGATGCGCGAGGCGAACACGCGGTCACCGAAGTTTTCCTCGAGGATCTCGATCGCCTCCTTGGCATGGATGGTCCGCGAATCCACCAACGTCGGGAGAATACCCTCGATGTCAACGCCCGGGTTGAGGTTCTCACGGATCATCGCGAGCGTGTTCTGGAGCTGGATGAGCCCGCGCATGGACAGATACTCGCACTGCACGGGGACGATCACCTTGTCGGCGGCCGTCAGCGCGTTGATCGTGAGCAGGCCCAGGCTGGGTGGCGTGTCGATGCAGATGAAGTCGTAATCCTCGAGGATCGGTTCGAAGGCCTTCTGCAGCGAGCGCTCGCGGCCGATCATCGTCGACATCGCGATCTCCGCTCCCGCCAGGTCGATCGAGGCGCAGGCGATGTCGATCTCGCGCTTGCGGATGACCTCGCGTATCGAGAGCTTGTGCACGAGCACGTCGTACATCGATTTCTCGAGCGTGTCGGGGTCGATCCCCTGGGACATCGTCAGGTTCCCCTGCGGGTCCATGTCCACGCACAGCACGCGGTGACCCTCCTCGGCGAAGGCGGCCGCCAGGTTGAGTGTTGTGGTCGTCTTGGCCACCCCGCCCTTCTGGTTGGCGAACGCGATGACCTTGGCCTTTCCTTCCACGGTGACTCCGATGCTCGATTGTGGGAAGCCGTCCGGTGGGTATTCGCATAGCAACCGGCGATTCCTGCACGGGAACTACGATCCCGGGATGGCGGCAAGCGACACGACGGGGCTGCGCGCCCGTCTGAAGAGCACGCGGGTCTGCATCTGCCTCGGCGCGGGCGGCGTCGGCAAGACCACCACCTCCGCCGCGCTCGCCCTCGGCCTTGCCGCGCGGGGCCAGAAGGTGGCCGTGATCACGATCGACCCGGCGCGGCGGCTGGCAGCCGCGCTCGGCTTGGATGAGCTGTCCGGCGAGGGATCGCAGATGGGCCAGCATCGGATCGACCCGGCGCTGTTCGCCGCACAGGGCGTAGCGATCAAGGGCGAGCTGTGGGCGATGATGCTCGACCCCAAGCGCACGTTCGATGAGATCGTCACGCAGCTCGAGCCGGACCTGCGGGCCCGCGAGGAAATCCTCGCCAACCCGATCTACGGCGAGCTCTCGACGGCGGTGGCCGGCTCGCAGGAGCTGAGCGCGATCGCAAAGCTGTATGAGCTCCACCACGAGCGCGACTTCGACGTGATCGTCCTCGACACGCCCCCCTCACGCAACGCGCTCGACTTCCTCGACGCTCCGACCCGGCTGCTGGGCTTCCTCGAAGGACGGGCCTTGAAAGTGTTCGTCTCTCCCGGCGGCCTGACCGCGCGCCTCTTCGGCCGCTCCACCGCCCTCGTCTTCGCGATCTTCGCGCGCGTCACGGGCGTGGACATGCTGAGCGACCTGTCGCGCTTCTTCCGCTCGGTCTCGGGCGTGACCGACGGCTTCGCCGAACGCACCCGCAGCGTCGCCTCGCTGCTACGCGACCGCGACACCACCTTCCTGATCGTCACCTCGCCGGAGCCCGAGCCGGCGGGGGAGGCCGTCTTCCTCGCCGCCGGGCTGACCGAGCGCGGCATGTCCCGCGGTGAGCTGATCGTCAACCGCGTCCACCGCGATGGCCTCGGCGGGCGCTCGGCGCAGGAGGTCGCGGTGCTACTCGAACCCGAGCTGGGCGACCGCCTGGCGGCGCGCGTCGCCCACAACCTGGCGGATTTCGACGTGCTCGTGCGGCGCGACCACGACACCATCACCCGCCTGGCCGCAGAGCTTCAGGAGCGCGACCCGATCCTCGTTCCCCACTTCGACGAAGAGGTCCAGGATCTGGCGGGTCTGGCCCGGGTGGCGGAGCACCTGTTCGCCTGATGACACGCCGTGCTCACACGGCGACGGGCTCGCCATCCGCCTGCTGGGACTGCGCGCACTCCTCGGCGGGCTCGGGGGCGGCCAGCAGTTCGTCGGCGAGGCCCGTCAGATCCGGCGCCAGGTGCCCGCAGATGACGTCTCTGAGCAGAGCCCGCAGATGGTCGGCGACCTCCCTTGCGAGCGTTGGTCCGCCGGCCCGCTTCAGCGAGCTGCCCGCGATCACCGCGCGCTCCAGGCCCACCGCCGCGACGATCCGCTCGGTCAGCTGGAGGCGGTTCTCAGGGGTCGCGCAGAGCGCGGCCAGGCGTCCGGCGAGCAGCCCGCTCGAGGTGCCCTCCGGCTCGAGCAGCACCCGCAGCGCGAGCAGATGGTCGCTCAACGCCTCATACGGGCTGTCACGCTCGCACCCGAGCTCGAATCGCTTCAGCGCCCAGGCCAGCTCGTTGCCCTGTGGCGCGCGGCGAGAGACGAGGTTGCAGAACGCGCGCAGCTCGTCCTCCTGCTCGGCGGTCACGACCAGCATCCCGTAGGGCCTTCCGCCGGTGCCGAGCACCAGCGGATTCCATGGACCGTCGCCGACACGCGACCAGGCGAGCGCGCCAAGCGTGACGCGCCCGTCGCCGAACAACCGCAGCGCGCGCAGCAGGTCGACGAGCACCTCGCAACCCTGGGCGACCGCGTCGCCGGGGGCGCCCTCGGCGCTCGCCTCGCCCTCGTCGCGGACGCTCAACGCCACGATCAGGTGATCGTCCTGCGCCTCGCCCTCGACCGAGGCCGCGCCGGCGGGCACTTCCTGCAGCGCGTCCGGGTGGGCGATCGTCAGTCCCTTGGCCAGCGAGAGCTCGGGCGAGGCGGTCGTCAGACCGTGAAGCGTCGCCACCAGGGTCACCGCGTTCGTGTTCGCGAGCTCTGAGCGCTCGAGCCTCTCGAGCGCCGCCTGCACGCGATCGGGACGCACCTCGAAATCGGTCTGCCCATCGAACACGTCCGTCAGCAGCGTCGTGATCGCGGCGCGGGAGCGCCCTCGGGGCTTCCCGGCTCGCGCGGAGTCGGCGGGCACGGAGACGGCGCCCATGCTCGAGAGATAGCGGCCGAGCCCGTCGAATCCGTCCAGCAGTCTCGCCGCCTCGGTATAGCCCGCGAGCTGCTCGAGCTCGTCTCCGCGCTCGGCGATGAACGAACCTGTCAGCGCCTGATAGCAGTACAGCTGCGTGCCGGCACGCCCCCTGCGCCCGGCCTGCGAGCCCAGCTCGAAGGAGACCTCCGCGCCCGCATCGACCTCCGCCTGCAGGTGGCTCGCGGCCGAGTTGATGAACTTCGTGAGCGCGGTCTGAAGCCGGCGCGAATGCATGGTGCGCTCAGTTCGCGCTCGCCGCTTGCGATCCTGCTCGGCGCAGCTGCTCTTGCAGTGTCGCTAGGCGATCAGAAGTGCGTCCGCGGCGACGCGCTCAGAGCACTCGGCATCGAGCCAGTCTTCTCCGTAGGCACGCATGTCGTCGATGATCGGCAGCAGCGCGCGCCCCTTCTCGGTGAGCGCGTACTCGACTCGCGGGGGCACCTCGGGGAACGTGTGGCGCTCGACGATCTGCTGCTCCTCGAGCGCCCGCAGGCGCAAGGACAGCGTGCGCGGGCTGATTCCGGCCAGCGAGCGTTCGAGCTCGCAGAAGCGCGATCGGCCCTCGGCCAGGTCGCGCACGAGCAAGAGCGTCCACTTGCCGCACACGATCTCCGCGGTTCTACATACCGGACATGTCTCATCGACGGCCATTTCAACCTTTACTTTACCAACTGAAGTACCCACGCTCCCCGGTGGTGTATCAGTTTGGGCGCGCGGGTCAAATCGGCCGTACGCTCCACATCGCGCTCTACATCATGGCGCGAGTGGCACATCGCACGCCAACGCGCGCTGGCGGCGGGAGGCTGCGGCTCGATCAGGAGGCGACGGGGCTGAGCGTGGGGTTCGCTTCGGACTCGCGGCTGTCCTCGGCGGAGGCCACGTCCTCCATCGTCGTGCCCTTGCGCCCGTCGGACTGCATGAGCAGCTTGAAGTCGTGCGGACTCGATGCCACCCGCATCGCGTCTTCGAAGGTGACGCGGCCGGCCTTCACGTGGCCGAACAGGGCCTGGTCGAAGGTCTGCATGCCGTAGTAGCTACCGGAGGTGATGACCTCGACCAGCTTGCCGGTCTGGGTCGGGTCGGTGATCATGTCGCGCACGCGGCCGGTCATGCGCAGGATCTCGCATACGGCCACACGCCCGCCGTCGGCGCCGGGCACGAGTCGCTGCGAGATCACGCCCTTGATCGTGCCCGCGAGCATGCTGCGGGCCTGAGTGTGCTGGTGGGGCGGGAAGAAGTCGAGCATGCGGTTGATCGACTCGGTGGCGTCCACGGTGTGGATCGTCGAGAGCACGAGGTGTCCGGTCTCGGCCGCCGAGAGCGCCGTCTGCACGGTCTCTTCGTCGCGCATCTCTCCGACCAGGATCACGTCGGGATCCTGGCGCAGCACCCTTCTCAGCGCGCGCTTGAAGGAGGCGGTGTCCATGCCGACTTCGCGCTGGTTGATCGACGACCGTTTGTCGGCGTGCACGAACTCGATCGGATCCTCGATCGTGACGATGTGCTTGGCCGAGGTGAAGTTCATGTGGTCGATCATCGCCGCGAGCGTCGTCGACTTGCCCGATCCGGTGGTCCCCGTCAGCAGCACGATGCCGCGCTCCTCTTCGGCGAGTTCCTTGACCACGGACGGAAGCGCGAGCTCTTCGATCGTGCTGATCCTGTGTGGGATCGCGCGACACACCATCGAGATCACGCCGCGCTGCTGGAAGGCGTTGATCCTGTAGCGCGCGACATTCTCAATTTCAAAGGAGAAGTCGACCTCGTGCTCCTGGGCGAACTCTGAGAGCTTGGTGTCGTCGGTGAGCAGTGTCTTGAGGGCGCCCTCGGTGTCCTCAGCGCTCAGCACCTCGGCGCTCTCGTCGGCCGCGAGTGCCCCGTGCACGCGGTAGAGCGGCCGAGCGTGCACCTTGATGTGCAGATCCGAGCCCTCCTTCTCGACGAGCTTGTGCAGCGCCTCCTTGACGTCGAACATGCTGTGCTGATCGGCAAGCGGGCAGCAGGGCTTGAGTGCCGGCGAGCGGCCTGGACCAAGTTCCTGGCCAGCCGCCTAGGCCACGTCTCTGAGCTTCTGCGCCTCTGCGAGGCTCTGCAGCTTCTTCAGCGACTGGTTCTCGATCTGGCGGATGCGCTCGCGGGTCACGTTGAACGTGCGCCCCACCTCGTCGAGCGTGCGAGGGTGCTCGCCGCCGAGCCCATAGCGCAACTCCAGCACGCGCCGTTCGCGGTATGAGAGGTTCTCGAGCGCCTCGCGCAGCGCCTCCTTGGTGAGGATCTCGGCGGCGCGCTCGTACGGCGACTCGGCGCGCTCGTCGGCGATGAACTGGCCGAACTCCGACTCCTCCTCGTCGCCCACCGGCTTCTCGAGCGAGACCGGAGCCTGCGCCGAGCGCTTGATCGAGTCGACCTCCTCGGGATCGATGCCGGTGACGTCGGCGATCTCGTCAGCGGTGGGCTCGCGCCCGAGCTCGGTCACGAGCTTGCGCTCGGCGCGGCCGATCTTGTTGAGCTTCTCGACGACGTGCACCGGGATGCGGATCGTGCGTGCCTTGTCCGCGAGCGCGCGCGCGATCGCCTGGCGGATCCACCAGGTCGCGTACGTCGAGAACTTGAAGCCCTTTCGGTAGTCGAACTTCTCGGCCGCCCTCACCAACCCCAGCGTTCCCTCCTGGATGAGGTCCAGGAAGGGCAGTCCCTGGTTGCGGTAGTTCTTCGCGATCGAGACCACCAGGCGCAGGTTCGACTCGACCATCTTCTGCTTGGCGTCGAGGTCCCCGCGCTCGATCCGCTTGGCCAGGTCGACCTCCTCCTGGGCGGTCAGCAGCCGCACCTTGCCGATGTCCTTCAGGAACAGCTGAAGCGAATCGGTCGTCATGTCCGGCTTCAGGTCGAGCTGGGCTTTTGCTTTGCGCCGTCCGCGTTTGTCGGGGGCGCGCTCGACCTGGCTGGACGCAGCCGTCGCCGGGTCGATGTCCTCGACGAGCTCGATCTCCGATTTCTCGAGGAAACCGTGCAGTTCCTCGACGTCCGACTCGTCCAGGTCGAGCTCGGACATCGCCTTCGTTATCTCCGTGTAGGAGAGCACTCCAACCTGCTGCCCCTTGGCCAGCAGACCCTTGACCTCATCCAACTCCTGAAGCTCGACTACTGACATGTGTTTCCGTTTCTTCCGTCGATCGACAACCCGGGGGCGACCACTTGGACCCTGCCGGATTCCGGCTGAATGCAACCACTCCTGCCAACATACGGCCGGAGCCTGCCCAACGTTACAATGCGAACGCAGCTTCTCAGACTCCCATGCTAACGCCTCGCTCGCCAAGACAGACCCGTTTTGTCGATCCTCTTCGAAGCGGCCTCCGCGCACCGGTGCTCTGAATGAGCGACGCCAAAGGCAACTCCCGACCGGCCACTCCCCAGCGGGATCGCGAGGTGCTGGTAAACCTGCCCCAGACGCGCCCACAGCGCTCGAGCCCACGACGCGCCGCCGCGCGCCAGGCGGCGGCCGGGACGAGCGCCGAACGGCGCGTGCCGGCGCGTGCCGGCACGCGCTCGCGGCTCGGGGGCGGCACGGCGCAGGCGGGCCCCCGCAAGGCGGCGACCGCGAGAACCGCCGCCGGCAGGCCCAAGGGCGCGAGCAAGCGCGCGGCAGGCTCATCCAGGCGCCGGGACGGTGCCCCGAGGCAGGGGTTCGAGTCCGAGAGCGAGAACATGAACGGCTCCGTGCAGCCACCCGGCGGCGCAGAGCTCGTGGCCTCCGCGGCGGAGATCGTCGGCGAGCTTGCGAAGGTCGGCTTCTCGGCGGGCGAGCGCCTGCTCAAGGACGCCTTCTCGCGTCTCCCCCGCACCTGAGGGACGCACCCGCGAGGGGAGCTCTGAAGCGCGCGGCTGCGTGCGCCCACAGCGCGCGCGCGAGCCGGCTGCGGCCCCGTAGCACCCTCTGTATACTCAGCGTACGCCGAGCTCTCCTGACCCAGGTCACGGGAGGCGGGGGACCCAATGCGGAGCGAGACGATCGGTCCGCTGGGGCGAATCGGCCTTTCA
This sequence comes from uncultured Solirubrobacteraceae bacterium, assembly GCA_963779605.1. Lineage (GTDB taxonomy): Bacteria > Actinomycetota > Thermoleophilia > Solirubrobacterales > Solirubrobacteraceae > Palsa-744. The sequence goes on from CAVZYR010000005.1 coordinate 266,692, forward strand.
GGTCGTAGCGCCGCAGTTGTTGGCGCGAGCCCGTCAGCTCACCCCGTAGGCACCGACGACGATGCGAACGACCTTCACGCAGAAGACCCTGCTTGCCGTGCTCACCGCGCTACTCAGCGGCGGCGTGCTTGCCGTGGGCGCGACAGCGGACACGGGCGGGGTCGCCGCCGCCGGTGGCGCAGGACCCCAAACCCCGGTCCACAAGACCGGCATCGCAACCTGGTTCGGCCCTGGTTTCTACGGCAAGAAGACCGCCTGCGGGCAGACCATGACGCCGGCTCTAGTCGGCGTCGCGAATCGCACGCTCCCATGCGGAACGCTCGTCAAGGTCAGCTACCACGGCCACCTGCTGACCCTGCCGGTGATCGATCGCGGGCCCTACAGCCACATCGGAGCCGACTGGGACCTGACGACCGGAGCCGCACAGACGCTGGGGATCGAAGACACCGTGCGCATCGGCACGCGGATCGTCGGCAGCGCCCCCAACAGCCCCACGCTGGGGCTGGTGGCCGGGCCGGCCGCGAGCGTCGCGACCGGCGGCGCTGTCGCCGGCTGAGGCCCGCGGAAGCCCCCGGCCGAGGCGGGCTAGTGCCCGGCGGGGCGAGGCGTGTACAGCCCGACGTCCGCGTGCGCGGCCAGCGCCACCGCGCCGCGTCCGTCGTCCGGGCACACCGCCACGCCGACCGTCACCTCGAGCGGCGCCCAGCGGGGGCCGGCGAGCGGTCCGATCGTATGCACCACCCACTCGGCCAGCCTCCCGGCTGCGGTGGCGTCGGTTTCGGGCACCACCAGCCAGTATCTGCCGAGGCGCTCGGACGTGAGCGAACCGGCGGGCCGGCCCCGTCGCCGGGCCGGGTGTCCTCCGACCCGATGCAGCTCCTGCTCGATCGTGCGCTCGATCCTGCCGGTGAGGCTCGAGATCGCTCCCGGGAGCGCGGCGCGACGAAGCCGCTCGGCGTCGCCGAGTTCGACCAGCAGCACCGCGAACGGAAGCTGGTCGCGCTCGAAGGACTCGAGCTGGCGCTCGATCGCGGAGATCCACGCCGCCGGTGCCTCCTCGCCCCGCTGGTCTCTGACTTCGATCTGCGGCGCCGCGGTCGCCGGCGCAACGTCGGCGCTCCCGAGGACGGCGTCGGGGCGGCGCGAGCGCGGCTCTGCCTCAGCGGCGGTATCCGTCAACGCCGGCGCGCTCGGCCGCGATGACGACCGCGCGCGATTCGCCGGCGCCTCTGCCTGCCTCGCCGGCTCACCCGCCGGCCCCTTCGCCTGCCGCGGCGGCCGCTCGCCGGACCCCCGCAACGGGTGCGACGGAGCCTTGACCGGCGTGGACGAGCGCGACGGCACCGGATCCCAGGGCCGCGGACGCGGCTGCCTGCGCTCGCCCCGAGGGGAGGTCTGCGGCTCGCTGGGGCGGGCAGGCGCCGGCTCAGGCGCCTGTTCGCGTTCGTCGATCAGGATCGCTCCGCGCGGACCGACCGGCGAGCCCCGAGGCTCGCCGGATGCCCGGGCGTGGTCGGCAGGCGCCCGCGCAGGGTCGCCGGCGGGAGGGCCGGCTTGGCTGCCGCGCGCCGGCGTGTCGTCCGGGTCGGGCGCCGCCAAGGCCGCGGCGGCGGTCATCGCGCATACGTATGCCAGGCGGTCGGAGAGGTCAGCCACCTCTCGCGCCGCAGGGCCGCGCAGCTCGTCGAGCAGGGCTTCCCACAGGACCCCCCTGAGCGCCTCCACGGCCTCCACCATCTCGGCCGCCGAGCTCGCGCCGCCCGCCCCCGCGAGCGCACCCAGCCCGCGGGCCGAGGCGGCCTCGCCGCGACCCTCGGCGGCGCCTGCGCCGAGGAGGCGCTCGAGCTCGCCGTCTGACTCGAGCGCGCGAATGACCTGCGCGCACAGCGCCGGCGCCTCACGCGCGAGCGTCTGCAGGTGCAGCTCCGTGATGCGCTCAAGCGGACGCGCGAGGATCAGCGCGGTGGCCCAGCGCCTGGCCAGCTCATCGGCTCGCTCGAGCAGAGCGCCGATCGGCGCCTGAGCGACCGGTCGGGCGCGCGGATCGGGCCTGCCGCGAGGATTGGCGCTCATGAACGTTGAATATCAGCAACTGGAGACAAGAGCCTTTCCCGCGTGCTTCGGCAACCGGGGACAAGAGCCTTTCCCGCGCGCTCGCAGTAGCCTGGGAGTCGGTGCCAACCATCCAGGATCGACCCGGCAAGGCGGTTGTCGCGGAGGTGCGCGACTCGACCTCCCTGGACGGGGGCACGGGCGCGGTGCGCTCCGTCCAGAGCGCTGAGCTGCTGGTCGAGCGGTCGGCGCTCAGGGAGATCTGGGCTCCGGCATATCTGGAGCGCCTGGCGCGCACCTACTGGCGCTTTCTCACGCGTGCCACGCTCGGGCTGATCCGCGTCCACTACACCGATACCGAGCGCTCGGTCGTGCTGCTCTTCACGCCGCTGAAGCTGCTCACGTTCCAGGCGCCCGAATACGAGATGGGGCGCTCGCGCGGCCTCGTGCGCTGGCGGATCGCGCGCGGCCTGCTCGTCGCCAGGCGCGGGCGCGACGGGGGCGGCTACCTGCAGATCGAAGTCCGCCGCGACCCGGCCGTCGCCGAGGACCCGGGCGTCGCGGAGCGCCCGGGCGAGGATACGACCCGGGTGCCGCTGCACATCGAGGTCGAGGTGGCCAACTTCTACCCGTCGATCGCCTCCCGAGTCAGCCGCAGGCTCTACAGCGCCACCCAGTCGCGAATCCACGTGATCGTCACGCGCGGCTTCCTGCGCTCGCTCGGGCGACTGGATCTCGCGGAGTCGCGCGTCGGCCGCTTCGCCCCCTGAGCCGAGTTCAGTAGCGGTCGCCGGCGACCGCCCGCAGCTTGGCGCGGTCATGCGTCGCCTTGATGCGCCTGATCGTTCCCGAGCGCGAGCGCGTGACGAGCGATTCGGTGGTGGCGCCGCCGGCGCTCGGGTAGCGCACACCCTCGAGCACATCCCCGTCGGTGATGCCGGTCGCGGAGAAGAACACGTCCTCACCGGACACCAGGTCATCGCGCGTCAGCACCCGCTCGAGGTCATATCCCGCGTTCAGCGCGGCCGTGCGCTCGGCCTCATCGCGCGGCCACAGCCTTCCCAGCAGCTGCCCTCCGAGGCACTTGACGGCCGCCGCCGAGATGACGCCCTCGGGCGTGCCGCCGATGCCCCACAGCAGATCGACAGGCGAGCGCTCGGTCACCGCCAGCAGCGCCGCCGAGACGTCGCCGTGGGCGATCAGGCGCACGCGCGCGCCCGCCTCCCGGATCGCGGCGATGCCCTGCTCGTGGCGAGGCCGATCGAGGACCACCACCATCACGTCGCCGATCGCTGAGCCCTTGCGCTCGGCCACCAGCCTGACCGTCTCGCCGAGCGGGCGGTCGAGGTCGAGCACCTCGGCGATCTCCGGTGAGCCGGCCATCTTCTCCATGTAGACGCACGGCCCGGGGTCGAACATCGTGCCGCGACTCGACAGCGCGATCACGGCCAGCGCGCTCGGCATCCCGTGCGCGGCGAGCGTGGTGCCCTCGAGCGGGTCGACGGCGATGTCGACCTGCGGCGGTGAGCCGTCTCCGATCTGCTCGCCGTTGTAGAGCATCGGCGCCTCATCCTTCTCGCCCTCGCCGATCACCACCAGCCCGTCCATCTGGATCGATTGGAGCATGTAGCGCATACCGTCGACCGCGGCCTGATCGGCCGCCTCCTTGTCGCCGACCCCGACCAGCGGCGCCGCCGCCAGGGCGGCGGCCTCCGTCACGCGGACGAGCTCGAGCGCGAGGTTGCGGTCGGGCCGCTGGCGATTTCGATCAGGCGACAAGTCTCGGAAACGTATAACAGCGGCTCTGCCATTACGATCGTGGCGTGCGCGACGCGGAAGCCCTCGCAATCGAGACCGACATCCCGGCGTCACTGCAGCCGGCGGTCCAGACGAAGCTCGCTATGGCGCTGTCGGATCGGGTCGCCGAGCGCCTGCGGCCGACCGCGGAGCGGCCGGCCGACGCGACCCTGTGGGGCCCCGCCGGGACGCCCGAAATCTCAAATCGCCTGGGCTGGCTGACGATCGCCGATCGCATGCGTGGCGAGATCGGGGATCTCGAGGCGTTCGCGCGGACGGTGCTGGCGGATGGCCTGAAGGACGCGGTGCTGCTCGGCATGGGCGGCTCGTCGCTGGCGCCGGAGGTGCTGCGGAGATGCTTTGCCTCGCAGTCGCCGGGCGCGCGGCTTCACGTTCTCGACTCGACCGACGCCGCCACGATCGCGGCGGTGCAGGGCGCGATCGAGCCGGCGCGCACGCTGTTCATCGTCTCGTCCAAGTCGGGGGGCACGATCGAGCCGCTGTCGCTGTTCGCGCATTTCTTCTCGCTCGCTCCAACCGGCGCCAACTTCGTGGCGATCACCGATCCCGGCTCGGGCCTTGAGAAGCTAGCCCAAGAGCACGCCTTCAGACGGATCTTCCACGGCGACCCGGACATCGGCGGGCGCTACTCGGCGCTGTCGGCCTTCGGGATCGTGCCGACGGCGCTGATGCAGGCCGACATGCGGGCGCTTCTGGAGGGCGCCGACGACGCCTGGCAGGCCGGGGTCATTGGAAACGGCCCCGAGCTCGCGCCCGTGGAGAACGCCGGCGCGAGCGAGCAGATCCCGGGCGCGGTGTGGCTGGGTGCGGCGTTGAGCGCACTGGCCCAGGAGGGCCGCGACAAGCTGACCTTCCTGATCGACCCCTCGCTGCCCGGCCTGGGGCTGTGGCTCGAGCAGCTCGTTGCGGAGTCGACGGGCAAGCACGGCACGGGCATCCTGCCGGTCGCCGAAGAGCCCCCGGGTGAGCCCTCGTGCTACGGCGAGGATCGCGTGTTCGCGCTGATCGGCGCGGGCGCCGGCGAGCCGGACGGCGGTGGTGGCGCGCTGGCCGAGCGCGCGCGCGCCTACGCGCGGGCGGGTCACCCCGTGATCACGATCCCCGTGCGGGGGCCGGGCGATCTCGGACGGCTGTTCCTGCTCGCCGAGCTGGCCGTCGCGGTCGTCGGCTGGGGGCTTCAGATCAACCCCTTCGACCAGCCGAACGTGCAGCAGGCCAAGGACGCGACCAACCGCGTGCTGGCGGGGTATGAGACCGCGCATGCGCTGCCGAAGATCCCCGACGCCGACGACGCGGCGCTGAGCACCCTGCTGAGCGACGCCTCGCCGCCCGACTACGTGGCGCTGATGGGCTACGTGCAGCCCTCCGGGGAGTTCGATGCGGCGGTCGCCGAGCTGCGCACCGTGATCCGCGCGGCCGGCAGGGCGACGACGACGTTCGGCTACGGGCCGCGCTTCCTGCACTCGACCGGCCAGTTCCACAAGGGCGGGCCGAAGACGGGACGCTTCCTGCAGCTGCTGCACGACGGCCCCGGCGACCGGGACATCGAGATCCCAGGCAAGCCGTACACGTTCACCACGCTCAAGAACGCTCAGGCGATCGGCGACCTGCAGACGCTGCGTGGCCTCGGCCTGCCCGCGGAGCGGGTGCGCCTGGAAGGCGATGACCCAACGAGCGCCCTGCGCGCCCTCACCACGAGGATCAAGGAGATGCTGTGACTGAGATCGGTTTCATCGGGCTGGGCAAGATGGGCGGCAACATGGTGCACCGCATCCGCCGCGATTCCGAGCACGCGGTGGTCGCCTTCGACTTCGACCGCAAGGCCGTCAAGCAGGCGGTCAAGAACGGCGCATCGGGGGCTGACTCGCTGAAGGACCTCGTCAAGCAGCTGCGGGCGCCGCGGATGGTGTGGATCATGGTGCCGGCCGGCGACCCGACGCAGGAAACGGTCGACAAGCTCGCCAAGCTGCTCGATCGCGGCGACACGATCATCGACGGGGGCAACTCGCGCTGGACCGACGACAAGCAGCGTTCCAAGGCGCTCAAAAGCAAGGGCATCAGCTACGTCGACGTGGGCGTCTCCGGCGGCGTGTGGGGGCTGGAAGTGGGCTACTGCATGATGGTCGGCGGCCCCCCCAAAGCGGTCAACGCGCTCGCGCCGATCCTCGACGTGCTCGCACCCGAGACCAACGCCGAGAGCCTCGCGGCGATCGGACCGCGCGGCTGGCTGCGCTTCGGGCCCTCGGGGGCCGGCCACTACGTCAAGATGGTCCACAACGGCGTCGAGTACGGGCTGATGCAGGCCTACGCTGAGGGCTTCGATCTGTTCAACAAGTGTGAGTACGAGCTCGACAACGCCAAGATCGCGCACCTGTGGGGCCAGGGCTCGGTGGTGCGCTCGTGGCTGTGCGAACTGGCGGCGCGCGCCTTCGAAGCCGACGGCAACGACCTGCACACGCTCGAGGGCTATACCGCCGACTCCGGCGAGGGCCGCTGGACGATCGCCGACGCGACGGCCCACGATGTGCCGACGCCGGTGATCACGGCCTCGCTGTATGCGCGCATGCGCTCGCGCGGCAACGGCGACTACGCCGACCGCGTGCTGGCGGCGCTGCGCAACCAGTTCGGCGGCCACGCGGTCAAGAGCGCGCCGGGCGAGAACGGCGCGAAGCCGTCCGCGAAGCTCGCCCGATCGAAGCCCGCGGCGACCGCAAAGAGCAGCGGCAAACGAGGCCGCTGACGGTGGCGATCGCGGCCGGCCGGCCAACCGAGATCCCGCCAGCGGACAATCCGCTCACAGCCGGACTCGAGCGACTGCCCGTCGCGCCGACGACGCTCGTCATCTTCGGCGCTACGGGCGACCTCGCCAAGCGCAAACTGCTGCCCGCGCTCTACAACCTGGCGCAGGACGGCGCGCTCCCCGAGCGCTTTCACCTGGTGGGCGTCTCGCGCCGGGACAAAGCACATGAGGCCTTCCGCGGCGAGTGCGAGGACGCGATCCGTCAGTTCTCGCGGCGCAAGCCCGACGAGCAGGTGCTGAAGGGGCTTCTGGCAGACGTCAAGTACGTGGCGGGCGTGTTCGGCGACGAGTCCGTCTACGGCACGCTCGGAAAGGTTCTGGACGGCTTCGAGAAGCAGGCCGGGGAGCCGCTCAACCGCGCCTTCTACCTGTCGACGGCCCCGAGCTTCTTCCCGGTGATCGTGGAGGCGCTGGGCAGTTCCGGTCTCGCCCACCACGACCAGGCCGAAGTGCGGGTGATCATCGAGAAGCCCTTCGGCACATCGCTCGAGGAGGCTCGCGAACTCAACCGGCGCGTGCTCGCGATCTTCGATGAGCAGCAGGTCTTCCGCATCGATCACTATCTCGGCAAGGAGACCGTGCAGAACATGCTGGCGTTCCGGTTCGCCAACGGCATGTTCGAGCCGCTGTGGAACCGCAACTACATCGACAACGTCCAGATCACGGTGGCCGAGGATCTCGGCATCGGCACCCGCGCCGGCTACTACGACCAGGCCGGCGCCCTGCGTGACCTAGTCCAGAACCACATGCTGCAGCTGCTCTGCCATGTGGCGATGGAGCCGCCGGTGAGCTTCACCGCCGAAGAGGTCCGCAACGAGAAGGTCAAGGTCCTGCAGTCGATCCCCCGCCCCAGCGCCGCCGATATCCCCGATATGGCGGTGCGCGCGCAGTACTCGCGCGGACACGCGGGCGGCGAGGACGTGCCCGGCTACCTCGAAGAGGAGGGCGTGCCCGCCGGCTCCACCACCGAGACCTACGCGGCGCTGCACCTCGAAGTCGACAACTGGCGCTGGGCCGGCGTGCCGTTCTACCTGCGCACCGGCAAGCGCCTCGCGCGCAAGGTCTCCGAGATCGCGGTCACGCTGAAGCCGGTCCCCCACCTCGCCTTCAGCCAGGACGGCTCGCTGGGCGTGCAGCCCAACCAGCTCGTCCTCACGCTCCAGCCCAACGAGGGCGTGTCGCTGCGCCTGGGGGCCAAGATTCCCGGCACACGCATGATCATCCGCCCGGTCAAGATGGAGTTCCTGTACGGCACCTCGTTCCTGTCGCAGTCGCCCGAGGCCTACGAGCGCCTGATCACCGACGCCATGCGCGGCGATGCGACGCTGTTCACGCGCAACGACGAGGTCGAGGCGCAGTGGCAGATCTGCGACCCGATCGTGACCGCGTGGGCGCATCTGCCCGGACCGCTGCCGCAGTACGAAGCGGGCTCGCAGGGACCGCGGGAGGCCAACGCCCTGCTCGACGAGGGCCACTCCTGGCGCGCGATCTGATGTACCGCGCGAGCTGATGGACCGCTCCGACGCGGTCTGGGATGCGCAGGGCACGACGCCCGATGCAATCGAAGCCGCGCTGCGCGCGCTGCTGGTCGAGCGCCACGCCGAAAACGAGGGCTATGTCCCGGCGCGCGTGTTGAACATGATCGTCTTCGTCGACCGCGAGTGGAGCGGGGAAATCGCCAACCGCCTGCGCGGCGTCGGGCGCTACCACGCCTCGCGCACGCTCGTCCTCTCGTTCGAGCCCAAGCGCACGCGCATGGACGCGCACGTGAGCATCGCCTCCGAAGGAGACCCGGCCAATGGAGAGCTGGCGCTGCTACGCGAAACGGTGGTGGTGGAGATCGGCGAGCGTCATCTCGACGACCTCATCACGATCGCCGACCCGCTGGTCATCAGCGACCTGCCCACGCTGCTGTGGTCCCCGCACGGCCACCATGAGGTCGTGGAGGAGCTCTTGACACTGGCCCAGGCGGTGCTCGTGGACTCCGTCGATGATCCCGATGCCCACGAGGGCATCGACCGCGCGTGCGCGCTGAGCGGACAGGCCTATGTCGTCGACCTCGCCTGGCTGCGCTCGACCCCGTGGCGCGAGCGCGTGGCGGCGGCCTTCGACCCGCCCAGACTGCGCCCTGAGCTATGGGCGATCGAGAGCCTCCGCGTCCGCCACCACCCTGACTCGACGGTCGCCGCGATGCTCCTCGTCGGCTGGCTGGCCTCGCGCCTGGGCTGGGAGACGGACCCTCTCACGCCCAACCACAACGCGCTCGCGGGGCGGGCCCGCGACCACGATCGGAAGGCTGTCTCGTTGCGCTTGGAGGCGGCACCCGAGCTGCAGGTGCGCGGGCTTGAGGGTCTCACGCTGCAGACGAGGGACGGACACGAGCTGAGCCTCGATCGCGGACCCGGAGGCCTGCACGCGCGCGACCGGACCGCCGGCGGCGAAGAGCACGAGTGGACGATCCTCGGCGCCTCCCGCGGCGAGACGGGCATCCTCGGTGAGGGCATCCGCCAGGCGCTCCTGCGCGACCCCACCTACGTGCCGGCCCTGAAGGCGGCCCAGGGGCTGTTCGCGTGAGGCTCCACACGCACTGCGCCGGGCCGCGGCGTTGACCCGCCTGACCACCTGCGCCGACGCCGAGGCGGTCGCGGTGCGGGCCGCCGCCGACATCGCCCGGCACCTCGAGGCGGTGCGCGCCGAGCGCGGCCGGGCCCACATCGCGCTCAGCGGGGGGAGCACGCCGCGGCGGACCTATGAGCTGCTGGGGGAAGAGCGCGTCGACTGGGGCGGCGTGGAGCTGTGGTTCGCCGACGAGCGCTGTGTCGGACCCGAGGACGCCGACAGCAACTACAGGCTGGCCGCCGAGACGCTGCTCGAGCGGGCCGCCATCCCGGCGCAGCAGATCCATCGCATGCAGGGAGAGCTCGGCCCGGAGGAGGGCGCGCGGCGCTACGCGCTCGAGCTTTCAGAGCACGCCCCCGCGGGCTCGGGCGATGTGCCCGTGCTCGACCTCGTCGTGCTGGGAATCGGCCCGGACGGGCACGTCGCCTCGCTGTTCCCGGGCGCCGCCACGCTGGACGCCGGCGAGCGGGCGCTGTGCATGGGCGTGCGCGACTCGCCCAAGCCCCCGCCCGAGCGGATAACGCTCAGCCTCGCGGTGCTGCGGGCGGCCGCGCGCTGCGTGCTGCTCGCGACGGGCGCGAGCAAGGCCGACGCGGTCAACGCGATGCTCGGCGAGCCGAGCCGCAACGTTCCCGCGAGCCTGCTCAGACGCGAGCGGCTGAGCGTGATCGTCGACGACGACGCCTCCCCGAACTCCAATCGCGCGGTCTAGGTCAGAGGAATGATCGGGCCGCCGCGGCGGTGGCGGCCGAAGATGGGCCGTCGGCTCGGCGAGTTCGTACAGTAGGGGCTTGACGATCATGGCCACGTCCCTCGCCCCCACGCCCACGACCGCCACAGCGCCCAGCCCGGCGGAGTTCCTCTCAGAGCTCGAGCAGGCCCGCCGCGGCACGCTGGCGCTCGTGGCCTCGCTGAGCGATGCTGATCTCGAACGCGTGCACTCACCGATCATGAGCCCCCTGGTATGGGATCTCGGACATATCGCGGCGTATGAGGACCTGTGGCTGGCCCATCGCCACGGCGGGCTGGCGCTGCTGCGCCCGGACCTGGCCGACTGCTACGACGCGTTCGAGACCCCGCGCGCGGTGCGCGGGGAGATCGAGGCGCTCGGGGTGGCCGAGGCGCGCGCATACCTCGAGCAGGTCAGCGCCCGCACGAGCGACGTGATCTCAAGCCGCGGGCTCGGCGACGGCGTCGTGTGCGAGATGGTTCTGCGCCACGAGCTCCAGCACTCGGAGACCATGCGCCAGACGCTCGACATCGCCGGTCTGCTCTCCCCCGCCGATGAGGCCAGGGCGGCGCGGGCGCTCGACCGGCCCGGGAAGGCGTCCCGCGGCGATGATGAGTGGATGCAGATCCCGGCCGGGCCGTTCGCGATGGGCGCGCCGGATGGAGCGTTCGCCTACGACAACGAGCGCCCCCGCCACACCGTCGAGACCGCCGCCTTCCGCATCGCCCGTCGGCCGGTGAGCGCCGCGAGCTTTATGCGCTTCGCAGAGGACGGCGGCTACGAGCGGCGGGAGTGGTGGTCGCCGGAGGGCTGGGAGTGGAAGCTTCAGAACGACATCGGCGTCCACCCCGCGATCGCGGCGAGCCATCCGCAGGCCGCCGCCTGCCACCTCAGCTGGTATGAGGCCGACGCCTTCGCGAGAGCTTCAGGCGCGCGCCTGCCGAGCGAGTCCGAGTGGGAGAAGGCGGCGCTCTCAAGCGGGCCGGCGGCGGCGGCGGCGGGCTCGCAGCCCGAGAACTCCGGCGCGCTCGCCGGTGTCGGGCGCGTGTGGGAGTGGACGCAGAGCCACTTCCACGGCTATCCCGGCTTCCTCGCCCATCCCTACCGCGAGTACTCGGAGGTCTTCTTCGGCGATGCCTACCGCGTGCTGCGGGGCGGCTCGTGGGCCACCAGCCCGCGCGTCGCGAGCCCTCACTTTCGCAACTGGGACCTGCCCCAGCGCCGCCAGATCTTCGCCGGGGTGCGTCTGGCGGGCGACGCATGATGATCACGCGCCACCGCCGACGCTCACCGCGGGCGGGCCAGGCGGGGCGCCCGACGGGCACCGCCGGATCGCGATAGCGTTCGGCTGACGGGGACGTCTGATGAAGCCGCTCATGCCACCGGAGCCCGTCGTGGAGGCGGCGATCCGGATCGACTCGCATCTCGGAGGCGCGGAGGAACGCTCGCTCGCCGAGGATGTGCTCGACGGCCTCACGCGCCCCTTCAAGGAACTTCCTCCCAAGCACTTCTATGACGCCCGCGGCGCCGAGCTGTTCGACCAGATCTGCGAGCTGCCGGAGTACTACCCGACACGCACCGAGCGCGCGATCCTCGAGGAGGCCGCCGGCGAGATCGCGACGCTGACCAACGCCGTCGAGCTCGTCGAGCTCGGCTCCGGGACAGCGACCAAGACGCGCGTGCTCCTGGACGCGATGCACGGCGCGGGCACGCTCGCGCGCTACATCCCCGTGGACGTCACCGAGAGCATGGTGCGCGACTGCGCCGAGGAGCTCACCGACGAGTATCCCGGCCTGCAGGTGCATGGCGTGATCGGCGACTTCGAGCGTCATCTCGGCCGCGTTCCCGCCGCCGCCGGGCCGCGCGTGGTCGCCTTCCTCGGCGGCACCATCGGCAACTTCCCACCCGGCAGCCGCCGGCGCGTGCTGCGCGAGATCGGCAGCCTGCTCGGAGCAGATGATCACCTGCTGATGGGCACCGACCTGGTCAAGGACCCGGACGTGCTCGAGGCGGCCTACGACGACGCGCAGGGCGTCACCGCCGACTTCAACCGCAACGTGCTGCACGTGCTCAACCGCGAGCTCGACGCCGACTTCGACCCCGAGCACTTCGACCACGTCGCCCTGTTCGACCGCGAACACGAGTGGATCGAGATGCGCCTGCGCGCGCAGCACGAGCACACCACCCTCGTGCGCGCGCTGGACCTGCCCGTGCACTTCCGCGCCGGCGAGGAGATGCGCACCGAGATCAGCGCCAAGTTCACGCCCGAGCGCCTGCAGGGCGACCTGTCGGCCGCGGGGCTCGAGCTCGTGCGCTGGTTCACCGACCCGCAGGAGCTGTTCGCGCTGACGCTGTCAAAGCGCGCAGCGGCGGGCGACGGCGTCAGCGCCGATCCGGCCTAGCGGCGGAGCAGGCGACCGTGCAGATCGAGGGCTCTTCGGCAGTCGTCTTCGGCGGCGCCTCCGGGCTCGGCGAGGCAACCGCGCGCCGCCTGCACGAGCTCGGCGCGATCGTGACGCTGGCCGACATCAACGCCGAGAAGGGCGCGGCGCTGGCGAGCGAGCTGGGCGTCGAGTTCGCGGGCTGTGACGTGCGCGAGGAGGACCAGGTCAAGGCCGCCGCCGAGTTGGCCGCCGGAGCCGACGGCGGGCTGCGCATCGCGGTCTGCTGCGCCGGCACCGGCTGGGCACAGAAGGTCGCAAGCTCCAAGGGCCCGCACCCGTTGATGCCCTTCCAGACGATCATCTCGATCAACCTGATCGGCACCTTCAACGCGATGCGGTTCGCCGCGCAGGCGATGATCACGAACGAGCCGCTCGAGGATGGCGAACGGGGTGTCTGCGTCAACACCGCCTCGATCGCCGCCTTCGACGGGCAGGTCGGCCAGATCGCGTACTCAGCCTCCAAGGGCGGCGTGGTCGCGATGACGCTCCCCGCCGCGCGCGACCTCTCCCAGTACGGGATCAGGGTCAACACGATCGCCCCCGGCCTGTTCGACACGCCGCTGCTCGCGGCCCTGCCCGAGGAGGCGCGCGCCAAGCTGGGCGCGGGCGTCCCCTATCCGCAGCGCCTCGGCCAGCCCGCCGAGTATGCGCAGCTCGCCTGCCAGATCGTCGAGAACCGGATGCTCAACGGCGAGACGATCCGGCTCGACGGCGCGCTGCGGATGCCGCCGCGCTAGCGTCGACGGTGAGCCGGCACGCGGGCCGCCGGCGGCGGCCTCATCCAAACGCCCTCAGCGCAGCCGTTCGACGAGCATCGCCATGCCCATGCCCCCGGCCGCGCACATCGACTCGATCCCGTAGGTCGCGTCAAGCGCGTCGAGGTCGTTCAGAAGCGTCGTCATGATGCGCGCGCCGGTCATCCCGAACGGATGTCCCAGCGCGATCGCTCCGCCGAAGGGGTTGAACTTCTCCTCATCGATCCCCAGGTCTTCCTTGCAGGGGACGATCTGCGCCGCGAACGCCTCGTTGATCTCGACCACGTCGATGTCGCCGATCGACATGCCCGTGCTCTGAAGCAGTTTCTCGATCGCCGGGATCGGGCCGAGGCCCATGATCTCCGGACGGATCGCGGCGACGCTCGAGGCGACGATCCGCGCGCGCGGCTCCATGCCCAGGGCGCTCGCCTTCTCATCGCTCATCACCAACAGCGCCGCGGCGCCGTCGTTCAGCGGGCATGCGTTTCCCGCCGTCACCGTCCCACCCTCCTTGAACACGGGCTCAAGCGCCGCGAGCTTCTCCATCGTCGTCCCCGGGCGCGGGCCGTCGTCGCGGCTCACGACCACCTCTGGAAGCTCGATCTCGTTGCCGTCCTTGTCGGTCTCCGAATGCGCCGGCACCGTGACCGGCACGATCTCCGGGTCGAAGTGCCCGGACTCGACCGCCGCGACCGCGCGCGTCTGCGAGATCAGCGCCCACTCGTCCTGCGCCTCGCGGCTCACCCCGCAGCGCTCGGCCACGTTCTCGGCGGTCAGGCCCATCGGGATGTAGACGTTGTAGACCGACCCCTCGGAGCCGTCGACCTTGTGGTTGAACTCGCCGCCCGAGCCCCGTCCGACGCGGCTCACGGCCTCCACGCCGGCGGCGATGTAGGTGTCGCCCTCGCCCGTCTTGATCGCGTGGAAGGCCATCCGCGTCGTCTGCAGCGAGGACGCGCAAAAGCGGTTGACGGTGCACGCGGGCACGTGGTGGTCGATGCCCGCGAGCAGCGAGGCCACGCGACCGACGTTGTAGCCGGACTCCCCCTCCCCATAGCCGCATCCCATCATCACGTCCCCGATCGAGCGCTGATCGAGACCCGGGTTGCGCTCGATCAGCGCCCGCAGGGGGATCGCGCCCAGGTCGTCGGCGCGCACCGAGCGCAGCGACCCCTTGACGGCCCGCCCGATGGGCGTGCGTATGGCGTCGACGATCACTGCTTCAGGCATCCGCCCTCTTCTCCTTGGTCATTGGCTCGTTGACTACAGGTCCAGGCGGCTGACGCCCAGCTCGTCGAAACCGACATGGTGGGCGAGCTCGTGGCGCACCGTGCGCGTGACCTGGTCGCGCAGCAGGTCGGCGTCGTGGCCGAAGTCGCGGCGCAGGGTGTCACGGAAGATCACGATGCGGTCATGGGTGTCGTCGCGAGTTGCCCCGTCGCCCTGATAGAGCCCGTAGGCGCCTCTGCGCCGGCCGCCGTCGGAGATCACCACCGCCACGTGCGACAGCGCGTTGCGAAGCAGGTCCGGCAGGTCGTCCAGCGCGTCGCGCACGAGCTCCTCGAAGTCGCGGTCGTCGAGCGGATCGAGCTCCATGAACTCGTTTTCATCGGGGTCCACGGCCAGTCCTTCGCGTGCCAGCCTCTCCGAGTGCCGGACGATCTCTTCGAACTCCTTCTCGGACTCCGGATCGCGCCAGCCGGCCATGCGCACGGCCACGAACGCCGCGCCGCCCATCAGCGCGGCCGCGACGATCACGCCCAGGGCGATGTCCTCGACCGCCCGCACCGCCCCGATCGAGCTGAAGCCCTGCCCCACCACGATCGCCACGAGTCCCAGCGAGAGAGCGATGAGCGCCGCCACGCCAACGCGTCGAAGCTGGCCGGAGGCGCCCTGTGGAGCCATGTTCCGCATGGTAGGGCCAGAGCCTATCCGCTTCGGCGCCATCGCAGCCGCACGACGCCCTGCGCGAGCAGCGATACTGCCGCCTTGCCCGAGAACCCGGACCTGGCCCGGTGGCGTCAAGCGGGTTTTTAGCCCCAACGGTGCGGGTTCGACTCCCGCCAGGTCCACTCCTGTCGTGCCTCTGGATCTCGTGGCGCCACGCAGATCTGGGCGATCGGGCGACCCCGGCTACCGCTCAAGTCCGACCGCTTTGATGGCCTCGTCCACATCCAGATAGATATGTATTCGTATGAGCCGATCATCGCCGCCGAAGTCGAGAACCCCCGCTGAGGCGAACTCGAACGCGATGTCGCTGGCACGCCCCCGCGCGCGGACGGTCGTCAGCGTGAGCACCCGGTTGCCGACCTCCCGCACCTGATCGAGGCTGATCGACCAGAGCGTGAACTGTTCGTCGAGGTCGGCCACCCACTGTTCCATTCCGGCATAGCCTCGATACGGCTCGCCCACGACAGACGAAAACGGAGACTCGAGCTCGATCGCGGGATCGAAAAACTCGGAGAAGCCCTCAACGCCATGATCTCCGGTATTCCAGCGCTCGAAGAGCGCACGGACCAGCTCCAGACGATCGCGCGGCATCCCTCTACTCCCCGACCGCGACGGCTTGCAGGGCCGCGTCTCTGGTCTGGTAGAGCCTCAGGGCCGTGACCAGCCCGTCGCGCAGCGTCCAGCTCATCCGCCTATTCGTCCAGCCCCACGGCTTCGAGGGCGTCCTTTCGCTCCCAATAGCTTTGAAACCGGACCGCCTTACCATCCCTCACGGTCCAGACGTGGGCAGTCAAATGGGTTTGCACCGCCGCGCCGCTCCCCTTGCCACGCCCGGCCTCGCGCGAGAAGACCAACACTCTGTCGTCGCCCACGTCGATGAAGCGCTCCGGCAGCATCCGATATGCGTCAAAAGACTCGGCGAGCTTCGCCGCATACTCGGCGACGCCCTCGTGCCCGAGGTAAGGCTCAGCCAAGTCGGGGAACTCGGACGGGCCACGCCACTCGATGTCAGGGTCGATGAACCCGAATGCCCGCCGCACACTCGTTTGGCTCACCGAGCCCGGTTCGCTGAGGTCCATCGCCTGGTAGATGCGCCGCACGATCTCGACCGGATCAGGGGTCGTGGACTCCTCAGCCATCAGCCCGCTCCTGCCCTAGGCGTTCGGCGGCAGCACCGCCCGCCCCGACGTCGAGATAGATCGCAATCCTCGCGATCCTTCCCTGTGCCCCCAGAATGACCCACCCTCTCTGCTGCTCGACGTGACCGCCGTCTGCCAGGCGACCCTCTTCCCGGACTCGCGAGAACACCACGCCGTTGCCGAGATCGACGACATCCAGAACATCCAGACGCAGATCAGCCCATGTCCGAAACCAGTCCTCGATCCACCCTCTGATTGCAGCCACGCCCTCGAACTTCCCCAGCCCCTGGTCAGAGAGGTCCCAGACCGCTTCGGGAGTATGGAAGGCCATGATCGCGTCAACGTCATGGCGATTCCCGGCGTCAAACGCCTGTCGCACAAGCTCCACCAGGTCGGGGGTCGTGGACTCCTCGGGCATCACCCGGTGAGTATCCCGAACACGACTCTTGATCAGCTAGGCCGAAACCTCAGTCGCTCGCGCCGCGTCGGCCGTCGAACGTTCCAGGTAGGCGTCGAGCAGACCCGCTGCCTCCTCCTCGTTCCCTGGCATCAGGTGGCCGTAGAGGTCCAGCGTAATGGAGATGTTCGCGTGGCCATGTATCCGAGCCGCGTCGCACGATAAGGGCCCGACCGGAAAACGACTCAGCAGAGCCGCTATTTCAGCGTGCGCGCGATCACGAGCCGCTGGATCTCGTTCGTGCCCTCGTAGACCTGGGTGATCGGCATGTGGTCGCTCTGTAGAGCCATATTTGGCATGGTAGAGCGAAAGTGGTTCCGGTGAGGTCCGGCTGAATCCGGCCTGGTCAGGACACGGCTGGCGCGAGACTGGCGCGCACCGGGATACTTGCTCGATGTCGTCGGAGAGCCTGAACCTCGTGCGCTCGATCTACGCGGCGTGGGAAGGCGGGGACTGGAGTTCAACGGAGTGGGCGGCCCCCGACATCGAGTTTGTCGAGACAGGTGGGCCTGCGCCGGTAACCCAGACGGGCGCGGCCGGGATGGCCGAGGGCTGGCGCGGGTTCCTCAGCACCTGGGATGACCTCCAGGTGAAGGTCGACGAGTACCGCGAACTCGACGACGACCGCATACTCGTACTCTTCCGCTTCGGCGGGCGCGGCAAGACCAGCGGACTGGACCTGGGCCAGGTGCAAGCGGAGGTAGCGAACATCTTCTTCGTCCGCGACGGCAAAGTGACGAGGCTCGTCGCCTACTGGGACCGCGACCGTGCCCTCGCCGACCTCGGCCTCATACCGGACACCGGCGTCTGACCCCTACTCGATGAGGTCCGCCGCCCGCAACGCCGCGCCGTGATCGTTTAGCGCGTCGAGAACGTTCTCCCACGTCCAGTGAAGCTCCTGAAGCGCGACCAAGCCGCGTGGCGAGAAGTGGTAGATGAAGCCCGCCGTCTGACGTGTGAGCACGCCGCTGGCACGGCCACGCCCGACTAGCGTGCCGCGCAGGGCGACGAGATCTCCGAGGTCGATGATCTGTTCAGGCTGGAAGCGGAAGTCATCCATGTCCTGTTTCATGTCGCGCCATACGTCGAGGAAGCCCTGGTGGCCGTAGTAGCGTTCGGGCAGACCGAGAGCGCCAGCGACCTCCCCCGGTGCCCGCAGCTCAACGTCCGGCTCGTAGAAGAGCAAGTCGACCGCGTAGTCCTCTCGGCTTGCGGCCTCAAAACCGCGCGCAAAGGCTCGCTTCAGCGTGCGCCGCCGCAGATGCGATCCTGGTGGCAGCCGGGCCATGCCCCGTATCACGAGTCGCGCGAGCGGGGTCGGCAGGCGCAACATGACCCGCTCGTCGATAGAGCGGCCGGCCTCCACGTTCGCCCGCGACACCGCCTACCCCTCCAGCCCTGCGGCTTCGACGGCGCGCTTCCGGTTCGGAAACGCCCGGCAGTGAACGACCTTGCCATCTTGGAACGTCCAGACATAGGCCACGTCGGTGTCCAGCTCAATCCCGGTGTGTCTCGCCTTTGCCCTGACTCGGTGGATGGAGACGAGGCGGTCACCAGCGTCGATGATTTGCTTCAGCTCGACCCGCAGCCACTCGTAAGCCTCGATCCAACCTTTCGTTGCCCTGACCAGGCCGTCGCGGCCGTGGTATGTCTCGCCAGCCTGGTCGGGTAAGACGGGGCTCTCAAACGTGAAGTTTGGATCGTAGAGAGACATGTCCACCTCACCACGAGCCACAGCCTCCATATGGCCAGCCTCACCCCATGTCCGCAGGGCGGCTCGAAGGCTCTCCACGTTGTCCCGCGACACCACCTACCCCCGCTCCTTTGCGAGGCGTTCGGCGGCAGCACGGGCCTCGTCGATGTCGTTGCGTGCCGTCACCCGCACGATCATGTCGGCTGCCCACACCGTCGTCCAGGCCCATCGTTCCTGTACCCGACGGGGGCTGCCAACTGGGCGACCGTCCACGCGAGCCACCACAAACACCACTCCGTTGCCGAGGTCCTGGCCTTCCTCCTGCTGGTATTCGTACTCCTCGTAGGCACCGATCCACTCTTCGAGGAAGCGACGAATCGCCGCCGCGCCGTCGAAGCTCCCGACCCCCGAAAGCGATGCGTCCCAGACGGCGTCGGGGGCGTAGTCGCTCATAACGGTGTCAAAGTCGCCGCGCGCGGGGGCTTCAGCCGCCTGCCGCCACCGCTCCACCAGGTCGGGGGTCGTGGACTCCTCAGCCATCGGCCCGTTCCTGTGCGAGGCGTTCGGCGGCAGCACGGGCCTCGTCGATGTCCGTGTAGGCCGTGGCGCGCACAGCAAACCCAGCCTTCCCCTCGTAGACGAACGCGCCCCTCTGCCAGACTTCGCCAGCGCTGCCCAGTGGATGACCCCGCATCATGTTGACGGCGAGCAGGACTTCGCCGCCGAGGTCTCGGAGCTCCTCAACCTCAACCTCGAAACCCTCAAAGTGGCTACGGAACTCTTCCATGAAGGCGCGAATCGCCGCAATGCCCTCCAAGGTCTCGCCCCCCTTATTCTCCCACACCGCATGAGCGGCAAAGAACCCCACGGTTCCGTCGAAATCCGCACGACCGTAGGCCTCGAAGGCCGCGCGCACACGCTCCACCAGGTCGGGGGTCGTGGACTCCTCAGGCATCACCCGTGAGTATCCCGAACACGACTCTTGATCAGCTAGGCCGAAACCTCAGTCGCTCGCGCCGCGTCGGCCGTCGAACGTTCCAGGTAGGCGTCGAGCAGACCCGCTGCCTCCTCCTCGTTCCCTGGCATCAGGTGGCCGTAGAGGTCCAGCGTAATGGAGATGTTCGCGTGGCCCATGTAGGTGCTCGGCGCCTTCGCGTTGACACCCGCCGCGATCATCAGCGAGGCGAAGGTGTGGCGACACTCGTGGAGCCTGATGCGGTCCAGCCCCGCGCGCTTCCACGCTCGCTCGGTGCGCTCTCTCAACGAGGTGTCGGTGAACGGCCTTGAGGGCGTGACGCCGAACACCAGTCGATCCTGACCCCGGATACGATCAGCGGGGACCACCACGGCGATGACCAGCACAACCAGCAGCACAGCAGCAACAGCAGCAGCACCGTCGCGATCAACTCGATCTAGCGATCGGCCACGCAAGATGGCCAAAACCGGACGGCCGCCGCGCGGCGATGGTTTGCCCCTGCTGAGAACGTCGGCGGCGCGTAACGGGCGCGAGAACTGGCGCGCACCGGTGTTCAGACGTTCACGCGAGCGACGGCGTGCGCCAAGACCCATACCGGAAAACAGCTTCCCGCGCGCCTATTTCAGCGTGCGCGCGATCACGAGCCGCTGGATCTCGTTCGTGCCCTCGTAGATCTGGGTGATCTTGGCGTCTCTCATCATGCGCTCGACCGGGTACTCCTTGACGTAGCCGTAGCCGCCCAGCACCTGCACGGCCTCGACCGTCACGGCCATCGCGGTGTCGGAGCAGAAGACCTTCGCCATCGAGGAGTACTTGCCCCGCTGCGGGTGGCCCTGGTCGGCCATCGCGCACGCCTTGTACAGCAGCTCGCGGCCGGCCGCCGCCTGCGTTTCCATGTCGGCGAGCTTGAACTGGATCGCCTGAAACTCGTTGATGGCCTGGCCGAACTGCCTGCGCTCGCGGGCATAGGCGACCGCGTAGTCGGTCGCTCCCTGGGCGATCCCCACGGCCTGCGCGGCAGCTCCCAGGCGGGTGCGTTCGAGCGTGCCGAGGGCCACCGACAGGCCTCTTCCGACCTCGCCGATCACGTTCTCCTCGGGGACCCGCACATCGTCGAACACGGGCTGGCCGGTGGGCGAGGCGCGGATGCCGAGCTTGTGCTCGAGCTTGCCCACGCTGAACCCAGGGCGATCAGACTCGACCACGAATGCCGTTATGCGCCCGGACTTCCGGTCGGTGACCGCGAAGCAGATGTAGAAATCGGCCACGCCGAGGTTGCTGATCCAGTTCTTCGCGCCGTTGATCACCCAGTCGTCGCCGTCCTTCACCGCCGTCGTCTTCATCCCGGCGGGGTCCGACCCCGCCTCGGGCTCTGACAGCGCGAATGCCGGCGACCACTCGCCCGTCGCGCACCTCGGCAGGAAGCGTTCCTTCAGCTCATCGCTGCCGTACAGCTGAATCGGAAGCGTGCCCAGCTCCTGCACCATCAGGATCAGCGCGCAGGAGGCATCCACCTTGGCGATCTCCTCGACGGCCATGTTCAGCATCAGCGTGCCCGTGCCGGTGCCGCCGTACTCGATCGGGAACGGCAGGCCGAGGATGTCCTGCTCGGCGAGGAGTTTGCGGATATCCCACGGGTATTCCGCCCGCTCGTCGATCTCGGCCGAGCGCGGCGCGATCTTCTCTCGGGCAATCTGGGAGATCGTCTCGCAGAAGTCGATGTTCTCCTGTGGGACCGTGTAGCTGTCGCTGACGGCCGGCATACCCGCTGATCCTAGTGATCGCCACGCGCCCTGCGCGCGCACCCGCGCCGCTACGCTCATAGCGATGAGCGCCACCGATGAGGCTTCGCAGATCGACATCGACCCGCAGCGGGTCGCCGACTGGCTGAAGGAGGATCCGGCCCTGCAGGTCGTCGACGTGCGCGAGCCCTACGAGCGCGAGGCGGGACACATCGAGGGGACGCTCCACATCGAGCTGTTGAAGCTGTCGGCCGCGGCTGAGACGCTCGAGCGCGAGCATCCGGTGGTCTTCTACTGCCGCGTCGGCGCGCGCTCTGAGATGGCGGCACAGGCGTTCCGCGCGGCGGGCTTCAAAGCCCACTCGATGAGCGGCGGCCTGCGACGATGGGCGCAGGAGGGCAGACCGCTCTCACCGCAGGGCGGACACGTGGCTGACCACTGAGAAGGAGGCGAAGATGGAGGCATCGGCGTACACGAAGGTGAGGAGGGGCGACGGCTACGCCGTCGGCCATCTCGACGATCTGGGCGAGGGCCCGGGGTTTCGCAAGGTCCGCAGGGGCCTGGATGTGACGGCGTTCGGGGTCAACGCGATCGTGATGCCGGCCGGCTATGAGAGCGGATTCCACTACCACGAGACCCAGGAGGAGCTGTACTTCGTCCACCGCGGAACGATGGAGATCGAGTTCGCCGACGGCTCCATCGAGCGGCTCGAGGAGGGCGCGTTCGCGCGCGTGGACCCCGCCACCCCGCGCAAGCTGCGCAATGTCGGGGACGTGGACGCCGTCTACCTGTGCGCCGGCGGCAAGGATGGCTACATCGGCCGTGACGCACACGTGCACGGGGACGAGCCGCGCATCGGGCGAGCTGGCTCCGCCGGTAATGGCGGCGGCTCCGGTGACAGCAGCTGAGGAAGGCCCTCGAGAAGGGCTTCGCGTCAACAGCGAGCTGGTCATCCCGCTCGCGGAGATCACCCTGCGCGCAAGCCGCTCCTCCGGGCCCGGAGGACAGCACGCCAACGTCACCGCCTCGCGTGTGGAAGCGAGCTTCGACGCACTGGCCTCGCCCTCGCTGAGCGAGACACAGCGCCAGCGCCTGCTGACGCGCGCCGGCCCGCGGATCGTGGCGGTCGCCCAGGATGAGCGCTCACAGGCGCGCAACCGCGAGCTGGCCCTGACTCGCCTCGGCGAGCGGCTCGCGCAGGCGCTCGCCGTTCCCAAGCGCCGCCGCCCCACCCGTCCGACCGCGGCCTCGCGCGAGCGCCGCCTTCAGGTGAAGCGCCGGGGCACCGAACGAAAGCGCGAGCGCCGCCCGCCCGAGGAACCCTGACCGGCGCTCAGTTGAGAAGCTCCTTGACGTAGCGCTGGTGCAGCCGTCCGAGCGACGTTTTCTCGGGATGGAAGTCGATCGCGTTCCACAGGAACCCGGAGGCGGGCGCCCAGGCGATGATGAAGTAGACCCCCAACGCGAGCGCCGCGACTCGCAGCCTGCGCGAGCTCGACAGCGCGGCCAGCGGGAGCACCCACAGCACGTACCAGGGCAATACCCAGCTGAGCGTCACGAGCAGAGCCACGTTGGCCCATCCGGAGGCGGTGATCGAGGAGCGACGGCGCCACGCCTGCACGCAGCAGAGGATCACGGACGCGATCAGCGCGGCGCTGAAGAAGACGTGCAGCGACTGCGTCTCGCCGCCCTTGCCGAGCGCCAGTCCCAGCAGGTTGGGGACGCTCACGTTGGTGACGAGCCGGCTCTGAGTGCTCAGGTCCGGGACGTGCAGGCCGAACGCGATCAGGCTGAGCGCGCCCGCCACCAGGCACGCGCCCGCCATCCCCAGCACAACCGCGATCAGGCGCCTCGGCGTCCTTGCGAGGCCCGCCAGCACCACCGGAATGAGAACCGCCCCCGACGCCTTGATCGCCGCAGCCGTCATGAACGCGGCGCCGGCTCCGATGTCAAGAAGCGACAGCGAGAGCAGCCATTCGCGCGGCCGCCCTGGCAGAGCGACGGGCGAGCGCTCGGCCGGCGATGCGTTCTCGGCCGCGCCGACGGGCCCCGCGCGCAACATCAGATAGAAGCCGAGCACGATCAGGAAGACCATCAGGAAGTCGTTGTGGTCGCCGCCGAGCCCCCACACCAGCACGATCGGGTTGAGCCCGACCAGCACGATCGCCGCGACCGGGTCGCGCCCCAACAGCCGCGCGCACTTCCACACGAGGAAGATCGTCGCGAGGCTTGCGAGCGCGAGGATGCCCTTCAGCACCCAGAACGACGCCACCACCCCGATCGGGACCACGGCGAAGGTCAGGATCGTGAACAGCGGCCCGTAGGGACTGAGCAGCTGGTGCCAGTTGCTGAGCGCGTAGCTCGGATCGGTGTGCGGCTCGAGGATCGGGATCGTCGTGTACGGGTTGAGGTGGTGCACCACCTCCATGCGCCCGTAGTTGATGTAGTTGAAGACGTCCGTCAACGCCAGCGGTGGGGCGAGGAAGAAGATCGCGTGCACCGCCACGATGCCCGCGATCACCCAGCGGGCGCGCAGCCGCGGCAGGTAGGTGAGCCCCGCCAGATAGGCCGCGTACATGACCACGATGGCGCCCGAGAACAGGTACTTCAGGGTCGAGCTGCTGCGCGTCAGCCCGGGCCACAGCCCGCCCAGCGGACCGGCCATCCAGTGCGGAAAGAAGCTTGAATGCGTCGTCGGCGAGAGGATGCTCGGCCGATCCGCGGCCATCACCACCACGAGCACGCTGCAGCCGAGGATCGCCAGCAGCACGAGCGCGCCCACACGCGCGTCGGTGCTGGTGCGGGCAAGGGCGCCCACGCGCCCGCCTGAGAGCCCGCGCCGGCCACCGGTCTGCTCATCGCCGGCCGGCGTGTCCCGGAGCGGAAGTGCTGTGGCGTCGCTGGACATGCGCGAGGGCCCGCCGAAGCGAGCCCTCAAAAGGTTAAGCCTGTGTCGCTGGGAAAACTAAAGCGCTATCCCCACGCTCAGATGGCCTGGACGTTGACCGCCTTGGGACCCTTGTCGCCCTGCTCGGGGTCGTAGGACACCTTCGCACCCTCCTGCAGAGAGCGGTAGCCCTCGCCGTTGATGCCGGTGTGATGAACAAACAGGTCCTTGTCGCCGTCGTCGGGGGTGATGAAACCGAACCCCTTGTCGTCGCTGAACCACTTAACTGTGCCAGTAGGCATGTGGGAACTCCTCCACGGTATGTGCGTGCTGCTACGCGGAGGATGCTGCTAGAGCTTCGACCTGCGAGCGCTTGCACTACTTTTCGCCGGTCTAATGTGCCGGCCAGACAGCACGACCGTAGCAGGTCCCCGCCGGCATGTGTTGGCGAGACGTTGCAGCCCGCACGATCGGTCGGTCCTCGGCGGGGCCCGGCTGAGAGTCCGTACGCGTCGAGGCCCGGCGGCTAGGGTGGGCCGATAGGCACGCCAGAGCACCCACGCCGGTCCTCCGCAGCGGGCGAGCCGCCCGTCTTCCGGCGGCTGCTGCCGCCCGGCGACCCGGCCCGCGTCGAGGAGATCATCGAGGATCTGCGGATCGGCGCTCGCCGCGCGGGCGCCTCCGCGCGCCCCTACCTGATGCTCAACATGGTCAGCACGATCGACGGGCGGGTGACCATCTCCGGGCGTTCCGGCTCGCTCGGCAACCGCGCCGACCGGGCCCTCTTCCACGGCTTGAGGGGAGCCGTGGATGCGGTCATGGCCGGCGCCGGAACCGTCACGGCCGAGCGCTACGAGCGGATCATCCGCGAGCCCGCCCAGCGGGAGCTGCGGGTCAGGCGGGGACTCGCCGCCGAGCCGATCGCGTGCGTGGTGTCCGGGGAGCTGTCGCTCCCCGAGGGGATCCCCCTGCTCGCCGAGCCCGCGGCCCACGTGGTGATCCTGACGGCCTCACGAGCAAGCCTGCCGGCGAGCGGCGCGCGGATCGAGTACGTGCGCGCCGAGCGCGAAGGCGCGCTCGATCTGCCCGCGGCACTCGCGGAGTTGCAGGATCGCTTCGGCGTGAGGACGCTCCTCTGCGAGGGCGGGCCCCACCTCAACTCGGCGCTGCTCGCGGCCGGCCTCGTGGACGAGCTGTTCCTGTCGCTGTCGGCGAAACTGGCGGGGGACACCGCGGACGGCCTGCCTGCGCTTCGGATCGTCGCGGGAGCGGCCTTCGACCCCCCCGTCGAGCTCGAGCTGCTCGGCGCGTGCGAGAGCGACTCGCAGCTGTTCCTCAGCTATGGCGTGCGTGCCTCCGCCGCCGCGCGCGTCTCGTGAGAGACGATGCTGAGAAGTTCTGACGCGAGGTGACGGCCTTCTGAGGCCACCAGCGGGGTGGCCGAGATGCGCACCACCACCTCCTCGCCGTCCAGCTCCTCGAGCGTTATCCGGGGCACGTCGCGAAGCGGCGTCTCGAGCGACTTTTCGAGCAGCTCCTGCAGGTCGACGGGCGTCATCCCGGGGCGAAGTCGCGCCCGCAGGTTCACGGCATCGGGCTCGCGCACGGGCAGGACCGCGACGTTCAGCACCACGCTGTTGGGGACCATGATCGAGTCCTCCCCCCGTGCGAACGTCGTGTAGAGGAGACCCAGCGAGCTGACGGTGCCCTCGAGCTGGCCCGCGAGCGGACCGCCCTGCAGGCGCACGCGGTCGCCCACGCGAAAGGGCTGCGCGCTCAAGAGGACCGTGCCGGCGATCACGTTTCCGAGCGTCTGCTGTGCGGCGAGGCCGAAGATCACCGCCGTGAACGCGCCACCCACGAGCAGCGTGCGCGCTTCCACGCCGGCCACGTCCAGCGCCACGAGCAGCGCGATCGCGACGGTCACGAGGCGTATCAGGAACCCCACCGTGCCGGCCGTGGCCGGGTCAAGGCGCCGGAACAGCGGCGGGCCGAGACCGCGACCCACGTCCCGCGCGAACGCCCAGCCGAGGATCAGCAGGGCGATCACCGTGACCACCGTTATCGGCGTTTCAAGACCCGGTTCGAGGGTCCCCGGATGGCCGTGCCGGCCGGGCGTCCCGATCAGGCTGACGCGGTTGTTGTAGAGGACCACCACCCCCACGAACAGCACCACCGTCACGAGCGCCTCGAGACGCGCGCGCTTGACCACCTTCGGGTCGACCTGGCGCAGCAGGCCCACTTCCTTCCAGGCCTGGCTGCGCGTCTCGAACATCTTGGCCGGGGTTTTCGGCTTGGGTGGGGTTCTCGGGACGGGCATGGTCTCCGAAGATGGTTGCAGGTGGGGGTTCTGCTGCCTGCAGGAATCCCCACAGCCGGCGGGCGCGGCGGCGGCTTAGGTGGCCGTGTAGATGACCATCGCGAAACCGAACACGAGGCAGTAGATCGCGAAGGGAACGAGCGTTTTCGTCTTGAACCAGGTGACCAGGAAGCGGACCGTGAACACGGCCGTGATCGCCGCGGCCGCGGCCCCCACGACCGCCTGGCCGCGAACGCCGTTGCCGAGATGGCCGACCAGATCGGGGAGCTTGAAAAGGCCGGCGGCGAGGATGATCGGCGTGGCGAGCAGGAACGCGAACCGAGCGGAATCGCTGTGGTCCATACCGCGTGCAAGGCCTGCACCCATGGTCACGCCGTCGCGGCTGATGCCGGCGACCAGAGCCGTCGATTGCGCGGCACCGATGACGAACGCTTCGCGGTACTCCAGCGTGTCGAGTTCGCGCCCGCCGTCGGGCTTCGCGCCCTCCCGGATCGCCAGTTCGCGCACCTGCGCGCGGCGTCGGAACAACTCGGCCCCGAACAGCAGGCAGCCGTTGACCATCAGGAAGATCGCCGCCACCTCGGGCTTGGCCGTGAGCGTTCGCAGCTGGTGCTCCAACGCCAGGCCGATGATCCCCGCCGGGATGCTCGCGACGATGATCAGCCAGGCCAGGCGCTCGTTGCTCGTCTGCGCCCGGCGCGTGGACAGCGTGTGGAAGAACGCGCCCACGATTTCAACCCAGTCGCGACGGTAGAAGTAGAGCAGCCCGAGCGCGCTGCCGACGTGGAGCATCACGACGAACGCCAGCCAGAAGGACTCCGGTTCGGACTGCGCGTCGACGAGGTGGTTCCAGCCGAACAGCGTTGGGAACAGCACGGTGTGGCCGAGGCTCGAGATCGGGAACAGCTCGGTCACCCCCTGCAGCACCCCCAGCACGATCGCCTGGAAGTAGGTGATGGCTGACGTCGCCGGGATCGCCACGATGCTCAACATCAGGCCCGCACCCTATTGCGTCGGCCCGCGGGCTCGCGTCGGCAGTCGATGAGAAAGTCCATACCCTGCGGGCCATGCCAGCGGGCGATCCCGAGGTCGAGGTCTCGTTCGCCGACATATTCCGCCAGTGGGGCCGGATCGGCTGTATCGGCTTCGGTGGCCCGCCGGCCCACGTCGCGCTGTTTCGCGAGCTGTGCGTCGAGCGGCGAGGATGGTTGAGCGAAGGCCAGTTCGAGCGCGCCATCGCCGCCACCAACCTGCTGCCCGGCCCCGCCTCTACGCAGCTTGCTATCTACTGCGCGTGGCGGCTGCGCGGTCCTCGCGGCGCGCTACTCGGCGGGCTCTGCTTCATCCTGCCCGGCCTGATCCTGATGCTCGCGCTCTCAGCGCTGTTCCTCTCGGGCTCTCCCCCGCGGTGGCTGCGCGGCGCGGGAATGGGTGCCGGCGCGGCGGTCGCGGCGGTCGCCGTGCGCGCCGGCTCGGGCGTCGCCGCGCCGATGTGGCGCCGCACGCGCGACCGCCAGCGCGCCTGGCTCCTCGCCTACGCCCTCCTCGGCGGACTGGCGGCGGCCTTCGCCGGACAGTGGCTCGTGCTCGTTCTGCTCGGTTGCGGCGCGCTCGAGCTCGCCAGGCGGAGGCTCAGCGGCTCCGGGGCGCATCATCTGAACGCCTGGGCGCCGCCGGCGTGGTGGGATCTGGCTCGCTCCTCGGGCCTCTTCGGCGGCAAGCTTCCGGCGTGGCCGCTGCTGGCCGCGACGACCGATACCGGAGGCACCGCGGCGCTCGTGTGGACCGCCCTCAAGGTCGGCGCGCTGGCCTTCGGCGGCGGCTTTGTGATCGTCCCGCTGATGGAATCCGACGCGGTCGGCACCTACCACTGGATGACGCATGGGCAGTTCCTCAACGCGGTCGCGCTCGGACAGGTCACGCCGGGACCGATCACCCAGACGGTCGCGGCCGTCGGCTATTCGGCCGCCGGCCTGGGCGGCGGGCTGCTGGCTGCGCTTGTCGCGTTCGCGCCATCGTTCTCCTTCATCCTGTTCGGCGCCGCCCGCTTCGAGCGCCTGCTCGTCAACGAGCGCGTGCTCGCGTTCCTCGCCGGCGCCGCGCCCGCCGCCGCTGGAGCGATCATGGGAGCGGCCTTGCCCCTCGCGCTGGCGCTCAGCGAGAACTGGCAATACCTCGTGCTCGCCGCCGCGGCCCTCGCCCTGCTGCTCGTCCACCGCGCCGTCGTTCCGACCCTGCTTCTCGCCGGCTGCGCGGGCGTTCTCGCCGCCCTGCTGGGCGCGCCGATCCCCCACTGAGGGCCATCGGCCCTGTTGTGAAGAATTCGCGAGAGGGCTTCCTCTGCCCCATGAGCGCTTGCTAGGTTGCCGACAGGTTGGCGCTCGCCAAAGGACTCGATCGGCGCGAGATCATGCAGGAGGAGAGCATGGAATTTCCGTTGTATTCACTTCTGCTTCACCAGTCGGGCGCGCGGCGCTGTGCGTCCTGACACCGAAGTCATGACCCTCCCCCGCGAGGCGCGACAGGGCGCGCGGGCGGGGGATGTTTCGGTACGCGTGTTCGATCTCGCCGTCTGCCTGCTGCTGCTGCCGGCGGCGCTGATGATCGGCGCGGTCACGGCACTGTTGATCTACGTCGATTCACCGGGGTCCGTCTTCTATCCGTCGGTTCGCGTCGGTCGCGACGGACGCACCTTCAGGATGTTCAAGTTTCGCAAGATGCGCCGTTCCGCCAGCGGCGGGCCGCTGACGATGAGCGACGACGAGCGCTTCACGCCGATCGGACGCTTTCTGGCGATGACCAAGCTCGATGAGCTGCCGCAGCTGTGGAACGTCATCAGGGGCGACATGCGCCTCGTCGGACCGCGCCCGGAGGTTCCCGAGTTCGTCTCGCGCTATCGCGAGGAGTACGTGGAGGTGCTCACGGTGCTGCCCGGGATCACCGGTCCGGCGGCGGTCGAGTACGCGAGCGAGTCGCATCTGCTCAGCCTGCAGCGCGACCCGATGCGCTTCTACGAGGACGCGATCATGCCGCACAAGATCCAGCTCGACCTCGACTACATCCGCACGCGCAGCCTGCGGGGTGATGTGCGGATCCTCGCGCAGACGATCGTCGTCCCGGTCTCCAAGCTGGCGGAGCGAATGCGCGGCGATCGCCGTGCGCGGCGAATCGAGACCGCCGTCCTACTCGGCGCATGCGCCCTGCTGCTGTTGACCTTCGCCCTGGCCAGCAGCGGCAACGCCTAGTGCCGCGCCGGCTGGGAGTCCTGCGCGTGGAGCACCCGTCCGCGCGACTCCTCGTCACGGTGGCGGTGGCACTGGCGGCATGCGGGCTGATCGCAGCGACGCCATTCGCCCTCGCGGGCACCGGCTCGGCCGCCGGCAGCGCGCCGGCGAGATCGGCGTCCACACACAAAGCGAAGACGCCCCACAAGCGCAAAGCGCCCCGCAAGCCGCCGAAGAAGACCGTGCCGGCGCGCCCCCTGAAGATGATCTGGGGTCCACTCACCCTGCCCAACGGCGCTTCCGCTTTCCCGACCTACCACCGCCTCGGCGTGCAGGTGCTCCAGACACAGCTGATATGGGCACAGACGGCCCCGACGCGTCCCAGTGAACCGACCAATCCAGCCGACCCAGCCTATGGGTGGCCGCCTGAACTCGAACGGATGATCAGCCAAGCCGCCCAGTACGGCATCGCTGTCGCCGTGATGGTAAAAGGCACTCCCGGCTGGGCGAACGGTGGCCAGGACGAAACCTGGGCGCCGAACAACGCGGAAGACTACGCCAACTTCATGCGAGCAGCCAGCCGACGCTACCCCAGCGTCCACTACTGGATGATCTGGGGCGAGTCCAACAGCCCGAACTTCAACCCGATGCCCATCAACTCACCGGTCGGTCCAAGGCGCTACGCGCTGTTGCTCAACGCAGCCTACGGCGCGCTGAAGGCGGTCAGCAGCTCGAACGTGGTGATCGGCGGCATGACATGGACGGCGGGGCTGGTCCCTCCGCCTAACTTCATCCGCTGGATGCGCCTGCCCGATGGCGAACCGCCACGCCTCGACTACTTCGGCCACAATCCCTACTCGGCCCGCTTTCCCAACCTCAAAGAAGGGCCCCGCCCAGAATTGCTGACGTTTGTGAAAAACCAAGAATTTCTGAAGCACAAAAAACCCAAACTGACGCTGGAACGCGACATCAACGACATCGATACGCTGCATAGCGAACTCGCCGCGGCCTACCGACGTCGCCCGGGCGGTGCACCGAAGCTGTGGCTCTCGGAGTTCTCAATATCGAGCGACAGCGTGAGTTACGCCTTCAACTACTTCGTCAGCCGCCCAGTCCAAGCGCGCTGGGTGACTGCCGCCTTCAAGCTGGTCGACTCGGTCTCCTACGTAGCTGGTTTGGGCTGGTATGAGCTGCTCGATGAGCCCGCCTCCGTGCCACGCCACCTGACCGAGGGCCTGCTCACGGAAAGCGGAGCGGATAAGCCTGCTTTCAGCGCCTACGCACACGCACCGTAGCGCCGATGCGTATCGCAATGCTGCTGCACAAGTCCGTCGAGTTTGACTCGCGCGTGCGGCGTGAGGCGGGCGCGCTTGCCCGTGACGGCCACGATGTGACCGTGCTCGAGCTGGCAGCCGTGCCCGCGGGCGCAGAGCTCGACGGGTTCGCCCGCGAGAGCGTTCAGCCGCCGCCCTGGATGCGCCGGCGCCTGCCGTTCCACCTCTACCGGCTGGCCTTCCTGGTCGGGTTCGTGCAGGGCCTGCGGCGGCTGCGCCCGGACGTCGTGCACGCACACGACGCGGCGATGCTGCTGCCGGGGATCGCCGGCGCGCGCCTGACCGGTGCACGTCTCGTCTACGACTCGCACGAGCTCGCCACCAGCGTTCCCTACCGGGAACGAGCGTGGGCGTGGTTCGTGGCGACGATCGAGCGCATTGTCGTCCCTCGCTGCGCGGCCGTCATCACCGTCTCCGACGGGATCGCCCGGCGGCTGCGCGCCCGCTACCGCCTGCCGGCCGAGCCAACGGTCGTGCGCAACGTCTCAGCGCTCGAGATCGGCGGCGGGGGCGGGCTGCGGCGGCGGCTCGGACTCGACGCGCAGGACCCCCTGATCCTGCACCAGGGCGCGCCCGCGCCCGCGCGCGGCTGTGAGGTGCTCGTCGAGGCGGTCTCGCGCCTTGAGGGGGTGCACCTCGTGTTCCTCGGCGACCCCGAGGCCGGCTACGGCGAGGTCCTGCGCGAGCTGCTGCGCGAGCGGCGGGTCGAGCAGCGCGTGAGCATGCTGGGAAACGTCCCGCTTGGAGATCTGCTCGCCCATACCGCCGAAGCCGACGTCGGCGTGACGCTCCTGCAGGACACCTGCGAGAACCATCGCCTGGCGCTGCCGAACAAGCTGTTCGAGTACATCGCCGCCGGGGTGCCGGTCGTCGCCAGTGCCCTCGAGGAGACCCGGCGGCTTGTCGAGGGCTACGGCGTCGGCTGGTGCTCGCCGCCCGATGATCCCGATGCCCTGGCGCGGACGCTGCGCCTGGCGCTGCTCCATCGCGACGACCCGGCGCTGCGCCGGCGGTTGCACAAGGCCG
Organism: uncultured Solirubrobacteraceae bacterium; assembly: GCA_963779605.1. Taxonomy (GTDB): domain Bacteria; phylum Actinomycetota; class Thermoleophilia; order Solirubrobacterales; family Solirubrobacteraceae; genus Palsa-744. The sequence continues at coordinate 298,658 of CAVZYR010000005.1, forward strand.
GCCTCGAGCTGCGCTGGTCGCGCGAGCAGCATCGCCTGCTGGAGCTCTATCAGCGCCTGGCCGGCGTCCCGCTCAGGGCCGCGCAATCACCAGCCGATGCGAGCGCAGCGGCGCCAGCCGCGCGAGCGGTTCATACAGGCGCCCGGCGCGGCGAGCCAGCGGCGGAGCGAGGGTGATCGCTCGCAGCGTCAGCTCGCCTTCAAGCGCAGCGCGCAGCTCGCGCAGGCGCACGAGCCGCGTGTGCCGGTTGAGCGTGAGCCAGCGCGGCTCCCACACCGCCACCGCGCCGCCGGGCGCGAGCACGCGCAGCGCCTCGCGCAGTGCGCCCGCCGCCTCAGCGCTCGAGGCCGTCGATGACAGCACCGTGAACAGGCTCACAAGCGAGCAGCTGCCATCAGGCAGGGGCAGTGCTCTCGCGTCGGCCTGCTCGATGCGTGCGCCGGGCACGCGCGCCGCGGCCGCCCGGGCGCGCTCTGGCAGCAGCTCCACGCCCGCCAGCCGCTGCGGGGGGACGCCCTCGCGCAGAAGCCGCTCGAGCCACCAGCCGGTCCCGCAGCCGGCGTCGAGCAGCGTGCCTGATCCGTTGATCTGCTCGGGCACGAGCTCGAGCACCGCCCCGGCGAGCTCCTCGCGAATGGCCGCGTTTCCGTGGTTGCGGGCATCCCAGCGCCGCCGCCTGCCGGGATCGGCGCGGTAGCCGGCGAAGACCCGTTCGATCCGGTCGCGCTCGCCGTCCGGCTTTACTTCTCGATCGTGCGCGTTCTGTTCCTCAGCCACTACTACCCCCCCGAGCTGGGCGCCGCGCCGGAGCGCATCGCCGCGCTCGCGCGCGGCCTGGCCGATCGCGGGCTTGAGGTCAGCGTGCACACGGGCTTTCCACACTACCCATCCGGTGCGATCGCCGCCCCCTATCGAAACCGCCTGCTGATGCGCGAGCGCGAGGGTGCCGTGCGCGTGCTGCGAAGCGTTGTCTACCCGGCCGCCAACCGCGGTTTCGCCCGCCGCCTCACAGACCATGCCGCGTTCGCCGCCGGCGCGCTCGCCACGGCCCCAGCCGCTGGAGGGATCGACGTCGTGGTGGCCGAGACGCCGCCGCTGTTCACGGCCGCCGCCGGCACCGCCTACGCGCGCCTGAAGCGGGCACGCCTCGTCCTCAACGTGTCGGATCTATGGCCCGAGAGCGCGATCGAGCTCGGCGCGCTCGGAAACGAGCGGGCGATCGCCTCAGCCCACGCGCTCGCCCGCCTGTGCTACCGGCGCGCGAGCTTGATCACGGCGCCAACCAGGGGCATCGTCGACGCCCTGAACGGGCGCGCCGAGGCGGCCGGGAAGGTGCTGCACGTCCCGCCGGCGGTCGACCTCGAGCGCTTCGCGTCGGTGAGCCTCTCAGCGCCGCGGCCGAACGCCCCTCTGCGCGCGCTCTACGCGGGCACGCTCGGGCTCGCCCAGGGGGTGCTCACGCTGGTCCAGGCGGCCGCGCTGGCGGGGCCGCGGGTCGTGGAGCTGACGATCGCCGGCGAGGGCCCGGATGCGCCGGCGATTCGCGCCGAGGTGCGCTCGCGCGGGCTGGCGAACGTGAGGGTGCTGGGCGCGGTGGCGTCCGCGCGGATCCCGAGCCTCTACGAGCAGGCCGACGCCGGACTCGTGCCTCTGCGCGACCGTGAGATCTTCAGCGGCGCCCTTCCCACCAAGCTGTTTGAGGCGCTGGCGGCCTCAAAGCCGGTGATCGTGGGCGCCCGCGGCGAGGCGGCGGAGCTCGTGCTCGGCGCACAGGCCGGACTGGTCGTGGCACCGGAGGACCCGCAGGCGCTGGCGAACGCCTTCGCCCAGCTTCAGGGCGCTCCCCAGGAGTCGCTTGCGATGGGCCGTCGCGGCCGCGCGCGGGCCGTGGAGTTCGACCGCGGCGCGGCGGTCCAGCGCTGGTATGAGCTGCTCAGCGCCAGCCCGGGTCCTGGCTAGCCTTGGGGCGGCCGGCCTCAGGAGCGCCCGCCGGTCTGCGCGAGCTGCTGAAGTCCGACATCCAACGGGTCACGAGCGAGCGCGCGCCGGTAGTAGACGCGAGCGTTTCCGTAGTTCCCGCCGCGCGCTTCGAAGTCCCCCAGCAGGCCGAGCGGCACGAGGCTCGTGGGCGTCAGCCTCCTGGCGTCTTCGAGCTGGGCTCGAGCCGCGGCGCGGTTTCCCATGCTCTCGAGCGCGGAAGCCTCCAGATAGTGGGGTTCCACCCACCAGGGGTCAAAGCGCGAGGCGATGCGAGCGTCCGCCAGCTGGGCCGTCGGCGAATCGCCGAGCTCGTGCTGCGCACGCCTGAGGTAGAAGTCCGACAGGTACAGGCAGAGGACCAGCGCGAGGGCCACCGACAGGCCCGCCGCCGCCGGGACGCGGCTGAGGCGCCGGGACGCTGTGGGCGCCTCGCTCTTGGGCTCGGGCGCCGGGGCGCCCACGGCCGAACGCGCCAGCATCGCGGCGGCCACGCCCAGGCACAGCACGCCCAGCGCCGTCAGCCCCGGGATCCGCCACATCCAGTCGACGAGCGACTGTCCGATGAACGTCGCGCCCGCCGCGGTCAACCCGCAGACACTGCGACGCACATCCAGCGGGGCCCAGCGCCACCAGCGTTTCATCGAGCCGATCAGGCCGACGATGATCGCGCCGAACAGCAGCAGACCCACGACGCCGAGTTCGGATCCCAGCTGGAACAGCAGCCCGTGCGGATCGCTGAGATTACGGTTGGTGCGTCGCAGGCGGTAGTAGGAGAATTCATAGGAGCCCTCCCCCACCCCGCCCACGGGGTGTGCGCGGAACTCGAGGACGGCGATCCGCCACAGGTCATAGCGCTGGCCGCCGGCCGAGGTGTAGCGCGTGGACGAGGTGTTGGTCGCCTGAAGGCTCGTGAACTGCCGCCACTTGACATGAAGCTCATGGATGGGATTACCGTGGATTGCGACCAGCCCGCCAGTGAGGGCCGCCACCAGCGCGACCACGAGCGCGGCGCGGGCGACGACCCGCACGCGGGTCATCACCGAGCTCGCGGGGCGCAGGCCGGCGTCGAATACCGCCAGCAGAAAGCCGAGGGCGAGGCTCACGATCACGACCGCGGCGAGGGCGGCCGCGGCCGTCGTGATATCAGCCGAGGTGACTCCTGAGGCGCCGGTGAACGCGTGATAGGGCTTCAAGAGCCACGGCGACGCGCACGCGAGCAACAGCACGCTGAGCAGCGCAAGCCACATGCGGCGGACCCGTTCGGGACCCAGCACCACCACCACCAGCGCGCCGCAGCCCAGCCCGATCAGCACTCCGCGGGACTGCGTGAGGAACGCGAGCCCGAGCATCAGCACGGCCAGGCCGAAGCAGATCGCGCGCAGCGCTCGCCCGCGCCCGCGCGTGGCGGCGGTCACGATCAACGGCCAGTAGGCGATGCAGAACAGAAGCGCAGTCGCGTTGCGATATTCGACCGGGCCGTTCAGCCTGCCCGCCAGGAAGATCGACCCCCCGTCGATGAACATCCGCGCCAGCGTGTACACGCCGATCAGCGAAATGCCTGCGACGACACCGCGACCCGCCACGCGCAGAGAGCGCACATCGCCGACCACCATCAGCGGCAGCGTGAGGATCGCGGCGTACATCGCCTGCCTGCCCGCGCCTTCGAGCGCCGCGCCCGGCGAGGCCGCCCACGTCGCCGACAGCGCCGCCCACGCGGCCAGCCCCCAGGCGCCGGCGAGGCTCAGGCCGAGCCAGCGATCCGGCAGTCGTTCAAGGCCCCCGCGCAGGACCAGCGTGAGCAGCATCAGCAGAATGAACATCGTCGGCGGCGCCCACTGGGCCACGTTGAACGCGCCGGCGTAGGCGGTCGCCAACAGCAGCAGGGCGAGCACCAGCACGGTCGGAGCCAGAACGGGCAGCAGCGAGCGCTCGCGGTGGCCCGTCTGCGGCGGCGACGGGAGCGGCGGCGGTGAGGTGAGCGGCGGCGGTAGCGGGAGCGTCAGGGCATCGCCGAAAAGCAACGAATTTGCCACATCGCCGGCATCGGGGTCCTCTACATTCGTCGCCATGAGGTTTGGATTCGTGGGCGGCGCCGTGGCAGCATTTGCGTTGGTGGTCGGTGTTCCGGCCGCCGCGGCGGCGGAAAGCACGGCCGTGAAAACGGACCCCTCAGCCAACAGCCCCGCAGGCGTCATCTACCAAATACCCCTTGATAATGGCCGACGGGATGCGGCGCCGGTGTTACCTGTTGGTAGCCATGGCGGCGGTGGCGACCCGTCTGACCCGTCCTCGATTCACTCCGAAAACGGCTTTGGATCGGCTTCGCACGTGCCGGGCGTGAGCCAGGCCGCGCTGCGGATCGCGGGCAAGGAGGTACCCGCCGCCACCAGCTCACCGGGCTCCACATGGCCCACATATCTGCTGATAGCTCTCGTGGCCGCCGCGGCCATCGGCGCCGGGGTGTTTGCCAAGCGACGCCGCCCTGAAGGTCCAGAGGAACCTCCGCCGGACATCTAGCGAAGAGCGGAGCGGGAGACGAGCGACCATGGCCACGCCCAGTCCGGCGATACGCAGCCTCCTGCTCGTACGCAACGGAGTAGACCATGACGCGCGCGTGCTGCGCGCGGCGCGAGTTGCACAGCAGGCGCTTCCCGGGACCGCGCTCGTGCTGGGCGTGGCGACCGCCACGGCACCGGCCGGCGCCACGATCGTCGAGGGTGTGCGGGTGCTCAGGCTGCCGGCGCGCACACCCGGCCTTGCGCGCCTGGCACGCAGATTGAACGGCGGCGGCCGCGCGAGCGCGAGCGCGAGGAACGGCTCCGGGCCCGCGAGTTCGCCGACCGACTCGCGCGGCGGTCGGTCGGCCCCCGCGAGGCCTGCCCTCTCCGCGCTCGGGCGTGCCCGGCGCATCCTCGGCGGGCTGTCGTTCTCGCGGCAAGCCCTGTCGGTGGCGCACCGGACCAGGCCGGAGCTCGTCCATGCCAACGACTGGAACACGATGTGGACCGGCCTGGCGATCAAGCTCGGATTCGGCGCCCGCCTCGTCTACGACAGCCACGAGCTGTGGCCGGACCGCAACGGCCGCTGGGAGTGGCGCCCGTGGCTGCTCGCCGGCGAGGCGCTGTTCATGCGCGCCGCCGACGAGGTGATCACGTCGAGCCCGGGCTACGCTGACACGCTGGCAAGGAGATACCGGGTATCTCGACCGCTCGTCGTGCGCAACATCCCCGAGCACCGTCACGAGGGCAGCGCCGCGGGAGATCCTGCGCCGCAGCGGCGCGCCGCCGCGCTCTCGCGCTCGCGCACGGCCGGCCCGCCCTCGCCTCCGCGGGTGGTGTACGTGGGAGGGCTCATGCCCGGGCGGGGCCTTGAGCAGATGATCGACTCGCTGGCGCTGCTGCCGCTTGTGCACCTATACGCGATCGGCCCGGGGGCGCACCGCTACCGGATGGATCTGCTGCTGCGCGCGAGGGCGGCGGGCGTCGAGAAGCGAGTGGTGCTGCGTGCCCCCGTCGCGCCCGGCGAGGTGCCGGACGTGCTCGTGGGAGCGGCGGCCGGCCTCTGCCTGATCCAGCCGATCTGCCGCTCCTATGAGCTGTCGCTGCCCAACAAGCTGTTCGAGTACGCCGCCGCGGGCGTGCCGGTGCTCGCCAGCGACGCGCCGGTGATCGCGCAGGTCGTTCGCGCCCACGGACTCGGTCAGGTCGTCGCCACGGATCGGCCGAGCGCGATCGCCAGGAGCCTCGAGCGCCTGCTGGCGCCCGAGGGCTGGAGGCTCGCGTCTGAGCGGGCGAGCGCCTTCGCGGCCGGAAACGACTGGCAAGGTGAGGCAGATGCGCTTGCCGGTGTCTACGGACGTGTCGTGGGCGGAGCGCCGTGATGATCGCCAGCGGCTCCGAGCGAGCGGCCACAGCCGACGTCCTCGATCGACCGGCGCCCTCGCCCGCGCCCACGCCCGCATCCGACGGCGGTCGCCGCGCCGTGAGCGCCGGCGGATGGCTGTTCGATGCGCGCGAGTTCGAACCGGAATCGTGCCCCGCCGATCTCGGCGCGATCGTCGCCGGCCTCGCGAGTGCGGCGAGCGAGTGCGCGGCTCTGGGGGCCTCATACCTGCCGGCGCTGATCCCCGCCAAGCGAGACCTGATCAACGTGACCCCCTCGGGCGACCGCGGCTGGGTGTCCGAGCTGAACGCCCGCCTGCGGGACGTCGATGAGGTCGAGCTGATGAGCCTGTTCGGCGTCCTGCGCCACGCCGGCCGTCACGGGCCTCCCTACCACCGCGGCGACGCGGACTGGAACGATCTCGGAGCCTTCTTCGTGGCCCGCGCGCTCCTGAAGGAGGCACACAAGCGGGTCCCCGAGCTGGTGCCCGCGCCGCTGGCCGAGCTGCACGTGCGCGCGGCGGAGGGATATCGCGGAACGCTCGCCGACGCACCCGAGCTCGAGCTGCTCGACGGCGAACCGCTCTCGGACGAGCTCGACGGGCCGGTCGAGGACGGGGTGGTGATCGATGCCAGCCGGCTGCGTGCGCTGAGGATGCCGGTCGAGTCACAGCTCGCCGAGGCCGGACCGGCCCATCTGCGCGTGTACTCCAACCCCGCATCCGGCGCTGACGTTCGCGTCGCCGTCGTCGGCGACGAGGACGTCTCGGTGCCCGTCGCGCTGTGGCTCGCCGAGCGCGCGCGGCGGACGACCCTGTTCTGCTCGCGGGCGCTGCCGCTCTCCCAGCTCGAGCTCGAGGCGCCGGCCGTCGTGATTCAGCTCATGCGCGAGACCGACCTGCTGACCGGCTGGCCATGAGGTGGCGCCGTCGCACGCGCGCAATCCGCGCGTCTAGAGCAACAGGCTCGGCGTACCCGTGTGCGCGGACAGGGCCGCGAGGCCCGCGCGGGAGACGAGGCGGGGAGCGACGGCCAGGAGACGGGTCGCGCGAATGGTCCCCGCGTCCTTCCGCTCGAGCACGCGAAATCCCGAGGGTGGCGGCGCACCGGGTGGCAGATCGCCGGCGGCGAGGATGTCGATCTCGCTGACCGCCGCGGCGCCTCGGGGTTACCGCGAATCATTCCCGGGATACCCGACCGACATCAGCCATGGCACACGTGATCGCAGCACCGCAGAGCAGCGTGGCCGACCGCTCGGCGGGGAGACCGGACAGCGCGCGAACCACGTTCCTGACTCTCGCAGGCCTGATGGCGCTGGGTGCCACGCTTCGTTTCACCCGTCTCGGTCATCAGAGTCTCGGCCACGACGAGGCCGTTACCGTGGGCCAGATCCTGAAGCCCAGTCTTGGAGCGACGTTCCATGCGCTCCTCAATTCAGGCGAGCACACTCCGTACCTCTACTACGGCCTCGCGTCACTTTGGACTCACGTGGCTGGCGCGGGGGCGGCCGGGGTGCGTTCGTTGTCGGCCGTGTTCGGCGTGCTCACGATCCCAGCGGCGTTCGCCGCCGCGCGAGCCGCCGTCTCTGAGCGCGCGGGACTGATCGCAGCCGCATTGGTGGCGGTCGACCCGTTTCTCGTCTACTACAGCCAGGAGGCACGCAGCTACGCGCTGTTCGCGCTGCTCGTGGCATGCTCGCTCTGGGCGTTCGCCTCTGCCCTCCGGGGACCCTCGACCCGCGCGTTGGCCGGCTGGGCGATTGCGAGCGCGCTCATGCTCTACACCCACTATTTCGCGATCCTTCCCGTCGCCGTGGAGGCCGCTTGGCTGATCGCGATCATCCGGCCGCGCCGGAGGGCTCTGATCGCCCTGGCGGTGCCCGTGGCGGCGGGGATCTCCCTGCTGCCACTGCTCCTACACCAGAAAAGCGGCGCGAGCATCGATGAGACCACGCTCGCGCGCCAACTGCCGACCGTGCTCGTGCAGTTCGCGCTCGGGCAGAGCCTGTCGATCCGCGGTGTCTACACCGCCACCCCCCTCCTTGGTTCCCTGGTCTTTATCGCGGCCGTCCTGATGAGCTGGCTCGCGTGGCGCCGGCGCCTCAGGCCGCTGTTTGCCGTCGCCACCGTCGGCCTGCTGACGCTCCTGATGGCGCTGGCTACCGGGGTCTTCGGGGCGCATGTCTTCAGCGCGCGCTACTGCATCAGCGTTCTGATTGCACTCCTGGTGCTGCTCGCCGGCGTGCTCAGCCTGACGCGACCGCGAGGCCTCGGGATCTGGGTGACGGCGTCCCTGTTCGCCTGCGGGCTTGCCATGAGCGTGGCCCTAGCCTTCCTACCCGCGCTCCAGCGACCGGACTATCGCGATGCCGACGCGCTCCTGGGCGGCCTCCCGCAGGGCCCGCGGGCGCTCGTGATCTCCCCGGGCGGAGACGATCCTACGCTCTACTACCGTGCCGCCGAGCGGCCTCGATTGTGGCCTTCGACCGCCACGCCCATCGATGAGATAGCTGTCCTCGCGGCCGACGACGCGCCCCCCGCGTCCTCGCCGCCGCCCGGGTTCACGGTGTTCGAGGTGCGCGAAACCGGAACGGTGCGCGTGACCCTTCTGCGGGCCGCGGCCCCCCAAACGTTGTCACGGTCTGAACTGAGCGCGCTCGCCCCGCCGGCTCACGTCGGAACCGTGCTGCTCGAATCCGGATGATCGACGAGACTCCACGATCGCGGGCAGGCGAGTGGCTGCCACCACTCGAACTCGACCCTGCGCGGATAGACCTTGATGTCCATGCCCATAGTGCCTGCTCGCCTTCTGGCACCGGCGTAGGGAGCGTTTACGCGATGTTCACGGCTCGCGCGATCGTGCGCCTGGATGATGAGCGCCAGAGATATGGGCGAGACGCTGGATCCGACGAGTTGAGCGTGATGCGACGAGTTGAGCGTGATGCCGCCTGACGGCGCGGCACACCGGCATGAGCAGCCTCGGCCGAACCCGAGACCGCTGGAGCAGGAGTCATTCATTCGACCGAGCGACGCGGAGGGCGACGCAAAGCAACACCGACCCGGCCATCGAACTGCTCGGGTCCGAGCGCTGAGGCCAGGTGGAGTATCGGCGACGCTGCGCCAGCGCGTGGGGCGAGCCCTTGGCAGGAGTCCCTCTGCGCCGGGTCGAGTCGAGTCGATCGTTGGCTCACGGCTCACGGGCTGGGTCGCAGACCGCGATGACCTCGAGCAGCCCCAGAGCGTCGACGTGTACGTCGATGGGAAGCTCGTACGCAAGGCGATGGCGGATCAGCCATCCTCGGCGGCCGAGGCGGCAACCGGCGATGCCTTGCACGGGTTCGAGGTCGATCTCCCGGTTCGCGTGTTCGACGGTGGCCGCCATCGGATCTGGGTTCGTGTCCCCGAGTCGAGCCGTGTACTCGAGTTCTCGCCGAGGCGGTCGCGGGTAGCGGCGGCGAACCGGACCGAGTTCGTTCTTGGTAGCGAGCGCGAGATCGGCCCGTACGCGCTCGAGGGCACCGACGGCTGGGCCTTTCTTGTCGAGGACGGCAACGGAAACCTCGACCAGCTCCTTGGCGATCTGACGCTCACCCCCAGGGACTTGGAACGGTATGTCGTGCTGCTGAGCGAGCGCCAGCGCCGCCTCGCGGAGATCGGCATCCCATATCTGTTCGCGGTGGCTCCATCGAAGGAGTCGATCCACCCTCAATACCTGCCAGATTGCTCACCCCGACTCGGCGCACCCGCGCTCGGATCAGAATTGGTCGGTGCCGCGCGTCATGCCGGAGTGGATGTGGTGGATCTGCATGCGCCACTACGCGATCGAGCAGCTACTGGCGAGCGCCTGTACTTCAAGCGCGACATGCACTGGACTTATGAGGGCGGCGGCCTGAGCGCGGCGACCTCTCTACTCGAGATCGTGCGAGCAGCCGGGGTTCCAGCCGCAGATGTCGACGCGAACGAGATCGTTTGGGTTGAGCATCTGATCGAGGAAGATCTGTTTGACAAGCCTCGGGTCCGGCTCGCCGAAGGTCGCCTGCATCCGCTCGATGATGACAAGCTGCCCGAGCACGAGCTGGTCAAGATCCCCAACAAGAATGCCTATGGGTTGCCGTCGATCCCTACGCCGCCTGCCCTCGAGGCCGCGACAACCGCCTTTACGACGTTGTTCCAATCGGAGAAACGACCCGACGCCCCACGCGCGGTCGTCTACAGCGATTCGTTTGGGACACAGTTGGTCCCCTTCGTGGGCCCCGCCTTCTCTTGGTCGGCGTGGATCAGGCGGGCCTTCATAAACGTCGGGCTCATTGAGTCCTTGCGTCCAGACGTCGTGATCCAGGTTGTGGCAGAGCGCTTTCTTCCGGTGGTTCCCAGCGAAGACGTTTTGTAGGCGGCGCACCGGCGCGCTCTGGACCAAAACTGCCACGGCTGACGTTTGGTGAGCAAACCGCGCGGGCGCTCCCGTCGCCGTCGTGTCCATTTGCGTTCGCGGCCCAATCGCACGGACGGGCGCTACAGGTTCTCCTCAAAGCATCCCGCGGAGCTCTCGCCGAGCCCGTGAAGATCACGTGAACGCTCGCGCCAACGCGCGGCCGAGGCCTATGCTCCGTGCGGCGATGTCAGAGGCGGCGCCAACTTCGATGCATCCATTGCCGCGCGAGGACCGCGAGTGGACTCAGCCAGCCGGCGCAGGCGCCCACGCATGTCCTATCTGTGGCGCTCAGCACCTGGTGGAGTTCGCCGGACGTACTGATGCCCGGTGCGAGGTCTGCGACGCGCTCGAGCGTCATCGTGCCGTGGCACGGCAGATGTCACAAGTGCTCGCAGACGGCGCCGGCCGCGGGGCACTCGAGGCGGGGCCCACCAGCCGGCGCGTGTTCGGCGACTTCCTGCGCGACCGCGGATGGCGATACCAGAGCATCGATCAGTCGCGGCGCGGCCATCCGAACGATCCACGGGCCGTCGAGTTCATCGACCACGAGGCCGACCTGTGCGACCTCGCCGCCGTTTGCGGACGACTCGATGCAGCTGGTGATCGTCCAGCACGTGATCGAGGAGATCCCGTCCTACGAGGCCGCGCTTGCCGAGATCGCCAGGGTGCTGGCACCGGCGGGCACGGCGTTGCTCGAGATCCCCTTCAACCCGGCGCTCGACCGCTCCGAGCCGCAGCCGCCAAACCACTACGGCAACGTCTGGCGCTTTGGCGCCGATCTGCCCGAACTCGTGGCGGCGCATTTCGCCAACGTCGAGCTCGTGGAGCTGCATGAGGCCGGGTACTTCGGGCGGTTGCTCGTGTGCCGGCACACCTGTGAGCGACGACACATCGGCGCGCTGTCGCAGAGGCTGGGCTCGCCCGACCGCTGAACCGCCGTGAACATGTTGTTACCGGGGCCGCAAAGACGGGACGAAACGGGAGATTCCGCATATACCCTCACGCCATGCCACTGACGGCAGTCACGGGGGATGGCACGGCCAAGGATCAGGGAGTGGGGCGCAGGCTGCTGACGCTCACGGGCGGGCGTGTCACCCGGCACACGATCATCTACATCGTCGGGCTGCTGGCGGTCGCCCCGTTCAGCCTCGTGAGTGTGGCGGTGCTGACGCGCCTGCTCGTGCCCGCCCAGTATGGCCAGCTCGGCGTGCTGTTCGTGTTCGCAGGCTTTGCCACCGTGCTCTACAACACCGGCAGCCTCCACGGGACCTTCATGCTGGTGTACGGGGCATCCGAGGGCGAAGGCGACGACGTCGGTTCGGACACCGAGATCACCTCTGCCCCCAGACGTGCGCTCGGCACCGGCGTCGTGTTGACGCTGATGATCGTCACCGCCGGCACCGCCGTCTGCTTCGTGCTGGCGCCAGAGCTGGCGCAGGCGCTGCTGCACCACCGCTCGGAGGCCCGCCTCGTGCGCTGGGCGGCGGTCTCGGCGGCGGCCGGGTCGCTGTGGCGGCTGACTGTGAACGTCTTCAGGATGGAGCGCCGGCCGGGTCGCTTCGCGCTGTTGAACTCGACCAGGCCGCTGTTCGTCGTCGCCGGTGTCGTGCCGCTGGTGGTGCTCGGCTTCGGCGTCGAAGGCGCACTCGCCGGAACGGCGCTCGGGACCCTCGCGGCGACGGCGGTGTGCATCGCGATGGCACGGCGCAGCTACGCGTTCGCCTTCTGCTTTGCGGATATGAAGAAGATCGTGCGCCTCGGTGCGATGGTGGTGACCCCGGTGCTGTGCCTGTACCTGGTGCACAGCGCCGACATCGTGCTGCTGTCGCGGTTCGCCAACGCCCACGAGCTCGGCGTCTATCGCGTCGCCAGCCGCTTCGCCGTGATCCCCTCGTACTTCGCGAGCGCAGTGCTGATGGCGTGGGCGCCGCTCGAGCGCGGGGTCCTGTTCCGGGCGACCTACAAACACGTCGGCGAGGAGCGGGTGAGAGGCGCGATGCTCAGCTACTACCTGCTGGTCGCGACCACCATCGTCGTGCTCTTGGACGTGGGCGCGAACGTGCTCGTCCTGCTGGCCGGACCCGAGTACCGCTCGGCCGCTCCGCTGATCCCGCTGATTGGCGTCGCGTTCGTCACCTATGGCCTCTTCATCATGCTGGTGCGGGCGATCAAGGTGAAACGGCGCATGCTTTGGTACAGCGTGGGCGCGGTCCTCGCGGCGCTGCTTCAGATCGGGCTGAGCGCGGTTACGATCCCCTGGCTGGGCGCCTATGGGGCGCCGGTGGCTGTGATCCTCGCGCTGCTCGCCGCGTGCGCGATGTGGATCGTGCTCGCGATCAGGGCTCGCACGCCGGTCAGCATCGAAGCCAGGCAGCTGGTTGGCCTGGGTGTGGCCGTCGCGGTCGCGGCGATCGTGCAGGCGGTGGGCCTCGGCGTCTGGCCCTCCGGGCGCGCGGTGGTGCTCGTCGCCGTGCTCGCGTCCTACATCGCCGCGCTGGTCGTGGGCAGAGTCATACCGAGGAGGCACCTGAGGCCGCTCTCGCGTCTCACACGAGCGGCTCTGCGCAACGGGATGGGTGGACGGAATCCGGCGACGGGCCTTGAGAGCCTCGACCCCGAGCAGCGCGGTCTGCTCGCGTCGATCGAGCGCGAACGCGTCCCCACGGTTGCGCTCGCAGAGCGCCTCGGCCGCTCGCAAAGCGAGATCCGCCGCGCCTACGTCGCGATCCTGCGCGAGCTGACGGGCTCGCGGGAGACGGCGGGCGCGAGCGAGCAGCTCGATCTCGGGATCGCCGGCTACCTGCTCTCATCCGAGCCCGATGCCCAGCGCGACCTGATCGGCCACGACCTGCTCGAGGCTGGTGCCGAACCGCTCGAACTGATGGAACTGGACGAGGCCGCACGGCGGCTGCGCGCGCTTCCGGCGCAGGCGTGGACGAGCGCAGGCTCGCGCGCGTCGGGCGGCGAGCAGACGGTGAAGCTCGAGGCTCTGACCGAGCAGCTCGCGAGCCAGCGATGAGCATGCAGGCCGCTGCGCTGAGCCCGCCCGCGTTTGCTGCGATCGCGCACGACCTTCGCGACGGGCTGATCGAGCACTACGAGCGGCGCCGCGAGAGCCTCGACACCGCGGCCGGGCTGGTCACGCTCGACACCAACTCGATGCTCGCCGCCCGCCGCGGCCGGCTGCTGCTGCGGCTCCTCGCCGAAGACGGAGCCGGCTCGATCGCGGGGCGCCGGGTGCTCGACCTCGGTGCGGGCTTCGGCGCCCTCGCCCTCTACTGCGCGCACCTCGGTGCCGAGGTCGTGGCCGTCGATCCCAACGGACAGCGCCTGGCGGTCAGCCTCGAGATCGCAGAGCGCCGGGGGCTCGCCGTCAGCCCCGTGATCGCGCACGCCCAGTCACTGCCGCTGGCCGACGCGAGCGTCGACCTGGTGATCGCCAACAACTCCCTCTGTTACATCGTCGAGAGGGACGCCCACCGTCTGGCGCTTTCGGAGATGCTCCGCGTCCTGCGACCCGGCGGCCGGCTGATCGTCCGCAACCCCAACCGCCTGCACCCGCGCGACCCGTTCACCGGGCTGCCGCTGCTCGGCCTGCTCGCGCCGGGCGCCGCCGACCGTGCCTTCGGCGCGATCGGACGCCACCGCTCGCACGTGCGCCTGTACTCGCCGGGCGGGGCCGTGCGGCTGCTGCGCAGAGCGGGCTTCTCGCAGGTGCGCTGGCGAGGCCAGCCCGGTCACAGGCGCAGCCGCATCGCCGCCTACCACCACGTGCTCGCCCGCCGCCCCGACGCCGCGCCGGTCGAGGCACGGAGGTTGCGCAGCCTCGATCCATGAGGATCGAGATCGGAGCGGGCAGCAAGCCCACGCCTGGCTATGTTCACGTCGATACGGTGGCTCGCGAGGGCATCGATGTGGTCGACGACGGGCGCACGCTCGAGAGCTTCGAGTCCGGCGTGGCGGAGGAGATCTACTCGCACTGGTTCCTCGAGCACGTCGCCCGCCACGAGGTGGCGCCGATGCTCGAGCAGTGGAAGCGCGTGCTCGCACCGGGGGGCCAGATCCGCATCGTCACCAACAACCACGAGGCCCACAACCGCTGCCTCGCCGCCGGTGAGATCACCTGGAGGGAGTGGTCCTATCTCATCTACGCGGTCGAGAACAAGGTCGGATACAGCGTCTGGGACATCCACAAGTGCGCGTGGAATGAGGAGCTGCTCGGTGAAACGCTCGAGCTGTGTGGCTTCGTCGAGGTGACAGTGGAGGCTCAGTGGAAGTGCCGCGAGGACGACGGACGTCTGAAGTGTCCGGCTCTGATCGCGCTGGCATTCAAGCCGTCAGGCGGGTGAGCGCCAGCTCGATGAGCTTCGTGGTCACCGCCGCGTCGTGTCGCTGCGCGAGACGCAGGCGCGAGCGGAAGCGAGCGTACTCGCTGCTCATCACCCGCTTGAGCTCCTCGACGTCCCCTTGAGGGAACCACCTGGTGTCCTCCGGCAGATGCGAGAGCAGGGGCTCGATCGCGGAGGCTGCGACCGGGGTGCCACAAGCGATCGCCTCCGTGCAGGGCATGCTCCAGCCCTCCCGGTTCGCATTCTTGATGAACAGCCAGGCCCGCTGATAGAGCGCGCGCATGTCCTCGGCCGAGAGCAGGTCGTCGAGCACCTCGACCTCCGCCGCGCCGGCGTCGTCGAGGTGCAGTTCCTCAAGAACCTCCCGCCGCGCCTGCTCGAACTCGCGGGGCTTCCACTTCCACGTCTTGATCTGCAGGCACACGTCATCCTCACGGGTGAACGTCTGAAGGTAGGCGGACAGCGTCTGGCGCCAGTTCTCGCGCGAGGTCTCCCCGCCGAGGTTCTCGTGAACGCACAGCATCGTGCAGCGCAGGCCCGTCGTCGGGAAGTACAGCTCGGGGTCGACGCCGAGTGGAACGACCTCGATCGGCGTGGTCACTCCCTCCCGCAGCCAGACCTCGCGGTTCCAGCTGGTCGGTGTTATCACGAGATCCAGCCGGTTCAGGATCTCCGCCCAGTCGCGCTTGCCCTCCGGAAGGTGATCGAGCTCGTGCATCGTGATCGCCGCCGAGTGCACCTGGCGCCCGAGCCGGATCTTGTTGGGCGGGCAGACGAACAGCGCCACCTGCATGCCGGGGAACTCCTGGAAGTGGACCTCATGGCCCAGCTCGATCAGGCCGCGGGAGACGGCGGCCGAGATCTGGCCGTAGCCGTTGCCCTCCTCCAGGCGGCGGTCACCGTCGCTGATCCAGATTCGCACCTCGCTCAGAGCACCGTCAGCAGGCGACGCGCGTGGGCCGGCTCGCGCACGCGCTCCTCCACGATCGAGAGCAGCTGCTCGACTCTGTGAGCGAAGGTGTGGCCATCGAGCACGACAGCGCGTCCGGACTCGGCGCGACGGCGGCGCTCGGCCGGATCGGCCAGCAGGCGCTCGATCAGCTCGCGCAGCTCCTGCGGCGAGCGATAGACGACGACCGCCTCCCCGAAGCGCTCGGCCAGCCCGGGGACTTCGTCGCTCAGCACCAGCGCCCCGCAGGCCAGCGCGTCGTACACCCGGTTTGAGATGTAGCCGAACTCGCGCATGTCCTCCCAGTGGTCGTTCAGCACGATGCCCGCCGAGCTGTAGACCTGGCGCAGCGCGGAGTTGGGGATGTGCTCGCCGATCACCCGTGAGGTGTCGATCAGACCGTCCCAATTCGCGCCCCAGATCGCCAGGTCGTGCTCGGTCGCGAGCAGGTCGCGGGCGATCGGGCGCAGCACGTTTCGCGAGTTCGCCACATACACCAGCTCGTGGGCCAGCTGCTCGCGGGGATCCGGGTACATGACCCAGGCGTCCGTCGCCTGCTCGAGCACGACCACCGGCGTCGCGGTCCGCTCACCGAGCTGCTCGGCGAACAGCGGCGAGGCGACCGCCACCAGGTCGTAGCCGTCGCACTCCTCGCCGCTCAGCTCCCCCGGATGGCTGATCGACCACAGCACGTTGAACTGGCCGGGCTTGGGGTGGAAGCGGCTGAGGCCCTTCAGGTGAACCACGATGTCATAGCTCAGCCCGGCCTCGTCCTCCCACTCATCGAGCGTCTGCACCAGCGTGCGATGCCCGCGCCGGCGCAGCTCCTCGGCGACCGACTCGGCGAAGTGCAGATCTCCCCACCTGGGCGCGACCTCGCGGTTGGGCGCGCCGATCTTCAGGCAGAAGGTGAGCCGCAGCTCCTGCTCGACCAGGAGCTCGCGCAGCTCCGTGGCGCGATGGCCATAGGTGTGTCTTGCGAGCACCACATCGCGATAGCGCCTGGCGAGCAGAGCACGGCGCGACTCGTCGCCCAGCAGCTCATCGAGCCGTGCGCGCAGGCTCTCGCGCGAGTTCCACACCGGGAAGTCGTCGTCGAACAGCTCGCGCACCCCCGTCTCGCAGTTCGTCAGCACCAGCGTGCCGGCCGCGAGAGCGTCGAACACGCGGGCGTTGACGGCGCCGTAGGGAAGCGTTGGGCCCTGGGTGTCGTCGAGCACGAGCTTGACGCTTGCATACAGCAGCGCCAGGTCCTCGTAGGGCAGCTCTCCGCGAGCGTAGGGCGCAAGTGCCGCCACCTTCTCCCAGCCTCTGCCGTAGACGTCCACCCTCTCCCCCGCGCGCGGCGCGAGCGCGTGCTGGATATCGCGATCCTCACCCCACCAGTTGCCCGTGAACACGTAGTCGGCGGCGAAGCGCTGCTCGAGCGGGCGAGGGTAAAAGCGCTCCGGGTTGACCGCGAGCGGGAAGCGGTGCGTGCGACGGCCGGTGCACTCCTCGATCAGGGCGGCCGAACCCTTCGAGGAGACCAGCAGCACATCGGCGCGCTCGAACCATGAGCGTTCGAGCCACCGCTCGGTCCAGTTGCGGATCCAGGCAATCGTGAGCACCTGTGCGGGCACGCGGCTCAGGTCGAAGGAGTCCATCAGCGACAGCACGTAGTCGAGGTCGTCGGGCAGCTCATACCAGCGATCGCCCTTGCGCTCGACGTAGCTCACCCGCCAGCCGAGGCTCTCGAGCGCCTCGCCGATCTCGTGGCCGGAGTACCAGTCACCCCAGCCGTCGGCGACGTCGAGGCTGGTCAGCGTGATCGCGACGTGGGCGCCGGCGCCGTCCGTCCAGAACGGGTCACAGCCGAGCCTGGCCAGGCGATACTCGCGCTGGAGCTGCGGACCCCACGACTCCAGGAACAGCCGGCGGTTCTCCAGGCGGTTGAGACGGCGGAAGTCGCTGCTCGCGCGGTTCTGGCTCGAGGACTCGCGGTGGATCAGCACCGAGCGACCCACGCCGGCGCTGTGTGCGCCCCCGCGCAGCAGCTTCAGGCCGATATCCACATCCTCGGTTCCGTAGCGGTAGGCCCCGCCAAACCCGCCCACCCGGGAGAACGACTCGCGCGCGATCAGCATGCACGCCGCGGTCACCGCGGGAGCGCTGAGCTCAGCCCCGAAGGATCCATCCCACAGGCCCTCGCCGTCGCCCGCGTTGAAACCTTTGAGCGTGCCCTCCTGCCAGCGGAAGCGGATCGCGCGGTGCTGCACGCGCGGCTCCTGTTGCTGAGCGAAATCGACGCCGTGCAGCAGGGTCGCTCCGACCGCACCCACCCCCGGGCTCTGTAGGCCGCAGACGAGCTCCTTCAGCCAACCCTCCTCGAAGGGCTCGATGTCGTTGTTCAGGAACAGGAGCAGCTCGCCGCCCGCGCGCGCGACGCCGCGAGCGTTGGCCTCGGCAAAGGACAGGTTCTCCTCGGTCGCGATGGTGTGGACCGGGAACGGCGCCTTGAGGGCCTTCAGGTAGGCCAGGGTGCCGTCGCTCGAGCCGTTGTCGACGACCACCACCTCGAGCTCTGGGTAGCGCGTGTGCTCGATCAGGCCCGCGAGCAGCCGTTCCAGATGGTGACACCCGTCGCGTGTGGGAACGATGACGCTGACCGACGGCCAGCGCTCGCGCTCGGGTTCCGGCCCGAGGCGCCTGCGCAGCTCGGACGCGAGCGTGGCGCGACCGCGCTGCATCTCCCGCTGCTCGGCGGGCGAGAGGCGTTGGACCTGCGGCGGCGACCACGGCGCGGGCCTTCTCTCGACGGCCGCGGTCGAGGGCTGAACCCGCTCGATCCGAGCGAGGGCGGCCGCGAGCGCGCCTTCGGTGCGCACCGTGCGTCCCGCGATCCGCGAGAGCGTCCGCGTGGTGAAGTGCCCCAGACGCCACGCGTGGGAGCCAAGCGCCCGCTCGATGTCACCCCTCGTCTGGCGCAGCGCGACCGACAGCGCGGAGACCGTCTGCTCGAGATTGCGCGCGCGCATGACCGCGTCCTTGAGTTCGCCGGTCTGCCGTGCCAGCTGCTCGGTCAGCCGCGTCATCTCGCGACGCGCGGCCTGCTCGTCGCGATTGCTGATCTTCAGCTGACGCTCGAGCTGTGATACTCGACGATCGCCGGCGTCCTCGTCCATGGGCGCGCCGGTGGGGTGCCCGAGCTCGGGGTCCGAGCTTCCCGTCGCCATCGCCTATCGCCGATCCGAGGTGGTCTGCAACCGGGTGATGTCTATGATCGCGCCGGTGCGGGTGGCGTCGAGGCCATGATGTGAACGATTGTAAAGGCGCGATCCACCATCGTCAGCCCCGATAACCAGGTGATAACCAGAGCCCCAGGCAGCGCCAGGACGCGTAGACGCCTGAGCCGCACGCTGTCGAGGTCACGCTGGGGCGAGTACCGCACGCTGTTGCGCATCGCAGAGAAGCAGGGCTACGCTGTGCTGTCGCTGGAGGCGTGGCTCGCGGACCCCGAGCTCGCGGCGCAGGAGCCGCGGCTAGTGCTGCGCCACGACGTCGACCAGCACCCCGCGTCGGCGCTCAGAATGGCGGGGATCGAGGCCGAGCTGGGCGTGCTCTCCACCTGGTACTTCCGCTGGCGCACGGCCCGTCCCGGGGTGGTTGAGGCGATCCGCTCGCAGGGACACGCGATCGGGCTGCACTACGAGACCCTCACGCGCGAGCTTCTGCGCCGAGGCCTTCCCCCGACAGCGGCCGCGGAGCTGATCCCCGAGGCTCGAGAGCTGCTGCGGGGCGAGCTCGCTGTGTTTGTCGATCGCTTCGGGCCGGTTCGTTCGGCGTGCCCCCACGGCGACACGCGCATGCCCGGAGTGCACAACGGCCTGCTCCTGATCGATCAGGAGTGGTCCGAGTACGGCCTGCGCTGGGACGCCAACGCGGCCGTCCGCGGACGCCCGCTGGATGTGTGGCTGACCGATCGCAGCGCGGCCGAGGGCGGCTGGAAGGAGGGGCTCGATCCGCTCGACCTGCTGATCGATCGCCGCTCGCCGATCCTCGCCGTCGTGCACCCGAACAACTGGGTCTCGGGGCCGGGACTGTGGTGGGATCGAGCGCTGCCCGGACGCCTGCGCACGAGCTCTGACACGCCGCCCGCCGCCTGAACGCCCGCATGCCCGGATCACGGGCGCTGCCAGACCCCCCAGACGTAGTCGGAGCCGACAACGCCCGCGTCGGTCAGCAGCGCGTCGACCTCCATCAGCACCGCCACGAGGTCCGCACGATCGGAGAAGTTCCCCATGATGCGGCTGAACAGCTGGTGGAAGATCGCGCCGCCATATGGACAGACCTCGACCCGCTCAAAACGGGCGTCGAGCGCCGGCAGGATCTCCTCGCTGCGAATCGCCTCCTGGGAACCGGCGGCGATCCGCCTCGCCAGCGAGGGCCGCTCTACTCTGAGCTTGGGCTCCCCATCCTCGGAGCTCAGATCGGTCAGGAGCTCCGGCGGAAGCCGCGCCAGCAGTCGATTGATCGCCTCGAGCTGGGCGTCGGTCCACTGGAACTGCGAGGGACCGACGAAATCCTCGACGAACAGCAGACCGCCTGGAGCGAGGATCGCCGCGAGGCGATCGAGCACGATCTCGAGGTCCGTGCGGAGATGCAGGAAGCTGCGAGACACGACGGCACCCAGCGGCTCCGGCGGCTCCCATCGATCGAGCGTCCCCAGCCGGAACGCGATCCGATCGCGCAACGGCTCCGGCACGCGCCCGGCGGCGAAGTCGACGCGCGCCTGCTCGTCATCCAATCCCGTGAGGCGCTCGCAGGAGCCGGCCTCCACGAGGGCGAGCTCGAGCTTCGCGTCGCTGGCCCGAAGCGAGAGGGCGTGGGGTGCGACGATCGATGGACCGTGACGCCGGGCGAAGTAGGTCTCGGGTCCGAGCTCCGGATCTCCGGTGATCCTGCGGTTGATCGCCGCGCGCACGACCGGGCTCTGCCAGAAGGCCACCTGCGGAGGCGCGATGGGCGCCGGGCGGACCCGATCGGAATCCTCGGGAGATGAAGCGACGGAGGCCGGTGTGCCGAGGCTTGCGGCGTGGTCCCTCAGCCTCTGCAGGAACGGGCTCGCATTCATGAGGCGGAGAGCACGGAGGAGCGTCGCCGGCGGCGAACGGCCGAGGAGAACAGCTCGAGCTGGCTGCGCGCCGCCCGCTCGACCGAGAAGCCCTGCGCGCGCGCCACGCCGGCGGCGCTCATGGCAGCGACCCGCGCGGGGTCGAGCGCGAGCGCCGCGACCGCATCGGCGATCTCCGCTGGGCTCCCCTCGGCGGCGATCACGGCATTCTCGTCGTGGATCGCGTACTCACGGACGCCGCCGAGCGCGGGCAGGAGCGGAAGCGCCCCGCAGGCCATCGCCTCCAAGCCGGTACGCCCGAATGCCTGGTAGGCCGAGGCGTCGATGAACACATCGCTGCGCCGCATCAACTCGGAGACCTCGCGCCGGCTAAGAGGGCCAAGGTGACTGACGCCGGGGACGGCGTGTCCGCGCAGCTCCCGGAACGAATGCTCATCGCAGCCGAAGGTGATGAGCGCCACCGCGTCACCCAGGGCGCCCGCGAGCGCCGCGAGTGCTTCGAGCGTTGCCTGCGGGCGCCGTCGCGGCGTGCGCGGGCGAACCATCGCGCTGACGCGCAGGACCCCCGAGTACTCGAGCCGCCCGCGCTCGTGGAAGAGCTCGCGGTCGAGGCTCGGTGAGACCTTTGCCACGGGCACGCCGTGCATCTCGGCGACGACGTTTCGAAGCCAGTGGGTCTTGGCGAACAGGAGCTGGCCGGGGATCGCCCGATAGGACAGAAGCGCGCGATCGGATCGCGCTGTCCGTGCCTCGGCGAACAGCGGTTCGTAATCCTGGACGTAGTAGGCGTAGACGAGCTCCGGGCGCTCGCGCGCCAGCCACGCGAGCAGTTCCACCGAGGGGTACTCGGTCCCCACCACGACATCTGCCTCGGCGATCGCGCCGAGCAGCGAGGCGTCGCTCACCCCGGGGAAGGCGGCGTCGCTGCGGTACGTCGCGAACAGCCCGTCCTGGTTTCCGTAGAGCGCCGCCGCCGTGCCGAACGAATCCACCGGTACGCAGATCCGGGCCTCGGCCCCGAGCTCGCGCAGCCCGCGCGCCTCCTGCACGAGCGAGTGAGACCCGCCGGAGCCCTCCCGCGGAAGCCCCGGAAGCACGTAGGCGACGCTCGGCGGCGGCTCTGACGACAGCTCGGGTTCAAGCTCACCGTCGGTGGGCGGCGGGGCCGACCAGCTCCACGGGAACCCCTGCTCCCCGGCCGAGAGATGCGGGTCGAATGAGCCCGGGGGGCGGTCGGCCAGCTCGCACAGGAGCGCGACGATCGACGCCTGGGTCGGCTCGCCGAGTGCCGTCGCGACGTCGTTGGCGCTCATCGAGTCGCCGGCCGTGCAGTTCGGCCCCGCATCAGTGCACCACCGTGAACGCGACCTTGACGGGCCGCGACTGCCCTGCCGCGTTGCTCGCCGTGAGGACCGCGTCGTATGCGTGAGGAGTCAGCGCGCTACTGCCGATGCGCCCGGTGAAGGGGACGCTGTCCGCCCCCGGCGGCTCATTCGCGCGCACGAGCGCTCCGGCCACAAACGTACGCACGCAGCGCCCGGCGTGGCTGTGTTTGAGGCCCGCGCTCGGCGCGAGGCAGCTGTGCCCGCGGCGCAGTCCCGGGGCGGTCCAATCGAATTCGATCTGAAGCGTCGCCCTCGCCGACAGGGTGAAGCGGAAGGTGGTCCCGACCGAGGCCCTGCGCGCGGCCATCGGGCCGAGATCGCGGTGGCCTGCCTGGCGATGCGGAAGCGCTTGTTGGTGAGGCGCGCGGAGGTGAGCGTCGGCGGTTGTGCGCTCGTTGTGCTCGAGAGCACGCCGCCCTGGCCCACGAGAGGCGGTGTGCCCGTCGGGGTCGGGCTCGGGGTCGGACTCGGCGTCGTGGTCGTGGTCGTGGTCGTGGCGAGCGCCAGCGTGTGCAGGGCATCCGGGCCTTTTGCGACCGATTCGACCGTTGTGCCGGCGGGCAGCGCGACGACTGTCGGCGCCGGGTTCGGCGCGGTAACGGGGAAGTTGGTTCCGTTCCCCAGCTGGCCGTGCTGGTTCTCTCCGAACACGTACAGCTGGCCGCTTGAGGTAACCGCGAGGCTGTCCTGCCGGCCCGCGGCGATCTGGGTCACAGACCGTCGGCCCCCGCCAGAACGACGGGCGTCGGGGTGGGATTGGCTTCCCCGCTGCCGCTGTTGGTGTCGTTCCCGAGCTGTCCGAATTCATTGTCGCCGAACCCGTACAGCTGGCCGGTCGAGGTGAGTGCCAGGCTGTGGTTCCCGCCGGCCGCGATCTGCGTCACCTGGCCGGTCGCGCCTGGGAGGGTCACGAGCGCCGGCGTCGGGTTTGGCGTGGCGGTGCCACTGCGCGCTTGAATGCCGAGTTGCCCATATCCGTTCCAACCGAACGCGTACAGCTGACCTGTCGAGGTGAGAGCGAGACTGTGTTCGGATCCGGCGGCGATCTCGATGATCGCACGCGCTCGCGCCCGGCAACGTCACGGGCGATTCGCTCGGGATTGAATTCGGTTCGTCGTCTCCGTTGTGGGTTCGTCTCCGAGCTGCCCGTAGCGGTTGTCACCAAACGCGTACAGCTGACCGGTTGCGGT
The DNA here is from genome assembly GCA_963779605.1 of uncultured Solirubrobacteraceae bacterium. Lineage (GTDB taxonomy): Bacteria > Actinomycetota > Thermoleophilia > Solirubrobacterales > Solirubrobacteraceae > Palsa-744. The sequence continues at coordinate 321,936 of CAVZYR010000005.1, forward strand.
GAGCGCCAGGCTGTGGTCCCCGCCAGCGGCGATCTGCGTCACCTGGCCGATCGCCTCAGGCAACGTCACGAGGGCCGGCGTCGGATTGGGATGTTCGGGGTCGCTGTTCATTTCCATACCCAACTGCCCATATCGGTTTTCTCCGAATGCGTACAGCTGTCCGGCCGAGGTGAGCGCGAGGCTGTGTTGCGGACCCGGCGGCGATCTCGCTCACTGCGCCGCTCGCTTCGGGCAGCATCACGAGCGTGGGTTCCGGGTTGGCTTCCTGTTCGGGGTGCCGCGTTGGTCTGCGCTTCCCAGCTGACCGAATTCGTTGCCCCCGAAGGCGTACAGCTGACCGGTCGAGGTGAGAGCCAGGCTGGATTCCGCGCCGGCGGCGATCTGGATGACTTCGCCCGCTGGCTCCCGCGGGCAGGTGCACCCGCGCCGGCGCGGATTGCCCGATTTCGAGTTCGATTCGTCCTAGAGCGGGCTCCCCAGCTGTCCGAAGCCGTTATAGCCGAACGCGAAAATCTGTCCGGGCATGGTTGGCCCAGCTGCGGCCGGCGACGGCGCCGCGACGAGCGCGAGGAGCACAGACACCCCGATCCCGATCAGACTCCGGCTCGGCACGGCTCTCCTCCGTCGTGTTGAGATGCACTCGATCGCCGGGAATGCGGGCAACCGTCACGCTGCGGGCGCCATCGCAACATAGTGGGTCGGCGAACACTCCTGTGAAGATGCGGTAAATCATCGCGCGCCGCCGGTCCGCTTGCCGGGTCGCGGCCGTACACTCCTTGAAACCGACGGTCGCCTGGCAGCGGACCGAGGCGCCATGCACCGGTTTCTGAAGCTCCTCATATTTCCCCTGCTCGATGCGCTCGCTCCGCGGGTGATCGTCGAGGTCGGAACTGACTTGAGGTTCGTCACGGGCTCCCTGCTCGAGTGGGCGCGAGCCAACGACGCGACCCTCCACGCGATCGACCCCGACCCGAACCTGAGCGTCGGGCGGCTCAGCGCCGAGCACGGCGGGCGACTGCGCTTCCACCCGGCGCGAAGCCTTGACGTTCTGGGACAGATCGCGGACGTCGATCTGGCGCTGATCGACGGCGATCACAACTGGTACACGGTCATCAACGAGTTGCGCGCGCTCGAGCGGCGCGCGCTCGAGGACGGTCGCGATCCTCCTGTGATCCTCGTGCACGAGATCGGCTGGCCGTACGGGCGCCGCGATGCCTACCACGACCCCGAGGCGATTCCCGAGGCCCACCGCCAGGCTCACGCCCGCCGGGGAGTCGTGCCCGGACAGGCCGAGCTCGGTAGCGGGCTGAACGATCATCTCGACAACGCCCTGCTGGAAGGCTCGGCGGCGAACGGGGTGCTCACCGCGGTGGAGGACTTCATCAGCGAGTCAGACGGCTCGTGGCGCTCGTGGTCGATCCCGGGCCTCGGTGGAATGGCGGTTCTCGTGAGCGCCTCGGTGCTCGCGCGTGAGTCAAACGCCTCGCTTCGGGATCTGCTGGCGTCGATCGACACCCCCGCGTTCCTCGCTGCCCAGTGCGAGGCGATCGAGGGGGCGCGGATCGAGTCGGAGCGCAAGCGGGCCGGTCTGCTCAGGCGCCTTGAGGAGACCCAGCTCAAACAGACCATGAGGTCGCCCGACCCGCGCGAGGACGTCGCCCTCAAACGGCGCGTTCGCGAGCTCACCGAGCAGGTCAGCGAGCTGAGCGAGGAACTCGAGCGGGTCGGAGAGCTCGAAGAGCAGGTGCCCATGCTCGAGCCTCAGGCGGCGGCTGCGCCCGCCGGCGATGGTCCGGCGGCGGGGTCCGAGCGGGAGGCATGGCGAACGCTGCTCGACCCTTACCTGCCCCTGCTCGAGAAAGCGCTGCCGTGCGAGGACGGGCGCGATCCGCTGTCCCTCCCCGGCCGTCCCGACGTCCTCGGCTTGCTCAGCGACGCCGGTGCCGAGCAGGAGCCAGGGGAGCCGAGCGCGGACGTGGTCGTGTGCGTGCACGACGCCCTCGAGTACCTGCGCCTGTGCCTGTGGTCGCTGTTGAGCAAGACCGGCCGCCGCTTCCGGCTGATAATCGTAAACGACGGCAGCGACGTGACGACCACGTGGTTCCTGCGTGCCTTCTCAGAGCGCCACCCGGCCGTGACGCTGATCGAGCGCGAGCAGCCTCCGCACGGCTACACGATCGCGGCGAACCTCGGCCTCGAGGCCTCGAGCAGCGACTACGCGATCCTGCTCAACAGCGACACCGTCGTCTCGGCCGGCTGGCTGGCACGGCTCATCGACCGCGGAGAGGCTGAGGAGCGCGTCGGGATCGTGGGACCGCTCTCGAACGCGGCCAGCCACCAGTCGGTGCCGCTCGTCAGAGAAGGCACCGCGTGGGCGACAAACGAGCTGCCCGAATGGCTCACCATCGACGGCATGGGCGTGATTGTCGAGCGCGGCACCCCGCGCAGCGACACGCGCCTGCCATTCCTGAACGGCTGCTGCTATGCGATCAAGCGCCCGGTGCTCGACGCCCTCGGCCCGCTCGATGAGGAGCGCTTTGCCAGCGGCTACTGCGAGGAGAACGACTACTCCCAGCGAGCGCGCGACGCCGGATTCGAACTCGCAGTGGCCGACGACGTCTACGTCTATCACGCCAAGTCGCGGTCGTTCGGCGTCAACGGCCGCGCCGACCTCGCCAAGCGCAACTATGAGGCCTTCCGCGAGAAGCATGGCCGCAGCGAGATCGATGCGCTGGTCTCCGCGTTGGAGGCCGACCGCAGCCTCGAGGTGGTGCGTGCGTCGGTGGCTGAGCGGAGCTCTGCACCGGAGGCGATGGCACCGCTGCTCGCCGCCCGCAGCGGGGGAGCACTGACGGTCGTGTTCCTGTTGCCAGGCCTCGCCCACGGCGGCTCGGGCGGGTCGCATTCGATCTATCAGGAGGTGCACGGGCTGCGCAGCCTCGGCGTTCCGGCGCGGATCCTGCTTCCGCGCTGGGATCGCGAGCGGGCGCTAGCGATCTATGAGGACGCGGATGAGATCTTCGAAGCGTTCACGGACGAGCATGACCTGCTCGCAAGGACGGCCGACGCCGACGTGATCTCGGCGACCCACCACAAGTCGGTGGCGATGCTCAAGGCCATCCACTCCACGCGCTCGGACTTCCTGCCCGCCTACTACGTGCAGGACTACGAGCCGTTCTTCACCGCCCAGTACATGGCCGAGGAGGCGATCGCCTCCTACACGGCACTGGCCGACATGATGCTGTTCGCCAAGTCCCACTGGCTGTGCAACGTGGTGGCCGAGCGCCACGGCCTGTTCGTGGAGAAGGTCGAGGCGAGCATCGACCGCGCCCTGTTCGCACCGCGCGATGGCCAGGCTGCGGCGGAGCCCCCGGGCCGCGTGGGGCCGCTGCGCGTGCTGGCGATGCTCCGCCCGCGCACCGCGCGCCGCCAGCCACTCGCCACGGTCGCCGTGCTCGAGGGACTGCTCGAGCGGTTCCCCGGCGAGGTCAGCGTCAGCACGTTCGGCTGCTACGAGGATGAGCTGCGCGAGATCCTGCCGGGTGAGGAGCGCGTCCTCGAGCGCCATCTGGGGATGTTGAGCAGAGCGCAGGTCGCCGAGAGGCTGCGCGATTCAGACGTCTTCCTCGACATGTCCGTGTACCAGGCCTTCGGGCGCACGTCGCTTGAGGCGATGGCGTGCGGCGCCACCGCGGTCGTGCCCTGCGTCGGAGGGGCATGGGAGTTCGTGCAGCACGGGAGCAACGCTCTCGCGGTCGACACATTCGGGTCCGCCGGCGCGCTCGAGGCGCTCGGCACGCTCGTGCGCGACCGCGAGCTGCTCTGGCGGTTGAAGCAGGGCGCCCGCGCGACCGCGGCGCGCTACGGTAACGTACGGGCCGCGCTGTCGGAGTACCTGGCCTTCGAGCGCGCCCACCGTGCCCGCTTCGGCGCCTCCTCTCAGCCCGTTGCACACACCACCGCGCCGTTCGCCGGCGAGTAGGACGATCGAGGCAACGAGCTCAGGGCGGGGCTTCGCAGGACCGGGCTTCAGCCGGGATCTCAAGGACCCCGACGCGCCCATGAGCCTGGACATGGCAGGCGACTCCGCCACGCTGCTGCTCGCCTTCGGCGGCCTGGTCGGGCAGATCGGCATCCCACCCTTTGAGTTCTTCTCCCTCACCGCCGCGCTGCCCGTGAAACGGCTGTTCGTGCGCGACCTGCGTCAGGCCTGGTATCACCGCGGCATCCCTGGCCACGGCTCGGGCCTCCACGGTGTGGCGGACGCTCTGCGCCCACTGATCGCCCACCAGGAGGTCGAACGACTCGTCGTGGCCGGCGCCTCGGCAGGGGGCTACGCGGCACTGCTGTTCGGCACCCTGCTCGGCGCCGACGAGGTGCTCTGCTTTGCGCCGCAGACCGTCCTTGACCTCGACATCCTGGCCGAGATGGACGACCACCGCTGGGACAGGCGCCTCGGAGCGCAGACGGCGGTGGGCGACGTGGACGCGCGCTTCACGGACCTGCGCCGGGTGCTACCCGACGCGCGCCGCGCGGATACGAGCTACTGCGTCTACTTCGATGACTCCCTGCACGCCGACCGCCTGCACGCCGAGCGCCTGGCCGGTCTGCCGGGCGTGCGTCTGTACCGCTTCGGCCGCGGCAGCCACAACATCGCCCGCTCGTTGCGCGATACGGGAGCGCTCGAGCGCGTGCTGCGAGGCGCCCTGGCCGTGTAGAGGGAGCCTCACGGCGCCGCGAGGTTGAGCGCCTCGTCAGGGTGCGCTCGGATGAGCGCGTCCCTCGGTTGTGGCGGCGGTTCTCAAGGCTCCGTCAGGCCCTACTCAGCCTGCGGGAGCAAGGCCTCCGCAGCCTCCTCCGGCGTTATGTCGGGATAGAGGCCCCGCAGCAGCCCCACCGCAACGAAACCCCCGGCGACCTGTGCGGCGATGAAGCCCGGCACAGAGGATGGCGCGATGCCGGCGAACGTGTTCGAGAAGATGCGCCCGATGCTGATGGCGGGGTTCGCGAAGCTCGCCGAGCTGGTGAAGAAGTACGCGGCGGCGATGTATGCGCCGACGGCGGCCGGCGTGGCGGCGCCGCGGCGCGTCCTTGTGAGCGAGAAGATCACGAGCATGAGGCCGAGCGTCGCGATGACCTCGGAGAAGAGATGCGCCGGCGAGGCGCGGTGCTTGGTGGAGATCGATACGAAGGCCTTTTCGAACATCGCGTTCGCGACGATCGCGCCCATCACGCAGCCGCCGATCTGGGCGGGCGCGTACGCGGCCGCGTCGCGCCAGCGCATCCCGCCGAAGCTCGCGTCGACGAACGACACAACTGGGTTGAAATGCCCGCCGGATACTGCCCCGAACATGAGGATGATCGCGAACAGTCCAGCCCCGGTCGCCACGGCGTTCTCGAACAGCTCGAGACCCACTTCGTTCGGGGAGAGGTTCTGGGCGGCGATGCCAGAACCGATCACGAGCGCCGCGAGGAAGGCCGATCCGAGGAACTCCGCGATCAGGCGTCGTGGCAGCGGCTGAGTCACGGGCTCGGCGCCGGATGCGCGGGCGTCACCGCGGTTCTCATCGTCACGCAGCCATGACGAGCTTGTCGGCGAACTCGCCGGGTATCCCAGCCTCGCGGACTTCGGCGGCGACGGCCCCGGCGTCGTAGTCCACACGTTCGATGCTCACGTCCACGCTGTTGGCGGCTGCCCTGAGCACGGCGAAGGCGCCGCGCGGGTCGCCGTCCTTGGGCTTGCCCACCGAGCCGCAGTTGACGAACAGCACCCCGCCGTACTCGGCCACCCACGGTTTGTGGGTGTGGCCGAAGACCAGGAGGTGATCGCGCTCGGCTGCGGCGAGGCGTTCGAACAGGCGAGCGGGCTTGTCCTCGAACAGGTACTCGTTGACTTTCCGGGGCGAGCCATGAACCAGGTGCACGGCGGTGTCGCCGACGGTGAAATGCAGATCGAAAGGCAGATCGCGCATGAAGTCCTTCGAGGCCTGGCTGGTGTGGGCGAGCGTCCAGTCCACCGACAGCTGTCCGAGCTCGCGGTCGTGCGCGGTGACATACGCACAGCCGCAGTCCTCTTCATCGCGCGCGATTGCGTAGTCGTAGTTGCCATAGATCGTCGGGACTCCACGCTCGGCGATCAGAGCACAGACCTCATCGGGATGCGGGCCGTAGCCGACGAGGTCCCCGCCGCAATAGACCTGGTCGATCCCGAGCTCCTCGATCCGTGCGAGCGCCGCCTGGAGCGCCGGGAGGTTGCCATGGATGTCGGTGATGACGGCAACAGCGTTCGGGTTTGCGTTCATGAACCCTTCCCTTCCATCAGCGCGTTAGCGCGAGCAGGCCGGCCTGCCCAGTGGGGGCCTGCTCGTGCCAGGGCACCTGCCAGGCGCGGGCGGCGAGGTGGTCGGTTACGCGCTGTATGTGTCGCTGCTCGAGGCGGGCGCGACGGGTGAGCAGCGGGTGTGCTGTGCCGCTTTCCGACAGGGTCGCGTTGATCACCCAGCCAAAGGGCTGGATGCCGGCGCGGCGCAGGTCATCCTGGAGGCGTGCGGCCTCGGCAACCGGCGTCGACTCGGCGAGCGCGACGACCAGCACACGTGCGTAGTCTGGGTCCCGCAGTCGTCCGAGCAGAGCCCGAACAGCCTGAGGAACCTCGCCGCCGGAGCGCTCGACCTCGCGATGGTAGCTTTGTGCGGCGTCGAGCAGCAGCAGCGTATGGCCGGTGGGCGCGGTATCGAGCACGACGATCGCGTCCTGTGCCGCGTCAACTGCGCGAGCGAAGGCGCGGAACACGGCTATCTCCTCGGTGCACGGAGACCGCAGGTCCTCTTCGAGCAACGCACGACCGCCGTCGTCGAGCTCGCCTGCACCGGCCAGCACCTCGGCCGAGTATCGAGCGGTCTCGACCGCAGGGTCGATCCGTTCGACCGTCATACCCTCCGGGATCTCGCCGTCCAGCGCTCCCTCGAGATGTGCCGCAGGGTCTGTCGTGCTCAGCAAGACACGGCGTCCCTGGCGCGTGATTGCGACGGCAATCGCGGCCGCGAGCGTCGTCTTGCCGACGCCGCCCTTGCCCATCGTCATCACGACGCCGCGCCCCGGGGCGGCAAGCTCGACGACGAGTGCGTCAAGCCCGCGTAGCTGGGCCGGTTCGGTCTCCGCCTCGCCCGTATCTTCGCCGGCGTCGGCGCCCACCAGCGAGCGCAACGCAGCAACACCGACCAGGTCGCCGGCGGTAAGCGCGACGGCCTCCGTCGGGAGCGCTTGCAGGAACGCCGGTGCCGCAGCAAGCGCGTCGCCCTGGCGCTCATGCAGCGCGGCTGCCACGCGATCCCCATCGGGATCGTCGGCGAGGACGCCGTTGAGCACGAGCCGCTGGTTGGCGATCCCGAGCGCGACGAGCTCGCCGCCAGCCCGCGCCGCCTCGGCCAGCGCGCTCTGCTCCGGACGGCTGACCAGCACGATCGTCGTGCTCGCGGGATCCGCGAGCGCATCGACCGTGGCTCCGTACTGCGCGCGCTGGCCTTCAAGGCCGGCAAGCGGACCCAGGCAGCTCGTGCCCGTCGCGTTGGCCTCGATGAAGCCCGTCCAGGCACTCGGCAGCGTGAGCAGGCGCAGGGTGTGACCGGTCGGCGCGGTGTCGAACAGCACATGATCAAAGCGCTCCAAGATCGCGGTGTCGGCCAGCACCGCCGTGAACTCGTCAAACGCCGCAATCTCGACCGTGCAGGCGCCGGAGAGGTGCTCCTCGATGCTGCGCAGCGCAGCCTCGGGCAGCACAGCCCGGTACGGACCGACGACCCGCTCGCGATAGGCCGCCGCCGCCGCCTCCGGATCAAGATCCATGACCCACAGCCCCGGCGCCCCGGGAACCTCGGTCGGCTCGGAACCCGCCCGGAGCTCAAACACGTCGCCGAGGTTTGAAGCGGGGTCGGTGCTGACGATCAACGTCCTGCGCCCCGCACCGGCGAGGGCAAGCGCTGACGCGGCCGCAACCGTCGTCTTGCCGACCCCACCCTTGCCGGTGAAGAACACGAACGGGGTCGGCCACCGGATCCATCGCAGCGGCTCGAGCTCGTCCGCCGAGAGCATCAACAGCAGCCCGACCCGGGCGCACACCCGCTGCCGGTCGTCGCGGAGCTGGGCTGAGGTGCGTCGGCAACCACGGCCCGTGCGAGCTCAGCTCGCGAAGGGTAGCGACCCCGCGCGAGCACCTCTCCATCGAGAAGCACGATCGGCAGCGCACTCTCGCCTGCGCCCCGCATCACCTCCAGCACACGCTCGTTGTCCGCAAACGCCTGCGGTTGCTGTGCCAGGTTGAACCGCTCGACATGCACTCCCACCGACTCGAGCCACGCCAGATCGGCGGCAGCGACCGAAAGCGCCGGATCGACGCTCGGTCCGCAGACACCGCTCGAACAACACAAAGCCGGGTCATAGACGCTCACCCGACGCTCACTCACACCCGCCGTGCTTGACATGAGAAGACCTCCAACATCCGTGATTCTGCGGCGCCGCCAGCCGGAGGCGCGTCGCCTGCGTTCTGCGTTGCACATCTTATTAGATCGACAAGCGTCAGTGTTATTGATATATGTATATCGATGTCCGTCGATCTGGAGCTCGCCCCGAAGCAGAAGCGAGCAGCCGGCGAGCGCTGTTGCGAGCCTGTCGTGTACCCCGATGTGCAGCGCGACCACGCGCTGCGGATGGCCGAGGTCGCAAAGGCCCTCGGCGATCCGATCCGCCTGCAGCTTGTCGACGTTCTGCGCCGGCATGCCGGCAAGGTGTGCGTCTGCGAGCTCGTGCCCCTCTTCGACGTTTCCCAACCGACACTCTCCCACCACCTGAAGAAGCTCCGCGACGCCGGAATCGTCGACTCCGAGCGCCACGGGCTATGGGCCTATTACTACGTACTCCCCGACGCGCTGAAGGAGCTGTCCACATGGCTGACATGACCACGGCCGACACGGCCACCGATCCCTGCTGCGCCCCTGAGCAGCAAACCACGTGCTGCGAGCCGAGTGCCAAGGCCGACTGCTGCGGCCATGGCGACGGTTGCGACTGCCAGCAGGCCACGAAGCCGAGTCGGGCTCCGGACGTTCGTTCCGAGGTCAAGGAGCGCTACGCGGCCGCCGCGCGTGCCGTCGCCGAGCGGCAGGCGGCCGGCACCGCAGCGTCCTCGTGCTGCGGTCCGATCGTGTCCAAAACGGACACCTCTGGCGAGCAGGTCTTCGGCGGTGCGCTCTACGAGTCCGCCGAGGCCGCGTATGCGCCCGACTTGGCGGTCGCGGCCTCGCTCGGCTGTGGGGTGCCTACAGCGGTCGCCGACCTCAAGGAGGGCGAGACGGTGCTCGACCTCGGCTCCGGCGCAGGCGCCGACGTTCTGATCTCCGCCCGCCGCGTCGGACCCACCGGCAAGGCGATCGGCCTGGACATGACCGATGAGATGCTCGCCCTTGCCGCCAGCAACGCCGAGCAGGCGGGCGTGGAGAACGTCGAGTTCCACAAGGGCTACATCGAGGCGATTCCGCTGCCGGAGGCAAGCGTCGATGTCGTGATCTCGAACTGCGTGCTCAACCTCTCCGGCGATAAGCCGCGGACGATCCGCGAGGCCGCCCGGGTCCTGCGCCCAGGGGGGCGCTTCGCGATCTCCGACGTCATCGCCGATGAGGGAATGGACGAGGCTACGCGCGCGGACATGCAGCAGTGGACGGGATGCATCGCCGGGGCGCTCACCCAGCGGGAGTTCGAAGAGGCTCTCACGAGTGCCGGTCTCGTGGAGGTCGAGGTCCGCGAGACCCACCGCGTGCACGACCAGGCCGCCGCGGCGATCGTGCGCGCACGCAAGCCGATCGTGGACTCGGCGTGAGCGCAGCCACGCACGAGGCGCATCTGCGCGACGCGCGCCCGCGAGGAGGTCTCGCCCAGCCCCACCTGATCGCTACAGCTAGCTGACAGCGATCGTCTGGGTCGCCACGCCGAATTCCTGCCCGGCCTTGAACACGTTGTTGACCCCGAGGTCGCCGTTCAGCGTCGTGGCAGCTTCTTCGGTTAGCGTCAGCTTCATACCGCTGAAGACCGCCGTCCCAGAGGGTCCGGTCGTATGGGCGAGTGAACTGAGCGTCAGATCGAAGATCGGCGCCCTCAAGCCGCCCACGGCGGCGGTCACTTGCCTGCTTTCGGTGTCGACCACGAAGCCGGTGAACTGCAAGCTCGTGCCTTCGTGAGACAGCTTGAGACCACCCGTGTCTTCGACCCTTCCGTTCGCCGAGCTGACGACGAAGTGTCCGCTCGTGGTTGGGAACAGAAGGGCGGTGCTGACCTGCGCGGGTGCCACCGCGCTCACGGTGATTTTGTTTTCCTTCAGCAGCTTGGTGATCGCCGGGCTGACGACGACGCTCGTGCTCTTGCCGACAACGGTTGCCGAAGTCGAGGTGCTCGTGGTTGAGGAGCTGCTGCTCCCGCAGGCGCTAATGCCGAGTGCAACTGCTACGAGGACCGGTACGAGGGAGAGTCGGAAGAGGCGGGTAGTCACGAAATGGGTCGCCCTTGGTAGGCGCTGCGAGAGTGTCGCACGAGTCTAGCGCGGCTTGCGCGATGAGTGTAAGGGAGAGCGCTGTGCGCCCGCCCGCGCGCCCGCGCGCGCGCCGGTAGCCTGGTCGCTCCTTTCGCCTTCGGCGCGTCTACCGCGGCGCGCGGCTAGCACATCTCGATGACTCCGTGCGCGCCGACCGCACGCCGAGCGCCTGGCCGGTCTGCCAGGCGGGCGTCTGTATCGCTTCGGCCGCGGCAGCCCACAACATCGCCCGCTCATTGCGCGATACGGTAGCCCTCGAGCGCGTGCTGCGGGCGCCCTGGCCGTGTTGAGGGAGCATCACAGCGCCGTGAAGTTGGGCCACAGGCTGAGATCGATCTCCGGGTAATCGCGGACGAGCAGCGCGACTTCCTCGGTGTAGGCCTCGACCAGCGCCCGGCGGACGTCCGGGTGAAGCTCCGGCTTCTCGGCCTGGCGGTTGGGGTGAGCCTCGAGGTCCGGCACGAAGCCGCTGTCGCTCAGTCCGAGGAACTCATAGGTGCGCCGCAGCTCAGAGCGCGGCTCGGCGCTCACGCGCTCGTACTGCAGCACCAGCACCTGCGCACGCGCGAATCGCCTCAGCAATTGGGTAGCTGGGCCTCGTCGAGCCCGGCGAAGCGCGCGAATGCGTCGAGGGGCGCCGTCGCGTTGAGCGGCTCGCCCCTGGCCCTGGCCACGCGGTGGTGGCGCTGCAAGCCCGATAGGTAACGCTCGACGGGGTCGCGCAACAGCACGAGCAGGCGCGTCTTTGGCGCGGCGCTCGCCAGCATCGCGGGCGCCCACGGCGAGGCCAGGTAGCTCGGGCTCCACTCGCCGGTCAACGTGCCCTCGGGGCGCGGGAAGTACTCGCTGTAGTCCATCGCATCGCGCGCCGTGAACGCGTCCGAGTGGAAGCGGTCGAAGTAGTGGAGCTCCTTGCGCGTGGCCAAGGGTGCGGTGACCTGCGGGTGGGCCACGATCAGGTCGAACCACCTCGTCGTCCCGCTGCGCTGCGCGCCCACGCCGACAAAGTCCGGAGGCCCCGTTCGCCAGCCCGCGGGACAGGCCGGCGGCGGCGGCGGCGTCCGAATCCCCTGGCATGTGAGCGCCATCGGCTTCGGCCTGGCCGCAGGCTCGCTCATCGCCACCCATCCTAGCTGCCGGGTTCGCCCCTCGCACCGCGCGCCCGGCCAGCACAAACAAAAGGCCCGCCGCGCACCGGGCGCGACGGGCCTTTGACAGCTGCCGCCTTACTCAGCGGCCTGCTTATCGATGGATTCGATCAGTATCCGATGTTTTCCACCGCTGCTTTGATGCGGATTGCGTCGCGGACAGGGGCACCGACGTGGCGGAGCCTGCGGCTTCGATCGCCGTCTTGCCTGCGGTCCCGGTCATGTACTTGAAGTCGTCAGTGAGCAGTAGCGGGCCTTGTCTTCGGCCGTTGCCGTACCGAGGTAGAGGTTTTTGTTCTTGTAGTGGTGCTGCGCGACGGCGAACGTCAATGCGCAGGCCGGGTATGCCGTCGAGCTTTTCGCCACCAGGTCCGGGTCCGTCGCGAGCGTTTTGACCCACGTTTCGTTCCAGTGCTTCGGATAATTTTCGTCACCGCCGATCAGTTTCGTGGTCTCGCAGTTGGCCTTGTTTTCGGCCAGCAGCGGGTTCACGTATTCCGATGCGTTCGGCGCGGCCGCAACTCCGGTGTTCTGCGGCTGGGCCCAGAGTATTGATGCGCCGCGCTTCCACAGACGGTGGTGCTAGTGGCTTTCGGTCATCCCACCAGCATGGTAGGCGTCAGAGGTGTCGGCGTAGCCGATCGAGCCCGGGGTGCCAGCCGTGTTTTCCGAAAGCACCTGGCCGTTTTCCTGTAGGCCTTTACATGCATCGGTCTGGAAGTAGTGTCCGATTTCGTCCGGCCATTGCACGGCGCCGCCGGCTGTGAGGGCATACGTGTGCTGTCGTTCCTTTCGGGCTGAATTCTTCCTCGATCTGGTTGAAGTAGTTCTCGTCGCGAAGCTCGTGCCGGAACTCGCTGCCCGGATCTGCGGTTTGATTTTTTCTTCGCCGCAGGTTGCTTTGCTCGCTTCTTTGAATTCTTTGCCTTTTGCGAGTCCCGCTTTGTTGTGGCCCGAGCTGGGTCAGAAGGGCACCCCACGACGCGGCCGGGTATCCACCCTGTGCTTCGATCTCGCCTTCTTTGCCTGCCGCAGCTTTCTGCGCCAGCCAGATCTGCTGCACCGTGACGTTGTTGAGATCGATCTTGCTGCCGGGTTCGATTTCACAGCCCGCAGGCAGGCTGAACATGAACGCGAGCGGCCCCTGCGCGAGCGGGACCGTAACCGTGCCACGGTTCACGCTTTTGCCACGTAGGCTTTTTCGTGAATTCTTCGTTTTCTGCCGTGCTCGGTCCAGCGTCGGTACCGATGAAGACGTCCTCACATGCTTCTTTGGGTGTGGCCGTCGCGGCCGTTCTCGGACCTTTGCATTCTTTGGTGCCTGATTCGAGTTCTTCCATCGATTTGTCTTTCAGAGGCTGGAAAACTTCCAGTTTTTTCCCGTTCGCCCCGAAGACTTCGCGCCCTTTACCACTCGACGTGGACGTGTAGTGGATCGTCGTTTCTTTCGGCGCTTCGGTGCAACCGCTGCTCGCGCCCCAGCTTTTTGAGCGTTTCCTCCAGGTTGAGCTGGAAGGACGAGCCCGATGCGTGCAATACGTCGGCGGCCGGGACACACGCTTTTTCGTTGTATGCGAGCGGGAACGCACCGGCCGTCGCGGTCACACCGAGCGACACCATGACCGAGGTGGAAACCACGCACGCCGCGAGCAGAGCGACGCGTCTAAGCTTGGAATAGCGGCTCATCTCGAACCGAACCTCCTTCGCCCCCTCAGGGGAAGATCGTTGTTTGCTAACCCCCCCTCCGAGGGAGCGCACTGAAAGGACCGTACCGTGCGGAAATGGCGGTGGCGAGCGGAATAACAGGATCGTCCCATGTCGTCCCCAATCCGTCACCAATTGATAACTAGGGGGCGATCGTCACCCAATTGATGTAGTCGTACACCCCATCGTCACCAGTTTGTAACCAGCCCGAGGGTCGTCGGCCATTTCTTATCCGGTCGTACACCCCTTCGCCACCAGTTTGTAACCGGCGGCGGCAGCCGGGCGACGCTCGCTGCGGGGCCGGGCGAGGCTACGACCGCTTTGTGGCGCCGTGTCGCGCCGCCGCCGGCGCGACCAGAGTGAGGCGCGCGCTCGCGACTCCCGGGTCGCCGACGGGGTCGTGCGCGCTGACGATCACGAGCGCCACCACGCGTTTCCTTGCGCAGGAGCGCGGTTCCAGTGGCCGTCAGGCGCACCGTCACGGCCTCGCTGCGCCCGCCCGCGAGGGTGAACCGAGCCTTGCCGAGAACCAGCCGTCGCTTCGTCCGGCCCTTCGCGGAGCGGGAGGTGCCCGCGGAGAAGAGGGCGGCCGTCTCGACCTGCACGGTGCCCGCGCACGTGAGCTTGGCGGCCGGACAGGCGACCCTCGCGCTGAGGACCCCGCGGGAGAGACTGCGCGCGCGGTGCGAGGTCCGGTCAGGCCCCTGGCGGGTCCGGACCCGGACCCAGACCCGGACGCGGACGCCGCAGGCGAATCGGCGCCCGGCACGCCCGCGAAAACGGGCGGGAATTCCGGCAGTTCGGTCGTGAGCTGCCGGGCCGCGCTCACCGTCACGCTGTGGGTCACCGGCGCGCTGGACAGGTACTTTTCTTCGCCGTTTTCAACCTTGCGCGCGAGGACCGTCAACGTGACGGTGTAGTGCCTGGTTTCGCCAATGCTCGGGTACGTGTGCGAGACGAGGGGCGTGTCGTCGTCCTCGTCGACCGAACTGCCTTCACCCCAGTTCCAGCGATAGTCGGCGACCGTGCCGCAGACGCCCGGCGAGGAGCCTTCTTCGCCCGGTGAGGGGCCTTTTTCGGCATTGAACGTCGCCTGCGCCCCCTCGATCGATTCCACGCTGAACTGCGCGTGGGGAGCGCTTTCCTGTCCAGAGGTAACCACGACCAGCGCCGACTGTTCATAGGCGCCGTAGTCGGTGGGCACATCCAGCGTCACTCGATAGGTGCCTGCTTCCTTGAAGGTTCTCGGGAATTTCTCGAACTTGCGAAACCCCGAGACCTCGAACGGGGGTTTGTTCTTCTTTTCCGCCAGTTCCGCAGCGGTTGGATAGGGTTCGGGTTCGCCTTCCGGTTCGCCTTTGGCGTTGAGTTTGCCGATCTTCCATTCGTAGGCGGCCGGCGTGGCCCCCCTGAGGTCGATCGAGCTTGCGTCGAACTCGACCGGCACCCCCGCCGCATCTTCAAACGTTCCCTGCGACGGCTGGCTGGACCCGCAGCCGGCTTCCATGGTGAAGGTTCCCGAGGGCTTCGGGCAGGCCAGCTCCGGCTGTTCGCCGCTCGCGTTCGGGGCGAACTCGATCACTGGTGCCCCCATTGCGATTCCGGCACTTCCTCACGTTCGAGCGCTTCAGAGGAGGGACCCCTGTCGAGCACCCACAGCCGAGCCTCCCTCCCCGGCGGCGAGGGCCGGCTGTTCAGCGTCGATGCTGCACGCGGAGGAGCTGTTGCCTGTCGACCAGGGCTCCGAGTTGCCCAGCGTGTTGACGATCGATGCTCCGTGGGCGTCATTCAGCTGCCCTCCCACGGGCTGTAGCACGCGAACGCCGACGTTGACGCCTTCGACGCCGTTTCCGTTTCCGTTTCTTTTTCGTTCGTAGTGTTGTTCGGCCCGCCAGTAGGGCGCACGTCCGTCTTCGACTTCCGCTCTCGTCGGGTTCTTCGTAGCGGAGGTCGGCAGCGTAGATCCCGTTTTCCACTGGGCGACCTCCGGCCCCGCGTTCCTGATCGCCTCGGGCGTTCGTTGAGGCTGAAAGCGGTCGTCGGGTTCTGTGAAGAAGGGCCCGGGGTCAAGGCGCATGAGCGGCGGTTCCTGCTCGCTTTCGCCTGTGTTCAACACGTTTAACTTCGGGTTTGACCGGTTTGCCCGCGACCGGAGGCGGTAGTTGCAAACGGACGACGTATGCATTCGTAGTGGTCCGACCTTCCGGCCCGCGAAGCAGAACCGACATGGATTCATCCTGCGTGTCGTCAGAGATCCCGAGCGGAGCCAGATTTTCTTCCCGAGTTCGCCGCTGGACCATCTCTCTCCCAGGGCACCGATCGGCCGTGCCGGGCTGGCCTGAGCTTCGGTCCCCACCTGCTGCACGATCGTGTTTCCGCGCGCTTCAAATTCTGAGTAGCCGAATCCTTCTTCGGAGCTATATTCTTCTTCGGCGCCTTCTTCCCTGTGTTTCCGCTCCACGGCGTCGGGTATCTTGGCCTCGATCGCGACGGGCTCGTCCGGTTTGGATCCCTTGGGGTGGACGTGGTCGACCACGATCCCCTGTGGGTCATAGAGCGGCCCGGCGGCTTCCGGCGTGACGGCTTCTTCGAGTTGCGTCCTCGTGCTGACCAACCCACCCGTGGTTCCGAGCGGATCTGTTGCGAGGTGTTCTGCGGCGACGAGCCTGCCACCAGTCGCGGGGCACCCTCCGGCAGGACACGCTTCCGGCTTGGTGGACCACGCCAACAGCTCCACGGCGGCCGTGGCGTTGTCCTGGAAGAGGTTCTTTTCCTTGAGCGGCCCCACGACGAGTGCGTGACCCGTTCGGCGGTGTGATCGACGGCCAGGCCGGCGATCGCATACGCGGCCAGCCCGGCAGGCATCCCCGCCGTCGGCTTTTCCCCCGGCAGCGGGAACGTTGTCGTGCCCAGCACCTGACCTTTGGAGCCGAGCTTCTGTATGCGCCAGCATGTGCCGGGCGCGCCGTAGCTCACGCATTCTTGCGATCCGGGGGTGCCTACGGACTGTGAGGTGCGGTCCGCGACGTAGATGGCTTCTTCAGGTTCTTCGGGGTCGACCGCGAAGCCCGTGGCTTCCAGCAGCTTGCCGGGCGTGAGCGATTGGGCTCCGCCTTCGCCGTAGGCGCCGTGGTTGAACGCGTGAGTGTCGAAGCCCCCGAAGCGGAGAACTTCGTGGTATTCGTGGGAGGGGTCGGCACCGGCGGGAGCGTCGCGGACGCGAGCACGACGAGCAGACCGAGCACGACGAGCCACGCGCCGAGCATGCGCTTAGGAGCGGCGCTCATAGCGCTTTTCCCTCGCAAGCGCGAGCCGCGGCCTCGCGCGTCGCCGGCCGCGGCCGGCGCGCCGGATCGAGGTGCCAGCGGCCGCCGCGATCACGATCAAAGCGATCAGTGGGATCGGGGGCAGCCGCGGGTCGTCGGGGTCGTAGATCGCCATGCTGTTGCGCGCGCTCTCGATCGCCTCCTCGTCTCTCTTCCTCCTTGGCGCGACGGCCGGCGCGGTTACGGGCGCGGTGCCCGAGGGCGGGATCGGGCGTGCCAGCGGCGGCGGCGGCAGCAGCGGCGCGAACCAGCGTCACGATCGGCAGTTTTGCGCAAGGAACGGGGGCGGCGGCGGAGGCGGCGAGGTGGGACGGGCGCGGCCGGCGGCGGACCAGCGCGGGCGGCGGAGGGGGCGCCAGCGCGGCGGCGCGGGAGAGCCCCCGGCGGGGGCGCCGGGCGGGGCGGCGCGAGCGGCGCGCGGCACGACCGCGACGGGCTGCGGTTGGTCGGCACCGTGCCGCACGGCTGCTCGACGCTGCCGGCCTGGACGGTCACCGGCTCGGAGTAGGTGAGGCCGCCGGTCGTGATCGAGACCGTGGTGGTGCCGGCGTTGAAGGCGCAGAAGAGGCCCGACTGCGGATCGGGATCGGCTTGCCGCCCGGACCCTGGAGCACCGCGCGCGGGTTGGGGTTGTCGGTTCCTGCTCGACGAAGTCCCGATGTCCGGCTCGAGGAGCTGAAGGTGTAGCTCGGCGCGATGAACTGCGAACAGTCCGACCGAGGCAGGTCTCGGGGATCGGCACGTAGGGTTCGGGCACCGGCTGCCCGCGGCGCTCGCCGACCCGCCCCCGGGACGCCGCGCCAGCCCCTGGAAGAGGGCCACCTGGCTGCGCCGCAGCAGCGTGCCGTCGCTCGCGTCGAGGGCGAGCTGGCGATGTTGGGAATGAGCGAGGCGCTGACCGGCGCGCGGTTGGTGCGCTGGTCGCTCCGCGAGCGTTCACGCTGACGAGCAGAAAGCCGCTGGCGCCAAGGAATTCGGTCGGGACGGCGGTCGGGCGCACGTAGCCGAGCGTGCCGGTGCCGAACGCGGGAATCGCATTCGTCCCCGAACCGATGTGCGGGAACGGTTCTCGCCCGGGCTGTCGAACAGGTAGGCCGAGGCACCGTCCGCCAGCAGCACCTGGTCGACCGCAGCGGCGTCCTGCGCGTGGTTGGCGGCGTCGGATCGGCGATGTCGGCGCTCCCATCACGATCGCCGGGACGCCTGCGGTCTTGGCGGCGTCAGCTGGGCGGCGAGCCAGCTGAGCTCTCCGGCGCCAGCGTCCGGCGCCGAGTAGTCGAGCACGATCACGCGTACCGTTCCGCCGCCCCGGCGGATCGAACGCGTAGGCGGCGCTGCCGCCGGGGCGCCGGCCCTGGCGCGCCCGGCGGTCGGCCGAGCCCGCGCGAACGCGAGCAGGCTGCCTTCGCGGCCGACGTCCGTGGGCGAGGCCGCGCGAACGGGCAGCGAAGCCGCGCGCTCAGAAGGTCGGCGTAGGTCTGGCAACTCACGTGTGAACGCTTACTGGTCGGCATGCGAGGCGGGGTGGGCCGGCGAGCGTGCGACTGGCGAGTCCCGCCCGTGTAGAGGAAGCCGCGCAGACCCGGGATCTGCGACGCGGTGCGACCGCCCCCGAGAGCCAGTCGTCGGGCCCGAGACCCTCGTTGGCGAAGTCGCGCAGGCATCGGCGCACCGGGAGTCGCCGCCGACCGCAAACGTGGCCTGCCCGCTCGGGGTCGCGATCGGCGCGCCGCGCTCTGTGGCGGCGGCGGGCCGGCACCGAGGCGCAGTGCCGCCGCGGTCTGCGACGCCGGGGCGCCCTCGGGACTGAGGATGCCCGCCGGTCTGGCCGCCGACCGCCCAGCCTTCGGCGCCGTCGGATCGACGTCGAGCGCCAGCACCGCGTCCGGCCAGTCCGGCAGTCCGTCATTGGCCCGGGCTCGGGGTAGGCCTGGTGCTCGAGGTCGTCCCAGCCGTTGGCGGTTTCGCGAGCAGGTAGCCGCTGCCGGCAGCGGGTCGGTCCGACGAGCGGCGGTGGCTCGCGACCGCGTCGCCGGCGGTTGTCGATTCCAGATCAGGAGGTTTCCAGGGGTTGGGGTTGCTCATCGGTCGAGATCGATCGAGACGAGCGCCCGCACCGAGCCTTCACGGAACGCGGCCAGCGCGGCGATGTTCTGCGCTTCGGGCAGCGGCTGGCGCGAAAATCGCCAGGCGAGCCGGCCGAGTCGCGCTCGATCACCACCCCCGGACCGGCGGCGACCGCGCCGCCATCGGGCAGCCCCGCGACCTTCGAGAGCACCGTCGCCGCGGGCTTGACAGCCCGCGAGCAGCGGCGCGCGCGGGTCGATCTGCCAGCCCGTCCGTCTTGACCAGGAGCCGCCGACCTCTACTTGGCCCGTCTCCGGGCTCGGTCAGATCGATCGCGCTACGACCTTGCGGTAGGTGACCAGCGCCTCCCGCCCGCAAATGCCACCGAGGTGAAGTTCGCCTTTTCCAGGCCGGCGGCAGGTGCTGCTGTGTCCAGGTCTTGTCGTACGCCAGCAGCACCCCCTGCTTGCCGACCGCATAGCCGATCGTCGGATCGCAGGCGAGAAGGCGATCGCCGTCAGGTTCCCGTGGAAGTTGAACGGCTTGGCCGGGTCGGGCTCCCACAGGCCAGTGTCGGCGCGCCACATCCACATCGCGCCGTCGTCGCCGACGGCGTAGGCGCGGCCGGCTTCGGGCCACGCCACACCGCGCAGCGCGGGGTGCGGACTTCGCCGGCGGCGTCGTAGAGGAATTCCGGCGTCCACCCCTGGCCCGGCATGTAGCGCGCGATCTGGCCCTGGTCACCGACCGCGATCGCCTGGGCGTTCGGAGCGCCCGGCGTGCTGCCGGGTCGGGGGCGATGGCGAGCAGCGGGCGGCGAAACGGCAGCGGCCAGGGGTGAGCGCGCTGGCGCCGGCGCTTCGGGGCTGGCGCTCACCCGCTCCACCGTGGCTTCATCACGCCCCGCCGACGCGCCCGCGATCCAGCCTTCCGGGAGGGCGTCGCCGGATTTCGTGAACTCCGCGTTCGCGCTTCCCGCCCCTCCTCCACCCACGAGATGACTCGGAAGTTGCCGCTGTCCTCGAAGTCCAGCAGCGCACCCCCTTCGAGACCCACCACGATCCGATCTCCGGTGCTTCCCGGCACGGGCCAGGCGAAGCTCGAGTATCTACCCGGCAGAGGCGCACCGAGCGAACCCCCTTCCCACCCCGTTCCCCTGCACCCTTCACTCGGGTAGCACCACCGGCCCTGGACGGCGGGTGGTGCCGGTTCTCCGGGGCCCGCGACCGGCGAGGGGGCTTCCAACCACATCGACAGATCGGCGCTGTGGTTCAGCCTGGCGTCCACCCACAGGCCCGTGCTTGTGACGTCGAGCATCTGGCCGCTCGGGCGAGCCGAGACATTTCCACCCCAGCTCGCGGGCTGGCTCTGCACCCAGACCCAGCCCGAGCCGAGCGGGATGCGCCTGAAGAGCATCAGCGTGCCTTCCCCGTTTTCTTCGCTGGCGGGGCTGGCGAGCAGCCAGGCGTTCTGGGGAGAGCTCGCGGCGATGGCTTTGACGTTCAGAGCTCGCGGGGGAGCGGTGCAGGGTTTCGTTTCGGACGGGGGTACGTGGTGCAGATCGGCTCACGCGTCCAGCCGGCGCCGTCGTAGTGGAGCACGCCGGGCTTCGTGGCGGAGAGGTTCCCGGGGACGATCAGCACGCCCGTGTGTTCCGGTTCGTCGAAGGCGGTGAAGTTTTCGGACAGGGTCTCTCCTGCCTCGAGCACCGATTTCGGCGCCGGCGCCTGAGCGAATGCGCCGGCCGGATCGCGGGTGATGACCGTCGAGTCGTTCTGGCTGAGCATCGCGACGCCACCGTCCGGGCTGGCCTGCGGCACCCCGTGGAATTCAAGCCGTGAACCCAGCGCATCCTCGACGGGGACGATCTGCCAGCCACTCCCCTGAGCGTGGCGCGCGAGCACCCTGGTCTTCTCGATCTGCTGGCCGTCGACGGCCGCCGGCACCGACCCGATTTCCGCGGTCGCCCAGACCTCCCCAGGTGCCTGGCCGGGCGACGCGCCGAAGAAGCTCAGGTTTTGCGGCACACCGAGCTGCGGTTCGAAGCTCAGCGCCGCGTCGGCGCGGCCGACGCTCCGGGCTCGCAGCGCCCACGAGCACCGTCGCCAGGAGGAGGGGCACAGCACCGCTCAGGCGACTCATGCGAACGTTTTCAGAAGCCTGCTGGGCGTGCTTACGATGCGCGAAGGGATGTGCATAGAAGAAGAATCGACCCAGCTGGGCCGGAACGTACCGTAAACCTGCCGGGTACGGGCGACATTGCTGTGAAACTCTGGTGAAGCTGGCGCCCGCCCGCTCGGTCGGCGCCTATCATGACGCACCGTCGCTCGCCACGCCCTGTCTGTTCGGCGGTTGGATGTGGGCAGACCCTTCCTGTGATGAGCCTTCGCTTCGGCATTCGCTTCGAGCTATCGCACCGCTTCGCGGCGGCGTGCTGCCTGGCACTGTGGTTGGCAACCGTGCTCCTAGCCGCACCCGGGGCACTCGCGGCGCTCGAGCCTGCGAGCGTGATCGACGGCCCGAGCGCGACGATCCTCGACGTCGACGGCGCCGCGCTGGCACCCGACGGGGGCGGCGGGATCCTCTACCGCAAGCTGGTGGCAGGCGAGCCACACCTGTTCGTCGCCCGCTTCCTCGCTGGCGCCTGGCAGCCCCCGGTCCAAGTCGATGCGGGGCAGCCTTTCGCGGCGAGCTTCCCGGCGATCGCCGCGGGCGACGACGGCCGGCTGCTCGTGGTCTGGGCCGAGCCATGGGCCGAAATCGGCAGGGAAACCCACTATCAGCTCTACTCCTCCGAGCTCGACCCCGGGGCCACGCAGTTCGGGCCGGCGCAGCAGGTCGACCCCACCGACATTGGCGACGGCAGCGCCGCCTACCCGTCGCTGGCGATGGCGCCAAACGGAGAGGCCTACGTCGCCTACCGGGTGGTCACCGACTCGCTCCTGAACAGTCCGATCGTCCCGCCGCGGGCGGGCGATGAGAAGATCAGCGTGCGCGTCGCTCGCTACAACGGCCAGGGCCTGCCCTGGACCTCCTACGGGACGATCAACAACCACCCTGAAATCCCGATGCGCCACCCCAGCGCGACCAATGCGCCGGTTGTCGGGGTCACTCGCAATGGCAACGCCGTGGTGCTCTGGCAGGAACCCAACTCCGCCGGGGTCGCCGAGATCTTCGCCAGGCGGGTCTTCGCGGGCCGCCTCGGCAACGCGCTGCAGGTGAGTCCCGAAAGCGCGAGCGGACGGCCGATAACGGCCGAAGCCGACGCCCCCGCGCTCGCCGTCAACGGGTACGGGGAGGCGAGGATCGCCTACCGCCTGGCAGGCGGCGCAGGATCGCCCTACGGCGACGCGCGGGTCTTCCTCGACTCGCTGCCGAGCGAAGTTGACACCAAGGGCGCCAAGCTGGGCGGCGCGGCTCCCGGTCGCCGGCGCACCGGCGCTCGGCCCGCCCAGCCTCGCGATCGACGAAGAAGGCGACTACCGACTCGCCTATGGCTCGGGCGGAGGGGCGCGACTCGATCAGCGGTGACGATTTCCATCCGACCAGAGCTCCGGCCCTGCTGGGCGGCGAGCGCGGTCGAACAGACGAGGACCGCGATCAACCCTGCCGACGGGGGCGTAACCGTCTGGCCGGGCGTCCGCGCGGGCGGACTGCCCGTGGTCGACGCGCGCGAGGACTTCGCCCGGCGGCGCGTGGCAGCTGGCCGAGCTGTCGGCTCCGATCAGCGGGCCCGTCGGCACCCCTGCGCTGGCTGGATCACCCGAAGGCGATGCGCTGATCGCGTTTGCACAGGGGCCTAACGGCGAGCAGCAGGTGATGGCCGCGGTGGCCAAGTCGCCCCCTGCCCAGTTCCTGGCGACGACCGCTGATCGGGCTGGGTCAAGGGGGGCTCGGCGACCGTGAGCTGGGAAGTGCCGGCCGAGGCGTTTGGGGCGACGACATACGCCGTGCTGGTCGACGGGCGGCGTCGTGCGCCGCGGACTCACGGGACTGTCCACCCGCCTTGAAGCGCGCGGGCTGGGCGACGGCAGCCATCGCGTGCAGGTGCTCGCGACCGACAGCCTGGGCCAGGAGACGATGACCCCCGCGGCGACGCTGAAAGTGAATGCCACCCCGCCCCAAGCCGCCGTGCGGCGGGCTCGGGCACGGAGCGGTGCGCGTGCGGGTCACGGACCATGCGTCTGGCGCGATTGCACGCGACACGTCGATCGCCTTCGGCGATGGCACCCACGTGAGCGGCCGTCTCAACGTGACCCACGCCTACGCGCGAGCCGGGCGCTACGTCGATCGTCGTGGCCAGAGCCGCGACCGGGTGGGTCACGCGCCTCGTCGCCGGCCTGCGGATCCAGGTGCAATGAGCGCCCGCCGCCTGGCGCGCATGCTCGCACTCGTGACTCGCGGCCGCGCTCGCGGGCTGGCCCGGCGTCGCTGATCCACGCGACCGGCGCAGGCGGCCTTCAAGCCCCGTTCCAGCCGGCCTCCAGCCAGCCCGGACTGGGCATGCAGGCCGGATACGCGTGATGAACCGGCGAGTCTCGCCCGCCGGGGCGCTACGTGGTCATCCACCGGCGCGGTCGCAGGGCGCCAAACACGGGGTCTACCGCAAGGACCTGCTCTCCGGTGACCTGGCGACCGTCGCCCTCGGGCTGAGGCGACGGGCGCCCCGTCGGTGAGCGGCGACGGCCGAGTACGTCAGCTTCACGAGTTCGGAACCGGTTCCGGGCATCCAGCAGCGCGGCGGCAACTGTACGCAGGTGTACCGGGCCGACCTGCTGGAACCCCTGAGACCCACGTACGCGATCGTCTCCGCGCGGAGCGGCTCCGAAGAACCGCTGACGTACGAAACATGCGCCGGCGGAGGCTCGGCATCGGCCAACCGCGTCGCGATCAGCTCCGACGGCAGCAAGGTCGCCTTCACCGTGATCGCCAAATCCAATCTGACGGGCGAAGAAGGACAGACCAAAACCCCGGAAAACCAGGTCGCCGTGCGCAACTTCGGGGAAACGCCGCCAACGACGACGCTCGTGAGCGTCGCCAAGGGCACCCGGAATCCGGTCTCCGGCGGAGCCGCGCTGAGCGGCCAGACCGAAATCACAGCCGAAACGCCCCGAATCAGCCACGACAACGTCAGCACGGCCTCGATCAGCGCCGACGGGAGCACGGTGGCGTGGATGGGCATCAACGTCTTTGCCCAGACTGAATTGAACGAACCCGCCGTGGCGGGTCTAGAAACAGAGTTCCCCGAGGTATACGCCGAGCCGCTGTGGCGACGAATCGCCGAAGGGCCGGCGGCGCCCACCAGGCGGGTGCTTGCAGGCGACGACGCCTCCGCGCCCGGTTGCCCCCCGAGATGCCAAGGGGGCCTCGATCTGACCTGGGACGAACAGTATGAAATCGGCAACTGGGTGGAACGCGCGCAGAGGGGTTACGCCGTAGGGCCCAGGGAAGGCAGCTTTGTCGAACCGGCATTGAAAGGCTTCGGCTCCGAACTGCAAGCGGTGACCCCGCAGCTGAGCGCCGACGGAATGAAGGTCGCGATTCTCCGACCCAGCCCGACTACGAACACATACCGGGATTCGGGCCGTTTCAGACTGAACTGCCAGCCCCGACGGCAAACGCGTTCGTCGTCAACATGGCCCCCGGACTGACCCGCGAACAGGCGATCACCAGGCTCACGGAATGGGCCTCCACTGAATTCTCAAGCGGTGCTCTTGACGGCACGATCACCGGCATCACGATGTCCGCAGACGGCACCCGCGTGTTGTTCGTGACCCAACGCAACGTCTTCCCGCTCGCACCGCCCGCGCTGATCACCGAGCGGGTTAGTCAGGTCGGGATTCCGCAGCTGTATGAGGCCAACCTGCAGGCCGGCACGCTGGCCCTCGTCAGTCAGGGCTACAACGGCGAACCGGCGGACGCCGAAGGCAAGGTGGGAGGGGTCAAAACCGCGACGCTCAGCGCCGACGGCAAGGTGCTGGCGCTGGCCTCCGGCTCGAGCAACCTTGCGCCCGGAACGGTCAACCAGGGCAGCGCCGTGTTCGTCACCGGGGAGCTGGTCTCACCCGAAGCGGCGGGCGAACAGAGCGTCACCCCGCTTCCGCAGGGACCGTCGGGCGACCCCGCGTGGAGCATCAGTGCGACGGCCAGCCGCTCGCGCGACGGTGCGCTGCTCATCGACGTCTCCGTTCCCGGCGCCGGCCGGCTCGCCGCGAGCGCCAGCGCGCCGGTGCCCACCAAGGTGGTGGTTAGCCGCGCCCGCGGGCGATCGACCCGCGGGCGCGCGACGGCAGCGAGAACTCGGACGACCACCGTTATCGCCTCCCGCCAGGTGGCCAGCGCGGCGGCCACCACCAGGGGCGAGGGCCTGCTGCAGCTGCGGCTCCTGCCGGCCAAGCGCTACCGCTCGCTCGTCTCGAGCGGGGCGGCCTCTACGCCACGATCTCCGTCACGTTCGCCGCGCCGGGCCATCGCAAGCTCACAGAGACCCTGCAGGCGAGCTTCCCGCGCCCCGCGAACGTCCACCATCCGACCAAGCCGCGCAAGTGAAGCTCGCCCGGGTTGTGCTCGCGGTCCTGGCTCTCGCGGCGATCGCGCCGGCCGGCGCCGCCGGCGCGAGCTGGCAACTCGCACGGTCCGGCGCGAGGAATCAGGTGCCGCTCGGTCAGGTCAGCGCCATCTCGTTCTGGGCTCCCAACCGCGGTCTGCTCATCACCGATGGCACCGGCCGCGACGGCTGCGCCGAAACCAGCACGACGGTGGCGGTGCCCTGCGGGGTCTACGCCTACAACGGCACGGACTGGCATCTGCTCTCGAACCAGTGCGGTGCGACGGCGAGCGAAGGCAAGAGTGGTCAGATCGCGTGGGCGGGGCCCGAGGAGTTCTGGACGATCTCAGACCAGCGACCGGTCGCCCAGCGATCCGCTGGCAGCAACGAAGGGCTCGGCGACATCTCGCTCTGCCACTTCCTCGATGGAAAAATTGTCGCCTCCTACGCGCTGCCCCTGACGGCGACCGATCACTACCAGGCGATGGACGCCGCCGCCTGCCTCAGTCCGACTGACTGCTGGTTCGGCGGCCAGCTCGCCGAAGTGGGCTCAGCGAACACGGGGGCGTTCCACCTGCACTGGGACGGCGAAAACCTCACCGAGGTCTACTCGCCCGAGGACCACGCGGTCAGCTCGATGGCGCTGGCCGGCGAAGGCACGCTGTTCGAGAGCGTAGTGATCGACCCGAGGGTGCCCGGAGATCACTATGGCTCGGAAAACCCGGCCCATCCGTTCCTGCTGCACCAGATCGACCCGCCGGGCTCGAGCATCGACTTCCACGACCCGTTCATTGTGGACGGGAGCTGTGGGCTCGAATGCCCGCCCCTGCCGAACTACGAAACCGCGAAGCCGGAACAGCTCGCCGGCCTCAGCCTCGGCGGCGACTACATCGCGCCTTCCGCGGCCGATCCGCCCGTGCCTCAGCTTTGGGCCGCCGCCGGGCAGCAGGCCTCGGGCAGCGCAAACTTCGTGCGCCCCGTCATCCTGCGCTACAGCGCCGGTGACTGGTGGCAGATTCGCGAAATCGGCGAACAGCTTGAAGCGCAGCTGAAAGGCGAGACCCCCTCGTGCATGGCGGATCCGTCCGTCTGCTCGGCGCTCAACGGCAAACTCCTGGGCGTCGCGGCCGAACCGGGCCTCCCGGCCGCGTGGGTGGCGCTCGGCTCCAGCGACAACGAAGCGCACATCGACCGCCTCGAAGCCGACCCGGGCGAAGGCGTAGGCAAGCAGGGCAAGGGCAAGGTCTCCGTCGAAGAAGTCCCGCTCGGCGAAGCGCAGAAACTCGGACCGCGCGGCAGCGCGGGGCCGATCGCCTGTCCCGCGGTCAATGACTGCTGGCTTGCGACCAGCACGGGCTGGTTGTTTCACCTGACCGAAGACAGCGAAAACACCGAACGCACAGACGGTTATCCGGAAGACACCGACCCGAACTTCGCCGGGGTCATCGCGTTTCGCCCCCCCGACGAAAGCGTCCTGCAGGTACCGTCGATCGAACCGCCGGCCGAAGAATCGACCGCGCTCGCAATCCAACGTACCCGCCGAAACAACTCCAAAGGCTGCCAGCACGCGCACGAACAAGGCGCTGGTGACCGACGTGAACTCGCATGTCGTGCATCGCTATGACACTCGAGTTGTCCTTCAGATTGACGGTCAAGGCACGCGTGCAGCTGGTGGCGAGCCGCAAGAGCCGCCGGGTCGCCGAGACCGCCAGGGAGACGCTCAAGGCGGGCAAGCACATGTTGACGCTGCGGTTGAATCCGCGCAGCTGGCCGAACAAGCTAGACCTCAAGGCGACGCCCCTGGAAGCGCTGCCGACGGTGGAAGTGAAGGGCGTGACCGGCAACACGGTCGCACCTCCGGTCAGCTCCAACAGCGTGGGAACCTAGCCCGAGCGACAGCGGATCAGGCCGGGACGCCTTCGAGCAGGGCGGCCACTCGCTCGGCGGCGGCCTCCGCGCTCTCCTCGCCGCCGCGAATCCAGAGCTCGGGATCGAGCGGCGGCTCATACGGAGCGTCCACGCCCGTGACGCACCGAAGCTCGCCCGCGTCGGCGCGCCTGTAGAGCCCCTTCGGGTCGCGTTCCCGGCAGACCCGAAGCGGCGTGTCGATCCAGATCTCGTGGAACATCAGTCCCTCGGCGTCGTGTATCTGGCGCGCAAGCCGACGATCCTCCGCGTAGGGGAGATCAACGACACGATCGCCACCAGCCCCGCCCGGGCGAGCAGGACGGCGACGTGAGCGGCCCTGCGGGCCTGCTCTGCGCGACCCTCCGGTGAGAGGTCGAGATCGCGACTGAGCCCTTTGCGGAGCAGGTCCCCGTCGAGAACCATCGCCGCGCGACCCAGATCACTCAAGCGTCGCTCGACGGCGTTTGCGAGCGTCGTCTTGCCGGCCGCAGGCAATCCCGTCAGCCACAGCGTGGCGCCAGGGCGCCTCACGATCAGATCCTCGTGGCTCACGAACTCGTCAGGATATCCTGCAAACCCGACCGTTCCGCCGATCAGCCCCCCCGACCAGCTAAGAACCTACGAAGAAGCGGCACCGGCGGCGGCCAACAGATCGTTGATCTCATCGCGCGTATAGAAGAGCAGGTGAGCACCATCGCGGTCCAGGAGGAGGCGGCCGACGTCTTGCATATGCCCGCGGTCATACACGTCCGCCGTGTTACGGCTGCGGAGTTCGAGGCCAAGGCCGCCGGCACTCGCGACGATTGGCTCGAGCACCGCTCCGCCCGTGGCGATGACGTCCTCATAGCGAATCACACGCTCGCGCGGGAGCGCGGAGGCGTAGCTCTGAAAGAACCAGTCGAGCAGCGCCAGCTGACGCTCCAGCCGATCCTCGATGGCCTCCAGGCGGACGGCCAGCTCGGGGGCGATCACCGGGTGCAGCCCCAGCCGTCCCTCGCGCTGGAGGAACGGAGCGCTCTCCCAGGAAGCGAGCACAGCAAGCGGGTTGCGAACGATCGCGAACACCTCGAAGCGCTCGAGCAGGATCGGAAGAAGCGCGGTGAACGCCACCGGGTGCTTGATCACCAGGGTGAACTCCGGCGAGGTGGGCGGCTCAACCGCGATCTCGCTCCTCGTGCCCATCGGCACGCGCAATCCGTCGGCGTCACGAGCGTCCGACACCCTAGCTCCAAGCACACGGCCATCGACGTGCAGGCTGAGCGCCACCCCGCGGTCGAGGATCGAGCGCCGCTGCTCTGAAGCGAAGTGCTCAATGCCGGTTCGGATGAGTGCGGCGTCGATAGAGAGGCCGTCCTCGCTGGCCGCATCCCGCAGCAGGCTGTTGGGATCCATCGGCTCATCGAGGGCGCAAACGTCGGGAAGCCGGTTAAGCAGCTCACACGCCAGCGTGGTGCCGCCGCGCGGCAGCCCGGTGAGCAGCACGCACGAATCCGTGATTGCAGGTTCCGCCAACGCGTCCAAGTTACTGATCTGGCCGATGCTGGCGTTGCCTCGACGTTACCCGGTCTCACCGAGTTTCGTTAGGCTGCCCGCTCGTGAGCCGCCTCCGCGACCTCCGCGATGTTCGCGCACCTGGTTGCGCTGCCCTTGCCGCGCTCGCCGTCGCGAGCCTACTCGCCGCCTGCGGCTCGAGCAGTTCAAGCAGCACGATCGGCGTCGGCCAGGAGAACAAGGCCGATGAAGCGCTTGCCAAAGCTGGTGCATCCGCAGCACCGTCGACCCCGACGAGCGGTCCGCTTTCGAAAGAACCGAAGGTGACGCCCCCCAAGGGCCCGCCACCGAGCAAGACCGTGACCAAGGAAATAATCCAGGGCACGGGGGCGGAAGCAGAGGTGGGCAACCCTCTCGTGGTCAACTACGTCGGCGCGCTGTACTCAAACGGCGCGGTGTTCGACGCCTCATGGAAGCGCGAAGAACCGTTCAGTTTTACGCTCGGCACCAAAGCAACGATTCCCGGCTGGGAAAAGGGCATCCCCGGCATGAAGGTGGGAGGACGACGGGAGCTCATCGTCCCGCCCGCGGAAGCGTATGGAGCGAAGGGCTCGCCGCCCAAGATTCCGCCGAACGAAACGCTCGTCTTCGTGATCGACCTGCTGGGCACGTAGGGCCCACCCTCGCCGGGCCCCGGCAGAGTAGTCTGCCGGACGCTTTGAGCTGCTGTTAGCGTTGCCGCGGTGTTACCCGAGTCCGTGACGCTGATCGTTCCCCATCAGCGAGAGGCCTCGGGCGGTGTCTACGTGATCGAGCAGCTCGCGCGCCAGCTAGGGCGCTCGACGAGCGTCAATCTGGCGGTGCGCAAGGACCCCATCCGGCCGCTCGAGGGCGTTCGGGTGCTGCACGCTCCCCGGCTGAGCGCCGCCGAGCTGCCGGACGCGGAGGTGGTGATCGGAGGCCTCGCTCAGCCGGACCCAGAGCGCGTGCTCGAGCTGCCGCCGGAAAAGGGGGTGCCGCTGTTCTTCTTCCAGGGCTACGGGACGCCCGGAAATCCGCGCGTGACGACCATGCTCGAACGGCGACCGCGCGTGCTGGCGGTCTCCAGCTTCCTGCTCGAGCGCGCCCGCGGCCACGGCTGCGAGGCCGAGCTCTTCCGGCCGGGCCTCGAGCGCTCAGTGTTCTACACCGGCCCACCGGCCGAGCGGCGTGGAGCGGTCGTGACGATGATGACGCACGCGACCGACTGGAAGGCGACGTCCGACGGGCTGGCGGCGCTCGCGCGTGTGCGCGACGCGCTTCCCGAGGTCGAGCTGAGGCTGTTCGGCGCGCTTGAGCCGAGCATCCCGTCGACGTTCATGGGCAGGCTGTCGCCCGCGGGGGTCGCAGAGCTGCTGCGCAGCGCCGCCGTGCTCGTGCTCCCGAGCTGGGAGGAGGGTCTCGGGCTGCCGGGAATCGAGGCGCTCGCCTGCGGCGCGGCGCTCGCGAGCACCGACACGAAGGGCGGCAGCGACTATGCGATCCCGGGAGAGACAGCGCTCGTCACGCCTCCCCGCGATGCGGGCCTGCTGGCCGATAGCGTGATCCGGCTGCTGCGCGAGCCGGGGCTTCGCGGCCGGCTCGCGCGCCAGGGGCGCGAGCGCGTGCTCGCCACCTACCCGCCCTGGACGGAGGCGGCCGTCGCGTTCGCGCGAGGGCTCTCCCGCCTGCTCAGCGGGGCGAGCGCCAGGGCACCTCAAGCCCCGTGACGGCCGCGAGGGTGGCCGCGTCCTCAGCGAAGTGCGCTGCCAGCGCGCCGTGCAGCCCATCGGAGATCGGCTCAGGGGGCGAGGGCACGACGTTCCACACCTTCCTGAGCGTGAACTCGAGGCCCACCCGCTCGCCGTAGGAGCGCTCCGGCGGCGCGCTCAGATAACGCCCGAGGATCTGCTCGAACTCCTCACGCCCGCGCGGATCGACGTCATGGTCGGCGACCCAGGCGCGCGCCGCCGCGAGCTGGGCGGTGGCCCTGCCCTCCCCTCGAACGGCGTCGATCGAGCGCAGCAGCAGTGTCAGCTCGTGATCGTCGACGCGCTGCTCGCGGCCGCCCGCGAACGAACGCCGCCAGGGCGCGGCGGGCCGGTAGTCGGCGCGGGCTCCGAGGAACTCGAGGACCCTCCGCACGACGCCCTGCGGGTCGCTGGACAGGCTGTCGCTCAGCTCGACGTGCAGGGCCTCGCGCGGAAAGAAGCTCAGGTACTCGCCGAGAATGCGTCCGTACTCGCCCTGGACGAGGTAGGTGTTCGTGTCTTCGGGGGCGAGCCGCGCCTGACGCAGCGCCTGCGCCTCGAGCGACCCACGCAGCGCCTCCTCGGCCGCACGCCGCTCGAGCCCGCGCGCGATCGCCATCGCGTGCTGGGAGCGCCCGCGCTCGACCGGGTCGCGCAGCAGCGCCACGATGCGAACCTCCGGCACGAGCCCGGCGATGCGCTCGGCGACCACGCGGGTGCTGGCGTCGTGCCAGCCGTGCATGTAGTGCGGGGTGATCGTGCCGCGCAGCAGGCCGTCCCCGGCGGCGGGGACGCGCAGACGCTCCAGGTAGCTCTCCCAGCCCGCCTCGTAGACCTCGGTGTGCGAGAAGAAGGGGGCCTCCTTGGCGTCGGGGAGCCACAGCTGGGGGTGGTCTCTGAGGAGATTCCACAGCGTCGTCGTGCCGGCCTTCTGAGCTCCGATGACGAGAAACTCGATGCCGGGTGAAGCCGTCTCGGGTGGGGTTGACACTCCCCGATGCTCCCAGAGCGCCGGCTCGAAGGACCGACTCTCCCCGGCGCGCTTCACCATCAGTTCACATCATCGTCCCCGTCTGGTCACAAAACCAGCCCGTTTGCAGGGAATTCTGCTTGATATGGACGGTGAGATAACGACATCAAGGATGATGGATGTATCGCCGACATCTATGGAGATGAACGGCTCACGGGTTGACATGCACTGTCACTCGACCGCCTCCGAGGAATCGCGGCTCGGGGTGCAGCGGGCACTGGGCCTGCCGGAGTGCGCCACGCCACCGGAGGAGGTCTACGCGCTGGCCAAGCGGCGCGGCATGGATTTCGTGACGATCACCGACCACGACACGATCGCCGGGGTCCTTCAGATCGCCGAGCGGCCCGACGTGTTCGTGTCGGTGGAGCTGACCGCCCGCTTTCGCGGTGAGCCGCAGGCCGTGCACGTCCTCTGCTACGGGATCTCCCCGGAGGACCACGAGTGGCTGCAGGCCCACCGCGGCGACGTCGAGCTGTGCGCCGCCTACATGTACGAGCGCGAGATCGTATGTGCGCTGGCGCACCCCTACTACACCGTCGGCGCGCCCCTGACCGCGCGCCACCGCCGGCGCCTGGCGCACCTGTTCGAGATCTGGGAGGTCCGCAACGGGGCGCGCCCGCGCGAGCTCAATCGGCCCGCCGCGACCTACATCGCCACGCTCGACGGCATCGGGATCGGCGGATCGGACGATCACGCGGGGGTCGACATCGGTCGCACCTACACGCAGACACCCGGGGCGAGCACGCCGGCGGAGTTCCTCGCGCACGTCCGCGCCGGCCGCGTCGGCGTGGGGGGCGCTCAGGGCAGCGCCGCCAAGTGGGCGCACGCCGCGATCGCGCTGGCAGCGAGGTCCCTCGGCCGCGGCGAGAGCTCCTCGCAGGAGAGCGCGCCGGACCCGCGTGTCGTGATGACGATGGTGCAGCGGCTGCTGCGTGAGGGGGACGCGCGCCAGGGAGCGCTCGCCAGAGACCTGACCCCGGAGGATGCCCGCTGCCTGTTGCGTGCGTGGCTCACCGCGGTTGAGCTCGATCACCTCGACGAGGAGGGCCTGATCGCCTACATGCAGGACGAGGACTTCAGCCACTCCGACCTCTACC
The DNA here is from genome assembly GCA_963779605.1 of uncultured Solirubrobacteraceae bacterium. GTDB lineage: Bacteria > Actinomycetota > Thermoleophilia > Solirubrobacterales > Solirubrobacteraceae > Palsa-744. The sequence goes on from CAVZYR010000005.1 coordinate 354,599, forward strand.
GGCGCGCCTCGCGCATGCACGAGCGCAAGCTGCGCGTCGCGGTGGAGCAGGCGGTGGCGGCGGCGCGCGGTGAGGCGGAGATCATGCCCGCCGCGGCCGGTCTGTTCGACAGCTGCATCGCCGCTATCCCCTACGCGCCCGCGACGGCGTTCCTCGCGAACGAGAAGGCCAAGCTCGACACCCGCCGCGCCGACGGCGAGATACCGCGCGTGGCGATGCTGGCCGACGGCATCGGCAGCACCCACGGGGTCACGCGCGTGATCGAGGAGATCCGCCAGCGCGGGGTTCCGGGCTTCGAGATCGAGGTCCTCGGAACCGATCCGAACGTCGACCGGCGACTGTCGGCGGTGGCCGAGTTCGACGTTCCCTACTACCCGGGCCTTGAGATCGGCGTTCCGAGCCTGTCCGCCGCCGTGCAGACGCTGGCGGATGGGTGCTTCGATCTGATCCACGTCTGCTCGCCGGGCCCGGTCGGAGTTGCGGGCGCACTCGTCAGCCGCGGGCTGGGGCTGCCGCTCGTCGGCAGCTACCACACCGAGCTGACCGCCTACGCGGGCCTGCGCTCGGGCGAGCGGGGGGTGGCCGAGGTGATGGCGTTCGGCGTGAGCGCCTTCTACGGCGCCTGTGATCTCGTGCTCTCGCCCAGCCCGGCATCTGATGAGGCGCTGGCCCGCATGGGCGTGGGCGCGCGGGATGTGGTGCGGTGGGACCGCGGCGTCGACAGCAGCCGCTTCGATCCGGCGCTGCGCGACCGGGCGCCCCGCGATGAGGCGGTCAACGTCCTCTACGCCGGGCGCATCACACGCGAGAAGGGGGCCGACCTGCTCGCCGACGCCTTCCTTCGGGCACACGCGCTCGACCCCCGGCTGCGGCTCGTGCTCGCCGGCGGCGGACCCGAGCAGGATCTGCTGCGCGATCGGGTCGGCGACGCCGCCAGCTTTCTTGGCTGGCTGGAGGGCGACGAGCTGGCACGCGCGTACGCGAGCGCCGACATCTTCCTGTTTCCCAGCCGCACCGACACGTTCGGCCAGGTGATCCTCGAGGCACAGGCAAGCGGCCTGCCGGTCCTCGCGGTGGCCGCCGGGGGACCACTGTCTCTGATCGAGGACAACGTCAGCGGGCTGCTCTGCGAGCCGGACCCGGGCGCCCTGTCAGAGGCCCTGCTCGAGTTGGCGGGCTCGCCGCTGTTGCGCGAGCGCCTGGCCCGGGCCGGACTCGTCTCGGTCAGGGCGCGCACGTGGGAGCGCGCGCTCGAGCGCCTCAGCGCCGGCTACCGGCGGGCGCTCGGAGCTCACGCCTCGAGGGAGGCAGCGCGTGCGGCCTAAACGCGTCGCGGTCGCCCTCCACGACATCGAGCCGGCCACGTTCGAGCGCTGCGCGCTGATCCGCGACTGGCTGTACGACCACGGCGTCGACCGCGTCACCCTGCTCGTGATCCCGGCGCGCGATCTGCACCCGCTCGGCGAGCGCTCGCCGGCGATGCGCAGCTGGCTGGCCGAGCGACGCGAGGCCGGCGACTCCATCGCCCAGCACGGCTTTCAGCACGAGCAGCTGCGCCGCGGCGCCTTCTCCGGGCCGGCGCTCGCGCATCTGCGAAACCCGCGCTCGGCCGAGTTCGTGGGACTCGACGGCGAAGAGACCCGGCGGGCGGTCGACGCCGGCTGGAGGGTGCTGAAGCTCGCCGGGCTCGAGCCCGACGGCTTCGTGGCGCCCGCCTACGCCTACACGCCGGCGCTGCGGCGGCTGCTCCCGGGCAAGTTCCGCTGGTGGGCGAGCCTTTTGGGTGTTCACCGCACGGTCAGCCTCACCAGCGACGATCCGCGCCGCCTGCTCGCGCCGGCCTGGGGAATGGGAGCGGCCAGCCCCCTGCGCCGCGTCCTCTCCCCCGCGCTGATCCGCGCGGGAAGCCTCGTCTGCGGCGACACCATGCGCGTTGACCTGCACCCCGCCGATCTGCGCCATCCGCGGCACATGATGGCGCTCGAGTGGGTGCTCCACCGGGCCGGACAGACACGCCAGGCGATCACCTACGACGAGCTCGTCGCGGCGAGCGTCTAACCGGGGCTGTAGGCCGAGAACACCGACGCGTCGAACGAGCTCACGCCGGCCAGGCCGGCGTAACCGAGATGCTTCAGCCCGTACAGATCCTCGATCGTGCGCAGCAGCGAGAAGTGGTTGTACTGTTCCTGATTGGTCGTGCCGGCCTTCACGTAAGGCGAGAGCAGGAGCGCCCCGACCTCGCCGCCGCCCTTCAGCGGCAACCCGGCGATCGTCCCGCCCGCGGGCGCGGGCAGGTTCGGGAACTGGGGCTGCGCGCAGCAGGAGCTGGAGTCGGCGAACGGGCCGGTGGATGGGGCCTCATCGACCGTGATCACGAGCAGCCCGCCGGTCTTGTAGGCCTTCGAGGCGAGGATCTTGGGCACCACCTTCTCCAGGAAGCCGTCGGCGGCGGGCGGTCCGGCCGGGGCTCCCGGCGCGCACGGCGACGGTGATCCATCGTGGCAGCGGTCGGGCACGATGTAGGACAGGCTGGGTACGTGAGCGGTGTCGGCCAGATCGGAGCTGAGGCGCTTGAGCCCGACGTCGTCGCTTGCGCACTGCGGTGAATTGATCACCGAGTCGAAGTACACGAACGGATTGCGGAAGGTCGCATAGGTCTGCCCGGCCGGAGGCGGTTGAGCGGCACTCGGATCGGGCTGCCCGAGCGTCGGGTGGCTGCACGGGCTGGCCGCGGGGCCGCCTTCGTCCATGCCCTCGACGTAGGCGCGCCAGCTGAGGTGCTTTGCGGTGAGCTGACCCGCGAGCGTCTGGGTCGTCTGCGGGTAGACGCAGCCCTGGCCTGTGACCTGCTGATGGACACCGACGGCCGCCGGCGTTATGGCGGTGTAGGTCGGACAGTTCGCCGCCGTTTCCGTGGTCGGTCCCTGGCCGCTCAGCAGCGCTATCCCATTGGGCAGCTCTTCGTGGGCGACCGCGTAGTAGCGAACGAGCAGCTCGCCGCGCCGCTCGAGCGTCTGAGACAGGTAGGACGCAGTCGAGGCCGGCCCGAACACCGAGGCGTATGGCTCGTCGGCGAGCGTGATCAGGAACACGTGCTTGACGGGCGGGAGCTTCGAGGAGGAACCCTTGGACGGCGAGCCGGCGGAGCCGCCTTCGCCGCCTTCGCTGCTTGGCGAGGTGTTGGCGGACGCCGCCGGTTTGGTGGTGCTGGCAGCCGGGGCGGGTGCGGGGGTCGGCGCGGGGGTCGACGGTTCGGGTGTCGCTTCGGCGGCGCCGGACGGCGGCGGAGAGACGGGCGTTTCAGGCGAGGTGGCCGACGCCGTCGCCTGCGGAAGGACCAGCTTTATCGGCCGCCGCGCGGATGCCGCGAGAGTGTCCTGCACGCGCGGGCTCGCCGCGTCTCCGACCACCACCCCGAAGCCCAGGAACACCAGGACCAGGAGGGCGGAGATGCGTGGCGAGGGCAGCGTCAGACTGAGCGCGGCGAGCCCCTTTGCCGGCGCTGTCGGGGCCGCCGCGGGCGGCTCGGTCTGAGCCGCGGCTGTGGAGGGAGCGCTCCGCTGTAGGAGCTGCTCGAGCAGGGGACTGCGCCCGGCGACGCGCTTGCCGCACTCGACGCAGTAGCGTTGAGTGCGCTTGAGCGGCGCGCCGCAGTCCTCGCATGAGGCGACCCGTTCGGAGTCCACCTCCAAGGCCCGCCTACTCCTCGGAGGAGGCGGCGCCGTCGGGAGCCGCGGCGGCCTGGGGCGCGAGCAGGGCGTCCATGATCTCGCCGGAACCGTTGTCCTGAACCGCGGTGCTCGGCGAGCGCTCCATCAAGGTCGCGCCGCACTGCCAGCAGAAGAGCGCGCCGCGACTGTGCGGGGCCGCGCAGTGCGGGCAGCTGCCCGCACTCGCACTCTCCTCGAGCCGCAACAGGCGCTCGAGCTCGGCCAGCTCCGCGTCGCGCTCCTGCAGCACCGCGGCGCGGCGCACGAGCACGTCGAGGCGAAAGTGATCGCGGATCGCCATCTCATAGGCGAGGCCCCCAAGATCCCAGTGCAGCTCGGTGACCTTTTCGGCCAGCGCATCGCGCCGGCGACGCAGTTCCGAGCGCGCCGCACTCTCCGGGGAGGGCTGCGGGCTCGCGGCGGCGACCGGCGCGGCGGTGGGTTTGCGCGCGTCTTTGCCTTTGACGTCTCCGAGGATGCTCATCTGGCGATTGCGAACACTAGCCAGTGGAGATCACGTTGGGGAGGTTCTTGGACTTCTGCTCGTAGCTCTGCCCGCTTCCCTTCCTCAGGTTCTTCAGAACCGTGGGCGGGGCGGGGTGGCTCTCGCTGGAACCGGCGCCGGAACCGCCGGAGGGCGAGCTCGAGCTTTCCGAGGATGCTGCGCTGCGGTTCGAGACTTCGATGACCGACGCGCCGGGGAAGCTCTTCTTCAGGCCCGGCAGCGCTTTCTCGGCTTCCGCCTTCTTGTGGTAGGTGCCCGAGTAGATGATGTAGCTGCCGGCCGTGAGGCTCGAGAAGTCTTCCGACTTCAGGGCGCCCACGCTCGTGGCGCCCTTTGCGCTTGCGGCCGCCTTCGCGGCCACCACCGCTCTGACCTGTGTGGAGGACTGCGGCAGGGTCTGTAGCTGCACGGTGTAGCCGCTCGTGCCCGCCGGCCAATCGTCGGTGAAGGTGGCGGGCGCGGCGGCGGCGGTGCTGGCGGCGGAACCGGGCGCGGCCACCGTGATCACCTGCGCCGAGGCCGGCGCCGACTTGGAGCTGCCCGAGCGGCCGATCAGGATGCCGATGCCCATTGCCAGCAGCAGGACGCCAACGCCCGCGATCACGGCCACGATGTTGTTGCGCTGCGCGGCGCCGTCGGCCGAGCTCCCGGGCGGCGTCTGAGGTGGCGGCCCCGCCGGGGAAGGCTGAGTGCCGGCGGGCGGTCCACCCTGAAGGACGCTGCTGCGTGCGTCGCGCCGCTCGCCGCACTCCAGGCAGTAGCGCTGGTCGGCTGCCAGCGGCGCGCCGCAGCCGGCGCACGACTCGGCGGCGCCGGCGGAACGCGATGTGCTGACGATCGATTCGGTGGACAGGGTGGCTACCTTCGTGCACGTGCCCCCGCATCGGGGGGCGACATCCGGACGCAGAGCAACGGAGACTCTCCGGAGAGGCTCTGCGGCTCCGAACTATATGGTGATGGGCGCGATCGCTCAAGCGTGATCATTCGGTGAACCACCGGATGTTCACCGTTTCTTATCCACTATGTCACCGCGGCTTCACCGAGAATCGCGCGGCCCGCAGGTAGAGTGCCGTCGCCAGTGGCCGTCGAGTCGTTCAGCTCATATCAAACGGGGGACCCCCAGACGGGCGACTCCACCAACCGCGCGAACGCAAGCCCGGCGAGCCCGCGGAGCGGGAATGTCCTCGTGCACGGCAACCTCGAGATCCGCCCCGATGAGATCCAGGTGCTCGCTGAGGGCCGTCGGGTCGGTTTCACGGTGCGCGAGTTTCAGGTTTTCATGATCCTCGCTGAACGCGAGGATCGCGTCGTCCGCAGAGCGGAGATATACGGTCAGGTTTGGGGTGGAGAGATGAAACGCCGTGACCGCTCGGTCGACGTGTTCGTGCGCAAGCTGCGAACGAAGCTCGCGCGCGTTTCGCCCGGCTGGGACTACATCCACACGCACTTCGGTGTCGGCTACCGGTTCGCCGCGGTCCCGCCGAACGACGCCTGAGAAGATCATCCGGAGACCCTGGGCGTCGCCGGATGCTGATAGTCAACGCCGACGACTTCGGCGCGAGCAGGAGCGCGTCAGACCCGGTCGTCGAGCTTTTCGACGAGCACCTCGTGTCCTCGGCGTCGGCGATGGTGCGCATGCCGGACTCAGGGCGCGCAGCGTCGCTGGCTCGCGAGCGCGACATGCCGATCGGACTGCATCTGAACCTCACGCTCCCATTCACCGACTCGGCCGTCCCCGAGCCTGTGCGCGAGCGCCAGCGTCGCCTCACCGAGATGCTCGGCAGAGAGAGCTGGCGCGAAGACGGACACGAGAATCCCGACCGTCAATTGCTGGCGGATGTGATCGCGGATCAACTCGAGTGCTTCCGCGCGAGCTTCGGCGAGCCGACCCACCTCGACGGCCATCACCACGTTCACGTTCACCCGGCGGTTCTCGATCAGCTTCCGTCAGAGCTTCCGATTCGCCCGGTCCTGAGCGTTCCCGCACGCGTCGAGGCGGGAGCCCGCCCGAATCCGCGCGAGCGGGAGCTGCGCCGGCGCTTTCTCTGCCCGGACCTCTGCTTTGCCTTTGAGCACGTGCACCCCGCGCTCGGCGGCGTCGGGCTTGAGGGCCTCGATCACGCCCGCCGGGGCTCGCTCGAGATCATGGTCCATCCGCAGCGGGAGCAGCGAGCGGATCGCGCTGATGTCCGCCGAGTGGCGAGCCGCGCTGTCCGCCCTGAGCGTCGGCTCCTACGCGGATCTGGCGCGAGCAGGCGGGCGGATCGCGCCCGCCCGCATCCCCTAGCCTAGCCGTTCGCGTTGGTGCTGGCGCCCGGCACCTTGTCAAAGGCGCAGCGGAAGTTCTCCGGCTGGGACACGGGCTCCGAGCCCGCGAAGCCCCCCTTGGTTCCGTTGCTGTAGACGGTGACGTACTGCAGCGTGGCGGGCTCCGGCACGGCCGGCAGGGGCACCGGGTTCGGTTCGCCGGTGCGCGGGTCCCCGGTCGAGCCGGGGCTGACACCCTCCGAGCCTGCGGCATCCGAGCCCGCCGCCGTGGTCACGAGCGTCGCGCTCATCTCGCGCTGGTCTTTCAGGCCCACGCTCGGATCTTCCTCGACGGTGGCGGTATCGCGATTGTCGTGGATCGTGGACTCGAGCTTGACGCGCTTGGCGGCGCCGATCAGCTGCGCGGCGGTGGGCAGGAACCCTCCCGCGGCGACGCACGTCTGCGCGGCGAAGAAGTAGTTGTTCTGACCGGCCTGCTGCTTGGACAGCGGGTACGGCGAGGTTTCAAGGCACCAGGTACCCAGGTTCTCGCTCGTCGGTGGACAGGCGGACAGGGCACCGAGGTTCATGCCCCCCACCTCGCTCGAGTTCTTGACCGTCGGGATGGCGGACGCCGGGAATTTCTTGTTCTTGCCGAGCACAAGCAGCCCGTTGGCGTAGGGCTTGGAGCTGATCGGGTGCCCGTCGATGGCGTGGATCACCGCCCTGCGTGCAGCGTCCGCCAGGCCCGTGGTGGACAGGACCAGCGCCAGCAGCGAGATCAGGAGCGAGGCGGCGGGCAGATGAGGAGCGAGACGCCGTCTCATGGGCTCTTGTGCTGATCCTGCTCGGGTAGGATTCGGTGCCCCCGGCGCGCGTCGCGGTGTGCGTCAACGGCGCTCTGCAGCTCCCCCACCGAGGCCTCCTGCACGGTCGACAGCACCGCCTCGAGCGCCACGCCGGAGAGGGTCTCCTGCTCGAGCAGGGCATTGGCCGTCTCCTCGACCGAGCTCCAGTTTCGATCGAGCACGATCGCGGCCTTGGCTTCGGCATCGCCCGACGAGCCGCTCGACCTCGCGGTCGATCAGGTCGAGCGTCGACGGTCCGACCGAGCCCAGATCCTGGAGTGAGGCGCCGAGGAACACCTCTCCGCCCTTCTCGCCGATCGTCACCGGCCCCAGCGCCTCGGACATGCCGAAGGAGGTGACCATGCTTCTGGCCAGGCTCGTGGCCGCGTGCAGATCGTCTGAGACGCCGGTCGACAGACGCCCGAAGGCGATCCGCTCCCCGGCGGCACCCGCCACGATCACGATCAGCTGGCGCAGCAGGTCGTCTTCACTTTGAATCAGCTGATCGCGGTCGGTGAGCATGTGCGCAGCCGTCCCCAGTGTGCGTCCGCGCGCGACGATCGAGAGCTTGCGGGTGGAGGTCGACTGACCGACGGACTCGGTGACGACGGCATGGGAGGCCTCGTGGATCGAGATCAGCCAGCGCTCCTCTCTTGTGAGGATGTGCTTTTTGGCCGGCCCGGAGACCACGCGGTCGATGGCCTCCTCGAGCGTGGCCTCGTCGATCACGTCCCGGCCGTCGCGAACGCTCAGCAGCGCGGCCTCGTTGATCACGTTGGCGAGCTCGGCGCCGCTGAAGCCGGGGGTCTGGTGTGCGACCTCCTCGAGCGAGGCGTCCGGAGCGAGCGGGCGCTTGCCGCCGTGCAGACGCAGGATCTCAAGGCGCCCGTGCACGTCGGGGACGTCGATCGTCACCTGGCGGTCGAAGCGCCCGGGGCGAAGGAGCGCCGGATCGAGGATGTCGGGTCGGTTGGTCGCGCCCATCACCACCAGCCCGCCATCACCTGAGAAGCCGTCCATCTCCACGAGCAGCGCGTTGAGCGTCTGCTCGCGCTCGTCGTTGCCCTGGCCGATTCCCGCTCCGCGCTTGCGCCCGGCGGCGTCGAACTCATCGATGAAGATGATCGCGGGGGCCGCCTTGCGGGCCTTCGCGAACAGGTCGCGGACGCGCGCGGCACCGACGCCGACGAGCGACTCGACGAAGTCCGAACCCGACAGCGAGAAGAAGGAGGCATCGGCCTCGCCGGCCACCGCCTTGGCCAGGAGCGTCTTGCCCGTGCCCGGCGGCCCGACCAGCAGCACTCCCTTCGGCGCCGCGGCACCAACGTTCAGATACTTGCCGGGATCGTTCAGGTAGTCGCGAATCTCGCGAAGCTCGGCGACGGCCTCACCGGCGCCCGCGACATCGGCGAACGTGACGCTGTCTCTGGTCCCTTTGCCCTTGCGCTTGCCCTTGCCGGTGAAGGCCGAGAAGCCCGCGATTCCACCGGCTCCCCCATCCGCGCCGATGCGAGTCAGAAGCGCGAACAGGGTCACGAGCAACAGGATCGGGATCAGGAACTGGACGACGATGGCACGCTCCGCCTTGCCCGCCTGCTCGTCGACGATGACCACCGCCCCGGCCTTCGAAAGCGAGCTGATCAGCGCCGATGTCTGCGCGCCCGAGCTCGGGTAGGAGGCCCACTCCAGGCGCTCGGGTTCGCCTTCGCGGGGCAGCGTCGTGATCTCGAGGCGGTTGTCGTGATCGAGCAGCACCGCGCGCGTGATTTCCTTGCGCTGGGCCAGCGATTCGACCTGGCTGATCGGAATCTGGGCACCGACGCTGCTCGGGCCGATCGAGCGCAGCAAGGTGAAGAAGGCCACCGCCAGGAAGATCGCGGCGAAGAACAGGAACGTGTTCAGCGGGTTTTTGAAGAGGAGTCGCCGCGTGCTGCTCGAGAACTCGCCGAGCGCCACGAACGCCGGGTTGCGCCGCTCTGCAAGGCCCGACCTCACCCGCGTCGGGCCGGAGGGCGCCGCGGGCTTCGCCTGCCTTGCGCCGTTCGGATTCGAATCGGCGACGTCGGGCGGCGCTGAGTCGTGTTGGTCGTCGTTCATAGAGATGGGTCGCCCGCGCCCGTCAGGAGCCCGGGCGGATGGACGGCAACCGGGCACACCGAAGGCACTGCGCCAGCGGAGTCTCACAGCGCCAGCACGGCGAAAGCAATCCCTGTTCACAAGTCCGCTACATGCGCTCGCCCGACCGGCGCCGCCGGGTGATTTGTTATCCAGATTTTCTCCAACCGGACACCCGTTGTTCACGAGCGTGTACCCCGTCACACGGAGACTGCATCCGCCCCGCAACTTCTGCCCTGCGCCCGCTGTTGGGATGCGCACACAACCCGTCTTCCAAAAGGAGCTTCTTCGTGCGCCTAATCCGGACCGTGACCGTTTCCTCGCTCGCACTGTTCGCGCTTGCCGCCGCGCCAACCACGGCGGGCGCCGCTCGTGCCCTGTTGATCGACGGCTCGACCTCGATCTTCCCGCTGATGACGCAGCTGGCATCGGCCTATCACAAGGCCACCCGCCAGCCGACGCCGAAAGTCGGCCAGGGCACCTCCGACGCCGGCATCAACGACGTCAACAGCGGCCGCGTGGACATCGCCGACGTCTCGCGCGACCCGATCATCGGCACAGATCCCCACGGGCTGATCTTCACCAAGATCGCCCGCGACGGCGTCTGCTTGATCACGAGCCCGAAAAACCCGGTGTTCGAACCTCAACCAGCAGCAGGTGCAGGAAATCTTCACCGGGCAGGTACGCAGCTGGAGCGAAGTCCCCGGCTCGACGGTGTCGGGGCCCGATCGACCTGTTCGACCGCGTGGCATCATCCGGTACGCAGGATGCGTTCACGAACATCTTCCTCGGCCTGCAGCTGAAAATCTCCCCCAGCGCCTCTCAGGAGGAATCGAACGGCACCATGCGCCAGGCCGTGATCCCCAACGCGAACGCGATCGGCTTCGTCTCGTTCGCGTTCACGCCGGGCACGCACGTCGTCTCCTACGAGGGCATCCCGTGCACGCTGCGCAACGCAAAGTCCGGCCAGTACCAGGGCGTCCGAAACTTCTGGATGGTGACCAAGGGCGCTCCCAAGGGCGCGGCCGCGAAATTCATCAGCTGGGTCACCGGCGGCAACAAGATCACCAAAAAAATCATCGCCTCGGACTGGATCCCGGTTCACTAGCGACAGGGCTGCCCGAGCCGTCCGTGTCCATGCGGCCAGGCGGGCGCCCACGCCCGAGCTGAGCATGGAATACGAGCGGTGAGAACTCAAGGCCCCACGCGGCAGCGGTCCTCGAGCGCTGCCGCTGAGCGTCGCACCGAGCTGATGCTCGGTGCGACCGCGGTGGGAGTGCTGGCGCTGATCGCCGGCATGACGATCACGGTGTTCGTCAACGCGTGGCCCTCGTTCTCGAACAATTCCTTCTACAAGTGGTTCCTGCCCGGCGGCGACGTCGATGTGCAGCTGCACTCGATCATCACCGAATCGAGGCCCGGCCACTACGTCTACTTCCTGCGCGCGTGGCCGCTGATCTGGGGGACGATTCTCACGACGGGCCTGGCCGTGGTGATCGGAATCGTGTTCTCCGTCCTCGCGGCCGTGTTCATCGTCGAGTTCGCGCCGGGTCGACTCAGGCGCATCCTCGACCCCGTCGTGCGACTGCTCGCGGGAGTTCCCTCGGTCGTCTACGGGCTGATCGGCATCCTCGCGATCGCACCGTGGGTGGAAGAAAACTTCATCTCAGAGCAGCGAAAGAGCTCAGTCGCCTACGTCGTGCAGCTGACGGGCGCGAATCTCGGCGTGGCCGTGATGATTCTGACCGTGATGATCACGCCGATCATGCTGGCGATCATCGTGAATGCGCTGTCGGCCGTTCCCAAGGCGTGGACCGAGGGCTCGACCGCGCTCGGCGTCAACCGCTGGCGGACGACCTGGCGCATCTCGGTGCGCACGGCCCGCCCGGCGATCATCGCCGCCGCAGTGCTCGGCACCGCACGCGCGCTCGGCGAGGCGATCATGCTGGCGCTCGTCTCGGGCGGGCGCGGGTTCGCTCCCAACCTGCTCGACGGCTCGACCGTGCTGTTCGAGCCCGTGCGCCCGCTGGCCGCGACGATCATCCACTACTACGAGGATCTCTCGAACCCCGCAATGGCCGCCACGCTGTATGCGATGGCAGCCGTGCTGCTCGTCTCCTGCGCGTTTCTCTCGCTAGCCGGCTGGGCCGCCAAGCAACCGCTGAAGCGCTACGGAATCCGCACCTGAACGATGGCCGCCAGTCCACAAGCGCTCAAGGCACCGGCCGCGGCCCGCCCCGCTCGCAGGCGGGATTCGATCTCGAGCTGGCCGCTCGTCGACCGTGTCGCCTACGTCCTGTGCTGGGCGGCCGGCATCGGCCTGTGCGTCGTGACCGCCGCGATCGTTCTGTTCATGCTGGTCAAGGGGATCTCCGCCCTGCGCCCGAGCCTGTTCGTGCAGTCACCGACCGGATCGCTCGACCAGAGCCAGGCCGGAGGCTTCCTTGACCCGATCGAGGGAACGCTGTTGTTGACGGCGATCGGGGTGGCGATCGCGGCGCCGATCGGGGTGGCCCTGGCGGCGTGGCTGTCCGAGTACCACCGCCCGTCGTGGCTGGCGCGCGCGGTGGAGTCGGGCGTCGAGATGATCGCGGGGGCGCCAAGCGTGGTGCTGGCGATATTCGGCCTGCTCATCTTCTCGCAGAAGTTCCTCGGTTTTCTCTCACAGCGCTCGGCCGGCGGCGCTGTGTACGGGAGGTCGTTCTTCGCCGCCGGCGTGATCATGGCGCTGCTGGCGATCCCTCTGATCACGGCCGCGACGCGCGAGGGCCTCGGCCAACTGCCGGCGCAGCTGCGCGAGGCCTCCTACGCGCTCGGCAAGACCAAGGCCACCACGATCCGCCGCGTGCTGTTGCCGTCGGTGCGCGCGGACATAGCCAGCGGCATCGCGCTCGGCATGGGGCGCATCATCGGCGACACGGCGATCGTCGTGATCCTGCTGGGCTCGACGCTCCGGCTCGAAGGCGCCGGCGGCGTCCCCGTGCTTTCGACGCTGCGCGGCACGGGCTCGACGCTGACGGCCTACGTCTACCAGAACTCGCCGGCCGGCGAAGGCAACGCCGCGCAGAAGGCCTATGCGGCGGCGTTCGTGCTGTTGATGCTGGTTCTCGCTCTCAACTTCATGGTCACGCGCCTGAGCTCCAATCGGTCAGGATTCGGCGCATGAAGCGGACACTGCCACCGCCCGTTCGCAGGATCGAGGTGGGCACGCCGCCGACCGTGGCCCCATCCAAGCCCGACGGCGCGGACACGCCGGCGCCGGCGCCCGCGAGCACGATCACCGCCCAGCGCGCCGCGCGCCCGCCGGTTGCTCGGGCCATCGAGCGGATGCGCATCGAGTCGGTGTCGCTGGCCTACGACGAGCGCTGGGTCGTGCGCGACGTCAGCCTGCCGGTGCGCCAGGGCGAGGTGCTGGCCCTGATCGGCGCGTCGGGGTCGGGCAAGACGACGCTTCTGCGGGCGCTCAACCGGCTGACCGAGGTCACCGCCTCCGCGTCGCGCGCCGGGCGGATCACGCTCGACGGCCAGGAGATCGGGGAGATCGAGGCCACCGACCTGCGCAGGCGCGTGTCGATGGTCTTCCAGCAGCCCAACCCGTTTCCCATGAGCATCTTTGAGAACGTCGCCTACGCGCTGCGCGAGGAGCGATCGGCCGACCGCTCATGGCTCAGGGCGCGCCGGCGCGATCTGCGTCCGCAGGTCATCGAGGCGCTGCAAAGCGCCGGGCTGTATGACGAGGTCGCTGCAGATCTCGACCATCCTGCCCTACGCCTCTCGGGCGGCCAGCAGCAGCGGTTGTGCATCGCCCGCGCGCTCGCCGCGGGCCCGGAGGTCCTGCTGCTGGACGAGCCGTGCTCGGCGCTCGACCCGATCTCGACAGCGACGATCGAGGAGCTGATCGTGTCGCTGCGCGACCGCGTGGCGATCGTGATCGTCACGCACAACCTGCAACAGGCCTTTCGCGTCGCCGATCACGTGGCCTTCATGCATCTCGGCGAGCTGGTCGAGTACGGACCGAGCGAGCAGGTCTTCGATCACCCCGTTCAGCAGCGCACGCGCGACTACATCAGCGGGGCCTTCGGGTGAGACCGGCCGCCGGGCTGGTCTTGCTGGCGCTCCTACTCACCGGCTGCGAGAGCAACCAAGAAAAGAGCGCCCAGCTGGCCAAGAGCGCCCACCATCAGCGCCACGTCGAAGCGGGGGTGTCGGTCACGCGCCCGAGCGCCTACGTGGAGGTCGTCAAGACCGCGTTGCTGCAGGGCTCAGAAGGCGCGGCCGCGGTGGTCAGCATGCGCAACATCTCCGCGCGCACGCTGCGTGACGTCCCGATCGCGATCACGGTCAGGGACGCGAGCTCGAAAACGCTCTATCAGAACAACAGCCCCGGTCTTGAAGCGGCGCTCACATCGCTCGCTTCGCTGCCGGCGCACAGCGAAGCGACGTGGGTTGACGACCAGGTGCCGCCCGTGAGCGCCACGGCGAGCGTGACCGCGCGCGTCGGCGAAGCTCGCCTGCCGGCGTCGGCGCTTCCGCAGATCGAAGTGGTGGGCGTGCACGCGAGCGAAGAAAGCGCGACCGGCGGCGCGGGCATCGCGGGGACGATCCGGAACCGCTCGAACGTCACCCAGCAGAACCTCGTCGTGTATGGGCTGGGACGGCGCGGGAGGCAGATCGTCGCCGCCGGGCGGGCCGTGCTGCCCGAAGTGGCGGCCGGTGCCTCGGTACCGTTTCAGGCCTTCCTCGTGGGAGCGCCCCAGGGCGCGAGGCTCGAAGCGAGCGCTCCGCCGACGACGGTGGGTTAGCCGCCTCAGCGGCGACCGCGCCCGCGCTGCTTGAGCGTTATGCCCTCGAGCACATGCGCGACGGTCTCACAGGCGTCGACGGCCGCCTCGAGCGACTCGAAGATGTCCTTCCAGCGGATCACCACCATCGGATCGATCCCGCCCGCGAACAACGAGGCCACGCCGTCGCGCTGCAGGCGGTCGCCCTCGTTCTCGAGACGGTGGATCTCGACCAGGTGCGGGGCCAGCTCGGTGCCGGTGCGCAGGCAGCGAAGCGCCTGGGCGATCTGCTCGCCCGCTCCCACGAGCACCTCGGTGAAGTCGACGGCCTGCTCCATCGGCGCCTCCACGCCATACAGCCCGAGCTGAGCGGCGACCTGCTCGGAGTGGTCGACGATGTCGTCGAGCGCCGTCGCCAGGGCGTAGCCGTCGCCCGCGTCGAACGGAGCTCTGACGCGCCCGCGCCCGGCCAGGCGGTGGATGATGTCGTGCGTGATGCGATCGCCTTCCTGCTCGCACACCTTCAGATCGCGCGCCAGCGTCGCGTGCTCGGGATAGTCGACCAGCAGATCGCGCAACAAAAGCCCGCATCGCTGCACGTTGCGCCCGGCCTCCTCGACCAGGGCCATCAGGGTGCTGTCGACGGCACGGCGCGGGAAGCTCACCGGCGCAGGATATTGCGCCGCTCGAGCCGGCGTTTCCCGTTCACCACTTATTCACGGCTCGATTACGACCCTGCAACCGCGAGCGCGCCCGTGCCTGCGAACGTGAGGGCCATGGCAGCCGAGCCGCCGAACGCGGACACGCTGTATGCGGGCGAGCTGGAAATCAGGACCCGCGAAGGGCTCGTGGTCGCAAGCGGGCGAGCGCTGACACTGTCGGTGCGAGAGTTCCAGCTGCTTGTGGCGATGGCGCGGCGAATCGGTGCGATCTGCACGCGCGAGGAGCTCTTCGCGATCGTGTGGGGCGGCGATCTGCGCGCGGGAGACCGTTCCGTCGATGTCTACGTGAGCAAACTGCGCGGCAAGCTCGAAGTGGCGATGCCCGACCGCAGCTTCATACACACACACCCCGGCTTCGGCTACCGCTTCCAGCCACAGCCCTCGCGCCAGTTCGGGCCAATGGCGGTGCCGGCGTCAGCCGTTCGCAGCGCCGACCCGGCGCCGAGCGACGATGCCAAGGCAACATCGCTTTCACAAGATCTTTACATCAGCACGGCCGGCGGCTAAGAGGGTGCCTCCCGCAGCAGCGGATCTCACAGTCAGCTCTCGCGAGCCCCGCGAGCCATCGACAGGTAATCGAGTCAGAGGAGACGCAGTGACCAAGAACAAGATTGGCGCGCTCGCGGGCGTTGCAGTGCTCGCGCTCGGCCTCGCAGCGTGCGGCAGCAGCTCCAAATCATCCTCCAGCAGCACGAGCAGCTCCTCAAGCGGCGCATCAGGGACGATCTCCGGAGCAGGCTCGACGTTCGCTGCGCCGGTCTATGAACAGTGGGCGTCAGCGCAGTCTGGCCTGACCGTGAACTACCAGTCGGTCGGTTCAGGCGCGGGCATCACGGCGATCGAGACCAAAACCGTCGACTTCGGAGCGAGCGACCCGCCGCTGAAGCCGGCGGACGAAGAAGCGATCGCCAAGAACGGCAGTCCCGCGGTCCAGATACCCATGTTCCTTGGCGCGATCACCGTCTCCTACAACCTCCCCGGGGTGAAGACGGGCCTGAAGCTCGAAGGCAAGACGATCGCCAACATATTCCTCGGCAAGATCAAAGTCTGGAACGACCCTGAAATCACGGCGCTGAACCCTGGGGTCACGCTGCCGAGCACGGCGATCACCGTGATCCACCGCTCGGACTCCTCGGGCACGACATCCGGCTTCACGAGCTTCCTGTCCGAGGTCGATCCCGAATGGAAGAGCAAGGTCGGCGAAGGAAAGACCGTGCAGTGGCCCACGGGAACGGGCGGCAAGGGCAACGCCGGGGTGGCCGGTGCGGTCCAGCAGACGGTTGGCGCTGTCGGCTACGTCGAGCAGGCATACGCGCTGACGCATAACTTCACGGTCGCATCCGTGAAGAACAAGGCCGGGAACTTCGTCGTTCCGTCTTTGGCATCGACCAGCGCCTCAGGCGAAGGAGTGACGGTACCGGCGAACCTCGGGATCAAAGTCATCAACTCCCCCGCGCCAACCGCCTACCCGATCACCTCACAGACGTTCATCGTCGTCAACAAGGACCTCTGCAAGGCCGGCACCCCTGGCGGGGAAAGTGCAGCCAAAGGCGTCGTGAAGTTCCTCGAATACGGACTCGGGGAAGGCCAGTCGATCCTCTCCAAGGCCGACTACGCGGCGCTTCCGTCCTCGATCCTCGACAAGTCCAAGGAAGCCGTGACCGGGCTTCAGTGCAACGGATCGAAAATCGGCTGACGCATTGGACGCAGCGGCAATTCCCAGCGGTGACCGCGCGACTTTCTCGCGGTCACCGCTGGCGCGCCTGCCCGACCGCCTGCTGAAGTACGGGCTGACCGTTCTGGCCGCCCTGATCCTCGCGCTGATCGTCTTCTTCTTCCTCGAATTGGTGGGTGAAGCCCGCCCAGCGTTTGAAAAGGAAGGGGTCTTCGGCTTCGTGTTCGGGCAGCCCTGGAACGTGAGCGCCGAACACTTTGGAGCGCTGCCGCTGCTGGTCGGCACGCTCATCACCTCGGTGCTGGCGCTGTTGATCGGCGTCCCAGTCGCCGTGGCCACCGCTATCTACGCTACAGAGCTCTGCCCACTGCGCATGCGCGCACCGCTGACGATGCTCGTGGAGCTGCTCGCCGCAGTCCCCTCGGTGGTGTACGGCCTGTGGGGCATCTTCTTCCTCGCCCCCCGTCTCCAGCCTGCCGAGCAGTGGGTGGCCGAACGCCTGTCGTTCATCCCCTTCATCGGCGGTGGCACCGTGACGATCCCCAACTACTTCGTCGCCGGGCTCGTCTTGGCGATCATGATCCTCCCGATCGTCTCGGCGATCAGCAGGGAGGTGATGTCGACCGTGCCTGCCGACCACAAGGAGGCGGCGCTCGGGCTGGGGGCCACGCGCTGGGAGATGATCCGCACCGCAGTCATCCCCTACTGCCGCTCGGGCATCGTGGGCGGGGCGATGCTCGGCCTCGGCCGCGCGATCGGGGAGACGATCGCCGTCACGATCCTGATTGGCGATTCGCCAACGCTCGGCCACCACCTGTTCGGGCAGGGCTACAGCCTGGCGGCGGTCATCGCCAACGAGTTCGGCGAGGCCCAGGGACTGCACCGCTCGGCGCTGTTCGCCGCCGGCCTGGTGCTGTTCGTGCTGACGCTGCTCGTCAACGGCGTGGCGCGCGGGTTCGTCCTTCGAGCGTCGCGGCCCAGCCGCCCCAGGCAGGCCGAGAAGAAGCAAAGCGAGAGCATGGACGATCTGCTCGCAGGGGCATCGGCGGGGGCATGAGTGCGCGCGAGACACCCGCACAGCGGCTGGCCCGCTTTGAGGTCAGCCCGTCGCGCAGACGCAAGGACAAGTTCGCGCGCGGAGTGGTCCTCGCGTTCACCCTGATCGCCCTGATCCCCCTGCTGTTGATCGTCTACTACCTGCTGAGCAAGGGTCTCAGCTCGTGGAACCTCAACTTCTTCACGACCGACCCGACCGGAAACACCTTCTTCGGCGGCTCGAAGATCGGCGGCATCAAGAGCGCGATCCTCGGCACGATCGAGATCGTCGCGCTGGCATCCCTGATCGCCGTCCCGATCGGCGTGGCGATCGCGGTGTGGCTGGTCGAGTACGGGAGGAACAGCTGGTTCGCAAACACTGTGCGTTTCTTTGTGGACGTGCTCACGGGCGTGCCGTCGATCCTGTTCGGCCTGTTCATCTACATCGTGCTGATCATCGGCACCGGCAGCACCTATGCCGGCTACAAGGGCTCACTGGCGCTGGCGCTGCTGATGCTCCCGATCGTGATCCGCTCTTCCGAGGTGATCCTGCTGCTGGTGCCCGGCGCGCTGCGCGAGTCGGCGCTCGCGCTGGGAGCGCCCCGCTGGCGGGTGATCTTCAGCGTCGTGCTGCCGACCGCGCTGCCCGGCATGGTGACCGGCGTGCTGCTGGCGATCGCGCGCGCCGCCGGCGAGACCGCTCCCTTGCTGTTCACAGCGGCAGCAACGAAGAACACCAACTTCAACCTCGGCCAGTTCATGAACTCGCTGCCTGTGCAAATCTACAATGACGTCACATCCCCAACCACGGCCGTAGTAGACCGGGCGTGGGGGGCAGCGCTCACCCTGGTAGTCATGATCCTGCTGCTCAACCTCATCGCCCGTCTCATCTCCCGAAGGAGCCGTCTTGCATGACATCCGAGCGAGCGATCCCGGAGACAGCCGACGTGGAGCCTGACGAGCTCATCGATGAGGGTCGATCGAGCCCGCCCAGCGTGCCCCCGCCCGCAGCATCCACCGCGGATGGCCTCGCGCCGGCCCCGAGCGGCACGGGCGCGACCGTCTCAAGGCCGGGGATAAGCGTGAAGCTCGAGAAGCTGCGCGCCTTCTATGGAGATGCCGAGCAGGTCAAGGGCATCGACCTCGACTTCCACCCGAACGAGGTGACCGCGATCATCGGCCCGTCGGGCTGCGGCAAGTCGACGATGGTGCGTTGCATCAACCGCATGCACGAGGAGATTCCGGGCGCGCACGCCGAGGGCAGGGTGCTGCTCGACGGCTTCGACGTGTACGACCCCTCGGTCGATGTGGTCGCGGTGCGCCGCGCGATCGGCATGGTCTTCCAGAAGCCCAACCCGTTCCCGACGATGTCGATCTTCGACAACGTGGCCGCGGGCCTGCGGCTCAGCTCGCGCGGTCGCGGCGACCTGCGCCCCAAGGTCGAGGCCGCCCTGCGCAGCGCCGGCCTGTGGGACGAGGTCGCAGACCGCCTGACAGAGCCGGGCGCCGGCTTGTCGGGGGGCCAGCAGCAGCGGCTGTGCATCGCGCGCTCGCTCGCGGTCGAACCCGAGGTGATCCTGATGGACGAGCCCTGCTCGGCGCTTGACCCGATCGCCACGCTCAAGATCGAGGAGCTGATCGATCAGCTGAAGATGAGCGTCACGATCGTGATAGTCACCCACAACATGCAGCAGGCCGCGCGCGTGGCCGACCGCACCGCGTTCATGTTGGGCGGCGAGCTCGTCGAGGTCGGCGCCACCCAGGAGATCTTCACCAACCCGGGTGACCCCCGAACCGAGGAATATGTCACGGGAAAGTTCGGCTAGCGCCGATGGCTTGGCGCCCGCGGCCGGCGCGAGCCGCGCGGGCGCTCCTGACGCCAGCGCCGGCAGTCAGGGCCGAGCTCATTTCCAGCAGCAGCTGAAGGCTCTGGAAGCTCACGCCCTTGGCGGGCTGGACCTGATCGTCGAGCAGCTCGATCGCGTGCTCGAGGCGCTCGAGCACCAGGACGTCGAGCTCGCACAGATGGTGATCGCCGACGACGACCGCGTCGACGGGCGCTATCTGGAGGTCCACCAGGGGATCCTCTCGCTGCTGGCCCTGCAGGCGCCGGTGGCGGGAGACCTGCGGCTGGTGGCAGCACTGCTGCACATGATCAAGCACATCGAGCGGATGGGCGACCAGTGCGTGAACATCGCCAAGCTCATCCCCCTGTCAGGGCACGAGCCGCCCGTGCGCCAGGAGATGCTCGCCGCGCTGGCGAAGATGGGTGCGCACGCGCGCTCTGAGGTGGTTCAGTCGAAGGCCGCGTTCGCCGGACGCGATGTCGGCCTGGCCGAGGACCTCGTGCGCCAGGACCGCGAGATCAACCGCCTAAACCGCGAGATCTTCCGCCTCGCAATCGAGATCGGCGACGACCCCGACACGCGTGAGTGGGCCATGCACATGATCCTCGTCGCCCGCGCACTCGAGCGGATCGGCGACAACGCCGTGGACATCGGCGAGCAGGTGGCGTTCGTCGTGACGGGCCTGTTCAGGGAGTATTCCGACACGGCCCATCCCGCCGGCACACGCCTGGACTCGGCACCGGAGTAGCGCAGACGGCGCCCCGAGCGGGGCGGGAGCGGCTAAGTCTCGACTGTAAACATCCTGTGACCATTGCCGACGGTTCTCGCCCCGATGGTCAGGGTCACATACACTGCGCGGGGATGACCGAGAGTACTCGCGCCAGGGAGGCGGCGCCATCCAGCTCGGCGGGGAGCGCAACGGCGTTGCGCATCGCTGTGCTCGATCGCGACAGCGGGTTCATCCAGGTTCTGAGCAAGCGCTTGGACAGGCTCGACTGGGAGCACCGGGTCCTCGCCAGCCCCGTTCCGACCGACGCAGTCGTATCGATGCGACTCAGCGCCCTGGTCGTCGACCTGGCCGTGCTCGGGCCGCAGGCGTGGGCCTGGCTAGAGCGACTGTGCGGCGCGCTGCCGGAGCTGGGCATCGTCGTCTGCACCGGGCCGTCCACGGTCGCCCAGCGCGTGCGCGGGCTGCGTCTGGGCGCCGATGACTGGATCACCAAGCCCTGTCATCCGGAGGAGGTCATCGCGCGCGTGCAGAGCGTGGTGCGGCGACGCCGCCGGACGATGGACAGAGCTCAAACCAAGCCGATGACGGCCGGCGAGGTCGAAATCCGCTCCGATCGCTTCCAGGCGTTCGTCGGCAATCAGAGCATCGATCTCACCAGGCGCGAGTTCGAGCTGATCGAGCTGCTGGCCGGCGCCGACGGGCGCGTGCTGGAGCGCGAGGACATCTACTCGCGCCTGTGGGGATATGCGATGGTGCGCGGCGACCGGTCTGTCGACGTGTTCGTGCGCAAGCTGCGTCAGAAGCTCGAGAAGGCCTCGCCCAAGTGGCGCTACATCCACACCCACTTCGGCATCGGCTACCGCTTCGCCGCCGAAGCGGTCGCGGTCGGCGACGTGGAGGTGCCGGAGTCACTTCCCGCCGACTGGGACGCCGGCGATCAGCGCAAGCTCGCGAGGTCGCATGACGAGCGCGAGCTCACCGCCGACACCCTCTAGGCGAACCACCGCCAGCCCGCCCTTCTTCAGATCCACGCGCGCGCCCGTCAGCTCCGCGATCACCCCGGACAGGTCGGGCTCGTGGCCGACGAGCAAGAGGCGCCCGTCGGCGCCCACACCCGCGAGCTCGTCCAGCGCCTCACGTGCATCGAATCCGCCGGCCAGCGGCGGGTAGGAGCGCAGGCGTTGCTGCTGCGCGGCTCCCCACTCCTCGGCCGCCAGCTCGGCCGTCTGCTGTGCGCGCACCTTGGGGCTGAACAGCACCGCGTCGAACGTCGCATCGAGCCGCGCCAGCGCGACGCCCGCCGCGCGGGCCTGGCCTTCGCCCCGCACGGTCAGCCTGCGCTCGGCATCCGCGCGCGTTCCGTGCGGCTCGGCCTCGGCGTGACGTAGTAGCCAGAGCTGACGAGCCATCCCCTTGCGTGTCAGCCTAGCGGGTGAGGACCGTCCGCTGCCATCATCCATCGCTCGCCGGTGGTGAAGATTCCTGCCATTTCCGAGCCGAGGGTGTAGCTTGGGAGCAGATGAGCAGCGAACGCGAGCACTCGACCTACGACGGAGCGCAGACCGACGGAGCGCACGGCGGCCGGCCCGGGCTGCTTCGCGATCCATCGCTGTATCTGAACCGCGAGCTCTCCTGGCTCGATTTCAACGAGCGCGTGCTGCAGCTCGCCGAGGACGAGCGCGTGCCGCTGCTCGAGCGCGTCAAGTTCTGCGCGATCTACACGACCAACCTCGATGAGTTCTACATGGTGCGGGTGGCGGGGCTGCGCGACCAGATCGACGCCGGCGTGGAAAACCCGAGCCAGGATGGTCGCACGCCGTCAGAGACGATCGCGCTGATCCGCGAGCGCGTGCTCGTGCTGGGCCGGCGCCTAACCGACTGCTTTGAAGGGCGGCTGCGACCGGAGCTGGCCGAGCACGACATCCACCTGGTCGGCGTGCGCGAGCTCGACGAGGAGCGCCGCGCGCAGCTCGCAAAGCACTTCCAGAAGACGATCTTCCCGGCCCTGACGCCGCTGGCGGTGGCCCCCGGCAGGCCGTTCCCGTACATCTCAAACCTCTCGCTCAGCCTGGCGGTGCTGGTCCGCGACCCGGTCACCGACCAGACCGTGTTCGCGCGAGTGAAGGTCCCGACAGAGATCCTGCCGCGCTTCGTGACCGTCTCTCAACCCGCGCCGGCACCGGTGCTGATGGTGCCGCTCGAGGATGTCATCGCGCATCATCTCGACGCCCTGTTCCCGGGCATGGAGATAGTGGACTACGACTTCTTCCGGGTCAGTCGCGACGCCGACCTCGAGGTGTCCGATGACGCCGCCGACCTCCTGCAGGCGGTCGAGGACGAGCTGCGCCGCCGGCGCTTCGGAGAGGTCGTGCGCGTCGAGGTGGGCGCGCACTGCCCGGAGCGACTGCGCGAGGAGCTCGCCGCGCTGCTTGGCGTCCAGGACGACGAGGTCTTTCCGGTCGACGGCCTGCTCGACATGGGCGCGCTGTGGCAGATCGTGAAGCTGCCCGGCCACGCCGAGCTGCGCGAAGAGCCGATCGTCGGGATCACCCATCCGCGCCTGTTGCGCCACGAGGGCAAGCGCGCGGATGTGCTCGGGGCGATGCGTGAAGGTGACCTCCTGGTCCACCACCCCTACGTCTCATTCGCCACCTCGGTCGAGCGCTTCGTCGAGCAGGCGGTGGCGGACCCCAACGTGCTCGCGATCAAGCAGACGGTGTATCGCACGAGCGACGACTCGCCGCTCGTGCCGGCGCTGATCGACGCCACCGAAAGGGGCAAGCAGGCAGTGGCCCTGGTCGAGCTGAAGGCGCGCTTCGACGAGCGCATGAACATCCACTGGGCGAAGGCGATGGAGGAGGCCGGCGTGCACGTCGTGTACGGCCAGCCGTCGTTGAAGACGCACGCCAAGTGCGTGCTGGTCGTTCGCCGCGAGGGCGACGGCGTGCGCAACTACGTGCACATCGGAACCGGTAACTATCACTCCGCCACGGCGCGGCTGTATACGGACTTTGGCCTGTTCACCACCGACGAGCAGATCGGGGCGGACGTCGCCGACATGTTCAACTACCTCACCGGCTACGGCCGCCCGCTGCACTACCGCAAGGTGCTGGTGGCACCCTACGACCTGCGCGAGGGCATCCTCGCGCAGATCGAGCAGACGATCGCCGCACACTCCGCCGGGTCTCCGGCGGCGATCTCGATGAAGATGAACTCGCTCGTGGACGGGCGCTGCATCCGCGCCCTGTACGAGGCCTCGCAGGCGGGCGTGCGCGTCGATTTGAACGTCCGCGGAATCTGCTGCCTGCGACCGGGCGTCGAGGGCGTCTCCGAGAACATCCGCGTGGTCTCGATCGTGGGACGGCTGCTCGAGCACTCGCGCGTGTACGCGTTCGAACGAGGCGGCGAGCACACCATCTACATCGCCTCGGCCGACCTGATGCCGCGCAACCTCGACCACCGCGTCGAGCTCGCCGTGCCGATCGAGGCCCCGGAGTTGCGCGCGGAGCTGCTCGACACCCTCGACCGCGCCTTCGCCGACAACCAGAGCTCGTGGGAGCTCGACAGCGACGGCGTCTGGCACCGGCGCTCACCGGCACCCGACGAGCCGCCGCGCAGCCTCCAGCTCGAGCTGGCCGAGCTGTACGCAGGGCGCGCCCACGAGGAGCGCCCGAGCGGCGAGCGCGATGCCACTTCGCCGCTGCTCAGCGAGGACTGGCGCTGGGCAGGGCCTCACGCGCGCACCTGAGCGGGGTTGCTCGGCTGCTAGGCGGGGATCGCGCCGAGGGCCTCCTTGAGGTCGTCGACCGACTGGTAGTCGAGCCCGAGCAGATGGTCATGGCGATGGCGAACGATCCCGTCCGGGTCGATCACGATCACTGCGCGCTTGGTTCCCAGGCGCTGCGAGAAGGCGCTGTAGGCCTTGGCGACCTTCTTGTCCACATCGGCCAGCAGCGGCACGTTGAGGCCGTTCTTGGCGATGAACCCCTCGTGCGAGGCGAGGTCCTGCGAGGAGATCCCAACGACCGTGGCGTCGAGTGCCGCGAAGTCCTCAGCCCGGTCTCGGTAGGAGCAGAACTGTTTGGTGCACACCATCGTGTTGTCGCCGGGATAGAACAGCAGCACCACGCGCTCACCGCGATGATCCGAGAGGCGGAACGGCCCGTCGGTGCCTCCGAGCTCGAAGTCGGGCGCCTCTTCGCCCACCTGCGGTGTCTTGGCCATGCTGACTTCCTCCCGTCTGAGTGAACCGCTGCAGCGGTTCAGCATAACCGCCGCCGCCAAAAGCCGCATGCGGTAGAACAGGGGAGCGTGCGCACTCTGACCCTTACGCGCCTGGCCTTGACGTCGGTCGCATGTGCGTCCCTCGCCGCCTGCGGCAGCGCACCGGCGGCGAGCTCCACCCCCAGCGTCTCTGCACGCGAGATCCCCGCCCCCGCCGCCCCCGCGCACGCGTCCACCGATCAGCGGCTCCTGGAATGGCCCGAGTTCGGACTCGACCCCCAGCGCAGCGACGTGAGCGAAGCCTCGACGGGGATCACCGCTGCCAACGTGGCACATCTGCGACGCACGACCGTGCAACTGCCGGGCACGGTCGACTCCTCGCCGGTCTACCTCCACGGCGCGCTCGTCAGCGGAGCCACGCACAACGTCGTGGTCGTCACCACCACCTACGGCAAGACGCTCGCGATCGATGCCGACAGCGGCCGGATCCTATGGACGTTCACCCCGCCGGGCTACCGGGAATGGGCGGGCAGCTACCAGATCACCACCTCGAGCCCGCTGCTCGACCCCGACCGGCAGTTCGTCTACGCGACCTCCCCGAACGGGCTCGTGCACAAGCTGCTGCTGGCTGACGGCAGGGAGGATCCCGCCGGCAGCTGGCCGGTCAGCATCACCCGCAACCCGGCCCGCGAGAAGCTCGCGGCGGCGCTCAACATCGATGGTCCCGACGTGATCGCCACGACCGGCGGCTACCTCGGCGACGCGCCGGTCTACCAGGGCCATGTGGCCCTGATCGACCGTGCCAGCGGGCACATCGGGGCCGTGTTCAACACGCTCTGCGCGAATCGCCGCAGCGTGTTCGTCCCCACGAGCTGCTCGGCGAGCGACTCGGCGATCCTCTCACGCGCCGGGCCGGTGGTGGAGCCCGGGGGCGGGCGCATCCTGATCGATACGGGCAATGCACCTTGGAACGGGACCACCAACTTCGGCGACAGCGTGCTCGAGCTCACGTTCCCGGGCCTGAGCCTGCGCCAGTCGTTCACCCCGACCGATCAGGAACACCTCAACACCAACGACCTGGACCTCGGCTCGAGCGCCCCGGCGCTGCTCGGCCACGACCGCGTCGTGTTGGCCGGTAAGGATGGGATCTTCCGCGTGCTCGCGCTGTCGGGCCTCGACGGCCACGCCGCGGGAAGCGCCGGGGCGCGACGTCATCAGCTCGGCGGCGAAGTCCAGCAACTGTCGATACCCGGCGGAGGCGAGCTGTTCTCCGCACCCGCGGTATGGCAGCGGCGCGGGCACACCACGATGTTCGTGGCCGACGAAAACGGCACCGCCGCCTACGTGCTGCGCGGCGGCCGCCTGTTCCAGGCCTGGGCCAACACCACGCCCGGCACGAGTCCGGTGATGGCGGGGGGCCTTCTGTACGTGTATGACCTCTCGGCCGGGGGCATCGAGGTCTACCGTCCGGGCTCGGCGCGGGCGATCGCCAGGCTTCCCGGGACTTCGGGGCACTGGAACAGCCCGATCGTCGCGGACGGGCACATCCTCGAGCCCGAGGGCAACGCCAACGACCACGAGCTCACGGGCACGCTGGAGCTCTTCTCGGTCGCCTAGCCCGCTGCGCAAAGCGGCTGGCCTCGGACAGCCTCGACAGCCGCGATAATCAATCCACGTGGCACCAGCGAGCAGCGACAGAGAGCCGCCGGGCGGCGGTCAGTTCGACGAGCACCGCGACGCCACACGACGCACGAGGCTCGCGAACGAGCGCACCTACCTGGCCTGGTGGCGAACGGGGCTCGCCGCGTTCGCCGTCAGCATCGGCGCCGGGCGGCTCGTGCCCGCGGTCGCCGGCGGGCCGCAGGCGCTCTACAGCGTGGTGGGGGTGATCTTCGCGGTGCTCGGACTGCTGCTGATCGCCTACGGACGCCGGCGCGGGCGGGAGGTCGACGACGCGATATCCGAGGGCAGCTACCGCCACGCCGATGAGCGCCTGCTCACGCTCACCGCGCTGCTGGCGTCGGTCGGCGGCCTGATGCTGATAGTCCTGATCCTCCTCGGGCGCTGAGCTGTGGCGTGATGGACGACTCGCTCGCAGGCCAGCTTCTGCTCGCGTCGCCCTCGCTGTATGACCCCAACTTCAGGCGCACGGTGGTGCTGATCGGCGTGCACAGCGAGGAGGGCGCGATGGGCGTGGTGCTCAACCGCCCCTCGGAGGTGAGCGTGGCCGAGGCGGTGCCCCAGCTCGAGCAGGCGGTCCCAAGCGAGGAGCCCGTGTACGTCGGAGGACCCGTCCAACCGACCTCGATCGTGTTCCTCGCGGAGTTTCTGGACCCGTCCCTGGCCGGGCTGCTGGTGCTCGGACGCATCGGCTTCCCGGCGCCCGATGCGGACATCGATGAGCTGATCCCGGCGACGGCGCGCGGACGCGTGTTCGCCGGCTATGCCGGCTGGGGGGAGGGACAGCTCGATGCCGAGGTCGAGCAGGGGGACTGGATCGCGGACGCGGCCCTGCCCGCGGATGTCTTCACCGAGGACCCGGAGGAGCTGTGGGCAGCCGTGCTCAGGCGCAAGGGCGGCAGCTATGCCCTGCTCGCTCGCATGCCGATCGACCCGAGCGTCAACTGAAGCTTCGTATCCTCTGAGCATGCTCAAGCTCGCTCGCTGGTCGACCACGCACCGCAAGTACGTTCTGCTGGGCTGGATCGTCCTGCTGGTCGGCGTCAACGCGTTCGCCCAGTCGGCTGGGACGGAATACTCGAACAACTTCACCCTGCCCAACTCCGACGCCCAGCGCGCGGCCGACCTGCTGCAGCGCAGCTTCCCGGCGCAGGCCGGCGACCGCGACACGATCGTCTACCGGGTCGCGAGCGGCTCCGTGCTCGATCCGGCCATCCGCGAGCGCATGAGCGCGACCTTCGCGGAAGTCGCGAAGCTCCCGCACGTGACGGCCGTGATCAGCCCGTATGCGGGCGCCGCTTCGGGCAGGTCGATCTCGGCCGACGGCAAGATCGCGTTCGCCACGGTCGTCTTCGACGAGAAAGCCAACCTCCTTCCCGTCGGCGCCGTCGAACGGGTCGTAAATGTCGCACGCGCGGCCGCTCAGCCCGGCCTTCAGGTCGAGATGGGGGGCCAGGCGATCGAGGCGACCGAGAAAACCGGCTTCGGGCTGTCCACGGCCGTCGGCCTGCTCGCGGCGATCGTCGTGCTGCTCCTGACGTTCGGCTCGCTGACGGCGATGGGTATGCCGATCGTGACCGCGCTGTTCGGTCTCGGCACCGGCCTCGGGCTGATCGCCCTGTTCACACACCTCGTCGATACGCCCAACTTCTCCTCCGAGCTCGCGGCCATGATCGGGCTCGGCGTGGGCATCGACTACTCGCTGTTCATCCTCACGCGCTTCCGAGAGGCCTATGCCACCCCCGGACCGACGTTCGGCAACTCGCGCGAATCGGTGATGCAGGCGATGGACACCGCCGGGCGCGCGGTGCTGTTTGCGGGCTGCACGGTGGTGATCGCCCTGCTCGGAATGATGCTGCTCGGCGTCGACTTCCTCTACGGGGTCGCGATCTCGGCCTCGATCGGCGTGCTGCTCGTGATGCTCGCCTCGCTCACCCTGCTGCCCGCGCTGCTCACGCTCGCAGGCGCTCGAGTGACGCGGCCGAGCCGGCGCGCGCGCAGGCGCGCGCGCCGGGCCGCGGCCGCCGCCGCCGAGGGAGCAGTCGAGACCGGCGCACTGGCGGCGGCGGGCGGGAACGGAGCGGCCGTGGCCGGGAATGGCGCGGCGGCGGTGAGCGCGCCGACGGCGGGCAGCCGCTGGCTGCGCTGGAGCCTGTTGGTGCAGCGCCGGCCCTGGCCGATCGCGATCGCCGCCGGGCTCACGATGCTGCTGATCGCGGCTCCGGCCGTGGCGCTTCGCCTCGGCTCAAGCGACGCGTCGAACGACCCCGCGGGCCAGACCACCCACCGCGCCTATGAGCTGCTCGCAGAGGGCTTCGGCGAAGGCTTCAACGGGCCGCTACTGGTCGTGGCCAAGGTCCCGCGGCGGGAACTCCTCGCCGGGAAAGCCGATCTCGAAGCGCTTCACGCGGCCCTCGCGGCCACGCCGGGAGTGGCGTCGATCGCTCCCGTCAGGGTCAACAGCACCGGGGAAGTGGCGACGATCAGCGTGTATCCGCACTCCTCCCCGCAGGCCTACGCCACCACCCAGCTGGTCTCGCACCTGCGCGAGAAGGTCGTCCCGGCGCTCGCCGCTCACACAGGCATGACCATCTACGTGGGCGGTGTAACAGCCGGCGCCGTCGACTTCGCCAGCACGCTGAGCCACAAGCTGCCGCTGTTCATCGGCGTGGTCGTGCTGCTGAGCGCGCTGCTGTTGATGATCGTCTTCCGCTCGCTGGTCATCCCGCTTCAGGCGGCGGCGATGAACCTGCTCAGCATCGGCGCCGCGCTGGGCGTGATCGTGATGATCTTCCAATGGGGCTGGCTCGGGGGCGTTTTCGGCGTCAAC
This sequence comes from uncultured Solirubrobacteraceae bacterium, assembly GCA_963779605.1. Taxonomy (GTDB): domain Bacteria; phylum Actinomycetota; class Thermoleophilia; order Solirubrobacterales; family Solirubrobacteraceae; genus Palsa-744. Next base: position 383,548 of record CAVZYR010000005.1, read on the forward strand.
CAGGGCCCAATCGAGTCCTTCATCCCGGTGATGCTGTTCGCGATCGTGTTCGGGCTGTCGATGGACTACGAGGTGTTCCTGATCTCCCGCATACACGAGCGCTGGACGCAGACCCACGATAATGAGCGCGCGGTCTCTGAGGGTCTCGCGCTGACCGGGCGCGTGGTGACGGCGGCCGCCGCGATCATGGTGTGCGTGTTCCTGTCGTTCATGCTGGGCGAAGACCGCATCATCAAGGAGTTCGGGTTGAGCCTCGCGAGCGCCGTGTTCCTCGACGCGCTCGTGATCCGTTGCCTGCTGCTGCCCGCGGTGCTCCACATCGTCGGGAGCGCCACCTGGCGGATTCCGGCGTGGCTCGACCGGCTGCTGCCGCATCTGAACATCGAGGGCACGATCCAACGTGGCCGGCCCCCCGAAGGAGAGGGCAGAGCACCGCTCGCGCCACCTGTCGCCACCGGCCCGCGGCCGGATGTGGCGGCCGAGGGAGCGGAGGGCTGAGGCCACCGATCCGGCGACGAGCCTGGGGCGCCCTCTCGCTCTGCGCCGTCGCGTTCATGGCCCTCCCGTCCGCCGGCTGGGCGAGCGGTGGAGCCGAGCGCGCCCACGCCGGCGGCGCGGACCCCCCCGCGCCGGGTCCGGTCGTGCTGGCGTTCCTGCCGAGCGACGCGGGCGCCGCGGTCCTCAAGGGCGCGCGCAGCGGCACACCCGCCGACGCTTTCGAGGCCGCGCTCGCGAGCGTGAGCGGCTTGTCGGTCGGGCTCATGTCCGCGACCCAGGGCGCGAATTCGACTGAGCAGTTTCTGCTCGACGTCACCCAGGGGGCGCGCATCACAGCCTCCGCCTACACCGAGCCCGGCCCGCCCGCGCTGTCGCTCATCACCTCGGGCCAGGGCGCGCTCGTCGCCGGCTGGGGGGCGGCGGTCAGGCGCGCCGAAGCTGCACCCCAGTTGCTTCAGCCGGGCCTGCTCGCCTCGCAGATCCCCGGCGGCGGCGCCTATGCGGGCATCGCCGGCACAGACGACGTCGACGGCGTGGCGGCGGCCGAGCGCATTGGAGATGTGGCGGAGGTCTCGTTCGGAAGCGCCCCGACGCTGCTCGCGCGAGCGTCTGCGCTCGCTCAGCGCAGGCGCCTGGTCGTCGTCGACCTTCCCGGGGGCGCTCAGGGCTATCTCGATCTGCGCGCGCTCAGCCGGCGACGCGCGCCGGGAGGACTCCTGATCGTCGTCGAGCGCGTCGCGAGGACCTCCGCGGATCGCCTGCTGTGGGTCGGGGCGGCGGGATTGCCGGGCGGCGGCGGGCGTGAGCTCAGCTCTGAGACGACCAACGAGCGCGGCCTGATCGCCGCGATCGACCTCGCCCCCACGATCCTCGACCATCTCGGGCGGACGCCGATCCCCGACGAGATGCGCGGCGCTCCGATCCACACCGACGGCGCGCTGCACTCGGCGAGCCTGCGCGGCTTCGCCAGGCGCCTTGAGGTGCTCGGCTCACGACGCCTGACGGCGCTCGCATATCTGCTGCTCGCCTGGGCGCTGTTGCTGCTGCTCGCGACGACCCGCGGGGAACGCGCGCGCGCCTGGGCCATGCGCACGGGCGCGCTCGGAGTGCTGTGGGCGCCAGTCGTGGTGATGATTCCAGCGGCGCTCGAGCCCGCGGCGGCGGTCGAGTACACGGTGATCGCGCTCGCCTGCCTGCTGTTCGGCGCGCTCACGGACGCGCTGCTCGCGTGGCCGCGCGCCCCGATCGCACCGGCCGTCGTCGCGCTGGCGGCCATCGTCGTGGACGCGTTCGCGCACACGCAGCTGCTGGTGCGCTCGCTGCTCGGCCCCAACCCGATCCTGGGCGCACGCTTCTACGGCGTGGGCAACGAGCTCAAGTCGGGCCTCGCCGTGCTCGTGCTCGCCGCGGTCGCCGCCGCCCTGTACCCGACGGACAGTCGCAGGGGCGCGCGCGCCGGCCAGCGACGCCGTGCGGCGATCACGATGGTCGCCGCCGGGGTCCTGCTCGCCGTGGTCGAGGGCTCTGCCCGCATCGGCGCGGGCGTGGGCGGCGTGGTTCTCGTCAGCGCGGCCTTCGCGGTCGCGACGGTGATGCTGCTTGACGGCGCGGTCACCCGCCGGCGCGCGTTGATCGTGTTGGTCAGCCCGATCGCGGCGCTCGTGGCGCTTGCCGCGCTCGATCTGGCCACGGCACATGGCTCGGGCCACTACACGGGCAGCATCCTGCACGCGCGCTCGGCCGGCGACCTGCGCGACGTGATCGTCCGCCGCTACAGCGCGGCATGGGGCGAGCTGCACAACCACGCGATGCCCGTGGCCACGGCGTTTTCGCTGCTCGCCGCGGCGCTCGGCCTGCGCCGGCGCGCACGCCTGCTGGCACCCGTCGCCGGGGACCCCGTCTGGCAGGCCGCCTTTGCCGGCGGGCTCACCGCGGGGGTGGTCGGAGCCCTGGCCGAGGACTCGGGCCCCGTCCTGCTGGTGGTCGCCGTGTTCGCACTCGGCTGTGTGGCCAGCTACCTGTGGGGCCGACCGTCACGGCCCGGCGAGGCCGCGCGTTCGGCGTCGGCGGGAGACTGAAGCCCCTCACTCGATCGGCGCCGGCTCGACCGCGAGGGGGTCGGCCTCCGCCGCCTCAGCCTCGGCGCGCGCCTTGGCGTTCTGCACCGGGCGCCCGTACGCCAGCCAGAACGCGGCTGCGGCGAACAACATGCCACACAGCAGCCAGCCGAGGGTCGTCGTCGCAACGCCCACGTACTTCAGGCCGGAGGCCGCTATCACGAACGTGATGACCGGCCTGATGTAGCGGTCCGGAGCGCTCGAGGACAGCATCGATCCGACCAGCACGGCCGGCACGCTGCCAATGATCAGAGAAACCGTCACGCCGAATTCCACGTGACCGAAGGCGAGGGCTCCGAGCGCGGCCGCCAGCGTGAGCGGCACTGCCTGGGTCAGGTCGGTGCCGACCAGCTGGTTGGCGCCGATCAGCGGGTAGAGGAACAGCAGCATCACGATCATCAGCGAGCCCGAGCCGACCGAGGTCATGCCGACGACCAGCCCGCCCACCATCCCGATCGCGACGGTCGGCAGCGGCCGGGCGACGACGTCCTCCACCCTGCCCGTGCGGCGCTCTCCGCTGCGGCGGTCGAGTATGAAGCGCAGCACCATCGCGCTGGCTCCGATCAGGAGCGCCACGCCGAGCGCGACCTCAATTTTCTGCTGTGCCGCCTTCGAGTGCCCCATCAGATGCAGCAGGTAGGCCCCGACGAACGCCATCGGCACCGAACCGAGCACCATCCAACCGACCAGGCTGCGGTTGACGGTGCCGCGCCGCAGGTGGACGGCGGCTCCGATCGGACGCATCACCACCGCGGCCACGAGGTCGCTCGAGATCGCTGCCGACGGGGTGACCCCGAACAGCAGGATCAGCATCGGCGTCATCAGCGCGCCGCCTCCGGCGCCGGTCATGCCGACCAGGAACCCGATGACCGCGCTTCCGAGAATGATGTATGGATCGATGTGCATGACGTGCCCGGAGCGTCAACGATGCCGCCCCAGCGGTGCGGCCGCCGGCGCTCGGAGCGCTCCTCCCTTGCGGCGGATCCTACGCTGCGCAGTCCCGGCACGCGCCATGCAGGACGATCTCGTGCTCTGACAAACGCTAGAGCCCGAGCGCCCTGCGCAACTCCGCGGCGCCCATCCCCTCGACGCGCACGACCTTCTCGCGCGCCCCTGCTCCCCGCACGATCGAGACGCGCTGCACGCCGACGTGCGCGCGCTTGGCGATCAAGCGACACAGCGCCTCGTTTGCACGTCCGTCCAGCGGCGGCGCCGTCACGCGCACCACCACCACGCCCTCGCGCTCCCCCACGATCGCATTGGCGCGCGCCCGCGGCTGCAGGCGCACGGCGATCTCGCACGCATCCGCCACGCGGGCCCCGTGCGCCGGCCCCCGCGCTCTAGGTCGTCTCGCCCGGCGAGGAGGGGACCGCGGCCTCGGAGGGATCCTCGCCGCCCCCTTCGCGCAGCTTTCGCCGGCGGTCGATGAGCAGCACCGCGGCGACAACGATTATCACGATCACCAGAATCCCGCCCGCGATGTAGCGCAGTTTGTGGTGGGCCGCTTTCGTCGCTTTTTTCGGTTTGGCTTTGGCGATCACCACGGGCGTTCCGGCCGCGTGCCCGATCGCGATCAGATGCGCCTCTTCGCTCGAGGCGAAGGCGACCGTCATGTGCCGGCCGTCGTTCAGCGACACATGGATGTGCCCCGTGCCCGCCGCCGGATGGATCGACAGCGCGTGCACCTGGCCATGGTGAAGCTGAGCTTCCAGCGCCGACAGGCTCTCCGGTTCGAAGTGGATCGCGGTCGCGCCGAACGCGGTCGCGGTCATTGCCACCAGGACGCCGAGCAGACAGAGGACGGATACGGCTGAGCTGCGCATGCGGGGGGTGAGGGATGCCCTTCTCGGGAGGATCATCCGCGGCAGACTACACCCGAGCGGTGTCCCTCCGGTACGCACGCGCGGCGAGCACGCTCAGAACGGCGGTCCACGCTGCCATCACCGCCCACGCTCTCGCCGGCCACGGATGACCGCCGAGGGCCACATGGCTTGCCTGAACCAGCCAGTAGGACGGCAGGAACTGCGCGACATCGTGCAGGAATCCGTGCGAGGCGATCGGGAACCAGGTCCCGCCGAGGAACGCCAGCACGGACACCCCGCCACCGAGCGCCGGGCCGATCGAGTCGGGGGTGAGCAGATGGCCGATCAGGATTCCGAGCGCCGCAAAGGGCACGAGCGCGACCACGATCAACCCGGTCATCTCAAGCCATTCATCGGCCTTGAGGCTCACCCCGAGCGTTGTCCCAGCCAGGAACAGAGCGAGCAGGCTCAGCAGCGCCATCATGTACGCGGTCAGAACCTTCGCGCGGAAGTACGTGCGCGGCGATAGCGGGGTGATTCGCAGCTGCCGGTTCCAGCCCACCGCTCGCTCGGCCGCGATGCGCGCGCCACAGGACAGCATCGCGGCCATCGTCCCGAACGATGCGAGACCGACCATGTAGTAGAGAGGCGCGGACAGGCCCGTTCCGGCGAGGTCGCTCTGGCTCTGCTGAGAGCCGGCGATCAGGTAGTAGAGGATCAGCGGGAATCCGAGCGAGAGCAGAAAGAAGCGCCGGTTGCGTAGCGTGCGCAGCAGCTCAAAGCGGGTGTAGGTGAGCTGTTTCATCGGCTGGCGAGCCCGCGCCCGTGATCGGCCGGGGCGACGGCGCCGTCCGCGGTCAGCGCGAGGAATGCCTGCTCGAGACCGGCCGCGGTGATCTCGATGTCGCGCGCGTCCGGGTGATCGGCCAGCAGCGCCCTGATCGCGGCGTCGGAATCCGTGCAGGTGAGGATCACGACCTCGCCGTGGCGCTCGGCGCCGCTGACCCCGGCCAGCATGCCGAGCGCATCGATGTCCGCGCCCGGCAGCGTCGCGCGAATCGTGCGCGTGCCGACCATCGCCCTGATCTCCGTCGTCGGCCCGTCGGCCACGACGCTCCCGTGCGCCATCAGCACGGCCCGGTCGGCGTAGGCGTCGGCCTCCTCCAGGTAGTGGGTCGCGAACACGATCGTCTTGCCCCGCGCGGCGAATGCCCGCATGATCGTCCAGAAGCCGCGCCGTCCCTCGACGTCCATCGCCACCGTCGGCTCATCCAGCACGAGCAGCTCCGGGTTGCTCACGAGCGCGACCGCGAAGCGCACTCGCTGGGTCTGCCCGCCTGAGAGCTTCTGCGTGCGCTGGCCGGCGATCTCGCCCACGCCGGTCAGCTCGAGCACCTCCTCGACGTCCAGGGGCGCCGGGTACAGCGAGGCCATCATCGCGATCAGCTCCCGGACCGACAGATCCCTGATCAGCGCGCCCGTCTGGAGCATCGCGCCCAAGCCGCCCCGCGCGACGGCCTCGCTCGGCGAGGTGCCGAACACGGATACCGAGCCCCTGTCGGGGGCGAGCAGCCCGAGCAACATGTCGATCGTCGTCGACTTTCCGGCGCCGTTGGGCCCGAGCAGGGCGACCGTCTCCCCCGCCGAGATCGCGAGATCGATTCCCCGCACCGCCTCGATCGGCCCGTCCGGCCCGGGGAAGGACTTGGCGAGGCCGCGCAGCCTGATCTCCCCGTCCGCGCCGTGACGCGAGCGAACGGCGAGCGCGCCGTCGCTCACTTTCGTGCCGCCCTCACAGCCTTCAGCCGTTCGACCTTCGGGAGCACCACCTTGCGCATGCGCACCGACACGGGCGTCACCTCGACGGCCTCGTCCTCGCGCACGAACTCGAGCGCCTCATCGAGGGTCAGTTTGCGGTGGGCGTCCAGGCGCACGAGCACGTCAGAGGTCGATGAGCGCATGTTCGTCAGATGCTTCTCCTTGACCGGATTCACATCGAGATCCTCCGAGCGCGCGTTCTCGCCGATGATCATCCCCTCGTATACCTCCTCGCCGGGACCGACAAACAGCGCGCCGCGCTCCTGCAGGGTGAACAGCGAGAAGGTGACCGTCGAGCCGCGGCGATCGGCCACGAGCGCGCCGCTCTGACGCGTGAGCAGCTCGCCGGCCCATGGCTCCCAGCGGTCGAACACGTGGTGCATGATCCCCGTGCCGCGTGTCTCGGTCAGGAACTCGGTGCGGAACCCGATCAGCCCGCGGGCGGGCACGAGGTAGTCCATCCGCACCCAGCCGGTGCCGTGGTTGGTCATGTGCTCCATTCGCCCCTTGCGCGCGGCCAGCAGCTGGGTCACGGTGCCGACGTGCTCCTCGGGCACATCGACCGACAGCCGCTCGACCGGCTCATGGCGCTTGCCGTCGATCACCCGCTCGACCACATGCGGCTGCCCCACGGTCATCTCGTAGCCCTCGCGGCGCATCATCTCCACGAGAATCGCGAGCTGCAGCTCACCACGCCCCTGCACCTCATAGGTGTCCGGGCGGTCGGTCTCACGCACGCGCAGAGACACGTTCCCGACGAGCTCCTGGCGCAGGCGCGCCTCGATCTGCCGGGCCGTCAGCTTGTCGCCGTCCTTGCCCGCCAGCGGCGAGGTGTTCGCGCCGATCGTGATCGACATCGCGGGCTCGTCGACCGTGATCACCGGCAGCGGGCGCGGATCCTCGGGGTCGGCCAGCGTCTCGCCGATCGTCACCTCGGCGATCCCGGCCACAGCGATGATCTCCCCCGGTCCGGCCTCGGGCGCGTCGACGCGGTCGAGCGCGTCGGTGACATACAGCTCGGCCACCTGCGCGCGCTCGATCGAGCCGTCGGCGCGGCACCACGCGATCTGCTGGCCCTTGCGGATGGTGCCGTTGAACACCCGGCAGATCGCCAGGCGTCCCACATAGGGGGATGCGTCGAGGTTCGTGACGAGCGCCTGCAAAGGGAACTCCGGGTCATACATAGGCGCCGGGATCCGCTCGAGCAGCAGATCCAGCAGCGGCGCGAGATCGCGCTCCTCGATCGGGCTCGAGGGGTCGTAGTGCAGCGATGCCCGGCCGGCCTTGGCGTTGCAGTAGACGATCGGGAAGTCGATCTGGCGCTCGTCGGCGTCGAGGTCCAGGAACAGCTCGTAGACCTCGTCGACGACCTCCAGCACGCGCGCATCGGGCCTGTCCACCTTGTTGATCACGAGGATCACGGGCAGGTGCGCCTCGAGCGCCTTGCGCAGCACGAACCGCGTCTGCGGGAGCGGGCCCTCGGAGGCGTCGACGAGCAGCAGCACGCCGTCCACCATCGTCAGCCCGCGCTCCACCTCGCCCCCGAAGTCCGCGTGCCCGGGCGTGTCGATGATGTTCAACTTCACGTCCTTGTAGCGCAGCGACGTGTTCTTGGCGAGGATCGTGATCCCCTTCTCCCGCTCCAGATCCATCGAGTCGAGCACCCGCGTGGCCACGTCCTGGCCCTCACGGAATGCGCCCGACTGCCACAGCATCGCGTCCACCAGCGTGGTCTTGCCGTGGTCGACGTGGGCGACGATCGCGACGTTCCTTATGTCCTCTCGTGGCTCAAGCACAGCCCGACTAGGCTAGCGGCGCACCCTCACGGCTCCCGCCCGCGGGAGCATGCGCAAGCCGAATCGCGCCATCGAGGAGGGGTAGCGTTCGGCCGCCGCGACCGTCTCCTCGAGCGCCGCCGCGAAGCGCCTGATCTCCTCCTCCTCGATCACCAGGGCAGGCAGCGCCTTGATCGTGTTCATGCTGTGGCCGGCCACCTGACACAGGATCTTGTGATCGCGGAACAGCGGCACCGTGACCAGCTGTGAGAACAGGCCCGCCTGACGGCGCTCGACCGCATCCCACAGCGAGCGCCGCACACGGCCCGCCGGAGGGCCCAGCTCGATCGCCCACATCAGGCCGAGCCCGCGCACCTCGCGCACCACCTCGTAGCGCTCGGCGAGCGGTGCGGTCAGCTCGAGCAGCAGCTCGCCCATCCGCTCAGAGCGTGCGACGAGATCCTCGCGATCGAGCACCCGCAGCGTCGCCAGGGCAGCCGCCGCGGCAAGGTCGTTGCCGCCGAACGTCGAGCCGTGGCGCACCGCCCGCTCCATCCCGTCGAACACCTTCGCGAACGCCCGGCGGGAGACGAGCACGGCGCCGATCGGCACGAGGCCGCCGGACAGGGCCTTGGCGAGGCACACGATGTCCGGTTCGAGCTCTGCGTGCTCGAGCGCGAGAAAGCGCCCAGTGCGCCCGAGGCCGGTCTGCACCTCATCGCAGACGAGCAGCGCGCCGGCGTCGTGGCAGAGGCGCTGAGCGCCGAGCAGATAGCCCTCGGGCGGCAGGTTCACGCCCTTGCCCTGCACCGGCTCGACCACGAACGCCGCCACGTCTCCCCGCGCGAGCTCGCGCTCAAGCGCGTCCAGGTCGCCGAACGCGACCGGCTCGCAGCCGGGCAACAGCGGGCCGAAGCCGTCGCGGAACTCGTCGTTGCCGTTCAGCGACAGCGACCCCAGCGTGAGCCCGTGGAAGGCATGCTCGGCGTATACAACGCGCGTGCGTCCGCTCGCAGCGCGGGCGACCTTGATCGCGGCCTCGACGGCCTCGGTGCCGGTATTGGCGGGGATCATCGCGGCCACGCTGTCGGGCGAGCGCGACAGCAGCTGCTCGGCCAGCACCCCCTCGAGCAGCGTCACGCCGAGCTGTGGCAGGTTGCCGGTGCGCGCCGCCATCACCTCTTCGACCGCCGCGATCGCCTCAGGGTGGTTGCGCCCGATCGCGAACACCCCGTAGCCGCCGAACATGTCGAGGTAGCGATCGCCTCGAGAGTCGATCAGGTGGGCGCCCTCGCCACCTGTCCACATCTTGTCGAAGCCGAGCGTCCGCAGGATCCGCCCCATCTGCGGGTTCAGGAAGCGATCGTTCAGCGCCATCTCCTCGCCGGTGCGAGCGTCGATGATCTCCCGGATCGGGGGCGGGGTGGTGGCGGCCATGGCCTAAGCGTACGCGCCGCGAACCGCCCGACCGTGCGAACCGGCGAACCCACCGGGGAACTACAGCTAGGATCGGCGGACGGGCAGCTACACCACCACGCGAGGCAACTCTTGCGCACATTGGCATCACACGGGCGAGCGGCGGCAGCCGTCGGAGCCCCGCGCAGTCGACGTGCCGCTGCGATCGCGTTGCTCTCTTCAACGCTGTCGCTGCTGACGACACCCGCTGCCCTGGGCGCAGCGCCCGTGGTCAGCGCGATTGCTCCCAACAACGGCCCAGCTGCCGGCGGCTCGTCGGTGACGATCGAGGGCTCGGGCTTCACTCCCGGCTCGATCGTCACCTTTGGCCCCGACGCCGCGACCAACCTCAGGCTGGACTCGGCGAACACGATCACGGCGAGCACCCCGCCCGGCGCGGGGACGGTGGACGTGAGCGTGACGAGCGCCGCTGGCACTTCGCCGCAGCTGCCACGGGACCAGTTCGCCTATGACCCGGCGCCGCACGGGCCCTGGCTGGGGCTGGACGGCAACAGCGACGGCTCCTGGACGGGGTCCATCGCCGACTTCACGTTCCACAACATCGTCTACGACCGCGGCGGGGCGCCGGGGATCGACTGGCAGGCGGGCGAGCTCCTGGAAGAAGGGGGCGAACCGACCAAGGGCGGAGCGGCGCTCGCGAAGTCGGTGGCGGCCGGGATGATTCCCGTCATCGACATCGAGTACAGCGGCTACACCGGCGATGGCAACAGCGATCCGAACTTCCCCGCCAGCGACGCCCAGATCTCCTCCTACGTCGAGGGCTTCATCGCCTCCGCGCGCGCCATTCACGAAAAGTACCCCGGTGCTCTCTTCGAACCCATGAACGAGCCCTGGTTCACCACGACCCCCCAGTACAACGGAGGCGAGTACGCCGACGTCATCGCCCAGCTTTTGCCCGCGGCCCGGCGCGCGGGCATACCCCTGCAGCAGATCTACGTCGCGGCCTACGGAGCGGACCGCAACACAAACGACGAAACCTCGGGCGGCTGGGTGCCGGCCATGTACGCGGCGCAGCCACAGCTGCAGAGCGAAATTCAAGGCTGGTACTTCCATCCCTACGGTCCCCCCAGGGGCAGCGGGCTTGAAAAGAGCCTCGGCATCCAGTCGGTGCCCGAAGTCCAGAGGCTGATGAGCTCGGGCCAGAACAACATCATCATCTCCGAGGTCGGCTACTGCGCACCCGATGTCAGCCCGAACGCCAGCTGCAGCGGCCCCGCCGCGGCCGAAAACAGCACTCAGGCGGCGGCGTGGCTGACAGAGATGCTCGACAACGCCCTGCCCTACCGTCAGGCGGGCTGGCTGCGGGCGCTGATCGTCTACTCCCGTGACGACCGCGGCTGGGCGATGCAGACGGCGGGAGGCCGGCTCACCAAGCAGGGAGAAGCGCTCGACGAATTCGCGGATCTCCACGGCCTCACGCAGGCGATCGTGCCGCCCCCCAAATCCCCCTCCAGCCCCGCTATCGGTCTCGTCACCGTGTCATGCCTGACGCCCGGCGAACACGATCCCTTCACCGGGCCCTGCGGCACCGATTAGGGCGGGCCGCAGGGCCCGCGGGCCCTCTTCACGACTGGGCGGCGGGCCGTCGCGAACGGCCCGCCGCGGCTACGGCCTGGCCTCGAGGACGAGGTTGAACGGCGTCTCGGTCGCCCGTCGAACGCGCGTGAAGCCACCCTCCTCGAGCACCTCGCTGAGGCGAGCCTCGCCGGCCTGCGCCCCAAGCGCCAGGCCCACCTCCTGTGACAGCGAGGCAGGCGTGCAGATCGTCGTGGAGGCGCCGTAGAACACGCGCCCGACCGGGTTCAGGTTGTCCTCGACCCTGTCGTTGGCAAACGGCTCAACGATCATCCACGTGCCGTCGGGATCGAGCGTCTCGAGCACGTGCGCCGAGGCGCCGACCGGATCGCCCATGTCGTGCAGGCAGTCGAACACACAGACCAGGTCATAGCCCGTGCCCGGGTAGTCCTTGGCCGCGGCGACCTCGAAGGTGATCCGGTCTGAGACGCCGGCCTCGGCCGCCGCTTCGCGTGCCCGCTCGATCGACGCCGCGTGGTAGTCGAAGCCGAAGAACTCGGAGTTCGGGAAGGCTTCGGCCATGATGATCGTCGATGCGCCGTGTCCGCATCCGACGTCAGCGACCCTGGCGCCGCGTTCGAGCTTCTCCTGCACACCCTCGAGCGCCGGGATCCACTCACCGACGAGGTGTCCGCGGTAGCCCGGGCGGAAGAAGCGCTCGGTGCCGCGGAACAGCCGGTGGTCGTGCTCGTGCCAGCCGATGCCCTCGCCGCTGCGGAAAGCCTCGAGGATCTTGTCCTCGTCGGCGTAAAGCGAGGCGATCGAGTCGTAGACGCCGAGGATGTAGAAGGGGCTGTCCTCGTCGGCCAGCGCCAGCGCCTGCTCGTCGGGCAGCGTGTAGCGGTCGCTGTCGGGGTCGTAGGTCACATAGCCCCCGGCGGCCTGATTCCCAAGCCACTCGCGGACGTAGCGCTCGGCCGCCCCCGCACGATCCGCCACCTCCTGCGAGGTGAGGGGCCCCGCTCCCGCCATCGCCTTGTACAGGCCGAGCTTCTCGCCAATGATGAACAGCGGCGCGCTGATTGCAGCACCCACGTCCGTGACCGCCTGTCCCATGAAGGCTTCAAGCTTGCCTTCGTCGATCCCCGTCGCGCTCATGATCGCCTCCAACGTGTGTTTGGACCCGTCTTGACCTGGCCGCGATCGACGTCGCAGACCGCGACCGAGACGCTGACATTACTCCTCGCAGCCGGGCGATCAAACCCCGGCTTGCGCAGATGGCCGAATGGCTTCTCGGCGAGCGATCAGGCGCGCGCGAACTGTCCGTGAAAGCCGAACGGGATGTGGTGGGGCACCTCGGCTCTGGCCAGCTCGCCGAGCGTCCGCGCATCGAGCACGAGCAGGAACGATGTGCCGCGCTGTGCGTCGAAGACGACCGACAGCAGCACCCCCTCGTTCTCCGCGCGCGCCTCGGGCGCCGCCACGAACACGGGCTCCCCCGGGTAGCAGCCGGGCTCGCTCCAGCGCACTGCACCGTGCTCCTCGACGTCGACCATCACGATCTCATCGAACCAGCCGCTTCCGCCATCGAGGCCCGTACCCCACGTGTAGCGGTAGCGGCGCTCGTTGTTGCGCGCGTAGTTGATGCGCGGCAGGTCGATCGATGCACCGCAGATCCGCTCACGCGTGAGCTCGCCGCTGGCGATGTCGAGCTCGAACCGCTCGAGATGGGGAAGGGCCGTCACGGAAGCGCCGCCGCGCAGGCGACCGAGATACAGCTCGGTGACGATGCTCGCATCCTCGAACACGCACATGTCCGCGATCACCTTCTCGCCATCCTCGTAGGCGTTGACGTGATGGAAGGCGAAGCACGCGTCGGTCTCGAACGTGCGTCTGACCTCGCCGCTGTCGCGATCGAGCAGCTGGAACCGCGTCGGCCGATCGGCGTGCCAGGCGTAGTTCTCGATGTACGGGCGGCCGCTCGTCGCCAGCTTCAACGTATTTACGGTGAAGGGGAACTCGGCCAGCACGAAGTAGCGCTCGGTCAGACCGAAGGAGTGCATGTAGGCCGGTTCCTTCACCGGCAGCGTGGCCACCGTCTGAGGCCGCGTTCCACCCGGCGCCAGCGCGAAGAACTTGTAGCGGTTACGGGGGCCGAGCTGGGCGGCGTAGTTGAGCATCGCACGGTCGCCGCGGCGGGCGTGCGGATGGGCGGTCGACAGCTGGCCCGGCGCCTCGTAGGCGACGCCGACGGTCTCGAGCGTGCGCGCATCGAACTGAACCGCCAGCGACGTCTCGGTCATCGCGATGTAGCGCTCGCCGAGTCGCGTCAGGTTGACGTTGGTGTTGTCGCTCAGCTTGGGCGAGAACATCGACTGAACGCGCTTGAACATCGAGCGGCACGGGTCGCTGGCGAACTCGCTGAACTCGATCTTCCCGCCGTCGCGGGCCGCCTTGTAGGACTCCGTCTGCAGGAACCTGTTGGCGTAGGAGACACTGCCGTCGTTGATCTGAAAGCGGTGGAGCATGGCGAAGCCATCGAACCAGTGGTTGAGCGTGCGCCCGTCCACGTCCCACTGCGCCGGAGCGACGCGCACAAGCGAGCCCGTGAGCCAGGCGGGCAGCCGACCGCTGAGCGGGAGGCTCGCGACCTCGACCTCCTCGCGGAGGTCCGCAAAGCCGGCACTTGCGGTTGCCGTGCCGGCGGGCGTGCTCACCGCTGATGCACCGTCCGCGGCGGCCTTCATGACCTCAACCCCCTTGGCAGCACTGCGTCGCCCGATCGCGACAGGATCCGGGCGGGATCCTACCCCGCGGGCACTCTCGCTGCAGCGAGCGCGAGCCGCGTCGACGGAGCCCAGCCGCCGAGAGCTGCGACGATGGGCCGATGCCCGCCGGGGTCGCCAGGGTGTACGTGATCATGGGCTCGCACGCGTGCAGGACCGCGACCCTGATGCTCGAGCACAAGGGCATCCCCTACCGCCGGGTCGTGCTGCCGACGGGTCTTCACCCGCTGCTCGTGCGCGCCTGCGGGTTCGCCGGACACAGCACGCCGATCCGCACGGTCGACGGAGCCACCGATCGCCAGCTCGCACTGCTCGACCGGCTCGGCACCGTGCCGGCTCTGCGCCTCGACGGCGAGCGCGTCCAGGCCAACCACGAGATCGCCCGCTTTCTAGAGCGCCTGCGGCCCGAGCCGGCCCTGCTCCCCGCCGAGCCCGAGCGCAGGCGGGCCGTCGAGAACGCCGAGCGCTGGGGCGATGAGACGCTGCAGATGGCCGCCAGACGCGTCGGGCTTGCGGCAGATCTGGATGAAATGACCATGCGCGGCGCGGACGGCCGGCTCGGACCGCTGCTGGCCAAGTCCGGCGCGACGCGCACGCTGGCCTCGCGCATAAGCGCGCGGTCGTTTCAAGCCGGGCGGCACAATCTGCGCGAGCTGCTGGATTCGATCCCGCCGATGCTCGACACGGTCGATGGATGGATCGGCGAGGGGGTGCTGTGCGCCGAGGAGCTGAACGTGGCCGACTTCACGATCGCCCCGAGCCTCGCGCTGCTGTCCTACCACCGGGAGCTCCGCGAGCAGATTTCCGCGCGGCCGTCCGGGATTCTCCTCGATCGCCTGCTTCCCGAACCACCAGCGCTCAGGCGTTGACGGGGCCGCCTGCAACGTAGCCGCCGCATCCCGCGCCCGACGCTTCTATTCTCTGCGAGTGGCGATTGGTTCGGCTCAGCGGCTTGCTGCGTCGTCAGGACATCCTCGGCGCCGCGCACTGCGCGGCTTCGCGGTCGCCGTGGCGATCGCGATCGTGGCTGTGCTGGTGGCGGTCCTGGCGTGGTCGGGTGCGTCGCTCGCCGGCGATTCGGCGGCGCTCGCGCGGGTGAGCGTGCAGCCGCTGGGCGGGACGATCGTGGGCGTCCAGGCATTCGGTCCCGACGGTCAGCGGGTGCCGCTGGCGGTGAATGGTGGACGCCTCACTCCGCTCAGGCGGCTGACGCCCGGCGAGCAGGTATCCGTGGATGTCGAGATCCGCCGCCCGGGCTGGCTCGCCTGGGCGTTGGGAAGCGAGCGTCACGAGCAGCTGACGCTGCGCGCTCCGGTCGCGCAGGTGTCGGAGCGCTGGCTGACGGTTCCCCACGGCTCGGCGGTGCGAATGAGCTTTGATCGACCGGTCAGCACGGTCGCCTACGGGAGCCCTGAACACCTGATCGCGCACACGCTGAGCGGCACCCAGAGCACAATCTCGCTGGGACCGCGGCAGGCGACGGGGGCGATCGAGGTCGCCGCGGCGGCGCGCCCATGGGAGCGCGTCGGTGCCCCCACCCTGGTCAGCTGGTTCCCCCCGTCCAAGGCGCCTGTGATGGTCACCGTCCCGGCCCTCGGCACGCGCATCGCTCCCGCGGGGTCGATCTATCTGACGTTCTCAAAGCCGGTGAGCGACGTGCTCGGCTCGGCGCGCCCGCGGATCACTCCGGCCACGCCGGGGCACTGGCGCGATGCCAACAGCCACACGCTCGTCTTCACCCCCTCGGGCTTTGGAGCGGCATTCAGCTCTCAGCTGCGCGTCGAGCTCCCGCACGCGGTCGCGGTTACGGCCAACACCCCGAGCGGGCTGCGCACGAGCAGCCAGGTCGAATGGACGGTGCCGCCAGGGTCGACGCTGCGCCTGCAGCAACTCCTGGCACAGGCGGGCTACCTACCCGTTGACTGGCAACCCTCGGGCGCCCACGTGGCACGTACGCCGAGCGCCGAGCTACAGGCGGCGGTCGATCCGCCGCACGGCAGCTTCAGTTGGCGTTATCCGAACACGCCGCGACAGCTGAAGGGACTCTGGCTTCCAGGCCAGGCGAACGAGATCACGCGTGGAGCGGTGATGAAGTTCGAGAACATCCACAACCTCACCGTCGACGGCCTCGCCGGCGCGACCGTGTGGCACCTGCTGCTCGGCGATGCGATCGCGGGCAAGCGCCTGAGCAGCGGCTACAGCTACGTCTACGTGCACCGCGAAGTGCCCGAGACAGCCACTCTCTGGCACGCGGGCCACACGGTCCTGAGCTCGGCCGCGAACACCGGCATCTCCGGAGCGGAAACCGAACTCGGCACCTTCGCCGTGTTCGAGCACATCCCAGAAGGCACGATGAGCGGCACCAATCCCGACGGCTCGCACTACGAAGACTCGGGGATCAAGTGGATCAGCTACTTCAACGGCGGGGACGCGCTGCACAACTTCGACCGTTCATCGTTCGGCACCCCGCAGAGCCTCGGCTGCGTCGAGCTCCCGCTCGCGGCGGCCGCGGAGATCTGGCCCTACACGCCGATCGGCACGCTCGTCACGATCGAAAGCTGAGGGCCCGCTGAGGGCCGGGGGTGGGGATCAGCCCTCGGCGAGCCCCGCCACCAATCTCGCGATCACCGCCCGCACCTGCTCGCTCGCGGCGGCCTGATCCTCGGCGCGGGCGACGTACAGCCCGGCCTCGTCGAGCGCTCCCACCAGCACGTGCGCGAGCGCCTTGACCGGTTGAGGAGGAATCCGCCCGACCTCGACCGCATGGGTGAGGAGACCCTCGATCAGGCCCAGCCCGTAGCGCATGCCGATGTCGCGCCAGCGTTCCCAGCCCAGCACGGCAGGCCCGTCGAGCAGCACGATCCGCTGGACCTCCTGTTCGAGACACGCGTCGAGCCACGCGTCGGCGCTGAGCGTCATCACCTCGATCGAGTCGGTCGCGCCCGCTGCGGCGATCAGCTCGCCAATGCGGCGAACGAGATCCTGCTCGATCGCCTCATAGACCGCCTCGAACAGCTCCGTCTTATCGGCGAACTGGTGGTAGAGCGCACCGCGGGTGACGCCGGCGGCGCGGACGATCGTCTCGGTACCCACGCCGGCGAACCCGTGCTCGGCGAACAGGGGGCGGGCCGTCGCCACGAGCGCGGCACGAGTGCCCGCGGAGCGGTCGGCTTGTGATCGTCGGTTGACTTTCATACAGGCAGTATGTAAGTTACGTGCTGGCTGTATGGAAATCTAGACCCGGGAGCAGACATGTCAATCACCAAGACGATCGCCCTTCCCCACGGCACCGTGCAGTACCGCGAAGCCGGCCCCGCCGACGCCGTCGCACCGCCCGTCGTGTTCGTGCACGGCTTCCTCGTGAACGCCACCCTGTGGGAGAAGACGGCCGATGCGCTCGCGACCGCCGGCGTCCGCTCGTTCGCGCCTGACCTGCCGCTCGGCTCACACCCGATCCCCCTCAACGGCTCGGCCGATCACTCGCCCCGCGGCATCGCCCGCCAGATCATCGCCTTCGCGCAGGCGCTCGGGCTGGAGGACGTGACGCTCGTGGGAAACGACACCGGCGGCGCGATCTGCCAGTTCCTGCTGGACAGCGACGCCTCGCGCATCGGGCGCGTCGTGCTGACGAACTGCGACGCGTTCACGAACTTCCCGCCGGCTCCCTTCGGCCAGCTCTTCAAGGCCTTCCGCAGTCCCAACGCGATACGCGCGCTGCTGGCCCCGATGCGAGCCACCGCCGTCCGGCACTCACCCGCCGGCTTCGGGCTGCTCGTAAGGCAACCGCTCGACCCCGACCAGACACGCGCGTGGGTTGAGCCCTGCCTGAACGAGCCGGCCATTCGCGAGGACGTCGCCGGCTTCGCGAGGAAGGTGGACGCCCGGGACCTAGACGTCGCGTCAAACCGCCTCGCGGGCTTCGCCGGGCCGGCGCTGCTCGTATGGGGAACCGGGGACCGCTTCTTCAAGCTCGACTTCGCCCGGCGGCTGCGCGACACCTTTCGCGATGCGCGACTCGTGGAGATCGAGAATGGCCGAACCTTCATCCCCCACGACGAGCCCGTGCGGCTGGCCGAGGAGATCGCCGCCTTCGCGCCCGCCTGAGCCGCCGAACCGAGAGCGGCGCGTTCGCTGCTCGAGCCTCCGTGCCCGGGCGGCGCCGTGGGTATCGTCTGTGCCGTGCCGGCTGAACCGGGCAGGGCAAGCGGACGCGACGAGCGCGCGTGGAGCTGCTGAGAGATGCGTCAGATCCTGCTCCTGCGCGGCATCAACGTCGGCTCCCGCAACCGGATTCCGATGCCCGCCCTGCGCGAGCGGCTGACCGCTGCCGGGTTCACGGACGTGCGCACCTACATCCAGAGCGGCAACGTCGTGCTGAAGAGCGATGCACAGCCCGATGAGCTCGCTCGCGAATGCGAACGGGTCGTCGCCGATGGCTTTGGGCTGAGCATCGAGGTCGTGGCGCGCACGAGCGAAGAGCTCGGCGAGATCGTGCGCCGCAATGCGCTCGCAGGCGTCGCCGTCGAGCCAAAGCGCTACCAAGTGACCTTCTGCTCAGCCGAGCCCGATGCCGGCCTGCTCTCACAGCTCGAGGCACTCGCCGCCCCGACGGAGAAGCTCGTCGCCGTCGGCCGCGAGATCTACGCGTGGCATCCCGACGGCGTCGCCCGCTCGAAGTTGTGGGCGGCGCTCGGCGGGCGCAAGCTGGGCATGACGGCGACCTCGCGCAACTGGAGCACGGTCACGACGCTCTTCGCGATGGCGCAGGAGTAGCTCGGCGTGGCCGATCCCTTCGTCCACGAGCTGCGCGTCCGCTACGGAGAGTGCGACCCGCAGGGCATCGTTTTCAACGCCAACTACCTGCTGTACTTCGATGTCGCCTTCACCGAGCTGTGGCGCGCAGCGGTGGGGCCCTGGCAGGAGATGGTCGAGCGCGGCGTGGATGCGGTGGTCGCCGAGACGAACATCCGCTTCCGTGCGCCGGCGCGCTTCGACGATGAGCTCAGGCTCCAGGCACGGATCGTGCGCCTGGGCGCGACCGCCATCACCACGGAGATCGACGTGATGCGCGAGGATCAGCTGCTCGTCGAGGGATGGCTCCGCCACGTCTGCGTCTCAACCGAGGACTGGGGCAAGATCGAGCTCCCCGCCTGGGTCCGCTCGGGGCTGCGCCGGTTCGCCGCGCAGGGCGCGGAGTAGCCCCGCCATCCAGCGGCGCACAGCTCCTCGCCCGTCTCGCAATCGTGCCTTCAAGGCGCTACTACGATGGATACATGACCCTTCCCCTCCCGGCCATACACAAGCCATGAGCGTGCCAGCCGATCACGCCGCGGCCGCGTTCGCGGAGCCGCTTCCGGCCAGCGGCGCGAGCGGGCGTCATCTTCGCGCCGTGGCCGGGTCGCGCACCGCGGGTGCCGGCCCGTCGGGCCGGAGCGATGCCGCTGCGGCCGAGGCGGAAGCCGAGGCACTCGACGCCTACTCGCGGACGGTGGCCGGCGTGGCCGAGCTGGTCGCACCGAGCGTCGCCAACCTGCGGGTGCTTCGCTCCACACGCCGCGGACGCGTGCCCGCCGGCGCCGGCAGCGCGGTCGTGCTCACGCCGGACGGGTTCCTGCTGACCTCCGCGCACGTGGTCGCCGGGCGCGACCGCGGCGGGCGCGCGACGCTCGTGGACGGACGCGAGATCGACTTTCGTGTGATCGGCGCAGACCCGCTGTCGGACCTCGCGGTGTTGCGGGCGCAGGCGGACGACCTCGCGCCCGCGACGCTCGGCGACGCCGCGCGGCTGCGCGTGGGCCAGCTGGTGGTCGCCATCGGCAACCCGCACGGCTTCGAAGGCTCCGTGACGGCGGGGGTCGTCTCCGCGCTGGGCCGCTCCCTGCCCGCGCGGTCGGGCACGACGGTGCGCATGATCGACAGCGTGATCCAAACCGATGCCGCATTGAATCCGGGCAACTCGGGTGGTGCACTGCTCGACGCCGGCGGGCGCGTCGTCGGCATCAACACCGCCGTGGCGGGCGTGGGCCTGGGGCTCGCCGTGCCGATCAACGACGCAACACGCAACCTGATCAGCGCCCTCATGACCGAGGGCCGCGTGCGGCGCGCCTACCTGGGGGTGGCGGGTGGCTCGCGCCCGCTGCCGGCGCGGGCACGGCGCGAGCGCGAACAGGCGACCGGGGTGGAGATCATCGAGGTGACGCCCGACTCCCCGGCCGATCGCGCGGGGCTTCGCGCCGAGGATCTGATCCTCGAGCTCGCGGAAGCGCGCGTGCGGGGGGTGGATGACATCCAGCGCCTGATGGTCGGCGACCTGATCGGGACAACCGTCGAGGTCCTCGTGCTGCGCGGGGGCGAGCCCCTGCGGCTGGAGCTCGTCCCGCGCGAGCTCGCCGGCTGAGCGCGCCGCTGTCGGCGCCTTGGGTCCTAGAGCAGGCCGACCTGGCGCAGAATCGACACGGAGTCCGAGTAGACGTCCTTGCGCTTGACCTTCCCCGCAGCGAACGGAATCACGTCCATGCCGTTCCATTCGATCCGCCTGCCCGACGGCTCTGCCGTGATCTCACCGCGGCTGAGGGGCTTGACATGGGTCGCGGTCGCGGTCCACTCCTGCACAACCAGGTCCTCGCGCACATACAACCTGCGCGTCTGGAATTCGATGTCGGGCCAGGACTCGAAGATGCCCGCGATGTGCGTGAGCGCCTCCTCGCCCACGGCCCGCTCGCCGGCGGTGTGGTTCTCGAACACCATGTCCGGGGCGTGCATCGAGGCGATCCTGTCCACGTCGTGGGCGTTCCAGGCGTCGTTGTAAGCGGCGATCGTCTCGCTCAGCTGCTCGGTCGCGATGCTCATGCCCAGTCCATCGGCTCGTACCCGCTCGAGCGGGGCGCGGAGATGATCAGCACTCCCGCTGGCTCATCGCCGTCGTTGCGGACCGAGCGCAGGTGCACCGGGTCGAGCCGTGCGAACGTGCCCGCCGCCGCCGCGTGGCTCTCCCCGTCGATCAGCAGGGTCGGGGTGCCGCTGAGGATGTAGAAGACCTCCTCCTGATCGCGCGCGGACTCGTCGTGCTCTGGAATCTGCTCGCCCGCCGGGATCTCCACGACGTTGATGCCAAATGCCTGCAGCCCGAGCGTGCGGCGAACGAGCTGCCAATTGCCGGCCGTCTCGCAGTCGTCCCTGTGAGCCACCTTGAAGCTCACGATGATCTCCTCGCCCGTCGATATGCCCCCTGCTGTCTCGGCTGCACCGCGTACCTCCCGATGTGCATGCTCGTTTCGTCCGCCCGCCTATTCTTATCTACTGATAGATAGACTGTCAAGCCCGGCCCGAATATATTCGGAGCGAACAGATGACGACACGCACCCCCAGACAGGCCGGCACGGCAGAGCGGATCCTCGACGTCTCCGAACGGCTGGTCCAGAGTCGCGGCTTCAACGGCTTCAGCTACGCGAATGTCGCCGCCGAGCTCGGCATCACCACCGCGAGCCTGCACTATCACTTCCCGGGCAAGGCCGAGCTCGGCGAGGCGCTGATCGAGCGCTACGCGGCGCGCTTCGCCGATTCGCTTGAGGCGATCGACACGCGCGCCCCCGATGCGCCCGCCAAGCTCACCGCCTACAGCGGCCTGTATGCGGACGTGCTGCGCGGCAGGCGGATGTGCCTGTGCGGGATGCTCGCGGCCGAATACGAAACACTGCCGCAGCCGATGCGCGACGAGGTCGTGCGCTTCTTCGACGACAACGAGGAGTGGCTCGCCAGCGTCCTCGAGCAGGGCCGCTCCGAGGCGTCCCTGTCGTTCGACGGATCCGCACGCGACGGCGCCCGCACGATCCTCTCGAGCCTCGAGGGGGCCATGCTGATCGCACGCCCATATGGCGATCTGGAGCGATTCCAGTCCGCCGCAACGCACCTGCTTGAAAGCCTCAGCCGCTAGGTGCACCGATGCACGCCGAGGCGTCGGCGGCGCCGCGCATCCCATTCCAGAAGCAGAGGGATGTGAGAAGATGGTCTCCGGGTCGGTTCGGCCGTGCAAGTCGCGCCGATGAGTCCGATTTCGCCGGGCGCAATCGGTCCGGCAGGAGAGGTGTTGAGCATGTATGACTACGTGATCGTGGGAGCGGGCTCGGCGGGGTGCGTGCTGGCGTCGCGACTGACGGAGGATCCCGACGTCAGCGTCCTCTTGATCGAGGCCGGACCGCCCGATGCGATCGAGAACATCCACGTCCCTCTCGCCTTTTCGCAGCTGATTCACTCCCAGGTCGACTGGGACTACTCGACCCTGCCCGAGCCGTTCGCCGACCGCCGCCGCGTGGGGCTGCCGCGAGGAAAGACACTCGGCGGCTCTTCATCGATCAACTGGATGGTCTACATCCGCGGGCACCGCGCGGACTTCGACGAATGGCGCGACGGTGGCTGTGAGGGATGGGGCTATGACGATCTGCTGCCGTACTTCAAGCGCTCGGAGGACAACGAGCGCGGCGCTTCTGAGTACCACGGCGTCGGGGGCCCCCTGGCGGTGTCCGAGGGCCGCTCGCGCAACCCCATGACGGAGGCCTTCCTGGACGCCTGCGATCAGGCCTCGCAGCTTCGCAACGAGGACTTCAACGGCGCCGAGCAGGACGGCTTCGGGCGCTACCAGGTGACCCAGAGCGATGGGAGACGGTGCTCGACGGCCGTGGGCTACCTGCACCCGGCGATGTCCCGCCCGAATCTGACCGTCGAGCCGTTCACGCTCGTACATCGAGTGCTGTTCGAGAACGGGCGCGCCGTCGGAGTGCAGGCCTCTCGCCTGGACGAGATGAAGGAGTTCCGCGCCGCGCGCGAGGTGATCCTGTGCGGCGGCGCCTACAACTCGCCGCAGCTGTTGATGCTCTCGGGCATCGGCGCTCCGGAGCTCCTGACGATGCTTCAGATCCCGGTCGTCGCCGAGCTGCCGGCGGTCGGGCAGAACCTGCAGGACCACGCCGGCAGCGGGCTGTTGTGGAACCACGATCAGCCGGTCTCGCTGCTGACCGCCATGACCGACGAGAACGCGGAGCTGTTCGCACGCGAGGGATCCGGGCCGCTGACCTCCAACGGGGTCGAGACCGGCGGGTTCCTGCGCACGCGCGAGGACCTGCCCGCGCCGGATCTGCAGTTTCACACCGCCGGGGCGATGCTCCTTGACGAGCCGATCTACGAACACGGCTTCACGCTCGCCGTCTACCCGGTCAAGCCCGCGAGCCGGGGATGGCTGACGTTGCGCTCCGCGGATCCCACCGTCGCGCCGTTCATCCTGCACAACTACTACGCCGAGGACTCCGACATGCAGACGATCATGCGAGGTCTGCGCTTCGCCTATGAGATCGCGGCTCAGCCGGCGCTCGCCCCGTACATCAGCAGGCCCTACGACCAGCCGGCCACGGACTCCGATGAGGACCTGCGGGCCTACCTGCGCAGGCACACCTACACGACCTTTCACCCGGTCGGGACCTGCCGCATGGGCTCGGATGCCGAGGCCGTGCTCGACACCGAGCTGCGCGTGCGCGGCGTCGAGGGGCTGCGGGTGATCGACGCCTCGGTCATGCCGACCGTCGTTCGCGGCAACACCAACGCGGCCACGATCGCGATCGCAGAGCGCGCCGCGGACCTCCTGCGCGGCGTCGAGCCGCTGCGGGAGGAGGCGCCGAAGGCGGCCGCCGCCGCAGTTTGAGGGGTGGGCGCCGGTGCCCTGGGCTCACCGGGCGGCGCCCTGAGAACCGGCGAACTCGGCTTCTGGTGGCGATCGCTCGGCGGCCCGCCGCCGGTGCGATCGCCGTTGCGGGGGCCGAGGGAAGCCGATGTGGTGATCGTGGGCGCCGGCTACACCGGCCTGTGGACCGCCTTCTACCTCAAGCAGGCTGAGCCGGCGCTCGAGATCGTCGTGCTCGAGCGTGAGGTCGCCGGTTTCGGGGCCTCGGGTCGAAACGGGGGCTGGGTCTCGGGGTTCTTCTCCGGGTCCCCGCGCTCCTACGAACGGCGTGGAGGCCGCCGGGGCTTTCTCGCCCTCCAGCGAGCGATGTTCGAGACGGTCGATGAGGTTGGCCGCGTCCTCACCGAGCAGGACATCGACGCCGACTTCGTCAAGGGCGGGCACATCAGCGTCGCGCTCGACGACGCCCAGCTCGTCCGCCTGCGCGAGCGCGTGAACAGCGGCCGCGAACGCGGGCTCGGCGAGCCTGATCTGCGCGAGCTGGGCCGCGCAGAGCTCGAGCAGCGGCTGAGCGTGGCGGGCGCGCGCGGCGCGACCTTCTCGCCGCACGTGGCGCGCGTGCACCCGGCCAGGCTGCTCGTCGGACTGGCGGCGGCGGTCGAGCGCCTCGGCGTGAGGATCCACGAGGGAACCCCCGTGAGCGAGATCCGATCGCGGGAAGCGCTCACGCCGGTCGGCGTCGTGCGCGCTCGCTGGGTCGTGCGCGCCACCGAGGGCTACACCCCCAGCCTGCGTGGCCTGCGGCGGGCGCTCGTGCCGATGAACAGCTCGATGATCATCACCGATCCCCTTACCGCCGGCGCCTGGGAGGAGATCGGCTGGGCCGGGCGCGAGGTGGTGAACGACGCCGCGCACGCCTTCGTGTACCTGCAGCGAACCGCCGACGGGCGCATCGCCATCGGAGGGCGCGGCGTGCCCTATCGCTTCGCGTCACGAACCGATGGCAGCGGTGACACCGCGCGCGCGACGGTCGAGAGCCTGCGCGAGAAGCTCGTCGCGATGTTCCCGGCCGCCGCGGGCGCCGAGGTGGATCACGCGTGGTCGGGCGTGCTCGGGGTGCCGCGCGATTGGTGCGTGTCCGTCGACGCGGACCCGGGCTCGGGGCTTGCGTGGGCCGGTGGCTATGTTGGCGAGGGGGTGGCCGCCGCGAACCTTGCCGCGCGCACGCTTCGCGACCTCATGCTCGGCGAGCGCAGCGGCCTCGAGGCGCTGCCGTGGGTCGGTCGCCGCCCGCGGCGATGGGAGCCCGAGCCGCTGCGCTGGGGTGCGATCCGCGGCGTCTACTCGCTCTACCGCCGCGCCGACCGCAGCGAGCGCCGGCGCGGGCAGCCCTCGAGGCTCGCTCGGCTCGCGGACGTCGTGTCGGGGCGCCGCTGATCGAAGCGCCGCCACTGTACTCCAAAACGGCCAAACCGCCTCATCCAGTTTGGACGCCGGCGCCCAGCCGGGCAGCGAAACTGCGAGCGGGCCTTGGGGTTGATTCAGTCAAGCAAACAGGGGCTCGACCAGCCGGGAGCAGCCCCGCGACCCCCAATAAGCGCCATGAGCTTACTTAATCTCCCCGTTATACAAGTCGGCCAACCACGACGTCAGGCGGTCAAGTGATGGAACCCGACAACTGGCCGCTTGACCCAGGATCGGACCCCGGAGCCGCCGACGCGCTTGTGGTCCGGGTGATCGACGACATCGACGAATGCACCGAGGCCCAGCGCAACCACCTGCTGTCCGACCTCCTGTGCGCGGCCTGGGGAAGCATCCTCGCCCAGAACCAGTGACGCCGTCGCCGTAGCACTCGGCCCCACCGTCCCACGCCGGGTCTAGCCGGTTTGAGATATTGCCTCTGACGGCTCCCTCAGCGCTGGACTAGACTCCCGGCGATGGCCGAGCCAGACGCGACCGTGCTGGTCACCGGCGGAACGGGCTTCCTCGGCGGATGGTGCAGCACCGAGCTTCTGCGCCGCGGGTACACGGTGCGCACGACGATCCGCGATCTGCGACGGGCCGATGAACTGCGAGCCTCGATCGCGGCCGCCGGCGTCGACGCTCCTGAGCGCCTGTCGATCGTGGCGGCCGACCTCAGCGCGGACGACGGCTGGGCGGAGGCGGTGGCGGGGTGCGACTACGTGCTCCACGTCGCCTCGCCCTTCCCGCCGGCGCAGCCGAAGGATCCCGACGAGCTGATCGTCCCGGCACGCGACGGGGCGCTGCGCGTGCTCGGCGCGAGCCTCGATGCCGGTGTGCAGCGCGTCGTGCTGACATCCTCGCTCGCCGCGGTGCGTCACGGGCGCGCGCCATCCGCGCAGGAGCCCTACGACGAGACGGACTGGAGCGACGGCGACGACCTGCGACGAACGCCCTACGTCCGCTCGAAGACGATCGCCGAGCGGGCCGCCTGGGAGCACGCCCGCGCGGCCGGCGCCGAGAGCCGGCTGGCGAGCGTGAACCCCGGCGCGATCATCGGCCCGGTGCTGAGCGACGATCGCTCCTACTCGCTGCAGGTGATCGAACGGCTGCTCAACGGCATGCCCGCGATGCCCCGGCTCGGCTTCCCGTTCGTCGACGTCCGCGACGTCGCCGACCTCCACATCCGCGCGATGACAGCCCCGGCGGCCGGCGGCGAGCGATTCCTGGCCGTCGACCGCTTCCTGTGGATGGAGGACGTCGGCCGGATCCTGCGCGAGCGTCTCGGCACCGGCGCCGCCAAGGTCCCGACCCGCAGGGCACCCGACCTCCTGATCCGGGCGATGGCGCTGTTCGATCCAAGCGTCCGCACGATCGTCGGCGACCTCGGCCAGTCGACCGTCTACACCGCGGCCAAGGCGCAGGCGACCCTCGGCTGGAAGCCGCGTCCGATCGAGGACTCGATCACCGATACGGCCGAGAGCCTGCTCGAGCGCGGCCTGGCCGGTCCCGGCCGCTGACTCTTTTCAGGCGCGCTGGCGCGCGGCGAACCTGCGCTCGAGTTCCGGCGCCGTGTAGGTCGTGGCGTAGGGGGAGCCGTCCGCCTCCAGAAGCCGGCCGCTCGCGAGGGGACCGGCGTCGACCGCGTCGAACCCGAGGCGGTCGATCAGGCGCATTGCGGTGCGGACCGCGAGCCGGTCGTCGCCCGCGGTGGCGATCGCGATCCGGTCGCTGCTGCCGGGCTCTCGCGGGAGTTCATCAAGCTCGTGGTAGCCGAGTTGGTTGAGGCTCTTGACGACTCGGGCTCCAGGGAAGTGGTGCTGTACGACGGAGCTGGTGCCATCGGGCGCCTCGGCGAGCGTCGGGTCATCGCCGTCGATTTCGGGCCAGTAGTTCATCGCGTCGATCAACACCTTCCCGTTGAACAGATCGGCCGGGAGCTCGCGGAAACGGTGCATCGGGAGTGCCAGGACGATGGTGTCGGCGAACGCGGCCACCTCGTCGGTGGTGGCCGGGTTGGCGCCGGGGGCGAGGACCTCGACCTGGAGGGCGATCCGCTCGGCGCTGCCTGATCCCGAGACCGCCACCTCGTAGCCGGCGGCGAGTGCCGCCCGCGCGAGCGTGAGCCCGAGCTTGCCGGCGCCGACGGTGCCGAGCCGCTTCGTGTCGGTCTCGCTGTCGGCTTCGCTCACTGTCTCAGTTTCCATGGCGTTCGGCCGATCGGTCCACTTGTCCCGCGCCTTCGAGCAGGGCGGTCATCAGTTCGAGCTCACGGGTGCGTGGGTGGACGTGACCGGGCTCTGCGGCGGAGCTGTTTCGGGCGACGCCGGCGTCGTGTCGACGGTGGGTGAAACGGCGAGCAACTCGCGCACCCGCGGGAAGACCTGCGTGCCGAGCAGCCGGATCGACTCCGCACGCTGCTCATAGGGCACCTTGCCGATCGCGTAGTGAAGACCGAGTCGCTCCACGTCGAGCGTGCGCATTGCAGACGCAAGCCGCGTCGCGACCCTCTCAGGCGAGCCGACGAACAGTGCGCCGTGGTCAACTTCGGCCTCGAACTGTGCCCGGGTCGGCGGCCGCCACCCGCGCTCTTCAGACGCCCGGCCGAAGGTTTCCAGCCAGTGCGGCCATTGCGTCTCGATCGCCTCCGCGTCGGTGGGGGCGACGTAGGCCAGCGTGTGGAGGCCGACCGGGAGCTCCGGTCTACCGTACTGCTCGAGGGCCCGCCGGTACAGGTCGACCAGCGCTCGGAACCGTTCAGGGTGCCCACCGATCACCGCGAGCATCAGCGGAAGGCCGTAGCGCGCCGCGCGGATGACCGACTCTGGGCTGCCGCCCGAGCCGACCCAGGTCGGTAGGTTCCCCGGCGGCAACGGTGGAGTCAGAACGACGCCGTCCAGCGGCGGGCGGTACTTGCCCTGCCAGGTCACGGGACCGCCGTGAAGCAGCTCCACGAACAGGGCGAGCTTCTCCTCGAAGATCTCCTCGTACTCGCGAACGTCGTAGCCGAACAGGGGGAAAGACTCGATCGCCGAGCCGCGGCCGACGATCAGCTGGGCGCGGCCACCGGACACCGCATCCAGAGTCGCGAAGTTGTTGTACAGGCGCACCGGGTCCTGGGTGCTCAGCACCGTCACGGCGCTCCCGAGCCTTATGTGTTCGGTCCGACTCGCGATCGCGGCCAGCACTACGTGACTGGCCGAATCCATCATGTCGTCGCGATAGTGCTCGCCGATGTTGAAGGAATCGATCCCGACCTGCTCGGCCAGCACGCCCTCCTCAACGGCGTTGCGGATGACCTGGTCGCCGGTGATCGGCTGGCCGTTTTCGCCGGCGGTCACGGCCATGAACGAATCGAGCCCGAGCTCGTACGTACGTTCCGACATCGTTCTCAGAGCTCCCTTTTCACGAGTGTGGTGAGCGGACGATGCTGGTATAATACCACTGTGGTAGATGACCGGTAGTCGCTGTATCCTTGATGATGCAATGACCGCGACTCGAGACCCTTCGAACGCCCGCAGCACTCCCACGGAGCTGTCGACCCTGCTGGCCGGGCTCGGCCGTGAGGCGACCGCGCGGGTTCGGCGGGCGATCCGCCCCTTTGAGCTCGGTGCACAGCAATACCTGGTGCTCTCGCAGCTCAGAGAGCTCGGCCACACAAGCCAGGTTGAACTCGCGGCTGCGCTGGGCCTCGATCCCAGCAACCTCGCGTCTACCGCGGGGGAGCTCGTCGATCGCGGTCTGGTCGATCGCTGTCGCGACGACGCCGACCGCCGCCGGTATGCGCTCAGCATCACGGTCGCCGGGGCCGAGCTGTCGGCGCGAGCCGCCGAAGCCATCCGGGAGACGGAGCACGACCTGCTCGCGGCGCTGGATGGTGATCAGGTGACCCAGTTGCGCGCACTGCTTCGGCAGGTCGCCGACCGCATCGATCTCTGCCCATCGGCTGACACTCCCGGCTGCTCGGAGTGACCGACCGGTTCGGGCGAGCCTTTGGGCGGATCTGAGCAGCGGTCCAGAGAAACAACGGCTTATCGGGGCGCCCGGATTCGAACCGGGGACCTCACCGACCCGAACGGTGCGCGCTACCAGGCTGCGCCACGCCCCGACGCGCCTGCCAGTATTCCACACGGCCGCACCGCTGCCTACGCCGATGCCCGCCCGCCTTCAAGACATCCTCAGCGAGCTCGACCGGCTGCTCGAGCCGGCGCGATTCGAGGACTACGCTCCCAACGGCCTTCAGGTTCCGGGGCCGGCCGAGGTGAGCACGGTCGCGACCGGCGTGTCCGCGCACGTCGAGCTGTTCGAGCTCGCTGCCTCAGAGCACGCGGATCTGCTGATCGTCCACCACGGCCTCTTCTGGGGTGCCGGACCGGGGACGATCGACGTCGCCCTCAAGCGGCGGCTGAAGATCCTGTTCGAAGCCGACATCGGCCTTGCCGCCTATCATCTGCCGCTCGATGCGCACCCGCTCCTCGGCAACAACGCGCTGCTCGCGCATGCGCTCGGCGCGGAGCGACTGGAGCCGTTCGGGTTGCATCGGGGCGAACCGATCGGCTTCATCGCAAGCCTTCCCGGCAAGGGGATCGCGGCCGCCGAGCTGTTCGCGCGCATCGAGGCCGTCACCTCGCGTGAGCCGCTCGTGTTCGATTGCGGACCAGCTCTCATACGCCGCCTTGCGATCGTCTCGGGGGCCGGCGCGGACTTCCTCACCGACGCCGCCGCCGCCGGCGCGGACGCGCTCCTGACAGGGGAGCCGGCCGAGCGGACGATGGCAATCGCGCGTGAGTCAGGCGTGCACTTCATCGCAGCGGGCCACTACGCGACCGAGACGCTCGGTATCGCTCGCCTGGGTGAGCACCTAGCGGAGCGCTTCGCGGTGCGCGCGGTGTTCCTGGACGTTCCAAACCCGGTGTGAACTTCAACCGATCAGCCGGAACCAAACACCGCTGGCAGCGTCTAATATCAAGGTGTCCGTTTAGCCTGATTATTGAGGAGGAGAGCACTGATGGAGGTCACCGCCGCGGCGTCGAGGACGGGGTCGAAGACCATGGCCGATCTGATTCCCGGCGCCGCCGCCGAGCACGCTGAGAACACCGCCGTGCGCTACAAGCGCGACGGCGCCTGGCACGACGTGACCTACGCCAAGCTCGCGGACATCGTGCAGGAGCTCGCCCTCGGGCTGATCGACCTCGGGGTTCAGCCGGGCGAGCGCCTCTGCGTCCTCGCCAACACGCGCCCCGAGTGGTCCTACCTCGACATGGCCGCCACCTCGGTCGGCGCTGTCGTCGTGCCGATCTATCCGACCAACTCCCCCGAGGAGTGCCTGTGGGTCATCTCCGACTCGGACGCCGCCACGATCGTATGCGAGAACGCCGAACAGCTGGCGAAGATCGAAGCCATCCACGGGCAGGTCCCGAACCTTCGCACGATCATCATGATCGACCCCGCCGGTGAGGCCGCGACGAACGGCGCCTCGCCAAGCCACGCACCGCTGCCGACCATCTCGCTCGAGGAGCTGCGCAAGCGCGGCGCCGGACATTCCGCGGAGGAGCTCGCCGAGCGCCGCGCGGCCGTGAGCCCGGATGATTCGTTCACGTTCATCTACACCTCGGGCACCACCGGGCCGCCCAAGGGATGCGTGCTCACGCACGGCAACTACCGCGCGATCATCGACATGATCTGCGAGGCCGGGGAGATCGAACAGGACGAGGTGACCTATCTCTACCTGCCACTCGCGCACTCCTACGCCCTGCTCGTCCAGCTCGCGGCGTTCGACCTCGGCTCAACGATCGCCTACTTCGGCGGCGACACCAAGCAGATAGTCCCCGAGCTGATGGAGGTCAAGCCGACCTACCTGCCGTCGGTGCCGCGCATCTTCGAGAAGGTCTACACGATCGCCCACGGCGCGATCGAGGCCCAGCCGTCCGAGGAGCGCGAGCGCACGGAGGCGATGATCGAGCTGGGGATGAAGGTGCATGACCTGATGAGCCGCGGCGAACCGATACCGCAGGAGCTGCAGGAGCCCTTCGAGGAGGCCGAGCAGGCGCTGTTCAAGAACGTGCGCGCCGTCTTCGGAGGTCGCATCCGTCACGGCACGAGCGGCGCCGCGCCGATCGCCCGCGAGATCCTCGAGTTCTTCTGGGCCTGCGGCGTGCCCGTGCTCGAGGGCTACGGCATGACAGAGACCGCGACCGCCGCCACGATCTCGACGGTCGAGAATCATCGCTTCGGCACGGTCGGGCGAGCGCTGCCCGGAGTGACGCTGCGGATCGCCGACGACGGCGAGATCCTGATCAAGGGCCCGAACATCTTCAAGGGCTACCACAATCAGGGCTCCTCCTCGGGCTTCGGCGCCGTCAGCGACGGCTTTCTGCACACCGGCGACCTCGGCTCGATCGACGAGGACGGCTATCTCTCGATCACCGGGCGCAAGAAGGACATCATCATCACCGCCGGCGGGAAGAACCTGACTCCGGCCAACATCGAGAACGACCTCAAACAGTGCCGCTGGATCTCCCAGGCCGTCATGCACGGCGACCAGCGGCCCTACCCGGTGGTGCTGATCACCCTCGACGAGGAAGAGATCCCGATCTACGCCGAGGAACATGGTCTTCCGAAGGACACCCCCTCGCTCGCCTCCGACCCCAAGATCCGGGAGCTGATACAAGAGGAGATCGACCGCGTCAACGCCAAATACGCGCAGGTCGAGCAGGTCAAGAAGTTCGCGATCCTAGACCACGATCTCTCCCAGCCGACGGGTGAGCTGACGCCCACGATGAAGGTCAAGCGCAACGTCGTCAACGAGAGATACGCCGAGTTGTTCGACTCGCTGTATGCAAGCTAGCGTGCTGTCGGCGGCTTAGCTGCGAACATAGGTAGGAATGCGCACCGATCCAACTGACAACGGCGGCCTGTTTGTCGGCCGCCGGCCGGGGACGGCCCCGGTTCGTTTCAGGGCCCTGCCCAAGTTCGGCAGCGAGCGGCGCCAGCGGGTCGACGGCTCGCTGGCCGGCTTCCTGATGGCCGGGATGATCGCCCTCAGCCTGCTCTGCTGGGGTCCGATTCCGCTCGCCTGCCTGTGGATCGGCTCCCAGGTCGAGAGTCTGACCGACAGCGTCAGCCTGGGCATCCTCGTCTCCTTCCTCGCGCTCTTCCCGCTGCTGTTCGGAACCCTCGCGCTGCTGAAACGGATGGATCAGGCATGGATCCTCGTGCGCCGCGCCGCCGGCCACGATCAGCGCACGGGTGTGCTGGGCCGGGTCTTCGGCGCGACCGTCGCCGTCTGTGCCCTGATCTTCGTGCTCTGGTTCCTCGTCTTCCATGGACCCGGCGCCAGCCTGGCCGGGCCCGGCGAAAACAAAGTGTGAGCCTGCTCGTGACGTTTGCCGCTCCCGCTGGGCGGGTCGCGGCGGGACATCGCTGCTAGAACTGGCCGTACCGTGGGCCTGCTCGACTACTACCGTCAATTCGAAGGCATGAGCGAGGAGGAAGTCAACGCGGGCCTGCGCGAGCAGGCCGCCGAGCGCCGGCGCAAGGCGCTTGCCCGCGTCGAGACGCTCGACCTCTCCCAGACCACCTGGCCTGAGCTGCCCCACCCGCGGATCGTCAACACGATCGCCTTCGTCGCCCTGCGCGGCCTCAATCGCTACCCCCACCTGCACGCATCCGACCTGCGCAACGCGCTGGCCGAGCGCCACGAGACCGACCCCGCCCGCCTGATCCTCGGCAATGGCGCCGCCGAGCTCTTGAGCTCGGCCACGCGCGCGCTGATCGAGCCCGGACAGCAGCTGCTCACCTCCTGGCCCTCCTACCCCCTGTATCCGATCATGGCACGCCGTGCCCACGGCCGCGCGGTCCCCGTCACGGGCGGCGTGGACGCCCTGCTCGAAGCCGCGCACGAGCACGACACCCGCGTGATCGCGCTGGCGAGCCCGAACGATCCCACCGGCGAGCTGCTGTCGACCGCGGCGCTCGAGCGCCTGCTCGAGGGACTGCCCGCCGGCGTCGCCGTGCTGCTCGACGAGTCGCTGGTCGAGTTCGCCGACGCGCAACCCGCCAACTCGTCGCTGAAGCTGTTGGAGGACCATCCCCGCCTGCTCGTGTTCCGAAGCTTCTCCAAGGCCTGGGGGCTCGCTGGTCTGCGCGTCGGCTACGCGCTCGGCGGGCCGGGCTCGGAGGATCTGCTGGCCGAACTCGAGCCGGATCTCGGCGTCTCGGAGGTCTCCCAGGCGGGCGCTCTAGAGGCGCTCCGCAGCTGCTCTGAGCTACTCGCGCAGCATGTCCTCGAGATCGGCCACGAGCGCGTGCGAGTGACGGCGGCGCTGCGCGAGCGCGACTTCGAGGTCACCGACAGCCAGGCCAACTTTCTGTGGGCCGCGCACGCGTCGCTCGAGGGCGACGAGCTGGCTGCACGGCTGACCCGGGCGGGCGTGCTGGTCGCCGGCGGAGCGGCCCTGGGCGAGCCCCGTCACGTGCGCATCGCCCTGCGCAACGCCTCGACCTCGGACCGCCTGCTGGGCGCGATCGACAAGGCGCTCGCCTCCGGCACCTAGCGGCGCCCGGCTCCCGGCCTGGGGGCGATTCGCCCTGCGGCTCTCAGCCGGCCGAGCCGGCCTGGCGCAACAGCGCCCCGGTCGTTCCCTCGAGGATCTTGCGCCAGCCGCTGACCTCTTCTTGCTCGTCGAAGTGCTCGACCACCTTGTTCACCCGCTTCGGGGAGATCTCGATTTCGTGGCGTTCGGCGATCTCGTGGTAGCGGTCGTACTGGCCCGCCAGATGCTGGGTCACCGACTCGAACCCGTGGCGTGCGATCTCCACGCGCGAGGCGAAGTTCATCATCGAGGTCTGGAACATCAGCTCGTCGTTGGACTCGGGCTCGATCAGCACGATGTCCACGCCGGGATAGCGCTCCTCCCAGTGCTTGGCCAGCTCGTGCAGGCGCTGATGGGCGACCAGCTTGAAGGCCTGATAGCCGATCTGCGGGAAGCCCATGTCCGACACCCGCCGCGGGCGGTCTCCGCGCAGGGTCTTGACCGTTCCCTCGAAGTCGTTCACGAACGGTACGATCGGGTTGATCACGATGATCAGGTGGGCCCCGGCCTCAACCGCGATATCGAGGTTCGTGGTCGAGACGATCCCGCCGTCGATCAGCTCGCGGTCGTTGATCCGCACCGGCGCGTA
The DNA here is from genome assembly GCA_963779605.1 of uncultured Solirubrobacteraceae bacterium. GTDB lineage: Bacteria > Actinomycetota > Thermoleophilia > Solirubrobacterales > Solirubrobacteraceae > Palsa-744. The sequence continues at coordinate 417,649 of CAVZYR010000005.1, forward strand.
GACCATCGGCAGGGCTCCGGAGGCGCGAACGGCCTTCGAGATCGGCACCTCTTCAGAGCCCTCGGCCCCGAACACCACCCGCTCGCAGGTGTCGAGGTCCGTGGCCGTCACATACAGCTCGCAGGCCAGCTCTTTGAAATCGTCGGTCCGCCCGGGCTCGCTGAGCACCTGGTGCAGGTAGTTCTCGATCCCGGCGCCCGTGTACATGCCCGAGGGTAACCCCTCGGCGAAGCCCAGCAACACGTCCATCGCCGACACCGCTCCGCGCTGGGAGATCACCTGGCGGGCGAGCGACAGCGTCTGCAATGGCAGCATCGACACGGTGCGCGCGAACTCGCGCAGGTTGGGTTGCAGAAGGTCGCCGATATCGATGTCTTTGAAGGGCGCGCGGCCCTGGCGGGTGACGACTTTCATCATCTCCTCGGGCGTCACGCCGTTGGCGCACAGCGACGCGATGAACGAACCCGCCGAGGTGCCCAGGTAGACGTCGAACTGATTGACCGTGCTGTTGACCGCCAGCAGGTCGAGCGCACGCAGCGCACCGATCTCATAGACGCCGCCGGTGAAGCCTCCGCCGCCGAGCACGAGCGCGGTCTTGTGGCGCCTCGGCCGGCGCCGGCGATCGACCGATCCGGCGCGTCCGACGCCGCGGGCAGCGAGGCGACGAGCTCGCTTCTTCGCCGCGGCGTCTCGCTTCTGGGTGGGTTCCAACTTGACAACCTTGCCCATGCTCGAAACATTTTAGGGTACGTGCCCCGGGACCGCCCGTCACTGCGCCCGATATTGCACCGCGGCAGCCCGGCGACGGCGGGGCGCCTCGGCGCCCGCGCGCGCCTCAACGCCCTGCTGCAGCTGCTGTGCGCGGCCTGCATATGCGCCCTCGCGGCGCCCTCGCTGGCGAACGCGGCGGGCAGCCTGGCCGGCCTTCAGGACGACCTCACCAGCCAGCTAGCGCTGGCCGGGTCGGGCTCGGGCGCGTACGTGTATGACCTGACCGCCAAACAGGCGCTCTTCTCCGAACGCGCCACGACGCTGCACCCTCCGGCCTCTGTCGAGAAGCTCTATACGGCGGTGACGGCGCTCGAGCGGATGGGTCCCACGGCCCGCCTGTCGACGGCGGTGTTCGGAGTCGGCCATCTGGCCGCAGGCGGCGTGTGGGCCGGGAACCTCTATCTGCGCGGAGGTGGAGACCCCACATTCGGCACCAGCTCCTTCATCCGCGCCCACTATGGCGGTGAGGGGGCGAGCGTCTCCTCGCTCGTCGAGCAGCTCACGCGGCTGGACGGCATCCACCGCGTGACGGGCTCGATCGAGGGCGACGAGTCCTACTTCGACTCGCTCCGCGGGGAGCCCTCGAGCGGCTACGCGCCCGACCCCTTCCTCGAAGGCACCCTCAGCGGGCTCGCCTTCAATCGCGGCGCGGTCGGCCGGGAAAGGGGGACGCACGCGCCCGCCGCCTACGCCGCGCATGAGCTCTTGAGCGCACTGAAGAGCCATGGCGTCTCGGTCCACGGCGCGAGCGGCGCCGCGCCGACCCCTCCCGGTGCGACCCAGCTCGCCAGGGTGCAATCGCCCGCGCTCGCCCAGCTGTTGGGCCTCATGCTGCCGCCGTCTGACAACTTCTTCGCCGAGACGCTGGTCAAGGACCTCGGCGCGAGCTTCGGCGGCGCCGGCACCACCGCCGCGGGCGCCTCGATCGTCAGCCGGACGATCTCGTCGCTGCTCGGCATCCACCCGCACGTGGTCGACGGCTCGGGCCTGTCGACCGCCGATCGCACCTCCCCGTATGAGATCGTCGACCTGCTCGTGGGGCTCGCCCCGACGGTCCTCGGGCCGGCGCCGAGCTCGGTCGGGGCGATCCTGCGCGGCGATCTTGCGGTTGCCGGGGAGACGGGCACGCTGGCCGAGCGCATGCGCAACACCGGTGCTCAGGGACGCTGTCAGGCCAAGACCGGCACGCTCACCGGCGCCTCGAACCTGGCCGGCTACTGCCAGGCCGCGGACGGGCATCTGCTCGCGTTCGCGATCTTCAACGACGGCATCTCAACCGAAGCCGCGCACGTCTACCAGGACCACATGACGATCACGATCGCCGACTACTGATCGAGCAGCGCGCGCAGGCCCTCCTCATCGAGCACCGACACGCCCAGCCGCTCGGCCTTCTCGAGCTTCGAGCCAGGGCTCTCCCCCGCCACCAGATGGTCGGTGTTCTTCGACACCGAGCTCGTCACCCGCCCACCGGCGGCGGTGATGCGCTCGGTGGCCTGCTCGCGTGACCAGGCCGGCAGCGTGCCCGTCAGCACGAACGTCTTGCCCGCCAGCGGCCCCTCCGATGGGGCCGGGCCCTCTTCGGCGAAGCGCAGACCGGCTGCCCGCAGATCGTCGACCAGGGCGCGCATGTGCTCGTCCTCGAGCTGTGCGGTGATCGAGGCCGCCATCTTCTCCCCCACCCCCGGGGTCTCGGCGACCTGCTCGGGCGAGGCGCTGAGGAGCGCATCGATGCCGCGAAAGCGCTGGGCCAGATTGCGCCCCGTGACCTCGCCGACCTCCTCGATCCCCAGAGCGAACAGCACGCGCGCGAACGGGCGCGTCTTGGAAGCCTCGATCGCCTCGAGCAGGTTCTTCACCGACAGCTCGCCGAAGCCCTCGAGCTCGATCAGCTGGGCGGCGGTCAGGCGGTAGAAGTCGCCCGCCGTCGTCACGAGCCCCTGTTCCTGAAGCAACGCGACTTGCTTCTCGCCGAGCCCGTCGATGTCCATCGCGCCGCGGGAGACGAAATGCTTGAGCAGCTGCCACACGCGCGCGGGACAGACCGGGTTCGGACACTTCGTGAACACGCTGTCCTGCGGCTTCACGGTCTTCGTATTGCAGAACGGGCACCTCGCCGGCGGGCGCGGCCGCGGCGGCCGGCGCTTTCGCTCGGCCACGTGCGGCGCCGGAGAGATGACCTGCGGGATCACGTCTCCGGCCCGCAGGACGATCACGTCCTCGCCCGCGCGGATGTCCTTGCGCGCGAGGTCCTCCTCGTTGTGAAGCGTCGCGAGGCCGATCCTCACACCGCCCACCTCGACCGGCGCAAGCACGGCGTAGGGGCGCAGGTCCCCGAACTTGCCGACGTTCCACATCACCTTCTCAAGCCGTGTCACCGCGGTCGTGGCGGGAAACTTCCAGGCGACCGCCCAGCGCGGGTCACGCCCCACCGACCCCAGCCTGCGCTGCAGCTCGAGCTGATCAACCTTCACGACCACGCCGTCGATCTCGAAGTCGAGCTCCCCTCTGCGCCGCTCCCACTGCAGGCACTGCTCGACCACCTCATCCTCGCTCTCCAGCAGGCGGATGTCGGGGTTGACCCTGAAACCGTGCTCGCGCAGCCATTCGAGCGCCTCGGAGTGGCGCTCGAAGGACAGACCCTCGGTCACGCCCACCTGGTAGCACCAGATCGACAGCGGCCGCTCGGCGGCGTCCGCCGGGTCGAGCTGGCGGACCGTGCCCGCGGCGGAGTTGCGCGGGATTCATGAACGTCGACAGGCCCGCTTCGGCCCGTCGCTCATTCAGGGCGGTGAAGTCCTGAAGCGACATGTAGACCTCGCCGCGCACCTCCACCAGCGGGGGAGCGTCGGCGATCCGCAGCGGGACCGCACCGATCGTCCGCAGGTTGTGCGTCACGTCCTCGCCGATCTCCCCGTTGCCGCGGGTGGCACCGCGCTCGAACACGCCGTCGCGGTAGACGAGGCTGATCGCCAGCCCGTCGATCTTGGGCTCGACCGCGAACTGGAAGCCGGGATCGGTGATGCCCTCGCGCGCGAGATGGTTGCGCATGCGCTCGACCCAGGCGCGCAGCTCGTCCTCGGAGCGCACATTCCCCAGAGACAGCATCGGCTCCAGATGCTCGACCTTCTCAAGGCGCCCGACCGGCTCGCCGCCGACCCGCTGGGTGGGCGAGTCCGGGGTGACGAGCTGTGGATGCTCGCGCTCGATCGCGCGCAGCTCATCGAGCAGCGCGTCGTACTGGCCATCGCCGATCTCGGGGTCATCGAGGACGTAGTAGCGACGGGCATGGTGTTCGAGCTCGGCTCGAAGCTCGCGCGCACGAGCGATCACGTCGGCCGGTGCTTTGGCCTGCGTGGCGCTCACGAGGGGTCGTGGACGATCGGTGCGAGCAGCTGCGCGAGATCGAAGCGCCTGAGCGCCTCGAGGCTGGGGCGGTCGGTGAGGTCGAAGTGGATCGGCGTCACCGCGACCCGTCCCGCCGCGATGGCGGCCAGATCGGTCCCCGGCTCGTCGTGAAAGCCCGGGTCCGAGCCATAGATCCAGTAGCGCCGGCGATGCTCCTCCTCGCGCTCGAGCTTCAGTTCGTCGCGATAGATCCGTTTGCCGAGGCTCGTCACCTCGACGCCGCTGGGGTTCCCCGCCGGAACATTCACGTTCAACAGCGTCCTCGCCGGCAGCGGCACATCCTCGATGCGCTCCACCAGTCGCGCCACGAACTCCGCCGCCACGCTGAACCCGAAACCGCCGTCGAAGCGATAGTCCAGCGACCGCGCCCCCGACTGCTGGGAGACGGCGATCGCCGGCAGGCCCAGCACCACCCCCTCGAGCGCCGCTGCAACGGTGCCCGAATAGGTGATGTCATCGCCGAGATTGGCTCCGTGGTTGATCCCGGCGACGACGAGGTCGGCCTCGAACTCCTCGGCCAGCCCGAGGCTCGCGAGCCTCACGCAGTCGACCGGCGTGCCGTCGGTCGCATAGCCGACCGTGCCGTCCGAGAACGGCACCTCGGCCACCCACAGAGGCCTGCGCGTCGTGATCGAGCGCGCCATCGCCGAGCGGTTCCCGTCGGGGGCGATCACCGCGAGCCGTACGCCCTCGAGCGCCGCCAGCGCGCGACGCATCTCCTGGAGACCTTCGGCCTCGATCCCGTCATCGTTGGTCAGAAGGACGTTCAGCATCGCGTTTCTTCATCCAGCATAGGGGCCGCTTCGGTCCCGGGCGGTGATGGCGTCGTTAACCGCTCGCCCGGCGAGAGGCCCCCGCCTGCTCGTAGGAAACGCCCGCCAGCGCCAGTCCGTGGGCGGGCGCCGTCCTGCCCGCCAGCGAGCGCGCGCCGCCGCCCAGGAGGCCGGTGAAGTCCTCAAACGAGCGCCGCCCGGCCGCCACCTCGAGCATCGTGCCGACGAGCACGCGATTCATGTGGCGCAGGAACATGTCCGCCTCGATCCAGAACTCGAGCACATCGCCGCGCGCGCGCCAGTCGGCGGAGAGGACCTCGCAGCGAAACCGCGAGTGCTCGGTCTCGGTCGGCGTGAAGGCCGTGAAGTCGTGGCTGCCCACGAGCTCGGCCGCGCATCGCGAGAGCGCCCGCGCGTCGAGCTCGCCGGGCCACCAGAACGCGCGGCCGTGCTCGAACGCGCTGCGGGCGCGGCGCGCGAGCACGCGGTAGCAGTAGGTCCTGCTCGTCGCGTCGCGGCGCGCGTCGAACGCCGCCTCAGCGGGCTCGGCCGCGAGCACCGCGAGATCATCGTCGAGCAGGCTGTTCAGCCGCAGCGGATCGACCGCCTCGTGGGCATAGCTCGCCACCTGCGCCCAGGCATGCACGCCGCGATCGGTGCGCCCGGCCACCGTCAGCCTCAGCGGCGCCCCGTCCAGACCGGCGTCTCCGAGGACCGTCTGCAACGCCCGCTCGAGCTCCTGCTGCACCGTGCGCTCCCCAGGCTGGCGCGCCCACCCGGCGAAGCCGGTCCCGTCGTACTCGATCGTGAGCTTGGTGACCATCCCCGCGAGCTACAGCCGCGAGCGCGACGTCAGACGAGCTCTATGAAGACCATCTCGGTCGCGTCCGAGCGGCGCGGACCCAGCTTCAGTATGCGCGTGTAGCCGCCCGGGCGATCGGCGTAGCGGGGCGCGACGTCCTCGAACAGCTTGTGCACCGCGAACTTGTCCTGCGCGAGCGTCGAGAGAGCCTGGCGGCGGGCGTGCAGATCGCCCCGCTTGCCGAGCGTGATCAGCTTCTCGATCTCAGGCTTGACCGCCTTGGCCTTGGCCGCGCTCGTCTTGATCCGCTCGTGCTCGATGATCTCCTTGCTCAGGTTCATCAGCAGCGCCTTGCGGTGGGCTGAGTCGCGGCTGAGCTTGTTTCGTGTCTTCTGGTGGCGCATGGTCGCCGGAGTCTAGTCGGCGCGCAGTCCCAGACCACGCGCGTGCAGCGTTTCGATCACCTCATCGATCGACTTCTTGCCGAAGTTGGGGATCGCGTTCAGCTCGGCCTCGGACTTCGAGATGAGATCGCCGACGGTCTGTATGCCCGCCCGCTTGAGGCAGTTGTAGGAGCGCACGCCGAGCTCGAGCTCCTCGATCAGGATGCCGTACTCCTCGCCCTGCAGGGCCGCCGGGGCGCCGCCGGGGACGGCGAGCCCGTGACCGTCGAGCTGCCCGCCGGGAGCGGCCCTCAGCTCCTGGATGCGGTCCGCGTCGGTGAAGATCGCAAGCTGGGAGATCAACAGCTCGGCGGCCTCGCGCAGCGCCGCCTGGGAGTCGATCGAGCCGTCCGTCTCGATGTCGAGCGTGAGCTTGTCGAAGTCCGTCTTCTGTCCGACACGCGCCTGCTCGACCGCGTAGGCCACGCGGCGGACCGGCGAGAAGATCGAGTCGATCGGGATCACGCCGATCGGCTGGTCGGGAGACTTGTTCTCCTCGGCGGGCCGGTATCCGCGCCCGCGGCCGATCGTCATGTACAGCTCGAGCTTCGTTTTCTTCTCGAGCGTCGCGATGTGCACGTCGGGGTTGAGGATCTCGACACCCGCGGGCAGGTCGATGTCCTTGGCGGTGATCTCGCCCGGTCCGCTCACCACCAGCGGCGCCTCGACCTCGGTCGCGTCGGAGTGCATCCGGCAGACCACGCCCTTCAGGTTCAGGACGATGTCGGTGACGTCCTCCTTGACACCGTGGATGGTCGAGAACTCGTGCGCCACGCCCTCAATGCGCACGCTCGTGACCGCCGCCCCCGCCAGGGAGGAGAGCAGCACACGCCGCAGCGAGTTGCCGAACGTGTAGCCGAACCCGCGATCCAGCGGCTCGATGGTGAAGGTGCCACGGTTCTGCTCCGCGGACTCGCTTGTGATCCGGGGGATTTGGAAATCGAGCATGATGAGTCCTAACGTCGTTTTGGTGTCGCACCGGCGTCGAGGAGACGCCGGCTTGGGCCACGGCCCGGATTTGGGCGCGGCGCGTGAAAGCTCCTACTACTTCGAGTACAGCTCGACGATGAGCTGCTCCTGCACCGGCGCGGCCACCTCGCGTCGCTCCGGCTTGCGCAGCACCTTGGCCGTGAGCGACTCATGGTCGGCCTGCAGCCACGCTGGGATCTGTCCGGTGAGCTCGGTGGCGTCTCTGACCACCTGCGTGGCCGGAGTGTCCGCCTTGATGGCGATCACCTCGCCCGGGCGCACCTGATATGAGGGGATGTTCACCCGTCGGCCATTGACCGTCCAATGGCCGTGACGGATCAGCTGGCGTGCCTGCCGGCGCGAGGCGGCGAAGCCCAGACGCACGAGCACGTTGTCCAGGCGGCACTCGAGCAGCGCCAGCAGGTTCTCGCCGGTGATTCCCGGCTGCCGCGACGCCTTTTCGTAGTAGCCGTGGAACTGCCTCTCCAGCACCCCGTAGTAACGGCGTGCCTTCTGCTTCTCGCGCAGCTGCACCCGGTACTCGCTCTGTTTCATCCGCCCACGTCCGTGCTCGCCCGGCGGGTAGGAGCGCCGCTCCACCCCGCACTTGTCCGTCAGGCATCGCTCGCCCTTGAGGAACAGCTTCTGTCCCTCGCGGCGGCACTGCTTGCACTGTGGGCCTGTGTCTCTTGCCATTCGCTGGTGCTCTACTTTGTGCTTGTCGCTTGACGGAAGTTCTTAGACGCGCCGGCGCTTGCGCGGGCGGCAGCCGTTGTGGGCCTGTGGAGTGACGTCCTTGACGCCGGTGACCTCGAGGCCGGCTGCCTGCAGCGAGCGGATCGCGGTCTCGCGGCCCGAGCCCGGGCCCTTGACGTAGACCTCGACCTTCTGCAGGCCCTGTTCGAGTCCCTTGCGAGCCGCCGCATCGGCGGTCACCTGGGCGGCGAAGGGGGTCGACTTGCGCGATCCCTTGAAGCCGGCGCCTCCGGCCGACTCCCAGGCGACCACGTTGCCGCTGGTGTCGGTGAGCGAGACGATCGTGTTGTTGAAGGACGTCTTGATGTGCGCTTGGCCGATCGGGATGTTCTTTTTGGGCTTGCGCCGGCCGCGGGCACGTTTGGGGGCAGGAGGCACTACTTCTTACCCGCCCTCTTTTTACCGGCCACCTGCATCCGCTTGGGGCCCTTGCGCGTGCGCGCGTTGGTCTTCGTCTTCTGCCCCCGTACCGGCAGGCCGCGACGGTGGCGCAGGCCGCGATAGCAGGCGATCTCCTGAAGGCGTTTGATGTCCTGCGAGCGCTCGCGCCGCAGATCTCCCTCGACGACCACCCCCTCGTCGATCGCGTCGCGCAGTTTCGCGACCTCCTCCTCGGTCAGGTCGCGCACGTAGGTGTCGGGGCTGACCCCGACCTCCGCGAGGATCTTGTTCGAGGTCGAACGTCCGATCCCGTAGATGTAGGTCAGGCCTATCTCCGAGCGCTTGTTCAGCGGCAGGTTGACTCCGGCGATGCGTGCCATCTAGCCGATCACCCCTGGCGCTGCTTGTGGCGCTTGTTCTGGCAGATCACGAGCACCACCCCGTGGCGGCGGATGATCTTGCACTTCTCGCACATCGGCTTGACCGACGGTCTTACCTTCATGATCCCTTTCGGCGGCTGGGTTCCGGCGACTCGGCTCTGGCTGCCGTTGCGGCCGCCGCTACCGGGTCGTGGAGATGCTCTAACGCGCGCAGCACACGCCGCGCTCGAGCAGGCCCACAAATATTAGCAACTCCTCTCGCGCGGCCCGCGGCCGCCGACGGGCCCGCGCTCGCGCCGTTCGCGCGCGCCGGCGAGTGAGGTGGCGCGCCGCTCAGCCGGCGCTTGCGACGCCCTCGGGCACGGCGTCTTGGGTGGATGAGCCGGCCGCCTGGTGCCACGGGGTGAGGACCCTCGGCCCGGAGCCCGTGATCGCGACCGTGAACTCGAAATGCGCGGCCGGCGAGGAGTCCTCGGAGTAGATCGCCCAACCGTCGCCGCCCACCCGCACGGCGGAGGCACCGGAGGTCATCATCGGCTCAACGGCGATCACCATGCCCTCCTCCAGCAGCGGGCCCTTGCCGGGCTTGCCGTAGTTCGGCACCTGCGGATCCTCGTGCATGCTCTGACCCACTCCGTGGCCGACGAGCGAGCGCACGACCGAGAGCCCCGCGCCCTCCGCCACCGTCTGGATCGCGTGCGATACGTCGCCCATGCGGTTGCCGGGCCGGCACTGGGCGACGCCCGCGTACAGCGACTCCTCGGTCCCGCGGAGCAGGTTCTGGGCCTGCTCTGAGATCTGGCCCACTCCGAACGTTCGCGCCGCATCGGCGACCCAGCCGTCGAGCGTCACGCCCACGTCGATCGAGATGATGTCGCCGCCCTTCAGGCGGTAGGGCCCCGGGATGCCGTGGACGACCATGTCGTTGGGCGAGGCGCAGATCGAGCCGGGAAAACCTCGGTAGCCCTTGAACGTCGGCACCGCCCCCTGGGAGCGGATGAAGCGCTCGGCGAGCCGGTCGAGATCGGCGGTGCTGACGCCCGCGCTGACCCTGCCCTCGAGCTGATTGAGCGTGGCCACGAGAATCGCGCCCGCGCGGGCCATCTTGTCGACCTCCTGGGGGGACTTCTTGATGATCACCAGGGGAGCTTATCTGCTGGGCGATCGTGAAAGACGCGCCTACAGGCCCTCCTCCAGGCGCAGCGTCGCGACCGTGGCCCTGATGTGGGCATGCACGTCGTCGGCGTCGCGGCGCCCGTCGAAACGCCGCAAGAGGCCGGCGCGATCGTAGTAGCCGATCAGCGGCTCGGTCTGGGCGTGATAGACCTCGAGGCGGCGCCGGATGACCTCCTCGCTGTCGTCGTCGCGCTGGATCAGGCGCGCTCCGTCCTGGTCGCAGATGCCTTCGTGCTTGGGCGGGTCGAAGTCGACGTGGTAGATGTGCCCCGGATTCTTGACGCACACGCGCCGGCCGGCCAGGCGGCGCACCACGTCCTCGTCGGGAACGTCGATCAGAAGCGCCGCCGTCAGGCGGCGTTCCAGTCCGTCGAGGGCCGCGCTGAGGGCATCGGCCTGCTCCTCGTTGCGGGGAAAGCCGTCCAGCAGGAACCCGTCGCGGGCGTCGCCTTTGCTGATCCGGTCGGTGATCATGCCGATTATCACCTCGTCGGGCACGAGCTCGCCGGCGTCCATGTACTCCTTGGCCTGCTGCCCCAGCTCGCTGCCCTCGGCCACCTGCGCACGAAGGATGTCGCCCGTCGAGATATGCGGTAGTGCAAAGTCCTCGCGCAGGCGATCGGCCTGCGTGCCCTTGCCCGCGCCCGGCGGACCGAGCAGGATCAGGTTCAACTCGGACACGTCTCGGGGCAGCCTACATCGTGGGCTTCTGTTCTACGAGCGCTGAATGGCGTTCGCCGCGAGGAGCGCGAGCGCCGGTGAGGCGACGCTACTTGAGGAAGCCCTCGTAGCTTCGCATCATCAGCTGCGCCTCCAGCTGCTTCATCGTTTCAAGCGCCACGCCGATCACAATCAGGATCGAGGTTCCGCCCAGCGGAATGTTCTGGTGGGTGCGCGCGATCAGGATCGTCGGAAGCGCCGCCACGGCCGCCAGGAACAGCGCGCCGGGGAAGGTCAGGCGCGCGAGGACGCGGTCGAGGAATTCGGCCGTCGGGCGACCGGGTCTCACGCCCGGGATGAAGCCCCCGTACTTCTTCAGGTTGTCCGCCTGATCGACCGGGTTGAACGTGACGGCCGTGTAGAAGTAGGTGAAGATGATGATGAAGATCGACTGGCCGACGACGAAGTGCCAGCCGGTGGAGGAGAAGAAGTCGGCGAGCTTCGTGCCCCAGTGGGTTTTGACGAGCTGTCCGATCGTCGGCAGGAAGGTCATGATGCTGACGGCGAAGATCACCGGGATGACTCCCGCCATGTTCACGCGCAGCGGCAGGTAGGTCTGGCCGCCCTCGCTCATCCGCCGCCCGATGACGCGCTTGGCGTACTGCACGGGGATCCGCCGCTGGCCCTCCTGCACGAACACGATGCCCGCGACGACCGCGAGCACGAGGAACGGCATCATCACCTTGAAGACCTGGTTCTGGCTGGTCCACCACAGCTGGATGCCCGACGGCAGCCGCGAGACGATCGAGGCGAAGATCAACAGCGAGATGCCGTTGCCGATGCCGCGCTGGGTGATCAGCTCGCCGATCCACATGAGCAGCACGCAGCCGGTCGTCAGGCAGATCACGATCAGGAAGATGTGTGGCGCGTCGAAGTGGGTGACGACCGATTCGCCCGCTTTGGCCTGCAGGGTGTGGAACAGGAACACGTAGCCGATCGACTGCGCGAACGCGAGACCAACCGTCAGGTAGCGCGTGTACTGGGTGATGCGCGCCTGCCCGACCTCCCCTTCCTTTGAGAGCTTCTCAAGCGAGGGCACCGCCACCTGCAACAGCTGCAGGATAATCGAGGAGGTGATGTAGGGCATGATGCCCAGCGCGAATATGGCGATCCGCGACAGGCCGCCACCGGAGAACAGGTTCAGGACGCCGAGGATGTTGGAGCCGCCGAACTCCTTCTGGATGTTGTTGACGGCCGTGAGGTTGACGCCCGGCACGGGGATGTGCGAGCCGAGGCGGTAGATCAGCAGCATGCCCGCCGTGAAGGCGATCTTCTTGCGGATCTCCGCTACCTGGAAGGCGTTGAGGATGGTCGCGAGCATGGGCTATCGGGTCCGGGGCGCGGCTAGGCGAGTGCCCGTGCGGCGGCGGAACCGCCGATTCTAGTCGATGCGCGGCTGGCCGCGACCGATTGCACGAGCAGGGAGTGGGTCAGCGCTCGACGATCTCACAGCGGCCGCCGGCCGCCTCGATGCGCTCGCGCGCGCCGGCGCTGAACGCGTGCGCATGCACGGTCATGGCCTTGCTGAGCTCGCCCTTGGCGAGCACCTTCACGGGTATGTCCTTGCGGCTGCCCAGCCCGTTGGCCTTCATCAGCTCGATCGTGACCTCGGTGCCGGCGTCGAAACGGCTCTCCAGAGCCGAGATGTTGACCGCCTGGGTGTGCGTGCGGAAGGGCTCGAACGGCATCGACTTCTTCATGTGCGGACCGCGCAGCTTTCGCATGCGCATGTGAATCGGCATCTGCCCGCCCTCGAAGCGCGCCCTGCGCTTGGAACCCGAGCGTGCGCCCGCACCCTTCTGCCCGCGGCCCGAGGTCTTGCCGGTGCCGGAGCCTTCTCCGCGTCCGATCCGCTTGCGCGGACGGCGGCTCCCCGGTGCCGGTGCGAGGCTGTGCAGCCCGATGCGCTGCTCGGATGAGTCCTCGCCGGGGCTCACTTGCCCTCCTTCACCTCGACCAGATGGCGCACGGCATGCAGCATGCCCCGCGCCTGCTCTGAGTCCTTGACCTCGACGGTGTGCCCGATGCGACGCAGGCCGAGCGAGCGCAGCGTGTCGAGCTGTTTGGCGTTGGTGCCGTTCTTGGATCGGCGCTGGGTGACGCTCAGCGTGCTCATCACGCCGGCGCCTCCTGCTCGCCGCCGGCGACGGTGGGGCTCGCGGCCTCGCCCGCCGGCTCTGACGCACTCGCGGCCTCGCCCGTTCCCGCCCCAGCGCCGGTGCTCTCGACGGCGGCGCCATCGCCGGCCGTCGTCTCGGCGCCCGTCGCCTCGCCGTTCGCGACCGTCGCTGAGATCGTCTCGGCGCTCTCGGGCTCGCCACCCAGGCCGAGAACCTGGCTGATCGAGAGCCCGCGAAGCGTCGCCACCTCGGCCGGTGTGCGAAGGCCCCGCAGCCCGGCGACGGTGGCCTTGACGAGGTTGATCGGGTTCTGCGTGCCGAGGCTCTTGGAGAGGATGTCGTGGATGCCCGCCAGCTCGAGCACCGCGCGGACGCCGCCGCCGGCGATCACCCCGGTACCGGGGGACGCGGGCTTCAGCAGCACGCGCCCGGCGCCGAACACGCCGGTGGTCTGGTGGGTGATCGTGCTGCCGTGCTTGGGCACGCGGAACAGGTCCTTCTTGGCCCGCTCGACACCCTTCTGGATGGCCAGCGGCACCTCGTTCGCCTTGCCGTAGCCGATGCCCACGACTTCGCGTTCGTCGCCCACGACCACGAGGGCGGTGAACGAGAAGCGCCGACCGCCCTTGACCACCTTGGCCACGCGGTTGATCTCGACCACGCGCTCCTGGAGGTCCAGGCCGGACTGGCTGACTGAGCGATCTACAGATATGGACATGGGGAAGGGAGAGGGTAGCGGTAGTAGGTGGGTGCCGAGGACGCTAGACGGTGATGCCCTGCTCGCGGATCGCCTCGGCGAACGCACGCACGTGGCCGTGGAAGCGGTATCCGCCGCGATCGAAGACGGCCTCTGAGATCCCGGCCGCCTTGGCCCGCTCGGCAAGCGCCTCGCCGGCGCGCTGCGTGCGCTCGGGCTTGCTCAGCGAACGCAGCTCGGGCTCAAACCAGTTGACGGCGGCCAGCGTGCGTCCCGAGGTGTCGTCGATCAGCTGCGCCGAGAGCCCCTGGTTTGAGCGGAACACGGAGATGCGCGGCCGCGTGGGTGTGCCGGAGACCTTCGCGCGTACCCGCCGCCGCCGTTTCAGCCGCCGCTCGCCCTTCGTCAGGACGCTCATGCGCGCTTGCCCACCTTGCGCTGGACGTACTCGCCCTCGTAGCGGATCCCCTTGCCCTTGTAGGGCTCCGGCGGACGCTGCTTGCGGATGATCGCGGCGGTCTCCCCCACGAGCTGCTTGGAGATGCCCTTCACCACCACGCGAGTCGGTTGGGGAACCTCGAATTCGATCCCCTCGGGTGCCGGGATCGGGACCGGATGGGAGTAGCCCACCGCAAGCTCGAGGTTCTTTCCCTTCAGCTGGGCGCGATAGCCGACACCCTGGATCTCAAGGCGCTTCTCATAGCCCGCCGTCACACCCTGGACCATGTTCGCGACCAGCGACCGGGTGAGCCCGTGCAACGCGCGGTGTTCGCCGCGATCGGTCGGTCGCGTGACGACCAGCTGCTCGCCGTCCTGGGTGACCGCGATGTCGCGGGGTATCCGCTCTGAGAGTTCGCCCTTCGGTCCGTTCACGCGGACGGCACCGGGCTCGATCGCGACGGTCACGCCGGCCGGCACTGGAATGGGTTGTCTACCGATCCTTGACATGACCGCTCACCAGACCTGCGCGAGAACCTCGCCGCCGACGCCCGCGGCGCGGGCGTCGTGGCCGGTCATCACGCCATGTGAGGTGGACACGATCGAGGTGCCCATCCCCCCGAGCACCTTGGGAATGTGCTTGGCATCGACGTAGGTGCGCCGGCCCGGGCGCGAGACGCGCCGCAGCCCCGAGATCGCCGAACGGCGATCCTCGGTGTACTTCAGCCGGATCTGGATCAGCTGCCCAGCGCCGCCTTCGGGCGGGGAGATGACCGACCAGGACTCGATGTAGCCCTGCTCATCCAATATTCGAGCGAGCTCGCTCTTCACTTTGGACGCGGGAATCTCCACCGTCTCATGCGCGGCATGGATCGCGTTGCGGACCCTCGTGAGGAAGTCGGCTATGGGGTCGGTCATGGACATCGATCAGCTGCTCTCTCTAGGGTCTACGCGTCCTACCAGGAGGACTTCGTCATCCCGGGGATCTGGCCGTTGTGGGCGAGCTCGCGCAGGCAGATGCGGCACACCCCGAACTTGCGATACACCGCGCGCGGCCGTCCGCAACGGTTGCAGCGAGTATAGGCACGGGTTTTGTATTTGGGTTTGCGCGTCTGCTTGACGCGCAGCGAGGTCTTGGCCATCAGTCGGCGCTCTCTTTCTCGGCGGTGTCTCCATCGGCTTTATCCGCGGCGCCTTTCGGCTCATCGGCGGAGGCGTCTTTCGCTTTGGCTTTGGCTTTCGCTTTCGGTTTCGCTGCGCGTTTCGCTTTCGGTTTCGCCGCAGGTTTCGCTTTCGGTTTGGCCGGCGCTTTCCGTTTCGGTTTGGCGGCTTTGGCACTCTCCGGCTTCTCGGCGGTCTCCGCTGCGGCGCTCTCGGGCGCGGCGCTCGCGGCCGGCTCCGTGGTCTCCTGCGGTGCAGCGGTCTCGACAGCGTCCTCGGGCTCCGGTGCCGGTGCCGCGTCCGCGGGCTGCTCGATGGCATCCTCGTTCGCGACCGCGGCCTCGGGCTCAGCCGGCGCCGCGTCCTCGACCTCGGCCGGCGCGGTCTCGACGATGGCCTCAGCCTCGGCGACGACCCCAGCTTCGGCGACGGCCTCAGCCTCAACGGCGGCCTCATCCTCGGCGACAGCCTCGGCCTCAGTCTCGGCCTCGGCGGCGTCCTCGCTCTGCACGGGTGCGGCGATCTCAGCCTCGGCGACGACCTCAGCTTCGGCGACGGCCTCAGCCTCAACGGCGGCCTCATCCTCGGCGACAGCCTCGGCCTCGGCGGCCTCTGGCTCGGCAGGCGCCGCGGGCTCCCGGGCGACGTCCTCGGTCTCCTCGCCGGGTAGATCGAAGCCGGCCGGCCTGCCCTGCGCCGCGAAGGGCATGCCCATGGCCGACAGCAGCGCGAATGCCTCGACGTCGGTGGCGGCGCTGGTGGTGATCGTGATGTCCAGACCGCGCACCTGGTCGATCGAGTCGTAGTCGATCTCGGGGAAGATGATCTGCTCGCGCACGCCGAGCGAGTAGTTGCCGCGACCGTCGAAGGAGCGAGGGTTCAGCCCCCGGAAGTCGCGGATCCGCGGGATCGCGATCGAGACCAGCCGGTCGAGGAACTCGTACCCGCGCTCGGAGCGAAGCGTGACCGACACACCCACCGGCATGCCCTCGCGCAGTTTGAAGGCCGCGATCGACTTGCGCGAGCGACGGACGCTCGGCTGCTGGCCGGCGATAGTCGCGAGTTGCTCGACCGCCGCTTTGAGCACTTTGGAGTCCTGCTTGGCGTCGCCGACGCCCATGTTCACCGTGATCTTCTCGATCTTGGGCGCCTGCATCACCGAGGAGTAGCCGAAGCGGCCGATCAGAGCCGGACGGATCTCCTCCAGATAGCGGGTCTTCAGACGGGCAGGGGGGGCGGTTGCGTTCATCGCAGGACGCCTCAGTCGAGCCTTGCGCCGGAGCTCTTGGCCACGCGCACGCGCGCGCCGTTTTCACGCTCAATCCGCACGCGCGTCGGCTTGCCCTTCGGGTCCAGGAGCATCACGTTTGAGATGTGGATCGGGCCCTCGCGCTCGATCACGCCGCCGCCGACGGTTCCACCGGCGCCGCCGAAGGCGCTCGAGTCGCGCACCCGCTCGGGGCGGGTGTGCAGCTTGACCATGTTCAGGCCCTCCACGTACAGGCGCTCGCGCTTTGGCTCGGTGCGCAGCACGCGCCCGCTCTTGCCGCGATCCTTGCCCGCCATCACGCGCACCTGGTCACCGGAGCGGATGTTCAGCGTGCGCCGCTTTCTGGCGACCGGCTGACGGGCCATCACAGCACCTCCGGCGCGAGCGAGACGATCTTCATGAAATTGCGGTCGCGCAGTTCCCGGGCCACCGGACCGAAGACGCGTGTTCCGCGTGGGTTGTTCTGGTCGTCGATGATCACCGCGGCGTTCTCGTCGAAGGCGATGTAGGTGCCGTCGTCGCGGCCGATCGGCTTTTTGGTGCGCACCACGACGGCCGTCACGACGTCGCCCTTTTTGACGGCGCCCTGCGGGTTGGCCTGCTTGACGGTGGCCGTGATCACGTCCCCGACGAATGCGTAGCGGCGCCTCGAGCCGCCCTTCACGCGAATGCAGAGGATCTCGCGCGCCCCCGTGTTATCGGCGACGCGCAGTCGTGTCTCGTTCTGGATCATCGCGCCCGCTCCACCACGTCGACGAGCCTCCAGCGCTTGCTCCGCGACAGCGGACGGCTCTCGATTACCCTCACCACGTCGCCCTCGTGCGCGTCGTTGTTCTCATCGTGGGCGTGCAGCGTGCTCGAGCTGCGCACGATCTTCTCGTAGCGACGGTGACGCCGCGCGACGTCGATGCGCACGGTGATCGTCTTCTCGGCCTTATCGGAGACGACGATCCCCTGGCGCACCCTGCGCGTGCCTTCGACGGGGGCGTGCACCGGCGCGAGCGGCTCGCGCGCCGGAGCGGCCGCGCGGCGCTCGGCCGCCTTGGCGCGTTCCTGAAGGCGACGTGCGCGACGGCGGACCGCCTTGGCGCGGCGCTCCACGAGCCGCTCGGCGTGGCGCTCCTCGGGGCTTCGCGGCGACCGCGGGCCCGCGGCGCGCTGCGATCGCGCCCTGCGGCGACGCTCCTTGGGCGAGACGTGTTCGGCCGGCTCGCCGGCGCTCGCCTGCGGGGCCTCCTCCTCCGCGTCCGGGGCGCTCTCGGGAGTCTCTGAAGCCTCCTCGGCGGCGGGAGCGGCCTGCTCGGTCTCGGCAGCCGGCTCGGTCGCGGCGGCCAGCTCGGCCTCGGGTGCCGCCTCGGCCTCCGCAGCCGCCTCGGCCTCGGGTGCCGCGGCTGCCTCGGGGGCCGTGGAAGCCTCCTCCGGGGGAGCCGCGTCGGCGTTCTCAGGTGTGTCGTTGTCTGGTTCGTCAGCCATGTTTGTCCATTGGTCCTGTCTTGAAGATCAGTTGCCGCGCTCGCGGGCGGCGGCTGTGCGCTCGCGCGCCACGGTCAGAGCACGGGCGAGGTCGCGCCGTGCGCGTCCCATGCCGGCGGTGTCGTCGAGTTCCCCGGTCGCGTTGGCGAAGCGCAGGCCGAACACGTCTTTGCGAAGCGTCGCAACGTGCTTCTCGAGTTCTGAGTCCTGCATGTCCCGAATCTCCCTGGCCTTCATCTCGCAAGCTCCCCTCAGTCCTCACGCAGCACGAACTTGGATTTCAGGGGCAGCTTGTGCGCCGCCAGGCGGATCGCATCGCGCGCCAGCGGCTCGGTGACCCCGGCCAGCTCGAACATCACGCGCCCGGGCTTGACCACGGCGACCCAGCCTTCGGGCGAGCCCTTGCCGGAGCCCATGCGCGTCTCGGCCGGCTTCTTGGTGGTCGGCTTGTCGGGGAAGACGTTGATCCAGACCTTGCCGCCACGCTTGATCTTGCGTGTCATCGCCACTCGCGCGGCCTCGATCTGGCGGTTGGTGAGCCAGCCGCCCTCGAGCGCCTTCAGCCCGTACTCGCCGAACTGGACCTTGACCTGGCCACGCGAGGTGCCGCGGCGACGTCCGCGGTGCTGCTTGCGATGCTTTACGCGCTTGGGGGACAGCATCAGCGCCCGCCTCCGCCATTGGGAGCTCCGCCGCCACCGGGCCGGGGGCCGCGTCCACCGCCGCCTCCGCCGCCGGGCCCGCGACCCCCACCGCCGCCTCGGCCACCGCCGCCGCCGAATCCGCCCGCTCCACGGCCGCCGCCACCTGCGCCTCCGCCCCCACCTCCGGGGCCGCGCCCGCCACCGCCGCCGCGTCCACGGCCACGGCCGTCACGGCCGTCGCGGCCACCCCTGCCGTCGCGCTCGGAGCTCGGCGCCGCCGGCGCGGTCATGTCGGTGAGGTCCGCGCCGGTGTAGCCCTCGGGCATGATCTCGCCCTTGTTCACCCAGCACTTCACGCCGATCCGCCCGAAGGTCGTGCGCGCCTCATAGAAGCCGTAGTCGATGTCCGCGCGCATCGTGTGCAGCGGCACGCGACCGTCGGAGTAGCTTTCGGTGCGGGCCATCTCGGCGCCGCCAAGCCGTCCCGCCACCTGCACCTTCACGCCCTTGGCGCCGGATCGCATCGCGCTCGTGAGCGCGCGCTTCATCGCGCGGCGGAACGCCACCCGGTTCTGCAGCTGCTCGGCGATCGACTGGGCCACGAGTCGCGCATCGAGCTCGGGGCGCTTGATCTCGAGGATGTTCACCTTGATCTGCTTGTTGGTCATGCGATGCAGATCGCGGCGCAGCGCGTCCACTTCGGTGCCCGACTTCCCGATCACGATGCCCGGCCGGGCCGTGTGGATGTTGACCTCGAGTTCGTTCGCGTCCTTGCGGATGGTGATGTCCGAGAGGCCGGCATGCGAGAGCTTGCCGACGATGTGCTCACGGATGCGCACATCCTCCGCGAGGTACTCGGCGAAGTTCTTCTCGTTGAACCAGTTCGACTTCCAGTCGTGGATGTAACCCACGCGCATCGCCTCTGGATGAACCTTCTGTCCCATGTCTCAGCTCAGCTCTATCTCTTGGTTTTCCGGGGCTCTGGCCCCGAGGTCAGCGTGATCGTCAGGTGGCTCGTGCGCTTGCGGATCGGCGCGGCGCGTCCCATCGCGCGCGGCCGGAAGCGCTTCAACGTCGGCCCCTCATCGGCGTAGGCCTCCCGGACGATCAGATCGTCCTCGAGCAGCTCGTGGTTGCTCTCGGCGTTTGCCACCGCCGACTCGAGCAGCTTACTCCAGTCGCGCGCCACCTCACGAGGGGTGAAGGCGAGGATAGCGCGTGCCTCCTGCACGGACTTGCCGCGCAGATGCCCGCACACCATCCGCGCCTTGCGCGCGGAGGTGCGCACATAGCGCGCGCGGGCGCGCACCACGCGGCGCCGCGCACCGGGTTTTTTCGAGTCTTTGCGCGCACGGACGGCCGGTTTCGGCTCGGCTTTCGCCGGCGCTTTGGCAGCTTTCGCCCCTTTGCCGGCTTTGGGCTCTTTGGCCGCAGCGGGCTCTTTCGCTTTTACGGGCTCTTTTCCGGCGGCGGGCTCCTTGTCCACAGGCTCTTTGGCCTCGGGCTCCGTCGCCTCGGGCCCTTTCGCCTCGGCCGCTTTTTTTGACGCCGGTTTTTTGGCCGCGGGCGTTTTCGCCGCTGCCGCTTTGGCTTTCGCTTTGGCTTTGGCGAGCGGTTTTTTCGATGCTTTTTTGGCGGCGGGCTCCTCGGGCGTTGCGCCGGGGACGTCCTGCTCCTCCTCGGCGCTCATCGGACCCTCCCCCACCGAGTTCGATGACCCAATCCTGGGCGCGCAGGGCAAGCTCGGCAAGGACGCAGGGAGCGTGGCGTGCTACGCACGCGAGCGACCGAGGACGCCGAGCCAGCGCCGCCATGCGCGTTCAGGCTCATCGGACCCTCCCCGAGCCGGCATGTCCGCGGAACACGCGCGTCGGCGCGAACTCGCCGAGCTTGTGACCGACCATCGACTCGCTGACGAACACGGGCACGTGTTTGCGCCCGTCGTGAACGGCGATCGTGTGGCCTACCATCTCGGGGAAGATGGTCGAGGCGCGCGACCACGTGCGCAGCATTTTTTTGTTGTTCTCGGCGTTCAGCGCCTCGATGCGAGCCATCAGCCGCTCTTCGACCCACGGGCCCTTCTTGCTCGAGCGGCTCATCGCTGCTTACCCTTGCCGCGCCGTCTGCCGCGCACGATGGCGGAGTCCGAGGCCTTGTTCTGCTTGCGCGTGCGATAGCCGAGTGTGGGCACGCCCCACGGGGTGACCGGGTGGCGGCCGGCCGTGGTCGAGCCCTCACCGCCGCCGTGCGGATGGTCGACGGGGTTCATCGCCACGCCGCGCGTCTGCGGGCGCACGCCCATGTGGCGCTTGCGCCCGGCCTTGCCGACCTTGACGTTCTGGTGATCGGCGTTGCCGATCGTGCCGACGGTGGCGCGGCACTCGGCGCGCACCAGCCGCATCTCGCCGGAGGGCAGCCGCAGCGTCGCCATCTCGCCGTCCTTCGCCATCAGCTGCACCGAGGCGCCGGCGGAACGCGCCATCTGCCCGCCTCTGCCGGGCTGCAGCTCGACGTTGTGCACGACCGTGCCGACCGGCATGCGCGCGAGCTCCATGCAGTTGCCCACCGCGATGTCGGCGCCGTCTCCCGAGGCGACCGTCATCCCGACGGTCAGCCGCTGCGGCGCGAGGATGTAGCGCTTCTCGCCGTCGAGGTAGTGCAACAGGGCGATGTAGGAGGAGCGGTTGGGGTCGTACTCGATCGCGGCCACCTTCGCGTCCACGCCGTCCTTGCGCCGCTTGAAGTCGACGCGCCGGTAGGCGCGCTTGGCGCCGCCACCGCGGTGGCGCGAGGTCTTGCGCCCGTGGGCGTTGCGGCCGCCGCTCTTCTTCAGGCCTTCGACCAGCGTCTTCTCGGGCTCTGACCTGGTGATCTCGGCGAAGTCCGGATAGGAGACGAACCGCCTTCCGGGACTGGTGGGCTTGGGCTTTCGGATTGGCATTGCGCGAGACTCCTAGTCGAGGGCCGCGAGGCCCTGGAAGATCGGGATGTTTTCGCCCTCGCCCAGCTGCACGATGGCCTTCTTCCACGCGCGTGTCTGCCCGCTCGTGATACCCCGGCGCTTGGGCTTGGGCTTGACGCTCATCGTCCTGACCCCCACGACGTGAACGTCGAACAGCGCCTCCACCGCCTGGCGAATCTGCGTCTTGTGCGCGTCGTTGTGGACGCGGAAGGTGTAGCGGTCGGCGGCCGAGAGCACGTAGGTCTTCTCCGAGACGACCGGGCTGATGATCACCTGCGTGGGATCCATCAGGCCTTCGCCTCCTCGCCGGCGCCCTGCGCGGCCCTCGCCTGCTGGCCCGCACGCTCGGTCAGCGCCTCAAGGGCGGGCTCTGAGACGAGCAGCGAGGCCGCACCCAGCAGGTCGGTGACGCCGACGCTGTCGCTGAGCAGCACGGCCACGCGGTCGAGGTTCCGGAAGGAGAGCGCGGCCGATGACTCCTCGAGCGTCAGCACCACCAGCGTCGGGCGGATCTGATCCCAGTCTTCGAGCAGATCGAGCGCCTGGCGCGTCTTCGGCTCCTTGAAGGCGCCCACATCGAGGATCGCGATCGTGCCGCGCTCGGCGTGCAGCGACAGCGCGCTGCGCAGCGCCGCGCGCTGCTCCTTGCGATTGACCTTGAAGGTGTAGGAGCGCGGTTTCGGCCCGAACGCCGTGCCCCCGCCGGTCCAGATGGGAGAGCGGTTCGAGCCCGCGCGCGCGCGCCCGGTGCCCTTCTGGCGCCACGGCTTCGCGCCGCCGCCGGAGACCATGCCGCGCGTCTTGGTGGCCGCCGTGCCGCGCCGGCGGGCGGCCTGCTCGGCGCGCACGCTCTGATGCACGAGCGGGCCGGCGAAGCGCGCGCCGAAGGCGCTCTCATCGAGCTTCACCGTTTTCGCCGAGGGACCGGCGCCGAGGATCGGGGCGTCAGGCATCGCTGCGCACCTCCACCACGCCGCCTCTGGGACCCGGCACCGAGCCGCGCACCAGCAGCAGGTTCTGCTTCTGATCGACCGCCACGATCTCAAGGCCCTTCTGCGTCACGCGCCTGTTGCCCATCTGCCCCGGACCGCGCATGCCCTTGAACACGCGCGAGGGCGTGGCCGAGGCTCCGATCGAGCCGGGCGCGCGCACGTTGTGGGAACCGTGCGACTTCGGCCCTGAGACGAAGTTGTGGCGCTTGATCGTTCCCTGAAAGCCCTTGCCCTTGGAGCGCCCGGAGATCTTCACGCGCGCGCCCACCTCGAAGGACTCGACCGTCACCGTCCCGCCGAGCTCGAGCTCTGCGGCCTCGTCGCGGAACTCCGCGAGCACGCGCATCGGGGGCGCGTCGGCCTTCTTCAGATGACCGAGCTCGGGTTTTGAGAGGTGCTTCTCCTTGGTCTGGCCGAAGGCCAGCTGCACAGCGTCGTAGCCGTCGCGCTCAGGCGTGCGGATCGCCGTCACCGGGCACGGTCCGGCCTGCAGCACGGTCACGCGGGCGACGCTGCCGTCCTCCTGGAAGACCTGGGTCATACCGAGCTTTGTGGCGAGGATGGCGGACATGTGGACGGGGGCGGGTGTCTTCTGGACGGGGCGAGGGAGGTCTCGGGCAGCGGTTGGACTCGACGCTCAGGTGGCCAGGCGAATCTCGATGTCCACACCGGCCGGCAGATGGTCCAGGCGCTGCAGCGAGTCGACCGTCTTGGGCGTCGGCTGGTGGATGTCGATCAGGCGCTTGTGCGTGCGGATCTCGAAGTGCTCGCGCGAGTCCTTGTCCTTGAAGGGCGAGCGGATCACGCAGTACACGTTCTTCTCGGTCGGCAGCGGCACGGGTCCGGAGACGGTCGCGCCGGTGCGCGTGGCCGTCTCCACGATCTCCTTCGCCGCCGACTCGATTGCGGACGTGTCATAGGCCTTGAGCCGGATGCGTATCTTGTTTTGGGTGGCGGATGCCATGGTCTCTTGAGTGTCTCTCTCGTCTTCTGTGGTGCTGCGTTCTCGCGGGTCCTCAGGCGGGATGCTCCCGCCGGACCCCTCCCGAGGGCGCCGGCGGAAGGAGCGAATCCCGCCTGCGGGATCGGCCGCCTTCGCCGCCGCCCACGCCTCTTCGGCGGGGCTTGTTAGTCGTATCGGACTGCCAACAGGTGTGCCGCCCCGACGATCCCCCGGGGGCGGGTGCTACTGAATGATCTCTGTCACCACGCCTGAGCCGACTGTGCGGCCGCCCTCCCTGATGGCGAAGCGAAGGCCCTGGTCCATTGCGATCGGCTGGATCAGCTCGATCTCCATCTGGACGTTGTCGCCGGGCATGACCATCTCGACGCCGTCCGGCAACTTCGCCACGCCGGTGACGTCGGTGGTGCGGAAGTAGAACTGGGGCCTGTAGCCCGTGAAGAACGGGGTGTGGCGCCCGCCCTCCTCCTTCTTCAGCACGTAGACCTCGGCCTTGTACTTGGTGTGCGGGGTGATGGACCCCGGCTTGCACAGCACCTGGCCGCGCTCGATCTCCTCGCGCTTGGTTCCACGCAACAGGCAACCGACGTTGTCGCCCGCCTGGCCCTGGTCGAGGATCTTGCGGAACATCTCAACGCCCGTGACCACCGTCGAGGTGGTGTCGTGCACGCCGACGATCTCGACGGTGTCGCCGGTGTTGACGATGCCCTGCTCGACGCGGCCGGTGGCGACCGTCCCGCGGCCGGTGATCGAGAACACGTCCTCGACCGGCATCAGAAACGGCTTGTCCAGCTCGCGCACGGGCTCGGGGATGTAGGTGTCGAGCGCCGCCGCCAGCTCGATGATCTTCTCCTTGGATTTCTCGTCGCCTTCGAGCGCCTTCAGCGCCGAGCCGGTGATGAAGGGAATGTCGTCGCCGGGGAAGTCGTATTCGCTGAGCAGCTCGCGCACCTCGACCTCGACCAGCTCCAACAGCTCCTCGTCGTCGACCATGTCGGCCTTGTTGAGGAACACGACGATGTAGGGGACTCCCACCTGGCGGGCCAGCAGGATGTGCTCGCGCGTCTGCGGCATCGGTCCGTCCGCCGCCGAGACCACGAGGATCGCGCCGTCCATCTGGGCGGCGCCGGTGATCATGTTCTTGACGTAGTCGGCGTGGCCGGGACAGTCCACGTGCGCGTAGTGACGGTTCTCGGTCTGATACTCAACGTGGGAGGTGGCGATCGTGATCCCGCGTTCCTTCTCCTCGGGAGCGTTGTCGATCTCCTCGAAGCTGCGCGCTTCCGCGCCTCCCTTCTCCGCCAGCACGGTCGTGATGGCAGCGGTCAGCGTCGTCTTGCCATGGTCGATGTGACCGATGGTCCCGACGTTGACGTGCGGCTTGTCGCGCTCGAACTTCTCCTTCGCCACTTTTGGTGTCTCCTGTATCGACTTGTATGTTCGCCTCTGTGATGGCGAACCGGGGAAATCTATCTGAATGGCGCCTTCCGTGACTGCTGCTTGCGCTCCCGGCCCTGCGACTGTCCTCCGGCGGGAGCTGCGCTCGGCCGCCTAGGCCGGAACCGGCTCGCCCGTACGCTGCTCGACGATCTTCTCGGCGATGTTCGGGGGAACCTCCTCGTAGCCCTCAAACTGCATGGTGTGGGTGGCGCGTCCCTGCGTGTTGGAGCGCAGGTCGGTGGCGTAGCCGAACATCTCCGACAGCGGCACGCGGGCGGTGACCGCCAGCGCGTTGCCGCGGCGCTCCTGACCCTCGACGCGACCACGGCGGCGGCTCAGATCGCCGATCACCTCGCCGAGGAAGTCCTCGGGGGTGACGACCTCGACCGCGAAGATCGGCTCGAGCAGCACCGGTTTGGCGCGCCTGGCGGCCTCTTTGAATGCGATCGAGCCGGCCACCTTGAAGGCGATCTCCGAGGAGTCCACGTCGTGGTACTTGCCGTCGGTCAGCGTCACCCGCAGGTCGACCATCGGGTAGCCCGCCTTGACGCCGTTCTCGAGCGCCTCTTCGACGCCTTTGCGAACCGCCGGGATGTACTCGGAGGGGACGTTGCCGCCCTTGATCTTGTTGATGAAGTCGAAGCCCTCGCCGGGGTTCGGTTCGAGGCTGATGTAGACCACCCCGAACTGGCCCGAGCCGCCGGTCTGGCGCACGAACTTGCCTTCGATCTTCTCGACCGTGCCGCGCACCGTCTCGCGGTAGGAGACCTGCGGGCGCCCGACGTTTGCTTCCACGCCGAACTCCCGCTTCATGCGGTCGACGAGCACCTCGAGATGCAGCTCGCCCATCCCCGAGATCTCGGTCTGGCCGGTCTCTTCGTTGGTGCGCACCTGGAAGGTCGGGTCCTCCTCGGCCAGGCGTCCCAGCGCGATCGACATCTTCTCCTGGTCGATCTTCGTCTTGGGCTCGACAGCGACCTTGATGACGGGCTCGGGGAAGACGATGTTCTCGAGGTGGATCGGCGCGTCGGGGGCGGCCAGCGTGTCGCCGGTGATGACCTGCTTGATGCCGACGGCGGCGGCGATGTCGCCGGCGTAGACCTCGGCGACCTCCTCGCGCTCGTTGGCGTGCATCATCAGGATGCGCCCGATCCGCTCGGTGCGACCGGAGCCCACGTTCAGCACGCGCGCGCCCGCGTCGAGATGACCGGAGTACACGCGGAAGTAGGTCAGCTTGCCGACGTAGGGGTCGGCGGCGATCTTGAACGCCAGCGCCGCGAACGGCTCGGAGTCATCGGCGTGGCGGGTGACCTCGCGCTCCTGCTCCTCGCCCTTGATCAGTTCGGTGCCGACCACCGGTGGCACGTCAAGCGGCGAGGGCAGATAGTCGATGACCGCGTCCAGAAGCGGCTGCACGCCCTTGTTCTTGAAGGAGGAGCCGCACAGCACCGGGGTGAGCTTGGTCGACAGCGTGGCCTTGCGGATCGCCAGCTTGAGGCTCTCCTCGGAGACCTCGGATTCTTCGAGAATCGACTCGAGCAGCCCGTCGTCGTAGTGGGAGACCTCCTCAAGCAGGTGCTCGCGCGCGGCGGCGGCGGCGTCGGCGAGGCGCTCGGGGATGTCGAGCACTTCCTGTTCGGTGCCCAGCTCGTCCTTGTAGACGACGGCCTTCATGCTCACCAGGTCGATGATGCCCTCGAAGTCCGCCTCGGCACCGATCGGCAGCTGGATCGGCACGGGGTGGGCGCCGAGGCGATCGATCATCGTCTGCACGCCTTTGTCGAAGTCCGCGCCGATGCGGTCCATCTTGTTGATGTAGGCGATGCGCGGCACGTGGTACTTGTCGGCCTGGCGCCAGACCGTCTCTGACTGCGGCTCGACGCCGGCCACCGAGTCGAACAGCGCGATCGCGCCGTCGAGCACCCGCAGCGAGCGCTCGACCTCGACCGTGAAGTCGACGTGCCCGGGCGTGTCGATGATGTTGATGCGGTGATCCTTCCACTGCGCCGTGGTGGCGGCGGAGGTGATCGTGATGCCTCGCTCCTGCTCCTGCTCCATCCAGTCCATCGTCGCGGCCCCGTCGTGGACCTCGCCGATCTTGTAGGTGCGCCCGGTGTAGTAGAGGATGCGCTCGGTCGTCGTCGTCTTACCGGCGTCGATGTGAGCCATGATCCCGATGTTCCGGGTGTTTTGCAGGCTGAACTTACGTGGCATGGGTGTGGGTGGGGGGTCGGAGGGAGGGTTGTGTGAGAAACGGCGCCTTCACCGGCAGGCTTGAGTCATGCAAGCGTTTTCGGGCAAAAAAATGGGCCCCCCGGGCCCACGCACGCTGATGGTCTGTCCTGGACCGTTCTGCGTCGTTATCTGCTCGAGGTCTCCATCTTGGTTTGCCGCAGCGCGGGAAAACCCTGCTCACACGTCAGTGTCGACCCGCGACACCGCTCCGACTATAGCAGAGCGATTCTGGGCATCCACCCCTTAGCGAAGGGGTTTTCAGGAGGATTTCGAGCCTCTCTCGGGGCCCTCGCAGGCCTCCACCGGCGAGGCGTCCTCGAACATGTCGCCGAGCAGCGCGAGCACCTGCGTGGCGGCGCGAAGATCCTCCGCCCCGACCCCCCGCAGGGCCTCATCCCAGCGGCTCTTCCAGGCCGCGCGCTTGGCCTCGATCTTTGAAGCGCCCTGACGGGTCAGCCGCGAGACGACCACGCGGCGGTCGGTCTCGGAGCGAACCCTTTCCACGTGACCGCTCGCGGC
Source organism: uncultured Solirubrobacteraceae bacterium (assembly GCA_963779605.1). Classification (GTDB taxonomy): domain Bacteria; phylum Actinomycetota; class Thermoleophilia; order Solirubrobacterales; family Solirubrobacteraceae; genus Palsa-744. The sequence goes on from CAVZYR010000005.1 coordinate 445,137, forward strand.
CAGGTGATCGAGCATCTGCGTGACGGTCGCGGGGGTCAGCCGCGCGGCGGTGGCGAGATCTCCGGCTGAGAGCTCGCCGCGCTCGTCGAGCTCGATCAACAGCTCGAACTGAGCGTGGCTCAGCTCCGAGCCGGCCAGATGGGTGTCGCGCCCGCGCAGGCGGCTGAGGCTGCGGAACACCCGGCGAAACTGATCACCGAGCTCGGCCAGCTCATCGGTGCGCCGGGCGCTGCTGGTCCTGTCGGTGGCGGCCATCGGGCTGCTCCTAGGCGCCGAGCGGCTCGACGGTTGACTCGGCGTTTGCGGCGGCGCGGCTGAGCCGCGCGCGCGGATTCTCGGCGCGCAGCAGCACGACGCATGGGACGAGCCCGAGCGCGGCCGTCCCGAAGGACCACCAGTAGGCGGTGTTGAAGGCGTGCGCGAGGTGAGTGACCGACGGTGCGTGCCCGCTGGCGCGCTGGAGCACGACCGCCAGCACCGCCGTCCCGATCGCACCGCCGATTCGCTGCAGCACGTTCATCTGCGGCGTGGCGTCCGAGAGCTGCTCGGGTCGCAGCGAGGCGAACGCCGCCGTCATCGCGGGCATGAACGAGAAGCCGATGCCGACGCCCCGCACGAGCAGCACGGCGGAGATGCCGAGAATCGAGCTGTTGGCGCCGATGAACGCCAGCGGGATCGTGCTCAGGCACAGCACCGAGACCCCGAACAGCGCCACGCGGCCGCCGCCGAAGCGGTCGGTGAGGCGCCCGGCGATCGGCATCGCCACCAGCATGCCGAGGCCCTGGGGCCCGACCAGCAGGCCTGTCGCGATCAGGCTCTCGTGGCGGACCTCCTGGTAGTAGAGGGGCACGAGGATCATCGCCCCGAACAGGGCGGCGCCGAGCGCGAAGGTCGTGAAGGAGGCGGCCGCGAAGATGCGGTTCTTGTACAGGCGGATGTCGAGCAGCGGGCGCTCGATGCGAAGCGCGTGCCAGCAGAACACCCCGGTCAGCACGAACCCGGCGATGATCGGCCCGACGACGATCGCCGCCGTCAGGCTGGTGCCCGGTGTGCCAAGCTGGGCGAGGCCGTAGACGACGACGCTCGAGGCGGTGGACAACAGCGCCAGGCCGACCACGTCGAGGCGGCCGGCCTCACCGGAATCGGTGTGCGGGATTATCCGCCAGCCGAGGATGAACGCCACAAAGCCGATCGGGACGTTGACGAGGAAGATCCACGACCAGTGCAGGCTCTCGAGGATCGTCCCGCCCAGCACCGGCCCGAGGATCGGCCCGAGCATCGCCGGCATCGCCACGATGCCCATCACTCGGCCCATCCGCTTGGGCCCGGCGACCTGAGCCATGATCAGTTGGGCGATCGGCATGATCATGCCGCCGCCCGCCCCCTGCAGCACCCGGAACAGCACGAGCTCGGTGGTGGAGGTGGCGATCGCGCACAGGGCCGAGCCGACCGTGAACAGCACGAGCGATGTCATGTACACGCGCTTTGCCCCGTAGCGGCGCGCCGCCCAGCCGGTGATCGGGATCACAGCGGCCAGCGACAGCAGATAGCCGGTGATCACCCACTGGGTCTGCGCCAGCGAGCTGTGCAGGTCGTGTTCGAGCGTGCGCAGTGCGACGTTGACGATCGTCGTGTCGAGGATCGACATGATCATCCCGAGGATCACCACGCCCGCGATCTTCCACACGTAGGGCTCTATCCGGTCAGAGGCCTCCGGGTGAAAGCCGGGGTCGGTTGTGGTCGCGGGAGAAGACATTCGGTACCGAAAGTTTAGGTACCGAACCTTCGTCCGTCAAGCCCCTGCGCACAGGATCACACAAACGTCCAGCCCGCGCGGGCCGGCGGGCTACCAGCGGTAGTGCGCGAAGGCCTTGTTGGCCTGGGCCATGCGGTAGATGTCGTCCTTGCGCTTGTAGGCGCCGCCCTGCTGTGACTGGGCGTCCGTCAGCTCGTTGGCCAGGCGCTGTGCCATCGACTTCTCCCGGCGGCTGCGCGCGAACTCGACGAGCCAGCGCACCGCCAGCGTGCGGGCGCGCCTCGCGGGCACCTCCACCGGCACCTGGTAGGTGGCGCCGCCGACGCGCCGCGAGCGGACCTCGAGCGAGGGCGTGAGCGCCCTGATCGACGCCTCAAGCGACTCCACGGGGTCTTTGTCCGAGCGCTCGGCGACCAGCGCCAGCGCGTCGTAGACGATCCGCTCGGCCGTTGACTTCTTGCCGTCGAGCATGACCTTGTTGATGACCTGCTGGACGAGCTTCGAGCGGTGGATCGGGTCCGCCTCGACGGGGCGAATCTGGGCGGCTGCGCGTCTTGGCATGGCGCTCTACTTCTTCTTCACGCCGTACTGCGAGCGAGCCTTCTTGCGGTCGCTGACGCCGGCCGCGTCGAGCGTGCCGCGCACGACCTTGTAGCGGACGCCCGGCAGATCCTTGACACGACCGCCGCGCACGAGCACCACCGAGTGCTCCTGCAGGTTGTGGCCCTCGCCGGGGATGTATGCCGTCACCTCGATCGAACCGGAGATGCGCACGCGCGCGACCTTGCGCAGCGCGGAGTTAGGCTTCTTCGGGGTTGTCGTGTACACGCGCGTACAGACGCCCCGCCGCTGCGGCGCGGCGACTTTCTTTTTGCGCCCGCTGCCCGACTTCAGGCCCGGCGTGGCGAGCTTCTTCTTGGGGGACACGCGCCCCTTGCGCACGAGTTGAGAGGTTGTGGGCATCGGGCGGTGATGCTAGCAGCGCGCGAGCTGCGAGCGCTACGCGCTCGCGGGCACGCCGGCCGAACGCACCGGCGCGGGCATCAGCGCCGAGGCCACGATCACGAGCACGAATGCACAGGCCTGCAGCACGACCCCGACCGGACTGGCCGCCATCGGGTCGCCGAAGACGAGGATGCCGCCGGCGACGCCGGCGATGTTGGCGGCGGTCCCGGTGACGGCGATCACGGGGACGGCCTCGCCGTCCTGAAGCGCACGCGCGGAGGCGTAGAAGGCGATGATCGAGGCGATCACGGCCACCGCGAGCCAGGGGCTCAGCAGGAGGCCCATCACGCCGTGGACGCCGGTGATGCCGGTCAGCGCCTTGATCGAGGTGTCAGAGACACCGAACAGGATTCCGGCCGCGGCCGCGAGCATCACACCGTGGTGCTCGACCGGCCCGCCCATGCGCGGGCCCATGATCAGGAGGCCGCCGATACCGAACAGGCCGGCCTCGAAGGAGATCATCGCCGCCTGTGAGAACTGCGAGTGCGCGCCGTGGAACGACGGGCAGCGTCAGCCCGAGCGTGACGAGGCCCGCGGCGGTCAGCATCAGCCCGAGCCACTGGCGGCGGCCGACCTTGAAGCCGAACATGCGGTCGGCCATCACCGCGATGAACACGACGCCGGCGGCGAGCGAGACCTGGATGACGGACATCGGCGCCAGCGCGAGCGCGGCCACGTGCAGGCCCCAGCTGGCGGTCGCGATGATCATGCCCAGCGTGAACCACTTCGAGGAGTAGAGCAGCCGCACCGAGTGAAACGGCCGGCGCAGATCGACCCTCGGCACCGAGTTGGCGCCGCGGTACTTGAAGAAGAAGCCCAGGTTCGCCACGAAGGCGCAGGCGAGCGCGAGCAGGATGCCGAGATCGAGGCTCATGTGCGCGCGCAGGGGTGTTGGGGTGGCGGAAGGCTGGGCATCATCGATGAGTGGTGGTCATGGGAGCTCGAGTGGTTCTGCGGGTGCGTCTATGTCGTCCTAACCCCTCGCTCCCACTGAAGGGTCCATCGGCATAACCCTCGGCTGCTTTACTCACAGCCGCCGATGTCCGCAGATTGCCCGTCCAACCTGTGCGTAGCCTAAAGACCGTCTCTGAACAGAAGATGACGAGCGACACAAGCAAACCCCTGCTGATGGTCGACATCGACGGGGTGATCTCGCTGTTCGGCGCTCCCGCAGGCGCCGGCTCGTGGTCTGCGGGGAGCAGCGGACGGCCGGACTCGGCCCCGGCGCAGGGGAGCTTCCACTCGATCGACGGCATGCCGCACTTTCTTTCGTCCACCGCGGCCGCACACCTGCTCGAGCTCACAGGCGACTTCGACCTGGTGTGGGCGAGCGGCTGGGAGGAGCGCGCCGAGGAGCACCTGCCGCGCCTGCTCGGGCTGCCCGCCGGGCTGCCGTTCCTGCGCTTCGAGCGCTCGCCGGGGACGAGCAACGCCCACTGGAAGCTCGCGGCCATCGACGCCTACGCAGGGCTTCGGCCGCTGGCGTGGATCGATGACGCCTTCAACGACGCCTGCCACGAGTGGGCCGCCGAGCGCCCGGCGCCGACGCTGCTCGTGCGCACGGAGCCCCGCGACGGGCTCACGACGCGGGAGGCGCGGCTGCTGGCGGCGTGGGCGCGGGAGCGCTCTGCGGCGTGAGCGACGCCGCCCCCGGGAGGTTCAACGGCGCCGACACCGCCGCCGGCACGCCCGTGCCGCCCGGGCAGAGCGCGCGCAGCCAGATGCCTTCGCGCCTGCCGGGGGCGATGCTCACCGGCACAGACCATTCCCCGCTCGCGCCCGTGACGACCTGGGCGAGCGTCTGCTCGAGCACGACTTCGCCCTTGGCAGAGACGCTCCGCTGCTGAACCTCGACCGGTGCCCCGGCGATCGGGGTCCCGTCCAGATAGGCCAGGGCGCCCGTGAGCACGGCCGCCTGGGCAGTCGCGCCCGCGCCCAGCGCGAGCGTCACCCGCGCGGGGCGCCCGGCCAGCTGAAGCACGGCCCGCCGGATGCCCGGAAGCTCGCCGTAGAGGACGTCGCCGGGGCAGTCGGTCGAGTCGGCGTCGCGGTGGCCTGAGATGTGCGCAAGCGATACGTGCGCGCCCGCGGGAAAGCGGCTGTAGCTCGCGCCCGCCGGGTTGACGCGCACCGTCACCCGGCCCGCGGCCGGGACGCCGTGCAGCGACAGCTTCCACGCCAAAAGGCGCTCGAGCGACTGGCGGGCGGCGCTTGAGATGGGCACTTCCGAGAAGCTCCCGAGCACCGCCACGCCGCTTGAGACGAGGTTGTAGCCGCCCGCATGCGCCCCCACCACGGGCTCATCGATACCCCCCGCGCGGGCCTCGAAGATGCGCCCGAACAGATCGAGCACGAAGTTGTAGCCGATGTCGTTCCAGCCGTTGCCGTAGCGGTGAAAGGCATAGATCGCGCGCAGCATCGCCGGCACCTCGCCGGGCGTGTAGCCGTTGGGGTTCTCCGTGTGATGCACGAAGGCCATCTCCACGGCCCCGTATTCGGGAGCCACGCGCGGGTGGGAGACCCCTCGGGCCCAGGCCCGCCGGGCGATGATCGGCGGCTGACCGGCCCCGGCCGGGAGCATGGGGGCCGCGAGCGGCAGTGCGGCCTTCACGGCGAGCGGCCCGGTCGCGAGCGCCTGCGCGCGCGCGCCGCGCCCCGAGCTCACGTCCACGAGCTTCAGCCGCACGCCGTGGAGCGCCCGCGCCGCCCGCAGCTCGAGCGCCCGCCCTCCCCCGGTCCACACGGGATCGCCCGTCAGCCTGACCGACGCCGGGCTGTGGTCCGGGCCGTGGCCGTGAGAGCCCGCCGGCACCCACGGGCTGAAGCTTCCGCCGGGCCTCTGCACGCGCAGCTCGAGCCCCCCCGCCCCGGCCGCCGCCGGCCATTCGACCCCGACGAGGTCCGCGTTTCGCCCCAGATCAACCGTCGTCGGCCTGCCCGAGACCTCGCCCACCCAGCGCTCGAAGCAGACCGGCTCGGCCACGCCCGCCGCTGAACCGGCCGGCTGCGAGAGCGCCGCGACGGCGCCTCCCGGACGGGCGAGCCGCCCGGACGCGGCCCCGGCGGCGGCCGCGGCACCGGCGGCGAGCAGCGAGCGGCGGGTCATCCCGCGCGGGGCGCTCATCGCGTGATCCCGCGGGCGAGCATCAGCCAAACAAACACGGCCGCTCCCCGGAGGTCGCGGCCGCGCGCATGAGAACCTTCTCAAGCGGCCAGACGATCCCCTCCGCCTGCCCGCCGCCCCCGCTAATCGCCGCTCGGCTCCTCCTGGGCCTCGAGCTCGGCGAGCTCCTCGACGAACCCGGTGTCCGCCGTGCCCGCGCCGATCTTCTCGAGCGAAGCCAGGTCAGCATCGAACTCCTGCCCGTAGCCGCCGTTGAAGCCATCGCCACCGGACAGCCCCAGCTCGGCCGCGATCTCGTCCTGGTCGAGCAGGCCGACGTCGTCGATCGCACGCGGCAGCGGCTCGGAGGGCTCGATCTCGATCCGCCGGTAGCGCTTCAGCCCGGTCGCCGCCGGGATCAGCTTGCCGATGATCACGTTCTCCTTGAGCCCGTTCAGGCGATCGGTCTTGCCCTCGAGGGCGGCGTCGGTGAGAACCTTCGTCGTCTCCTGGAAGGAGGCCGCCGACAGGAAGGAGTCGGTGTTCAGCGAGGCCTTGGTGATGCCGAGGATGATGTCCTCGAACTGCGCGGCCTCGTTGCCCTTCTCGATCACGGCGTCGTTTGCCTTGGCGAATTCGAAGCGGTCGACGAACTGGCCGGGAAGGTAGTCGGTGTCGCCCTTCTGGTCGACCCGCACCTTCTTCAGCATCTGGCGCACGATCAGCTCGATGTGCTTGTCGTTGATGTCGACGCCCTGGGACTTGTAGACCTCCTGCACCTCTTTGACGAGGTACTGCTCGGTCTCGGTGCGCCCGCGGATCGCCAGCAGCTCGTGCGGGTACACCGACCCCTCGTTGAGCTGGCGCCCGGCCGTGATCTTCTCGCCGGCGCCGACGAACAGCCGTGTGCGCCGCGGGAAGGCGTGGCGGTGCTCCTCGCCGGCATCGTCGGTGATCACGACGGTGAGCGCCTTGTCGGTCTCCTCGATCGAGACGACACCGTCCTGCTCGGCGATCTTCGCGAGCCCCTTCGGCTTGCGAGCCTCGAACAGCTCCACCACGCGCGGCAGGCCGTGGGTGATGTCCGCTCCGGCGACACCGCCGGTGTGGAATGTCCGCATCGTCAGCTGTGTGCCGGGCTCGCCGATCGACTGGGCGGCGATGATGCCGACCGCGTCGCCGATCTGCGCGAGCGCGCCCGTCGCCATCGCCCGCCCGTAACAGGCCTGGCAGACGCCGCTGACGGCCTCGCACTTGAGCACGGAGCGCACGGGCACGGTGATGACCGTGCCCTTGTCGTGGTCGTCCTGGAAGGCGGCCACCATGTCGGCCAGCTCGGCGCGGCCGATCTCGGTGCCCTGCTCGGCGAGCATGCGGTTGCGCTTGGTCGTGATCGGCTCGGCGGCGATCCGCCCGACGAGCCCGTCGTTCGGTTCACCGCCGTCCTTGAACACCGGCATCTCGATGTGCTCCTCGGTGCCGCAGTCGGGCTCGCGCACGATCACGTCCTGGGCCACATCGACCAGGCGTCGCGTCAGATAGCCCGAGTCGGCGGTCCGCAGGGCGGTGTCGGCCAGTCCCTTTCGCGCGCCGTGGGTGGAGATGAAGTACTCGAGCACCGACAGGCCCTCCATGAAGTTGGCCTTGATCGGGCGCTCGATGATTTCACCCTTCGGGTTGGCCATCAGGCCGCGCATGCCCGCCAGCTGGCGGATCTGCTTGAACGATCCACGAGCACCCGAGTTGGCCATCATGAAGATCGGGTTGAGCGTGGCGAGGTTGTCGACCATCGCGTCGGCGACCTCGTCGGTCGCGGAGTTCCACTTCTCGACGACGGCCTCGTGGCGCTCCTCCTGGGTGATCAGGCCCATGTCGTACTGGTCTGAGATCTCGGCGACGAGCTTCTCGTACTTTTCGATGATCGACTGCTTCTCCGGGGGGATCACCACGTCGTTCTTTGAGATCGTGATCCCGGCCTGGGTCGCGTACTTGAAGCCCAGGTCCTTGAACGCGTCGAGCACCAGCGAGATCGTGGTGGCGCCGTAGGTCTGCACCAGCATGTCGATCAGGCGGGTGGTGTCGCGCTTCTTCATCGACTGGTTGACGAAGGTGTACTTGGTGGCGTCGAACTCGTCGCCCAGCGCCTCCGCCAGCGCCCGCTCGATGCGGTCGTTGTAGATGATCCGCCCGATCGTCGTCAGCACGTGGCCGCCCTCGCGCCCGAACGGGCGGAACTCGGCCAGGTCGTGCAGCTTGACGACGCCGCCCTCGTAGGAGAGCTCGGCCTCCTGCGCGGTGCGGAACACGTGCGGGCGCGGCTCGTAGGTCGCGCGGTCGATCTTCGAGAGCTCCTCGGCCTCGGGCCCGTAGGTCAGGTAGTAGGCCCCCAGGATCATGTCCTGGGTCGGGGTCGCAAGCGGCGCCCCGTGGGCCGGGGAGAGGATGTTGTTGGAGGACAGCATGAGGATGCGCGCCTCCGCCTGGGCCTCTGCCGACAGCGGCAGGTGCACCGCCATCTGGTCGCCGTCGAAGTCGGCGTTGAAGGCGTGGCAGACGAGCGGGTGAACCTGGATCGCCTTGCCCTCGACGAGCAGCGGCTCGAACGCCTGGATGCCCAGGCGGTGGAGCGTCGGTGCGCGGTTGAGCAGCACCGGGTGCTCGTGGATGACCTCCTCGAGGACATCCCACACCTCGCCGATCATCGAGTCCACCATCTTCTTGGCGGCCTTGATGTTCTGCGCGGACTTGCGCTCGACCAGGCGCGCCATGATGAACGGCTTGAACAGCTCGAGCGCCATGATCTTGGGCAGGCCGCACTGGTGCAGCTTCAGGTAGGGGCCGGCCACGATCACCGAGCGCCCTGAGTAGTCCACGCGCTTGCCGAGCAGGTTCTGGCGGAAGCGCCCCTGCTTGCCCTTGAGCATGTCCGAGAGCGACTTCAGCGGACGGTTGCCAGGTCCCGTGACCGGCCGCCCGCGGCGGCCGTTGTCGAACAGCGCGTCGACGGCCTCCTGCAGCATGCGCTTCTCGTTGTTGACGATGATCTCGGGCGCACCGAGGTCGAGCAGCCGCTTGAGGCGGTTGTTGCGGTTGATCACGCGCCTGTACAGGTCGTTGAGGTCAGAGGTGGCAAAGCGCCCGCCGTCGAGCTGCACCATCGGGCGCAGCTCCGGGGGGATCACCGGCACGGCGTCGAGCACCATCATCTCGGGCTTGTTGCCGGACTGGATGAAGGCGGAGACGACCTTCAGGCGCTTGACCGCGCGCGCCTGCTTCTGGCCTTTGCCGGTCTTCACCTGGTCCTCGAGCTCGATCCGTTCGGCCTCGAGGTCGACCTGCTGGAGCAGGTCGCGCACGGCCTCGGCGCCCATCCCGCCGCGGAAGTACTCGCCGAATCCATAGGAGGACCCGAAGCGCTCCTTCAGCTCGCGGAAAGTCGTCTCGTCGTGCTCGATCTGCTTGGGTTCCATCGTCTTGAACAGCTCCCACACGTTGCGCATGCGCTCGGCAGCGTCCTCGATGTAGGCCTCGGTGTCGGCGATGTCGGCGTCGAACGCCTTGCGCAGCTCCTTCACGAGCTTCTCGCGATCCTCGTCAGAGATCTTCTGGAGGTTCACGTCGAGCGAGTCCGCCCACAGGTGGTCGTCGTCGTTGAAGTGGGTCTGTTTGCCGTTCTGGAGGTACTTCTCGCGGCGCTTGAGCGACTCGCGCAGTTCAAGCACGCGCTCCTCGCGCTCGGCGGCGTAGGAGTCGAGGACCTTGTTGACCTCCTTCTCGAGCGAGTCCATGTCCTTCGTGCGCGCCTCGTCGTCCACCCACGTGACGATCGATGCGGCGAAGTACAGGACCTTCTCGAGTTCCTTGGGCGCCATGTCGAGCAGGTAGCCGATGCGGCTCGGGACTCCCTTGAAGAACCAGATGTGGCTGACCGGCGCGGCCAGGTCCACGTGACCCATGCGTTCGCGGCGGACCTTCGAGCGCGTCACCTCGACACCGCAGCGCTCGCACACGATGCCCTTGTAGCGCACGCGCTTGTACTTGCCGCAGTAGCACTCCCAGTCCTTGGTGGGACCGAAGATGCGCTCGCAGAAGAGGCCGTCCTTCTCCGGCTTCAGCGTGCGGTAGTTGATGGTCTCCGGCTTGATCACCTCGCCGGAGCTCCAGCTGCGAATCTGCTTGGAGGAGGCGAGACTGATCTCGATGGCGTCGAAGTTGTTGATATCGATCATCTGGTTCTAGCTTTCGCTCGCGGGTGAATCAGGATTTTGCTCGGGTGGATCCTGCGTTGAGGGCGGATCCGGTGTTTCGGTCACCGCGCTCGGCGGCGATTCCTCCTAACTCCGGCTCCTCGCCGCGCCAACGCGGCGATGCCGGTGTCCTCGACTACGTTTCGGCCGCCTCGGGCTCGGCCCCTGCCAACCCCTCGATCTCCTCGAGGTCGATGTCCTCGACGGGCACGTCCTCGACGACCTCGGCCTCGACGAACTCCTCGGGTGCCGCGACCTCCTCGGGCTCTGCGCCGTTGGCGGCCTCGGGGGCCTCGGCGGCCTCGTCGCCGTCCAGGGCCTCATCGGCGGCGTCGCCGGCGAGCGCCCGCACGCCTGAGAGATCGATGCCGAGCTCCTCGGCGGCGCGCAGCAGGTCGTCGTCTTCATCGCGCATCTCCGTGCGCTGTCCTTCCTCGGAGACGACGTTGACGTCGAGCGCCAGCGACTGCATCTCCTTGAGCAGCACTTTGAAGGACTCCGGCACCGATGGCTCGGCGATGTTCTCGCCCTTGACGATCGCCTCGTAGGCCTTCACCCGGCCGATCGTGTCATCGGACTTGATCGTCAGCATCTCCTGCAGGGTGTAGGCGGCGCCGAAGGCCTCGAGCGCCCATACCTCCATCTCGCCGAAGCGCTGGCCGCCGAACTGCGCCTTGCCGCCCAGCGGCTGCTGGGTGACGAGCGAGTAGGGACCGGTCGAGCGCGCGTGGATCTTGTCGTCGACGAGGTGCAGGAGCTTCAGGATGTACATGTAGCCGACCGTCACCTGTTCGGCGAAGGGCTCGCCGGTGCGGCCGTTGAACAGCGTCATCTTGCCCGAGGCCTGCTCGCCGGGCCGGCGGCTCTTGTCGACGTCCATCTGGATGCGCCCGGTGTGCTCGTCCTGCCAGCTGACGAGCGCCTGGTCGACGTCTTCGACGGTTGCCCCGTCGAACACCGGCGTCGAGACATACACGCGACCGGAGGAGCCGGCGACGTTTGAGTGGCCGTTGCCGTTGCCGACCTCGTGCTGGGCTTCGCTGTAGGCCTCCGAGCCGTCGTCGTACCAGCCCTGCGCGGCCACCCAGCCGAGGTGGGTCTCGAGGATCTGCCCCACGTTCATGCGCGAGGGCACGCCCAGCGGGTTGAGGATCACGTCGACGGGCGTGCCGTCCTCGAGGAACGGCATGTCCTGCTGGTCGACGATCTTCGAGATCACACCCTTGTTGCCGTGGCGCCCCGCGAGCTTGTCGCCCTCGGAGATCTTGCGCTTCTTGGCGACGAACACGCGCACGAGGTCGTTGACACCCGGCGGCAGGTCATCGCCCGCGTCGCGGCTGAACGTCTTCACGTCGATCACCACGCCGCCCTCGCCGTGGGGAACCTTCAGCGAGGTGTCGCGCACCTCGCGCGCCTTCTCCTTGAAGATCGCGCGGATCAGCTTCTCCTCGGCCGTCAGCTCGGTCTCGCCCTTGGGCGTCACCTTGCCGACGAGCAGGTCGCCGGAGATGACCTCGGCGCCGACGCGCACGATGCCGCGGTCGTCGAGGTTGCGCAGCGACTCCTCCGAGCGGTTGGGGATGTCACGCGTGATCTCCTCCTCGCCCAGCTTGGTCGTGCGGGCGTCGATCTCGTACTCCTCGATGTGGATCGAGGTGAGCTCGTCGTCCTGCACGAGGCGCTTGGACAGGATGATCGCGTCCTCGAAGTTGTAGCCCTCCCAGGACATGAAGGCGACCATCAGGTTCTTGCCCAGCGCCATCTCGCCGCGGTCGGTCGAGGAGCCGTCGGCGAGCACGTCGCCCGCCTTCACCTTCTGGCCGGTTTTCACGCGCGGCTTGTGGTGGATGAGGGTGCCCTGGTTGGAGCGCATGAACTTCTGAAGCTCGTACTCCTCGCCCTTGCCGGCGGCGCCCTGCACGACGATCTGATCGGCGTCGACGTAGTCGACCGTGCCGGCCTCGCGGCTCAGCAGCACGTCGCCCGTGTCGAGCGCCGCGCGCCGCTCCATGCCGGTCCCGACCAGCGGCGCGTCGGCCTTCAGCAGCGGAACGGCCTGGCGCTGCATGTTCGAGCCCATCAGCGCCCGGTTGGCGTCGTCGTGCTCGAGGAACGGGATCATGGCCGTGGCCACCGACCAGATCTGCTCGGGCGAGACGTCGACCAGGTCGACGTCCTTGGGACCGACCGTCACGTACTGGCCGGCCTGCGTGCGGCACAGGATCTCCGAGCCCTTCAGGCGCCCGGTCTTGGGGTCCACAGGCGTGTTCGCCTGGGCGATCAGGAGCTCCTCTTCCTGGGTGGCGTCGAGCCGCTCGACCTTGTCGGTGACGACGCCGTCCTTGACGACGCGGTAGGGCGTCGTCACGAAGCCGTACTCGGAGACCTCCGCGAACGAGGACAGCGAGCCGATCAGGCCGATGTTCGGTCCCTCCGGCGTCTCGATCGGGCACATGCGCCCGTAGTGGGTCGGGTGCACGTCTCGCACCTCGATCGGCGCGCGCTCGCGCGTGAGCCCGCCCGCGCCGAGCGCGGACAGGCGCCGGCGGTGGGTGAGCCCCGCAAGCGAGTTGGTCTGGTCCATGAACTGGGACAGCTGGGAGGAGCCGAAGAACTCCTTCAGCGCCGCCACCACGGGGCGGATGTTGATGATCGTCTGCGGCGTGATCGTGTCGGCGTCCTCGGTGGTCAGGCGCTCGCGCACGACGCGCTCCATCCGGTAGAGCCCGATCCGGAATGCCTCCTGGATCAGCTCGCCGACGGTGCGCAGGCGGCGATTGCCGAAGTGCTCGTACTCGTCGAGGTGCTCGGCGACCGGCTCGCGCGGCATGCTCGCGGCCTCGGCCGCGTAGTCCTTGATCTCGACCTCGCCGTCCTCGGGGATGCCGAGGATCTTCGGCAGCTCCACGAGCTCCTTGACGAGGGCGATGATGTCGTCCTTCGTCAGCGTGCGGGTGTCGAGGTCGGTCGTCTGTTTGAGCCGCGAGTTGAGCTTGTAGCGCCCGACGCGCGTGAGGTCGTAGCGCTTGGGGTCGAAGAACAGCTGGTTGAGCAGCGCCTTGGCGTTGTCCACGCTCGGCGGCTCGCCGGGACGCTGCTTCTTGAACAGCTCGATCAGCGCGCCCTCTTCGGTGCGGGTGGCCTCGGTGTCGGACTCGATCGTGTTGCGGATGTAGAGCGAGTTGTCGAACAGCTTGAGGATCTCCTCGTCCGAGGCATAGCCCATCGCGCGCAGCAGCACGGTCACCGGCAGCTTGCGCTTGCGGTCGATGCGGACGAAGACCTTGCCTTTCTTGTCGATCTCAAGCTCGAGCCAGGAGCCTCGCGCGGGCATCAGGTTCGCGATGAACACCTGCTTCTCGCGATCCTTCGGCTCCATCAGGTAGGCCCCTGGGGAGCGAACGAGCTGCGTGACGACCACGCGCTCGGTGCCGTTGATGACGAACGTCCCGCGCTCGGTCATCCACGGGAAGTCCCCCATGAAGACCGACTGCTCGCGTATCTCTCCCGTCTCGCGGTTGATGAACGCGACCGTCACGGTCAGCGGGCGGGCGTAGGTCAGGTCCTTCTCGCGGCACTGGTCAAGCGAGGCGACGGGCTCATCGAAGACGAACTCGCCGAACTGAACGGCGAGGTTGCCTGTGTAGTCCTCGATCGGCGAGATGTCGTCGATCGTCTCACGCAGTCCGCCCTTGCTCGGGTCGGTCAGCCACGTGAACGAGCGGCGCTGGATATCAATCAGGTTTGGGACGTCAACGGTCTTCTTGAGGCGCGCGAAGCTTCGGCGCGTCCGGAGAGCATCTGCTGCAGCCAAGAAACGACTCCTTCGGAGGGCGAGAGACGGGCAGAGGAGGGCGCCGAAGCGCGACTAGTCAAGATAGCACAGACCAGCGACGCCCTTAAGGGGGCTGCCAGCGCTCACGGACCCCGCCTCCGACGATCGCGTATGTGGCGCGACGTCGTACGTTCCAAGCGGCTGCGGCTATCGGCCAGCAGCACGCACTTTACAGCAAAAGTTGCCCAATTGTTAGCGCTGCATAAAGAGGGCCCCGCGGTCGCGGGGCCCTCTTGAAAACCATGCTCGCGATGCTCGCGAGTCGGCGGCGGTCTATTTGACCTCGACCCCGGCGCCGGCCTCCTCCAGTTCCTGCTTGAGCTTGTCGGCCTCCTCGCGGTCGACGCCCTCCTTGATCGGCTTGGGAGCCTCATCGACCAATGCCTTGGCCTCTTTCAGGCCGAGCCCGGTGGCCGCGCGCACGACCTTGATCACCTGGATCTTCTTGTCGCCCGACTCGGTCAGGAGCACGTCGAACGTGCTCTGCTCTTCCTCGACGGCGCCGCCGCCATCGCCCCCGCCGGCGGCCACGGCCGCGGCCGGCGCGGCAACGGCAGCCGCCGAGACGCCGAACTCCTCCTCGAGCGCTTTGATCCGCTCGGCGAGCTCGAGCACCGAAATGCCCTTGAGCTCCTCGATCCAATCCTCTGTGCTGGTAGCCATCTTCGTCAGTCCTCCTTGGTGGGATTCGCATCGGCGGCATCGGACTTCGCCTCGGCCGAAGCGTCCGCCTGGTTGTCGTCGTCTTGCGCCGGCTCACTCGCCGGCTCAGCTTGGTCGTCGGGTGTGGCCGCCTCGGCCGCCGGCTCCTCTGCGGGGGGTGCCTCGGCCGCGGGCTCCGGAGCAGGAGGCTCCTCCGCTGGAGCCGCCTCGGCAGCGGGCTCCTCCGGGGTGGGCTCCTCGGCCGGAGCCGCCTCAGCGGCGGTCTCCTCGGCGACGGGCGCCTCGGCCGCGGGCCCTTCGGTGGTCGGCGCCTCAGCGGCCGGCTCCTCGGCCGTGGCCTCCTCTGCGGGAGGCGCCTCTGCGGCGGCCTCCTCAGCTGCGGGCGCCTCGGCGGCTGGCGCCTCGGCGGCCGGCTCCTCGGCCTTCGGCTCCTCTGTTGCGGCGGGCGCCTCTGCGACAGGGTCCGGGCCGGCGGGGATCTCTCCCGACTCCTTCTTCTCGCGCACCTGGCCGAGCGCCGCGGCGAGACCGCCGACGAGCGCGCTCAGGGAGCGCACGAGACCGCCGACCGGGGCGGCCACGACCCCCACGAGCTGGCCGTAGAGCACTTCGCGGGAGGGCAGGCGCGAGAGCGAGCGGAGCTGATCGACGTCCAGCGGCGAGCCTTCCATCAGCCCGCCCTTGAAGGGCAGGAGCTGCGTCGCGCGGGCGTAGTCGGCGATCGCCTTGGCCGCAGTGGCGACGTCGCCGCGCACGAACGTGAGCGCCGTGGGGCCGGCCAGCCACTCCTTCAGCGTGTCGGCGCCCGCCTCGTCGGCCGCGCGTTCGGTGAGCGAGTTCTTGACGACCTTGAAGGTCGCGTCGGCCTCGCGCAGCTTGGAGCGCAGCTCGGCCGCCTGGGCGACGGAGATACCGCGGTAGTCCACCGCGAAGATCGCCTGGGACTCGTTTAGTTGGGCGGCGATCTCGGCGATCGCCACTGCCTTCTGGTCTCGGTTCATTGGGCTCCTGTCCCGGTCTTAGCTGGGCGCCGATCTGAAAATCGGCAAGCGCCATGCCGGGGGTCTCTGGTGGCCTGGAAGTGTGCGCTAGGCGGCGATCGTAGCCGCGGGCGCCTCCTCGATGATGTCACGTGTGCGGCTTGAGTCGACCTTCACGCCCGGGCCCATCGTCGAAGCCAGGGTGACCGAGCGCAGATAGCGGCCTTTTGCGACCGCCGGCTTTGCCCGGATCAGCTCTTCGATCACGGCCGCGTAGTTCTCGAGCAGCTGTTGATCGCCGAAGCTCGCCTTGCCGATCAGCAGGTGCACGATTGCCGTGCGGTCGGTGCGGTACTCGACCTTGCCCGACTTGGACTCTTCGACGGCCTTGGCGATGTCCATCGTGACCGTGCCGACCTTGGGATTCGGCATCTTCCCCGAGGGCCCGAGCACGCGCCCGAGGCGCCCGACGACGGACATCATGTCGGGCGTGGCGATGACCACGTCGAAGTCGTCGAAGCCCTCCTCGATGCGCTTGGCCAGATCCTCGCCGCCGACGACGTCCGCGCCGGCCTCCTCGGCGTCGCGCACCTTGTCGCCCTGGGCGAACACGGCGATCTTCACGTCCTTGCCGAGGCCGTTGGGCAGCGCGATCGTGCCGCGCAGCTGCTCGTCGGCGTGGCGCACGTTCAGGCCCGTGCGCACGTGCAGCTCGATCGACTCGTCGAACTTCGCGCTGCTCAGGCTGCGCACCAGCGCGATCGCCTCGGCGGGCTCATATTCACGCTCGCGGTCGACCTGCGCGAGGCGCTCGGTGTAACGCCGTCCGTGAGTGCTCATGACGCCACGTCCACACCCATCGAGCGCGCCGTGCCGGCGATGATCTTCGCCGCCTGGTCCACGTCGTGGGCGTTCAGGTCCTCGAGCTTTCGCTCGGCGATGTCGCGAAGCTGCGCCTGCGTGATGGTTCCCACCTTCACCCGGTTGGGCTCGCCCGAGCCCTTGCCGATGTTGAGCGCCTGGCGGATCAGCACCGCGGCCGGGGGGGTCTTCGTGATGAATGTGAACGAGCGGTCCTCATAGACCGTGATCACGACCGGGATGACGGTGCCCGTTTCGCTCTGCGTCTGCGCGTTGAAGGCCTTGCAGAACTCCATGATGTTGATCCCGTGCTGGCCCAGCGCAGGGCCGACCGGCGGGGCGGGACTCGCCTGCCCGGCATTCGCCTGCAGCTTGATCGTCGTCAGTACCTTCTTGGCCATATCCAGTCAGCTTATCTGTCGAGTTTGCATTGGGTGATCACAGCGCTTCGTCGGCGCGCCTACCGGCTGAGCCGTTCGAGGGCCAAGCGGAGCAAGGACGCAGCGAGCGAAGTGTGCTCTGAACACGAGCGAACGAGGACGCAGCTCCGCGCCGGCCATCGGACGGCTCAGAGCTTCTTTACTTGGTCGAAGCCCACCTCTACGGGTGTCTCTCTACCGAAGATAGATACCAGCACCTTGAGCCGAGCCGCGTCCTCGTTGATCTCTGAGATCTCACCGGAGAAGTCTGAGAGGGGACCGGAGACGACCTTGACCGACTCGCCGATCGTGAACTGCGCACGCGTGCGCGTGGCCGTGGCGACCTCCTTGTGCAGCAGCCGGTCGACCTCGACCTGCGTGAGCGCCACCGGCTCCTGGGAGGCGCCCACGAAGCCGGTCACGCCGGGGGTGCCCTTGACGACGCCCCAGGAGTCCTCGTTCAGCTCCATGTTGACGAGCACGTAACCCGGCATCGTGCGCTTCTCGACGGTGATCTTCTGGTTGTCCTTCATCTCCGAGACCGCTTCAGTGGGGACGACGACGTTGCGCACGGCGCGCTGCTGGCCGAGCGAGACCACGCGGTGTTCGAGGTTGTCCTTGACCTTGTTCTCGTGGCCCGAGTAGGTGTTTACGACGTACCAGCGGAACATTCAGGCCCTAGAGGATGAATTCGACGATTTCCTTGGCCACGTAATCGGCCAAGCCCAGATACGCGCCCGCGATCGCCACGAAGCCGAGCACGACCGCTGTTGCCTGCGTGACGTGGCGGCGGTCAGGCCACTGGACGCGCTGGAGCTCCGCCCAGCTCGCTCGCAGGAACGCGACCGCACGGTTGCCTTTGCGGATCGGCGCGCCGGAGGCCTGCTCGGGACTGACGCCGCCGTCGGGGCCACCGCCGCCGGGCCGCCTGCGCGCGGTGGTGCCGGCCGGTTCCTGAAGTTCGTCCGCGGTGATGTCGCCCTCGTCCAGCGCCTCGGCCTCGATTTCGGCCTCGGACAGCGTCTCGGGTCCGGCGGGCACGCCGTGGGCGCCGGCCACGAGGGCGGCGTCGAACTCGTCGACGTCCGCGGAGGCGTGGTCGAGCGCGGCGGGGACGTCGGCGCGCTCGAGCTCGCCGTGGGCCGGCTCGGGCGGGGCGCCGTTGGGCGCGCCGGCGGCCGGCTCGGCCGCGGGCGCACCGTTGGCGTCGGGCTTTGCCGCGGCGTCGGGCTTCGGCGCGGCGGCCGCACGGCCCTGAGCCGCGTTGCCCCGGCGTTCCCGGCGCTGCTTTGCACGTTTGCGGTCACGGGCCACGGCAGCGCTCCCGCGCTAGCGAGTCTCCCGGTGGCCGGTGTGCTTACGACACCAGCGGCAGTACTTGCGCAGGCTGACCCGATCGGGGTTGTTGCGCTTGCTCTTGTTGGTCTGGTAGTTGCGATGTTTGCACTCCTCGCAAGCGAGGGTGATCGCGATTCGAACGTCTCCACGGGCCATCTGGGAATCCCTGCGTAGTTGTGGTCAGCGAGCGGCCTAGGGCGAAGAAAAACCCCGCCTAGGCGCGAGGTGTCAAGCAGTCTAGCGCGCTTACCCGGCCGGGGCGAGGGCGGGACGCGATCCCAGCACCGGCCTACTCGTACAACGTGAACGTTGCCAAGATCACATACAGGGCGACGAGCGCCCAGCCCTCGAACGCGGCGGCCTCGCCGTCCCCGGTGATCTGCGCGAGCGCGAGCGTCGTCAGCAACAGCGCGCCGATGTAGATGGGGGCCAGCGCGAACGTGAGCGTGGTCGACAGCGCGAAGGACACGAGCACGAGCAGCGGGAACAGGAAAGCGGCGATCTGGGCCACCGAGTTCTTCACGACCGAGATGGCAAGGTCATTGCGGCCCTTCGAGGCGAGCACCAGGCCGGCGGTGTTCTCCACGGCGTTGCCCGCGATCGCCACGATCACAAGGCCGGCGAACGCCTGGGAGAGGTGAAGCTGTGAGATCGCCGGCTGAAGCCCGTTGATGAACCAGTCCGAGACGAACGCGGACGCGACCCCGCCGGCGAGCAAAAGCGCGAGGGTGAACCGAAGCGAAAGGCGCGGTCCGCCCGGACTCAGCTCGGTATCGAGCGCGCCCGGCGGCCCCGCGGCCGCGACAGCGGCCGCCTCATCAGCGATACCGGCAGAGGGGTCCACAGCAGTGGCGGGGGCCGTGACCGGAGCGCTGTCATCGCGGAGATAGGGCACCACCCACGCCGCATAGACGACCAGCAGGCAGATCGCGCCCACGATCGAGATCGACTTGACGTGGTGACTCGCCGGATCGTGCGCCGCCAGCGAGAGCCCGAGCAGCACGATGATGAAGACCGTCACCTGCAGCAGCGTCGCCGTGTCCCTCGGCAGGCGCGTCGAGAAGCGCATGATCCCGTCCGGCGCCACGCGCGCGCCGACCACGATCACGAGCCCCAGCACGAGCAGCGCGTTGGCGAGGATCGATCCCACGATCGCCGTCTGCGCGACCACCAGCTCGCCCTTCTGCAGCGCGAAGATCACGACGAACAGCTCCGGCAGGTTGCCGAGCGTCGACTGCAGCATTCCGGTGACGCCCGGCCCGAAGCGCTCGCCGAGCTGCTCGGTGGCGAACGACACGACCCATGCAAGCCCGGCCAGCGCGAGCGTCGCGATCGCGAAGCGTGGAACCGCCGCCCAGGCCTGGTAGTTGGCGAGCCCCGCCAGCGCCGTCAGGACCGCGATCAGCCCGACTATCGAGCGCTCGCGTGACGTCAGGGCGGACATGCCCGTCCCGACGTCCTCAGTGGGCGTCGAGCACTCGGTCGATCAGGCCGTACTCGGCCGCCTGCTCAGCCGAGAAGAAGCGGTCGCGCTCCATGTCCTGGCGCACCTCCTCCGTCGGCTTGCCGGTGTGCTCGGCATAGATTTCGTCGATCCGCACACGCACGTTCAGGATCTCCCGGGCGTGGATCTCGATGTCGGTCGACTGTCCTTCGAAGCCCGCCGAGGGCTGGTGGATGAGGATCCTCGAGTTCGGCAGCGCCGCGCGCTTTCCCTTCGTGCCGGCCGCCAGAAGGAGCGAGCCCATCGACATCGCCACGCCGACGCACATCGTCGCGATGTCGGGCTTCACGAACTTCATCGTGTCGTAGATCGCGAGCCCCGAGTAGATGCTTCCGCCCGGGGAGTTGATGTAGATCGAGATGTCCTTGTCGGGATCCTCGCTCTCGAGATGCAACAGCTGCGCCACCACCAGGTTGGCCACCTGATCGTCGATCGGCGTGCCCAGGAAGATGATCCGCTCGTTCAGCAGGCGGGAGTAGATGTCGAACTCGCGCTCGCCTCGCGCGGTTCGCTCGATGACCATCGGGATCAGCGGCATGGACGCACCCTAGCGCTCGCGGCCGCGCAAACTCGGGCGTGCGCTGGGCAGGAGCGATCGTGCTCTCCCCGCGTAGCCGCATGTGCGAGTTCGCCGCCAATAGGTCGCGGTAGGCGGGTGCGCGACGATGCAGTCAGCATGTTCGGAGCCCTCATCGCTCAGCGCTCGCCCTCGCGACGGCCGCTCCTTCGACTTCGGGGCACGCGCCCGATCCTCCTCCTCATCGCCCTGCTCGTGCTGTGCGTCTCCGCGGCATCGGCGATCGCGATGACGAGCCACGCCGGCTGGCCCGCCAACCAGCACCTCGTCATGGACAGGGGGCCGGCCGGGCGACACCACGTCCTGCGCGGCGTGCCCGGCGAGCACAACTACCTGCTGGGCGGCTACGGCGATGACACCATCTACGGCGGCGACGCGGGAGACGTGATCTGGGGCGACTACCACCCCAGCGGCGAGTCCACCCAGACCGCCGTCATCCACGCGGGCAACGGCAAGAACTTCATCTACGCAAACGACACCCTCAACTACGTGTGGACGGGCACCAACCCCGCCACCGTCGTTCACGCGCACGAGGACGCGGGCGTGATCCACTGCGAAAACCCTGACATCGTGGTGTTCACGAGCCACCACGCGCTCCCCCACTACAAGCTCGACGGCTGCCGGCGCATCAGCTTCTACTCGGTCGGCTACTGACACCCTCACCCGAGCCTGCCGCGGCGCCGGGCACCGGTGCGCGATCGCTACTCCTCGAGACCCACCGCCCTCAGCGCCTCGGCCGGGTCGTTGAACCAGGCGAAGCGAACGATCCTCCCGTCGCGAACGTCGAACACGTAGCCGCGCTCGGCCTCGATCGGAACGTCGTTGCCGAGGCTGCGGGTGCTGACCCTCGCCGTCACGGCCACGCGGTCGCCGACGTCGTAGAGCATCGGGGCGGAGACCTCATAATTTCCGTACACGCTCAGCACCGCCTCGGCGGCGGTCGCGAAGCCCTCGTAGCCGCGGCGCGTCCCCGGCTCGACCGCGTAGCTCGGATTGACCCACTCGATCTCGGGGTCCATCAGGTCCTCGACGAGGCCGAAGCCGTCGCGCTGCCACGCCTCATACAGGCGCCGCACGAGCTCTATGTTCTCCTCGGAGATGGCCGCTCACCTGACCGCTTGCGCGCGCTCGGCGTCGTCTGTGACGGCGAGCCGCGCCCCGCAGATCCCTACAGGTTGACGCTCCGCATGCCCGCCTCGTCGTAGCGGTCGCCGGCGGCCGCGGGCACGGCCTCGGCGATCTGATCGACCTCATCATCGCTCAGCTCGACGTCGGCGGCGGCGAGGTTCTCTTCCAGATAGGAGACCCTCTTCGTGCCCGGAATCGGGACTATGTACTCGCCGCGGTGGAGCACCCACGCCAGCGCCAGCTGCCCGGCGGTGATCCCCTTCTCGGCCGCCAGCTCTTTCACGCGCTCTGCCAGCAGCAGGTTGCGGCGGAGGTTCTCGCCGGTGAAGCGCGGTCCGTAGCGGCGGAAGTCGCCCTCGTCGAGCTCATCGGGCGAGCTGAAGCGCCCGGACAGGAAGCCTCGCCCGAGCGGCGAGTAGGCGACGAGCGCGATCCCCAGCTCGTTCAGCGTGGGCAGGATGTCCTCGTCGGGGTCGCGGGTCCACAGCGAGTACTCGGTCTGCACGGCGGTGATCGGGTGCACGGCGTGGGCCCTCCGGATCGTCTCGGCGCTCGCCTCGGACAGGCCGAGGTGGCCGACTTTGCCCTCGGCGACGAGCTCGGCCATCGCGCCCACCGTGTCCTCGATCGGCGTTTTCGGGTCGACCCGGTGCTGGTAGTAGAGGTCGATGCGATCGACCCCCAGGCGTTTGAGCGAGCCCTCACAGGCCGCGCGCACATATGCGGGGCTGCCGTCGATCGCGCGTCGCGGCGGGTTGCCGGGCTCGATCCTGATGCCGAACTTGGTGGCCAGGAACACCTCCGGGCGCCGCCCGGCGATCGCCCGGCCGACGAGTTCCTCGTTGGTGTGCGGCCCATACATGTCGGAGGTGTCGAGGAAGTTGCAGCCCAGATCGAGCGCGCGCTGGATCGTGCGCACGGACTCGGGTTCATCGGTGGCGCCGTAGAACGCCGACATGCCCATGCAGCCGAGGCCGATCGCCGAGACCTCGGGGCCCTCGGGCCCAAGAGTGCGTTTGCGCATCGCTCTGCTCCTTTTCGCTTGAAGTTCGCGCCCCGGTATACCAGCCCTCGCGCGGCTGCAGGACATAATGTTTGAGACGTGTTCCCCCTCAACCTGCCCAACGTCCTGACGGTGCTACGGATCATGCTCGTGCCCGCGCTCGTGGTCGCCCTCTTGGGCAACACGCCCGACGGCGATGTGATCGCGGCGATCGTGTTCGCGCTGGCCTCGCTCACCGACTTCGTGGACGGCTACCTGGCGCGTGCGCGCGACTCGATCACGACCTTCGGCAAGCTGATGGATCCGCTGGCCGACAAGCTCCTGATCGTGGCCGCCCTGATCTCGCTCGTGAGCCTTCACCGGCTCGCCGCGTGGGTGGCGATGGTGATCATCACGCGCGAGCTCGCCGTCACCGTGCTTCGTCTCGGCGCCACCCAGGCCGGCGTGGTGATGGGCGCGAGCATGTTCGGCAAGATCAAGACCTGCCTTCAGATCGCGGCCATCCTCGCGATCATCGCCGTGCACGGGCAGCCGCTGTGGGTCTCGGCGCTCCTCTACGTGACCGTGGTCGTCACCGTTCTCTCGGGCCTTGACTACTTCTTCGGCATACGCCGGCGGCTGCAGCAGGCCGAGGCGCGCCGGGCGCCCAGCTGAGGAAGCTGAGGCCCTCTCAACCGCCGCCGAGCCACTGCTCGAGGCTCGTCTGGTGGGCCGCGAGCGTGCCCGAGTCGATCTCCGAGCGCAGCTCCGAGAGCAGGCCGTGGCGCTCGGCGACGACGTTGTGGCGGTGGATCGTCTCGAGATTCTCCTGGCGCGCTGACACGAAGCTCCTGCCGTCGAGCTCCGGAAAGCCGGCGACCACGCCGGCGACCATCTCGCGCACGCAGTCCTCGACGAAGCGCGGGCGGCGGTGGGCCTTTTCGACCACCTCGACCTCATCTGAGCGCTTCATCAGCTCATAGATCTCAGAGGACATGCTCGCCTCGGCGATCGCCAGCAGCGAGCTCGCGTCGATCTCGGCGAGGCACTCCTCGATGCAGCCGATGTGCAGTGTCGCGAGGCCGCGCTGGTTGTGGGTCGCGACCGGCACCCGCTCGAGGATGCGCTCGATCTGCTCATCGCTGAAGTCATCGGCGGCGAGCCGCTCGCGGGCGCGGGCCGCCACCAGCTCCTGCGCGCACGGGCATGCGGTCATGCCCGTCGCCGATACGCCGACGATCCGCCGCGTGCCGTGCTCGTAGGCGACCGCGCGCCCGTACAGCGTGTAGATCTCCTGCGTGGGCACACCCGAGACCGGCGCGGGCTTGTGCTCGGGGTACTGCGCGGCGATCGTGACCTCGGCGCGCTCGGCTCCCTGGCGAGAGCGCACCAGCTCGGCGATGTGCTGGGCGAGCGTCTCGGCGCGGAACGGCGACTCGGACAGGACGACCTCCCCGATCGCCTCGTTGACGACCTCGTCGAAGCGCGACATGTGCGCGCCCTTCTGGTCGCGGCTCAGATCAACGAAGCAGTCGAGGCGGGCGAAGAACAGCTCGTCGCGGATGCGCACGACCTTCTCTACGCCCGTGACGCCCACGCGCGAGAGCCCGACCCGCACGGCCGGCGTGCGCGCCTGGACGTCGTCCCCCGCGCCCTGTGCGGGCAGGAGAGAAGAAGTTGTCCGCGCCGCCGCCACTGCGGCCAAGCCTAGCGCGCGTCCGACGGCCGATCGAGGGGCCGATCGCGGGGCCGGAGGGAGGGGCGGCGGAAGGGCCGGCGCCGAGGTGCGTACGCGACCGCCGATTCTGGTATCACTTCGCCACTGCCTCGTGGGGTGAGCCCAACGACATCGGGCGAGGGCCAACGAGCGTGCAGACGCAACGGAACTGCAAATGCCACTATCGCAACGCACAGGAGGCTAAGCGAATCGGGGAGCTGGAGCGGGTTCTCGCTCCGGCGTAGTGGATCGAGCCTGGGGGTCGCAGTTGAGGAGGACGCACGAGGGTCTGGCGGTCGTCACGGACACAGCCGTGATCGACCTGGAGGAGATGAAGCGCATGATCGCCCGAGGTCAGGAGCGGGGATTCCTGACCTCCGAGGCGATCGCGGCCGCGCTCGAGGAGGCCGACGTGAGCGGCGAGCAGGCCCAGGAGCTGTTCAGCCACCTGGAGGAGCAGGGCATCGAGGTGCTCGACGCCGATGAGCCCGCGCCCGGGTCGCGCGCGGGGAGCGACGCCGGCGAGCATGAGGAGATCGATCATCGCGATCCGCTCGCTCGCAGCGGCGAGGATCGTGCGCTGGCGGGCGCCGAGAGCGCTCACGAGGACGAGGAGACGACGCGCCCGGCGGGACTGCGAACGCGCTTCGAGGATCTCAAGCGAACCGAGGTCGATCTCACGGTCGAGCCGAGCCTCGACTCGCTGCGGCTTTACCTGCGCTCGATCGGCCGGGTCCCCCTCCTGAACAGCGAGGAGGAGGTGCTGCTCGCCAAGCGGATCGAGCGCGGCGATATGGCCGCGAAGGAACACATGGTCGAGGCGAACCTGCGCCTGGTGGTGTCGATCGCCAAGGGCTACGTCGGGCGCGGGCTGACCTTCCTCGATCTGATTCAGGAGGGCTCGCTGGGGCTGATCAGGGCTGTCGAGAAGTTCGACTACCGCCGCGGCTACAAGTTCTCGACGTACGCGACCTGGTGGATACGCCAGGCGGTGACCCGGGCCATCGCCGACAAGGGCCGGACGATCCGCATTCCCGTGCACATGGTCGAGCGCCTCAACAAGCTCATCCACGCCGAGCGCCAGCTGATCCAGCGGCTCGGACGGGAACCGAGCAACGCCGAGATCGCCGCCGAGCTCGATTGGCCGGTGCGCGAGGTGCGCGACGTCATGCACCTCGCTCAGCAGCCGGTGTCGCTCGAGAAGCCCGTGGGCGAAGAGGACGACTCGGCGCTCGCCGACTTCATCGAGGACGTCTCCGCGGAATCCCCCTTCGAGATCGCATCCGAGGCGCTGCGCAGAGAGAACATCGCGCGCGTGCTCGCGTCGCTGCCGAGGCGCGAGCGCGAGGTGATCGAGTTGCGCTACGGGATCGTCGGCGGCCGCGCGCGCACGCTCGAGGAGGTCGGCCGCGCCTTCAACATCACGCGCGAGCGCGTGCGCCAGATCGAGAGCCGTACGCTGAAGAAGCTGCAGGCGCTCCCCGACGCCCAGCAGTTGCGCGAGGCCTCCTAGGCCCTAGACTGACGTCGCCCCGGCGGGGTTCCCGAGCGGTCAAAGGGGACGCGCTGTAAACGCGTTGGCTCTGCCTTCGCAGGTTCGAATCCTGCCCCCGCCACTTTCCGGGGCCGCTGCACGCCTGTGCGCTAGCTGGAGCGCGAGTCGTATCGCTCGCCGCGTAGTATGCCGTCCGGGATACTGGCCGGGAGATGATCGAGGAGTCCACGACCCCCGACTTGGTGAGGATCGCGCGGCAGGCGTATGAAGCCGTGAGTCGCGGTGATTTTGACGCGGTGATGAGCTTGTTTGCCGCCGACGCGGTGTATGACCTTTCCGAGGCGGGGTTGGGGATCTTCGAGGGCAAGGAGGCAATCAGGGGCTTCATCGAGGACTGGCATCGCAGCTGGGAGGAACGCCGATTCGAGGAGGAGGAGGAGCTTCTCGATCTCTGGCACGGCGTCCTGCTTCACGTGTTTCGGGAGAGCGGCCGCTTGGTAGGCGGCGACGGTCGCGTCGAGCAGCGGCTGGCGTCACTCGCCACATGGGCGAACGGCAAGATCGAGTGGTTCAAGGACTACCGTGACATCGACCAGGCCCGTGCCGACGCCGAACGGCTCGCCGCGGAAGGGCGCTAGGCGGTGTCGTACGAGCCGCCGACACCCGACCCGGTTGAGCTTGTGCGCAAGCAGGTTGAGGCGTTGGATCGCGGGGATCTCGACGGTGTGATGAGCAACGTCGCCGAAGACGTGGTCTTGGACGGGGCGGCGCTGGAAGACCACTTCGAGGGGCGAGTGGCGGTACGTGACTTCCTCGATCAGTGGTTCGGGCTCTACGAGGAGTTGGACTTCGAGCTTGAGGAAGTCAGTCACCTCGGCGATGGGGTTGTGTTTGCCGTTGTCAGCCAGGACGGGCACGTGGTTGGAAGCTCGGGTCTCGTTCGACAACGCGAGGGATGGGTCTACCTCTGTGTTGGAGGCTCGATCGGGCGCCTCACGACCTACCCCGACATAGACGAAGCCCGCACTGCCGCCGAACGCCTCGCAGCGGAGCGCGGGTAGGCGGTGTCGCAGGAGAACGTGGGAGCTTGCCGCCGCGCCGTCGCGGTCTGGTTGCCTAGCACGGTCCGCGTTCGGGACCATTTCGGGATCAGGCGTCTTACGATGCCCCGTGTTCATCGGCGGGCGCAGCCGAATTGATCCTGCCCCCGCCATAGATCAGGGCTCGATTACGCCCGATGAACGCTGACCCTCGATTAGCAAATGTCCGTAGCAAAAGGGATTAGCGAAACCTCGAAAGGTCCCGTCGCGTCTGGGCGTATGCGAGCAGCAGGTTCCGGGACCACTTAGGGTGTCCTATTCCCGAGATGTAGCGACACCCGATCCCGCTGCCGAGGTCCAGAAGCTCCTCGCCTCCCAACTCGATCTCGTCGTAGGAGCCAATCCAGTCTTCAAAGAAGCCCCGGATCGCAGCTACACCTTCGTAAACGCCAAGGCCCATTGGCGAGAGATCCCACACTGGTGGGGGACCAAAGAAATTCATCATCGCGTCGAAGTCACGCCGACTCGCCGCTTGATTGACTTGGCGGCCAAGCTCCGCGAGGTCGGGGGTCGTGGACTCCCCACTCACCGCCTGTTCCGCCAGATTCTTCGAGGGCGTCTTGCCAGGAGAGAAACGCCTTGACCCGGATGAGCCTGCCGTCTTTCACCTGGCTGTGGAGCGCGAACTCCTGGTCGAGTTCGACGTGGCTGGTGCCGCCGCGCATTTTGACGTGACCCAGCCAGAGGACCGAATCCCCCAGGTCCCGTAGCTCGCTTTCCACGAACTGGAAGACCTCCCAGGTATCCCATACGGCGGCGAGCCCACCCGCCGCTTCGTCATAGCCGTTGTAGACGGCCTGCTCCACCGCCGCAGGACCAGCAGGAATCCACTCGATCTCAGGTGAGGCATAGCTGAGCCACAGGTCAGCGTCGCGCCGGTTCCAAGCTTCGATTCCTTTTCGCGCCAGGTCCACGTTCGCCTGTGACATCGCCTACCCCCGTTCCTCAGCGAGGCGTTCGGCGGCAGCGTGGGCCTCAGCCCTGTCGGTGTAGTTCTTGACGCGAGCGATCAAGCCGTCCGCCCAGACCGTGACGGCGGCGTACCGAAACGCGACTTGACCGGCGCTGCCACGCGGGCGCGCTCGTTGATCGACGACGCTGAGCGAGACTCCGTTCCCGAGGTCGCGAATCTCCCCTGTATCGAATGCGATCTCCTCGTAGTTGCTGGCCCACTCTCCGAAGAAGCTACGTATCGCGGCTACACCCTCGGTGGTACCCAGACCCCCCTCCGACAAGTCCCAGACGGCATCGGGCGCGTAGAAGGCCATTACGGCGTCAACGTCGCCTCGGCTCATGGCTTCATCGAGGCGGCGGAACACATCGACGAGGTCGGGGGTCGCAGCTTCAGCCCGCTCCTCGGCGAGGCGTTCGGCGGCAGCACGGGCCTTGTAGGTGTCCCCGGCGTAGCCTGTCGTTCGCGCGACCTTGCCATCCACCCACTCGGTGACCCACGCGCTGCGCCCCTCGACGAAGGAGTCACTCCCCCTCACGCGACCATCTTCACGAAGCGACGAGAACACCACGCCGTGGCCGAGATCGAGAATCTCCTCGACGTAGTGGTGGTGCTCTTCCCATGTCCGCCAATAATCGATGAGGGCCGCGCCAATGGCATCCACTCCCTCGTGCCTGCCGCCCCCGGAGTGCGAGAGGTCCATCACCGCGTCGGGCAAGTAAAAGGCCGCGATTGCATCAAAGCTGAGGTCGCGGTCCATGATCTCGTACCGCAAGCGCGTCAGTTCCACCAGGTCGGGGGTTACAGCCTCGTCAGCCATCAGCTCGCTGCTCGGCCAGGCATGCGGCGGCAGCACGTGCCTCGTCGATGTCGCGAAAGTCTATGACACGCACCACAAGCCCATCGACCCATTCCTGGATTTGGGCTACACGTTCGGTAATGACTCCCTCACCGCCTGGGATTCGGCCCTCACTAGCGAACACGGCGAAGGTGATTCCGTTCCCCAGGTCGCGAACCTCATTCAGCTCGATCCTCGGGTTATCGAAGCGGCGGTAAAAGTCGATAATCAAGCGCCGGATCGCGCCGACGCCCTCCACGACTCCTACTCCCATTCCGATTCGAGATGCGTCCCAAATGGCATCTGGGGCGAAGTTGCTTAGCCAGGCGTCGAGATCGCCAGCGGAGGCGCGAATCAATTCCACCGGGTCGGGGGTCCCACCCTTTTCAGACATCAGCGCGTTCTTTTGCGAGGCGTTCTGCGGCAGCACGAGCCTCGTCGGGGTCAAGGAGGAGCGTGAGGTTCGAGATCAGCCCTCCGACGAACACAGCGATGCACCCAAGCTCCTCCACCTCAAGCCGATAATCCTCGTAGGTCCCGGCCCAGTCTTCCATGAAGGTTCTTATCGCGAGCGCTCCCTTGAAGGGCCCGACCCCGCCGTTGGGGGTCTCCCACACCGCATCCGGGGCGTAGAAGCTCAATACCGCGTCAAAGTCGCGGCGGCCTCCGGCCTCGAAGGCGCGGCGCGCAAGCTCCACCAAGTCGGGCGTCCCGGACTCGTCAGCCATCAGCCCGCTCCTGCGCGAGGCGTTCGGCGGCGGCACGGGCGTTGTCGATGTCGGGACGAACCGTGCACCCGCTCGACAAACCCATCCGCCCAGGTGACGGTATACGAACGCCGGAGTTGAACGACCCCGCTGCTCCCACGCCTATCCCTCCAGCCCTGCGGCGATGAAAGCTTCAGAGCGGAGAGCGAAGAACTCGGTGCGCGCGATCTTCCCGTCGCGGACGGTCCAGACGCCAGAGCCGTCGATCTTGATCTCCTCCGTGCTCCCCTCACGGCGTCCGTAGTCGTGGACAAGCACCAGGACCCGATCCCCGGCGTCGAGGATCCGCTCAATTTCGTCGCGATATGTCAGCCACGGCTCCAACCACCCGAGCCATGCTGCCCTGAACCCGTCTATACCGACATAAACTCTCTCGGTGCGAGGCACCCCGGGAGGCACGGTCTCGAAGTCGGGGTGGAAGAGATGCCCAACAGCGTTCGTCAGCGCCGACCACATCTCGTCGCTGCGAAAGGCTTCGGCCATGTCCACGTCCGGAGCCATGTGCAGGCTTCTGACAAGCTCCACATTCGCTTGCGACATCGTCTACTCCACCAGCCCTGCGGCTGAGAGGGCTTCCTCTGGATCCCAAAATCCCTGTATGCGGATGATCTTGCCGTCCCGGAAGGTGTAGACATAGGCGCTGGGCTGGTCGAACTCGATCCCGGTGTACCGTGCTCGCGCCCGGAAGCGGTGGATCGCTACGAGATAGTCCCCCGAGCCCACGATTCGCTGCAGCTCGTTTGTCATCTGCTCGTAGGGTGCAGACCAGCTTTCCATGGCTTCCAGCACACCCTCGTGGCCACTGTAAACCTCACCAGCGTGATCAGGCAAGTCGTAATCCTCGTAGGTGACCTCGGGATCCAACAGAGCCAGGTTCGCCTCGCCCCGTCTCCAAGCTTCCAAAACCGCGTGGATGGTCTGGGTCGAGTACACCGCCAGCATCAATCGGAGATTCTCGACGTTGGCGTCCGACACCGCCTACCCCCATCCCTCGGCAAGACGTTCGGCGGCAGCACGCGCCTCGTCGATGTCGTTGCGACCGATAACCCGGTCAACCATGCCGGCTCTCCATGTGACGGTGAGAGACCACAGCTCCTGCACCCTGCCCGTGCTCGCCCGCGGCTGCACCTCCCAGACGGCATCGGGGGCGAAGCAGCTCAACCCCGCATCAAAGTCGCCGCGACCGAGCGCATCGGCAGCCTGTCGCCAACGCTCAAGCAGGTCGGGGGTCGTGGACTCCTCCACCATCCACCAGCCAGTATCCCGTCACGCGCCGATGAGGTCCAGAAATCCTGCCTAGCTCGATAGCCCGTCGCCTCGGCGGGGTTGTCGGCTGTCGGGACCATTTCGGGATCAGCCGTCCTAAGATGCGCCGTGTTCATTGGCGGTTGCAGCCGAATCGATCCTGCCCCCGCCATAGGTTGCCGTCGCGTGCACGAGAATGGGCATACGCGAAGTGCGAGCGCCGCTCGAGCCGGTCGCGGGCGCATTATCCTAGACCGATGCGAGGTCTGGGCTGGTTGATCGAGCTGGTCAGCGGTTGCGGCGACGGCCCCCGCGCCGATGTCGTGAGCTAGGGCCTTGTCCGCGACAGCAAGCTGTCCCGTCTGCGCAGAGCAGATCGATGGGTCCCAGCGGTTCTGCGGCGCCTGCGGCAGCCCCCTGCAGCAGACATGCCCTGGATGCGGCCGGGAGAACCCGCCCGCTTTTCGATTCTGCGGGTCCTGCGGAGCGGCGCTGGCCGCGCCCCCGCGCTCGGACAGCGATGGGGAGCGTCGCTGGGCGACGGTGCTGTTCGCAGACCTCTCCGGTTTCACGGCCCTGTCGGAGGGGACCGACCCGGAGGAGGTCCGCGCGATGGTCGACCGCTGCATGCGCGCGATGGGCGAGGTCGTGGATCGCTACGGGGGCTCAGTGGACAAGGTAATCGGAGATGCCCTGATGGCCGTCTTCGGCGCTCCGGTCGCCCACGAGGAAGATCCCACGCGCGCGGTCCGCGCTGCGCTCGACATTCAGCAGCGCGCGGCGGAGAACGCCGAGGAGTTCTGCGGGCTGTGCGTTCGCATCGGCGTCAACAGCGGGGAGGTCATCTTCGCGCGCGTGGGCCCGGAAGGGCGGCGCGAGCCGACGGTGATGGGGGACACCGTGAACACCGCCTCGCGGTTGCAGGCCGCCGCCCCGCCGGCGGGCGTACTCGTCGGCGAGCAGACACGTGCCGCGACCGGCGATGACATCCAGTACGAGGCCATCGCGCCGGTGCAGGCGAAGGGCAAGGCCGCACCGCTGCCGGCGTGGCTCGCGCTCTCCGCCGCGGCCACTCCGCCGGAGCGCCCCGTCTCGAGCGCGCCGCTGGTGGGGCGCGATTCAGAGCTCGAGCTGCTCGAACGTGCGTGGCGGCGGACAAGCGCGGAGCGCTATCCGCAGCTGCTCACGATCCTGGGCGCGCCGGGCATCGGCAAGACCCGTCTCGCGCTCGAGCTGGCACGCCACATCGAAGGTGAGGGGGGACGGGTGCTGCGGGGGCGCTCGCTCCCGTACGGCGAGCGGGCCGCTTACGGGGCCTTCGCGCAGATCATCAGGGAGGCCTGCGGCATCTTCGCAAGCGACACGCCCGTGGCCGCGCGGGCCAAGCTCGCAAGCCGGCTGCAGGCGCTGCTGCCGGCGGAGGAGAGCTCGACGACGGCCTCGCACCTGTCGATCATGGCGCGGCTCACCGAGGAGACGGTGGGCGAGCGAGAGAACCTGTTCGCCTCCGCCCAGCGTTTCCTGGAGGCCTCAGCGCGCGAGCAGCCCACGCTGGTGGTGCTGGAGGATCTGCAGTGGGCAGACCAGGGACTGATCGACCTCGTCGGCTCTCTGTCGCTGCGGCTGCTCGACGCGCCGCTGCTGCTCGTCGCGCTGGCCAGGCCGGAGCTCGTCGACGACCAGCCGCTGTGGGCGCGACTGCCGAAGAACCTGACGGTGCAGCTCGACGCCCTCAGCAGCAGCCACGTCGGGGACCTCGTGCACAGGTTGCTCGGCGGGGAGCCCGGGACCGGGGCGATGGCCCGCAGGGTCGAGCGAGCAGCGGGCGGCAACCCGCTGCTGATCGAGGAGCTGACGGCCTGGCTGTCGGAGGGTGGAGCATCAGACACGGGCGAGCTGCCTTCAAACGTCAAGACGATGATCGCGGCGCGCCTGGACCGCCTGCCCGCCTCCGAGCGCCAAGTGATCCTGTGCGCGGCTGTGATCGGCGACGGCTTCTGGCCCGGCAGCCTAGAAGCGCTCGGAGCCCCGGAGCCGCTGCCTGAGCTGTTGCAGTCGCTTGAACTTCGCGACTTGATCCGGCGCATGCCCGACTCGCGGATCGAGGGCGAGCCGGAGCTGAGCTTCAAGCACGGGCTGATCCGTGAGGTCGCCTACGCGACGCTTCCAATCGCCGCGCGACGCGCGCGGCATGCGGAGGTGGCGCGCTTCATCGAACGGGCGTCCGGCGACCGCGCGGCGTACGCGGCGATCCTCGCGCATCACTGGCGCTATGCGGGAGACGCCTCGCGCGCCGCCGAGTACCTGCTCGCCGCCGCCGACCAAGCGGGACGCGGCTGGGCGCACCAGGATGTGATCAGCCTCTGTAACCAGGCGCTGGAGCTCATCCCCGAGGAGGACAAGGAGCGCCGCCGCCGGGCGCGTCTACGCCGGGGCGTGGCGCTTCAGGAGCGATATCACGCTGAATTCGACTTCGGCGCCGGCAATCAGTCGAAGTCGTCGGGAGAGATGTCGCCGCCGATCTCGTAGATGTGATCGATGCTGTGGTCGCCGAGCATGCGTGCATGCTCGCGGATGAGATCGGTGTTGGGGGCGGAGTAGACGCAGAACGACTTCAGGTTGCCGTCCTCATCCATGACGGTGTGCGAGTGCTCCCACACGATCGGCGAGAAGCGGTCGTTCTCTTCGAGGATCCGCTTGGACAGCGGCCCCTTGGCCGACATCTCCTCTTCTTCCATGGGGTCCCACACTCGCTCGATCAGATAGCGCGCCATTGCGACCTCCTATGCTCAACCGTGGCCAGATCCTAGCGCGCCCCACGGGCGGGGCTCCGCCGGCATCTCCCGCTCACCACAACTTCGCGCCAGCTATCGTGCCTGATGCCCGCATGCGGGCATCTCAGGCGAAACGGCGCAGAAGGGGAGGAGCACAGATGGACGCTCAGGTGGCTATGCCGTCGGACTTCACCGAAGGATTTAGGGGCGAGCTCCTGCGGCCCGCGGATGAGGGCTACGAGGAGGCGCGCGGGCTCTTCAACGGGATGATCGATAGGCATCCCTCGCTGATCGCGCGCTGCGCGGACGTGGCCGACGTGATTGAGGCGGTGCGCTACGCCCGCGCGGAGGGTCTGAAGCTCGCAATAAGGGGCGGTGGACACAACGGAGCGGGCTTGGGGAGCTGTGACGGCGGGCTGGTCGTCGACCTCTCGGCGATGAGGGGAACACGCGTGGACCCCGGCGCGCGCACGGTGCGCGCCGAGGGCGGCTGCAAGTGGGGCGACGTCGACCACGCCACGCACGGCTTCGGGCTGGCGACACCCAGCGGAATCGTTTCGACGACTGGGGTGGGCGGCCTCACGCTCGGAGGCGGCGTCGGGCACCTCGCACGCGGGTACGGACTGTCGATCGACAACCTGCTCGGCGCGGACGTGGTGCTGGCGGACGGAAGCCTCGTGCACACCAGCGAGGAGGAGCACTCCGACCTGTTCTGGGCGATTCGCGGCGGGGGTGGGAACTTCGGCGTAGTCACCTCGTTTCTGTTCCGCCTGCACCCCGTGGACACGATCGTCGGCGGGCCAATGCTGTGGCCGCTCGAGCGCTCGGGCGAGATCCTGCGCTGGTACCGCGAGTTCATCCGCGCCGCGCCCAGGCAGCTGGGCGGCTTCTTCGCGTTCCTCGTCGTGCCGCCCGCCGACCCGTTTCCCGAGGCGCTGCACATGGAGAAGATGTGCGGCGTCGTTTGGTGCCACACCGGATCGGAGGAGCAGGCGAGCGAGGCACTGCGCGAGGCCCGCGCGCTCGAGCCGGCGCTCGACGGGGTGCAGCCCATCCCCTACCCGGCGCTTCAGTCGGCCTTCGATGGCCTGTATGAGCCTGGATATCAGTGGTACTGGCGCGCGGACTTCGTCAAGGAGATCAGCGACGAGGCAGTCGAGCGCCACGTCGAGCTGGGCTCGCAGATGCCGACGATGCACAGCACGATGCACCTGTATCCGATCGACGGTGCAGCGAGCGAAGTAAGCGACACGGCCACGCCCTGGGCCTACCGCGACTCACGCTGGGCGCAGGTGATCGTGGGCGTGGATCCCGAGCCCGCGAATGCGGAGAAGATCAAGCGCTGGACGATCGACTACTGGGAGGCCCTGCATCCCTTCTCGGCCGGCGGCGCCTATGTCAACTTCTTGGGCGAGGGCGAGGGCGAGGATCGCGTCAGGACCACCTACGGGAAGAACTACGAGCGGCTCGCGCAGATCAAGGCGCAGTACGACTCCGGGAACTTCTTCTGCGTGAATCAGAACATCGCGCCAGCTGCGTAGCGCGGCTACCCGCGAAGCTCGCGCGCGCCCGGTGATCAGCGCCCGGCGGTCACGGCCCTCAGCTCCTCAAGCGACTCTCGAATCACCCCGGGCAGGTCCTCCCCGCCGGGCTCCTCGATCCAGCGTTCGAAGGCGATCCTGAAGACAGCGATCGCTGCCTCGGCGGCGAGGCTCGCGGCGGGTTCTGCGACCCCGCGTCCGCCCAACGTTTCGGCGAGCGCCGACGCCAGCGACGCGAGCTTGATCAGCTCGCGCTCCTGGAGCTCTGCGCTTGCGTCGATGATGCTCTGGCGCTGTCGCGGGAGCTCTCCCCCCTCCTGGATGGCTGCGCCGGCGGCTTCGATACCGGCTGCCGCCGCGTCTATGGGCGCAAGGCCAGCGGGCGCTTTGGCAACCGTGCTGACGAGGAGCTCTTGCAGTGCTTCGGCGCCCGCGAACAGAACCTCGCGCTTGTCGGCGAAGTGCCGGAAGAACGTTCGCTCGGTCAGCCCCGCTTGCTCTGCGATCTCCGCCACCGTCGTCTGTTCGAACCCGCGCGCGCCGTAGAGCTCGAACGCCGCCTTCATCAGCCGCCCGCGTGCGTCTGGCTCCCATCGGCCCATACCCTCGATTCTACCTGACGACAGCGGCTGCCATCGAGTGCTACGCTGATGGCAGCAACTGACATCACGCCGTGTGGGCGGGAGATCTGCGCTCAGGACGGCCAACCACTTGGAGGTTTTCTCATGCGCGTATTCGTCACCGGTGCATCGGGCTGGATTGGCTCGGCCGTCGTCTCCGAGCTGATCGGCGCAGGCCATGAGGCCGTCGGCCTCGCTCGCTCGGATGCCTCGGCCAATGCCCTCACCGCGGCCGGAGCAGAGGTCCTCCGCGGCACCCTTGATGATCTCGAAGTGCTGCGAAGCGGGGCTGTCGCCTCAGATGGAGTGATCCACCTCGCGTTCAAGCACGAGCTCGCGTTCTCAGGCGACTACCAGGGCGCCGCTGACGCCGACCGCCGCGCCGTCGAAACATTCGGCGAGGCGCTCGCGGGCTCGGACCGGCCGCTCGTGATCGCCTCGGGGCTCCTCGGGCTGACACCCGGGCACGTCGCCAGCGAGCAGGACGGGCATGGTTCCCACGCAGCCGCGGCCGCTCACGGCGGCGGTCCGCAGGCCCGATGGGAAACCGCAGAGTTCACGCTGTCCCTCGCCTCCCAGGGCGTCCGCTCGTCGATCGTGCGACTTCCTCCGACCAACCACGGTGATGGGGACAACGGCTTCATCGCCATCCTGCTCGGCATCGCCCGCGAGAAGGGCGTCTCCGGCTACATCGGCGACGGCGCCAACCGCTGGCCCGCCGTGCATCGGCTCGATTCGGCGCGCGTGTTCCGGCTCGGGCTGGAAGAGGCCCCGGCGGGATCGACGCTGCACGCGGTCGCCGACGAGGGCGTTCCGGTGCGCGACATCGCGGAGGTCATCGGACGGCATCTCGAGCTTCCGGTCGTCTCGATCGCACCCGAGGACGCGGGCGAGCACTTCAGCTGGCTGGGCGGCTTCCTTGGGCTCGACGCGCCGGCCTCCAGCGCGCTGACCCGCGAGCTGCTCGGCTGGGAGCCAACCCAGCCGGGGCTGATCGCCGACCTCGACGAGGAGCACTACTTCCGACAGACGCATCCGGCCGCCGCTTGATCGCGTCCACCGAGTCGGAGCTCGGCCCCCCCAAGAGAAGCACCCGCCGGCGGGCAAGGAATAGACGGCTACTCCTCGGCCAGGGCGGGGTGTGCAGCCGGCAGGCCTCCGGGCACGCCGAGCCGCATGCCCACCCGCTGCAGAAGCTCGAGCAGATGATCGCGCTCCTCGGTGCTGAGGTCTGAGATCAGATCTAGCTCGAACGCGGCGACGAGCGCGAAGGCGCGTGCGAGCAGGTCGCGCCCGTCGTCGGTGAGATGGAGCTCGCGCGTGCGCCGGTCGTGGGGGTTGTGCCGGCGTTCGAGCAGCGAGCGCTCCTCGAGGGCGTCCACGAACGCCACCATTCGGCTGGGCGGGATCTGCAGCCGCTCGCCGATCGACTGCTGGGACTGGCCCTCCAATGCGCCGACCGCGCGCAGCAGGGCGAACTCGCGCGGCTCGAGCTCGAGCGGTGCGAGAATCTGGCGGAAGCGCTTCGCGACGGCATAGCCGAACGAAGACAGCGTGAAGGCGACCCCGCTGAAGGGAACCGTCGACTCAGGCGTCGGCGCCGTTGGCTCGCGACCCTCGATCCCCATAACAGGATCATAACGTAGCGGAACGACTTTTGATATACACCGTTCTGCACGGAACCATTTCGCTCGAGAAGGGACGATGAGAATGGCGCAACTCACCCGTTGGGTTCTGGCCCACAAACGCATCGTGGTCATCTTCTGGTTGGTCCTGACCCTCGTGGGGATGGCGTCGGCCGGCACGGCGACCAAAGCCCTCAAACAGAAATTCTCGGTGCCCGGCAAGGAAGGCTGGATCACGAATCAGCAGATACAGCACCGCTTTCGCGGTACCGGGGGCAACGCCGCCCCGCTCTTGGCCGTCGTGACACTGCCCGCCGGTGCATCGGTGGACTCGCCCGCCGCACAGCGGGAACTGCGGGCGGTTGAATCCCGCTTCGAGACCGTCCTGCCGGGAACGCGCCTGGCCGGCTACGCGAGCACCCACAGTCCCGCCTTCCTCTCACGCGACCGGCACACGACCTTCGTCGTCGCCTACCCGCCGCCCGACCGCACCCAGGCCTTCGAAGACAACCCCAAGGCGGCGGAAAAAGCGAGCGCGGCGCTGGCGGGCGCGACCGTGGCGGGCGCACGCGTCCATCTGACGGGCTTCGATGCGCTGTCGGTGCAGAGCGGCGGAGGCAACGGGCCCGGGGTTCTGGTGGAGGCCCTGCTCGGCGGTTTCGGAGCGCTGCTCGTGCTCGCCTTCGTGTTCGGGTCGTTTCTTGCGATCGTGCCGATCCTGATGGCGATCGTCTCGATCCTCACCACGTTCCTGGTGGTGTGGGGCCTCACGACCGTCACCGAAGTCTCCCCCATCGTCCAGTTCCTGATCGCCCTGATCGGCCTCGGCGTATCGATCGACTACGCGCTTCTGATCGTCGTCCGCTGGCGCGAGGAGCGCGCCCACGGGCTGAGCGGCGACGCCGCGATCGTGCGCGCGATGCAGACCGCCGGGCGGGCGGTGGTGTTCAGCGGCACGACCGTCGCGATCGGGTTGCTCGCGCTCGTCGCGCTGCCTCTCCCCTTCCTGCGCTCGGTCGGCTACGGCGGCATGCTGATCCCCCTGATCAGCGTGCTCGTCGCGATGACACTGCTGCCGGTGGTGCTCTCGACGCTCGGCCCCCGCCTGGACTGGCCGCATGTCCGCGACGACGACATGGCGAGCCGCTCGTGGACACGCTGGGCGAAGCTGGTCGTGCGCAGGCGCTGGGTCGCGGCGCTCGGCGCTTCTCTCGTCCTCGCCGCGCTCGTGCTCGCCGCCACGAACCTGCAGCTCGGCATCTCGAACGTGAACGCGATCGCCAAAGAGGGTGACGCCAAGCAGGGCCTCGTCGCGCTCGAGCAGTCGGGAATTGGCTCGGGCGTGTTCGCCCCCTACGAGGTGCTGGCGAACGGCTCCGCCTCGCCTGAAGTCGTGGCCAGGGAGCTGGCCGCCGTGCCCGGCGTGCACGGCGCGGTGGCGCCCGCCCTGCCCGACTGGCGGCGGCCCGGGAGCGCTGTGCTGGACGCCTTCTCGACGCCGGATGCCTCGACCGCGGAGGGTCGCGCGACGCTCGAACGCGTGCAGTCGGCGGTCCACTCGGCGGGGCCCGCCGTTCGCCTCGGCGGGCTGCCGGCCCAGAACAGGGACTTCATCGAAGCCGTGTATGGC
Source organism: uncultured Solirubrobacteraceae bacterium (assembly GCA_963779605.1). Classification (GTDB taxonomy): domain Bacteria; phylum Actinomycetota; class Thermoleophilia; order Solirubrobacterales; family Solirubrobacteraceae; genus Palsa-744. Next base: position 483,839 of record CAVZYR010000005.1, read on the forward strand.
AACTTCCCGCTGATGATCCTGCTGATCGCGCTGATCACCTTCGTGCTATTGGCACGCGCGTTCCGCTCGCTGCTGCTGCCGCTCAAGGCCGTGGTGCTGAACGTGATCAGCGTCGCCGCCGCCTGGGGCGTGCTTGTGATCGTGTGGCAGGAGGGCCACGGCTCGAGCCTGATCTGGGGCATTCCCGCGACGGGTTCGATCACCGCCTGGATCCCCCTTATGGTGTTCGCCTTCCTGTTCGGCCTCTCCATGGACTACGAGGTGTTCATCCTGGCCCGCATGCGCGAGGAGTACGACAAGACCGGCTCGACCGACACGGCGGTGGTGCGCGGGATCGGGCGCACCGGGCGGCTGGTCACGAGCGCGGCGCTGATCCTGTTCCTCGCGTTCGTGTCGCTGGCCTCGGGACCCGAGACCGAAATCAAAGTGCTCGCGACCGGTCTCGCGGCGGGGATCCTGCTGGACGCGACGGTGATCCGCGCGCTGCTCGTGCCGGCGGTCGTGTCGCTGTTCGGCCGCTGGAACTGGTGGCTACCGCCGATGCCCGCGCGGCTGTTGCGCGTCGAGCCCTCTCCCCCGCCGCGGCGCCTCGCGACCGAGCTCGAGTGATCGCGTGAGCGGGGGCGAGGAGAACAGCCGGGCCGATCACAACGGCATCGAGGTCGAAGGGCTCGTGCGCGACTTCAAGGGCGGCATACGAGCCGTCGACGGGATCGATCTCGAGGTCGCCCCCGGCGAGATCTACGGCTTCCTCGGTCCCAACGGCGCGGGCAAGTCGACGACCGTGCTCGTGCTCACGACGCTGTTGCCTCCCACCGCCGGCACGGCTCGCGTGGCGGGGCTCGATGTCGTGCACGAGGGCGCCGAGGTGCGCCGCGCGATCGGCGCCTCCCTGCAGGAGTCGGCGCTCGATCCGTTCCTCACCGGGCGCGAGCACATGCGCCTGCAGAGCGCCCTGCACGGGCTGGGCAAGACAGAGCGCGAGCAGCGGGCGAGCGAACTGCTCGAGCGGGTCGGTCTGACCGACGCCGCCGACCGCAAGGTCGGGGGCTACTCGGGCGGCATGAAGCGAAGGCTCGACCTGGGTCTCGCGCTCGTGCACGGCCCGCGGCTGCTGTTCCTTGATGAGCCGACCACCGGATTGGATGTGCAGAGCCGCACCGCACTGTGGGATGAGGTCCGCAGGCTGGCGGCCGACGGGGTGACGGTGTTCCTGACGACGCAGTATCTGGAGGAGGCCGATGTGCTGGCCCACCGCGTCGGGATCATCGATCACGGGCGGATCGTTGCCGAGGGCACGCCGGCGGAGCTGAAGGCGTCGATCGGGCGACCGAGCGTTGAAGCGGTCCCGAGCGACCCGGGCGACCGCGAGCGCCTCGCGGCGGTTCTGTCGCGCTTCGGCGAGGAGGCGGCGGCCTCGCCGAACGCCGTCGCGGCACAGCTCCCCGAGGGTGTCAGCGACCTCGCGGAGATCGTGCGCACGCTCGACGGCGAGGGCATCGCGATCGCCGACCTGCGCCTGCATGCGCCCACGCTCGACGATGTGTTCCTCGCCAAGACCGGGCGCTCGCTCGAGGGCGCGGGCGACGGCGCGAACGAGGAGGAGCCGACGAGCGCTTCCGCGGTCGCTTCATGAAAAGCGTGCATGCGATCCAGGTGGGCGTGCTCGCCCGCCGCGCGATGCTGAAGACGCTGCGCCAGCCGTTTCAGCTGTTCCCGATCGTGTTCTTCCCGCTGATCCTGCTCGCGGTGAACGCCAGCGGCCTGAAGGCGGCCACGCGCCTGCCGGGGTTTCCAACGAGCTCCTACATCTCGTTTGCGATCGCGGTGGCGTTCATCCAGGGAGGGATGTTCTCCCTGATCAACACCGGCACGAACCTGGCCGAGGACATCGAGAGCGGCTTCTTCAATCGCCTCGCGCTGACACCGCTTCGACGGGTGTCGCTGATCGCGGGCCTGCTCGTGGGCGTGGCGGCGCTCGGCGTGCTGCAGTCGGCCGTGTACATGCTGATGGGCGCGCTCGCGGGAGCACATCTGGACGCGGGCTTCGGCGGTGTGCTCGTGGTCCTCGTGCTCGGCTCGCTGACCGCGCTCGGCTTCGGCGCGCTCGGGTGCGCGGTCGCCCTGCGCACGGGATCCGGGGAGGCGGTGCAGGGCCTGTTCCCGCTGTTCTTCGTGTTCATCTTCCTGTCCTCGAGCAACCTCCCTCGCAACCTGCTACGCACGGGCTGGTTTCACACGGTGGCCACTTGGAACCCGATCTCCTACCTGATCGAGGCCTTTCGCAGCCTGTATATCGTCGGCTGGGACGGGACGGCGCTGTTGCGCGGGTTCGCCGTCGCCAGCGGCCTGACGATCATCTCGCTGTTCCTCGTGGCGGGCGCCCTGCGCGTGAGGATGCAGCGCACATGACCGCCCGAGCCGGCGCAGCCTCAAGTCGCGAGCGCTCTCCCGCCGGCGGGAGCATCTGGCGCGTGGCGTATGCGATCGCGTGGCGAAGCCTTCACACCTACCTGCGAAGGCCCGACCTGTTCGTCCCCTCGCTTCTCTTTCCGCTCGTGTTCCTCGCGAGCTTCGCCGGCGGCCTCTCAGCCCTGGGATCGGTGCCGGGCTTTCACTTCCCGGCCGGCTACACGGCGTTTCAGTTCGTGTTCGTGCTGTGCCAGTCGGCGATATTCGCGGGCCTGTTCACGGGCTTCTCGCTGGCGTTCGACTTCGAAAGCGGCTTCGCGCGGCGGCTGATGCTGGCCGCCGAGGACCGGCGCGGGATCGCGCTCGGCTATGCGCTCGTGGCGCTCACGCGCGCGGCGATCACGCTGAGCGTGGTGACGGCGGTGGCGCTGGCGGCGGGGATGCGGATAACCGGCGACGGCGTGGACGTGTTCGACCTCTACGGCCTCGCGGCGCTTCTCGTGCTGGTCGGCTACGGCTGGGCGGCGGGCGTGGCCTTCCGCTTCCGCTCGATCCAGGCCGGACCGCTGATGCAGACGCCCCTTTTCCTGATCCTGTTCCTCGCGCCCGTGTATGTGCCGCTGGCGCTGCTCAAGGGCTGGATCCACTCGGTCGCGAGCGTCAACCCGGCGACGGCCTTCCTCGACGCCGGCCGCGGGCTGATCTCGGGAGTGCACAACCACACGGGACTGGCGTTCGCGTGCGCGCTCGTGCTGATCGCGGTGGCTCTGGTGTGGACGCTGGGCGGGTTGCGAAACGCCGAAGCCTCGCCGTAGTCTCGCCCCATCAGGAGCGCGCCAACCGCCGCGCGAGCTCCTGGGCGTCCGGCGTGCTCACGATCACCCGCCTGAGGGTCCCCTCGTTGTGCACGGCAAAGGACAGCGCCGGTACACCCTTGCGCACGACGAAGGCCTGGTCGAGGCGAATGGTGCGGGCGACGTAGTAGAACCAGGGCAGGCGCAGGCCGACCTTGATGCCGGCATTCATGGCCGCGCGCACGGGATCCTCGACGACCTCGACGTCGCTGACGTCGGCGCGCGGCACCGTGATGTTGCCGAGCAGGCCGAGCACCTTCTGCCAGAGGGACAGGCGAACCTCGAGCGTTTCCTCGGTCAGCTCCACGCGCACGTCCGACAGCGTAGATGTGCGCGCCGAGGCCCGGCGCCGCGAGTGCTGGAGGTCCTGGCGCCGCCGCTAGTCCGCGAGGCCTGGCGCGGCGAGTACGCAAGTATCATTAGAGACAACCACCCGCCAGAAGGGAGTTGCGAGTATGGAGTCTTCTGAGACCCCCATTCGAGTGCTCGTGGTGGCACACAAGACCGCCGCCACACAGCCGCTGCTCGATGCCGTGCGGGAGCGAGCGGAACGCGGGCCGGCCACGTTCACGCTGCTCGTGCCGAATGCGGCCCATGGCCTGCACAAGGTCGTCGACCCCGAGGACCAGGACGCCAGCGAGGCCCAGGCCGTGATCGATCAGGCGTTGCCGCTGCTGAGCGAGGCCGCGGGGAGCCCCGTGGAGGGGATCCTGGGCGCGCCGGATCCGAACACTGCGGTGCACGACGCGGTCAACGTGCGCGGCTTCGACGAGATCATCCTCTCGACGCTGCCCGCACGGCTGTCGCGCTGGCTGAAGCTCGACCTGCCCAGCAAGGTGTCCGGGACGGGGCTGCCGGTGACCACGGTGACGCCGGTTGAGGTGCACGCTTCGTAGAGCTCGCCTGTCGTTGAAATCGGTGTGATGTCGATGTGGGCGGCTCCGCCGCCGCGAGCCTTTGTCGCTCGTGGAGGGGCGCTCGGGGGAGCGTCGTTCCGTTAGCCATAGCCGCCGGAGCGCGCTACAGTCCAGCCTCGCAAGCACGCCCAGCTAGCTCAGTTGGTAGAGCACTTCCATGGTAAGGAAGGGGTCTCCGGTTCGAGTCCGGAGCTGGGCTTAAAGTCCCTGCAGAGCAGCGGCTTTGGGTGCATTGCGGCGTCATCTTGAATGGGCAGGGGTGCTTCGCCTGAGTCCACCAAGGACCTCAAACTGTCCTGCAAATGACCTCTTTTCGCGGGCGACGACTCCATTCGCGGCGGAAGGGTCTTGAGCCGCCTCGAGCCCGTCCCACGCTGGGCGCTGACGCTCGCGTTCAACGAAGCAATAGCGCGACCTCGGCCGAACACGACACCTCCTGCTCGCTCGAACCGTCGCGACCTATTGGTGTGAAAGCAGGACGCGCCCAATCGAGAGGCTCATCCGTCCGACGACTACTGCCCTCCTCCGCGCCTCAGGCCTTCCAGTCCGGCCGGCGCAGCTTGTGGAGCAGAAGCGGCGGGAAGACGCCGACGAGAAGGGTCGCGGCGAGTAGCGCCAGGAGATACGGCAGTGCGCTTATGTGTCCAAGCTGGCTCGGCGGGAGCAGACCGACCACGCCGGCGGCCGCGGACGCGAGCGTCCCGACGACGCAGATCGTCACGAGTGCGGGTGCCCGGTAGCCACGCTGGTGCTCGGGCTGTCGCCGCCGCAGGTTAATCGCCGCGACGAACATGAGGACGTACATGATCAGGTAGATCTCTGTCGCCAGGGCGGCGAACACCCAGTAGGCGCGTGAGACTGCCGGGAGCACGGCGTAGAGCAGTCCGATCAGCGTGACGATCATTCCCTGGGCGACGAGTATGCGGACTTGGACGCCAGTTGAGTTGAGCTGCTGGAAGTACCGCGGCAGGTAGCCACGCTCGCGAGCGATCTCGCAAGAGCCCGGTCGAGGGACCAGTTAGCCAGTCGAGCAGACCACTCAGGGAGGCGACCACCAAGGCGATGGCGATAACTGGCGCGAGCAGGCCCAGACCGAAGTGATCGAGCAGGCTCTTGAATGCCTGCATGACACCCGCCGTGAAGCTGATGTGTGCCGAGGGGACCGAGACCGCGATCGCGAGCGTCGGGAAGATGAAGACGAGCAGAATTACAATCACGCTGAGGAGGGTCGCCTTGGGGAACTCGCGGGGGGCATCGCGCAGCTCGTCGACGTGGACCGCGTTGACCTCAACCCCGGCGTAGAGGAAGAAGCTGTTGACGATGAGCACGATGCTCGTCAAGCCGCTCCACGCCGGGAGCACGTGGTGCGCATTCAGCGGCGCCGCCGAAGCGTTGCCCTGCAGGAGGTAGATCGCGGCCAGCAGGACGAGAAGCAAGCCCGGAAGCAGCGTTCCGATGAAGATCCCGTACGACGCCAGCCTGCCGGTGGCGAGTACTCCTCTGGCAGAGACGAGCACCGCCGCCCAGAACAAGACGACGATCACCACGGTCGTGTAGAGGCCGCTATGAGCCAGGTTCGGCGCGAACACGTACGCCAGCGTGCTCGCGACGTAGGCGAGCACGGCAGGGTAGTAGAAGGTCGTCTGGGCGAACTGACACCAAATGGCGACGAAGCCCATTCTGGGAGAGATCCCCTCTGATACCCAGTTGTAGACGCCACCCTGCCAGCCCGAGGCGAGCTCGGCCGATACCAGCGATGCCGGCAGGAGGAACACGATCGCGGGCAGGACGTACACCACCACCGAGGCGAGACCCAAGGCGGCCGTCGCGGGCGTGGCGCCAAGATCTCCCACCGACCCCACCGTCAGCAACGCCATCGCCAACCAGCTGAGCGTCGCCTTCGACCCGACCGGCACACGAGCCCGAGGCTTGACAGGCGGCGGATCCGGAAGCTCAGGTGTCGGTGTCATCTGTTTCGGGGACGCGTCGGGGGCGCGACAGCTCTGGCGAGACATTCTCGGCTCTCCGAGTGCCAAGTGTCGGCGAACCTCGGAAGAAGCTCATCGACCTCGCGAGCGCGAACACGCGCGTCCACCCTCGCCAGTACCTCAATCGTGACGAACACGGCGACAGCCGTGATCATCGGGCGAGCAGATAGGTCGTGAACCTCGGCACAGACTGGACCGAGGAGACCGACCGGCGTGCGCACCGGCTCGGGCCAAATCGAACGGTGCGCAAAGCGCCGCTAGCGGCGCTTTGCGCGTAAACGAACCACCGTTCAGCCCGAGGCGAGCTTGCGAATCTCAAACGCCCGCACGATGTCGGTGATGCCTTTCACCAAGGCCCAGATGCCGGCGAAGATGAGCAGGGTGTAGGCCCGTTCGAGGAAGAACTGGCCGCTGGTCCAGAAGGCCAGCACGATCAGCAGGATGCCGCCGATCAGACTGAGCCACCAGAGGTCATTGAAGGCCCGCTCAGCGAATGCCTGGACTGTCCAGATCATGCCGATGAGCAAGAACACGAAGCCGAGAATGTCGGCGAAGCCCGCGAACGTTTCGCGCGGGTGGATCAGCGAAACGATCCCGGCCGCGACCAACAGGCCCCCAAAGAACGCCCATAGCCACGTGGTGGCGCCCTGGTCCAAGACCGCCAGCGCGAACTCCTCGGCAGCGAAGATGAGGAACATGATTCCGATCAGCACGCCGACCGTGGAGACTGACGCGTGGTTGAACTTCAGCACGACCGCCGCGATGACCAACCAGAGCACGCCGAGCAGCAACTCCACCCACCAGTAGCGGGCGACCTTGGCCATCGGGATATTGGTGATGGACCGGCTGCTAGGGGAGCCGCTCAGCTGCTCGGCAACGCCCTGGAGGTCTTCGATGTTCGGACACGGCTTATGCTGGCGCGCCCGCCAGCTCGTCGGCATCCATCCTCGCAAGGGCCGCGTCGAGCACCGCATACTCGGCCTCCTCGATGGCCCCATACGCGTATTCGATCGCGAACGATGCGTCGCGTTCGGCGTGCTCGGCTCTCTTCTCGGCCGGGTCGTGCTTCGCTTTTTTGCTCTCGATGTCCGCGCGGATCTTGGCGATGTGCTCGCTCCATGTCTGCTGCATGTGTGCCCACCCGGCAGAGATCTTTCCCTTGCTTGCGTTTGCCTTCTCGCGCAGCTTCTCGGCTTGTGCCTGAGACGATGCGCGCGCTGCCGCGGCGTCCCGTTCGAGATCGGCCTTTGTCTCCTCCCGGGCCGCTTTCGCGCGCGTCTCCGCTTCCTTCGCTCGAACCGAGAGCTTGGCCATCTCTTCTGATACAGCGATGTCCAACTTAGCCATGTCCAACCTCCTATGGAGAGTTTCACGACACTCGGAAGCGGATGCCACTCCGAGCCTCAACATTTCGACCTTTAGCTCGCCAAAGGTACGCAGGCATGCTCACAGTCGGATGACGCCGTCGCATCGGTGAGAAGCCACAGCCCCGGCTCGGAGAACTACGCATCCAGGCGATGGCGGCGCTAGCTCAAGCTGAACCGTGGGGCACTTACGCGCCCAGGTGCGCGGTTTGACGGTAGAGCACGAAGCCGTACTCGGCCGAGCCATGACGGGTCGGCTCGAACGTACGCCCGGCCTCTCCCGTTACCTGACGACCCTGATAGGCGCCGTTGAGGTCCACCACGTTGTAGATGCCGCTGACGGGGACTGTCTCCCCAGGGCGGTAAATCCTTTCGGATTCCTTGAGTTCGCGCTCGAGCGCCTTGGCGTCGGCGTCGATTTCCTTCTCGATCGACTTTTCCGCCCGCGTGAGCGCCTTGTCGAGCTGCTCTCCTACGCGCGACTCCCCGATCACGACCAGCGCGCTGTGTCCGTCTCCAAGCAATTCGCCGAGCTCCGTGGCGTTATCGCGCGATATGCCCTTTTTCAGGTGCCCTCCGATGCCGCCGGCGAGGCCGCCCACCGCTGCCGCGCCGAGCACCAACGGCGCGAACAGGACCCCGACGAGCGCTCCGACCGCGATGCCACCCCAGGCGCCGTGCTGCGTAGGCTTCTCGTGCTTCTCAACGTGGATCTTCCCTTCGTTGTCCTTCCTGATCAGGGCGACGTCGTAAGTTCCCACGAGCTTCGCCGCGTGGGCTTCGAGCAGAAGCTCGTAGTCGGCGAGACAATCGTCGTAGCTCGCGTAGGTCGCTGCGTAGATGAAGACCGGTCTATCGCTCATCTCGTCTCCTGTTGTGGATGTCGGGCGGGACGGCGAGCCGCGCTATCGGCCGTCGATGGCGAGTCTTCTCGGCGAGCCCTGGCGGGACATCCGCGCGGGTCCGCGCTTGGGGTACGGGCTTCTACTGACTGCGTTCGCCTTCTTGGCCCATACCTGACGCGCTCGCGGCGTGCCTTTCCGCAACGCTCACCACCCCGGCTTTTGACCGGCGCAGCTTGCGGCGATTTGCAGCCTCCCCCTTCAGGGCTGCCGCGGAGGACCACCGGCCACATGACCGGTCCCCCCATCTCCGATGCAACACCGCATCGTGTCTCGCCGCACGAGACTGTGCAGCCGACACCGATGGCGCTGTAGGGGGTGCTCATTCGGCGGGCTTGGCCAGCGAGGCGATCGCGAGCATGACGATCGCCAAAGCGCCATAACCAACGCGCGCCAGGAGCCGGTCGCTGGTGCGAAGTGCAGATACGCATTGCAGCGCATAGTAGGCGGCGAATGCACGAGACGCGACAACGATGATCACGTTCGTCGCCAAGGTCGCTGTGAGAACGGCCGAAACGGCTCCGACCAGAGCGTATGGCAGTCGTCCGTTGAATGGTGCCCAGTGGACCCCGCGAAGGTTGCCCACCCCGGCCTCGGTATCGGCGGTGGCGGCGCTGAACTGACTGAGGACGGCACACAGCACGAGCGGCAGGACGAGCACGGGCGCGACGCGTTTGACCAGGTCGAGCAGGTTGGCGTCGGCGCCGGACGCGGTCCCCAGACCCATGAGGGGCGTTGCCAGGAGGACCAGCAGTACGTACACGAGCGAGGATACGAGCTGCGAAAGGCGGCAGCCGGCAATCCGCGCGCGACGGTCGATCTGTTGCTGGTAGCGAACCGTTTCAAAGCCCTGCACCGTGATGAGCAGCCCGCCCAGTACGAGCAACACCGAGACCAGACCTGCGTGCGGGACTGGCGGGATGTGAAGCCCGCCACGCTCAAGCTGTGAGACGTCCTTGCCGGCGAACGTCGCGCTGATCGCGAACACGAGCAGCAGCACCGCACCGAGTGACACTCGCTCGAGGCCCTCGAGTCCGGATAGGCCGCGAACAAGCCCGATGAGCGTGATCAGCGCGATCACGCTCATCCCCAGCAAGCTCTCCGCGTTTCCCGATCCCGTGGAGACATAGCCCACGACGAACTGCGCGAGTATGCGCGCGTAGAGCGCCACCGAGATCAGGTAGGCGACAACGATCACTTGATCCGAGGTGCGCTCGATCAGCGCCGTTGTCTGATCGAGCCGACCGTCGCGAACCAGCGGCTCGATTGTGGCGATGTTGTGGCGTATCGCAATGCCAACCGTCCAGGCAAGCAAGCAGACCGCTGCCATCCCAACCGAAGCCAGCGATCCCAGCTCCCGCTCGAGAATCGGGATGATGATGAGAAACCCCGAACCAAAGATCGACGCCAGCGGCGTGACCGTCGCGAGCACGACGGCGCGTCTTGTGGGCTCGCCCGGCACCCCGCCACAGTACAGCGGCCCGCTGCTCGCCAAGAGACAAACCTCTCGGGCGCCCGAGCCCTAGAGCGCCCTGTCCCCCCTGGGCGTCGCAGGTGTGAAATCGCGCCCGGCGCACATTGTTGGTCGTGCCGCCGATGCAGTCCTGCTTTGCCCCGTGGCTGCACAAAACCGTCTGCGAAAACCTGAGCCGCACTCGCTGTGACAGTCGCCGAGGGGCCTGGCAGGTCGAGCCTGGGCAGGGCGCGCCTCGGGCGCCCGACCACTTGCGGCGTTTTTTTAACCCCTCTTAGAAGGCTTCAGTGAGCCCATCACTGTTTGTGAAACAGCCTCCCTCAGATGCAGCAACGGCGCCGAGAGTGGTGCGACCCGATCACCTCGGAAGACAGTGATCTCGACGGCTGAGTCAGTTTCACGCGAGCTGCCGTCAGCGAACCATTTAGTAGGCGATCGCTGGTACCTGGTGGACGTACTCGTTGCTGGTGAGCTGCTTCAGGGCGCGACGTCCACGACGTGGAAGCCGAGATCGCAGCCGCCGAGGAGGCCCAGCGCAAGGCGAGAAAAGTGGCGCAGAAGCAGCTGCGCGAGGAGCGCCTACAGAAGCACAAAGCTGAGGTCGACTCCAAGATCGCCCAGCTCAAGGCGAAGCTGACGCCCGACCGCAACAGTCCCGCCGAGGACGGCGAGAAGGCGGCAGTGCACGCTGGGGCGTCGGCGTAGGCTCCTGTCGGTGTCACTGTCCGCGATCACGGGTCGGCGCTGTCCGACTCGGCCGATGGGTCCTCGGGCTGGCGATGGGCGGCTCGATGTGGTCAGCTCCGGCTGACCAACACGCGTTGTGTCGCCCGCCGCCGCCCGAGGATCGTCGGCGTGATCTGATACGAGCCCGGACGTACTGCGCTTTGCGAGGTGGCTGTCGGGAAAATGCAGTACTCGGGACTTCTCGCCGTATGGCGCCCGCGCTACTCGTGAAGGGTCTGGGCACCTTCGGGGTGGTCGAGGGATGAGCCCGCGGCTAGATTTTGGGCACGGTGTAGTTGTGGACCGAAAATTCTTTGATGTCGGGCGGCTCGGGGAACGCGCGGCCGGCGCCAAGCTCTGCGATGGCTGGCATGAGCCGGGCTTGAGCGAACACGTCGAAGTCGTTGCGACTGTGCCAGACGTCGATTACCTCCCAGCCCCCGTCGATCGGGCCGGCGACGTGAAAGATCAGCCCGCGGGGTGGCCTAATCTCGATGTCTATGTGGTCGTGGACCGCGATGTATTGCTGCTGGGTGCCTCCGGGGAACTGCATTTTGAGTCCGATCGCCATAGCGGGTCCTCTCCTCGGGTTTGCCGCGCGAGCATAGCCGGTCTGAGGATCCTCGAAGAGCCGTCGCAATTCCGGGCCCCCCTTGCTCGATCGCGGATAGACCGCGACCAAGTGCATCGGGTAGAGAGGGGAGGCTCAACCCGCGGTTGACGCGAAGCGAAGCCAGCCGCGTCATCGAGCTCACGTGTCGGCTCAGCTGCGCGAGCGACGATGACCGCGGACTCGGTCGCGCGCCGCGGACTAGACGAGAACTCGCTACCTACCGCGCAGATCGCTGCCCTCATTGCCGTCGATGCGCCTGCTGCGTCCCATCTCGCGCGAGCTGTCGGTGCGCCGTTAGGATCCAGCAGATGAGCTCCGTCGGGTATGCGGAAGGTCTGCCTGCGAGCCGCACCCAGACGCTAGTCGGTCAGGTGATGGCGCTCGTCGCGCTGACGGTGGGGTTCGCGACGCTTGGGGCGTACCTGGGCCGGAACTTGGGCGGAGCCGGGTGGTTTGTGGCGTGGTTGATCGCGCTCGGCTGTCTGGTCGGGCTGAACGTCGCAAGTGCAAGCGGGAACGACAGCCTCGCGCTCGTGTTGCTGCTGGCGTTCGGCCTGCTTATGGGGGCGAGCGTGGCTACCACCCTCAACTACTACTCCGCAACCGACCCGACCGCGGTGCGCCAGGCATTCGGGGCGACGGCGCTGTTCGTGGCCGGCCTCGGCTCGGTCGGTTACGCGACCCGTCGCGACCTGTCCTTTCTATACCGAACGCTGTTCTGGCTGCTGCTGGGTCTCATCGTCGCCGGCATCGTGCTGATCTTCGTTCACATACCCGCCGCCTACACGGTGTACGCGGTAGTCGGCCTTGCGATCTTCGGCCTGTATACGGTCGTGGACTTCAACCGCCTGCGCCGCGCAGGGAAGGACGAGGCGATCCCATTGGCTGCTGGGATCTTCTTGGATGTCCTGAATATCTTCCTGTTCTTCCTGCGGCTGTTCGGGCGCTCGTCCAGCTAGACCTTGGCGTCGGGCGCCGCAGCCCTGACCGTAACCCATGGCTGACCCCAAGTTGGTCGGCTTGTGTTGAGTCAGGCCGCCGAGCGCCGCCAGTGATCGGCCTCGAAGAGCTAATCGGACCCATGTCACAGGCCGGTCTGGGCCTTGACCCGCCCGGACCTGACCGCCTTGCCTAGCGCCTCGTAGTCAAGGTCGTTCTGCTCTGCGTACGCCTGCGAGAACTGCACGACCGCACGGTCGAAGCTTGGGCCCTTACCGAGGTAGGAGGCGATCGCGATGCGGTCTCCGCTGCGGGCGTGCGCGCGGGCGAGCGTCCAGCCGCACAGCCGGCCGTAGGCGGCCATGCCATGCGGGACCATCTGCTCGATTTCCGCCGAGCCCTTCCAGTCCCTCAGCTGGCGTCCGTAGAAGTCCCGCCCGGCGTCGGGCCCAGACTCAAGACGCAGCCAACCGAGGAAGATGTCGCTGGTGGTCTGCATGAAATGCTGTCCATTGACGACGCGCTCGCCGTGATTGTCAAATGCGCTCGGGTGCGTGAACTCCTCCAGCACCGACGCCTCCGCCTCCTTCAGCTGAAGGAAGAGTGGGTCCTGTCCGTCGGAGCCGAGCAGCAGCGCGATCCAGGCGCGCGTGCCCACGCTGCCCACGCCCGACGACCTTGCGCGCGAAGTCGGTCAGCTCGAACTGCTCGAGCAGCACCGCCGGTCGTACGGAAGCGTCGCGCGGTAGGAGCGCAGCAGCTCGCGCTAGGGCGTCGAACATTTCTTCCCGTTCGCGGCCCTGCACGAGGTCGTCGATCGGCACGATCAGCGGCGGGTCGGCGACGATGCGCACCTGACCATCTACCTCGTGGGTGAGTTTGGAGAACGCCGACATGCTGTCGCGCGCGCGCGCCTTGGCGAGCTCCTTTTCGCCGCGCTTGACGACCTTGGGCGTGAACTGCGAGCCAAACTCGCCGATCGCGGTCTCGACGTCGAAGTGGGCGTACCACACTTCGAGGTTCTTCATGGCGGCGAAGCTCGCCATCGCAGTGCGGTACTCCTCGACGGTGTCGAGCACCACCTGCTCCTGGTCCTTCACAGGGAAGCCGTTGTATTGCGCGGCGATCAGCATGCTGGCGGCCAAGCGCTTGACGTCCCACTCCCACGGCCCCGGGAGAGTCTCATCGAAGTCGTTGATGTCAAACACCAGGCGCCGCTCGGGCGAGGCGAACACGCCGAAGTTCGACAAGTGCGCGTCCCCGCAACACTGCACGGTCAACCCCGAGCGCGGTGTTGCCGCCAGGTCGCTGGCCATGATCAGCGCCGCGCCGCGATAGAAGGCAAACGGCGAGGTGAGCATGCGGCCGTAGCGAATGGGTACCAGCTCGGGCACGCGCGAGCGCGCTTGGCGCTCGAGGAGTTCGATCGAGTCGGGGCGATTCGGTTCTGGCTCAAAGACCCCGTGACTCGAGCGCGGCACCTCGGCCCGAACCGCCTTACCCCGGGCCGCGCGCTCGGCTCGCGTCAGGTGTTGCTCAGCTTCCTGCGTCTTCTTGCGGGTCGCGGTCGCCATGCGCCGACGATACTCCGCGCGATCGCAGGGGCTCGAGCCCGACGCGCTCCGGCGGCCGCGACCCGGTGTTCCTGGCAAGCGTCCTGTTTATCGTCGGCATCAGCGGCCACTTCCCCCTGCCAGCCACGCTACGGCCTGATCGGAATAGGTACCTTGGTCCTCATCTTCGCGGTCGTGCGAGCTGCTCGGCCTACCCGGACCGCCGAGCGGCTTGTGACACGCGCGTTTTCCATCAACTGAAAGAGGCGTCAACGTGATCCTCGCAACCGACTACCCGCTGCTAGAAGTCTTTTGGACGATCGTCATCTTCGTTGCGCTCGCGATATGGGTCTATCTCCTGTTCGTGGTGTTCGGCGACATCTTCCGTCGCCACGACGAGTCAGGTTGGGTCAAGGTTCTATGGATCGTCTTTGTCATCGTGACCCCGTATCTCGGCGTGCTCATTTACTTTCTCGTCGAAAACGACGGGATGGACAAACGCGCCCAGCAGCGGTGACCGCGCAGCGGCAGCGGCGAGCGTAGTCAGCAGGTTCAGCGGGCGACCGTCTCTGATCGCGTCAAGGCCCGGCGGGTGTGGCCGGCGCCGGGGCTTCGTCTATCCCTGGGGGTGAGCCTCTGCCCACTGCCGCGCGCGAAGTTGGGCGATGGCGTACGTAAGCCAGCTGATCAGGCCGTTCAGCGCAAGCCCGACGATCGCGTACACGATCATCGCGAACAGCACCGAGGTGTCGAGAACCGATTTGCCGTTGATCTTGACGGGTTCAAAGATGCCCCGAAACGGCGCCATCACGCGATCCAGGGCGCGGTAGACCCACGCCGCAAACGAAGCATGCGGGTTCGCGCCGAACAGCAGCAGGAAGAAGCCCAGAACGAGGATCACGAGCGCGATGATCACGAAGGCGTATACGAGGTATGTGATCGCGCGCCCGACGCGCGCCAGGCCGATCTCGGCGCTCTGCATCTAGACCCTGCCTCTCTCGTCGTGCCGTTTCGCGGGCGTCAACATCGTGAGCGCCAAGCTGCCGACCTCGGTGCTGGCAAGGCGCGCGGACGTCGTGGTGGCGACAGGTGGCATGCTGCCCGCGGCCGCGATTGTCACGTGGGTGCCGATCATCGGCCGAAAGCCTGAGACATGAGCACGCAAGCAGCTTACCCCGATCGGCTGATTCGAGCTGGACGATCCGCTGTAGGGTCAGCAAGGGCACCGCGATCTCGGAGGGTCGCGTCCGCCGGACGAGGGAAGGAGCAGCAAATGAAGCTCGAGGACTATGCATTGATCGGGGACCTCCGGACGACCGCACTGGTGGGACGGACGGGATCGGTCGACTGGCTGTGCCTCCCGCGCACCGACTCGCCAGCCTGCTTTGCAGCGCTGCTCGGCACCGAGGAGCACGGGCGCTGGCTGATCTGTCCATCCGAGCCCGTCAGCCAGGTCTCGCGCCGCTACCGCGACGGCACGCTGATCCTCGAGACCGATTTCCACACCGAAAACGGTGCCGTCAGGCTGATCGATTTCATGCCCTTGCGCCAGGGTGGCGCGCCACAGCTCGTGCGCATCGTGGAAGGGCTGCATGGCGAGGTCCCGATGTCCATGCAGTTCGTCGCGCGGTTGGACTACGGATCCCTCATCCCGTGGGTGGAGCCCGCGGCCGACGGCATCGTCGCACTCGGCGGTCCCAATGCCCTTCATCTCTCAACGACGATCGAGCTGCACGACGAGGACTCGGCCACTGCGGCCGAGTTCGCCATCAAAGAGGGAATGCGGGAGCGCCTTTCGCTCATGTGGTACCCGTCCTACGGCGAGCAGCCGCCGGTCGAGGATCCCGACTCGGCACTCGCCCGTACCGACGCCTGGTGGCGCGAGTGGTCATCACGGTGCACCTACAGCGGCGAGTGGCACGACGAGGTGCTGCGCTCGCTGATCACGCTGAAGGCGCTCACCGACGAGGAGACCGGCGCGATCGTCGCCGCTCCCACCACGTCGCTGCCGGAGGAGCTCGGCGGCGTGCGCAACTGGGACTACCGCTACTGCTGGGTGCGCGACTCCGCCTTGACCCTCGACGCGCTGCTCTTGGGCGGGTACGTCGACGAGGCACTCGCCTTCGGCCGCTGGGCGCTCAGAGCAGGCGCCGGCGACGCTTCGAAGCTGCAGATCATGTACGGGATCGAAGGCCAGCGCTACCTGGCCGAGCAAGAGCTCGACTGGCTTCCGGGCTACGAGGGATCGCGACCGGTGAGGATCGGCAACGCCGCCGCCGGGCAGTTCCAGCTCGATGTCTACGGCGAGGTCGCGGGCGTCGCGTACGTGACGAGCATGGTCACCGGCCACGCCAACGCGGACGACTGGCCCCGGGTCCGTACGGTGGTCGAGTACCTCGAGCAAGCCTGGGAGGAGCCCGACGACGGGATCTGGGAGGTCCGCGGTCCGCGCCGCCACTTCGTTCAGTCGAAGGTCATGGCCTGGCTCGCGTTCGACTGCTCGATCAGGCTGGCTGAGCGCTTCGAGCTCGAGGCGCCGCTGGAGCGCTGGAAGCGAATCCGCACCCAGATTCATCGGCAGGTGTGCGAGCGAGGGTACGATCGCAAGCGAGGCACGTTCACTCAGTACTACGGTTCCGAGGAGCTCGATGCGGCCGTCCTCACGATTCCGATCGTGGGCTTTCTGCCGGGTATCGATCCACGAGTCACGGGGACGATCGACGCGGTGCGCGCCGAGTTGGGCCACGACGGATTCATCTCGCGCTACTCAACGGCGGCGACCGACGATGGCCTTCCCGGAACCGAGGCGCAATTCCTCGCCTGCTCGTTTTGGCTCGTCACCGCGCTCGCGATGAACGGACGGAACGCTGAAGCGCGGGAGCTGTTCGAGCGGTTGCTCGGGCTGAGCAACGACCTGGGGCTCTTCTCCGAGGAGTACGACGTCGCGCACCAGCGGCTGATCGGAAACTTCCCGCAGGCATTCACTCACCTTACGATGGTGGAAGCAGCGAAGACGCTGGCGGTGCGGGGCGGCCCCGTTGCCGCGCGATACGCCGACCGCCAGCCGGCACTCGTGAATCCCCGATGGCGACGACTCCACGCTCCGTCATGAGGGCTATGAGCGGTCACAAGAAGGCCCCATGGAGCCGACGCGACGGCCTTTGTGCGCTCCCGCCGAGGCTGACGTGATGGAGCTTGCTCACAGGCCTACGGGTAGCATTCGCCGTACTTGGACATGCGTCAGTACACGAACGGGAGTCCTGAGTGAGGCTGATCGTCTTCGGTGCCAGCAGAGGCGTGGGGCGCTCGCTGACAGAGCTCGCTCTCGCTGACGGTCATCGTGTGACCGCCGTAGTTCGCAACCCGCCCACAGTCGGTCTGAACCATGAATCGCTGGAGGTCGTCGCGGGCGACGTCACCGATGCGGACAGCGTCCGGCGATGTCTCCGGGGGCATGAGGTGGCCTTCTGTACGGTCGGTGTCGACAAGCGCGGCGCGACGACGACCCTCTACTCCACGGCCGCCCGCAACCTCGCGACCGCCATGGACGATCAAGGGGCTCGCAGGCTCATGTTCTTGTCGAACTTCGGCGCGCTGGGGGAGAAGGCCTCTGGTGCTCGTACAGCAGCGGTCCTCTTCTTCGCCAGGCGGACGCTGCGGCCCATTCTGGAGGATCATCGGCGCGCACTCGACGAGCTCCGGAAGCACGACTGGGAGTGGATCGCAGTCCGCCCGATGAGACTCACCGACGGGCCCAGGTCCGGCCAGTACCGGGTCGTCATGGATGGGCTTCCGAGGGGAGGTACGCGCATCTCGCGAGCCGACGTGGCCGACTTCATGCTGAAGCAGCTCGCCAGCAACGAGTACGTCCACCAGATGCCAGCGATCGCGTACTAGTCGGTTCGCCGACGGCAGCGCGCGTGATGACACTCAGCGGTTGAGACCGTTGCCATCCGATTTGATCGGGTCGCACCACGCTCGGCCCCGCTGCTGCATCTGAGGATGAGCGAGCGTCCGACGGCCGCGCCGACCCCTCGCGTCGATGAATCGGATAATCCCACGCCAGAACGGAACGAGAACTGGTGGAGAGTCGAGGAACAGGCTGTCGCGCTCAAGGCGTCCACCGCACTCCGGCTCGAAGCACCAGCAGGATCGTGTCGAACGCGTCGCGATCGGGCACCGGCCAGCGATGAGTCCACAAAGGGGTGAAACGGCTCTGGCGGCAGCAGCGTACTCCATCCGCTCCGACAACGAGTCCACGACCGGCCGCTACATGCGGTAGTTGCCCCTCCGAAGGGCGCGCTGTGTTCAGATTCCTGGTTTTTACAGACCTGGGCCGTCTGCACTGGTCCGCCTCGCGTCAAAAAAGTACGAACCTGACACCTAAGCGGGGCCTTTGAGGGGTGAAGCGAGGGGTGTGAGCGAGGGGACTCGAACCCCTGACCGCTGTACCATAACGCCATCCACCGACTCTGCAGCCGATCAGAGAGAGGTGTATGTTCTGGAATGGGCTTCGAAGCTAGTTCACGCCCCGGCTCATGCGCACAGGCAATCCGGACCCAAAATTGGAACCCA